>NZ_CP108019.1:4800000-8572109 GCF_036147535.1 Streptomyces sp. NBC_00322 | reverse complement strand
GGTCGCCATTGCTCAGCTCGAAGATGTCCGGGCAAGTCTGCCCGGGACGGCTTCCCCGCTCAAGAGTTGTTCTAGAGCCCAGGGCCACGTCGGGGTTCAGCGACGTGCACCGGCATGCTCGTCGTATGACGGTGCATCTGGTCGAGCCCCCGGCAGCAGCTCGCTGCCGAGCCCCGACCAACATGATCCCGCCGTCCGCGAGGTCGGCCACCCCGAGGCCCGCAACGTACAGACGGAGCCCAGCTGGGCCAAGCGCCGGTAACCATCGGTACGAGCACGCGCTCGGTGATCCGCTCGGCAATGCCCTCGACCAGAACGGCCAGGTCCGCGCAGTAGACGGAGGGTTGGCGAAGCCGCGCCCGCTGTACCGGTGGGCGTAGAGACCGCCGCCGCAGGACTCGACCACTGGGCGAACCAGCGGGCGCGTATGAATGCTCAGACCGAGGTCCGCGACGCCGTCGAGTGCTCCGGCGCGCCAGCGTGTTGCCGCCCCTGTAGCCCTTGGCCATGGCATTGCCGACGACGCGGGTGCACTTGATGAAGCCGCAGTCGAGCAGCAGCCCCATCTCGTTGACGTGGCTTCATGCCGTCGCGGGCCGCACTGAGCAGAGAGCAGCGCATGGCTCTTGGCATGATGCATCCCCAGGCACGACGACAAGCTTGCTCGACACGAAGGCGCGGGCCGGGGGCTCCTTGTGGAGTTCGGGTCTGCCTCGTTGTCGAAGATCACCAGCCAGCTGTCGTACGGCTCCCCTGCACTCGCAGGGTCGAGCACGTAAAGAACTACGACGGCTCATGGACCGAGTACGCCTCCTCGTCGATAAGCGACGGCAGCTTCAAGTCGGACGACGAGCTGAAGGAGCTGAACGCCGAGGAGCGGGGTCGACCTATCGGCGGACAGCGCGCTCGCCCTCGCGGAGGGACTCGCAGCGCACCCCGTCCCGCTCTCCGCCGGCCCGGGACACCCCCCGTCGCGATCACCGGCACCCTCGGCGCATGGGTACTGATCACCCTCGTCCTCCAGCTCCGCAGCCACGCGGGCGCGCGGCCACGAACTGGTAGCCGTGCCGTGGGGATCGCATGGCGAAGGGCTGGACCGGCGCAGCGTCGTGCGGCAGCGGGAAGTCGATCGCGGCGGCTCTAGCTCGGCGAGGGCGTCGTACACCGCGACCGGATCGTTCGCCACGTCGATCGTGCACAGCAGACCGAGGTAAAGGTGGCGTAGCGCTCCTGGTGCAGCAGATCGACGGCTCTCGGGACCAGGCGATGGCTTGGTGCGGCCGTCGGCGAACCGGCGGTGGCGGTCGTTCGCGTGTCTGTCGCCGTCGAGGCTGATCCCGGCCCGGATGTCGTACTCGTTCAAGGGGTCGAGATAGCCAGGGGCTGAGCTGTATGCCGTTGGTGTGGATCTGCAGATCGAGATCCGCGACGCCGTGGAGGGCCGCTGTGAGCTCCTCGCAGATACGGCGCAGTCGCTGAGGCCCCGCCAGAAGTGGCTCCCCTCCGTGCAGGAGCACTGACACGGAGGGCAGGGCATGGCTCTTGGCATGCTCGGCCAGTCGCAGAGCTGTCCAGGAAATCGCTTCGTCAGAGACTACTTTTGGGCGGGTACGCCAGCTCTGATCAGCGTGTTCATACATATAGCAGTGGTCACACGCAAGATCACATCTGCTATGGACCTTCAAAACGATCTCGCGGAACGGGAGATGGGAGTTCTGGGGCGGTGCCCGCCCCAGATGCCCCAGCGTGCGAGACCGGCGTAGTGACGGCTGTGAGGCTTCGGTCAGCGACCGGGCTTGAGCTTCTGGAGTGCCCTGACCCCGGTGACGAACAGGCCAGCAAGGACGCCGGCAGCGCTCGCTTCCAGCGGAGCGCCGTCGACGAAGAGGACGACTCCGGTCGTGCCCAGCCCCGTCGCGCAGAGCCCGAGGGTCGACTGCGCGGTGGTGATCAGTCGGCGTTTGTTGCGGACCAGGTTCTCATTGCGCTTGGTGCAGTGAGGGCACACCGCCTGGGGCTCCACAGCAGCGCACCTCGCGCCTGCGAGAGGCACTGTTCGGATGAATCGCTCCAGGTCACTGCGGCGGTCGTCGGACAGAATCTCGCGAATCTGCTGGAGCAGAACCGGGTCTTCGCCAGGGTCGAAGGCTTGAGCGGACGTGACGGACACGAGGTAGTACCTCTTCTCATTCGTGAAGACGGACAGGGTTTTGAACGCGCGTCGCAGGTCTCGGTGCTGACTCTTGGAAGGTGCCCGAGGAGACACGATGCGCGGCTCCCCAGACTGTATCCGCTTCGGTGCGGCAGTACGTGTCCCACGGGCACTCAACGCTGAAAACGCCATCGAGGCTCGGGAGTTGCTCCCGCCGGTGCCCGCTCTCTTGCGGACGACTGGTCAGCGATGGGAGGGAAGAGGTGTCCACTTAAGCGCAACTGTGAGATCACCAAATGAGAGGGATGGGTGAACTAACGTGCCGCGAGATAGAGGGTTGATTACTGGCCCATCTCGCAGTTGGAGCTTTCCATGCATAAAGCGCGTGGGCATTCGTGATTCGCCCGCCAGGAAGTTTGAGAAGCCAAGAATCCTCACCATGCGTGGCAAGCCGGTCGGATGACTCCTCCGTCAGAGGCTTCGCGGCGGCTCCACTCCCAGTAATTGGCATGGGCACGCCAAGTGGAGCCAACGTTGATCACGTACGTAAGCGCTGTCGAAGGGGGTGAAGGCTGTACCCTGCCGGAGGGCACTCTTGACTTGTTTGGTGAAGACGGACAGGCAACTAGAGCCCATGCGGGTGGCCCCGGCGACGCTTGCTTTGGAAGGTGCGTGTCCACCGGGGCCTCCGCAGCCCTAAACAGGCTGCTCCAGCACTCGGCCACTGCCCAAAGATCACTGCGATCTGGAGTGTTGGGCAAGCCAGCCTGACCTCCCCCGCGTGTGGGCCGGTATCGGTCGTGGAGGAGACGATGCGGAAGCCGTTTGACGGTGAATGCGTGGACGGCTTGGAAGGACACGATCAGGTGGAGCCAATCCGGTTGAGGACGTTCGGTCTGGAGGTGCTCGCTGACGCTGCGCCGCACAGCAGCGCCAGGCAGCTGGCACCTGGCCGACTGGCTGTGGGCTGACGACGGGACCAGACGGCGACTACTCACAATCACTTTGCTGCTCAGCGGTGAGGGGGAACGAGTCCTGATGGGGATCCGGCTGCGAGACCACCAGGTGGAGGCCGTTGACGCCATTGTGCGCGGTCTCGACATCCCTCCCGGCGGGATCCCCGCACATGGCCTGCGCGGGCAGGTCGTTGCCGCGTGCGGGACCGGGAAGACCATGATTGCTGCCTCTGCCGCGCGGAGGATCGTGCCGAACGGGCGGGTCCTCGTGCTGGTGCCGACGCTGGACCTTCTGACGCAGACGGTGAAGGCGTGGCGGGCGGTCGGGCATACGGGGCCGGCGGTTGCGGTGTGCTCGCTCCAGGAGGACCCGGAGCTGTGGTCGTTGAGGGTGCGGTGCACCACGAGCGCGCCGCAGCTGGCGCTGTGGCACGGCACGGGCCCGGTGACCATCTACGCCACGTACGCGAGCCTTGGGGTCCTGGCGGAGGCGTTCGAGGGTGTCTACGGGCAGCAACTTCAGTCGGTGGACCTGGCGGTGGTCGATGAAGCGCACCGAACCAGCGGATCGCTGGGGAAGGCGTGGGCGGAGATCCACGACCAGATGGTGATTCCGGCAGCGCGTCGGCTGTACCTGACGGCGACGCCGCGGATCTGGCAGGAGCGCCCTCCGTCCTGGGAGGTGGCCGAGGGGGTGCGGGATGCGCTGCCGGAGGAGATGGCCGCGTCCATGGACGACGAAGCCATCTTCGGGCCCGTCCTGTACCGGCTGACATTGGCGTCGGCGGTGGCCCGCGGCTTGCTTGCGCGCTACCAGATCATCGTTGTGGAGCTCCAGGACCCGGTCGTCACCCCGGAGCGGCTGCGCGGCCCGGAGAAGCGGGAGGAAGTGGTGCGCGGGCAGCGGCTCGGTGCCCTCCAGGCGGCACTACTGCGCACCATGGCAGACCATCAGCTGCAGACGACCATCACCTTCCACCACCGGACGATAGAGGCGCAGGCGTACGCGGAGGGCCTGGGGCGGGTGGCGGCGAAGCTGCACGCGGACCAGCCGGAGAAGTACCCGAAAGCGATCTGGGCCAACTGGCTGTGTGGCGAGCACGTGGCCGAGCGCCGGCGGGAGGTGCTGGGCGGTTTCGGGACCACGGCGCGGCGTGCGGTGCTCTCCAACTGCCGCGTCCTGGGCGAGGGCGTCGACATCCGGGCGGTGGACTCGGTGGCCCTGCTGGACCCCAAGGGCGCCCCGCACGACATCGTCCAGGCCATCGGCCGGGCGCTGCGTCAGAAGCCGGGAGAGGGCAAGCTGGCTTCTTTGATCGTGCCCGTGTTCCTGGAGCCGGGCGAGCAGCCCGAGGACATGTTCACTTCTTCGTCGTATCGCCCTCTCATCAAGGTTTTGGAGGGTCTTCGGGCTCACGATGAAGAGGCCGTGGAACTGCTCGCGATTCCACAGGAACCGCAGACGAGTGTCGTGGACCCGTCGTGGAATATCGGTTCGGAGCCGGAGGAAGGCGAAGAGGAATCCCGGCTGCTGCTGCGTTTCGCAGCTCCGCGTGATCCGGTGATGGTCGCGGACTGGGTGTCCTTCAACGTGATCGACACCGAGCGGCAGGACTGGGGGCGTGGATGGGCCGCCGCGCGCCGGTTCCACGAGCGCCAGGCGCACTTGCGGGTGCCGTACGACCACAAGGAAGGCGCATACCCGCTGGGGCAGTGGATCGCGGAGCAGCGCCGCGCGTACGGAGCCGGGCAGATGACCGGCAAGCGTGCGGAACGGCTGGAGCAGCTCGGCATGGCATGGGACGCCGCCGACGCCGCGTTCGGGGAGAACCTCGCGGCCGCGCGGGTCTACTACGAGCAGCGCTGGACGCTGTGCGCCCCAAGGGCCGCGACGGCACTGGACAGGCCGGTCGGGCAGTGGCTGTCCAACCTGCGGCGGCCGGGCGCGCTCGCCGGCCACCCGGAACGGGCCGAGGCACTGGCGGCGATCGATGAGCACTGGAACCCGCACTGGCCGGTCGAATGGCAGCGGCGCTACGCCGCCGTACGCGAACTCCTGGCCGACGAAGCCACACTGACCGAACTGCTGCCCGGAGTCACCGTCCACGGCACGGACGTCGGCAAATGGCTGGAACGGCAACGCGAACACGCCGCGTGGCACAGCCTGATGCCCAAGCAGCGCGAACTCCTGGAACAACTCGGCATCCAGTCCCACCCCGCACCGGAAGAGGCTCCGGCGAAGGCCCGCAAGGGCGGCTCTGCAGCCTTCGAACGAGGCGTTGAGGCCCTGCGGCAGTACAAGGCGCGTACGGGCTCAGTGACCGTCCCCAGGGCCCACGTAGAAACGCTGGAGGACGGGACCGAGGTCAAGCTCGGGGTGTTCCTCTCCAACACCAAAACCAGACGCGCGAAGCTCACCGCCGACAAGCTCCAGCAGCTGGCCGAACTCGGGCTGGAGTGGGCGGCATAGACAGCGCTGTGGGGCGGTCGCCAAAGTTTTGGGGTGACCGCCCCAAAGTGCTGTCTCAGTCTGCGGTTTTAGCCCCCGAAGACCGTGCTGTATGCCTGTTGACCTTGCTGGATCAGGGCCCCGAGGCCTGCTGATGCCGTGGTGAATTCTCCGAGCCGACGCTGGATTCGTTCGTAGGTGGAACGGACACGTCCGGGCTCTGCGGTCTCGCTGCTGGTTTCTTCGCTGAGGATCTCAGCATCCTCGATGAGTTCGGCCTGCTGTTCAGGCGCCATGCCGAGTGTCGGGGCGAACTGCTGGACCGTCGCAGCGAACTCTCGCAGCGCGCTCGGGTCGAAGGCGTTGTTGTGGTTGTTCTGCACCACGCTGCCCTGGGATCCAGCAACGACATTTGTGTTGCCGCTAATGCTGTAGTAGTCCCCGGGGCGTGTCCGGTTCAGGTAATCGCTCACGGTTGCTCCAGACAGTACGCAGTCGATGCCGTCGATGGTGATGGCGATGGCCATGGGCTCGGTGGGGGCTTCTTCGACAAGCCCGGAGTGGGTCAGGCGCGCCAGGGCGTAATGCAACTCTGTGCCTGACAGTTCGCCTCCGGCGAAGTGGGATTCGGCGGTGGTGAGGAAGCCCGTCGGGTCGATGGGGCGCTGGTCGTGGGCGGTGGTGTAGAGCCAGCGCAGGAAGGCATCCGTGGCATAGCGGTGCCGGCCGGCTGGATCGTTACGCAGTTGGGTGAGCCGTCGCAGCTCTACTCGCCCGTCCGCGGACACCCTGTAGGCCTTGGCGTCGCTGAACGGGCCCATTGAGTCGACCAGGCCGTCCCGCTCAAGCGCATGAGCCAGAACCTGGACGTCCTCCGGCGGCATTCCTGTCTGCTCAGCGAAGTCGGCCTGACTCGCGAAGTGCCCGCTCCCAGGGGCCTGCTCGCCCAACCAGATCAGGAGCCGGACCAGATCGGGGTCCTGCTCGATCCCCGCCCCCACAATCCCGGAGGAGACGGTGAATCCCTTGCCCTGGACCGGCACGGTGATCGGGTACTTCCGGGCGGCGCGCTCGTAAGCCTTGTTGATCTCCTTGACATGCCGTTCGATCGCCCGATGGTCTATGTCTTTGTTGGCCACCTCGTCCCCCTTCGTGACGTCTCCTCGAAGCGTAGTGAGGAGCACTGCCACTGGAGGGCCCAGTGCGTGGCAGGGGCTGACTTGCCAGGTGACTGGCCATGGCTACCAGATGGCCGCGGTGGGTGGCACCCAACGACGACCACCCAGCACCCCACCACCAGCAAATACGGACCAGAAGGCGAGGAAGGAACGGGACACGTGCCGAACGTAACTCCCGCCCAGAGCACCGGTGCCGGCTTCCCGGAACACCCCTCCACCCCGGCCAGGCCGCGTACTCTACGTGCCCCAGACCCACACAGCCCCAGACAAACGGACACCTGCGATAGACGTCACGGTCCTGGCCGGGCTTCCCCGGCGCCCACGATCAACGGCGTCCGCCATGGCGGGCGCCACGCCTTCGCCTGCGGGTGGGAGAAAGCACCCGTCGGTTCACAGCGCCGTGAGGACGAAGGTCAGCAGCGCCAGGGAGAGGGTGGCACTGCCCGCGAAGGCCAGGGCGCCGCGCAGCAGGGCGGTGGCGTAGGTGGCTCCGTCGATGCGAGCAAGCAGACCGGCCGCTGCTCCTACGAGCGTGCAGAAGAGCGCGACGACCGCCAGAAGCAGGGCCAGGAGCATCAGGTGGGTGGGTGAGGTGTTCATGTCTTCTTCCCAGGACGATCGACGACGGTGACTCCGGGGAATTTCGCGGTTTTGGTGTTCACCGGGGTTCAGGCCGAACAAAGATGAATGAAGACGGTCGCCCAAGAGACGGAGAAGCAGGACATGGAGGAGGTGCACGAGGATCCGTTGGCGGAACTCGCGCTGCGGCTGCGCACCCTCAGGACGCAGCGGGGTCTGCAGATGGGCGGGTTGCAGCAGCGGACAGGGCTGGGGCGGACAACGGTCAGCCAGGCACTGAACGGCCATAAGGTGCCCTCCGAGGCCACGCTGGTGGCCCTGGCGATGGCTCTGGGTGCGGATGTGGAGCCGTTGCTGGCCTTACACCAGGCCGCTGCGCGCATACCGCAGGTACAAGAGGACTCTCCGAGGAGGCTTGTTCTTCGGTCAGTGCGGCCGACGGTGCAGCCTTCGTTCGAGGAGCGGTACCTCAGCTACGTGGCGGAACGGCATTCTCAACTGACTGTCGTAGGACTCGATTTGAGTCGACCGGAACGCGCGCACTGGCCACTGGACGCGGCGTACCTGAGCCTGGAACTGGCGAAGCGGCCGGAAGGCTGGCCTGCAGGCAGCGAGGAAGCGGGTGACCGGCCATCCGTCGTGGTGAAGCGTGCAGAGAACGCGTTGGCCGACTGCCGACGGGTACTTCTGCGAGGGCTCGCCGGCAGCGGAAAGACAACGCTGTTGCAGTGGCTGGCTGTCGCCACGGCGCGCAATCAGCTGCCGGAGGAACTGGCGGACTGGCGGGGGCAGATACCGTTCGTCCTGCCGCTGCGGACGCTGGTGAGGCGTGGGCCCCTTCCGGAGCCACATGATTTCCTCTCTGCGGTCGGAACGCCCCTGGCCGCCTCGCAACCTGAGGGCTGGGCCGATGACGCACTCACCAGGGGCGAGGCACTCGTCCTGGTCGACGGCATCGACGAGGTTCCTCAAGAGCATCGGGGTGCCACGCGGGACTGGCTCGAGCGGCTCTTGGCGGCGTACAAGGACGCGTATTTCGTGGTCACCACGCGGCCGTCAGCTGTTCCCGAAGGCTGGCTGGCGTCATCCCGGTTCACCGAACTGACGGTGCGGCCCATGAGCGCCACCGACACCGGAGTGTTCGTTGGCAGGTGGCATACCGCTGCCCGGCATAGTGCGGCGACCGATGCCGAACGCTCACAGTTACATGATCTCGAAGCAGCCCTCCAGGTGACGGTACGTGCTCAGCGTGACCTGACGCAGTTGTCCAGCACTCCCCTGATGTGTGCGCTCATCTGCGCGCTGCACCGGGACCGCCGCGGGCATCTGCCTCACAGCCGTATGGAGCTCTACGAGGCAGCGCTGTCGATGCTGCTCGTGCGCCGTGACCTCGAGCGCAGCATCGACGTCCCTGAAGGCATTCAGCTCACCGAGCACCAGAGCGTCCAGCTACTGCAGCGTCTGGCCTACTGGCTCATCCGCAACCGTCAGGCCGAGATGGACCGGACCACCGCGCTGGCCCTGGTCGGCGATGCGCTGCCGGCCATGCCAGCCGTGGCCGAACAGGGCACAGCCGACCAGGTTCTGACGCACCTGGTCGGCCGCAGCGGGCTCCTGCGCCAGCCCACCGTGGACACCATCGACTTCGTGCACCGCACTTTCCAGGACTACCTCGGGGCCAAAGCCGCCATCGAAGCCCACGACTTTCCGCTGCTGGTCAACAATGCCCACGACGACCAGTGGGAGGACGTCGTACGCATGGCCGTCGCCCACGCCCGCCCAGCCGAGAGCGCTGACCTCCTCCGCCGCCTCGTCGAACGCGGCGATGCCGAGGGCGAACACAGGAACAGAGTCCATCTCTTGGCGGCCGCCAGCCTGCAGTACGCCACCGAGATCGCGCCCGACGCTCGCAGGCTGATCGAACAGCGTGCACGCGTCCTGATGCCGCCCCGCTCCCAGGAGGAGGCGAACGAGCTTGCCGCGCTCGGGCCGGGGATCCTGGACCTGCTGCCTGGGCCCCAAGGCCTGGAGGGCGATGAGGTGGGTTCCGTCGTCGAAACTGCCGCCGCAATCGGCGGTGACCATGCCTACGCCTTCCTCCGCCGCTTCATACAGTCCCTGCCTCCTGGCTCAGCACCACATACGCTACTCAACGGCTGGAAGCACTTCGAGGCTGACCAATACGCCCGGGACATAATCCTTCCCTTCCGGGATCGCCTGCCTGAGAAAATAGACGTACACACCCATGATCAGCGAAAGGCCCTGCGTCTCCTGAAACCCATCACCGACATCGCCTTTCGGCAGACATTCACCGAAGACGAGATCACCGAACACCTCTCATCCGAACACACCCATACGCTGGAGATATACTCCGGCCAACTGCTCACAGACTTGAAGTTCGTCCGCAGATTCCCTGCTTTAAAAGAACTCGCCCTCTCCGAGTGCACCCAACTCGCGCACATTGAAGACCTTGCGGGACTCCTGCTTCCCAGCTTGCGCCTTCTTCTCTTGCCGGACGAATTCTCCTTCGACGCACTAGATTCCCTGCCCGGGCTCACCGCCCTTTCCCTCTACACGCCACTGCCCTGGGCGAGTCTGGCGGACCTGCCAGCACCGGGAGGCCTCACCTCACTTGCCTTGGGTGGTTGGATCGGCACACGTCTAGCCGGCGTCTCTAAGTGGCAGCAACTGCAAGACCTGGTAATCAACACTGCCCCTGACAAGGGAGAATGGCAAGAAATTGCCGCTCTCCCCCATATGACAGAACTCTGCATATCCGATTACGACCTCAACCAGGCCGTCCCCATGCGCAGTGTTACCTACCTCCGGCTTCTGCCGGACTCAGATACACAACTGAATCTGGTTCCGGATCTCTTCCCCAACCTCGAGCGGTTCTTCATTAGCTGCCGTCAGACACAATCCGACACCATCGACATCACCCCCCTGAGCAAGATCGAAGGAATCAAGATCTCCATCAGCTACGCGAGCAACGTTGTCGGCCTCGAGCGGTTCGCCCCGGACGCAGTCGGGCTGTACCCACGACCCCGAACAGTAAGCACCTGAGCTGCCCCTCAGACCAGGTCCCCGCACAGTTGCTCCCTGCATGCCGCCGACAGAACAAACGTCCCTCGCACTCCCCCACCTCTAGATAATCGACATCCGGGCGGTGGACTCAGTGGCCCTGCTGGACCCCAAGGGCGCCCCGCACGACATCGCCCAGGATCCCCGGCCGGGCGCTCCGTCAGAAGCCGGGAGAGGGCAAGCTGTCTTCCTTGATCGTGCCCGTATTCCTGGAGCCGGGCGAGCAGCCCGAGGACATGTTCACTTCTTCGTCGTATCGCCCTCTCATCAAGGTTTTGGAGGGCCTTCGGGCTCACGATGAAGAGGGGAAGAGACTCCGGCGAAGACCCGCAAGGGCGGTTCTGGAGCCTTCGAACAGGGCGTTAATAATGCCCCTGCCGGCAGTACAAAGGCGCGTACGGGCTCTGTGACGGTCTCCAGAGCCCACGTCAAGACACTCCCCGACGGGACCGACGTGAAGCTGCGGGTGTTCCTGTCGAACACCAAGACCAGACACGCAAAGCTCACCGAAGACAAGCTCCAGCAGCTGGCCGAACTCGGACTCCACTGGGCAGCCTAGGGGTTCATATGGCCGCTGAGGATCAGTCTGGGCAGCACGCGGCGCCGCCTGTTCATAGTTCAAATTGCGTATCCGGCCCGAGTTGCCCGGTACTCCACATGGGTGAACGCTGGGTGAGGGGACAAACCAATTCCGACTCGGGGAGACCAAGGAGCAGCCAGTCGTGGCCGCACCACTCGCATTTGATCTGCGTCACCCGTCCCTCCCCTTGAGGGAGCATCTGCTCGACCCTTCCCGCCTGGATGATTTCCTTCAGGCTTACCCGTTCGAGGCTGCGCCGAAGGCAGCGGTGCCCGAAATCGCGGACTTCGGCCCACGACGCGGGCAGGCGGGCACGCTGATGGTCCTCGTGGGGCGTGGCTTCGCAGGAGAGCGACTGGACAACGAGGTAACGGTCGGCGACGTACCGGCTCATGTCGTCGCAGCCGAGCCACGTCGGCTTGTCGTCATCACCGCACCAGAGACCCGTGGCGGTCTGGTGACGGTCACCGTGGCTGGCAACACAGCCACCGCACCGACGGAATTCGAGCTCCTGCCCTGGCCTGAGGAGGCAGGGGCGGACGGACCGCCGTTTTCCTACGTCGGGGCTGGCGCGGAAGCCGGAGACATCCCGCCCACCGGCACCGCTCGCGTGCTCGTCGTGGCTTGCTACCCGACTGACCAGGTGCCGCCGAACCTCACCACGACGCGGCAGCAGATCGTTGACACCTTCGCGCAGATGACCACCTTCTATGCCCAGGCCAGCTACAACAAACTCAACGTCCGCGTTGACGTCACCAACTTCGTCACGTTGCTGAAGGGTACGGATTACTACCACCGTGCCAATGGCGCCCCAGGATACCCGAACATTGACGAGACACGGCTGGACCAGCTTTGGGCCGAGTGCGCACAGGGGGCGGTGGACCAGGGGCTAAATCTCAACGACTACAACGTGCTCGTCAGCTCGGTCTTCATGCCTAATCGTGAGGTGCGTGCCTGGGGCGGTGCAACACGCAGCAACTTCGCCTACAACGACGGCGCCGGCACCGCTATCAACATCACGCCGAGTAAACCGCTCAGCGTAATCGCTCAGCGTCACGACGCGGACTGGGGGCGCACTGCCCACGAGTTCGGGCACGTTCTCGTCGATCCTGGGATGGTGCTGGGCGAGGATGTCTACAGCAGCGATCTCGTTGACCCCAGCGAAGCTACCGTCCAGGACTTCGAGATGATGGGAAACCACGACTCCCACCCGTTGTTCAGCGGCTTCTTCATGCACCAACTCGGCTGGTACGCCCCGGAGAACATCAAGGACCTGTCGTGGAGCCGGACTCCGTTCTCTCAGGAGTTCGACCTCATTGCCCACGGCCCCACGCAGGATGCCGATCCCGCCCGCTGCCATCTGCTCCGCATCCGGGTCAGCGGCGGCCTGTACTACTTCGTCGAGGTACGGCAGCGTCCCGATCCGGCAAATCCAGCTGCGCAGATCTTCGACACCAACATCCCGCTTCCGGCAGGCGGCGGCCCAGACGGCGGCGTGGTCATCAGCAGAGCCATCACTGGGACGCTCAACAACAACCATCAGACGCGTCTCATCACACTCCTGCAGCAGCAGAGCCGCATTCTGACAACCGGCGAAGACGCTATCGACCCGCTTCGTACCTTCAAGGTGACTGTCGTCAACGGAGCGGTGCAGGAGAGGCCGCGGGTGTGCAAGGTGCGCGTGGAGTGGGCGCAAACCGTTCCCGACACACCAGGCGGTGACTTCGATCTGCGCATCGATCCCTGGAACACCAGCACGTGGGAGACGCGCGACATCTGGGTGGACCGGATGCCTTACGGCACGTTCGACTCGGTCGACGCCAGCGGCAACCCGATGGGCAACGGCGATGTGCCGAGGGTGATGGAAGTCAACCGCTTCCAAGCCCGCGTCCACAACGACGGAAAGGCACCCGCCGACAATGTCCGCGTCACCCACTACGTGGTCACTCCTCCCGGAGTAGGTGACAACGGCAACTGGTCGCCGATCAGGACTAACACTGTCTCCAGCATTCCCGCCAACGGAACCGAAATCAGTACGGCCCCGTGGGTCCCCACGGTGGGAGAGCACACGTGCCTGAAGGTAGAGATATCCAAGCAGCCCGGCGAGGTCACTACGGGCAACAACAGCGCTCAGGAGAATGTCTTCACCTTCATGCCCGCCCCCAAGTCCTCACCGGGCGAACAGGAAAGACCCGGACTGCCCGAACCGGTCCTGCAGACGATCGCGGTGCGCAATCCCCTGCCGCATGCATCGGTCATCCTGCTCTCTGTCGAGGGTGTGCCGCCCGGCTACCAGGTGTACCTGCCTCACCGCTGGCTCTACCTCGAGGGGGAGGGCGAGCGCATACTCGACCTGCTGGTTGTCCCCCGCGAGGAGATGTGGAAGCACACCTACGAGCCGGCTCCGGTGTCTGTGTCCGGCTGGGTGCCGAGAGCCTACGAGGATCGGCTCGACATCACTGGTCACCCGGCCACGTGGCTGGCGCCAATCGGCGGCACACTCACCTACGTCAAACCCCAGGAACGGGGCATCGTCCGCCTGCACAAGGAATTTGATACCGCCGGGCAGTATGTCTACGTCGGCGGCGAGATATTCCCGCCCTACGCAGACGAGAAGGTGCGCGTGGATATGAGGTGTCCGGACGACGAGCTCGTCGTGGCCGATGCGTGGACCAATGCGGACGGAAATTTCTTCGCCCGCTTCAGCAGGGATTCCGTACCGGGCGTGTACGCGTTCCAGGCACACATTCTCAACGCTGAGCACATAGCACCGGCCGACTCCAACATCGTCCTTTCCGTGGGCCGCTGAACTCATGTCAGATTGGCTGGGCAGCACGCCCGCGGTTGGGAAGGACGACGCAGAAGCAGCCCTCCGCTGACGCAGCACTTGCGTACCAGCACCAGTCGGCAGGGCCGGGCTGCTGGCGTGGCAGACGTGCGACGGCCCGAGCTGCCGGATGGTGCTGCGGGAAAGCGTCGGGTACGGCGCGGTAGTGCAGTGCGCGGTCCGCCAGGTCGTGTACCGCGAACGGCGGCGGATTTTGGTGACCATGACGTGCTGTCATAACGGGTGCCCGATTTGCCGCCCTGGCGGCGCATCGGGTCGTTCAGCACGGCCTCCCCCGCCCGTCGGGGTCCCGAGATGTCATGGCAAATACCCCGGGGCCCCGTGAGTTCAGCCGACGGTGTCCTGCGTCGTGTCGACCTGGGCCTGGGTCGCCCACTCCTGTACGCGGGGGCCGTACCGGCGTGTATCCCAGTACTTGCTGCGGATGACGCCGTCCGTGGTCATCTGGAGCGTCTCCGGGTAGCCGAAGTGCTGGATCAGGCCGCGGCAAGGACGGAGGTTGCCGCGATCAGAGCTGGCCCGTCTTCGGTAGGTCATCGACGTCGAAGACAGACGTCACCTGCAGAGCTGTCAACAGGTGGCTGCCGAGCGTGCCGCCTACTACGAAGTGGCTTCGGGGGTTGCGCAGTTCGGCCGGAAGGTCCGGAGTGACGGGCCAGATGGTCGCGCGGACGGTGGCGGGACCGCCAGCGGCGGCCCGGTCCCGCGCGTGTCGGGCCAGGAGCCGCAGGCCGGACCAGATGTCGAGAACCAGGTCCTCATCCTCTGAAACGGATGTGATGCGCGCAAATCTGGGAGAGGAGGACACCTGCTTCCCAGACGGGAGTCCATTCTAAATGGCAGGGGAATCAGGTTCGTTAACTTCCTCAGGTTCTTCGGGCTGGTCAGGCGCTGTCACTGAGAGGGCAGGTTCCCCGTCCTTCCTCCAGGTTGCCGATACTTTGAGGGTGGTCTTCCCGCCCGCGCTCGCCACTGCGCTCACCAAGAGTCCGGCCTTGATGGCTAGTTCGATTCCGAATTCGAGCGTAACTTCGTCCGGGGCAACGTTCCGCAGCCCCGAGCGCACGCTGCCGACGACGGTCTCCAGTGTGCGGGGAAGATCATCCAACTGGTATCTGCCACCGAACGCCGTATCCCTGGGCCCGCCACGATCCTCGATGCGCACCCAGAGAGTTCCCTCGTGCGTCTCCACCTGGACAATCTCTGACAATTCTCCTCCTTGCTGATGTAATGCTCAGGAACTGCATCGCGACTAGAGAGGTGACGGCCGGTGGACAACGATTCTCTGGCGACGAGCGCGGAAAGGATTTACCTTTCTGACGTCGAGCCGCATGCGAAGGCACCGATTGACGGAGCCCCAGACCTACGGTCGCGTGTGCTACTGCACGTACTCTTCGCGGACACTCTACTGATCGGGGACTCCCAGAGCCTCAACAAACGAGACTTCCGCGCGCTCGTCTCGCCGCAGGAAGCTCAAGAAGTCGAGAACGCCGCAGCAAGAACTGTGCTCCCGGATCTCGCCCCGCTGCTGGAGGAGGGCCGGATCCGTGTGGCTCGCCGGGCGGGGTACACGCTCCACAGGATCAGAGACGAGCATGAGGCGAAGAACGTTGACAACGTTCCCTGCTCCGCCTATGTGGACCAGCTGGACGCGATGGCAGCCGCCCACTTCGTGCCTTACGAGGGAAAAGTGGTGGAGGCTGCCTTCAAATCCGGTGTGCTGCACCGACTGGAGCTGGGGCTCCAGCAGGCTCAAGGCGATACGCGGGCAGTCTTGGACGCCGCTCTGATGTGGTCCAGCGACCAAGAGGTGCTGTACTACAAGTCGCTCCGTGACTGGCTGGACTGCTACCGGAAGACATCCCCAAGGGCGAGCGCGGAAGTAGTACTGGCACTGCAGTCGGTGGACGACTGGGCCGGTGAGTCCTACCGGCAGGCTCTCCCGAGTGCGTTGGACGTCGGTATGGCCAGCCCGCGCGATGTACCGGATACGATCCCGGCTTCGCGAAGCCGCCGGATTCTGGAACAGGCAGAGCTGCCCGCAGCAGTGCTCGACAATTTCCTGCTGTCGCAGCTCCCTGTGGAGGTCTTGTTCGAGGCGACGGCGCAGCCCTCACGCAACGCGCTGGTGCGGGAGTTGGCACGGCTCCGGCGTGGCCTGCAGCCGGACGTCTCGGTCCTACGGGCCGCTGTCAAAGAGTTCAGTTCGTGGATGATGGAGGCGTTCGACCGCACGTTCCGTGCCAGTGGCGGCCGGGCATGGGACCACCTGCGGGGTGAGGCACGTCTGATGCGCTTCGGCTTGGATGAGGACCCGGCGACCGGTCGCCTGGGGGCGGGGCTGGAGATCCAGACGGCGGCTGCAAGCACCGCCCAGAACCTGTCATTCCACGTGGTGAACCGTCCGACCGAGGCAGCGGAGGGCGACTGGATCCAGGCTCCCCGGCGATCATTGAAGGACCTCGATCAATTCGACCGGGTGGTCACCCTCTAGCCACCAGCGGCAGCGTATTCCGCTCAGCCATCACCAGGGCGTAGGCGGCGATCGTGACACCACAAGTGATCCGTCCTTGCCGCAACCAGTCCAGCATCTCATCTTGCGAGACCCACACCGGTTCGGCCACCGACTCCATTGCTTCCGGCCGGGCGGCCTTGCGCTCCGCGGAAAGCACGGTGGCCCAGCAGACGTGGATGCCGGTCTCGATCAGGCCGGTATCCGCGTGGATCAATCCGAGGTCGCGCACAGAGGAGGCCTCGAGTCCGGCCTCCTCCCGCAGTTCGCGCACAGCGGCTTTCTCGGGGTGCTCACCAGGCTCGCAACCGCCGCGCGGGAACTCCAGGGAGACAGCGCCCACCGGATAGCGATATGTAGGCACCAAGGCCATGCCGTCCGGACCCACCGGTACCACCACCACCCCCGTCTGCGCCCACTGCCACCGCAGGTAGTTACCTGGCAGCCCGCCCGGTGAGACAACGTCGTCGTTGTACAGCCGCCCGAAGCGGTTGCTGAAGACCTCGACGGCCCGATGGCGCCGGATCGGCGCGGGAGAGCCGGAATTCTCGTGGTCGGTCGGCATATCGCTCCTGCCTGGAATGTCATGGACTACCGTGCGACGGTCCTCATCCGCCATGATCGTCCAGGGACTCCAGCTGCTCCAGCCAGGACGCACGCTCATGAGAGAACTCACTGAGGTCGCAGCACAGTTCAGCCAGCGCACGCAATGATTGCCGCTGCGCTGCAAGCCGTGCGGGGTCCCGGCCAGGAAGCCCTTTACGCAGGTTCGCGGCCTCCCTCAACGCGAGATATGCCTGCCGGTACTGGCCTGCCCTGATGAGGCCCCTCGCGTGGCGGTGCAGCGTCTCGGGAAGCCTCGCAAAGTACCGCCCTGGCTGTCGCTCGGCCAATTCGCGAAGCAGCGCTAAGGACTCTTCTCCGGAGACGACGGCAGCCTTGATCAGGCCGGTCCGCTGCCTGCACTCGGCAAGTACTTCGAGGCAATCCAGCATCGTGTCGTCCTGTCGGGCACCTGGACTCGCTTGTTCGCACAACAGAACACCTCGGGCGGCCTCGCGGGCAGCCGCGTGCACCTGGCCGTCCTTCAGGCGCAGCAGCGCGAGAGTACTCAGGGCCGCCGCGGCGTCCAAGAGGCGCCTCTGCCGCGGCAGGCTTTCCCTCTCGGCTTGTGCCAACAACTGCTCGTAGAGGTCAACCGCCAGCCTGCTCTGGTCCAGCGCGGGCCCCGTCTCACCGGCGCGGTGCAGCAGCAGGCTCAGGTTATTGAGCGCCGCTGCGTACTCGGCCATGTGCCGTCCGGACTGGCGCACCAGGTCGCGGCTCAGTGTGACGGCCTGGCGGGCCGCTTCCAGCGCCATGTGGTTCCGCCCCGTGTCGTCGAGTCGGAGGCTGTAGCGGGAAAGGCGGCGCAGCCTGAGGAGTTGGTCTTCCTCGGTGAATTGCGCACTCGGCAGGTCCAGCAACCGGCCGAGGACCACCACTGCGACCGGGGACAGACTCGAAGGGTAGTTGGGCAACCTGTTTTCGACTGAGGCGAGCAGTGGCGGCTCGCATACCTCGAGCACTGGCAGCATGAGGTCGGCCAGCGGCTCGGCGTGGGGCAGCACACCGCCGGTGATGACAAGCGCGAGCAACAGCACTTCTGGGTGCTCGGCGACGGCCTGGCCCAGGGCCGCGTCCAAGGCCTGGTGCGCGGGGTGGACCTCGACCCGGCCCACGCCCGTGCAGCCGCGGGCCCGGGCGAGCACTTCGACCGTCTCCGCGGCCGCCGCGATCCGGGCCTCCGAGGCGTGATGGCGTGTCTGCAGCAGCGCGGCAAGATAGGCGTTGGTGTGCCCTGAGCTCTCCGGCGTGCTGAGGACCCGGCGGACCAGAATCTCGCCGATCCGGTCCGGCTCCAGCGGGGCCACTTGATCACCTCCGGCGGGATAGAGCATCTGCAGAGAGGTCTGGACGCCGAACGTGTTGAGCGCCTGTCGCCCGGGAAAGGCCGCCGAATAGACCCGGTTCAACACGTCGGTGAGGTCGGTTCGGGGCAGTCCGGGGACCAAGGTAGGAACGAGTAACAGTCCTTCCGACACGCGCTCACCGCTCTCGCCGGACAGCGCCGTCTCCCCGGGCAGGCGTGCCGCGAGCAGAGCGTGCCAGCCCCGGATCTCATGGTCGCAGATCCGCTCCAGCGGATCGCCGGCTTCAGCCCAGGTACCGCCCTGCTCTAAAGCGAGGACCGCGTCCAGCGCGAGTGCGAGCACGCCCAGCAGCGAATCCTGCTCTTCAGCGCGTGCGTCCAGCGATCCCGGCGCGGCGAGCCACCCGCAGCCGAGGCGGTCGGCGAACACCTTGAAAGCCCTGGAGGCCAAGGATGAATTCGCGATGGTCCTGGGAAGCTGTACGACGCTCGCACCGGCCAGCGCCCAGTCATCAACACGGCGCTTCAGCGCCTGCCACAGCGGTTCGTCCGAGCGGGCGAGGAGCAGCAACCGCAGCCGCATCCCCTCGGGGCCGTACTGGTACACGTGCTCCAGCTGCGCACAGATGTCATCCAGCCGAGCCTGGGCGTAGTCGAAGACGACCAGTACCGGAATGCCCGCCGAGAGGGCATCGATGAGTTCGACCAACCACTCCGGCCTGCCCAGCGCCCTTTTGTCTACAAACCCGGCGATCCAACCGTGCTTGTGCATCTCGCGGCACAGTTCACCGGCGAGCCTGGTTTTGCCAGAGCCCCCCGACGCGTGCAGCAGCCGCAGCAAGTAGTCCGGGTCGTCGTCGCACCATGCCCGCAGATCCGCTAGCTCCGGGCGATCCTGGAAAGGCATCGTGCCTTGGGCAAGCAGCTGTGCTGGGGTCACACGGGATACGGCGCGCCGCGGAGCGCCGCTCCCGAAGTGGCCAAAGAGCGCGGTCTGCCGGCGCTTGCGGTCCAGCGCCCAGTTGCACCACTCGGTGCCGGGCTGGTGAGCCCGGTAGTTGCGCTCCGCCAGCTCAGGGAAATGGTGTCGTACGGCATCGACGGGGATGAACCAGCCGCCAAGGGAGTCCTGGTCGTCGCGCGACGCCTTGAGCACGCCGCACACCCGCCCGGTACGGAGGTCAAGCACCGGGCCGCCACTGAATCCCTGCACAACCTGATCCCCTTGGAGCCGCACTAACTGCCCGGCCGGCCCAGCCACGACGAGGCGCAAAGTGTCCCGCTGCACGCCAGCTTCCAGGGTGTCCTCGCTGAATCCGTGGACAGCCACCTCTCCGCCCTGCGACGGTCCCTGCTCTCCGAGCCACACGCCGATGCCGCCCTCCAGAGGCTGACAAAGACGGAGCTCCGCGAGGTCCGGGAACTCATAGATGTCCCTTTCACCTCCGTACTCTGGAACCATGCGGACCACTTCGGCATCCATCGTGCGCCCCCGCACAGAAACCGAAACCGCCTCGCAGTTCTGTACAACATGGGCGCAGGTCAGGACGGTGTCTTCGGAGACCAAGAATCCGGAGCCATAGGGGTCGTCCGCGGTCCCTACGCCGACCACCTGATCGACGGCCAGCCGGTTCAATGCGTCCAGTCTCTCCCACGCCTCGTCGTCAGCGACCATGCCCTACTCCTCTGGGGTCGGGCAGCCAGCCTTCCGTGCGCTGCCACCGGAATCCAGTAGCCACCCCCGGTGTCCGCCTTCAAACACGACTCAGAGCGACGAGGACCACAATCCCGCTTCGCCTTGTCGTTGCCCCCGTAGAGCTCCCCCTTGAACTCCAGGTCGTACGACTCGGAGACCGCATTCGTCTTCAGGGCGACAACCTGGGCGTGCGAGACCGCGTCCAGCCGGGCCCCGAAGAGCCCTTCCAGACGGCGGGAACGAAGAGCAACCATGACGCCCGACACTGCCCCAGCCACCCACATCTGTCACAGGATCAAGCGGATTCCCCACCAGCCCCAGCACGGGGGCGGTTGCTTGCCCAGCGCTTGAGGTCGCCGACGCGGTAGAGGAGTTCGGCCCTGCGCTTGCCGGCAGCGTTGGGAAACACAGGCGCGGCGGGGACATCTCAGTCCGTATACACGTGAACCGCCGCTTCCAGGATCTGCTCGACATCGTCAGCAGCTGATCAAAAGCCCGACCTCGTCAGGGCGCCGGACAGGCCACGTTGCCTCGGAGGATGCATCTGCTCCACCGGGGCCCGTCGCGTATCCGGACCTGGTCACGACAAGTGGGTGGTGCCGACGGCGGCACGGGGCCGGTTGCGTGCCCGGTGAGGTCCCCGACGCAGTAGAGGAGTTCGGCGCCGCGCTTGCCGCTGAGGAACGGGAAGTCGGGGTCGTTGGCGCGGGCCCAGCGCCGTGCAGCGGATGTGGAGGAGCACCGGGCCGACGCGGGCTCAGTCAGAAGGAGACATCGATGTAGTCGATGTCGGTGAATTCGACCTCAAGCTGGTCGGCGCGGCGGCCGTTGTCCTTGAAGTACCCCTCCTGGATTCCTTCGGCGATGACCTCGTTGGGGCTCAGGGCACCGATGCCTTGCTGGGCGTCGAAGAGACGCCGGGCGTAGTCGGCGGGCAGGTGGACGGTGATGCGCCGCATGCGGCCGTCGTCGGTCGTACCGATGGGTGCGGTGTAGCCGAAGCGGGCGCGGGCTTCCACGGTGATCCCGGTCGAGGTGGCGGCCTGCTTCCGGCGACGGTCACGGACCTTCGGTTGCCAGCGGGCGCGCACCGCGGCGTCGATCCGGTCGGCGATCGCCTTGGGCGGGTGCTTCCGCTCGCCGGTGCGGTAGCGCTCCACCGAGCGCTGGGTGATGCCGAGTGTCTGGGCAACGGCCCTGGTCGTCTTCAACTGCTTGAGCAGGAAGTTGATGCGGCCCTTGAGAGTCTTGGGGGGCTCGCGGGTGAAAGCATCCTGCCCGGCACGCTCGATGGCGTCGAGGACGAGGGCGTCGTCGGCGTCCGCGTTGCCCGGGCGGATCCGTCGCACCATGGCCTATTCCCCTTCGTCCAGAACGGCGTCGCCGCCCTTGATGTGGCGGGCGGGGTTGTAGCCCTGCTCCATCAGGTCGACCGCCCAGGCCATCTCCTGGACGCCTTCGAGTTTGGCCAGGCCGGGGGTGGGGCCGAGGCGGAAGCCGCCAAATTGGGGCTTGCCGGAGGCGTTGTAGGGCAGGAAGTCCAGCGGGCTGCGGCCGGGTGAGGGGTAGACGACGCAGTCGGACAGCACGGCCAGCGGGTACAGGCCCGTCATCTTTGCCATGTTGTTCAGCTTGCGGTGCATGTTGACCCGTGCCTTGGAGATGACTGCGGCGCGGATGTCGGGGCGCCAGGTCGGCCGTTCCAGGGCTGGCCATCGTTCGCCCTGCTTGTAGTGGCGGCCCTGAGGGCGCTCGCGGAGTTTGCCGACGCCGCCCTTGACGGTTGCTTTGATCGCGGCGAGGACCGCGGCCAGGGCCGGGTCGGCGTCCTTGTGCCGTTCCATCGCCGCGAGGAACTCCTGGTCCGTCAGATCCTTGGAGACGCCGAGGTCGGCGAGGGTGTCAACGTAGGCGGTCTTGAGCCGGTCGTGCCACGGGTCCAGGTAGGCGCCCGTCTCACGGCGCAGGTAGGCCTCGAGCGGCTGGACGTTGTAGCCGAGTTCCTGGGCGTAGGCGACGGTGTGCGTCTGGTACCAGGCCGGGCCCTGGGGGCGGATCCCGGACGGGGTGAACGGCGAGGGCAGGCGCGGGTCCATCTCGATGCGGGAGAGGTCGACCAGCCAGGAGCCGGGGATCTTCGCGTTGAACGTGGGTGCGTGGAAGTGGTCCGGGGCAGACAGGCCCACGGTGAGCCGGGCCGCGGCTGCGAGGAACGCGGTGTTCAGATCCAGGCCCACCGCCCACGGCAGGGATGCTTCCTCCCCCGTGAGCAGATCCACGTCACGGACCCACTGGTACGCCTCCTCGTCCAGGAAGCCGCCCGTCCAGCCGGAGTTCACGACCACGGGATGCTCGGCAGTGGCCTCCGGCGGCGCCGGATCCATCGGCTCGGTGCCCAGCGAACCCGGGTTGTAGCCGGACACCCAGTTCCCGGTCTCCTTGTCCTGGACGGCTCGGGTGGGCGGGCGCAGCGCGGTCATCAGCTCCAGCCCGGAGACGGCCGTGCTGCCACGCGGGGTGATGACCCGCATCGCGTAGATGCCCAGGACGCGGGCGATGTCGGCCGGCTTCATCTGCGCAACGCCCGGCCAGGAACGCTCATCGAGGGCGTCCCACGACAGGACGGCAAGCTGTACGCACCTGCGCTGACCCGACTGCGCGGGACGGTAGATGCGCGCCCATGGGCCGAACCCGCGCTGAGTGAGCTTCCACTTCGCCTTCGCCACCTGCTTGACCACCGGATGATCGGCGGGCAGGCGCAGCGAGCGGCGTTGCTCATGGCCCTCCAGGCGCTCGGGCAGTCCGAGTTTCACTGCGGCCGCCGCAGTGAGCACGACCAGAGGGTCGGCGTCCTTGCCGTTGCGGTGCAGTTTCGCCGCACCGAGTCCGGACTCGGCGAGGGTCCACTCCACCAGTTCCGGGACCGTGGTGGCCGGGCAGTCCAGCACGATGCCGTCGATGCCGTATGCGCAGCCGTCGCCGTCCAGGACGGTGAGCGGGCCGTGCGGGAAGGACGGGTCGGTGTCGAGGGGCGGGGCGGCCCGCTTCTTCACCGGACGGTGCGCCGACGTGGCGGGCCGGGTAGCGGGGCGCTCCGGTTCGGGTGCGCTCTGGGTTGCGGGCGTCGTCGGTGCTCCGGGCACGGCGGGTGGGCCGGAGGAGGGCTCCGGGGCCGGGGACGGTGTGGGGGCTGAAGTCGCTCCCTGCGATGCCGGGGATCGGGGTGCCGGTTGCCGGGCAACGTCTTCGCCGCCGGGGGGTGTTGCGGGGGCGGGGTAGCGGTGGGCGAGGCCCTCGAGGAGGCGGCGGTAGGCCTCCAGGCGCTCGCCTCGGGGTTCGGCGCGGCCGGCTTCCCAGGCGGTGATGCTCGGTACCCGTACGCCCAGTGCCTGGGCGACGGCAGCCTGGGTGAGGCCGGCTGCCTCGCGCAGCCGTACCCGCTCGGCCGGGGTGGGCAGCACGGTGCCGTCGTCGACGGCGGCGAGGAGCGAGTCGATCGCGGTGAACAACTGCGGTGGCTGGTTTGTCATCTGCGGTTCTTCCTCGCTCACCGGACGCCCTGGCGGATCTCTTCGAGCCGCGTCATCAGCCGCTGATAGCGCTGCGAGGCGGCTTGGGAGGAGTTCAGGCCCTGATGGGCGGCGATCTGCCGCCAGTCCATGCCCCGGCGCCGGGCCTCGATGACCACCTGGGTCTCCAGCCGGTCCAACTGCTCGCGCATGTCCTCGAACAGGCCTAGTGCGGCGCCTACGTCGTCCGGGATCACGCCCGGCTCCCGCCCGTGGTCGTTCTGCTCGTCGGCGGCCGCCAGCAGCCGCCCCACGAGCGATGCATCCTGCTCGATACGACGCGCAGCCGTCGCATCCTGCCTGCCCCCGGAAGCGGGGGCCAGTGCAGACAGCCGGTCACGGGCCTGCTGACGGGAATCACGTGGCATACCGTCACCGTACCGCACGCAGGCAATGAAACAACGATTCGTTGTTTCATTGCTGTCACGGAGGAAGCCGCCGCGCCGGTCCGTACACGCTGATCCGAGTCGGCGTCACGAGCGCAGAACTGTTCGACCTCAGAGCATGGGTGAGAGGTCAGCCGCTGATGTCGACGCCGAAGCCGCGCGCCAGGTCGGCCAGTAATCCGAGGAGCCTCAGTCGGTGGCGTTCGCACCAAGGCTCCCGACGCACGGAGCGCAGAACATGCCACGGAACACGGCGGCCGCGCGGTGCGATCCGAGCTGCGCGCGCGGAGTGGAGCGGGAGGACACCCACCGCTCGCGCCGCGTACGGCGAGATCGGTTCTCCCTTCGGTTCAAGCGCTCACTGCAGGACCTGAGCGGTCCGAGCCGACGAGAGCCAGCTGGGGAACTCCTGCAGGAGCCGGTCGTAGAGGAGATCGTCGCGTACGGTGCGCAGATCGCGGCCCGCGTGGAAGAAGCCTGCGTTGTCGACGATGCGGTGTCTGGGTGCGGCCAGGTTGTCGAGACGGCGGAGAAAGGCGAACTCGTTGTCGTCGGGGTCGCCGAAGCCGATGAACTGCCAAAACAGCGGCAGGCGGGCGGCTTTGCATAGGTAGCGCTCGGCGGCGGACTTGCTGGTGGGCCCTCCGTCGGTCTAGAAGATCACCAGGGCTGGGGCGTCACTGCCGGAGCCAGGTAGTGGTCGATGACCTCGTCCATCCCTGATCTCGCGTGGGTATCCCCGGCTTCAGCCGGGGAGGGAAACGCATCCACGGCCCGGAGGCGCGAAGCGCCGGAGTTCACTGCGTTGTCAGTGGCCTCCGCTAAGTTGATCACACCGGGAACGAAGGGGGGTGGGCCGGATGATCCGTGCGTACAAGTTCCTCCTGCGCCCCACCGTCCGCCAGGTGCAGGCCCTCGCCGCGATGCTGGCCGATCACTGCTCGCTCTACAACGGGGCCTTGCAGGAACGCCGCGACGCCTACCGGCATGCCTCAAGGACGAGCGTCACGTACGGGCAGCAGTCCGCGCAGCTCAAGGACATCCGCGGCGTCGATCCCGAGCGGCAGGGCCGCTGGTCCTTCAGCTCGCAGCAGGCCACGCTGCGCCGTCTGGACAAGGCGTTCGCCGCGTTCTTCCGTCGGGTCAAGTCCGGCGAGACGCCGGGCTACCCCCGTTTGCGGGGCATCAACTGGTTCGACACGGTGGACTTTCCCAAGGACGGCGACGGCTGTCGCTGGGACTCCGCCCCGCACGATCGGGTCGCCCGTGTCCGTTTCCAGGGCGTCGGGCACGTCAAGGTCAACCAGCACCGGCCGGTGGTCGGCAGGGTCAAGACCGTGTCCGTCAAGCGCGAGGGCAAGCGCTGGTACGTCATCCTCACCGCCGAGCAGCCGCAGCCCGAACCCCTGCCCGCGACCGGCAGGGTAGTCGGCATCGACCTGGGCATCGCCAACTTCCTCGCCGACTCACACGGCGCGTTCGTACCCAACCCGCGCCACGGGCGGAAGGCCGCCGCCAAGCTCGAAGCCGCACAGCAAGCCCTCGCCCGGTTCCCGCGGGTGCGCCGCGACCAGCGCACCGCCCACCACCGCCGTGCCGTCGAGAAGGTCGCCGACCTGCACCGCAAAGTCCGCCGTCAGCGGCTCGACCACGCACACAAAACCGCCCTCGGCCTGGTCCGTGCGCACGACGTCATCGCGCACGAAGACCTCAAGATCCGCAACATGGTCAAGGCCCCCGCCCCGAAACCCGACCCCGACCGGCCGGGCGGCTTCCTGCCCAACGGAGCCGCAGCGAAGGCCGGACTCAACCACTCGATCCAAGACGCCGGATGGGGGGTGTTCCTGACGATCCTGCACGCCAAGGCTGAAAGCGCCGGACGGGAAGTGATCGCCGTGGACCCCCGCAACACCTCCCGGACCTGCCCCGCATGCGGGCACGTCGCAGTGGAGAACCGGCCCACCCAGGAGAAGTTCCACTGCCTCTCGTGCGGCCACCACGCGCACGCGGACACGGTAGGCGCCCTGAACGTTCTACGGGCCGGGCTGGCCCGTCGCCACGCCCAACCGGCATAGCGAAAAGCCCCCTCATTCATGGAGGGGAGGAGTCACGGCCCAGTGGTAGTTCGTCCGCCCCATGTGGCCGAGGTTCTCGTGCAGCTTGTTGATCCGGCCACGATGACCTCCGAGCCTGAGATCGGTGGATCCGTCGACATCGGTGGAGAAGAACACCACCGGCACCGTGCCGTCGTCATCGAGGTGCGCGGACAAGGAGAGGACCTGCTCACCGAGATGCTGCATGGTGCCGTCCTTGTAGTAGGGCCGCATCGAACCGGAGCGGTCCAGCACGAGATACACAGCAGCACGCACCCCCTCGAGACCGTGCGCGCGCACACTGGATCCGGCCGTCTTGTAGAGGCTCACCAGATCCGGGGCCTGCGCCTGCATCTTGGACAGGCTGATTGCCGGGGCCTCGTTCTGAACCCTGCCCATGGTCACCACTCCTGTATCGCGCAAAACCCTCATCCTCTCGGTCGAGGCGGTACCACAAGGAAAGTTCTCCAACGGACCCCCTGATCAGTGCGCCCCGGGGTAACGGCCCGCCCCCCAGACGGCGTGGCAGTCGGCGGTGGCGGACGTCCACGTCGCCTTCCTGCCGGTCCGGTACCCCGGCGCCCGCTCGCAGGTGCTCTCGCTGCCAGTCCGGCCTATTCCGCGGTCATTCGGCTGCTGCGGTCAGGTGGGCGAAGGTCGATCCGGCGGGGTCTTTGCGGACGTGGAGGCGTTGGGTGATGCGGCGGCGCAGTTCGGGGACGTGGCTGATGACTCCGACGGTGCGGTCGTGGGCGCGCAGGGAGTCCAGGACGTCGAGGACCTTGTGGAGGGTGTCCTCGTCGAGGGTGCCGAAGCCTTCGTCGATGAAGAGCGTGTCCAGGGGGTTGCCGCCGGCTTCGTGGGTGACGACATCGGCCAGTCCGAGAGCCAGGGACAGGGAGGCGAAGAAGGATTCGCCGCCGGAGAGCGTGTCGGTCTTGCGGGGGCGGCCGGTCCAGGAGTCGGTGATCTCGAGCCCCAGGCCGGAGCGGGCGCCGCGGGCCGCTTGGTGGTCGGAGTGGGAGAGGGTGTAGCGGCCTTCGGACATGAGGTGCAGGCGGGTGTTGGCGGCGGTGACGACTTCTTCCAGGCGGGCGGCCAGGACGTAGGCCTCCAGCTGCATGCGTACCCGGGCGCTGGGTGAGTTGCCGGTGATGAGTTCGGCCAGGTGGCGGGCGGTGAGGTGGGCCTGCTCGAGTGGTTCCAGGCGTTGGACGGCGGCATCGAGGTCGGTGGCGAGGGCGGTGAGGGCCTGGCTACAGGTGTGGGCGGCGCTGGCGGCGGCGGCCGCTTCGGCGTGCTGGTCGTCCGCGGCCGCTCTTGCAGCCGTGGCTGCGGCGGGGTCGGCGGCGGGCTGGGCGGCGGCTTGCTGCAGTTCCGGATTGTCGAGGACTGCGGTGTGCGCGGCGCAGGCCTCGCGCCACTGGGTGATCTCTTCTTCGATGGCGCGCAGGTCATCGTCGCCGAGCAGGGCCTGTTGGGCGAGTGCCAGGGTGTCGAAGCCCTGGTCCTTGGCGGCGAGGGCGGCCTGTTCGGTGCGGTGCGTGAGGGTCTGGACAGTGGCCGCGAGGCTGCGAGAGGCCTCGGCTGTTTCCTTGAGGCGGTCGGCGGTTCGGGTGAGTTCGCCGGCGTGGGCGGCGACGGTGGGATGGGTACCACGGGCTGCGGTGAGTTTGGCCGTCAGCTCGGTGAGCTGCTGGGTGAGGGTGTCGTAGTGGGCGTTGCGGGCGGACAAGCCGGCCGTGGCGGTGCTGTGCTGCTGGGTCTGGGCGGTGTGCTCGCTGTCGAGGGTGAGGAGTTCTTCTTGGACGGTGCCCTGGTCGCCAGCGCGGTTCAGGGCCTCGGTCAGCTCGGCGGTGAGCGTGGTGTGCTGGGTCTGGAGGTCGGTCAGGGGGGTGTCGCCGGCTTCGCCGGTGGCGGTGGCAGCCTGTTCGCGGAGCCCGTGCAGCACGGCTGCGGCGGCTTCCTGTGTGGCCTTGGCCTGCTCGTGGAGGGCTTCCGCGTCCTGTTCGTCCTGGCGTGTGGGCTGCCCGTCCTGGGGAGCGGCGGGCGCCGGGTGGGTGCAGGATCCGCAGACCGGGCAGGGGGTGTTGTCGGTGAGGGTGGCGGCGAGTTCGGCGGCCATGCCGTCGGTGCGCCGACGGCGGACGGTGAGGTAGGCCTGGCCGGTCTGGCCGACGACGGTTTGTGCATCGGCCAGTTGCTGCTCCGCCTTGGCGATCTTGGCAAGGTGGGTGTCGCGGCGGCCGGCGGCTTCGAGGCGAGTCTTGAGGCTGTCCAGGGCGCTCTGGTGGCGGCGGCTTTCTTCTTCGGCCTGGCGGGCGGCCTCCCGCTGGGCTTCGAGGTTGCGGCGCCGGGTGGGTTCTGCTTCGAGCCAGTCCTGGGCGGTGCGTTGCCGGGAGGCGAAGTCCTGCCGTTCGGTGTCGGTGCGCTCCAGCTCGGTGGTCAGCCGGCGGACGGTGTCTTCTTCGGGGACGAGGGTGGTCAGGACGGCAGCTTCGGCGCGAAGAGACTGCTCGGCGGTTTCCAGCCGGCCGGCGTCCCCGTCCTTGTGTTCGGGCAGCAGGTGCTCGCGGGCGGTGCGTTCGGCAGTCTGGGCGCGGGTGTGGTCGTCTGCGGCGGTGTCCGCAGCGTGCAGCAGCGGGGCTGCCTGCTGGGCGCGGCGGGCCTGGTCGCGGTGCTGGACCAGTGCGTCCTGGTGCGGTGTCTGTTCCTGGAGCAGGTCGAGCTGCTGCCGGGCGCTGGTGTAGGTGGCCTGCTGCTGGTGGAGTTCGCGGGCCGCTGCTTCGAGCCGCTGCTGTCCGGCCAGGTTCTCCTTGGCCGTTGTGGCTGCCTGGAGTGTCCTGGCGTGGTCGGTGTGGCCGGCTTGGAGGAGATCCTGGGCCCAGGCGCGGGCGGGCTCGGTGAGGGTGTGCGGGTCGTCGGGGGTGGGTGCCGTGCACTGGGTTGTCAGGTCGCCTCCGGCGGCCTGGTGGATGCGTTCGGCCAGGCGCAGCACGTCGGCGCGGGCGGCGTCACGGTTCTTCTCGGTGGTGCGGCTGTGGTCGTTGAGCCAGCGCTCGATGAAGGTGAAGCGGCCGGTGCGGAAGAGTTTGCCGAGGAGTTCTCGCCGGCCGTGGGCGTCGGCGTGGAGGAACGTGGTGAAGTCGTTCTGCGGCAGCAGGACGACCTGGCAGAACTGGTCCCGGCTCATGCCCAGCAGGTCGGTGACCTCGAGGGCAGCCTCTTGGTGGGACTTGCTGGAAGGCTCCCAGTGGCCTTGGCCGTCGGCGTCGACGGCCCATTCGCTCAGGCGGGTTTCTGCCTTCTGGGAGGTCTCGCCTTCACCGGATCGCTTGGGCCGCATCTGGGCGGGGATCCGGTGGATGCGCAGGCGGCGGCCTGCGAGGGTGACCTCGAGGGTGACTTCGGTCAGGAGGGCGGCGGGAGCATGGTGGCTGCGCAGCAGCAGCAGGTCGCGGTCGCCCGGTGGCTTGCCGTAGAGGGCGAAGCAGATGGCCGCGAAGACGGTGCTCTTGCCGGCTCCGGTGTCGCCGTGCAGGAGGAACAGGCCGTCGGCGGACAGGGAGTTGAAGTCGATGGTGTGGGTGCCGGCGAAGGGTCCGAACGCCTGCAGGGTCAGGTTGTGCAGGCGCATGTCAGACGGTTTCCTTCTGCTGCTCGTTCAGGCGGGATGCTTCGACGGCCTGCTGGAGCAGGTGGTGCTCATCCGGGGTGGGGTCGGTGCCGCGCATGCTGCTGATGAAGTCGCTGGCAATGTCGAGGTCACCGCGGCCTCGGATGCGTTCGCTGTAGGTCGGAGTGTTCGTGGCCTGGGCGGGGATGAGGGCGGGCCGGTGCTTGAGGCTGGCGGTGTGGGGGAAGCGGCGGCGCAGGCGGGCCATGGCCTCGAAGGGCAGAGCAGTGTCGGTGAGGGTGACCTCGAGCCAGGCATCCTCCAGCGGCTCGTGGGCGGGGTTGGCCAGGAGGTCTTCGATGAAGCCGGTCACGCACTCCAGGCGCAGCGGCACGGGGCAGAGCAGGTGGGTGAGGGCGGGAACGGCATCGGCGGCGAGGTCGACCAGGGTGATCGACTTGGTGTGGCGGGCTTCGGAGAAGGAGTAGGCCAGCGGGGAGCCGCTGTAGTGGATGCGGTCGGTGACGGGCTGGGGGCCGTGGAGGTGGCCCAGGGCCACGTAGTCAATCCCCTCGAAGACGTCGGCGCCCACGTGGGCGACCCCGCCCACAGCGATCTCACGTTCGCTCTCAGCCTCCTCGCTCTCCTTGCGTTCCTCGGGCTGCCCGGTGCCGGAGGTGACGAAGGCGTGCGCGAGGACCACGGACCGGGTGCCGGCCGGCTGGTTGTTGGTGAGGTCGGCGTGGATGCGGTCCAGGGCTGCGGTCAGCACGGCGCGGTGGGAGACGGCTTCGGCTTCCAGGCGGTCGCGGACCATCGACGGCTCGAGGTAGGGGATGCCGTACACGGCCACAGGGCCGTCGGCGTCTTCGAGGCGGACCGGAATGTCGCAGGTGCCGGGGTCGGTCCTCACGTGGATGCCGGCACGGGCGAGAAGACCGGATCCGACGCCGAGGCGGTGCGCGGAGTCGTGGTTTCCGCTGATCATGATGATCGGCACGTCGAGATCGGCAAGTTGATGCAGAGCGCGGTTGAACAGGCGCACGGCGTCCAGGCTGGGAATCGCCCGGTCGTAGATATCTCCTGCGACAAGGACCGCGTCGACGTCCTCGGTTCGGGCGGTGTCGACCAGATGGTCGAGGAAGGCATGCTGGGCGGGGATCAGATCTTCTGTGTGGAACCGGCGGCCCAGGTGCCAGTCCGAAGTGTGCAGAAACCGCATGACCACAGACCGTAACCACAGTGACGGTAGCTGCGGGCGGTTTTCCTGATAAACGCGATCATCGACGGAAGGCTCGATGCGTGCGCACTCCATGGCGTCGGATGGCAGGAAGGTGCGGCGCAGTGGTAGCAGTATCGATGAGGCACGACGGGCTGGCTCTCCTACCGGTGTGGACGAGGAGCCTCTGCCGGTAGCAGGCCAGCTGGAGCCTTTGTTGGCCTCTGCTGCACGAGTAAATGAAGTGCAGTGAATTCCCGGCGCGCCTGCGCGAGTGCGCCCCCTTCGCTCCAACACGCGCTGTGCGGAGCGCGCTTGTCCCCTTACCTTGCTTGCAACGAAGACGGGGACAGGACGCATCTAGGGTGAATCGGCAGGCGTAGCCGCAGGAGGCGGCGTGCCATCGGCGGTAATCGTCCGAGTCCGGTAGCCAACCCGCTAGCGCCGTGATCACCAGAGTCTGAGTCCGTCAACACTGTGCGGTCGGGCTGGGGGCGCTCCGTCTATGGACTGCACAATGGCGCAACAGCGCCCTCCCCCGTCCTGTCCCACAGGGAAGGCCAAACAGGAGATCGCTCTGTATTTCTCACCCGACGTGATTGCCCGCCTGTCCGTGAACCCTGGCGGTGACCACCGCCAGGTAAGCGGCGTACGTCTCCCGTTGGTTCCACGAAAAGAGAACAGTGTGAGAGTTACCTGCCATCAGTCGTGTCTGCGCAGCACCGTCAGCGATCCGAAACTGTCGCCGGTCCTGAGCGGTGACAAGGTGTACGTATCCGTTTACTAGGCGAGTGGGTTCCTTGGACTGAACTTCAGCGACTTCGGCAATGGGGATCACACAGTCCTTGGCGCCGCCCACCTTCCCCACAAACTTACGCCTGATCTCGGCCCGATCTGCGCAGAGCGTGACGGTCGCGGTGTATCCCCTGAACACGAGTGGCTCAGGCTGCTGCGCAGGCGCACTTGGCGGTGCATTGTTGTCCGCTCTGCATGCTGGAACGGGGTCTCCGCGTGCGAGGAGGTCCAGGGTAGGTAAGGCATACGTGACGGCACCAGTGAGACGGCCCTGCTCGGTGTGTGGCGACAGGTCTTGGAGCTCGCCGGACGGAGCCTCGGCAGGGTGGGTAACGGTCGGCGAGGCGGACGGGCCGCGGAGCACGGTTCCATCCGTCGTATTGGCGACTGCGGCCATGCCTGCTTCATGGAATTCCCTCCCGGCGACGGCTTGTTGTACGCGCAGGAGCGGTGGGGCTTGGAGTGGTCGCTCATCACGACCCGCTGGCTGGACGGTCCTCGTCTCCCGAGCCGCGTTGCCGTGATGCTCAGCAAGGGGCTCAGGGACGATCTCCTCGGTAGGCATCGCGAGTCGGGCGCTCTGCTTGGACCTGCCGTTGGTGATGTGGGCGATGGCCACTCGGTACTCGGTCTCGGTCCACAACTGTGGTCTCTGGCTCACGCCGGCCGCAAGGACTCGTTCATAGACGTACTCGTAAAGGTCATTGACGCTGACGATTCCGTCCTGGTCACGGTCCGCCTCACCGGTTTGAAGGCCGTTGATGATGGCGCCGGTGAACCGCGAAGGTTCGGGTGCCAACGCCGTGAGGTGATCGCCCTCCCATGCGTACTCAGTGCGGTTCGTCGCTGTCAAGATGGCCCGGCCATGGCCTGCCAGCTCTTCCCTCACATGCACGGCTGTGTCGCCCTTGGTACCCGGCAGAAAGGCGCCGCTATAACAGCAGTCGAGAAGCACGACAATCGACCTGGCCCGGCAGTTGCGCATCTGGTCATGCACGAATGCCGCGGATACAGCGGTGGAGGCGAGGAGCCGGTGGTCGGTGTCTTTGGCGGCAAAGTAGAGATGCCCGTTATCATCCTTGATGCCGTGGCACGAAAAGTGAAGCAGAAGCAAGTCGTCGCGGCTTCGGTCCAGGAAGAAGGACTCCAGGACTCGGTTGACTTCATGCTGGGGTCGATCGATCACCTGGGTGACGTCATACGCCCCGATGTAGGGGTCGTGGAGCACTTCCGCGAGCCCGGCAGCGTCCCGAGCGGGTGAACGAAGCTGTCTCAGCGCAGGATCATCGTGTTCACCTGTGGCGATGAGTAATGCGCTGCGACTACCAGACAAAGTCGCTCACCACGGGGCTTTCCCGGCGGAGCCGACCACGTCAAGCACTGGAGGCATCTGCTTCGCCCTCTGGCTCCGCGCGCGAGACAGGCCCGTGAGTCACGATGAATGCCTCCACAAGCCGCCGTTGGTCTTCCGTCGTCGCCTGTTCCAGTTCGATGCTGTCGTCGCCGAAAACAACCCGCACTTTACGAATGGGACGGTGGGTCATCCACGTCTCCAGCAACCGGAACACTTCCCGCAAGACGATGGGCGACAACGTTACGCCAAGTACCCCAAGGGTGACCGCGTCGCCGGGCTTGGAACCCGCAGGAGCCTCATCGATGCGCACCGACTCCACACGGTCAACGTCAAGTTCGAGCAGCCGGCCTCGCAATTGGGCAGTGAGTTCGTCGAGTTCCACCGTGTCACTGTCAGGTGCCCCTTCGAGCGTGACAGTCATCAATCCTGCGTTAGCCACAACACCCCCATCAAAACCTGAACAGGCCCAGCGTATCGTCAACCTCGTAACAAATAGGCGGAGTTGCGCTGCCCGCACGACGCCCCACTGGCGTTCCTGCGATGCCGGTCTCCAGCGAAACGAACACCCCGATCCGATGACGGACCGGTTGCTCCCGTCAGTGCCGCTCGGCATCATCCAACGATCCACGCCTCGGCTGCTGCAGGCTCTGCCCCTGCAGCTCGGCCGGGTGCGCAGGACGGTCTTTCGTGTCAGCCTTGCGGATCATTCCATGAGAAGTGGGATGGACCGTGCTTCGTCATAGCCTTGCAGAGAGCTTTGACCATCGCCTGCGGGTTCGCTGCAGCGGCGGCTCTGTACTCGGTCACCTCCAACGCGAAGACGAACAAGTCCCGCAGGTGCAGGACCCCGACACTGTCGCCCGCTGCGGCGGTGAACAGTGCGTCGAACGACGTTGTGTCGTTGGACGACCAGGCCGACATCAGGCGCAGGGTGAGGGCGCGATCGGGCGGCACCCTTTCGTCCAGGCTTTCCGTCTCGCCGCTCTTCGCAGGCTTTCCGGTGGCGAACTCGCTGCCGGTGACCATGGTCACCGAGTCCACGTAGGCAGCGACCGTATGAGCCATGGCCAGCACGTCCTCGAGCGGTAGTGCCAGGATCATGCCCAGACGATGTCCGGCTTCGTCGAACTCTCCCAGCGCGGCCTGAGCCACCGCTGCCTGAAGGCAGAGCTGCGCCAACTGGTGTTCCTTGGCAACGTGCTTCACGTACCAATCCCCTCTCATCGCATCGATGAAGCAGAGCTGGAGTCTGTGCCTCCAGCGGGCGGACAAGCATCTGCCGGTTGCGCGGATGAAGACCTCGGCGAGGGACAGCCGGCCGCTGCCCCAGGTCACCTGAGCGGTGTGCTGGTCCGCGACCGTTCCGCACCGGGGTCCGGGGTCACTCCCACGGACGCCAAGTCGTCGCGTACCGCGCTGAGTCAGCCGCCGAACTCTCGTGCCTCATCGGCAGCCGGTCCCACGGCACCGATCTTCATGAGGCGGCTGGCGATGGCCCCTTCGTTTCGGCCGAACTCCTGTGCCAGTTGCGCGAGTAGCACTCCCTGGGCGCAGCTGGCGGCAAGGTCCTTTTCGTCCTGGTCGGTCCAGGGCATGTACGCGTTGGGATGGGCCTTTCGTTTCTCCTCCACCGTGTAGGCCTTGGGCTGCTTGGGTGCTGTCTCGGTGGGCTGGGTGGGCACGAGGTCGGCAGGGTAGGGGGCGAGTTTGAGTCCGTGGAGCTTCCAGCGGATGGAGTTCTCGCTTCGTCCGAGGTCAGAGGCCAATTGTTGGAGGCTGGTGCCTGCGCGGTGGGCGTCCCGCAGATGCTGCTCGGCCTCGGTCGTCCACGTGGCCCCCGGGTGGGCGGCTTTTCTTTTCACGCTGGCCGTAGTGGTGGCCGGGGGCTGGGGGCCAAGCGGTTCGGGTGTGGGGCAGGCACTTGCTGCGGCGGTGATGAGGCGGCCGATGTCGCTGAGGTCGCGGGGGTCCAGTTCGCCGGTGAGCTCGCCGTGGATGATGCCGCCGGATGAGCAGACGAGGACGGTCAGTTCCATCCTGCCTTCTTGTGCCGGTTCGGCGGTCAGGCAGTAGCGGCGGTGCGGGTCGCCGAATTCCAGCTTCACGCCGGGCGCCGCGGGACGGGGGTGCGGCTGGGCCGGGAGGCTGGTCGGGGCAGTGGCAGGGGGAAGCCGGTATGCGGGGGCCAGCAGCTCGTGTACGCGCCAGGACGCCAGCACGCTCTGACCGTCGTCGAGTCGGTAGGAGGTCTGGCTGGCCTCCACGTCGCAGACTGCGTAGAGGACGTGGAGCCTCTGGCCGGCGAACAGGCAGGTCTGTCCCTGTGGCCCCAGTGGGATGGTCAGGGTGCCTGTACCGGGTACGGGCTCGAGGACGACGGCGTCCGGGTCGCCGTGCCAGGAGCCCTTTTCGTCACGGAAAGCGTAGATGAGGGTCAACCGTGGGTCCTTTCGCGGGGAGATCGGTTCGCCGGGGCAAGGTGTGCCGTCCTCGCCCCCCGATTAGCGGTCGGCGTCGTGCGCCGGAGCATGTGCCTTCGAGTCCGGGACTCTCGCTTCCTCCGTGGCGAGGAGGCGGTCGAGGACTGCGTCGTGTTCCTGGTAGACGATGCGGCCACCTGCGTGCAGGGCTCGGCCCAACTCTGTGCTGCTGTGGGCGGGCGGCAGTGCACCGATGGGGACGGCTGAGGGTGTGCTTCCCGTTGCGCGGACGATGGCGGCGTCCATAGCCACGAGTTCGGCGCCGTAGAGCTGGTGCACTGTGGCGGCGATCTGGAGGCCTGCGGTGTCGAGGTCGCCGGCGTAGCGCAGTGGGACCCCTTGGTCCACGGCGAGTTGGAAGAGGGCGTGGTCGACGGCGCGCAACTGGCCGCTGGTGCAGGCCAGGGGCAGGGTGCTTGCGCGGGCGAGGGCTTCTTCCAGGATCGAGGGATTCTCCACCACCGTGAGGGGTGTGGGTGCCAGGCGCGGTGGCGAGAGGGTCAGATCGAGGAGGGGACGCCGCCTCAACCGCCCGCGAGAAGCCCGCCTCGCGCAGCTCGGCCAGCGCGGTCTCCACCCGCGGCAGGCCCCGGCCGTATTCGCGGGGAAACTGGCGCAGCGCCTCTACTACCCGGTCCCGGTTCTCGCCGAACACCTCGTTGTCGGTGACGTCGGACTGCACCATCCTCGCCAGCGCCGCATAGAAGTCGGCGGTGACCCGCTGCAGTTCATCGATGCGGGTGCGGACATCCTCGAGATCACCCGGCAGCAGACCATGGTCACCGTCCAGGTGCTCGAGGATGTCACGCAGCGTGCGCCCCACTCCGTCGAGCAGACGACTGGGCAGCTGCAGGGCACGCACCACATCCACCACTGCTGCGCGCACCGCAGCAACCACCCCCCGCCCCCGGCGAGTCAGCGCCCACGCCTCCTGCCGCACCACCAAGCCCTGGAAACTGCGCACCGGAGCCGCATAGTCACGAAACGGCTCGGCAAAGCCCCACTTCGCCAGCTGGTCCAGCGAGTTACGCAACTCGGGCTCAGGCAGCGGGTCGTGGTAGCCGACGGTCTTCACCTGCGCGGCAATGTCGGAGAGCGTCGACATCGGCCCGCGGGTGGACAGCTCCTCCAGGGCGGCCAACAGGGCCAGGTACCGTTCGCGCACCAGGTCCTCGGGCATCCCGAACACGTACCAGTCCCCCGGTACGACCTCTTGCCACCACATCCGCGGCCTCGACACACCTACCCCCTCGCTGACATCCCGCCCGCATGCGGGCAGGTCCTCCCCCAACTGCGAACTCCGGCGCCCATCCGGTCCACGAGAACTCGGATTGCAACGCATTTGAAGCTATCCACCGCCACTGACAACGACACCGAATCCTGGTGCGCGCAGAGCCTGTTGAGACCCCGTCACCTGTCTCAATGCAATGCGTTCTCTCTTTCGGGGCCGATAGGAGTCCTCGGAGTGCACGGGGCATGCTGATGGCTCATCACACACTGCTGCATAACTGCGGTGACCTGAGGAGTTGCACTGCTCGGCCGGGCCGGAACACGTAACAGGATCTCTGATCTTGGGAAGAACCCGGCCCGCCAGGCGCGGATTCCTAGGCCAGGAAAGAGTGTCTAAACAAGCCAATAGCTCAAGCACCGCAAGAATGGGAACCTTAGTTCTAATTCGCTGGCTGCGGTCCGCCCGTGTGCTGGAGAGATAGCGTGATTCAGCGTCAGACCATGCGCCGGTCAAGAAAGTCGATCACAGTCCTGACAAGCGCCACCCGGTGATCCGACAAGCAGTGGCGCTCCGGCGCCCAGCTGAGGTCGCGTCGGTGGTGGTCGACCTGAAGCAGTGGCAGACCTGCCGCATCCTCCACCGTAACCGAGTGATGTGCAGCGACGGGCTGGTGACGGCCCATCCGGTCTACCAGGTCGCTGTCTACCTCGGTTCCCCGGTCAAGATCCTCTAATCAAGAGACGCTGCACGCACGAGCCGTACGACATCCGTCGCGCAGCCCCAGGAGAGAGTCACTCCGGCTCCGCCATGGCCATAGTTGTGGATCACGGGGGCTTCGTCCTGGCGGTGTTCCAGTTCGATTCGGACCTCGGATCGTGCCGGTCGTGCCCCTATCCGGTGGTCGAGGAGTTGCGCGTTCGCGAGGCGTGAGTCGATGGCGGAGCAGCGCTCGATGATCCTTTCTGCGGCGGTGTGGTCGGCGACGAGGCTGCCGTTGTTGTCGATGGCGGTGCCGCCGAGGACGATGGTGTCGCCGTGCGGATAGAAACACACCAGGTCGGGGGACGTGCCGGTGTCCTCGGAGAAGAACTCGTCGATGCCGGGGTTCTTCAGGATGACGTGCTGTCCGCGGATCGCGTGCATGGTGGTGTCGCCCGCTAGCTGGGAGGCGCCCAGGCCCGCGCAGTTGACGATCGCGGTCACGTTCTTGATCTCGTTCCAGTCGCCTACGGTGCCGGTCTCGATGTGGCAGCCGAGCTCCACGACGCGGCGTTGCAGATGGTCGAGGTAGATCGGCATGTCGATGAGCGGCACGGTGAAGCGGTAGCCGGAGGCGAAGCCGGGTGGGAGTTCTTCTTCACCGCAGGGTCGGCAGTCGGGCAGGAGGTCGCTCCACGGAGGGGGATCCATGGGTTTCCGGGACGCTTCGATGCCGCCGACCAGGCGGACCCCACTGTCGCTGAAGTGCGAGAGGCCACGGAAGGCTTCGAGGGAGACCAGGCTCCATGCCCTTACCTTGTCCCACGGCTCCGCGTGGTAGGGGCCCCACATTGCCCCGGCCGCGAGCGACGTTTGGCCGGGAATCTCCTCGGCCACGATGCGTACCGGCAGTCCAGCCTGCAGGAGCTCGATCCCCGTGGTGAGCCCGGAGACTCCTGCCCCTACGACGACGATCGACCTCTTCCCTGTCATGATCCGACCGTAACCCCTCGGGCGCGGGCCAGGCTCTCCTGGGCGGCGATGCGCTCTTCCAGCTCCGGCAGGAAGTCGCGGACGTAGGGGTTGCGCTGCTTCCTGCGCATGTCAGAGGCAAGCTGTCTCAGCAGGGCAGTGCTTCGTGGGGAGCGGACGGCTTCGAGGCGAGCAGTGGCCGTCTGTCCGACCTCGCAGGAACGTTCCAGGTCTCCCGTGGCGCTGTAACCCAGGGCGAGCGCCAAGAGCGACACCACGACCTCGACAGCCGCGACGGCAAGATGATGACGCTCTTCGTCTGCGCGAAGATTCTGGCCCCGGACGCCCACCCTGAAGACCCACGCCTGGCACCAGCCCGCGACGCCGCTACCCAGATCATCGCAGAGCTCGAGGCCAGCTAACGGACCGAGGCGTGTTCAGCACGTCCTGCCCCGGGCGGGGCTCTCAGACAGTGGACAGCGCCGGGGTCGAGCGCCGATCAGCTCAACCCACCCGCACAGGCATGGCCGCCAGTTTATAGACCCGGATACGCGGCTTCGCCCGGTGTTCATGGTTTCGCCGTCACTACGGGAGGGCGCGGGCGCGCTGCAAGGTGGCCACGGCTACCGCCATCTGCAGGGGGTGCCGCGCCACTGTTCCTCAGCCCTGAGGCGCCGCCGGTTGATGCTGCGCCGCAGGCTGAGGCGGTGCACCTGGGGGATGTTCTGGGCACCGAGGCGACCCGAATCCGGTCGAGCCCGCGGCCCGATGAAGGGATCTGCGACAAAGAGCACTGTCCGGAGTGCGGTCTGGACCCATCCGTGATCGTCGCCTTCGAGCCCCTGGGACCTGTCACCGATTCACCGCCAGAGACGTCACCCCCTGAGTGGCGTCCCCGGAAGATGATCCCGCCGACTGCACCGACGGTACGCGCCACTATCGGCCCGGATACAGCGACTTGGGCGTCAACCATCCACGATCGTGTGGGGTTTCACGAGGCGAGCGGATCCTCGGTCGCGGTAATGCGGGCCAGCAGTGTGCGGGCTTCCTGGATGCGGGGGTGGGCCGGATGCAGGAACTGCTCACAGGCGGTCAGCGCCTGACGGGCTGCAGCTTCTGCCTCACTGCGGCGGCCCACGCCATGCAGGGCTGCGGCGGTAGCCATGCTCAGAGTTCCGCTTTGGGCACGGACCCAAAGCGGCGTGAGCCGACCTGCCTCGGCCAAAGCCTCCTCGTGCCGGCCCTGCCCGCTCAGGCTGCGCACCAGGACACGGTGCAGGGTGGCAGCCGTATTCCCCTCCGCGCGGGGCAGATTCCCGCGGGCGATGGCCTCGGCCTCTTCGTAGCGATCCTGCCCGCACAAAGCAGCTGCCAGATTGGCCAATGCGGACAGCTCGACCCTCCACACCTCGGTGAGGAGCGCGAGACGGGCTGCGCCGCGCAGTATGTCCTGCGCCTCGGCCTCCGCCTCCATATGCCTTTCCTGGTCGAGGAGGACCGACACACGGTTCCCCCGGACCGCCAGCAGCAGTGTCCGCTCGGCGCCAACGGCCCGCTCCAACTCCGCGATCAAAGTCTCCATCTCGGCCAGCACCTCGGTCCCGCGCCCATGAGCGCCCGCCGCCGCCGTGGCGAAGGCCTTGGCCAGCCACACCACCATGGGGCTCCGGCCCCAGACGCGCCGTGGCGCGGCCGCAAGAGCTCTCGCCCGGGCCTCGGCCTCCTCGTACTCGCCTGCCTCGAACAGGTCCCGGAGGCAGTCGAGCTCCCTCCCCTGCCAACGGGACACCCCGGACACCCCGCCCTCGGCCCAGCTGAGCCCCGAGCCGCCCCGCACCATTCGCATGAAACTCCCAAGCCGTGAGATTACGGGAACCCAGGCAATTTCGTCCCCGCGGTTCCACGGTCCCGAAAGCCTCCCCGCCACCACCGGTCTCCGGCAACATCCAAACGCCGATCTGTGGGCCGCACCTGGACGATGTCACACATTCGCCGCCTGGAGGCACAAAGCCGCATCGGTGATCGCCTGCCACGACGAGACCACCGCGAAGAGGCTGCAAGGAGCGTGCCTGACCCCGTACTTCCGGCCCTACACCAACACCGACGTGGTCGGATGCGAACTCGGCGGCGCGGTCAAGAACGTCATCGCGCTCGCCGTCGGACTCGCCACCGGGATGGGCCTGGGGGACAACGCCCGCGCCCTGCTGATCACCCGCGGGCTGGCGGAGACCGCCCGCCTCGGCGCAGTCCTCGGTGCCGATCCCCTCACCCTTTCCGGACTGGCCGGCGTCGGTGACCTCATTGCCACCTGCAGCTCGCCGCTGTCCCGCAACCGCACATTCGGTGAACACCTCGGCCAGGGCATGACCGTGGCCGAAGCAACCGCCGCCACCAGCCAGACCGCCGAAGGCGTCAAGTCGGCCGCCTCGATCCTGAACCTCGCCCGCAGACACCGGGTGGAGATGCCTATCACCGACATCGTCGTCGCTGTCATCAACGGCACCGTCACGGTCACCTAAGCGGCAACTCTGCTGATGACACGGTCCCCCAAACCCGAACGCTACGGCCCCTGATCAATGCCGGGGCGCGTAGCGGCCGTACCGGTGCAGGCGCCCATCGAGTATCTCCCGCAAACGGTCGATTCCGAGCGCGGACAGTGCCCGCTTCGGCAGGTAGAGCACCACTAGTCTGTGCGGGGCGGGGTTCAGCAGCACGAACCCTGCCGCCGTCTCCACGTACCCGAAGAAGCTGCCCCAGCCCGCCGGACCTCCATGCCGGCGCCCGTGAACCGTACCCCCTCGCCGCATTCAGAGACCGTCGCGGTCCACGGCCCGAGCGGGACGCCCGCCCTGGCTTGCCGAGCGGCCACAACGCCTCGCTTGAGCGGCAGGCCCAGCAACATGCCGCAGAACGTGGCACCTGCGACCAGGCCGCGGCCAGTGAGGATGAGCACCGCCGCCCCGAAGAGCAGCGGGCCCAAGACGCCGAGCAGCCGCGCCTTCACTCCCTGCGGCACCTGCGCACGGCCGCGGAACACGTCCTGCCAGTCCGGCTGCCGCAGCTCGAATCTCAGCTCGACAACGTCGTTGGCGTCGATGTCGTGCACCACGCCCGAACTCTCGGTCATGGCCCTCCCAGTCCTCGGTGACGAGCCGTGATCGTAACGCTGAGGTCAGACAGCCGAGCCGGTGGTGTCGCGGTGAGAACGAGAGCGATGATGAGCACCGGCGTTGGCGACTGAGCCAAAACCCTGACGTCAGCTCAGCCTCGCTGACCGCCTCGCCGGGGCGCCCGGAGCATGCTCGCCGCCTGACGCGTCCCCGTTGCCTGGCGCTTCACCCACCGCAGCCGTACGGCCTCGGACTCACGCACGAGGGAGGCCCTCGCAAGATCGCCCCCGCCTGCGGCTGGTGACACACGTCCGCCGTGGGTTGAGGGGTTGATTCTGAAGTGGCAGCATGAGAGCGGGGCTGTTCCTATGCTGCGGCGATGGAGTGGACAGCCGTGATCGCGGTGGTGCTGGGCGGAGTCATCGGTGTGGGCAGCACGCTGGCCACGGACCGCGCCCGATGGCGCAGAGACCGGGCGACGCAGGACCGCGAGACGCTGCGCACGGTGTATGTGCAGTACTTGGAGGCTCTCGCCCAGGCCCGCGATGTCATATCCCACGCCAGTCAGGAAGTGCACCGCTCCGCAGAAGAACGGGCACAGATCGCGTGGACCGTCACGCGGGACCACGGCGTGTATGCCAGGCAGTACGCCCTCGAACTCATCGCACCCACCGAGGTAGTGGAGAAAACCAAGGCCGTCGCCGCGAAACTCGTGGCCTACCGGGATGCAGTGGTCAGCGGCGAGACATTCGCAGATGCTGGCTGCACGGAAGCCCGGCGCGCCCTCCGCCACGCTCGCCACGCACTCATGAGCGCCATGCGTGACGACCTTGCCCGTCCGCACTAGGGCCTGTGTGACGTCGTGATCAATCAGTTGCCTTCAGCAGGTCGTTGATCCAGATCATGGAGGCGCGGAGGTGGAGGCCGGCGAGGTAGCTCTCGGGTGTCTTGTCGTATCGAGTTGCGATGCCCCGCCAGGCTTTCAGCTTGTTGATCAGGCGCTCGACGGTGTTCCGCCCCTTGTAGAGTTCGGCGTCGTGGCGTGTGGGCCGGCCGCCCCGGCTGCCTTTCTTCTTTCGGTTGGCGGCCTGGTCCTTCTTCTCCGGGATGACTGCCTTGATGTTGCGTTTCCGCAGGTAAGCGCGGTTGGCGCGGGATGAGTAGGCCTTGTCCGCGGCGACAGCGTCAGGCCGGGTCCGGGGACGGCCGACCGGTAGACGGACCCGCACCTTCTGCAGCACGGGGACGAACTGCGGGCTGTCGGCGGCCTGTCCTGCGGTCAGGACGAACGACAACGGACGGCACTTGGGGTTAGCGGCGAGATGAACCTTGCTGGTCAACCCGCCACGGGACCTGCCGAGCAGGGCTTCCTTCAAGCGGAGCTTGCGCCGTCGCCTGATGTGCCGCCGCTCGTCCTGGCCGGGGGCGTCCCTTCCGTCCTGTCCGTTCTGTTCCGGCGGGCCGCCCCCTTTTGCCGGGGCCGTTCCTGGTCAGCGGCGGCTTCCTCGAGGGCCTCCATGACCTCCTTGCCGATGCACATCCCGGCGGCGTCGTGGTGGGCGCGGGCGGTGGTGGAGTCCACGCTGACCAGGGACAAGTCCGTCTGCCCCTGGCGGGCGGCTTCAGCGATCACGCCTTCCAGCAGCGCGGTGAAGACGCCGGCGTCCCTCCAGACCCGGAAGCGGCCGTAGACCGTCGGCCACGGGCCGAACTCGCCCGGCATCTCCCGCCACTGACTGCTGGTGCGGAACCGCCAGATCACCCCCTCGAACTGCTCACGCAGCCGCTCGGGGTACGGGCCGTACTCGCCTATCGGCAGGAACGGCTCGATCAACTTCCACTGCTCGTCGGTGAGTTGCCTGCGCGTCACGATCGTCTTCCTACTGGATCCGGCTTCCAAACGAATCCGGATCGGCAAGATTGATCACGACGTCACACACGCCCTAGAACCCGCCGTCAAGACTGGCACCGGCAGACGGATGGATGACGGTGCCGCTTCTGAAATCGCCTGTTTCAGCGAGTCTGTTCGGCAGCCCTTCGATGCCGTAGAAGGCTGCCTGGATGAGGCGCCCAGTGGGTCCGCCCCGGGCCGTCGGCGACCGCCGCGCCGCGCTCCCGGACCCGTCAATGAAGGTGCTGTGCCTGCTCCGTCGCTCGCGCCGGTGACAGGACGGGCGGACATTGACCGCGAGCGGATAGACTCGGGCGTCCGCGAAGCGCACATCTCGGCAGCTGGCGGATCGTCACGGGCCCTGCGGCACGGACTTCAGACTGATCGCATGGATAACTGGGACGGTCCCGATCCGCCGGACTGGCAGCTATACGCCGTTGGCCGACTGGGCCCCGTGACAGGCAGCGGCTGCGCCGCCCACCGTCACCCTGAGCTGCGGCGGTTATCAAGATTCGACGGCACATGAGGCGGTGGTGCGCGCGCTAGAGCTCGGGCTCTGCGGTTTCCTTGTACGAGACGTGGCCGATGGCCCTGTACGCCTGGTCCAGGCCGCGCTCAAGAGCTTGAGACGCCTCGCTGGCTGCGGCGAGGCCGACGTGGAAGTCCTGCAGCTTCTCCTCCAGCGACGCGCCCCGGAAGTCGGTCTCCAGGCGGCCAGCTGCTCGCAACCGGTCGATGCCGCCCTCGAAGAGCTCGAGCAGTTGCGGCAGTTCATGGGCGCTGCGCGTCAGGCCGCTCAGGATCCTGTACGCCTCCAGCGGATACTTCGGCGGCGACTCGGCCAACGCCTGGACCAGCTCGCTGTGTGCTTGTGAAGCGTCCAGCGCGTACCGCTCAACGGCCTCACGGTTATCAGTCAACGGAACCGTCCCTCGGAGTCGCGGTGGTGGTCGAGAGTCTGGCAGCGGGCAAAATGTTCCGGGCCGGAACGGCGGATCCATGCTGCAGCGCCTTCAAGTGACCCTGACGCGCAGGACGTACCGATTGCCTGCTGATCGCTTCGGCCTGCTCGACCAGGTCGGCGCGGGTTGACTCCAGCAGGGCCTGGCGGCCGCCCGACGCAGCATGGGCAGGATCTCGGCGACGGTCCGGACACGGTGCGCAGGAGCAAGCTGATTGAAGGCCCACTGGCAGCGAAGTGCGCAGCGAAGTCCCGGGCATTGCGCCCGGCACTTCGTGTGCCATCGGTAGGTACCGAGCAGAGCCCGGGGTCAACGCGCCGCGTGTCGTACTTGATCGCCCACAGAGGAATCTGGTGCGTCCCTGCCCACGTCCGATCAGCGTCTTGATCCGCGCCAGCGTCCAGGTGTGGTCCGGCCAGCCGTGCGCTACCGGCCCCTTGGCCAGTTCGGTGCCTCACTCAGCTTGGGTTTGGACGCCGGTCCCTTCGACTCCAAGGCTGACTTTCCGCCGTGTTCCGATGCCTGGTGCCATCGCTGTACCGACCGGACGCTGACACGTAACTGCCTGGCGACCGCGGCACTGTCGTGTCCAAGGGCGAAAAACTCGGCCGCCTGCATCCGAATGTACTCGCGAAACGCCCGTCTCTCCGCAGTCAGCCCGCCCCCTTGTGGATACCTCATACAACCGGCCTACCGCGCCAACCACCGCTTGTCAGCCACGACATCACGCCAACAAGGTCAGTAACGCGACGGAGTCTGCGGGTTGGGTGCGAAAGGTGGCGAGTCCCCACTGCTGGTCGACGACTAGGGTCATCCCGCTCTGGGCAAGAGCGGGTCGCATCCGGTGGATTCGGGCTTTGAGGGCGCGCAGGTTCATGGGAAGGCCAGGTGAGCCCATCAGCAGTCGCAGGTGGTGACAGCAGACAGGCGTCCTCGCCGCAGCCAGGATGTCGAAGAGCAGGCTCTGGCCGGCGGACCAGCTGATGTGTCGGGTCGATGCTGGCGGGGGCGGGCAGCTTCTGAGGTCGGCGCGAATGCGCCAGGCCAGTTCTGCAGCCGGGGCCTTGCGGTCCAGGACGTTGAGGGCGCCCGCGGTGAAGGCAGTGAGCGTGTCCTGCCCATCGGGGGGCAGGACGGTGACTGGCGCAAGGAGGCGCGCTGCTCTCACGAGGCCGGTCAACTGCTGCTCACTCGCGCTGGGCACGTCGAGGAAGATCACGGCTGGTCTTCGGTTGTGCACCATGTCGAGGGTGGAGGTGCGTCCCCAGCTCATGGCAGGCCCGAGGGCTAGACCGGTTCGCGCCAGCCGCTGAGCGAGTTGGGCGCTGGCCGCCTGTTCAGTGGAGAGGAGCGCAGGTGCTTTGGAGACGCCCGTGGTGTGGACGGTGAGGTGAAGGTTTGCGTGGTGCGTCATTGGTGACTCCTGCCAGCCGGTTGTGTTGCATTCCGGTGAAGGCACCAGGGACGGACCTCGTGTTGACAGGTCCTGTCCGGCCCCTGGGCGGAGGTCGAGATGATGGGGACTCGTTGGGTGGAGCAGCAGGTGATGGTGCGGGCGCTCGCCCAGATCGAAGAGTCGGGCGCGGTCTGGCAGGTGGTTGTCAGATTCCCAGTGGGCCGAACGGGCCGGTCCAGAGGCCAAATGTGTTTCCCGTCGGACGCCGAGGCGTCTCCCCTGCTAGGAACACGAGACTGCCAGCTTGAACAGCGTGGCTGAAGGTCCCAACCCGGCGGCGGAGGGCGGCAGTGTGGACGCACTGCACGCCGGTTGCGCTGCGGCGGGGACGGGCCGCTCTGTCTTGATCATGTTCGCCGGCCCACCCAACGCATCAGGCCAATGCAGTTCGTTGCCGTCGTAGCAAGTTCGGAGGGAGGCCGCAGCCAGGCCGCTTGCCAGTGGTCAGCGGCCTGGCAATCGCAGGGTCCTTGTCAGGCTGGGCGCTTCAGCAGGTCGAGGGCGATGTCGTGAATGAGGTCCTCCTGCCCGCCTACGAGCCCGCGCCGGCCGACCTCGATCAGGATGGACCGCGTGTCCAGGCCGTGCTGCTGCGCGGCCGTCTCCGCGTGTCGCAGGAAGCTCGAGTAGATCCCGGCGTAGCCGAGTGTGAGCGTTTCGCGGTCGACGCGCACTGGGCGGTCCTGCATGGGGCGCACCAGGTCATCGGCCGCGTCCATCAGCCGGAACAGATCACAGCCGTGTGACCAGCCCAGAAGTTCGGCGACAGCGATGAAGGCTTCGATGGGACAGTTGCCCGCTCCCGCTCCCTGGCCTGCCAGGGAGGCATCGACCCGGGTGACTCCTTCTTGGACGGCGATGACCGTATTCGCCACGCCCAGTCCGAGGTTGTGGTGGGCGTGGATTCCTATGCCCGTGTCAGGATGAAGAACGTCGCGGTAGGCCCGCACCCGGTCTCGGACGTCTTCCATTGTCAAGCGTCCGCCGGAATCGGTGACGTACACGCACAGGGCACCCGCAGCTTCCATGATGAGTGCCTGCCCGGCGAGTTCCTTGGGCGAGGCCATGTGGGACATCATCAGGAATCCGGCGACGTCCATGCCGAGGTCCCGGGCCGCGGTGATGTGCTGGATCGCCACGTCGGCTTCGGTCGCGTGCGTGGCTACGCGTACTGACGTGGCACCGTGGTCGTGGGCGCGCTTGAGGTCCTCGACGGTGCCGATACCGGGCAGCAGGAGGGTGGTCAGGCGTGCATTGGTGACCACCTCCGCTGCGGCGGATATCCATTCCAGGTCACTGTGGGCGCCTGCACCGTAGGTGAGGCTGCTGCCCCCCAGTCCGTCGCCGTGGGTGACTTCGATGGCGCTCACTCCAGCGGAATCCAGGGCTGCAGCGATGCTGCGAACCTGCGCCGTGCTGATCTGGTGGCGTACGGCATGCATTCCGTCGCGGAGTGTTACGTCTTGGATGTAGAGGTGCGGCTGAGTCATGTGGTCATCGCCTTCTCGCCCAGCCGCTCAGCGACTCGCACCGCGGCGGATGTCATGATGTCGAGGTTGCCCGCAAAGGGCGGAAGGTAGTCACCGGCGCCTTCGACTTCGAGGAAGACGCTCACGACCCACCGCTGGTCGTGAGGCGCGTCGTCCAGCAGTCGGTGTTCTGCGGCGTTACTGGCCAGGCGGCGGAATTGCACGTCCTGCTTGAGCCGGTAGCCGGGAACGTACTGCTGGACCGCCTTCACCATCTGGTCCACTTCGGCGGTCACTTGTTCCGGGTCGCAGCCGTCGACGATGCACAGGACGGTGTCGCGCATGACGAGGGCGGGCCTGGCCGGGTTGAGAATGATGATGGCCTTGCCACGGTCTGCTCCGCCGACGGTTTCCAGGGCGCGCGAGGTTGTCTCGGTGAACTCGTCAATGTTGGCGCGAGTTCCGGGGCCGGCTGAGCGGGAGGCGATCGAGGCAACGATCTCCGCGTAGCGCACTCGCGCTGCGCGCGAGACTGCAGCGACGATAGGCACCGTTGCCTGGCCGCCGCAGGTCACCATGTTCAGATTGCCTGTGTCCAGGTGCTGGTCAAGGTTGACCGGCGGAACGACGTAAGGGCCGATGGCGGCAGGCGTGAGGTCGATGATCTTGACCTGAGTTCCCTTGAGTGCCTGTGCGTTTGCGATGTGCGCAGAGGCGGATGTTGCGTCGAAGACCAGTTGGATCTTGTCGAAGTCCGGTTGGTCGAGTAGTCCGGCGACGCCGGTGCTCACGGCCCTAACGCCCAGCCGCTCGGCGCGTGCCAGCCCCTCCGAGGCGGAGTCGATGCCGACGAGTGCTGAGAGGTGAAGGTGGGGTGATCGAAGAATCTTCACCATCAGGTCCGTGCCGATGTTGCCTGACCCGATGACTGCTACGTTCGTCCCGGTCATGATGCCTCCTTGAGGGGCATGCGGGTGGAGACGGTACCTAGGCCGCTGATTCCCGCCTCGATGACGTCGCCGGCGTGGATGGGAGCCATGGGGCCGAGCGCACCGGTCAGGACGATTTCGCCTGCTCGCAGTGGTTGCCCGAGTTCCGCCGCTTTGCGCGCCAGCCACAACAGCGCGTAGAGAGGATCACCGAGGCAATCGGCTCCGGTTCCTCTGGACACTATGGCGCCGTTGACTGTCATGGTCATGGCCACGCCCGCAGGTTCAACGTCCTTCAACCTGGTCGTGCGACTGCCGAGCACGAACAGGCCACACGAGGCGTTGTCAGCAATGGTGTCGGTGATGGTGATGTCCCAGCCGCGAATGCGGCTGTCGACAATCTCCAGCCCGGCGTACATGCAGGCCACTGCTTTGCGGACCGATTCCTCGTCGATGTCGGGTGCATCGAGGTCACGGCCCAGGACAAAGGCGATCTCAGCTTCGATGCGGGGCTGCAGCAGACGGTGGCTCGGCAGCTCGTCTTCCGTGATCAGCATGTCCTGCAGCAGCGTGCCGAAGTCTGGTTGATCGACTCCGAGTTGCCGCTGTACCGCGGGAGATGTGATGCCGATCTTCCGTCCCAGCAGGACGTGCCCCGCGCGGGTGGCCCGTGCCACGTTCTCGGACTGGACGTCATATGCGGCATTGAGGTCGTCGGTGCCGATCAAGTCGCGCACCGGGGCGCACGGCATGTGCTGCTCGCTCGCCACGCGTAGGCGCTTTGCTGCCGCAGCGATGGTTGAGCTCATAGGAAGAGGGTCCTTTACTGTCAGGCCTCCGTGAGGCACGGCTAGTGCATTTGGTGCAGCGGGGCGCCGTCTGCAGGGTGGTTTGCGTGATGCAGGGACGAACGCCGACGCCACCGTCACAGAGTGGGGACTTCGTCAGGCCGACAGGTTCCCCAAGGCCTGGGCAAGGTCGTCAACGAGATCGTCCGGACTCTCGAGCCCCACAGACATGCGCAGGAACCCTGCGTGCAGTCCCGAGACCGCGAGATCCTCAGCCGACAGCAGCCGGTGGGTTGAGCTGGCGGGATGAGAGAGCGTGGTCTGGGCAGAACCCAGCGAATGCACCAGGTGGATGAGGTTCAGATCGCGGGTGAACTGGTTGGCTACGGCAAAATCGGGTGTCAGTTCGAACGAGATCATGGCGCCATAGCCCTGTTCCAGGACCTGCTGTGCGATCAGGTGATCGGGGTGATCACTGCGGCCGGGGTAGAGAACACGGTGCACCTGAGGCTGCTCGGAGAGCCAGTCGGCCAGAAGGGAAGCGGTTGTCGTGGCCCTGGCCATACGCACCACCAGGGTCTGCATGCCCCGCAGCGCCAGCCAACTGTCCATCGGGGCAGCGATCGATCCGAGGCGGACCATTCGGTCGCGGATGCGCTCGACAGACTCGGCCGCACCCGCCAGGACGCCGATGACGGTATCTGCGTGCCCAGCCAGGAATTTGGTGGCACTTTCCACTACCAGGTCGGCGCCGAAGGCTGCCGGCTGACAGCTGTAGGGTGTGGCGAATGTGTTGTCGACCAACACCTTCGCTCCGAATTGATGTGCCAGGTCCGTCAATGCTGGCAGATTGGGCACTCGCAGGCGAGGGTTGGATATGGTCTCCGCGATGACCATGGCTGCTCCGTGGCGCAGGGCCGCAGTCAGTTCCTCTGTCGACGAAAGGTCGACGGTAACGTGCTCGATGCCCCACTGCTCAAGGTCACGGAGCAGGCCAAGCGTCCACCCGAATCCCTCGCGGCTGACGACAACGCGGTCACCCGGCCTGAGTTCGGTCAGAAGGGCAGCCGCGATCACAGCCATACCTGTGTTGCCGGCCACAGCCGCTTCCATGCCTTCGAGATCACTGATCGCGGCCTCGAGGGTGAGGTTGTTCGGCATGCCGATGGTGCCGTACTTGGCGCCATGAGCCACAGCGTCACCGAATATGGCGTCCATCTGTTTCAGGTCAGCGAACTGCCATGCTGCCGTCTGGTAGATCGGATGCGAGACCGGCGGGTTGACGGGAACAGGCGCACGCCTGGGGTGCAAGGTGATTCGGGCCAGGTCCCGGTCACTACCACGCAAGGCGCACCACCGCTTCGATCTCGACAGCAGCACCGAACGGCAGCGAGGACATCCCGACCGCCGAACGACTGTGCGCGCCGGCATCTCCCAGCACATCTATGAGGACCTGAGACGCGCCGTTGATGACTGCGGGATGTTCCGCGAACGTGGGGAGCGCACGGACCATCCCGAACAGACGAGGCACACTTGCGATGCGGTCCAGCGTGCCGAGACCTCGCTCCAGGGTGCCCAGGAGAGCCAGGGCCGCATCGCGCGCCGCCCGCTGTCCGTCCTCGACTGTGAAATCGTCGCCGAGCAACCCCACTTCGGAGGCGCCGCCGTTGCGCCATCCGATGTGCCCCGAAACGAAGGCGAGATTTCCGTCGATGACCAGTGGCTGGTAGGGCCCCACTGCGGGGTGACTCAGAGGCTCAAGGCCGAGCTCGGCAAGTCGGGCCCGCACCTTTCCGCCCGGGGCCGGGGATGTGGCATTGCCGTGGTGTGAATCAGTCATGTCTGAATCGTGAACCAGCCAATCCGGCGAGGCCATGCCGCATTCCATGATGTGGAATGCGGGCGTGCCGAGTGCTTCGGAAGGCGTGCTGACGTCACATGAGGCGACGCATAACACGTGGGAATCCCGCCTCGGTGCCGCGATGCGCTGGACCTCGCTTTCCCGCAGCCGCTGGATGTCCCGGCCTGGTCCGGATCGCCCAGGTACAGACGGCACTTCACGCGCATCGACCGGGCCACGTTCGCCGCCCTACCCTCTAGGCGGCGCGAAGCATCCTCTTGATCCCATGCGCTGCAGTAAGGACGGCTCCTTCGAACCGGGAGGGCAGGAACCGGCCAGCTGGGCCCGCGATGGACAACCCGGCCACCACCGCGCCTGTCCGGTCGAACACGGGCGCTGCTACGCAGACGACTCCTGGCTGGGCCTCTTCCCGGTCATAGGCAACCTGACGGTCCCGAATTGCGGTGAGTTGGCGTTCCAGCAGGTGCCTCGTCACGATTGATGCAGACGTGCGCGGAGGGCCAGCGGCCCGTACCGCAGAATCGATGGCTTCCGGGGAGAGGTGAGCCAGCAGCACTTTTCCTATGCTGGTGTAGGGCGCCGGCATCCGTCCGCCCACTCGGGTTGGGGTGGCCGCAGAAGTGCGGCCAGTGATCTTTTCGACGTACACAACCTGCCCACCGTCCAGAACTCCCAGGTGCACGGTTTCACGTGTGGCCTCGTACAGGTCCTGCATGAACGGCTGCGCTGCGGAACGTAGGTTGCGGGTTTGTGGAACCACTTGCCCGAGTTCGAATAGATGCGGTCCCAGGCGAAGCCAACCGCCGCTTGATTCCACGGCCCCCCAGGCGCACAGGTCCTTGATGATCCGATGCACCGTTGGTTTGGGCATGCCCGTCGCCACGGCTACGTCCGCCAGCGTCGACTGCCCGCCTGCGGCTGCGAGGTGATCCAAGACAGCGAAGAGCTTTCCGACCACAGCAGTGGCAGCAGGAGGCCGGTGTGCGCCGTGGGGAGTTGAGGAATTCCAATTCAACATGCGCGGACCGTTCTTGATTGCACCGAGTGCCGCAGGATGCGCCCGGGCTCTCAGAGCAGCCGTTATTTCCCGGGTCGGGCGGAGTCTCTCAGGACTGGAGGCCGGGGTCGTGCCAGGCGGCCTCAGAACCGCCGGGACGGGCCATGGCCCCTCGACGGTGCCGGATCGCGGAAGCGCTGTGCATGTCGATACCAACCTGGCGCTCGGCGAGAGGAAGCGACGCAAACCGGTACACGTCGTAGGTAAAGATCTGCACACCCTGAGTGCCGCTGGCCGTAACGGTCGGCACACTGATCTGCCAGTAGCCCATGAGGCTGTCCTCTTGATGGTCTCTTGGTGGACATCGTCCACACACTGAGGCGTCGACCACCTGCGGGCACAGAATCGGATGATCCGCTTCGGCTGTTCCCACTCCATCTGCGGTGACACCTGTTGAACTGGTTTCAGTCTCTGCTACCACATGATCCGGTGTCAAGAGCTACAATCGGTTGCATGATCGCGACCCCTCCCCCCGTGTCACTGGATCCGACGGATCCGCGAATGGCATTTCGGTTCAGCGGCGGTCGGCTATGCCTGAACTTTGCTGCCACGCTGGGTACGCGTCACACCACGCCCATCGAGCGGCTTCCCAATCAGGCGGCGCTTGCTCGCTGGATCGCCGAGGCCGGCTTGGCCGACGGGCCGGACGCCGTGGACGCTTCCTCGACCGTCATGACGGACGTTCGCGAGCTGCGCGAAGCCATCTACCGGCTCGTCCTCGCCGTCATGCATGGTCAAGATCTTGCGCACGAGGATCTTGCACGGGTGAACACCGCATCCGCCCAACCCGACTTGGCCCCGCAGCTCGACCGTGTCAGCCAAGGAACGGGGGACCGGCTTCAGCCAGCCATCCGTTGGATGTCCGGCGCCGGCGCCGGCGCCGGCGTGGCCACAGTTGCGCGCGATGCCGTTGTCCTCCTGAGTAGCCCCGTCTTCACGCGGGTGAAGGAGTGCGAGAACCCCGAATGCTCGCTCCTGTTCTTCGACGAGTCCCAGGCGCGCCGTCGCCGATGGTGCTCCATGGAGCGCTGCGGGAACCTCGCCAAGCTCGCCACCTATCGCTCCCGCCCGCGTCACAGCTCCTAGCCAGGAGCTGTCCGGCCGATCAACAGGTCGCCGATGCCCGCAAGGGGTAGATCTCGAGTGAGGGAGCGAGCCTGTCTCCCCCGGCCAGCAGCTTGACGTTGCAGGCGGTTACGGAACGTGGCCAACAGGCGACGTATCGGCCGAGGGCCAGGAGCTCGGACGCGACCCGCCACGAACGGTTCGGGACGGGGAAGCCTCCCCGGCCCGGCAGGCCCCGTTTCATCCCGCCCGATGGCGCAAGCCGCTGGATCAATAGTTCGCGGGGCGGCCAGGCGTCGTCGGCCCGGCAGCCCACCAGCCCCTCCTGTGGAGTTGAGCCACCACGGCGGAGGGACCCGCAGTTCTTGAAGTCTGCACCTTGCGGCGCAGCGGGTGTGCCCTGACGTCATACGCGACGAGGTCGGCATGGCCGGCCAGGAGCAAGGCGTTACCCGTGTCGAGGCTCGGTCCGCCGTCCAGGACAAGAGTGCCCGGATACAAGGATCGAATGCGCCCTCTGTCGCCGCGTGCCAGCGGCCCCGCGTCAGTAGGTACGCAAAATTCGTCCGCCACGTGCAAGAAAGCGAGCCCACAGGAAAACAGGTTCGCGATGAGGTCTTCCATAAGTGCGCAGAGGTGGGTTGGGCAGCGCGTCAGCCTAACGGCGACAAGGTCACTTCTCCAAATTGCGAAGACACTCGCCATTATCTCAAGAAGCCCACGCTTCGAGTTGCCGCCCGCACAGCAACTCGCCCGCGCATGAATCACTATCCCATCGAAACCCGCATCCCACGCGTTGCTGGCACATTCCGCATAGCTCCGAGAAATGCTCTTTCTTTGATGGGCAACACTGTCGGCCAGTTGCGAACCGAGGCGTTGGTGGATACCGCTCGCCGGAGCTGCCGAAGACGTGGCGTCGTGCGTCAACTGGCAGAACAGTCGCCCTCCGTTTCCTTGAACATCCCAGGCCGCTTGGGCCCACGTTTCGACCTGTCCATCGGTAAGGATTCCCGGGCTCGCCTGATCGCGAGCGGGAGGAGGGAGCGTGTTGATAGCACTGGAGATGATCAGCCTCGGTGTCGCGGGAGTGCTGTACTGATTGATCGTGTCCCGCCCGGCGATAGCTCCAGTCGATGCGGTGGCCCGCATCGACACGAGACGGTTCGGCAGAAAAAAATCACCCAACTGGAATCTACTGCCAAGGGCCTCGTGACGAGGTGAGAAATACGACATGTCGATCACCCTGGTGTACCCGTACCGGTCTGTTTGAGGCAGGGTCGGTCGACCCCCTAAATTGTTCTCGCGGAAAGGACGATATTTTCCGCAGGGCTCGATGCAGAGCCGCCTCCCGCTGATCCTTCAATGCCGTCCAGATCCCTCAAGTTGTCCCGCGCTCGGCTTCGGGCTACCGCTACGCGCAGCTCGGCCGACCGATCATCCCTGTGCCGTGGATCAAAGCATCCACGGTGGCTCCACAGCGGTGCCGGGGCCCGTCGCGCCCCCATCGTGGAGGAACATCAGCCTGTCGGCACGTCGGCGTTCCGCGATGTGAAACGCCGGCCGGTTCACCTCTGGCGCGGCCAGCGCCCCTGCCGCAGCCCCTCCTGCTTCTGGAGGGACGTGCTGACGGCACGCGTCATTAACAGTCGGCAGCGTGGCACCCGCCCCCCCTTGACACCAGTTCATACGGTGTCCGAACATGGAGACCGTTCAGTAGGGACGTCGTCCCGCCCTGATCACCAGATCAGCTGGGCTGCTGCAGTCGGTTCACTTCACGTAAGCGACTGCCCCGGCCCCTTCGTGTCTCCGCTCTCTGATCATTGCGGCAGGCCAGGCTCGCCGGGAGCCCGGTCAAGCGCAGCCCCGGCTGCGTGGCGTCGGGACAGATGCAATGCCGGAGGCGGCGAGTTGCGAGCGAATGCGCCGGGCTGCATCCCCAGCGCCTTTCAGGAAAGGCGACCGGAAATCAACAGTGAGGCATACGAAAGAATCTGGCGACTATCGTCAGTGGGTAGGAGCCATGCACAGGCTACTGCCACCACTTACCTTCCTTCCGAGTCCAGTGGCACTCGAAGGCACAAGAGGACTGAGGAAAACTGCAATGGCTATTAGTCGCACCACGAGCGGCCCGGGACTGCCCACGGGATTTCCGTTCAGCCTCGCAGCCCAGGCAAACGGAATCTGCTATATCAGCGGGATGCCGGCGCTGGACGCTGACGGCAAGTTCATCGAGGGCACGTTCAGGGAAGAAGCCGACCGGGCGTGGGGCGCAATCTTCTCCATCGCTGAGGCTGCAGGCTACGCCCTCGACGACATGGTCTTCGTACAGATCGTGCTGGCGGACATCGGCCACTACGCCGAAGTCAATCAGTGGTGGCGTGCACAGTTCCCCGATGTCGACCGCGCTCCGGCTCGATTCACATTCCAGGCCGGGGCCCTGCCGTTCGGCGCGAAGATCGAGATCCAGGCAGTGGTCGCGCATGCACAGTGATGCCGAAACTCCGCCAGTCGAACGGCAGGTGCTTGCAGCGGACCCCGTGCCCGAGGTGAGACGCGCCGACATCGATGCCGCACGTGCCCGGTTGGGCACGCGTATCCGCCGGACGCCGACCCTTCGTATCGAGTCCGGTGAGTTCGGCAGCGACGTACCCGAGTTCTGGCTGAAGCTGGAATCGCTGCAGCACACCGGTGCGTTCAAGGCACGCGGTGCGCTCAACAACCTCCTGGCCCGTCCGGTCCCCGAGGCTGGCGTGTGTGCGGCCAGTGGCGGCAATCATGGTCAAGCGGTCGCATGGGCAGCGCGAGAACTCGGTGTTCCTGCGGCTATATTCGTCCCGACCACCTGTCCTCCCATCAAGCGACAGCGGCTTCTCGAATATGGAGCGGACCTCACTGTCGTGGGCGACGTCTATGACGAGTCGCTTCTCCACGCAGAGCGTTTCGCGCAGGACAGCGGCGCGCGCCTCGTGCATCCCTTTGATCAGGTACTGACGATCGCGGGAGCGGGGACAGTCACGGCAGAGATCAGCGAGGACGTCGAAGGGCTCGACACCCTCCTCGTTCCAGTGGGAGGCGGTGGCCTGCTTGCGGGCGCACTGGCCTGGCTGGACGACGTGCCGACCACGGTAGTCGCTGTTGAGCCCGTCACTTGCCGCTGCCTTGGTGCTGCCCTTGACGCGGGCAGGCCGGTCCACGTGGAGGTGTCCGGGGCAGCTGTGGACAGCCTCGGCCCCAGCCGTATCGGATCCATCGCCTTCAGCGCCGCTCAACGGAGCAAGGTTCACCATATCGAGGTGACGAATGAGGCCATCACCGCCACTCAGAGAATGGCATGGGAGCAGCTTCGTGTCGGGCTCGAAGGCGGCGGTGCCACAGCGCTGGCGGCACTGGTAAGCGGCGCCTACGTTCCGGCGCAAGGTGAACGGGTCGGAGTTCTCAGCTGCGGCGGCAACGTTGACATCGTCGCTCTCATCGGAGGTTCATCGTGAAGGCCCTTGTGATCGACGGTCCCGGCGCGCAGCCGAAGGTGACACAACTACCGGTGCCGGAGCGAGAACCTGGCATGACGCTGGTGAGAACTCTTGCCGCGCCACTGAACCCGATCGATTTCGCAGTAGCGGCCGGCACGTTCTACGGCGGCCATCCTCCCTACCCGTATGTGCCCGGGAATGAAGTGGTCGGCGAGGTCGTGGAAAGCGACCGATGGCCGACGGGCATGACCATCTGGGCAGGCGGCGGTGGTGCCGGCACCGCGCGCCACGGAGGAGCCGCGGAGTTCGCCCTGGTCGCTGATACACAGGTGGAGCCGGTGCCGACGGGCCTGGATCCGGCCCTTGCCGGAGCATTGGGACAGGCCGGTCTGACGGGCTGGCTGGCGACCACGTGGAAGGGCGGGGTGAGCGCTTCCGACCGCGTCCTTGTCCTCGGCGCCACCGGATCGGTCGGCTTCGTTGCCCTGCAGTCCGCAAAACTGGCCGGTGCCGTGCGCATCGTGGCCGCAGGCCGGGAGACATCCTCCCTGGAGACTCTCCGCGGCCTTGGCGCGCACGAAATCGTGCACCTCGGCGACCTGTCCTCCTCCGACCCTCAAGCGGAACTGGGCCAAAGATTCACCAAAGCCTTCGACGGCGACGGACCGACCCTCATCATCGACCCGCTGTGGGGCGCTCCCGCAACCGCTGCCCTCAGCAGCGCGGCGACCGGAGCGCGTCTCGTCCAGCTCGGACAGTCAGCCGGCGCGGAGACCACACTGACGAGTGCTGCCATTCGCGGCAGGCAGCTTGCAATCTTGGGATTCAGCATCCTCGCCGCTCCGGCAGATGTTCGTGGTGCGGGCTATGCGAGGCTGTGCAGCGCGGCGTTGGGTGGCGAAGTGCACATGCCGCTGACGCGCTACTCACTCGATGACGCAGTCGACGGATGGGCTGCTCACGGAGGGACCGGCACGGGCAAAGTCGTCATCATTCCGTAGGCCCTCCGGCTCGAGCAGCCCCCCTCCTGGGCGTCGAGGGAGCCGTCGGCATTGGCCAACCGCCCCGACGGGCTTGCCTTGCTCGTCGACAACCTTGCCTTGGGCGAGGGCGGTCCAGCGGTCAGCGTGGACTACGACACCCTCTGCGCTCAGAATCTGGCCGTCGGTACGGGCGGCGCGAACGTAGTTGATACTCAGTTCGAGTGTGGCGATGCCGGCAGGCAGAGTGGTGTGCACCGCAGAGGCCATAGCCGAATCGAGGAGAGTAGCCGCGATCCCGCTGTGGACGGTGCCGAGTGGGCAGAACGCGGCCGCTGCCCGCAAAGCCGGAGACCGGGAACTGGCCCGGCGGGTCGGCGCGCTGAGGCGCCCAACGCTGTCCGCATGGGCCAGCAATCTGCTCGTACGGGGTCAGCCCGACGCTGTTGCCGGTCTGCTCCGTCTCGGCGAGAGCCTGCGAGCAGCCCACCTGGAACTCGACCCGGAGCAGCTGCGTGAACTGTCCAGCCAGCAGCACCGCCTGATCGGTGCGCTCGCTCGCCAAGCCCGGCAGTTGGCAGCCGACGCCGGGCATCCGGTCAGTGAAGAAGTGCAGCGCGAGATCGAAGTGACCCTGCACGCGGTCCTGGCCGATCCGCAGGCAGCCCAAGAATGGGCCTCCGGTCGGCTCGTCAAGCCACTCACTCCGCCCGTTGGCTTCACCGCGGCCGCGGTCAGCGGCGCCCCGCAACGAGCGGCCCCCGCCCCGCCCTCGGCACTATCCGGGAATCGGGGGCGCTCGAAGCACCGGTAGCCCGCTCCCAAGAAGCGTGAAGGGCGGCCGTGACCAGTGGTGTGGGCGTGGCGTTCGGCCAAGGGCAGTCACTATTTGGCCCTCGGTGCGAGCGCGCAGCCGGGCGAGAATTCCATTGCTGCGGGCAGCGTCTTCCGCGGCTGCTCGCTCCGCCTGGAGATCGCGGTGGACTCGCTCGCACGTCGGGCACCGCCCGCCTTCCGCTGCCTGGTAGCCGTCGCTCACCGTGTCAGGGGTGACGTCCGTACGGCACCCCAACTGGAAGGAACTGTGTCCGTGTTCAGCCGCAGTCGTTGTTGTTGATCTTCAGTGAGCGGGTCTGGTCGTTGAGGTTGTAGGAGCGCAGGTCGTGGATGGAGCCGCCGCTCCGGGTGACACAGACCCACCGTCCGTGGTGATTGCGCTTCTCGTATACGCGGGCGGTCTTGCCGGAGTTGTTCCTGATGGAGCTGCCGTCGTCGCGGATCTGTGAGGGCAGGTCCTTCACGCTCCCGTCAGCCGCCCGACGGACCCAGGGCTGCCCTCCGAAGTTGATGTCCGGGTAGATGCAGACGTAGCCATCGGGGCAGGCCACCGCACGCACGGTGGAGGTTGTCGTAGCTGTGCCGGGGTTCATCACCGTACCGGTGGCCTGAGCCGACGACGGCAGGCTCAACGGCACCAGAGCAAGGACTGCGGCTACCGCGGAACGCGTCATGGTTGTCATCACACGGATACAGGTAGCGCGCCCCGCACCGCTCCACACCCCCCAGACCGGGCGCGCTCACCCTCCCGGGTCACGAAGTTCACCGCAGAAACGATCACCCTGACCTTCGCCGCGGGCTCTCTGGGACCAACCGCGTCCGTCTCCTATGCCTGGCGGCCTGCCGGGGTGTGCATAGGTGCGGCGTGCGGATCACGGGGCTGTTCCCAGTCAGTCACCTCCCGAGCGGGATAGGTCGTGCGCAGGCCGAACTTGGGGAACCCCAAGGGGCCGTCAGATGCTTCCTCGGAAAAGGCGTTCAGCTCTTTCGCCCAGTAATCAGAACCCATCTCTGGACCTCAAAGCTGATCGCCGTCTACTTGTAGACCTGGCTCAGCGCCCAGATCGCCCAGACGATCACGGCCAGCGGAATCACGACGGCCGCGGCGCCGAGCGCGACACCCGCCCGCGCCCGGAAGCGATCGGCTCCCTCCCGGCCCCGCATCCTGCGCAGAGCGACGATGCCTGAGACGACCGCAGAGATCCCCACGGGCACGAAGAAGTACACGGGAAGAAGGCGGACCCACATCGGGACCGGGACGGGCAGCAAGGGGCAGACCATCATCGCGACGGCGACAGCACCCAGTACAAGCGACGTCGTACCCCGCGACTGCTGCCGCGCCGCCACCTGTTCACTCGATCCGGCCATCTGCTCAACGGAACTCATACTCGGGATGCTAGGCAGCAGGTACCGCGCTCCGCTTGGGCGCGAGTACCTAGGTCGTCCTGAGTAGCCCGCAGCCGAATAGACGGCACGAGACCAGCGCAGGAGCGGGCAGCGCCTCCACAGGTCTGTAAGCCCTGTTGCTCCTAGTGCTGAATTCCTCAAAGGATGTACACATATCGGCGCCGTAGTAAGCGAGTTGGCGGTGTGGGTCTGCCCCAGACCAAGGGCTGGCACGGGAGTTGAGTTGGTCGGTGGCCAGGGCCGTGGCCTGGTCGATGTCATCGCGGGTAGCGAATGAACGGCCGGCGAGGGTGGCTTTGCGGAAGATGCGCCACCAGCCGGTCCGAGTGGACAGGCTGTTGTCACTGGACAGATTGTCGGTGACGATCCAGATCTCCCCGTCCGGGTGGGCCTGCTCGAGCCATTGCAGGAACTGCTGGTAGAAGACGCTGTTGCGAGAGGATGGGTCATCGTGACTGCCTGGCCGTCGGTTGGTCGCAGACCGCCGTAGACCCAGGTTTTCTCCGGTCCGCGGCTGTAGTCAAGTTCCGCATTGATCCCGTGCCCGCCCGGTGACCAGGTGGGTGCGGGCGGGAAGGTTCGCGGGATCACTGGCCCCAGCTCGTCGGCGCAGATCACCGCGGCCAACCCGTGGCGGCCCTCGGTATCAGCTGAGCAAGCAACTCCCACTTCCGGTCTGTGAGTTCATGACGGCGTATCACCCCGCCACGGGTTGTCAGGCTCGTATGGAGAGAAGAAGCGCCTCGTTCTGTGGGGTGTGTGAGATGCCGACGTATACCCTTCCCTGATTCACGACTGGTGCCCACCAAACGAGCCCGCCCCCCGTGTAAAAAGTCCAGCGTTCTTCGCCGGTTTCCAGGTTCAGGGCCCACACGTAGGCGCCGTGCGCTGCGTACACGACCCCGCCGGAAATCACCGTGTTGCCTCCGACCCGACCCTCAGCAGGAGCCCAGCGCTTGACACCCGTCGACGCATCCAGCGCTACGAACTGTTCCACGCCCCCCACGCAGACCAGGCCGTTGGCCACCGAGGGCGACCACCACCAGCCTTCGTGCGACCACCTCAGCTCCCCGCTGTCTGCCTCAAGCGCGTACAACCGTTCATTGCTCGGTGCATAGATCACGCCGTTAGCGACGACAGGAGCGTGCAAGAAAGCGCCGCCAGCCTCAAAGGTCCAGCGCAGGCGTCCAGTGCCTGCCTCCAGTGCACGCAGCCGGTGGTCATAGCTGGCGACGAAGACGAGGCCATCAGCAACGGCAGGCGCCGCCTGCACCTTGCCAAGGGTGCGAAACGGGCTGGACCAGCAGGGCTCGCCTGTCTCAGCATCCACTGCCCAAAGGCCAGTCTCCCCACCCACGTAGACCACACCGTCAGCCACAGCCGGGCGCGAGGTCTCCCACTCCCCAGTGGGCCAAGACCACGTCTCGCTGCCGTCCCGCGCATCCAGCGCGTACAGGCGCTGCGTATCGCTGACATACACGACTCCATTCGCTACCGACGGAGCCGAGGGGTACTGCAGGCGTCGCTTCCAACGCACGCGGCCGGAACCTGCCTGCACCGCCCACACATGTTCCGTGTCGCTGACGTACACCGTGTCCTCGTCGGTAGCCAAAAACGACGCCAAGCCGCCACTGGATCCCAGCGGGTGCATCCACTCGGGCTCTCGGCGCTTACCCGCGGGCTGGGGGGCGCCACTGCTGTCCTTGGGCAGCGGGGTGTGAGGGGGCCGGGTGATTCCGAGGCGTCCCGCCGCCCCCGCCTCGATGCGGGCGAACGGCTGCGAGCCCTCGTCGAGCCTGCCCTCCGCCGGGGTGGCGATCCAGGCCGGGAAGTCCGAGGATCGTCCGACGAGGTCGGCCATCCGGCCTGCCACACGGCGCCCCGTCTCGACCAGTTCGGCCGTAGGCACCGCTTCCAGGAGCAGGTAGCGCGCGTCCGGGGTGAACTCGAAGGCTGGCACTTCGACGTCGTCGAGTGGCTTGAGCAGGCCGCCGAGGAGTACCTCGGCCAAAGGGGCCGGGCCGTGGGCACCGGGTAGGCAGGCGTGGACCAGGCGCATGACGGGGACGGTCACCGGGGAGTAAGCAGCCAGGTGGGCGGCGAGCCGGTAGGCGTCCCGGGAGGCGGTGCGGCGGAAGTCGGTGACCGACAGTGCAGGGCGGGGTGAGAGGCTGCCGGAAGCGGTGGGTGGGGTCCACAACGACAGCGGTGTGAGACGACCGATGGCGGTCAAGGATTTGGTCCAGGCGGCCAGGGAGGCGGGGGCCGTTTCCAGCACGGGGATGGGCGTGCGGCCTGGGGGGAGCGGGGTGCCGGGAAGCGCTGGGTGAGTGACCGTCCAGGTGACGTTGGGCGAGCCGCGGCGGTGCTGGGCCACGTGCCAGGTATCGGCGGTGAGGAAGGTGCCGGGCCACATGCGGCGGGGCAGGGTGTGGACGACGGCGGTCGGGCCGAGCCGGGCCACGTGGTTGAGCAGTCTGCGCACGCGGCCGTCGGTCCAGACGGTGCGGGTGCCGTCGGTGAGGGCGAGGACCATCGTGCGGCCGGTCGGGTCGAACAGGTTGGCGTACGGGTGTTGCAGGGCGCGGTCCAGGGGGACTGTGCGGATCTCTCGGAAGGCGCCGCAGCGTTCGAGCAAGGACTGCAGTTCGCGGGCGTGGCCCCGCCACAGCTGCATGGACAGGCCGTCGTCCACGACCAGGACCAGCCGCAGCCAGCGCTCGGGGACCGGGCGGTCCACGACGTACGGGACGCCGGTGTCGGCGCGGGCAGCGGCGGTCGCTGCCTCGTCGAGCTCCCGGCCGGACATGCCGGGGACACTGCGCTTCAGTGGACGCAGGGCTCGGCCCAGCTTGAGCTGCCGGGACAGGGCGCGAGGCCCGGGCAACCGTACGGGCTTGGCTGTCCCCGGGCCGGTCCGGACTGCGCCGCGGCCGGACTCTTCTTCAGTGCTGTACGCCGGAGGTGCGGCATGCGCCCCTACGGCCGGGGCCGCGTCCCGGGGGGGAAGTGCGGACCCGGGGAACGACTGGTGGGACTCCTGGGTGGGCGGACGGGCGGCAGCGATAGCCCGCGCCACAGGTGCCGCGGCTCCGGTCGGCAGCCGTGCGGCAAGCCACAGGGCGTCGGCCAGCTCCGGGCCGTCGAGCTCGACTCCTGCGGCGGCGAAAGCCGCCTGCAGCCGTCCGAGCGGCGCGGTCACTCGGCGTCGCCTGTCCCGCTGAGTTTGTGCAGGACGGTATCGAGCAGCCCGTCCGCCAGCCGGGCCCCGCCCGCACGCAGGAACACGGCGTTGAGCAGCTGGTCGGTAGCCAGCTCGCCCCAGGCCCGGCGGTGCAGGAAATCCTCGATGAGGTCGTCGGCTCCGTCCAGCGCCTCCTCGCCCAGTCGTACGGAAATGATCTGCCGCAGCCGCTCCCCGTCCGGCTGCGTCAGGTGCAGCGGTACGCAGCGGCGCAGGAAGGCGGGCGGGAAGTCACGCTCGCCGTTGCTGGTGATGACGACCACGGGGAACTGGGTACAGCGCACGATGCCCCGCTCGACGCCGGTGCGCGCTCCGCGGTCCGCTGTGAGGACGTCGATCACCGGCTGTTCCTCGGGGAGCCGGGCCAGTTCGGGGATCTCGAAGCTGCCCTCCTCGAAGACGGTCAGCAGGTCGTTGGGCAGGTCGACGTCTCCCTTGTCGAGCTCGTCCACCAGTAGTACCCGTGGCCGGTCCGACGGGGCCATGGCCGTACCGAGCGGGCCGAGCCGTACGAAGGTGCCGATGTAGGGCCGCTCGCCACCGGGTTCGGTCTCCTGAAGGCGTCCGATGGCGTCGTAGCGGTAGAGCGCGTCCTGCAGCGTGGAGCGGCTGTTGACCGGCCAGTGCAGCACCGGCCCGAGATCCAGTTCCCCGGCGACGGCATGGGCCAGCGAGGACTTGCCGGTGCCGGGCAGGCCGGTGACGAGCAGCGGGCGGCGCAGGTAGAGGGCGGCGTTGACGACTTCGATCTCGAACTCGCCGAGCACATACGCGCGCTCAGACGGAACCGGTGAGGGGCGGACGGTCGCGAACCGGCGCCACGGGGGCGGTTCGGGGAAGGTGGTCGGTCGACCGTTCCGGCTCCGGAAGATGCGCCAGTCCACACTCTCGTTGCTGTTCATCGGCGGTGATCTCCTGGGTCAGGGGCAGGACAGCCGGCAGTGGCAGGCTCGGATCGTCGTACACGAGTGAGAGGCGGCCGGGGCACGCGGCCGGGTCCACGAGCGCTTTGGCCCGGTAGGCGCGGATCCGGTCAGGCAGAGCGCCGAGGGCGGCGCCGCGGGGAAACAAGGGGTGGAAGAAATCCTCCCCCAACGGGCCCGGGAGTTCACGTTCCCAGAGCACCACCCTGTAGCCCAGCTCGACGGCCAGCCACGCCATATCGAACCGGTAGGGCTTCTCGGCGGTGATCAGGGCCAGCCCGCGGGCTTGGTCGGCCTGGAGCGCTCCGTGGGCGGCCCAGCCGTCGCGGTGCAGGTCGGTGAGCACGACGGGGGCCCCCGGCGCCAACCGGCGGCCCCTGTAGGAGCCGGCGGCGGCTGCGCAGCGGAGCACCACTGGGTGGTCGACGGCCAGGAGTTTCGGTGCGCGGCGTCCGGGAACGGTGCAGTGCCAGGTGTCGACCGGCACGGCGAGCCCTTCCAGGGGAACGAGGATCTCGACGACCGGGCTGGTGGCGCCGAGCGTGTCGACGGCCTCGGCGACCAGTCGCGTCACCTGCGCGGCGGTGTGCCCCCCGCCCCCGCTCGACGATCCGGGCACGAGTTGGCCGTCGCCGATGTCCGACCACACCGCGCAGGTGTACGTTGCGGCGTCGTCCCAGTCGGCGCCCGCGCCAGCGTCCAGCTGGACGACGACCCGGCCGCGGCCCAGGGCCGGGCGGGTCGCGGCCCACTGCCGGGCCTCATCCCGCCAGCTGGCGGCCACTTCGGCGCTGCCGCCGACACGCAGCACGGTTTCGAGCCCCCACGCACGCAGCGCTTCCGCGTCGGACTCGGGCACGAGGGCTGCGAGGAACTCGGTGAAATGGACGAGTGGAGGGTACTTTCCCAGGCGGCGCTTCTCGAGTTCCCGTACCCATGCGACCAGGCGCTGGTACGAGTCCTCCTCGGCCGGGAGATCCGGGAGGATGACCCACGGCAGGGCGGCCTGGAGGCAGGCCAGCACCTGCGGACCGGACAGCTCGGGCAGGCCGCGCAGGATCTGCAACAGCCGCTCGTACTCCATCGGCGACAACAGGCCCGGAAGGTTGCGGGTCGCGCCCAGTTCCCGGATCTGGTTCGCGTACGGGCTGCCCGCCCGGTGCAGGCTCTCGGTGAACGCGGCCATGGCCCTGGGATGGGTGTAGAGCGCGCAGGCCACCTCGTCGGCCGAGGCCTGCCCCTGAACCCCAGACGCCGGACACTCCGCGGCCAAGTGCTGGGCGTGCCTGGCGAGCTCGCCGACATCGGCGAAAGCGGTGCGGACGGTGAGGGCGAAGTCGCGGAAGTCGGGCGTGGCGGGCGGGGCCGGGAGCGCGGCGCGGTGGAGCTGCTCCTCATCGCCACTGAGGTGCCGGACGTGGACGGCGGTGGGAAGGGCGACGGAGGGCTTGCCGATGGCCAGCTGCCGGAAGTGGGCGGCGAGGTGGCCGGTCAGGGCAGCCAGGTCAACATCCCGCGCGGGATCGGTGGCGGCGGCCTCCAGGTGGTCGAGCACAGCCTGGGAGAAGAGGCCCTCTCCAGGGTTGTCGGCAGCCTCGCCTGCGCGGGTGGCGTACAGCATGAACTGCTCGACGCCCGGAATGCGCTGGGGTTCGGGGAAGTAGGCGACGGCCGGGTCCGGGTCACCGCTGTTGAGCCGTTCGTAGTAGGTGGCGCAGGAGTCGACGAGGAAGACCTGGCGCCGGAACCCGGTAAGTTCATGCCTGGTGAGGTATTCGCGCAGGTTGGTGAAGTTGAGGCAGCGCCGGTCCTCCCAGGTGGAGTTGGGGCAGTACAGCAACCGCTGGTCATTGCGGGCCATCACGCCGTGACCGCCCCAGAAGACGTACAGCGTGCCACCGTCTCCGCCGGGTCTCGGACCGTCCCGGAAGACGTCCATCAACTGGTCGCGGGAGACGGCCTCGTTGTACCGCACCCCCAGCGCCTGCGCCTGGGCACGCAGGCCGTCACCGCTCAGCGGGGCTAGCCACAGCTGGATGTTCTTGGCGGGCACGCGCCTGCGGCGAAGCCAACGGGTGAAACGCAGCGCATCGGCGGCCGGGCCGGGCAGTTGCCAGACCCCGTACTGCTCCAGGCCGACCACGACCGCATGGTCGTTCTCCGTGGTCACCCCAGCCACGTCCGGACCGCGTCCCAGACTGCATTGTTGTCCCAGTAGGCGCTGTGTGCCTGGGGGAAAGGCTGTCCGTTGTCGACGCGGACGTCCCGTACCCGGCCGCGGAAGACATCGGTGGCACGGAAGGAGAGGAAGTCGCGCGGGTCGTAGATATTGAGCCAGCGTTCGGGGAAGTAGGGCGGCAGGAGGTCCGGGTGCTCTCGGGAGACCAGAGCGCCGGTCTCGTAGAAAAACGCGGCCTGCGAGCCCACGGTGATGAGCTGGTCGACCCGCGGGACGGACGCCAGCGCCAGCAGGTCGACGGCGGCGATTCCACCCAGGCTGTGCCCGATCACGGTGATCCGGTCGCCCGGCGTGTCCTCGACGGTACGGCGCAGCAGGCTCCGCACCCCGTCGCCGCGTGCCTGGTAGCGCAGGATATCGGCGGCGAATGCGAACCCGTGATCGGTGTACGAGCCACGCCTGCGGTGCACCCGCCAGGTGAGCCCGTGTGCACTGGCTCGCTTCAGGCGTTCCGCCAACGAGCGTGCCTGACCACCGAGTTCAGCGCTGATCCGGGTGGCAAGGGCATCGCGCGCGAGACCGGTGAGAGCGGTGTCGCGGCGCTCGGCGGCTGCTGCGAGCGTGTGCGCGGTGAGCGCGCGGGCGGCGGCGTGGCGGTGTTCGTGGCCACCTGTGTCGGCGGTACGAGCGGCCTCCTCAAGCTCGGGGGAGCCGCGGAGGGCGACAACAGCTTCGGTGAAAAACCCGCCGAGATCGTGCCGGGCAAGCAGCGCGAGAAGCTCCGCAGACGGGGTGAGGCTCCTGATCGCAGTGAGGAACTCCTCGGCCGGCGGTAACCGACCGGGCACGGTCCGGACCACTGGTGGGGCACCCAGGCCGAGCAGCCGCAACTCGTACCAGGGATCGGTGTAGAGCACGCCCCACAGGGCGATGTCCTCGTCGGCCTTCTCGTCCGCTCCTCCGCCGGAGTCCGCGTAACCGGGGATGGAAGCGCCGTTGAACAGCAGCCGGGCGCCTTCCTGCGCACCCCAGAAGCAGCCGCGGACTTCCCGCCCGGGTGATGTCGCCCGTATCGCGTCGCGGACGGTGCTGAAAGTTCTGGTGTATTTGTCGGCACGCACCCCGGTGCCATGCACGAAGACAACCGCCCGTTCCACGCGTCTCCCCCATCGCGTTGCCGCCTCGGCGACAGTAAACCGATGCTAGTGGTTCTTCGCGCGGTCAACGCCGTTTTGGTACGGATCGGCCTTCGCCGCACGGCACCAGTTCGACGCTGTCTTCTCGGCACGGCGCGGCTGCTGAGACTCGCTGCGTCCCTTGTGTCGGGAAGCTGTGGCCATTGGTTGCTACGGATCTCGCGGGCGGGAGAGCGGCTTCCTCGTCTGCATCACGGCTTGGCCGTGCCCGTAACACCACTTCAAGCACCCGCCCCCGAGCACCCCAACCACCCAGCCACCAGCATCTATACCCACCGAAAGCGGACCTTCGGCCGATGGTCGACCTGCCGTCGTGGAGGTTCATCGGATGAGGGGGCGCAGCACGGGGATGCTGGCACCGGTGCCGGTCAGGCCGGTGAGGATGGCACCCGCGACGGGGACGGCGCTGCAACCTAACGCGGATCGTTCAGGACAATCGCCGCGCCGATGGTGTTCTCGTCCGCGCAGGATGTCGCTGACGCCCTGAAAGGCAAGGAAGACCTGCTGCCCAAGGAGATCCTCGCCCAGTTGGGGGCTGTGGCCAGCACGGCAGCCTTCGCCAAGACGATTGCGGCAGAGCGGGTACCCCATCCGGGTTCCACGTCAATGCACGCGTAGACGGCGCGGCCGGTAGCGAAAAGGGAGCAGGTGCCACGCCCCGGGAGTTGGGCGTGGCACCTGCGTTCCTGTTGTTGAACATGCTGCTGGACGGGACCTTCAGCTACTGCACCGCGGGCGTCGCCTATTGCGCTCTGATGGGCGGTCACCGGTGTGTGGGCGTGGCGGAGTTCGGGCGAGGTTGGGGCTTTTGGCTGGACTTTCTGGGTGTGGGGTAAACCGTGTCCTTGGCCATATTGGCCTTGGGGATGTGTCTGATGAGCTTGCGTCGAACATACGTACCCTCAAGGAGGATTCGAAGTTGAGACGCATACGCACCCTGTCGGCGGTGCGGCACGTGGCCGCAGGCGCCGTCCTCGCTCTGCTCGCGGGAGTGGGAACGGCGTCAGCCGCCGGCTTCACGCCGAGTCCTACCCCTTCCGCTCCTCCGGCATCGCGTCCAGCAGCCGGGCCCGAAGACGCGACAGCCGCCGGATCGCGCCCCGTATCGGGCAAGAACCCCTCAGCCGGGCCGCAGTTCAAGAAGAGTGGCAGCACATGGCGCGTCATCACACCCGAGACCATCTTAAGTAACACAGTCACCGACGCAGACGGCGACAAGAGCACCCTGACCTTCGAGGTGTGGACAACTGACGCCAACGGCAAGCCCAAGACCCAGGTCAAATTGACCGACGCCAACCCGTACGGCGTTCTGGTATCGGGCTATGTGGCGTCGGGCAAGCCCGCGTCCGTCCCCGTCCCGTACGGGAAGCTGAAGCCAGGCGTGACCTACACGTTCCACACCAACGCCTTTGACGGCAGCCTGTACGAGACAACCTGGTCACCGTGGGCCAACTTCCGCATCGAGCCCTACGTGAAGTTCCCTGCGCCGCAGGCATCGTCGACGATCGACCCGGTCGCGCAGAAGATCATCGAGTTCACGCGTACCGACCCGGGCCCGGCGCTGCCGACCCTGCGCAAGGACGGCACGACCCTCAAGGCCCCCACTCAGAAGCGTACGTGCGGCAAGCCTGACGCACAGGGGCACAAGCTGTGTGTCGAGCTGAACCCGCCGTCCAAGAAGGCCAGGAACGCGCTCCGGGCGTCCGCGCCGCTGGGCCCGGGCGTCGATCTGGTCGACTGGTGCTACGACAAGCCGTCCGGCAAGGACTACATGAGCCGCACCGAAGCCTGCATGAAGACCATCGGCAGCGGCACACTGATCTTCACCGACACCGACCCGAACAAGCCCGCGCTGGGTACCGCCACCTTCAACATCGAGCAGCGCATCAAGACCTACCCGAAGAAGGGCGACAGCGGCTCTAACTTCGCCGAGTTCGACCAGCAGATCATGCTGGTACCGACGCACATCGACCCCGTCCTCAAGGGCGTCCGCATGAAGTGGAACGTCGGGTCGACGTGTAAGTCCTGTGTGACGTCGAACATCAGGTGGGCGGACGACCAGAACAACCCAGCGGGTGGTGATGCGTACTGGCCCATCGAGATGGACGGCCGGTACGGCGGCCGGTGGGGAACCATCCAGACCACCTGGTCCGGCACGGGCAAGGAGATCATCGACCTTGGATGGTCGATCACCGCCACCGTGGACGCCGGCGGAAACCCCGCAACAGCCAACTTCGGCACCAGCGGTGACGTGCGCGTCAGGGAACTCGCCCCGCGCTGCGACGACATCCTCAAGGGTGTGGCGCCCGGCTGTGTGCTGCCGTTCTTCAAGCCGACGTACACCGTCGACACCAACCTGTACCCGGCGGCCGGTGCGTACTACTGGCTGATGCAGGAGAAGATGCCCGACCACGCCGGCTCGGTGAAGTGGGACTCCCTCCTGCACTATCTCGGCCCGGACACCACCGCGACCCGGCCCGACGGCAAGCCGTGGACGTCGGATGACAGCCGTGACAAGGTCTGCCCGAGCAGCTGGGCGGCGCACCGCGCCGACGCCTCCGTGGGAACGATGGACTGCGACGAGTACGCCATGGCCTCCACCCACGAGAGCGGCGGCTTCCCCGGCGGCGTCAACCAGGTGTCCTCCGGGGACCAGTGTGCCCAGCTCTTCACGGACAAGCTGGGTGACGGCAGCGCCAACTTCGGCCTCCTCGCAGACACCCGGACGGCCACGAACGGGCCCGCCTGGAAGGAGCGGTGCGGGCGGGCCGGAATCGAGTCAACCCAGAACCGGAAGGCATTCAACAAGCTCAACCCCGCCATCTGGCGTCTACTGGACAATGACGGATTCTTCGTCAGCAACCCCGGCTTCGAGCACTGCGCGTATGCCGACACCACCTGCGCCTGGCGCAAGGTCGGCTGACACGACCTGACATGAGTGAGGGGGACCGGCACCGGCCGGTCCCCCTCACTCATGTCATCCGTTCCACGGCCGCCACAATGCCTCTTCGTTCGCATCACCTGGTGGCCCCCACACAAGGCCGCCGTTCAGCAGTCCGGGCTTAGGCCATGTGGCAAGAGAGGGCACCTCAAGAGCATCCGCCATCCCCTCCAGGAAGGCCGTCAGCGACTCGAACTCGGTACGACGGTCGATCGACTCAGACCAGCGGCAGACCTCTCCACTCTCGGCATCAAGGTAGAGGCCGGAGGTGAAGTCGTGCGTGCTCCACGCGCAGAAGGGAATCCAGGAGGGCTTCCAAAGGAAGGGCTCGTCACTTCCCCAGTCCCGCTGGAGTTCCATGCGCTCCCGGTAGACCAGGGCCACCGCGTCGAGATCCATCAGCGCCCAGTTGTACTCGGGGAGGAACCCGGCCCCAGGCTCATCTAGGTGGCCTGCGCGAAGCTGCCACAGCGCCTTCAAGGACGCCGGGACGCGCACGCCGATCGCTTCTTCCAGCGCGGCTATCTCACCCTCCGAGGCGCCTGGCTTGAGCAGATCGCATGAGGCGGAAGCATGCTCACACAGCCACGCCTCAATGCGCCGCCACGCGTCCGTCACCTGCCGCGCTTCGATCTCCTCCTGATGGGGATCTGGAGCCGCGACGGCCTCCTCTTTCGGCTCGACGGCAGCCGGATGCGTCTCTTCGATACCCCTGATCTGTAACTGTCCCTCCTCCAGTAGCGGAGGGCCGTAGGCGTAGTGCACGGTCAGCGCCGGGCAGTCTTCGAAGGTCTCGCCGTCGATCTGCGCGATGTAGAGCGACCGGTCACCCGTGGGGCTGCCCAGCAGGGGGTCGTCCTCAAGCTGCGCGCACAGCACCTTCAGGGCGTAGCCGACACCTTTCCCCAGCCCTTTGCAGCGCGCCTGTATATCCGCCGGTACTTCAACAGCCATCGCCTGCTCCTCGTCAGTAGCCGGATACCCAAGACTCTCAGACCCCGGAGCCGTGGCGGCCGGCTGGCCTGTATCGGAGCCCGGCCGGACGGGCCGGGCTGCAATCCGGGTCAGCCCCCGACTGCTGGGTCTTCTGGTGGGGCTTTGACTACGGGGGCGAAGCGAGCCGATCCAAGCCGTCGCCGCCTTCGGCGCCGCGGTGGCCGTTGGCGGTGCAATGTGTAGCTACCGCATGGTAGTTGAACGCCTTCGCGCCGCACGGTGATGCGGGTGCCGGCCGGGTAGCCGGCACGGCAGCTTTGCTTGATGTGACGATTGCTGCCGCACCCTCACCGTCGCCGAGGGCCTTTATGCCCCCGGACACCTCGGGGAGTTGACTCAGCAGGTCCCCTTCGGGCATATCTCCTCCAAAGCCCAGCGGTCTGTCTACGAAGCGTCTTGCCGCTGTCAAATACGGACAGTGATGATAGAGGAGAGAGTGCTGCTGGCCGGAGAAGGCGGGCGCGAGCGGGTGCTACTGCCTCTCGATCATTCGGCGGGCTGCGGTCAGTGCACCGTCGGTGCGCACCCGCCCTGCCAGAGTGTGTGCGGTCTCGACCACCTGGGGGGCGAGGGCTCGGCCCAGCGCTGCGGTGAGGGAGTCGGCCGTCGGGTCGCTGACCGCGAGGGCGCTGCCGATTCCGAGCTGGTCGACGCGGCGGGCGAAGTAGAACTGATCGAACATCTGCGGGACGATCACCTGGGGCGCCCCGGCTGCGGCGGCCGTCGTGGTCGTGCCCGCCCCACCATGGTGCACGACTGCGGCGACCCGCTGGAACAGCGCTTGCTGGTTCACGTCTCCGATTGCCAGGCAGTCGGGCGCGGCTTCGTCGAGAGACAGCTCGGCCCAGCCGCGGGCGAGGATCGCGCGGCGGCCGAGTGCGCGGGCGGCTGCGATCATCTTCCGGGCGATGCTTTCGGGGGCGCGTACGCTGCCGAATCCGAAGTAGATCGGTGGCTCGCCAGCGTCGAGGAACTGTTCCAGCTCGGGCGAGAGCGGCCGGTGATCCGTCAGCGTCCACGCCCCGGTCTGGAACACGTTCAGCTCCGATGGCTCGGGCCACGGTGCCAGGGTCGGATCGGCGGCCAGCCACGGGGTGTCGGTGAAGATATGACGGCTTACATCGCTCACCGGGGCGAGCCCGGCAGCCTCTCGCTGTGCGTTAAGTGCCGCGCTCCACATGACATTCCAGCGCTGTGCGTCCTGGGCCCACAGGGTCTGGTTGTCGACGGGGCTGTCCGTCGGCTTTTCTCCCAGCAATCCGAACACGGGCGGCGCGTGGTGCGGCGAGGGCAACGTGATCGGTGCGAACGCGGCGTACACGTAGCCGATACCTCGCTGCTCGGCCACCGAGTGGGCGGCGATCGCCAGAGCACCGCCTCCCACGATCATCCCGCATCCCTCGGCGGACGAACCCACCGCCGCGAACTGATCCGCAACCGTGCCCTCGATCATCTGTCGCCGCTGCTCGGGTGTGAGCACTGCCCCTGCCGGCCGCTTGGCTGTGGCGTGCAATTCCGGGCCGACCGGGACGTAGGTGATCCCCAGCGACTTGGCCCACTCTTGGAAATCAGGAGGTGCGCAAACCACGGCCTCCTGCCCCAATTCCTTCAGCTGCACGGCCAGAGCGATCACCGGCTGGACCTCTCCGCGCGATCCGATAGTGGACAACAGCACCCGCATGTTCACTCCCATACTCTTGCCGCGCTCGTGACGCGGAGGGCCATCTTCACCCGATATGGGGGGCTTGCGGCAAGATCCCCCATGCGATATACCGTTAAACGGGAGATGGAAGTAGGGCGACTTGCCCGCCTCGGGTCCCGAACGGCGATGCCGAGTGCAGCGAGCGGTCCCATCCGCCCCCGGCGGCATGACAGGCTGCGCTCCGCCTCCACACGCGTACGACCGGCCAGGCGTATCCGAACGACCGAGACCGCACCGCGGTCGTGTGAAGGCAGCCGCAGTCAGGGTCGGGATGAAGTGCCTGAGTTGTCCTTGGCATCCCGGGTGGAGGAGTGCTGGAAAGTGACCTCGGAGTTGGCCTTGCTCGGGCCGTCGAGCAACGGCTCGTCCTTGCCGCGCAGCTGCTCGTCGAAGAAGGCGCCCACGTAGTCACGGGTGATCTCCGCAGCTCGCTTGCCGGGCAGGCCCTTCGGGTCGTCATGGCCCAACTGCCCGGCGAGCGGGGCCAGATCGGTGAACGCGAAGTGGTCGGCTCCGGCGACCGTGGCCCAGCGCTTCCAGCCCTCGAGCTTCTTCCAAGCCACGTCCCACGTCTTGTCCTCGCTGCCGGGGCTGTGGTCGGCCTTGGTGCCCAGCATCAGGAAGGGCCGCCCGGAGAGGCCGGACTTGCTGCCGGAGTCGATGAACGGGCCGTCCATGTTCACCCCGGCGCGCACGCGCGGATCCTGGGCCATGGTGGCGGCGGTGCCAGCGCCGCCCAGGGAGTGCCCGGCCATCCCGACCCGGCCCTTGTCAATCATGCCGGCGTGCTTCCAGGGCGACGTGCTCCCGATCAGCTGGTCCAGCGCGAAGGAGAGGTCCTTGGCTCGGCCCTCGGCGGCGGGCTGGAAGCTGGTGGGGCCGACCTTCCCGCAGGCCGTGCACGGCAGGATGCCCTTGCCAGGGAAGTCGACGCCCGCAGCCTCAAAGGCGTGGTCCACGACCGCGACGACGTAGCCGCGGCTAGTCAGGTCCTCGGCCAGGCCGGTGAGAGTGGCGCCCGGCGTCTTGAAGCCAGGCGAGAAGACGACCAGCGGGAACTTCCCCGACTCGGGCTTCGCGTCGGCGTATGTGTGGGTGCGGGTGCCACTGAGCACCTTGGCGGGGACCTCCAACTTCATTTGCTTCAGGAAGGCTTGGGCCCCCTCGGTGCTCATGTACGGGGCGGGCTTGCCGGTTCCCTTCTGCGCCGGGTAGTACATCGACACCATCAGCTCCCTGTCGCCCGCCTTCGACACCCAGGGGTCACGGCGGCCCTTGTCGACAAGGTGCAACGAGTCGCGGCTCACCGCGTACTCACCGGTCGGGGCGGAAAGTGCGAGGCCCTCCTTCCGGTCCTCCGAAGCGGCAGCGTGAGAGGACGAGGGGGAGGGCACGGCGGCCGAATCCTCCTTCCGGTCCTCCGAAGCGGTAGCGTGAGAGGACGAGGCGGAGGACACAGCGGCCGAATCCTCAGAACTGCAAGCGGTCAGGGTGGTCACGCCCGCGGCGACAGCGCCGGCAAGCAGGACGGCAACGGCTCCACGACTGTGTGCGGACATTTCCATCACCTTTCTCTCTGTGGCCGCGCAATTCTGTGACGGCCTTGGAATACCAACGTAGAAAAACCGAGACCGGAAAGAATCACGCCGGAGAGCCAACCCGAGCAGTAGCTCTTAAGGACTAGAGGCCCCCGGGAGCACGGCAGGCATGCGTTCCGTCGGCGCCTGGTGGGCCCGCACGATTATGGAGACCGGGGCCGCGGCTCTGATGTACACGCGCTCCGGGAGCGTCCCGAATCAGATGGTCGCCCGCCCGGCGCGAGCGGAGCGGCACGCACAGTCCTTGGGCTGTGCGTGCCCCTCGAACGTGGGCCGGGTCGGCCCTGCCCCAGGTCGGAACGGGCCGGCCAGGGGGCTTGGCGGGACGGCGAGGTCAGCGTGCGTCTTTGGTGAGGAAGTCGAGCAGGATCTGTCGGCTGGTCTGGGACGTGAGGCTGCCGTAGGCGTCGTCGAAGGCGTGCTCGGCGAAGGGCAGTTCCTTGACCTCGGTGTCGACGCCCTTCTTCTTGAGCGCGTCGCCGAAGGCGGTGATGGTTTCGGGGCGGGCACTGCGATCGCGGTCCCCGACCACCAGCAAGGTGCGGGGCAGGCCGGGGTGGATGTCGGAGGTCGGGGACACCTCGCGGTAGCGGTCCGGGTACTGCTGCGGCGTACCGCCGGTGAACATTTCCGCGGCCTCGCGGGTTCCGGCCACATCGTCCTTCCACATCTGCGTGACGTCGGCGCCGGGGTAGAAGCCGACCACGGAGGCCAGAGGCTTGGGGGGGTGCCTCGGTGGTCTTGATGGTTTCGTTTGTGGAGGCGGTAGGCGGTGTTCATCGCCAGGGTGCCGCCCGCCGACATGCCCCCGAGCGAGATCCGCGAGCTGTCGATGCCGTACTCGTCGGCGTTCTTCTGCACCCAGCGCACGGCAGAGACGAGGTCCTGAGGGGCCTTGTTCCAGGTGGGCCGGTCGGGGCCGGCGAGGCGGTAGTCGACGGCAAAGACGGCGACCCCGTGGTCGACCAGCCAGCCGCCGGTGCCGCGCAGGTCGCTCTTGTCGAAGGTGTGGAAACCGTCGGCGTGGGCGAGCACGATGGCGGGCACCTGCTTGCCCGGGTTCTTCTTGGGGAGGTACGCGTCCACCTGAAGTGGCTTGCCTTCGGGGCTGGCGTACGTCTTGGTTGCGTCCGGCTTCGCTGCCGGATAGGCGAGTTCGGTGAACGCCTGGCCCAAGGAGATGTCGACGCCGGCGTTCTGCGCAGCACGGAACTGGATTCCGCCGATGGCCAGGGCACCCAGGGTGCACAACGTCGTGATGACGGTGACCGTGCGGCCCCAGCGCACCAGGCCGGCACGCCGGGCCAGCGCGGCGAGGACGGCTGCCGCGACGGCGAGCAGGGCTAGGTGGAAGGGATACTGCCCGCCCAGGACCGGCCCGATCACTCCGGCTTTGGGATGGCCGGAAAGCACGCGCCGAGGACGATGGCGACGGCCAGGAAGGCGAGGAACGAGGCCAGGACGGCGGCGATGACACGCAGGATCCGGACCGACCCGCTGGTCGGTGCGGTGGGACTTCTGTGCGTGGTCATGGCTGCGCTCCTGCGGTTGTACGTGGGCGGAACTCGGCCGCCTGCTGGACTGATTGGGAGCCGCAACATCCTCGGGAACCGCATGTGAAGCGGCCAGGGCGAACTCACTCAATAAAGGTAAAAACCGGGCCCCTGGTTCGGCCTCCCGCTACGGAGCCATTCCTTGGAATGGCTCTCAGGCAGGGGTGCATAAGACATCAGCTGCCACAGGCTCAGATTCCGCTGAGGCCCAGCCTCGCCGTGGGGTCACAGGTTGGTGCGGCCTCGGGCGACCAGGCCCGTCTCGTAGGCGAAGACGGCTGCCTGGGTGCGGTCTCGCAGCTGGAGCTTGTGCAGGATGCTGCCCATGTGGGTCTTGATGGTCTGTTCGGCGACGACCAGCTTGCCGGCGATCTCCGCGTTGGAAAGCCCTTGGGCGACGAGCGTCAGTACCTCGGTTTCGCGGTTGGTGAGCCCGTCGACCCGTACGTGGGCGGGTGGCTTCGCCGAGCTCGAGCTGCTCAGGCGGGAGAACTCGGTGATGAGCCGCTTGGTGATCTCCGGAGACAGCAGAGCTTCGCCGGCGGACACGGTGCGTACGGCTTCGGCCAGTTGGACTCCCGAGGCGTCTTTGAGGAGAAATCCGCTGGCGCCGGCACGCAGCGCTTCGTACACGTACTCGTCGAGGTTGAAGGTGGTCAGGACCAGGATCTTGGTGGGCAGGTCGGCCTGCGCGGTGATCTGGCGAGTGGCGTCGATGCCGTTCAGTCCGGGCATCCGGATGTCCATGACGATCACGTCGGGGCGTAGTTCTTCGGCCTTGGCGACGGCTTCCAGGCCGTCCACGGCGGTCGTGATCACTTCGATGTCGGGCTGGGCGTTGAGAAGCACCGAGAAGGCTTCGCGGACCATCGCCTGGTCGTCGGCGATCACCACTCGAATCGTCATGCGGTTTGTTCCCTGTCTGTCCGAGCAGTCGGGGCGGCAGGCACCGGCAGCAGTGCGGTGACCTCGTAGCCGCCGTGGGGTGTTGTACCTGCGGAGAGCTCTCCGCCGAGCATCGCGGCGCGTTCGCGCATACCCAGGACGCCGTGGCCGGCTCCTGGTGAGGGCTGGGCGGTCTGTAGTCCGGGGCTGTTGAGGATCCGCAGGTGAAGAGCGTCTTGGGAGTAAGTGAGCTCGACGCGGGCCGTGGCGCCCGGGGCGTGGCGCAGTGTGTTGCTGAGCGCCTCCTGCACGATCCGGAAGGCCGACAGTTCCACGCCTTCGGGCAGCGGGCGGCGGGCGGCGGAGATCACCACTGTCACGTCGAGCCCGGCCGTACGCACGCTGGCGAGCAGGCCGTCGAGCCGTTCCAGGGTGGGCTGCGGAGCCTCGGGAGCGTTGCCGTCGGGATGGTCCTCGGAGCGCAGCACTCCGAGGAGGTGGCGCAGCTCAACCAGCCCCTCCAGGGCGCCCGCGCGGATGTCGGCCAGCGCCGTGACCAGTTCCTTGGGCGGATCCGCGACACGGTACGGGGCGGCATCGGCCTGGATGGAGATGACCGACATATGGTGGGCGACCACATCATGCAACTCGCGTGCGATGCGGGCGCGTTCCTCCAGAACGGTGCGGCGTGCCCGCTCCTGCACGATGGCTGACTCCTGCTCCGCGAGCCGGGTGCGGACCTCCCGGGTCCTGCGCACCCCGATCGCGGCGGCCACGGCGAGAGCGAACATCACCAGAACAATCACGACGAAGCGCCAGGGCCCGATCCCGCTACCCGATAGCTGCAGCCCAAGCAGCAGCACGGTGCTCAGCAGCACTGTCTCGACCATCACCCGCAGTGGGTTGCGCAACGCGATCAAGAACAGCAGCCCGGCATGCACAGCCCACGCCCACCCCTCGTACGCGCTGAAAGGCTGATGGAGCGAGAACACTGGCACCATCACCAGCGACAGCCACCAGGCCGGCACCGGCCAGCGCAGCGCCAGCACGAGCAGCGCCGCGTGGACCATCCCGACGGGCCTCGTCGAGATGTCCTCTGTGCCCCCGTGCGCGGCTAGAACCGTCACCGCGACGACTGCGAGATGCGGCAGCCACCGCAGCGAACTCGGCCCGCTCATGGGCGGCATCGGCTGCGGGGCCAGCGTGAACAGATCCTTCCTTACGGTGTGCAGTGCTCCGCGCACTGCCCCCTTCACAGCCGTGTCCATGCGCTCAGTATGGTCCAGTTCATCCATCAGTCTGTTCCCTACCGGTCGTGGAAAGTCCAGCTGCGCGGTCGTGTCCGCGCCTGCCGGTGGGCAGAACGCGGCTCGGCATACGGCCAGGGCAAGAGCGAAGGCCGGGAACCAGCACAGGCGGGCGATCAACCAGCGGGGGCCATCCACTGTGGTGTGCAGCCCAGGGAGGGGGCCAAGGGCCAGCAGGTCGGTGGTGACCGCGAGCATCGCGGTCTGGTGCCAGGCGAGGATCGCGGCATCCGCGCGGCCGACCACCCGGGCCGTCATCCGGACTGTCCGCCTGGAAGTGGCCCTGCGTAGCGGCTCGTACAGGAGCAGGGCCAGACCGCATTGCACCAACCCCAGTGACACGGCGGCCAAGTTCGGGCCTGTGGTCGTCGACCCTGTCACACCGAAGGTGCTCACGGGACCGCCAGCCCGGACGACCAGCCCTGCGGCGGCCGCAGAACCCCCTGTCAGCAGGAGCCAGCCGGCACGCCGCGTACCGAACCCGTCCCGTGCCCACATCGCACCCAGGCCGAAGGGCACCAGCCAGCCGACCACCGCATTCACCCAGCCGAGCCAGTCCAGCGCTCCGACACCGAGGCGGATCACGTCCACATGCAGGACGACGGCGATCGGCCACAGCGGCCCGATGCGCGCGGCAATCGGGGTCACCGCGGTGAACAGGGCGAGGACCGGGAGAAACCACAGCGGGGACAGGGCGATGTCCAACTCCACCAGGAGCATCCCGATGTCGACGCCGAGGGCCAGCATCACGATCGCTGCCGGGGTCCAGAGCCCGAGCAGCCATGCCACGGGCCCGAACAGCCGGGACAGCCGTCGACCGAGCCACTCGCGGTAACTGACACCTCGGCTCTGGGCCCGTGCGTAGCTCTTGGCGGTGGCATGCACTTGGACGAGAAACAACACCGCCAGGGGCGGCACCACCCAGGACACCGGCGTGAGCCAGGCCAGGTGTTGCAGCTCACTGAATTCCGCCAGCCGCCCCCGACTGCCGTCAACGGCACCGTGCAGCAGCCAGTTGCCCGCCACTACACCTACGACGGTGATGGCCCAGAGCGTCTCCAACGCCGGGTCATGACCGTCATGCTGCGCAGCAGCTCCGGCATCGGCCACTCCTCGAGCGGACCGCGTGGTGCCGATGCCGCTGGGGGCGGCACGGCTCAGAAGGTCAGTCACCGCTCACCTCCTGGGCCGTTCCGAGCGCGATGCGAGCGAGGTTTTTCAATGACACGGAGTGCGGTGCCAGGTAGTCGCTGTGACCCGCGGCACCGCTGGCGAACACCCGGGCCCCGAAGGCAGCAGAGGTGGGGTCGGCGCCGAATCCGACCGTTGTGCCAAGGAACGTGGCGCTGACGTTGGGCACGTACGAGATCCAGTCCTGCTCGCCTCGGGCGGCCCAGACCCGTGCGGCGGTGCCCCACTGAGCCAGCGAATCCGCGCCAGTGCCCGGACTGCCGTAGACGGCGATGTCGGCGACTTCGAGCCCGCTCGCCGCCCGGCCACACACAACAGATCCGTAGGAGTGGCACATCAGCGAGACCCCTGCGGCGTCGTTGGCCTGCTCCAGGGCGGAAACAAAGCCACGCAGTTCGCGTGCTCCATCTTCGGCGCGGGTGGTCGTCAGCACATCCGTACTGATCGTCTTGGGCGGGGTATATCCGAGCCAGGCGACTACCGCGACCTTGGCTTCAGGGGCTTGGCGGTGGATCTGCTCCTGGAGCGAGCGGGCCGCCCCGCCGATCCTGGAGGACGGGCCGTCAAACGTGTCCAGGGTGGTGTCCGAACCAGGAACCAGGATCGATATCCGGTCGGCGGCGGCCAGGTCACCGAGCACCTCGACCGCGCGGCCCTCGCCCCGGCCGTCGAACGACAGGAAGTGCCGGCCGGGAGCGGCCAGGGCACGCAGCGCGCGCTCCCGCGGAACATCACCGGCTGCCTTCGCCATCTCCGCAGCCTCGGCGATGTTGCCGCGGTTGGCCGTGTAGCGGGCGTCGAGACTCTCGGCGGAGAGGGCGGGCAGCGCAGCCGGGGCCGGTGCGGGAGTGCGGGGCTCAGCAGCAGCCCAAACCGGACCGCACAGCGCGGCGGTGATCATCGCCGCCAGTACGCTCCGCCGTAGCCGGGCAACTCGGGTTCGGACGCTCACGATACTTCCCCTCCAGACGTTCATCTGGAGGGGAAGTTACGGAGCGAACCTGCTGGTCAGCCTCACGCTGCGGAGCCACCTTCCTGTCTGGCTCTCAGGTATGACGCGGCGTCGCAAAGCGAACCATTCAGCGGGGAACGCGGCGCCAAGGTGGTGCTGCAGTAGTGTCCTGAGTCTGGGGAAAGGTATGGAAGTGAAGTTCCCCCCGTGGCCTGGACAGCCTGATACTGGGACGGACGGTCCCGGAGGAAGCAGTTCCAGGTAGTGAGCAAGAAGAGCAACACGAGCAAGCGGTACACGCCCGAGTTCAAGCGCGACGCGGTCGCCTTGGTGCACTCGTCGGGCAAGACGGTCACCGAGGTCGCCCGGGAGATCGGAGTCAGCGCCGAGGGATTGCGGAACTGGGTCAACCAGGACAAGACCAACCGCGGCCAGGGGCCGGCGGGAGCATTGACCACGGCCGAGCGCGAGGAACTGGTGCGACTGCGTCGCAAGGTCCGTGAGATGGAGCAGACGATCGAGGTGCTGGGAAAAGCGACCGCCTTCTTCGCGAACCACAAGACGAAGTAGGCGTAGCCGCGCGCTACGCGTTCGTCGACGCGGAGAAGGTCGGCCCCACCTGCCCGGACGGTTACAGCGTCTCGCTGCTGTGCCGGGCCCTGAAGATCTCCCGCTCCGGCTACTACGCCTACCTCGCCGCACGTCCGAGCGCCGCCGCCAGGGCCCGCGAGGAGGACACGCTGGTCGCGGAGATCCGGCAGATCCACAGCGCCTCGCGCCATGCCTACGGGGCACCGAGGATCACCGCTGCCCTGCGCCGCCGGGGACGCCTGATCAACCGGAAGGTCGAGCGGCTGATGCGCGAGCACGACATCCGCGGGATCACCCGCCGCAAGCGCCGGAACCTCACCAAGGCCGACAGGAGGGCGGCACCGTCGCCGGACCTGGTGGGACGCGACTTCACCGCGGCCGAGCCGGGCGCGAAGCTGGTATCGGACATCACGTATCTGCCGACGCTGGCCGGCTGGTGGTATCTGGCGACCGTCATCGACCTGGCCACCCGCGAGGTGATCGGTTACGCGATGGCGGACCACCACCGCGCCGAGCTCGTCGCCGACGCGCTGGAAATGGCCGCCGGCCGCGGGGCCCTGAAAGAGGGATGCATCGCCCACTCGGATCGCGGCTCGGAATACACATCACATGAATACCGCACGCTGATACGGGAGTTGAAGCTGAGGCAGAGTATGGGCAGAACAGGCTCGTGTTACGATAACGCCGCAGCCGAAAGCTTTTTCGGATTACTGAAAGCGGAAATCGGGACCAGCGTCTGGGAGTCCCACGAAGCGGCCCGCGCCGACGTCTTCCGCTTCATCGAGGTCGAGTACAACCGCACCCGCCTGCGCAAGCACCCGGTGTACGGCTACGTCACCCCGCTCGAAACCAGAGCCCTGACGACCCACGACCTCACCCCCGCAGCGTAACCATCCGCTGTCCAGGATCAGGGGGGAACTTCACTCGTTAGCTTTACCCTTCAGATCGGTCTCCCGCGGCCCGTGCATAAAGGAACCCCTTATTTCTCGGGCCGAAGGGTGTATGCGTGTGGCGCACCCATCTCTTGCGCTAAATGTGCAGCTCAGGTCACGCATGAGGCGTACTGCCATGCTCCTGGGGCGGCCTCTAGTCCTTAAGAGCTACTGCTCGGGTTGGCTCTCCGGCGTGATTCTTTCCGGCCTCGATTTTTCTACGTTGGTTCTTCAAGGCCGTCACGGAATCGCGCGGCCACCGTCCAGGGAGGCCGCAGTGTCCCGAACGCCGCAGGAGATCTTCGAGGGTTACCTCTACGCCGGTGCCATGACCCGGAATGCCGATGCCCTTGCCGGGAACTTCACCGCGGACGGCGTCTTCGAGGCGCCGCTCATGCCCGCCGGCGCCACCTTCCCCAGGAGGTTGGTGGGGCGCGAGGAGATCCGTCGCGCGATGGCGGCGTACTACGAGCAACAGGTGAAGGACGACCGCTCGCCGAGCCTTGAGAAGTCCGGATACGTGCTGCACACCACCTCCGATCCCGACGTGTTCATCGCCGAGATCGACACGGTCTTCGACGGGGACGGAGATGACGTGGCTGTCTCGCTGGTACAGATTTTTCGCATCCGCGACGGGAAGATCGCTCGACTGCGTGACTACTTCGCGCCCGAGGTGATGAGCTGAGGACGTCCGAGCAGTTCCCGCCGCAACGATGCGCTGACCATTCGGCCGCTCCTTGGCCGGCGGCGACCCGTTCCCGGGCTGCCGCCATCAACGGGCTCAGGGCGGAGCAAGCTCTCCCAGGAGATCAGGTGTGAGCACAACGGAGCGGTCGCACTCGGACCGGCAGGATGAGTCTTGTTGCGTTGACCACCGCTCTCTTCCATGTCCCCAGGAGCGCAGTCGTCTCCGCTACCGCATCGGCATCTTCGGAACTGGTTCCAACAAGAATGACGAGTGACCACTTGGTTCCAAGAATCTTGGCAAATCAGTTCCAACAACCGTGTCACGCATAACGAGAACAGCCAGGCCAACACGTCTCGCCGGTTCCAACTATCGCGTCACGGCTCAAGAGCCTAAGGGCTTGCAGGGAATCAAGGTGTTGCTTCCCGTGCTGGAGCTCGTTGATGTGGTATGCGCATCCCGGACGAGGTTCGTGACCGACTCACTGTGAAATTCGCGGTGTTGTTCCCGCATCTGGACGAGCGACAGCGGCGGCTGATGATGGCTGCCGAGGCCCGGGTGCTCGGTCACGGCGGTGTTCGGGCCGTCGCGCGGGCGGCCGCGGTCAGCGAGACGACGGTCCGCAAGGGCGTATTCGAGCTGGAGGCCGGTGAGGAGCCCCTGGGGCGGGTGCGGCGGCCGGGAGGAGGTCGCAAACGGGTCGCGGAACTCGATCCGGGGCTGCGGCGGGCCTTGCTGGCGCCGGTCGAGCCGGATGTGCGGGGGGATCCGATGTCGCCGCTGCGGTGGACGCTGAAGTCGACCCGCGCACTCGCGGGGGAACTGACCCGGGCCGGGCACCGGGTCAGTGCGGACGCGCCGTTTGTGCCGGGACTACGAGACGCTGACCGCGACCAGCGAGGCGATGATCCTGTTCTCGATGATCACGCGGATGAGCCGCCGGCTGGCCCGGCCACGAGCCGACGGCCGGCGCTCGCCCCCGACGCCTCCTGGAGCAACCATCCGCGCTCGCCCAGGCGTTCGCCTTCGACCGCACTCCCTCGACCTTCGCCGCCACCGACGCCTCGATCCCGAGGGCCGCCGCGATGTCCTTGGCCCGCACCGGCTCGTGGCCCGGCCGGTCCTGAAGCACGTTCAGGATCCGCTGGTTGTCCAGCGAGAGCACCGACACCGACAGCCCCTCCCTCCAGGGCGGCACGACCGCTCCCGGCACCGACGCGGACACCGGCACAGGAGAAAGCACTTCCTCGCCTTCGGCCTCCGCCGCGGCGGTGGTCTCCTCAGCAGACGCGGCCAGGGCGTCGACGAGCTCTTCACGCGCGATCACCCGCCGGTCCCACTCGATCTCGGCGGCCTCCAGCGCCGCGGCCATACGGGCCGCTTCCTCCCGCAGGGCCTCCACCCGCTCACGGGCAGCCGTTTCCCGCGCCTCCAGCAACCCCAGCATCGACGCCATCGCGCACCCCTCGACGATCAAGCAGAAACAGAACGTCGAGACCATCCCTCACCCCGACCGAAACCATGCCTGACCAGCAGGAACTCAACGATCACATCCGGTTCAACAACGGCTTCTGACGGCAGCACAGGCACAGGCCACCTTGGTGATCACGGAGCGTCGCAACTCTGTGATCACCAAGGCCCGTGCCTGTTCCTGCTACGGGGGATCCCCCAACGCACCTGTCGGCGCGGTTTCTCAGGCGGGAAACCGGTCCAGCACAGCTCGGCAGGCAGATGCCGCATGTCGTTGCAGACGAGGACGGAGGGCGGCCGGTTCGGGCGGGTATCGGACGACCGTCAGGGCGCCGTCCACAGGCCCAGGAAAACCTCACCGCCTGGGGCCCGGGAGGGAAACGGGGCCGTGGACTGCCTGGGCCTGCCGCAAACTCAACGATCAAGTTCGGTAGGACAACGGCTACCAGTTGTCCAGGGCGGTGCGTTGGGGGCCCGCGTGAAATGACGAGGGCTGGATCTCGGGTTTTGACCGGACCGAAGGCCGAAGCCGAGGAGATAGAGAATCAAGCTCAGATCTCGTTCGCGGCAACGCTGGAGTGCTGGTCCTTGACGCGGGCAATGCGGGCAGCAATCCTGCTGGCCGCATGACGGATGTCAGGATCAGGATCCCCAACGCTGACCCGGTGGGCGAGGTCTGACAGAGCGATGATTGCGTCGTCGTGGCGGCTGTCGCTCATCATCAGCGCACCCCATACCCGCTCGCGGATCTCGGTATCGGGGTGTTCGGCGACCAGTGCCATCGCGGGCAGTGCAAGGCGGATGTCCGCGCCGCTGACGGCCCGTTCCTCGGTGACGGCCATGGCGGCACGGCAGACGTCGACGTCGGGGTCGAGGATGGCCACTGTCAGTGCGGGCTGGGCCACCCGCACGTCGTGGACATCGCGTGCCTGCTGGTGGAGCCGGGTGATGATCGCACGCCGGGGCTGCGGATCCGGTTCAGTCCACAACGGCCGGATGACAGCCCTCAGCCGGTCATCCGCCCGGTCCTGTGCTGCGGTACTCATATGGAGGTCAGCTCCGTTCGAGGAAAATCGTTGCCGATGTCTGTGCCGCGCGACGCGAGGGCCGCCAGGGCGGCGGCTGCTTCGCGGCTGGCAGCGAGCGACGCCCAGGAAGCGGCATCGGAGCCGGGTGTGTCGAAGGGATGCGCGGCCACTGCGGTCAGGCCCTCCACCAGGCAGCGTCCGTCCGCGCCCTGTGCCACGGCCAGCCGGGCGACCTCGGCGGCGGCGCGAGCACCGGGCCGGCCAGGGACGAGGAAGGCCGGCAGCCAGCGAGCCACCGAGGCCACCGACCTGCCGGCCTTCGCGATGTCACGCAGGCATTCCAGAGTCGCGTCGAGAGAGACCCGCCAGTCACCGCACAACAAGGTCCCCGCGATCGCCGGCACCGCTGCTGTTACGTCGGATCCGTTGCTGGCTGCGGCTGCCAACGCTCCCAAAGCGCTCCCCCGGCGTCGGCCGGCCAGGTGGTCGATCAGGATGCCAAGACCCTCGCGGGTTTGCACCCGAACGTGAGGTGCGAATCTGGGATGGAAGGCCGACTCGGATTCGAAACACCAGGCCGGGTCGAAGTCGTTGGCCACCAACCAATCCACCAAGGAAGGTGCGAGCTGCCCATACGAGGTGTCCATCACGCCCTCAACGGCGGCATAGACCAGCTCGCGTCGGCCGAGCACTGCTTCCAGCGCTGTGAAGTCGCCGCCGAGCCGTGCGCTGACCACGCCGAGACCGAACGCCGCCGCCTGCCGGGCCTGCCCACGGCGCTGGGACAACGCCTCCTGAAGTCCCGCCACGATGAATGCCGGATCGGCCACTGCGCCGACAGCCTGGCCCAAGGCCAGCGCGGCGTGCGTCCCGGCCGTGGCGTGCCACCAAAGGCCCTCCGATGGAAGACCGGATTTTTTGCGATGCTCGTCTGTCAGAGCGTCCAGTAGCGCCGGAACAGCCGCTTCGACGTTCGCGCCGGCAGCCGCGCATGCGGCCAAAGTCGCGATCGTCACGATGCGTACATCGGGTTCCGCGGAGGCGATGCAGGGATGGATCCCGTCGACGATTAGCTGGATGTTGCGCCCTCGTGGCCAGCGGCGCGTGCTCCCGGCGTAGATCGAACCCACCACCTGGAACAGTTCTCCCGTCCCCGTCCCCGCCGCCGACCGCACGGCCGCGGCGAATCCCGGCGAGTCCCCGCGCAGCCAGCAGCGATAGTAAAGGGGTTCGGTATCGCTGACGCGATCAACCGCCCATCCATAACCCGCTTCCGCCGCCGCGTTGATCAATTCGCGCCACAGCTCAGGCTCGCCGTCGCTGAACGCCTGGAGAATCACACGGCAGGCGCCGGGGTCACTCACGGCGAGACCTCGGACCTCCCGCCGTACGCCCGCACGCACCTCCTCGACCACCGCCCGGCTCCGATGGCTGCACAACGCTCGCAGCGCCGGTGCCAGACGGGGTGCGGCCTGCGACAACAAGCGGAGCGCGTCCGCAACGGCCGCGCGGACATCGGCGACCTTGCGCGACCGCAGAGCCCCCTCGATGTCGGCAACCGTGTCGTCCAATACCCTCGGATCGACGTGAGCAGGCTCCACATCACCAATGCCGGCGGCTTCGGCGCTTCCTTCCGTGCGCGCTTGTGCCACCGCTGCGGTTGCCGCCTCCATCCACAACCTCTGGCGGCCCGCCGACTCACAGTCGGCCCCAAGACGCGACACCAGTGGCCCCATGGCCGGCTCCTGCCAAGCCTCCGACGCAGCCCACGCCACCGCCGCAGCAACCGTCAACGCTTCGCTGCCACCCACGTCACACCGTCGAAGAGCTTCCTCGACAGCGGAGAGCCTGTCGGCGCCCAACAAGCGCTCATACAGTTCCCACGCCGCCGACCAGCCGCGACCACCATCTCCATCTCCCGGATCACCAGACATGACCGGCAGCCTAACCACCCCCACTGACACGCCACCGCCCACCGGAAATCCCCGCAACCACAGTTGAGTATTGGCTGCTCCCCGGGACTATCACGAATCAGGTGTACATCACTCGGTTGATGTAAGAAGCCGTATCTCAACCGAACGTGATCCGTTGATTTCTGCTGGTCAGGCATGGTGTAGCTCGGAATGAGAGAGACATCCGGCGTCTTGTTTCCGCTCCGTGAGCGAGGGGTGCGCGATGGCGTCGGTGCTGGGAATGCTGGAGGAGCGGGAGACAGCGGCCCGTGTGCGGGTGGAAGGGCTACGGGAGGAAGTCGCCCGGCTGGCTGAGGTGTTGGAGGCCGCCGAGATCGAGCTGGACCGGCGGGTGATCGCGCGGGAAGAGCTGGTCGAGGCCCTGGCAGCCTCGGCTGCCGAGACCACCGCCGGGACCGAGGCCGAGGAGAAAGCGGTGCTGTCGCTCGCGCCGGTGCCGGGCTCGACGGTGCCGCCCTGGCGGGAAGGGCTGCCGGTGACGGTTCTGGCGCCGGACTATCAGCGCATTCTGGGCGTGCTGGAACAGCAGCGATCCACGGGTCACGGACCGCTTCGAGCCAAGGAGATCGCGGTGGAGCTGGGCCTTGACGCGACGCCGGCGAAGGTCGAGGGGCTGCGGTCGAAAGCCCGGCGCCTGGCGGAGCGCGGGTGGCTCCTCCTGGAGGCGTCGGGGGCATTCAGTGCCGGCCGGCGGCCCGTGGCCGTCCCAGACGCCGGCTCATCCGCGTGACCATCGACCACCGGATCATCGCCTCGCTGGTGGCGGGCAGGGTCTCGTAGTCCCGGGCCAGACGGCGGGAGTTCATCAACCACGCGAACGTGCGCTCTGCCACCCAACGCCTCGGCAGGACCCTGCCATGTCGTCGGTGCGCTTGACGATCTCCAAGGTCAGGGCGAGTTTGTCCCGGCACCAGCCGACGAGGGAGCCGGTGTAGCCGCCGTCGGCCCACACGAGGGTGATGTCGCGGTGCAGACGGCGCAGCCGCATCAGCAGGCCCGCCGCGGCGTCCCGGTCGCCGATGTTCGCAGCCGTGACCGCGACGGCCAGGAGCAGGCCGAGGGTGTCGCTCACGATGTGCCGCTTGCGGCCCGGCACCTTCTTCCCGCCGTCGTAGCCGCGTGAGGCGGCCGGCACCGTCGCGGCGGCCCGCACCGACTGCGCGTCGATGATCCCCGCCCTGGGCTCGGCCTCACGGCCCTCGCGCTCACGGACCGTCCCGCGCAGCCGGTCGTGGAACTCGGCGATCAGCCCGTGCTCGCGCCAGCGGCGGAAGAATGCGTAGACCCGGGCCCATGCGGGGAAGTCCGAGGGCATCGCCCGCCACGAGATCCCGCCCGCGACCAGGTAGCGGATCGCGTCCAACAGCTGCCGGTGGCAGTAGCCCTCGGGCCGTCCACCCCGCCCCTGGAACCAGGCCGGCACCGGCAGCAACGGCCGGACGGCCGCCCACTCCGCGTCCGTCATGTCCGACGGATACCGGCGCACCCGGTCCGGATGGTCGGCCGCGTTGCCGTACACGTGCGCGAGGCAATCGCACGACACGGCGGGCGAGTTGAAGTCAACATGCTCGGGAACGTACAACAAAGACAACAGGGCCTCCGGGAACCACTCGGAATGGGATCGCACCCCCGAGCTACCTGGAGGCCCTGCTTTCACGCGCGGAAACCGCCGCAGTCACCCGATCGAGACTCCCGTTCGATCGACAGCCTTCGAGATCGGTACGGGCAACAACCACTTACGTGTCGGGATGCCCCGGCAGGGCGAGCCAGTCCGACCAGGAGATCTCGCGGCCGAGGAAGCGCGGCTGCTCGAACGGCCAGTCGGCGGCGATCCACTGCGGCACCAGCCCGTCGAGGGCCTGCTCGACCTTGCTGCCCACCAGCTCGTCCACCACCCACCAGGAGATCTCGCCGTCCGCGCCGGCCCTCTCCGGTGGGTCGATGTAGACACAGCCGAGCAGAGCTGTCTCCGCCGCGTCGAACAGCGCGTAGTTGAAGGACTGGTGTGCGGCGATCTCCTTCTCGTGCCGCAACAGGTCGGCCTGGTCGGCCTCGTAGGTCATGGTGGCCGCGGGCCAGCCCCAGGCCGGGCCGAAGATGGTCCACAGCCGCTCGCGCGAACCCATCACAGCCGGATAGTCGAGCGGGGTGTCCGCCTCCCGGATCGGCCGCAGGTGATGGCCACCGCCCGGCAGCGGTACCAGGACGGGGTGGACGAAGTCATCGGGAAGCCAGCTCATGGCGCCCGACCGTAGCAGCGCGCGGCCGTCCGTTCCCCTGGATTTTCCCCGTATACCGCCAGGCCCTGCTCTCATGCCGGGCAGGGCCCGCGATCACCCGATCGAGACTCCCGTTCGATCGACAGACTCCATGATCGGTATGGCAACGGCTTCTAAAGGTTTCTGGTTGATCTGACTGGCCTACGCTCGTTCGGCCGAGAGTCTGCCGTCGAAGGCGATGTCGAAGGCGTTCATCGCGTCCTTCCAGCGGTTGGACCAGCGTTGGCGTCCGCGGCCGGTGGGGTCCAGGGCGAGCGTGGTCAGGTAGAGACGTTTGAGGGCAGCGGTCGCGTTGGTGGTCGAGATGATCTTCCTGATCGGGGGCGATTTACCCCGTGATCTTCATCGACGCGATCCACGTGAAAATCAGGGACGGTGCCGTCGCGAACCGCCCCGTCTACGTCGCCCTCGCAGTCACCACCGAGGGCCGACGCGAGATCCTTGGGCTGTGGGCCGGCGACGGCGGAGAAGGAGCCAAGCACTGGCTGCACATCCTCACCGAGATCAAGAACCGCAGCGTTGGCGACGTCCTCATGCTCGTCTGCGACGGGCTGAAAGGACTTCCCGACCTTGATGCTCCTATCGTTAGTCAAGCGGCAGAGAGCCAGCTGCGATAGGAGTCGGCGAAGGTGTCATCACGGCGAAGGCCCCGTTCGATGTTGGAGATGACGGCGGGCCAGACTCCGAAGTGGTTCGCTGCGGCGGTGAGCGTGATGTTCTTGGCCTGGCGGGCGGGCCTGAGGTCCGCGATCTCGGGGACTTCGACTGTGGTGGTCAAGAGGCGGAACACCTCCCGGGCGATGGCACGTTTGAGGAGCCGGATGATCTCCTTCTTCGTCCGGCCGGCCTTGGTTTGACGCTCCACGCAGTCACGGGTGCGCTGGTCGCGGCGCATGCGGACGAGCGCAATGCGGTAGAGGGCCCCATTCGCCGCGCGGCCACCGCCGCGCGAGAGCCGGTGACGGTTGGTCTTGCCGCTGGAGGCCGGAACCGGGGCGACACCGCATAGGGCGGCGAAGGACGCTTCGGTGCGCAGGCGGGCGGGGTTGTCACCAGCGGTGATCAGCAGTTGCGTAGCGGTGTCGGGACCGACGCCGTAGGCGGCGCGCAGGCCGGGGTTGAGCCCCGTGACCAGACTGTCTAACTCCTCGGTCAGAGTGGCGTGTTCGGCGGTCAGACTCTGGACGCGTCGCGCGAGCGTGCGCAGGGCGGTCAGGATCGGAGCGTGGACGGGATCGCTGCTGACCCGGAGCCGGACCAGGGCGTCGATGCGCTTGTCACCCCGCAGCACCTCGTACTTCGCGCGGATACTCTCGGGCGCGCTGATCAGGATGTGTCCGATCTGGTTCACCGATGCCGTACGGGCCTTGATCGCGGATCGTGCCGCGTTGTGCAGAGCCCGGATCCCGGCGACGGCATCGCCTTTGGGGGCACTGGTGGCCCGTCCGGACATGACCGCACGAGCCGCGGCATAGGCGTCGATCGGATCGGACTTGCCGATCCTGCGACGCTCGGCCTTGTCCGGCCGGTTGACCTCGACCACGGTCAGACCGGCCTCGCGGGCCGCGTGCGTGAACCCCGACCCGTAGGAGGACGTGCCCTCCACACCGACGGCGGCAACGGTGCCGTGAGCAGCCAGGAAAGCCAGCGGCGTCCTCTTCGAAGGCGATGACCTGGGGAAGTGGCTGAAACGGCAGAAGCAGCCGAGCACCTGGGCGCAACTGTCCACCGAGCAGCAGGAGCGGCTGTCCCAGCTGGGCGTACAGCCCGCTGAGGCACCCTCCCCCCGCTCCCACCGCCAAGAGCACGCCGGGCAAGGCGCAGGCGGCCTTCCAGCGAGGCGTGGCGGCCCTGGCGCAGTACATCGCGCGGGAGGACGCCGACAAGCCGGTACCGCGCGGGCACCTCGAACCGATCATGGTGGAGGGCCAGGAGGAGCCGGCGGAGCACCGGCTCGGCGTGCGGGTCTCGAACACCAAGAGCCGCCGGGACAAGCTCACCCAGGAGCAGCGCACCGCCCTCGCAGAGCTGGGCGTGAAATGGGCGTGACACCGGCAGCGGCTGTTCGTTGACCCAGCCGGACACACCAGAGCACAGAGAGACCCCGGGTCGTCATGGTCCCGGGGTCTCGTGCCGTCAGGTGCCGTGCAACACGGTGGTAAACGCGCCCACCGAAGCCGTCCGAGCGTGACGCGCTGGAGACCGAGGGTGCCGTCCTCGGCGTCGATGAAGTCGTCGGCGTCTTCGAGGCCGGCGCATTCATAGGCGAAGGTGACGTAGGAGTCGAGATCGCGGGGGTGCATGTCTCTTCTCAGTGAAGTTGGTCGCTGTGGTTGCCGCTGACTTGGGTGGACTGGATTGAGTGAGACATCCATCACGGTCCGGCTGACCCACCTGGCGCCGAGCTGCCCTTCGACAGCGTGGGCCGACAGCAGAACGTCAGTGGGTGAGTGTCGCGTCGAGCCGTCCGCGGCCCTCCTGCTGACGCCCGGTTCGCGATCGTCTGCGCGCCCCCGTTTGCCAGGCCGATGCCTCCCACAGAGCCGCCCTTCGCCGGGCGTGGGCCGAGCGGGCGGACGTAGCGTCCCGCCAGACGGCGTCTCGGCCGGTCCCGAAGACGGCGTCAGCGACATAGCGACGGACAGCGTGAAGGAGAGTACGTGACCGATCAGACTGCCCGTCGAGCTCCGGATCGGGTCGCCAACTCCAGCCTCCTCGTGCACACCGAGGGAGTGGACGACAGAGGAGTCGTCCAGCACGAGCTGATAGATCTCCGCCTCTCGCCCGGCCACTGGGGCGCGTTCGGACGGAGTCTGACTGGCCGGTGGAAATCTCGGATAACCCTCACGGGGCAAGGGATTCTTCGATATCAGTGGTTCATGCCTGAGCCCATTACGCTGGCCGCCATCTCGCTTGCGGGGATACCGGTCGTTGCCACATTTCTGCTCGATCGCGTCGGATCTGTGTTGGATCGTCGGCGTGGCGAGAGGAACTTTCCGATTGTGCGAGAGCCATCGCCGCAGCAGCGGGACGAGCTTGAGGAGCTGCACGGGACGCTCAGCGGGGTGATTACGCGGCCAGCCGCTGAGGTGAGGGGCGACGCTGACGCGCTGGCGGCGATGGAGCGGGCGCGGACGTTGCTTGAGCATCTTCATGACCGGCAGATTGACTTTGAGGGTGAGAAGCGGGCGCCGTCGAAGTATCGGATCAGAGCCGTTGTCGAGGTTGAGGAGCTCAGGGACGGGGCTGTGGGGGTCCGGCTGGGTGAGGTGCGGTCGTCAGCGAGCATTGATTCGCAGGTCAAGGCCAAGTCGGCGGACGGGCCGGTTACCGGCGTGCAGATCGACTCGCTCGAGTGATACGCCGAGACGAACTGCTATTCGAGCATCTTCTGGACGAGCATCTCACTGGGGATCTTGTCCGGCGGGACTGGCTCTTGGGTCGGCTCAAGGAGCTCCTGGACGCGCCGCGTATCCGCTTCATCGTGCTCGAGGGGGTCGCGGGGACTGGGAAGAGTACGTTCCTCGCATCACTGGCGCGGGAGCCGGGGATCAATCCTCGCTATTTCATCCGGCGCGACAGTATCGCGCCGTTGTCGTCGGGAGACGGGCGGGCGTTCCTAGTCCGCGTGGGGCATCAGATCGCGGTGCTGCGTCCCGAGTTGATGGATCTGGACCTGGCCGTGAGCGCGACGATGGAGGTCGAGCAGGCCGATGACCTGATCGGCGTTGAGATCGGGAGGCTGGTCGTGTCGTCCTTTCGTAGGACGGCCTTCGAGACCAGGCAGTCGGCGGCGCAGGCCGGGCAAGTGATCGCGGTCAGGATCGGGGAGCTGATCGACGACCTGTCACGGACCAGCCTGGCTGATCTGACCAGGCAGGCGCTGATCGAGCCGGCGGCGCGGCTGGCGGCTGCCGATCGGTCGGCCTCGATCGTGCTGCTGATCGACGGACTGGACGAGATCGGTGCGGCCACGGGCTGGACCGGCGGCGAGGACTCGATTGTCGACTGGCTCACCGATTGTGCGGAGCTGCCGGAGAACCTGCGGGTGGTGGTGACGACCCGCCCGCTGCCACTGGAGCAGTTCTACCGGCGCCAGCAGGACCGGTGCGCGCGGATCAGCCTGGACGGGCACCGCCAGCAGATCGAGGACGATATCGCAGAGTACGCCGCGTTCGTCCTCGCCCAGGCCGGGATCACCGGACACCCCGGGCTTGACCGCGAGGTGGCGCGCAAGGCCGACAACGTCTTTCTCTACGCCGCGCTCTGGGCCAAGACGGTCCCCGACCTGCTCGAACCGCAGAGCCTCCCCGACGGCCTCGACGATCTCTACGAGTATCTGGTCGGCCAGGCGCGCCGGGCCTCGGGACGCCGCGTCCCCGGCAAGAGGGCGGGAGACAGCCACTGGAAGGCTTACTACCAGCCCCTGCTGGCCACCCTCGCGATCGCTTTCACCCCGCTGCCGCCGCAGAGCTTGGCGCGGTATCTCGGGTTCCCCGCCAGCTCTCCGGACTTTCTCGCGGCCGTCCTGGAGGACCTCGGGCCGATTCTGCGCGTCAACCACGACCAGGTCAGGTTTTGCCACGGGAGCCTCGCGGACTTCCTCACCACCCCGTCCAGGCAGGAGTATTGGAGGGTGCAGCCCTCAACAAACCACCTTGAACTGGCACGAAGCCTTATCGGCCTGCACGGCCACGACTGGGCGTCCTGCGAGGACGTCTACGCGCTGACCTACACGGCCAGACATCTGGTCGCCGCGCTTGAGGAGGACGTCCCCGAAGCCCTCGACCCGCTCGTGGGCCTGCTGGCAGACGTGCCATTCGGCCGGGCGAAGGCACGGCACGCCGAGGTCGGTTTCGGGAGCCTGGTCACCGACCACGTCGCCGCCTGGACGGTCGTGCCGGACCGGCGGGATGAGCTGGCCCGCGGGCTTGCCCGGGTCGTCATCACCCTCGAGGCACACGATCAGCTTCGCGACACACTCGGTTACCGCACCGACGGCAGAGAGCTGCACGAACGCGTCCTGCCACTGCTGGGCGATGAAGACCTGCTGCGGGAACACGCAGCCCCGGACCGTCAGCAGGCGCTCGCCCTGGTCGCGGCGCACTCCGAGTCCGCCCGGATCCGCCGCCTGGGCGGCGCGGCCAACCTGGAACGAGCGGGCGAAATCCTGCGCCGCCTCGTCTCGGCCGACGTCTCCGGCGACGAGGAGCCGGGCAACCTCTCGGCGATCTTTTACGACTTCGCCTACCTCGAGTTCCTCCTCGGCGACGCCGAAGCGGCGCGCTCGTGGTTCCACCGCTCCATCGAGGTGGACGAGCGCCGGGGCAACACCAAGGGCCTCTACATGACGACGTCCGCACTGCGCCGCCTGGAGTTCCACCTCAGCGAGCTGACACCCGACGCGTACCAGGCCTTCTTGGACGAGGCCGAAGCCTTCTTCAGCGGCCTGGGACCCGATGCCCAAGGCGAGCGCTGGATCATGACCCTGACCTTCCACCGCCTGGAACTCGCCCTAGCGACGGATGACCCGGCCCTGGCCGACGCCCAACTGGCCGCACTCGAGGACAACACCTGGCTACGCGACTACGGCCGTACCGACGACCGCGCCAAAGACGACCTGATCACCATCGCCCGAGCCAGAACGGAGTTGGCCAGGCAGAACTGGACCGAGGCCATCCCCCTGTTCGAGCAGCGCCTCGGCGAAGACCTCGACGGAGACCCGGATCACCGCGAGGAAATGGCCCGCGACCTGTACGACTACGCCACTGCCATGGTCGGCGCGGGCCGCCCTGACGACGCCCAGCGCGTGCTGGCCGTGGCGTCCGATCTTCCGGACGGCACCGGAGCCTGGCTCTGGAAGCCTCGCATCCGCGCCCTCCGGGACACCTTGGAGTAGCCAGATCATCGCCGACCGCGCCTACCACCGCGGGATCGAAATCCATCAGCAAGGGTCGGCCCCGCTCCAGCCACGACTCGAAGCCGACATGCTGCCCGGTCGTCACCGCCCAGTACCAGCCCTCGAAGTGAGGCTCGCCCCTCGACCAGCGAAACGAACGCACCGGACGCTCGCGTGCAGCATCCACGTACGACAGCTCGACGTACGGCCACGCACGATCCGCCCCAGCCGATACAGCCACCTAGTAGGACTCCGTTACGTCCGTCTGTCGGTCCTAGTCGGGGGCATGTGTAGGGGTGTGGATGCACATGAAGTGAACCGTGCTCGGGCGAAGTTGGCGTTATTCGTGGCTGATGTGTTCGCCTCGGTACCGCGGAAGGACCAGCGGGCCAAGAGTGACTGCTATCTGCGGGGTCTGATGCTGGACGGGCGGCGTAAGTCGATCCAGCCGATGGCGGAGCGGCTGCCGGACGGCAATGAGCAGAACCTGCAGCAGTTCGTGAACCAGTCGACGTGGGATCCGGTGCCGGTGCGTCGGCGGATCGCGCAGCGGATGGTGACGCAGGTCGGCCCGGACGCCTGGGCGATCGATGACGTGTCGTTCCCCAAGGACGGCCGGATGTCGGTGGCGGTCGCGCCCCAGTACTGCGGAGCGCTCGGCAAGCAGGCGAACTGCCAGGTCGCGGTGAGCGTGCACGCGGTCTCCGACACGGCGTCGTGTCCGCTGCAGTGGCGTCTGTTCGTGCCTGAGGAATGGGCGGCGGATTCCGTCCGTCGGCGCAAGACGGGGATCCCGGAGGAGATCGGGCACCGGGAGAAGTGGCGCCTGGCCCTGGACAGCATCGACGAGCTGGCCGAATGGGGCCTCGTCCCGCCGGTGCTGGTGGCCGACGCCGGCTACGGGCAGAACGCCGACTTCCGTGACGGGCTGGAGCGTCGGGGCATCGGCTACGTGGTGGCGGTCCGCTCAGATGTGACCGCTCACCCGCACGATGCGGTGCCTGCGGTCCCGCCCTGGTCCGGCAACGGACGCAAGCCGCAGCCCCGTTACCGCGACAAGCCGTCCCCGGTCGCCTCGCTCGCGGCCGGCCACGGGCGACAGGCTTTCACCGAGGTGACCTGGCGGGAGGGCTCTCGAGGCCGGATGCGCTCGCATTTCCTGGCCCTGCAGGTACGGCCGGCCGGCATCAAATCCCGCCGCCTCGCCCGGGCCGCCGCCGCAGACCCAGGCAGCTGGGACGGCGTCCTGCCCGAGGTGACGCTGCTGGTCGAATGGCCCGCGGGCGCCGAGGCACCCACCGATTACTGGCTGTCCAATCTGCCCGACACACACTCCCTCGCCGAGCTGGTCCGCCTCGCAAAGATCCGCTGGCGCATCGAGCACGACTACCGGGAACTCAAGCACGGCCTCGGCCTGGACCACTTCGAGGGCCGTTCCTGGAACGGCTGGCACCACCACGTCACCCTGGTCACCGCCGCCCACGCGTTCCTCACCGAACAGCGCCTGGCCCCAAAAGCCGATACAGCGGACTCACCCTCTACCAGATCCTCGACACCATCCAGGACCTGCTGAACTGCTGGACCGGCACCTGCACCACCTGTCACCGCCCCCTGCCCAACAAGAGGCCACCAAGATCAAGACAGACCTAACGGAGTCCTACTAGGGCCTGTCTGACAAACACCGCGTGGTTCCGTGGAGTTAGAGGATCAACGAAACCAGGGTGCGTCCGGCGGAGTAGCGTGGCGATCATGGTGGACTGGGATATTCGGCCAGCGTCGGTGGTGGACGTCGAGGCGGTGGCCGAGTTGCGTGCCCTGGTGCTGCGGGATGACCTGGAGCGGCTCGGGCGGTACGACGAGCAGCGGGTGCGGCAGCGGCTGCGGGACGAATTCGACCCGACGCACACCTGGGTAATCGAGGTGGGCGACGCTTTCGCCGGCTGTGTGGCGCTGCGACAGGCTGAGGACGCCCACTGGCTGGAGCACTTCTACCTGGCTCCGCATCTGCAGGGCAGGGGCATCGGTTCGGATGTGCTGCGCGGGCTGCTGGAGCGATGCGACCGCGACGGCGCCCTTGTCCGGCTGAACGTGCTGCAGGGCAGTTCGGCCCGGCAGCTGTACGAGCGGCATGGGTTCACACTCGAGACCGAGGATCCGGTGGACGTATTCATGGTGCGCAAGCCGGCCTAAGAACCGGCCGGTAATCGTTCATGTCGGGCTCACGCAGCCACAGCATGAGTGAGGCGAGGTGAAGTCCAGCGAGGTAGCGGGCGGCCAGCTTGTCGAAGCGGGTGGCGATGGCTCGGAACTGCTTGAGTCGGCTGAAACAGCGTTCGACGACGTTGCGGGCCTTGTACAGCTCGCGGTCGAAGGCCGGTGGTCTGCCGCCCGCCGATCCGCGGCGTACGCGGTTCGCCTTTTGGTCCGCCCGTTCCGGGATGACTGCCGAATGCCCCGGTGCCGCAGGCCCTGTCGGATCGCGCGTGAGGAATACGCCTTGTCGGCGATGACCGCATCGGGCCTGCGACGTGGTCGCCCGGGGCCGGTCCGGGGCACCCGCAGCGTATCCAGGACCGTGTCAAAGACGGTGGAGTCATTGACGTTGCCACCGGTGACAACGACAGCCAGGGGCAGGCCCCGGCCGTCGCAGGCGAGATGCACCTTTGTGGTCAGCCCGCCGCGTGACCGGCCGAGCCCCTGGCCAGCCGCCGCACGTGCCTGATCTTCCAGTTCGTCCCCCGCCGCCGCCCCCTTTTGCGGGCCCCGGCGGCGTGCTGGTGGGCTCGGCTGATGGTGGAGTCGACCGACACGGTCCATTCCACCGCTCCGACGGAGTCGTCCCGGACCTGGGCGCGCTCCAGCAGGCGGCCCCAGGTTCCGTCCGCCTCCCAGCGGGCGAACCGTTCATACACAGTCTGCCACGGCCCATACCGTTCCGGCAGGTCACGCCACGGCGCACCCGTCCGCAAACGCCACAACACCCCGTTGATCACCTGCCGGTGGTCCCGCCAGGGACGACCCCGCCCGTCCACACCCGGCAACAGCGGAACTATCCGATCCCACGCCGCATCCGTCAGCTCACCACGACCCGCCACAAGATCAATTATCAGACAGGCCCTAGCGCCCCCCAGATGCGATCGCCCGCGCGACTAGGTTCGCTGATACGAAAGCCAAAGCGACTGGGTTCGCTGAGCAAACGCCTCGATTGGATGAGAACAGACAGTGCAGCAGTCGGCCGCCGATCGTCACGCTGGCCTTCTCAGGGCTACCGACGGAATTCGCCTACCTGCGGTTTTGGGAGCTGAGCCTGTGAACGCCCCATAACGAAGCCGTCGGATTCCCTGGAGAGGGCCGCCGGAGCACCCAGTGCCGTGGCTCGTTGTGCGGTGGTCTGCCCGGCCACTGAGCCGTCCGAGTAACTGCGCCACACCGCCGACGTGCGGTGCCCCGCCCCCGGGCGGGGCACCGCGTGAGACTACTTGGGCAAGTAGTCGGTGCAGCGCGGGCCTTGGGCGTACCCCTCAACCCAGAGGATTTTCAGGCCCTTGGGCTGCTGGAGCGTGGTGTCCCAGCGCGTGAGGACGTTCTTCCCCTGCCCGCCCTTGCGCCAGGGGTAGTTGGTGATCGACCCGTCCTTGTTCAGCGACTTGAGGCGGATGTAGGGGGCGAAGTTGTCGTCCTTCTTGTCGAAGGTCGTCAGGACCACGCCGTACCTGGCGGTCGGCGCGCCGCTCCCCACGATGGTGGCCGTGATGTAGACGGTGTTCGGACCGTCCGTGCACTGCATCGACCAGGACTTGCGTGGCGTGGCTGCATGGGCCGGTATCGCCGAGGTGACACCCAGCAGCATGAAGCAGGCGCCCGCTGTGGCGACGGCCAGGCTGGACTTCTTGAACATATAGAGCTCCTTGACATGGTGTTCGCGCACCCCCGTTCGCACGACGAGCCGCGTCCGACGTGCACCAAGGACGGTGCGACGCGTTGCGTCACCTGCTCTCTTGTAAGGGGGTTGAACACGGCGCGCTAGAACACGCCGTTTGAATGGCCACTGACTTGGATGTCCTCGCGACATCGCGGTGTAAGGCTGACATCCGCCCCGCGCCCGCGTCTTGGACAAAAGCGAAGCGGGGCGCGGGGCCGTCAGGTTGTGGGCCAGGAGCAACCGGGGGCCAGGGCAGTCAGGAAGCGGCCGGGAGGCATGCCGGTCAGTGCCTTGAACTCGCGGGTGAGATGGGCTTGGTCGTAGAAGCCGCAGGTGATCGCGGCTTCGGTCTGGCTGCTGCCCTTGGACAGCATCAGGATCGACCGATTCAGGCGCAGCACCCTGGCCAGGCGTTTCGGGCTGAGCCCGATCTGGTCGCGGAATCGGATCTCGAGCTGTCGCTGGCTCCAGTCGGTGCTGGCGGCAAGCTCGCGGATGGGTATGGTGCCCGCCGTACGGGTGAGCAGGTCCCACGCGCGTAGCACCGGCGGGGCGGGCTCGCGGGAGGCCGCGGCGCGAGCGGTCCAGCGCAGTAGCGTCTGGTCCAGGATGGTGAAGCGGTCCGGCCAGCCCGGAGCCTCGCTCAGTGCTTCTGCGAGGTGGCGAATGCGGGGCCCCAGGACGGTGGAGGCGTCGACCATGGTGTCAGCCAGGTCGCCCATCGACGCGCCGAAGAGGGTGTAGGCAGCCCACGGCAGAACGCAGATCTCTACCCCCTCCATGCTTCCTGCGTGCCCCAGAACCTTGGGGCGGATGTGCGGGCCGTAGACCGCCGCGGTGCAGGTCGAGGCCGCTGCCGATTCCTGCCCCGCTGTACCAGCCCGTAACTCGCCGTCCAACGTGATGAATAGGGACACCTGCCCGCTGGGAACGAACAGTCGCTGCTGCGGCACCCCTCTGGTCAGACGGAACGCGCGGTAGCGCACGATTCCCGGCTGCAGTCGGGAATCGGGCCGTGCGAAGAACCGGTCGCAGTCGCCTTGCACGCACACACGATGTCTCACGTCGTTCATCCCCCGGCGATCCGGCACTCCGATAGGACGATGACACTATTACTGATCACTTCAGAATGAGTTCGCGTTAACCCCCGAACAGCGCACCGCCCTCACCGAGCTGGGCGTCGAATGGGCCTGACATCAGCAGCGGCCTCCTGCACGAGGCCATCGAGCGCGCCCTCGCCGAAGGCGAGACCTTCGAGACCCTGGCCAACAATGCGCACACCTGTCGCCCGAGTACCTGCGCCAGGCCTACGAGCAGTTCGACCGCGGAACGCCGGCGCAGAGCCGTCCCAACCAGCATGGCCGGTAACCCTGGCGCGTCCTGGGCTAACCGCGCCCACTCCCCTGGCTTCGAGCCGGAGAGTGTCTGCTACCCGCCTGTCGACTGCCCGCGCCTGGGGTGCCCCTGCGGCGGGGCACCCCACGACGGCTACGCGAGCACCCTGTGCAGCGTCGCCATTGCCAGGCCCGCCGCACCGATGGCAGCCAGTGGGCCGCCGACCGCGAAGGCGACTGCGCCGCAATGAGCGTTGGGGTGAGGATCACTGCCCGGCGCAGCCGCAGCCGCATCTGGGCGAAGGCCGCAGCGGTGCCGGCTCTGTCCGGCGGCCCGGCACCGGTGGGCGAAGGTCCCGTCCAGCCCGCGCCGCCGGTCGTGCAGGAGGACCACGACCGGGGCGACACGATGACGGAGGAGGAGCGCGAGACCCAAGTGGCGCGGGGCAGGGCGCGGGTGCAGCGCATGAACGAGCTGATGCGCAACCAACCAAGGCCGAACTGCAGCGCATGGGCCTACGCGGGCGGCCTGGTGAACCACAACTCCCCCGAGAAGTTGAGCAAGGACGAAATCGCCTCCGGTGTCGTGGACATCGAGTTCCGGGCCGCCGAACGGCCCGCCACGGCCCGGCCCGCCGCAGGCACCGCGCGCCCCGCTCCGGCGAAGCCGCTGCCCCAGTGAGTCCACCACGATGAGTGCAACAAGATGCTGTACGAGGGCGGCACCTGCACCTGCGACCTCATCGAGGAACTCGGACCGCCCTCCGAACGCGAAGACCCCTACTGGGACGACTACTGACCGCTCCCCCCACCCCGTCCCACGAGACCCCGTGCCTTTCGAGGCCCGGGGTCTCGCGCTGTCGGGTTCGGGACGGGTGCAGTCGTACGGATCGCGTAGGCCGCCGGGCATGGAGGACGGTCACCACCGCGACCCGCGCCCGCACCGTGCGCGTCTCGAACCGGGCTCGCCGCCGTGTTCTCCCAGGTACGGAGTCACGGCGTGAACTATCCAAAAGTTCGGCCCTAGATCATCAAAGATCACAATCTGAAGCGTTAACGATTTTAGGCCCCAAATACGCTCCTGCCTGAGGCTTCGAACACCCAAAGGTTTCTGACCGGTGTCCTCGTCTTCACATGGTTTCCGATAGCCCGGTCTGAGCGGGAGACGGGCCAAGCGGCCGCACCGGAAATCGACACCCGCCCCGGGCGACCGATCGGTGAACATGGACTCCGTGAACACCGAACTGACCGTGCTCAAGCGGGACATGGCCGTGAGCCAGGACGACACGATACGGATGCTGCTGGAGCAGTCCAAGCGCTTCGGCCGTGCCGTCCCCATCCGGCGCGCCTTCGTCCAGGATGCCGACCCCGGCCTCCGCCTGGTCACGCGGCCCGGCCCGTTCTCCAAGATGCTGCGCAGCGACGAACGGCCACGGTCGAACTCCGAGCGTGGCAGCGGCTCCAACCGGAGACAGTGAAATGATTCTGATTGGTTGGGAAGGGATCACGTCGGCGTCGGTGCGCTCGCGCCGGCCATCAGACGATGCAACAGAAGTCGGCTTCGCTGGCCTCGCGGGCCTCCTCATCCGTCCCAGATGCACGACCTGAAGCGGGGCGCGAGCAGGCGCTGCGCCCTTTCGTGATCTTCAGCACTGGCCGGAACCGATCCGCCACAGTCATCAGTCATGATCATGGAGAACGGCTGCTCGTGCGCACGTACGACTGCCCGGGGGAAGCGAGGACGTACACCCATGCCATGGGACGAATGGGAACAGCTGAAGACCGAGGCCGCCCAGCGTCATGCCGCACGGATGCAGATTGACCAGGTGCCGGCCGACCCCGGTGAGGGCGGGAGCCCGCATTCCGGCGGCAAGGGCGGGGGTGACGGCATCGACGTCAGTCACAGCTCGCTCAACGGCAACTCGAACCTGCTGATCGAACTGGCCGGTCTGCTCTACGAGGGCCGACCCGACGGCGATCTCTGCACCACCGCACGGGTACCCCGCTCGCACCCCGATGTCGCGGCGAAGGTCGACCGGTTCGCCCGCTTCGCCGACGACCAGTACCAGGACGCGACCGCGCTGCTCGCCGCCCTCTCCACCCGGCTGCGGGAGACGAAGGGCACGTATGTGACGTACGACGGCGAGGTCGCCGGCGGACTGCTGAACGCCGTCCTCGAAAGCGGCAAGTACGTGTCCCCGGAAGACAGGTGACGACCATGGCCTACACATACCGGGACGACGTCGAGTTCCTCGAGGACTGCAATCCCGCTCTCGTCGAGCGCAACGCCCTGGAGTTCCGCAGACTGCGCGATCTGCTCCTGGAAGCGAAGCCCGGCGTACAGCGCGCGGCCACCCACACCCACTGGATCAGCGAGGGCCGCAAGCCCTACGACAAACGGCTGCGTGAGGCCCGCGACCTGGTCACCCATCTCGCGGACGGTTACGACAAGGCCCAGAGCGCGCTCATGCACTACGCCTCCGCTCTGCGGACCGCGAAGGCGCACTACTCGAACGGAAAGGCGGACGAGCAGACTCTCGCCGACCTCATAGCCCAGGTCGCCGACGCCGTCACACGTACGGCACAGCAGGCCGGGCCCATGCGGCAGTGGGAGGATCTGCGCGGCACGACGGGCTTCCTCGACTGGGCCGCCGAACTCACGGTCGACATCGACGACATCAAAGACGACGCGAACCGCGCGCACGACAACGCCAGCGCGAACTACGACCTCGCCAAATCGGCGGAGAGCCGAGCCCGCGAGGCGTGCACCACGTCGCTCGACCAAGCCTACAAGGCGCTCCCGGACTACCGCGGCGGCGGCTTCGCCGACGCCAAGGACCTCCTTTCCGCCATGCCCGCGCTCCGCGCCGAAGCCACCGAGGCCCGCGCCGATTCCCTGACCCGGCTGGAGGGCAGCGGCGCCAAGGCGGAGTTCACCAAGCCGGTCGGCAAGGACGATGTGTCCGCGTCCCTGATGGACATCCGTCTGAAGCTAACCTCGCTGCCCGAGGCGACCGATGCCTACTGGGCGGTGCCGAGGAACGCAGAGGAGCGCCGGGAATGGATCGCGGCCAACAAGGACATCATCAAGGCCGCGGCGGAGCGGTCGGGGCTCCCGGCCGACATGGTCGCGGGAATCGCCTGGCAGGAGGTCGGCGGCCAGTGGGGATGGATGGACGACGGCGTCGACACCGTCCGGGGCCTCGCCAAGGACGGATGGCTGCCCATCGCTCCGGAGGCACTGCCCGACCGGCTCGGCGGTAACCCGGACGAGACATCCTTCGGCCCCATCGCCATCCAGGTACGCCGCGCCGCGGAGGTACTCGGATACGATCCAGCGCATCTCACCGAGAGCCAGCGCGACACGATCGAAGCGGCCCTCCAGGATCCGGGGCAAAACATGTTCATCGCCTCGGAGTATCTGGCCATGCTCAAGGAGGAGTCCGGCTTCGCCGATGTGCCGGCGGAAGAAATGACCCGGGAGCAGCGCAAGGAACTGGCGGCCCGCTACAACGGCGGCCCCTACTGGCAGAACGACCAGGCTCAGGGGTACGGCCGTGGTTTCGACACCAATCTCGACGAGGCAAGGAACGCCCTGAAATGATCCGTGAACTGCGCAGCCCTTGGGGAGTGCTGCTCCTCCTCGCCCATCTCGTGACCGCCTGGCTCGCCTACGCGGCACTCGTGACACAGCCGCAGGGGACCTGGGACGAGAGCACGCTCACGGGCATCGAGGCCGCATGCGCCATGGTCGTCGCGGCCGGTGCAGCCACGCTAATGCTGTCCGTACCGCCGCTGCGCCGAAAGACCCTGGGGCCGTGGTGGCTGGCGCCACCAGTGGTATTCCTGGCGCTGGGAGCCGCGCGCTGGATGTACATCGCACAGAACTACCCGCAAGGGGCGGGCAGCTGATCGCCTCGAATGCCTCGGTGCGCACCGAACGGTCGCCGTCGGCGCGGGCGAGAACCAGGAGAGCGTAGGGACGCTGGCCGCCCCTCCCGCAACGCACCTGCTGAACCCGGTTAAAGTCACCGGAACGGCAGGTCCGAGTCTGCCGCGTCGTCGCATACATCTCCCGCAGGTCCCTGCAGGCTGCTCATCGACAGAAAGAGGAGCCCGTGGATTGGTTCATGAGAGTCGCCCTCTTGGTTGGCCCGCTGTCGATGGCCCTGGGAACGGCTTCGATACTCACCGGGTGGACCTGGCCCTGGGCGCGCCGCAAGGTCAAGAAGCCGCGGATTTTCGGACTCGGAGCACTGATGGTGGGCACGGCCTGTCTGGTGCAAGGCCTGCTCCACTTCCAGACCACGCCAACCGGCCCATGGCAGATGCGTTTCCTCAACGCGCTCGTGATCTGCGGCCTGGCGGTCCTGGCAGCGGGGCAGGGATCGTCGCTACGCCGCAAAAGCTGACCCCCCATCACCGAATGCGGTTGCGGTCCTCAATCCAGTCGTTGACGGGTTGTCACGGGAACTTCACCTTGCGAGATCTACCCGCAACAACTCCTCCGGGCCACGATGAGCGGCGCCCCCCGCCCGTCAACCCCGGCTCGGGGGTCGATACTCATGCGCACACACGCCCGTGCGCCCGCGCCTGGGTCCAGGTGAAGTACCACTACGGACTCTCCGTCGACACCGCCGAAAAGAACGCCCTGACCTCGGTCCTCAGCAACTGCTGACAGACCTCACTTCCCGTCCGCCGCGGTGCCCGTCCGTCCCGCTGGAAAGAATCCAGCGGGACGGAACAGACGGCGACCGCCGAACAGCGCCGGGCCGTTCCCCTGACGAGTCGGGCGGGTCCAGGGTGAGCCGACTCGGATACGCGGTGAGACGTTCGTAGCATGGCAGTATGGCTGTCTTGTCACAGATGGTGCCCCTGGGTACGCCCGCGCCGGACTTCACGCTTCCCGATCTGGCCGGCCAGGCTGTCCGCCGTGACGACTTTGCCACCGCTCCTGGGCTGTTGGTCGCATTCTTGTGCAACCACTGTCCCTACGTGCGCCATGTCGAGGCCGGGCTCGGCAGGCTGCTCGCCCGGTACCCGAAGCTGGCGGTGGTGGGCGTCTGCGCCAATGACGCCGACGCCTATCCGGACGACCGGCCCGAACGCCTGGCTGAGCAGGTCGGGCGGGCGGGCTGGACCTTCCCATACCTGGTGGATGCCGACCAGACCGTCGCCCGGGCTTACCAGGCCGCCTGCACGCCGGACTTCTTCCTGTACGACGCCCAGCGCCGGTTGGCCTACCGGGGAGCGATGGACCAGTCCACACCGGGAAGTGGCAAGCCGGTCACCGGGGAACTGCTGGACGCCGCCATCACTCACGTCCTAGCCGGTGATCCGGTCCCTGAACCCCACCGGCCGAGCATGGGCTGCTCCATCAAGTGGCGAGTGTGATCACCGCTCTCTTCGAGGAGACGCCCAGGGGACATCGTCACCATGTGAACGCCCGCTCGACCCTCCGAGTGAGGTGGACTCGGGCGCTTCTCAGCTGCAGTCCCGCGGAGCGGCAATTCGCAGGCCAAGCCGGCCATCCGTGACAGGAAGAGACTCAAAGGGGGGCGAGCTTCACCTCTGCCCACACCGCCCATCTCATCGGCGCTGACCCAGAGGGGTCTCAGGAGCGGACCAAGCGCCCGATGGTGTCCACCACGCTGTCAGCCGCATCCCTAGCCCGATGAGAGCGTACGGCAAGGTCTTCCTCGCCCGAGGCGTAGTGAAGAGTGAACGTCGCCTCCGCCAACTCGGCGAGACACGCGCGCGCCTCAGCATCGTCGGTGAGCAACTGGACCTCGGCCAGCGCGGCGATGACATCCGAGCGTGCTGTCAGCGCAGCAACGGCAGCCGTGTCCCTGGCCGCGGCATCAGCGTCCCGCGCTCCCCACCGGTCGTACTGCAGGCGGCGCAGTATGGTCTCCGCCGCGAGGAGACGAGCGGTGGCCTGGCGCAGCTCGCGTCTGATCTCGACGCTCAAGCCCTCGGCGTGCAACTTCCGCGCCGTGCGGGACTGCAGGAGATGCGAGGTAACCGCGCCCAGCAGCGTGCCGACAACAGCAACGATTCCCAACCAGAGTTCCATGGCACTCCCCTCCCCATCTGAGCCAGCCGCGATGCGGCACCAGCCCATATCCCGAGTACCACCCAGCTGTCCCGGCCCCGGCCCCACCCCCAACTAGCAGCAACTCCTCAGCGCTCTCGGCGCGCCTCCCAACGGGCACCCGGACACCGACACCGCTACCAACCAACAATCAGCAGAACTGATCAGCGCCCAGTACACATGACAAGCCTCACCAAACCCCCGCCAACTGACAAACCACCAGCTCACCGCGGAACAGCACCCACACGCCCGTGCCAGAGATGCAGCCACCCCACCACCTCGGCATCCACTGGGCAGCGTGACGGCACGGTCGCGGCGCCCACTCCAGATTTCCGGGGTGGGCGGCATGGTCGTGCGTCCTCCCCGTCGTCGTCCCCGCACTGAACCGGCCCGGCGGTCAGCGCCTCGAGACCTGGGAGGAAGAATGAGCGTGACCTCACCAGCAACGGTCTTGAGGGTGAGGGTGCTCTCGCCACGACCGATGGCGCGATCGATCTTCTTGATCTCTGCCCATGTAAAGCCGAGGCGGCGGTACTTGTTCCGCTGCTTCGGCCGCATGTGCGTGGATGTCCTCTTTCGAGGCCGTGGTCATGCCCGGATGCCACGACCGGGCTGGGCCGGGCCGCTAGTCATCTTGGGCATAGGGGCCATCCTTCACCCAGACCGGCTGAGCGTTGTCCGAGTAATGTTCCCTGTCCCGCGGTCGAAGCGCGGTGTCCGCCGGAGGGATGAGCGCCTTGGCAGGCTGCTTGGGTGGGCTCTGGACCACCTTGTGCTCGAGCGGCTGAGGCAGTCGGCTGGCCGGGATCGGCCGTAGAAGATAGTCGGGGATCTCACCAGCGACGATGCGAGCTGCACGGGCCCGCGCAGCTGACTTACTGATCGTTTCAGAATGAGGTTCGGAGTCGTCTCAAGCAGATGATGCTGCAAGCGAGTTGGAGCAGGGCGAGGTGCAGGTCGGCGCGTATCTCGTAGCGGATGCGGAGTCGCTTGAACTGGTGGAGCCAGGCGAAGGTGCGCTCGACGACCCAGCGGGTCCTGCCGAGCCCGGAGCCGTGGGTGGTGCCGCGGCGGGCGATCTTGGGTGTGATCCCTCGAGCCCGGAGGAGGCGGCGGTATTTGTCGAAGTCGTAGCCCTGGTCGGCGAAGAGCCGTCGAGGGCGGCTTCGGGGTCGGCCGCGTAACCCGCGGACCGGCGGGATGGCGTCCAGAAGCGGCATGAGTTGGGTGACGTCGTGGCGGTTTCCGCTGGTCAGCGTGACGGCGAGCGGTGTGCCGTGCCGGTCGACGATGAGGTGGTGTTTGCTGCCGGGCCGGGCACGGTCGACCGGCGAAGGTCCGGTGTGAGCCCCCCTTTGAGGGCCCTGACGTGAGAGCCGTCGATCGCGGCGTCATCCATCTCCAGCAGGCCTTCTCTGCGTAGTTCCGCCAGAAGAACCTCGTGCAGGCGGGGCCATACCCCGGCCTCGGTCCAGTCCCGCAGCCGCCGCCAGGCCGTCACCCCGCTGCAGCCGACCTGCTCTGCGGGAACGTCCCGCCAGCTCACGCTCTTGCACAGCACATAAACGATGCCCCGCAACGCAGCCCGGTCATCCGCCGGCAACCGCCCGGGATACCGATGCCGCCGAGGCGGACGAGCAGGCAAGAGCGGCGCCACTTGTTCCCACAGGTCATCAGGCACAAGATCAGCAGACACCCAACAGATCCTGCCGCCACAACACCCAACTGCCAAGCCCCACACCGAACTTCATTCTGAAACGATCAGTAACAGCAAGAGCAGGCGAGCCAAGCTGAGTGCCGACAAGCTCCAGGCGCTGGCCGCCCTCGGGCTCAACTGGGCGGCGTCCTGACGCTGTCGGGCCGACTCGGGCGCTTTGTACGGCCCGGGGACTTCGCTGCCCCGGGCCAGCAGCATCGCACTGGAGTGCGTGTAGGCGCTCGGATCCCGGGCTGCTCCCCCTTGGGCTGTGTGGGGGCCGGGAGGGGTTCTGTGAGGCGGTCCAGCCGCGTGTAGAAGGCCCGCATGAGGCAGGCGGGTTCTGGGCGCAGCGGCCGTTCTGGGCGTGCGTCCTGGAGTCTCAGGAGGGAGCACCCTGCCGTTGACGACAGGAATAGTGCTCGGGCTTGTCTTCTGCATTCCGGAGGCTGGCCGGTTGACCGCAGATGTGGCAAGGCGGGATGGGTTGGCCGGAGGCGTCGATCGCGGGCAGGACGGATTGGGGTGTCACCTCGCGGGTCTCGAGGACAACGGTGCGACTCTCGTAACGCTTCTTGGGCTCGTTGCGAACTTCCGTGGCTGGCCGGTCTTCCGTGCACAAGGCTCGCCTGTCGCCAAGGCGGACTGCGCTAGGGCCCCCGCCACCGACGCCTAGCCTCCCGATCGTCGAACCAGCACTTGCGGGCCTGCACGTCACCTGGGACGGAGCCTTCGCCGATGCATTGGCACCGCCTCTCGACCTCGCGCGCGTCCAGGTACACCTCCTGCCCTCAGCGGACGCCATCCCCGACGTACGGTCGCCCGCGGCGACCATTGAGGCAGGCTCAGGGGCATCTGTCACTATCGCCCGGTCCTCGTACGAAGGCCTCTGGGTTCGCCTCGTCGCCGTGAACACATCCGGCATCCCCGGCCCGGCATCGGCAGCGGTCACAGCCAAGCCCCGCCAGACATCCCGGAACGACCTGGCTGTCGGGGCGGTCGGTCCTGACAACCTCGTGGCGGGGTCCGTCACGGCCGCTGCCTTGGCCGCAGACGCCATCACCGGCAAGGTCGTCACAGGTGGCGTCGTCCAGACCGGCACGTCCGGCACCCGCCTGGTGATGTCGCCCACCGCCGGGGGCACGGGTGTTCCTGCGCTCGCCTTCTACTCCGGCCATCCCCAGGAGACCGCGCCAGGAACCGTCAGCTCAACCACCACCACCGTCGACACCGCCCTGCAGCCAGTCGCCCGTCTGGAGGCGCCGCGCGTCGACTCCGGCCATGCCGAGCTGTACCTGCGCTCGCCCGCCCAAGGTGGCCTGGGGTCCTTTGAGTTGGATGCGAACAGCGCGCGCCTACTGCTATGTCAGGGGCAGCGGCGCAACGGATACTGCATCCTCACGGATCGAGTTGTTCGCACAGAACGGTTCTGCGGGCCCGGCGTCAGTCGCCATCGTTGAGGGCACCCAGGTGTTCCTGCGATCAGGGCTGGCCAAGACCGTCTTGACCCGGGACGGTCTATCCGTGGACGGCGAGACGGTGCGCTTCAACAGCCTCACAGTAACGAGGGACGGTTGGCTCACCAGGAATGGAGAAGCGTGGAAGCCGATCACCTTCGCCTCCGGGTGGACGGGCTACGGCAATCTATACGGTTCGGGTCGCTACCGGATCTACCCCGATAGGACGGTTGCACTGCGCGACGTGATCCGTAGAACCCAGACCAGCATGCCAATCAATGGTGAACTCCTGTTCACGCTGCCCGAGGGATATCGGCCGTCGACCAGCATCCAGCTCAATCTCCACGCGGGCACAACTGGCGCAGCTCTCTCGCTGACCATCGGTAATACAGGCTCGGCCACCGTCAACAATATAAGCCCAAGTGCTGCTACATACCTGTCCACTGGGTCGGGCTACCTGAGCCTCAACAACGTCAGATTTCCAATCGACTGACCCGTCAGGGGGTGACGCGAGCCGCAGACGTCGAGATGGATCAGGTCTGGACCCTCCGCCAGCTGACGCCTCGGAGCCAGGATCCACTGAGGCCTTACTCAAGGCCCTCCGGTGGTGGTGTCGATGGCGTACAGGTTGTGGTCGTCGCTGCCGACGAACACGACCCCGTTCGCTACCGCCGGAGATGATCGAACTTCGCCGCCGGTGGTGAAATGCCACCGCTCTTCGCCGGTGGCGGTGTCGATGGCGTACAGGTTGTGGTCGTCGCTGCCAACGTACACCACCTCGTTCGCTACCGCCGGAGATGATCGAACTTCGCCGCCGGTGGTGAAATGCCACCGCTCTTCGCCGGTGGCGGTGTCGATGGCGTACAGGTTGTGGTCGTCGCTGCCGACGTACACCACCTCGTTCGCTACCGCCGGAGATGATCGAACTTCGCCGCCGGTGGTGAAGTGCCACTTGTAGCCGGTGGTGGCGTTGATCGCGTACAGATTGTGGTCGCTACTGCTGACGTATACCACCCCGCCCTCTACTGACGTTGGCCACACGGAGCGAGAAAGGATCACGTTTAGTCGCCATCTCCTCCTTCCAGTTGCGGTGTCGAACGCGTACAAGCTGCGGCCCGTGTTTCCCGCGCACACCACCTCGCCCATGGCCACGACCCACTCGATATCCGACAAGCCGACGGACTTCTGCCACCTCTTCATTCCGGTGTCGGCGTCGAGGGCATAGACGGTGTTGGGACTGCTGCCGGCGTACACGACCCCGCCGACCACCGCCGGCGATGAGCGAACGTAGCCGTTGGTAGTAAAGTGCCACCTCTTTTCTCCGGTGGCGGTGTCGATCGCGTACAGGTTGCGGTCGTCGCTGCCGAAGTACACCAACCCGCCCTCTGTCTCCAGCCCAGAGTGCACGGAGTCGCCAGCGGCGAAGTGCCACCTCTTTTCTCCGGTGTCAGCATCGATTGCGTACAGGTTGCCGTCATTCTTGCCGACATACACCAGCCCGTTTGACGCCATCGGCGACTCAGGAACGGGGCCGTCGAAGGGGAACCGCCACCGCAGTGTTCCAGGCTTCGGGAGGGGCCTAGTGGATGAGGGGGCTGCGGGGCTCTCCTGCACGGGCGGGGCTACATGCGGTGTCGCCTCGGGCGGAGCCACTGGCGAGTGCGGAATTAGGACATCCCGCACCAGGAGAGTCTGGAGCTGTGCCGCCGCCGCAGCTGAGACGCTACGGCTGTCGTCGTTCGTGAGGAGCTGGATCTCGGTCGCAGCACGTTGGCGTACGACGTGATTGCCCATCCGATACAGGTGAGCGAGTCCCTTCACGACGCCAAGCCGATCAGTGGCGATTGGGCTGGTGAGCGCATGCTGTAGGTGTGCAGGCAGAGCCCAGTTGACGTTCCGGGCGATAACAATGCGGCCTTCGACATTGTCCTGCCTCTTCGGGCGCTGCTGCGGCATCTCATCGACGACCTTGTCGTGGACGTAGGCGTACAGCTCGTCCAGGGTGATGTCCCCATCGCCATCGAGGTCGGCGCTGCCGTCCCGCAGGCCGTGCGCGAGATGCCGGGTGAACACGGACTGCGCGGCGCGGCCGTGTACTTCGTCGCCCTCGAATGAGTACTGGGTGGCGTCGGAGGCCGTAAGAACAGTGCGTCCGCGGCCCTGGAACCGCTCCAGGGTGTGCACATCCGCATCGGCCTTGGCGAGGCGTCCGGCAGGGAAGGCACCGCTGTAGCAGCAGTCGAGGATCAGAACCTGTTGCCGGGACATGCAGCCCGACATGGCCCGGTCGACCTGTTCGGCGGGCAGCGACGTGAAGGCGAGATTGTCACGCCGGGTATTGGACATCGCCAGGTGGAGCCGGCCCTCGTCGTCCTTGAGGCCGTGGCCAGTGAAGTACAGCAAAGTCAGATCGTCGCGTCGAAGGCCGCGGTAGAGGTCGCCGATGGCCTCGCCGACGCGGTAGTGGGGCTCGTTGATCAAGATGGTGACCTCGAACCCCGCGATGTCGGGATCCCGGAGGACCTCTGCTAGGGCCTCCGCGTCATGCGCGGGAGCGGTTAGCTGCCGCAGCCCTGGATCTTGGTGCTCGTAGGTCGCGATCAGCAGTGCGAGTCGGCGCCCCATGGCTACTTGCCCTTTAGGTGGCGGCGGACGAATCCATCGATCAGATCCCTGCGTTCGTCGGCCGATGCCCGTTCCAGTTCGATGGTGTCGCCGTCTATTGTCACCGAGATGCGATGCCGGGCTGACTGTCTGCCTAGCCAATCCCGCAGAGTCTCGATGAGGGCGGTGAACACCCCGCCGGACGCGCTCAGTGCCACAACGATCGTCCCCAGCGTGACCGGATCGACGGCCTTCGCGCCATCGGGGGCCTCCGCCCCTGGCAGGGAGCTGAGCGACTCGATGTCCAGCTCGGAGAGCTCTGCTCGTAACCGGAGCATTAGCTGCTCGCCTGCCTCCGGATCCAGCTCGCGGTCGGGCGCCAGAACCAGTTGGATGTCCATTGCACTCTCCGTGCTCACAAGGCGCGGCCAAGCCAAGCCCCGCCACGCGCTTTGCGTGTCACGCACGGGGGCCGCGACGTTCTGGACAGTGTGGCGATCCGCAGTCGCCGCCCGCAGCAGTTTCCTACAACTTGCCCTACTGCAAACATCATTGGCGCCCACCGGCGTGCGGTCGTGTCAGGCGCGCTTCGAATCGCAAGCGGATCATGCGAGCAGATTGGCGGCGCAAACGGCCCGTACAGCTAACTGCCCAGCAGAGCTCATGGGAGTCAGAAGTCACGTCAGCTGATCACCGGTGCGGGACCGCCAGTCGGAGGAGCGATGTGACCGCGCCCAATCAGGACCCCACGCCGTGGGAACTCATGCGCGCGATGCAGCAGCTGCGCGATGACCTGCGGGCCGACCTCGCCGCTCTTGGCACCCGACTCGAGCAAATGGTCACTAAGAGGTCATCTCATTTGGTCGTCTCGGTAGGCTGTCGGTTGTGGTGGGGATCGTTGAGCGGCTGGTGCCGGATGAGTTGTGGGAGTTGTTCCAGCGGGTTGTGCCGGAGGCACCCTCGCGGCCTCAGGGCGGTGGCCGGCGTCGCCATGGTGACCGGGAAGTGCTGGCTGCGATCGTGTTCGTGGCCACGTCAGGCTGCACGTGGCAGCAGTTGCCGTCCGCGTCGTTCGGCCCGTCGGGAGCAACGGCCCATCGGCGTTTTGCCGAGTGGACAAAGGCCAGGGTGTGGGCCAAGCTCCACCGTCTGGTCCTCGACGAACTCGGCTCCCGCGGCGAGTTGGACTGGTCCCGCTGCGCGATCGACTCGGTCAACATGCGGGCGCTGAAAAGGGGGACCTGACGGGTCCGAATCCTGTCGATCGGGGCAAGTACTGCTCGAAGATCCACTTGATCACCGAGCGGACCGGTCTGCCCTGGCCGTCGGAATCTCGGCGGCGAACCTGCACGACAGCCAGGCTCTGATCCCCCCGGTGAAGGGCATCCCCCCGATCAGCTCCCGCCGCGGACGCCGGCGACGCAAGCCGGGAAAGCTCCACGCCGACAAGGGCTACGACTACTCGCACCTGCGGCGATGGTTACGCGGGCGTGGCATCACCCACCGCATCGCCCGCAAGGGAATCGAGACCTCGCAGCGGCTGGGCCGCCACCGCTGGACCATCGAACGCACCATGGCCTGGCTCGCCGGGTGCCGACGTCTCCACCGACGCTACGAGCGCAAAGCCGAGCACTTCCTGGCCTTCACCAGCATCGCCTGCACCCTCATCTGCTACCGCAGACTCGCCAAATGAGATGACCTCTAAGACCGTGTCCTATGTGGTGAGGCGGATGAGTCGTTTGTAGCAGCACAGGGCTGCCGCGAGGCCGAGGAAGGCCAGGTAGTTGCGGGGGTTGCGCTCGTAGCGGTGGTTGAGCCGGCGGTAGCCGGTCATCCAGGACATGGTGCGTTCGATGACCCACCTGCGTCGGCCGAGGCGTTCGCTGGACTCGATGCCCTTGCGGGCGATGCGCACGCCAATGCGCTTGCCGCGTAACCATTTTCGCAGGTGAGGCATGTCATAGGCCTTGTCGGCATGCAGACGCTTGGGCTTGAAGTGACGGCCCCGGTGAGGGTCGTGTCTCGTTTGGTGACCCTCCACCATGGGCTTCAGGGCGAGGCTGTCGTGGGTGTTGGCGGCCGAAACGCCGACGAGGAGGGGCAGTCCGTTCGCGTCCGACAGGACGTGCATCTTGGAAACCCGGCTTGCCCCGGTCCACGGGGCTCGGGCCTGTGAGTTCGCCCCCTTTTAGCCCTGACGTGGGCGGAGTCGAGGACGACCCGGGAGAGGTCGAGGAGCTGGGCGTCGTCGAGTCGGTGCAGGATCGCCTCGTGCAGTCGGCCCCACACACCGGCCCGCGACCAGATCAGGAACCGTCGGTGCGCGGTGGACTTCGATATCCCGAAGCACGGTGGCAGGGCCCGCCAGGCGCAGCCGCTGACCAGCACGTAGATGATCGCCGTGAACAGCGTCTCATCAGGTGTGTCCTGTGTTCCGCCGCCCTGCGGCCGCACCTTCGACGGTGGGATCAGTGGCTCGGCGATCTCCCACAGCCCGTCCGGAACAATCCAACTCCGCATACCCCGCCCCATGAACAGCCCAACGACCGATCGAGGTGACCGACACGGTCGTCCGAGTCGAGGCCCGGACGACCGTCAGGCGGGCGGCCTGCCCGGAATGCGGGTGCTGGTCGGGCCGAATACATGGTTCCTACCTGCGATTGCCCCGTGATCTGCCAGCGGCCGGCAAGTTCGTCGTGGTGTCGTTACGGGTGCGTCGGTTTGTTTGCACGGAGGACTCCTGTCCGCGCAAGACCTTCGCCGAGCAGGTGTCCGGGCTCACCCGCCGGTTCGGCCGACGGACCGAGCGGCTGCGATCGGCGTTGGTCTCGGTCGGTCTTGCGCTCGCGGGCCGGGCCCGCGCCCGGATGGCGGATGTCTTCGGGGCTCCGGTGAGTCGGAACACCTTGCTGAGGCTGGTCACCTCTCTGCCGGACCCGACCACCGCCGCGCCCCGTGTAGTCGGCGTGGACGAATACGCCCAGCGCAAGGGCCGGATTTACGGAACTGTGCTCGTCGACGTCGAGAGACGTCGTCCGATCGACCTCCTGCCGGACCGGGAGGCGGACACGCTGGCGGCCTGGCTCGCCGAGCGGCCTGGCATTGAGATCGTCTGTCGCGACCGCGCCCCCTTCTTCGCCGAAGGCGCCACCCGCGGTGCCCCGCAGGCTCTGCAGGTGGCCGACCGGTGGCATCTCTGGCACAGCCTGGGTGAAGCCGCTGAGAAATGTGTCTACCTGCACCGCAACTGTTTGCGCCCCACCCCGGCACCGCCGGACGAACCTCAGGAGGAGACGGAGTCGACCGCCGTATCACCCTGGCCGACAGGGCACCGGTTCGCCGAACGCACGCGCGCCAAGCACGCCACCATCCACGCGCTACTGGCAGCCGGCCACAGCAAGCGGTCCGCCGCCCGGCAGCTCAACATGACCCTCAACACCATCCTGCGTTTCTCCCGCGCCACCACCGCGGAGGAGATGTTCACCGGCCAGTGGCAAAGCCGCGCGACCAAGCTCGACGCCTACAAGCCCTACCTCGACCAGAGGTGGCAGGAAGGCTGCACCAACGCCTGGAGGCTGTGGGAAGAGATCAAGGCACAGGGCTATCCAGGCGGTTACGGCAGCGTCCGCGACTACGTCATCAGGACCCTGCGCGGCAAGCCTCAGCCGGTCGGGCCCCGGCCGCCATCAGCCCGCGCTGTCACACGCTGGATCCTCACCCACCCCGACGCTCTGAACGAGAGCGACCGGCTCCAGCTCAAGGCCGTCCTAACCAACTGCCCCGAACTGACAGTACTTGCCCAGCACGTGCGCTCCTTCGGCCATATGCTCACTCACCTGCAAGGCAGCGACCTGCCAGCATGGATCGAATCGGCCACCGCCACCACCGACCTGCCCACTGTCCGCCGGTTCGCCCAGCACCTCGAACGCGACATCGACGCCGTCATCGCCGGCCTCACACAGCCGTGGAACTCCGGTGTCGTGGAGGGCCATGTCAACCGGATCAAGATGCTCAAGCGCCAGATGTTCGGCCGCGCGGGATTTGAACTCCTCCGCAAGCGAGTCTTGTTGGCGTGACCGGCGCCACCGCACCACAAGAAGTGGATCGACACCGGAAGCAGCAATACTCGATTGCGACAGTCCTGGTGAGCTCGGTGAGATACGTCCATGGACAGTGCAACAGACGATGTGAATCAGGCAATCGCGGGTGAATTGCAGCTTATGGATCCGCATGTCCGTGCCTCGCGTGAACTCGCCAGCCAACTCCTCGACCCGCAGTTTGTGGAGGTGGGTGGGTCTGGGCGACGGTGGACGTACGAGGTCATGCTCGCCGAACTACCCAACCATCCGGGTAGTTCACTGAGTGGTCCCTGCTTCGAGCCCTCAGACATGTCGGGCGTGCTGCTGGCCCCGGGGCTGGTCCATCTGACGTTCGAGACCGTCCTCGGCGAGCGCAGGACCAGGCACAGTTCGATCTGGCGCAAGGGAGACGGAGCCGCGGGGTGGCGTATGTACTACCACCAAGCGACACGCGTGCCTCCCGGCGTGCAATAGGGCTCTACCAGAACCGAGTAGCCCAACGACTGCATAGTCGGGCGGCCTCAACTGCCAACGCATGAAGACCGGCGGTCACGCTGCGTACGCGGCCACAAGAAGTGGACCAGAGCCCGTTCTCGCGTACGTAGCCACGCGTTCGGTTTGCCGCGATTGTCGCCGCTCGCCTCAGCCCTGGAATCTCTCGGTGAGCGGTCCGCGCAGCGGCGGGAGCGAGCGGCGAGCCGACGGGGCGAGTGAGCGAGGTGCTGGGGACGGGCTGGGGGCCGGGAAGGACTGGACGAGGTGAGAGAGGGAAGACAGAGCGAGCAGGGCGCGCCGGGACGTCAGAACATCAAGCCTCTTCCTCCGACTATCGCGGAGAAAGAGGTGTCGGCGAGCGAAAAGGGCTTGCCCAAGGGGCCTGACCAGGCAAACACTCAAGATCCAGAAAGGGGGGGTTCACACCTCCGGCAGTACCTCCGGTGCCACCGTGGATCCCCCTGTGCAGGCAACTGTGCAGACACCTTTGGCTGCAACCCTCTTCCGGGTGCCCAGCAGGGGGCTTGCACAGAAGTCACCGGCCGCCCAAGTCGCCGAAGCGGCTGACGAACTCAGCCAGGTGCCGGCGCTGACGCCTCTCTTCAGCGAGCTGCCGGGCGAGCTGCGTCTCTTCACTCCCCAGACGGTTGTCGCAGGGAACGGGGGCGGGCTGCCTGCCCCACGGCCGGTCGGCACAGTGCAGTCGTAGGGTTCTGGCATGCCATTCTCAGCTCCGAAGCAATTCACGTCTGGGGGCGTGTTCTCGTCGCTGCCGCGACAGCGCACACGTCGGCGGCGGCTCGCCACGGCTACCGGAGCTGGTCTCGTCGTGATCGCCGGCGGCCTGTGGCTTCTGTTGGGTACCGGGCCCAAACCAGGCAACCACGCGCCCATGGCCATATGCGCCGTCGACAGCAACATCCTGCGCGCCGACGTGGACGCGGACGGACAACTGGACGAGATCCACGACCAAGGCGGCGACGGCACCGGCTCAGTGGTCTTCCAGAGAGACGATCACCGGACCGCGGTCAGCGTCGGCGATGCCCGCGGGTTTTGGCAGAAGCTGCGAGGCGTACCGGAGGAGGACATGGAGACGCGGGGCACCTTCGGCGACTTCGATGGCGACGGCTACCTCGATCTGGCTCTCTTCTACAGTCAGCGCGACGAGGGCGACGCTCCGCGGGACAACATGGTGGTGCATGAGGTGCACTACGGGCCTCTCGCCCGCGACCTGAGCAGTGACCGGACCGGCACCATCCGTATGAAGCACTCGACGTTCGTATACGGGGTGCGGGCCACCGACACCAATCACGACGGCCGCGCCGAGCTCCAGGTCTTCCAGTCAAGCGGGGATGGCGGCGTTTCCCGCTTTATCGGCCGGCAGGACGGCGGCGGGGTCTCTGTGAGCCATGAGGAGAGCGACTTCTACGGGGTGGCGGACTGGCCCGAACTCAAGCTCGGCTGGCTCGACTTCGGTGCCTGCGCAGATCGCTAGTGCTCCCGTGTGCGGACTGCCCTTATGGGGAGCTTCAGCAGCAAGTCAGAGATCCTCATCAGCGCGGTGAACGACAGCTGGCCAGTGAATGCTTCCCATGCCGGTACATGCACCCGTCCGGCGTTTCCGCAGGTCAGACGTTTGGGCAAGCCTGGTCGGTGGATGGGCAAGCCCCAGGCCGTCGCACTGTGACTGAGCACGCTGGTTGGCCGTCAGATACGGTGCTCACTCCACCGGCAAGTCGAGCGCCCGCCCGCCGACCTGTTGGCGGGCCTTCACGATCAACCGTGCTTCGATCAGGTGGGCATGGATAGCCACGGACCGTCTGCAGCGGGCGCGCGGCCGCATACCGGGGGACGGCGTCCGCGTCCGCCACCTCAGCACTCTGCCCGAGTGACTACTTGAGTGCATGCTCCCGCGCCCCCTGGCCAACTGCCCCGCTCAGTCACACGCGTTTGACTCAGCGCGCTACTTGGCCAGGCTTGCCAACCACGGCGCTCAGTCACTTTGCCTAGAAAGCGGTCGTAGGCGAAGGTCGCCGGGAAGGGCGATGGACTCGTTCTGGCGGGGCGGGATCGGTGTCCGGTAGAAGACGTCCGCGAGACTCGCAGCACCGGCCGGGAGGCGCGGCCAGGCTCAGAGCACGCCTCCCGCCTCGTCGTGGAACACCTCCGGCCAGTAGCAGTAGTCGTCCTCGCCCGTCGAGGGGAGGCAGGCGACCGGGTCCACCGACGAGAGGACCTCGGCCATCGTGTCGGCGAGCTGGTGGTAGAAGTCCTGGGTGAAGTCGTGCTCCTCGTCGAGCCGTTGCTCCCGGCTGTACATCCACATCGTGAACGCCAGCGTGGATATGTCGGCGTTGACCGGAGTCGTCGTGTCGTCACCGTAGAGGTGGTACGAGAGGAGCCCTGTGCGGCCGTCGATCACGACCTCGAAGTCATGGATCAGACTGCCCAGGCCGACCAGGTTGTCCGCGTCGGCCGGCATCCGGCAGGAGTCCTCGTCCATGGGGGTCGCGAGCTCCGCAAGTGTCCGGAGCAGGGATTCGTCGCGCCAGAGGCCGAACATGAGCTCCACTTTCGGGAGCCCAACTTCCGTGAGGAACCGTCGAGTCGGCTCGTGGACCAGGGCCGCGGGCAGCGCTGACGGTTCGATGCGCACCATCTGGTCCGGGCCGAACTCCTCGTCCAACAATCCCGTCGGCAGGTCCAGTCGAAGGCCCCCGCCCGGTCCCGCGACCAGAGCCAGCGGTCGGATGAGGGCGGCGATCCGCCAGAATGCAGGGATGGGATGCCCCCATGCGGATGGTGTGCCCGCACTGCCCCAGCCGTCGTGGCCCCAGTCCTCGTCGGAGAAGACCGACATCAGCAGGGCCGATGCCTCGGCCACCACGGCGGTGCCGGTCCGCACCGCCAGCGCGGCGAACCTGCCCCGCATCAACCGGAAGTCGTCCACGTGCGCGAGGAACCGCGCCAGGGCGTCGACGGAGGGGGCGAGAGGGATCACGTCGATCAGGCCGGGCGAGCCCTCGAAGAGGTACATGGTGAAGACCCGGCCCGTGGCCCCGTCGAGGACGACCTCCTGGGCGTCGTACTCCTCGCAGCGAAGGTGTCCGATCAGCAGCAGGTCCGCGATGTACGGATCGAGCTTGCCCGGGTCCGCCCCCTCGGCGAGCAGATCCGGGACAGGCACCACCCTGGACTCGGCAAGCGGCCCGAACCGGATCAGCCCGTGCTCCGCGGGCAGTCCGGGCCCGGTGAGGCGGCGGCGGGTCGCCTCGTGCGTGATGGACGCAGGGAGTGCGTGCGCGGGCACGACGATGCTGGTCGCGGACATGGATCCCCCGTGGTGCTGTGCCGTGATCTCTCTACGACCACCACGATAGGAACCACCACTGACAACGAGTCAGCGGCGAGCTGCGCGTGACGAAGTGCGTCCGGGAGACGCGGGAGAGCGCGAGCTGGGGGCCGCCGGGACTGGCCCGGCGGCCCTCCAGTGGTCGGTCATGTCAGCTTGAAGAAGAGCGTGTCTTGGGTGTACCAGTCGACGTTCTTCGTCGCGTACTCCCACTCATTGTGCTCGAAGTTGAGCTTGTCGATGAGCTCCTGGACGTCGTACCGAAAGTCCGGGTCCATTCGATCCAGGACGGCGCGGTAGGCGTCGGCGGCGGGCTTGGTCTTGGCCAGCGGCAGGTGGCCAATAGCCGGGTAGCCGTCTATCGAGTGCGGGACGTGGGGGAAGTCGTCGGGCAGCCCGCCGTAGAAGTAGCCGTGGGGCAGTAGGTCAGTCGGCACGCCGAGGCGGCGCATCTCATCGTCCACCAGGCCGAAGAACGTCGAGGGCTTGGAGTAGGTGCCCAGCTGGGAGGGGTCGGAAGCGTTGTGGTCGATGATGTGCTGCAAAGCGGAGTTGTAGGCGTTGCCCGCACACTCCGCGTCCGAATCGCTGCGCCCGGCGATGAGGTGATCGAGGGCGTCGGGGATGGACAGGCCCCAGTCGACGCCCTGGTGGTCGAGATCGTCCTGATGGGCCTGGGCATCTTTGCGCATGCCGTCGAGGCGGCGGCGCTGGTCCGCCCTGAGGTTGCCGTTGCTGCCCAGGTAGGCCAGGACGTCGGCCTTGTCGGCGGTCGAGTACGCAATGTTGTGACTCATGATCGCAATGGTGCCAAGAGGCACTGACATCTGGTCGTCGGTGGGTGGGAGTTGATCGGGGTCACTCCCCGGCGTGGCGCCACGCGCCGGGCACCACGACCGGGCTGCGGTGGCCGGGGCGGTGCCGCCGCCTCGAGGTGCGCAGCACCAAGGGCAAGGGAACCGGCAGCGCGGAGCGAGGAAGCACAGGGCGGAGCGCTGCCGGTTCCGCCTGCCGGGACCCGCAGCGCATGAGAGCGCGAAGCGCACACCCCGGACGGCCGCGGAGCGGCCACCGGGCACGCGGCGAGACGGGGGCAGCGCGAAGCCAACCGGAGCGCGGAGCGCTACCGCTTCCGGCTGCCGGACGTCGCGCGGGCGGTAAAGGTCGCCGGGGCCGGCGGTCGGGGCAGGAACAGCAGCGGGTGGTGCGGGGTAAAGCCGAAGTGGCCCAGATCGGCCGCGCGCTCCTCCTCGAAGAGCTGCGGCTCGGTCCACAGTCCGACGCAGACGACCAACCAGATGTGAGGAGAGTCCGGGTCGTTGCACAGCCACAGGTCGAACGTGCCCACCAGCAGGTGTTTCTCCCACTTCCAGACCTTCGCCCGCGGATCGAGGTCGTCGGCACCGTCCACGCGCAGTGGCAGCAGGGCCCGTTCGAACGGGGCGATCACATCGTCGTAGGCCGCCCGCAGGGCGCTGCTGCCGGCGTGGTCGTAGGTCCGCGCCCGGTCGGGGGTGATCTCCCATTCCAGACCGGGAGGCAGTTGCGTGGCCAGGTACTCGCGCAGCCGGTCGAGGGCGAGCGGGATGCCGACCGGGTTCCGTCGTGCGTGCCCGGCTGCGGGCAGGCGGACCCACCAGGCGTAGTAGGGGACGTCATCCTCGGAGGAGTCGTCGTCGCAGCAATCCTCGTACACGCAGCCCAGTGAGGCGGCCAGATCCGTCATCGGCTGCCGGGTTAGCTCGGCCAGGTCCGGCTCCGCCCCGGCGCGCTGTTCGGGGTCGTCGACGTTGATCCGCCACACCACCCACTCGAATTCGTCCCAGTCGGTCATGTCTCGGCCCTTGCTTCGTCTTGGCGAAGGGCCAGTACATCAGGGACGATGTCGGGCTGTTCACGAGTGGGGATGACGTGCATCAACGAGGCCACTTGGAGATCGCTTTTGCGCCGGCCCCGGGCCGGGCGGGGCAGGACATCCCGCGTCCCGGCGGATCGTAGACCCGCCGGGACGCGCTGTCGGTCAGTCGATCCGCTTGGGCATCACGATCCGGCTCGCCCGCTCCCCCGGCCCCGAGATCAGGCACCACGTCCCGCGATCCAGGATGCCGTCCCCCTCGGGGCGGGCGTCCACCGTGTCGGGGAAGGTCACCTCGGCTGCCAACAGGTCGAAGTCCAGCGGCAGTTCCAGATCGCATTCCGCGCCGCCGTGAGGGTCCTCGATGAAGCCCTCGCGGCCCGGCACGTACCGGTTGCCGTGGGCGAGCAGCAGCTCGACCACGGGCAGCAGGTTGCGCCAGGGCTCCGCGCTGTCCGGATTCCCGGGGGCGATCTCAATCATCGTGTGGACCTGCCGTTGCGTGCGGTTGCGGGTGCGCGGTCAGGGGTGTTGGAAGCCGCGGTCGGGGTCGCGGGCCAGGTCGGGGTCGAAGGGGGTGAACCAGTCGAGCGGGGCAAGGTCGACCATGCCCAGAGGCTGGTTGACCTCGCTGCCGCGGTCTTCGACACCGTCGAGGGCCGGGTCGAACAGTCCGGAGCATCGGGACCGCCGTCTAGGAAGTCGTTGCCGGGACCTGCCCGGAGTGTGTCGACGCCATCGCCGCCGTCGAGGTCGTCGTTGCCGACTGCAGGTCCGAAGGTCCTGTTGTTGTCGAAGTTGGTGTTGTCGCCGAAGATCACGTCGTCCCCTCCGCGGCCGGAGATCACATCACGAACGGCGGTCCGGGGAGCGGCGTTCACGGAAGAGTCGCCGACGAGAAGGTCGCCGCGGGAAAAGGGGTCCTCGGGGGCATCGTCGCCGCCGATGATCCGGTCGTTGCCGGAGCCGAACGCGGTCCCGCCCTGGCGACGGTTATGGATGTTGTGATCTCCGATCGCAAACTGGTCGACGCCGCTTCCCAAATCCAATAGATCATCTCCGCCGCTTCCGCGTGCGTTCCGCCCACTGTCGCAGTCCCCGACCAGCTCGTCGTCGGTGCCGGGGCCTCCCAGGAGAACGTCGTCTCCTGCGCCCTCTGCGTCCCCGGTGACCGAGAGGTGAAGCCGATGCCGCGTTCACACAGGGCCGACGCGATGGCGATGAGGTCCCGGAGCGGCTGCGAGGGAGCGCCGGCTTGAGTGCTGGGTCGTGCGGCCGGTCCGTTCATCCCTGGGGCGTGTCCGGTTGCGGAGGGGCGTCGATGCGGGCATCCCGATGCCCGGACCGCTGCGGGTCCGGCTGAGCCAGGCGGTGGTGCCGAGCAACTCGCGTTTGATGGTGGCGAAGAACGACTCGGCGAGCGCGTTGTCCCAGCACTGACCGGTGCGACCGACCGAAACAGCGGAACGCCCAACTGGATGGCCAGGGATGTGAATTGCTCGCTGGTGTACCGGCAACCGCGATCTACGTCTTGTCCCGGCTGCCTGGATCGCAACCGGCTTGCCATCGACGACCGCCGTCGCTACCGCCATAACCGGGCTTTGTGGCCGGTCAGGACGGGCGGAGCCGGGAGCCCAGCAGAGAGCCGGTCCCCATCAGCCAACCAGCCAACCAGGACGAGCCCCAGGCCGCGGGGCATCGAGCCCGTCGGCCAGGTACCCGGCGACGCTGCACGCCTATCTGTCGACCGATCCCATGGGGACGCGGATGGCGTGGCGAGCGCGCCTCCGACTCATCGTCGGGTTGAGGAACCACGTGCGGGCAGAGGCCAGCCACCAGCACGCGGCGAACCCGAGCACGACCAGGACGGCGATGGGGGCGTAGTTGAACGTCTCCATTGTGACGGGGCTAACCTGCGGCATCATGAACAGCCCCGTGATGAAGCACACCCAGATCACCGCGATGGTGCCGACCAGGCGGCTGGCCCGGCCCAGGTGCCACGGACCGCGCTCGAAGTCGTGGCCCCGGCGAAGGCGCAGGTAGGTCGGGATGACGTAGGCGATGTACAGGCCGATCACCGCAATCGAGGTGACGGCGGCGTACGCGGTGACATTGATCAGGTAGGGCAGGCCGAGGGCCAGCGCGCCGAGCGCGGCGAGCCAGACCGCGTTGGTGGGGGTGCGGGTGTTCGGGTTGATGCGGTGCCAGATGTGGGAGAACGGGAGCGCTCCGTCGCGGGAGAAGGCGTAGATCATCCGACTGTTCGCGGTGACGGAGGCCATGCCGCAGAACAGCTGGGCGCCGATGGCTATCAGCAGCAGCATCTTGCCGCCGGCCACGCCGACGGCGTCCATGAAGATCTGCGCCGGGGGGACACCGGTGGAGCTGGACAGGGCCGCATCGTAGTCCTGAATCGCGAAGGTCAAGCCCACCAGGAGCACGAAACCAACGACCCAGGAGACCCAGATGGACCGGATGATGCCGCGCGGCCCGGCCACGGCGGCGTTGTTGGTCTCCTCCGTCATGTGGGCGCTCGCGTCGTAGCCGGTGAAGGTGTACTGGGCCATCAGTAGCGACAGCATGCCGACGTAGAAGGTGGAGTGCCAGCCGGTGTTATTCACGAAGGTCCCGAACACGAAGTGCGCTGACTGGTGCCGCTCGGGCAGGAAGGCGAGCGCACCGACGATGACGAGGACGCCGACGATGTGCCACCACACGCTGAAGCTGTTGAGGAAGGCCACCAGGCGTACGCCGAAGGTGTTGATCAGCCCATGCAGGGCCAGGATCGCGGCGAAGAGGATCACGGTGTGTACGGAGGTGGCAGCGAACCCGAACTGCAGGTCCAGATAAGCATTGAGGAACGACGCCGCGCCGAAGTCGACGCCGGCGGTGACGGCGACTTGCCCGAGCACGTTGAACCAGCCGGTGAACCATGCCCAGGCGGCCGCCGTACGGGGCGGGGCCAGTTTGTGCGCCCAGAAGTACAGGCCGGCCGAGGTGGGATAGCTGGAGCACACCTCTGCCATGGCCAGGCCGACGAAGAGCGTCATCAGGCCGACCGCGACCCAGCCCCAAATGATCATCGCGGGGCCGCCGGTGTTCATGCCGAACCCGTACAGCGTCAGGCAGCCGGCCAGGATGGAGATGATGGTGAACGAGACGGCGAAGTTGGAGAAGCCGGACATCCGCCGGGCGAGGACCTGGGTGTAGCCGAGTTGACGTAGGCGTTCCTCGTCCGAGGTGGCGGAGACGTCGAGTGGCATGGGGAATGCTTCCTTCCAAGCAGGAATGGGACACATACAACGCGAACAGTGGGAAACTGGCCGACCTTGGGATCACCGGGCTCAGCCAGGGACGATCGCTTTCTGGGCCCAGCCCCGATGGCGCAGGAACAGCTGGGTCGGATCTCCGCAGTACGCCCACGGCAGGCGCGCGGCGTACCGTCCGATCGCGTCGAAGACCTCGAATGCCTCCGCGTGGCGATTGGCGTAGGACAAAGCGTGTGCCAGGTAGTTGGCGTCGTCCATGAAGTGGGCATGCGGCTGCGGTGCTCGGTAGCGCCACCAACCGTTCAGGACTCGGTCGATGTCCGGGCAGTCCAGCCACGGATGGATAATCAGCCCGTACGACCTGCTGTTCTGTTCCATCCGGATGCGGTGGGACTCGGCGTGAGCAACCAGGAGCAGCACCGGGATGGGCGTGCCCCGCGGAGCGGAGCTCGTCAGCTCGTAGGCCCAGTCGTGCATCTCGGTGGCGGAGCCGTGGTTGCACCCGAAGACGTAGGTGAGCAGCTCGTGGTGTGCCTCCCGGTTGTACGGGTCGCGCGCCCGCACCTCCTGCCAGACTTCCGAGAGTGTCTCCCGGTCGGGGCAGTGCACGCGCAGCAGCGCCATGAGCACCACCCAGGGAGAGGGGTCCGCCGGCCACGCTTCGGCGGCCTCGTGGCAAGTCCGCCAGGCCTGCTCCAGCAGTGCCCGACCGTCCTCCGGGCCGACGACGATGGAGCGCAGGGCCTGAACGTGGGCGAGCATCGCCAGGGCATCAGGGCTCGTCCGCTCCGCGTTGGCCCAGGTCTCCGCCCATCGCAGGCTGACCGCGCCATGGGCGAGGACTTGCAGCCGGAAGATCCGGCGATCCCAGTCCTGGCCGGTGGCTTCGAGTAGATCGCGGGCGGCCTCCCAGCGGCCCATGGCGGTGTCCTCGCACACGCCGCGCAACGTTCGATCATCCCGTGCCGGGTGGCCGTCAAGCACAGTGCCGGGAGCGTGGCCAAATCTCCTGAACATCAGGCCCCTTGAGCAGAGAAGGGCAAGGGGTACCGCGCTAACGCCCTGACGTCGAGGCGAAGTCCTCCAGCGCTGGTTGCGCCCGCACCATTAAGATCAGGCGGCGACGGAAGCGAGCGGGGTTCCTCAGCCGAAGAGGCAACCGGTGAGATAAACCTCCTCGAAGTCGGTCCTACTGCACGGCGGGCGACATCCATTCCAACGGGGGTCGTGGTCACGCCGCCGGTGACAGGTCGGGTGGGGCTCAAGGGTGGGGTCCCATCTGCGGTCGGCTGGAACAACTCTGCTCAGTGGTCAAAGACTTCGCGTCAGGCAAAAGGGCGGCCAGATGGGCGTTCAGGACACGCCGCTGGCGCGGGGTACGGGGGAAGGAGCGGGGCACAACGTTCTCCACAACTATCGAGTGACTCTCTGCACTCGGTTGCACTCAAGCGTCCTTGGGTCGCGCGGCCGGCATCACGCCGATCTCTCCTGAGAGAACCGGAGGAGTGGGGCGGGTTCGGGGTGAGCCTCGTCGGCGTGCGTCAGGGAGTACGCGACTCTCAACGTGTTCTGCACTCGTCAAAGGAGATCCGAAGTTTCCACTCATGGCAATGGCCGCAAGCGACATTGCATCAGTGGGGGGATGTTGGCGTCACACATTGTCTTGCCCAACGCCTTGCTCACCAACGCGGTCATCCTCCCCAACGCCCCAGGTCGCCGAGATCGTCCGCCAGCTGTTGGAAGAGGGCTGGGAGATCGATCCCGGAGACCTGGCCCAGATCTCGCAATACCTGACCGAGCACATCCTGCGGCTCGGCGAGTACTCCACCCACGAACTCGGCATCCAGCGCGACGCGTACGACCCGGAGCTGCACGTGGACTTCACCCAGCTCCGCGACGGGCGCCTGACCGCCGAAGGACTCGGTCAGGCCGCCTGAACCAGCTGCACGGGCCAGGCCGGCGCTGGGCTGACGAGCTCACTGCTCTACGGCAGCATCGGGCGTCGGGGGCGTCTGGGTGCGGTATGAGCGGCCGAGTTCCGGGCCGAGCCCGAAGTAGTGGCGGAAGTTGTAGATGAGCGGGCTCCAGGCGGCGGGGTCGACATGGTCCGTGCCGGGAACGACGATACGAGGGTCGGCGTGCACTTCCGTACGACGGCCTCAACGATGACGAATGCTCCGGAGACGTCCGGCCGCACCTGCTCAGCGCGCGCCTCCAACTGTATGTGGCATTCGGCGACGCGCCCGGGACATCCGGTACTTCACATACTCACTGTCGCTGTGATGGATCAGCTGTCCGGGCTGGTGCGGACTGCCCTCCCGGTCGCGCTCCCAGAATCCCATCTCCAGTGCGGTCAAGACCAGTTCGGTGTGTGTTGGTCGTGGCTGCGGACCAGCCGACGATGCGGCGGGAGAAGGTGTCAACGACGAACGCGACGTAGACGACACCGGCCCAGGTGGCGATGTGGGTGAAGTCCGAGACCCAGCAGCGGTCGGCGCCTGGGCGAGGAAGTCCCGGTCGACCAGGTCGCGGGCCCGGCTGGCGGCCGGGTCGCTGACCGTAGTGATGACCTTCTTGACCCGGACGGCGCCGGCGAGCCCGAGCTCGCGCATCAGGCGCTCGATGGTGCACCGGGCCACCTCATGACCTTGCCGGTTTGTCTGGTCCTGGCAGTCGCACTTGCACAGTGTCTCCGTCGTCCCGATCCCCAGCTTGGCGGCGACCGCCTTCGTCGCGGACCACCCGGTGTCGTACTCAGGCCGCACCCCGGCGACCATGCGGACCACGCGTTGCGCAGCCAAAGGGGTAGGGGAAAGGACGGGCATAACCCGGTCCTCTCAAACGGTGGAGTCCCTACCGAACCCGGAACCGTCCATTATCAGCCTGGGCTTTCGGCGGGTGGTGTTCCGGTTCCGCGGTTACGGCGAGAGGGCGGTACGGACATGGTGTCCGTACCGCACGTTGGCTGCTGCTGAGTTTGGCTGGTTAGAGGACCTTGGAGAGGAAGGCCTTGGTGCGGTCGTGCTGCGGGTTGTTCAGGACCTCGCGGGGGTGGCCGGACTCGACCACGACACCGTCGTCCATGAACACCAGCGCATCGCCGACCTCACGTGCGAAGCCCATCTCGTGCGTGACGACGATCATCGTCATGCCCTCTTCGGCGAGGCCGCGCATCACGTCGAGCACCTCGCCCACCAGCTCCGGGTCGAGCGCCGAGGTGGGCTCGTCGAAGAGCATCAGCTTCGGCTCCATCGCCAGCGCGCGGGCGATGGCGACGCGCTGCTGCTGACCGCCGGACAGCTGGGTGGGGTAGTGCTTGCCCTTGTCGCCCAGGCCCACCCGGTCGAGCAGACGCTCGGCGCGAGCACGGGCCACGGCCTTGGACTCGCCCTTGACCTGTATCGGCGCTTCCATGACGTTCGCCAGGGCGGTCATGTGCGGGAAGAGGTTGAAGCGCTGGAAGACCATGCCGATGTCCCGGCGCTGGGCCGCGACCTCGCTGTCCTTCAGCTCGTAGAGCTTCTCGCCCTTCTGGCGGTAGCCCACCAGCTGGCCGTCGACCGACAGCCGGCCGGCGTTGATCTGCTCCAGGTGGTTGATGCACCGCAGGAACGTCGACTTGCCGGAACCGGAGGGGCCGACCAGGCAGAACACCTCCTGCGGAGCGACCTCGAGATCGATGCCCTTGAGGACGTGGGCCAGACCGTACGACTTGTGTACGCCCTCGGCCTTCACCATGGCGGTCATGTCACACCCCCCTGGGGCTGCTGCGGAACGACAGGTTCTTCTTGATCTTCTGCCACGGCGTGAGCGGTAGCTGGCGCAGAGAACCGCGGGCGTAGTACCGCTCCACATAGTACTGGCCGACGCTGAAGACGCTGGTCAGAGCCAGGTACCAGACCGAAGCGACCAGCAGCATCTCCATGACCGCGAAGGACGTGGAGCCGATGTTCTGCGCCGCGCGCAGCAGCTCGGTGTACTGCACCGCGGACACCAGCGAGGAGGTCTTGAGCAGGTTGATGAACTCGTTGCCGGTCGGCGGCACGATCACCCGCATCGCCTGCGGAAGAACGATCCGCCGCATGGTCCTGCTGCTGGACATGCCCAGCGCGTGCGAGGCCTCGGTCTGGCCCTCGTCGACCGACTGGATGCCGGCCCGGACGATCTCGGCCATGTAGGCGCCCTCGTTCAGGCCCAGCCCCAGCAGGGCCACCACGAACGGGGTCATCACGTCGACCATCTCGTCCTTGTAGAACCCGAGGTTCAGGACGGGGAAGATCAGCGCGAGGTTGAACCACAGCAGCAGCTGCACGAACACCGGAGTGCCGCGGAAGAACCAGATGTACAGCCAGGCCACCGCACCTGTGACCGGGTTCTTCGAGAGCCGCATGACGGCGAAGACGACACCCAGTACCAGGCCGATGAGCATCGACAGCACGCTGATCAGCAGCGTGTGCCACATGCCGGTGACGATTCGGGGGTCGAAGATGAAGTCCCCGACCGTGCCCCAGTTGACGTCGCCCTGAGAGAACGAATAGACCAGCAGGGCCAGCAGCGCCAGGACCACGACGCCGCTGATCCAGCGGCCCCAGTGCCGTACCGGGATGGCCTTGATCTGCTCAGGGTGTGACGCCACCTTGACGACCGCTGAGTCCTTTGGGGGCTCGTCGGCAGGCGTCTTGTCGAACTTGTCAGTCACAGTGACTGCCCTTCAGTGAAACGCTTGAGGCGGACGGCAGGGATTACTTGCCGGCGTTGATCGTCGCCTCGGTGACGGCGCTGTTCTTGACGTCCCACTTCTCCAGGACCTTGTTGTACTCGCCGTTCTTGATGATCGCGGTCAGGGCTTCCTTGAGCGCGTCGCGCAGCTGGGCGTTGTCCTTGTCGACAGCGATGCCGAACGGGCCGGCCTCGGTCTGGTCGCCGGCGACCTCGAAGTCGTTGCCGCCGCCCGCGGTCTTCGCGATGTACGCGGAAACCGGGTAGTCGTTGAGGTCGGCGACCGCGCCGCCGGACTTCACGCGGGTCTGGGCCTCGGCGTCGGTGTCGAACGCCTCGATCGTGAGCTTGCCCTTGCCGTCCTTGCTGCACTTGGCGGCCTGGGTCTTGAAGGTCTCTTCGTAGATCGTGCCGCGCTGGACGGCCACCTTCTTGCCGCACAGGTCGTCGAACGACTGGATCTTCTCCGGGTTGCCCTTCTTGACCAGGAGCGAGACGCCGGAGGTGAAGTAGTCGACGAAGTCGACGCCCTCGCCGACCTTCTTGCCCTTGTCGTCCAGGCCCTGCTGGCGGGCCTTGGTGTCGCTCATGGACGACATGATGATGTCCTGGCGGCCGGTGTTCAGCGACGAGATCAGGCCGTCGAAGGTGCCGTTGACGAACTGGAGTGTGACGCCCAGCTCCTTGCCGAGCGCGGCGGCGATGTCGGGGTCGACACCGACGATCTTGCCGCCCTCCTCGAACTCCATCGGTGCGTAGGCGGCGTCCGTGCCGACCTTGATCACCTTGGAGTCCTGGTACTTCTTCGGCAGCTTGCTGAACAGCGCGGCGCTGCTCTCGGAGGTGCCCGTGGACTCCTTGGAGCCCGAGGCGGTCTGGTCACCACAGGCGGTGAGCATCAGCGACCCGGCGACCGCGATCGCCCCGACCGCGGCGACACGGGATTGGGAGGCGGTCTTACGACAGGTGTTGCTTGCGGTCATGATCGGGGTCCTTTGGCGGTGATTGGGCGCAGTCGCTGAGGGGCGAGTGTGTCTTCGAGTGAGCGGCGTTGTGCAAGGCGCGACTGCCTCCCTTCAGCAGGCAGGCGTGCTCGGATGGCAGGCGAACCAAGCGCCACGACCGGACGATGCGGTGATCGCACCATGCCGGGCCATGCGGGGCCCTGGCGGTACCGGGGCATGGCGGCTGGCGTGCGACCCCCAACGGATGCACCGAGCTTCGGGATCGCCGCCGCTCTTCGTCCTGCCCGAGACCCTACGAGGACTCGATGCCGTCTGACATGCGTATTTATTGCGTGTGAAGCTCTGATCATTGCGCAAAATGGACGCTTAGCGGTTGATCGCTGCGTGGGCCACGACACCCACCGTTCCCGCACTGCGTGGCGGTCGGACCCGTCCTCTACGAGGCACTGTCCCCGGCGCCGACAACGACGGTGCCCGTCGGCGTTCTGTACATCACGTGACACATGACGTCCCAGTGCGACCCTCGCTTCCTCCTCGCCTGACCGGCTCGACGGATTAGGTCGGCGGTCGGCGGTGTTACGGAGGCGCCGGATGGCGTGATTCTCGTGCGGCTCTCTGTACGCCGTCGGCGGCCGCTCAGCACCGTGGCCCGCAAGGCAACCTGTCCCAGCGGCGTCCGGACCCCCTCCCTGGGCCGAGGAGGCGCCTGCGTAACCTTGTCGGCCAGACCCGCCGCTGGGCGACTGGCCCGCTTACCCGGCGTAAAGCAGGGCCCCCAACAAGCGATGCCGTTGCAGTGGGAGTGCCGCAACCGAGGAAGGACAACTGCCGCCTGAGCATTCGGAGTTGGCGAACCAGTACGTCAGCAGGTCCTTGCCCCCCGAGGCACGCGAAGACATCCGCATCAGGTTGGAGGCGACCGTAGACGAGCAGCAGCAGATCGGCCGCGGTGCCCCGAACGGTCGCGTCGGCGGCGATTTCCGCTCCCGCGACATCAGCGTCGAGCCGAAACCGTCCGGCCGCACGCGGACCAGCCAGTCGCCGTTCCGTCAGTGCACCGGGAGCCGATGGTCTCGCCGTCTCCGGTCAGGCTCGCCACGTTGGAACCTGCGCGGATTGGTTGGGATGGGGGCTCTGCGGGCCTGGAACGGGTCATGTCGGCGCGGGCTGCTGGGGGTTCGTCGGTTTCTTCAGGTAGTTCTATTCAACTGTGCGACGGGATGCGTTGGTTGGGCGGTGGTGTCTCGGCGGGGGGTTGCATGTGGGTCATGTCTGATGATCTGCATGTTGACGGTGTTGGTGCTGGATCTGGCGGGGTGTATGGGAGGTTGGGCGATCCTGCGTTCTTGGTGAACGCCGACCCGGAGGAGGTTTGGGGCCGCGGCGCACTACGGGCGCCACGAGCTCGTGATCGGCCGCCGCGAACAGATTGACCGCAGCGGCGTTCTGCCCGGCGCTCCCGCTCACCTCTGTGAACGGCATCCGCAACCGGGCTGTCGGATCAGGCTCGGCTGTCAGTGCCGTGATCGTCGCCTCAGTGAACCGCCGTTCCCACAGTTCAAGGCCGCCACGACGAGTGCATCGCGGTTGGCGAAATGCCAGTAGAAGCTGCCCTCGCCCAGCCATCCCCAGCAAGTCGCCGTCGCCCTTGCTCCACATCCATACGCTACCGTACGGCCAACACCATACGCTCCCGTATGGGAGGCTCGCACAAGGAAAGGAGACGTCGTGCAGAACATCCACCGCCGCACCGTCGACGCGCCCGCCGCCGACGTCGGCGCCCTTCTGGACCAGCTGGGTACCCCGCACGACCGGATATGGCCCATCCCGGCCTGGTCGCCGCTGCGCCTCGACGCCGGCCTGGCCTTCGGCTCGCGCGGCGGACACGGAAGGATCCGCTACTCGGTGGCCGAGTACGAGCCCGGAAGAAGAGTGCGGTTCACCTTCGCTCCCGGACTTGGCATCAACGGCTATCACGAATTCCTCGTCACCCCCGATGGGCCGATGCGCTGTCAGATCTCGCACACTCTCGCAGGACGCACATACGGCAGGATGGGCCTGATGTGGCCGTTGGTGATCCGCTGGCTGCACGAAGCCCTCCTGCACGACGCGTTCGACAACATCCAGCGCGCGGCAACGAACCACCTGCCCCACCCGGCCCGCTGGTCGATCTGGGTCCGCTTGCTGCGCCTCGTGTTCGCGCCGCGTCACCAGTGAAGCCGACCCACTGAGGACCCACCGAAAAATGTGTCGGCCACACACGGTTACGAACGAGCCACCCAACCGGAGAACTCGTGACAGTTGAATACGCGAGCTCATCAGTACCGGGGCCGGAGTTGCCACGCCCGTGGACACGGCCCGAGTTGGCGCGCGTTCTGGTTGTCAGCGACTTTCTGGGCTGAGGGCCTGCCGCAGACGTCCGACGGATCGCGCTGCTCTTGTTGGCCCTCGGGGGCTACGTCGACGGTACGAAGACACCATTCGGGCTGAGGACCCGGGATGCCTGATCTGATCTGCCCCGATGGCGGGACAGTACGTCCTACGAGCTGGCTGACGCTATGGCAGCTGCGGGACCGCGCTGCGAGCGCGGCGTCTTCTCTCCGACCTTCTTGGGTCCGTGGTGCGCGGATCGACTGCTTCGCCGGGCGCGACGCAAGGGTCAGTGGGCGGGCGTGTTGCACCTCTGGCTTGAGGGGCTCACGGCACGTCTGCCAACCGGCCAATTGTGTCCTGGTGCTACGCGGGAAGCTGGTGGGCGGTGCCCTCAGCGCCATACGGTCGGTACAGGCGTTTCTTGCGCAGTGCATTCGAGCATGACGTCGCCGGAAAGCAATGCAAGCTATGTCGCCCAAACGCGTGACTACGGGGCGGATGGCGAACATCCCGCTGAAGGAGCTTACCGTCCACGCCGCGACGCGTGAGGGCCGCAGGGCCGGACAGGAGTCGATGGTCACGCGCGGCTCCGATGGGCAGACCGGGCGTCTAGTTCCTTGACCCGCTCGGTGGTGAGTCGGCCCGCGCGGCGGTAGCGGCGCTGTTCGGCGATCGAGGGGGAACCCGTCACTCGCGGTGTCGTTGGTCGGGTTGGGCGCCCGGTAGTCGTCCGGCACGCGCAGGTCGCCGTGGATGGCTTGGTAGGCCATGGCGGCTTCCAGGCCGCGTCGCCAGGCGTACTTTTCGGGCTGGAGGACGCGCAGGGCGATGAACCGGCCGAGCAGTCCGGGCTTGCGGGGTGTGCTGAACAGCAGCAGACCTTCTCCCCCGGCTGTCTGCTGCGGGTCGGCTGACTCGTCGCTGGCGGCACCGTCCGGATCCGTGTCGTCAGGGTCGAGGGGGCGGACGGATTGCCTGCCACGTCTGTCGGAGCGGTCTCGGAGGGTGCGGACGGGTTCAGTGCCGAGGCGGCGAGCGCCTCAACGGCCTTGGCATCGTGGGCGCGCAGGGCTTCCAGCAGGCGGGCGAGGTCGTCATACGCAGGGGAGGCGAGCATCTGGTCGGAGCTCTCCCCCGGGCCGAGCATGACCGGCACCACGATGGTGGCGACCCCCTGTTCGTCACCGGTGCCCGGCCTTGGTGCTGGCTGGCTACTGGGCGGCCTCCCGAAGTGCGGCGCCGCTCGAGGAGAGATGTTGGTGCACAACGCGATTGAGTGCCATCTGTTCTGACCGTGTGTGACATGCCGCGTTTGGCGTAATGGGCTCTTAGGGTTGGTCAGCCGCGTCACTCTGTGCGGGTTGATCACGGTCGTGTCAGGAGCCGTGTGCAGATCCCGTGAGCGGGTTGAGCGGATCCGCCGTGACCGCCGGATGGACCGGAGCGTGTCGGGGTGGGTGCTGGATCCGCGGCATGAGGTGAGCAGGGACACGGTGGGCGAGACTTTGAAGACGCCGGTGCAAGGGTGCGGCTATGGCAGAAGATGAGCGGCGGCCTGACAAGGGCATGGTGGACCGGTCGGAAGGGTTCGGTGAGCGGTTGCTGGGGGTGTTGTTGGACCGGGCACACGAGATGCCGCCGCAGCTGATCGCCCCGCTGATCGCGGAAGAGGTGGCCAGGGTCGGTGGCCGCGAACTCTCGATCCTGCTGCAGGACTATGCGCAGCTGCTGCTGGTGCCGTTGCCGGGTCGGCGGCTGATGGTCGGCGAGCCTGAGCCGATTGGTGACTCTCCTGCTGGCGCGGCCTTCTTGTACGCGACGCGTGTCGAGGTGCCGCAGGCCGACGGGGTCCGGATGTACCTACCGCTGCTGGACGGCAGCGACCAGGTGGGAGTGATGGCCCTCACCCTGGATACCGTCGATGACGACGACCGGCGCCTGCTGCGCAGGCTCGCCGGCCTGGTCGCTGACATGCTGGTCACCAAGCACGGCTACACCGATCAATTCTTCCTGGCCCGGCGCCGCGAACCGATGAGCGTGGCTGCGGAGATCCAGTGGTCTCTGCTGCCGCCGCTGGCGATGTCTGTCCCACAGGTCGCGGTGGCCGGAATCCTGGAGCCCGCCTATAACGTGGCAGGCGACAGCTTCGACTACGCCCTCAACGACGACATCCTGCACGTGGCCATGGTTGATGCGATGGGCCACGGTCTGGACTCTGCCACGATGGCGACTGTCGCCGTCGGCGCCTACCGGCATGCCAGGCGTGCCGACATCGGTCTGTCGGAGATTTACACGTTCATGGACCGGGCCATCGCTGGGCAGTTCGGGCCGGACCACTTCGTCACCGCGCAGATGATGCGCCTGGACATCACAACGGGCCACCTGCAGTGGGTCAACGCGGGCCACCCTGCGCCGCTGCTGATCCGCGAGCACCAGGTCGTCGGGCAACTTCAGGGCCCGACCACGTTGCCGGTCGGCTTCGGCGGTGAAGAGCCGCAGATCAGCGAGCAGATGCTCCAACGCGGCGACCGGGTGCTGTGCTTCACCGACGGCTTGATCGAGGAGCACGAAGCCGGCGAAGAGCCCTTCGGTGAGGAACAGCTCATCCACTGGGTCAACCGCATCGAGCCCGTCGAGAAGGGGGTACGAGCGGTGGTGCGCTCGCTCTCCCACACGCTGCGGCAGCAACGGGGCGGGAGCACCAGCGACGACGCGACTCTCTTCCTGATCGAGTGGCGCGGGGGTGCCGCCGACCATCTCGCCGTCCTGGAGTGAGCCGACAGCCGCGCCACCATAGACAGAGCCGACGGCACGCAGACCCGCTGCTGGCCAACCGCGGCGCGCACTCGCCGCGGGGAGGGTCCGCCGGTGCGCCCCTGACCACGGCCACCCACGGAACCGGGGTCCTCACGAGCCCTGCACGTCCGAGACGCGACCCGAGGGAACAGGGATTTACCGACCGATCGTTCCGCTCCCCCGCACTGCCGCGGACACTCTGCCAGGGAAGCCGGCTCCGCGATCCCCCCGGGGGCATTGTGTGACGCCACCCATGGGGAATGGGGAATGACGCGACCGTCCACAGATGACGCGTAACAACGTATTGACGGGTGCTGCGCGGCAACGAGAGACCGGGGACGATCTGCATCCCTCGCGTGGGGGCGGGCGCCGCTGCTCGGCGGCCGAGGCCGCGTGCAGGGCGCCGGCCCGGCACGAGCAGCGAGCAGGAGGGTGGCCGGGAGCACTGATGAACTGTCCGTCCAGCGCGGCGTTTTGGCGTTCGTTGCGCGCGTGGAACCCGGTCTTGGGGATCGCTGTGCGCGGGAGCGGGTTCGGCTTTGATGACGCGGCGGCTGGGGCCGGGGCGCGTGCAAGCGCTCCGGCATGAGTGGCCGGGCACGGCCCTGTCGGCGGCTTCGGCCGGCCGGTCTCTGGTCATCGCCTTGTTAGGAATGTTTGCGGGGCTGGCGCTTGTGGGACTGGCGTTGTGGCCGGCGCCGGGCTCGTCCGGTCCGCAGGGCCTTGGTGATTTCACGGCGGAGTTCTCCGCGGCCTTGGACGTGGAGGGCTCATGAGCGCTACGGCGCAGCATCGACGTCTGCCGGCCCAAGTCCTCTGTGCGGCCCCGAAACAAGCACGTGTGAGGAGTTTCGCTGCCGCCATCGGTCACGACGGTTTCGGAGAAAGGACAGATGTGGCCCAGCGGCGGGAACTCTGACTGTTCGATCCTGCTGTCCCGCTCATGGCCGCAGGTGCCCTCGCGACCACATCCCTGTTTCAGCACGTAGCTGAAAACCGATCGCCCGACGACGCTGCCGCCAGGGCTCCGCCGCACTCCGGCCGGGCTGAGCGTGCCGACGAGCCGGTCAGGGCTCGGCGGTCTGGTCGGCGGCGGACGCCTGCCGCAGAGCGGTCTGCCGTTCGGACCCTCGGCAAGTCAGCGGGGCGGCATGTCAGTTGTGAGCGCGTCGCGGGCGGCGGCATGCGCCGCCTCGCGGTCGTGCGGGACCAGGCCGATACGGGTGCGGCGGTCCAGGATGTCGGACTCGTCGAGGGCTCCCTCGTGGCGTACGGCCCACAGGAGTTCGGCTCCGGTGACGGGGTGGCCGGGGATGACCGGGCGGGCGAGGGCGGGGGCGGCGAGGCCGATGGCGTGGATCTGGAGTGCTTCGCTCCCGTAGCGGCGGACGAGGCGGCGGGGGGCGTCGAGAGGCGCGAGTGTGCCGGGGCGGGCGGCGCCGACGAGCGGGAGGGTGGCCGTACGGCAGGGGCCTGCGGCCAGGTAGCGTACGCTGACGGCGGCGTCGACGGCGTCCTGGGCCATGCGCCGGTACGTGGTGAGTTTGCCGCCGACGACCGTGACGACACCGTCGGGTGAGGTCAGTACCGCGTGCTTGCGGGAGATGTCGGCGGTGCGTGCGGAGTCTGACGTGGTGTCGAGGAGGGGGCGCAGTCCTGCGAAGGCTCCCACGACGTCGTCCCGGGTCACGGTGACGTCGAGTGCCGAGCCGAGGACATCGAGGAGGAAGCCGATGTCGGTCTCCGGCACTTCGGGTACGTCCGGGATGTCGCCGTCGACGGGTTCGTCGGTGAGCCCCACGTACACCCGGCCGTCGCCTTGGGGCAGGACGAGGACGAAGCGGTTTTTCTCGCCGGGGATCGGGATGTGCAGGCCGGCGGTGAGGCTGCCGAGGTCCTCGGAGCGCAGGACGAGGTGTGTGCCGCGGGAGGGGCGCAGGCGGATGTCGTCGACGAGGCCGCCGGCCCAGACGCCGGTGGCGTTGATGACCGTACGCGCCCGGATCAGCAGTTCCTCGCCGGTGAGTTCGTCGCGGACGCGGGCGCCGGCGCCGCTGAGGTGGAGGGCGCGGGTGCGGGTGAGAATGCGGGCGCCGTGGGCGGCCGCGGTGCGGGCGATCGCGGTGACCAGGCGGGCGTCGTCGGTGAGTTGGCCGTCCCAGGACAGCAGTCCGCCGCGCAGGCCGGCGGGCCGGAGCGCGGGGGCCATGTGACGCGTCTCCACGGCAGAGAGGGTGCGCGGGGCGGGGAGGGTGGCGCGTCGGGTGCGGGCTGAGGCGCGCAGCAGGTCGCCGGCGCGGAAGCCGGCTCGGGCAAGTGCGGCCTGACCGCGGGAGACGAGGGGGGTGAGCGGCAGGACGAAGGGCTGGGCGCGGACCAGGTGGGGGGCGGTGCGTTCCATGAGGATGCCGCGTTCGACGGCGCTTTCGTGGGCGACGTCGAGCTGGCCGGTGGCGAGGTAGCGCAGTCCGCCGTGGATGAGTTTGGAGCTCCAGCGGGAGGTGCCGAAGGCGAGGTCGTGGGCGTCGATCGCGGCGACGGTCAGTTGGCGGGTGGCGGCGTCGAGGGCGGCTCCCGCGCCGGTGGCTCCGAGGCCGACGACGAGGACGTCGACCTGTGTGCCGTCGGCGAGTTCGGCGAGTTCGCGGCTGCGGCGTGCGGCGTTGAGTGAGGACGCGCCGGTTGTGGGGGCGGTCGGGCTGCTCATGGGGTGAGGGTCCTCTCCAGAATGGTCCGCAGTTCGCCGAGGAACGCGGTCTCGGTGAGTTCGGGGTCGGCCTCGTCGGTCATCGTGCGCAGCGACAGCGTGAAGGCCTGCACGGCCAGCAGCAGTGAGCGGGCCTGCAGGCCGGGGTGCATGGTGCGGACGGATCCGTCGGCGTGGCCCTCGGTCAGGGCGCCGGTGATGAGTCCGAGCAGGGCGTCCTGGCTGGCGCCGCGGCGGTCGAGCACGTAGGGCAGGAGCAGTTCGGGGTCCACATCGAGGATCTTGTGGAAGAGCGGGTGGGCGCGGAAGGCGGTGACACCGGCGACCAGTCCGTCGACGAGGCGGGGGCGGGTGGGGGTGCCGGGGTCGTTCTCGGGCATGGCGCCGACGGCGAGCGCGATCCATTCGCGGGTCATCAGGTCGCCGACCAGGGTTCGTACGTCCGGCCATCGGCGGTAGAGCGTCATGCGGGAGACCCCGGCGCGGCGGGCGACGTCGGTGAGGGTCGTCCGGCGCACGCCGACGGCGAGGACGCAGTCGCGTGCCGCGTCGAGGACTGCGTCTGCGTCCGACTGGTTGTGACGAATGGGCGTCATCTGTCACAGTGTAATGCCAGTGCAGGGTGCACGGCACGGCGCCAGGCAAACCGACGGTGAGGAACGACCCAAGTGACCCAGGTGGACATGTTGTGGAGCGGCTGGGGCGACCCGGACAAGGCAGCCCCGCTGCCCGACTCGGTGATCGGTCTGCTGCGCGATCTGCTCGGCGTCACACCGCGCGAGGACGAGCCGGCCCGGCTCGACGGCATCGCCGTCCCTCCGTCCCCGCTCGCCGGTGACACGCTCCGAGTGCTCGCCGGGTGCCTGGGCGACGGCGCATACGTACGCACCGATGCCGAGAGCCGTATCCGGCACACCCGGGGCAAGTCCACCCCGGACCTGCTGCGCATCCGGGCCGGTGAGGTCGACGACATCCCGGCGGCGGTCCTGCTGCCGGGCAGCCATGAGGAGGTGCTGGCCGTTCTGCGCGTCTGCGCCGAACACCGTGTGGCGGCCGTGCCGTTCGGCGGCGGGACCTCCGTCGTGGGCGGACTCGCACCGCAGGTGAAGCGCTGCTTCGTCGCGCTGGACCTGCGCCGCCTCGACGGGCTGCTCGCGCTCGACGAGGTCTCGCGCACCGCGACGCTGCAGCCCGGACTGCGCGCGCCGCAGGCGGAAGCGCTGCTCAACGAGCGCGGCTTCACGCTGGGCCACTTCCCGCAGTCCTACGAGTGGGCATCGATCGGCGGCTTCGCCGCGGCCCGCTCCAGCGGTCAGGCCTCGGCCGGCTACGGCCGCTTCGACGAGATGGTGCTCGGCCTCACCCTCGCCACCCCTGAGGGCACCTGGGAGGCGGGGCGGGCGCCACGCTCGGCGGCCGGGCCGGATCTGCGTCAGCTGATCCTCGGCTCCGAGGGTGCCCTCGGCGTGATCACCTCGGTGACCGTACGGATCAGGCCGCTGCCCGCGACCCGGATCTACGAAGGGTGGCGTTTCGCCTCGTTCGAGGCGGGCGCGGCGGCGCTGCGCACGCTCGCCCAGGACGGTCCGCGACCGGCCGTACTGCGGCTGTCGGACGAGACGGAGACGTTCATCGGCCTGGCCCAGCCGGACAGGATCGGGAGCCCGGACGCACCCGCGGCGGCCGGGTGCATGGCGATCGCCGGATTCGAGGGCACCGCCGAGGACACCGCACACAGCCGCGCGCGGGCCCGCGAGGTGCTCCTCGCGTGCGGCGGCGAGTACGTGGGCCAGGAGCCCGGGGAGCGCTGGGCGCACGGCCGTTACAACGCCCCGTACCTGCGCGACGCACTGCTGGACGCGGGCGCCTTCGCCGAGACGCTGGAGACCGCGGGCTTCTGGTCCGCCCTTCCGGCGCTGTACGGCGCGGTGCGCCAGGCCCTCACCGCCACACTGACCGAGGCAGGCACGCCGCCGCTGGTGATGTGCCACATCTCCCATGTGTACGAGAACGGCGCATCGCTGTATTTCACCGTGGTCTCGGCGCAGGGCGACGACCCGGTCGCGCACTGGGCCCCGGCCAAGCGGGCCGCGAACGACGCGATCCTTGCCTCCGGCGGCACCATCAGCCACCACCACGGCGTGGGGACCGACCACCGCGACTGGTACACCCAGGAGATCGGCCCGGTCGGCGTCCGTGTCCTGCAAGCCGTCAAGGCCGAAATCGACCCTGCCGGGATCCTCAACCCCGGCGTACTCATCCCCGTCCGCTGACCCCTCACGCCCCCTGCCGTCCGAAAGGCGCACACATGCGACAGTTCACCGCGGTCGTCAACCCCGCCGCAGGGGGTTCCAGCGGTACGGCGGCCCTGCTACCGCTGGCCCGCCTCCTGCGGGAGGCCGGGGCACAGATCGACACCCATTACAGCCGCAGCCTGGAACACGCTCGGGAGCTGGCGCGGCAGGCCGGCGAGCAAGGGCACATCGTGCTCGCCGTCGGCGGCGACGGCATAGCCGGCAGCATCGGCGGAGCGCTCAGCGGCACGGACACCGTGTTCGGGCTCGTACCGGCCGGCCGCGGCAACGACTTCGCCCGCGCGCTCACGCTGCCCACCAACCCCTCGGCCCTCGCCGAGGTACTGCTGCACGGCACACCCCGGCCGATCGACACCATCGAAGTCGAATCAGCCGTCCATGACCGGACATCCGTACTGGGCAGCGTGTACGCGGGCGTCGACGCAGTGGCCAACCGGCACGCCAACACCTCCCGGCTGCTGCGCGGCGCCGCCTCGTACTACGCGGGCGGACTACGGGCCGTAGTGACCTGGCGGCCCGCCGCCTACCGCATCACGGTCGACGGCGTGATGCACGAGCGGCGCGGCTACACCGTCGTCGCCGCAAACTCGGGCTTCTACGGGTTCGGCCGCCATATCGCCCCGGACGCGCAGCTCGACGACGGCCTCCTCGACATCGTCGTCATCCAACACGCGCCCAAACGGCTCTTCTTCACCATGATGAACGAACTCAAAACAGGCGCCCATCTGCAGCGACCACAGGTAGAGGTACTACGCGGCAAAGAAATCCGCATCGATGCCGACCGGGACATCCCCTACGGCACGGACGGCGAAGTCGACGCAACACTCCCGGTCACCGTCAGAATCCAGCCCGGGGCACTCAACATCCTCGCCTGACAGCCAGGACACGGCAGGCCCCCCGAGCCGGGGGGCCACCACCCACTCACACACTCCCGTCACCCGAACCGATCTGAAGCGGACGCCCGGCAACGGTGGCCGGCGCCAGGTCCTCGTGCCGGGCCCTGGTGCAGGCCGTGCGGGCGAGATCCGGATCAACAAGGTGCTGACCGCGGTGCCGATGTTCCTCGTCCATGCGGTGGCGAACAACGTGGCCCCGCGTGGGTGTTGGCATGATCCGCCTGCCCGCCAACCACCCCACATCACCCAGGCCGCCTGAACTCTCACAGCCACCGACTCCTCCCGCCTACTCCCTGCGACACGAGACCGCCGGGCATACTCCCCTACCAAGGGAGGGACATATGGTGCTATTCCGGCTGGTCAAGAGGAAGTGGGCTCTAGCATGACTCGAATCATCGCTGACATCTCGGTCTCCCTCGACGGCTTCGTCACCGGGCCCGACCCCGGCCCGGACAACGGTCTGGGCACCGGCGGCGAAGCCCTGCACACCTGGGCGTTTTCCGACGACCCCGAAGACCGCCGGGTCCTGCGCGAGGCGACCGCCCGCTCGGGCGCCGTCGTCCTCGGCCGCCATCTCTTCGACCTGGTCGATGGGCCGAACGGCTGGGACGACAAGTCCGGCTACGGCGCCGGCGAAGTCGGCAAGCCCGCGTTCATCGTCGTGACAAGCTCACCGCCGGAATCGGTGCGGCTCACCGACCTCGACTGGACGTTCGTCACCACCGGCCTGCACGACGCCGTCACCGCCGCCCGCGAGCGCGCCGAGGTAGCCTCGTCGGACAGCCGCAAGGACCTCGACGTCGTCCTCATGGGCGGCGGCGCCACGATCGGCTCGGCGCTCGACGCCGGGCTGGTCGACGCGCTGACGCTCCACCTCGCGCCCGTCGTACTGGGCGCCGGGACACCACTGTTCACCGGCGGAACGCCGCGCACGCTGGTGCAGCGGAGCGTGACCTCGACAACGACCGCGACACACCTGACCTACGACGTCCTCTGACGACCTCGTTGCGGAACTTCACATCGAGCAGTCAACGGCGCCCCGGTGGGCGGCCGTTCTTCATGTGCTTCAGCAGTCACTCCTGACCACACGCCCCCCACTTCGGGGATCGAAGACAGGCACTCACCCGAATCAGGCATAGCACCACACCTGTTGCAACTAGATCCATGAACACCGCACGGACGCCGATCATCCTCGGGTGCACGGCACTCCCGCGGAGGAATGGCCCAGCTCGCCGGCTCGAACCCGAGTCTTCACTCGGCACAGGTGGACCGGCTCCTCGGCCAGTGGCACTCAGGGCCGTTGGGCGGACATGCCCGCGGCACCGGCATCGAGCATGGTGTCGATGCCGGTGCCGCGGGTGGGGGGTTCACCAGGACGTGGCGAGACGCCCGGTTACGAGGCCCAGATGTCGTAGATCGGGATGGCGTTCGTGTCGTTGGAGGTCATGCGGGTCAGGCCGAGCGCATCCTCGACCGTCCGGGTCACGTTGTAGTGGTTGTAGTAGGTGTTCGACGTCGATCCTGCCGCCTTCAGCAGGTTCGGGGAGCCGACGATGATCGTGGGAATGGGGTTGGCGGACGTCCAGTACCTGTCCTCGTCCCAGGTGATGATCAGCAGCGACTTCTGTGTCTTGAACGCGGGGGAGTTCAGCAGCGTCGGCAGGTTGTTCTTCATCCAGTTGTCACCGGCGCTCACGCACGTCTGGATGTTGGGGCTGCAGTTGTTGTGCATGGTGTTGTTGCTGTTGGGTACGAACCACACGTAATTCGGCGTGGTCGACGTGCTCCGGAGGTCCGTCCAGAACTGCGAGATCGGCTTCAGATGGTTCTGGCAGTACGTGGTGTCGTTCCCCACGCCCTTGAAGTAGAGGAACGGCAGGTCATCGGGGTCATACGGGCCGTTGGCCGTGAGGTCGCAGCTGCTGCTCGTGCCCTCGATGTAGCCCTTCCATGTCTTGCCCGCATCCTCGGTGATCGAGCCGAGGTGCTTCGTGTTGATGCCTCCGACGCTGTGCACGTAGGAGAAGTTGTTGCCCTGGATGCCCACTTGGGCGGCGGCCAGTGCGACGTAGTTGGGGTCGCTCGGGTGCATGAGGCCGTGCGAGTTCGTGAGCGTGATGTTGCCGCAGGCGAGCTGGGACAGGTAGGGCGCGGGCGCCGTACTGGGAGAGGCACAGTTGGGCTTGTTGTTGCTCGTGCCGAAGATGTCGCTGGGTGCCTTGTTCTCCATCATGACCATGAAGACGTGGTCCAGCGCCGGAACCGTGCCCGCCGTCGAGGGGGGCGAACCGACATAGAAGTGCACCGGTACGCTGTACAGATCGCCGAGCTTGGGGTCGGTGGCCAGGTCGGTGCTGTATCCGTCGTTGTACAGGTAGTAGGCCACATAGCCCCCGGACGCCAGGCCGCTCGTCGAGAGGGTCACCGTCCCCGAGGCGCCGGTCGCATATTTCCATGCGACGGAACTACCTGATCCGGGCGTGTCATTCTCCTTGTAGATGCCGATCCAGTTGTTCTTGGGTCCCCACTGGTCCGGCACGCTGTACTTGGCTGTGATGGTTTCCCCGGCCGCGTAGCTGGACTTGTCCAGGCCCAGCGTAGGCCCAACCCAGAAGTGGCGGTTGGCCAGTTGGGTGTAGCCGTTGTTCCACAGGAGGTAGGCCACATACTCCCCCGGAATCAGGGTGGTGCCTGCAGCCTGGTTGCTGTCCCCCTCGGTCGTGCCCGGGGCACCACTGCCGGCGAAGGTCAGCGTCCCCGAGGAACTCCTGGCATACGCCCACTTGATCGCGGCGGCCGACCCGGGTGTGTCACCCGCCTTGTAGATGCCCACCCAGTTGTTGTTGTTGGCCGTGGTGGTGTACGTGACGTTGATCGTGTTCCCTTGCATGTACGTCGTCTTGTCAAGGGTGATCGTGTCCGTAGCGGCCGAAGCCGAAGGTACAGCGAGAAACGCTACGAGCAACGCCATCGGCGTGATCAACCAACACAGAAGCCTGAACGGTCTGCGTCTACGGGAGCCAGCCATGTCTCCACTCCTCGTGGGGGCCGCGTGCATGACAAATGGGGGGATGTGGCCCCAGGGTGGTTGGCTCACCAGGGGCCTTTGGGGGCGCGGCCCGCCCTCGATTGCGGGCACGTCGCGCGTCTATCACCAGTGCAGGGGTAGCCAGTTCAGGGATGGCGTGCTGACGGCGTCGAGGCCGATTACGCGAATGTGCCGGTTTCCGCCGCAACGCCACCGCCGACCTGGCTATCGGTCGGCCGTACTCTATTCCCCGACTCAGGCTGTTTCAATGGGTGCGCTCGAATTCACATAGCGCAACGAAATGTTAGGCGTGTCTTTACCGAGGTGATCTGGTGCGATGGCAACCGCGCGCACCCCACACGGTGCACGGCTACTGATCGTTCTGCCCGAAAGGGCGGCTGTGCGGGCGCCGTTCTCCTCGGGCGGTGGGTGCCGCCAGGATCGCTCCTGTGGCCGCAGGCCTGCCGAACGCCGCCAATCCGCCGACGTCGAGCCCATCGCCTCGGAGGCGTTCGTCGCAGTCAACTGGCGCCGGAGCGGCGGCTGTCATCCCGCCACCACCAGGGACCGGTCCCGGGGCTCGCGGCATGAGTTACTTGTCCCCGCTTGGTCGGACAACGCCCGTTCGTCGGACGGTTCGAGGCTCAGGATCGGATCGTTCCTCAGAATCCACCGGCTCGCTCCACGCGTTCCGTTCCATCCAATTTCGCCTCCGTTCAATTTCCGTTCCATTCAACGGCGTCGCAGAGAGGCACCCTGCGTCCGGGCCCTCCATTGCACACGCCTACTCCACCCATGAGGCCTTCCGGGCGTGCTGCAGGAGAGGTGATGCCATCGGCTTCGCCCCGGCCCAGCTGGTCGGAACCGCGGCAGTCTCTGACTCCAGGGGCTCGACACAGCGGTTCCCGCACATCACGCTGATTGACCAACGGACGGCCCGCGCCAGAAAGTGATGCCGTTGTACCTCTCTGACAGTCGTAGTACTCCTCCACCGCCCACCGGCACCGGCGTTGGACGGCGGTCTGCCGTGCCCGGCACCGTGCTGGCGCTCGGGGCCGTCAGCCTGGCCACCGATGTGTCGTCGGAGATGGTCACCGCCATCATGCCGCTGTACCTGGTGACCGGGCTCGGCCTGTCCCCGCTCGGCTTCGGCTTCCTGGACGGGATCTACAACGGGGCCGGCGCGCTGGTACGGCTGCTCGGCGGACACCTCGGCGACCGGGGCGGAAACCGCCACAAGGCCGTAGCCGCCGCGGGATACGGGCTGTCCGCCTTGTGCAAGCCACTGCTCCTGCTCGTCCATACCGGGCCGCTCATCGGTGCCGTGTTGGCGGTGGACCGCACCGGTAAGGGGCTGCGCACCGCCCCCCGGGACGCCATGATCTCGCTGGCCACCGAACCCGCACAGCGGGGCAGGGCCTTCGGTGTGCACAGGGCCATGGACACCACCGGAGCGCTGCTCGGACCCCTGGTCGCCTTCGCCCTGCTGCGCCTGGCGGTTGACGGCTACGACGCGGTGTTCGCGGTGAGCGGGTGCATTGCCGCACTGGGTGTACTGATCCTGCTGCTCTTCGTCCCCGGACACCGGGGGAGAGTGCCCGGTGCTGCCCGGCCGTCCGGGCACGAGCGCGGATGGCGGGCCGCGTTGGGGCTGCTGCGGCTGAGTGAACTGCGGCGCCTGACCGGCTGCGCGGTACTGCTGGGGCTGACCACAGTCAGTGACTCCTTCCTGTACTTGCTGATCCAGCGCCGACTCGGTCTTCCCGGGCATCTCCTGCCCCTCCTGCCGCTCGGCACTGCCGCAGCATTTCTGGTGCTCGCCGTGCCGCTGGGCGCGGCCGCCGACCGGATCGGCCGACGCCGGCTCTTTCCCATTGGCCATCTCCTGCTGCTCGTCGGGTACGGATTGCTGCTGGTGCCGCTCTCAGACGGTTGGACGGGGGTCCTGCCAGTGCTCGTGCTGCACGGGGCGTTTTATGCCGCCACGGACGGGGTGCTGGCTGCGGCCGCGGCCGACACCCTCCCTCCGGCCCAGCGCGGCACGGGACTCGCCCTGGTCGGTACCGGCCAGGCGCTGGCCCGCTTCGCCGGCTCACTCGCCTTCGGTGCCCTCTGGTCCGCCTGGGGCACCGGCATCGCACTTGCCACCGCCACGGGTGCGCTCGCTGTGTGCACAGCGGCCGCGATGGTCGTACTGCGCCCCACCGGCAGCCGGGTGACGACGGAGAGCGCTTCGTGACGCCGTTGCCGAACCGCCTTGGCTTCTCCCGCACCCGACACCCCTGGGTGAGCCAACCCTGCGAATGGCCGGCTCGGCCCCATCGGAAAGGCAGTGCCTGATGACCCGCAAGAGCCGCTTTCTCACTTTGCTCACCGCCGTTCTCCTGCTGGGTTCGATCGCCGCCTTCGCCGTGCACCATGCCGCCGAACGGGCCGACCGCCGCGCTCGGCCGCAGCCGGGCGGACCGGCAGTCGCGGACGGCCGGGTGTCGCTGGCCGCGCCTGCGGGCGCGGGACGGCGCATGATCTTCCGCAACATGGCCTACGGCCCACACCGCGACGAACTCGCCTCGGTGCCTGCCGAACGGCCCGACGCACAGCGCGCCACGTCGGGGGTGAAGTGCCTGCGCTTCTTCGCCGCGGGCGGCACCGGGATCTGTCTGCGGGGCGCGCAAGGGCCGCTGCGGGACAGCTACCGAGCGGTGGTCCTCGACGAGCGGCTGAACGAACGGCGCAGCTACCCACTGGCAGGGGTCCCAAGCCGGGCCCGGGTCTCGCCGTCAGGGCACCTGGTCGCATGGACGGTCTTCGTCAAGGGGGACTCCTACGGCGCCACAGCTTTCTCCACGCGCACATCCATCCTGGACACCCGCACCTGGAAGCTGCAGGACACCCTGGAGGAGTACGACCTGAAGGTGGACGGCCACGGGTACCGGTCCCTCGATGTGAACGTCTGGGGCGTGACCTTCGCCGACGATGGCCACTTCTACGCCACGGTGTCCACCCGCGGGCAGACCTATCTGGCGGCAGGCGACATCGCGGCGCAGACGCTGACGACCGTGCACGGCAACGTGGAATGCCCCTCGCTCTCTCCCGACGGCACCCGGATCGCCTACAAGAAGCGGGTGCCCGGCCTCCCGGCCGACTCACCCTGGCGGCTGTATGTGCTGGACCTGCGGACCATGACCGAGACCGCAACGGCCGAACACAGCAACATCGACGACCAGGCGGTGTGGGCCGCCGACACAACCCTCGTCTATGCCAGGCCCGGGAAATTCGGGACGGACCTATGGACCGTGCCCGCCGATGGCAGCGGGGCACCAATACAGCTGGCGAGCGCGGCCTTGGCACCGGCTTTCATCGGTTGACCGCCGGAAACCACCTGCGCAGTCCCACCTCGCCCTCGGATTGCAGGAGATGTGGCGACGGGCTCCGGTCGCAGTCGCCTGGGTCCTGCTCGGCCGGACCGCGGACACCGCCTGCCACCTCGTCAGGTCGTGCGACGTGAGGGGCGGTGCCCGCGGCGGGCCGGACCGATCGCCGTCAGCCGTCGGAGGGTTCGACCGCCAGGACGACATGGTGGCCGTCGCCGGCCTCGTTCAGGACGGTGATCCTGGTATTGGTGTCCGGGACGATCACGCCGCTGGTGGGGTTGGCCGGGTCGTAGTAGCGGTCACCGTGGTGGTCGTCGAAGACCGGCACGCCAGGCGCCGTGGGCACCCGCACCTCGACGCCGTTGCGGTGCAGCGTGAAGGCGTCGGTCGGCTGGAGGCCGAAGGGCGAGTCGAAGGTCTGGGTCAGGTTGCTCATCAGCGTGCCGTCGGGCCAGCGCAGCGGGGTCGGGTGGGCATCGACGGGCAGGATCTCGCCGTGGCCGGGGTGCTGGCCGACGTTGTTGTCCGGCTGGGAGGTGTCCCACAGCGAGATGAGCAGGCCGTTCTGGAAGGGGTAGTGCTCCACCCACCGCGGGCGGGTGGAGCGCCAGCCGAAGTTGTACGGGCCGGTCTGCAGGGTGGTGTCATAGGAGACGTACTGGCGGTTCTCGGCGATGTAGTACTGCGGGTACCGGCTGATGAATGCCTCGCCGATGCGGGAGAAGCCGCTCGCGGTCCAGCCGTTGTCGCCGCCCTCGGCGTCGTCGGCGAGCACGGCGGCGCCGTCGGCGGTGACGGTGATGATGTCGGCGGCGAAGCCCTTGCCCTGGACGGCTTCGTCGGTGGCGTAGCGGAACCTGACGTCGATCTTCTGGCCGGCGTAGGCGGTCAGGTCGTAGGCCAGGTTCTTGTAGGCGCCGCCCGTGCCGGTCAGGGCGGGCCTGCCGGCGCCGTCGTGGCCGATGGACGCGCCGTCGGCGGTGCCGTTCAGGGCGGTCCAGGTGGTGCCGCCGTCGGTGGAAGCCTCGGTGTAGAGGAAGTCCCAGTCCTGCTCGATGTCCCACCAGCCCTTGAGGGTGAGGGCGGCGGTGGCCTTGCCGGTGAGGTCGAGGGGGCGGGTGAGGGTGGTGGTCAGCTTGTCGCCCATGCCCGACCACCACTGCCTGCCGCCCTGGGCGGGGGTGGTGATGGGGGTCGCGACCTGCTTGTCGGGCAGGTCGACGACCAGGGCCTGCGGGTCCTTGCTGTTGAACTCGGCGTAACCGAGCTTGTAGGTGCCCTCGGTGGCGGCCTTGGCGGTGTCATGGTCGAGCCAGCCCAGTTGAAGCTTGTCCCATGCGTTCATGTCGCCGGGCAGGTCGCCGATGACGCCCTTTCCTCGGCCGAGCCAGGAGCCCTGCGACATCACGCTCCAGGAGCCGGAGGAGGATTCGCCGGTGCCGCTGGTGTCGTAGTGGTCGGGCAGGCCGAGGTCGTGGCCGTACTCGTGGGCGTAGACACCGAGGCCGCCGTTCTCGGGCTGCATCGTGTAGTCGCCGACCCACAGGCCGGTGTCGCCGATGGGGGTGCCGCCGCCCTTGTTGCCCGCCGGACCGGTCCTGCCGGCGTTCTGTCCGTAGACGTAACTGCGATGGGCCCAGATGGCGTTGCTCCCCTGGGCGCCGCCGCCGGCGGACTGGTCCTCGCCGGCGTGGACGATCTGGAAGTGGTCGATGTATCCGTCGGGCTCGTTGAAGTCGCCGTCGCCGTCGTAGTCGTTGCGGTCCCACTGGTCGTAGGAGGCGAGGTCGGCCTTGATCTGCTGGTCGGTACGGCCCTTGGCCTTCTGGCCGGCCACCCAGGCGTTGGCGGCGTCGCGGACCAGGTCCTGGACGTTGTCGCAGATGCGTGCGCCGCAGAAGTCGGAGCCGTAGCGGGCCTCGTTGAAGGGGATCTTCACCCAGTCGACGACCGTGCCGTCCACGGAGTAGCGGCCCGAGGACTGCCGCTCGTAGTACTTGGCCACCGACTCCTTGGAGGCGTCGTGCGAGAAGTACAGGTCCTGGAAGTGGTCGCGGTCGTAGTCGGCCTGCCAGGCGGTGGAGTTGTCCATGGTCGGGTCCGGCCGCGCGATCTGATTGTGGGCCGGCCCGGGCTCGCCGCCGTACTTGACCACCGGCGGCTTGGGACCGGCGCCGTCCGGGTCGTAGGTGGTCGTGTTGTCGACCGTGTCACCGAACTCGGCGAGGATGACGAATATCCTGTCGGTCTTCTCACGGCCGAGCTCGGCGTACTTCCCCTTACCCAGGCGCACGACCTGGGAGGCGCCGCGCTTCTCGACGGAAGCCTTGCCCGAGAGCACCTGCTCGAGTGCTTCTTTGCGCTGGGCCCGGTTCTCCTTGGTGAAGGGGCCAGGCAGGTCGTGCTCGTCGGGGCCGAGGTCCGCGCCGGGATCGGCTGTGGCGGCCACATCGTCGACAGCAGGGTCGGCGGGGGCGGCGTCGGCCGCCGAGGGCACGGCGGCCAGGGCGAATCCGGCCAGCATGGCCGTCGCGGCGAGCAGGGTAACGGACGGATTGGTACGTCTCTGATGCATCAAGGCAGCCTCCTGTGTGATGTGTGACATTGCACAGCACGGGAACGGGAAGGAACAAGACCTGAGGCGCGTCTTAGAACTGAGCTCCTGGCCACCCCTCATGCCGTGATGATCTCGGTGTGGGGCATGGGCATCTCTCGGATGGCCAGTGAGCAGTGTTGGGCAGGGGGTAAATTGCATGCGCGAGGCTCGGGTCCAGGAACCGCAGACGAGCCGTCACGCACGACGTTGAACTCGTCCTCACCTCGGGCGATACACCTACCCCCGTGCACCACTGGAAGGGCACTAGACCCCCGGCCGTCGGGTGCTGAAGGTCACCCCCGTGATGGCGAAGCGCTGCCAGAGGTTCGGTGTGCGGTGCAGGCGTGGTCCGCGGCCTTGTGCGGCAATCGTGTGATCCAGATCACGGGCAGTGGGTGCATAGCGAGGCGCGTGCCAGTGCCTTTCCCATGGTGTAGGCAACTGGCGAGAGTGGGGGGTGCGGATGGAGCAGGCTCGGGCCGGTGAGTTCGACGAGTTCGTGGCGGCCCGCTGGTCGGCGTTGGTCCACCTCGCCCGTCTACTCGTCGGGGGCGATCGGCATCGGGCCGAGGATCTGTTGCAGGAGTCCTTGGTCAAGCTCTGGTTCGTCTGGCCGAAGGTCGCGGAGGACGCACCGGAGGCGTACGTCCGCAAAGTGATGGTGCGCGCGGCGGCACGCTCGGGCCTGCGGCGTTGGTGGGGTGAACGCCCCGTCGAACGGCTGCCCGAGAAGGCGATGGCGGGTGATCTGTCCGCGGACGTGGTGGAGCGCTCTCGACTGGAGACCGCGCTGGGTCAGTTGCCGCCGAGGCAGCGGGTGGCTGTGGTGCTGCGCTATTACCAGGATCTGCCCGAGCGGCAGGTGGCGGAGGTGCTGGGCTGCCCGGTGGGAACGGCTCGGTCTCATGCCGCACGTGGAGTGGCGCGGCTGCGGCACATCCTGGTCGATGTCGTCGACCAGGTGTGGTGAAGGGGGAAACCATGGATCACTTCGAGCGGCGGCTGGCGCAGTTGATGCGCGACACCCAGGAACCCGCATCCTTCGAGCCGAAGCACCGCGAACGCCTCCAGGCAGGCGTTTCGGCACGCCGTCGCACCCGGGCCGCACAGCGGGCTGCCGGCTCGGCCCTGGCCGTCGCCGGAATCGCCGTCGGGCTGCTCCTTCTGCCCCACGCCTCGGACCGGGTCGAGCCCAGCGGTCCCCGTCCACAGCCCGCGACGAGCCCATCGCCCTCCGCGCCTGGCCCGACGCCGGAGGTGTCCCCGAGCGCGCCCTCCTCCTCGGCCACCTCCACCGCCACCACGCTCCCGGATGTGACCAACCCGGTCACGCCGCCTGCCACTACCGGCAGTTCGACCGCGACCTCCGGCACTCCGTTCGGGAGCGCGGTCACCACGCCACCGTTCTCGACGCCACCCACGCCTTCGGGCACGGCGACCACGCAAAGCCCGCCGCCGTCGCCCGGGTCCGGATAGGGCCTCCGGCGGGGCTCCGAACCCGCCCCCGGAATCCGTAAGCCCGCGACCCACACCCCGTAACGCGCGGCCGGCATCAGTAATCCGTAACCCCGGCTCCCCGGAACGCACCGCCCCGAGTGCCTTCGGCATGCCCTGCATCAGAGCACAACAAGGACAAATCATGCAAAATCAAGGGCTGTTCGCCCTGAAGGACATGAACCGGGTCCCGGTTCAGGATCTGAACCCTCTGCCGCAACGCGCACCGGTGCCGGCGCACCACCCGGAGCCCGTCCTGGACGTGGTCGTCCCGGTGTTCAACGAGGAGACGGATCTGGAGCCGAGCGTGCGGCGGCTCCACGCACACCTGCGCGGGACCTTCCCCTATCCGTTCCGTATCACCGTCGCCGACAACGCCAGCACGGACCGGACCCCGCAGATCGCCGCCCGGCTGGCCGACGAACTACCCGAAGCGCAGTGGCTGCGGCTGGCTGAAAAGGGGCGCGGCCGGGCGCTGCGCGCCGCCTGGTCGCAGTCGCGGGCCCCGGTGCTCGCGTACGTGGACGTGGACCTGTCCACGGAACTGGCCGCGCTGCTGCCGCTCGTCGCCCCACTGATCTCCGGGCACTCCGACGTTGCCATCGGCACCCGCCTGGCCCCCGGTTCCCGGGTGGTGCGCGGCCTCAAACGGGAGATCACCTCCCGCTGCTACAACGTCCTCCTGCGCTCCACCCTCGCCGTGGGATTCTCCGACGCGCAGTGCGGTTTCAAGGCGGTGCGGCGTGATGTGGCCGAGCGGCTGCTGCCTCTGGTGCGGGACTCCGGGTGGTTCTTCGACACCGAACTGCTGGTGATCGCCGAGCGGGCTGGGCTGCGTATCCACGAGGTGCCTGTCGACTGGGTGGACGATCCCGACAGCCGGGTCGACATCCTCGCCACGGCACTGGGCGACCTGCGCGGCATCGCCAGGATCAGCGCGGCGCTGGCCCGCGGCACACTCCTGCCGGTCACGCTGCACCGCAGCGGCGGCGGCGAGCCGCCGGACGGCCCGGCCACCCAACTCGCGCGCTTCGCCACCGTAGGAGCGGTGCGCACCCTCGGACACCTGCTGCTCTACGCGGCGTTGCGCCCGACGGCGGGATCCCAGGCCGCCAACGCGCTCGCGCTGCTGGTCTGTGCCGTCGCCAACACGGCCGCGAACAGGCGGCTCACCTTCGGGCTGCGCGGCCGCGGCGGTGCGCTGCACCACCAGGGCAGGGGGCTGGTCGTCTTCCTGGCCGGACTGGCGCTCACCAGTGGATCGCTCGCCGCCCTGCACCACGCGGTGCCCTCGGCAGCGCACCGCACCGAACTCGCCGTACTGGTCGTCGCCGACCTGGCAGCGTCATTGCTGCGGTTTCTGCTCTTCCGGGCATGGGTGTTCCGCGCCGGGCCGCGTCGTGACCGGACAGGGTCGGTGGCCTGATGAAGACCACCGGCATGGATGCAACCGCCGCCCGGACGACCGACACTCACCCGCCCACCCCCCACACGAGTGCCCTGAACCGGAGGCTGTCGGACGAGCCCCTTGGCCATCGCCCTCCCGACCAGTGGGGGCTGCTGCGCCGTGCAGCCAAGCGCTACGGCCCCGTACTGGCCATGTACGGCACGCTGAAACTCATCGGCTTCTCCGTCTTCATGTACCTGCTGTACTCCGCCGGGGACTACCGGGAGAAGCACCCGCGTTTCGGCGGCGGCGACCACCCGTGGGACGTCCTGGCCACCTGGGACGGCTGGTGGTACCAGCAGATCGCCGAGCACGGGTACCACCCCGGACTCGTCCAGATCCCCGGAGCCACCGGCCTGATCACCCTCAAGGGCAACTCAGCCGCGTTCTTCCCGCTCTACCCGGCGCTGATGCGGCTGGTCTCCGAGGTCACCGGCCTCGGCCTGTACGGCGCCGGCCTGCTGGTCTCCGTGGTCGCCTCCATCGTCGCCGCCCTCGGAATCTACGCCGTCACCGCGCGGTTCGGAGGCAGACGGGCCGGGCTGGCCGCGGCCGGACTGTGGGCCGTCTGGCCCGGTTCCGGTGTGGAGTGGGCGGTCTACTCCGACTCCCTCTACGTGGCCCTGGCCGTTTGGGCCTGCCATGCCGTCATGAGCCGCCGCTGGCTCGCCGCGGGTCTCCTCACCTGCGCGGCCGGGCTCAACCGCCCCACCGCCGTGGCACTGATCGCCGCCCTGGCTGTCGCCGCCCTGCTCGCACTCCGCCGGCACCGGGACCGGGACGGCGTCCTGCGTCCGCTGGCCGCGATGGCCGTCGCACCGCTCGGCCTCATCTCCTACCTGGGCTGGGTGGGTCACCAAATGGGTGACTACGCAGGCTACTTCAAGCTCCAGTCCGGCGCCTGGGCCCACGAGTTCGACTACGGCCGGCACACCCTCGACGTCCTCACGTCCGTCCCGGTGGGCCACTCCGACTACCTCTCCGCATGGCCCTTCGCGGACCTGATCGGCGTCGGTGTCGTCCTGCTCGCACTCGCGCTGCTCCCACTGCTGATCCGGCTGCGTCCCCCGGCCGTACTGGTGGTCTACACCGTCCTGACCCTCGTCCTCGTCCTGGGCAGCCAGCAGATATTCGGCAACGTCTCCCGCTATCTGCTCCCCGTCTTCCCGCTCTTCCTCCCGCTCGCCCTCGCCCTGCGCCGCCTCAGCGCGATCCACCAGTTCACGCTGCTCGGCATCGCGGCCCTGGCCTCCGGCTCGTACGCGGGCTATGCCCTCTTCGAACTCGGCGTCCCGTAGCCGACGGACACGGACTCAGGAATGGATGCCCGATGACCACGACCCTGCCCGTCGCCGAGCGGAACCCTTTAAGCCCCACAGGGAAGAAGCCCCCGGTTGCTCCGGTGCGGCGACGGCTGCTCGACCGGTTGCCCCCCGCGGACCTCCGGGTGCTACGGCTCTATCTGTTCACGCGCCTCGGGCTGTGGCTCGTCGCCTACTGCACTTCCTGGCTGTCGCCCGCCGGATCCGACGCCAAGACACCCGCCCGCTGGCTGTCCCGCTGGGAGCAGTGGGACTGGGCGCACTATCAACACATAGCCGAGTACGGATACTTCGACCCCTTCCCGGTGGACGAAGGAGCATCCGGCAAGCTGGTGGCGTTCTTCCCGGGCTTCCCGCTCACCTTGCGCGCCGTACACACCGTCATCACCGACTGGACCGTGGCCGGCCTGCTGATCTCCCTGGTGAGCGGTGCGGTGGCCGTCGTTGCCCTGGCCCGGATCGCCGGACTCTGCCGACCGGACAGGACCCTGGCCGGCCAACGGGCCGCGGGTTTCCTGCTGTTGTCGCCGGCCGCGGTGTTCCTGGCCGTCGGTTACACGGAATCCCTCTTCCTGGCGTTCGCGCTGCCGGCCTGGCTCGCGGCGAAGAACCGCAAGTGGCCCCTCGCTGGTCTCCTCACCGCCGCGGCCACCACCGCCCGGATCAGCGGTCTGTTCCTGGCCGCCGCGATCACGGTCGAATTCCTGTTGGCCCACGACGACCGCCGCGTGCACCGGCGCCTGCGCTCCCTGTTCTGGTGCGCGCTGCCCGTCCTGCCCGCCGCGGCATACACCGCCTACCTGTACGCGCACACCGGCGACTGGATGGCCTGGAAGCACGCCCAGGAACGCGGCTGGAACCGAAACTTCCACACCCCCGCCGAAGCGTTCCCGAACACCTGGCACAACGCCTTCGACCACCTCCAGACCACCGGCTACGCCTGGGAGTTCCAACTGGAGCTGGCCGCGATGGCGACCGGGCTCCTGCTGATGGCCTGGCTGCTGTACCGCCGCCGCTGGCCGGAGGCCGTCTACATCGCGCTCACCCTCTGGGCCCTGGGGACGTCGTACTGGTATCTGTCCATCCCCCGCGCCACCCTGCTCTGGTGGCCCCTGTGGACCGGCCTGGCCCACTGGAGCCTGCGACGCGGCTGGGTAAAGGAGGCTTACGTCGGCGCCGTGGCCCCGCTGACCGTGGTGCTCGCGGTGACCTTCACGTCGGGCCACTGGAGCGGCTGACCCTCGGCAGCCAGTGCACCGACGAGGGCCACCGACGGAATTCGTCTACCTGCGCTTTTGCAGCTTCCCGACTGCGCAGGTCCCGTGTTGATGGCGCAAGATCCCGTAGAGGACGCCCTGTGTGACTTCACGCCTCAGCTGAGCGGTGGGGCATCACAGGTGGCCACACTTTCCGACTCTATGGGCGCCAGTCCGCCTCCAGGTCATGGGAATCGGCCTTGGTGAGCTGTGTCGGTCCCGTGCCGTCGGCCCTTACCAGGTAGAGGTGTTCGGGGTCCGCGTCGTCGGCACCGCCTCTGGTGAAGACCAGGCGGCTGCCGTCCGGGGACCACGAGGGGTTCTTGTCGTTGAGGCGGGCCGCGGTGATGCGGTGCAGTCCGGTGCCGTCGGGGCGGACGAGGTAGAGATGGGCGAAGCCCGAGGAGTCCACGCGGCTGAAGGCGATCCGGCCGCTGTGCGACCAGTCGGGTGTCCAGTCGTGGGAGCCGGACCCGGTGACCGCCGTCTGGGCCAGGGTGGACAGCCGGATCCGCATCACCCTGCTGTGTCCGCTCGCGTCCGCGCGGTTGAACGCCAGGTACTTGCCGTCCGGGGACCACGTCGGATGGAGGTCGTCCGCCGCGGTGTGGGTGAGCCGGGTGGCGGGGGTGCCGTCGATGTCGGCCACATAGATCTCGCGCTGGGTGCCGACCGGCTTGGCATAGGCGATCCGCTTGCCGTCCGGGGACCATGCCGGGTCGGAGGCGCCCTTGGTACCGGGGACGGCCTTCAGGTCGCCGCCCGTGGTCTTCATCGTCCAGATGCCGTCGATGGCGCCACCGGATCCATAGCGGACGAAGGCCACCCGCTTGCCGTCCGGGGACCAACTGGGCATCACCTCGCTGACGGTGGAGGTGTGGGTGAGCTTGACGGGCGTGCCGCCACTGGAGGAGATCGCGTAGAGGTCTTCGATGGGCGCTGCCGCGGTGTAGCGGGCGAAGACGATCGGGTGGTCCCCCGCCGCCCCCGCGTCTCCTGCGCCGCCGAGAGTCAGTGGTACGGCCATGGCGAGCGCCGTGGCGGTCACCGCCGCCCGGCGGCGCCGCGTTGTGCCGTTTCCGCCGGTCCTGCCGATTCTCCGAGCCCCTCCGGCGGTTCTGCCGTTGCCCGTGCGGTGTTGTTGACGCGTCAAGGTGTCCACCCCGATCCCCCTGCAGCCCACTGCGGGCCGCTCCGGCCGGTAAACATCCCACCCGGTGGGGCTTGGGGGAAGCGGCGGCACCTGGCGGTACGAGCCCTGTGACACGTTCCGTACATCGCTGTCACATGCGATGCGGTGCGGACGCGCGGCGGCCGTGGATCAGGGTGTCGGCGGTGGCCTCCGGGGGGCTCCGTGTCGCCGGCCTCGGCGACGGCGAGCCATTCGACGGTGTGGACGAGCAAGGGGGCGTCGTCGAACTGGCCGGAGACGAGGTCGACGCGCTGAGCTGGATCTGCAACACGCTTTAGGGACCCGGGCGGCGAGTTCTTGTCTGGCCAACCGCCCCCTGTGGTTCACCAGTTGGAGCCGGACTCGGGTGTGGAGCATCGCCGTGGCGGCGGCCGGTTCCGGTCATGTGTTCATCGCTGATCACGGCATTGCCACGCCGCATGCCTGGCCGGCCGACCAGGCAGCACCAGAACGTGGCGGACGAGCGTCTGGCGCATGGCGGGCCGCTCTGGGCGTGAGTGGGGTCTCCCGCGCGCCCGCGCACAGCCCTTGATTCCTCCCCCGTGCACCCCCCTTGGTGAGAGTTGCGACGAATTACTGTTCGCATTGAACATTCCGCGGGTCTCTTCCGTATGTAGCACGGCGCTTCCCCCACAGTCGGCTCACCCTGGCGGTCGACCGGCAACGCAGCATAGGAGTCCCTGTGAGATATACAGCCCGAAGACGCTCAAAAAAGGGCAACAGAGTCGTCGCTGCCTCGATCGCGCTCATGCTGGGCGGGGGTGGCCTCATCGCGACCAACTCGTACGCCTCCGCGAGCGAAGGATGGGGGCCATGGCCGGGAGAACGGAACGAGCAACAGCAGAGTCAGACCCAGAGCGCCAGCCCCTCTGCGTCCACCATCAAGTGTCCTGAGGTTGCCAACGGGCTGCCCGAGGTGCCGGATGGAGCCAGGGCGGAAGTCGACCGCGAACTTGCCACGCTGGACAGCCAGATCACTGAGGCCTACCAGCGTTTCGCCGACGAGAAGGAACAAGTAGAGCGGGATCCACTGTTCGCCCAGAACGCTGTCCTCGGGCCGCTGAAGGACAAGCGCGCCGCGAGCATCGACCGCATAGCCGTAGCCATCAGCCGTGTGACCGGGCAGCATCCGCAGAGACTGGAGTCAATGGCCCCTTGCACTCTGCAAGTCGATGACGCAGACGAGGCCGACACCGATGGGGGCAACAGCCAGGGGCAGGACCAAGGCCGCGCCCAGAACGGCGACGGCGGCCAGAACAACGGCAACGGCAACGGCGAGCAGGGCAACGGCCAGCAGGAGAACGGCAGCGGCGGCGAGGCGGGCAACGGGCCGGAGGCCTCGGACTTCGTCGACATCCAGTCCGTCCAGCCCACCGTTCAGGTTCCCCGCACGGTCCGCGACGCCTCCCGCGGTACCTTCTCGACCGACTGCGGCGTAAACGCGAATGAAAAATTCAATCCCGACAACGTGATCGTTGCACCCGGCGTGAGCAATGGCGCGCACCATATGCACGACTACGTGGGCAACCAGGCCAACGACGCGTTCGCGAGCGACGACGATCTCGCCAACGGTCAGACCACGTGCCGCAACCCGGGTGACAAGTCGACCTACTACTGGCCCGTGCTGCGCCTGCAGAACGGGCAGAACGAGAACGACGCCCAGGCCGACGGCGGCGGCAAGGACAAGAACGTCGGCGAGATCCAGACTCCCGCCCAGGTCACGCTGAATTTCGCGGGAAGTCCGGTCGGCAAGGTCACGGCCATGCCCCGTTTTCTGCGGATCATCACGGGTGATGCCAAGGCGTTCGTCAACGGCAACGCGAACGCCAATGCCTCCTGGAGCTGCACCGGTTTTGAGGACCGTCAACTGAAGGACAAGTACCCGATCTGCCCCGGGGGTAGCAAGGTGGTACGGACCTTCAAGTTCCAGAGCTGCTGGGACGGTCAGAACACCGACAGTGCCAACCACCGAACACACGTGGCCTTCACCGACCAGAACGGCCGCTGCCCCAACGGCTTCCGGGCCATTCCGCAGCTCGTGCAGCGGATCGTCTACGACGTGCCGTCGCCGGTGTTCGACGGGGACAACCCGGCAGTGTTCGCGGTCGATTCCTTCCCCGAGCAGCTGCACAAGCCGGTGACCGATCACGGCGACTTCATCAATGTCTTCGACGACGACCTCATGCGGAACATGGTGAGCTGCATCAACGACGGACAAGAGTGCGGCCCCGGCGACCCCGGCGCCCTTCCCGTCGACAACGTGCAGAAGCCCGAGGATGCGGCTGGGTCGGGTGTCGGCACACCGAACGCGCACGGCACTCCGAATACCGCGGGTGAGGTGCAGCAGCCCAAGAATGCGGCCGGGCCGGGTACCACCACACCGCACCCGCACGGCACTCCCAATACCGCGGGTGACGTCCAACAGCCCAAGAATGCGACTGGAGCCGGTGCCAACGCACCGAGCGCGCAAAGGACTCCGGCCGTCGGCAAGAACGACCTCGTACCTGACGGCGGCGGCGAGCAGCAGGCCGGAGCGGGCGGACTTGCCGCTACCGGCGCCCAGCTTTGGCCTTCTGCGGCGGGAGCCGTGCTGCTGATCGCAGGCATCGTGCTTCTCCGGACGCGTCGCACCCCACGTGGAGTCGCCCGTCATCGATAACGCGGCGCCACTCCCGCCCTGGCCGGACCAACACCTCAGGTCCGGGCAGGGCGGGCGCCGATCCCGAGTCGGCTTCTGCTGTTTCCGGAGGGCCGCGTCGAGCGCCCGACGCCACTGGCACGCCGAGGTCTTGCTGTGGACGCCCCACACCGATTCGCATGGCGGGGTGGGGGTGAAGTGGGCGCCGGACCCTCGGGGTGTAGGTGCCGTCGTGGGCGTCGGCGTTGTCCATCCACTGGCGCACGGTGCGCCAGTGGACCTCGAAGGCCTCGGCCACGGCACGCGTTCCCCGGCGCTTTTTGGGACCGGATCTCACCAAGGCGCTCGACCACCTTTTCTGCAGGGCCGGTTGGTTCAACGGCGTGACAAGCGCATTGCATTGAAGCCTGCTTCACCCTTCCGATGTTCAATGAGCCACGCCGGTCATTGACTGGGGAGCGGACCGTTCCGGCCGAATACGATCCGGGGTGATTCGGCCGTCGCGCCTGGCACGGACGAACGCGGGGCGACGGTCGCCAGGGAAGTTCCCTTTCCGCGCCGTTGCGTCCCGGCCACTGATTGAACGCGCAAGGTATCTGAAACGCACGGGGTGCGCGTGCCGTTCCTGCGAGCGCTAGGCAAACTCGAGAACGCCGATCGGTTCCCGCACAATTCAGCACAGCCAGGAAGGATGCGCACCATGCGGAAGACCACTCGATGGACTGCGGCCGGCGTTCTCGTCGCAGGAGCGATGCTGGGATCGACGGCCGGTACCGCGCACGCCGAGCCCTCCTCGCTCTACGCGCCCTCGGCGCTGGTCCTGACCACGGCACACGGAGAGAACGCCGCCACCGCGACTCCGGAGCGCGCCGTGACCCTCACCTGTACGCCCGACGCGACCGGCACGCACCCGGCCGCCGAGGACGCCTGCGCCACCCTCACCCAGGTGAACGGCGACTTCAGCAGCCTGGCGGAGATCAGCCGTGGCCAGCCGCGTTTCTGCACCAGGGAGTACAACCCCGTAACCGTCACCGCACAGGGGGTATGGGACGGCAAGCGCGTGACCTACGAGCACACCTTCTCCAACCAGTGCATCAAGAATGCCGAAGGATCGGGCGTCTTCGAATTCTGAGGGCATCCGGGTGCTGCGGCTCAAGGGCATCGATCGGTGGTTTCGGCCACCATCGGTGCCCTTGCCGAAGGCATTCGGGTGTATGCCTATACGTACGGGTACGTGACGGATAGCGGAAAGTGGGAGCAGGCTGTGCAGCGTTTATGGGCAGTGAGTGCGGCGCTGGTGCTCGCGGGAGCGGGCTTGACAGGCGCGGCGGTGCCGTATGGAGCCGCGATGCCGGGCACGGGGCCGACGGCATCCGCCTCCGCATGCTCGACCGCGTGGGGAAGCGGCGTGAAGTCGGCCGCTGAGGCCGGTGCTGTGCCGCTGAGGAACGTGACGGTGAGCCGGGGCGCGTGCTTCGACCGCATGGTCTTCGATGTCACGGGCGCGTCGGGCAAGGTGGGCCATCACGTCGGTTATGTCGAGGCGTTCCGTCAGGACGGCTCGGGTGACCCGATACCCGTACGCGGGGGCGCCGTTCTGCAGATCTTCCTCTCGGCTCCCAGCTATGACCCGCTGACGCTTCGCCCGACGTATGCCGGCAGGGCCGGCAAGCCGTTGCCCGGCGTGGAAGTGGCCGGGTACAGGACATTCCGGGACGCCAGGTTCGGGGCGAGCTTCGAAGGACAGACGCAGGTGGGACTCGGCGTAAGGGCACGGCTGCCGTTCCGGGTGCTCCAGTCCGGCGACAAGCTGATCGTTGACGTCGCCCATACGTGGTGAGCCAGAACTCCCACTGCGCCTGATGGAAGTCGGGGAGCAGGCCGCCTCCGTGAGGACGTCGGGATCGTACTTGGGCCGCGTCATGCATCAGTCGTCGTCAAAGGCAAGCAGATACCGGCCGGGCTCGGTGCTGAAGCGCACCTGAATCGCCTCCGTCTCGCTGCCCGACGGTGTCTTCACGATCGGTAGGGCGTTCCCGTCGGGGCCGTAGGCGATCACGGCGCCGCCCGCCCTGTGGCAGGCGTGCAGCGACGCTGAACTCGGCACCGTCTTCGGTGCGTTCAAGGCGGCTCGCACACCCGAGGAAAGCCTCAACGACCTCCGCAGAATGCTCCCGTCCCTGCCGCCCGAGGCCCGGGCGGCGATCGCGCGCGCGACGCTCACCGCCGGCCCGGACGACGAGGCGGGCCGCACCCTCGCGGCACTCTCCACGACGCTCACCCCCCGCCAGCGCGGACGAGGATCTCGGAGCACCGGAGGCATGGGCCCCTGCTGGAGACCGAGGGCGGTAGGCCCGTTAGACACGACCCTGAAGCAGCGGCCTGGAGGTTCGCCGCAAGGCGAGGCCCGGAAACTGTGCCCGGGGCCCGCCCAGCCGGCCGTCCGGTTCAGGCGGGCTGCTTCACACAGGTGCCGACCACCTAAACGGTGACGCCGTGCCACGGTCTCGAGGCCCGAGCCGTGCATCTCGCGCGCGGGCGCTTTCGTCTGGGCGATGGCGGGGCTGTCGGCGATGAGCGTGGTACCAACGAGGGCGGCTGACACCATGGACGCACCGAGGATCCGCGTGCGTGCTGTCTGTTACTCCCCTTTCGATTGACGCGGGAGTGTCGCCCGCTGTGTTCGGAGCCAGACTGGATCCGCTCGCGCCGCAGGCTTCACGGACGCCACAAACACCGCACGGACCAGCCACGTCCGAGGCCGTTCGACGGAGCCCGAGCGAGCGCTCAGCGCAGTGCCGTCGGCATATCGGCCCCCTGGTCGGCTACGCGTCGGCGGCGCTGAGCCACTGCGGGCTGGATCACGGGGTCCCAGATCCCCCAGAATGACTGCGCAGTCCGCACAGCACGTCACGAGAGGAAGCTCAGACGCATGGCCGGCAACGCAGACATGGTCGCCTTCATCGAAGCGCGACTTGCCGAGGAGGAGCAGGTCGCGTGGAGCGCCGGCGGCGCGAACTGGAGGTGCCCGGCGGATGCGCCCGGAGAAGTCCATGACAGGAAGTCCGGCATCGCGTTCACTGTGAGAGGAGCCGGCTACGACCAGCACATCGCGCTCCATGACCCGGCTCGCGCGCTGGCCCGCCTCGAGACCAATCGCGTCCTGCTCGGCGAGTATCTGGACGTGGCGGACCGGGACGTCGACCGGCCGGCCGGCGACTTCGCTTCCGGCCGCGCAGTCGGACTCGGCTTCGCGGTGCGGCAACTGGCCGCCGAGTACGCCTGGCATCCCGGCTACAAGGCGAAATGGCTCCCCCGGTTCACCCGGTAGCGCTCGCATCGGCACGCCGACGCCCTCCGCCCTGCTGCACGGAGGACGGCGCGAGTCGTACGGCTGCTGTGTCAGTCGGCCGCCGCGGCCCGGCAGATCTCCGGGGGCCGTGGGTGCGTCAGACATGCCGGCCGGCGAACTCCTCGGCCATACGCTTGAACTGGCCCAAGTCATAGTTGGTCAGCGTCTTGTCCAGGTTGGTGAGCGCACCGAAATGTTCGACGAAGCCGTCGGGCTCGTACTCGACCTGCAGCGTGACGCGGCTGGTCGTGTCGCTGAGGTGGTGGAACGTGACGACGCCGGCGTGGTGAACACCGGCGACCGTCTTCCATGCGATCCGGTCCTCCGGCGCGACTTCGGTGAGCTCGGCGATGAACTGCTTGTCCGCGCCGGGCAGCTCGAGCCACCACGCGAACCGACGCTCGTCGAGGCGGTCGACGCGCTCGACGTGGCTGAGGAAACGTGGCCATGCGGTCACGTCCTGCCAGTGTGGGCCGGTTTCGCGGGACAGAGCCACCGGGCCTGAGACCTTCTTCACCTCGCTGCGGGTCACGGCCCTGGGGCGTGTGCGGTGCCGAAGGCCGAGCCGGCGGAGGTGAACAGGCGTGCACAGCGTTCGGCCATGGCTTGTGGGGACTGTTCGGGGTGCCGGATCCACCAGTTGACGAGTGCGGTCACAAGGCCACGCCAGGCGTACTTGAGGGCGTCGGCGTCGAGGGGGTCGGTGAGACGGGCTGCTCGCAGGATGTCGGCTGATCCTGCGGCTGCGAGATCGTCGATGCCGACCCGGTACTCCTTTGCGAGGCGGGCGGCTTCGCTGTCCGGTGGAAGCCGGTTGTCGTAGAGGACGAGCCATGCTTCCCGGCTGCCTTCGAGGGCTGTGAAGACCGCGTGGAGCACCGCCAGGGGCACGTCCGCAGTGCTACGGCTCTCTGCCATAGCGGTGCGGATCGCACTGAGAAGTCGCTCACCGATGGGGGTGAGGCAGGCGATGTACAGGTCCTGCTTCGTGCCGAAGTACTGATGCAGAAGGGTCTTGGTGACACCGACCTGCTGGGCGATGGCTGCCAGTGAGGCCGCCTCGTAACCGCGTCGGCCGAACTCCTCGGTCGCGGCGCCCAGGATGTCCTGCTTGCGGCGTTCTCGGGGGACGCCTTTCGTACCGGCTCTGCGGTGGGGTGAAGACACAACGCTGATTTTACCCTACGGTAATTTACCTCTAGGTAAATTACCGATGGTGACGGGAGCTTCTTGTGGCCGGATCAAAGTCATCGAACCCACCCCACCGTGCACGCTCCTGGTGGGGCTGGGGCTGGGCCGATGCCCAGCTCGGCGAAGCCGAATGCATCGCTCTGGGCGGGCAACTGCCCGGCACACTCGCGCGTCCGCTGCCGCTGCCGGACGTAGCCTCCCTGCATGTCCAGGCACCGGCCGTCGCGGTCCCGCGTTCCCTGAGCCACCTGGTCACCGCAGACCCGGAGCAACGCGCTGCGCACACGATGGGCAAGGCATACCGGGACGTGATGCGGGCCCTGCGAGGTCGGTCCGGAAGAGTGCCCGACCTCGTGGCTCATCCGGAGACCGACCAGGACATAGCCGGCCTGCTCGAGTGGGCCGGAGAGGCAGGAGCCGCCGTTGTCCCCTACGGCGGCGGGTCCTCCGTGACTGGCGGCGTCGAGTACCGCGGTGACGCACACGCCGCCGTTGTCTCCCTGGACCTCACCCGCATGAACCGGGTACTGGAGATCGACAAGGAGAGCCTGGCCGCACGCATTCAGGCCGGTACACTCGGCCCGGCCCTCGAAGCCCAACTGCGTCCGCATGGACTCACCTTGCGCCACTTCCCCCAGAGCTTCGAGTTCTCCACGCTCGGCGGCTGGCTCGCCACCCGCGCAGGCGGCCACTACGCCACCCTGCGCACTCATATCGACGACTTCACCGAGTCGCTGCGTGTCATCACACCCCTGGGAGCCAGTGAATCCTGGCGGCTGCCCGCCTCGGGTGCGGGCCCCTCCCCCGACAGACTCATCCTCGGCTCCGAAGGCACTCTCGGGATCATCACGGAGGCATGGATGCGGCTTCAGGAGAAACCCGTCTTCAAGTCCGCGGCCTCCGTCACCTTCACCTCGTTCACCGACGCACTACGAGCCCTGCGGTCCATCGCCCAGTCCGACCTCCACCCCGCCAACTGCCGCCTGCTCGACCCCGGCGAAGCGGCCCTGGCCGGTGCCTCCCACGACGGATCCGCGGTACTGATCCTCGGCTTCGAGTCGGCTCATGCCCCCGTGGACCACCGTCTCGGACAAGCCATAGACCTGGCCCGCTCCCACCGTGGACACGCCGAAGAACCTGCCACCGAACCCGGCTCGCCAGCCGGGGCGGCCGTAGACGCATGGCGCACCGCGTTCCTGCGCATGCCCTACCTCAGAGACGCTCTGGCCCGCATGGGCGCAATCGTCGAAACATTCGAAACGGCAGTCACCTGGGACCGACTGCCGCAACTGATCGATGCCGTCCGCACTGAAGTAGGCAACGCCGCCCACCTGGCAACCGGTCACCCGGCAACCATCAACTGCCGCATCACCCACGTCTACCCGGACGGCGCCGCACCGTACTTCACCGTCCTCGCCGCCGGCCGCCCGGGCTCCGAAGTCGCCATCTGGGACGAACTCAAGACGGTTGCCAACGAAGTACTGCACCGCCACAAAGCCACCATCACCCACCACCACGCCATCGGACGCGACCACCGCCCGGCGTACGACCGCCAGCGCCCCGACGTGTTCGCGGCCACGCTCCGAGCCGCAAAAGACACTCTGGACCCCCACGGCATTCTCAACCCCGGAGTCCTGATCACCTGACAGCCGTGGTCGCAGAGCCACGATCACAACCGCCGGGATGTGCACGAAATCCAAGTTCGACGTCAGCGGGCCCGTGCGGCTGGACGGCCACGCCAAGGGCCGGCGCGTCGGCTTCGTTCGACAAACGCGCCTACATCTTCCACGGCACCGTCATCGTCGCCTCGATCCGACTCTGGCTCCGCTCGTGATCCGCGACTGGCTAGTCGTACGAGCCGGTAGCCGACGGCGGTACCTCGAGGACGAAGAACAGGAAGGTGGTTTTGGTCGAGAGGTCATGGAAGTCGTCGGGGAACAGCTCACGGGCGGCCAGGTCGGGCCGCGGTTCGCTGATGACGGCAAGGCGGAAGCCGGCGGCGGTGAAGGCATCGACCATGGCGTGCAACGGCCTGCGCCAGAACCTCATCGGGAAGGACTGTCCGTTGAACGTCCAGTCGAAGGTATAGCTGGTGGTCGCAAAATAGTCGGGCCGAGGATCCTGGATCGTGTAGGCCACGAAAGGGTGGTCCACCGACGCGATCAGCCGGCCGCCGGGCCTGAGCACTCGCCGCAACTCGGCCAGCGTCGGCCCCCAGTCCTCCAGGTAGTGCAGCACCAGCGACGCGACCACGTCGTCGAACGCACCGTCGTCGAACGGCAGGCGGTCGCTCAGGTCGACCACGTGCAGGGCTAGGTCGTCACCGAGCCGCCGCCTGGCCAGCGCCAGCATCCCGGCGCTGGCGTCGATGCCGGTGACGACCGCACCGCGGTCGCGTAGTGCAGCGGACAGGGGGCCCGAGCCGCAACCGGCATCCAGGATCCGACGGCCGGCCACGTCTCCGGCGAGGGCCAACATCGCGGGCCGCTCGTAGTACCCGTTCACGAGGTTGCTCTCGTTCTCCGCCGAGTACGCCTCGGCGAAGCTGTCGTAGTCATTCACCTGGTCCCGATCTGCAGACTGGGCGAAACTCTCGGGTACGTCGGTTACGCGTTCCATCGTCGCAGCCTAGTAGTCACATGATCCGCCGGCAGAACGACGCCCGAACCCCAGCCGGGCGCGCCGGGCGCCGCTGGCAGCGGCAAGTCCACGCTGGCGAGCATGCCGTTGATCCGCCAGAGGACCACGTGGGAGACGGCGGAGGCTTCCCATTCCTTCACTCCGACCGGGCCTCCTACATCCAACGGCCCTCGGCATCCGGCCGGATCATGATTGCCCGGATACGTCCCAACAGCCTCTGCGAACTGGCGGCCGGCAGCACGGGCGCAGCTGCGAAGAGCCGATGCGGCGCCGCTTCGTCGGACGGGATTCGTCCGGTGCGTTGCTGGTCCGGCGCCGGATTGTCCTGCTGGCGACCCCTTTCGTCGGCGAATTCATGGGCGACCCATGGCCAAAGCAACCCATGATGCGCAAGGATCACGCCCGCACCGAGCCACCCCCCAAATCCGGCTCATCACATCCCATCGATGGAGGATGTATATGGCTCGCCGCACATCCCGCGGCCTGGCTGCTGCAGCCACGGCCACTGTGGCGCTGTTCACCCTGGCCGGCCCGGCCGGTTCGGCTTCGGCCTCCGGATCCGCTCCGACTGCGCCGCAGGCCCGCGTCTTCATGGTCAATCCCGTCCAGTCCTCCGGTGATCAGTTGCTCACCGACGCCAAGGATGCCGCTGGGGCCGTACCGACCTCTGCCTATGCCGTCGCCGCGCTGCGAAACCTGGACGGCAGTGGTGGCCTGTCCGGGACGTGGGCCTCCGTGAGATCCGACACGGGAGCCTCGGCAAAGACGACTGACGTCGGCTCGTACACCCGGCACGACGACCAGTTCGAGCAAGTCATGGCCTACTTCTGGGTGAACGAGGCACAGGAGTACCTGCAGGGCCTGGGTTTCGGCAGCGAACTGCCCGGGGCCAACAACCGAGCCCAGCCGGTCCGTATCAACCAGTGGGGTGCGGACAATTCCTTCTTCACCGACAAGAAGGCCGAGATCCGTTTCGGCAAGGGCGGTGTGGACGATGCCGAGGACGCCGAGGTGATCGTCCACGAGTACGGGCATGCCGTGCACCACGCCCAAGTGCCGGGCTTCGGGACGTCGTTGGAGGCAGGCTCGATCGGCGAGGCCTTCGGTGACTACCTCGCCGTCGAGGTCGGCGCACACGCGGACGCCAAGTACGGCTGGCCGATGAAGGCCGACCTGGCATGCGTCGCCGACTGGGACTCGGTCACGTACAGCAGCGCCCCGCACTGCCTGCGCCGCATCGACGGAAGCAAGGTCTACGGGGACCGGGTGGGGGAGGTCCACGCGGACGGCGAGATCTGGTCCCGCGCGCTCTTCGACATCCGCAACGCGCTCGGCGCGAGGACCGCTGACCGCATCATCATCAACGCCCAGTTCGGTTTCGCGCCCGACACCAGCTTCAAGGACGCGGCACTGAAGACGATCGCGACCGCCGAGCGCATGTACGGCACGAGCGCGGCGGACACCGTCCGCAGTGCGTTCAAGGGCCGCGAGATCCCCGGCATTCAGTAACGCTTCGCCGATCGGTGGCCGTCGCTCGACGCGGCGGCCACCGGTGCGTCGGGGCTGATCTGGACGGCCCAGGGGCGTGGGCCATAGCGCCGCCGCCTCCGGCGCTGTCTCCCGACGAGGGACGGCGGCGGATGCGAAAGGGTGGGCACGCAGCGGCTCACCCCGGCCGCCCACGCCGGATGGTCAGGACCCCGGTACCGTTTCGGCGGTCGGTGCGATGAATCGGGCCACCTCTTCAGCGCTTGTTCATCGTCTCGGGAGGCGCCCGGTTCGGGTCGAGGTTGATGTTCACGAGAACGGACAGCACCCGGCCGTCGACACTCCAGTCGGGCAGGGCGGGGTCTCGGCTCAGATGCTCACGCTGCCGCCCGAGCCGGTCTGTGGGCCGTCGGTGGCAACGTAACCCGCGCCCGCTTGCGCCTGCTGCCAGGTCACCCACGCCGCGCTGAACAATTGCCCCTGGTCACGACGCAGGGACGGATCTGCGCGGCATCGAGGGGAAACCGATGGACAGAGCACGACGTATGCATCGTAGAGCGCTGCTTGCCGGCGGACTGGCGGGCGCAACCGTCGCGCTCGCAGGGTGCTCATCGACGAGGGCCGCCCCGACGGCGGCGAGCGCTTCGCCCAGCCAGCGCCCGACCACACCAGCCGCGGCATTCGCGAGACTGATGGAAGGCAACGAGCGCTGGGTGAGCGGAGACCTTCAACACCCCGACCGGGATCCGAACCGGCGTCAGCTCGTGGCCCAGGAGCAAGAACCGTTTGGGGCGATCCTCTCGTGCATCGACTCCCGAGTGCCGCCCGAACTCCTCTTCGACACCGGGCTGGGTGACCTTTATGTGATGCGCACGGGCGGGGAGGCGGTCGGCCCGGTGGTCACCGGTTCCGTCGAGTACGGGCCCATGACCAGTGGCACCCCGCTCATCGTGGTCCTCGGCCATCAGCGCTGCGGCGCCGTCAAGGCAGCGTACAAGTCCATTCGTGACGGTAAACCGCTGCCCGGCAACCTGCAGGCGATCGTCAAGGCTCTGCAGCCGGCATACGAACAGGCAGCCCGGGAAGGCGGCGCCGACCCGGTCGAGAACATGGCACGCGCCCAGGTCACGTTGACCGCGGCCGACCTGCGCTCCAACAACGACCTCGCCCCACTCGTGGGAAAGGGCGCCCTTGCCGTGGTCGGCGCCTACTACTCGCTCGACACCGGCAAAGTGGAAGTCCTGGCCGGCGCGCCTTCCTTCGCGGATTCGATCCCGCAAAAATGATCAACGGGCGGACGATACACATCGCAGGCCGATACGGCTTCCGCGGCAGGTTGCGTATTGCGCGATGGCCGCTCCCTGAGCCCAGGCTCTGCGTTGGGTGGCTGATGAGTCACCGACGCGACTGGGACATTGCTCTCCGACTGTGACGATTTGGCAATTTATAGTGGAACAATGCGACTTGTTCCTAGATGGGCCTTGCTCTCGTCGGGATGTGCGCCTGTCCTGTTGATCGGAGGCTGGACGCTCGCGGCTCTACTTGAGGGACCCGCCTACGACCCTGCTACGCAGACGATCAGCGTCTTGGCGGCCTACGGAGCTGCCGGATTCTGGGTGATGACCGGAGCCCTGCTCGCCCTGGGTGTCTGCCACCTGCTTACCGCCTGGGGGCTGCGCCCAGCTGCGCTCGCCGGACGTGTGGCGCTGGCCGGGGGTGGAGTGTCGGCGTTGGTCGTGGCTCTGCTCCCGCCGCCGCGCAGTGGGGGTTCCCTGCACCACGGTTCAGTTGCCGTGGTCGGCTTCACTCTCCTGTCGGTGTGGCCGGTCCTGGCCGCCGATCGCAACGGAGCCGCGCCATGGGGACTCCGGCCCGTACCCTCAATCGCGGCGACCGCTCTGATGAGCGTCGGCGCAGGCTGGTTCCTGGTCGAAACGCATCATCACGGTGCCGCTGGAATCGCTGAACGCCTTGTGACATCCATTCAGTCCCTCTGGCCCTTCGTGGTCGTCGCCTCCTGCCTCCTGCGCCCTGACAACGATGGACCTTCGAATTGACCAGGGCCGACAGTTGGTTACGGCCGGGAGCGGGTGGGAATTCCCGGTGCTGTATGACCTTCGCGCCGGGGTCGCGGGACACGCCCTGCAGGCCCCCGAGCCACACCAGCACTCCGTCCAACAGCGGGCCCGGCGTGCAGCCGATGGACTTGGGGAAGCCCGTCGCAGCTGGGCCCACGCCCCGTGGGCCCCGCGCCGCTCAGTTACGTACCCCTCGACGCGGAGAGCCGCGAACGGCTCGAAAAACCCGAGGCGTTGGCACTCGCCCCGGTCTGAGCGCGCATGACCGTCCGCATGGGTCCGGGCCTGGACCGTGGCGTGCGGTCCGGGCCCGGGTTCGGTGTGGCGGTCAGCCTGTGAAGCGTGTCACCGCCGGGACGAGGTCGCCCTGTTTGGCGACGCCCACGGTCCACAGGTCTGCGGTGCCCGGCACAGTGGTGAACCCTCGCACCACCACACCGGGGTCGGCTGCCTTCCCCCAACGGCGCTGCTGCGTGTCGAAGCGCAGGGCGAGTGAGACGGCACCCTTGCCGCCGACCGCCCACAGCGTGCCGTCCCCGGCCCTACCGACGGCTCGAAGCCGGCCGTCGGCGATCTCGGCTGTTTGGGCGTCGGTCCACTTCTTGCCGTCCCAGTGCACCGCGTAGGGGCGATCGCCTCCCTTGGACGTCGATCCGCCCACCGCCCATATGTCGTCGGCACCCAGTGCGGTGATGCCGCTGAGCCAGCGGTGCTCGTCCTGGGCAGCGGTGGGTGCGGCGGCCCGCGTCCAGGAGGTGCCGTCCCAGTGCAGCAGCAGGGCCGTCTCCGCGGCGTCGTCGGTGGCGAAGGACGTGCCCGCCGCCCAGATGTCGTCCGGTGCGACGGCGGTGAGGCTGGTGAGTTCGCCCTTGCCGACGTCGGGCAGGGGCTGCCGGCGCCAGGCCGTGCCGTCCCACGCCTGGATGGCGGGGACCCCGTTCTTGATGCCCTGCGGCACCGCGCGGCCGGCCGTCCAGGCTTTCCCGTCGGACGTCGTCACCACCGCGTCGGGTGTCAACCGGCCCGCGGGGTCGCGGGCGAGATTGCGCGTGGTCCAGGAGGTGCCGTCCCAGTGGGCCGCCGTCGCGCCGACCGCCCAGATGTCACTGGGCGACCGTACGGCGAGCGCCTGCGGGAAGCTGCCGTCCGGCAGCGTCGACTGCTGCGTCCAGGACGTGCCGTCCCAGTGCAGGGCCAGGGCCTCCAGCTCGGTGTCGCTCTTCAGCCGGTAGCCGACGGACCAGGCCTGCTTGTCGCTGAGCGCGGCCACGGCGGTGATGTCGCCCTTGACCACCGGGACTTTGGTCGACTGCCACTGTCCGGCGACGCGCGCCGGTGTGGCCGCCACGTCCTTGGCGGCGGGCGCGGGTCCGGCCCAGCCCGTGCCGGCGGCGATCAGGCCCCCGGCCGCGATGGCGCCTGCGGCCAGCGCCCCCACCAGCGGCGACCGACCCAGGTGCAGGCGCCGGGATGACTTGCTCGTATGCATCACGGAAATCCTTGAGTGATCGGCGGTCGGCTACTTGGCCGTGGTCTGGATGACGAAGTCGAAGGCGCCGGTGTATCCGCCGCCCTGCGGGCCCGCGAGCGTGATCGTGCAGGCCCGGTTGAGGAGTCGGTCCGCGGCGTTGAGCGCGGCGAAGTCCCGGCCGTACGCCTGGGTGTCGTCGGGGAAGTACAGCTGGGTGACGAGCACGGGTCCGCCGGGGGCCTGGACCTGGGTGTGGATGTGGGGTGCCCGCTGGCCCCAACGGCCCCAGTAGTCCCGGGGGATGATCGTGCTCAGCCGGAACGCGCCCCTGCTGTTGGCGTACTGATGTCCGCGCAGCGAGAAGCCGGCGGTGTCGTAGTCGCCGTTCTGGTCGCACTGCCAGAACTCGATGAGCGACCCGGGCAGGGGCTTGCAGGTGGTGTCATAGACGATGCCGCTCAGATCGAGCCGCACTCCGTGGATAGCGGGGGTGATGAAGTCCGTCCGCTCGGGGGACTGCGGCTTGAAGAGCGGGCCCTCCGTCGCCGCCGGGGTCTCGTGACCGTCACAGGCGGGCGTGAGGGCGAGCGGGCGTCCCGCCGCGCGTGCCTTCTGCACCGGGCTCACCGGTGCCGCCAGGGCGGCGCCGGCCCCGCTTGTCGCCACCAGGGCGGCGGTCATTCCCGCCGAACTCGTTCTGATGAACGCCCGCCTCGAGCTCGTGTGTTCGCCGTCCGCATCGTGGTCGTGCCGCATCGCGTCTCCTTGCCGGATTACTGTCCAGGCAGGGCATTCCGTGGGGGAGGGCCCGGATCCACGCCGTCGGGTCCTTGGAATGCCCTGTTCCGCGTCAGCTTGGTCGCTGCGGCCTGCGCACGGATCGATCGGATGACCGGCGGCTTGGCGGCGTTACGAAACCTCGCCGCGGCGCGGATCGTGCGTGGGGGCGGCCCGGCGCTTCTCCCTTCCGGCCACCCACAGCGCGATCCGCGTACGGGAGCGCATGCCCAGCTTGTCCCGCACGTTGTCGAGGTGGGTCGAGACGGTGCTCGCCGACAGATCCAGACGAGCGGCGATCTCGCGGTTGGTCAGTCCCTCGGCGACCAGCGCCGCCACCGTCATCTCCCGCCCTGTGAGCGGGGACTGCCCGTTGTCCGTACGGACGGCCTGCGTCGCTCCTTCGCCGTTGCCGCGCAGGGCGTACGCGATCAGCCGCTCCCAGCCCATCCCGCGTCCCTGGGCCACCGCGGTGTCCCGTCCCGCCGGGGTCAGCGCCGCCGCCGCTCGGGCCGTCGCCGACTCGACCTGCCGTCGCCACTCGGCCTCCGTCTCGGTGTCCAGCCGCCTGCGCGCCTGCGCAGCGGCCGCGAACAGCCGCAGTGACCGCTGCATCTGGCCCCTCTCGGCTGCCACGACGGCAAGCCCCTCCAGTGGATACAGCGCGTGGAAGCTCTCGCCGGGCACCGTGCGCAGGCCCTCGGCGAACAGTCCCTGGGCCGTCTCGGCATCGCCCAGGGCGAGCCGGATCGCACCGGCGGTGTGCAGAGCGGCTGCCGACTGGGCCCAGGGGGATTGTCCGCGCAGCAGCGGCAGGCAGGACGCCATCAGCTCGTCGCCCTCGGCCGCCTTGCCGATGTGTAGCAGCGCCCAGGCCAGATGGTGGCGGCACGACGCGGTGTCGCGGGGGCGGCCGAGTGCGGCGACGATGTCCAGGCACTCAGCGAAGTCGGCCACGGCCCGGGCGAACTCGCCGCCGCACACCAGGGCGGCGGCCCGGGCGTCCAGGGCGTTGGCGAGTGCGGTGGGGTTGTCGCGCCGCCGCTCGATCGCCACCGCCTGCTCCGCGAAGTACAGCGCGGCCGCAGGGTCCTGCTGCTGGCAAGCCGCGCGTGCGGCGAGCGCCAGTGCCGCACCGCCGTGCGCGGAGCCGTCGTCCTGCGTGAGTACGGCGGTCAGCAGGGTGCGGGCGGCCGTCAGCTGCTCCTGCTGGAAGCGCACCCGTGCCAGCGCGAGGGCCAGCCCGAGGGGCGGCCTGCCGTCGCGGTCGGTGGCGTAGGCGACTGCCGCCGCAAGGTTCTCCCGTTCCCTCGCCGGTGCTCCGCCGATCTGGTCGGCGAAGAGCCGCCCGGCGGTGGGCTCCAGCAGACCGGTCAGCCAGTCCAGGGCCCGCTGCCAGGTCCTGTGCAGTTCGCCGGAGTCGGCGAGCCGCTCGAGTGCGTAGGCGCGGATTGCGCTCAACTGCCTGAATCTCGCGGTGTCTTCGGTCCCCGGCAGCCGTACGATCAAGGACTTGCCCTCCAGGGCGCACAGCACGCGCAGCACATCACGCGGCGGCACCTCGCCGTCGGCGCAGACCGCGGCCGCGCCAACAGCGTCGAATCCGCCGACGAGGACGGCGAGACGGCGGAAGAGGGTCTGCTCCTCCGGGGCCAGTAATCGATGGCTCCAGTCGATTGCCGCGGCCAGTTCGCGATGCCGGCCGGGCCCGGTCCTGCTGCCGTCCGTCAGGAGCGCGAGCTGGTCGTCCAGGCCGGCCAGGATGTCGCTCAGCGGAAGGGCTCCGGTGCGGCGTGCCGCCAGCTCGATGGCCAGCGGCATCCCGTCGAGACGCCGGCAGATCTCCGCTACGGTACGGGCGTTGCCGACGTCCAGCGCGAATCCGGGTACGCGGCCGGCGGCTCGCTCCACGAAGAGCCGTACGGCGTCGGCCTGCAGCACGGCTGCCGGGTCGTCCTCGGCGGCGAGCGGTGACAGGGACAGTTCACCGACCCGGAACACCACTTCGCCCGGAACCCGCAGCACCTCGCGGCTGGTGGCGAGGATCCGCAGCCGGGGGCACCGGCTCAGCAGGGCCGCGGCCAGCTGTGCGCACGGCTCGGCCAGGTGCTCGCAGTTGTCCAGGATCAGCAGCATCGATCGTTCGCCCAGGGCGTGGGCGAGCATCTCGACGCCGCTGCGGCCGCCGCGTTCACCCAGGCCTAGTGCGGTGGCGACGGCCTGGGGCAGCTGGGTGCCGTCGTGCAACGAGTCCAGCTCGACGAACTGGGCCCGACCGTCGGCGCCGCCGCGCATGCTCCCGGCGAGTTCCAGCGCGAGGCGCGTCTTGCCGACGCCGCCGGGGCCGGTGAGGGTCAGCAGCCGCGCCGACTTCACCAGGGTGCGCAGCCGGGACAGTTCGCGGCTGCGGCCGACGAAGGAGTCGAGTGCACGCGGCAGTTCCCGGCCCCGCACGGGCGTAGCCGGTGTCGGCGCGCCGGCCGCGGCGGGCGGCTGCGTGCGGCCCGTGGCGTCCTGTGCCGAGCGGCGGCGGAAGGCTCGCTGTCGGCAGGCAGCACAGCAGTAGCGGGCGGGCCGGCCGCCCTGCGCCGGCTCACTTCCCGTACGCCGGTCCTTTGCGGGCAGCTCTCCCCCGCACTCCTCGCACCTTCGGCTCGGACTCATCCGTCGAATCCTTGCCGACCGGCCGCACCCGGCACCACCGTCTCAGGAGAAGGTGAGCCACGCCCCACGGCGGCTGAGCACGGGCTGAGCGTCCGCTATGCGCCCACTATGCGCGCGCTGTGGACGGCTGCTGGTCCCGCTCCGGCGACTGAAGCCGTCCGCCGTGCGCCGGGGAGCAAGCCGGTCGGCCGAAGGAGTGGCGGCCATCAGGATCGCCGATGCTTCGTCACTACCACGCCGCCGAATCCCTGGCGGAGCACCTCCACCAGCGGATGCGCTCTGCACAACCCGCCCGCCCTGCAAGCCGCTCTCGCCGATGCCCGCTCCCCGCACCCGCGGGTAGGGCCCCTTCCTGGGTGCCATCCCGTCGGGCACGTAGCGGGCACATGGTCACTCGCAGGACAGCAGGTCAGACCCACGCCCGTCGCTGATACCGAGGGAGCCGGGTCGTCTGCGGCTCATGCCACCGGTGCGGGCGGAGACTAAGCCGGCAAGGATGCCAGCGAGGCCGTCACCACCACCGGCGCCAACCGCCCCACCCCACGCAAACCATCTGCGACCATCTCCACCAGCCACACCGCAATATCCGGCGACCACTCCCGCGTACGGCAGCCCAACCGCATCACCTCACGCATCCCCTCGGCATGCACCACACGGCCGAGGTCGAGGTCCAATCCCGGCAGACCGTTTTCCGCCACGGACGTGGAGACCTCCACCGCCCTCTGCGCCATCTCCCGCACCGCCTCGCACACGGCTGCCGCATCATCCTCGACCACTGCGCCCTGCCCAGGACGGCAGGAGACAGTCAGCACCACCTCGTGCCGGGCATCCGGATCCGCAAGGTCGAACCAGGGCGCCAACTCGATCTGGTGAAAGGCCGTGTTGCGCTCGGCCGCCTGCAACGGCAGCAGGGCGTGCAGGCCGGTGAACGTCACCGCACCCACTCGGGCCAATGTCTCGGACAACACCAAGACGATCGGCCGGGCGGGAAGACCCGGACGCGGGGGGTCGGTGAGAACCCCCGCCTGCAGCCAGGCCAGCTCGTGAACCCTTCCATCCTGTCTCCAGTCACCGCCGACCTCCTCATGAGCCCACGAAGTGGGCTCATGGTGAGCGGTGACCTTTCCGTCCTCGTTCAGCCAGCTGCTCAGGGTTTGCCAGCCGTAGGAACCGGCCCGGTCGATCGCAAGACCGAGAAGATCTTCCTCAACGGTGCCGTCGGGATCCTGCTCTACAACCCGGTCAAACCACGGGTACCGCTTGAGGATCCCATGCAGACCAATGATCACGGTGGGGGGAAACACAGGCACTCCAGGGAGGCAGGCGGCGCTGGAAGAGTACCCTTCCAGCGCCGCTGTTCAGCACTTGATCACGTGCCGCAGTACAGCGTCTGCGCCGCGGTGACCTTCTTGTTGGCCTGGTCCGGGTAACCGATGAGATCAACGTCGATGACGCTGCGGAAGGTGTGCTTCTGGATCAGGTTCGTGCACTTCCAGGCAGCCGACGCCCGCTTGGCGCTTCCGCCACCGGAGTAGACGGTCTTGGACCCCGTGTTCAGTGTCCTCCAACCTGTCCCGCTCTTGACTTGCAGCTCTATTGTGACCTTGGCCTTGGTCGCCGGCCCGCTCAGACGCTTCCACCAGCCGTGGGCGTTGATAGCCCCCCGCACCGTGTGCGAAAAGTGAACGTTGTCGCCCTTGGTTTCGAAAGCTCCGATGCCGGAGCCAGCGCGCGCGGATTCCTGACTGTAGGTGCTGCGGTCCTGCGGTGTGCTGTGGTCGTCGGCCTGTGCCGGGACAGCTGCGCCAACGGCCAGCAGGCCGGCCAGGACAGCGGAAGCCGCACCTATTCGGATACGCACGTAGAGTTCCCCCTCATCGTTGGGCGTGGTCACGCCCGACACACGACCCAACCAAACATTCGATCTTCGTGCAATCGTTTAGATCACAAGCGCTCGCGTGCCAACCCCCCGCTGTGCACGGCGCGTTGGTGGCATCAACGCCACCACCTACGAGGGCACCTGAGGAACTCGCCGAGCATGAGCGTGCAGCCCGCCTCGGCGTAGCCACCCGAAGCGGCGCTAGGCAGGTCGCCGCTGCCTCGATCCTGCGCGAGCTGCGTCGCTATGACCTCACGCAACGCGGTGGACGGCGCTCAGCCGGTACGCGGAGGCCGGGCTTCCGTTGCTGCCGGGCGGTTAGCTGTGCCAGCGAGCAGCGATCACGAGGACCGGACGCGCGGCGGCCAGGTCACCGGGTACCTCCGAGGGTGCCCCGGTCTTTAGGCCGGGGAGGAATCGGGACTCCTGCGGTGCAGGGCGGGGGAAGATGAATCGCGGTCAGGGCGATTCGTCGTCTGCGAAGGGGGTGCCGCGCTCGGCCTCAAGCCGGTGCAAGATTTCGGAGTTGAGGGACCGCCGAGCGGACTTTGCTTGAGTGGTGAGCCATGTATGGAGGTCGGCGGGGAGTCTGAGTGTGATGCGTACTTCATGGTCCATACGGTCCATCGTAGTAGTAGGTTGGTGGCATGACGACACCACAGATGGCCGAAGATGCTGGGCACGCCCGGTACACCTACAGGCTTCGCGTGTCGTCCACCGCGCTCGCCGCGCTGGAGGCGGAGTGGGCGCGGTGCCGGTGGATCTGGAACGAGTGCTGCGCCCGGTCGAAGAGGGCGCACGCCGGGGACGAGAAGTGCGGCCCGGCCCGGCTGGACAAGATGCTGACCGAAGCTCGGGCTGCGAACGCGTGGCTGCGCGGGGGCAGTTCGGTCCCGCAGCAGCAGATCATCCGGGACTTCGCCAAGTCCCGCGCCAAAGCCTTGAAGGACATCAAGGCGCGGCTGCCGATACGGCAGCGGGCGGGGATGCCGAAGTACAAGAAGAAGCGCGACGCAGACCCGACGCTGAACTACACGCAGCGTGGCTTCCGGTTGAAGGACGGCCGCCTGCACCTGGCTGGGGGCATCGTCCTGGCCGTGGTGTGGTCGCGGGATCTGCCCAAACCCCCGTCCAGCGTGCGCGTGTACCGCGACAGCATCGGGCATTGGTATTGCTCGTTCGTTGTCCCCGCCACGACTGAGGCCCTGCCCGCCACGGGCCGTGTGATCGGTGTGGACTGGGGGGTGAGGGAGACCGCCACCACCACGTCCGACCTGCACGACCTGCCCCATGCGGGGCATGGGAACAAAGCCCAGGCGAAGCTGACCCGGTACGACCGGATGACGGCCCGGCGCAGGCCGAAGAAGGGGCAGCCCGGATCGAAGGGCTACCGTGAGGCCAAGCGGCTGCGGGCAAAGCTGTACCGGAAGGTCGCACGGCAGCGGCAGGACACCACCCGCAAGTGGGCCAAGCACGTGGTCCGCGACCATGACGCCCTCGCCGTCGAGGACTTCCGGCCGAAGTTCCTCGCCAGATCCACCATGGCCAACAAGGCCGCCGACGCCGCGATCGGTGCCACCAAAGCGGCCCTGATCGAAATGGGCCGCAAGCACGGACGTGCCGTGCACCTGGTACATCCCGCGCACACCACGATGGACTGCGCGCAGTGCGGAGCGAGAACCAAGCACGCACTACCTCTTTCCGAACGAACCTATGCCTGCACCGCGTGCGGAACCGTATCCCCCAGGGACAAGAACTCCGCCCGCGTGATGCTCGTCCGGGCTGGTCTCAACCCGGCTGGTGCTGATCGTGTAAGAGCTGGCGGACCGCCGGTCCACAGCCAACGTGAGCCAGGAATCCCCTCCCCTTAGGGAGGGGGAGGAGTCAATCTCCCCACGGTGTGATCCCCCAACGGACCGTGTGCCGCTCGCCGGGGCCGAGGCTGACGAGCGCGGTGCCGCTGCGGAAGGCGTCCGGCGGGCAGGTCATCGGCTCGACGGCGACGGCGCGGCGCCGCTCCCCTGGCGGCAGAGTGTCGCCCGTGTAGAGCTGCACGTAGTGGGCGCCCTCACCGAGCCACACGTCCGTACCGAAGGCACCCGACGGGTGGGCCAGGCGGACCACCGCCCGCCCATCCGCGTCCCGGTCGAGGTCACCGAACGGGGTGTCCAGTCGGCGTGCTCCTACGGCGTGCGGTGCACGCAGGTCGTACGCCGTCCCGGCGACCGGCTCGGCGGCCACTGGCAAGCCACGCTCGTCGGTGCGCAGCCACGTCCGCGCAGGGACAGTCAGCACCGCCTCGTCGACGGTCGCAGTGCCCGCCATGACGTAAGGATGCTGGCCGAAGCCGTAGGGTGCGGCGCTCTCACCGAGGTTCCGCGCGGTGACGGCGACCTCAAGTCCTCCCTCCCCAAGGGTGTACTCGGCGAGGACGTGGAGGTGGAAGGGGTAGCCCGGCTGCGGCCACAGTTGCACGGCCAGCGCGGCCCGATTTTCGCTCGACTCCACGACCCGCCACGAGACCCACCGGAGCAGCCCGTGGAGGGCGTTGCGGCCGGTCGGCTCGGTGAGCGGGAGTTGGAGCTCCTGCCCGTCCCAGCGGTACCGGCCGTCCCGGATCCGGTTGGGCCACGGCACCAGGATCTGGCCGCGGCCGCCGGTGATCCGGTCCTGTGCGGCGAATCCGTCGATCACGGCGCGTTCACCGACCGTGTATGACCGGAGCGCCGCGCCCAGCTCAACCACGACGGCAGTGTGGGGGCCGTGGCGGAGCGTCAGTTGCTGTCCGGTGCGGCTCTCCTGCACGCGTGGCCCCCTTGGTCCGCCCGGTCGGCGCTCTCAACCGCGGTCGATGTGGTGACCTGCGGTATTGGCCTCCGTCGGGAGCATGCGGCTGCGCGCAGAGCCGGTCAAGCGCGACACGTTCCCACGGGCGGAATCGCTCGGCGCTTTCGCCCACTGGAGCCACGGGCGGTGGATGACGGGACCGGTGCGCCCCGGCTCCGGGACCGGTGCCCCCCGGCTGCCACCGACGGCCGCCGCATCCTTCCGGTCGTCGCACGGGCACTCCGCTGCCCACCCCGGACGGAACTCGCGCGGCGTCACCCGCCGCGCGAGCGCCTGCTGCGCGAGTGCACGCTGCCTCGGCCGATGCGCCGCCAGACAGCCCGTTGGAATCTGAGCGTCAGGACGCCCACCGTAATCAGGAGCACGATGTTGAGCAGCAGCTGGAGCATGGACCCGCGCGCCTCGCTCCAGCTGGAGAACGCGCAGGAGACACCGACGTCGGCGGCAGCCGGGATGGTGGTGACCGAGATGAAGACGCCGAGCAGCGCGCTGGTTCTGGCCTGGGTCAGCGACACGATCCCGACGATTCCGGCCAGCACCGCGACGACGACGGAGAAGACGTTGGGGGCGTCGATCAGGTTCGAGACCGGTCTGATGCCCAGGTCGAATGCCCTGGGCTGCAGTTCGAGAGCGCGGATCGCCCACGAGAACAGGAACGTCACCACGACAGCCAGTGAGAATCCCACCGCAAGGGCGAAGAGTCCCTGACGGATCCTGGTGCCGTTGCCACGGTCGATGCCCAGCGCGACGCTGGCGATGGCGCCGTACTCCGGTCCGACGACCATTGCCGCGACGATGAGGATCTGGGAGTTGGTGAGGATCCCCACCGACCCGATGACACCTGCGATGACCAGGTAGACGTAGAAGCTCGGCAAGTACGTACCCTCGGCGCGAATGCGCGCCTCGACCTCCTCCCAGACCGGCGCATGCGCGAGCGCCCCCAGTTGCTTTTGTTCCGCCTTGGCGGCGGTGGCGGAGAAGGCCATCTCGACCGGCTCGATGACGATGGATCCGCGGCGCTCGAGTTCCAGATCGCGCAGACCGCGCAACACGTCGTTGGCCGCACCCGCCAGGATGTCGCACTCGACCGCGTCGCCGTCGGGATTGCGCGCCAGTTCGCGGAGAACGACCAGGTTGAACACATAGGGGTCGTCGGCCAGCAGTCCAACCGCACGGGACGTCAGGTCAGGAGGGCTCACCAGTCGGACGTGGATCATCTCCATGCACAACCTCCATCGCCGGGCCACTCGGCCGAACCGGGGCGCAACGGCCCGGGCGTCGAGTTCGGACCCCACGTGCGCTGGGCAGGCCCTAGCCAGTAACGCCCGCCGGGTGGGCGGTCGGCAACCGAGAGCGGTGCACGGCTTGGTCCCCCAAGGGTCGCCCGGACGGCCCAGCTGTGGCACCCCCTGCGATGGCCCTCAGCCAGGGCCCTACGCCGTAAGGGTGCCGCCCGCGAGCCGGGGACGTGGGCGAGCGGTCGCCCCGCCTCGGCATGGCGAGGACCAGCGGGGTGAGCGATGGTGGATCTCAGGAGCATCTCCGAGCCCCCGGAGTGGCCATGGACCGCTACCCTCCCATCGCCGAGCACGGCCTGGTGGGCGACCTGCAGACCGCTGCCCTCGTCTCGTCGCAGGGCGTCGTCGACTGGTTCGCCGCTCCCCGGTTCGATTCCCCCAGCATCTTCGCCGCACTGCTCGACCACGACCGCGGCGGATACTTCCAGCTGGCCCCCGAGCACCCGGACGGGACCTGCAAGCAGCTCTACTACCCCGACACGGCCGTCCTGGTGACCCGCTTCATGTCGCCCGACGGCGTGGGCGAGGTGATCGACTTCATGCCCCCGGACCGGACCGGCATCGCCAGCGACCGGCACACGCTGATCCGGGCAGTGCGCGTCGTGCGGGGGACCGTGGACTTCATGCTCGACTGCCGGCCGCGCTTCGACTACGGCCGCGCCGAGCACGAGCTCGAACTCGGCGACGACGCTGCCGTGTTCCGGGCTCCGGGAATCGAGGCACACCTTCAGGGCACCTTCCCGCTGGAGAGGAACGGCCAGGACGTACGCGGCAGGGTGACGCTGCGCGCCGGAGAGGTCGGCGGCGCTGTCTTCACCGTATGCGCCCCGGGCGACACGCCGGAACCTCCCACGGTCGAACGGGTGACCAAGCAGTTCTGGGACGTGGTCGACTTCTGGCACACCTGGCTGCGCCAGTCCCGCTACCGGGGCCGCTGGCCGGAGCTGGTGCACCGCTCGGTGATCACCCTGAAACTGCTCACCTACGCCCCCACCGGCGCCCTGGTCGCCGCGGCCACCACGGGGCTGCCCGAGCAGGTCGGCGGGGAGCGCAACTGGGACTACCGGTTCACCTGGGTACGCGACGGCGCTCTGTCCGTGCGGACCCTGCTGGACCTCGGCTTCGCGGAGGAGGCCACCGCCTTCGTCCACTGGCTGGTGCAGCGGCTGCGCGAGCGCGAGGGCAAGGAGGGCGAGCCGCTCCAGACGATGTACCGGGTCGACGGCAACCCCGATCTGCCGGAGGAGATCCTCGACCACTTTGAGGGCTACCGCGGTTCGTCCCCCGTCCGGATCGGCAACGGTGCCGCGGACCAGCTCCAGCTCGATATCTACGGTGAGGCGCTCTACGCGGTGTCCCAGGGCCTTGAGATCGCCCAGCAGTCCAGTTACCAGGGGTGGAAGACGCTGACCAGGACGCTGGACTGGTTCGCCGACGCGTGGGACAGGCCGGACGAGGGCATCTGGGAGACCCGCGGGGGCCGGAAGGACTTCACCTACAGCCGGGTGATGTCCTGGGTGGCCTTCGACCAGGGCCTGCAGCTGGCGGACCGCTTCCGCAGACCCGCCGATCTGGAGAAATGGCGCATGGCGAGGGACGCCGTCTTCGAGCAGGTGATGCGACGCGGATGGAGCGAGCAGGAGCGCGCCTTCGTCCAGCACTACGACGGCCACGTCCTCGACGCCTCCCTCCTGGTCATGCCGAGGGTCAAGTTCCTCGCCCCCAAGGACCCCGCCTGGCTGTCCACGCTCGACGCGATGGACCGCAAGCTCGTCTCCGACAGTCTCGTCTACCGCTATGACCCGTCTGCGTCACCGGACGGCCTGCGCGGCTCGGAGGGCACGTTCAGCCTGTGCACCTTCCTCTACGTGGACGCGCTGGCCCGAGCCGGACGGCTGCCCATGGCCCGGTACACCTTCGAGAAGATGCAGACCTACGCCAACCACGTCGGCCTCTTCGCCGAAGAGGTGGGTCCGAGCGGGGAGCAACTGGGCAACTTCCCCCAGGCGTTCACCCATCTGTCGCTGATCATGGCTGCCGTCACCCTGGACGAAGCGCTCGACCGGGAAGGAAAGTGAGCGCGGTCATGGCCACCCCGGCGGGATTGCCGCGGCTCAGCGCCGGCGAATTCGCCGAACTCTACGCACGCGTCCGCCGCAGCGCCCGTGCCTCCCTCCGCGGTGCCCTGGACGACATCACGCCGCGTCATGTGGTGGCGGCCGCAGCCGAGGTGAGGTCGGGCCGCACGGTGACGATGGCGGCGCAGGTCGAGACGGAGCAGGGGCCCGACAATCCTGAGCCGTTCGGGCACCTCATGACGGGCGCCGTACGGGGTGGGATTGAGTCGAGCGGGCTCCAGTTCGCCAGGGACCGCTTCACTATGAACGTTCACGGGGACGCCGACAGCCATCTCGACGCCCTGTGTCACGTGATCTACAACGGCACGCTGCACGGTGGCGTGGACGCGAACACCGTCACGCCGGCCGGGGCCACGGCCCTGTCCGTCGACGCGGCTCGCGACGGAATCGTCGGACGCGGCGTGCTGCTGGACATTCCGCGGCTGCGGGGTGTGCCGTGGCTCGAACCAGGCGATCACGTGACTCTCGACGACCTCACCGCGGCCGAGAGTGCCCAGCACGTCCGGGTGTCCGACGGCGATCTCCTCTTCGTCCGGGTCGGGCACCGCCGCCGCCGCAACGAGCTGGGAGCTTGGCACTCGGCAGACATGCGCGCCGGGCTCCATCCCTCCGCGCTGGAGTTTCTGGCGGACCGGCGGGTCGCGGTGCTCGGCGGCGATGGGAACAATGACACGGCCCCGAGCTCCACCGAGGGCGTCGGCTTCCCTGTGCATGTGCTGGCCGTCCACGCCATGGGCCTTCACCTGCTGGACTACCTCCAGTTCGAGGACCTTGCGGCAGTCTGCGAGGCGGAAGAGCGCTGGTCGTTCCTCTGCGTCATCGCCCCGCTGAGGCTGCCGGACGCCACCGGCTCGCCGGTCAACCCGATCGCAGTGTTCTGAGGCCGTCCCGTACTCGGCAAGCCGAGAGCTCGGCGCCGGTCCTCCGTCAGGGGGTGGGCGGCAGCACGATGTTCTCCAGCCGCTCCCCCGCCAGGTAGCGCAGCAACTGGGCCCGGACCAGGCGTAGAGCGCGGGGCAGGAAGGCCGAGGTGGTGCCGCCGACGTGGGGGGTGATCAGGGTGTTGGGGGCGTGCCAGAGCGGATGCCCGGCGGGGAGCGGCTCGGGGTCGGTGACGTCGAGGGCCGCGCTCAGCCGTCCGGCGCCGAGTTCGGCGAGCAGCGCGCCGGTGTCCACCACGGGGCCCCGGGACACATTCACCAGCAGCGTCCCGTTCCGCATCCGTGCGAGGAAGTCCACGTCGGCCATGCCGCGGGTGTGCGGGGTGAGCGGGACGGTGAGGATCACTACGTCGGCGCGGGGCAGCAGTTCGGGCAGTTCGGTGATGGGGTGCACGGGACCGCGCGGGGCATCTCGGGCGGTCCGGGCCACTCGCAGCACGTCGCACTCAAAGGGGGTGAGGCGGGCCTCGACCGCGGAGGCGATGGAACCGTAGCCCACCAGCAGGACGGTGCGGTCTGCAAGCGCCGGGCGGAAGCCGGTCAGCCACTCGGCCGTGTCCTGATTCCGGATGAAGCCGGGGAGGCCACGCAGCGATGCGAGCGTGAGCGTCACCGCCAACTCGGCGGTGCTGGCGTCGTGCACTCCGCCGGCGTTGCACAGCACCGCGCCGGTGGGGATGTGCTTGTGGAGGTCCTCGACGCCGGCGGAGAGGGACTGGACGACCCGAAGCCGCGGCAGGCGGGGCATCAGCGGCGCGGCCACATCCGCGAAGGTGTACGGAATGACGAAGAACTCCACGGCCGCCAGGCTCTCGATACCGGGCGGAGCGCCGGTGCCGTCCCACACCGCGACGGGCAGGCCCTCGGGCAGACCTCCGATCTGCGACGGCGGGTAAGGGAGCAGAAACCTCGCGGCGCTCCGACCGGTTCGACGGTCCATGGGGCTCATGGGCTGAATGTAGAGTCTGTCGGCCGGTCGGGCAGGTCACCGGGCCGGGCCCTGTCCTACCGTCAGCCCGTCGGACGGACGAGGCTGGGAGGACCTCCGTGGGAGCAGCGTCTCGGGTGCCGCCGGTGGTGGTTGTCATGGGTGTGTCGGGTTCGGGGAAGTCCACGGTGGGCCGGCTGCTCGCGGACCGGCTCGCGGTGCCCTTCGTCGAGGCTGACGACTTCCACCCGGAGGCGAACCGCGCCAAGATGGCCGCCGGCCGGCCGCTCGCCGACGAGGACCGCAGGCCGTGGCTGGTGTCCCTCGCCGACTGGATCCGGGAGGCGACCGCCTCCGGCCGGGGCGGGGTGATGGCCTGCTCGGCTCTCAAGTACGAATACCGGGACCTGTTCCGCCGGGCGGGCGCAGGCGTCCTGTTCCTGCACCTTGCGCTCGACCGGGCGTCCGCCGAACGAAGGATCGCCGGACGCACAGGCCACTTCATGCCCGCCCGGCTGGTCGACTCCCAGTACGCCGCACTCGAACCGCTGCGGCCCGACGAGCGCGGCGTGACCGTCGACGCGGCGGCCGACCCGCAGAGCATCGTCGACCAGGCGTCGAGCGCGGTACGGGCGATCGGGTGAACAGGGACCTCTTCAGCACCCATCCGGTCGCCGCCACGAAGGCTGCCCGATAGCTTCGGATTCGGCACTGAATGTCCCCCGTATGCAGGTGCATTTTGACACGCACACCACCTGCCCTGCGGGGCGGGCACTACGGCGAGGACAGCCATCGACTCCTAGAACGGGACCCCGCATGGCCGACGATCAGCACTACGACGTCATCATCATCGGTACGGGAGCGGGCGGCGGCACACTCGCCCACCGGCTGGCCCCCACCGGCAAGCGGATCCTGATCCTGGAGCGCGGCGACTACCTGCCCCGCGAGCGGGACAACTGGGACTCCACCGCCGTCTTCGTCAAGGGGAAATACCGCGCCCCCGAGTTCTGGTACGACAAGCACGGCAATGAGTTTCCCCCGGAAGTCAACTACTACGTCGGGGGCAACACCAAGTTCTACGGCGCGGCGCTCTTCCGGCTCCGGCCCGAGGACTTCGGCGAGCTGCGCCACCACGACGGCATCTCTCCGGCCTGGCCGATTCGCTACGAGGACCTGGAGCCGTACTACACGCAGGCGGAGCAGCTCTACCTCGTACACGGGCGCCACGGCGAGGACCCGACGGAGGGCCCGGCCAGCGGCGAGTATCCCCACCCGCCGGTGGAACACGAGCCACGTATCCAGCAGCTCAGCGACGACCTCGAGAAGAAGGGGCTCCACCCCTTCCACCTGCCCATCGGCGTGAACCTGACCCAGGACGAGAACGGCAGAGCAACCCATAACAGCGTCTGCATCCGCTGCGACCGGGTGGACGGCTTCCCGTGCCTGATGGGCGCCAAGTCCGACGCCCAGGTGATCTGCGTCGACCCTGCGCTGAAGCACGACAACGTCACGATGGTGACGGGCGCCCATGTCCGGCGCCTTCAGACCGACCCGACCGGACGCACCGTCACCAGTGTCGTTGCCGAGCTCAAGGACAAATCGACGCAGGAATTCAGCGCCGACATCGTCGTGGTCGCCTGCGGCGCGGTCAACTCCGCTGCCCTGCTGCTCCGTTCGGCCAACGACAAACACCCGGACGGCCTGGCCAACGGCTCGGACGTGGTGGGACGCCACTACATGCGGCACAACAACCTGGCGCTCATGGCGGTGTCGAAGGAACCGAACCCCACCAGGTTCCAGAAGACACTGGCACTGCACGACTGGTACCTGGGGGCCGACGACTGGGACTTCCCGCTCGGCGGCATCCAGATGCTGGGCAAGTCGGACGCCGATCAGATCCACGGCGAGGCGCCGCGCTGGGCCGGCGCGGTCTCACCGGACATGCCGTTCGAGATGCTCGCGCACCACGCCGTCGACTTCTGGCTCTGCGGGGAGGACCTCCCGCTGCCCGAGAGCCGCGTCACCCTCGACAAGAACGGCGACATCCACCTGGCCCTCGACGAGAAGAACAATGTCGCCGGGCTCAAGCGCCTCCAGCACAAGCTCCAGGGGATGCTCGGTCACCTGGGCATGCACGAGCACCGCCTGCTGTCGCACAGCATTTACCTCCACAAGGGGATGCCCATCGGGGCCACCGCCCACCAGGCAGGCACCGTCCGGTTCGGCACCGACCCCCGCAGCTCGGCCCTGGATGTCGACTGCAAGGCACACGACCTCGACAACCTCTACGTCGTGGACACGAGCTTCTTCCCCAGCATCGGCGCGGTGAACCCATCGCTGACCGCCATCGCCAACGCCCTGCGAGTCGGCGACCACATCGCCGCCCGGCTGCGCTGACGGGGTGTTCGCACTCAGCGATGGAGCCGGCGGCAGGTGGACGTGCTACCCGCCGCCGGCTCCATCACTGAGTGAACCGGCGCAGCTCCGCTACAGGTTGTCCCCGGGCGCTGCGGCAGCCCCGGTGTCGGCGTCGGTGAGCGGCTCCAACTCACCCTGCGTGTCGAGCCGGTAGAGCAGCACCAGCGCCGGCCCGACCACCACGATCGCAATGCCCGTGACGATCGCCAGCCAGCGCAGGGTATGAGGGGCGCCGGCCGCCTCGGCCACCGTCAGTGAGGTGGGCAGAAGGTAGGGCCGCTGCGCGAAGCCCCAAGCACCGACAGTGAGCGCCACGCTCGCCACCGAGGTGTAGCGCGTCCAGCCGTAGGACCGGCGTACCAGAAGCAGCACCGTGGCCAGACCGCACACCGCTGCCAGCACAATCATCAGCAGACCCAGGCCCCGGGTGAGGCCCTCCCAGACATGCCGGGCGTCGTCATGGGTGACGGGCAGGGCGATGAGCGCCAGGACGACGATCGCGGCGAAAGCGAGCAGCGCCCGCAGACGGAAGTAGCCCACGAGGTCTTCCGTACCGAACCGTCGAGCATCGGCACACAGGAACACCGCCCCGAGGAACGCGGTGGCGGCGATGGTCAGCAGACCGGTGAGGACCGAGGTCGGGTTGCTCCAGGCGTCCGCGGATGCGGTGGTCCCGACCGCGACCTGACCGGCAGCAATGCCGCCGAGCACCGCCCCGAGAAAGAAGGGCGTGAGGAGCGATGAAATGGCGAACGCCGCACCGTAGATCCGCCGTTGAGCCAGTCGGCGGGACGGCTTGCGCAGGGCGAACCCGGCGCCGCGGAGCACCAGGCCGACGGCCGCGAGCGCGAGCGGCAGCCACATGGCCTCGAAGACAGCCTGGAACATCGTCGGGAAGCCGGTCCACATGACGACGAAGACGAAGATCAACCAGACGTTGTTGACCTCCCAGACCGGCGCCATCGCGTGATCGATCAGCCAGCGGGGCCGCTTGCCGCGCTCCGCGCCCCCGGCCATGAGGTCCCAGAATCCCGCGCCGTAGTCGGTACCCCCACCGCAGGCATACGCGGCGATTGCGACCACCATCACCCAGGCAATGAGATCCGCCATCATGATGCACCACCAGGGGTTCGGTCGGAGCCGTCACGGGGTGCGGTCCCGACGGCTGCGGGCTCAGGCTCGCTTCTGGGCCCGTAGGGGGTCTCGGCCTCCGGCGGCAGGACGGCGCGCTCGGCTGCCGAGCCCTCGTCGGCGATTCGCCAGCGGGTGCGCAACTTCAGGATGACCGCGAGGAACGCGCCCAACACGACCACGTACACGACGATGACGATGCCGAGCATCGCCCACAGCGATCCGGCCTTGGTGGCGGTCACCGCCTCCGAGACCCGCATCTGGTTGTACACGATCCAGGGCTGGCGGCCGACCTCCGTGGTGATCCAGCCGCACTCCACGGTGACCAGGCACGCGGCACCCGCGATGGCGGCGCAGCGGAAGAACCAGCGGCTGCGAGGAAGGTCCCGATGTCGCAGCCAGCACCATCCGTACCAGAGCGCCAGCAGGATCAGCACGCTGCCGACAGTGGCCATGATGTCAAAAGCCCAGTGGGCGATGGTGGCCTGGACGGCGGTGGGCCGGTCGGACGCCGCCACCGAGGTCAGTCCGGTCACCTGCGTACTCGGCTTGAAACCGGCGAGGATCGAGTCCAGCTGGGGGATCTTGAGTCCACCGGAGATCGTCCCGTCGCTGTTGAGCCGTCCGAACAGGTACTCCGGCACATGGGTGTCGGTCTTCCAGACGATCTCCATGGCGGCGAACTTGATCGGCTGCTTGTGGAAGACGGCCCGAGCAGCGGAGTCGCCGAGCATGAACTGGACCGGCGTGAGGATGGCCGCAACGGTGAACGGCACCGTGAAGCCGAGCCGGTGGTAGCGGTCGCGGCGCCCGCGCAGCCAGCCCACCGCGTACACCCCGGCGACCACATACCCGGCGGTCAGGAGCATCGCGACCACGAAGTGCCAGTACTCCGGGCCGAACATCGGTGTGAAGATCGCCTGCTGCACGTCGACGTCGACGGGCTTGCCCTGGGCGTCGAGGTTGAACCCCTGCGGTGTGTTCATCCAGGAGTTGGCGGCGATGATTCCGAACGCCCCCATCAGGGCAGCCAGCGGCAGCGGTACGCCCAGCCAGAAGTGGGTCCAGGGCTTCAGCCGGCGCCAGCCGTAGAGGTAGATCGCGATCAGGACGGCTTCCAGGAAGAACGCCCACGCCTCGATGCCGAAGCCGAGCCCGAACACATCACCCCAGCGCCCCATCATGCCGGGCCACAACAGGCCGAGCTCGAACGACAACACTGTGCCGGTGACGACGCCGATGGCGAACTGGACGGCCATCACCGCAGACCAGCGCCGGGCGAGCTTGAGGGCAACGGGATCGTTGCGGCGAAGAGCCCGGTGATGCATCAGCAGCGTGATGAACGGCAGCGCCACTCCGAACGGGACCAGCAGGATGTGCGAAGCCAGAGTGAAGGCCATCAGCTCACGAGCCGGCAGCAGTTGGGGCGGCGTGGCCGCCAGATGGATCGCTGTGCTGAGCATGTGTGCCTCAATGGTCGGCCCCGCGGACGGCGGGGGCTGAGGAGGGACAGGATGCGGAGGGACGGCGGCCGGAAAGGGGGGGGCGGGGCCGCCGTAAGGGGGCCGACGTCAGAGAGGCGGCGAAGGCGCCTTCGGCCCGGGCGCCTGGCCGGCCGGCGCATCGGCCCCGGGCATGGTGAAGGCGCGCTCGCGTCGCGAGCTGCTGATGAAGGCGACGGACCAGCTGAGCACCGCTCCCAGCCTGCTGCGGAATCCGGTGAGGAAGGCCAGATGGATGAAGAGCCAGACCAGCCAGCCGGGGAAGCCCGACAGGTGCAGCGGGCCTGCCTTGACGACGGCCCGGCCGCGGGAGATGTAGGCGGCACTGCCGAAGTCCCAGTACTTGAAGGGCTTCGGCTGCTTCGTCCTGCCCTCGACTGCGTGACGCACCATCCGGCCCGCGTATGCGCCCGACTGCATGGCAACCTCGGCCAGTCCCGGCAGCCGGTTCAGGCTCATCACGTCGCCCGTGACTCGGATCTCCGGATGGCCGGCGACGGTGAGGTCGGGTTCGACGGCGATGCGTCCGGCCCGGTCCTGTTCGGCGCCGGTTGCCCGGGCCAGCGCGGCGGCGATCGGCGGCGCCTCGACCCCCGCCGTCCACAGCACAGTACGGGCATCGAACCGGGTCGTCGCACCGTCACGATCTTGTACTGTCAGGCCGTGCGCGTCGACATCGGTCACCTTGGTGCCCAGGTGGAGCTCAACGCCGAGGCCCTGCAGGGTTCGGGCGGCACGGCGGGCCAGTGGGTGGCCGAACGCGCCAAGCACCTCGTCGGCCCCCTCGAAGACCATCACCCGGGCCTGGGCGGAGTCGATCGAATGGAACTCCCGGTCGAGTGTATGGCCGGCGATCTCCCGGATCTGTCCGGCGAGCTCGACACCGGTCGGCCCGCCACCGACGAGCGCGAAGGTGAGCCACTGCTGCCGCTCCTTGGCGTCCGCGGCCGTTTCGGCCATCTCGAACGCCTGATAGAGCCGCCGGCGAATGCCCAGTGCGTCCTCCAGGGTCTTCATGCCGGGCGCGTACTCGGCGAACTCGTCGTGCCCGAAGTAGGACTGACGCATGCCGACCGCGACAATCAGATCGTCGTACGGGAGGGACACTGCTTCGCCGTCGGGCCGACTGGCGTGGACCAGCCGGGCCTTGACATCCACGTCCGTGGCCTCGGCGAGAAGGCAGCTCACGTTGTGGTGGCGCCGAAGGACCGCACGCAGCGGTTGCGCGATCTGGCCTTCGGACAGAATCCCGGCGGCGCACTGGTACAGCAGCGGTTGGAAGAGGTGGTGGGCGCGGCGGTCGACCACGGTCACCGCGACCGGTGACCGCCGCAGCGCGCGAGCAGCGAACAACCCGGCGAACCCCCCGCCGAGGATCACCACCCGGCGGGGCGTCACATGGTCTTGCACAGGGGATCAGCCTCCGGTGGCGAAGCCGGGGAAGAGCGTCATCCCACCGTCGACGTAGAGCGTGGCGCCGACGACGTAGTCGAGCAGGTCCGAGGACACGGCGACGACGGCGTTGGCGATGTCGTCCGGGTCACCCACGCGGCGGTACGGAATCAGCCGCAGGAGGTCGGCCTCGGCCTCGGGGGTTGACCAGGCGTCGCGATTGATCGGCGTGCGGATCGCGCCAGGTGCAACCGCGTTGACCCTGATCCGATGGGGGGCCAGCTCCTGGGCGAGAGTCTGCATCAGCATCCCCACACCGCCCTTGGAGGAGGCGTAGTTCACATGCCCCGCCCACGGGACGATCTGGTGGACCGAGCTCATGCAGATGATCTTCCCGGCCGACCGGGACACCTCCTCCACCACGCCGCGCCGCATGAACTCCTTGGCGGCTTCCCGAGCGCAGAGGAACTGGCCGGTCAGGTTGACATCAATGACCTTTTGCCACTGGGCGAGCGTCATCTCCGTCAGGGCCGAGTCCCGCTGGAGGCCCGCGTTGGCCACCATGATGTCGATGGTTCCGAACTCCTCGACCATCCGGGCGACCATGGCGACCACCTGGTCCTCGTCGGACACGTCGGCCTCGTGGGCATAGGCCCGCACCCCGAAGTCCTTGATCTGCGCCACGACCTTCTCGGCCTCGTCCGCGCCGGCGACGTAGTTCACCACAACGTCCGCTCCGGCCCGGCCAAGGGCAACGGCAGTCGCCAGGCCGATACCCGAATTGGCGCCGGTCACCAGCGCCTTCTGGCCCCTGAGCAGCTGCGCGGATGTGATTCCGCGGCTCTCGTCGACTCCAGTTGCCACGAGCTCTCCTTAGGCGTTTTCGAACGGCCCGCCCGCCCACGTGAAGAACGCCGACAGGCGATGCGTGAGGGGGAGGTTGGGCCTCGGACTGTCCGCCAGGACGGGCCCACAGGAGCAGTCGCCAGCCTGCGCACAGACGAAAGCACCCTGCGTCGTGAGCGGGACGGACCGGCGCGCCACACAGCCGTATTTCGGCTGGGCATGTCACACGGTCGGGCTACAGGGTCCCGAGAGTCAGTACGGGCAGAACATTCCGAGGGCGAACAGCCTCAGCCGGGTTCAGCCGATCATCATCGCGACAAGCGCAAGCAAAAGGACCGCGCCCCTGATTTGTCGGGCGGGATTGGTCGATGCGGGGCTGACCGGCTGGCAGACAGCCGATCCACGCGCGGACGCTGAGGGAGTGGCAAGAGCCGGCACGAGCCGATTCTGGGTCTGGACCTCAGGTAGCTGGCTCAGCGTCGCATGCAGGACCGCGGACGCTACGGCTGATCGGCCTGGTGTTCACCTCACGGCTCGCCGGACCGGTCTGATCACCCTAGCGTCGGGTACAGGAGCCGGTGGCTCCATCGGCTTGGCAACCTGCACGAGGAGCACTCATGTTCATCCAGGTCATCCAGGGCCACGTCAGCGACGCCGCGGCGCTACGAGCCCGGCTCGACCGATGGCAGGCGGACATTGCTGCGGGCGCCACCGGCTGGCTCGGCTCCACAGGGGGTGTGACCGGTGACGGCACATTCGTGGGAGTGGTCCGCTTCGAGTCGGCGGAAGCGGCGCAGCGCAACAGCGACCGGCCGGAGCAAAGCGCGTGGTGGTCGGAGACTTCGAAGCTCTTCACCGGCGAGGTCACGTTCCACAACTGTCGTGAAGTCCTGTCGTACCTGCGGGGCGGCTCGGACGACGCCGGCTTCGTCCAGATCATCCAGGGGCGGGTCTCCGATCCCACTCGCCTCCGTGAGATGTACGACGCGACCGACGAAGGACGTCTTGCCGCGTTCCGGCCGGACCTGATCGGCGGCACCGTAGCGCTGCACGGCGACGGTGGGTTCACCGAGGCGGTCTACTTCACCTCGGAGAAGGCCGCTCGCGAGGGAGAGCAGAAGGAACCACCGGCCGAGATGAGAGAGGAATTCGACCAAATGATGTCCCTCACGCAGAACGTCACCTACCACGACCTCTCGGAACCCTGGCTCACGTCTCCGAGGTAGCGATCGCAGGTCACGGCGACCCTGCCTGGGACCCGCCGGAGCCGCGAGCCAGCGGCTGTGGGACACGCTGTGCGGGCTGCTGAATGCTGGGCAGCGGGCCGTGCTGGACTCCTTGCTGACGGTGCCGTCGGGGCCAGGGTGTCGGAGCTGGACCGGTTGCGCCGGGGCCCGGTGCGGAACTCGGGCCCGCAGATGAAGTGGTCGCTTCAGCGGGTGGAGGAGATCGCCGCTCTGGGGATGGGCGAGGTGGACGCCTCGGGATGCCGCCGCGGAGGATGGCGGAGCTGTCCCGGTACGGCGTGGACGGCCAGGCGACGCCCCTGCGGCGCCAAGGAGACGCCCGGCGTCTGGCGACGTTGCTGGCCTCCGCCGTCTGTCTGACGGCGCGGGCGGTGGACGACGCGCTGGACCTGAGCCCTACACGGCCCCGGCTCGCGCCGCTGCTGCGGCCACGCGCTCCACCACGGGCCGCCAGCAGTCCAGATCCAGCACGCGCAGGCCCACGACTTTGCCCGCGTCGTCGGCGCGGCGCAGCGAGACCGCCGCCGTGAAGTCAGGGTCTGTCTCGAAGACGGCGGCTTCCTCTGACGTCATGGCGCCGCCCTGGCAGCCGAGGGTGCGGGCGCTTCCCGGGGACAACGCGAGGTGCGCGTCGGTGGCGGCCAGATAGCGCTTGGCGGGGATGTGGAGCGCGACCAGGCGGGCGACCCGAGCACCGAGGAGGCCGGCGACGGCCGCCGCGGCGCGCTCGCCGTGGCCGGCCTCGTCGCCGGGCAGCAGGTGGTGGCCGATGTCGTGGACGAGCCCGGCGACCTGCAGCTCCTCGTCGTCGGGGTGGCGCTCGGCGAGGACCGCCGCAACCTGGAGGCCATGGTCGAGGATGTCCACCGGATCGCCTGAGCGGTCTGGGGTGTCCCAGGCGTCCTCGCAGTCGGCCAGCAGTGCCATGAGCTCGTCCACGGACGACGGTCGCTCTCCGTTCATGCCCGCACGCTGCCGAAGTCGTCCGTACAGCGGGTGTACGCGCGACGTACTCCAGGCGGCCGGGCGGCCAAGAAAGCCCGAAGTAGGACCGCTGCTCATGGCTACCTGGCCGCGCGCGGCACCTCCGGCACGGTGCCGGAGAACATCTCCGCGGTGGTGAATCAAGTTCCCGCAGATAGCAGGGCGTTATCTGTGGGACGACTTCGGACCGGTCCCGGAGCCGACGCCCCGTCAGCCGGCCACCAGGGACGACAGATCCTTAGCGCCAGGTTTCGTCCCGAAGTTCCTCAACTCCCGAGGCGATTGCGCTGAAAGGCGGCCGGCTCCGGTGTTGACGAACTCGCGCACCTCAGGGAGAGCGCCCAGGCCAAGGGGCCGTCAGGCGTCCTTCTCCATCATCGGTCGCAGGCGTTCCAGCAGCGCGTAGAGCGTCGCGCTCTCGGCTTCGTCCAGGGCGTCGAGGGCGCCGTGCGTCTCCTGCATCTCCTCGCGTACGCGGCGGATGATCTCGCGGCCCGCGTCGGTCGCGACGACGTTCTTCACGCGGCGGTCTGCGGGGTCGGCTTCACGGCGGACCAGCTCGCGGGCCTCCAGGCGGTCCACGATCCCGGTGACGTTCGACGCGTCGCACACCAGCAGGGCGGCGAGGCCGCGCATCGGCAGCGGGCCGCCGAGCTGGGCGAGGACCTTGGCCTGGGTGGAGGTGAGGCCGTGGTGGGCGGCGGCGGCCGCGAAATCACGCCACTGGGCGGTGCCGATGGCGGCGAGCAGCTCCAGCAGCTGGAGCTTGGTGGGGGCTTGCGGGGCGGTGGCGCTCATGGTTGGAGCGTACTCAAGATGCTTCATATTCTCAATTATTTACTTGACCACCTTAACCATTAAGGTCTACCGTCTGCGAAGTACTTGATGTCATCAAACATCTGTGATCTGAAGCATTGAGAAGGTCCCCACTCCCATGAGCACCGCCGCACCCGCACCCGTCACTGACGCCCGGCACAGGAACGAGACGGTCATCGTCTTCGCTCTCAGCCTTGCCGCCATGGTCGTGTCGATGATGCAGACCCTGCCGGTCCCGATCCTGGGCCTGATCCGCAACGACCTCGGCACCTCGACCGCCAACGTCAGCTGGGTGACCACCGCCACCCTGCTGTCCGCCGCCGTCTTCACCCCGCTGCTCGGCCGCTTCGGCGACCAGCACGGCAAGAAGCCCACCCTCGTGGCCGTCCTCGGCGTCATGGTCGCGGGCTCCGTCATCGCCGCGGTCGCGAGCTCGCTGCCGCTGCTGATCCTGGGCCGGGTGCTCCAGGGCGCCGCCACCGCGATCTTCCCCCTGGCCCTTTCCGTCCTGCGTGAAGAGGTCCGGCCGCAGAAGCTGCCCGGCGCCATGGCACTGGTCAGCGGCACGCTCGCGTTCGGCAGCGGGCTCGCACTCGTCGCCACCGGTCTGCTCACCTCCGGCGACGACGCCGACTACCGCAACGCCTTCTGGATGGCGACCGGCTTCGCGGTCCTCGCCCTGCTCGCCGTCGTCTTCCTGGTCCCAGCGACCCGGCACAAGACCGGCGGCCGCACCGACTTCCTCGGCGCGCTGACCCTCGGCATCGCTCTACTGCTGCTCCTGCTGCCGATCTCCCAGGGCCACGAGTGGGGCTGGACCTCCGGCCGTACGCTGGGCAGCTTCGCCGGCGCGGCCGTCATGACCGCCGTCTGGGTGCTGGTCGAGCGCAAGGTGCGCGAGCCGCTCGTCGACATGGGAATGTTCGTCCACCGCCCGGTCCTCATGGCCAACCTGGCCGGCATCCTCGTCGGCTTCGGCATGTTCGCGAACTTCCTCGGTGTCTCCTACCTCGTGCAGCTGCCCAAGGCGCTCACCGGCTTCGGCTTCGACGCCTCCATCCTGCGCGCGTCCGTCGAGTTCCTGCTGCCCGGCGCGATTGTCTCGCTGCTCGCCTCGCCCGTCGGCGGCCGGCTGGTCCGCCACCGCGGCCCCCGGTACGTGCTCGGCATGGCCGCGGCATTCGGAGCCGTCGGCTTCGGCTGGCTGGCCCTCGACCACGCCCACACCACCTCGGTGATCGGCGCCGGCCTCATCGTCGGCGCGGCCGTGAGCTTCGGCTACGCCGCCATGCCCGCCGTCATCATGGCGAGCGTTCCGCACCACCAGAGCGGCATCGCCAACGGCATCAACTCGATCTCCCGCTCCACCGGCAGCGCGATCGGCAGTGCCATCGTCACCACGATCCTGGCCTCCAAGACCATCGAGCACCTGCCGGCAGGTGTGCCGCCGCTGCCCGCCGAATCCGGGTTCACCCTCACCTTCGGCATCGGGGCCGTCGCCTTCGCACTGGTCGCGCTGATCAGCTGGCTCGGACTGCGCGGACAGCACGGCCCACGGGTCGTCGAGGCGGGCAAGGCGCCCGCGGCGCAGCAGGCGCACGTGCCGGCCAACGCCGGCTGACCCCTGCCGAGCCCTTCCGGGCGACGCCCGGGCCGAGAACTGCCGGTACTCCCGGACACTAGGCGCGCAGGCTGTCGAACTCGATGTTCAGATGGCGGGGTCCCCGCAGGACGGCGTTCTGGCGGTAGGGCGGAGGATCTTCCACCAGGCGGGGACTGTCGAGCCTGCGGGCGAGCTCGGACAGGGCGATCTGCGCCTCGAGGCGAGCGAGCGGCGCGCCGAAGCAGCTGTGGATACCGCTGCCGAGTCCCAGGTGCTGGATGTCCTTCCGGTCCGGGTCGAAGCGATCGGGGTCCTCGAAGCGTTGCGGGTCACGGTTGCCCGAGGCCAGAACCAGCCACAACGACGATCCCTTGGGGATGGTGACACCGCGGACCTCAATGTCGGCGATCGGTGTGCGCTGCGGCAGCAGCTGCACCGGCGGTTCGTAACGCAGCAGCTCCTCCACGATCGGCACGGCCAGGCGCGGCTCGTCCCGCAGGCGCTGCAGGACATCGGGGTGGCGCAGCAGGGTGAGCATCCCGTTGGTGATCAGGTTGACCGTCGTCTCATGGCCTGCGATCAGCAGCAGGGCCGCGGTGCTGAGCACCTCCATCGTCGACATGGCTCCGTCCGGTCCACCGCCGTTGACCAGCGCGGAGAGCATGTCGTCACTCGGGGCCTTGCGCCGCTCCTCGATCAGCCCGGCCAGGTACATGCCCAGTTGCGTCCGAGCCTCCTTCGCGATGCGGTCCCGCTCGGCGAGGTCCTCGCTCGGGGCGGGATCCAGGCTGGCGGCGAGGGTGTCGGCCCAGGTGTGGAAGCGTGGCTCGTCCTCACGCGGCACCCCGAGCAGTCGGCAGATCACCGTCACGGGGAAGGGGTAGGAGAACTGGTCGACCAAGTCGATGCGGCCCCCGTTCGCGAGACCGTCGATGAGACCGGAGACGATCTCACCGAGTTCCGCGCGCATGCCCTCGACGCGCCGGGGGCTGTGCGGCGGCCCGAAGGGGCGGTTGGTCATACGGCGCAGCCGGTCATGCTCAGGGGGGTCGAGCCGCAGGAAGCCGGGCGGCAGGCTCGTCTCCTCCTGCGACTGCTGCAACTCGTCGGCCACCGGCGCGGCGAGATTGCGGGCCTCGGAGCTGATCCGCGGATCGTGCAGCAGGCTGTGGATGTCGTGGTAGGTGCTGATGACGTACGGGCCGTCTTCGTCGTGGGCCACCGGCGTCTTTCGGAGCTCCGCGTAGAGAGGGTAGGGGTTGGCGCGGTTGGAATAGTCGGTAATCTGCCGCAGGAGTGACGTCATGACAGGTCCTTGAGGGCGTGGGCGCCGGCCGTGGAGTCGTTGCCGGAGACGGTTCGGGTGGTGGCGCGGTCCGGCCCCGGACGGACCCGGACAGGAGGGGCCGCCGTCGGACGGCCCGCAGTCGTCGGACGGCCCGCGGTCGTCATCGGCCGGGGGTGAAGACCAACCGCCGGTCGGCGGGCGAGTAGCCACTGAGGGTGACGGTCGGACCGTGGGTGGGCACGGAGGGGTCGGGGAAATCGGCCGGGAGCGGGCGCTGCCCGTCGGAGCGCCTGTCCAGGGTCGGGAACGGCGGCGGGAACGGCGCGGTCGACTCGATCAGCCGCTCGTAGAACGGCAGCCACCGCGAGTTGTCGAAGGTGACGGCGCCGATGACGCGTCCCTGGTGTCCGTACACTCCCGTGAACCTGCGCTCCGCCAGTGCACCCTGGCTGATGAGGATCTCCTCGCCCATGGACGGCACCCCGACCGACTTGATGTTCACCCCGAACTGGGACGACCAGAAGGCAGGCACCCACATGTGCGGGCGGCGGTCCGCGCCGGCGCTGACCATGTTGTGCGCGGCGATCTCGGCCTGCGAGACGGCGTTGCCCCAGTGCTCCAGGGACAGGAACTGGTACCCGAACAGCGGGTGCGGGGACCTCGCCACGTCGCCGGCGACGAAGACGTCATCGGTCACGATGCCCCGGATGTCGAAGGCCCGGCATCCCGCGTCGCACGCGATGCCACGGGGGCCCGCACCCAGTCCGGATCCAGCCAGCCATTCCGTATTGCGGGTCGCGCCGAGCGAGACGACCACGATGTCCGCCTCGACCGCGGCGCCGTCGGACAGGTGGGCGGAGCGCACGCGCCCTGCGGAGTCACCCTCCAGCGAGGTGACCATGACACCGCAGCGCAGGTCCACGCCCTGTTCGCGTTGCATCTGTGCGGCCACATCGCCGATCACACCGCCGAGGGCACCGGCCAGGGGCGCGGCGGCGCGTTCCGCGACGGTGACCGCAATTCCCCGCTCCCGGCAGGCGGAGGCGATCTCCGAGCCGGTGAATCCCGCGCCGATCACGACCACCCGGCGTGGTCCCTGCGCGAGCCGGCTGTGCAGCCGAGCCGCGTCGTCGCGGGTGCGCAGGACGAAGACCCCGTCGAGCTCCGCCTCGCTCTCGTTCGGCCACGGACGGGCCCGCACACCGGTCGCGATCAGCAGCCGGTCGTACGCCACCTCGTCGCCGTCGGCGAGTTGCACCCGCCTCGCCGCCATGTCGAGACCGGTGGCCGCTACCCCGAGGCGCCACTGCGCGTCCGGGTCCCGTCGCCGGGGAAGCGCGGTGCGGTCGGCGGCCGCCTTCCCCAGCAGGACCTGCTTGGACAGGGGCGGCCGGTCGTACGGCTCGTACGGCTCGTCGCCGATCAACGTGAGGGAACCCGCGAAGCCCTCCTCCCGCAGCGTCTCCGCGGCCCTCAGGCCGGCCAGTGACGCGCCGACGATCACGATCCGTCCCTCGCGCCTCAACCATTCCAGCTGGCGGTCACCGTCCACGGGATGCCTCCTCACCATGCGCGGCGGGAGCACCGGCCGTTTCGTCCAGGCCCTCCACGAGGATGGCCTGGACGGGGCACGCGGCTACGGCACGCGCCATGTGCTCCCTCTGCTCGGCGTCGGCCTGCGGGTTGTACAGCAGTGCCTCGTCGCCGTGCATGGCGAAGACATCGGGCGCGAGGAACGCGCACTGCGCATATCCCTGGCAGCGGTTCAGATCGACGACAAGCCTCATCAAGGTGCGCCCTTCCAGTGGTTCCGTTCCTCAGCTTGCGGGTGTTGTCGTGTTGTCGCGAGCACAGACGGGCCAGAAGCGTCATGGGTCCGCATCGCCCGGGAACAGCGCGTCATGACATGGAGGCCGATGCGGACGGCCGGCGCAGACCGGCCACAAGGATGTGCAGGCTGAGAACCAGGGCCCACAGCGGGAAGACCAGCTCCGACCAGGCGATGCTGTCCGTCACGAAAAGCAGCGTCAGCGCGACGAGATAGCCCAGGATGGACAGCCATCGGGGAAGGACTCCGAGGCGGTGCCCCATGGAGGAGGTCGTCAGGGCGAACACCGCTGCCATGCGCATCGAATACGTCGTCAGAAGGCCGTAGGTGAAGTGCTGGCCGAACGACTGCAGTTGCGGCCCGGAACCGGCCCCGGACACACCCGCCGCGGCCAGCAGGCTTCCCGCTGCCGCCGCGGCGCCGAAGAGGGTCGCCACGAAGAGCAGACCGCTGCCCAGGAACACAGTGGCGACGAACTTGTCCTCCGCATCCCCGATACGTGCGCGTACAGCGCCCATGAACCACAGGAAGAAAATGCCCGCGAACGGGATGAGGCCCAGCGCCGTCTGCACCGTGCGCCGCCGGGAGGCATCGGAGAACCAGTCGCCGCTCACACCATCCGGGTCGGGCAACGTCAGGCGGACCAGAATGATGGCGGCGCCGAGCAGCAGAGCGAACAAGATGCCCACCAAGCCCGCGGCCCGGGGAGTACGCAGCGCCTGATCTCTTCTCGCCATGGGCGGCCGGCTCGCTTCCTCTCCGCATCCGTGGGACACCCGATACCGGGACGGACCACTGCAACCAGAAAGAACCCATTACTCGTGGCTGCGCCACCCGGAGCGCGCGTGAGGGTGACACGCGGCGAGGCGCACCGTGCGCATCGCGGCTGATCGAGCCGCCGAAGCGCGGGTCGTGGTGCTCGGCCTGACCTTCCAAGTCTGTCGGTGGTGCTGAGCAGCCTGCCCGAGGTCCGACCCGCCTTCCCTTGGACCGACCGCGGCAGTCTCACGTGGCCGTGAGCCCGCCGAGAGGTGGGATCACGGCCAGGCCGGAGCAGTGGGACAGGTCCAGGTCAGCTGGAGGTCTGGCGCAAGACGAGGCAGACGAAGCCAAAGCTGTCCCGGTAGGAACGCAGCCATTCGGAGCGGCGGGTGGTGGCTGTCGAGAGGACTTCGGAACTGTCTGGATCATCAGGATGGTCCAGGGCCCATGCCGCCATCGACCCCCAGCATGCCCACTCGTAATCGTCCAGCTCCCGACGGGTGCTGACGTGGCCGTGGACGGGCGTCCACCCGTCTGCGGTCACGCGATCCAAGGTGGTCGCCAGGTCGGTGAGGTCGCCGAGCATCTCAACGGCTTCCGGGGAAGGCTCTTTCTCTCAGAATCCGTCGCCGACCAGGACGCTTCCGCCCGGAGCCAGATGCTTTTGTGCCGCCGCGAGAGTGGGGAGCAGGCCGCCGAAGGCGTGGGTGGCCCCGACGCTGAGCACCAAGTCGAACGCGTGCGCGGAGGCGAAGTCGGCGGCTGCCTGGTGGTGGAGGACCAGGCGTTCTTGGACGCCGAGGCTGCTCGCGGCGTCACGGGCTTGTGCCAGCGCGTCTTCAGAGATGTCGACGCCCTCGGCACGCAATCGAGGGCTGGTGGCCAGGGCGCGAAGGAGCCACTCTCCCCCTCCGCAGCCGAGATCAAGCACACGCGCATCAGGTTGGGAGATCCCGCGCTCGAGCAGTTCGCGCACCGAATCGTCGTCGAGGGGAGACTTAATCGGATGATTGGCATGAGCGATCGCGGACATCTGTTCACGGTTCATCGGCGCAGCCTGACACCGCCGGAAGACTGCACGCACCTCCATTTCCTCGGTGAACTGCACGCCACTTACGCTCATATCCCGCTCCTTCGCCGCCGATCAGCCGTTCCTCGCCGTGAAGGAGTGGCGGCGAGCCCGGCACAGGACCGATCATTCATCGTCAGTCCCGTGTGCCGTCCGGCTCAGCTCGCTTCGGCCCGTTCGGCCCGGGCTTTGATGTGGGCCAGGCCACGCCGCGGCCATGGGTCGACGACGATTCAGGTGGTCCCCGGCAGATGGCAGCGGGCTGATGCAACGCAGGGCTTCGTCGGGAGGCGCCACCGTCGGGTTGATCAATCCGAGCATTCCGGGGCATTCAACCCTAAGGTGAGGGGCTGTGAGTGGCCACCAGCGAGTGCGGGACGACGAGGGGAGCGCGGCCCGACTCCTCGCGCTGTCGGACGGCGTGTTCGCCATTGCGATGACGCTGCTGGCGCTGGACATCACGCTGCCCGCCGGGCTGGATCCCGCCGGTTTCGAGAATGCGCTGGGGGATGTGATGCCCAACGTCTGGGCGTACGCCCTCAGCTTTCTGGTCATCGCGGCGTTCTGGCGGGGCCACCACCAGATCTTCCGATACACGCAGAAGGTGGATGCGATGGTCATCAGGCTCGGGCTGCTGGGCCTGGCGCTGATCGCCCTGATGCCCTTCCCTACCACCCTGCTGGCCGAGTACGGGGACGAGCCGGAGTCGGTGGCCGTCTACTCCGGCGCCGTCGCGGCCATGGGCGCCACACAACTCGCGCTGGCGGTCGCTCTGTGGAAGCGCCCGTGGCTGGGTAGCGTGGCGCTGCCCGATCCCGTCGCACGCAACGATGTGGCCGATCTGGCGTCGACGGTGCTGGTCTTCGCCGTCGCCGTCCCGCTCGCCTTCGTCTCCCCGACCGGCGCGAAGCTGTGGTGGGCGGTGCTGATCCCAGTCAAGTGGGTTACGGGCGAGCGGGCCAGGCGCCTGCGCTCGGCCGCCCAGCAGCCAGACGCCACGTAGAACTCCGTTACTGACCTCTTCGGAGGGTCGTCGGTTGGTGACGTGTCCTGATGCCTGCCCTCGGACGGTGGTATGCGGTACGCGCAGAGTGGCGGGTGAGTGAGCATCCCCGCAACCCCACGGGCGCCCACTCCTGACCACTCCCTATACCTTGAGTACGCATCGCGCTGACGCACTGCTCGGACGCACTCAGAAGGCTGTTGTCATGTAGGCGTCGGTCGCGATGGGCCGGCGGGCGCGCCAGACCCGGCGGTGCTCTCGGTCACAGCACTCGATGAGACCGACCCGCCGGACCCCGGCGGCGCGCCGGGGCCTCTGCGTCGTCTCGTCTCAGACGACGATGTGTCAACCAGCGGCGAGAGGTCCTGCAACGCTGCGGGCAGTGCGCCGATGCCGCTCTGGAGGTACCGGCCGCGCGCGCCCGGCGCAGGTCGGCGGCGCGGGCGACCCGCCATTCGTCGCAGAACTGCGTCATCGAGCCGTGAAACCCTCTGGGCGGGAAGAAAGAATGTGCAGGGACTCCGCCCTTCGTGTGATGCGGCGTCAGGGGGGTTGTGGACGGGCTGGCTCACCTGGGGTAATAGGCGTACCGGAACCGCAGGTTCGTCCTTCCTCTTCGAGGCCAAACGATGGCCAGTCCGTCGTTCGCCCAAGCTGCGTAGTGCGATTGAGCTGGCGGCAATCACACAGGACAGGACCCGTCACCGGTGCGGCGCGCTCGAGCAAGGTCAGGAGTTGGCCGCCCCTCGAGCGGTCTCCCTGCCCCCCACCCCTATCCCGATGGCCTGAGCCAGGGGCGCCCCAGTCGCGGGCGACCAAGCCCGGGCGCATGTCCTGACCGAGTCGATGTGGTCGATCGGCTGCGGAGGATCCGGGCGCATGCGCGCCACAGTGCTTCCCACCCCGTGCTGTGCCAGGTCCAGGGCGGGTGCATCGCTTGCTGAGGAGTGGCGATGCCCTGCCGCTGGGACAAGACACTCCTCCAACCATCGCACGCGTTGCCCTCTTCTGGAGGTACAGCCATGCCTATCAGTCCGAACCAGGGATCCACTGGTGGCGGGACCACCGTCACCATCACCGGCGTCAACCTCGCCAACGCCAGTGCCGTGAAATTCGGCAGCAAACTGGCGACCATCACTGCCAACACGCCCACGTCGGTCACGGTCGGTTCCCCGTCCGGGGCCGGCGTGGTCGACGTCACCGTGACCACATCGGGCGGCACCAGCAACCCGCTGTCGTTCTTCTACATCGGCGCCCCGTTCAAGAGCGCGCTGGGCGCCACCTCCGGGCCCACCGCGGGCGGGAACACAGTCACCATCAACGGTACCGGGCTGTTCACAGCGTCTACCGTCAACTTCGGGGCCAACGCCGCGACCCCGACCGTGATCTCCGACAACCAGCTCAGCGTCGCCGTCCCGACCGGGGCCGGGCCCGGAACGGTCAGCGTGAGCGTCACCACAGCCGGCGGCACCAACAACGGCCTGTCCTACACCTACGTGGACACGCCCACGGTCACCACGCTGTCCCCCAACTCCGGATCGGACGACGGCGGCACCGCAGTGACTATCACCGGCACCAACCTGTCCACCACCCAGTCGATCACCTTCGACGGCGCACCTGCGCCGTTCACCGCGGCCAACAGCACCAGCGTGATCGCGATCACCCCGCCCGGCAGTGCAGGCGCAGTTGACGTTGTCGTCACCACCACCGGCGGCAGCGCCACGGAGGTGGGTGGCTTCACCTACCTAGGCGGACCGGGCATCTGATTCGGCATTCCCGGCACCCGATTGACCACCGGGCCGGACATTGAAAGAAGCCCGGGCGTAGGCATCCACTCGCGCCCGGGCGCTCCACGCCCGACGCAGCAGTTGTCGACTGTATTCATCCGCTCTTGCACGGAGGCGCCGTGATCACCTCCCAGAGCTCCAACATGGCAGCCGCGTCGCCTCCGGCCCTTATGGGGCTCGCTGCCAACCAAGGACCTATCACGGGCGGCACGAAAGTGACGCTTACCGGCACCAATTTGAGCGGAGCAAGAGCGGTGAACTTCGGCGCACAGCAGCCGTCTTCACCCGAGTCTCGTTCACGGCATTTGGATAGTCGTTGCCTGGCGGTGGGCTCGTTGAGCGGGTGGTCGTGCCCGGCGCAGACCCATACTCCGCAGACAGCCTGGCTCAATTGCCGGCCACGGCAGGGACGACGTGCCGGGCATGTGTCGATCCGCTTCCGCCCCCTGATGGCAGCGGCCGGAAATGCCCAACCGCGTCGTACTGGGCTTGCCCGCCGCGTGCTCCAACTCATCTTCAGCACTGTCCAATTCGCCCAGCACATCTATGCCTCGTGCGGCTCTGCCCCCAGTGATGCGTGAAGGAGTACAACCATGGCTGCCCCCACCTTGTCCTCTGTCAGTCCCAGCCAGGGACCCTCTTCCGGGGGGGCCACCGTCACTCTGACCGGTACCGGTTTCACCGGCGCGACAGCCGTCCGGTTCGGCACGAACGCCGCCGCCTCCTTCACCGTCACCGGCAGCACACAGATCATCGCGGTGACTCCCCCCGGCACCGGCGCAGTCAATGTCACCGTCACCACCAGCCAGGGCACCAGCACCCAGACCGTCACCTACACCTACGTGACCGCCCCCGTGCTCTCAAGCCTGGCCCCCAGTCAGGGCCCCACCGCCGGCGGCACCACAGTCACCCTCACCGGCACCAGCCTGTCAGGCGCCACGGCAGTGCGTTTCGACGCGACAGCGGCCTCATCGTTCACCGTCAACTCCCCCACACAGATCACCGCCGTCACCCCCGCCCACGCAGCCGGCGCCGCACCCGTCACCGTCACCACCCCCGGCGGCACCAGCAACGCCCAGACCTTCTCCTACGTGGCCGTACCCTCCGTCACCAGCCTGGCCCCCAGTCAAGGCCCCACCGCCGGCGGCACCACGGTGACCCTCACCGGCACCAGCCTGTCAGGCGCCACAGCAGTACGTTTCGACGCGACAGCGGCCTCATCCTTCACCGTCAACTCCCCCACACAGATCACCGCCGTCACCCCCGCCCACGCAGCCGGCGCCGCACCCGTCACCGTCACCACCCCCGGCGGAACCAGCAACCCCGACAATCCCCCCGCCTACTTCTTCTACGCCACACCGCCATCGGCGACAGACATCACGCCCTCTTCCGGAGTGGTGGCGGGCGGTACCACGGTGATCCTGACCGGAAGCGGATTCATCAACGCGACAGCGGTGCGTTTCGATGCGACGGCGGCCTCGTCGTTCACCGTCAACTCTTCCACGCAGATCACCGCCGTCACCCCCGCCCATGCAGCCGGCGCAGCAGCCGTCACAGTCACCACCCCCGGCGGCACCAGCAACGCCCTCACTTACGTCTACCTCCAAGCCCCCACCATCACCAGCCTGACTCCCAGCCAGGGACCCGCCAGTGGCGGCAGCGTGATCACACTGACCGGAACCAACCTCACCACCACCGCCAGCGTCCAATTCGACGGCACCCCCGCAGCGTTCACCGTGCTCTCCCCCACCCAGGTCACTGCCCTCCCCCCTGCGGGCGCCGCAGGAGCCGTCACCGTAACGGTCGCCACTGCCGCCGGCGTCAGCAACGGGCTGACCTATACCCGCATCGCAAGCCCCGCCATTTGACCGCCTCCCTGCACGTACGAGCCGCTAGAAGTGGACCCCGCAAGCGTTCGACATGACCTTCGATGGACACTTCACCAGCAACCTCATCCGGCAGGCTGCTGAAAGGCGGCGAGCCACGCGGCGGTTCTCCACGCAAGGGCGCTCGGGCCCGCGCGGCGGCGAACCCGGATCTGGCCCCGCCGGATCACCCTCTGTGCGGTCATGGCGAGCAGTAGGCGATGGCGGTGATCGAGTATTCCTGCGTGCTGGAGACGTTGTGGAAGTTGACGGTCCAACTGTCGTCAGGGTTGGAGCTTGTGCTGCGGTAATTGTTCACGGGGATGACCTCGTCGCCCGCTAGCCAGCCGCCGGCGACTGCTCTTTGACCGGCCGGACAGACGGTGACCAAAGCAGTGGTCTGTCCAGGTCCCAGTGTGCCGGGGTCTCCGAATACCGGGGTGATGTTGGCGGTGTTGGAGGGTCCGGTGGGCCCTGTGGGTCCGGTGGGTCCCGTAGGTCCGGTGAGTCCGGTGGGTCCGGTGGGTCCCGTAGGTCCGGTGGGCCCCGTAGGCCCGTGCCCGGTGGGTCCGGTCGGCCCCGGTTTGTGGCATGGCGGTACGGGGCGTGTGACATGGATGTAGCGGGCGGCGACCCAGCCGGAGCGGTTGGCGAGGCTGTACCAGGTGGCGTTTCCGCCTACGTCCTGGCCGTCCGCCTCGCACAAGATGCTGATCCGGGCGCCTTCGGAGTACCCGCCCAATTTGGTGGAGTGGGTCGTGGGCAGGGCGCGGATGCTCAGGCCCTTCGTGGCCGTGACGGCCCCTCGGACGGTGGTCCGGGGCTCGTTCGGCGTCTGCGCGACAGCAGCCCATGATGGCGCGGCGCTCGTTGGCCTCTGGGTTGCCGCTGCGGGTTCCGACAGCTCGCACGCCAGGCCCAGGCTCATCGCTGCCAGGACCAGTGGTGCGACCGCAATCCTTCCCATCACCAACCACCATGCCTTCCGTCGTGCTTCCACAATCAAGGGATAGGTAGAGAGGAAAACGTATATGCCATCGATAAGCACGTTATGACACGAAGAATATGAATGAGTATTTTCCGGTTTCCGCGCACCGCCCTGCGTCGGCTCTGCTGGTCCGCCCACTACAGCTCACCCGCCCACTGCCCGGTGGTGCCCTTGTGCTCCGGCGCGCCCTCCTCCAACGAGTAGAACGTGATGTTCCCCCGCCTTCGCATACCGCTGCACCGGGCCGAGCGCGTCGATCACCGGCCGGTGCACCGAGTTGCTCGATTGGAACTGAAGCACCCTCAGCAGCTCGCTCAAGTCCTTGCGGTAGTGGCCCTTCGGCCAGTCGCCGCCGCGCTGGTCTTGTGATGTGCAGGCCGGCCGTCACCAGGGATTGACGACCTCGTCGAGGCCGTGCATCCACTCGAAGCTTCCGTGGCGCAGGCGCTCGGGTCAGCCGAGTGCGGCCGGTGACTCGGAGTCGGGTACCAGTAGGTGAGGTGCGCCGGAGCCGTCAGAGCGCACGGACCAGACGTCGGGGTCGCCGCTGCTGTCTCGCACCGTGTAAGCGAGCGTGGCGTTGTCGAGCCAGGCTGCCTGGTCGTCGATGCTGCGGGTCTCGGCCAGCGGCGTCACGCGCATTGAGGCCAGTTCGAGCACGGACAGCCGCCAGCCGCGGGTGGGGTCGGCGCCGATGGCCTGCTTGAACGCGATGCGGGTGCCGTCGGGTGACAACGACGGGCACTCAACGTTCCCCTTGAGTGTGCGCACGGTTCTGGCGGCGAAGTCGCCCTCGACGAGGTATCGGCGGCCGGCCGTGGACATGGTGGCGTAGAACCGGTTGTCGTCGGCGGTGAAGGTGACGCCCCAGAAGTTGACGTCGGCGGCCTGGTAGGGCCGGGTTCCTCTGATCACCGCGAACTTCTCCAGTGTGGTGACGAGCGCGCCGGTGCGGGTGTCAAGGATGCCGGTACGGGTGGAGAAGCCGCCGCCGCTGTAGGAGTCGCCGCCGACGAAGGTGGTCCACGCCACCATGCGGCCGCTGGCCGAGACCCGGGCTCGGTTGGGCAGACCGGGGACCGGGACCGCCCGCTTCTCATGGAGCTCCTGGTCGAGGACGACCAGGTGGTAGGACCACGGGGAGTCGGGACGGATGCAGACGCCGGTGCCTGCCGCGGCGTAGACGCGGACGCACTCCAGGGGAGCGACCGTCCGCGGTCCGCCCGGGTCCTCCCGGGGGACGGTGGCGAGATGGCGGTTGCTGACCACCAGCAGTCGTGGGCCGGGAGCCAGCGTCGCGCGGTCCGCGGTGGCGGTGAGGGGATCAGCGGTGTTGCCCGTAGCGCTGGTCCGGTGGGCGGACAGGTGGATGTAGCCGATGGCGACGGCGGCGAGCACCGCCGTGGCGGCCAAGAGGATGGTGATCCGAGTCCGCTGGTTCATGGCGCTCAACTGGATACCTCCTGGGCGACGGCGGTGGGTCGGCGAGCAAGCAGCACCGCGGTGGCGGTGATCGCCACGACTACGCCTATGGCGGCCATCCGGCTGGCGGTGGCCGGGCCCCACGCCTGCCAGGCAATCCCGAACAGGATCGAGGAAACGAGGTAGGCCAGTGCCTGGCCGGTCTGGACGACGGCGATGCCGGTGGTGCGCAGCCGCCCGGGCAGCAGCGGGCCTGCCAGCGCCATGAGCACGCCGTCGGTGGCGGCGTAAAAGACGCCGTAGAGGCCGAGCGTCAGGCCGATCAGCGGCCATCCGTCCAGTGGTCCGAAGAGCAACAGATACACGGCGACCAGCGCGGTGTAGCCGCACAGCATCACCGGCAGTCGGCCGACCCGGTCGGCCAGGGCGCCGATGGGAGCGGCGAGCAGCAGATAGGCGAGGCTGGTGCCGACTGCGAGCAGCGGAAACCAGCCTGCGCTCAGCTCTTCGCGTCGCTGCAGGAGCAGGTACACGAAGCCGTCGCCGACGGTGGCCAGTCCGAGCAGGCAGGCGGCGAGGATGAGGCGGCGAACCGGCGCGGACCGCAACAGGGTGACGGCGTCGCGGGGTGACACGGTCCCGGCCGTGGGTTTGGCGTCGCGCCGGTCGCGGACGAACAGCACCAGCAGCACAACTCCGAGGACAGCAATGCAGAAGCTGGTGACGAAGACCGCGTCGAAGGACTGGCCGGCGGCGGCGAGGACTGCCAATGCCACCAGCGGGCCGAGGAAGGCGCCGAGGCTGTCCATCGCCCTGTGCACGCCAAAGGCCCGCCCCAGGGCATCCGGTGGCGTCGACAGAGTGATCAGTGCGTCCCGAGGTGCCGTGCGCAGTCCCTTTCCGGTCCGGTCGACCGCGATCACCAGACCCACCGCGGCGACCGACCGGCCCGCCGCGAGCAAGCCGAGCTTGGCCACGGCGGAGAGCGCGTAACCAATGCCTGCAACTGCCTTGCGGCTGCTTGTCCGGTCGGCGACGTAGCCGCCGATGATCCGCAGCAGCGCCGTGGCGCCGGTATAGGTCCCGTCGATCACTCCGTAGGCCATCGGGCTCAGCTGAAGGCCGAGTACCAAGTAGAGGGGAAGGACTGCGGTGACCATCTCGGCGGAGATGTCGGTGACCAGGCTGACAGCGCCGAGAGCGAAGACGTTGGCGCTGAGCGCGGGCCGCCGGAGCTTGCCGGACCCGGCTGCGCCGACGGCCCCCTTGAACCAGCCGATTGTCGACAGGTACACGCGGTTGCGCACCTCCTGCGGCTTGCACGGGGCGAGCGGGTGGGGGCCGCCGCTGCGACGGCGGACGCCCACGGAGCGTTCGTCTGCAGCGGCACTCGATCGCGATGACGACGGCCCATCGTCCGGTGCCCGCGCCGCGTGAACCACCCACGGCAGTCGGCGAACAGGCATGCAGGACATGAACAGCCAGTGGCCTGCTCACAGCCCGTCAGAACACTTGAGCGGGCGCGAAAAGACCTCACCAACAGCACGCACAGCGTTCATCCAATCGCGTGGTGATGGCTCCGGTGGGTCCCTAGGTTCCCTGACGCCCTCCACAGCCCTCACCTCAGATGGGATCACCAGATGGGCAACCGCCACGTCCGGAGAGCAGCGATCGCTGGAGGATCAGCCGCGCTGACGACCGCCGCCATCGCCGCCTTGCTCACCACCGCCCCCACGGCCACCGCAGCCTCCTCCACCTTCACCCCCGTTGCCGACACCTACGTGCAGGGCAGCACCCCGTCCACCAACTACGGCACCTCGACCCAGTTCGTGGTCGACAACTCTCCGGTGCGCCAGTCGTTCCTGAAGTTCGCCGTCAGCGGTCTGACCGAGCCGGTGACCAGTGCCAAGCTGCGGATCCGCACCATCAGCGGGAACAACGGCAGCAACACCGGCGGCACGTTCAAATCGATGACCAGCACCACGTGGTCGGAGACCGGCACGACCTGGAACAACAAGCCTGCCATCGACGGAGTGACCCTTGGCAGCCTCGGCTCGGTCGCCAAGGACACGTGGTACGAGATCGATGTGACCGCGCTGGTCACCGACAACGGCACCTTCAGCATCGGTGCGACCTCCAGCAACGCCGACGGCGCCTACTACGACTCGCGGGAGAGTGGCGCCGACGCCCCGCAGTTGGTGATCACCACCGGCACCGGCCCCTCGCCGAGCCCCACCTCCACCCCGCCTCCCACGGGCGACCCGGTGCTGGTCGGCGCCGGTGACATCTCCAACTCCGGCTCCGGCGACACCGCGACCGCCAATCTGCTGGACGGCATCCCCGGCACGGTGTTCACCGCCGGTGACAACGTCTACGACAGCGGCACGGCTTCGGAGTTCGCCACGTACTACGACCCGACGTGGGGCCGGCACAAGGCGCGCACCAAGCCGGCGCCTGGCAACCACGACTACAACACCTCCGGCGCCACCGGCTACTACGGCTACTTCGGCGCCAGCGCCGGACCGTCCGGGCGGGGCTACTACTCCTACGACCTGGGCAGCTGGCACGTGGTCTCGCTGAACTCTGAGGTCAGCATGTCCGTCGGCTCGGCGCAGGAGCAGTGGCTGCGGTCAGACCTGGCCGGCAGCACCAAGTCGTGCACACTCGCCTACTGGCACAAGCCGCGGTTCACGTCGGGCGCCAACCATGCTCCTGAAACCTCCACCGGCCCTCTCGTCCAGGCGCTCTACGACAACAACGCCGACGTGATCGTCACAGGCCACAACCACCAGTACGAGCGTTTCGCTCAAATGAACCCGAGCGGCCAGCTCGACACCGCCCGCGGCGCCCGGCACTTCGTCGCCGGCATGGGCGGCGCCAGCCACTACAGCTTCGGCACCATCCTGCCCAACAGCCAGGCCCGCAACAGCGACACCTACGGCCTGCTCAAGTTCACCCTGCACTCCAACAGTTACGACTGGCAGTTCGTGCCCGAGGCCGGCAAGACCTACAGCGACAGCGGCACCACCAGCTGCCACTGAGCGATCACCTCTCGCACGACGCGGGGGCTGTCCGCAACCAAACCACGGACGGCCCCCGCTGACTGCTCACACGGCGTACATCCCCCGCTCTGGCCAGCCTCCTTGGTGGCCAAGCCGGTGGCCGTTCCCGCGGATTTCCGCATCGACCTGTAGGCGCATCAGACAACCCCGCTGCTTTACTGGTCACCGGCCGCATCTTCCATGATCAGGAGTTGCACCGTTCGCTTGGCCCTGGCTCACATTCGGTGGTGGCGGAGGGTGACGCTATCCGAGGAGGATGCGGTGGCGGAGGAGCGGGAAGCCTGCCCGGCCGTACATCTGCCGCGCGATCAGCTTGGTTTTGGTGTTGACGCCCTCGGTGGGTCCGTTGCTGTGCGGGAGGGTGAGAGCGGCGATCACAGCGTCACGGTCTCGCTCCAGCCCTCGGGTGAAGGCGTGCAGGTGCGGCAGATCGGCCGCGCGGACCTGGGCGATCCAGAACTCGAGCGTGTCGGCATTTCCTGGGTGTGGCTTCAGGAGCTGGGCGAAGGTCCGGATGTGGGCGGCCAGTTGTGTCACCTCGGGGCAGGCGGCGGTGAGCCGGGCGAGGAGGCCGTGATGCTCTGACGTGAGGTTGTCGGGCCTGGTGAGCAGCATCCGGGCGAGCCTGCGCGCGGAGATGTGGCTGCGTTCGGCGTCCGCGCGGCCTTGGTTGATGTACTTGTGAAGCAGGTTGACGCAGCCCGTGAACCCGAGGCTTTGATCTCTTCGAAGAGGTGCAGGACGGGGACGGCGAAGTCTTCGGCCCGGCGTTTTCGCAGGTGCTCGCGGTAGGGATCGACAAGGCTGGCCCGGTACTTGGGGACGCGGAGCATCCGCTCGGGTCGGTCGGCGCGGGCGTAGCGCTTGACGGTGTTCAGGGACAGTTGCAGGCGGCGGGCACATTCGAGCAGGCCCACGCCCGCCTCGAGGAGGTCGTGGACCTGGTGCCAGCGCTCCAGGGTGGTCTGGGCGCGGGGCCCGTCGTACAGGGGTGCGTCCAGCACGGTGGCCCAGCAGCCGCTGTGCGCCTTGACCTCGCTCAGGGCGCCTTCGCACAGGTTGTGCCACAAATGCCAGCGATCAGCGACCTGTGTTGCCTTGGGCAGGGCGCGGCGGATGGCCTCGGCGTAGGTGGCCGAGCCGTCGCGGCACACGATCTCGACGCCCGGATGGGTCCGCAGCCACGATTCCAGGGTGTCGGCCGTGCGGTCGGGCAGTACGTCGATCCGCTCATGGGTCTCGGCGTCGATCACCACGGTGGCATAGCGGTGCCGCCGGCGCAGAGCGAAATCGTCGACGCCGATCACGCGAGGCACCCGCCCGACGGCCAACGGGATGCGCAACAGGGCGCGCAGGGCAGTGTGACGCGACAAGCCCACCGCGAGTATCGAAAGCAAACGTGCCCCCGCCCGGCCCGCTAACTCTTTGACCACGGCCTTGACTTGCCTGGTCAGACGGGCTGTGCGTCGCTGGTATCGCTCCAGCACGCCAGGCACCTGCTCGCGGAAGGTGTGACGGCAGCCGCGCGTGGGACACACCAGGCGCCGCACCCGCACACGGACCACCACCCGCCGCCCGTCCACCGGTACGTCGGCCACGGTCCGCAGGTGAAAGCCGTGCACACGATCGGACGGCGCCCCGCAACCCGGACACGGCACCGGTTCCTCCGGCGTCCGTGCCCGCACCAGAATCCGCTCGGCCTCGTCGGTCACATCCTCGATGGCCAGCGGCGACAGACCCGAAAACACCACATCTACAAGCTCGTTGACATCACGCACGCCATGCCAACGACCCATCACAACCCTCCGTCACCACCGAATGTGAGACAGGGCCGTTCGCTTCACAGCCCCTCCCCGGGAGTGCGCCCGACGGCGTACAGGAGTCTGTCGGAATACCGATCGATCATGTGCTCCACGGCGAACGTCGGCTGGGCGGAGAGTGCTTGGTCAAGAGTGAGCCAGAGGGGCGCCTCACCTTCCTCGTTCACCGTCAATTCCCCCTGAGCTCCGGCTGCCCGGTGGTCGTCGACGTCCAGCAGATAGGCGTGCCAACGATGGGCGTCGGAGCCCCTCCTGCACATGTCTCCGTTGAGATGCTCGTCCGCCACGAGCCGGAGGTCCCCGTGCGCGTCGCGGATTCCTACCTCCTCCCAGAGCTCCCGCGCTGCCGCGCGCTTGGGGTCCTCTCCGCGTTCGACATGGCCTGCGGGCACGGTCAGACGGTAGGGAAAGGCAGTTCTCTGGAAGAAGAGAAATCTCCCTCGTGGGTCCCGTACGAATACGCCGGCACTCTCATGCCAGTACTCGCCGTCTGAATCGGTCCACCAGCAGATGCGGGGATCGACGACGACGGCTCTTTCGGCCTCGCGGCCGCACGAAGCGCAGGTGCACCGTTTCCTTCCGGCCACGACGATCCATTCGACGGTCTCGGCGTGGCAGTACAGGCAGTACTCGCCATGGGTGTCGTCCCGCAGTGGGAGGAAGTCGATTTTCATCCTGCCCCCCTTTCAAGGAGAAGGCCGCCGCCAGCCGAACGGCATTGAGGGAACCCCCACAGCCGTGGCTCGGTCAGATTCTGTTGCGGTTGGGCTTGCTGACGTCCGGCGCCTTCCGCAAGGGCTCCGATCCCTCCCCCACGTCCACACCGTCCCGTGCGTCGAGCGATCGGGACACGTCGTCTGCAGTGCCGGTCGCGGACGTGCGGGCGCCGGTCAGCAGAAGGACTGTGCCAAGTCCGCCGAAGACGAAGGTCACGGCTGCGACGGCGCCCCATCCCGCCGCAGCGATGGCCAGGCCGAAGACCGGTGGTCCCAACAGCATGCCGACACTTCCGAGTTGGTTGAGGATGCCATTGGCGACATCGACATGCTCAGCACGGCTCACCGCGGCGGGGACGGCAGCGAAGACTGCGGAGATCAGCAGTCCGTCGACGAGGAGAACAAGCGTGGCGGCGGCCCCGCTGACCGCGAGTGGGAATTCGGCCGAGAAGGCGGGGAGGCAGGCTCCCGGCATCAGTACGCCCAGCGGGACGAGCGAGGAGAGGCCCCAGCCGCGCCGCAGCAGCCAGCTGGCGGCAAGCCCCCCGACCGCGCTACCCAGGCAGACGAGTGCCACCACGGTACCGGCCACCGTCGGCGTTACCTCTCGGCGCTCGGTGAGGAAGAGCGGGAGGACCATCACCACACCGACGCCGACCAGCGACAGGCTTCCGTACGCCGCGCCGAGCCTCAGCGGCCCGTTCCACGTGCCGACTGCACGATGAGGGTACTGGACGGGCGTCCTCGGCAGCCGAGGCAGGACGGTGGTGAGCACTCCGGCCATGATCAACGGCCCGAGCGCTGTGAGGGCCAGCCATCGGTTCCACGTCCACTGGGATGCCAGGACACCGCCCATGGCCGCGGCGATGGCAAGACCCATCGGAACGCACGTCCCCCACAACGCGAGCGCTGCGGATCGGATGCCGCCCTGCGTCATGCGGGTGAGAACGACTGGACCCGCCACGAACACCAGCAGGTAGCCGACTCCTTCAGCGACACGCGACACCAGCAGCAGGCCCCAGGATCCGGCGGTCGCGCTCGTGGCGGTTGCCACCGACATGACGAACAGGCCCCAGGACAGGGCCCGGTGGGCGCCGAAGCGACGGATCCACCATCCCGCCGGAATGCCGAGGACTGCGCTCACGGCCGTAATGCTCGATGTGGCCCAGGCGAGCTCACCGGCTGACAACCCCAGTGACGAACGCAGGGCGGATCCCGCCGGTGAGACAGCACCCAGGCCGACTGCCGCCACCACGCCGGCGAGCCATGTCGCCACAACGTACTTCCAGGGTGACGTCGGCACGCGGCGGTGGCTGCCTCTCTTCCTGTCGCGCACGGGTTCTCCTTGTGGTGGCCGGCGTGTTGTCCCGCACGGCGGTCGTCCAGGGCCGGGTGACCGGTGTCGCGTGACGGGAGGGTCGTCCCTTGAGCACCTCCCGCCACGCGAGTCCGGATCAGTCGTCCAGGCCGAACTTGCCCAGCAACTCCTGATGGCCCGCCACATATGAGGTGTCGGTGATCACGGTCTGGTCGGAAGGACCGCGGCTGCACATGCACAGGTGGCGGCTACGGGAGGTGACTCGCACGGCTTTTGCGCCGCCGGAGGACATGATCTCTTCTGCGATCTCCTTGACGAGGTACTCCTGGATCTGGAAGCGCCGGCTGAACGCCTGGACCAGGCGAGGGAATTTCCCGAGTCCGAGAATGCGGTCACCGGGGACGTAGGAGATGTCGACCTTCCCGAAGAACGGCAGGAAGTGGTGGGCGCAGATCGAGAAGAAGTTGTTCTCCTGGACACGCACCACGCCGGTGTGCTCGCCGTTCACCAGGCAGGTGGTCTTGAGGATCTTTGAGGTGTCGATCTCATAGCCGCTCAGCAGCTCGCGATAGGCCCGGACGATGCGGTCTTCGCACTCCGGGCCGCTGTACCACCCGAGCGCCCTCGTGTCGGTGGTTACATTTGTTTTGAGCCAGTCTTCAATGGTCACCTGCGGCCTCCATTCCCACTTCCACCAAGGGCTCCGAAACCCGGTGGAGTTATTTCACTATCCACCCAGTTGCATTCGTTGAGAACATCGCCCGCATGGCTGACACTCGATCAGCCCAATGCGCGGGTGATATTCTAATACCTAAGTATTCAAAGCCGCGGAGAAAATTAACGTTTCCCCTATGCTTGAACCGGGTGGCTGGCGGGAACCCGGCGCCCGAATGGCAAAGAAAAGGCGCCTGTTGAGCGCCGGAGCACGGCCAGCTCATTCTGCCCGTCGTGCAATGCCTCAACACTGCGCCCCAGGGCAGCGTCAAGGTCACGGGGCACGGTGTGAAGGTGACCGTCACCGGCGACGCCGGTGACGACCTGACCATCAGCGTGGTCAACCCGTCGGCTCCCTGACGGCGCGGCGCCACGGTGACGGTCGCCGGGACATCCCCGCGGTGTCCCGGCCCCGGAGCCGACGGCAGGCGTCAGCCCAGGTCGCGGATCGTGCCTGGGAACTGGTTGATCAGGGACAGACCCCAGATGAACCGCTCCGCCAGCACAGGGACAGGTTCGCCGCGACGACCTCCGCGGGTTGACGATGCCGCCCCCAGCAGTCCGGCCTCGTTGCGGCGGCCGAAGAGGTTCTCCGCAGGTCCGGCCCCGCCTGTTCGCCCTGTCCGTCAACGGGCTGCTGGGCGGGAAGCGCTGACGCTGCGGCGAATATGCGCGTGGAGGGAACCCCGGCGGGGTTTTCGCGGAACAATCTGCCTATCCACGGCGGTGTGCGTAGGCCGCCGAAGCCTTGGAACGGGGGTGGCGGAGTTGCGCACACCAGTGAGCGATCCGCAGTGCGTCGGGCCCTATCGGATCGTGGGCAGGTTAGGTTCAGGCGGGATGGGCTGGGTCTATCTGGGGCGTTCAGCGAGCGGGCGGGCGGTGGCCGTCAAGGTCGTACGGCCGGAGCTTGCGGACGATCAGGAGTTCCGCACACGCTTCGCCCGCGAGGTGGCCGCCGCGCGGGCGGTGAGCGGGGCGTTCACGGCCGCGGTGATCGACGCCGATACGGACGGGCGGCTGCCGTGGCTGGCCACCGTGTATGTGCCCGGTCCATCCCTGGCGGAGGCGGTCACCCGGCACGGGCCGTTCCAGGAGTCGCAAGTGCGGCGGCTGGGCGCGGGGCTGGTGGAGGCGCTGCAGGTGATTCATGCCGCCGGGCTGGTGCACCGGGATCTGAAGCCGTCGAACGTACTGCTGGCCGAGGACGGGCCGCGGGTGATCGACTTCGGGATATCGCGGTTTGCCGGGTCCAGTGCGATCACCCGCCCCGGAGTGATGATCGGTACGCCCGCGTTCATGTCGCCCGAGCAGATGACCGGGGGGCCGGCCGGTCCGGCGAGCGATGTGTTCTCACTGGGCGGCGTGCTGGCCTTTGCCGCCACCGGCAACGGCCCCTTCGGAGGCGGTCAGGGTCTGCTGTACCGGGTCGTCCACGAGGAGCCCTCGCTGGACGCGGTCCCGGACGGGCTGCGCGATCTGATCGGGCGGTGTCTGGCGAAGAGACCGGAGCCCCGGCCTGCGCTCGCCGCGCTACTGGACGAGCTTTTGCTGCCACGCCCCACGCGGTCCAGTTGGCCGCCCCCGTCCGTCGCCGAGTCCATTCGTGTCCGTACGGGCGAACTGGCAGGACGCCGGGCCGGTTCGGCGGGCACCTCCATTCCGTCCTGTCTGCTGCTGCACGCCCAGGCGCTGCTGGACGCCGGGCTGACCGACCGCCTGGTGGTCGAGGCGGTGAGCCGTGCGGGAGGCTGAGACGGCAGCGGGCGGCGGACTCGAACTGGGCACCAACTGGCGGCGACTGGTGGACGGCTGGACGGCCGCGGGCAATATCCATTCCGTCGCGGACACCACGTCAGTCTCCATGGAATTCAATCTTCCAGAGGTGGGGCGGGTGGTGACGGTGAGGTTTATGACGACGACCAGACTGCTCGTCGCCTTCATGACGGACGGCCGTTTCCTCAAGCCCGAACAGCTGGCGCTGGCCGCCGCGGCGGCGAACGCCTGGAATACCGAACAGTTGCTGCCCATGCTGTCCGTCTGGGACGTCAGAGGGCCGCAGCCCTGCCTTGCGGGCGTCTGCTCCTTGCCGCTGACCTGCAGGATGACGCAGTCGGACTTCAACACACTGGCCGCGGACTGGGCTGGACGGGCCCGCCAGATGTTCACCCGCTGCCATCAGGTGTTCCGGCTCTGAGAGCGGTGAGTTATTACGCCAATACCGGTTTAAGAGCAGTCGGTTCACCGTAGAATCACGGTGAATTCCCGGGCCGTAGGGGGCAAGATGGGCCGGAAACGGGTGGGCGCGTCGCTGTTCACCGCATTCCTCGCGCTGCTGATCGCGACGGCGATTCCCGGCGCTTCTTCCTGGGCGGACCCGACGGCCACGTGCAAGGCCGACCGTCCCGGCCTCGGGGCCGACCTGCTGCGCTGCTGGTCCGACGCCGCGAAGGCCGGCGGCGGCCGCACGGTCGTCGTGACCCTGCATCAGCCGCTGCGTCTCGACGTCGCGGCGAAGGACTTGCAACTGGTCCGCCACAAAAAGGCCTTCAAGAGCGGGGAGTTGGTCGTCACCCTCCCGCCGAAGAGCGAGAGCGGCGCGGGCGGGACCGTGCTCCTCGTGCTGGCCGGCCATCGGATCGTGGGTGGGGACAGCGTCATCACGCAGCTGGACAGCGGGACCGTCGCGGCGCTGAAGAAGGCCGATGCGTGCGACGCCCTGTGCAACAAGGCAGCTTCCGGCACGGTCAGGGGCAGCGAACTCATCAAGGCGAAGCTGGCCGCCGACCGCTACGCCGTCATCACACCGGAGACCGAGAGCTCGGGTCCGTACTGGGTACTGGTCGCGCTCACCGCCGCGCTGGCCGCGCTGATACTCGTCTTCGCCTGGGCCGTCAGGCGCTCCAAGGGGCCGAAGGCAACGGCGTACAACTCTCACCCGCCCGTCCTCCCCACTGGTGGCCGCGCCGCCGCCCCGGCGCCGCTCCCACATCCCCCGCGGCGTGCCCGCCGCCCCGTAGTCGTACCGGGCGGTCCGCTGCGATCGGCCGTCGTACGCACGGAACTCCATCCCCAGGGGTACGTCGAGCTCGACCACTGCCTGCACCGGGCGACATGGGCCGACGACGACCGGTCGCCGTCGGCACTCGGCTGCCTCGTCGACGTGGCCGAGCAGGAGTCGGGAGTGCTGCTGGCCTTCCCGTCCGCGAGCCGTGAGACCAGGAGTAGCCATGCGAAGTGACCAGCCGCCCAAGACACTTCCGATGGAGTACGCCGACATCGAGTTCGAGAACAACGCGCAGCGCCTTCCCCTGGTGCTGTGTCTCGACATCTCCAGCTCCATGGCCGGCCCGCCCATACAGATGCTCAACGACGCGCTGCGGGGGTGGACGCAGGAGCTCCACGACGACGTCAGCCTCAGCTACAGCGTCGAGGTCGCCGTGGTCACCTTCGGCGGGCAGGGTGTGGGCGCCTGGAAGGGACCGCATCTGCTGGACCCCCGGACGCCGACCAGCCCGTTCGTACCGGCGCACATGTTCAGTTCGCCGCAGTTCGTGGCCTCCGGGGTCACGCTGATGACCGAAGCGCTTGAGCTGACCATGCGGATCGTGGCGTCGCGCAAGGCCGAGTTGCGGCAGAGCGGGCTGCAGTACTACCGCCCGCAGATCTGCATGGTGACGGACGGGCTGCCGACGGACGCGACGGGGCATCAGACCGAGGCGTGGCGGCGGCTGGTCCCCGTACTGAGAGCCGAGCAGGACGCTCGGCACTTCCGCTTCTACGCGATCGGGGTCGGCGGAATCACGGAGCGGGGCGAGGACGTCCTGCGGGCCCTGGCTCCGACGTTCAACGCCCGGCTGCAGGGCTTCCCGTTCCGGGAACTGCTGCAAATGATGTCGGCCAGTGCGAACGCCGAGCAGAAGGGCGCCGGCGACGAGGTCTTCGAGAAGATCTTCAGCCAGTTCAAGACACAGCGCCCGGCCTGGGAATCCTGAGCGGGGGCGGGGATCGTGGACGGGCGCGCCGGGTGGCGGCTGCACGGGATGAGCGTGGAGGGGTACCGCCACCGGCGGGAGGGGGTCCCATGCCAGGATGCCTGGCACCATGCCGTCACGGGCCCGCCCGATGCGCCCGTGGAGGTCCTGGCGGTCGCCGACGGGGCAGGCAGCCGCCCGCGTTCCGATCAGGGCTCGAAGCTCGCCGTACAACTGGCGACGGCACGGTTCGGGCGGCGGGCGCCCGGGCGTTCCGCGGAGAGCGGGAAAGCGGTGCGTGCGCTGCTGGCCGGCGCTTTCCGCGATGTGCGTGAGGAGTTCTTCCGGCAGACACGAGGCGAGGCTGATGACTTCGCCACGACGCTCACCGTGGTGGTGCTCACGCCGTCCTGGCTCGGGCATGTCAGCGTCGGCGACGGCTTCGTGATCCTGCGTGCGGGAACGGAGGACGGCGAGCCGCAGTTCCATTTGCTGCCCCAGCCGGACACCGTGAGCGAGTACAGCAACGAGACCGTGTTTCTCACCTCGCCCGACGCCGAGCACCGGACGCAGGTCGACTGTGTGCGCGACGACGGGATCGACGGTGTGCTGCTGTCCACGGACGGGCTGGCGCAGGCGGCGCTGTCCTGGTCCGGCGGGCGTCCGCAGGCTCCGAACGCCTCCTTCGCCTCGGCGGTGCTGCGCTCCCTCGACCAGCCGGGGCCCGTCCCGGAGGAGGATGACGAGGCATTGGCCACGCTGTTGCGCTCGGACCGGCTCACCGCCCTGAATGGCGACGACAAGACCCTGCTGAGGGCGGTACGGCCATGACCGGGCCACGGGTGTATCTGGGCGCGGAACACGTCGTACTCGCCGAGGAACCCCTTAAGGGGGGCGGCCAGGCGGCCGTGTTCCTCGTGCTCGGCCGCGCCGATCTCGTGGTCAAGCTCTACCGGGAGCCGCCTGGCGCGGAGCAGGAGCGGCGGCTGGAGAGCATGCTCACGGTGTCCCCGCTGGGCGGCCGTCCCACGGACCGCAGCCAGCCGCCGGAACTGGCCTGGCCCACCGCGCTGGCCCACGGGTCCCGCGGGGAGTTCCTGGGGTACGCAATGCGGCGGTTCGGCGAGCCGGACCATGTGCAGCTGATCGGGCTGTTCACGCGGTCGCAGCGGCTGCGGCTCTTCCCGCCCGAGACGGACTGGAAGTTCCTGCTGGGGGTGGCCTGGAATCTGGCGTTCATGACCGCGCGCATGCATCACCAGGGCCTGATCATCGGCGACTTCTCCAGCAACAACGTCGTCGTCGACAGGAACGGCTTCGTCACCTTCCTCGACTGCGACTCGATCGCGTTCAACGATCCGGCCTCGGGCGAGCTCTTCCCGTCCCTGATGCAGACCGCGGACTACTCGGCTCCGGAGCGGCAGGCCGGCGGCCCCGCCACCCGGTCCAGTGACGACTTCGCACTGGCCGTGCTCATCTACCAGTTGCTGACCGCCGGGAACCATCCCTTCGGCGGCGTACCGCACGACAGCGACTCCGAGGCCACGGTCAAGGACAACATCGCCGCCAGCTGCTCCTACGTGGTGTGGCCGGACCGGGTCCTCGTGCCGCGGGCCGTGATCGAACCGACCGTGCTGCCGCCCTCGCTGCTCGAGCTGGCGCGCCGCGCGTTCGGTCCCGGGGTGCAGAATCCGCCCGCCCGGCCGGCTGCGCAGGAGTGGCTCAAAGCGCTGGACGGCGAACGCTCACAGATACGCAACTGTGCCGAGCGGCCGCGTCACAGTTACGGCTCCCATCTGGGCGCGTGCCCGTGGTGCGCCCGCGCGGCGGCGACGGGCCAGGATGTGTTCAATCCGCCGTCGACAGTCCCCGGAGGCGCTGGAGGCCCGGCGGGCGCCGTGCCGCAAGGCCAGGGCGGGTGGAGGCCCTCGGCAAAGACCGTGGCGGTCCTCGTCGCGGTCCTCGTGCTGATCATCCTGGTGGCGGTGCTGTGAGGTAGCGCCCAGTCAGGAGCGAGCCGCGCGCCCCAATCCAGAGCGGGCGGCCATCGCCGAGCAGTCGCGCGTGGCACCACCGCACCCGCACCCGCAGGCGAACGTGGACGGGCGACGGCATCACCTGCCGTGTCTACCGGCTCCCGGACAGACGCGAACCCGCCGGCGTGCGGCGGTAGAGCACCGCCCGTCCGGACCGGGCGCGGACGACGAGGCCCGCCCGGTGCAGCACGCCCAGGTGGTACGAAACCGTGGCGGGACTGAGGAAGTGACGTGCCGCGAGCTGGGCGGTGGAAGCCGGTCGTGCCAGCGCCGCGAGCAGCCCGGCGCGGGTGGGTCCGAGCAGCCTGGCCAGTTCGGCGGAGGGTGCCACCGGCCACGGTGGCCTTGTCGCGCACGGGATAGGCCACCATCGGCGGCCTGCGTCCCGCCCGCACCGGATCCACGGCCACGGCCGGCTCCGGCGCAACCAGCGACGGCACCACGACCACCAAGGGCACGGTCAGCTCGATCGTGAACCGGCTGTCCACGCACAGCGTGCCGTCAGCCCACCGGATGCCCGGGTGCAGGGAGTTGAAGAGCCCGGCCGCGCCGCGCCGGGCCAGCACGCCGGCGCACCGGTCGACCTCCGCGTCGAGGGTGGTCTTCGCGGCCTCCCAGTGCGGGGCGAAGGCCAGGCCCCAGTAGCGCCGCAGTTCGTCCGCGGCCTGCCGCGCAACGTACTCGCCGCCCCGCGCCACCGCCCGCCGTACCGCTGCGGGCAGCTCCGATCCGGCCAGGCCGTTGCACGGGCGTCCGTCGCGCAGCGCCGCCAGCTCGCCCAGGACGCGCTCGGGCGCAGTGGACCGGACCCGCTCGAGCTCCTCCTCGACGGTGGGCGAGGGCCCGGACGGATGCGGACTGAGGAAATCCGGCACATAGCCGCCACCGTCCAGGGCCAGCTCCGACAGCAGCGGCAGCCGTGCACGGCGCAGCACGCGGCGGGCGCGTGTGACCCACGGATCAGCATCAGGGCCCGGGCGCAAGCCCCATGGCAGCAGCGTCGCGGTGACCTCGTGCAACGGTGAGACCGCGAAGCGGGAGTGAGCCAGCCCGGTGGCGTCCACGGTGAGTTCGATCATGGTCCTCCCCGCCGTCCCTTCGAACCTGCTCGAATCGTGGCACGGAAGCTCGCCGTAAGGAGCCTGCTCGGCGCAGTCTGGTGGCCGACGGAGACGAGGGGGCGCGGGCGTGCGACGGACACAGGGAATGCCGGGGATGCGGGGAACACCGGGCGTATGGGGGGTGCGGAGACCCAGAGCGCTGGCGACGGTCGCTCTGGCCGCCGTCAGCGTGCTGATGTTGTCGGGGACGTGCACGTCGACGGCGCAGGACCGGGCGGCTGCGGCGTCGGCCGGGGAGAGCGGGGGACTCTCCGGCGCCGCGGCCTGCCCTGGCTTGGAGGGCTACACCTGCGCCACGTTGACGGTCCCGCTCGACCACAGCGGCGGCGTGTCGGACCGGCTGGGCCTGAAGGTCGCGATGGCGGACAACGTGAAGGCCCCGAAGGGCGTGCTGCTGTTCCTGACGGGCGGTCCGGGGCAGCCGGGTGTGCCGTTCGTGGAACGGCTGAGCAAAAAGCTGACGCCGTTGCTGCAGGACTACCGCCTCGTCATGGTCGACCAGCGCGGCACCGGCGACAATGCGCTGCAATGCCCGCAGCTGCAGAAGGAGATGGGGTCGTCCGATCTCACACCGCCCACCGTGCGGGCGGTGACGGACTGCGCCGTGGCCATCGGCCCGGACCGCCGCTTCTACAGCACGAGCGACACGGTCGCCGACCTGGAGCTGCTGCGCCGGGCGCTGGGCGTGCCGAAAATGACGCTCGACGGTGTCTCGTACGGCACGTACACCGCTGAGCGGTACTCCCTGACGCACCCTCAGCACGTGGCGCGGCTGGTGCTGGACTCGGTGGTGCCGCAGACCGGCTACGACCCGATGGACCGCGCCGCGATGCGAGCAGCGCCGCGCGTGTTGACGGCGGCATGCGAGGCGAACGGTTGCGATACGGATCCGACGGCTGATCTGGCCAAGGTGGTGGACACGTACGACAACGGCGTCGATGTCCTCGACGCGCTGACCACCTGGGAGTTCGTGGACCCGGACTACGCGGCGATGATCGACGTTCTGCACAAGGCGGCGGGCGGCGATCCCGGACCGCTGCGGGGCCTGATCGCGGGTGTGCGGCAGGGAAGCGCGGCGACCGCGGAGGAGCTCAGCCAGGGGTTGCATGCCTCGACACTGTGCCTGGACGGGCGCTATCCGTGGGGCAGGTCGGACACGCCGGTGGCAGGGCGCCAGGAAGCTCTGGAGAAGGCGGGCGCGGAGCTGACAGCGGCCGACTACGGCCCCTTCGACGCCAATACGGCTACCGGCCTCGGCTCGATGCTCAGCTGTCTGCACTGGCCGCGCACGCCGGCGCCGCCGCTGCCGCCGGAGCACCGCCGACTCCCTGGCATACCGGTACTGCTGCTCGGCGGGGACCGGGATCTGTCGACGCCGCTGGAATGGCTGTACGACCAGAAGAAGCTGACGCCGCGAGCTCGGGTCGTGGTGGTGCCGGGTGCCGCGCACTCGGTGCAGACCAGGGCAGCGAGCGACAAGGGCCGTCAGGCGGTGTTCGACTTCCTCTTGCGGCGCTGACTGCGGGGTGGCTGAACGCGCGAGACGGACAACGACGGGGGACAACGACGGGGGCTCCGACCATCGATCCGGTCGGGGCCCTCGCCTGCCCTCGTGGGCGGCTGCCGAAGGGACGTTCGGCAGGATGCCCGGTCAGCGTCCGCGAAAGGCCGCCGTCACCACCCTGCGGTGTCGGGCCACGCAGCTGCGTGGCCCGACACCTTTCGGTCATCCGGCGGATCCGTCGGATGACAGGCGATTGCTCAGGGGCAGTTGATTGCCGTGTCGCCGGTATCGCGGTTGCAGGTGTCGAAGCCCAGGCCGCCGTCGAGGCTGTCGTTGGCGATCAGGTTGTCCACGGCGTTGAGGGTGTCATTGCCCTCGTTACCGTTGTGCGTGTCGTTGCCCCTGCCTCCGGTGACCGTGTCATTGCCCTGGTCGCCGTTGAGGGTGTCGTTGCCGTCGTCGCCGTTGAGGGTGTCGTTACCGGCATTGCCATTGATGGTGTCGTTGCCGGCCAGCCCGGAGATGGTGTCGTTGCCCGGGCCGCCGTTGATGGTGTCGTTACCCGGAGTCGCCAGCAGGCCGAAGGAGGCCGGGTCGTCGCCGACGAGCCGGTCCGCCCGAGGACCGCCGTTGAGCCGGTCGTCGCCCGCGCCACCGACCACCGTCCCCGTAACGTCAAGGTTCGGGGAGATGGTGACATCGTCATCGGCGTCCTTGGCGTTGACCCGAACCGCCGTGATGGGCAACGGGCACTCGGCTGTGTGTGCCGACGTCAGCTGACAAGGAGCGACGGCGGCCACAGTATCCCCTGTGTCCGTGACCACGACAACGTTGCCGCGCCGCCGGACGGTGATGTCGTTCGACACACCCTCGTCGGCTGTGACGACCAAGCTGTCGCCAACCTCCTCGACGACCGTGGTGCCGACGAGGACTTCGGCCCCCGGCTCCGCACCGGCCGCGGCGGAGGCGCCGACCTGCGGAGCGAGGACAAGTGCGCCGATTGCCACCATCATGGTGCAGATGCGCCGCGCTTTCATCGGTGTCCGCCTTTCGCTTCGTCCTGCCGCATGCCGGGATCTGGTGTGCTGCTCACACGCGCTCATCAGGGGCAACCGCTGACGTTGTCGCCCAGGTCGGCCCGGCAGTCGTCCACTTGAGGACCCCCTTCGACATAGTCGTTGCCGCTGACGTTGTCCACGGCGTCGATCGTGTCCCGACCGCTCCCGCCGTCGGCGTAGTCGTTGCCGGCGCCGGCGACGATCTGCTCATTGCCGCTGCCACCGTCGATCACATCGTTTCCGGCGTTGCCGTTGATGATGTCCGCGCCGCCGCGTCCCTCGATGGAGTCGTTGCCGCCGCCGCCGAAGATCCTGTCCGCTTCGGCTCCCCCGGTCAGCGTGTCGTTGCCTGCGCCACCCGAGAGGAAGTCGGAGCCCTCGTCGCCTTGGAGGGTGTCGTTGGCGGACCCGCCATAGAGGTAGTCGTCGCCCGGGCCGCCGATCAGCGTGACGCCGACGTTCGCCAGGGAGGAGGTGACATTGTCGGCCTGGTCGCCTGCGTTGACCACGAGTTCAGTGGTGTCGGCGGCCGGACACGCGACTTCGGTCGCGCTGATTGCGATGCAGTCGCCGGACGGTGCGACCGTGTCTCCGGTGTCCCTGATCCTGATGCTGGTGCCGGTCTGCCAGACGGTGATGGTGTTCCCCCGTCCCACGCCGGCGACGACAGTAATGGTCGTGCCGGTCTTGTTCACCAGCGTCGTAGCGAGAATGCCTGGCGGCGGTGCGGCGGAGGCCGCACCAGCCCCGCCCGTGAGGCACAGAATGGAACCGCACGTTGCCAGAAGTGCGACGGTGCGAAAAAGCCCTCTACTCATGGCCAACCCCCCTAAGAGTTGGGAACGTTGAATTCGGTACTGCGGCCGGCCGCATTGCGCGGGGAAATGTCAGGTTCGAAAGCGCTGGCGTGATGGATCCGGCCCATCCGGACTTCGATGCCCGGATGTCCTTGCAGCCGTCAGCAGTCGTCAGCAGTCGTCGATCATCCCCTCCCTCTCCTGCCCATGCGCCGGCGCCTACCCCGCCGATGAAGCATCAGGAACGTCCGGCCACCACAGCATGCCGGGATACGAAACCCAACCGAAGGCGAATTAACGCCATTACCGCATTCACTGTCTCCGCGCGTGGACCGCCATCCGGACCGGGCCGGGGATCAACCTTTGGACGCGCCGACGGTCGGATTCTCATCAATCGGGAGTGCAAACTGGACGGTTAGTCCGTACTGCATTGAACTATTTCCCGGCGCGGGGCGAGCGGCCTTCGAAAATGATCTGGAAGGTATTGAGGGGCGCCGTCCCATTCGTGGCCCCGGGCGGCGTCGGCCCTTGCCCAGTGGGGTGTCCGATGTCCCGCAGCAGACACACCGGCGGCAGCGGACTGAGCCTGTCCATCAACTCCGCGTACACGCTGACCAGTGGGTTGACAAAATCCGTCATACGACCGAACCCTAATGAGGCTTCAGCAGGCACATCCGGCGCAGGTGGCACTCTGAGGCGACCGCGATGCGCCCCGGCCTGGCCACGCCGATGGACTGGTCGAGTTGGAGCCTCGATGTGCTCCACAAAGGCGCTTGAGTCGCAGAGAGTCGTCCAACACGGTGTTGGGTCACTGAGGTACAGGGCGATAACGGCATGACGTCCAGGTCGCGTTGGGCGTCATCCGGTATGTCCGAGCTGGTTCAAGTAGGTATGCAGGGCCGCAGAGGCCCTGAGCCGGTCGAGACTTCGGCGGTGAAGGTCCCGTGCCCGATGGGTCAGCTCGCTGAGGACGCGCTCGGGGCTGCCGGTCGTGCGCAGTTCATTCAGGACTGCGTTGACGGTCGCGAGCGGGTAGTTGCCTCGTCGTAAAAGCGCGATGACGTGCGCTGCGTGCAGCTCCGAGCCGCTGTAGAGGCGGTATCCCGTGGACGGTTCGCGGTCCGGCCGCAGGAGACCGCGGGATTCCCAGAGCCGGAGTACGGGTGGCCGCACACCGACGGCACAAGCGACCTGGCCGATGCGCATGCCGCGATGCGCGGTGGCGGAGGAGGTCGCTTGCTGCGCCAGGACGGTTTCCAAGACGTCGTGCACTGCCGCCAGTTCGCTGCGTTCCCGGCTGAGTCGGGCATGGCTTGCATCGAGGGCGGCCAGTGCGCCTTCCAGATCGCCGTTGTGGACAGCAGACATGACGATCCGGGCGGTCGTCCAGCCGTGGCCGGCGGCTACCTCTCGGGCCGTGGCAAGGGCCTCAGCGTGTGCGCTGGTGAAGATGCGGTAGCCACTAGCGGTGCGTTCGACCGGCGGGAGAAGCCCCATCTCCACGTAATTGCGGACCTGCTGCACCGAGATCCCGGCGCTCCGCGCAAGGTCGATGACTCGCAGCCGGTTCCCCACATCGCCTCCCCCTCGCACACCGGACGCGCTCACCCTAGCCGCGGGCTATCACGAGGGGCGCTGTCCGGTAGGTGATCGAGAAAGCAGAAAGTGCCTCTGAGCTGCAACGATAGGACGTGCTGAGGGTCCTGTACGTGGTAGCGGAAGAGGCACTTCCCAGGTGAAGAACAATTACGGGTCGTGTCTGCGTGTGCGCGTTGCGGGCGGCGGTCGTGGGATGGTCATCAACTGCTTGGCGCTGTTTAGTCGGAAGTTACGGATGGGGCTTCTCGGTGTGGTCGGTCAAGGCAGGATCTCGACGTACCCGTCGGTTCCGTGCACGCGGATCCGCTGCCCGTCCCGGATCAGCCGGGTGGCCTGCTCCACGCCCACGACGGCCGGCAAGCCGTACTCCCGGGCGATCACTGCGCCATGGGTCATCAGGCCGCCCACCTCCGTCACCAGGCCCGCGATTCCGACGAACAGCGGCGACCAGCTGGGGTCCGTGAAGGTCGTGACCAGGATGTCGCCCGCTTCGAGATCGGCCTCCTCCATGTCAAGGATGACGCGGGCCCTTCCCTCGATGGTCCCGGCGGAAACCCCTAGGCCGATCAGGCCGCCGGCCGGCACGTCGTCGCGCCGGTACGCCCCGGTGACGGCCTCACCATCCGACGTGAGCACCCGGGGCGGTGTGAGCGCGTGGTACGACCGGAACGCGTCCTTGCGCTGCTGGATGAGCTGGTCATCCACCTGGTTCGAGCGCACGACGTCGTGGAGCTCCTGGAACGTGAGGTAGAAGATGTCCTCCTTCTCAGGAAGCACGTTGGCCTGCACGAGGCGCTCAGCCTCCTCCAGCAAGGCCTGCTTGTACACGAAGGAGCGGCTGACGATGCCGTACTTCGGGTACTCCCGGTACCCGATGAAGGTTCTGACCCGGTCGATCATCCGCTTGGCCTCGTCGGCCTTTTGGTCCCCGTCCGGCAGGGCCCGCAAGCGTGACAGCACGTCCTGTTCCTTCTTCTGCGCTTTCTGCCGCCCTTGCTCGAAGCGCCGCTCGGCGGCGCCCGGCTCGAAGTTCCTGACGTTGTCGAGGATCACGGGCACGAGCGTGGTGGGGCGCTCGCGCCAACGCGGCCTCGTGATGTCGATCTCGCCGACGCAGCGCATGCCGTACCGGTCGAGGTAGGCCTCGATGGCGTCGCGCGCTTCCGTCCCGCCCTCGAGCTTCGCCAGCTCGTCCAGGAAGCCCTCGTCCTCGACGCCGCCCTGCAGGAACGCCACCACCTCCGACTGCGGGCGGATGACGTCGGCGACGTCGAGCAGCGCCAGTCCCATCTCCGACGTGACGTTGTCGGGGGCGGACAGCGTGAGCGTGTCAGCCGCGTTCTTCTCGCCCAGCCACTCCTGCAGCTTGTCGTTGAGCCACCACGTGGCCTCCATCCCAGCCATGATCGCCTGCATGCTCAGCGGATCACTGAGGACTCGCTTGTGCTCCTGGAAGGCCTTCAGCAGGAAGTCGAACAGCGACGGTCCGGTCTTCGTCCGGATGTCGCGCTCCAGGGCGGCGATGGACACCTGGCTGCGCTCGATCAGCTCGGCGACGATGGCCGGATCGGTCTCGATCGGTGCGGGCGCGCCGCCGGCCGACGGCCCGCCGGGACCCGCGTCCGGGAGCGACGGGACGAAATCGTCGCGGTCGAGGACGGTCTCCAGAGCGTCCCTGATCAGCGGATCGCCTCTCCCCATGAGGTCCAGGAGGCCGGCGCGGCTCGCGGGCGAGGCCAGGCGCCGGGTGACGTCGACGAACAGCCTCCCGCCGGCCTCGTGCATCGGCACCATGGCTGTCAGCTGCCACATGGAGAACCCCAGAGGCTTCATGGGGTCGGTCATCATCTGCTGATGACCGACGGAGACGTAGACGTGATTCTCCTGGTCGTCGGTCTCGGGGATGGGGAACAGCGTCGTGATCGGCCGGCTCTGAACGATCTGGAAGTCGTCGTCGACCAGGCACCATTCGATGTCCTGTGGGCTGCCGAAGTGCGCTTCGATCCGCCGCCCGAGCTGCACGAGCCGCACGGCCTGCGCATCCGTCAGCGCCGGCTCCTCCTGCCGCTGCGAGTCGATCGCCACCTCCTGCGTACCGCCGGCCGACAGGGCGTGAACGGCACGCTGTTTGGCGGCGATCGCCTTGGCGACGACTTCGCCGTGCCGCACCTTGAAGACGTCCGGGTTCACCAGGCCGGAGACCAGGGCCTCGCCGAGGCCGAAGCCGGCGTCCACGGTGGCGACCTTCCGGTTGCCCGTGACGGGGTCGGCCGTGAACAGGATGCCTGCCGCATGCGGGAAGACCATCTGCTGCACGACCACGGCCATGTGGACCGTACGGTGGTCGATGCCGTTCCGCTGACGGTAGGTCACGGCCCGGTCGGTGAACAGCGAGGCCCAGCACCGGCTGACGTGCTGGAGGATCGCCGTCGGCCCCACGACGTTCAAATACGTGTCCTGCTGACCGGCGAAGGAGGCAGTCGGAAGGTCCTCTGCAGTCGCGCTGGATCGGACGGCGCAGGCGGCTTGCTCGCCGAGCTGGGCGGGCGCGCGGATGATCGCCGCCGCGACGTCGCCCGGGATGGCAATCCCTTCGATGGTCCGACGGATCTCCGCGCTGAGAGTGCGGATCGCCTCCCGGTCGTCCGGGTTCAGCCGCGACAGCTGATCGAGCCGATCGTCGATCGACGGCGCTTCCGCCATGACCCGCCGGAAGGCATCCGTCGTCACGCAGAAGCCGGCCGGCACGCGGATGCCTTCGATCCGCGACAGCCCGCCCAGATGCGCGCCCTTGCCGCCAACGACCGCGACCTGCATCTCGTCAACCTCTTGAAGATCCAACACGTACCGCTCAGTCATTGCGATACCTCCGAGGCAGCCGTGCTCCGTTGCACTGTGGTGGCCGATCGAATCACCGGCGCCTCCAACTCTGTCGAACCTCTTGTCGAGCACGTCCTCATCCCTGGTTGCCTTCCCTCCGACGCGTCGGCCGGCCGCTCCGCCCAGTCGGGCGGCGCGCACCCCCGCACCTCCGCGCCGAGCACTCGCAACTGCACTGCGGGTCCCACCACTGGTTCGACGTCACCGCGTCCCCCATACGTCGACAACAACACACGCACGTCGTGCCCTCATTTCCGCAGGTTGTGGCATCGGCCGACGATTCTGCGCCGTGACCCGGGTCTTGCGGCAAGCCCCCCAGCGCGCTATACGTTGAGAGTGGCAAGGAGAGAGCTCTCCTTGCCTTTGCCTTTTGCCGTCCCATGGGACTGACAAGCTTCTCGCGAAGCGGTGGCGCGCCGCGTACGGGTACGCGTCGTTGGCCCAGGCGGATGTCCCATCGGCCTACGGATGCAGCCGCGGAACCAGAAGTTCTTTCCCTTGTCGGCAAGGCCCGAACGTCGAGCGCGCCGCCATCTCCCGGAGGTCGTCCCGCCACGCGAGTGCTGAGCCAAGCTCGCCAAACGGACGCTTGACGGTCGCCGTGGCTCACATCGGGCGGCACCCAAGCGAACGGCCCCGCGCCACCCCTAGCGCCTCACCCCCGGTTGAGACTTTTCTGGCATATCGATGCACTGACCAGCAGTGGTGGTCTCCAAAGTATCCAATAGCGATTCAATGAAACAATTGACACCGCAGGGTCCTGTCCGATGGCCGGGCCGAACAGATCGCTGATTGGGAGGCGAGGAACGTGAAGTTCGTCCTCGAGGTCAACATGGTTGACGGGTGGTTAGCGGAGGATGCCGCAGGTGAGTTGGGCCGCATCCTCCGATACTGGGGCGGGAACCTCCACCATTACCCGCTGAAGCCCGGCGATGGTTCGGCCATCTACGACTCGGACTACCGCGAGGTCGGCCAGTGGTGCATTGTCGCGACCACCGAGACCTGATCCACTCGTCCGGATGGTCCCCGGGGCTTGCACCCAGCCTGCGGAGGGCGGAGTTGGTTGGTCCGTCAGGTCCGCCTGTCGCAGTGCGAAACGGTGCGGTGACCGCGCGGTTGGCGAACACCACACTTGACTGCTGGTCACCTTAGCCTTCAAGGAAGACGACCGAGCCCGTGAACGAGTCGGGAAGCCGACCGAGCGCAGGACCCGTCGCCATGAACCAGTCCAGGCTATTGGCGGAGTCCTGGTCGGCCGCCGGGGCCGCACCGAACCGGTCCCAGTCCTCTTCCGTAGGCGGGATCAGTGAGCGTCGACGCCGCCGACACCGAGAAACTCGCCCACTTCTGAGCCGAGGTGAGTTACGCCGTTCCCGCACAGGCCGTAGGGGCTCTGCTACAGCGGAATGTGGACGTCAAGGACTGGCCCGGGGGTGCGGACGGGCGGTACGTCCAGACTCTTCAGGACGTGAAGCATCGGTGTGTTGACCGCGGCGACCGCAGCGGTCAGGGTGTGGTGGCCGGCGCGGCGAGCCACATCGGCCGCATGTGCGGCCAGCGCGGTGCCCAGTCCCTTGGACTGCCACTCATCCTCGACCAGCACGGCGAGTTCGCCCACCCCCGGCCGGTCGGTCCGCATGACATTGGTCATGGCGATGATGCGGTCCCGGCACTCGGCCGTGGTGGTCACCAAGGTGGTACCGCGCTCCGGGTCGGACAGCAGCCGCCAGCCGGCCGGAGACAGCTCAGGCTTACCCGCGTGGTAGCGCAGGGCTCGGCTGCCGCGCGAGCAACGGCGATGCAGCGCCTGGACCAGTCCAAGGTCATCGGGCGTCACCTCCCGGGTCCGAGTGGTAGTGCCGTCGGTCAGCGTGATCGGGTGTGCGGTGCCTCGAGGCCCGGCGTCGGGCATTCGGCAGTCTCCTCAAATCGCGAACCAGACGGATGTGCCACGGAGTACACCGGAGCGCCCGTCCCCCGTTGGCACAGGGCAATCTTTTGCCACTTCCCCGGCCGCCTCAAGAGGGGTTCACGCCATACCGATCACACACAGCACACTCCGCATCACGGAACGCAGCGGAAGGGGACTCCCCGACCCAGCGTTCGCCTTGTTCTCTGCGTCGGCGAGGAGTCCGCGCCGCCCACCTAACACCCGGATCGGCAAGTGACGGTCGCCCAACTGGCCCTTTTCGCAACGCAGTCGGTGCTCCGGTAGGAGCGCACCCGGCAGATGCTCAGGGGAGAACCGTGACGGGCCTTCAGACCGTGGGGGCGCGCCCGTCAACGACGGGGCTGTGGTCGGCCGGGGCTTGCCGTCCGTCCGGGGGGACGTCCGCCCGAGCGACCGGGGCCCAGGTCGAGTCGCTCGCGGAGCCACCGTCCTGCGCGGCGTCCGCCAACCGCGACATCGCCCGGTGGTAGCCACGGCCCGATCCGGCACCCATCCGCACGATCAGCTCATCGACGAGCTGGGCCATCCCGGAGGACATGGCCACAAGCTGGAGGGCAGGTATCGAGGGCGGTAGGACGGGCCTCGCTGTCGAACATGCATGCCCGTCCGGGCAAACGTCACCGTCCGTCGCGAAGTAGCGGAAATCGCTGACTACGGGAACGGGGCGACGCGTCAGCGGACTCTCGGCCCCGGCCGGCGGGGAGCTGCCAGCGGCGTGACAGGCGGCCCAGCGTGATGTGGCCGAAACTGAAAACACGTAGACCTCGAGACGGGGTCCGACCGCGATTTCAAGATCTCCAGGGGCTTCCCAGCACCTGTCGGTCATCGTCGCCCGGTTCTGCCAAGCTTGAAGAGCCAGCGCGTCTGTGAACTTGTCGGCCCTACGTGGTCCGTGCAGGCTCGGCCGAGGGCCCCCCGCCGCGATGAGTTCCGGCCGGGTCGCGAGTCTGTTCTGGTGAGCCTCGTAGGACGTCGTACGACGCTGCCCGGCACGAGACACCACGGAGGACACATGACGACCACGCCCGGCAACGCAAGCAGCAACCTCCCCGGCAAGCCGCCAGTCGTCGACCTGGCCACCTGGCAGGCGGCGCGCGAGGAGCTGCTGGTCCGCGAGAAGGCGCACACCCGTGAGGGCGACGCGATCGCCGCGGCCCGGCGGCGGCTGCCGATGGTCGATCTCGACGGCGCGGTCGAGGTCATCGGCGTTGACGGGCCGGTCGCGTTCCTCGACCTGTTCCAGGGGCGCGACGAGCTCGTGGTCTACAAGCACATGTGGTACGACGACGCGCCGCACCAGGGGCAGTGCGAGGGCTGCACCACCACGGCCTGGCACGTGAAGGACGCCGTCTACCTCAACGCCCGGGGCGTCTCGTTCGCCGTCCTGACCTCGGGCCCCTGGAACGAGGTGGCTCCCTACGTCGAGTTCATGGGTTACACCCAGCCCTGGTACTCGGTGCGAGGCGCGGAGGCGCCGGTCGGCGGAGAAATGGGGCACATCGTCTGTTTCCTGCGCGACGGCGACCGCGTGTTCGTCACCTACTCCACGACGGGCCGTGGCAACGAGCCGGTCAACGGGTCCCTCGCCCTGCTCGACATGACGCCCTACGGCCGCGGCGAGGCATGGGAGGACAACCCCGAGGGCTGGCCCGTGATCGGCGATGTCGGCGAGGGGCACCCGTCCGAGGGCCGCCAGGCCTGCTGGTACTGGCGCTCGGACGCCGACGGCGTCGCCACCTGGGGCCCGACCAGCCGGCCCGTGCCGCAGTGGACCCGCCCCGGCGCGACCCCCGTGGAGACCCTCGGCCGGCACGGCCACCACCACTGACGCGCCTTCGTCGACAGTGTCGGTCGTTCCCGGTGAATCACCGCAGGCGGGCCGTCGTCGCAGGGCCGCACTTTGGGGGAAGCGCCCGGGTCGGCCGCCGACCCGGGCACCCAGTTCGCGCCTCTACTCCGTGAACTGGAAGGTCCATGCCTGACGTCGATCGTTAACGTCGAGTGGCCTCAGGGCAGTTCGGGGAGGGAAGATCCTCAGCAGGCTGAGGTCCAGGGCCAGTTCCTGGCCGTCGACGGGGCCTCCCGGGACGACAACGTGGAAGGTGTGTGGCTGCGCGCTCTGGTAGAGCGCCCACTCGCGGGGCTCGGGGTACCCGACGACCGGCTTGTTCATCTCCGGGTCGCCGTCGAAGGACAGATACGTTTGGGTCCTGAGATTGCGGATCGTGCAGTTGCCGTTGCTGAGCTCCTCAACCTGCCATTCCTGCTCGCCGGGGTTGCCGGTGGGCAGCAGCAGGACAACGGGTGTCTTGGGCTCCTCTCCGTCCAGCGTGAGCAGTTGCTCGCCAGGACGGGCGATCATGTAGAGGCCGTTCGGTACAGGCGACAAGGCCGACTCCACTTCTGACGTGCGGCGCCCCCCAGCGGGATGCCGCCGATCTTTTGGGCCTCCGAATCCCTTCCCCGCCAACGCACGCCAAAGGTCGGAAAAGCTCTGCGTCACCCTTCAGGAGTACACCGCATTCGTCCCGGCGTTCGACCAACATCGAAGGTGTCCTCGGGTGCCTTCAGCGGCGTGTCCGATGGCAGTTGCTCTGCCGATCCCATTTCCGCTGACAAATAGCGTGTCGATCCGGCGACAACTACGGTGCCTTACTAATGCGATAACGCAGGTCGACAGCTCCTCACCCACCAACTCGCCGCCGACTGGACGAACTACCGCCACCAGCGGTGGCCCGCCTCGACCAACCCCCACCTACTGGTCAGCCAGAAGACCGCCCTCGAACCCGACCACCGGGCCGTCAGCATCGGCCTCCTGAGCGGAGCCCTTCGCCAAGGGCTGCCCCTGAGCGGTCTTCGCCGAGACCGCATCTTCAACGAGGCGTCCGAAAGCGCCGACCCCCTCGGCGTGGCGAACTCCGACCCCGCGCTCTGGCTCCGAGACGCCCTGCTCGCCGTCGGCGCGCGGAACGTGAGGCGACGGCCCTGACGCGAGCGAGCAGGTAGCGCGAACTATCAGGAAACCAGCCCTCGAATGCGGTCGCGGCAGCCATCCGCCTGCCGCTGCCCGCTTCACCTGACCATGCCACTGAGGAAGCCACGCATCCGATCGTTGCCACTCCCCCAGACGCGTGAACGCTGCTCATCGTTCACCGGATACGCCACGTCTCGGCTTCCTCGTCGACTTCGTGGGTTTGCGGCCCGACGGGAGACCGCGGTGTGCGCGGTGCGGGCCCCTTCGACGCAGCGTCGGGGGGCCACGCCCTCCCTCCGCGGCCGGCGGACGGCCAGGGAGCAGCCCCGTTCCCAAGAGCGCAGTCATGTCAAGACGACGAAGGCCATGCGCGGGATTGCCCCGGGCACCCGGAGTAATCGCACACCTCACCCGTTAATCGTCGCGAGCACCATGGGAACGGAAATCAGAGCCCGCTGTGCCCGCTCCCCCTGTTCCATCGCGAACGGAGTAGTCCGCCATGCCCCTCGACCTCGCAAACAAATCGCCGATCGGTCCGAAGGGACGCCAGAGCAGCATCCAGAACCAGTTCGAGTTCATGCAGCAGTCCTGGTGCAACGATCCCAAGTTCCTGCGTGTCCCGAGGTGAGACCGAATCCGGCGGGCGCTCTGGATACCGGGCTCGACCCGATCATCGGGCAAGGTGAGGTGACAGAACAGGAATGGCCGCAGAAGCACGGCAACGACGAGCGGATCAGGGCCACTCTCAAGCAGTCGGTCACGATGATGGGCGGCGAGTACTTCTTCATGCCCAGCCTGAGTTTCCTCGAGAAGGCCGGCGCATAGCGCTGCACCCCCGCTCCGCTGCAGCAGCGGTGGCAGCAGGCGAAGCGGGGCTCCACTCGAGGTTCCGAGTGGAGCCCCGCAAGGGCTTGCCATCCAATCGCCGACCACCTCGATGACGCCTGACCGGAATGAAGCCGCGGAGCGACCCGACCGAAGGTCTGCCAACCGGGCGGCTCCCTGGATGGTCCACCAGTGCGTCAGGCTGAAGGTGCGATATGCGCGAACATCGGTGGCTCGGACGAGAGGGAGGAGAGACCGTGGACGAGCTTGACACTCAGGAATCCCGGAAAAGCACATCGGCCGGCACAGGCGACCATGGCGCCCCCGCCCAGGCAGGGGTCATTGGCATCGGGCTCGCCGCCGTGCTGACGTTCGCACTCGCTCAGGGCTCCTGGGAGTGGTTCGCCGCATACATCGGAGTGACGCTTCTCGCGGTGATCTTCTCCGCCTATCGCCTGCCGCCGTGGACGCCTGGGCTCCGCTCTGCGTACACGCAGAATCTGGTCGCATACTCGCTGGTGGTGGGCCTGTGCGTCGCGATCGCTCTGGCCCCGATGCTGCAGCGCTCGGCGTGGCTCCTTCCCATGCCACGGACCCGCAGCGACTGCCGGAACATGGGCAAGTACGAGAGCCTGCAGGCAGAGGCCGCGCTGGCCAACCTCGCCAGTCGCGACGGTGCCGCCCTGGCTTACGCGCAGGACAGGCAGAGCCATGAAGCCACTGCCGACTGCCTGGCATCCACCACGACCCGATGGCTGCCAATGTATGGACTCGGGGCGGCCGTACTGGCGGGTCTGGGAACGTGGTCTTTCGGCCGTACCCGGGTGCTGAGGGAAGCGGACCTGGCCACCCGAACACCTCGTCGTCGGAGCTGACCAGCTGCACGTCATCGAGCAGAACATCGGCATCGACACTTGCACCTTGGGGGGCCGGGAGATGCCCTGGGACGGTGTCCGTACTCGCCGACCCAGACCACAGAAGCCGCGCAGCCAGTTTGGTCAGCCGGGCAGTCACCCAATCAAGTTCAGTAGCAGGGCAGTAGGCGCCGCCCGCACCCACCGGGAGACCGAACGCGATGGCGCGGGACGGTCAGGTGCCGGATCGCGACGGGGGAGGCGCGACCCGGCACCCAGCTTCGAGCCTACGCCGCCAACTTCGCAGCGGTGGGGCGATGTGCTAGTTCAATACGCAAGGGCCGCGGCGAGGTGTGGTTGGTCGCAGACGTCGGTGCCAGCCCGTTGCCCGCTGACGAGCCGTGGGGGTATCTGGAGTGGGTGCGCTGCCGGCAGTCCGGCGAAGGATGGTGGGACTGAGCCCGGTCGGCGGTTGCTGTTGGCGGCCTGGTCGATCTTCTCCGGGATGACCGCCTTGGTCTTTCGTTTGCGCAGGTGGGCGCGGTTGGCGCCGCGACGAGTAAGCCTCGTCGCGACGACCGCGCCGGGCCGGGCGCGCGGGCGGCCGGCGCGGCCGCGGGCCATGACCTTCTCCAGGACCGGGATGATGCGGGGGTGTCGGCCGCGTGTCCCTCGGTCAGGTCGAAGGAGAGCGGGCGACAGCGGGGCGGCGGGTCGATAATCGACATGTGCCGGATCCCGACGTCCTGCTGGAGCAGGGCCGCGCGTGCGCGCAGCGCGAGGCGTGGCTCGAGGCGTACGACGCGCTGAGTCGCGCCCGTGCCGCGCGGGAGCCGGCCGCCGCTGACCTCGAGACGCTCGCCCGCGCGGCGTACATGCTGGGGCGCGACGAGGAATACGTGGCTGCGCTCGAGGCGGCGCACCGAGCCCATCTCGAGGCCGGACGCGCCCCCTCTGCAGCCCGGGCCGCGTTCTGGATCGGGCACAGTCTGCTGTTCCGCGGGCAGGGTGCGCGCGCAGCAGGCTGGTTCGATCTGGGCCGGCGGCTCGTCGACGAAGCGGGCGAGGACTGTGTGGAGCGCGGCTACCTGCTGATCCCCGTCTGGCTGCGGCAGATGGGGAGGGGCGACTGGGAGGACGGGTTCGCCACCGCCGTCGAGGCGGCGGCCATCGGCGACCGCTTCGGCGACGCGGATCTCGCGTGGCTGGCGAGGGACGACCAGGCCCGGGCGTTGGTCAAGCAGGGCAGGACGGAGGAGGGCCTCGGTCTCGCCGGTGAGGTCCTCGTGGTGGTCAGCTCCGGGGCGCTCTCCCCGGTGGTGAGCGGCATCGTCTACTGCAACACGATCGACTACTGCCACGACGCCCACGAGATCCGGCACACGCGCGAGTGGACCGACGCGCTCGCGGCCTGGTGCGCGGCCCGCCCACAGATGGTCGCCCACAACGGCCTGTGCCTGGTGCACCGCGCGGAGATGCTCCAGCTGGAAGGTGCCTGGGACGACGCGGCGCGCGAGGCCAACGTGGCCGCGGAGCGGTTCACCGACGGGATGCTCAACCGGATCGCGACCGGGAAGGCGCACTACCGGCAGGGGGAGATCCACCGCCTCCGTGGGGACGTCGACGCGGCGGAAGCGTGTTACCGCGCGGCCAGCTTGCTGGGCTGCGACCCGCTGCCCGGGCTGGCCCTGCTCAACCTCGTCCAGGGCCGGGTCGACGCCGCGGCTGCGGCGATCCGGCGGGGCCTGGTCGAGCAGGTGGAGGCGCTGCAACAGGCGGCCCTCCTCCCGGCGTACGTCGAGATCATGCTGGCGCTGGGCGACCTCGACGCGGCACGGGCAGCCTGCGAGCAGTTCGAGCTGATCCTCGGGCGCCATCGCACCGAGGCCCTTGTTGCCGCCCATGCCCACGCCCGCGCGTCGCTCGATCTCGCCCGTGACGAGGTCGAGCCGGCGCTGCGGGGCGCCCGCCGGGCGTTCGAGGCCTGGGCCGACCTCGGGGCGCCGTACGACGCGGCGCGGGCGAGGGTGCTGGTGGGCCGGGCCTGCCGGGCCCTCGGTGACGAGGAGTCGGCCGCGCTGGAGCTGGAGTCCGCGAGGACGGCCTTCGCCGGGCTGGGTGCGGCGCCCGACCTGGCCGCCGTCGAGGCGCTCGGCACTCCGTCTCGGGACCGGCACGGTCTGTCTGCGCGGGAAGTCGAGGTGCTGGGGCTGCTGGCGGGCGGGCTCAGCAACAAGGAGATCGGCGAGCGGCTCGTGATCAGCGAGCACACCGTGGCGCGGCACCTCCAGAACATCTTCGCCAAGCTCGACGTGGGGTCGCGGACCGCGGCCAGCGCGTTTGCGTTCGAACACGGGCTGGTCCGCGCCAGTGGTCGTTCCTGACCACGGGTCGGGTCACCGAATGGTGGGTTCGAGCGATGCCGGACCCCGCTCCGTCTCCGTAGCGTCAAGGCCATACCGGCCCCGCCGGGACCGCAGGACGAAGGAGACCGAGATGTACGTCGTGGCCCAGCATGCGATCCAGGACCCCCGCACCGCGTTCCCTCGTGGAGAGCGGCTGCAAATCGGGGACGGCGCTCCCGAGGGGGTCCGGGTCCTGCAGTTCTACCCCAGCACGGACGCCTCGCAGGTGGTGTGCCTCTGGGAGTCGCCCTCCTTGGCGACGGTCCAGGAGTACGTCGACACGACCCTGGGCGACTCGAGCACCAACAGGTTCTTCGAGGTCGCGGCCGAGCCGGCGTTCAGCGAGCGGCCGCTCGGTCTGGCTACGGTGCCGATGATGCATCGTCGAGAGGCCGAATCCCAGTGACCCACTTCCATTATCTGGCGCGGAGGAGCGGGACGAGGTGGGCGCCGCTGACGGCTCGCCAGCTGGCCAGGGCAGCCGCGATCAGCTCGCGGGGCACGCCTGGTCCGCTACGCCCCCCGGGCGCACGGGCAATCCACCGGCGACCCCAGCGTGGGCGGCGCCGAGCGCGTCCTCGTGTTCATCTACATTCTCGTGATGGCGGGAAGCGAGGTCTCGCAGTGGATGTAGCGCGGCTCCGGGCGGTGGATGCGGATGCGACCCTTCCCTGCGGCCTTGGCCTCGTACATGGCCAGGTCGGCGTTGTGCAGGAGTTCGTCGGGCGTGATCCCGGGAGTGGCAACAGCGATTCCGATGGAAGCCGAGACCACCGCATCAGTGCTGCCGATGCGGTATGGCTTCGCCAGGGCGGAGAGGATCCGCTCCGCAACTTCCCTGGTCCGGAACTGGCATGCTCCCGCCTCTCCCTCCAGCAGTGCGGCGAACTCGTCGCCGCCCAGACGGGCGGCCGTGTCTTCAGCACGTACCGATGCCTGAAGCCGACGGGCAGCCTGGACGAGCACGGCATCTCCTGCAGCGTGTCCGGCCGAGTCGTTGACTGCCTTGAAACCGTCAAGGTCCAAGAGGAGCAGCGCAGGCGGGGTCGTGGCAGCGGTCCTCTTCCGTAGTGCGTGCGTGACTCTGTCGGCGAACAACGCCCGGTTGGACAGGCCGGTCAGCGCGTCATGGAATGCCAGGTGCTCAAGCTGTGCCTGCACCGCGGCCCGCTCGGTCACATCACGGCTGTTGAAGATCAGCCCGTCGGTGTGGTGGCTGATCGTCGACTCGACGTGGCGCCATCGCCCGTCAGCGGCCAGAACCCGACAGGACACGTAGCCGCCCGGGCCGCGGGCACCCGACTCGGTCTCCTGGCGCAGTGTCTCGACGGCTTGCATCAGCTGGTCCAGGTCGTCGGGGTGGGTGTACAGCGGCAGGCGGGCGCCTACGAGATCCTCCGGCCGGTATCCGAAAACCTGGCGGACGGCCGGACTGACGTAGAGCACGCGACCCTCCAGACTGACGATGGTGATCACGTCGCTCGACCCATCGACCAGCGTGCGGTAATGGGCTTCACGTGCTGCGGCCTCTCGCGTGATACGCAGATGGTCGGCGTGGGTGACGCCTTGTCGGGCGCCGAGCCCAAGAAGCACGGAACCTGCCAGGACGACCATCACGACATCGGTGTGGCCGCCGGCAAGGGTGTGCGCCGCCATGGCCAGCACGCAGACGACCACAGGCACAAAGGCCGCCACTACCCCGACGACAGGCATCTCCCGCTGGTCGACTCCCACCACGCTGGCGCCGCCGGGCAGCCACGGCGCGGCGGCGACGAGGAACAGTCCGGTCATCGAGCATGTCGCCGCGAGTGGCATCCCGTACCAGATGCCAGGTGCGGTCAAGAGGATGCGCAGCATGTCGCTCATCGCCAGGAGGACGAGGGCCACGGCCGACACGGTGAGCGATGTGCGCTCCCCGCGTCTCAGGCAGAAGCGCAAGGCGACCAGGAGTCCCAGGACCAGGATGTCCGTCACGACGCGGGCGAGACCCAACAGCGACCCCGACACATCACCCCCTTGGTCGGCGCGATGCATGAGCAGCACCCAACTCAGCGTGAGCAGCGATCCTGCGATCATCCATCCGTCCAGGAGCCGCCGTAACCAGACCAGGGTCGGGCCGCCGTCCGCCGCTGCCACCACCAGTCCGGCGACACCCAGCCCAAGACAAACGGTGAGCCCTGCAACTGCCAGCAGCTCAACCACAGAAGAGAGAACAGAAGAGCGTCTTGCAGACGAAGCGAGCTGCCCCAGTACCAGGTGGTGAAGACCGCCCCCTGCCACCGAAGCAGCGAGCAACATCATGCGAGGACGCACCCTGTCCGGCGCCGTTCGGCTACGGGCAAGCAGCGAGAGGGCTGCCACCGCGTGCGCTGCCGGCACGCCAATGTCGGCCCCCAGCAAAGCGGCCGCCGTCACACCCGCTCCCCCTGCGGCGGTAACCGCAGACCCAAAGCACAGGGCCTTGCCCGCCCCTGCTACTTGCAGTCGGCCGACAGAGGTGGCGCGAATCGAACCACCCCGACCGGCCCCTCCCTGCATCAAGCGAACCCCCGCGGGTGATCGAGCTCAGAAGGGCAGACACAAGCTCCCTGGACAGCTCCGTGGACTACTCAAGTGCGATAAGAGGGTAGAGGGATCTATTGCCCGAGTCGTATGACCGCGTGGGAGTTTCACCTGAAATAACGACAGCTTCTGTGCGCCGATGACGTCGGCGACGTCGAGCTGGTAAGCAAGACCCGGCAGCGTCCCTTCTGCAAGTGCTGTACTGAGGCGAATCCTTTCTGGCGCCCCGTGGGTGACGCTCGGTCGATCCGGCGAGCAGTGACCGCTACCTCGGGCAGGTCTGCCGGGCTGCCCGGCCGGCGACACCGAACACCCCCTCTTGCACTACGTCCTTGCTGGTCCCTACGCACTACACGTTCAAGGGCTGATGACCTGCCGGACCGGCGTGTGGGGTGCGGAGGCGACCGGGCTGTGGGCACCGTTGAAGATCGCGCCCGAGCCGGAAGGCGTCTGGTTGAGTACCCAGAGACCGATCAGTACGGCGAGGGCGAAGACGACCGTGATGAGGACCGCCAGGACCAGGCGGCGCCTGCGTTCCCGGCGGAGCCAGTCGCCACGGGCGGTTCGATAGGCGTCGGGGGCGGGCCGCACTTGGTGGGCGAGGACCTCGAGAGTCTCGCGGAGCTGCTTCTCAGTGCCGGGGGCACCCGGGGTGGTGCTCATCGCCGTGTCTCCATCGCCTGGGTGAGAGCGGCGAGGCCGCGCGCCGTATGGGTCTTGACCGATCCTGCCGAAATACCCATCGCGTCAGCGATCTCACTTTCTTTCAGGCCCAGCCAGTGCCGCAGCACGAGGGCTTCGCGCTGCCGGGCGGGCAGTTGCTGGAGGGCGTCGACCAACACCCGCTGGTCGTCACGGAGCAGCGCCGAATTCTCGGCGGAGGCGACCGGGTCGGCCGGCGGTGCCTCTGCGTGCCGACGGGCTACCTGGAGATGACGTATCCGCATCCGGGTCAGATTGCAGACGGTGGAGCGCAGATACGCCTCCGCTGATTCGGCGTCACGCAGTTTCCGCCACCTCCGGTAGATCTGGTAGAACGCCTCGGCCACGATGTTCTCGGGATCGTCGGCGCCCAGCAGCGCGGCGAGGCGGAGCATCGAGGTGTAGTGAAGGTCGAAGAGCCGGGCTACGGCCGCCTCCCGCTCCGCTTCCGCGGTTCCGGCGGGATCGGCTGTACTTGCCGCTGACACGCCTGCCGGCCCGGCCACCTGCGGGGGTGGTGAGGGGACGCCGGCGGTCACGGGCCGGACTGTCCGTCTTATGCTCATGCCTTGCTCGCTCCCGTCTCCGGACGGCGCCTGACTGTCAGCCGACGTGGCAGCGCGGTGGAGTCCGCGCCCCGGGGTGTGCCGATCCGGTCCAGTACCGCCGTGCCGGCCAGCGCGACGGCCAGGTTGAGGATCAGAGCGGCCAGCCCCGCGTAGATCTCCATCGCATGACCGGACATGCCGGGCAGGCCGAGCGGTACGACGGGCGAGAAGCCCTCCCGTACGACCATGACCGTGCCGAACAGCATCCCGGCGGCCCACCCTGCGAGCAGCGCACGGTGGTGCAGCCGGCGGGTGAACAGCCCGATGGCCACCGCGGGGAAGATCTGGAGGATCCAGACACCGCCGAGGAGCTGGAGGTTGATGGCGTCCTGGTCCCGCAGCCCGAAGACGAACGCGACTGCTCCCGCCTTCGCCGTGAGGGAGACCGCCTTGGCGATCCGGACCTGACGCTTGGGCGTGGCGGTGGGGTGGAAATACTCGGTGTACACATTGCGTACGAACGAGGTCGCGGCCGCGATCGACATGACTGCGGCCGGGACCAGCGCCCCCACGGTGATCGCGCCGAAGACCAGACCAGCCAGCGGCGCCGGCATCAGGCGGTCCACCAGGATGGGAACCGCGGCCTCGGCGCCACCCTCGGGGGCCTCGACGCCCGAGGCGAGCGCCGCGATGCCGAGCAGCCCGAACAGTGCGAGCACCGCGGTCCAGGCAGGCAGGGCAACGGCGACCCGGCGCAGGACGCGCGGGCTGGAGGCGGCGAAGGCGGCGGTAAGGACGTGCGGGTACATCAGCAGGGCAAGCGCCGACCCCAGGGCCAGGGTGGCGAAGGCGGGCTGCTGGTCCGGTGAGAGGACGAGGGATGCGTGGCCGGCGTCCGGGCCGGAGAGGCGGCGGGCGGCCTGGTCGAAGACGGCACCGGGGCCGCCGAGGCGGGCCAGGACGAGCCAGCTGACGGCGAGTACCGAGCAGAAGACCGCCACGCCCTTGAGCGCCGATATGACGGTGGGCGCGCGCAGACCGTGCCGATAGGTGGCGACCGCGAGACCGGCGAAGATCGCGGCCATTGCCAGGTCGCCGGTGGCGGCACTCGGGTAGAGCCCGCCCGCGGTGAGTACGGCGCGGATGCCCAGGAGCTGCAGGGCGAGGTAGGGCATGGTGGCGAGGATGCCGGTGAGTGCGACCACCAGGGCCAGCGGGCCCGAACCGTAGCGTCCGCGGACGAAGTCTGCGGCGGTGACGTAGCCGTGGTCCCGCGCCGCGCTCCACATCCGGGGCAGCAGTACGAAGGCGAGCGGGCAGACGATCACGGTGTAGGGGAGGGCGAAGAAGGCGGGTGCCCCGTTGCCGTACACCAGGCCGGGTACGGCGGCGAAGGTGTACGCGGTGAAGATGGTGCCGCCCAGCAACAACCAGGTCCAGACGGTGCCGAGGCTCCGGTCGGCCAGCGCCCAGCCTTCCAAGGAGGGCAGGTCGTCGTTGGCGTGCAGGCGGCGCGCGGTGACGGCGAGCAGCGACGCACCGCCGATGACGGCGAGGAACGCCGCGGCCATGGGACCTTCGGTCATCGGTCACCGTCCTTGGTGTCCTGGGAGTGCGCGAGCCCTGTCGCATACGAGTTGCGCGAAGGGCCGGCTGCGATGACAGGAAAACCAGGGAAATCTCATCGAAATCTTCTGTCAACCGAATCACGGACGCCGGCAACTCTTGCACAGACCGACAGGAATGAGGAGGTCACCCGTGGTACGGATCACGCTCCCCCGCCACCACCACGTCTGGCGCCGGGCCGCGGCCGGTGTCTGCCTCGTCGCTCCCGTCGTTGCCCTGCTGTGGGTGCCCTGGTACGCGCAGGACCGGCCGCAGCTGGCCGGGGTGCCGTTCTTCTACTGGTACCAGCTCGCCTGGGTGCCGGTGTGCAGCCTCGCCCTGCTCGCGGCGTATCTGCTGACCCGGCGTCCGCCCAAGCCCTGACCCGTTCCCGCTTCTCCTCACCCTTCTCACTCCTGACCCGCCGAGCCGAGGATCCTCCATGCCAAAAAACATCCAAGTGCGTCCGAAATCGATTGTTTTGTGGACTTTTGTCGCCCTGCTCGGCGCCTTCGCCTGGGGCATGGTGGCCCTGGCCCGGGGCGAGGAGATCTCCGCCGTATGGCTGGTGGTCGCGGCCCTGGGGTCGTATGCCATCGCGTACCGCTTCTACTCACGCTTCATCGCCCGGCGCGTGCTGAAGCTCGACGACAGTCGAGCCACCCCCGCCGAGCGACTCGAGGACGGGGTCGACTTCCAGCCGACCGACCGCCGGGTCCTGCTGGGACATCACTTCGCGGCGATCGCGGGGGCCGGGCCGCTGGTCGGGCCGGTGCTGGCGGCCCAGATGGGGTATCTGCCGGGGACCATCTGGATCGTCGTCGGGGTGATCTTCGCCGGGGCGGTGCAGGACATGGTGGTGCTCTTCCTGTCCATGCGCCGGGACGGCAAGTCGCTCGGCCAGATGGCCCGTGAGGAGATCGGCAAGGTGGGCGGGGCCGCGGCGCTGATCGCGGTCTTCGTCATCATGATCATCCTGCTGGGTGTGCTGGCGCTGGTCGTCGTCAATGCCCTCGCGCACTCCCCGTGGGGCACCTTCTCGGTCGCCATGACCATCCCCATCGCCCTCTTCATGGGCTTCTACATGCAATACCTGCGTCCCGGACGGGTGACCGAGACGAGCCTGATCGGCGTCGCGCTGTTGCTCCTCGCCATCGTCGGCGGCGGCTGGGTGGAGAACTCCTCACTCGCCGACGCCTTCACCTGGAGCCCTACGACTCTCGTCTTCTGCCTGGCCGGCTATGGATTCGTCGCCTCCGTCCTGCCGGTGTGGATGCTGCTCGCGCCGCGCGACTACCTCTCCACCTTTATGAAGATCGGCACGATCGCGCTGCTCGCGGTCGGCGTGCTGGTGGCCGCGCCGAAGCTGCAGGCCGAGGCGGTGAGCGACTTCGCCACCTCGGGCACCGGACCGGTTTTCGCCGGCTCCCTCTTCCCGTTCCTGTTCATCACCATCGCCTGCGGCGCTCTGTCCGGCTTCCACTCGCTGGTCGCTTCCGGGACCACCCCGAAGCTGATCCAGAAGGAATCCCAGGTACGGATGATCGGCTACGGCGCGATGCTGATGGAGTCGTTCGTCGCGGTCATGGCCCTGATCGCCGCCTCCGTCCTCGACCCGGGGCTGTACTACGCGATGAACGCCCCCGCGGGGCTGCTCGGCACCACCGTCGAATCCGCCTCGCAGGCGGTCGCCGGCCTCGGCTTCACGATCACACCCGAGCAACTGACCGCCGCCGCGAAGGCGGTGGAGGAACAGACGCTGATCGCCCGCTCCGGCGGGGCGCCCACACTGGCGGTCGGCATGTCGGAGATCTTCTCCGGGGTCTTCGGCGGGGCGGCGCTGAAGGCCTTCTGGTACCACTTCGCGATCATGTTCGAGGCACTGTTCATCCTCACCACGGTCGACGCGGGCACCCGGGTGGGCCGCTTCATGCTCCAGGACATGCTCGGCAACGTCTACAAGCCGATCGGCCGCGTCAACTGGAAGCCGGGCATCTGGATCGCCAGCGCACTGGTCGTGACCGCTTGGGGCTACTTCCTCTACACCGGCGCCACCGACCCCCTGGGCGGAATCAACCAGCTCTTCCCGCTCTTCGGCATCGCCAACCAGCTGCTCGCCGCGGTAGCCCTCACCGTCTGCACCACCGTCCTGGTCAAGTCCGGACGGCTGCGCTGGGCCTGGGTCACCGCCGTCCCCCTGGCCTGGGTGGTCGCCGTCACCTTCACCGCCGGCTGGCAGAAGATCTTCTCCGACGACTCGCGCGTCGGCTTCTTCGCCCAGCGGCACAAGTACGCCGACGGAATCGACGCGGGCACGGTGCTTCCTCCTGCCAAGACCATGGACGACATGCACACCGTGGTCACCAACTCCACCGTCGACGGCGTCCTCATCGCCGTCTTCATCCTGCTGGTCGTGACCGTGATCGCCAACGCGGCCGTGGTGTGCGCCCGCGCCCTGCGCTCGCCCGCCCAGCTGCCCACCACGGAAGCGCCGTACGTTGCCTCGCAGCTCGAGGTACCGGTGCCGGGGCCCCGCAAGGAGCTCGCCGGAGTCCGCGAATGACGCTCCGTCACGTACTGGACGGACTGCGCTGGTACGTGCGGGAGTTCACCGGCGAGGCCGCATACGACCGCTACTGCGAACGTCACCGCCGCAACCACCCCGACGCCCCTGTCCCCACTCGCCCGGAGTACGAGAAGCTGCGCATCGCGCACCGAGAGGCTCACCCGAGCAGCCGCTGCTGCTGACCGACCCGGGGTGCCGCGCCGTTGCCCGGTGGCGGCACCCCACTCCCCTTGGTTCGGGGACCCGTTCGCGCAGCTGTCTCCGTAACGCGCACTGGCTTGAGCCAACCCGGCTGTCGTGGCGCGCCACGTACCAACCGGGCATCGCCGCACATAAGGTGCGGAAGCATGGATGTCGGAGCAGGGATCGGTCGCCACCACGGCGCGGGAAGCAGGTCTCGATGAAGCTGCCGCTGCGCAAGGGCCGCACACGCCGCACGGTGGGCGTCGCGCTGGCTGCCTGCTGCCTGAGCCTGGCCCCGCTGAGTGCGGGTGCCCCGGCGTCTGCCACGCGCGTGTGGAGGCTGGAGTTGGCCGACGAATTCGACGGGGCAGCGGGCAGTCTGCCCGACGCCGACAAGTGGATCATCGATCTCGGCACCGGATACCCCGGCGGTCCACCCCAGTGGGGCACCGGCGAGGTCCAGACCTACACCGCGGACCCGGCCAACCTCAGCCGCGACGGCAACGGCAACCTGCGGATCACACCGCTGCGGGATCGTGCCGGGCGGTGGACCTCCGGACGCATCGAAACCCGCCGCAGCGACTTCCAGCCTCCCGCCGGCGGAAGACTGCGCATCGAGGCCCGCATCCAACTCCCCGCCGTCACCGGCCCCGCCGCTGAAGGCTACTGGCCCGCCCTGTGGACCATGGGCGCGCCCTTCCGCACGGGCCAGGCACCCTCACCCGCTGCCGGCGAGTTCGACATCATGGAGAACGTGAACGGCCTCAACCGCATCTGGGGCGTCATGCACTGCGGCACCCCCACCGGCGGCCCGTGCAACGAAAGCACCGGCATCGCCGCAACCACCAACTGCCCCCGCACACGCTGCACCGGCCACTTCCACACGTACACCCTCGAATGGGACCGCACCACAGAGCCCGAGCGGCTGAGCTGGTACGTCGACGGCAGTCTCTACCACACCGTCAGCTCGGCACAGGTGGACGAGGCCACCTGGAGTGCCGCCACGGGCCATGGGCACTTCATTCTCCTCAACCTGGCCATCGGCGGCGGCTTTCCCAACGCTCTCGCCGGAAACAGCACACCCACCCCGAGGACCCGCCCCGGCAGTCCCATGCTCGTCGACCGCGTCACCGTCCTCACCAGCGGCACGGCCTGACGACCCTGGGTACGGATCCTGCCGTGCCTCGTTGTCAGCGCCACGGAACTCGGCCATGAGAACTCGCGAGGCGGCGGTCCCGATGACGCAGCTGACGCCATCCTGCCGGGTATCAGGGCGTGGCTGAGGTTCGTGCCGAGCGACAGGGAAATGACCTCGTGGCGCGCGGCGGAACGGCGAAGGTCGCCCGGCTGCGGACCTCGATGAAGCCGTTGATGCCGTTGCGGCGCCGGACTCCGACGGCGGGGTGGTGGGGAGGTGCGTCTGCCGCGTTCATCACCGCGCGGGTCGCGTGGAAGTCCTCCATCGTGCGCTGCAGGGACACGAAGTGTGTGCCGGGTGAGCCGTGGTCGAGGGTGGCGAAGTCCCTGCGGTTGATACGGGCGCGGCCGTTCAGGCGGGCCCGTCCGGTGGCCTGGGCGTGGCCGACGAGTCCGTGGGACGCGGCCGTGGCGGGCAGGTCGTCCGCGTCGCTCCGCGCGTCGTCCACCAGTTTCCCGGCGGCTTCGGCGCTGACACGGGGGGAGAACATGTGGGCGCTGCGGGTGTCCGCGTCCTGCTCGTACCAACTGTCGATGTCCAGCGTCAGATAGCTCACGTGCATCGTCGTCCCACCGGCGAGCGGCCCTTCGGTGATGGTGATGCTGTCCTCGTCGGCCTGGTTGCCCCGCAGACCCGAGTGGAAGCCGAGCATCAGCGGCGCGCTGTGAGGCAGGCCCGCGCCGGGCAGGCGCCGGGCAGGCAGGCCACGGCCCACGAATCCGGTGCGTACCTCGCGCAGCCGCAATCGGGTTCGCTGGTCGAGGGGGCCCGCTCCGAAGAGACGGCCGCTGATGTCGGCCAACAACTCCTCGTCGTCGCTTGCGAGATGAAGACAGGCATCGATCTCTTCGAGGACGGGATTCTCCCAACGGGCCATGGGCAGCGGCCGCCCCACCGGGGAGCGGCGCAGCGGGGTGTGCCGCTCGAACCAGCCGGGTCCCCAGGCCAGAGCGGTGAGCAGCCCGTCCGGGCCGTACGGGAACTCCGCCTCAAGACTCTGGAGCGCACCCTCCAGCCGGGCGGCGTCCTCCGGCGTCGGCGTACCCACGACGTCGAGCATCAGCAGCCGGTGGAACAGTGGTGCCAGCGGCCGGCCATCGGGATCCGTACGGAACGTCGACTCCCAGGCGTGCTGGGCTTCGGGGAGCGAGGTCATGAGAGGTCCTCGGGGTCGGGGCCCGGCTGGTCGTCCTTGTCCGGGCGGAGGCGGGCGAACGCCGCGGCCCAGTCCGCGACCGGCTCCCCGGGCTCGTTGTAGAGGGCGAAGGTGGTGGAGCGGGCCGCAGGAATCTCGACCGCCGCCACGAGCGTGGCGGCGATGTCGGCACGGGCCACCATGCCGTCGGGCCTGGGGTGCTGGGTGAAGGTCAGGGCGTGCGAACCCGGGGGGTCGTCGGTGAACCAGGTGGGCCGCACGATCGTGTAGGGCAGGCCACCGGCGCGCAGCTCCTCCTCCGCGGCGACCCGGCCCGGCAGCAGCGCGTCGTCGATCCGGTTGAGGGGGTGGGCCGGCCCGTGGCCGACGGCGAAGGAGCTGAGGAGCACCAGATGCGGCGGTTCGCCGACGGGCGTGGCCGCGGCCATCAGAGTGCGTACGGCCTGGTGCGTGTGGCGCCAGGCGTTGCCGCGCCGCGGGATGAGGACGATCGCGTCCGCACCGTCGAGTGCCCGGCCGACGGCGGGATCGTCCCCGAGATCGGTGAGTTCGACGACGCCATGGCCCCGCTCCCGGGCCGCGCGGGCGACCAGCAGACCGGTGGACCCGCGATAACCCGATGCGGCGACCACGATCCGGGCCACGGTCACGCACCTTCGTCGACGGTGAGCGCGGCCTTGCCTGCCACACGGCGCTCCCGCAGGGCCTCCATCGCTTCGGGGAGACGCTCCCATGAGCCCGTCCAGCCCACGACAGGATCCATCTGCCCGGCGGCCATCAGCCGCAGTAGTACGGAGATATCCCCGCCAACCGGTTCCCCGGAGCCGAACACCCAGAACGGGTGGAGCGTCTGACGGACATGCGGAACGAAGGAGGAGATCGTCAGAGCGGCCGGCAGCCGCGAGGACGTGCCCAGCAGCACGATGTGCCCCAGCGGGGCGAGCAGTTTGAGCGCCGTCGTCAGCACCTCGCCCCCGACGGACTCGACGATGAAGTCGAACTCCCCTTTCAGACTGCCGAGTTCATCGATGACTGTCCGTGCCCCGAGCGCCGCCACGTCCAGCGACCTGTGACTGCCGGTCAGTGCCGTCACCTCGGCACCCGCGGCCGCCGCGAGCTGGACCGCGAACGACCCGACGCCGCCGCTCGCACCGGTGATCAGCACCCGCTGCCCCAACAGCGCACCGCCGCGGCGCAGCGCGCGCAGAGCCGTCAGCCCGGCCACGCCCAAAGTCGCCGCCTGCGGCACCTTCACCGTGTCCGGCAGGGGCGCGATCCGGTCGGTGGGGACCGCCACGTACTCGGCCCAACCGCCGAAGTCGACCATCGCCGCCACGCGGGTCCCGGCCCCCGTACCACTTCCGTCGGCCGCGGCGCGGACCACGGTTCCCGCGAGGTCCTGCCCCGGGCGCCACCCCTCCTCACGCCGGGCGAACAGGCCCAGCTCCCCGCGGTTGACGGAGAAGGCTCCGACCCGTACCAGCGCTTCCGCGGGCCCGGGTATTGGCGCCGGTACGTGCCGGAGGTCCGGGCCTTCGGGCGTGCCGACGTAGGCGCGCATGGTCGCGGGGGCAGTGGGGAGAGGGGTTGGGTTCATGACGTTCACGCTAGGAGCGCGGGAGTGCCGGAGGGAAAGACCGGTGTGCTCTCGACTCATAGGCAACGCTTCTGAATCCCGGCCCCGATTCCCGATTCCGATGCCGTTCCCGATTCCGGCGACTTCCGCGTGCCTATTCTGGTGGCGATGACACCTGAGGCGAGATTGCTCCGCTACTTCCTGGCCGTTGCAGAGGAGTCCAATTTCACGCGGGCGGCCGAGCGGCTGCACATCGCGCAGCCCGCCCTGAGCGCGCAGATCCGTCAGCTCGAGGCCCAGCTCGGCGTGCGGCTGCTGGACCGTACGACGCGCAGGGTGGAACTGACTGATGCCGGACGAGCGGTCCAGGATCGTGGAGCCGCCGCGCTCGCAGCGCTCGACGAAGTCTGGGACGCCGCGCGGCGAGCGGGCCGCGGTGAGTTGGGCCGGCTGCGGCTCGCCTACAGCACGAGCACCGGCTACGGCACGGTCCCGCAGCTGGTCGAGGCCATGCGCGCCCGCCACCCCGAGGTGCGCGTGAGCGCCGAGCCGGTGCGTACGCCCGATATCGCGCGCGCGGTGCTCGACGGTCAGGCGGACGCGGGCGTCGCGCGTACGCCCGAGCCGGTCGCGGGCGTACGGCTGCACCCGGTGCGCCGGGAGCGACAAGGCGTGCTCCTCGCGGCCGGGCACCCGCTGACGGCCGGCGCGCCCGAGAAGGTGGAGCTCGCGGCCGTCGCGGAGTTCCCCGTGGTGGTGCATGCGCGGGAGGCGAATCCCGCGCACTACGACCAGGTGGTCGAGATGTTCCGCCGGGCCGGTGCGACGCCCCGGCTGATCGAGCGGTCGGTCTCGTTCGACCCCACACAGCGGGTGCTGCGTGACGGGCACACGGTGGGTCTGGTGGGTGAGGGGATGGCGGACGGCCTGGCCGACTGGCTGCGCTGGGCACCGGTGGCCGGCCCTGTGGACGAGCTGGTGACTCAAATCGTCTTTCCGGAGGGCGAGTTGCCTCCTGTGACGGCGCGCTTCGAGGAAGTCGCGGCCGCTGTCGCCGAAGAGGCAGGTTGGCTCACTTCGGCGGGCGGTGCGGGCGGGGCGGCCTGAACCGGATCCTCGGCGGCCATCCAGTGCCGCGTCGCTTCCAGGAGTGCAGCGATGACGGCCGCCCTCTCCTCCTCGTCCGGAACGCGGGGTGCTGTCTCGTACACAGTGGCTTCTCCCTTCTGAGTCGGGCCGCCCGATCCCGCACCCGTGGGCGCTGGACCGGGCGGCCTCTCACACGGCGCCCCTGGGGGCGGGGATGAGGCCGGCCAGGGACTGCGCCGTCCCGTGCCGTGCGTGCCGGGTCGGGGCCCAGTCGACCAAGGACGCCCCCACGGACATGCCGCCGCCGAAGGCAGCCAGCAGGACGCGGTCGCCGACGGCCAGTCGACCCTGCCGGTGCGCCTCGTCGAGGGTGACGGGGACGGAGGCGGCGCCGGTGTTGCCGTACCGCTCCAGCGTCAGATGCAGCGCGGCTGATCCGAGCCCCAGGTCGGGCCAGACCTCCGCGAGCATCACCCCGTTGGCCTGATGCGGGACGAAGTGGTCGACGGCGTCGCCGGTGACCCCTGCGGTGGCGAGCAAGTCCCGTACGGCCGCAGGCAGTTGCTCCTGCACGAAACCACGCACCCCTCGCCCTTCCATCCGGAAGTGGTGGTCGCCTCCGGCGAGAGTCGCCGGGGAGGCTGGGAGCCGGCTGCCGCCCGCCGTCACGCCGATGAGATGGTGCTGGTCGCCCCGGGTGAGCAGGCTGGTCCTGATGACCCCCTGCCCCTGGTCGACCGGCCCGATGACCGCAGCGCCCGCACCGTCACCGAAGAGGGCGGCGGTTCTGCGGTCGGAGTAGTCGAGGATGCGGGAGTAGATGTCTGCCCCCACGACCAGGCCGTATGACGCCCGTTCGTCCCCCTGGAGCAGCCGCTGGGTGACGGTGAGCGCGTAAATGAAGCCGCTGCACACCGAGTTGAGGTCGAAGCCCGCCGCGTTCCGCGCGCCGAGCAGATTCTGGACGATCCCGGCCGTCGCGGGCTGCGGCTGGTCCGGTGTCGAGGTGGCGACGACGATGTACGACAGGTCCGCCGGCCGCAGTCCGGCCTGATCCAGCGCCCGCCTGGCCGCCTCGGCCGCCAGGTCCGAGGTGGCTTCCCCCGGGGCGGCCCGGCGACGCTGACGGATTCCCGTCTTGCGGACGATCCATTCGTCCGTCACCCCGGCACCCCGTGCGATCTCCTCATTCCCCACCACGGTGGCAGGGAGGTAGGACCCTGTGCTCACAATCCCGATCGGGCCGTACATATCGCCTCCTGGAGTCGGGCGGTCATCGGACTGCGGTCGCTTCTGCCGGGGCGGGAGCCGGAGCCGGAGCCGGGGTGTGGCCGGGGACGATCCGCTGCCAGCCCGCACGAGCCGCGTGGTCCGCGAGGACGGGGTCCTCCCCTACGACGACCGGCCGGCCCACCGAGGCGAGGAGGTCGAGATCGCTCGAGTGGTCCCCGTAGGCACTGCACTCCGCGAGGTCGAACCCCCTCACGGCCGCGGTGGCCCGCGCGGCGCGCCCCTTGGCTGATCCGATCATCGGGGTGAGCACCTCTCCGGTGAGCCTGCCCCGGCGGATCACCGGCCGGGTGCCGATGGCCCAATGGGCGCCGAGATGTTCGGTGACCGGCTCCAGGCAGGCGAAGAACGAACCGGACAGCAGGACCACGAACTCGCCCTGCTGCAGGTGGCGTTGGAGCCGACTCCGCGTTTCGGGGATGAACAGACTCCCCTTCTCCTGCTCGGCGGTGAACCACTCGCGGCCGGCTCGGGCCAGCTGCTGTGCGCTGTGACCCGCGTAGAAGCGGTAGTAGTGGCGGTTGATGTCCTTACGGGGCACCCCCAGCCCGGCCGAGTGGCGCAGTTCGGCGAACAGACGCCCGTAGGTGGCCTCGGGCTCGCCCCGCCTGCGCAGATAGAACTCCAGGAAGCTGAACATGCTCTTGACGTTGATCAGCGTCTCGTCCACGTCGAAGAAGGCGGCGGAGGACTGGCGTACGGGCGGATTCAGGTACCTCATGACCGGAGCCCGAGGCGGCTGAGGGTGAGGGAGAAGACGCACAGTGTCTCGCCGTCCTGGTCGGCCACGACCCGCACCGGCAGCCGGCCGGCGGACCCGGCCGCGGCGCGGTCCACCTCCACGGTGCCGCCCTGCGTGTAGTACACGTCCTCGTCGGTGGCCGGGGCTTGGCGCTCCTCGCCCACTTGGGAGGTGATCACGGTCGTCTTCTCCAGCTCACCGAACTGGCTGAAGACCACGGACAGGGCTGTGGGGAGGGTCTTGGAGGGGGACATGCCGCGGGCCTCCAGCGCGGTCAGCAGGGCGATCTGCCGCGCGGCCTCCGCGATCACCATGCCGGGGAGGTGGTCCTGGGGGTGGTCGAACATGCTCGGGTGGTCACCCGGTATCCGCAGCACCGCCCGCGCGGTGTCGTCCTCGGTCTCGGCGTCGGCGAGCACCACATTACGAGGGTTGGTCCGGCCGACGAGGTACGGGTCCACGGCCGTGGCCGGCGTGGTGTCCTCGTGCGTACCCGATGACGGCAGCGGCATTCCGCCGCGGTTCTTCAGCCGCAACTCCACATAGTCCGCAGGTGACTTGAACCGCAGGCCCACGGAGGCGGTGCCGATCTCGATCCGCCCGACGAACAGGCCGATCTCGTAGTCCAGTCCAGTGGTACGGCCCTCTCGCCGACGGTGGGCGACGACCGTCACCCGCATCGACAGCGCACAGGGGGCCGCCCCCACGGCTATGCGTTCCAGGCGCGTCAGCTGGATGCGCAGATGAGTGAGGATGAACTTGTGGTCGGCCGGGACCCCGTAGAACTCATGGGCACCGGCCAGGCAGGACTGCCTGCACGCCTCCAGGAGCAGCACCGGGTCGTAGGCGCTGGGGCGCAGCAGATGGTCACCGTAATAGGCGTGGGAGCGCGGGAGTTGAGCGGCCGCCGCGTAGCAGGTGTCGCCGAGCGGCCGCAGATCGGTGAGGAACACCTCGCCCAGCGAGTCCCGGTGCACCAGTGCGCGGTCGACCGTGCGGGTGTAGGTCAGTTCGGCGTCCTCTGGTGTGAGGTCGTCCAGCGAGAGAGTCGTGGTCGTCATGGTCAGAGCCCTGCCTTTGTGAGGTGGGTCGGCCCTGTGCGGCGGACCGCCTGCGGTGATATGAGAGTTCGGTCGTGTTCCATAGGCCATGTCCGGATGTTCAGTCGTGTTCGAGGAGCATTCCTGTCCAGGTGAATCCGGCCCCTGCGCCGAGCAGCAGGACCCGGTCTCCGGCGGCGAACTCCTCGTCGGCGAGGTGGTCGAGACCGGCGATCTGGTCGCCGCTTCCCAGGTGTCCGACGGTCCGCCCGAAGTCCCAGAGCGACTTGGCCTCGCCGCCCGGGAACTCGGGAAAGTAGTTCTCCTCGAGCAGGCGCAGCCCCAGGTTGGGGTAGACGACCCGCCTCAGCCGGGGGTCGTCGCCGTCCGGCAGCAGGGCGCGGCCGATCTCGTTGACGGCCGCGCGGGTGGAGCGCTGCAGCCGGTCCGCGCCGTTCTCGCTCAGGAACCTCCGCTTGGCGCTGCGCACGTCATGCTCCGCGTCGAGGAGTTCGGGGTATTCGGGGCCCGGCGCGTTGTCGCGGTGGAGTCCTTCGAGGGCTGGATCGGAGACCGTACGGGTGCGCAGGACCCGCCATCCCGGTCCGGACGGCCCGGACGTCAGGACTGCTGCTGCGGCGGCATCGCCGTAGACGATGCCGTAGTCGGCGATGAACCGGTCGAAGCCCGAGGAGGCGAACTGGTCGGCCGCGACGACGAGCGCGCTCCCGCCGCTGCCTCCGGCCAGAAACCGGCTCGCCACGTCGAGTGCCAGCATCTGGGCGTTGCACCCCTGGTTGACGGTGAGGGGCAGCGCCTGGGGACAGCCGAGTCGGGACTGCAGCCAGGAGGCGGGTGACCAGAGTCGCTTGTGGCCGTGCCGGTGGATGGCGGTCACGAGCAGCAGTTGGAGGTCCTCGGGTTTGGTACCCGCCGCGGACAGTGCGCGCTGGGCCGCGATGAGCGCCATGTCCGCCGGGTAGAGGGTGTCTTCGGCGCAGACGGTGCGGTACCCGGTGGAGAGGATACGGTCGGCCTCCCCCTCGTAGCGCTCGGCGGCGTCGGCGACGTCCAGCCGGGTCTCGGGGAGGTAGCTGCCGGTGCCGGTGATCGTGAGAACGGGCGTGGTCATACGGCGACTCCCTTGGTGACGTCGTGGTGGTGCGCCTGCCGTGTGTGCTCCGCGTGTTCGCCTGCTGCCGGGCGGCCGCCGGGCGGCGGGATGAGCACGGTCGCGACATGACCGTCGGGCCGTACGAGTACGGCGGCGGGGACCGGCAACAGCGCGGCCTGGCGGGGCGTCTGTCCGGCGCTGAGCGTGCCTGCCGGGATGCCGGTCACCCAGGCGTCGGCCGAGGGTTCGCTGCCCGGCGGCAGGAGCAGGGTGAAGCGGCGCGGATCCGGGGTGTGGCCGGGGACCCGGGCGCCGGGCCGCAGCCGGTAGGTGTCGCGGTGCGGCCGCTCCTGGGCAGCTGCGCCATCGGAGGCGGCGGCCGGGTAGGTGACGTACAACTGGCTCCAGGCCTCGGCGAGTCCCGAGAGCGCGTCCTCCACGGCCTGCTGCGCGGCCGGGGTCACCGCGTCGCGCATGGCGTCGAGGAGCCCGAGCACTCCGGTGGTGCGGGCGACATCCGAGGCGACGGCCCGCCGCTCGCGTGCGTAGTCGTCGAGCGGACCGGGGCCGGCCGGGCCGGGGTCCGCGCCATCGAGGAGGTGGCCGAGCCGCCAGGCCAGCGCGGCCGCGTCGCCGAAGCCGGTGTTCATGGCCTGGCCGCCGGCCGGGGAGTTGAGATGGGCGGCGTCCCCGGCGAGTGCTGCCCGACCGGTACGGAAGCGGTCGGCGAGCCGCTCGTGCACCTGATAGTGGGCGACGCGGCGCGCGTCGGCCAGCCGTAGCGTGCTGCCGAATCCGAGGCGGTCCACCGTCGACTGGAACTCGGTCACTTCGAGGGTCGTATCGCGGTCGAGCTGGGCAGCGGAGACGGGGCCCGCTATGCGGACATCGCCGTCGGGGAGCGGGAGGAGGGAGACCGCCCCCGCCGGGCCGATGTACATGGCGGACTCGTCGCGGTCGACCGGGACTGCGGGTGTGCCCTCGGCAAGGAGGTAGCTCATGGGGTAGGTGACGCCGGGGAATTCGACGCCGAGCCGCTCGCGCACGGTGGATCCGGCGCCGTCGGCGCCCACCAGGTAGCGCGCCGTCACGAGGCGGGTGCCCGCCCCACCGGTCAGCTCGGCCCGGACTCCGTCGGCGTCCTCCATGTGCCGCTCGTAGCGCAGACCGCGGATCAGCCGACCGCCCATGTCCCGGTACGCGGCGGCCAGTACCGCCTCGGCCTCGGGCTGGGGCACATTGAGGTAGTACGGGTAGGCGGTGTCCAGTCCGGCGAAGCCGACGGTGTACGTGGCGCCGCGGTACGTGTGGAAGGAGATCCGCTGCTGGGGGACGCCCCGCGCCTCCAACTCCGCGCGCAGGCCCAGCGCTTGGAACTGTTCGAGACCGGCCGCGTGCACCATCACCGCGCGGGTGCGCCGGTCGATCCGGGTCTCCCGGTCGACGACGACACAGTCGATGCCCCGCCGCCGCAGCTCGCAGCCGAGCATGAGGCCGGTCGGCCCGGCGCCGATGATCAGGACGTCGGTCCCGGCGTGCGTGAGCGACCCGTGGTTCTTCTCTCGATGCATCATTTCCCCTGGGTGACAGCGGTGTTCATGGCGGGGGGTGTACGTCGGCGGCTGAAGGGCCGGTCGGCCGGCCCTTCAGCTCGTAGCCGGTCAGCTCAGGGCTGTCCTGCGCTTCTTGAGGAAGAAGCCGACGAGGAGGGCGACAGCGACGATCAGCAGACCATTCGCGAGGATCGCCACATTGATCCCGCTGAGCGTCGCCTCCCTGATCGGTGCGCCCGCCTGGGAGCGGATCCGGGCCGTGGCGATGGCACTCATGATCGGAATCCCGATGGTGATGCTGACCTGCTGGGTGAGCGTGGTGATACCGGTGGCCAGGCCCTGCTGCTCGTTCGGCAGTCCGGACGTCGCCGTGACCATGAAGCCCACGATGGCGGCCACATGGCCATAACTGCTGAGGAAGGCGAGGACCAGCACCGGAACAAGCCAGCCGCGCTCGGCTCCGGCGAAGAACAGCAGACCGACAGTGACACCCTGGACGATCAGGCCGGCCACCAAAAGCGCCTGGCTGCTGCCGAGGACACCGATCCAGCGGGGCGCGGTGACGCCGCCCAGGAACGCGCCGACACCCAGCACACCGAAGGTGAGACCTGTCGTCATCGCCGAGTAGCCCAGCACTTCCTGGAGGTAGAGCGTGAGCAGGAAGATCATGGCGGTGAACCCGATGAACGTCACAAAGCCGCCGATGTTCCCCCACGTCACGCTGCGCAGCTTCAACACGCGAAGCGGCGCGAGCGGTTCGGCGGCGTGCAGCTCGATGTACCCGAAGGCCGCGAGCAGCACCACACCGATCCCGAAGGCGAGCAGTGTGGTGGTGTCACCCCAGCCGTACTGGCCGGCGGCGGAGATGCCGTAGACGAGGGCGACGAGACCGGCGCTCACCGTGATTGCGCCGGGGATGTCCAGCTTGCTGCCGCGTCGTCCGCTGCCGCTCTGGAGGAGCATGGGGGTGACCACGATCAGCAGCAAGCCGATCGGCACATTGATGAAGAAGCCCCAGCGCCAGCTCAGCGTGTCGGTGAGCAGACCGCCGACGACGGCGCCACAGGTGAAGCCGGCGGAGAGCATGGCTCCGTTGAGTCCCAACGCACGCTCCCGCAGCGGTCCTTCGGGGAACGAGGTGGTGAGCAGAGCCAGGCCCGCGGGAGTCACCATCGCAGTGGCGAGGCCCTGCGCGACGCGGGCGGCCAGCAGCGGCCCCGAGGCGTCGACGAGACCACCGAGCAGCGAGGCGATCGTGAGCAGCGCCAGGCCCGCCAGGAACACCCGGCGTGCCCCGATCATGTCCGCGATACGGCCGAAGAGGAGGCTGAAGCCGGCCGCGCCGAGGGCGAAGGACGTGGCGATCCACTGCAGGTTTTCCTGGGCGACGTCGAGTTCCCGGCCGATGACCGGAACCGCGACATTCATGATCGAGAAGTCCACCGCGAGCGTGAACTGGGCGCCGAGCAGCAGCACAAGGGTCAGCGTCTGGCGCCGCGTCATGCTGGTCGGCGACGCGGCCGGCTCGGTGGCCGGAGCCGGCCTTGTCCCGTCCGCACTATTGACAGTTGACATGGGAGGCCTTTCGATTCCTGTCGGCTGATTCGGAAACGAGCATCCGAGTCGCGACGGAGGCCTAGCCAGTACCCGCGCCCTCATATGGCCCAGGTTCCTACCACTGTCAGGGTCTGTCTCATCCGGCCGAAACGTGAATACCTTCGGCGCATGCCAAACTCCACACGAAGCGTCGTCGAGGAATACTTCCGGCTGCTCGGCAGCGGTGATCTCGAACGTGCGACAGAACTGCTTTCCGAGCCGATCGACTGGTTCACTCCCGGCGACACCGATCTCATTCCCTGGATGGGCAGCAGGTCGAGCCACGAGCAGGTACGTGAATTCTTCCGGCAGGCCGGCGAGAACATGGAGCCGGAGAAATTTCAGGTTCACCGGATCGTGGTGGAAGGCGAGCTCGCCATCGCGCTCGGCCACTTCCAGTACAAGGTGAATGCGACCGGAAAGAGCTTCGCGTCGGACTTCGCCCTCGAACTCCGCGTGACCGACGGGCTGATCGACCGCTACCGCATGCACGAGGACAGCCACGCCATTTCGCTGGCCTTCCTCACCTGAAGCCGAGCAGTACCCCAGCCCCAGTGGCCGAGCACGTAGGAGGCTCTCCATGACCACCGAGAATGACTGCGATGTGCTCATCGTCGGAGCCGGGCCGACCGGTCTGACCGCGGCGTGCGAACTCCTGCGGCGCGGCATCAGGGTGCGTCTTGTCGACGCCGCTTCGCAGGCGAGTGTGCATTCCAAGGCGATGCTCGTATGGCCGCGCACCCTGGATGTCCTGCAGGATCTGGGCCTTGCCGGATCGGTGGACGAAGTCGCCGTGAAGCTGCGGCAGATGACGTACTACTCGGAGCGGCGCCCGGTCACCCGGATGCGGATGCCCGACGACCTCGCCCCGTACTGCCTTCCGCAGCGGCACACCGAGGAGATCCTCATCTCCGGCCTCAAGGGCCTGGGTGGCGCTGTCGAGCGCGAGGTGCGGCTGCTCGGGCTCCAGGGCCTCGACTTCAGCGGCCGGATCACACCCGGCCAACGGGTCACCGCCACACTGGAACATCCCGACGGCTCGGTCGAGCGCTTCACCGTGCCCTGGGTGATCGGCGCGGACGGGGCGGCGAGCGTCGTACGCAACCAGCTCGGCATCCCGTACGAGGGCGCGACGTACGAAAACCGCTTCCTCATCACCGACGCCCGGATCGCGAACAATCCCCTCGACCCCGACGAGATCCACTACTACCAGTCGCGGATCGGCGTACTGGCGATCGTCCCCCAGCCCTACGGCCTGTACCGCTTCTTCACCAATGCCCCCGCGGACCTGGAGAACGGCACGCTCGCAGACATGCAGAGCCTGGTGGACGTGCGCGGCCCCGGCGGACTGCGGCTCATCGAGCCGGACTGGGTCACCACCTTCCGGGTCCACCGGCGCCGGGCCGCCTCCTTCCAGCTGGGCCGGGTGTTCATCGCCGGAGACGCGGCGCACGCGCACAGCCCGATGGGCGGCCAGGGCCTCAACACCGGTATCCAGGACGCCCAGAACCTGGCCTGGAAACTGGCATCCGTCATCCGCGGTGACGCACGGACCGCACTACTGGAGAGCTACACCCCCGAGCGGGCCGCTGTGGCCGACGCCGTCGTCCGGGACACCGACCTGCAGACCCGCGCGGCCATGTGGAACAAGAGCACGCAGGTGGCGCTGCGCGACACCGCCATGCGCGCGCTGGACCGCACCCGGACCCTCGAGCGGTTCTACGTCCCCATCGCGGCCGGCCGCCGCTGGGTCTACCCCACGGCCCCGGCCACCACGCAGAGCCTCCGCCGACCGGTCCCCGCGGACTGGTGCGACATGAGGTCCTCACTGCGCCGTCACGCCAGGCAGGGCGCCGCGCTCCCGAGGGACCTGGCCCTCGGCCTGGGCGCCGCGGGGCCCGAAGCCGACCCCACGCGGTTCGCCCTCGTGGTCGTCCCGCCCGCCAAGGGCGGTGATGACGGCCGGCTCGCCGAGGCGGTACGACACCTCGCCCGGCCGTGGCACCGCCAGGTCCGGGTGATCGACGCCGGGGCCGGCCCCGCGGGCGGAGGGCGGCGCGGCACCGAACTGCTGCGCCGCGCGCACCGGGAACTGCGCTGCCGGCGCGCGGGATTCCACCTGGTGCGCCCCGACGGGCACATCGTCATGCACGGCCACCACGACGAACTCGACGCCCTGTACGGCGAGTTGCACCGGATCTTCACGGCTCCCGATCCGTCCCCCGACCTGGCTCCCGACCTTCAGGAAGCCACCACCCGTCCGACCGATTCCATGGAGGAAACCATGTCCGGCAACGGCCGCTACGTCCCCAACAGCCATGTCGTCGGCAATGGCCCGCACCGGGTCATCGTGCTGCACTCAATCTTCGGCGGACTCGAATCGTTCCGCGCCTGGTGGCCCTATCTGGACGGGACCCGGTTCACGTATGCGTTCATGGACGCCCGGGGCTTCGGCAAGGCGCTCGATGTGGCAGGCACGTACAGCACGGACGAGATCGCGTCGGACGCGCTCGCGCTGGCGGACAGCCTCGGCTGGCAGGAGTTCTCGCTCATCGGCCACTCGCTGGGCGGCATGCCGATCCAGCAAGTACTCCTCAAGGCGCCCCAGCGGGTGCGCAAGCTGATCGGCCTGAGCCCGGTGCCGGCCACCGGAATGCCCATACCCGACTCGGACTTCCCGCTCTTCGCCGACGCCGCCCACCAGGTGGAGAACCGGCGGATCATCGTCGATATGACCACCGGCAACCGGCTCTCCGCAACCTGGGTGGACGCCTGGGCGCAGCAGTCGATGAAGGAGGTGGGCCCGGTGGCCTTCCGCGGCTACCTCGACTCCTTCCGCTCCACGGACTTTTCGGCCCGCATCACCGGGGCCGAGGTGCCCGCGCTGGCGGTGGTCGGCGAGAACGATCCGGCGGTCACTGCCGACGCCATGAACGAGACCTGGATGAAGCACTACCCGAACGCCGAGTTGCTGGTCATGGGCAACTCGGGCCATTACCCGATGGTGGAGACCCCCATCGCGCTGGCCACTGCGCTGGAGAAGTTCCTCGCCGCGTAGTGCCGAGAACTCACGGCGGATACCTGATGGCCCTCCTGTCGGTGGCCGGGTATCCGCCGTGTCGGCGTTTCCAGAAGGCTTCAAGAAGGTTTCCCGAGGGACAGCGCTTGTCCGGCGTCCGGGCAGGACCCCGGTGCGCTCACCTCTCCCGCTTCTCCAGAAGCCTGCGAAGTGTGGCTTCGGAAGGCGATCCGGGCTCGGCCTGGTACAGCACGATGGCCTGGTCAGGAGCCTCGGGAAGCCTGAACGTCTCATAGATGAGCGTCAGCGCACCAACTTCGGGGTGGTTGAGCCGACGGGTGCCGTGGGACTTGTCCCAGACCCGGTGCTCCGACCACATCGCGGCGAACTCCCGGCTGTTCGAGGAGAGTTCGGTGATGAGGTCGGTCAGTTCGGGATCCCCGGAGTAGCGGCCGTGCATCAGTCGCAGATAGCCGACCAGGTCCTGGGCCTCGTACTCCCAGTCGGTGTAGAGCTGTCGCGCACCGGGGGCGCGGAACAGTAACCGGGCAAGGTTCGGCGGCTCGACGTCGCCGTCCCGGCCGGTGAGATCGATGTATCCGGTGAAGAGGATGCGGGCCAGGTGATTCCAGGCGAGCACCTTGGTCTGTCTCCCGAGGAGCACGGCGGGCCCGCTCTCGAAGGAGCCAATCATCCGCTCCAGGCCCGGGCGCACCCGCTCGGTCGTCCGCGGCGCCTTGGTGGCGTGGGTCGGCCGGACGAGGTCGTGCAGGTGGGCCCGCTCGTCGGGCCTGAGCCTGAGCGCGGTGGCAAGTGCGTCCAGCACTTCTGGTGAGGCGTTCCGGTTCTGTCCCTGCTCCAGCCGTGTGTAGTAGTTGACGCTCACTCCGGCGAGAAGGGCGACTTCCTCACGCCTGAGTCCGGCCACCCGGCGGCGCTTGCCGTCACCGGCGAGGCCGAGGTCTTCCGGGCGCAGCCTGCTGCGCACTGACTGGAGGAATCTCCCCAACTCTGTTCCTCGATCCCCCGTGGACCTCTGCAAGGCTGGTCTCCTTCCGCATGGTGATACAGGGGCGCGTGTCATGCCGTGCGGGCGGACAGACATCGAAAAGAAGCCATGGTGACGTAGGTCACTCTTGCCTGTGATGCACGTGCTTTGCTGTCTGCTGTGGTGTGAAATCCGTGTTTCGCGAAGGGTGATTCCACGCGGTGTCGACAAAAATGCCCTGGCCACGGGTCATCCGGGTCAGGCACACACGGTCCGATGATAATCGGCCAGTCGGCGCTCAAAGTCTCGCACTGTTCGGTCAATTGGGAGAGCGAAATAGAGCAAGATCCGGAAAGTGTCGGGACATTGTTGAACCGTCAGTCAAATTTGTGATTGCGCGGAGTGAGTGCCCATTCGCGGGGTGGGGCTGACAGGGGCAGGCTGGACCCCTCCCCCAACCTCCCTGGCTGTTGGAGACTTGCTCACATGGACGTACCTGCCGACCTGGGGGAGTTCCTGCGCACCCGGCGTGCCCGCATGCCCCCGGAAGAACCCACTCCCGCCGTTGGTTCGAGCCGCCGCCACAGTCCGGGGCTGCGGCGCGAGGATGTGGCGAGACGCGCCGGGCTGGGCCTGACCCACTACATCTGCCTCGAAGAGGGCCGTCACCGCGACGCCCCGCCCGACGTACTCGACGCCATCGCCCGGGTGTTACGGCTCAACGCCGGCGAACGCGACCACATGTACCGGCTCGCGCAGGGGGACGAACCGGCACCCGACGAATGCACCGGGCAGGGCGTCCGGCACCTGATGCGGGGACTGAAGGGCATGCCCGCCGTCGCCCTCAACCACCGCCACGACGTCCTCTTCTGGAATCCGCTGGGGCATGCGCTGCTCGCATGCCACCTCGACAGGGACAGCCCTCTCAGCGCACGCCACCGCCCGAACCTGTCGAGGATGCTGTTCCTCGACCGGCACACCCGCGAGCTGTATCCGCAGTGGGCGGACGAAGCCCGCCAGATGGCCGCCCGCCTCCGTCTCGCCTCGACGGACAATCCCCGGGACGGCAGGCTGGCCGCCCTGATCGGTGAACTCGCCGAATCCGACACCGGGTTCGCGGCGCTGTGGTCCCAACCGCCTGTGCGCGCCAGGGCCTTCGGCACCCGGCTCTTCCGGCACCCCGTGGTGGGGTGCATGGAGCTGGCCTTCGAGAACGTGGAGCCCCCGGACAGTCCGGGGCAGCAGGTGCTTGTCTTCAGCGCGGAACCGGACACCGCATCGGAGAAGGCCCTCAGCCGTCTCGCCGCCGGGTCGGCATGACCCGACGAGCCCACGGGGCGGCGTACCTCGTAGCCGCCCCGACCAACGAGAGGGTACGGGGTACCCCGGCGCCCCGTGGCAGGGCTGTGCCGCATCAATCAACCACCAGTCCTGGCGTGGCCGGCAGCCTGGTTGGGGGAACATCGCCTACTGTCCCCATCCGACAATCCATCCCGACGAGCCGCTGCCAGAGGTGGTCGGACGGGCGCTCCGTTCGCCGGTCCCGCCCGAAGAAGCTCCTGCGCTGACGCGGCCGAGACGAGGCGCGCGCTATGAGGGCAGTGGGAGGGCACACGGTCAGGGAAGGCCGCTTCTGGCATCGCCGCGCCGAGCTGGTCTACTACGACGCCGGTGAGGGACCCCTCGCCCTGTACGCGCACGGCGGGTTCGTCAGTCAGACCGTCGAGGACCGGATGGGCCTGTTCGACTGGGCGCCGCCACTGGACGCGGGGCAGCGCCTGGTCCGCTACGACGCCCGGGCGCACGGGCAATCCACGGGCGACCCCGTGGACGCCGACTACACCTATGCCGCGCTTGCCGACGATCTGCTGGCCCTGCTCGACCACCTGGGCGGCACCACCGAGCCCGTCACCGCCATGGGCGCGTCGATGGGATGCGGCACCGTGCTGCACGCCGCTGTCCATGCGCCCGACCGGTTCTCCCGACTGGTCCTGCTCATCCCACCCACCGCCTGGAGGACTCGCCAGGCACATGCTCAGGCCAACCGGGAGTCCGCCGACACCATCGAAAGAGAGGGAGTGGACGCCTGGCTCACCGCCAAGGCACAACAGCCTCGCCCCGCAGTCGTAGCCGATGTTCCCGAATTCCCGCCGACACCCACCGAGCGTCTACTGCCGTCCATCCTGCGCGGCCTGGCGCTGTCCGACCTGCCCTCCCCCACGGCGATCGCCGCGCTGCGCCAGCCGGCCTTGATCCTGGCCTGGGCGGACGACCCCGGCCACCCCTTGTCGACCGCGGAAACGCTGGCCCATTCGCTGCCACACGCCGACCTGCACGTGTCCCGGACGCGCGCCGATATCCGTACATGGGGGCAGCTCATCGCGGAGTTCCTGACCCGGCCCCGACGATAATCGGGGGCAGATCAGGACCCTTACGCTACGAGGCTGCGATCGCGCGGCGCTGCGCTCGACGCTGCCAACGGTCCGCCCCATGACCGGAGTCCGGGCGTCGTTGACGGATCCTCGCCGCGCGGGGCATCCATCGGACCGCTTCGGCTTGCGAGCAGCTCCCTTGCCATGATCACCCGTTTGTGAACGTGGCGATCTATGCTGGACAGCATCACTCAAAGGGGTTCACGTGCACCTTCTCACTCTCGGAGTGATGGCACAGTCGCGCAAAGAGAACGAGCGTCGACTGCCGATTCACCCCTCACACTTCGACCGGATCGACCCGGACCTCCGGGAACGTATTTTCCTTGAGCGCGGGTACGGGGAGCGCTTCGGCATCCCCGACGAGCAGCTGGCGCCCCTCGTCGCCGGGTTCCGCTCCCGTGAGCAGCTCATCACTGAGTGCGATGTCGTCCTGCTGGCCAAACCGCTGCGGGCAGATCTCGAGGAACTGCGCGATGGACAGGTCCTCTGGGGTTGGCCGCATTGCGTCCAGGACGAAAGGCTCACTCAGCTGGCGATCGACCGGAAGCTGACGTTGATCGCCTTCGAGGCGATGAACCACTGGACCAACGACGGCTCGTTCAACCTGCACGTCTTCCACAAGAACAACGAGCTGGCCGGCTACTCCTCCGTACTTCACGCCTTGCAGATCAACGGTTCGACGGGCGACTACGGCCGTCGGCTTCGAGCGGCCGTGCTCGGCTTCGGCGCGACCGCCCGCGGAGCCGTGACAGCTCTGAGCGCCCTGGGCGTGCACGATGTCGACGTCCTCACCCAACGTGGAGTCACAGCCGTCAGCTCGCCGATCCATTCCGCGCGAATCATCCAGTTCGACCGTGACGAAGCCGACCCCACCCTCAGTTACGTCCACTCCGACGCCGGCCGAGTACCACTGGCCGGATTCCTCGCCGAACACGACATCATCGTCAACTGCGTACTGCAGGACACCGCGGCGCCGCTGATGTTCCTCAGCGACGACGACCTCGGTCTGCTCGCACCGGGCACCCTCATCATCGATGTCTCCTGCGACGAGGGCATGGGCTTCAGCTGGGCGCGGCCGACATCGTTCATCGAGCCGACGTTCGTGGTCGGCGAGAACATCCTCTACTACGGCGTCGACCACAGCCCGTCCTACCTGTGGAACTCCGCGACCTGGGAGAACAGCGAGGCACTGCTCCCCTTCCTGCGAGCCGTGCTCACCGGACCCAGCACCTGGGAGTCTAACGAGACCATCCGCCGCGCCATCGAGATCCGCGACGGTGTCATCCAGAACCCCAGCATCCTGGCGTTCCAGCACCGTTCGGCTCAGTACCCGCACCTGCCCGACTGACAAGCGGTCGCAGACCCCGCAGCGACGCCCTCGACCCGTGGGACGGCTTCGCCGCCGGCAGCTCGCCAAGTGGTCTGTCGGACCTGGCTACTTGCATCGCCGACGGCGAGGTCGCCCCCGAGTTGGGATTCGACCCATGAGGTGGATCCGCACACAGTCCTGACAGTAGATCCCCGGCCAATCACCGCCGGGTCGTGTCAGACGGCCAAGGGGACGCGCTCGCCCTCTTCGAGGTGCTCGTACTGGGCCCAGATGCGGTTCATTTCTTGCTGGTAGTACAGCGGGTACAGGCCGAAGACAAATATGAGAATGACCCCGATCCACGGATTACAGGTGGGTTGCATCCCGGCTGTACGTTGCATTCGCGCGATTCGCTCACCCGTGTTGTAAATCGACACGAACGGGGGCACGATCACCACCCAACCCAGGGTGATGGCCAGAACAGCCATACCTGGCTTGACCTCAATACGCTCATCGAAGTCATGAGCTTCCCGGTTCACCTTGAAGTACCAGACCAGGTGATAGATGCCCAACGTGATCAATGGCCAGACGAGCCATACCAGAAAAATGTTCCTGGTCTTGCCTACGACGCCGGTCATGAGTATCTCCGCTCCGGTGGAGGCGGTGCACAGCGACCACAGCAAGGGGTCCCGAAGGGACCGTTGCAGCCACTTCGTCCACTCATTCCTCATGCATCTCTCAGGGATGATGCAATGTCCTACTCATCCAGTGCATCACGACCGGTCCTGTTGCGCGCGTCGGTGAGGTCCCTCGAAAGCCCTGGCCGACGCCTCGCGATGAACATCCTCAACGACAGCACGTTCGTCCTCGGCTTCGGCCAGCTGTCGAAAGCGGCCGAAGTGACGCAGCCGCTGGACCGGTCGACGCAAAGCGGGTGACGGCACACCCACCGTGAGAGTCGTCCTCCGAACGAGCACGGCGTTACGGTGACGCCGCTCGCGTGTGCGTCCGCACCGTCCGAGCCATCCGCAGAAGGGTCCGTCGAGCATGTCGCAGCCACACCCCGCCGACGCGGGCGACGCCCCCGTCGTCGTCAGCAACATCGTGGGCTCCTTCGCCTGGGGTGTACTGCATGAGCGGCACCCCGCCCTGATCGAGCGCGTACGCAAGGGGACCGCCTATCCCGTTGAAGCGCAACACGCACTGGATGCCCTGCTGCGCGAGATCGCCGAGGGCGGCGACATCGAGGCTCTCGACGACGCCGAACCGGATACCGCTCCGTGGCGGCAGTGGGGCGAGGGCCACATCGGGCGCCGCTGGGCAGACGTGCCGTTCCTGTGGGCGGAGAGCTACTTCTACCGGAAGCTGCTGACCGCGCTGGGCTACTTCGCTCCGGGACCGTGGCAGGGCATCGACCCGTTCGCACCCTTCAAACGCGCCGAACTCATGGGTGCGACCGTCGATTCGGAGCTCACTGCCCTGGACGAGACTCCCCGCCTTCCGAGACCACAGCAGGACACCGCACTACTGCGCGCGTCCTTGTGGGGGAACAGGGCCGACCTCGGTTTCCAACTGTCGACCGGCAAGTCCGGTCTGGGCGAGCGCGTCACAGGGCTCGTCGTCGACGACACGGCGACGCTCTGGGAGCTGCTGGAGAGCGGACGACCAGGCAAGGTATGCCTGGTCGCCGACAATGCCGGGCCGGAGCTGCTGCCCGATCTGGTGCTCGCCGACCATCTGCTCACCACGGACCGCGCCTCGTCCGTGAGCCTGCACATCAAGCCGTATCCGTACTACGTCTCCGACGCGACCACGTCCGACGTGCTCGACTGCCTGGCACGTATGTCCGCGGCTTCCGGACGAGCCGCGCAGATCGGTGAGCGGCTGCGGCAGGCGGTGACCGACGGACGTCTCGTCCTGCGCGCCCATCCCTTCGCGTGCGCTCCGCTCCCGTACATGGACATGCCGGTCGAGCTCCGGGAGGACTTCGCCTCTGCCACGTTGACCGTCATGAAGGGCGATCTGAACTACCGCCGACTCGTCGGCGACCGCCACTGGCCTGCCACCTCTCTCTTTTCAGAGGTCACCGCGTACTTTTCCGGACCGGTCGCCGCTCTACGGACGCTGAAGTCCGACGTCATCACCGGCCTCGCCCCGAACACGCTGACGGAGCTGGAGGCAACAGGCAGCGCCTGGCGTACCAGCGGCACACACGCCCTCGTTCAAGTCAGGGCATGAAGGTGCGTCACGTGAGCCGCACCGACCAGCCCGGTAGACACGTTGGGTCGATGTATGCCGTCAGAGGCGGCAGCTGATCTCCATGCCGTCCTCTACGGGGAAGGTCACGCTCTGGTAGCCGTTCGCCGGGGAGCGTACATAGTCGAGATAGGGCTGCAGGCTGCTCAGGTCGACGTCATCGGCGACGACGAGGGTGCCGGGCTTCATCTGTGGTTCGAGCAGGCGTAGTACGGGCAGGCACAAGTCCTTCCAGCCGTCGAGCAGGACGAAGTCCGCGGAGCCGTCGATGCCGCTGAGAGTCTCGCGGGCGTCTCCCTCCAGCACGGTGATCACGTCGTCCAGACCGGTCTCGGCGAAGGTGCGGCGGGCTGCGGCGATTTTGTCCCTGCTCAACTCCGTGGTGATGACGCGTCCGGTGCCGTTGTCCCGCACGGCGGCAGCCAAGTGCAGCGTGGAGATCCCGAAGGACGTGCCGAACTCGATGACGGTGGCCGGTCGGACAGCCCGGACCAGGTTGTAGAGCAACTGCCCGCCGGCGGCGGAGATCGGCATGTAGATCTCCGCCGCGGCGTCGGCGTGTTCCTGCGGCGTTCCGAAGCCGCCGGGCCGCTGCGCCTGCACGCGCGCCGCGGTGGCTTCGTCGTGCGCGGCTTGGGCGAACATCCTGCTGAGGGCGACCTCGACCCGGGGGTCGGCGAGCGTGTGAGTGATCGTCATGGACGCTAGAGTAGACGCACCGTTGCGTTGAATCTAGAGTCGCTAACCTGAATCCAGGGAGGCGACATGGGACCCGCAACAGGAACCACCGAGGACAGCTCCACCAGCCAGCCAGGGCGGGCTCACCACGGCAACCGGCACGGGCGCAGCGAAAAGGCCCGGCAGGCGATCCTGGAGGCGGCCGACGACCTGCTCGCCGAGAAGGGCTTCGCGGGCATCACCATGGAGGGCATCGCGGCAAGAGCCGGTGTCGCCAAGCAGACCATCTACCGCTGGTGGAACACCAAGACCGACGTCCTCGTCGACGCCTTCCTGCAGGACATGACCGAGGAGCTGATCCCGCCCGACAACGGCGACATCGCCCTCGACCTACGCGCCCATCTGCGTCAACTGGCCTGTTTCCTCAGCCAGTCCGACTCCGGGGCCGTCTTCAAGGCCCTGATCGCACAGGCTCAGCACGATCCGGCGTTCGCAGAGGACTTCCGGGCCAGGTACCTCGACGAGCAGCGGCGCCGCGACCGGCTGCCTCTGGAACGCGCCGTACGACGGGGCCAGCTGCCCGCCGACCTCGACCTGGCGGCCGAGACCGACCAGCTCGTAGGGCCCCTCTACTACCGCGTCCTGGTAACGGACGAGCCGATCGGCCCGGACTTCACCGACCGACTGGTCGAGGCTTTTCTCCGCCGCACGCAGTGACAACACTGATTTCATGAAGAGCGCAGACAGGAAGCAACGGGGTGGAGGGCGCGTGCACCAGAGTGAGGATGAGATCCTGGCCGAGGAACTTGCTACTCTGGCTGCGTTTGCTGGGGATGGCGGTCGCTTGACCAGGATCGTGGCCAAGCTGATGAGGAAGAACGTTCACGAGATCGACCTGGCCGTCCCGTTGCCATTCGAAGAGGCCGTCGAGCACGTCGGTCAAGTGCTCGGACGAGTGGGACGAACAGTCCATCCCGTGCCGGTTGAACCTGGCCCAGGCCAACAGACGATCCGTGTTCTCGCCCGCGGCGGGTTTGGCGGCATGAACCCTGTCCTGGTCACTGCGCTGGTGACCTACGGCGGGGAGACCAACTCGGAGGTCAGGCTTCGTGCGGCTGCCAAGGAAGGCTTGATCAAGCAGCGTGCGGGCGAGCAGACCGCCACCCGCCTTGCGGCGTTGCTGGCCAAGTAGACAGCAGATCAGGGCTTGCGAGTACGCGTCGGCCTCCTTGGCCCAAGCCTGGACCAGCGACCGCTGGGAACCCGACCCAGCCGATGCCCCTGACCTGTCGGCGCGATCTCTCAGGCCGTTCGTCACTCCGGCCCCGAAGGACGGGAACCGCTGCTCCCCCGCTGTCCATCTTCACAGGCGTCGTCGGCTCAGCCTGCGGGGTTGCGGGGCCGGCCCGTCAGTGGGGAGATGCGAGATGTCTGCAGTGGGTGGGGCGTTCGGGCTTGTATTCGGGGCGTTCGGGCTACTGTTTGCCGCCTTCGGGATCGGGATGCTCACCTGGATGGTGCGAAGGGCTTCGGAGTACAAGCGGACCCTGCGCGAAGGACTGGTGGCCGAGGCTCAGTGTCTGGACACGTTCGTTGTGCACCGCCGTTCCTCGGACGGGCCTGGGCACAGCCAGCGGCGGCTGATCCTCGGGTTCCGGACGTCGGACGGGCGGGATGTGCGGGCCGAGATCGCCTCGCAACAGCCTTATGTGGCCGGGGACATCGTGCCCGTGCGGTATCTGCCGCAGCGACCCGAGCGGGCGGTGCCGGCCGGGGCTCCGCCCGGGCTGGGAGTCGCCTCGTGCCTCGCCGTCGGGGTGCTCGTCGTCTTCACGTCCGTGGGCCTCTTCTTCGCCGCGATGGGCTTCGGTCTGGCCGTGTTCACGGACTCGTCGACCGATGACGGCGGGACCAGTCCCGGGCAGTACTGGACTTCCGAACCCTAGGTTCTGCCCAGCGGAAAGCCTTACGACCATGGAGTCGTCGGCGGCCGGAACCGGTCCAGAGATCGAAGGGTCCCGGGGGAACCGCGAACAGCTCCTCCCGGGACCCTGTGACGCGCGTGTGCCCCTAGGTCGTGTCTTCAAAGTCCCGTCTGCCTGCCGGGCGGACGACGCTACTTTGAAGACACTCCCTAGAAGGTCAGGTTCCAGGCGTCGATCTTGCCGATGTCCTGGGAAGCCACGTCACTGACGCGCAGCTTCCACGTTCCTGCCGCAACTTCCGAAGAGGCGTTCACCGTGTATGTCTTGGCGACGTTGTCGGTGCCGTCGCTGTTGGGGAAGTCCTCGAGGGTGTAGACCGTGCCGTCGGGGGCCACCAGGGACAGCACGAGGTCGCCGCGGTAGGTGTGCTTGATGTCCACGCCCACCTTGAGCGTGGCCGGGGCGTTGCCGGTGACGCCCGTCACGGTGATCGGGGACTCCACCGTGCTGTTGTCGGCGATGGCGACATCGGCGGTGTTCTCGAAGTACGCGCCGGGCGGCGGGGTGCCGCCGACGGCCTTGAGCGCGTCGACCTGGCCCTCGCCGAAGAAGCTGTTGGCGGCGGTCGTGCCCGTGCAACGGCTGTCGGAGGGGCAGGCGGTGTCGGTGGCCTGGGACGACAGCCTGGCCCGCAGGTCGGCCGGCGTGGCGGCAGGGTCGGTGCTCGCCAGCAGCGCCGCCACACCCGCGACGTGCGGGGAGGCCATCGATGTGCCGTTCATGGTGCCGTACTTGCCGCCGGGCAGCGTCGAGTAGACACCGGATGCGCCGTCGCCGCCCGGGGCCGCGACGTCGATGATGCTCCGGCCGAGGTTGGAGTACGAGGCCTTGACGTTGCCGTTGCCCATCGCCGCGACGGTCACCACGCCCGGCAGCTCGGTGGGGATGTCGATGCAGGCGTTGGTGATGGTGCGGGTGACCGGGGTGGAGTCGTTCGGGCTCGAGGTGTCGGTCCGCTTGTTGGCCAGGTCGTAGTTGGAGTTGCCAGCGGCCGCGATCTGCAGCGAGCCCTTGTTCTCCGCGTACTCCTGAGCCCGCTTGACGCCCTCGATGATGGCCGCCTGGTCGGCGTTGTCCGGGCAGTTGAACATCCACGGGTCGGTGTAATAGCTGTTGTTGGTGACCTTGAAGCCGTGGTCACCGGCCCACATGAACCCGCAGACGGTGTTCTCGGCGAAGAACATGCTGGTGTTCGGTTCGGCGATCCGGACCGAGGAGATCTTCACGCTCGGCGCGACGCCGATGACGCCCTTGCCGTTCTTGGCGGCCGCGATCGTGCCCGCCACATGCGTGCCGTGGTCGCCGACGGGTCGCCATGCGCCGGTGCGGGTGTCCGCCTTGCCGTAGGCGCAGGAGACGGAGTCGGCGGCGTTGAAGTTCGGCGCGATGTCCTGGTGGAGGTCGTCGACGCCGGTGTCCAGGACGCCGACCTTGACAGCCGACGAGCCAGTGGTGACGGCCCAGGCCTTGTCGGCCTTGATCTGCGTCATGTCCCAGCGGTTGGACTCGGTGAGGGTGGTCGTGGCCTGCGTGGGAGTCGCGGGCAGCGCGGGGTTGTAGGCATCGGCCGGTACGTCCGAGGTCCGGGTGGCGCCCACCATCTGGACGCCGCTGACGCCGCGCATGGTGCCCGCGAAGGCCGAGGAGGCCGAGTGCGCCACGATCACGCCGATGGCGTCGTAGTTCGCGAAGACCGTGCCGCCGTTGCTGGTGATGGCCGTCCGTACGGCCGAGGTGTCGCCCGGCGCAGTGACGACCAGGTAGGCGCGGGTACCGGCGGCCCACGCGGCGGGGGACGTTACGGAGGTCGCTGAGGTCTCGGACGCGATCGGGGCGGCGTGCGCCGCCCCGAGGGGAGTCGCGAACACCACGGCCGCTCCGAGGGCAGCAGCGGCCACGACCGAGCGTCTCAGTCGGCTGGATATGAGGGTATGCAAGGCATCCTCCGAGAGCCCGGTGGCGCTGGTGGCGCCTACCGGGCCGAGTGTGGGAAGTGGTGAACGCAAGATGTCAGAAATCGGCCCCGCATGGGAAGAGTTCGATCACACAAGTGCCCTTGCCGGAAGGGCGATTGGCGGCGCATCCACCGTCCAGCAAAACGGTGCGCGAGGTTCCGGTGCGGCCGGGGGCCCGGCTTCGACAGTGAGCGCCTGAGCGCGCCGGCCGGCTTCACGCGCTGACCGAAGTGAGCCCCCGGGCCACATTCATAACCGGTTCGGCGCGGCAGCGCAGGCGCCCGGAGCACTCAACTCGCCCGATCGGGGCTGCATGCGCGGTGTCGCCGCGTCGCAAAGGGTCGGCTCGCACTCCCATCGACGCGCATATGTCTCTCCATGTCACCCCTATCCACATACGAACCCCCTCAGGCTCTTGCACCGTCCCAAGATGACGTTTGTCGGAAGGTGACACGTGAGAGATCATCGTGCTCAGCCATGTCAAGTAGGCCAGAAGCAAAGGAAGCGGCGCCGCCGGGCGACGATCGTCTTTCTTCCGGGCCACGTGCAGGGCGCGATTGCAGAACGTGGACTCCGGTTGGAGGCTGCATCGTTGACGACGGCCATGGACGGGGAGACCGGTGAGCAAAGGGGGCGGAATCAAGCCTCCCTGGGGCGCCGCGACCTCTGGGGCTGAGGCATGAACGGTACGGACTACTACTATCCCGCCGCAGCTCTGGGCATCGCGTTCGCCGCGAAGGTGCCTGCGCTGTGGCACGGGTGGCGCAATCCCCTGGTGCGCTCGGTGTGCGCACTGATCCTGATGGCCAGCGCGGGGTTCTTCTTCGCCGCGCCGCCCACGATCACGGTCGTCAACCGCGTCACCGGCATCCCCAATATCTCCGCGCCGCTGGTCTATGCCATCTTGTGTGCCTTCAGCTGTGCCTGTCTGGTACTGCTGGTGAACTGGCGCGGCGGCCCTACGGAAAGAATCCGTCGCACCATCCGCGTCTGGATCGCCGGCTACAGCGTTGTCATCGTGGCTCTGTTCGTCCTGTTCGCGCTGGCAGACGCTCCCGAGGAGCGACTGCGGGATCTCGACACGTACTACGCCACGACGCCCTACATCCGCGAAATGATCCTGGTCTACCTGGCCGGTCACACGGTGGCCGCTGTCATGGTGACGGCACTGTGCTGGCGCTGGTCGCGCAAGGTCACCCGGTGGCTGAGGGCGGGCCTGGTGGTTCTGGTGGTCGGGTTCCTGCTCAACCTGGGCTTCGGCATCGCCAAGTTCATTGCTGTCATTGCGCGGTGGACCGGAGGCAATCTGGACATCTGGAGCACAAGCATCGCGCCACCGGTGGCTTCCGCCGGGGCATTGCTGACCACTGTGGGCTTCTTGCTTCCGCTCATGGCGCCCCGGCTGTCGGAGACTTGGCACGCCTGGCGCGCGTACCGATGGCTGGGGCCCCTCTGGCGCGAGCTGCGGGCCACATCAAGCGGCTCCACCGTGCCTCTGCGGCTGTCCCGCTGGTCGTCGCTGGATCTGCGCGTGACGCACCGCGAGGCGGCGATCTACGACATGCTGCTCGTCCTGGCCCCGTACTTCGACACCACGGCACGCGTCAGGGCCTACGACGCAGCGCTGGAGCGAGGCAAGTCCGCCGAGGACGCAGAGGTGATCGCCGTGGCCGCGATGGTGGCCGCCACCCTGCACGCCGGTCTCCGCCGGGAGCCGCACCCAAAGGAGACTGCGTCGGATGCTTCCCTGCCTGACCTGGATGCTTCCCTGCCTGGCCTGAGCGCGGCGATCGGCTCGGGACGCCGGCATCTGGCGCGGGTGTCGCGCGCCTTCGCGACGTCGCCCGTCGTCGCCGCTGCCCGTCGGCAGGCAACCGGTCCCGAAGGTCTGTCCGTATGAGACGGCTCAAGGGCGCGCCGCACGCCGGCGGACAGCGCCTTCCGATGCCGACAGGCCTCGTCCTACTCACTGCGCAGCGCCGGCCGGCGTCTTGAGGACAATCACGACGAGTGTGGTCCGGCCAGTAGCCCTGGCACCATTCAGACAACGCCCCACCGGCCAAGCAGAACAGGGCAGTTGGTCTCATCAACTACGATTCGCGGAGGAGGTCGGCCGACCATGGAGGGCTTGAGCTTCTACATACCGGGCGCGGTGATGCTCACGGCCTTTCTCCTGAAACTGCCCGCCCTGCGCCGGAATCCGGACGACACGCTCCTGCGCTCGGTGTCCGGCCTGCTCCTGGTCGCCAGCTTCGTCTTTCTCTTCGCCGCACCGTCCACGATCGCGGCAGTGAACCGCTTCACCGGGATACCGAACTTCTCCGCGCCGCTGGTCTACTGCATCTTGACCGCGTTCAGCGGCGCCTGCTTGGTCCTCATCATCAACTGGCGGGGCGGGCCTCCCGAGCAGACCCGACGCACCTCCCGCCTCAGCATTGCGGCATACAGCCTCGTGGTCGTGGCACTGATCGTCCTGTTCGCGCTCGGGGACGCGCCGGTGGAACGGCTGCGGGACCTGGACACGTACTACGCCAACACGCCGTTCATCCGCGAGATGATCGTCCTGTATCTGCTGGCCCACACGGTCGCGGCCGTCGTCATGACGGTGCTGTGCCGGCGGTGGTCACGGCGCGTCGGGCGCATGCTGCGGTACGGACTGAGGCTCATCGTCTTCGGCTATCTGCTCAACCTCGGCTTCGACGGCGTCAAGTTCGCCGCCATGGGCGCCCGCTGGGCCGGCCGCGACTGGGACGGGCTCAGCACCTACGTCGCCCCGCCCCTGGCGCAAGTGTCCGCACTCCTGATCGGCACCGGCTTCGTTTTCCCCCTCATCGGTCACCGGATCAGCGTCGGCTGGAGCACCGCCGTGCGCTACCGGCGGCTGGGATACCTGGCCCGCGCGCTGAACAGCGCGGCCAGCTCCATGTCGGCAAGCGTGACCATCGGGCGCTGGGCGTCGCTGGACCTGCGCCTCATGAAACGCGAGGCCGCCATCCACGACCGGATTCTCGCCCTGACGCCCTACTTCGATCACAGCATCCACACCGACACCTACGCCGCAGCGCTGGCGCAGGGACAGACAGACGATCATGCACAGACCCTCGCGGACGCCGCCATGATCGCGGCGGCCAGCACGGCACAGGCAGCGAACCCGGGCCGGAACGACCTCGCCGCGGCCGAGAGCACCCGGCAGCCGTCCAGGACAGCGGACGATCTCGTGCAGATGTCCCATGCCGTGCGCCGCTCGCCACTCGTCCACGAAGCGTGCCGCCGCGCGGCCCTGACTGAGAGCAGCACCCCATGAGCGAACCTTCCAGACCCCGCCGGGCCGGCGCCCCCCGCCGGGCCGTGGTGATCGGAGGAGGGCTCGGCGGCATGCTCGCCGCCGCAGCCTGCAGTTCCCACGTCGACGAAGTCACCATCGTGGAACGCGACTTGCTGCCCAGCCGGCCCGCCCCTCGAAAGGGTCTCCCCCAGGCACGGCACGCACACATGTTGTGGTCCGGTGGAGCCGACGCCATCGAGACCCTCGTCCCGGGCGTGATGGCCCAGCTGCGCGACTCGGGCGCCCGGCGCATAGCCCTGCCCACCGACATGGTGTCCCTGTCGCCGGAGGGCTGGTACCGGCGCTGGCCCGAATCGCACTATCTCATCGCCTGCAGCCGAGACCTCCTGGACTGGGCGATACGCGACCGGGTCCTTCGCGACAAGCGCATCCGGGTTCTGTCCCAGGCCGAACTGCTGGGCCTGACGGGCAGTGCGCGGCGCGTTGACGGAGTCCGCGTCCGGCTGGCGGACGGATCCGAGCAGCGCCTGGACGCCGACCTCGTCGTCGACGCCAGCGGCCGCTCCTCCCGCGGTCCGCAGTGGCTGAAGGACCTCGGGGTCGGCTCCGTGCGGGAGCTCACCATCGACGCGGGCGTGGTGTACGCGAGCCGGGTCTACCGGGCGCCGAAGGGCACCGAGGAATTCCCGGTCGTCAATGTCCAGGCCGATGCCCGTCTCCCCCAGCCGGGACAGGTCGCCACGATCATCCCGATCGAAGACCAGCGATGGCTGGTGAGCCTCTCAGGCACCCGCGGCGGTGAGCCCACCGCCGACGACTCCGCCTACCTCGACTTCGCCCGTGGCGTCCGGCATCCCCTGGTGGGTGAAATCCTCTCCCGGACCGAGCCCCTGAGCGACATAGTCGTGACGCGCAGCACCATCAACCGGCGCCGCCTCTTCGAGAAGCTCAGGAAGGCCCCCGAAGGCTACGTAGCGATCGGCGACGCGGTCGCCGCCCTCAACCCGGTCTACGGGCACGGCATGTCCGTCGCCGCGCTGGGCGCCCTTGCATTGCGCGCCGAGCTCCGGCGAACAGGAATCTCCGCCCCGGGCCTGGCCCGCCGGGCCCAGCGCGCCATCTCACGGCCCACGAGTGCGGCGTGGACTCTCGCCACCGGGCAGGACATCTACTTCCCCGGCTCGCGCGGCAAAACCCCCAACGCAGTCGACCGGCTCCTGAGCCGCTACGTCAGCCGCCTCATCGAGACGGCCACCGGCTCCTTCTACATGGCCAAGGCGCTCACCGACGTCATGACGCTACAGGCAGGCATCGAGCGCCTGGTCCGACCCGGTGTGATTCTCTCGGCCCTGCGCGGTCCCCGCAGACCGCAACTGGAGAAACCGCCCCTCACCAACGAGGAACTCGCATCGCTGGAACCCGGCGACCGTGATTCGGGCGCCACGCCGGTTGCGGAGAACCACTGAGTCGGCCGTGTGTGTTCACGTCTCATGAGGACGATGCCCGGCGGCGGGCCGGGGAAGCCATGAACGTCATCCGGGCGGTTCATCCTGCGCTCCCCTCCTGCTTGTCGTCGTCGACGATCTCTGCGTCGACGACCTCGTCCTCTGCCTGGGTCTCGTCCTCGGCCTTGGCCTGCTCGCCGGCCGGGGTGCCGGAGGCGGCGGCGCCTTCGGCCTGCGCCTTGGCGTACATCGCCTGGCCGAGCTTCTGGCTGACCGCGGCGACCTTCTCGGTCGCCGTGCGGATCTCGGCCGTGTCCTCGCCCTTGAGCTTCTCCTTCAGCTCGGTGAGCGCGGTCTCGACCTCGGTCTTGACGTCACCGGGGACCTTGTCCTCGTTGTCCTTGAGGAACTTCTCGGTCTGGTAGACGAGCTGCTCGCCCTGGTTGCGGGACTCGGCGGCCTCGCGGCGCCGGTGGTCCTCCTCCGCGTGCCGTTCCGCTTCGCGGACCATCCGGTCGATGTCGTCCTTCGGCAGCGAGGAGCCGCCGGTGACGGTCATCTTCTGCTCCCTGCCCGTGCCCAGGTCCTTCGCGGTCACGTGCATGATGCCGTTGGCGTCGATGTCGAAGGCGACCTCGATCTGCGGGACCCCGCGCGGGGCCGGCGGCAGACCGGTCAGCTCGAACATCCCGAGCTTCTTGTTGTACGCCGCGATCTCGCGCTCGCCCTGGTAGACCAGGATCTGCACGGACGGCTGGTTGTCCTCGGCCGTCGTGAAGATCTCCGAGCGCCTGGTCGGGATCGTGGTGTTGCGCTCGATCAGCTTGGTCATGATGCCGCCCTTGGTCTCGATACCCAGGGACAGCGGGGTCACGTCGAGGAGCAGGACGTCCTTGACCTCACCCCTGAGCACACCCGCCTGCAGCGAAGCGCCAATGGCGACGACCTCGTCCGGGTTCACACCCTTGTGCGGATCCTTGCCCGTGAGCCCTTTGACGAGCTCGGTCACGGCGGGCATCCGGGTCGAGCCGCCGACCAGAATCACGTGGTCGATGTCGCTGACCTTGATCCCCGCATCCTTCACCGCGCTGTGGAACGGGGTCTTGCAGCGCTCGAGGAGGTCCTCGGTGAGCTGCTGGAACTGAGCGCGCGTGAGCTTCTCGTCCAGGTGCAGCGGCCCCTCGGCCGATGCGCTCAGATACGGCAGGTTGATGTTCGTCTCGGTTGCCGCCGACAGCTCGATCTTCGCCTTCTCGGCGGCCTCGCGCAGCCGTTGCGTGGCCATCTTGTCCTTGGACAGGTCGATGCCGTAAGCGTTCTTGAACTGCTTGGCCAGGTAGTCCACGACGCGCTGATCCCAGTCGTCCCCGCCCAGATGCGTATCGCCATTGGTGGCCTTCACCTCGACGACCCCTTCGCCGATCTCCAGCAGCGACACGTCGAAGGTGCCGCCACCGAGGTCGAAAACCAAAATGGTCTGGTCGTTCTCCTTGTCGAGGCCGTAGGCCAGCGCGGCCGCAGTCGGCTCATTGATGATGCGCAGCACCTTCAGGCCCGCGATCTCGCCGGCCTCCTTGGTGGCGGTGCGCTGGGAGTCGTTGAAGTACGCCGGGACAGTGATGACGGCGTCCGTCACGTCCTCGCCCAAGTACGCCTCGGCATCGCGCTTGAGTTTCTGGAGTACCCGGGCGGAGATCTCCTGCGCCGTGTAGTGCTTGCCGTCGATGTCGCCGCTGTCGGGGAAACGCCAGTCCGCCTCGCCCATGTGACGTTTGACCGACCGTGCGGTGCGCTCGATGTTGGTGACCGCCTGCCGCTTGGCGACCTCACCCACCAGTACGTCGCCGCTCTTCGCGAACCCGACCACCGACGGGGTCGTACGGGCGCCCTCGGTGTTGGTGATGACGGTGGGCTCACCGCCCTCCAGAACACAGACCACCGAGTTCGTCGTTCCCAGGTCGATACCTACCGCGCGCGCCATGGCCTTCTCCTCACCCAGCCGTCCGTACAGGTCACAGGTGCTCTCACCTGCGGATATGGAGCAAACCTCCTCAGGATCCTGCTTAAGACGTCATCGTGCGCCTGTCAAGATATCCCCATTCAGGGCATATAGCCCACCCTGCCGCTTCGGCCCCTCGTACCGTTGGGCGCGCCTCGGGTATTTCTCTCCCCTTTTATTTACATCCTTATTGCCTTATTCGATCTATAATGAGGCGTTCTGATCCGCCCTGGTCTGGCGACCCTTCGGACCGGTGCTGGATGGATGATCATCGCCCACCGGGCCATCGTCCGTCATGGCTGCACCTGGAACCGGTCACCACCGGACAGGGGGTGCACGGCCATGACGGCCCCCATAGAGGTCACCGGCTCAGCCGCCGAGGCGCAGCCGGAGTCCGTGCTGTCCGGGATGGGCGAGGCGATCGAGGGCCGGTCGCTCGGGCAGATCGCGTGGATGCGGTTCAAGCGTGACAAGGTCGCGGTCGCGGGCGGCATCGTCGTTCTCTGCCTGATGGTGCTGGCAGTCTTCGCCAAGGTCATCGAATCCGTCTTCAAGCTTGATCCGAACGCCTTCCACCAGAATCTGATCGACCCGGTGCTGCTCAGGCCCAAGGGGGCTTGGGGCGGGATCAGCTGGGACCATCCACTCGGCGTCGAGCCGCAGTTCGGCCGCGACCTGCTCGCGCGGATCATCGAAGGCGCATGGGTGTCGCTGGCGGTCGCGTTCGGCGCGACGGTGCTGTCGGTGACCCTCGGCACGGTGCTGGGCGTGGCCGCCGGCTATTACGGGGGCTGGGTCGACACCGTGATCAGCCGCCTCATGGACATCTTCCTGGCCTTCCCGCTGCTGCTCTTCGCGATCGCGCTGTCCGCCTCGCTGCAGGGCGGCGCCTTCGGACTGCACGGGCTGACGCTCCACATCAGCGTGCTGATCTTCGTGATCGGTTTCTTCAGTTGGCCCTACATGGGCCGCATCATTCGCGGCCAGACGCTTTCGCTGCGCGAGCGCGAGTTCGTCGACGCGGCACGCACCCTCGGCGCCCGGGGGCCGCACATCCTGTTCAAGCAACTACTGCCGAATCTCGTCGCACCGATCATCGTCTACTCGACGCTGCTGATCCCGACGAACATCCTCTTCGAGGCCGGTCTGAGCTTCCTCGGCGTCGGCATCCAGCCGCCGCAGGCGTCCTGGGGCGGCATGCTCAACCAGGCCATCGGCCTCTACCAGGCGGATCCGTGGTTCATGCTGGTCCCGGGTCTGGCGATCTTCATCACTGTCCTGGCATTCAACCTGCTCGGCGACGGACTCCGGGACGCCCTGGACCCGCGGAGCAAGTGATGCGCGTACCGATTCCCGTCTCAGGCGAGGGGAGTTCGTCATGAGGACATCAAAGTCCACAGTCGTTCTTGCGGGGGCCGCAGTCGCGGCGCTCGTCGTGTCAGGGTGCGGCGGTGGCAATGGCGGTGGCGGATCATCGGAGAACGCCCCCGCCTACAACGCCGGCATCACCGGCGTGGTCAATCCCTCCGACCACAAGGGCGGGACCGTGGTGTACCAGCTGTCGAGCACACCGGACTCGATGGACCCCGGCAACACCTACTACGCCTTCATGTGGAACTTCTCCCGGGTCTACGCGCGGGCGCTGACCACCTTCCACCCGGCACCCGAAAAGGCCGGCCTGAAGCTCGTACCGGACCTCGCGGCGGAGCTCGGCAAGTCCAGTGACAACGGCAAGACCTGGACGTACCACATCCGTCCGGGGCTGAAGTTCTCCGACGGCACACCGATCACGACCAAGGACGTCAAGTACGCCATCGAGCGCAGCAACTACGCGCCCGAGGTGATGTCCAACGGGCCGACGTACTTCAACGCGTATCTGGTGGACAACACCCCTAAGTACCAGGGGCCGTACAAGGACAAGACCGGCGACCTGAAGTCCATCGAGACGCCTGACGACACCACCATCGTCTTCCACCTCAGCCAGCCGTTCGCGGACTTCGACTACCTGGTCAGCAATCCGCAGACGGCGCCGGTCCCCAAGGCCAAGGACACCGGCTCGAACTATGTGAAGAACGTGATCTCGTCCGGCTCGTACATGTTCCAGAGCTACCAGGACGGCAAGGGCGCCACGCTGGTGAAGAACCCGCATTGGAGTGCGTCCTCCGACCCGATCCGCAAGCAGCTCCCGGACAAGATCACCGTCCAGTTCAACATCGCCCAGACCACGGTCGACCAGAACCTGATCGCCGGCAACGCGACGATGGACATCGCAGGCGCAGGCATCGCGGCTCAGACCCAGGCCGCCGCCCTGAGCAATCCGACCCAGAAGGGACACATCGACGACGCGCAGAGCGGCGCGCTCGCCTATGTGGCGATCTCGACGGCCGTGAAGCCGTTCGACAATGTGCACTGCCGCAAGGCGGTGGAGTACGCGGTCGACAAGGTCTCCGCGCAGACCGCGACCGGCGGCGACATCCACGGCGACATCGCCACGACGATCCTGCCGCCGACGGTCTCCGGCCACGTCACGTACGACCTGTACAAGACCCCTGGCTACAAGGGAGCGAACTCGCCTGAGGGCCTCGCCACGGCCAAGAATGAGCTCAGCCAGTGCGGCCACCCGGGCGGCTTCTCCACCAACCTCTCCGCCCGGGCCGACCGGCCCAACGAGATCGCGATCGCCCAGGCCGTCCAGGCCTCGCTGAAGAAGGTCGGGATCAACGTCGGCATCCAGCAGTACCCGTCGGGCAAGTACTTCACCGACAACGCCGGCGCTCCGGCCTTCGTCCACTCGCACGGTCTCGGTCTGATGATGACGGCGTGGGCCGCCGACTGGCCGGACGGCTACGGCTTCCTCCAGCAGATCATCGACGGCACGGCCATCAAGGCCTCGGGCAACAGCAACCTGTCCGAGTTCAACGATCCCAGCATCAACCAGATGCTCGACTCGGCCATCGGCAACACCGACGCCGCGGCCCGCACCAAGGCGTGGGGTGACATCGACAAGGCCGCGATGGCGCAGGCGCCTTTGGTTCCCCTGCTGTACCGCAAGGACCCGCTGTACCGCCCGGACCACGCGACCAACGTGTTCGTCACCGAGGCCTACGGCATGTACGACTACCTGAACGTCGGCGTCAAGTAGCCCGTGGCGGTCGCGCGGACCGTACCGGAACGGAGGAGCTGAGGAGGTGAAGGGCGAGGCGCCCGCCGACCGGGCTGAGGTCCGGCCGGCTGGGGCCCCGCCGCCCAATAGTGGGTGCGTACATCATCCGGCGCATAGCGGCGGCGGTGATCCTGCTGTTCGTCGTGACGGCCATTACCTTCGCGATCTTCTTCCTGGTGCCACGGCTGGCCGGCGAGACCAGCACCCAGCTGGCGGCTCAGTACGTCGGCCGCGACCCCAGTCCTGAGGCGCTGGCCGCCGTCCAGAAGAACCTGGGCTTCGACCAGCCGCTCTATACGCAGTACTGGCAGTTCGTGCACGGGATCTTCGCCGGCCGCACGTTCCACTTCGGGCCGGACGCCTCCTACTGCCAGGTGCCTTGCTTCGGCTACTCGTTCAAGAGCCACCTGCCGGTCTGGCCACAGATCACCGAACGCATCCCCGTGACGCTGTCGCTGGCCGTGGGAGCGGCGATCATCTGGCTGGTCAGCGGTGTGTCGATCGGCGTGCTGTCGGCGCTCAAGCGCGGTTCGATCTTCGACCGGCTCTCCATGGGCATCGCGCTCGCAGGCGTCTCGCTGCCGATCTTCTTCACCGCGCTGGTTTCGCTCGCACTGTTCAGCTACAAGTGGCCGATCTTCCCGAACCTGCACTACGTGCCCTTCACCTCGGACCCGCTGATGTGGGCGAAGAATCTGGTGCTGCCCTGGGTCACCCTCGCCTTCCTGTACTCGGCGCTGTACGCCCGGCTCACCCGGGCAGGCATGTTGGAGACGATGAGCGAGGACTACATCCGCACCGCACGGGCCAAGGGCCTCAGCGAACGGACGGTGGTCGTCCGGCACGGTCTGCGCTCCGCGCTCACCCCGATCATCACGATCTTCGGCCTCGACATCGGTCTGCTGCTCGGCGGGGCCGTACTCACCGAAACCGCCTTCTCGCTGCCCGGCGTCGGGCAGTACGCGGTGCAGGCGATCACCGACAACGACCTGCCGAAGATCATGGCCGTGACCACGCTGGCCGCCTTCTTCATCGTCGTGGCCAACCTCGTGGTGGATGTGCTCTACGTCGCCGTCGACCCCCGGGTGAGGTACTCATGAGCCGCAAACCTCGCGAACAGCCGCCGATGGAGGCGCCCATCGGCGGTGTAGAGGCGGGCCGCGGCGCCCCGCGCGGTACCGGCTTTCTCCAAATACGCGACCTGCGCATCCACTTCGACACCGACGACGGCCTGGTCAGGGCCGTGGACGGCATCTCCTTCGAGCTCGAGCGCGGCCGGACGCTGGGGATCGTCGGCGAGTCCGGCTCCGGCAAATCGGTGACCTCGCTGGGCATCATGGGCCTGCACCGCACGCTCAAGGCCAAGATCTCCGGCGAGATATGGCTGGACGACGAAGAACTCATCTCCGCCCCTCCCGAACGCGTGCAGCACCTGCGGGGCCACAAGATGGCGATGATCTTCCAGGACCCGCTGACCGCGATGCACCCCTTCTACACGATCGGCGCCCAGATCACCGAGGCCTACCGGGTGCACCACCCGAAAGCGAGCCGCAAGGAGGCCCGCCTACGGGCGGTGGAGATGCTCGAACGGGTGGGCATCCCGCAGCCCGCCACCCGCGTCGACGACTATCCGCACCAGTTCTCCGGGGGTATGCGCCAACGCGCCATGATCGCCATGGCTCTGGTCAACGACCCCTCGCTGCTGATCGCGGACGAGCCGACGACCGCGCTCGACGTCACCGTCCAGGCGCAGATCCTGGACCTCATCCGCGAGCTGCAGCAGGAGTTCGGCTCCGCGGTGATCATCATCACCCACGACCTGGGGGTGGTGGCCGAGTTGGCCGACGACATCCTGGTGATGTACGCCGGCAAGTGCGTGGAGAAGGGCGAGGCCAAGCAGCTGTTCACGGCGCCCGAGCATCCGTACACCTGGGGCCTGCTGGGCTCCATGCCGCGCATGGACCGCGAAATGCAGGCGCGGCTGATCCCGATCGCCGGGAACCCGCCGAGCCTGATCAGACTGCCGCGCGGATGCGCGTTCCACCCGCGCTGCCCCTTTGCCGACCGCAATGGTGACAAGTCCCGCACGGAGGTCCCCGAGCTCACCGACGCGTCGGGCACCGGCCATCTCGTGGCCTGCCATCTGCTGCCAGAGGACCGGCGCCGGATCTTCGCCAAGGAAGTGGCGCCCCGGCTGTGAGGCCGGACGAAGGAGGTGGAGGACTCATGGGATCCACGCAGACCACCGATCACGAGCCCCTGCTGAACGTCCAGGGGCTGGTGAAGCACTTCCCCATCACCCAGGGCCTGCTGCGCCGTCAGGTCGGCGCGGTCCGGGCGGTGGACGGCATCGACTTCAGCGTGCTGCCCGGCGAGACGCTGGGCGTGGTCGGCGAGTCGGGCTGCGGCAAGACCACGACCGGGCGGCTGATCATCCGGCTCCTCGAGCCCACTGCGGGGAAGATCGAGTTCGAGGGGCACGACATCACGCACCTGTCGCCGGGCGCGATGCGACCCCTGCGCAAAGACATCCAGATGATCTTCCAGGACCCGTACTCCTCCCTCAACCCCCGGCACACCGTCGGCACGATCGTCGGCGCCCCCTTCCGGCTGCAGAAGGTGGAGACCGAGCACGGAGTGAAAAGCGCCGTCCAGGAACTGCTGGAACTGTGCGGGCTCAGCCCCGAGCACTACAACCGCTACCCGCACGAGTTCTCCGGCGGCCAGCGGCAACGCATCGGCGTGGCCAGGGCGCTGGCACTGCGGCCGAAGATGATCGTGGCCGACGAGCCGGTATCGGCGCTGGACGTCTCCATCCAGGCCCAGGTGGTCAACCTTCTGGACGATCTCCAGGAGGAGCTGGGCCTCACCTACGTGATCATCGCGCACGACCTGTCGGTCATCCGGCACGTCTCCACGCGGGTGGCGGTGATGTACCTGGGAAAGGTGGTGGAGATCGGCGGCAGGGAGTCGCTGTACAGCGGGCCCATGCACCCCTACACGGTGGCACTGATGTCCGCGGTCCCCGTCCCCAACCCCGAGCGCCGCACGAACCGCGAACGGATACTCCTCACCGGCGACGTGCCCTCGCCCGTGAACCCACCACCCGCGTGCCGTTTCCACACCCGTTGCTGGAAGGCGCAGGACATCTGCCGGATGCAGGAACCGCCGCTGCGAGAACTCAGGTCGGGACACCTGGTGGCCTGCCACTTCCCGGAGAACATCTCTGGCGAAGCCGACTAGAATCCCGTCCGCTGCGTCACGATCGGGCGGATGACGCGCAGCGGGCGGTCGCCTATCCCAGGAACGCCGCGGTGGTCGCCACGAAGCGGTCGGGATCGTGGAGCCACGGGAAGTGTCCGGCTCCGGGCTGAATGACGAGCTGGGTGTTCGGGAACAGCCCGGCGAACTCGGCCATCGCGGGAGGCGGAGAGTTCAGATCGCCCTCTCCGGCGAGCAGCAGCACCGGCGCCTCGAACAGTGCGAGCGCAGCACGTGTGGCCTCGGGGTTGTAAGCGCCTTCGGCGCCGAAGGCAGCCGCCGCATCCATGTTCTTCTGCCCGGCCTCTGCAGCCTGGTGGGCTTGAGCCTCCTCGTCCCAGCGGCCGTAGGCGAAGGGTGCGATGGCCTGCCAGCAGTCGTCCGTCGCCTTGCCGGTAACGATCGCTTCCAAGGCCGCGAACGCCGCGGGGAACCAGGGCTCATCCTTGCGGAGCTGCGCAGTCTCGCGCCGGACGTCTCCTGAGACCGCGACCCCGACGGCCATGGGACCCGGCGTGATCAACGCGAGCTTGCTGACGCGTTCCGGGTGGCGTTGCACGTACAGCGCGGCCAGATTCGCGCCGCCGGAATGCCCGAGCATGTCCATCTTCTCCAGGCCGAGGTGCTCGCGCAGGGCGTCCACGTCATCGACGAGGTGGTCGCAGCGGTAGGAGGCGGCGTCCTCCGGTATCGCGGACTGGCCGGTGCCCCGGAGATCCAGCATGATCAACTGCCGGTGTGCGGAAAGGCCGCCGAGGTCGCCGAGGTATACGGAGGCCTGCATCGGCCCCCCGGGCAGGCAGACCACAGGAGCGCCGATTCCGGACACGTGGTAGGCAAGCTTGGTCCCGTCAGGGGCGGAGAAGGTAGGCATGCCACGACCCTGTCAGCAGCCTTCGGACCGAGCAACTGGGTTGCCCGCTGCCCGCTGGCAATGGAACGGCACATCCCGGAATCGCCTCTAGGGTTTCGCACCAGTCTTTTCCCGAAAGGCAACGTTGATATGGCCGTCGACGCATCGAGCGTCACACAAGAACGGGACCACGAGTCACGCGATGACCGAGCCATCGGCGGCCGAGCCACCTCGTCGTCATGGCGGACCGCCTGGCCCCTGGCTCTGTCGCTGCTGCCGCTCGGTCTGCTCGTCATGGCGTCGTGGATCGGCCGGCACGTGCGCCCGAGTGCGGACGAGTGGTGCTTCCTGCCGAGCGTGCGCGACCACGGCATATCCGGGCTGATCGGAAAGTTCTACTTCACCGACAACGGACGGGTCGGCAACGGTCTGCTGGTCGGTCTCTACGCCCAGTTCCCGGTCGCCGGGCACCAGTGGTTCGGGCTGATCAGCGGTGTGCTCATGCTGGCGCTGCTGTGGGCGCTTGCCGTTCGACTCCTGCACTGGGCAGACCTGGAGGTGCCGCGCGGTCTCCCGCTGCTCGCGGCGTCCATGATCACCGCGGTGTTCCTCTTCGCGACCCCCAATACGTACAAGACGTTCTACTGGCCCGCCGCCTCCGTCTCGCACACCGTCGCACCGGTGCTCGCCTGTGCTGTCGTCATTCCGCTGCTGCGCGCAGGTGGCCGCCGCAGCCGTACGGCCGCCCTGGCCGTCGTGTTCACGGCAGGCGTCTTCATGGGGACGCTCTCCGAGGAGGCGTCGGTCGTCGCGCTGGTGGTGCTGTCCTGTGTGGTGCTGTTCGCGCACCGCGTCTTCGCCGTGCGGGTCAGGGCCTTCGCACGGCGCTGGTCGCTGCTCGGCATGGCCGGAATCGTCATCGGCACCGTCGTGCTGATGACATCTCCCGGGTCACGCAACCGCCGCGAGCACTACGGCGCCGACCGCGCGTCCATGCTCGCCCCCGAGTCGCTGCTGGGTTCCCTGCGCGGATACGGGCAGATTCTCGAGACGATCCTGACCACCTGGCAGTACACCGGAGCAGTCGCCGCGGGCGTACTCCTCGGTCTGCTGGCTCGCGGCCACGACCGGCGGCCCGCCGCCCTGCTCCCCTGCCGCCCGGTGCTGCTCACCACGCTCGGTGCCGCGGCCTTTCTGGTCTCCGGCTACCTGTGCACTGTCATCACGTACCCCGTCTTCGGAGCGGACGTCGTGACGACGGAACGCACGTGGAACGACTACCTCCTGCTCTACGTGATGCTGCTGGTCGGCGCCGGTGCCTTCATCGGGCGCTCGCTTCGGCAGCATGTGCGCCGTACGGGCGTGGCGGCCTTTGCGGCCGCGGCGGTGTGCGCCGCGGCGGTATTGGGACTGGTCGGCCCGTTGAACGGCCTCGGGGACGCGATGCAGGTACGGGCCGAGAAGTGGGACCGCCAGGACCGGTATCTGCGCGAGCGGGCGGCACACGGCGCCAAGGTCGCGCCGTACACGCCCGTTTCGGTCGCCCAGATGCTGGAGCCGTTCAGCAACCAGGGCCGCAGGATCTGGCCGGCGCAGTGCGTCGCCGACTACTACCACCTGGACAAGATCACTGACGCGACGCAGCGTCCGTGAGCTCGCGGGCGGAGGCGCCCGCGTGGGAGGTGTTGGTCTCCCGGACCACATAGTGGGGCCGCCTCTTCGCCTCGTGGTAGATGCGGCCCACGTACTCGCCGATGACACCGAGCGTGGCAAGCTGGATGCCGCTGAGGGCGACGATGGCGGTGATCAGGGTCGCGTAACCGGGCGTGTCCACACCGTCGAGCAGGACGTTCGCGATGATCCACAGTGCGTAGCCGACGGCGGACAGGAAGAGCCAGAGTCCGGTGTGGATCGCCATGCGCAAGGGGCGGCTGTTGAAGGAGAGCAGCCCGTCGATGCCGTAGTTGAGCAGGCGTCGGCCGCCCCACTTGGACTGCCCGGCCGCTCGCTGCACATTCTGGTAGGTGAAGCTGACGGTGTCGAAGCCGATCCAGGAGAAGAGCCCCTTGGAGAACCGGTTGCTCTCCGGGAGGGAGAGGACGGCGTCGACAGCGCGGCGCGACAGGAGCCGGAAGTCGCCTGCCCCGTCGACGATTTCGACCTCCATGAACCGGCGCACGAGACTGTAGTACGCCCGGCTGAGCGTCCTGCGGACGGGGCCTTCTCCGGCCCGGTCGCGCTGGGCGATGACCTGGTCGAAGCCGTGCCGGTGCAGCTCCAGCATGCGCGGCACGAGCTCCGGAGGGTGCTGCAGATCGGCGTCCATGAGGACGACCACTTCGCCGCAGGACATCCTCAGCCCGGCGAGCATCGCCGGCTCCTTGCCGAAGTTGCGGCTGAAGGAGGTGTAGCGCACGCGGGGGTCCGCGGCGGCAAGGTCCTGCAGGCGGATACGGGTCCGGTCGCTGCTGCCGTCGTCGACGTAGCAGATCTCGAAGACCGTCCCGGTGGGCTCGAGAGCGGCGACAAGTTCCGTGTGAAAGGCGTCGATCACCTCACTCTCGTTGAAGCAGGGTACGACGACCGATGTATGGACCGTTGTCATCTCTCTCCATGCGCTGAGGTGCGGGGCGGGCTGCGTGACGGTGCAACTCGTCGCGTATGGAGGATGGCCGGCGGGCCGCAGAGGTTGCCTCCCGCACCCACCGTGGGCGCCGATGCCACCACGGCTGTCGTCGGACTGGCCCTCGCCCCGCTGGCCCGGGCCGAGGGAACTATTGCCGACCCGCCGGCGGACAGCCTGCCTCTCGGGCGGCCTTACGTCGCGCCACGCGACGTCGGCGTCCCGTGAGTTCCTCGCAGCCACTCGTCGAGGGCGACGAAGTCCGCGTCGGTGAGGCCTCGGCGCGGGTCGACAAAATGAAGCAGGGCTCGTCCTCGATGGTGTGCGGACACCCAGACGCGATCGGTGTCAGTGATCTCGTCGTCGACCCAGACGAATGAGCGCCCTGCTGCCCAGTCGACAAGGGCGCGGGTCTTCCAGTGCAGCCCTTCCCTCTCGTCCTGCTCATCGGCCTCGGACGGCTCCGGCCAGATCACCACCGGCAACTGCGGCAGGCCGATCCGCGGGGCGATGCACTCGTTCGCGTCGCGCATCCATGTCGTGGCCCAGACCAGTTCGCACGGCAGCGCCGTCAATCGGGGCCCGTGCTCGGGATTGATCCTGGCCACAAGTGGATTGGAGTCGGCGCCCAGTGGGTCGGAACCCGAGCGATAGGTCGGATACCCGTCCGGATACCGCTCCGGTGCCGCGCCGAATGGAATAAGTGGTCCGTCCACATCGAGGAAGAGCAATGGGCTCTGGGCAGAACCGGTCACGACCGCACGATATCTCGGGCGCGGTGTCTCCGATGTGAGGCGCAGGGTGGCCGCCGCGCCGCCCGTCACGCGAGTGCTGCCGCCAGCAATTCCGCGGTCTTGGCGACGAGCGGCTCGTCCGCCCGGGAGCGGGCGTCGTGTTTGGTGGAGAGGACAGCCAACACGATGGGTGCCCCGTCCGGCGTCCAGGCGACGCCGACGTCGTTGGTCGTCCCGTAGTCGCCGGTGCCCGTCTTGTCCGCGAGGGTCCAGTCCTTGGGGAGGCCTGCGCGGAAGCGAGACCCGCTGGTGGTGTTGGCGAGCAGCCATGCGGTCAGCTGCTGCCGGTCCCGGGGTGCAAGTGCGTTGCCGAGTACGAGCTTGGCATAGGTCCGCCCGATGGCGCCCGGACTCGTGGTGTCTGTCACGCGCCATGGTTCGGCCGAGTTCAGCCTGGGCTCCCACCGGTCGAGCCGGGTCGTCCGGTCCCCGATCGAGCGGCAGAAGCACGTGACGGCCGTCGGGCCACCGAGCTCGTGGAGAAGGAGGTTCCCCGCGGTGTTGTCGCTGTATTCGACGGCGGCCGCGCACAGCTCGCCGACGGTCATGCCGTTTGCCAGGTGCTCGGGCGTGCCCGTGATGGGGGCATAGCCGGACTCGGCGACATCCTTCTCCGTGTACCGGATGCGCTTGGCGAGGAATTCGCCGTGCCGGTCGAGGTCTCTGAGGACAGTCAGCGGCGGCGATCGTCTTGAACACCGAGCAAATCGGGAAGAGTTCGTCCGCGCGGTGCAGCACGCTCCTGCCTGTGACCGTGTTGCGCGCGAAGACACCGAGCCGAGCGGAATGCTCCCGTTCAAGCTTGCCCAGGGCCCGGGAAATGTCGTCCTCCGCGCCGGGCGGCACCGCCGAGGCCTGAGCGTCCGTGGACACAGCAACAGCCAGTGCCGTCGCGGCACCCAGGGTCAGAATCGCGCGGCGGCTCGGGCGCGTTGTGAAGCTCTCCAAGATCGCTCTCTCCTCTGACGACGACCAGCGTTCGTAGATCCATACAGTTCGTAGAGCCAGACTGCTCGACAGCTCCTTCGGTTCCGCCACAGGTGCCATGTGACGTCATTGCGCCCCCGCTGGCCGAGACCCATCACCTCACACCGATCCTCCTTGCTGAAACGGCAAGGAACATTGCCGCGTCCACCGCGTCGGACGCAGGGTGTCGGCATGACTGAGCAAGGCGCTCGACCTGGGCTGCGGAGAAGGCGGAGACGCCGTCTGGCTCGCCCGCCAGGGCTGGCGGGTCACCGCGGTCGACGTCTCCTCAACTGCCCTGCAGCGCACCGCCGATCACGGCAGCGCGGCCGGAGTCGGCGACCTCGTCACGACCGAACGGCACGACCTGGCCCACACGTTCCCCACCGGCAGCTTCGACCTCATCTCCGCCCAGTACCTGCACACACCCCTGGAATTCCCCCGGGCACGCATCCTGCGCACGTCAGCCCAGGCGCTGACCGCCGCCGGCCTCCTGCTCATCGTCGACCACGGCTCGGTCCGCCCCTGGGCACGGAACCCCGACCCGCGCACCCACTTCCCCACCCCCGAAGACGTCTACAACAGCCTCGAACTCAACCCCGCCCACTGGCACGCCGAACGCCTCGACCGCCCGCAACGCCTCGCCACCGGCCCGGACGGGCAGACCGCTACCGTGACTGACAATCTCATCGCCATCCGCCGAACCACCTGACGGACGGCGGTGCTTGCGTTCGCCTGGACACTCCGCACCCGGCGGCGGCCGCCACGTTCGGCGTCGTCGTCGCCTTCGCGTTGGGCGTTGCGTTGCTCGCGCTTGGCGCGCTCGTCATCTGATCACGCCCGGCGCCGGGTTGGCGCCGAGGCAAGCGTCCTGCAGGTTCCGTACAAAGCGGAGGCCTGGGCGACCGTCCAGCTCGATCTCGCCGGTAGGCGCGAATCCCGTACGGGCCAGCACGGCTCGCGAACCGGGGTTGTCGAGTGTCGTGACGGCCCGCAGCGCGGTCAGTCCGTACTCTGCGGCAGCCAGGGCGCAGACCTCATCAACGGCGGCAGTAGCCAGTCCCCGCCCAGCGGCCTGCTCCGCGATCCGGTATCCAAGCTCGGCCGAACCGTCCTCCACATCAACCAGGTTGACCCGCCCCAGGACCTCACCGCTGCTGCCCACCAGTAGATGGAAGAAGTGCAGCCCGGCGGCCTGCTCGGCCATCAGCTCACGGTGCCGCACATCGAAGTGGGCGAAGTAGTGGTCGCCACGGTCGGGAACCGACGCGGCGAAGTAGGCCCGATTTTCCTGCTCGAACTGGAGCAGCGCCGGGGCATGGTCGAAGCGGAGGCGTTGGAGTTGAGCCATGCCGTGATGTTACGCACGCTCGTGCAGCGTCGCTTCGGTGAGGGCTTGCAGGATGCCCGCGACGGTGGGGACCAGGTCGGCCGGAATGTGGTCGAGGACGCGGCGCCGGGCGCTACACCTGGCGCGGCCACCTGGACGGCGTGGACGCCGTCGTGCACCTGCTCATGGACATGAGCGACCCCTTCGGCGCCGACCAGCGCCTGTTCGCCGAACTCCGGGCCGCGCAGGAGCGCGACGGGCGCCGTCGCCATCTGGTGTTCACGACCGGCATCTCCTCCTACGGCCGTACCGGCGTGCCCCTGATGGACGAGAACACCCCCGGCAACCCCGACAGCCCCATCGCCTTCCGCTTCCAGCTGGAGAAGGAACTCGCCGCCACCGGCCTCGCCCACACCGTCGTCCGGCCCGGCTTCATGTACGGCGGGACCGCCACGACGTCGATGACCGGCCAGTGGTTCGCCGCCGCCCAGGCCGGCCACCCGGTCTTCTACGGAGACACCGAAAAGCGCTGGAGCTGGGTCCACGTCGACGACCTCGCCCAGGCGTACGTACGCATCCTCGACAACCCCGCCATAGTCGACGGCGAGACCTTCGTCGTCGCCGACGAACAGCGGCTGCGCGCCCTGGACGTCCAGTACGCCGCCGTCCGCGCTGCCGGCCACACCGGCGAGATCTCCCTGGAGAGCACCGAAGCCGGCGGCATGATGCAGATGGCCGCCGACCAGGACGAACTCGTCACCAGCGCCAAGGCGCGCCGCCTGCTGGGCTGGACGCCCCGCCACGCCTCCCCCACCGACGCGATCGACGTCCACTACCGCGCCTGGAAGGCCGCGCAGCCCACCAACTGACCGGTCCGTTGAACCCGGAGCGTGCCACCGGACTTGGCGCGGCCACCGTCCGGATCTGAGACCCCGGCCCGTACATGAAGTCCAGTCGGAGATCATTTACGGGACGGGCCTCTAGACTCGGCGAATGGCGAAGTATTTCGACGTGCACCCCGACAATCCTCAGCGGCGCACCATCAGCAGTGTGGCTGACAGCATCCGGTCCGGCGCGCTCGTCGCGTACCCGACGGACTCCTGCTACGCCCTGGGATGCCAACTGGGCAGTCGTGACGGCATCAGCCGGATCCGGTCGATCCGGAACCTCGACGATCGTCACCACTTCACCCTCGTGTGCCAGAACTTCGCGCAGCTGGGTCAGTTCGTGCACATCGACAACGACGTGTTCCGCGCGATCAAGGCGGCGACGCCTGGCAGTTACACCTTCATCCTGCCCGCGACCAAAGAGGTGCCGCGCCAGTTGCTGCACCCGAAGAAGAAGACGGTCGGAGTGCGGATTCCCGACCACGCCGTGGCCCAGGCTCTCCTCGCCGAGCTCGGAGAACCGCTGCTCTCCAGCACCCTGCTCCTGCCCGACGAGGACGAGCCGATGACACAGGGCTGGGAGATCAAGGAGCGACTCGACCACGTGGTGGACGCCGTGGTCGACTCGGGCGACTGCGGCACCGAGCCGACGACCGTCATCGACTTCTCCGGCGGCGAACTCGAGATCGTACGCCGAGGGGCGGGCGACACCGCGCGCTTCGAGTAGCCGCGTCGATAGTAAGCCTCACTGGTTACGTGAAGTGCGGCGGACGCGGGCGAGGACGAGCACCGTGTCGTCGTCCGGCGGGTCGGGCAGCAGGCTCGCGAGCATGCGGTCCGCCGTCTCTTCCAACTGGCCCGATGCCCCTCGCAGTTCGGCCCGTACCGCCGCCAGGCCCACTTCGATGTCCTTGCCGCGTGTTTCGATGAGGCCGTCGGTGTACAGGGCGAGAACGGCGCCCTCGGGCAGAGTGATCTCGATCGTTCTGTAGCGGTGACCGCCCACCCCGAGGGGAATTCCCAGGACCTCTCTGATGGTCTCGACCGTGCCGTCCGGATGGCGCACGAGAGGCGGGGGGTGCCCGGCGCTGGCGATGCGGGCGCGGCCGGTCGTGGGGTCGTACACGATGTAGAGGCAGGTCGCCAGCTCGATCCCTGCCTCCTGGGCACAGGCGTCCAGTTCGGCGAGTAGGTCGTCCGGTTCCTGGTTGTGCCTGGCCAGCGCCTTGGCGGTGAGACGCAGCCTGCCCATGGCCGCGGCTGCCGGTACTCCGTGTCCCATCACGTCACCGACGACGAGGGCGACCCGGTCGCCCGACAGGTTGATCACGTCGTACCAGTCGCCGCCGACCTCGGTGATGTGGCTGCCGGGCAGATAGCGGTGGGCGACCTCCACGTAAGGGCTGGTCGCCAGCGCACTCGGAAGCAGCGCGCGCTGGAGGGTGAGGGCGATGTCCTGTACTCGGCTGTAGAGGCGCGCGTTGTCGAGGCAGAGTGCGGCGCGGGAGGCGAGCTCACCGGCGAGGCTGAGGTCCTCGTCGGTGAAGGCGGGCCGGGCGGCGGAGCGTCCGAAGATGGTGATGCCCTGGACCGTGCCCCGGGCGATGAGCGGGGCGATGATCATGCCGACCAGACCGCTGTCTCTCAGCAGCTGGGCGCGCGCCTGGTGAATGACGGTCCGGGTCATGAACTCGTCGTTCACCAGGACGGAGACGGGACGGCCCGTCTGCAGCATCCGGTGGATGGCCGAGCCGGGCGGGTAGGTGACGGTCTCCAGCCCGCTCACGAGTTCGGTGGCGGGCGGGGGCAGGACGGTGCCGGAGGCGATCCGGCGGGTGACCAGCGGAAGTTGCGGGTTGAACACCTCGGGTTCGTCCATCCACTCCACGACTTCGACGACGGAGGCATCCGAGAAGTCGGGCACGGCGGCCGCGACCAGTTCCCGGGCGGTGACATCCACGTCCAGGGTGGTTCCGATGGAGGCCGTGGCACGGTCCAGCAGAGCCAGCCGCTGACGGCCGGCGGTTGCCTCCATGATGGCCTGCTCCCGGTCGGTCACGTCCACCAGCAGTCCGCCCACTCCCGAGCGGGAGCCGACCGCGCCGCTGAGCGGGAAGAAGCTCACCGACCGCACCTGGTCGCGATCCGGGTGCCCTGGTGTGCGTACACCCACCAGCGCGCCTACGACGGGCCGTCCCTGAGCGGCGACGGCACGCAGCATCCGCTGGTACTCACCGCCGTCGGACGTGATCATGATCTCTTCCATCCGCCGTCCGAGGTGCTCCTCGATGGGGAGGCCGTCCATGTCGGCGAGCGCCTGGTTGAGGTGGACGTAGCGCAACTCCTCGTCGAGCATGACCAGGCCGATGGGGCACGTCACGAAGAGGGCATCGAGGAAGGCCAGGTTGGTCTTGACCCGATCGAGCTCGTCACTGCGGCTCGCCAAGGCCATGACCACCGAACGGCCCCCGGCGCCGGTCACGGGAAACACTCTGAATCCGCAGTCGAAATCTGCGCCGTCCCGGTGCCGTGCCGTCAGCCGGCCGCGCCAGTACCCCAGCCTGCGGCCCCGCTCCGCCAGCCGGACCGACGCGTCGGGGGCGCCTCGCGGCGGGTCGGCGAAGAGAACGCCGGCAGGCTGGGACAGCACAGCCGCGGCGTCGTGCCCGAAGAGGTCCTGCGCGCCGGGCCCCCAGTAACAGACCCGGTCGTCCTCGTCGATGGCGAAGACGGCGATGGACACGTGCTCCAGCAGTGTCCCGGGCTCGGACCAGAGCGGACCAGGAGCCTTCTCGCCCTCCGACCGAACGGACGCCACCGACCATCGCCTTCCACCCGCGGCACGCACCCCCTCGACCGCGCAGGGAAGCCGGACGAGGATCAGGCGCCTTTGTCCTACATTGTGCAGCCATGAGGGCGACTGTGTACGGGTGGCGCCTTCCCGCCCGGGCCGGTCACGACGCTCCTGGTTCGACCTCGGCTGAGCGGACGTGGGCCGCATCGGCCTTCAGAGCGCTGAGCCGGGGGCGCAGGTCAGGTCGCCGTGCTGGTCATGATGGCGATGACCCGCAGGTAGAGCCGTTCTGCCTCGGTCAGGTCGCCGCGTCGTTGGCGGACGGCGCCCAGAGCGTTCAGCGGCCGGGTGAGGCGAGGGTCGTCGGGGCCGTAGATCCGCTCGTAGATGTCCACCGCGAGGCGCAGGGTTCCTTCGGCGTCGGCCGGTCTGCCCACTGATTCGAGCAGGATTCCGAGGGCCGACGCCGCGTCGGCCACCTCGGCCGAGGCCGGGCCGGCCGCGCTTCGGGCGACCCGGAGCGCCGCGCGCAGTTCGCGCTCCGCCTCGTCGTACCGTCCGCCTGCCCGGTGCAGCTGTGCGCGGGCCAGGTGGTCCTGCACACGGCGCCGCCCGGCTGTCGTCGCGTCCACGACGTCCGCCCGCGGGACGCTAGGCGAGGGCTTTCGCCCTGGGCCAGCCGCGTACGGCACTTTCCGTGAGGTGCTTCACGACATGCTCCGAGTCCCTGCCCGCACCTCCGATGAGCATCGATGCGAAGGCGTACTGGAAGGCCAGGCCGACGAAGTACAGCCCCGGCGAGGAGGGCACCACACCACGCTCCTCGACCGGCCAGCCGTCGTCACCCGTGACCGGGAGGTCGATCCACGAGAAGTCCTGCCGGAAGCCGGTGCACCACACGACGTTCGCGACGTCCAGCACACGCCCGCCGTCGAGGACCGGAAGACCGTCGCTCACACCGACCGTGCGGGCCGGAACCATCTCGACACCGACACGGGCGAGGTCGGCCCGCTTGATCCGGATCAGCGGCCCGCCGTGGGCTCTGACCTCGGGACGCATCTTGCGGCCGATGGGGGTACGGAGAGTCAGCAGGTGCTGGGCCAGGAACCACAGGACAGGGAAGACCACGTGCGCCGCCCGGCCCTCGATGTCGACGGGCACCTCGCCGTGGATGGGGCCACTGAGCACGGTCCCGTGTCCGGCCGAGCCCGCCTCGAAGGCGATGTCCCCGCCGGAGTGTGACGCTCCCACCACCAGCACGCCGCCGGGGCGGAGCTGATCCGGGTTCTTGTAGGCACTCGAGTGCAGCTGCACGATGCCGGGGCCGAGCTTGTCGGCGAAGTCGGGGACGTAGGGGGTGCGGCCGAACGTACCGGAGGCGACCACGACGTTGTCGCACACGAAGGAGGACCGGTCCGTCGTCACGACGTACTTCCCGTCGTCGCGGCACAGCCGGGTGACCCGGTGGCCGCCTCGGACAGGCAGCGCGAAGGCCGCCGCGTACGTCTCCAGGAAGTCGGCCATGGCGTCCTTGGTGGGAAACGACATCGGCGGCGCCGGGAAGCGCATCCCCGGCAGCGAGGCGACACGCGCCGGGCTGAACAGGCGCAGCGAGTCCCAGTGGCAGCGCCAGTTGTCACCGACCCGGGCATTGGCATCCAGGATGACGAACGGCCGGCCGCGCCTGGCGAGGTGGAAGCCGGCCGCAAGACCTGCCTGACCAGCACCGATGATGACCGTCTCGATGTGGTCGGCTTTGTGTGTGTCGTTCATCGTCGTCACCTTCTCGCGTTCTTTGAGATCGACATTAGGAACGCGAGGGGCGGGCCCGCATCGGGAGAACGATCCAAACGCGGAGCCCGAGGACGATGGGTATTTCTGTGCAGCCGGGCGCCGCCGTCAGACCAGGCCGTGCTCGTACGCGTACGCCGTGGCCGCGGACCTGGAGGAGAGCCCGAGCTTGACGAAGATGTTGCTCACATGCCTGGCCACCGTCTTGTCGCTGAGAACCAGTTCGACGGCTATCGCGTGGTTGGTCTTGCCGGCGGCGACGAGCCGCAGGACCTCGACCTCACGAGGACTGAGCCCGGTGTCAGTGTCGCGGCGGCCGCTGGTCAGCGCGTCGAGCCGGGCCAGGTCGGGGGCCGCGCCCAGCTCACGGAACACGTGGCGGGCCGCGTCCAGATCCAGCTGAGCGGTATCGGCGTCGCCGAGCTGTTGCCGCGCCAGTCCCACCAGGGCGCGGGAGCGTGCCCGGTCGTACGGCGCTTCCAGGTCCCCCCATGCCCGGCACGCCTCGCGCAGCACATCGAGCGCCACCGCGGTCTCGCGCTCGGCGAGGAGCACGGCTCCGCGCGTGTGGGCGGCGATCGCACGCAGCAGCGGGGCCCCGATGTCGGCGGCGATCTGCGACAGCTCGTCCGCCGCGGCCCGGGAGGCGACCACGTCACCGGCGGACAGCATGATCTCCACATACGCGGCCAGCACCTTCGCCCTGCCCAGCCGGTCCGGCATCTCGTCCGCAGCGCCGCGGATCGCTGCGACGGCCGCGTCGACCCGGCCCTGGGCCAGCCGCAGCTGTGCCAGTCCGGGCTGCGCCGGGTGACCGCACAGGCTGGCCCGGCGGTAGGAGTCCTCCGCCTTCGAGAACGCACCGCGCACCCGGTGCAGCTCCGCCTGCTGGTACAGGGCCATGCCGAGCGCGGGCTGGCCCGGTGGGTCGGAGAGCCGCTCGCACGCCCTCTGTGCCTCGTTCATCGCATCCGGCCATGACCCTCGTACCTGCAGGACCTGGGAACGATGGACCAGGCACTGACCGCGGTAGGGCACGAGATCCGGCTGGGAGGCACACCAGTCGGACAGCGCCGCCGTCCACTCCTGCGCGCGGCGCAGGTCGAAGATCTCCTGACAGGCCTCTATGACGCTGCAGTAGATCAGCCCGGTCATGATCGGCGACAACTCGCCGCCCGTGACCGCGACCATCGTCTCGTCGAGCAGCGCCAGCCCCGCGACGGTCTTTCCCATGCTGATGAGCGCCCGGCCCTGGCCGTGCCGCGCGATGGCCACGAGGTCCGGGTCCCCGAAGCGATCACCGATCTCGACGGCCTCGGTGAATGTGGCGTACGCCGCCGCGAAATCGCCCTCGCCGACAAGGCGAAGCCCAGAGGGAAACCGCAGGTAGCCCTGCTCCACGCAGTCCAGCTGCCGGTCGTCGATCAGCCGCTGCCCTCTGGCGAGCCAGCCTCCGCCACGGGCCGCCTCGCCCTTCAGGAGAAGCGGAACAGCCAGCCAGAACGCGCACCGCACAGCTTGGGCCGCCTCGCCCAGACGCAGGTACTCGTGATGTGCCCGCTCCAGAGCCGCAGCGCTCTCGGCGTCGTATCCGACCAGATAGGCGGCGACAGTGAGCCGTACAAGGTCGTCGGGCCCGAGCGGCTCTTCATGATCGGTGTGCGAGAACCGCGTGTAGGCGTCCCGCCAGGCCTGGCGACCGTAGGAGTCCCGAGCCTGTTCGAGTTCCGCGACCACATTCATGGCGCCTCCCACGCCTATTGCACCTCGCAACGACGGGCTTGTCAGGCCCGCGCGCCCTGGCTGCGGCGGCTCGGCCGTCGGCGCCCGCCGATCGAGCCCGCCAAGGATCTCCGAGCGCTCAGGCCGAAGGCGGGCCGGGGCGGGATCCGGTGCGCCGTCCCAGGAGTTCCGCCAGCCCGCGGCGGGTGGCGGCGAGAACGACACGGTCCTGGGGCCGCAGGACGTAACCGGGGTGGAGGTCCCACAACAGCCCCGCGCCAGTCCGGTCGGCCCCGTACGGACGGGATGCGCCGAGGTCGGGCCGGCGCTCCGCGGGCTCCGCCGTGTCCAGAGCGATCACCCGCCACGCGCCGGGCCGAAACGCCTCGGCGACGGTGCGGCCCTCGAACTGCGGATGCCCGGCGACATCGAGCACGGCAAACAGCAGAACCTTGCGCTCCACCGGGATGGCGCCGAGGATCTGACGGCCCATCATCGCCCCGGCGAACGCGGGGGCCGCGAGCGTGGAAACACTGCGGCTGCGGGTGAGCGCGTCGGGGTGCGCGGCCCGCAGGGTGCGGTAGACGGCGGTGGCGAAGTCGTCCTCGTACAGCCGCAGCCCGACCCGCAGATCCGGCTTGACGGTACGGGCGTACAGCGCCGCTTCGAGGTTCGTGGTGTCGGCACTGGTCAGCGCCAGCAGGGCATGCGCCCGATGGATCTTGGCAGCTTCCAGCACGCCCTCGTGGGTGACATCCCCCAGCACCACGGGCACGCGCAGCCGGCGCGCGAGCGGGATGCCCCGCGCCTCCGGATCCTCCTCCACGCACACCACGGGGATGCCGAGTTCACGCAGCCGGGCCAGCACCCGCGTGCCGACCTTGCCCAGGCCGAGCAGCACGACATGCCCGGACAGTCCCCGCGGCGGGCGCAGCAGTCCCGCCGCTCCGCGGAACGCGCCGAGGGCCTCCAGTGATCCGGCGACCAGGACCGGCAGCAGCGCAAGACCCACCAGTCCGGACAGGAGCTGGAGCACCTGGCGGGCGGTGGGTTCGCCGACGGCCGGGTCCCCGATCGCGAACAGGTCGAGCAGCGTGAGGTACGCGGCGTGCAACGGATGGTCGCCGGTCGTGAGCCAGGACGCGACGGCGAGGGCGACCACGGCCGCGGCGGCACCGGCGAGCGCCCGGCGCAGCCGACGCGAGAAGATTTCCCTGAGTGGGGCGCCCCGGCCGGCCAGACGACGGGACGGCACCGGCAGCCCGGCGTACGAGATCGTCTCCAGCACAACAGTCCCCCGTCCGGTGGCCGCCGCGACCGTGGCGTCGTCGGGCAGCAGACTCGGACCGTGAGGGCCGCTGCTGTCCGAACCCTCGGCGCCCGCAGGGTCGTTGGTGGTGGACGACAGCAGGGCGAGCGTGCACAAGCCGGGATCGGGTATCTCGCCGCGCCCCGGCGGGGTGCGCTCAACGGCACGCAGCAGCAGCCCGTCCGCCTGCACGACCTTGCTCGTACCGGCCACCGCTGTGGCTGCCAGGGCGGGCGCTGCCGTGTCCGCGTCGGACAGCACGGTGGTGGAGGCGTCCAGCGCGGTGACGTCCAGACCCGGCATGGCGACGACGGCAGCCTGGTCGAGCAGACCCTCCAGGTGCTGGCCCAGCTTGCGGTTGTAGAGCCGGATCACCAGCCGCAGCCGGGGGTTGAGCCGCCGGGCGGCCAGCGCGGCCCGGATGTTCGTCTCGTCGTCGTCATACACGAGGGCCAGGGCTGCGGCCCGCTCCACACCGGCCTGACGCAGTGCCTCCTCCGAGGGCTCGGCAGCCTCCACCTCCCGTACCGGAAGAAGGAATTCGCCACTGGAGCCGACCTCGTCGGCACCACCCGGCCGGTTCATCGCAGCGGACACCCGCCCGAAGAGCGCAGAAGTCCGGATACGGTTCGGCGCCACGGCAGGCTGCCCACCTGTCGAGGAGCGGGCGGGCGGGACGACCAGCGTCACCCGCTCCCCGTAGACGTCGTGCAGTTCGGAGGCGAGACGGGCAGCCAACGCGTCGTCACCGCAGACAATCATCTGCCCTGCGGGGAGCCCGTGTTGAGCCTGCTGAGGAAGAAGTGAGGACACAGCCCCAAGACTCCCTTGCCGGGCCGGCGAAGTGGTACCCGGGGTATGGGGGTCGGCGACGCGTCTCAGCGAGGGAGCGTGGCGGCGAATCGTCGGGCGAGGGTGTGGACGTCGCCCGGCCACCGGGCGGACAGGTAGTTCCCGTCCTCGACGACGAAAGCGGGTCGCTCGTCGCTCAGAGTGTCGCGGCTGCTGCCGCCGGCCTTGCGCCGGTAGTCCGCGGTGCCGGGCACGACATCGAGGAAGTCGTCCGGATGCGCCAGATTCCGTGTCACCTCTTGCTGTACGGACATGTAGCCCTCAGGCCGGCCCGGCTCCTCCCGGTAGGTGCGGTAGTAATCGGGGTCCCAGTAGCGGGTGCGCCGGGCGATCCGCCACGCCGTCCTCTCCAGGCGCCATGTCAGCGCCGTGGTGCGGCGGCCGTACAGAACCGAGCGGCCGCTGTCGGGGTCAGTACTGCGCGCGGCGAGCAGAACGCCGTGGCAGATCGCGGCAACCGGCAGGTCGCGCCGGAATGCCTCCACGACCAGGGCCTGCAGAGTCCTGCTCTCCAGATACGGGCGCATGCCCCGTGCCCGGTGGCCGCCCGCCAGATACAGGCCGTCCGCGCCCTCGACAGTCACCGCATCCCACGGCTCCGGGGCATGGAACTCCTCGGACTGGACCATCTCCGTGTAGGCGGACCGGGCATCGGCGTTGGCCCGCAGGGCCCACCCGATGCCGAGGAACCGCTTCAGTCCCGGAACGCGTCCCCACGGATCGAGCCCCTGCCCCGTGAGCATGACCTCGTCCCCCCTCGCGGTCCTGCCGCCGGGCGTCGCAAACACCACGCTGTGTCCGGCTCGGGTAAGGACCTGCCACCCCACCGCGACCTCGCTGGGGTCGAAGTCCTGCGCGGGAATGGGCATCAATACAGTTGCCATGGTTACCTCCCTCGATGCTGGCATCATCTTGCTCCTGGGCGGCTTTCGCCTCCCGGCCGGGCTCTTCTTCGCTGCCGGTCAGCCCGTCGTTACGATGCGCTGATGCAGAAGATCCGTGTGGCCGAGGTGCTCGCAGCCCTGTCGCTTACCACCGATGTCGCCGCGGGAATGTCCTTCGAGAAGGGGCTGCGCGTGTGCGCGGTTGCCACGGCGTTCGCGGATTCTGTGCTCGGTGTCGACTCCATGACCCGCCGGGTGGTCTTCGAGGTGGCATTGCTGCGTTCGGTCGGCTGCACGTCGTTCGCGCCGGAACTCGCGGACGTCTTCGGTGACGATGTCGCGTTCCAGGCTGCTCTGAAGCGGCTGGACCACGGCGACGAAGCAGTGTTCGCATCGCAGTTGCGCACCTTCGGCGACTGGGCGGGCGCCGAAGGGCCACGTCTGGCACGGACTTTCGTCGACGTTTTCCCCACAATGGGGGTCGAGGCCATGCGCAGCGGTTGCGAGACCAGCCGCGCCCTCGGCACCGGGCTGGGCCTGCTACCGGACTCAGTGGCGGCACTGGACGACGTGTACGAGCGATGGGACGGACGCGGCATCCCCGAAGGCCGCCGCGGGACGCAGCTGTCGCAGGCCGCGCGGATCGTGCACGTTGCGGAACAGGCAGTCCTCGCACATGACCTGGGCGGTGAACCGGCCGCGGTCTTCGAGATCCGTCGGCGCAGCGGGGGCCATCTCGACCCGGACCTGGCTCGGGCGTTCGTCGCCGATACCTCGCTCGCACTCAAGCCGCTGGAACAACCGAACGCGCTCGCCGCGGTTCTCGACATCGAGCCGATGCCGCATGTCACCGTTCCGTTCGGTTCGCTTCCGCAGTTGTGCGCGGTGCTTGCCCAAGTGGTGGATCTCAAGAGCCGATGGCTGCTCGGGCACAGTGAGCACGTCGCAACGCTGGCCGCGGACGCCGGCGCCATCGCGGACCTGGACCGGGCCGCGGTAAGCGAGTTGCGTTGTGCGGCTCTGGTGCACGACCTCGGGCGGGTCGGGATTGCGACCAATATCTGGGACCGGCCCGGTCCACTGGGAATAGCCGAGGTCGAGAAGGTTCGCATGCATACCTACTGGACCCATCGGATCCTGGAGCGGGTGCCCGCCCTTGCGGGGCTGGCGCCGACCGCCTCCGCTCATCACGAGCGGGTGGAGGGCGGTGGTTACCACCGCGGAGATCCCTCCCGACACCTTCCCTTCGCCGCCCGCATCCTTGCTGCGGCAGACGTTTTCGCCGCACTCACCGAACCGCGCGCACACCGGGAGGCGCACACCGTGCCTGCCGCGGCCGATCTGCTGGTGCAGCAGGCCGAGACCGGAGGACTCGACCGGGAGGCGTGCGCGGCCGTCATCGAGGCGGCGGGTCTCCCGAAGCCTCGCCGAGTGCTGCCATCCGGCTTGACGGAGCGAGAGGTAGAGGTGCTCTGCCTGGCGGCCCGGGGCCTGAGCAACCGGCAGATCGGCGAACGGCTGTCGATCTCGAACCGGACCGTGGGGCACCACCTGGCCCACATCTACGACAAGACCGGACGGCGCAGCAGAGCCGGCGTCGCGGTGTTCGCCATGGAGCATCGGCTGCTGCCCTGATCCGCGCGTTGTTGATCGCTTCCGCACATCCCCGTCGCCGGATAGGTCAGTTGACCGATGCCGCCCTTGCCCGGCCCTGGTGACCATGGGTGCCGCAGCTCCTCCCGGCTGACCATCAGCCAGGAAGGTCACGAGGAGTGTCGGGCCGGGGCACCACGTCTCGGGCTGCGATCGGACCTGTCGACGCCCACGCTTGCGACGCCAGGCCGCGCAAAGGAATGAGGAACGGGAGCACCAATGACTGCCATTGTGAACTTGCAGGACGCCCGAGCGTCGAAGGACAGGGACGTCGTGGCGCAGATGTACACAGATCTGAGCCGCGGGAACGGTGAGGCGGTCCTCAACACCCTGAGTGACGGGATCGAGTGGGTGGTCACCGCCGGGCTGCCGTACGGGGGAACCTATCGCGGCCGTGACGAGGTGCTGGCCAACGTCTTCGCCCGGTTCGACACCGAGTGGGAGGACTTCGCGGTCGCCCCGACAGAGCTCATTGCCGTTCCGGACCTGGTGGTCGCCCTCGGCCACTATCAGGGGCGAGGCCGTGCGACGGGTAAGGCGATGAAGGCACGCTTCGCGCATGTGTGGCGTTTGGAGAACGGTGTGCCGGTCGCCTTCGAGACCATCGCGGACACCGGAGTCATGGTCGACGCCATGGTCGGCGCCATGTCGTAACCGGCCCGCCGCGGCGCGCGGCGTTGCCGCCTCGGCGGCTCAGCAGCCGGCGCTCCGGTGGTGGCCCCGCCCGTACAAGGGCGGGGCCACCAGTGCGTTCTACCGTGACGGCATCGCGCTCAACACGCCGCTCGGTACCGGGGCGTAGCCGGTGGCCCGGCTGGTGAAGGTGCCCCGGCCCTGGGTCCGGCTGCGCAACCGGGATGCATAGCCGAACAGTTCGGCCAGCGGCACGGTCGCGGTGATCACTGCCGTGCCTGCCCGGGCGGTCGAGCCCGTGATCCGGCCGCGTCGTGCCGCCAGGTCGCCGAGGACTCCGCCGACGGCGTCTTCGGGCACCGTGGCCGTGACCTCGGCCACCGGTTCCAGCAGCACCATCGCGCAGGCGCGCAGTGCTTCCCGCAGAGCGAGCCGACCGGCCGTACGGAACGCCATCTCCGAGGAATCCTTGGGATGGGTGGCCCCGTCCGTCAGGGTGACCCGCAGCCCGGTGACCGGGTTGCCGCCCAGGGGCCCTTCAGCCAGGGCGTCCCGGCATCCGGCCTCCACCGCCCGGACGTACTCCGCCGGCACGCGTCCGCCGGCAACGGTCGACTGGAACTCGAAGTCGACCTCCCTGCCGCTGCCGCCACCGTCGAGCTCCGCGGCGTCCAACGGCTGTGCGTCGAGGACGACATGGGCGAACTGCCCGGCGCCACCATCCTGCTTGACGTGGCGGTACACCATCCCGGACACCCCACGGGAGACCGTCTCCCGGTAGGACACCTGCGGCCGGCCGACGCTGACATCCAGTCCGTGGGCACGACGCATCTTCTCCGCCGCGACCTCCAGATGCAGCTCGCCCATGCCCGAAAGCACCGTCTGGCCGGTCTCACGGTCGGTGCGGACCCGCAGCGACGGATCTTCCTCGACCAGTCGTGCCAGCGCCGACACCAATCGGTCGGTGTCGATGCTCCTGCGAGCCTCCACCGCCACGGAGACCACCGGATCCGCCACCGTCGGCGGTTCGAGGATCAACGGCGCCCCGGGTGCGCACAGCGTGGCACCGGTGCGTGCCGCCTTCACTCCGACCACGGCGACGATGTCCCCGGCCACTGCCCGTTCCACCTCCGCGTGCCGGTCCGCCTGTACGCGCAGGATCCGGCCGACCCGCTCGGTGCGCCGCGCCTGCACGTCCAACACCGCCTCTCCTCTGCTGATCGTTCCCGAATACACCCGCAGGTAGGTCAGCCGTCCCGTGGCCGTCGCGTTCACCTTGAACACGAGCGCGGCGAACGGCGCGGCCGGGTCGGCGGCCCGCTCCTGCTCCGAGCCGTCGACGGTGCCGCGCACCGCCGGTACGTCCAGCGGCGAGGGCAAGTAGGCCACGGCAGCGTCCAGCAGCGGCTCGATCCCGCGGTTGCGGTAGGCCGATCCGCACAGCACGACCAGGGCGTCACCGGCGAGTGTCAGGTCCCGCAGCGCTGCCGTCAGTGTCTGCGCGGAGACCGTTGACTGTGCACAGAATTCCTCCAGTGCGATCGGGTGGAGTTCCGCCACCGCCTCCTCGAGCAGCCGACGGCGACGGCGTGCCTCGTCCTGCAAGTCCTCCGGTACGGGACGGTCCTCGAAGGTGTCGCACCCGTCGGACCAGACCAGCGACCGCATACGGAGCAGGTCCACCACGCCGGTGAACCCCTCCTCCTGACCGATCGGCAGCTGGACCACCAGCGGAACCGTATGCAGCCTTGCCCGGATCGACTCGACCGCCAGGTCCAGGTCGGCACCGGTACGGTCCAGCTTGTTGACGAATGCGATACGCGGCACCCCGTAGCGGTCGGCCTGTCGCCAGACCGACTCGCTCTGGGGCTCGACCCCGGCGACGGCGTCGAACACCGCGATGGCGCCGTCGAGCACGCGCAGCGAGCGCTCCACCTCGTCGGCGAAGTCGACGTGGCCGGGAGTGTCGATCACATTGATCCGGTGGCCGTCCCAGTCACAGCTCACCGCGGCAGCGAAGATCGTGATCCCGCGATCTCGCTCCTGCGAGTCGAAGTCGGTGACGGTCGTACCGTCATGGACCTCGCCACGCTTGTACGTTGCGCCGGTGACATACAGGATCCGTTCGGTGACGGTCGTTTTGCCGGCGTCGACGTGGGCGAGGATGCCCAAATTGCGGACGCCAGTGAGCGGATTGTCGAAGTGACGGATTTCGGTGCGCACAACTCTGGCCTTTCAGGAATGACCGACAACAAGTCAGCGCGATTTCCCGGACGGACCACGACCTGCACTCAGGCCAGGCACAAACCCTCAAGGCGGCGCAACGTCCCGTGATGTTTCCGAGGCGTTGGTTCAGGCCGAACAGACAGGGGGTCAGGTGTTCGTCGCGGAGATCCGGCGTGGGCCGCGCAGCCGACGCCGGACAGACGAAGACACCAGGATCACCTCGTACCGTGACGGGGGAACAACGACAGCGGTGCGGTCACGCACGGCCCGGCTCCCCTCACTCGTCAAGGCGCGCGCTGCGATGTCGTAGCGCGCGATTCCTGGTGAGTGTAGGGAACTTGGTATGGCGGGAGCACCGGGTTTTCCGCGATGCGGCCGCTGCCCCGCTCGCCTTGACAGGGACACGAGGCGGATACGACTCGCGGATCACGCTTCGTCGGCGAGAGAGCGGGGTCGCCGACCTCTGCGCCCGCAGCGACCGCCTCACGCGCCCGCCCACCCGGTCGAGAACACTGGCGCGAGCCCAAGGCACTCCACGGCGGGAAAGACACCGTGTCGCGGGGGCCATACGGGCGACCGGCGGCGCCGTTGGCGCAGCCGGGCGCGACGGAAGAGCACGAACAGGGCAATGCTGGCCCCCACTGCTCTCCGAAGAGGAAGGTTTCTCCATGCTGGAGCGTTCCCGCCGCAAGAACGACACAGAGATCACGTTCGTCATCCCCGCGGACCAGCCTTGCGGCCAGGTCAGTGTCGTCGGCGACTTCAACGACTGGCAGCCCGGCGCCCATCCTCTGGTGGCGAGAACGGACGGCACCCGCGCCGTCACCGTCAACCTGCCCCCTGAGCACAGCTACGGATTCCGCTACCTGGCAGCCGGCGACTACTGGTTCGACGACGAATTCGCCGACGCCCACGACGGCCACAACAGCATTCTGCACACCTGATCCCCGCCGCCCGCTGTCCCCGCCGTCGCGAAATCGCGGGTGCGGCGAAGTCCGGCCACCGTCGGTAGGTGGCCGGGAATCGCCCCACGGGCTCGGCCGAAGGTCAAGGCACTGGCGGCCCTGCTTCTGCTGCGCGAAGTGCGTGCACAGCCGGCCGAGTGGGAACCGGGACTGATCGAAGCGGCCCGCGAGGCGCTCAACGCCCGGCGCCTCGCCGCGGTCCTCGTCACGGCGTGGCCGCCCGGCCGTCCTGGATGCGGCGCCAGGGCTGGTCGGCCTCCAGCGCGAACGCGATTTCCAGCAGCGTGCGTTCGTCGCCGTTCCGGGCGGAGAACATCACCCCGATCGGCAGGCCGTCCTCGGTCGCCATGCGCGCGGGCAGGGAGATCGCGGGACTGCCGACCACATTGTTCAGCGGGGTGAAGGCGACGTAGGAGGTGAGCCGCTCGATGAGCGTCTCGTACGGCACACCGGGGCTGAGGTGGCCAAGGCGCGGCGTGGTGTGTGCAAGGACCGGCGAGAGGACGAGGTCGTGGTCACGGAAGGCAGCAGCGTACGCCTCGCGGGAGCGGCCCAGCCGGCGCAGCACCGCCGGGGTGCTGCCCAGCCGGCGCCGGTAGTGGTCGCGCAGGCCGCGACTGAGACCGTCCATGCGGCGCCGGTCGAAGTGGCGGTCCAGCCGCTTGCCCGTGGCGCCCACGAGGAAGGACAGCAGGCCCCAGTAGGTGATGAAGTCCTCGGCGAAGTGTTCGTCCAGCACGATCCGTACCGGCTCCACGGTGTGGCCCAGCTTCTCCAGCGCTGTCGCGGTGTCCGTCACGGCAGCGCGGGTGGCGGCGTCCGCGGCAATACCGGTCGGGGAATCGAGCAACAGCCCGATGCGCAGACGGCGTTGTGACGGGCCCTCGACCAGGCCGAGCGGTGGCAGCTTCGGGTTGCGCCAGTGCTGCTCCGCGGCAGCGAAGAACGCGGCGGTGTCCCGTACGGATCGGCTCAGTATCCCGTCGCTGACCAGGTTGATGGGCAGGGTGCGGCCCTCTTCGTTGGCGACCAGCCTGCCGCGGGTGGCCTTGAGGCCGACGAGCCCGCAGCAGGCGGCGGGGATGCGGATGGAGCCGCCGCCGTCGTTGGCGTGCGCGATCGGCACGGCGCCGGCGGCCACGAGCGCGGCGCTGCCGCCCGATGAGCCGCCCGCAGAGTGCCCCGTGTGCCAGGGGTTGCACACCGGTGGCGCGTTCTCGTACTCGGTGGTGGCGTTGAAACCGAACTCCGGCAGCCGGGTCTTGCCGAGCACCGTCACGCCGGTGCTCAGGAACTGGCGGGCAAAGGGCGCGTGCCGCCGCGCGGGCCGCGCCACGTACGCGGAGCTGCCGAAGCCCGTGGGCAGACCTCGGTAGTCGATGTTGTCCTTGATGAAGGTCGGCACCCCCGCGAAGGTCCCCGGCCCGCCCGTGGCGGAGGCCACGGCCTGGTCGTACGCCGGTACCTGTACGGCGTGCAGATCCCCGTCGACCTTCCGCACCCGCTCCACGGCGGCCCGCGCCACCTCGACCGGATCGGCTTCCCCGTCGCGGATCAGCCGGGCCAGGCTCACGGCGTCGTGCTCTCCCAGCACGTCGTCACCAAAGGCATGGACAACGGTCGCGCTCAGGGGATCGCTCACACAGGCCTCCGCCACGGTTGTCGGGACGCAATCAACGCTATGCCGCGCCTGCGTCCGCCACAACGAGTCCCAAGCCTCTTGGCCGAAGGCGACTGCACCGGAACCAGTACCGGCACCGATCGACTGTGCACGCCTCGGATAGGCTGATATGTGGACAACGGCACCCGAAAGATGCACCCCATAAGCTGCGCCCAGAGTCGCCAAATCCGAAGACGCTGCAACGACAATGCGTCAGCAGCGCTCGGCCGGAAGATCGCCAGGGAGTGGTCGGCAGGCAGAGGCCGCACCCCGGTGTGAGGTCATCGCGTGGACACACACCAGTCGACGAGTGATGTGCCGGACGACCCCCTGTCGGCGGTCGGATACGCGGGTGTGCTCCGTGACCTGCTTCCCATCGCGCTGTGGAGGGCGGATGCGCAAGGCCGCGTCGTGGAGTGGTCGCTCGCAGCCCGGGAGCTGCTCGGTTACTCGCCGGAACAGCTGCTGGGCCGGTACGGGATAGCGGTACTGGTCCCCGAGGCCAACTGGGACCTGGCCGATCAACTGACGGAGAAGGTCCTGGCGGGTGAGGCGGTTGTCGGAGCCCTCCCTCTGGTGCACCGCGACGGGTACCTGGTGCCGATGGAGATGTGGATCTGCCCGAGTGCGGACCCGCAGGGCGGCACGGGCATTCTGGCCATCGCGGTGGAGACCTCCGCGGTGTTGAGAATGCGGGATTCGCTGGCGGCCATGGAAGGCCTGTTCACCCAGTCCCCCATCGGTCTGGCCATGGTCGACCCCGAGCTGCGATTTCTGCGGGTCAACGACGCGCTGGCGCGGATGAACGGCGTCTCCGCGGCCGAGCATCTCGGCAAGCGGCTGACGGAGGTCGCACCGGGGGTCAACGCCTCCGAACTGCAGAAGGTGATGCGGCAGGTGCTGGACCGCCGCAAGGCGGTGGTCGACGTGCGCCGCACCGGTCGCACCCCGAGCGATCCCGATCACGACCGCACCTGGTCTTGCTCCTATGCCCCGCTGCTCGGCAACGACGGGCGGCCCCTGGGACTGATCGCTTCCCTGATCGACATCACCGACGGACAGCAGGCGCATGCCGAGGCAGAGCGGGCGAGGCAGCGCTTCGCCCTGCTGGCCGAGGCCGGCGAGCGCATAGGAACCACCCTGGACCTGCGCCAGACCGCCGAAGAAGTGGTGCAGGTGCTGGTGCCCCAGCTGGCCGATTCGGCCGACGTACAACTGCTGGAAGCGGTGCTCGACCCCGATGACGCCGCCGCCTCCACTCAGGGCGTCGTGCGTCGTATGGCGGCCGCCTTCCCCGATCCGTCCGCCCCCACCGCGAAACTGGCGCCGGGCATGACCTTCCAGGTCCCCCTCGGCTCGGTGTACGAGCAGGTCATTGCGGACGGGCGCCCCATGAACCTCTACCAGGCCGACATCCCCGAGCTGATCCCCGATCCGCAGGCCGAGCGACTGCGGGCCTATCTCAGTGCCCGTATAGGCTGCGCGCGGTTGATCCCCGTGGTCGCCCGCGGCAAGGTGCTCGGCGCGGTCGTGGTGACACGCACCCGCGACCGTGAGTCGTTCGACGAGCAGGACTGCGTACTCATCGACGAACTGGTCGCCCGGGCCGCGCTGAACATCGACAACGCCCGCATGTACACCAGCCAGCGGGAGGCGGCCCTCACTCTGCAGCGCAGCCTGACGAACTATGCGCTGCCGGACGTGACCGGCCTGGAACTCACCGGGCGCTACCTCCCGGCCAGCGACCACGAGGTCGGCGGCGACTGGTTCGACGTCATCACCCTGCCCGAGGGCAGGACCGGTCTTGTCATCGGGGACGTCATGGGGCACGGAATCCATGCGGCGGCTGTCATGGGCCAGCTGCGCACAGCGGTGCGAACGCTGGCGCGCCTCGACATCCCCCCGGCTCAGATGCTCCGTTCCCTGGACGCCGCCGTGGCCGATCTGGGCGAGAACGAAATGGCGACGTGCGTCTACGCGGTCCACGACCCGGCCGCCGGCGGCTGCCTGATCGCCAGGGCGGGCCATCCACCTCCGGCACTGGTCGACGCCCGGGGGACGATCGCGTTCCTCGACGGCCCCTCGGGTACGCCCCTGGGAACGGGCGGACAGGACTTCCGGACCGAGGAGGTGCCCCTGCCCCCCGGAAGTCTGCTGGTGCTCTATACCGACGGCCTCATCGAGGCCCGCGACAGAGACCTCGACCAGGGCATGCAGGAGCTCGCCCAGGCGCTGCGGCACCTCGACCATCCTCTGGAGGAAATCTGCGACCGTATCCTCGGCCGACTGCTGCCCTCCACGGCGCAGGACGACGTGGCGGTGCTCCTCGCGAGGACACTCACTCCACCGGAACCGGCGAGGAATCACCGCAAGCCCCATCGCATGGGCGGTCCCGCCCGGGAAGTGCCAGGGTGGTAGTGATGGAGACACCGGTGACGACGTTCAGCGAGGGCCCGGACGACCCGTTCGCGGTGCGGCGTGCCGCCTGCGGGGTGCTGGACGACCGCGGGAGGGTCGTCGGCTGGAGCGAGCGGGCCGAGGAGCTGCTCGGCTATCCGCCCGAGGAAGTGCTCGGGCGGCCGGCGGTCGGTTTCCTGCTCGATCCCCGCGACTACGAGGTCGTCATGGACGCGGTGGCGGAATGCGTACGGGACCTGGGGTGGTACGGGATCGTGCCCGTCCGGCACCGCGACGGCCGTCGCATGGAATTCGGCTGTCGCGCCAGGGTCATCGCCAGGGGCGACGACTCCCCACGCGAGTGGTTCCTCGTTGCTGCGCCCGCCGAGCAAGTGGTCCAGTGGGAGATGGACCGGTCGGTCCTGGACGGGCTGTTCCGCCGTTCACCCATCGGTCTGTCCGTCCATGCCCCGGACTTGTCGATCCTGCGGGTGAACCGTGCGATCGCGAGGTTCAGCGAGATCCCGGTCGAGCAGCACCGCGGGCTCCACACCAGCGACTTCCTGATCCAGCAGGACACCGACACGGTGGAGAGGCAGTTGCGGGAGGTCCTGGAGACGGGCCAGTCGTCGATCTTCACCGAGCAGCCCTGCCGTCTGCGGCGGGATCCCGGCCGTGAGCTGGTCGTATCGATATCGGCGTTCCGGATGCACGACTCCTCCGGGCGGATCCTCGGAGTGACGCAGACGGTCGAGGACGTGACCGACCGCTACCAGGCCCGGCGACGGCTCGCCCTGCTCAACGAAGCCAGTGCCCGCATCGGAACCACGCTGGATGTGGCGAAGACGGCGGACGAACTGGCCGGCGTGGCGGTCCCGGGCCTCGCCGACTGCGTCTCCGTGGACCTGCTGGAGCCGGTGACCCGCGGCGAAGAGCCCACTCAGGGAGGAGTGCTCGGCCCCCTGCGCCGGACGGCGGTCCGCAGCATTCTGTCGGACACGGCGGAGGTGATGTATCCGCTGGGACACACGATTCACATCCCGCCGGAAACCATGCAGGCGAGGTGCCTGGCCGAACGACGTCCCATCCTCGACGCGCATCTGGAGGGCGCCAACACGTGGCTCACCATGGACCCGGACCGGGCTGAGCGCGCTCTCGCACTGGGCATCCACTCGCTGATGGTGGTGCCGCTGGTCGCGCGAGGGCTCGTGCTCGGCCTGATCAGTATGTGGCGGTCTCGGCGGCTCGAGCCGTTCGAGGAGGACGACCTCACTCTCGCTGAGGAGTTCGCCTCCCGCGCCGCCGTCTGCATCGACAACGCGCGCCGCTACACCCAGGAACACGAGGCGGCGCTGACCCTGCAGCACAGCCTGCTCCCCCACGAGGTTCCCGGGCACCCGGCGGTCGAAGTCGCCCACCGTTACCTGCCTGCCGACGCCACGACCGGTGTCGGCGGCGACTGGTTCGACGTCATCCCGCTTTCCGGGCTTCGCGTCGCCCTCGTCGTCGGCGACGTGGTCGGCCATGGCATCCACGCAGCGGCCACCATGGGCCGGCTGCGCACGGCCGTACACACCCTGGCCAATCTCGACCTCACCCCGGACGAGGTCCTCTCCAACCTCGATGATCTCGTGGACCGACTGGCCGCCGAGCAGGAGCCGACCGACGAACGTTCCCCTCAAGTCATCGGCGCGACCTGCCTGTACGCGGTCTACGACCCGGTCTCGCGGCACTGCGCCCTGGCCCGGGCGGGCCACCCGCCGCCCGCGGTGGTGACCCCGGACGGGCGCGTACACCTCGTCGACATCCCCGCAGGTCCGCCGCTGGGCCTGGGCGGGCTGCCGTTCGAGGCCGCCGAGCTGCAACTGGCCGAGGGCAGCCTCCTGGCCCTGTACACGGACGGTCTCATCCAGGGCCGAAAGCGAGACGTCGACGAGAGTCTGGCCGATCTGTCCGGGGCGCTGGCGGCGCCGGCCCGCTCATTGGAGGACACGTGCAGGGCCATCGAGGTCGCGCTGCTGCACGACCGGCCCACCGATGACGTCGCCGACGACGTGGCTCTGCTCATCGCCCGTACCCGCGTCCTGGCGGCGGAGAAAGTGGCCACGTGGGAGCTGCGCGTCGAACCAACCGCCGCCGCTCGGGCCAGGGCGCTGGTGGCGTCCCAACTGGCCCAGTGGGGACTGGACGAGATGGCCTTCACCACGGAGCTGATCGTCAGCGAACTGGTCACCAACGCCTATCGGTACGGCGGCGGGCCGATCACCCTGCGGCTCATCCGTGACGGCCACCTCATCTGCGAGGTGTCCGACACCGGCAGCACCTCACCACACCTCCGCCGGGCCCGATCCACCGACGAGGGCGGCCGCGGACTCTTCCTGGTGGCCCAGCTCACGGAGAGGTGGGGGACGCGGTACACGCGCGACGGCAAGACGATCTGGACCGAGCAGCCGGTGTGAGGGCCCCCATTTGCATGCCTATGCACCTCATGGCATAGTTTTGCTACGCATAGCCCTCTACCCGAGGAACATGACCTGATGAACACCGGAGCCCACCCCAACGCTCCTGCCCCCCGCGCGAACATCGCCCTGGCACGCGACTGCGACGAGTGCCGCGGCTGGGGGAGCGTGGTGAACGATGGCCGCTACGAACTCTGCCCCTTCTGCCAGGACCTGTACGCCTGACCACGGACCCCGCCGCCGTCTCGCAGGTTGCGGATTACTCCTGTTCCGCCGCGGGCTGGTCCACCAGGCGGTCCCAGTCCAGCGAGCTCGAACCCTCTCCCCGGCCGGTCGAGCGCCGGACGCCGTACCAGATCACGACGCGTCCGTTCGGCATGCGGGTCCGGTTGTAGGCGGCGGAGAGCCGGGTCCCCGCGCGAGGTACCTCCTCCTCGTGGACGAAGTACGGCTGCCCGGCGCTCAGGCCCTCGCCCAGCAGCGTGGTCCGCGGCCGCACGGGCACCGGCGGCGCCGTGGTGCCGTCGAGCACACGGGGCATGGCACCGCGCTGCAGCTGGATCTCCCGGTTGTCGCCAGGCACGTGCACCGGGATGAACGGGATCCAGTTCTCCGGCACCGTGTTCATCGCCTCGTACGCGATCGGCGCCGACGGGGCCGGTGGCGTGTGGGGAGGGGCGAGCAGTCGACGGTGTGCCAGGGTCTCGCGCGCCGCCTCCTCGCCCCGCAGTGAGTCGCCAGTGGCGAGCAGCACCGAGCGTTCGACGCCCCACACCATGTTGGCGGTTTCGTCGCGGATCAGCACGACCTCCTCGACTGTCGGTCCATCGGCCACTGAGGGCACGCTCGGCGGCAGGAAGAAGCCGGTGTCGGCGGCGACCGGCGCCTCGCCCTGGATGTCCAGGTTGAACATCGACCATCGCTGCCAGTCGTCGTCGGGGCCGGCACCCGCGGGCTCGACCCAGAACCGCCGTCCGAAGACATCGGTCACGACCATTCCGTCGACGCGGGCCAGCGTCCCCGTGTCGAGGTCGCACGGCAACACGAACCAGTCGTTGCTGTAGACCAGCGCGAACTCCATGAACAGCAGCCGGATGAGGTCGGTGGTGTCGGCGGTGATGGCGCCGAAGTCGGTGCGCCCGTCCTCCATCGCCCACAGCCGGGGCAATGGCATACCGGAGAACCGTACGGTGCCCGGCACCGCGGTACGAATCACCTCGCCCGGCACGCCGGTGGCGCCCAGCGTCAGTCCGGACTTGTCATAGGAGAAGGCGTGCCAGTCGAGGTGCCCGCCCGGGTACTCCTCCGCGGCGAGCACGGTTTCGCCGGATGCCTCGGGCGCGGCCAGGTCGAAGCGATGCTCGAGCCGGGACGGGTCGTACGCCTCGGCGGCGGGCGGCTGTGCGATCAGGTCGTCGAACCATCCGACGAACCTCGGGATCAGCGCGTCGAGCTGCTGCTTCTGGAACGGGGAGACCACGCCCTGAATGCCGTCCCAGGCGTGCCCGCCGTTCTTCAGGTGCACATAGAGCTCGTAGCCGTCCATGGCCCGCCCGGCCACCGCCTGCATCGTCGCCCACACCTCGGGGTGCGCCACCAGCGAGGTGTCCGCCTCGGCCACCGGGTCGGGCAGCCGGATCGGCCAGCGCTGGACGTAGGAGCCGCGGTGCTGCAACGGCGCCAGCTTCTGCCACCTGCGTCCCATGGCCAGCCGCAGATCGAAGGAGACCCGGTCGGCGCCGATCCGGAACGGCAGCGGGCGGCGCTCCACCACGGTCTCCAGCGGCAGGCCGCCCGGCAGGTCGCCGGGCGGGGTCTCCCGGGGGCGGTAGCGGCCGGGCTTGGTGGTGCGCATGTGGTACTTCGCGGTGACCGGGGTGCCGGCGTCCTCCCCCTGGAACTCGCCGAACTGCCACTGCCGGGTGAGCATCCACAACGGGTCGCGGACCTCGGCCCTCAGCGCGCGCCCGAACTCGGTGCTCCGCGGCCTGCCTTCCAGCCGGTTCCACACCGTCACCGTGGGGAATTCGCGGGCGGCCAGCGCGGCCCGCATGTCCTGGATGGGGGTACGAACCATGGTCAGCCCCTCGCGGGTCGCAACGGGCCGCTCGCCGGCGGCTGATCGTTGTTGATGGAGAGATCGGTGGAGATCGTGATCGGCGACGCGGTCGCCGTCATGACCGTGGCGGGCAGCAGCTGCGCGTACGCCGTCCCGTCGATCTGGGTGGGTTCGACGGCGCGCGACCGGGCCAGGTCGAGTGTCTCGTGCAGCGCGGCGACCAGGTCGTCCCAGTTCCAGGCGCCCGTGCGCTTGGGCGGTGCGACGAGCAGCATGGTCTGCGGCGGCTCCGAGCCGGGTCGGTCGTAGTGCAGGGCGATGCCGGTGGTCTCCGCCTTCGCGGGGAGCGTCTCGGTCCATTCGTCGATCAGCAGCGCGCAGAAGGTGTCGTGCGGATTCGGCTGGTCGCTGTAGTGCGCGGTGTAGAGCAGCCGGTCGCTCCTGAGCTGGTAGCTCGCGGGCAGCTCCATGGCCAGCCAGGGGGCGTTCTCCTCGAACGGGAACTGTACGGGGAGCAGTTCGGGCTCGTGCCCGTCGAGCGCGTCGGTCAGCAGCGTGACCCGCTCCCACACGCTCAGCCGGGGCCGGACCCGGGCCACGCCGTGCAGCCAGTCGTCCACGGGGAAGTCACGGTCCAGATGGTCCGTGAGCTCGCCCCGCCTGGATGCGAGGTACCCGTCGCGCCAGCCGTCGCCGAGGTCGTCGGGCACGGTGAACTCGTGGACCGCGAGCGCGTCCGGGCCGATCAGCGCCCGGATTGCGGCCACCGCGGCGGTGACCCGGTCCTTGCCGGCGGCCACCGCGTCGTAGCGGGCGAGCTCCGCGTCGGCCGCGGTCAGCCGTTCGCCGACGTCCGCCCGCAGATCCGCGGCGCGCGCGGCGAGCCCGGTCAGGAACGCGATCACCGCGTCCTCGGTCGGTGTGAGATCCAGGCCCTGCGGATCGAACGCGGTGATCGGTTGCAGGGCGCTCACGTCGTGCAGCAGCCCGGACAGGGTCGGGCGGTTCGTCCTGGCGATCGCCTCCAGCCCGGAAAGGCGGACGTCGAACGTGGCGCGGCGGCCGGCCACGATCCCCCGCAGTTGCTGTGGCATGCGCGGCCGTGGGCTTGTCGGCGTGGTGGTCAGCAGCCGCTCGGCCTGCTGCAGCAGGCCGAAACTGACCTCGGCCGGCGTGCCCGCGGGCAGCGCGTCGTTGGCCGCGATCTTGGCGTCCGCCGCGGCCAGCGTGGCCGTCATACGGTCGGCCACCACGTCCACCGCCGCGAGCACCTCGCGGAACCGGTCGCGCCGCCACTGAGCCAGCTCGCCCCAGCCACTGCGCACCATGCCGAAGCCCGCTGCGGTGATCGCGAGCTCGGCCAGCCTGACCAGGTAGTCGTCGACGTCGGAGAGCAGCTCGGCGCGGTTCTCGACCGGATCGGCCAGCGGCGCGCCGAGATCCTCGATGAACTCGTCCAGTTCTTCGGCGAAGTCGTGCATGGCCTCGCGTACGGCGGCGGGCCGGGCCCGGGGCAGGTCCACGTTCTCGTCGAGCGCGGAGCCGGTCGTCTCGGTGCCCGACTGCGGCACGAGGTCGCTCGGCCGGAGCGGGCGGGCAGTGAGCAGCAGCTGCCGCAGGGCGGAGATGAGCGGGGACAGCTCGAAGAGCGTGATCTTGCCCTGGACGCGCTCGGTGTACCGGATGAGCGGCTCGGCGTCGGGGCGGATGTTGCCCAACTGCATCACCCGGCCGAGGATCCGGTCGTCCAGGTCGGTCATCGCCGCGGCGTCGTTCGGCCGCAGCGCCCACAGCAGATCGATCGGCTGCATCCCGAGCTCTGACAGATTGACCACCCGGTCGCGGTCGTCACCGGTCCGCGGGTCCGTCCAGGTCACCCGGCAGGCCACCTGGCCATGACCCGGCAGCAGCCGGGCCAGCCAGTCGTTGATGCCGGGCTCACCGCGGCCCCGCGGGGTCATGTGCCCGCCGGCCACCGGCGAAATCTTCGGCGGGCGCCCGGCACGAACGTGCAGACCGACCCGGTGGTTCAGGCTGACGCCGCTGCGCGGTGTCGCGGTCACGACCGGTTCGGGCGGGAAGCCCGACTTGGTGTAGGCCTCGAAGACTGCGCCGGCGCGGTCGGGATTGCCGAGTACGGCCTGGTGCACGCCTTCCGCGACGGCCAGGTCGGCCAGCGCGTCGTGGATCTCCACGAGCCGCTGGACCTCCTCCTCGATGGCCTGGGCCTGTGCCGGTTCGGCCGGCGGCAGCTCAGGGTGCCCGAACGGGTAGGTGGCCGGACCGGTGCGCGTGACGTGCCGTACGAGCTCCAGCCCGTCGATCACATTGCGCGCCTCCACCTGCTCGATCGCGGTGCCCGCGGGCGGCTCGGTGCCCGGGAGCTTCGTGGCAACGAGCGGGAACGCCGTGCGCAACGCGGCGATGAAGAAGTCGACTTCGGCTACGTCGTGCTTGTCATGCAGCCCGCGCTCGAACCGGTAGCCGAGCAGCGCGCCGAGTGACTGACCGGAGCGGATGCCCTCGATGAACGACAACGCGATACGTACGCGCTCGGAGCTGAGGTTGACCGCCATGGTGCCCGGGTTGTCGGGGCCTCCGTTGGCCAGGTAGCCGGTGCGCAGCAGCGCTGCTGTCGTGGCGTGGTTCAACGAGGGCGTGTGGATGTGCCCGCCGCTCGCCGGGTCGCGCAGCAGCGGGCCGCTCCCCGGCGGGGTGAAGACCTGAGCGAGCCGACCGGAGAGCTGTACCTGCTCGAACGCGCCGCGGGGGCGGATGTTCTCCAGCCAGCCGAAGGCGCCGAGGTGCAGCCCGGTCGTGGCAGGACCGCTGCCGGTCGCCCCGTACCGCATGGTGAACAGCCGCTCGGTGGCAAGTCCCAGCCGCCAGGCGTCAAGCCGGTAGGTGGAGCAGTCGATGTGTTCGGCGAGAGCGCGCTCCAGCCGCGCGGTCGGCACCTGCGCCAGCAGGTCGACGGCAACTAGCTGCTCGGCCAGGTCGACCGTGGCCGGGCGCTGCCCGATGACCTGAGGGATGAAGTCGGCGATCAGTGTGTTGGGCGCGCCCGTCACGTCGGGGTCGGGGGCGTACAGCCGTCCGTACCGGCTCTCGCTGACCTGGGTCCGGGTGCTGATGTGCACGAACGGCTGCTCGCGGCGCGCCGCGAGCAGTTGGGCCTCGTCGGCGCCGTGCGCGGCCGCCGACAGCCGCAGCGCCGCCTCGTCGTACGCCGTGAGTACGGCATGCCGCAGCAGCAGGTAGAGCAGCGCGGTGGGTTTTCCGCCGCTGAATCCGTCCTCGCGGCGTACGGCGTTGAAGTCGGCACGCGCGAAGTGCGCAAGCCAGGCCAGGTAGTTGCGGCCGTCGTCGGAGGAGACATGTACCGGTCGGCCCTCCGACATCGGAAGGTCGTCCACGATCGGGCCACGCAGAGCGTGCTGACGGCCGGTGAACAACCGCGTGGACGCGTCGGGATCGGGCCGCTGCGGGTCGTAGCCGAGGTGGGTGAGCAGCGTGCGGATCCGCCCCCGGACGTTGAGCGTGTCCAGGGCCGCGATGACGTCCGTGCCGGAGCCCTCCAGGTTCAGCCGGTTGAAGTAGTCCTCGGCGCTCTGCCCGTAGCGCTGGTGGAACTCCACCGAGGCCGGGTGCGCGGCGAGCAGGTCGAGCAGCAGCTGGTGCGGGTCTGCGTCCTTGCCCAGGTGCGGCACGTCGGCCGCGAGCTGCTGCCAGTCGCCGGCCATGGTCTGCAGCACGGTGTGCATGCGCCTGCGGTGCGCTGCGGCGGTGTCGTTGTCGGCCCAGGCCATTCTGGAGAAGGCGGTCGTGACCAGCAGCCCGTACGGCTGCCTGCCCACCTGCACGGTGGGCAGGGGGCCGCGCCCGCTGACGTACCGGGTGAAGAAGGACCGGGTGGCGTCCACGGCGGCGGTCCCGAAGACCGGGTTGAGCATGGTGTGCAGGTGGTAGCCCCAAGTGGCGGGCCACAGTGCGGTGTTCATCGCCCGCGCCTCACGCGCGTCGGTGCCGTCGGCACCGATCAGCTGCCGGGTCACCTCGGGGTTGATGCCGAGCAGCTCGGCCAGCAACTGGCCGTCGGTCTTGCCCCGCCAGTCCCCCGGTGGCGCGGGAGATGCCGGTCCCTCGAACACGGCGGTGTAGCTCTCCTCGGCCTCGTCGCCGGTGCCGTGACCGGACTGCGCGTCACCCGTGTTGTTGGTGGGCGTTCCCTGGCGCAGCAGCCGGTAGCCTGCACGGCTCTGCGACTGCCGGGCGATCAGTCCCTCCAGTTCTGCCTTGGCCTGTGTGGGGCCGGACTTGACGCGTACGCCGATCGCGATGAGCCGGTCGAGGCCTCCCCTGATCGCGTCGGTCAGCGGGATGCGGAATCCCATTCCGGCCTGGACCGCGCTGTTGAAGTCGGTCAGCCAGGCGAGCGCCGGCGGCACCTTCAGGTCACCGTTCTGTGCTCGCAGCTGGTCGGCGGGCGGCGTCGAGGGGTCGGGGCTGACGGCGAGTTCGTCCGGCACGGCGTTGCCCGTGACGTTCACGACCAGTTGGCCGCCCGCGTATCCGAGCAGGGTGAACCGGTCGGGCAGCAGTCTGGCCTTGGCTGCCACCGTCCACGACGAGCCCTTGGTCTCCCCTGCCTGAGCCTTCGGCATGTCCAGGAAGGCCACCGTGACCTGGGCGGTCGCCACACCGCCCGGAGGCACATGGGTCATACCCGCCGGCCGGCGAGCGCGGATCCGGGCGGCGCGGGTGGAGCCGACTGCCGACTGCAGGGCCGAGTCGGCGGCCTGCACGGCGGCTTTGGCGCCGGCGGCGCGGTAGATCGCCGTCCAGTAGGTGCGGGCGGGCGGCCGGTCGGCTGCCGGTAGCGGATCGTCATCCGCGATCACCAGGATGACGTGGTCGGGCCCGCTACGGTGCGGCTCGTCCTGTGGGTTGAGCGGTTTGCGGTTCTCCGCGATCCACTTGGCCCGCCCGGCGCCCGCGCTGTTCACCAGGTCGCGCCAGGCGGACAGGCGCAGCGCGCGGTCGCCGCCGGCCTGCCACACCTTGCGCCAGTAACCGAAGGCGAGCTCGTGTTCGTGGTCCGTGCGCTTGGGTTCGAACGCGTCGACGGCCCACTCGTCGGGGAACACCCGCACCAGCAGCTCGGTGGGGGTGAACACCGTCTCCAGGCGAACCGGTCCGAGCAGCATCGGGTAGGCGTCGCTGAGGTTGCCCGGGATGGGGGCCACGGCCTGCTGGATTCGCCGCGTGTGTGGTTCAGCCATCGCGGAGCATCTCCCTCGCGTGCACGGCGACCAACACGGGCGCCTGGTAGAGGATGTAGGCCAGGTCGCCGGCGCCGATCTGGGCGCTCCAGAGGATGTCCTTGTCCTCCGCGTACTGCTCCTGCTTCGGGGCGTCCGCCGGAGCGGTTGGCGCCTCCAACGCGAGCGCCGGGGTACTCGCGTCGAGTTTCAGGTAGCGCGGCGCGCCGCTGGGCGGCCCGGTGAGCACGTCGGGCCAGGCCAGGTCGTTCCAGACCTGTAGCTTGCCCTCGCGGTTGATGTCCAGGCCGAACCTCGGGTCGCCGGGACGTTCCTTGAGTACGAAGAACCATCCGGCGTCGTCGTTCGGATGCTCGCCGGAATCGCCCCTGGCCTCGTCCTCGTTGAGGTCGAAGCCGAAGAAGTAGATGTCGGGCGCGGCCTTGGCCTCGTACAACGGCAGCTTGACGATGTCCTCCGACGGCTCGGTGGCGGCCGGGTCGAGATCCATGAGCTTGCGCCCCAGGGAAGGGTCAGGGGTCCCGCCGGGGCCGGGGAGCCACTCGGCTCGGTGCGCGTAGACCACCGTTGTCGGGTACTTCTTCAGCAGCTCACCGCGGATCACCAGCACGAGTTCGTCGTCCTTCTCGCCGTTGATCTCGCGGTTGTCGTGGTCCCCCAGCTCCGATTCCGCGGTCCAGGTGTCGATCGGCGGGATGTCGAGCAGCCGCTCGCGCCGCTCCTCGGTCAACTCGCCCGGCTTGGAGCGGACTCCGCGTACGTCCCAGAACTGCGCGAAGGGTGTGCCGCGCTGGTCGGTCGGGTACTCGCGCCACAGCAGTTCGCGGGCCATCTCGTGGTTCAGGCCGACCATGTAGGACTCGATGAACCGCTGGTTGGCCTCCAGCAGTGTGATGCTGTCGCGCGGCACCAGGTTCAGGTTCGGCAGGAAGAACTCGTTGGACAGGTCGATCAGCGGCTGGAACATCGGCAGGTCGATCACCGGGTAGGCCATCGCCTCGACCATCGTGGCCGGGGTGGGGAGCAGTGCCCGCAGCCGGGGCGCAGGCGACGCCCGGTCCGACGCAGGCGACAGGTCCATCTCGTTGGAGTGCGGGTGGTGGATGCCGGCCAGGACCCGGCGCGGGATCGTGCGGTCGGGGTGCAGCCCGTCGAGTGTCCCGGTGCCGATCGCGGTCAGGTTCACGGCCTTGCGCTCCGGCGTCTGCCCGGCGATCGCGGAGCCGTTGAACACCCCGTACGCCGCGTTCAGCGCCTGCTTGAAGCGGGTTGCCTCGGGGCTGTCCGCGCCACCCGCGTGCGGAGTGACGCCCTCGCCGGGCAGCGAGATGACGAAGTCCGAGCTGTGCGGCAGTCCCGGCACCGGGTTGGGGACGAGGACGGTGCCGCCAGTGGCGTTCATGCCGCCGGGCCCCCTCGCGCCTGATACGCCCTCGTCGGCGTTGGTGACGCCGATGATGGGGCCCTCGAGCTCCGACTCCAGCTTGTCGACGGTGGTCACGCCGGGCGGCGCCACCTTGCGCGGCGCGGCCCGTACCTGGTCCCGGTTCATCCGGTCGAGCAGGCTGGGCGGCGGGCCGCCGTCCTGGACGAGGTCCCCTCCGCCCCCGCCCCCGAGGGGAGGCAGGCGCCGCATGAGCCGCGAACCCGGCCGGGTCTGCCTGCGCATCGCCGATGACACGGGCGCTCCGGCGATGCGGCTGCGGGCGAACTGCGCGGCCACGCTGACCAGTTCGGCGGTATCCAGGGGCGCCGCGTCGTCTCCGGCCACGCCGGAAACGGCGATGGCGGCGTCGGTGACCACGCGGGAGTGCACGGGCGCAGTCATCGCAAGGACCTGTGCGGGAGCGACCTGGTTCAGCGTCTTCAAGTGCCCGCTGTGCAGCGCGTGCGACACCTCGCGGGCCACTTGGGCGCCGCGGATCCGCTTGTTGGCCTCCAGCACGTCGCCGATCTGCGCCCACGCGGCCTGCATGTACTCCTCTTGGTGCTCGCGTACGACGCGTGCGCCGATGCCCGCGGCGGCCCGGAACCGCGGGTCGAGGTTGAGCTCGTGCACCCAGTTGCGCGGGTGCGGCAGCGGACTGCCGCTCTCGTTGGTGAGCAGCCGTGAGGTGAGCGCGTGCCAGCGCCCGTACAGCGGCGGGGTCACCAACGGGTCGGGGCCGGCGTCGGCGACGCTCGCCAGGTCCACCGGGCCCGCGGCGATCTGCTGGTGCGCGGTGAGGGGCTGTTCTTGGGTGTAGGTCTGGCTCAGGTTGATCAGCGTGGCGAGCGCGGTCTGGAACGGGTGTGGGTACGGCTCGTCCCAGTTCTCGTACTTGTTCTGCTCGTCGAGCTCCTCCGGGGACAGTGACGACTCGGGGACCTTGAGCGCGCCGCCCAGCCGCAGCACGCGGTCCAGCCCGGGGTCCGTGGGAGTGGCCGGCGGCAGCCCGGCGCCCGGCTCCTGGGTGTCCATGTCGCGGTTGCCTACACGTGCGTCCGGGGGCCGCGGTTTCAGCAGCCTGACCAGATATTCGAAGTCGCCGGTCGGCGCCGTACGGAACGACCACCGGTGGTAGACGGGGATGTTGCCCGGCTCCGGCTGCCCGGAGTACGGGGACCAGCTCGAGTGCAGCGCACCGGGCGCACCCGCCGGGTCCCGCCCGAGCCCGGCCAGCCGTCCGGTCTCGAACGCCGGGACCAGGAACGCGTGGTAGGCGACCACCGGGTCCAGCCTGCGCGGGCACATCAGGCGTGAGCAGGCCAGGTCGGGGTTCTCTCCGAGGGTGGCGGCGAGCTGCGGCAGAACCGCGGCCATGTCGTTCGTGCCGGTGTGCCCGGACGTGATCTCGCGGTTGACGTGGACGTGGGCGAACGCGCCCACTTGGTCGGGGGGCGGCAGCATGGCGAGGTCGTCGACCGTGATGAAGGGCAGCGGGCGGCCGGGCGGCATGCCCGCGTCCTCGAACTCCTCCTCGGTGAGCACGATCAGCGCCAGCCAGGGCGCCAGCCGGCCAGTGGTGCCATTGGGCACTGCCGGGCTGTAGCGCCAGCAGTAGTCCTCCTCGTAGAACTCGATGAACGCGAGGTAGTTGGGGTCGAAGTTGGTCACCCAGTCACGCGGCTCGGTGCGGACGATGGCCCGCGGGTCGATCCCGATCACGTCGCCCGGCCCGTAGAGCTGGACGTTGTGCCCCACCTCCTGGGTGAGGGTGGGGCCGGCCGTCCGTGGGGTGCCGTCGATGCGCAGCTTGACCTCGATGCCGGCGCGGGCTGCCGAGCCCGGGTCCGCGCTGATCTGGGTGGCGATGCCACGGCGCAGCCAGGGCAGGAACGAATATGCGCTGCTCATCGGTTGCTCGCCTTCCTCACTTCGGTCGTGGCGGAGGTGCGCGGACACGCACCGAGCGAGAGGAGCAGGAGGCCCTGCGCGAAGCGGTATCCCCCACTCGGCTCGCTGCGTTCGGGTCGCTCCGCGCTCATGACAGGGCCTCCGAGGCGGGGATGACGTGCAGAGTGCCGTCCAGCGCGGGGGCATCGGCCACGCGGTCGGCCAGATCCTGGGCGGCCAGGGCCTGGCTGGTGAACGGGCCGCTGAGGCGGCGGTTGTTCAGCGTTCGCGCGACCACGTACGAGTCGCCGGTGACGGTCAGCCGCTGGCCGGCGGGTTCGCGCAGCGTCCGCTGGGCGGCGGCCAAAGGCGAGCGTGCCACGCTCGATCCGGCCATGAAGTGGTTGAACAGGGTGCCGTTGTAGTTCACGAACGACTCGGACGGCTTGTCCGGCTGGGTGATGGTGTCGATGACGCTCTGCTCGTACCGGGCGCTGCGGCGCACCGCGCGCTGCGACGCCATCGCCACGCCGTCCGGGCTCAATTCCAGCCCGGCGTGCTGCCGCTCGAAGGCTCGGCGCGCCAGCTTGGCCGCGTCGTCCATGTTCTGGAACTGCGCGAGCGCGAACATCTCCTCCGCGTCGGACAGCTTGGTCAGCCCGGTGCCCACCGGGCTCACCGCCAGCTTCGAGACGTCGGCTGCGGCCTCCGAGCCGACCTTGTCGACCTGGATGTCCAGCGGCACGGCGCGCTGGCGTACGAACAGCGTGCCGAGCGGGTGAAGCACGAGCTCCGACTCGGCCTCGGGCAGCGCGCGCAGCGTGACCAGCGGCGCTCCGCCGGCGGGCGGCCTGGCCTGCCAGCCTTCCGGTTTGAGCAGCTCGGCGGCGAGCAGCGGCATGACGTTCACCGGCGGCAGGACAGTGTCGCGTTCTTCGCCCCAGGTGATGTCGAAGTCGGCGGAGATCTCGAAGAAGAAGAACGAGATCGAGCCGGTGCCCCTGGCCCGCCATGGATTGGGGCCGGACAGGGCGAACCGCAGCGAGATCGAGAACACCCCGACGCCGAACGCCTTGAGCGACACCGAGGCGTGCACCTCGATGATGAACATGAAGGGCGAGAACTGGAACAGGGCATCGAACCCGATGTGGCCCTCGATGCCGAACCCGCCGAACCCGAAGAACAGGTCGGCCTGCGCGCCGAACTGCGCCGTGTTGCTCGTGACGGCGAAGTAGCCGGAGATCGTGATGCGCCCGATGCCACTGTTCAGTACGTCCACCGACACTCGGCGCGGGCTGGGGAAGGGCAGCGGCGGCGGCGCGAACGACGGGTGGAAGCCGCCGACGCTGAGCACGAAGTTGGGATCCGCGCCGTACGCGACGAGCAGGCCCATCTCGCCGTTGATGGACATGGTCAGCACGCGGGAGCCGAAAAGGGAGGCGAAGAAGAAGATCCGCTTCCTGTCGAATTCGATGGCGCCCGCGAAGTTGACCTGCAGGATCAGCAGCGGCAGTTCCTCGGTGGGCAGCGCCACCTTGAGCACGCCGACGATCGCGATATTGCCGGGGATCTCGATGATCACCCCGAGGGCGACGCTGACCAGGGTCGGTGTGCCCCAGCCGAGCTTGGCCATCGGGCCGATCAGGAAGGTACCCTCCTGCGGCGGGAAGAACGCCCTCAGGTCGCTGAGGATGCGCGGAGCGTTCGCCACGATGTCGCGCGGGAACATCACCGACTCGATGGCGCCGGTCCGTACGCCCTCCATCAGCGCGTCGAGCCGCATCGTGCGGTTGAGGCCGATGATGCCGCCGACCCCGATCAGCTTGAACCCGTAGCCGAGCTGCAGCCCGCCGCCGCCGAACTCGGCGGTGAGCACCAGCAGTAGCGAAAAGCCCGACGAGCCGTCCGGCATGCGGGTGGTGATCAGGCCGATCGCCTTCACCGCGAGGAACTTCGCGAACTCCAGTTGCAGCACGCCCGCGTACTCACCGCGATCGGGGTCGGCGAACAGGTACCCGCCGCCGGTGACGACACCTACGTCGAGCGACAGACCGACGCCGGTCGGCGGTTTGAAGGCGAAGGCCAGGTCGGCGGGGCCGAGGTTGCCACCGTTCCCCGGGAAGCTCAGGTCGGCGCGGACCCCGATCCGGTCCACCGCTGCGGAGATCGGGCCGAGCTTGGCGGTGAGGCCGGCGGACAGCTCGATCGGCAGCTTCCCTGCCTCGATCGTGGCGAGCAGATAGATCGCCTGGAGCTGCACCGGGCCGAGCTCGATGTGCACCGGAACCTGGATCTCAAGTCCGCCGCTGCCGTGGAAGCGCAGCCCCTGCTCCGGCGTGAAGGAGAACCCGACGTCGAACCGGCTCTCGAGGTGCAGTTGGCCGAGCAGCGTCGAGATGAAGCCGTCTCCGCCGGCGGTGTCGATGATCAGTTTGCCGCCGGTGACCTCGCCCTCGGCGACGGGCCCGCCACCGGCCTTGCCGGTACTGGGGTCGAACGTCAGCTTCATCCCGCCGGTGGCGCTCAGCCCGGCGAACTCCAGCCGACTGCCGCCCGCCGTACCGAGCAGCAGGAACGGGGCGGGCGGTGTGGCCTTCAGCCCGGCGGTGATGGACGCCTCGAACGGGCCTGCGGGCGGGGTCAGTTCGATGTCCAGCGGGGGTCGCAGCTCGCCGGACGCGCCGGCGGGCAGCGTGCCGGAGAGGCCGATCTCCGCATTCCAGGTGGGCGGCGAGACGGGGAAGGTGAAGGTGGTGGTCAGCGCGCCGCGCAGCATGACGGCGACCTTGAGCCCGGAGCCGTCGGCGGTGGGCTCCAGGTCGAAGGCGAAGATTTGCAGCCGGGGAGGCTCGGTGGCGGTACCGGGGGTGAACAGGACGGGCAGTCCCAGGCCCGCGACCATCGCCTCGATCACCAAGAGCAGCCGGCCCGCGTCGAAGTGGTCAGTGCCCCAGCCGTAGAGGGTGCCGAGGTGTCCGACCGGGTTGGTGAGCGCGGGCAGAATCCGGTCCAGATGAACCGAGACCCGCTCGTGCGGGGGCTTCGACGGGTTTGTGTCGTCGCCGGGTACGAAGGTGCGCTCGAGGATCCCGAAGACCAGTAACAGCGCCGACGCCGGAGCGGAGAGCTGGAGGATGTCGGCGAGCAGCAAGTCGACGATCTTGCGCGGCAGATTCTCGTTCAGCTCGGCGATCTGCGCCGCGGTGATACCGGGCAGCGTGGGGCCCGCGGTGGCCAGTGCGTTCGCCAGCTCGGGCAGCGCCTCAACCACCCGCCCGAACTGGGTGATCAGAGCGAACGAGGCAGCGGCGACCGCAGCCTGGTCGCCAGAGGCGATCGCGGCGGCCAGCTGCTGGGTGAGCGGACGGAGCTCGGCCCCGCACCCGTACACGGTGAGCCGGGCCGCGCTGATCGTCGGCTCGGCCAGAAACTCGTCGGGGAAGTGCACCCCGAGCTGCTCGAACGTGTCGATCGCGGAATCGTCTCCGAGTTTGTTCGTGATCCGGGTGAACACCCCGGCGAGCTCGGTGGCGACGCGCTCGATGCTTCCCGCGGCCTCAGCCATCGCCGCCGACCTCCTGTCGTACCGCGCCGAGCGCAAAGATGATCTCTTCCAGGGTGCGACCGCCGATGTCGGGAAGGACGCGGCGTACGCGTTCCAGGTCGGTGCGGAGCGCGGGAGTCCCGCGAGCGGAGAGGACCGCGGCGAGCTCGTCGGCGCACTCGAGCAGTGGGCGGCCGTCGATGGTCTCGGGCAGCGCCAACTCGGCGCGGCTCACGATGTGCATGAGCAGCTGAAGGAGCGCGGCGCCGCCGCGGTGGTGCCAGACGATGGTGACCCGGCGATCCCGGCGGATGAGCCGGACCACTTCCTCTCGGTGGTCTCGCCAGAAGGCGATCAGGACCCGCCCCGCGTCAGATGCCTCCAGCCCGGCCCGCAGGGCCACGAGGCCCTCCTCGGGCGGGCGGCCCTCGGCGAACCATGCACCCGCGACCGGAGCCCGCAGGCCGCCCTCGCCATCGCCGTCACCGGTGAACGCGGCGCGGGCCGCCGGCTCCTCGGCGATCCGCTGGGCGACCTCGGCCGGTACGGCAACGCTGCTGCCGCCGGGCACCGTGTGCACCTGACCGGGCGCGGACGCCGTGGAGATCACCGTCTGAATGTTCTCGATGTCCTTCAGCCGCTTCAGCGCCTTTGTGACAGGCATCGCGTACGCATTCACGAGTTCGACGCCGGCCGGGGTCAGCGGCCCCGGCGGCTTCCCCTCCGCCACCAGCTCGGCGTTTGTCTTGCCACGGCTGCGGACGATCCCCGTCACCTGGCAGGACCCCACTGCCGTGTCGTCCACCAGCGCCGATCCCGAGTCGCCCTCGGCGGCGAAGAACACGACGCTTCCCGACGTCGCCGCCGGGTTTGTGTTCGGACGGATGACCAGCAGGTTCTCGACATCGGGACCGGTGGCCCCCAATCCGATGACGACCCCGCCGGTGAGTCGCGTGCGCCCGCCCCGCTTCCGTACAGGGAACGACTGCGTTTTGGCCTCGGCAAGTGTGATGTCGTGGATGCCGGTGACGAAGCCGATGTCGGCGATTTCGCAGAGAAACTTCAAGCCGGGCGAGAGCGCGATCAGGGCTTCGTCGCGGTCCGGCCTGTGCTCGAGCCCACCCACGTACTTCCCGATGGTGTCCTCGCAGCAACCGCTCGAACCGCCGGCCGACGGCTGGCCCACCTTCGTGAAGCCCGACGTGGGCGGCGAGATATCCGGGGAGAAGATCACGTGACCACACGTGAGCCCGTACGCAATGTTGATGTCGGCAGGGTCGGAGACGAAGCAGCCGAGCGTCCCGACGTACTTACTCCCCGGCATCAAGATGAGCGACCCGCCGATCACCGGCCGGTTGCGGGACTCGTCGAACTTCACGTCCTCGGGGAGGAGCGCACCGTCCGCGACGAGGGGCACCATGTCCCCGCCGACGTAGACGTCGGTCTTGACGCCGTCGATCTCCTCGGGGATCCGATGCTCCGGTGGGATCTCCGAAAGCGGGAGCTTGGCATCTACATACACCTGGACGGCCAGTTCGCCTGTCGGTCGGCCGTCGGTCTCCTTGCCGCCGACGGCGACCAGATTCACGCCCGGCAGCGAGAGCAGCCACGCGGTGGACTCCTCCTTGACCCTGGCCACTTGGGCGATGGCCTCGCGATCGGATGCGTCACTCATGAGCGGGTACCCCCTTGTCCGCACCGTGCGCGAACGCCGGTGACGTGCGCCCGCCGAGGTCGGCGTGCGTGTTCCAGATCGGTACGGAGCGAGGGACCCCCGCGCCCCGGCATCACGCTGATAATTCGTCGGCGCATTTCGACTCCGGTTCGCTCGGTGCCATCGCCGAGCCCCTACTCCGGCCGGAACGCGATCAGAACCTGCGGATATGTCATTCCACCCATGTCGGGCAGTGTTGCCCGGGCCGCCGTCAGGTCGTGCTGCAGGCCGGGGCTCGCGTACGGCGCGAACGCATCGGCGATCCGGCAGACGGCCTCGGAAAGCGGCCGGCCGTTTATCGTCTGCGGCATCGCCAGCGTGTGATCGGCTGTCATCCGGAAGAACATCTGCATCAGCGCGGGCCCACCGCAGCGATGCCAGACCAGGGCCACCCTGCGGTGACTTTCCACCAGCGCGATCAGCTCGCTGCCATGCCTCAGCCACAACGTGATCAGCCGGCGCCCTGCCCGCGTGGAGTCGAGCTGCTGCTCAAGTCCCGTGAGCAGATGGGGCGTTGGCAGTGGCACCCCGGGCAGCCATGATGCCTCCACCGGCACCCGTACCGTCTCGCCTGCGGGTAACCCGGCCAGCGCCGGGACGAGTTCCTGGGGCAGGGCGACGGTGGTGGCGCCGGGGACCGTGAAAACCACCCCGGTCGTGGTACCGGTGGCCATCGCGATCTGGAACCCCTCCGCCACGAACGTCGCGATGATCTGCTCGATCGGCAGCTCGAGGCCCTTGTTCATCTTCTGCGTGGCCACGAAGTCGCCCGCGAAGTGCAGCGTCACGGCCTGGCCCTGGTCGTTGACCAGGACGCTGCCGGAGTCGCCGCTGTCAGAGAAGTACAGCGGCTGGCCCGCGGGCACGGCGACGTTGGGGTTGGGCTTGACGACGGTGATGTTGGTCCTGGTGAACCCGTCAGAGGTGGTGTGCGTCGTGTTGATGGCTTCGACCACACCACCGGTCAGCCGGGTCCGGGCGCCACGCTTGCGTACGGCGTACCGCTGGGTCTGCGCCTCCTGCTGGGTGATCGTGTGCGTACCGGTGATCACGCCGATGCCGATGAGCTCCTTGCGGTACTCCATTCCCGCATCGAGCTGGATCAGCGCCGCGTCCCTCACGGTGTCGCGGCCGCCGCCCACAAACGTGCCAATCATGTGGGAGCAGCACTTGGTGGGACTGGAGGACGCCTCGGACTGCCCGACCCGAGTGCTCCCCGCGACGGCGGGCGGGCGGTTTTGCCCCCCGCCCACGATCACGTGGTAATTGGTGATGGCGTACACCTTGTTCGGGTCGGTCCCGTGCAGCAGGAAGCAGCCCAGGGTGCCGAAGCCGACGCCGGACATGTCGCTCTGTACCCGGCTTCCGCCGATCAACGGTCGGTAGCGCTCGTCGTCGGTGTCGTGGTCGGAGGTCAGCGGCGATCCGGGGACCGTGGCCGGCGTGGCCTCCTCGATCGGGGGCGCGGTCTCCAGCCGGCCGATGCCGAGTTCGCTGACGTCGATGCCGACGCCCTCGAACCGGGTGGGCAGGGTCTCGCCGGGGGTGAGTTCGGCGAGCGGACGTTTACGCTGGACGAAGACCTTGATGACGAGCTCCCCGGTGGGGCTGCCGTCGCGTTCGCGCCCGCCGATGCCGACGCCGGTGACGCCGGGGATCTGCATGAGCACGTCGGCGGCGCGTTCCTTCACCGCAAGAAGATCCTCGTCTGGCATGGCGTGCCTCCTCGCTCCCGACGTGCGGGTACACGGGTGGCCCGCAACCGCGGGCCCTGTGATTGCGAAGCAGACCTCCGCCGACGGCGTACGCCACCCGGCCGAAGGAGACCTGATTAGCCTAATTGGTACTTTAGGTTCCCTGCCTGACGGGTAGCCAGCATGTTCACTCGAGTGGGTTACCGGCCGGTCAGCTTTTCGGTGCATCCCAGTTCGTGTGCGGGTCGGACGACACGGGATTCGAGCCCAGCCTCAGACTTCGATGCCGATGGAGCTCGCCGGACGTACCGCCGACCGGTTCGACGCGGTCAGGGTCTCAGCGATCTGGTTCCGGCCGGTCTCGTCCGGCGGGGCCGGGCCGCATAGCAGGTGCGGGACGGCAGGCACCGGGGCACCCGACCCTTACGCGATCGGCAACCCCGTGTAGTTCTCCGCCAGTTCCGCCGCCGCGTGCCGCGAGTTCGCCACGCGGTGCAGCTGGGACAGCTGCAGACGGGAGTCGAATGCGGACTGCGCCGGATCCGTGTGGAGCATCGTCGTCATCGAGTACGAGAAGTGTTCCGCTCGCCAGACCCGGCGCAGGCACGTGTCGGAGTAGGCGTCGAGCAGTTCCGTCGAGCCCGTGTTCTGCTCGTGGATCAGTGCGCGGGCCAGCACGATGACGTCGGATGCCGCCAGGTTGAGGCCCTTCGCGCCCGTCGGCGGGACGATGTGGGCCGCGTCCCCGGCCAGGAAGACGCTGCCGAAACGCATCGGCTCGGTCACCGAACTGCGCATCGGGAGAACGGACTTGGAAGAGACGGGGCCTCTCTCCAGTTTCCAGCCGGGGTCGGTGTCGATGGCGAAGCGGGCGTCCAGCTCGTCCCACACGCGCTCGTCCGGCCAGTCGGCGGGATCCGTGCCGCTCGGGACTTGGAGGTAGAGGCGGCTGACGGCGGGCGACCGCATGCTGGCCAGGGCGAAGCCCCGCTCGGAATGGGCGTAGATCAACTCGTCGTAGACCGGGGGTGCTTGGGCGAGAATCCCGAGCCAGGAGTAGGGATAGGTCCGCTCGTACGTCGTGCGGACCGACTCCGGGACGGCGTTGCGCGTCACCCCGTGGAAGCCGTCGCAGCCGACGACGTAGTCGCAGGTGAGTGTCTGCTCCCGCCCCTCGTGGAGGTAGCGGATGAACGGCCGGTCGCTGTCGGCATCCTCCACCGAGCGCACCTGGGCCTCGAACAACAGCGGTCCGCCGTCGCTGAGCTGGCGGGCTATCAGATCCTTGACCACCTCGGTCTGCGCGTACACCGTCACGCTCCTGCCGCCCGTGAGGGCGAGGAAGTCGAGCCGGTGGGCGCCGCGGTCGAAGCGCAGCTCGATGCCGTCGTGGACCATCCCCTCGCGGTCCATGCGCTCGGCGACTCCGGCGGAGCGCAGAGCGTCCACGGTGCCCTGTTCGAGGATGCCTGCCCGCTGGCGGTTCTCGACGTGGGCGCGGTCGCGTGATTCGAGGGTCACGCTGTCGATGCCGGCGTTGCGCAGCAGGCGGGCGAGCAGCAGTCCGGCGGGGCCTGCGCCGATGATGCCGACGGTGGTGTGCATCAGCAGCCTTCTTTCCGGGGGGTTCACATTGTGCCCCCATCTCCGGGCACTGATGTGCGTACTGCCATGCCGTCGCGGGCGCGGTCCGGCCGGGCGCCGAGGTGGGTGAGCTGGGCGCCGAGTACGGCGCGGGGCTGCTCGACGTCGGCCGGACGGGCGGCATGCGGAAGTTCGCCCGGTAGTGCCCCTCGTCGTCGGTCTGACAGCGGCCGGCGCCGGTGAAGTTCGCGTCGAGCAGCGCCGGGTGCTGGTCGCGCTGCTGGGCGTACCGCCCGGAGGCGCCTGCCTGCCACACCTCGACGAGCTGCCCGCGCACCGGCCGGCCCGCCCGGTCGAGTACCCGCCCGGTGACGGTGATCCGGTCACTTCTCCAGTACGAGTGCCAGGCCCTGGCCGACGCCGATGCACAGTGCGGCGATTCCGGTGCCGGAGCCTACCGCGGCGAGCTGGTGGGCGACGGCTCCGGTGATGCGGGCGCCCGACGCGCCGAGCGGATGGCCGATGGAGATGGCGCCGCCGCGCGGGTTGACCACGGCCGGGTCAAGTCCGGGCCACTGTCCGATGCAGGCGAGCGCCTGGGCCGCGAACGCCTCGTTGAGTTCGAGGGTGTGCAGGTCCCCGAGGCCCCGGCCGGCCTTCTTGAGTGCGCGGTGGACCGCTTCGACGGGTCCGGCTCCGAAGTACTGCGGCTCGATGCCGGTCACGGCCGTGGCGCCGATCCTGGCCAGCGGCTCGCGCCCGGTGGCGCGCAGGCCGTCCTCGTCGGTGAGCAGCAGGGCCGCGGCGCCGTCGTTGAGCGGTGAGGAGTTGCCGGCGGTGACGGTGCCGCCCTGGCGGAAGACGGGCTTGAGCTTGGCGAGGGCCTCGGTCGACGTGGTGTCGCGGATGCATTCGTCCCGGGCCAGATCAACGCCGTCGACCAGGGCGATTTCCGCGTCGTACAGTCCCGCGTCCCAGGCACGCGCGGCCTTCTGGTGGCTTTCGAGGGCGAAGGCGTCCTGTGCCTCGCGGTCGATACCGTAGCGGTCGGCGACCAGTTCGGCGCCTTCGCCGAGGGCGACCGTCCACTCCTTGGGCATGCGCGGGTTGACCATGCGCCAGCCGAGCGTGCTCGAGAACATCTCCTGGTGGCCGGCGGGGAAGGCGCGTTCGGGCTTGGGCACCACCCAGGGCGCGCGGCTCATCGACTCGACGCCGCCCGCGACGGCGATGGACGCGTCCCCGACGGCGATGGCCCGGGCCGCCTGGATGACCGCTTCCATGCCGGAGCCGCAGAGCCGGTTGACTGTGGCGCCGGGCACGGTGACGGGGAGCCCGGCCAGCAGTACTGCCATGCGGGCCACGTCGCGGTTCTCCTCCCCCGCGCCGTTGGCGTTGCCGAAGAAGACGTCGTCGATGCGGGCCGGGTCGAGGTCGGGCGTACGGGAGACGAGCGCGCCGAGCACATGGGCCGCGAGGTCATCGGGGCGTACGCCGGACAGGGCGCCGCCGTACTTGCCGATCGGCGTGCGGACGGCGTCGACGACATAGACATCACGAAGGCGGTCGGTCATGTCAGCTCCTGGTGCGGGCGGAGGGAGATGGCGGTCAGGGGGTGTCAGCTGGTGGGGAGGGGAGTGCGGACGGGCGCGGCGGTCTTGTCCCGCACCTCGTCGGGAGTGACCCCGCGGGCGGTCTCGACGAGGTGCAGTCCGTCCTCGGTGACGTCGAGGACGGCGAGGTCGGTGATGATGCGGTGCACGCAGGCCTTGCCGGTGAGCGGCAGGGCGCACTCCTGGACGATCTTCGGGGAGCCGTCCTTGGTCGTGTGGTCGGTCAGGACGATGACGCGGCGGGCTCCGTGGACCAGGTCCATGGCGCCTCCCATACCCTTGATCATCTTGCCGGGGATCGACCAGTTGGCGAGGTCGCCGGTGGCGGAGACCTGCATGGCGCCAAGGATGGCAGCGTCGATATGGCCGCCGCGGATCATGCCGAAGGAGAGTGCGGAGTCGAAGAACGCGGCTCCGGGCCGGACGGTGACGGTCTCCTTGCCCGCGTTGATGAGGTCCGGGTCGATCTCGTCGGGTGTCGGGTAAGGCCCGACACCGAGGATCCCGTTCTCCGAGTGGAGCACCACATCCACGCCTTCGGGAAGGAAGTTGGGGACGAGAGTGGGCAGCCCGATGCCGAGGTTGACGTACGAGCCGTCGGTCAGCTCGGCGGCCGCGCGGGCAGCCATCTCGTCTCGTGTCCAGGCCATCAGCCTCGTACCGTCCTCTTCTCGATCTGCTTGTCGCCGGCCTGCTCGGGGGTGAGCACCACCACGCGCTGGACGAACACCCCGGGCAGATGGACGGCATCGGGCTCGATCTCGCCGGGTTCGACGAGTTCCTCGACCTCGGCGATGGTCACGCGGCCCGCCATCGCGGCGAGGGGGTTGAAGTTACGGGACGTCTTGTTGAAGACGAGATTGCCGTGGCGGTCGCCCTTTGCGGCCCGTACGAGCGCGAAGTCGGTGGTGATGCCGTACTCGAGGACGTGCTCGAGTCCGTCGAAGGTGCGGATTTCCTTGGCGGGGCTCGGCACGGCCACCTGGCCGTCCGCTGCGTACCGGCGGGGCAGGCCGCCGTCGGCGACCTGGGTACCGACTCCGGCGGGGGTGAAGAAGGCGGGGATGCCGCAGCCCCCGGCCCGCAGCCGCTCGGCGAGAGTGCCCTGGGGGACGAGCTCGACCTCCAGCTCGCCGCCCAGGTACTGGCGGGCGAATTCCTTGTTCTCGCCGATGTACGAGCCGGTGACGCGGGCGATACGGCCCGCGGCGAGCAGTGTGCCGAGCCCGGCGCCGTCCACCCCGCAGTTGTTGGAGACCACCTGAAGCCCTCGGACACCACGAGCCAGGAGCGCCGCGATCAGCGTGTCGGGCACACCGCTGAGCCCGAAGCCGCCGACGGCCAGCGAGGCGCCGTCGCCGATGTCGGCGATCGCCTCGGCGGCGCTCTGCTTGACTTTGTCCATGGAGGGGTTCCTTGTCACCAGCCGACAGAACCTGCGCGGGGATGCAGTTGTTCGCCAGATGAACTACAGTTCATTTCCACTCGAGAGTGTGCGTTCACCGGCCACGCAATGTCAACGGCCGCACGGAACGCCGGGGGACGCAGAAGGACCCCGCTCCACAACCGCACGGAGGGCCGATGGCCGTCACGACGCCGACCCACGACACGCCCGCCGAAGCCGTAGGGCCGCTGATGCGCGGCATCTCCGTACTGCGTGACATGAGCGAGGCCGGCGGCGTGATGACCATGAGCGAGCTCGTACGCTCCACCGGCCTCGCCCGCTCCACCGTCGACCGGATCGCCGCCACCCTGGCACGCATGGGCTACCTCCGGCTCGACGGGCACCGCGTCGTCCTCGCGCCCCGCCTGATGGAACTCGGCAACGCCTATCTGGCCGCCATCCGGCTGCCGGGACTGCTCGGCCCGCTCGCCGAGAAGCTTGCCGACGAACTCGACGAGTCCGTGTCCCTGGCCGTGCCGGACCGTGACGGCATCCGCTTCGTCCATCAGACCACCCGGCGCCGGGCCATGTCCCTCACCTTCCGCATCGGGGATTTGCTGCCCGCCGAACGCACCGCGCAGGGAACGGTGTTCGCCGCGTACTGGAGCGAGGAGGAGTGGGCGCACTGGCACGCGCGGCGGGCCGCCGACCCGCACGGCCACGCCTTCCTGCCCGCGCTGCCGCCTCCCCACGCGGCCGAGGACGGCCCCGCCTTCGAAGAACGCGCGGCCGATGCGCGCGCGCAGGGCTGGGCCGTGGACGACCAGCTGATCGAGCCGGGACTGAACGCCCTCGCCCTGCCGGTCCGGGCTCCAGGCGGCGAAGTGGTCTGCGCCGTGAGCCTGGTGAGCCACACGAGCCGCCACAGCGCCGAGTCGCTGCGGGAGTCACTGCTGCCACGGGCGCGCGATGCCGTTGCCGCGATGGAAGAGCGACTGAGTCACCCGGCTGATGAAGAGCGGGCCGACGAGCCGCCCGCCGGTGGACTCGCCGACTGGACCAACGCCTCGAAGCAGGAACTCGGCGCGGAGTTCGTGGAGTCGCTCGCGCGCGGCCTCACCGTGATCACCGCCTTCGGGGACGGCAGGGCGGAACTCACTCTCGCCGCCGTCGCCGAGGCCACCGGTCTCGCCCGTGCCACCGCCCGCCGCGCCCTCATCACGCTGGAGCACCTCGGATACGTGGAGGCGCGGGAGCGGACCTTCCGCCTCACCCCGAGCGTGCTGGCACTCGGCTGTCCGCCGCTGTCGCGCACCACACTCTCCGAGATCGCCTCGCCCCATCTGGCCACCCTCGTCCAGCAGGTGCACGACTCGGCGTCCCTGGCCGTGCTCGACGGCGACGCCATCCAGTACACGGCCCGCGTCGCCACCGGCCGCATCATGAGCGTCAACATCCAGATCGGTACGAGATTTCCGGCGTACGCGGCGTCCATGGGCCGCGTCCTGCTGGCCGGGCTTCCCCCGCAGGAACGCGCCGCCCGGCTGGAGCGCACCGAACTGCGGGCGCTGACACCCCGGACCGTCACCGGCCTGCCGGAACTCGAAGCGGTCCTGGAGCGCGTGGCACACGAGGGGTACGCGCTTGTCGACGAGGAGCTCGAGGAGGGCCTGCGCTCACTCGCCGTACCGGTGCGCGATCTCGACGGAAAGTCGGTCGCGGCCGTGAACGTCGCCATGCACAGCAGCCGCCGCACGGTTCAGCAGTGCCTGGCCGAGGTCCTTCCCGAGCTGCGGGCGACCGCCGCCGGGATCGAGGCCGACCTGCACATCGCGGGGCGCTTCACGAGGATCCCGACGGCCTGAGCCGGGCTTGGGGCGCGCCTACGGGGACGCTCAGGTCCTGTCCGGTCGATCAGCCGGATCAGTGAGCGGGGTCGGCGAGCGTGCGCGCCAGGGCACGCGAGTCCGGCAAGATCGGCCGAACAGGACCTAAGGGGTCGGGATACCGCCGGGGCGGGCCGGGCGGCCGAAGCGTACGGGGACCCCCGGCGAATACAGCACGCTCACCGGCTCTCCCTCCGGTTCGGGCAGTCCCGCCGCCCTCACCAGGTCCTCGTCGCACTCGATGAGCTCGCCGCGGTGAAGGGGCCAGCGCGGATGCGTGTTGGGCAGGTATACCGAGCGGCCGAGGAACGTGTTGTGCATGCCCCAGCGGGCGGTCAGGAAGTGTTCCAGCTCGCTGGGGTCCTCGACCCTCTCACCGATCCGCAGGGCAATCCGGCTGTGCGCGCCCCGCGGTCCGGGCCAGCGCCGCGTGCTCGTGTAGGTGAGCACGTCGCCGTCCCGCCGGATCGACATGCGAGACCACAGGTACGGCAGCCGGAAAGCCGCTCGTGCGACAGCCACCGGGATCAGCCGGGAGGCGTCGAGCGACCGGAAGACCACCCCGCGCCGCCCGTGGGCATCGCGCGAGTAGAGACGGACGTTGGTCTCGGGAAAAGTGCCCAGGTAGGGGACGCCGGGCAGGCGGAACCAGCCGACGCGGTGCATCCGGAAGGCGACAAGTCCGATGTAGGTGACCCCGTGGAGAGTGTCGGGAGTCGTGCCGGGCGGCAGGAGCGGTGCCACGTCCGCCGGGTCGGCGGCCCAGTGCAGGAACGCCAGGTCCAGCCAGGACTGGGTGAGCAGGGGGCTCACCTCGGGGTGGGGTGAGTCCGCGGTTATGGACTGGGGAGGACGTGGTGTGTGCAGCACCCTGTCAGCATCTCAGAGTCCCCCTCGGCAGCCGGGCCGGGGGCGCGGCCGGGCTCCTGGCCTGTGCCTACTGCAGTGCGTGCACCGCCGCTCTGAAAGCAGCCGGCACGCGGTGGGCCGCGGGAACGATCAGGCGTGCTGTGCCGGGGTACCGGGCGGCTCGCAGCAGGCCCTCGGTGAGCAGACGGTGGCGCCGGGTCAGCCGCGCCCACTGCGCGGGGTAATCCTGAGGACGGGCGGCGGACAGACACCGAACGGCGGCCGCGGCCGTCGCCAGTGCCAGGGCGACGCCTTCACCCGTCAGGGCATCGACATAGCCGGCCGCGTCACCGACGAGCAGGGCCCGCCCGGACCACTGGGTCCGCGCCCGCTGCCGCAACGGTCCGGCGCCGCGCACGGAATTCGCCTCCCGGTCCCGGAGCACCTCGGCGAGTACGGGAAATCCCGCCATGTGCTCTTCGTAGGAGCGACGGTGGCGGCTTAGCACGGCGACCCCAACCAGGTTGTCACCGACCGGCGTCACGTACGCCTCACCGTGGCGCGACCAGTGGACTTCCACGAAGTCGGCCCACGGCGCGATGAGGTAGTGGCGCCGCAGGCCGTAGCGACGGTGTCCTGCGCCCCCGGGACTGTCCAGGCCCAGCGCGCGGCGCAGCGGTGAGTGCAGGCCGTCGGCGGCGATCAGCCAACGCGCCGTCAGCCCCGCCGCCCTGACCCGGTCGTGGCTCTGGTGGATCTCCCCCACCTTGCCCGGCACGATCTTCACCCCGATGTCCAGGGCCCGTTGATACAGGGCCTCGTGCAGCTCCGTCCGCCGTACGCCGAGCCCAAAGCGGTCCCGGAACGTTGCCTCCGCACGACAGGCGCCGTCGAGGTAGCGGATCCCGCGCAGGTCACGGCCCGACACGTCGACACCCAGCGAACGCAGCGCCGCCACGCCGCTGGGCATGATTCCCTCGCCGCATGCCTTGTCGACGGGAGCGGGGCGCGGCTCGACGACCACGGCTTCCATCCCGGTCCCGGCGGCATGGATCGCGGCCGCCAGGCCGGCCGGGCCTCCACCCGCGACCAGCACGTCGATCACGTCCGTACTCCTGCGGCTGTCGCGAGAGCCAGGGCCCCGTCCTCGCACCGGATGCGGACCGCCATGAGCACGGAGTTGAGCGCCGTGAAGGCGAGGGCGGTCACCCACGCACCGTGGACCAGTGGCAGGGCAAGCCCCTCGGCGGCGACCGCGACATAGTTGGGGTGGCGAAGCCATCGGTAGGGCCCGCCGCTTACCAGGGGCAGGCCCGGGACGACGATGACGCGGGTGTTCCACTGATGTCCGAGCGTACGGATGCACCACCAGCGCAAGGCCTGGGCGGCCACGACCACGGCCGCCATGGTCCAGCCGAAAAGCGGCAGGAACGGGCGGTCGGCCAGCCGGACTTCGGCGAGAGCGCCCGCGAGCAGGGCGGTGTGCAGGGCGACCATGGCGGGGTAGTGGCCTCTGCCGGTTTCGATGCCGCCGCGTGCCCGGCTCCAGCGGGTGTTGTGCAGCGCCACGGCGAGTTCGGCGAGTCGCTCGGCCGCGACGGCCAGCACCCCGGCGGTGTACCAGATCATCGGTTTCTCCGAACTACCAGCGCAGCAGCACCAGTTCGCAGCAGAATCCTGGGCCCATGGCCAGCAGCAGACCGGGCGTTCCCGGTTCGGGACACTTCTGCTCGAGCGTGTCCCGAAGGACATGAAGGACCGAGGACGAGGACAGGTTGCCCACGTTGGCAAGCGAGCGCCAGGTGACGTCGAGGGCGCCGTCGGGCAGGGAGAGAACTTCGGAGACGGCTTCCAGGACTTTGGGGCCGCCAGGATGGCACACCCAGTGAGCCACGTCCTTCGGCTTGAGGCCGTGCTCCTCCAGGAATCCCTCGACGTCGCCTTTGAGATGGCGGCGCACGACGTCGGGGATGGCCGCGTCGAGCACCACGCCGAAGCCGGAGCTCCGGATGTCCCAGCCCATGAGGTGTTCGGTTTCCGGGTACATGCGGCTGCGAGTGGCCACCACCTCGGGGCCTGCCGCCCGGGCCGCGTTGCCGCCGACGGCAACCACGGCCGCTGCCCCGTCGCCGAACAGCGCGGTCGCCACCAGGTTGGCGGGCCGCGTGTCATTGCGCTGGAAGGTGAGGGAGCAGAGTTCGACGGACAGGAGCACGGCCACGTGGTCGGGCCGGCCGAGCAGGTAGTCGTGCAGCCGGGCCACGCCGGCCGCCCCGGCGACGCAGCCGAGACCGAAGACCGGCAGCCGTTTCACATCGGGCCGCAGGCCCAGACGCCCGACGAGCCGGGCGTCGATGGAGGGCGCGGCCACTCCGGTGACGGAGGTGAACATCAGCAGGTCCACATCGGTGGGCCGCAGCCCCGCGGTCCGCAGCGCGCCACGGACCACCTCGGCACCCATGTTCGTGGCCGCGGTGATGAACACGTCGTTGGCGGCGCCGAGGCCGTCCAGCTCGCCGTAGCGTTCCAGGGGCAGCACCGTGTGCCGCGTGCGCACCTGGGCGTTCTCGTGAAGGCGATCGAGGACACGGCGGTCGGCGCCCGGTGGCAGGCAGGTCCGAGCCACCATGTCGGTGATGTCGCGCTGGGTGTAGCGGTGGGGTGCCAGGGTGCCGTGAACAGCTGCGATCCGGGTCATCCGGCTTCCCGCCTTGGAGGCATCATGGGCCCATTCCTAGCCCGCGCGCGGGCACGGGACACCTGAAGTAGCCCGTGCGGCTGTCACACCCGTGCGCCTCGGAGTGCCTACGATCACACGATGGGCACCACGGATCGGTCACCCGCATACGCCCCGGCCTCGTGGCCCCTGCGCCGCGCCGTCGGGCTGGCTCTGTCCTGCCATCCGGGACCAGTGGTCGCGGTGACGGTCCTGGCAACCGGACTGGCCGTCAGCGCCCGGCTCAGCGGCGCCCGTTGCGCGCTGATCGGCGCGGCCGTGCTGGCCGGCCAGCTCTCGGTGGGCTGGTGCAACGACGCCTTCGACGCCCGGCGCGACGCCGCGGTCGGCCGCCGGGGGAAACCGGTGGCCGACGGTTCCGTGGGCGGTGGCGCGGTATGGGCCGCGGCGTTCGCCGCCCTCCTGCTGTGTGTGCCGCTGTCGCTGGCCTGCGGCCCTGTCGCCGGTGCGGTGCACCTCGCCGCGGTCGCTGCGGCATGGGCGTACAACGTGAAGCTCAAGGCGACGGTGCTGTCCTGGCTCCCGTACGCGCTCGGATTCGGCAGTCTGCCGGCGGTCGTCACCCTGAGCATGCCCGGCCGTCCCTGGCCGGCGTGGTGGGCCGTGACGGCCGGAGCACTCCTCGGTATCGCGGCCCATCTGGGTGACGTACTCCCCGACATCCCCGACGATCTGAGGACCGGGGTGCGCGGACTGCCGCACCGGCTGGGCGTCACCGGCACCCGGCTGCTGCTGCCGGTCCCCCTGGTTGCGGCAACGGCGGTACTGGTGCTGGGCCCCGCGGGGCCGCCGGGCGCATGGGGAGCGGCCACGCTGTTCGCGGCAGTGCTGACAGCGGTCGCGGGGCTCGCACTTGGCCCCTACTGGCGCAAGGCGGCGTTCGCCGGGACGGTCGCCGTGGCGGCGACCGATGTGGCACTGCTCCTGGCGCGGGGCACCGCCTTTTCGTGATTTCCGTATCGTCGCCTCTACGTCCCTGCGCCGCCCTTGCGCAGGAACCGGCGCAGCTTGGTGAGCGGCCAGGTGTTGATGACGTCGTCCTTCGTCAGCCATCCGCGCTGCGCCGTGCCCACCCCGTAGCGCATGTAGGGCAGATGCGTGGTGGAGTGCGCGTCCGAGTTCACCGCGAACTTCACGCCGTACCGCTTCGCGCGCAGGATGTCCTCGTCGCAGAGGTCGAGACGCTCAGGATGCGCGTTGATCTCCAAGGCGGTGCCCGTTCTCGCGCAGGCGTCGAAGACCGCGTCGAAGTCGGCGTCGATACCGGGGCGCTTGCCGATCCGGCGAGTGGTCGGGTGGCCGATGACGGCCACGTGCGGGTTCTCGCAGGCACGGACGAGACGGCGGGTGAGCGCCTGCCTGCTCTGGTTGAAGTGTGAATGGACGGAGGCCACGCACAGGTCGAAGCCCTCCAGGAAGTCGTCGGGCCAGTCGACCTCCCCGTCCGGGCCGATATTGAGCTCCGTTCCGTGCAGAAGCCGCATCCCGTGGTGCTTCCGGTCGAGTTCCCGTACGCGCTCGCGCTGCGCGAGGATCTTCTCGTCGGTCATGCGCTGCATATAGAGGTTCGGGGCGTGGTCGGTGATCGCGTAGTACGCGTAGTCCCGGGCGGCAGCGGCGGCGACCATGTCCTCCAGCGGGGCGAGGCCATCGGTGAGGTCGGTATGGGTGTGCAGGTCGCCCCTGATGTCCTTCTCGGCGAGCAGGTCGGGGAGTTCGCCGCGCATTCCTGCCGCGATCTCCCCCCGGTCCTCACGCAGGGGCGGCGGGATCCAGGGCAGGCCGAGCCTGTCGTAGATGTCCTCCTCCGACTCCGAGGTGATCAGCTTGCCGCTCTTGGCGTGGAAGAGCCCGTACTCGGAGAGCTTGAGCTTGTGGCGTACCGCGATCTCACGGGTGCGGATGTTGTGCGCCTTGGATCCGGTGAAGTACTGCAGTCCCGCTCCCCAGGATTCGGGCGGAAGGACTCGCAGATCCACCTGGAGGCCCTTGGTGGTACGGATGGAGGTCTTCTTCTCGCCGTGCGCGATGACCTCGGCCGTTTGGGGAAGGCCGCTCAGGGCCTCCATGAACGGCGCCGATTGCTCCGCCGCCACCAGGATGTCGATGTCCCCGATCGTCTCCCTCATGCGGCGCAGCGATCCCGCGTAGGTGCACCGTTCACATCCGGGGATGCCCGACAGGTCGGAGACGATCTGTTCGGCGATGTCCATGGCCGCGCCGATGAGGATCCGGCCGCCACCGGCCTTCTGCATCAGGGAGATGCCGTGGAGGATGTTGTCCTCGGTCTTCTCGCCGAAGCCCTTCAGGTCGCGCAGCTTCTCCTCGCGGATGGCGTCCAGCAGCTGGTCCACGGAGGAGATGCCCAGCTCCTCGTAGAGGACCATGGCCTTCTTGGGCCCGAGCGTGGGGATGGTGATCAGCTCGCGGACGCCGGCGGGAATCGACGCCCGGGTCTCCTCGATGGTGGCGACGTGGCCGGACTGCAGATACTCGGCGATCTTGTCGGCGATCGACTTGCCGACGTTGGGGATGTCCCGCAGAGCCTTGGCGTCGAGCTTCGAGACGTCCGCGTGGTAGCCGCCGACGGCGCGGGCGGCCTTTTCGTAGGCGCGCGCCTTGAAGGCGTCCCCGCCACTGATCGCGATCAGGTCGGCGTACTCCTGGAGGAGTGATTCGACCTCCTCGTTGGCTCGGACCATACCTTCATGGTGCTCCGGTACGGCCGGGGAGGCACGCCTGGGCGTGGCCACGCCCGTTCACCTGCCCCCGTACCCGGCAGATTGAACACAAGATCCCTGCATCTCATCATACTTATTAAGATGATCGCCTTCGACATCTGATGTCCATGAATACCCGATACACTGCCGCCGCAAGTGACACGGTTGTTTGTCCAGGATGTGACCCGGGGGGGCGCCTTGGAGCCATTGGGACCTGACGACCCCACCGTCGTGGGGCCGTACCGGCTGGTCGCCCAATTGGGCAGTGGCGGCATGGGACGCGTCTACCTCGGGTACTCGCCGAGCGGTCGGCGGGTCGCGATCAAGGTCATCCGTCCCGACTACGTGCAAGAACCCGCCTTCCGGCAGCGCTTCGCCCGCGAGGTGATCGCCTCGCGTGCCGTGAGTGGTTTCTTCACGGCCGGGGTGGTCGATGCGGACCCCGACGGAAGCCGGCCGTGGCTGGCGACCGCGTACATTCCCGGCCCCTCGCTCCAGCAAGCGGTGCACAAGGGCGGCCCCTTCCCGGAGCGGTCCGTGCGGGCGCTCGGTGCGGCACTGGTGGAAGCACTGACGGCGATTCATGGCGCGGCTCTCATCCACCGGGATCTCAAGCCCGCCAATGTGCTGCTGGCCGAGGACGGGCCACGCGTCATCGACTTCGGGATTTCCCGGCTCGCCGAGCACAGCGGACTGACGCTCACCGGCACCACGATCGGGTCTCCGGGCTATATGTCGCCCGAGCAGATCCAGGGACTGCCGATCGAGCCCTCGTCCGACGTGTTCTCGCTCGGCTCGGTTCTGGCCTTCGCCGCGACGGGTGCCGGTCCCTTCGGCGAAGCCTCCATACCGGCGCTGTTGTTCCGCGTGGTGCACGAGGAGCCCAAACTCCAGGCGATACCGGCCGGGTTGCGCGAACTGATCAGTTGGTGCCTGTCGAAGCGGCCTGCCGACCGCCCGGCCCTGTCCGCCCTGATGCCCGCTCTGACCGGCGGCCGCTCCCCGGTGGAACTGCTCGGCGCGGGCTGGCTGCCCAAGCCCTGGCAGGACGAAGACACGTCGGGGACGCTCGCTTTCCCGGACCTGCCGACTTCGGCTTCGGCGGACCACTCCCCCGTGCCCGAACAGCAGCCGAGCCTGCCGGAACCTCCCCCCGAGCCATTGCCGGAGCGGCCGGTCAGCCGTCGCCGACTGCTGTACGCCGCGGCCGGTGCCCTGGGGGCCGGCGGGCTGGCAGCCGCCGGCTGGGGCCTCACGCGGGATCGCGAGTCGCCCGCCGCGGGATCTCTGCGCTGGCGGTTCACCACCACCGGCACGGTGCTGTCCTACCCGAGAGTGGCCGGGGATCTGGTCTACGCGGCCAGCAACGACGGCACGCTGTACGCGCTGACCGCCGCCGACGGACAGCAGCGATGGAAGTACACCACCGCCGCGGCCATCGGCTCCGCACCCACCGTGCTGGGCGGCAGCGTGTACCTCGGCAGCGACGACCGCACCCTCTATGCCTTCGACGCGCGTTCGGGCAAGGTCCGTTGGCGGTTCACCACCGGGGGCATCGTCCATACCCCGGTCGTGACAGGGGGCGTTGCCTACGTCGGCAGCGCGGACCACCGGCTGTACGCCCTCGACGCGGCCGACGGAAAGCGCCGTTGGACCTTCGCCACGGGCAACGACATCCACTCCCCCGCCGTGTCCGGCGAGACGGTGTACGTGGGCAGCAGCGACACCAGCCTCTACGCGGTGAACGCGAACACCGGCGAGAAGCGGTGGGCCTTCACCACTCGCGGGGCCGTGTCCGGCATCCCGACCGTAGCGGGCGGCCTCGTCTACTTCGGCAGCACCGACGGCGCTCTCTACGCGGTCGACGCAGGCACTGGAAAGCAAGTCTGGCGATTCGAGGGCGCCTCCGTCGGATCCAACCCGGCGATCGCCAAGGGAGTGGTGTACGTGGGGGGCGGCAAAACGCTGCACGCGCTGGACGCCAACACCGGCAAACCCACATGGGAGTTCACAGCCACAGGAGACGTCCACGCTCCGGTCGCAGCAGGCGCGGTGGTGTACGTGGGCAGCACCGACACCAAGCTCTACGCGGTGAACGCCGCGGCAGGAGAGCAGCTGTGGGCCTACTCCGCCTCCGCTCCGGTGCACTCTCCGGCCGTCACCCAGGACGCGGTGTACTTCGGCAGCGACGACAGCACGCTCTACGCCGTTCGGATTTGAACCAACCGGGAACCGGGCGGGCGACGCAAGCAGTCCTACTCACCGCAGGTAGCGGCTTATTCACGACTGAGTGACGCTGTTGGTCAGCAAGGGGGGAAATGTCTAGATATTCATGCCGCCTGGACCGGCGCGTCGAAAAGAGGAATCGCCGCAACGCCTCAGCCGTCGCTGCCTACGCGCGTGCCGCACGGGAATGCGGCCCGCTGGCCAACCCGGGCCGGAAAGTGGAGTACTGCTCCGTGCTGCGTCCGGGCCACCGGGTGTCGCTCACCGCTCTCACCGTCGCCACAGCCCTGGCCGACCTCGCCTTCATCGGCTGGCTGCTGCTGCCCGAACACGTCCCCGGCCCCGGGATCACCGGCGTCGGCAACGGCTGGCTGTTCCTGGCCCGGACCGGTTTCTGTCTGGTCATCGCGGTCGAGACGATAAAGATCGTGCAGGCGGTGGCGATCTGGGTGTTCGCCTTCCGGGCGAAGGACCCGATCCCCATGGTGCCGCCGCAGGGGCTCCGGGTCGCCATGCTGACCACCATCGTGCCGTCCAAGGAGCCCATAGCCGTCGTGCAGCGGACGCTGCGGGCCATGCTGGAGGTCGAGCGCTGGGACTGCACCGTCGACGTCTGGATCCTGGACGAGGGAAACGATCCGACCGTACGTCAGATGGCGGCGCGCCTGGGGGTCCATCACTTCAGCCGCAAGGACCGGCCGGAGTACAACCAGCGGTCCGGCCCCTTCCGCGCACGTACCAAGTCGGGAAACCACAACGCCTGGCGCGCCGAGCACGAGAACAACTACGACGTGGTCGCCCAGATGGACCCGGACCATGTGCCGCTGCCGTGCTTCCTGGAGCGGACCCTGGGCTACTTCCACGACCCGGACACCGCGTTCGTGGTGGCCCCCCAGGTGTACGGAAACGCCTACGACAACTGGGTGGCCCACGGCGCCTCGGTGCAGCAGTACCTGTTCAGCAGCATCGTCGAACGGGGCGGCAACGGTCTGGACGCCCCCTTGCTGATCGGCACCAATCACCTCTACCGGGTCGCCGCATGGCAGCAGATCGGCGGCTACCAGGACTCGATCATCGAGGACCATCTGACCAGCATGAGGATCCACGGCACGGTCAATCCCGCCACCGGAAACGGCTGGAAGGGCGTCTACACCCCCGACGTCGTGGCCGTGGGCGAGGGCCCGACCACCTGGACCGACTACTTCAACCAGCAGAGGCGCTGGGCCTATGGCATCTGGGAGATCAAGCTCAACCCGCGGCTGAGGCAGGGCATCCGGCTCCGGCCCCGCCAGCGGCTGCTGTACGACCTGGTTCAGTTCTACTACCCGAGCGTCGCCATGAGCCTGGCGCTCGGCACCCTCGCCACCGCCCTGTACATGCTGCTCGGAGTCTCCTCCATCCAACTGCCCGGGCTCCCCTGGTTCCTGCTGTGGTCGGCGGGCATGGGCGGCTCCTTCGCCCTCTGGCTGTGGCTGCGCCGGTTCAACCTCGCCGAGCACGAGAGGCGGGAGATCGGCATGGCGGGCATCCTGCTGTCGCTCTTCGCCGGGCCCGTCTACATCGCCGCCGCGGCGAACGCCCTGCTGCGCCGGCCGCTGGCGTACGTGGTCACCGCCAAGGGCGAACTGCGCAGCTCGGAGTCCCTGCGCACCTTCCGGCTGCACCTGATGTGGGCCCTGCTGGCCGGGTGCCTGCTGATCGTCAGTTTCCTCAACAACCATGACTACACCGGCATGCGGATCTGGACGCTGCTGGCTCTTGCGGCCGGCTCGGCCCCGCCGCTGCTCGCGCTGGCGCAGGATGTCTCCACCCGCTTGCGCACGGCGAGGGCAGACCAATGAGGATCACCACGCCACGGGTGCTCGCGCTGCTGTGTGCCGCCCTGCTGTCCTGGTACACCTTCCAGGTGGCGCCGGGTCTGGCAGACCGCGAACGCCGAGCGGCCGCCGCACGCGCCGACGCCGTGCTGCCCCCGACGACCGTACTGCCGGACGAGCAGCCGCACCCCACCGCCAAGCGGCCCACGGTCGCTTTCCCCGCCGCGGGAGGGGCGTTCATCGGCGTCTTCACGTCGGCGGGCGCCCATGACTTCACCGAAGCGGCCGGCTTCGCCCGGCAGACCGGGCACCGCCCGCAGGTGTACGAGTTCTCGGCCGACTGGGAGAGCGATCAGTTCGACGCCGATGCCATCAACCGCGTCGCCAGGCGGGGCATGCTGCCCCTGGTCGCCTGGGAGCCGTGGGACCACAAGGCCGAGGCCGAGGAACCCACGCTGCGCGGAGAGCAGTCCGAGTACCGGCTGTCGAGAATCATCCACGGCTCCTTCGATCCGTACATCCGGTCATGGGCGCGGGGCATCAAGTCGCTCCACTACCCGGTGGCCATCCGCCTCGCACACGAGATGAACGGCTACTGGTACCCCTGGTGCGAGCAGTCCAACGGCAACCGCCGCGGGGACTACGTCCGGGCGTGGCGTCACGTCCACAAGATCTTTGACGAGGTGGGAGCACGTAACGCCCTGTGGGTGTGGAGCCCCAACGTCAGCTACACCAACTCCACGCCGCTCACCCGGCTCTACCCGGGAGACGCGTACGTGGACTGGGTGGGCCTGTCCGGATACTACGGCACCGTGGGCAAGGAGAACTACCAGTCGTTCGAACGCCTCTTCACGCCGACGAGGACCGAGATACGGCGCTTCACCCGTAAACCGCTCGTCATCACCGAACTCGGCGCCACGGACGCCGCCGGACGCAAGGCAGAGTGGATCACCGAGATGTTCCGCTCGCTGCCGCGCCACCGCGACATCATCGGCATCATCTGGTATCAGGCCGTGAAGGAGATCGACTGGCGCGTGGGCACGTCCCGCGCATCCTCGGCGGCCTTCACGGCAGGGGCGTCGGCGAGCCGGTACCAGCAGAAGTGGGAGCCGGGTATGACGCCACGCGTTCGCTGAACCCTGATACGGCAGTGGGTGATCGGGCCGGAAGCGCCGCGTTTCTTCGCAGGAGGGCAGCGCCGAGGGGGGTCAGGGAGTGGAGTGCCGAGCCCTTGTGGCGCCGGCTGAGGATGAGGCCCGCATCGCGCAGCGCGCGGGTGTGGAAGCTGACCGAGCCCGGCGACATGCCTGTTGTCCGCGCAAGCTCCGACGACGTCGCGCCGACAGCGCATCCCGCAAGCATCACGGCGCGGGTGCTGCCGAGCAGCGCCCGCAGCGTCGGCGAGTCCTCGCGGGACCGCGGCTCGTGCGGGCGAGGGTGCTGGAGTGGATAGACCAGCACCTGCGGGAGTTCGGCATGGGCAACGGTGACCGGGTTGTGCCAGCAGAAGTACGACGGAATCAGCAGCAGGCCGCGGCCTCGTAGGTGCACACTACGGTCGCTGACGTGGTGCACCAGCTCGAGCACGGGCGGACGCCACCGCATCTCCGGCGCGAAACTGCGCAGGAGGCCGTCGATTCCGCCCTCCAGCAGCGCCCGGGCACGCACAACACGCTCCCCGTCGATCAGATCCTGCATGCACTCGCTGTACGGCTCTATCACGGCCTCGTGGTACGCCCGCAGCGCCTTGACCAGCATGCCGCGTTCCTCGGCGTCGGCCAGCCGCAGCAGGGAAGGCTGGTCCACGCCGACGGGCTCCACCCTGCTGAGTTCCCGCAGCACCCGCTGCCGCGGAGTTGCCAGTACGGCATCGAGCCCCGCATCGAGCCCTTCGCTGCCCTCACGGGGAGTCAGGAAGTCCGGGAAGTAGGAGGCACGCGGACAGGCGGGAATCAGGAGTCTGCGCACGATGCCCCCGAGCTCGCGCTCGCGTAGTCGCGGCACCGCGGCGCGATGCCACTGGGCGTAGGCCCAGCGTCCGCGGCGGGTCTGGAAGCGGTGCAGGCTGGACGCCAGCTCCCACAGGGGATCAGGCGCCGCAGCCAGGCGCGTCCTGGCCAGGTCCAGCTCGGTGAAATGGATTCGGAGCATCGAACTCCCCTCTGTGACCTGCGCACTTCAATCCAGTTTGCAGAGCCTGATGCACCCCCTGCGGCTGCTGGCAGGATGCGAGCGCCTCGACCGTGAGGCGGGGGATCCGATGCCGGCGAGCCGCCGTTACCTGCTGGGACGCCGCGGCCGGTTCCCGGGTTCCGCACGGCATCTCTCGTAGGTGAGGACACACATGAAGCAGAAGATCACAGCGTTCCTCGCTGCCATCGGGCTGGCCACCGGACTGGTCCTCGTGTCCAGCGGCCCCGCGGCGGCAAGCCCCGTATGCCCCAACTCCATCTGGCTTCCCGGTAAGTACACGGGTCAGTTCATCAACATCCCGGCCGACGCCAACTACAACACCTACTGCCACCTGCAGCTGGGTGCCGGCGGCGTAGGGGTGAAGGCCCTCCAGCAGTCGATCTACTGGTGCTACTACGTCAGACCCAACGGGGCCTGGGGTTCGGTGTTCAACATCGCACGCGACGGAAGCTACGGACCCAGGACCCAGGCCGCCGTGAGGGCGGTCCAGTCGTTCCACCACATATCCGCGGACGGTGTCTACGGCCCGCAGACCCGCAACACCATGCTGCACTTCGGCCAGTTCGAGGATGGAGATCCCGATACCTGTGACTACTTCAAGCCCTAGGGCCTGTCGTTTGGATCAGGCCGGATCAGTGAGCGGGGTCTGGTGCGTGCGATCGCAAGGCGGAGGAAGGAGCCGACGCGGAGCGTCGGCGACTGACGACAACGCAGCGAGCGTGCGTGCCAGGGCACGCGAGCCCGGCAAGATCCGAACGACAGGCCCTAGGAGCCGACCAGGTGGCACCGGGACCACCACACCCAACAGGCCGATTTCATCGGGGAGTTCATCATGAGGAAGACCCACAAGATCGCGGGGATCGTCACTGCGCTGACTGCGCTCATGGCCATCGTGCTGGGCGCTTCTCCCGCCTCGGCCGAGTCCTACAACGGCTGCGCCTGGCCACGCGTCTGCTTCTACCTCACCCTCAATGACTGGTGGGCCGGCGCTCCCACCGCCTCGTTCCAGGACGTGACCAGCTACTACCAGAACCTGGGCTCGCGAAGCCGCGGCTCGGACCGGGTGTACAACTCGCGCAACGACGACCGGGTCTGGCTGCGCTATGTCGAGAACAGCACCGGCCAGGTCGGCTACCTGTGCCTCAACCCCAACACGCTCGGGATCTTCGAGGCGGGGTACACGGTCACCGGAGTCAAGATCGAGTGGGCGGCGAGCTGTCCCTGACGGGCGGCGCATCATCGGCTGACCGCCATCACGGGTGGGAGCGTGAGCTCCCACCCGTTTTCTTCGTACCACTCTCCTTGTGGCCCGCCACGGTCAGAGCCGCACGATGACCAGGGCGGTGTCATCGGTGACGCCGCCGGCCGGAAGCAGCTCCAGCAGGAGGGCGTCGGCCAGTGCCTCGGTGTCGGCTCCTTGGTGGCGGGTGAGGGAGTCGGCGAGACGGCGCATTCCGGTGTCGATGTCCTCGCGGCGGCGTTCGATCAGGCCGTCGGTATAGAGGACGAGGGTTGCACCTTCGGTGAAGACCGCGGTGGCCTGCGGTCTGGGGACATGGTCGGGGCGGGCGCCGAGCGGAGGGTCGGTGGCCTCGTCAAGGAACTGCACGGTTCCATCGGCGCGCAGCAGCGCGGGCGGCGGGTGGCCCGCGCTGCTGTAGGTGATGGTCCTGCTGTCCCAGTCGATGAAGGTCTGCACGGCGGTGGTGTTCTCGGCACCGTCGACCGAGCGGGCGTACAGGCCGAGGACGTCCAGAGCCCGGGCGGGGCCATCGGCGACGCGGGAGGCGGCACTGAGCGCGCTGCGGAGCTGACCCATGACGCAAGCGGCCGCCAGGCCGTGGCCGACGACGTCGCCGACCGCGACCCCGATCCTGTCGCCGGGCAGGTCGACCAGGTCGTACCAGTCCCCGCACACATTCAGGGCACCGGCGGCGGGGCGGTAGCGCACGGCCGTCCGGTGGTGCCCCATCGGGCTGGGGGCGGGCAGCATCGCCGTCTGGAGAGCCAGGGCCACCTCGCGTTCACGGGCGTGGGCCTGGCGCAGACGTTCGTTGACCTCCTGGAGTTCGCGAGCACGGGTGTAGAGCTCGGCCTCCAGCACACGGGCGCGGTTCCCGCCGGGACCGCCGCGGGCCCGGATGAGTTCGGTGACCTCCTCCACCCGGTGCGCGAGCAGGACGACCCTGCCGTCGGAGTCCTTCACGGGCGCATTGACCGGACTCCAGTACCGCTCCTCCCACTCGCCGGGCCGCTCCAGCGATGCGACGTCGTAGCGCTGCAGCGCCATGGCGTCCCGCTCGCCGGTGGCCAGCACGCGCAGCAGCGACGCCTGAAGGTTCCGGGCACCGGTCGCGGCCGGGTTGTTCGGGTTGTCGGGAAAGACATCGAAGAGGTAGCGGCCCACCAGCTGCTCGCGGCTGCGGCCCGACACGCGCAGGAACTCCTCGTTGGCGTCGGCGTACACCAGCTCCGGGGTCAGCAATGCCACCATGCCGGGCAGCGCCTGGAACACCGCTGAATAGTCGATCGCTGTGTCCGTCATCGTCCGCCCGCTTTCGCCGCCATCGTCTGGTTCCCTCACGATAGGAGCGCGCGGGGGCTGCGGCGGTGATCCGCTCGCCGAGAAACGGGCAGGTCACGGTTGCGGTCCGGCTCAGTGCTCGGTTCGGAGCCGCACGGCCTTGGTGGTGCACGGCCTTGGTGGCGGCGCCCAACGTGGCGCATTCACCCCGGGGACGGAGGCGGGGGCCCGGCCTCGCGTGCGGGCCGTACGACCCAGCTCGGGCTGTTGACCTTGATCCGGTGTCCGGCCTGGTCACCGGCGGTTTCCCGGCTGCTCGCCCGACGGGCAACAGGAAACCCGTCGACCCGGTGCGCACCCGGCGACAGGCTGAAGTCGTCAGCACGCAACAAAACCTTCCCAGGGGGAATCGTGCGCAAGATCAAGATGATGAGGACCGCCGCGGCGCTCGCGCTCGCTGTCGGCACGATGACGACGCTCACCGCAACCCAGGCCCAGGCGGCGTCCAGCCACGGGTGCCAGTCCGGGTACGTCTGCATGTACCCGGGTGCGGGCTGGAACAACGACCGTCCGACCCACACGTTCTACACCTACGGGGCCCACAACCTCAGCAACATGTACGGGACATACCGCATCTTCAACAACCAGACCGGCGGTGCGACCATGCGGACGTGCACCGGGTACAACGGCACGGGCTGTCAGGGCTACCTGCCCGCCGGCTGGTACATCGACAAGGACATGACGCCGATCAACTCGATCACCCTCCAGCCGTAGTCCCTCCCCGCGTGGACACCTTCCGGAGCCGCCGAATGGCGGCTCCGGAAGTTCGCGCATTCCCCGCCCCGGACAAACTCCCGCGGCAAAGTGCCCTGCTCGGCAGGGGTTTCCCAGGTGTTTCCCGTTGCCCGTCCAGATGGGGCGACGCCGGACCCTCGACGAGCGCGACCACGGCACCGCAGGCTGCTTTCTGCGTACGGAACTCAACGCAACAAGAAACGAGGGTCCCTGCATGCTCCGCCGATCCGGTCTCATCGGCTCACTCATCGGATTACTGGCCTTCCTCTTCTGGGCGCCCACGTCCGCGGCGGCCTCAACCGCGCCCGCAGCCACCGCCGTTCGTACGGCAGCCGCCGGCGAGTGTGCCGTCCTGGCGCCGGGAGGCTCCGCGGCGGCCGAGCGCGCCGTCGCCGCCGCGTGCGCGCAGGTCGCGGCCGACGTCTGGTACACGTGGGGCGGCGGCCACGGCCCGCAGCCCGGTGCCACGTACGGGCAGGTGGATCCCTCCGACCCGGCCAGCGAGCACGATCCCGAGCGGCTCGGCTTCGACTGCTCCGGTCTCGTCCGATACGCCTACTCCCAGGCCACCGGGTCTGACATCCTCAACGGCGTCGCCAGCGCCCAGTACTACACACATCGGGCGGCCGAACGCTTCACCGCCGCCCAGGGCCTCGCCCCGCTGCTCCCCGGCGATCTGCTGGCCTGGGGCAGCTCCCGGCAACTGCACCACATCGCCATCTATCTCGGCGCGGGCAAGATGGTGGAGGCCAAGCAGTCCGGCACCAAACTCATGGTCAGCGACGTGCGGCTGAACGGCGATTACTACGGAGCCGTCCGCGTCAACACCGGACCGGTGAGCGGGCACATCTTCCAGACCTGGGGCACCGGCGTCTGGACCAAGGCCCAGCCGTCCACCAAGGCCGCGCGCGTCTACGCCTTCCCGCGGGCCACGACCATCCGCGTCGAGTGCCAGAAGCACGCAGAACTGGTCACCTCCGACGGCTACACCAACGATGCCTGGTCCTACCTGCCCGACTACAAGGCATGGGTCACGAACATCTACATCCAAGGGCCCGCGTGGCTGGACGGTGTCCCGACCTGCACCTTCTGACGCCGCGCGCTGTTCGCACCAGTGACCGTCACGGGGGTCGGCCACTGGTGCGAACGGCGTTGGACGGCCGGGCACACCGAGCTGCGCTACAGAGCGTTACGAGTGAGCCACTCGTCGGAGTTGTACGTATCCTTCGCCGGGTCCGGTGCTGTGGCCGGGAGCTCTTGAATGGTGTCTTCCAAACGGATTCGATCCGGCAGACTGCCGAACCGAGCACGACGCGCCATCTCGGCGGCATCCTGAACGTTCTTCTTCGTCGTCGTCATCGTGCCCCTTCCCTCACTCGCGTAACGTCGTGCTGAGGATGGGTGTTCCGCACTGCCGGGAGGACAGGCAGGTCCTGCTGTGGGACGTTGAGGGGGTAGACGAGATTGTGGGCGAAAGACAGAGACAGGCCGGTGGCTGATGCCCCGGGCCTGGGGAGCCATTCATGACCACACCGCGGGACCTGTTGATCATTGCCATGGATCAGGCCTCCGGTCGCCCTGTGGAGCAAGGCGATCTCTCCCTTGCGCTCGCAGGAGCCGAGGTGATCGACCTCCTGGGCGCCGAAGCCATCAGGCTGGACGACGATCACATCGTGCCGAGCCTCCGGCCTGCGATCCCCGATCGCCTGCTGGATGAGGCCGCGTCGTCCATTGACGTCGAAGCACCGTACGAGTCGGTCGACGACTGGCTGTGGCGCCGGGGGCGCGGGCTGTCCGCGGCCTATCTGGCCGCCCTTGAAGCGGAAGGGCAGTTCACTCAGCCACGCCGCCACCGTTGGATGCCCTCCCGGCACAGTCCGACGGAGCTGCTCGATTCGGCCGCCCGTCGCCAGGCGGCGGAACGCTGGTCATCAGGTGATCCCGTCCTCGCCGCCCTTGCCGCGGCCGTCGGGATCCGCGACGAGAGGACCGCTGACTCCCCGGGCGTGTCCGACGACGCGGTGGCGACAGTGCTCGCCGCCGTCCACGACGCGGTAAGGGAACTGGACGGCGAACGTCAGCGGCGAGTCATCGAGGACGCGGCCTTCGACAACATCTGGCGAGGCGAATGACGACGGCGCGTCAGTAGTTTGCGTTCCTCGGGCCTCGAAACGCTGCCGCTTCTCACGGTGCCCGCTTCTTCATCCAGGATGTGTCTTCGCCGCAGTGTCCCAGAGATCCAGCCTCCCAGGCGCGCGCATCGCGGCGGGCATCCCGCACATCCCGCGACATGGCTGTTCCGTCGCGGATCTGCCTCCTGCGGCGCCGCGCTCTCCAGTCGATCCATGAGGCGAGCGCGAGAAGCGATATGAGGGGCACGAGTAAGAACCACATACCGCGATCGTGCCGTGAAGCAGCAGGGATTGCCAGGCACATACCCGTGAGCAATCACGGGAACTCGATTCCCGCAGCGGCACTCGGTCGGCTCATGGCGCCCAGCGACCCCATCGTGCCCTCGACGCCCGCGATGTCGGAGCCATCTGATGGTCCCCCCGACCGTGCAGCAGCGCCGCCGGGTGAGCGGCGGCACTGCTGACCCGGACGGCTCTCCTGCCTTACGGCAGACTGTGGACGTGCGGCCCGACGGCGTTCGACCAGGCGCTGCCCGCGGCCGCGTCCCAGTTCGTGGACCAGGTCATCGCACCGCGCAGTCCCGGGTAGGTCTTCGACGGCTTGAACGAGCCGCAATTGGTGCCCTGCGTCAGGCAGTCGAGCGCGTTGTTCACCACCGACGGCTCGACGTAGCCGCTTCCCGCGCCCCGCGCGGAGGCGGGCACGCCGATGCCGACCCGGGACGGGTCGAGGCCGCCTTCGAGCTGGATACAGGCGAGGGCGGTGAGGAAGTCGACCGACCCCTGTGAGTAGACCTTGCCGTCGCAGCCCAGCATCGAACCGCTGTTGTAGTACTGCATGTTGACGACGGTGAGGATGTCCTTCACGTTCAGCGCCGTCTTGAAGTACTCGTTCGACGTCGACTGCATGTCGATGGTCTGCGGCGCCATCGTCAGGACGAAGCCGGAACCGGCCTTCGCAGACAGCGACTTGAGTGCCTGCGTCATGTACGTGGAGTTGAGACCGTTCTCCAGGTCGATGTCGACGCCGTCGAACCCGTACTCCTGCATCAGTCGGTACGCCGAGTCGGCAAAAGCCCCTGCGGAAGCATCGTCGTTGACGGCGACCGCGCCCTTCTCGCCGCCGATGGAGATGATCACGGACTTTCCGTCGGCCTTCTTCGCGGCGAGGTCCGCCTTGAACTGCTCGACGGTGTATCCGCCGAGACCGGCCGAGTCGAGGTTGAAGGTGACCTCGCCGGGCGTGCTCGTCGCATCAGCGAAGGAGACCGCGATGATGTCGTACTGGTCCTGGACCTCCGCGAGGGTCTGGATGGTCGCTCCGTTGTTGAAGTTCTGCCAGTAGCCGGTCACGGCGTGCGCGGGGACGGCGGCGGGAGCAACCGAAGTGTCGCGAGGCGTCGACTCCTCCGTCGCATTGGCGGCGGGCACGGCGATACCGGCGGCTGCGAGAACGCCGACGGCAAGCATGGCTTTCAGCGTGCGGGGGCGTACTTTCCTGTGCACTGCATGGCCTCCGTGGGGGGAGAGCACACCGCGGCACGCGGAAGGCGCACTGCGTGAACGCGCGGTGTGAGTGGGGGGATTGCACATCGGAACGGTGGCCACCGCTGGACATACAAGTTGGTCCAGACCATTGGTCACTGTCAAGGCCCCGCACACGATTCCCGGCCGCATTTTTCGATGTCCACACATCGGGGAACGTAATTGACACGTCAACATTGACATGTCAACCACATGAGTTATCGTTGACATGTCAACAAGACGAGGAGTGGTGTCGTGACAGCAGGCAAGGCAGCTGCCGGTGCGGCGGCCCGGCGGCGGATGACGGTGCGGGAGCTCGCGATCTGGCGATCACTGCTGGACACGACAGCCGAGCTTCGGAGAATTCTCGGCGCGCAGCTGCAGGAAACCGGTCTCTCACCCGCCGACTATCACGTGCTACTGGCCTTGAGCGAGGCAGCGGGCAGACAGCTGCGATCCTCCGTACTGGCGGCGAGCATCGACTGGGAGCGAAGCCGGCTGTCCCACCACCTCGGCCGGATGGAGCGACGCGGCCTGATCCGCCGCGACGACTGCGCCACCGACAACCGTGGTGCCGAGGTGTCGCTCACCGAGGACGGCGCGATCATGTTCCGGCGTGCGACTCCGCCCCATACGAGGGCGATCAAGAAGCACTTCGCGGACGCCCTGACGCCCGAGCAGTTCGAGGCGCTGGCCGACATCCTCCAGGCCCTGCAGAACCACCTCCACGCACAGCCGTCTCCTCGCGCCCGAGGCGGTGCGTCATGACCGGCGGAAGGCTGTCACTCGTACAGTCGCCACGGATCGCCGTGCTCGGCGCGGGGCACGTCGGCCCCGTGATCGCGCGGGTGGCGATCGAAGCCGGCTACCAGGTGTCGATCGCGGCCTCGGGTGACCCGGACAAGATCGCACTCATCAGCCAGGTTCTGGCGCCGGGAGCCGAGCCACGCTGGGCGGCCGATGCTGTGGCGGACGCCGAGATCGTGGTGCTGGCGATCCCGCTCCACAAGTTCGCGACACTCGACCCTGCCTTGGTGGCGGACAAGCTCGTCGTGGACACGATGAACTACTGGCCGCCCGTCGACGGCGTTCAGGAGATGTTCGAAGACTCCCGGTACGGCAGCAGCCAGATCGTCGCGCACCGGCTTGCCCGGTCGACGGTCGTCAAGACTCTCAACCACATCGGCTACCACGAACTCGACGACGAACGCCGACCCGTCGGCTCGCCACAACGCCGCGCTCTCGGCATCGCGGGCGACGACCCCGGCGCCGTGGACCTCGTGGCGGAGGTCATCGAGCGCATCGGCTACGACGCCGTCCGGCTGGAAAGCCTCGGCGCCGGCAGCCTCCTCGAACCCGGAGGCCCAGTCTTCGGCGCATTCCTGCGCCGAACCCAGTTCGAGCGGGCGGTGCGTGCCGAAGCCGCATAGGGCACCACCGCCCACCCGTTGCCCACCCACATCCAGACAGGAGGCTTGCCGTGACGACAACACCTTCAAACCCCGTGGGAGCTTCCGCAGGTGAAACTGCGCGGTTCCCCCTTGTCCTCGGGCTCGACACCTTCGGCGACGTCACCTACGCCGATGACGGCCGCCCGCTGTCACACGCCCAGACGATCCGCAATGTCGTCGAAGAAGGCGTCCTCGCCGAACAGGTCGGCGTGGACTTCTTCGGGATCGGTGAACACCACACCGACGACATTCCGATGCCGGCCGCCGACGTGGTGCTCGCCGCGATCGCCGCGCGCACGACCCGTATCCGTCTCGGGTCGGCGGTGACCGTGCTGAGCTCGGACGATCCGGTGCGGGTGTTTCAGCGTTACGCCACGCTCAACGCGATCTCCGGGGGCCGGGCAGAAGTCATCCTCGGACGAGGGTCCAGCATCGACTCGTTTCCGCTGTTCGGTTACGACCTTGCCGACTACGAGGACCTCTTCGAGGAGAAGACGAACCTCTTCGCCGAGCTGCTCAAGGGCGGTCCGGTCACCTGGCAGGGCAAAACCCGCGCATCGCTGAGTGACCAGGACGTCGTGCCGCACACCGAGTCCGGGCCCTTCCCGGCGTGGATCGGCGTCGGCGGCAGCCCCCAGTCGGTCGTCCGCGCCGCGCGGTACGGCTTCTCGCTGATGCTGGCCATCATCGGCGGCAACCCCGCGCGTTTCGCACCGTTCTCCCAGCTCTTCCAACAGGCCCTCGAACAATTCGGACAGGCGCCCCTGCCGGTCGGAGTGCACTCCCCCGGTCACGTCGCCGAGACCGACGAGCAGGCCCGCGAGGAGTTCTGGCCGCACTATCTCGAGGTCATCCGGCGCGTCAGCAAGACCCGCGGATTCGCCGTCCCGACCAAGGAGTCCTTCACGTACGAGACCGGGCCGGAGGGAGCGCTCCACGTCGGGTCGCCGGAAACCGTCGCCACGAAGATCGCGGCAAATCTCACGGCTCTCGGCGCGACGCGCTTCGACCTGAAATACGGGATGGGAGGCCTCACGCACGAGGCGCTCATGACCAACATCGAGCTCTACGGTACGTACGTCATCCCTCGTGTCCGCGAACTGCTCGCGTGAGCGTGTACTCACCAATAAAGGTGTGACGACCGCCGAGTCGTGTATGGAAGAGTGCCCTGTCCGGAGTTGGTGTATCGACTGGAGAGTTGCATGGGCGCTGCCAGGATCGCGGTCGTGACGAGCGACGCCGGCGTCGACCATGACGTGGATCTCCCGCTGATCGTTGACGCACTACGCGCTGACGGCTTGGCAGCAGAAGCCGTCGCGTGGGATGCGGACTCTGTGCGGTGGGACAGATTCGATCTGGCGGTCATCCGGTCCACCTGGGACTACGCCGAACGGCTCGGCGAGTTCCTGGCATGGGCCGACACGACGGCTCGCGCCACCCGGCTGTGGAATCCAGCGCCGGTGGTGCGCTGGAACAGCGACAAGCGCTATCTGCTGAATCTCGCCGAGCGCGGTGTCCCCGTCGTGCCGACGCAATGCGTCGAACCGGGAGGGAGGTTCGGCGAAGGGGACTTCGACTGGCCTGAAGGAGTCGTGGTCAAGCCCTCGGTTTCCGCGGGTGCTCGGGACACCGCGCGCTACGAGCCCGGCCGGCACGCGGATGCCGTGCGCCATGCCCGAACGCTGCTCGACCAAGGCCGCAGCGTGCTGATCCAGCCGTATCTGCGCCTCGTGGAAGAGGGCGAACGCGCTCTGGTCTTCTTCGGCGGCACCTTCAGCCATGCGATCCATAAGGGACCCGTACTGACCGAGCCAGGGGTGGTCGACAACTTCAGAGTGGCCCACCCGGGTGTCGCCCCTTACCGGCCGACCGATGCGGAGATCCACACGGCGCTGGCGGCGCTGGACGCGATTCCGTCGCCGGCGGCCCCGCTGTTCGCCCGGGTGGATCTGGCGCTGAACCAAACCAGGGAACCCGTGATCATGGAGCTGGAACTCATCGAGCCGAATCTGTTCCTCCAGACCAACCCGCAAGGGCTCGTGCGCTTCGTCGAAGCCGTGGCGGCCGAGAGCCGAACAACTACGCTCTAACTGCGGCATCGACGCGGTCATGTCCGCCCTCACCCTTGCCAGAATCGCCGTGGCCGCTCCGGCGACGGCGACCGTCACGGTCACTGCCGCCGGAGATTCGGCGAGCGGATCAGGTTCCGGGCTTGCGGCCGTAGACGAAGACGTCGTCGCCGTTGCGGAGCAGGCTCCAGTACTTGGCGGCGTCGCTCTTGGTCATGTTCACGCACCCGTGCGAGCCGGGCGGCGCCCAGACGCTGATGCCCACGGAGTGGAAGGCCTGGCCGCCGTCGAAGAACTGGCTGTACGGCATCGGCACGTTGTACAGGTTCGACACGTGGTCGATGTCCCGCAGGTAGATCTCCTTCAGGCCGGTGCGGGTCTCGTAACCGTCGCGGCCGGTGCGCACCGCCACCGGTCCGTACACCAGCTTGCTGCCGTCCTGGATCCAGCTGAGCTGGAGCGTCAGGTCGACGCAGGCGATGCGGCCCTTGTTCACCGGGCACTTGCCGGCCTTGTTCGGGTTCTTCCCGACGGCCTTCTGCTTGTTCATCAGATCCATGACGCCCCAGGTGATGGGGCCCGCAAGACCGGCGTTCGGGCTGATCGAATGCTTCGTCTGGAAGGCCTGGATCGCCTTGCAGTCGGCGGCCGACTGCTTTCCGTCCACCGGGCGGCCGAGGAACTTCTCGACCTGCTTCTGGTACGGCCCTGTCTGCGTCGTACACGACGCCGCCTGAGCGGTCGTGCTCCCCATGGCCAGAGTGAACGGGGTCACCAGTGCGGTGATCCCGAGTGCGACGACTCCTCGTCGGCGAATGTCCCCCACGTTTGTCGGCTCCTTGTCCGTGCGTAGTCCGAGTTCGCCTGGTAGACGGTCATGGGGACCCGGTAGTTGCACGCGAAAGGAAGACGGTTCCGTAACAGCCGCAGGGGAAGGTGGTGCCGGGGGGACCCGGCCGCCGTCGGCTCCGGTCGGCCTCCGCTTGACGGCAGGAGGCTTCCGGCGTAGTCCGGGATGAGGGGGCGGATCAGGAGTTCCGAGAGGGTTTCGAGAGGAGTCCGATCATGCTCGGCGATCTGCTCGGTGAAGAACAGGGCGAGACCACCGGAATGCGTGTCCTGCCCAGCGACAACGGCCAGCCCGCGATGGAAGCCTCCTTCCAGGCGGTGGGCACACTGCTGAACGCAGCGGTCAGGGACATGGGGACGTACGAATCGTTCGTACGGCCCGACGGCACGCTCTTCGGCGACGGCCAAGGGATCATCATGACCCATGAGGGAGAGACGGTCACCTGGCACGGTCAGGGCGTCGGGCACTTCACCGACGCCGGCGGAGTGAAGTGGCGGGGCGCGATCTACTACGAGACCGCCGCCGCCAAGTTCGCGGACCTCGCAGGGGGCGTAGGCGTGTTCGAGTTCGACACGACCGAGGACGGAAAGGTAACGGCCAAGGTCTTCGAGTGGAAGTAGCCCCCGCGGTCGGGGCGCAGTGGGCGCACGACGGCGGCATGCCGCAGAGCGTGAAGAACTGCTGTGCCGCGGCGTGGTCCCCGGTCACCTGAAGGACGCCCGCGTCTATGGCCGCTGCGACGCACGGTGCTCGCGGTGGGTGCAACCGTTCGTGCGCTTCATGGACGTGCGCCAGGACAAATTCACGTACCGGCGTGATACCCGTCCGACAGGCCAGGCCGGCCGCCCGGCTCCCCTCTACCCCTGCGAGGCCGCGCGTACCGCGGCCTCGGTCAGGGTCGTCGCGGTTCGTACGGCGCTCGCGACGGCCTCGTCGGGGGCGAGCCCGCACAGATCGGTGAGGCTGAACAGGGCTTCCGCGCTGACGACCACCGCGAGGTCCCGCTTGAGCTGGGCGAACGCGTCCGGATCCGTCGCCCCCAGCGTGTCCTCCAGGGGCAGAAGCGCGTGGTCGATGAGGCCGAAGCGGATGCCGGGCCGCTCCGTCGCCGTCTCGGGGCGGGTGATGGTGGCGGCGATCATCGCGCGCACCGCGCCCTGGCGGACGAGGACTCCGCGGAGCAGGAACTCACAGGCGAAGGCGACGCGTTCGACGGGATCGCGGGAGCCCGCGACCGGGCGGAGTGCGTCGGCGGGGGCCGGCCACACGCCGGCGAGGGCCTCGCCGATCAGCGACGGAAGGTCCGGGAAGTACCGGTAGGCGGTGGCGTCGGAGACCAGGGCCGCGCGGGCGATCGCGGGCATGGTCACTTCGCCACCCGCGCCGATGAGCTCGCGGGCTGCCTCGACGATCGCCGTACGCGTGCGCTTCTTCTGGTTGCTGCGGCCGGTGTCCGTCTGTGTCGTCGCCATCGGTACGTCACGTCCCCATTCCCGCTCATTCCTGCCGTCCCTCCGCGGGCACCTTATCACCGCTCACTCTCGTCGTGAGACTTCACTTGCATAACGAGAGCTGGCCACCTACTCTCGTGAGAGCAAGCTCTCACGAAGGATGTGAAGGAGACGGCAATGAACGAGGTTTCCGTGGTCGGCCCGGACGGCGGCGAGACGATCCGTCTGGGCCCGACCCAGATGCGCATCCTCGAGGACGGCAGCACCACCGGGCACCGGATCGGGATCGGGGAGATCACCCTCGCACCGCACACCCAAGGCCCGCCGCAGCACCGTCACGCCCAGCACGACGAGGGCTTCTACGTCGTCTCCGGCACCGTGCATTTCACGGTCGGGGAGACCATTCACGTCGCCCCGGCCGGCACGCTCGCGATGATCCCGCCCGGCGCCCCGCACACCTTCGCGAACCCCGGCCACGAGCCGGCGGTGATGCTCAACACCTTCACGCCCGACCTGTACGTGCAGTACTTCCGCGACCTGCGGGACATGATCGCTGGCGGCCGGGAGATGAACGCCGAGTCGACCGCCGAGGTGATGAGCCGTTACGCCACCGTTCCCGCCACCGACTTCGCTTGACCGCCCAGCCCTCTGACCGCCCAGCCTTCTGACCGCCAAATCCCTTGAGGACACCCCATGACCAGCACCGTCCACACCCTCTCCCTAGCCTCCGGCGACCTCGACATCACCGTCGACGACCAGGGGCAGGGCCACCCCTTCCTGCTGCTGCACGGCGGCGGCGGTCCGCAGACGGTCGCGCCTTTCGCCGGGCTGCTCGCCGAACAGCGGCCGGCCCGGGTCATCACCCCGGTCCACCCCGGTTTCGGCGGCACCGCCCGGCCCGACTGGCTGACCGACGTCCCCGCCCTCGCCCAGGCCTACATGCGACTGCTCGACGAACTCGGCCTCACGGACGTCACCGTCGTCGGCAACTCCATCGGCGGCTGGATCACCGCCGAACTGGCCCTGCTCGGCAGCGACCGGATCAGCAGCGTCGTCCTCGTCAACGCCGTCGGCATCAAGGCCCCCGGCCACCCCATCGCCGACACCTCCTCCCTCACCCCCGCCGAGCTGTCACGGCTCGCCCTCCATGACCCCGCGAAGTTCGCCGTCGACCCCGCCACCCTTCCGGAGGCCGCCCGCGCGGTCATGGCCGCCAACCGCGCCGCACTGCAGGTCTACTCCGGGCCGTACGTCATGGAAGACCCCACACTCCGCGAGCGGCTGGCCAAGGTCCCGCACCCGGCCCTCGTCGTGTGGGGCGAGAGCGACGAGGTCGTCGACGCCGAGTACGGACGCGCCTATGCGGCGGCCATGCCGGAGGCCCGGTTCGAGCTGCTCCACCACACCGGGCACATGCCCCAGATCGAGACCCCCGAGCAACTCCTCACCGTGGTCTGGGACTTCGCCGACTCCCACGCCACGAACCGGCCCTGAACGGAAGCGTCCCGTGCACCGACCCCGTGGCGGCCGACGGACGTTGGTCCTGGCCGTCTGCTGCCTGAGCGTCCTGCTCGTCAGCCTCGACACCACCATCCTCAACGTCGCCCTGCCCTCGATGCAGCAGGACCTTCACTCCTCGGTCTCCGGCCTGCAGTGGACGCTGGACGCGTACACCATCGTGCTGGCCGCGCTGCTGACCCTGGCCGGCTCCACGGCCGACCGCGTCGGGCGGCGTCGGATCTTCCAGCTCGGTCTGGTGCTGTTCACCGCCGCTTCGGCGCTGTGCAGTCTGGCGCCGACCACGGGGTGGCTGGTGGTCTTCCGCATGGTGCAAGCGGTGGGCGGTTCCATGCTCACCCCGGTCGCCATGGCCATCCTCACCAACACCTTCCCGGAGCCCCGGGAACGGGCGCGGGCGATCGGCGTGTGGGGTGGAGTGGTCGGCATCAGCATGGCGGCCGGGCCGGTCCTCGGCGGCGTACTGGTGCAGTCGGTCGGATGGCGGTCGGTGTTCTGGCTGAACGTGCCGATCGGGCTGGCCGCGCTGGTCCTCACCGCGCTGGTCGTCCCCGAGTCGCGCGCGGCACGAGCCCGCCGCGCGGACCCGGTGGGGCAGTTGCTGGTGATCGTCCTGCTCGGCGCGCTGACGTACGCCGTCATCGAGGCCCCCGGCAAGGGCTGGACCTCACCGCTGATCGTGGCCTGCCTGATCGCGGCGGCGGGCACGCTGGGCGGGCTCGTACCGTACGAGAGCCGGCGCGCCGAACCCCTGATCGACCCGCGGCTCTTCCGCAGCGCACCCTTCAGCGGGGCCACCCTGACAGCCGTCTTCGCGTTCGCCGCACTCGGCGGTTTCCTGTTCGCCAACGCGCTCTATCTGCAAGGGGAGTTGGGGCTGAGCCCGCTGGCGGCCGGGCTGCGCATGCTGCCGATGGCGGTGCTGTCGCTGGTGTGCCCGCCGCTGTCCGGGCGGATCGTGGGCAGCCGGGGCCCGCGGGTGCCGCTGCTGATCGCCGGTGCCGGTATCACCGCCAGCGGTGTGCTGGCCGTGGTCGTCACCGGCTCGGCACACCCCTCGTACGTCCTGCTGGCCCTGGTCTACGCGCTGTTCGGCCTCGGCTTCGGCTTCGTCAATGCGCCGATCACCGACACGGCGGTCGCCGGCCTGCCGCGCGACCGGGCGGGGGTGGCCGCCGCGGTCGCCGCGACCAGCCGGCAGGTCGGCTCCGCGATCGGCATCGCGGTGATCGGTGCCGTGGTCGGCGCCGGGGTGAGGGCGGCAGCCTGGTGGATCATCGCCGGGTGCGGGCTGGCCGTCCTCGCCCTGAGCGCCGTGACCGCCGGCCGCCGCTCCCCCGGCGGCGCCGGACGTGTCGCCGCCGACGTCGGCTCCGAGCAGTCAATGCCTGTTTCCCGTACCGGCAGGTAGATCCAGGCGGCCCCTGGCGGAGGCCGCAACCGAACACCAGATCACTGCGTCCCTTGCGTCCGAGGCGCAAAGAGGCGTGAGCAAGGAAGAGGTGGCGGCATTGTTGCCCATCGGTACTCTGGCGTGCGGGGCGGCCGCCCTGCTGATCCTTGGGGCCGCGCTGCGGGAGACCGTGGTGGTACGGCGGTTGCGGCAGCGCGGGACGCGTACGCAGGGCCTCGTGGTCGAGAACGTGCGGTCCAACGACTCCGAAGGGCCGACGTGGGTGCCGGTCATCGCCTTCACCGACCTGCGCGGGTACCGGGTGGAGTTCACACCGCGGGCCAGAGGGACAGGGATGGGGCTGGCGACTGGGCGGGAGGTGGGCGTGGTGTATCTGCCTCACGACCCGCAGACAGCTCGGGTGCTCATGTGGCGGCACATGGTGGGGCCGGTGGTGTCCCTGTTCATCGGCGGCATCGTTTTCCTGGGCTTCGCTGTGTGGATCGCCTTGACGGGCTGACCGTGCGGACGGCGACCGGTACCGCCGCCGGGCCGAGAGCGGGCTCTCACTGTGCGCGGATGGCGTCCGCGGGCGGCGTACGCAGTGCCTGGCGGGTCGGGAGTTCGATGGTGAGGAAGGCCGTGACGGTGACCGTGAGCGCGAGGGCGGGCAGGAGCCAGACGGGCCCGGCGGGCCAGGGGCGGCCGAGGAAGCCCTGGCCCAGGAGGGCGAGGGGCAGCGCGGACAGCAGCAGGGCGGTGGTGAGCGCGGTGGCGGCGGTCACCGCGGCCTCGCGTCGCATCATCGCGCGGACCTGACGTGGTGTGGTGCCGTTGAGGCGGAGGGCCCCGATCTCGACCCGGCGCTGGGCGGTGGCGGCGACGAGCTTGTTGGCGATGCTGAGCAGGAGGTAGACGAGCAGGACCACGATCGTGACCAGGTTGATCCACACCTCGGGCGGGGCGTCCTTCAAGCTGCCGACGGACCCGGCGTTCGTTTTCTCGAGTGCCAGGCCGGAGCGGGAGGCGGCGAAGGCGGTCAGCCCCTGCAGGGCCTTGTCCGTGCCGTCGGTGCGGATGAGGATGCTCTGGTCGAGGCCCGTGGTGGTGTGTCCGGCCGCCAGGTCGTGGGAGAGGACGACCGTGCCGAAGCCGAGGCCGCGGGCGTAGACGGCGACGACCGTGACGTCGACCCGTGCGCCGTCGCCGAGGACGAGGCTCACCCGATGGCCCACTCCTGCGGAGCGCGAGCGGGCGACATCGCTGCTCACGGCGATGGTGGCGCCGGTGAGGCGGTCCAGGTTCCCGTCCCGTACGTCGAGGTCGAGGACATCCGACGCGTCCCTGGTGAGGATCATCGCGGAGCCGGACTCGGTCTCCGTGTCGCCGAACTGCTTGTAGGGCCACACCACGGTGGTCGTGCCGACCGGGGCCGCCGCCCGTACACCAGCCGTGTTCCGTACGGCGGCGAGCGTGCCGTCGGGCAGTCCGCCCAGGCTCGGCGCGCTCAGGCGCTGCTGGGCGAGGGTGCCCGTGCGGGTGTCGTGCGCGGTCGCGGCCAGCACGGTGGTCTGGGTGAGGGTGTACGTCAGGACGAACACGACCGCCATGGCCAGGGTGCTGACGATCCCCGCGTTGCGCAGCGCGTAGGCGCGGACGTTGGCCATCGCCAGCCAGGTCGGGGCGGAGACGCCGGACCGTGCGCGCCGGGCCGCCGCGTTCCCGATGCCCCGGACAAGGGCCGGGCCGGCAAGGGCCAGGCCGATCGCCCCGAGGATGCCCGCCATGGACGTGGCCGTCGCACCGATGACAGTGCGGGAGAAGAGCGGTAGGGCCGACATGGTGCTCGCGGCGACGATGACCAGCAGGCCGATGCGCGTCCGGATCCTCGACGGGTTGCGCGGCTCGCTGCGTGATTCGGCGACCGCTTCGGTGGCCGGCATCCGGGAGGTGCGCCACGCGGAGCCTCGGGCCGAGATCTGCACGGCCGCTGCCATCAGGAGGACCGTCGCGAGGGCGGGCAACGGGCTGATGGTCAGGGGGAGTTCGGACGGGACGACCCCTCGGTCGGCCAGCAGCCGGCGGAACTGCCCGGCCAGCAGGTAGCCGAGCGCCACGCCGGGTACGAGGGCCACGGCCGCGACGACGGTGGACTGGGCGGCGGCCAGGCGGCGGATCTGCTTCGGGGTCGCGCCTACAGCCCGCATCAGCGCCAGGTCGCGGCGCTGTCCTGCGATCGACACGGCCAGCGCGCTCGCCATGACGAAACCGGTGATCAGCAGGATGATCCCGGCGAGCGAACCGGCGAGGAGGATCAGCAGCGAGCGGGACGCGCCCGCGCCGGGCGACACGAGGTCCCCGCGGCCCGCGCCGGTCGTCACCTCAAGACCCGTGCCCTTCAGCTTCGTACGGACCTCGGCGGCGACCCGTTCCCCGGCGCCGGGCGCGGTACGCAGGCCGATCAGGTCGACGGTGCCTGCGTGCGAGCCGCCGTCACGCCCCGACAGTCGCACGGCCGTCGTATCGGCGAAGAAGACACCGGCGCCCGGCGCGTCGACCACCGCCGAGACGCGGTAACGGGCGGCGGGCCGGGCGCCCGCGACAACATGGACCCGGTCGCCCACCTTCACCCCCGCCGCTGCGGCGGTGGCGCTGTCCACGGCGAGCTCGCCGGAACCGGCCGGACTGCCGCCGTAGACGTGCGTCCCGTCCAGCAGCCGCGTCGAGGACCATCCGTGCCCCGCCGCCTGGGGATCCCCGGCCGCTACGACCTGTCCGTGGGCGTCGACGAGGGCGGCGGGGAAGCTGATGTCGCCGACCGTCGCGGTGACACCCGGCAACTCGGCAAGTTCACCGACCAGTCGGGCCGGGACCGTACGACGCTCCGGAAGCGCGATCGGCAGGTCCCCGATCGGATGGAACTCCTGGTCGGCCGCGACCACGACGGCCGCGCCGCCGAGACGGCCGGCGGGCAGGTGGGAGCGCAGGCCGGACTCGGCCAGTACGCCGGTGCCGGTGATCAGGGCCGCGCCGCCGAGCACCGCGCAGGCCACGGCGATCAGCGCCGTGATCCGGTGCCTGACCATCTGTATCGCGAGACGAAACATGACTCAGACCTCTCCCAGCGCGACGAGACGGCGGGCCAGTTCGGGGGCGGTGGGTGTGTCGAGGGCCTCGACCACACGGCCGTCGGCCATCACCAGAACCCGGTGCGCGCGGGCCGCGGCCGCCGGGTCGTGGGTGACCATCACGACCGTCTGGTGCAGTTCGTTCACGAGATCCCGCAGCAGGTCGAGCACTTCGTGGGCGCTGCGCAGATCCAGCGCGCCGGTCGGCTCGTCGGCGAACACGACGGCCGGCTTGGCCACCAACGCCCGTACCACTGCTGCTCGTTGCTGCTGGCCGCCGGAGAGCTCGGCCGAGCGGTGGGTCAGCCGGTCGGCAAGACCGACCCGCTCCACCAGCGTCCGCAGCCAGTCGCGGTCCGGGGTGCGTCCCGCCAGCCTCAGCGGCAGCGTGATGTTGTCCTGGATGCTGAGCGAGGGGATCAGGTTGTACGCCTGGAACACGAAGCCGACGCGTTCCCGGCGCAGTTCGGTGCGGCGGGTCTCGTTCAGGCCGCCGATCTCGTGGCCGTCGATGCGGACGCTCCCCGACGTCGGGGAGTCCAGCCCGGCGGCACAGTGCATCAGCGTGCTCTTGCCGGAGCCCGACGGCCCCATCACTGCGAGGAACATGCCGCGTTCCACGGTCAGCGACACGTCGTCGAGGGCACGTACGCCTCCCGGGTACGCCTTGCTGACCCGGTCCAGGGCGATGGCGGGCGCGGGCATGTCGTCTGCGGTGGCCGCCGAGCGGCGGGTCCGGGCGAAGGCGGCGCTCATCGACGGCCTCGCAGGTTGCGCACGACGAGGGTCCCGGCGCCGAGGACGGTGACCGCGCCGCAGGCCAGGTGCACCCAGGTGTCGGCATTGCCGTAGGAGGCCGCCATGTTGGAGACCGCGCTGATCACCACCACGATCCAGAGCAGGGTGCGGACAACCTCCCCACGCGTGAGGGCGGGCGACGGCGCGCTGTGCGTGTGGTCGGCCGGGGTGGTGGTGAGGTGGCAGGGGTCAGTGGTCGTCATGGGGGCTTCCTCCCAGGGTGCTGAGCGGTGGGTCCGTTGCGGTCCGGCTGTCGTCACCGACGCTATGGATCAGCACCCCTCCCGGCCGATCCCGCAGACCGCCCGGTTGAGGTACAGCAGGCTGTACTCCCCCTCCCCTCGGCTGACGGCAAACAGGCGCGCGGCATAAGGTCGTTCGCGAAGCAGAGGCAAGGAGGGCGGATGGCGATCCAGCAGGACGCGACGGCCGGTGACCGGCGGGAAGGCTTCAAGGACACCGTCGTACGGACCACGAATGCTGCGGGCGCCGCGATCGCGCAGCTCGCCTCCGGGCTCAGTACGGCTCTGCTGGCCCTGTCCGTGCTGCTCTGGCTGGCCGTCACCGCCATGGCGAGCCTGGTCGGGGTGGGGCTGCTCATGGCGCCCCCCGTACTGCGCGCTCTGCACACCCTGGCCGGCCGGGAGCGCCACCGGCTCGGCCGCTGGGGGCCCGAGGTCCTCGCCCCGGAACCTCCGCCGACGCAACTGCGGCTCGCCCTCCTCGACCCCACCACGCGACGGGAGCTGCGCTGGCTGGTCCAGCACGCCACCGTGGGGTTCCTCTTGGGGTTCCTCGGCGTCCTCCTGCCGATCTCCGCCGCGCGCGACAGCCTCTTTCCGCTGTACTGGAAGCTCGTGCCCAAGGACACGACCGCCACGTCCGTGGGGCTCGGCAACGCGCACTCCTGGCCGGACGCCCTCGCCGTGGCCATGCTGGGCGTGGGCTGGATCGCCATCATCCTGGGGCTCATGCCGGGCATGGCCCGGCTGCAGGCCCGGCCAGGACGCGCGCTCCTCGCGGCCGGCCCCGACACCGACCTCTCCCTGCGCATCGCCGAGCTCACCGCCACGCGCGCCGCGGCCCTGGACGCCCACGCCACCGAACTGCGCCGCATCGAGCGCTCCCTGCACGACGGCACCCAGAACCGGATCGTCTCCGTGACCGTCCTGCTCGGCGCCGCCCGCCGCATGGTGGCCCGGGACCCCGCCGGCGCCGACGAACTCCTCGAACGTGCCCAGTCCGCCGCCGAGCAGGCGCTGGCCGAGCTGCGTACGGTCGCGCGCGGCATCCTGCCGCCGGTGCTGGCCGACCGCGGGCTCGCCGGCGCGCTCGCCGGTCTTGCCGCGAACTGCGCGGTGCCCTGCCGGATCGACGTGGAGGTACCCGAGCGGTGTGCCGCCTCCGTCGAGGCGACCGCCTACTTCATCGTGGCCGAGGCCCTGACCAACATCGCCAAGCACAGCGGCGCCGCCCACGCCACCGTCACGGCGCGCAGCCGCGGCGGCCGTCTCCACCTGTGCGTCGAGGACGACGGCCGGGGCGGCGCGGACGAGGACGGCGGCTCCGGTCTCAACGGCATCCGTCGCCGGATCGCGGCCCACGACGGCAACCTCTCCCTGGCCAGCCCGCCCGGCGGCCCGACAACCCTGAAGGTGGATCTTCCATGCGGATCGTGATTGCCGAGGACGACCCGTTGCTGCGCGAGGGGCTCGCCCTTCTGCTGCGCGCCGAGTCCCTCGACGTGGTGGCCACCGCGGGCACCCCCGACGAGGCGCTGGACGCCATCGACGTACACAAACCGGACGTCGCCATCCTCGACGTACGGATGCCGCCGACCCACACCGACGAGGGGATCGTCGCGGCGGTCGAGGCCCGGCGCCGGCGGCCCGACCTGGCGGTCCTCGTGCTGTCCGCGTATGTCGAGCAGACTTTCGCCACCGAGCTGCTCACCGGCGGTGTGGGCGGCCTCGGCTATCTGCTCAAGGAGCGCGTCGGGCGGGTGGAGGAGTTCCTGGACGCGCTGCATCGGGTGGCGGCCGGGGGCACCGCCATCGACCCCGAGGTCGTCGCGCAGCTCTTCACCCGCTCCCGTCAGGACACCCGGCTCGACCGGCTCAGCCCCCGCGAGCGGGACGTACTCGCCCTGATGGCACAGGGGTTGGGCAACACCGCCATCGCCGAACGGCTCGTCGTGACCGAGGGCGCGGTCCACAAGCACATCCGCAGCATCTTCGCCAAGCTCGACCTGTCCCCCACCGACCAGGTGGACCGCAGGGTCGCCGCCGTCCTGCGCTATCTGGAGGATCTCCGCCGACTGACGTGAGCTGAGCCGTGAGTACGACCGAGGCGGGTACAGCAGGCTGTACCGCCCAGTGGCCCGCTGGCTTGATCGTGGTCCGGGCGTCTTCTTTCTACGTTGGTGATCGCACCGCTCGCCGCGATGCGACACCAACTCCCAAGGAGACAACAGCTCATGATGAACCGCCATCTCACGAACACGACGCTGGTGGCCGCGCTGGCCGCACTCGGCCTGGGCCTCGCGGCGCCCGCCGCGAGCGCAACCGAGACGACACACGACAGGCCCCAGAACAGGCTTCAGGACAGCGTGAACGCGATCCAGAAGACCGGCACCGTCGGGGTCCTGGCCCAGTCGACGGGCCCGGGCGCCAAGCGGTACGCCACCGCCGGGGTGGCCGACACCGCCACGGGGGAAGCGGTGCGCGCGGGTGACCGGTTCCGGATCGCCAGCACCACCAAGACGTTCGTCGCCACCACGGTGCTGCAACTGGTCGGCGAGGGGCGGCTTTCGCTGGACGACACCGTCGAGGACCTGCTGCCGGGCGTGGTGAGCGGCAACGGCAACGACGGCAGCAAGATCACCGTACGACAGCTGCTGAACCACACCAGCGGGCTGTTCAACTACACCGCGGACTTCCCCGAGATCAACAGCGTGGACGGCTTCCAGGCCGACCGCTACACCACCTGGACACGCTCCCAGCTCGTCGCCATCGCGATGAAGCATGCGCCGGACTTCGAGCCCGGCACCAAGTGGGCGTACTCGAACACCGGCTACATCCTCGCCGGAATGATCATCGAGAAGGCCACCGGCAACAGCTGGCAGCAGGAGGTGAAGCGGCGCATCATCCGGCCACTGGGCCTGCGAAACACCTTCGCCCCCACCTCGTATCCCCGCATTCCCGGCCGGCACCTGCACGGCTACTCCAACTTCGGCAACTCCGGCCCGACGATCGACGTCACCGACCTCAACCCGACCGCGGCAGGCCCGGCCGGTGCCATGATCAGCACGACCGGAGACGTGACCCGCTTCTTCTCGGCGCTCCTGGGCGGCCGACTGCTGCACCCGGCCGAGATGGCCGAGATGAAGACGACCGTACGGGCGCCGGAACTGGACCCCGTCTGGCCCGGCGCGAGCTACGGCCTGGGCCTGATGCGGATCCCGCTGTCGTGCGGCGGGGTCTACTACAGCCACGCCGGCGACCTGGCCGGCTACACCACCCGGGACGGGGTGAGCGCCGACGGCCGCCGGGCCGTCGTCCTGGAGGCAACGGGCGACGGGGCGAGTGACCTCTCCACGGAGCTGGCACAGAACGCGCTGATCGACAAGGAACTCTGCGCCACCGACGGGAAGTAGCAGGGCGCCGGCGGCCGATGGTCCGGTGACGGCGGCGCCGACTCGTCACCAGGGCACATCGTCCAGCAGCAGCTCTGCCGCCGGCTGCCGGCCGTCGGCAAGAGACTGTTCGGTCCACATGACCTTCCCGGTGGGCGTGTATCTGGTGCCCCACCGCGAGGCGAACTGGGAGACAAGGAACAGGCCACGCCCGCCCTCGTCCGTCGTGGCCGCGCGGCGCAGGTGGGGGGATGTGCTGCTGCCGTCGGACACCTCACAGATCAGACGGCGTTCGTGCAGCAATCTCACATGGATCGGCTCGGATCCGTAGCGGATCGCGTTGGTGATCAGCTCGCTCAGCATCAGCTCAGTGGTGAAGCCGATCTCCGCCAGACCCCATGTCTCCAGCTGACGGCCGCACGCGGCGCGGACGGGAGCGACGGCCGCGGGGTCGAAGGGGACGTCCCATTCGGCGACCTTGGCGGAGTCCAGCAGGCGGGTCCTGGCCACGAGCAGTGCGATGTCGTCCCTGCGGTGCGCGGACTCCATGGCGCCGAACACGGCCCGGCATGTCTCCTCGGGCGTACGGTTCGCGTCCTCGGCCAGGGTGGTGCTCAGCAGGCGCAGTCCGGTTTCGATGTCGCGGTCGCGGTGCTCGATGAGTCCGTCGGTGTAGAGAACGAGCCTGCTGCCCTCGGCCAGTTGCAGTTCGGCGGTCTCGACGGGCAGTCCGCCCAGGCCCAGCGGTGGGCTGACGGGCACCTCGGGGAAGTCCACCGTGCCGTCCGGGCGGACCAGCGCGGGGGCGAAGTGCCCCGCCCTTGCCATGCTGCACTTGCCTGAAACCGGATCGTAGATGGCGTACAGGCACGTGGCTCCCGTGATGCCCTCGGCGTCGCCGCCCTCTTCCTGGTCGATACGGGAGACCAGTTCGTCGATGTGCCCCAGGATCTCGTCCGGTGGCAGGTCGAGGGCGGAGAAGTTGTGGACCGCTGTGCGCAGACGGCCCATGGTGGCCGCGGCGTGCAGGCCGTGGCCCACGACGTCGCCGACGACCAGGGCGACCCGGGCTCCGGGCAGCGGGATGACGTCGAACCAGTCGCCGCCCACCCCGGCCGCCTGCGCGGGCAGATAGCGGTAGGCGACATCCAGGGCGTTCTGCTCGGGCAGGACGCGGGGCAGCAGGCTGCGCTGGAGGGTTACCGCCATGGCGTGTTCGCGGGTGAACCGGCGAGCGTTGTCGATGGCCACGGCGGCGCGGGCGGCCAGTTCCTCGGCGAAGGACAGGTCCTCCTCCTCGAAGCGTTCGGGACGCTCCGAGCGCCAGAAGTTGGCCATGCCCAGGACGACGCCACGAGCCTGCAACGGCACTGCGACCAGCGAGTGGACGCCGTATGCGAGGGCCTGGTCCGCTCCTGCGGGATCCTGGGCGCGCCAGCCGTGGGCGACGGTCAGGTCGGCCTCGAGCACCGCATGGCCGCCGGCCAGAGCCACCGCCATCGGCGTGCTGGGGACGACGAACCGGACCACGTCGCCCACCGGCTGGAACGGGTGGTCGTCGTGGATGCCGCTCACCGCCGTCCGGCGCATTTCCGTGTCGGCACCCGAGGGTTCCTCGCCGCGCACCACAGGGTCCAGCAGCTCGACCGTGACGAAGTCCGCGAACCGCGGGACCGCCACCTCCGACAACTCCTCGGCGGTCCGCGTCACGTCCAGCGTGGTGCCGATCCGTACCCCGGCCTCGTACAGGATCTTCAGGCGCTCCCGGGCCACCTCGGCCACGCCGGACAGTGCGCGCAGCTCGGTCGTGTCCCGGAGCGTCGCGACCTTGCCGGAGCTACCGCCGTACAGGTCCGTGGGCCTCGTGTTGACGGCCAGCAGGCGGTCCCCGGCCAGGTGCACCTCGTCGGTCACGGCACGACCCGAGGCAAGCAGCTCCGCGGTGTCGGTATCAAGGCCGAGATCGGCGACGTGGCGCCCCTCCGCGTCCGGCGGCAGCTCGAGGAGCCTGCGCGCCTCGTCGTTGACCAGCATCAGCCGGCCGTCGCCCCCGATAATGAGCACGCCTTCCCGCACGGCGTGCAGGACCGCGTCATGGTGCTCGTACATCCGGGTCATCTCGGTGGGGCCAAGACCGTGCGTCTGGCGTCGCAGCCGCCTGCTCACCAACGCGGAGCTCACTGTTGCCAGGGCCAGCGCGGCGCCGGCGCAGCCGAAGAGCCACGGCAGCTGCCGGTCCACCGCGCTCCCGACGTGTTCGATCTGGACGCCGGCGGCCACCAGGCCGACGACGGAGCCCTGCGCGTTGATGACAGGGACCACGGCCCGGGCCGCGTCGTTCGGGTCTCCCTCGAAGATCTCCGTGAAGGCTTCTCCGGCCGCCGCGCGCTCGATGCCCTCGGCACGACGGCCGATCAGGCTCGGATCGGTGTCGGCGTAGCGCATACCGTCCCTGCTCATCACGGCGATGAAGTCCACTCCCGATCCCCGCCGGGCCTCTTCGGCATGGGACTGCAGCGCGGCGGTGCGATTGAGGGCTCTCAGCGCCGCTGCGGTGCCCGGGGCGTCCGCGAAAGACTCCGCGGCAGCGAGCGAGCGGTTCTCGGCGTCCCGCTCGCTGTCGAACCGCGCCTGGAAGACGAGCGCCACCACGGCCCCGGCGATCAGCAGTACCGCGACCACGATCTGCAGGAGCAGCACCTGACCGGCTGCACTGTGCGGACCCAGCCGGGAAGGCCGGGGCGACGGCAGATGCTGCGGCGCAGAGGGCGCTCTGCGGGCTCCTGCGCTCCGCTCACCTTCCGGAACGGGACGTCCGCTCCGGCCGCGAAGCAGCCGACCGACGAAGGTGCGGCTCGACGAGAGCCAGAATCGCAGGGAATATCCCTTCATGTCCCATTTCTAGCATCGGACGACGTCCGGCAATGTTCCGCGACCACCGGACCACCGACGCCGCGGCGGGTGGCTGACCGGTCCGGGCCATGGCCGTCTTGAGGAATCCATTGACCTCAAGTTTGGTTCAGGTCATAGCGTTCTGGGTGCGCCCCGGGCCACGCCGGCCGACGGGTACCGCGTCGGCCCACGAGAATCCGGAGTCACCGCATGGACATGGAAGTCACCGCATGGACATCGCTCCACAGTGCGATGAACGCCCAACAGGAGCGCAGGCCCTTCTCCCGGGCCACCTTGCGCCGCATCGCCTCCTTCGCCCGCCCGCACCGTCGGCAGCTCTACCGCTTTCTGCTGCTCAGCGTGGTCACCGCTCTGCTCGCCGTGGCCACACCCGTCCTCGCCGGCCGCGTCGTCGACGCGATCGTCAAGGGCCAGGACACCGGCACGGTCACCCGGCTCGCGCTGCTGATCGGTGTCATCGCCATCGCGGAGGCAGCGCTCGGTCTGCTCACCCGCTGGCTGTCGGCCACCCTCGGTGAGGGGCTGATCCTCGATCTCCGCACGGCGGTCTTCGACCACGTCCAGCGGATGCCGGTCGCCTTCTTCACCCGCACCCGCACCGGCGCCCTCGTCAGCCGGCTCAACAACGACGTCATAGGGGCCCAACGAGCGTTCAGCAACACCCTGTCCGGCGTCGTGTCCAACCTCGTCACCCTGCTGTTGACGCTGGCCGTCATGCTCAGCATCTCCTGGCAGATCACCCTGCTCGCCCTCCTCCTGCTGCCGGTGTTCGTCGTCCCCGCCCGCCGGATGGGCTCCCGCATGGCCAAGATGCAGCGCGAGGCCGCCAACCACAACGCGGCCATGGGCACCCAGATGACCGAGCGGTTCTCCGCCCCCGGCGCGACCCTCGTCAAGCTCTTCGGGCGCCCCGCCGACGAGTCCGCCGAATTCGCCGCCCGCGCCCGCCGGGTGCGCGACATCGGCATCCGTACCGCCATGGCCCAGTCGGTCTTCATCACCGCGCTCACCCTGGTCTCCGCCCTGGCCCTCGCCCTGGTCTACGGACTCGGCGGCTACTACGCGCTGCGCGGCAGCCTGGACCCGGGCGCCGTCGTCGCCCTCGCCCTCCTCCTCGCCCGCCTCTACGCCCCGCTGACCGCACTGGCGGGCGCACGCGTCGAGGTGATGAGCGCCCTGGTCAGCTTCGAGCGGGTCTTCGAGATCCTCGACCTCAAACCACTGATCGCGGAGAAGCCGGACGCCCGCCGGGTGCCGGACGGGCCCGTGTCCGTGGAGTTCGACGGGGTCCGCTTCGGCTACCCCTCCGCCGACAAGGTCTCCCTCGCCTCCCTCGAAGAGGTCGCCACCCTCGACTCCCGCGGCGGCACGGAGGTTCTGCGCGACATCTCCTTCCGCGCCGAACCCGGCCGGATGGTCGCGCTGGTCGGCTCATCCGGCGCGGGCAAGTCCACGATCGCGCAGCTCATGCCGAGGCTGTACGACGCCGATGCCGGTTTTGTGCGGCTGAACGGCATCGACGTTCGCGACCTGACCTCGGAGTCGATCCGCGAGACGATCGGCATGGTCACCCAGGACGGCCATCTCTTCCACGAATCCGTCCGCGCCAACCTGCTCCTCGCCCGGCCCGCCGCCACCGAGGACGACATCTGGGACGCTCTGCGCCGGTCCCGGCTGGCCGATCTGGTGGCCTCGCTGCCTGACGGCCTGGACACCGTCGTCGGCGAGCGCGGATACCGGCTCTCCGGCGGCGAGCGGCAACGGCTGACCATCGCCCGGCTGCTGCTCGCCCGCCAGCGGGTCGTCATTCTCGACGAGGCGACGGCCCACCTCGACTCGACCTCCGAGGCGGCCGTGCAGGAAGCCCTGGGTGAGGCACTGGAGGGCCGTACCGCCGTGGTGATCGCCCACCGGCTCTCGACCGTGCAGGCCGCCGACCTGATCCTGGTCGTCGAACAGGGCCAGGTCGTCCAGCGCGGAACCCACGACGAACTCATGGCCGCCGGCGGACGCTACGAGGAGCTGTACCGCACCCAGTTCGAGCGCCCGGGAGCGGAGGAGGCGCACCCCGTCCACTGACCTCGGTGCGACCATGTCGCATGAATGTGGATATTCCCCTGCTCGAAGTCTTGCAAATTCACATTCATTTCGGCAGGATCTGCCGAGTCCGCGCCGGTCAACCGCACATTCTGGCTGCCCGTGGGCCCCTGCGTCGTTGAATCGACACACCCTGACCTCTTCGTCAGCCCCTGACGGGTCTGCTCTCCCCCGGGGGCGCCGTGGGCTGCGCCGTGGTGGTTTCTCTTGAAAGGCACGTCCGTTGAGCATGAGATCCGGCACCGGAGGCGGTCTGCGGGCGGACGCCCTCAGCACGTGGGACATGGTGGTCATGGCCGTCGCGGGATGCGGTCCGGCGTACACGGTCGCCGGAACCATTCCCGCGCTGATCGCCGCCGTCGGTGTGGCGAGCCCCGCCGCCCTGCTCTACTGCGCGATACCCGTGATCGGCATCGCCCTGGCCTACCGGCAACTCGGCCGTGTGGACCCCAATGCGGGAGCCGCGTACAGCTGGGTCGCCCGGTCGCTGCACCCCTTCCTCGGGTTCCTGTGCGGCTGGTCGCTCGTGGTCGCCTGCACCGTCTTCATGGCGTCCAGCACGGTGCCCGCCGGCAATGCGACGTTGTCCCTCATCGCGCCGAGCCTGGTCGGTGACCCGGTCCTTGCCGCGCTCGTCGGCTCGGGCTGGTTCCTCCTGATGGCAGGCGTGGTGGCGTTCGGAGCCCGGATCGGAGCCCGCGCGCTGACCGTCATCACGGCGGTGCAGGTGGTCCTGCTGATCGGCTTCGCGGTGGCCGCGCTGCTGTCCGACGGCAGCGGGACGGAGTTCTCGTTTTCCTGGTTCGGCTTCAGCCACTTCGAGGGGCAGGAGTCCTTCGTGACGGGCGCGCTGATCGCCACGTTCGCGTTCTGGGGCTGGGACGTGACCAGCAATCTGGGCGAGGAGACCCGGCGCGGCTCGCGCGGATCGGGGTTCGGCGGGGTCATCGGTGTGGTCCTGGCGTTCCTGCTGTTCGCGCTGGTCGCCGTGGCGGTCAATGTCCTCATGACGCCGGACGCCGTGTCGCACAGCCCGGAGGGCATTCTGATCGAGCTCGGCCAGCAGGTCTGGCCGGGTGTGGGCGGCACCCTGTTGGTGCTCGCGCTGCTGCTGTCGACGGTCGCCATGCTGGAGACCGCCCTCATCCAGGCCGGCCGTACCCTGTTCGCCATGGGCCGGGACAGGACGCTTCCCCCCGTCCTCGGCCGTATCCACGCCAAGCGGCACACGCCGTGGCTGGCCACCGTCGTCATCGCCGTGGCCTCAGGCACGCTCGCCATCGTCGAGGCCGTGCGACTCGAGCCGGGCGAGTCGATGCTCTCGGACGCCGTGAGCGGAGTCTGTCTCCTCGTCACCTTCTACTACAGCCTCGCCGGACTGGGCGCCGTCGTCGTACACCGCAAACTGCTGCGAGCCTCCGTGTCCAACTTCCTCCTCATGGGACTGTGGCCGCTGGTCGGCGCGCTGTTCATGCTGTGGATCATGATCGAGTCCGTGGCCTCCCTGACCACCGCAGCGTTGGTCATCGGGTTCGGCACGCTCGCCCTGGGGCTCGTACCGATGCTCGCCGCGTGGCTGAGGCAGCGACCGTACTTCGAACCCGGGCGTCTCGACGCCGACCGGGCGCGCGTCATGGACGACTCCTTCGGGGGCGCGGACTCCGGCGAGACCCAGGCCGTCAACCTGGCCAGGAGTCAGGACGAACTCCTCACCGACTTCTGACACCAGTTCCGCCTTCTGATCAAAGGACGCCTGCCATGGCCCTGGCCTGGAACCGAAGACGCTCCGCGGCACCTCATTACGACCAGACCTTCGGCGACAAGGCCCTGTCCGCCGCGTGCGAGGACATGGTCATGGGCCGCTGGGAAGGCGCACACGAGCTGCTGGCAACCACACCCCACAGGGACTGGGACCGTCGCAGTCACCGCATCCGGCTGCTCGCCCACACCGCCGCCGACAAGAGGATCGCCGAAGCCTGGCAGACCGCGCAGCCGCACAGCGCGGACGCCCTCGTACTGCGGGCGGACACCGAGGTGATGCGGCATTTCGCAGCCGCCCGTACGGGGACCATTCCGGGCCCGGACGTCCTGGACCGCACGGCCCATATCTGTCTCAACGCCTCGGATGTCTTCCCCCAGGACCCCCATCCCTGGGTGTCGCTGATCACCCTGGGCAGGCTGTATGAGAACGGTGCCCAGTCGATGAACCGGTGGTGGCCGGAACTGCTGGCCCGCGATCCGTACCACCGCGAGGCCCACCATCAGGCGCTGCGCTACATGACGGCTCGCTGGCACGGCTCGCACGGCCAGGCCTACGCCTTCGCCCGCGACTGCGCGGTCTACGCCCCGGCCGGCTCCCCGCTGTTGGTCATGCCGCAGGTCGCCCGCGCGGAGGAGTTCCGTCACCGCACCGAGACCGAGGGCGTCAGCCCGCACGCGATGGTCGGCTACTGGGCCGGGGAGCGCTGGGACCTCATGGAGACCATGGAACGCTGGATCGCGGTCCGGTCCCCCGTCGAGGCGGCACAGGACGTCGCCGACCTCAACCATCTCGCTCACGGTCTCGCCCAGGCAGGACTTCTCGCCGAGGCCGCGACGGTCTTCGACCTGCTCAAGGGACGGGCCACCCGGGTGCCGTGGTCGTACACGGGCGAGGCGGAAGCGGAGTACGTGCGCTGGCGCGACCGGTCGTCCCGTGCGGCCGCGGAGCACGCGGATCCGCGGAAAGGCTGACCACTGATGCGTACCGGCTCCTTCGACGAGAGCAACCTGCTGGAGCAGGCCGTCAAGGCTGCGGCGACCGGTGCGGGTTTCGCTCCGTTCACCGAGGGGCCGGCCGGTGCTGTCGACCGTCGCAGAGGGGCTGCGCACAGTGGCGGAGCGGTGTTCCGGTCGATGCTCGGGAAGGACTTCGGCCTGGGGCAGCCCGGCGCCCGAGAACGGGTCGGGACCGAGTGCTCTCCGTACGGCCTCAGCCTGGGCGTGCGCTATCTCCGCTCCGAACCAAGCGAGTTGGTGGAGGCGGCGGTGCGGGCGACGGCGGGCTGGCGTGCGGCAGGACCGCGGCGCAGGGCCTTGCTCGCCGTGGAGATGCTCTGCCGGCTCCACGACCGCAGCCATGAGATCGCGCACGCGCTGCACCACACCACGGGGCAGGCGTACACCACGGCCCACCGCTCGGGCGGTCCGCAGGCGCAGGACCGGGGGCTTGAGGCCGTGGCCCGTGCGCTGGCCGAGTCTGTACGCAATCCCGCCGAGCTGTCCTGGCAGCTGCCCGGCAAGCTGGGCGACCCGGTACATATGGACGGCACGTGCACCGTAGTCCCGCGCGGCGTCTCACTGCTTATCGGCTGCCCCGACTTCCCCACCTGGAACGGCTATCCGGGCCTCTTCGCCAGCCTGGTGACCGGAAATCCGGTGATGGTCAAGCCGCACCCTCGGGCGGTCCTCCCGCTCGCGCTGACCGTCCAGGTCGCCAGGGACGTCCTGGCGAAGGCGGGGCACGATCCCAACGTGGTGACACTGGCGGCGGAAGAGCCCGGCGAGAAACTGGCGTCCCGGCTCGCGACCGACCCCGCGGTCCGGCTCATCGACTTCACCGGCTCGGCCCGCTTCGGCGACTGGCTGCGGCGCAACGCCCGCCAGGCCGACGTGTTCGCCACAGCGATCGGGGCCAACACCGTGCTGGTGGACTCCACCGACGACTACCGCACCATGCTGCGCGAGCTCGCGCTGTCCCTGTCACTGTGCAGCGGCCAGACCTGCACAGCGCCGCAGAACATCCTGGTGCCTTCCCGCGGGATCACGACCAACGAAGGCCACAAGCCCATAGGGCGGTTCGGCGTCGACCTGAGCCGCGCCGTGAAGCGCCTCCTGGCGGAACCGCGGCGTGCGGCGGGGATTCTCGGGGCGATCGGCAGCGACCGTATCCGCAGCTCCCTCGCGCATGCGGCCGGATGCGGGGTGGTGGTGCACGCATCCGTGCCGGTCGACCACCCCGACCATCCGGCGGCGGACATCCGTACACCACTGATCGTCCGGCTGGAGGCACACGACGAGAGGGTGTACTCCCGTGAGTGGGCCGGTCCCGTCTCCTTCGTGATCGCCACCGAATCGACCTCGCAGAGCCTGGACATCTTCCGCCGCACCGCGCGCGGCCACGGCGGCCAGTACGCCTCCGTCCACTCGACGGACCCGCTGGTCCTGGGGGCGGCCGAGGCAGCGGCCCTCGACGCCGGAGTGCATCTGTCGGAGAACCTCGCCGGGAATGTCTTCGTGGACCAGTCGGCGGTGTACGGCGATTTCTGCGAGGCAGGCACGCCCGCGGGTGCCCAAACCGCCCTTGCGGACCCCTCGTTCATCACCGGGCGCTTCCGCCTCGTGCAGGCCCGCCGTCCTGCGGCCCGGGTGCGGGACATGAGCTCCGTCGGAGCGTAAGAAGTGTGGCGCCGTCAGGGAAGAGGCGCGCCGCGGGCGGTGAGCCAGAGTTCGTACCATTCCTCCCGGCTGAGGTCCGGTTCCCGCTGCGCGGCGTCACGGCAGGCACGGATACGTTCAGGACGCGCGCTGCCGACCACCGGCACGATCGCGGCCGGATGCCGCTGCAGCCACCACAGCAGAATCGTCTCCGGCGTCGTGCCCTTCTTGTCGGCCAGTGCCGAGATGAGCTGAGCGGTCGCGACCTCGCCCGGCGTTTCCTGGCGGCCCGTGAAACGACCCTGCGCGAGTGCCCCCCACGCCTGCAGGGAAATACCGTTCGCCCGGCAGAACTCGACCGTCCCGAACGGGAAGCCGTTGGCGGCTGCCTGCGGGGTGTTCACGAGGACACCGGCTTCGAGCCAGTCCCGCCGCTGCAGGCTCATCTCCAGCTGATTGGCGACCAGCGGGACGTCGAGACGTGCCTGAAGGGGGGCCATCTGTACGGCGCCCATGTTCGACACACCGAACCGTCGCACCAGACCCTGCCGGTGCAGCGACGTCAGCGCCTCGGCGATGTCGTCCGGGTCTGCCAGGGGATCCGGGCGGTGCAGGAGCAGCACATCGATGACGTCGGTCCGCAAACGGGCCAGGCTCTCCTCGACCCGCCGGGCGATGGTCGGCCCACTCAGGTCGTAGATGCCGGGCCGCTCGGCGTCCGCGAGTCGGATGCCGCACTTGGTCTGCACGACGATGCGCTCACGCAGCCCCGGGGTACGGGCGAGAACCTCACCGAAGACTGCCTCGGCCTTCCCGTGCCGGTAGATGTCGGCGTGGTCGAACGTGGTGATCCCACTGTCCAGTGCCGCCTCGATCGCCGCCTCGGCATCCGCGATGTCCCGCGCACCGTAAGGCTCGGTGTCCCAACTGCCGCCGAGCCCCATGCACCCGTACAGCAGCCGCCCACCGCTCGTCCCCGTCTTCGTCGTCACCTGGTCACCTTACGACGGGGTATCGGCAGCACCTGCCGAGCGACGGCCCAGCAGCGCACCGCCGATGATCCTGGCCGGCGGGCACAAGGTCTGGCCGTGCGCGGCGAAGAGCTCGTCGCGCGAGGACAAGCGCCCGAGGTCCTCGCGCACCAGCGCCGACAGGTCGAAGGACGAGCAGTTGTCCGAGCCGCAGGTCGAGCCGTCCCAGTCCACGGCGGTGGAGGCCAGGGCCTCGAAGAGCGTCTGCGACCCGGTGTTGGTGAAGCCCCGGGGGTTGGCCGCACTCAGCGCGTCGAGCGGCGCGTACAGCTCGGATACGTTCAACCAGGTCCGCCCGATACGGAACTCCGGCCAGGCGAGGAGGACCGTGTCGGGCACCAGGCGGCGGAGCCGTGGGAAGCGCGAGTACCAGAACGAACCGTCCACCAGAAGGCCACGCACACGGGTGGAGATGCCGCCCGCGCGGGCGACCGCTTCGAGCACGGCCAGCCGCTGGCTGCACGAACCGACGCCTCGCGCCAGTGTCCGGGAGACGGGCTGTGTGTCGTCGAGTGCGTACACCGGCCGGACGGTCTCACTGATGAGACGGTGCGCGGCCTGCAGCAGTGCGCGCTCCCCCGGCTGCGCCGCGTCCCGGGCGGCTGCGAGCAGGTGCTGCACTTGAGGGTGACGCCAGTCGAGGATCGGGGTGGGGTCCGCGGACCCGAGGTCGTCGACGCCAACGGTCGTTGCGGGTCGCCGGTGTCGCCACCACGGAGTCAGCACAGCGCTTGTCATGCCCTGAATGCTACGAGCCTTGTGATTCTGGTGCGTGAGTAGCCTGGTGTTCCGCGATCGAGTGAGCGGCCGATCCACCTGTTCAAACGATAGGGGTTCCTGGCTATGGGAGTACCCGGCGAGGCCACGCGCGCCAGCTATGACCGCGTGGCCGAGGCGTACGCAACCCAGTTCTCCGAGGAGCTGCGCGGCAAGCCGCTGGACCGCGCGCTGACGCACCCGTCGGGTCACGGTGACGGAAGCGGATAGGGGAAAGTAGGGCCATGACGTCGCTCTCCGGAATACACGGCCGATGACGCAAGATCAACCCTCGGTCCTCGAACCCGCCGCTGCCGAGCACGCCGCTCCGCCCGCTGTGCCTCACCCGCGAACGCCGCCGACCACCGGGAAACCGCCGAGCCGATTCGACGGCCTGCGGCGCCACCGGCAGTGGCTGTTCGCACTCGCCGTGGTCGCGCTCCTCTCGCAGATGGCCATCGCCATGGTCACCACCGCGGTTGAGCAGACCCCGACCATCGACGAGCCCGTGTACGTGGGCACGGCTGTGGTCTACGTACAGCAGCACAGCCTGCGGTACAACCCTGAGCACCCACCGCTGGGCAAGCTGATCATCGCGACCGGACCCGCATTGGCCCACCCTCATCTCGACCCTGCCTTCGTCGGCAACCAAGGGGCGCTCGGGCGGCATCTCCTGTACGAGTCGGGCAACGATCCGTGGCGAGTGATGCTGTGGGCGCGACTGCCGGTGATCGTGATGACGCTGCTGTTCGGGCTGGTCGTCCTCGCGTTCGCCCGTGATCTCGCAAGCTCCGTGGGCGGGTTGACAGCGCTCGCCCTGTACGCGTTCTCGCCCGACGTCATCGCGCACGGGTCGCTCGCCACGCTCGACGTACCCATGGCCGGCTTCCTGCTGACGTTGGTCTGGTTGCTGTGGCGGGCGCGGCTGCGGCCGCGCCTGTATCTCCCGCTCGCCGGGGCGGCGCTCGGCGCGGCCGTGTCCACGAAGATGAGCGCGCTGCCCGCCGTTCCGGTGCTGCTGCTCCTGGTCGTCCTGTCGGTCTGGTACACCCGCCGGAAGCGCGGCACCGGCAGGCGGGAGACGGCGCGGCTGCTTGCCCTCGGCGTGGCGGCGGCGGTCGCGGTGGCGCTGGTCATGGTCGCCGTGGTGTGGGCGACCTATCTCGCCGTCGACCCGCGGTTGCGCTGGGCTGCGCCCGAGAACGTGCCGGTCGCCCACGGGCTGCGAGGACTTGCCGTCGACTGGCTACCGTTCCCGCAGCCGTACCGGGACGGGATGCGCGTCCAGTTCGCCTTCGAGGACGCGAAGTGGACCGGCTTCCTGCTGGGCAGGCATTACAGCGGATCGCTGTGGTACTACCTGCCGACCGCGCTGCTGATCAAGACCCCGCTGGGCATGCTGGCGCTCTGGCTCGCCGGTGCTGTCGCCATCGTGGCGCTGCCCCGGCTGCGACCCGCGGCACCGTATGTGCTCGTCCCCCCGGCCGTACTGCTGGCCGCGGCGCTCAGCGGGTCCCGCGACTTCGGCGTCCGCTACGCCGTCTTCCTGCCGATGTTCCTCGCCGTCGCGGCGGCCTGCCTGGTCGCCTTGAAAAGGCGGTGGGCACACGTCGTGACAGCGGTGTTGGTCCTGTTCGTCGCGGTCGGCTCGCTGCGGACGTACCCGTACTACCTGCCGTACTCCAACGAGGCGTTCGGCGGGCCGTCGAAGACCCACCTGCGTCTGCACGACTCCAACGTCGACTGGGGCCAGGACCTGGGGAGGCTCGCCGACCGCCTGAGGCAGCGGTATCCCGGCGAGAAGATCTGGCTCGTCTACAAGGGCAGCGGAGTGCCTGCCTTCTACGGCATCGACGCGTCCGACCCGCGCACGGTGCCCCCGGACCAGGTTCACGGGCTGCTGGTCGTGTCGGACTCATCGATCGCCAAGGCGGACGGCCGGCTCAAGGCGCTGATCGACAACAGCAGGCCGATCGAGGAGGTCGGCCACTCGATCACGATCTTCCGCCGGTCGTGACCATGTCGGTGCCGGTCAGCGGGCCTGGCGGCCGATGACAGCTGTGCCGAGGGTGCGCTTGGGGCGCGGCTCGACCGGCTCGTCGCGGGCCTGGGCCCACAGGGAGCGGACATGGCCCAGGTGGCGCGCCATGCAGGCCTCGACTGCGGCTTGGTCACCCGCCACCATCAGGTCCAGAAGTTCCAGGTGTTCCTGGGCGGAGGAGATCAGCTGGCCGCGTTCGTCGAGCCGGGTCAGACCATAGAGGCGGGACCGCTTGCGCAGCTCGCCGACTGTCTCGACGAGACGGTCGTTGCCTGCCAGGGCGAGCAGGCCGAGGTGGAAGCGGCGGTCGGCGTCCAGATACCCGATGAGGTTGTGCTCCCGCGCCTGGGCCACGATCTCCTCGGCGATCGGGCGCAGCGCCTCGAGCTGCTCCGTGGTCGCGGTCCGGGTGACGTTGCCGACGGTCGGGACCTCGATCAGCGCGCGCAGTTCGGTGTACTGGTCGAGATCGCGTTCGCTGACTTCGGTGACCCGGAAGCCTTTGTTGCGTACGGGCTCGACCAGGCCCTCGCGGGCGAGGTCAAGCATCGCCTCGCGTACGGGGGTTGCGGAGATGCCGAAGTCGGCGGCGAGGCCGGGGGCGGAGTAGACACTGCCGGGACGCAGTTCGCCCGCGACGAGTGCGGCGCGCAGCGCGTGGGCCACCTGGTCGCGCAGCCGTTCCTGGGCCGTGATCAGGTTGCGCTGCTTCAGGTCGCCCATGGCATGTCCTCCGGGATGGCGCGGAGTGCCAGCGTACAATGTCACCTTTTCAATGCCCGGGCGGGCTGGGGGGCATTAGGTTCGGGCGGTCCCGTCGCGCGCACCACGACGGGACCGCCCAGGAGCGGAGCGCGTCAGCTGCGCAGCGGCCCCTCGCAGCGGTACGTCGACGAGCCTGCGAGCCGGTTGCTCCAGATCTCCACTGGCCCGAAGGAGCAGTTCATGTCAGCAAGGTTGTTCGACGCCGCCCCCGCACGGTCGAGGATGAAGTAGTCGACCGTCTCGGACATGTCCTTGAAGACGCGGTCAGGGCTGCCCGCGTCGGAGAGATTCGCGGTGATCCTCCCCGTGCACGTAAAGCGCCGTTTGCCGGGTTCGCCGCCCTCGGAGCACACCGGGTCGGCGTACGTGGCGGTGGCGAAGGACTGGCGTACGGCTTCCGAAGTGGCGTCCCTGAGCTGATCGTTGGGTGTGAAGGTCGTGTTGGGCACGTACAGGTCGTCGACCTTGGCGATCTGTACGTCGAGGAAGCTGTCGTACGCCCGTTGCAGCGCCGCGTCGCCGCCGAGGCGGGTGCGCCAGGCGTCGAAGCCCGCGGGGTCGTCCGCCCGCAGGTATCCGTACATCTCGCGGAGCAGGGCGGGGCGTTCGGTCCACAGGTACTCGAAGAAGGTGCCCGCGTAGTTGTAGAAGCGGAAGCCGTCCCCGTCGTACGTGGCGTGCAGCAGCTGGTTCACGGTCATCCGGGGTCCGCCGCCCGCGGTGTCATTGATGATTCCGCGGACCAGGGACTTGCGTACCTTGATCCCGTCGTCGCGGGTGGAGCCGTCGAAGAACTCGGCCGTCCCCTCGTCCATCGCGGTGGTCCGGTCGCCGCTGTACCAGGGCCCTTCGCCGAAGTAGCCGGGGACGGCCCAGCGACCGTTGAGGTAGTGCACGTACTCGTGCCGGAAGAGCTCCTCGAGGGTGAGCGAGGAGTCCTGCGGGACCCGGCGCTGATAGGTGTAGAAGGTGGCGCCGCGCTCGATGTAGATGCCGCCGTTCTGGGTCCCCATCCCCGTCAGGATCGGGTGGTAGACCTCGTAGTCGGCGCGCGAACCGTAGAGCACGATCGTCAGCGAGGTGTTGGTGTCGCCGGCCAGCGGCTGCTCGGTGCCGAGGACCCGGTGGAACTGCGCCCTGACCTGCTTGCTCGCGTAGTAGAGCTGGTCGACGGTGGCGCGGTCGAGACCGGTGCGCACCTTGATGGCGCCGTTGTCGTAGGTGTACGTGTACGGGAAGATCTTCCGCTCGATGTCCTCCTTGCACACGGCGTAGGGCTTGCACGCCTCGTAGAAGTTGAGCCACGACACGAGTGAGGCCCACGGGCGGCTTCCGTCGCCGAAGTTGGTGCGTGCGACGGGCAGCAGGGCTCCGAGGTCGGGAACGATCCGCGCCTTCAGGGCGTCAACCTGGCCGAAGCGGCCGTATTCACCGAGGGCGTCGCGCACGACCCATTCGTTGACGGTGCCCTTGAGGTGCGTGTAGTCGGCGAAGGCCCGGAAGGAGGTGCGGTACGAGGCGTTCTCGGTGACCACGTTGTGGAAGGCCGAGTCCCGGTTGCCCGGGTAGATGCCGAGGTAGTTCACGGAGAGGGCGGCCAGGGCCGCGCCGCCCCAGGAGGCGTTGTCGTACTGACCCTTGTGGTAGTGGTCCATCGTGGCGAGGACTTTTCTGATCAGCCCGAGCTGGCTGTGCCGCAGGCCGGGGGCGCTGCCCGTGTAGAGCGCCTCGCGCAGGGTCTCGGCGTTGGTCCGCGTGACCTGGAAGGTGCGGGTCGCGGTCCCGAAGTCGTAGATCGCGCGCCGGAGGACCTCGGTGGTCGGGACGTCGGTGATGTCTATCTCGGGGCGTGAGAAGTCGTGGTACACGACGGCATGGAGATAGGTGAACATCTCCAGCAGGTGGGTGCCGTTGCGGCCGTCGTGGGCGGCGGCGAGCGAGGAGATCCGGCGGCCGACGGCCTGGACGTGGGCGTCGGACATCACCGGCGTCAGCCGGGCGTCCCAGGTCCAGATGAGATCTCGGAGGCAGCCGTCGGCGGTGACGGCCGGGTCGGCGAGGAAGTCGGCGAGCTGCTCGGGCGCGAGGCGCGTGATGCCGTCGAAGGTGCAGGGGACTCCTGCGGCGCTGACCGGAGCGCTCAAAGAAGCCTTGCTCTTGCCCGGGCTCTGGCGGCCGGGTGTACGGCCTTCCGCCAATCCGCCGGGTGCGGAGGCCGGCTTGAGAGCGGGCTTGGGCGTCTTGGCAAGGTGTTCGACCTCGTCGAAGGGGTTGTCGGCGCCTGCGGTCGCGGGCGTGGCGACCGGGCCCGGCCGGGCGGCGAAGGTGGCGGGTGCCTTGGAGGCCGTCGGTTCCCTGTCCACGGCTTGGGCGGTCTGCCCGAGCGCGGCGAGCAGGGCGACGGCTATTGCTCCGGCGAGCAGGGGTCTGCGCGCGGATCTGAGCTGGGACACCGGTGACTCCTGATGTGGGAGGTGGGAGGTGGCTGTGCGGTGTGACAGCGGTGCGGTCATCGCGAACCGGCCGAGCACGGACGGGAAGCGCTTCCGGACTCGGATGGTCTACGATGTGACCCGTAACATAGTAATGTGAAATTGCACTGACAACCCCTCAGAGTCCGTTCGTCTTCGAGGAGTTCCCGTGACTGCCGACGAAACCTTCATCCACCAGCCCGCGCGCCCCGGCACGGGCAGCCATGATTTGCCCGTTTCACCCGAGTTGGCGTCCTTCATGCGCACCGGCTGGGCGGCCACCCCGCTTCCGGCCGACACCCGCGTGCCCGCCCACGCCGTCACACCGGCCCGCCGCGCCCGGCTTTCCGCGCTCTTCCCGGGCGAGCGACTGCTGATACCCGCCGGGCAGTTGAAGGTTCGCTCCAACGACTGCGACCACCGTTTCCGCCCGCACAGCGCCTACGCCTGGCTGACCGGCCTCACCGGGGAGGACCAGCCGGGTCACGCACTGGTCCTCGAACCGTCCGGGCCGCACGGCCACGAGGCGGTCCTGTATCTGCGCCCCCGCTCCCCCCGCGACGGCGACGAGTTCTACCGTGACCGGCGGTACGGCGAATTCTGGGTGGGCCGCCGTCCCGACCTCGCCGAGACCGAACGCCTCACCGGGATCCGCTGCGCGCACCTGGACGGCCTGGACCGGCTGCCGCCGGCCCGGGACGCATCCAGCGACACCGCACTGGCCACCGCGCTGTCCGAACTGCGCCTCGTCAAGGACGCCTGGGAGGTCGGCCAGCTCCAGCTCGCCGTCGACCACACGACCGACGGATTCGAGGACGTGGTCCGCGCCCTGCCCCGGGCGCTGACCCATCCCCGCGGCGAACGCCACATCGAGGGCGTCTTCGGACTGCGGGCCCGCGCCGAGGGCAACGGCACCGGCTACGACACCATCGCCGCGTCCGGTGCGCACGCCTGCGTCCTGCACTGGATCCGCAACGACGGCGCCCTCGACCCGACTGAGCTCCTGCTGCTCGACGCGGGCGTAGAGACCGACACGCTCTACACCGCGGACATCACGCGCACTCTTCCGCTGTCCGGCCGCTTCTCCCCCGTGCAGCGTCAGGTGTACGAACTGGTTCTCGCCGCCCAGGACGCGGGCATCGCGGCCCTCAAACCGGGCGCGAGCTTCCGGGACTTCCACCGCGCCTGCATGCGGGTGATCGCGGAGGGCCTGACGGAATGGGGCGTCCTGACGAGCCCCGAGGGCGACCTCCACCGCCGCTACACCCTGTGCAGCAGCGGCCATATGCTCGGCCTCGACGTCCACGACTGCGCCAAGGCACGCGCCGAGACCTACCTCGACGGCGTACTGGAGGAGGGCCAGGTCCTCACCGTCGAGCCGGGCCTCTACCTCCAGCCCGACGACCAGACTCTGCCGCCGCAGCTGCGGGGCATCGGCGTACGGATCGAGGACGACCTGGTCATCACCGCGTCCGGCGCCCGGCTGATGTCCGCGGCGCTGCCGCGCACCCCGGACGCGATCGAGGAATGGATGGGCACACTCACCGCGGGCTGATCCCGGCCTCCCCCATGCCCGGCATGCGCTCGATCGCCACCATCGCCGCATCGTCGCCCAGGCTTCCGCCGACGTGACTCAGGAGGTCCTGGCAGAGGCGGCTGAGGAGCGCGTCAGGATGTTCTCCGGTCCACGGAGCCACCCGCTCCGCAAGGGGGTAGAAGGTGCCGGACCGGTCCCGGGCCTCGATGACTCCGTCCGTGTAGAGCAGGACGATGTCGCCCGGCTCGAAGGCGAAGGTCTCGGGGGCGACGTCGGAGTCCATGAATTCGGTGAGGCCCAGGGGTGGTGCCGGGCGGCGGACCTCCAGCGCGGTGATCTGCCCACCGCGCAGCAGGAGGGGCGACGGGTGCCCGCAATTGATCACGTCAAGGGTCGACTCCTTGTCCGGGACGTCGAGGACGGCCGCGGTGATGAATGCTTCGCCGTGATCGTCGGGGTCGTCGGGGTCGGCCCAGGGGTCGTCCAGGTTCGAGGAGACGGTTCCCTCCAGATAGGCCACCAGCGCCGGTAGGTCGGCCTGCCGGTGGGCAGCGGCCCGGAAGGCGCCGAGGAGGAGAGCGGCGTCCCCGATCGCCTCCAGCCCCTTGCCCCGGACATCCCCGATGATGAGCCGGGTCCCGTGTGCCGTGCGGGCTGCGGCGTACAGGTCGCCGCCGATCTGCGCCTCCGCTTCGGCTGCGAGATAGACGGAGGCGATACGCAGCGGACCGATCCGCTGCGGCAGCGGCCGTAGCACCACCTGCTGCGCCGCCTCGGCCACGGAGCGGAGCTGGATGAGTTCCTTCTCGTGCCGTTCTCGCAGGTAGGCGAAGAAGGTCACGAAGACCGAGATCAGGATCAGCGCGATGATCTGGAAGGTGTGGTTCAGGTCGGTGAGGGTGGTGCGGGCCATCGCGACCGCTGACTGAGCCAGGACGGCGACCGCGCCGATGAACGCGGTCGTCCGAGGCCCGGCGAAGGACGCCGTGACCGCGGGAGCGGCGACCAGGAAGGGGCCGAGGTGGACGTCGGGGGGAGCCAGGACGTCGACCGTCGTGACGATCGCGATCATCGCGAGGGGAACGGCCACAAGGGCGTGACCCGGCTCCCATGACCAGCGAGTGCTCCCGCGGAGTCGTCCATGACTCATAGGTCCTGCATACACCGCGCCATGGCTCCGTGCTCACGCCGCCACGGTTGCACCACGAAGTGTTCGGGTCGGGGCCGGGCGGCCGCTGTGGAAACGATTCGCCCGGCCCCTGACCTCGCGCGGCGGTCGCCGCGCAGACGGGATCAGCCCTCGACGACGCCCGACTTGGCGATCGTGACCTTCGCCTTGGGGGCACCGCTGCGGGAGCCCAGGCCCTCGATCCGCTTCACGAGGTCCATGCCCTCGACGACCTCGCCGAAGACGACGTGCTTGTTGTCCAGCCAGTCGGTGACGATGGTCGTGATGAAGAACTGCGAGCCGTTGGTGTTGGGGCCCGCGTTGGCCATGGAGAGCTGCCCAGGCTTGGTGTGCTTGAGCTGGAAGTTCTCGTCGGCGAACTTCGCGCCGTAGATGCTCTTGCCGCCCGTGCCGTTACCAGCGGTGAAGTCACCGCCCTGGAGCATGAAGTCCGGGATGACGCGGTGGAAGGAAGAGCCCTCGTAGCCGTAGCCGTGCTCGCCCGTGGCGAGTTCGCGGAAGTTCCTCGCGGTCTTGGGGACCACGTCGTCGAACAGCGCGAAGACGATCCGGCCGGCGGGCTCGTCGTTGATGGTGATGTCGAAAAACACGTTACTCATGGCTTCATCCTGACACCCCCAGTCACCGGAGCGCACACCAGACCCGCCCTTCGCGGAGAAACACGTCTGTCTGCTGTTCTTTCGGGCCGGTCCGCCGGGCCGCGAATGGCCGTCCCGTGCATGGAAGTTGAGAGCACCTGTACGTGTCTTGGCATGTTCGGGTGGTTCCGACAGGGATATGGCCGCATTGACCAGCAGCGGCCAGACAAGGTAAGCCTTACCTAAATTCTAAGTACAATCTCAGCCATCGGAGCCGTCGATGTCCAGCCACCCCTCCATCCCTTCGATCGGCCGCCAGGCCGACCGGGACAACGCCGGCCCGCTGCCGGTTTGGTGGACGTCGGCCGCAGGTGCGCTACTGATCTGCCTCGGCTGGACGGCATGCGTATGGATCTCCACGCACCTGCGGGCCGACCCCGCCCTGCACACAGCGGCCCTCTTCGTGCACCTGGCATCCCTGATCCTCGGCTTCGGAGCCGTTCTGGTGGCCGACTACTACGGAATGCTGTGGCTCACCGGCCGGTGCGAACTGGGCGAGGCGGTCGCGTGCGCTGCGCGCCTGCACACCCCGATCTGGGCCGGGCTCGCAGGACTCGTGGCCAGCGGCATCATGCTCAACCCCGACCTCGCCTCCCCTCTCACCCGGATCAAACTGGTCCTCGTACTGCTCCTCAGCCTCAACGGTCTGCAGGCCGGGATCCTGCGACGCCGGATCGCCGGAGCAGCGGCGGCCTCCCCACCGGCGCGCACGCTGATGTGGGGCGCCGCCACTGCCCTCATGTCCCAGCTCTGCTGGTGGGGCGCGCTGGCCATCGGCTTCCTCAAGAACCAGGGATAGGAGCGACAGGTAGACCCCCCGCATCCCCTGTGCGGCCGACAGGCATCAGCAGATCCGCGGCAGCTGCTCCCCGATCGGCAGGTCCACCACCCGTGTGCCGCCGAGTCCGGTACGCGCCACCACCATGCCCGGGTGCGCCTCCACGGCCTCGCCGATCACCGTTGCGTCAGCGCCCAGAGGGTGCGAGCGCATCGCTTCAAGGACCGGCTCCGCGTGCTCGCGCGGGACGAACGCCACGAGCTTGCCCTCGTTGGCGACGTACATCGGATCCAGCCCCAAGATGGCGCAGGCGTTGGCCACGGGTGCCGGGACAGGAATGCTGCGCTCCTGGATGACGACTCCGACGCCGGAGGCCGCCGCGATCTCGTTCAGCGTGGCTGCCAGGCCTCCGCGCGTGGGATCGCGCAGCACATGCAGGTCCGGGGTGACAGCGAGCATCGCCTGCACCAGACCGCCGAGCGCCGCGCAGTCGCTCTCGATCTCGACCCCGAACTCAAGGCCCTCACGGACGCTCATGATCGCGACGCCATGGACGCCGATCGCGCCGCTCACGATCACCACATCACCGGGGACGACGCGCTGCGGCCGCAGATCGACGCCCGTCGGGATGATGCCGATCCCGGCGGTGTTGATGTAGATCCCGTCGCCGTGGCCGGCCTCGACGACCTTGGTGTCGCCGGTCACCACTTCGACCCCCGCGGTGCGTGCGGCGCTACCCAGCGCCCCGGCCACGCGTGAGACCACCGCGAGCTCGACCCCCTCCTCCAGGATGAACCCGCAGGAGAGATACGCGGCTTGGGCACCGCTCATGGCAAGGTCGTTGACGGTGCCGTTGACGGCCAGGTCGCCGATACTGCCGCCGGGGAAGAACAGCGGCCGCACCACGAAGGAATCCGTGGAGAAGGCCAGCCGGACCCCGCCGAGCGAGAGCGCCGCGCAGTCACCCAGTTGCCGCAGCACCTCTCCCCCGAAGGCGGGCGCGAAAATGTGCTGGACGAGCTCGGCGGAGAGGGCGCCGCCACCGCCGTGGCCCATCACCACCCGGCTCTGGTCCCGCAGCGGGGCCGGGCAGGTCCACGCCGTGGGGTCCGGCAGCTCGGTGGTCTGCGGCGAGCCGTTCACCGGCGTATCGATCGAGGGCGCTTGTGTGGTCTCAGACAACGGGGCTCGCCTCCAGCGATGCGGTTTTGATGTCCAGTCGCCGGTAGAGGTAGTACGCGGCGCACGCGCCCTCACTGGAGACCATGGTGGCGCCGAGCGGGGTCCGGGGCGTGCACAGCGTGCCGAAGGCCTCGCACTCATGGGGCTTCAGCAGGCCCTGCAGGACCTCGCCGCTGCGGCACTCCGCCGGCTCCCTGGTCTGGATGCCGGAGACCGAGAAGCGGTACTCGGCGTCGTAGTCGCGGTACCGCGTGGACAGCCGCCAGCCGCTGCCGGGGATGGTTCCGATACCGCGCCAGGCGCGGTCGGTGACCTCGAAGACATCCGCCAGCATGGCCTGGGCCGCGGGGTTTCCCTCGGGGCGGACAGCACGCGGGTAGGCGTTGTCGACGGTGTGCTCGCCGCGTTCCAGCTGCCGTACGGTCCTGCGTACTCCCTCAAGGATGTCCAGCGGCTCGAATCCGGTCACGACGATCGGGACACCGAACCGATCGGCAAGCTCGGGATACTCCGACACGCCCATCACGCTGCACACATGCCCGGCCGCGAGAAAGGCCTGCACCCGGCAGCTCGGGGACTGCATGATCGCCTCGATCGCGGGAGGCACCCTGACATGGGACACCAGCAGGCTGAAGTTCCGGATCCCGAGCCTGCGCGCCTGATACACCGTCATGGCATTGGGCGGCGCGGTCGTCTCGAATCCGATGCCGAAGAACACCACTTCCCGGTCCGGGTTCTGCTGAGCGATCCTCAGGGCGTCCAGGGGCGAGTAGACGACCCGCACATCGCCGCCTTCGCTGCGGACCTGGAACAGGTCACGGCCGGTGCCCGGCACGCGGAGCATGTCACCGAAGGAGCAGAAGATCACCTCCGGGCGGGACGCGATCTCCAGGGCCTTGTCGATCACTTCCAGCGGGGTGACACACACGGGACAGCCGGGTCCGTGGATCAACTCCACGTGATCGGGCAGCAGTTGGTCGATGCCGTGCCGGATGATCGTGTGCGTCTGTCCCCCGCAGACCTCCATCAGCGCCCACGGTCTGGTCACGGTGGAGTGGATGTCATCCAGCAGGCGCCGCGCCAGATCCGGATCCTGGAACTCGTCGATGTACTTCACTTCTGTGCCTCCTGGGGTGTGTCGATACCGGCGGCGGGCAGCGGGGATCCACCCGCTTCCGCCGCGAGCTCCCACGGATCGCCGAACTCCTCCTGGAGCATCCCGAGCGTGGCGAAGAGCTCGAGCGTCTGCTTGGCCGACTCCTCGTCCAGGCGCTGCAGGGCGAACCCCACGTGGACGATGGCGTACTCGCCGACCTGGAGGTCCGGCAGATACTCCAGGCACACCTCCTTGACGACGCCGCCGAAATCGACGCTGGCCATACGGGTGCCGTCGCGTTCCTCGATGTCCAGGACTCTCCCGGGTACCGCCAGGCACATGCGCTTCTCCTCGCTGTGGTGGGTTTCGTGGCCCGCTCTTCCCGGGCGCATCGTCAGTCGCTGTTTGACCGCTGGGCCACGGCGGCGTGTGCGGCCACCATCAGTTGCCCGAGCGCCAGTCCCCCGTCGTTCGGCGGGACGTGCCGGTGGCGCAGGACGGTGAAGCCCTCCTCGCGGAGCATCCGCGCGCACGCCGAGGAGAGCAGGGCGTTGGCGAAGACACCGCCGGTCAGCGCTACGGTGTCCAGCCCGTGCTCCTCGCGCGCCATGACGCACATCGTGTGTACGAGACCGGCGACGGCGCTGTGGAAGCGCGCGGCGACGAGGGCCGGGGATGTACCGGCCCGTACGTCGGCGACGACCGCTGCCAGAACGGGAGCGGGGTCGGCGGCTGCCGCAGCCCGGCCGTCACCCGCAGGCGGCACGGCGAACGCGTAGCCCGCGACGTCCTCGGCCACTGCCGTCAGGGCGGCCGCCTCCAGCTCGATGGCTGCCTGAGCTTCGTATCCGGACCGATGGCAGACGCCGGCGAGCGAGGACACAGCGTCGAACAGCCGCCCCATGCTGGAGGTGGGCACACAATTCAGGTTCCGCTCCAACTGCTGCTCCAGGACCCGGAGTTCGTCGGGCGGGCAAGCGGCGGTGCAGGGCAGGTCCTGGGACCAGGCGATGCCTGCTGCGCGCAGATGGGCGAGTGCCATGCGGTACGGGCGGTGCACCGCGGCGTCGCCGCCCGGCTGGGAGACGTGGGCGAGGTGTCCGAGGCGGCTGAACCTGTCGTAGTCGGCAAGCAGGAACTCCCCGCCCCACACCGCGCCGTCGTCACCGTAGCCAGTGCCGTCGAACGCGACCCCGATGACCCGGCGGCTGCCGTCCAGTCCGTGCTCCGCCATCGCGGAGGCGATGTGCGCGTGATGGTGCTGGACCCGTACGACCGGCCGTCCCGCCGCGTGCCGGGTGGCCCACTGCCCGGAGCGATAGCCGGGATGCCGGTCTGCCGCCAGCAGCGCCGGGTGCACTCCGGTGATCGACTCCAGCTGCGTCTCGGCGCGCTCGAAGGCCTGCTGTGTGGCGAGGTCGTCCATGTCCCCGATGTGCGCCGACAGCCAGGCCCTGCGCCCTTCCGCGAGACAGAACACGTTCTTGAGGTCGCCCCCGACAGCGAGAGCCGCGGGCACGGGTACGGGCAATGCGACGGGCAGCGGGGCGTAGCCACGAGAACGGCGGACGATCAGCTTCTCCCCGTCGCACACCCGCACCACGGAGTCGTCGCACGGCACATGGATCCCGCGGTCGTGCATGAGCCAGGCGTCGGCCAGGTGCGCCAGCCGGGTCAGCGCGTCGGTGTCCTCCGTGACGATCGGCTCCCCCGCCAGATTGCCGCTGGTCATCACAAGCAGGCGTGGCCCGTCGGCATCGCCGGGCAGGCCAAGGAGCAGATGGTGCACGGGTGTGTACGGAAGCATCACGCCGAGATCGGGACTGCCCGGGGCGACCTCCTCCGAGGGCCTGGGAAATCCCGCGTCGGTACGCCGCCGCAGCAGGACGACGGGCCTGACGCCGCCCGTCAGCAGGCTTCGCTCCTCGGGGCCCAATTGCACGAGGTGCTCGACGTCGGCGACGGTCCTGGCCATCAGGGCGAACGGCTTGGTGCCGCGGGCCTTGCGCCGGCGCAATGTGGCCACGGCCCGGGAGTTGGAGGCGTCGCAGGCGAGGTGATACCCGCCAAGGCCCTTCACTGCCAGGATCGCGCCCTGGGACAGCAGCCTGCGGGCCTCGGCAACGGGGTCCGCGGCGGAAACGGGCCGGGGTGAGCCTTCCGTATCCGCTTGTGCCACGAACAGACGCAGGCGGGGGCCACAGGCGTGGCAGGCGACCGGCTGCGCGTGAAAGCGGCGGTCGGCCGGATCGGCGTACTCCCGGGCGCAGTCGGCGCACATCGGGAAGTCGGCCATCGTCGTGTGGTCCCGGTCGTACGGAAGACCGCGGACGATCGTGAAGCGGGGCCCGCAGTGCGTGCAGGTGATGAACGGGTGGCGGTGACGCCGGTCGGCCGGATCGGCCAGTTCGGCGAGACATGCCTCGCAGGTCGCCATGTCCGGCGAGACCAGGGTGCGCGCGGGGCCTCCGGTCGTGGAGGGGGCGATGACGAACCCGTCACCTCCGGTGGCGGGGACCTCATGGTGGTCGACGGACTCCACGCGCGCGAGAGGCGGCGCCTGCGCCCCGATACGGTCGCAGAACAGGGCGACGTCGGCGGGCGGTCCCTCGACTTCCGCGACAACGCCCTCACCGGTGTTGGTCACATGGCCGACCAGGTCGAGCCCCGTGGCGAGCGTGTACAGGAACGGCCGGAACCCGACGCCTTGCACCACGCCCCGGACGGTGACCCGCCTGCGCTGCACCGCCTGATCGACGACGGCGACGGCGACGCCGGCGGCACGCTGCGGACCGCTCACGAGCCGGACTGCGCCATGGCGCCGGAGGCCGCCGCACGGGTCTGCGTCCCGTGATCGTGGTGATGATGCCGGTCCTGACGGGCCATCACAGGCTCGTGCACCGGCTCGCCGTCGGCCACCGCCGTCGCCCGGTCCAGCAGCGCGCCCACGCCGTCGCCCCGCCGGGCCGACGTCAGCAGCACTTCCACCCCGGGATTGACCTGCGCGACATTCGCCCGGAACGCCGCCTCGTCGAACTCGACGGCCTCCGCGATGTCGGTCTTGGTCACCACCACCAGGTGCGCCAGACCGAAGGCGGTGGGGTACTTCAGCGGCTTGTCCTCCCCTTCCGTTACGGAAGCGAGCACGACCCGCAAGGACTCACCGAGGTCGTACGAGGCCGGACAGACGAGGTTGCCGACGTTCTCCACGAACAGCAGCCGGGTGTCATCGGGCAGCCATCCCTCCAGGTGCCTGCCCAGCATCCCGGCCTCCAGGTGGCACAGACCGTCGGTCAGCACCTGCTTGACCGGGACGCCTGAACGGGCCAGCCGCACGGCGTCGTTCTCGGTGGCGAGGTCGGCGGTCAGGGCCGCGACCCGTACTCCCCGCTCCCGTGCCAGCAGCAGCTCCCCCTCCAGCAGAGCCGTCTTCCCACTGCCGGGGCTGGACAGCAGATTGACAACCGTCGTGCCGCGGGCGGCAAGGCCGGCGCGCAGCGCGTGCGCGGTCGCGTCGTTCTTGGCGAGGACCGCCTGTTGCAGATCGACCACACGGCACATGCTTCAGCACTCCTCGGAAATGGGTTCACGGGTGTGTTGGTGCCCCTGGCCGTCCTCCACCTGCACGCTGACGATCTGCAGTTCGCGGCCCGAGAGCAGTTCGTCGGTCGCCTTTCCGCACACCGGACAGCACAGCTGCGGCGGCATGCCGACCGCCCACTCGTCGGCGCACATCTCGCAGCGGGCACGACCAGGCACAAACTCCGTGACCAGCTCGGCACCTTCCAGAACGGTCCCGGCACAGGCCAGTTCGAAGCAGAAGGAGAGGGCGTCGGGAACCACTCCGGCCAACTCGCCGACGTGGAGCCGTACGGACGTCACGGCGGTGACGCCGCCCGCCTCGGCGGCCGCCTGCTCCACCTGGTCGACGACAGCCACCGCGATGGACATCTCGTGCATCGCTCTCCGTCCTGGCGCAGGCCGACCGCGGTCGAACGCTCCGGGCCCGGTGGGTGTCGCCCGCCCGTGCATGCTGAGGCTGGGGCCGTTCGGCACCCATTACAGGCCGGGACCACGTGGCCCGGAGCCCGGCGCGCCGTTGCGACCGGGCTGCGTACGCCGTTCGGGGCAGCGGCGCACGTCGCCGCCAACGACTGGTCCCTACTCGATCAGGGCGGCCTCGAAGGAGCCCCCGAGGTAGCGCTCCCGACTGTCGCGCCGTTGCAGCTTGCCGGTCGTCGTCAGCGGCAGCGTCCCCGGCTTGAGAAGGACGACATCGTGAACCTGAATGCGATGACCTGCATGGACGGCGCGCCTGATCTCCCGCTTGATCTCCTGGGCGTTCACCGGATCGTCATTCTCGCCGCCGGCTGCGGTCGTCGTCTCGGCGAGCACGATGAGCCGCTCGTGTGCGCCGTCGTCGACCGACACCGCGCACGTACCCAACTCGCGGACTGCCGGGTGGCTGGCCTCAACGGTGGCTTCGATGTCCTGCGGGTAGTGGTTGGCACCGGCGATGATGATGACGTCCTTCGCCCGACCGGTGATGAACAGCTCCCCGCTGTGCAGAAATCCGAGGTCACCGGTACAGAGAAACCGCTCGCCCGGCTGGTCGGGAAGGGTCCCCATGAAGGTCTCGGCACTCTCCTTGGGAGCGTTCAGGTATCCCGTCGCGACGCTCGGGCCGGACACGAAGATCTCGCCCACCTCGTCCTCCTCGCAGGGCTTGCCTGTCTCCTGGTCGACGGCAATGGCCGTGCTCAACGGATGGATCGGGCCGCAGCCGACCAGCTCCCGACTGTCCTGTGCCGACGCGGCTGGGCGCACCTTTCCGGCGGCGAGCGCCTCGGAGTCCACCCGCAGGACTTCCGGGCTCTTGCCGACTGGACAGGCCGTGACCATCACTGTCGCCTCGGCGAGGCCGTACGCGGGGGACAGCGCCTCGCGCCGGAAGCCGGCCTCTGCGAATGCCGCGCTGAAGCGGTCGAGCGTATCGGCGCGGACGGGCTCACCTCCGACCAGAGCCATCTCCCAACGGCTGAGGTCGAGTTCACGGCGCTGGGCGTCGGTCACCCGGCGGACGCACAAGTCGTAGGCGAAGTTCGGCGCGCAGCTGTCCGCGCGTCCGAGGCGGGAGATCGCCCGCAGCCACGTGAGCGGACGCTGTACGAATGTCATCGTCGGCAGCAGTGTGACGTCGCGGCCGGAGAAGAGGGGGTCGAGGACGTTGCACATGAGGCCCATGTTGTGATGCGGCGGCAGCCACGACACCGACGACGGGCGGGGCAGCCCGGCGTCGTCGGCAGGCCGGCGCGTGTTGCCGTATATCAACGACAGGTTGTGCAGCACATTGCCGTGAGTGATCGCGACGCCTTTCGGCACGCCGGTCGATCCCGAGGAGTACTGCAGGTAGGCGACCATCTCGGCAGCGGCCACAGGCGGGGTCCATTGCACGGCCAGGTCGAGGCAGACCTCGTCGGTCGCCACCCGTGTGAGTCGGGCGAGCCCGTCGATGCCGGTGAGAACCGGCTCCGCGGCGGCAAGCATCGGGCCGGTGGACAGGAACAGGGAGGGCTCGGCACTCGCGGCGATCGACTCCACCCGGGTCCACTTGGCATTGCCCCGCGTGCCGTCGAGCGGAGCCACCGGCACAGGGATCAGACCCGCGTAGATGCAGCCCAGGAAGGCTGCGTGGAAATCCAGTCCGGGCGGGTAGCTCAGCAGCGCGCGTGCGCGCGTGGTGGGAACCAGCTTTCGCAGCGTCACGGCGATCGCCCGTGCGTGGTGGTCGAGTTCGGCAAGGGTCAGTGAGTCCGATTCCGCGACGCCATCGCCCAGGAACACAAAGCTCTTCCGGTCCGGCTCGGCCGCGGCACGAGCGCGGCACAGGTCGGTCAGCGTCGGCAGCTCGCCGTACTCGCCGGCCACCCCCTCGGGCAGTCGGACACCGTGCTTTTGATCGGTACGCATGAGACCACTCCAAACGGAGGAAGGAGGAAGGCGGAAGGAGACGGCGGCAGGGTGCACGCTCTCCCTTCGTGGAGCGAGGTTCAGACCGTCTCGAACACCCGCGCCCGGTACCTGGACCGGCACTGGGCGCGCTGCAGCTTGCCGCTGGTGGTGAAGGGCAGGGAACCGGCCTTGAGGAGGAGAACGTCGTCGGCCCGGAGGCCGTGGCCTGCGAAGACGGCCTCACGGACGGCTTCTTCGACCTCATCCGCCTTCACGGTCGCGCGCGCACCCGACGGGGTGTCCGGGGCATTGCCCGCCGCCAAGCGGAATCGGCTGTTGATCTCGGCCAGGACCACGAGGCGCAGGCGGTCGCCGTCCTCGACGGTGAAGACACAGCAGCAGCCGTCCCGTATCGCGGCGTGGCTTCCTGCCGCAGTCGCCTCGATGTCGTACGGGTAGTGCTGCATGCCTTCCACGACGATGAGATCGGCCACCCGGCAGGTGACGAAGAGCTGACCGCCGTCCAGAAAGCCGAGGCTGCCGGTGCGCAGGAACCGGCGGCCCTCGTGTCCGCGCACGGCGGCGTTGAACGTACTTGCGGTCTCCTCGGGGGCGTTCCAGTACGCGGTACCGATACTCGGTCCGGAAGCGAGGATCTCGCCCGTCTCGTCCGGGGCGCACGGTTCGCCGGTGGCCGGATCCACCACTGCGATGGTCATGGACGGGTGCAACTGGCCCAGGCCGACCAACCGACGGGCCTCGTCCTGGGGCGCGGCCGGCTGCACCTTGCCTTTCGCCAGCGCCACCGCGTCGAACCGGCGGACCACCGGTTCGGGCTCCACGGGCCCGCCGCTCAGCATGACGGTGGACTCGGCGATCCCGTAACTCGGAAAGAACGCCTCGCGGCGGAAGCCGAAGGGGGCGAGCATGGCGCTGAACTGGTCGATCATCTCTGCGCGCACCGGCTCGTCCCCGACCACCGCGATCCGCCAGCCGCTGAGATCGACGTAACGCAACTGCTGCTCGGACACCCGCCGCAGGCACAGTTCGTACCCGAAACCGGGTGCCGAACTGATGCCGGCCCCACGGTCCGATATCGCGCGCAGCCAGTTGGCCGGCTGCTGAGTGAACGCCGTGGGCGGCATCAGCACGGCGTCGTACCCGACATAGATCGGCTGCAGAACTCCGGAGATGAGTCCCATGTCGTGGAACACGGGCAGCCAGGACACGACGGGCGGCTGCCGTGCGAGATCGTCCGTGGCCCGGGAACCGTTGGCCAGGATCAGCGAGAGGTTGTGCAGGACGTTGCCGTGGGTGAGCACAACGCCCCGGGGCGGACCGGTCGTGCCGGAGGTGTACTGCAGGTAAGCCACCGTATCGGGGCCGATCCGGGGGGCGTTCCAGCCATCCGCGTCCGCCTCACCGATCTCGTCCGTCGCCACACAGGTCGGCCGGTGCGATGTGGACATGTCCTTCAGCAACGCCTCGACACGGCTGAGCCTGGACCCGTTCGACAGCAGCAGATCCGGTCGGCAGCTGTCGACGATCGCCCGGAAGCGCGGATAGCGGTCGTCGACGCCGACGCGCAGCACCGGAGGCGCGGGCACGGCGATCAGGCCGGCATACAGGCACCCGAAGAAGGCGGACACGAAGTCCAGGCCGGGCGGGAAACTCAGCACGGCGCGGGCGCCCGGCGGGGCGTGCCTGCTCAGACGCGCGGCAATCGCCCTTGCGCGGGCGTCGAGTTGGGCGAGGCTGAGTGAGTCGGACTCGTCGAGGCCGTTCTCCAGGAAGACGAACATCCGTCGATCGGGCTCCCTGGACGCGCGATACCTGCAGAGCTCGACCAAGGTCGTCGGCTCGGGTCGGGAATCTGTGAGGGCATCCTCTGACATCGTGGTACTCCTGTTCGGCCTGGCCATTGGCGTTGCCTTTGCCGTTGCACTCGAAGAGATGCTAAGTCGGCTGAGGAATATGGGGTATTCGCCGTCGGACGGGTATCCCTCCCTACCGGAGGCCATTGTCCAGTAGCCCGGAAGGCGGACAGAAATTCAGCCTTCGGTCGCCCTCACGCTTCCGTCCGTCGGCCGTTACGGAAAGCGCCTCGTACTGGCTACCGTCATGACCAAGGGCAGTGGACGACAAACGGCCCATGTCCAAGGGAGAACATTCCCCCAGAAGGCTTCAGAAAGGGAACCGTGATGTCCTACGAAGCATCTGACGACCACTTCTCGGCTTATCCGAAGCTCTCGGATCTCCCCGTTCTCCCCGGTCTCCCGAACGGAACAGTCATCGGTACGACCGGCGTTGTGGTCACCGGCTTGGGAATGACCACGCCCCTGGGCGCCGACGTCCACTCCACCTGGACGGCGCTGCTCGCCGGTGAATCCCCGATCACCGTGCTGGACGAGCCATGGGCCCGCGACCTGCCCGTACGGCTGGCAGGCCGGCTGAGTCAGGAACCGACCGAGGTACTGGGCCGGGTCGAGGCGCGGCGCATGGACCGCTGCCAGCAGATGGCCATGGTCGCCGCCCGACAGGCGTGGGCCGACGCCGGCGCACCCGAAGTGGCGCCGGAGCGGCTGGCCGTGGTGATCGGCACCGGCCTCGGCGGAGGACAGACGCTGATCGAGCAGCATGACGTGTCCTCGACGAAGGGGCCGGACCGTGTGTCGCCGTTCGCGGTGACGATGCTGATGCCCAACGGTTCGGCGGCCGCCGTGAGTCTGGACCTGGGCGCCCGCGCCGGCGCCCACGCGCCGACCAGCGCCTGCGCTTCCGGAGCGGAGGCAATCGCCATGGGGCTCGCCATACTGCGTGCGGGGCGTGCCGATGTCGTTGTCGCCGGCGGCACCGAGGCGTGCATCGGCCGGCTGTCCATGGCGGCCTTCGCCCGTATGGGAGCCCTGTCCAGCCGTCATGAGGACCCCCAGGCCGCATCGCGGCCGTTCGACAGTGCCCGCGACGGATTCGTGATGTCCGAGGGCGCCGGTGTCGTCGTACTGGAGCGAGCCGAATCCGCACGGGCCCGCGACGCGCGTACGTATGCCACGCTCGCCGGTACGGGCATGAGCTCCGACGCGCACGCCATGACAGCTCCTTCGACGGACGGTCAGGTCCGGGCCATCCGCCGGGCCTTGCGTGCCGGTGGCCTCAGCCCGCAGGACATCGTCCACGTCAACGCGCACGCTCCCGGTACGCCCGTCGGGGACCGCATCGAAGCAGCGGCATTGCTGGAATCAATCGGACCGCATGCCCTTGTGACGGCGACCAAATCGGCAACGGGCCATCTCATAGGCGGGTCCGGCGCGATCGAGGCCGTCTTCACGGCCCTGAGCGTGTTCACCGACGTGATTCCCGCGACCAGGAACCTCGACTACAAGGACCCCGAGGTGAAGGTGGAGCTCGTCACGGAACGTCCGCGGCACACCCAGGTCACCGCGGCGATCTCCAACTCCTTCGGCTTCGGCGGTCACAACGTGGTCCTCGCGTTCACCAAGCCCGCCTGACGGCGGGCGCAGGACGGCCGGGAGGCCGGGGCGACTCGACGAGGCCGCTCCGCTGAGCCATCAGCGCCGCGTGCATCCGGTTCGGCAACTCGAGTTTGGCGAGGATGCGCGAGACGTGGGACTTCACGGTGGCGGGCGACACATGCAGATCGAGGGCGATCTCCTGGTTGGACCTGCCCATGGCAATACCCCACAGGACTTGCCTCTCCCGGCCGCTCAGGGCAGCCAGAGCGGCCGCGTGAGAGCGCTCGTGCGGCGGCGGGAGGATCTCGAACCGATCGATCAGCCGCCGGGTCATCGTAGGGCAGATGAAGGCCGCGCCGCGGGCGACCGCCCGGACGGCCGAGGTCAGTTCCTCCTGGCTTGCACTCTTGAGCAGAAACCCGCTCGCACCGGCCTTGAGCGACCCGAACAAATGACTGTCAAGGCCGATGCTGGTCAGGACAATGATTCCGGGCGTGATTCCTGCTGCCGACGCCCGGGCAGGCCGAGCGAGTTCCTGAATGAATTCGTATTCGGCATCGACGAGTACGACCTGCGGTCGCCGCAGCTCGACCGTTCGCAAGGCCACCTCGCCGACCCTCGTATCGGCGATCACGGTGATGTCCGGCGCCTCCCCGAGGGCCTGACAAAAACCCCGGCGCACAAGATCCTCATTGTCGACCAGCATCACTTCCACCGTGCTGAATTCGTCCATCAATCACTCCGCCTGCGCGATTCGGAAATTCCAGTACAGCGGTTGCACACGCTATGGCTGTGGGATGCGCCGAGCCCAGGGTGACCATGGCTGATACCACCTACGCACCCTGGCCCGCACACGCATCCCGGATAGTCTGAATGGCAGCTCGCGGCGGGATACGCCGCATCGATCCCTTCCGATGCTAGGGGGATTGGCCGTGCTGGTTTCAGGCAATGGCAGCCATGCTGTTGGCCGTTCCGGACACACGGCGGCGGCCGAAGTCTCCACCAGTCCGCGGCAGTTCCAGCGAGGCATCGCAGGCGTCCGCGCGATGGTCGACGTCGGGGTCGAGCACGGAGTGCCCGTACTCGCCTGCCTCGACGGCAGCGGCGTGGACCGGAACGCTCTCGCCGACGACACCGCACGTGTCCGAGCCTGGCAGGAGCTCGTCGTGGCTCGGAACCTGGTCCGCGCCACAGGCGATGCTCCCGGCTTGGGCCTTGAGGTCGGCAGCCGGATTCCGCTGCGCACGTACAGCGTGTGGGGCTTCGCACTCCTCGCCAGCCCGACGCTTCGCGAAGCGGCGGCTGTGGGACTGCGCTATCTGGACCTCACCTTCGCCATGGTCGGGATCCACCTTCAGGAAGACAGGGACGAGGTCCGCCTCGTCCTGGACGACAGGCTCGTGCCCCAGCCCGTCCGGCACTTCTTCGTCGAGCGGGAAATGGCCAACATCCGCACCATCCTGGACACCATTGTGGGCCGGCCCTTCACACCCCTCCGGCTGGACCTGCGCTTCCCACAACCTGAAGAGCCTTTACCGTACGAGGCGTTCGCCGACACGCCGATCGCCTTCGGGGCGCCGCGCAACGCGATCGTCACCCGCGCAGCGGCACTGGATCAGTCGCTGCCGCAGGCGGACAGGCACACAATGCGGGTATGCGAACGCGAGTGCGACATCCTGCTGGCCCGCCGCGCCGACACCGGATTCGCGGCGCGGGTACGGGAACTGCTCACGCAGTGGCCGGACGGGATCCCCGACATGGGTGTTGCCGCAGCCGAGCTGTACGTCTCCACCCGCACGCTGCACCGCCGTCTGGCTGTGGAAGGCACGACTTACCGGCGCCTGGTGGACGAAGCGCGGCACGCTCGGGCTGTCGAGATGCTGTCCACCCGCGGACTCGGAGTCGACCAGATCGCCGCACGGCTCGGCTACGCCGATGCGGCGACATTCATCCGCGCGTTCCGCCGGTGGACGGGCGCGACCCCCGGCGCTTACCGGACCAGCGTGCCCACCCGGCGCTTCTGATCATTTCAGGACGGCCTTCGGAGCGAAGCCCCGGAGACTGAAGGCGGCGGGGACCGGGCGGAATGGCGGGGCGGCATCAGGCCGACGTTCATGTGCCGGGGAGTCGCCCCGATGACCGGCAGCACGCGGCCTAATCTGCCAGAACTGACGCCTCATCACGAAAGGAACAGCTCGTGCCCTCTCGCCTCAACCCGTACATCGCCTTCGACGGCGACGCCCGGCAAGCCATGGAGTTCTACAAGGGAATTTTCGGCGGCACCCTGACGGTGAGCACATTCGGCGACTTCGGCCAGAAGGAAGCCGGAGACGCCGCCGACAAGATCATGCACAGCATGCTCGAGACGGACAGTGGCTTCACGCTCATGGCCGCCGACACCCCACCGGGGATGGAGTACAAGTACGGCAACAACATCTCCGTGAGCTTGAGCGGAGACAACGCCGCCGAACTGCGCGGCTACTGGGACAAGCTCTCCGGCGGCGGCACGGTGTCGGTCCCGCTGGAGAAGCAGATGTGGGGCGACGTCTTCGGCATGTGTACGGACCGCTTCGGCATCACCTGGCTCGTCAACATCAGCGAGCAGCAGGCCTGAACGGGCACCGACGCGTCGGCCTCCCCCGAGGCGGCCGGCGCGTCATTCGCACCGGCGGACTGGAGCTGCCGCCGCCAAGCTGCACAATCCCGCTTACCCGGCGATGACCGTGGTCACGACCCTGTGGACGGCTCCAGCCTCCGGCGGAGCGCCTTTCCGGTCGCCGAACAGCATGTGCACGGCCCCGATCAGCGTGGGAGCGAGCGTGTCGACATCGGCATCCGCCGCGATGCGGCCCAGTTCGCGCTCGGCGGTGAGGTACGAGACGATCATGGCGGCAGCCTCCGTCAGGACCGGGATGCCGGTGGGCGTGGTCTGGCGGAGCCGGCCGCGCAGGTCGTCCCGAGAGGTGACAAGGCCGACGATCGCCACCGCGACCGACCCGAACAGGTCCGTCAGGGCGCCGGTGAGGTTGTCCGCGACGGTGCCGGTCCCGGCGGAGTTGCGCAAGGCGGCGGCCTGGTTGTCGATCCGGCCTACGCGGTCGAGCACGAGCTCGGCGAGAAAGGCGTCGAAGTCGGCGAAGTGCCGGTGCAGGACTCCCTTCGCGCAGCCTGCCTCCGTGGTGACCGCCCGGCTGGTCAGCGCGCTCGGCCCGTCCCGGAGCAGGACACTCTCAGCGGCGCCGAAAAGCTGCTCGCGCGCGTCGTTGATGGCTACCCCTGTTGGCACCGTGCGTCCCTCCTCCCGGGGCCCGACCGGTTGACGAGTGGGCATGTGCCCACTAATAGTGGGCACATGCCCACTATACCGCCGGAGCCGGCGCCTCACTCCGAACACGAGCCTCATGAACGCCGACAGGTAGCGGAGTCGTTCGGCTCGGATGCCGAACGCTACGACCGGGCCCGGCCCCGCTATCCCGACGCCATGGTGGAGCGGATCGTCGCCGGCAGCCCCGGCCCCGACGTCCTCGATGTCGGCTGCGGTACCGGAATCGCCGCCCGGCAGTTCCGGGCGGCCGGCTGCAGGGTGCTCGGGGTGGAGCCCGACGCCCGGATGGCCGACCTGGCGCGGCAGCTCGGGGTCGAGGTTGACGTAACGACGTTTGAAGCCTGGGACCCGGCCGGCCGGGAGGTCGATGCGGTCGTCGCCGGCCAGGCCTGGCACTGGATCGACCCGGTTGCGGGAGCGGCCAAGGCCGCACAGGTGCTGCGGCCCGGCGGCCGACTGGCAGCGTTCTGGAACGTGTTCCAGCTTCCGCCCGACGTGGCGGAAACCCTCGCCACGGTCTACCGGCGGGCGATGCCCGACTCGCCGTTCAGCCTCCAGGCGATGACGAAGCAAGCCGTGGACGGGTACCAGGTGCTGTTCACCAAGGCCGCCGACGGAATCCGAGACGGGGGCGGGTTCAGCGACCCCGAGCAGTGGCGATTCGACTGGGAGTGGTCCTACACCCGGGGTGCGTGGCTGGACCAGATGCCCACCCTCGGAGCCCTCGCCCAGCTTCCGTCGGACAAGGTGGCGGAGGTGCTGGAGGGCGTCGGCGCCGCCATCGACGCTATGGGGGGCAGCTTCACGATGCGTTACGCGACGGTGGCGGTCACCGCGGTGCGAACCGGCCCCTCCTGACCCGGCCCACGTGCGAAGACGCCTCGAAGCATCGTGGGCTCGGGTAGCCGGAGACGCATTTTGATGCCCCGTTACCGGGGAATGGTGACCTGGACTCGGCCGCGGCCACCGGCGTCGACGCGGGCGTGGGCCTTGGCGATCTCGGCCAGTGGGTAGCGGTCGCCGATGTCGACGGTGAGAGCGCCGACGGCGGCTGCGGCGGTGAGGTCACGGGCGGCCTGCTGTTTCGCCTGGACGGGGAAGTCGTCGCTGCCGAGCAGGCGCAGGGTCACGTTGGCGAACAGCATCGGCCAGAACGGCAGTTGGGGCCGGTCCGCCCGGGTGGCATAGGCGGCGACAACCGCGTCGTCGGCCACCACCGCGGCGTCGAGGTCACCGTTGTCGGACAGTGCGACCTCGACGATGCGGTCCACGCCCCGCGGCGCGTGGGCGCGAATGGCCTTCGCCGGGTCGGCCTGATCGAGGGCCACGGCGTGGGACACCATGGAGGGATCGACGCTGTCCAGGTCCTTGCTGCGCACTACGGTGGCGAGCACCGTTGCTCCGCCCCAGCGGGCAAGCTGGGCGGCCAGCGAGCTGACGCCGCCGAGCACGCCGTGCACCAGCACGATCTTGCCGTCGACGGGGCCGTCGCCGAACACCGCCCGGTGGGCGGTGATCCCGGGGATCCCGAGGCCGGCACCGGTCTCGTCGCTGAGCTGCTCGGGCAGCACTACGGCCTGGTGGGCGGGGACCACGGTGTACTGGGCGGCGGTTCCGAACGGCCGGTAGGACTGTGCGCCGTACACCCACACCCGCTGCCCGGTGCGGCGTTCGTCGACACCCTCACCGACGGCGTCGACCACGCCGGCCGCGTCGCTGTGCGGAATCACCCGCGGGAAGGGCATGGCCGAGCCCAGCCAGCCACGCCGCTTCTTCGTATCGCCGGGATTGACGCCCGACACGGTGACGCGCACGCGTACCTCACCCGGGCCGGGCTGCGGGTCGGGAAGTTCGCCCACCTCCAGCACCTCGGCTGCCGGGCCTTGTCGGTCGTACCAGGACGCAAGCATGTGCAGACCTCCGCAGCCTCTCAGCCGACGCGCTCGTCGAGCGTCAGTGGATCATTTCCTGTGCGTGCGGCGCTCGGGCCGCGGTCCTCGTCGCCCAGGACCTCGCGCAGCCACGCGCGTTCGGCGCGGCTGGTGGCGCGGGCGGTGAGCATCATGCCGCGACGGTAGGGGTCGGTGACGTCCTCCGCGCGCAGCGGGCGGTCGCCCTCGTAGAAGAAGCTCGCAGGCGCTTCCAGGAACTCCAGCCGTCGGCACAGCACCGCGTGCTGGTCGGCGACCTCGGGGAGCCGGGAGAGGAACGCCAGGATCGTGAAGAACCGGCTGCTGTCGGTGATCTCGTGATCGGCGGGTCGACGCAGGCGCTTGAGCATCTCGGTGCGCCCCGCCTCGGTCAGGCTCAGCACGTACCGCGGTGCGCCGGCGCCCGGCTCGGTGCGCCGCTCCAGCAGACCCGCCTTCGTCAGGCGATTGATCGCCGGGTAGAGGCTGCCGTCGCTGACCGGCCGCGTGTGGCCGGACAACTGGGCGACGCGGCGGCGCAGTTCGTACCCGTGGAGCGGGCCGTCGGCGAGGAATCCCAGGATCGCGAGTTCCAGCATGGCGCCAGCTTCTCACATCGAAACGATGTATGCATCGAATCGATGTGAAGTTCCTGACGCGTCGGCGCGCGAGCAGCCAATGACATCCGGCACGATGGAACGGCCGACCGGGCCGTCACCACGACGTCGGCAGCGACAGCCCGGAATTCGGCATCGAGCACGAGCAGGAAGCCAGCGCCGCCGCTGCCGCGGCAAATGCGATCTAATGGGCTTGCGCACGCGGAGCAGACAGATTCCGATCATCACCGGTCGGCAGCTCCGCCTTGGTCCGCGCGGCCCTCAACTCCGGATGGTTGTACATGACTGCTGCCTCTCCCCACCTCGATCCTGCCCAGCCCATACAGAACACAGCAGGCTCGCCGACTGCACCGCAGCATCAGGGACTGTTCCTCCAGCCGCGCTACACCGTCGAACTGCCGCCACTGGACGAGGAGGAAGACGACTCCTATCCGGCTTCCCCCCTTCCCGCACACCGGCGGCGCGGAGCAACCCGCGGACGTTGACCGGCGCGCCCGGCCGACCGGGTCGTGAGGAACGATGCGAGCCGTGACACCGCTCGTAAGGTGACCTGCGTGATCGTTCGCAAGGGAGCAGTGAACGCAGTCGGCGGTTGGCGACCGGGCTATCCGGCTGCGGCTGCGGTGTTCGCCATCGGGATGGCCGGGACCACTCTGCCCACACCGCTGTACGGCCTCTACCAGGAACAGATCGGGTTCTCCGAGCTGATGGTGACCGTGGTCTTCGCGGTATACGCGGTCGCGGTCATCACCGTGCTGCTGGTGGCGGGAAACTACTCCGACGAGGTCGGCCGCAGACCGGTGCTCCTGTGCGCCATGGCTTTGTCGGCCGCGAGTGCGGGATGTTTCCTCCTGCAGAGCGGTCTGCCTCTGCTCTTCGCGGGGCGACTGCTGTCCGGCGGCGCGGCCGGTCTGTTGAGCGGTGCGGCGACAGCGGCCGTCATCGAGCTCGCCCCTCCCGGAAAGAAGGCGCGAGCCGGATTCGCCGCCACTGCGGCGAACATGGGTGGTCTGGGCTGCGGGCCACTGCTCTCCGGGCTGCTCGCCCAGTACGCGCCGTGGCCGCTGATGCTGCCCTTCTGGGTCCACCTGGGGCTGGTGGCTGTGGCCAGTGGCATCACCTGGTTCCTGCCGGAGACCGTGGCGGAACCGAAGCGATGGCCGCCTCTGAAGCCGCAGGGACTCAAGGTGCCTCCGGAGGTGAAGGGTGTCTTCGCACCTGCCGCGGTGGCGGCGTTCGCCGGCTTCGCGCTCCTCGGTCTGTTCACGGCGGTCGCGCCGAGCTTCGCCTCGCAGACGCTGGGCGTGCACAACCTGGCCGTTGCGGGCGGGCTGGCGTTCTCCGTGTTCCTGGCCTCGACCGTCGGGCAGTCCCTGACAGAACGGATCGGCACGCGCCTCGCACTCCCCGTGGGGTGCGGCATCCTCGTCGTGGGCCTGATGTTGGTGGCGTCGTCACTGATCGCCGAATCCCTGGTGCTTCTCGTCCTGGGCGCCCTGTGCGGCGGCAGCGGCCAGGGACTGGCCTTTCGCGCTGCACTCACCCTGGTCAGCGGCGCGGCCCCGGCACAGCAACGAGGCGGCACCATTTCGGCGTTCTTCGTCGTTGCCTACGCCGGGATCTCACTGCCGGTGGTCGGTGTCGGCGCCATGGCCACATGGATCGGGCTGCGCGAAGCCGGGCTGATTTTCACGGGTTGCGTGATGCTGCTGGCGGCGGGCGCGGGAACGTACGCCGCACTCCGGCCGCCGGCGGGGGCGTAATCCGGGCGCCCGGTGATATCCGCTCTGCACCGCCCGCCTGCCCGAAGGGGAGCCGCCGGAGAGGGAGTTGGAGGCCGCCTCGAGAACCGGTCACCTACCGCCGATGTGCACGGGTCTGAGGCAAGGGCGTACAGGTCCAGTGCGGTTGTGAAGCGTCTGAGCGCGCTGTCTGCGTCCTTGGCCGGCCTGCCGCGACATCGCGCCAGTGCCGCTCGCACCGTGCTGGGTACTGACGGGCCGACATTGTTAGTGGGCGATCAAGTCGGCGCAACTGCCACGTCTCCGCTGACGGACGCCCTTGATCACGTCCCACAACGCAGTGGTGGGCTCTGACCGCTCGGCTTCAGATCTCCCGTGACGCCTTCGTCCGTGCGCGACGCCTGGACTGCCCAGTGGAGACAAATGCCTTGAACGGGCCCTTGTCCCATCATCGAAACCCGATTAGGGTTCGGCAATGTCGAACATCGGTCGGTAGCACTCCCACTCCGCTCCCGCGGAACCGACCGTGAGCAGCGGTCGACTCAGCGTGGCCGGCCGCTGGTCACAGACCGCGCCTTCAGGAGGGCGCAATTCAACAGTCGCCGGTAACCCTGCCGGGCAAACCACCGGGAATCGCCATGCGAACCACCGTCTCGAATCCGTCCGCGGCACGGCGCCGTACCCACACACACCGCGTCCCGGCCTCTCGCCCAAAGCCGGGCAACGCTGTTTGCGTCTACGGTTTCACCGTGCTCGCGGTACCCGCGGAGGTCCCGGTCGCCCGAAAGAGGGCGACACGCGTCCTGCGGGACTGGGGGCTGCACGAGGACGGGTTGCACACGGCCTCGCTCGTGATCTCCGAGCTGGTCGGCAATGCCGCACGGCACGCCGTCCCGCAGTCGGCCAGGACCACGGTGACACTCACCAGAACCGGGACGACGCTGGCGCTGGCCGTGCATGACGACCACCCCTTCCTGCCGCTGCCGCAGCTCGAAGCCGATCCCGGACGCGACTGCGGGCGAGGCCTGATGATCGTCGACAGCCTCGCCCGCGAGGCCGGCGGCGCGTTGCACGTACGCTCGATGCACATGCGCGGCAAGGAAATCCAGGCGGTCTTCCCCGCCGCCGACTCCGCGGACAGCGTGGACCTCGCGGCATGCCTGGCCGCCGCCTGCCCGGTGATGCACTTTGAGCGCAAGAGGCCCAGCTGACCCAGTCCGCGCGGAGTTGGCGCTGAAGGCATGGCCGCACCTGCGCGCAACGGACGTGTGGTACCGATGAAAACGGCCTCCGCCCTCTTCGCCCGAGGGCGGAGCCGCGGGGCATCTTCCCAGGTCAGCCTCTGATGGCAGCGCATCCTGCCGCGCCTCCGTCGGCTCCGGACCCACGCATCTGCTCACCCGGCGGGCAGTCCGGGCAGCGCAGGCTGGGGGGTGCGTGGCCGGTGGGTGCGGGGCGACGATGGAGTAGCCCAGGCGATGGGCGACAAGGCGCGGGCCCGAGCCGTGGCAGGCAATGTGCGGCGGCGGGCGGAAGGAGTGCCTGCGATGAGTCCAACCGGATCCTTCGGGGACGACCTGGAACGGACTGGGTCTGCCTCCGTCGCGTCAGGCGGTCTGCTGGACGCGCTGGGCGTCGCCGCCGTCGTACTGGATGCCGAGGGCAGGATCGATCTCTGGAGCCCGCAGGCCGAGGACCTGTTCGGCTACAGCGCCGAGGAGGCCCTCGGCCAGTTCGCGGGCCCCTTGCTGGTCCATGAGGAGCAGATGGAGGTCGTACTGGGCGTGTTCGCCCGGGTCATTGAAGAGGGCGGCAGCTGGGCCGGCATCTTCCCCGTGCGGCACAAGGACGGCAGCACGCGGCTGGTGGAGTTCCGCAACATGCGGCTGCAGGACGACCAGGGGGACAACTACGCCCTGGGCCTGGCCGCGGATCAGGCAACGCTACGGCAGGTCGAACGGGATCTGGCACTGTCCGCCCGACTGGTGTCCCAGTCGCCGATCGGACTGGGTGTACTTGACACCGACCTTCGGTACGTCTCGGTCAACCCGGCGGAGGAACGGATGAACGGCGTACCTGCCGCCGAGCATGTGGGCCGGCACGTCCATGACGTGCTGCCCTTCTTGGACGAGTCCTTCGAAGCGACGATGCGCGAGGTTTTGACTACGGGCACCCCGGTCTCGGACCAGTACACCGTCGGCCGCACACCGGCCGACCCGGAGAACGAGCATGCGTGGTCGATCTCTTTCCACCGGCTCGAAGCGCCCAACGGGAAAGTGCTGGGGGTGGTGACCTCCAGCGTGGACGTCACCGAGCGGCACCGTGCCGTCCAGGAACAACGCCGCACCGTTCTCACCCTCCAGCGCAGCCTGCTGCCCCACCCGCCACCGCAACGGCCTGGGCTGGCTGTCGCCTCCCGGTACCAGCCCGCCCAGGCAGCCAGCGAGATCGGCGGCGACTGGTTCGACGTCATTGCGCTCGGCGGCGACAAGACCGCCCTCGTCGTCGGAGACGTCATGGGCAGCGGCGTCAGCGCCGCCGCCACCATGGGCCAGCTCCGCACTGCCACCCGCACCTTGGCCGGCCTCGACCTCGACCCCGCCCAAGTCCTCCAGCACCTCGACCACATCACCGAGGACCTGGACACCATCGCCACCTGCGTCTACGCCGTCTACGACCCCCACAGCGCACAGTGCCACGTCTCCCTCGCGGGGCACCTGCCGCCCGTCATCCTCCATCCGGACGGCAAACGCGAACTTCTGGACCTGCCCACCGGCGCACCGCTCGGCGGCTGCGGCGTAGCCTTCCGCACGACCTGCCTCGACGTCGTGTCGGGCGACCAACTCGTCCTCTACACCGATGGGCTGGTCGAGACCCGCGACCAGCCCATCGACGCACGCCTGGACACCCTCCTCGAATTCCTCGACGACCCCGATCGCTCGCTGGACGACACCTGCGACATGCTTCTGCGCTCCCTGCGCCACCCGGGAGATCACGACGATGTAGCCCTGCTCATCGCCCGGGCCAGGCCCTGTCCAGCAGGCGAGGAGACTCCTGCCTGACCTCGCCGACGGCAGCCGTTGCAGGAGCGGCGCCGGCGCGCGCGGACACCGGCCGGCAGGCATTCGTCCAAAAGGCGCGGCACACGAAGACGCCCGCCCGATCCCCGTCCGCGATCAGGATTCGTCACACACGGATCGACTTGCAGGCGATTTCGACTGACATTTGCCTTTCTGGCACAACTTGCATTCAACCGCTGCGCTGGGCGAGTTCAGCCGGAATGATGCGTTTGTAGGACAGGGTTGGATCCGGGCCGGGCAGTTGACGCCGGCGTCGGGCGCTCGGACTCCCGGAGTTCTGTGCTGGGCAGCGAACTATGAAGGCCGCCCCGGTACTGAGTCGCTTCCGCGCTTGTGGGTGTTCTCCTCTGACCCCGCCAGATCCGCTGCCCTGTTTCACCGCAGTCGACCACCGAGGGGCCACCACTCGTGGACTGATGCCCCGCCACCGGCGGATCCCCTCGGCGAGATCCAGTGAACGCGCCGGACCTATGCGTCCGGTGAGCACCCGAACCGGATTGAAGGAGAACCTTGGACACGGATCCCTTGACGACCCTGGCGATGACCGGCGCGCACACCATCGTCGCGGCGATGGCCACCAATGCGTGGGAGTCCGCCCAAGCCGCCGCGGCCCGGCTGTTTCATCGCCGCGGCCACCCGCTGGATGCCGTCGAGGCGCAGCTGCGCGGTGATGCCGCCCTTGTGGAGGAGGACGACGATGCAGACGGCGTCCGCCGGGAGTTGGTGGGGCCCTGGAGGCGGCGACTGGCGGCGCTCCTGCGCGAACACCCCGAGGCCGAAGACGACCTGAGAGCAATGGTGGAGGAGGTGTGCCATGAGCTCCCCCGGAGCCAGCAGAGTTGGGTGCAGGACAACACCGCCTGCGATGGCGGTCAGCTCTTCGCTGTCCAGGGCGGCGGCAGCATCCATGTGAGTCAGGTGTCCCCCTCGCAGTCGGGGGGATGCGCCCCCGGCGCCGGAGCGGACAGCGGCGGTGACCGGTGAACCAAGGAGCAATTCCCGGCGAGAGGCGCAACGTCACGGCGGACGCCGGCCGACAGCCGTCAGGTCCGGCCACAGGGTGCGGTGGTCGGCTGTGAACGTGTCTCCAGGGGCCGAGCACGGCGGCCCGCATCCGAGCATCGTGCCCGGTTCGAGTTACTCACAGACGAACAGAGCCGGCACGTCGTTCCTCGTGCAGCACGGCGACATGGAGGTCAACTACCGGGTCGCAGAACGGCCCCAGGAAACGGGTGACTGCCAGAACACGGAAGCTGGAGGCGCCGGCTCCCAGCCTCTCTTCACGAACGACTTTCTGCCGTGCCCTCCCAGCCGCACCGTCTTCACCGGCAGGAACCACGAACTGGCCGCGATCCGCGCAGAAGTGGACCGGTTGGAGCGGGAAAGGCACGGCGTAGCTGTCGTCGTGCTGTGGGGCATGGCAGGTGTGGGCAAGACCGCTCTCGCCCTGACCGCCGCGCACGAACTCAAAAGCCGTTTCCAGGGACCGAAGGAACTCCTCAACCTGCGCGGCTACTCCGACACCAGGCCCACGCCCACCGAGACTCTGGCTGCCCTCCTGGGCCAGGTGGCCAAAATCAGCGCAAGCCAGATACCGACCAGCCAAGTCGAACGGGCTAGGCTCTGGCGCAGCTGGACGTCAGGCCGGCAGACGCTGCTGGTACTCGACAACGTCCAGGACTGCGCCCACGTTGAGCAAGTACTGCCCGGTGACGGCAAGCACCTCCTCTTGGTCACCACACGTCACAGGACCGGGCTCCACCTCCTGGACGGCACCCCGCTGCACTTGGAGCCGCCACAGGCAGCCGACGCCATGCTCATGTTCCACCACGCAGCCGGCCAGGATGCCGATCACATCGAGCAGGATGCCTTGGCCGGTCTGCTCAAGCAGTGTGGGCATCTTCCGCTGGCCATCCGAATCCTGGCTGCGCGACTGCGCGGCAGCACCGCCGACCTCCACCGGATCCTGGCCGAGACCAGCCAGGCCGAGAGCCCTCTCCAAGGCCTCGACGACCTCTGCTCCTCGGAGAGCTTGGCCGTCTCCGCTCTCTTCGAGGCGTCCTACCGGCATCTGCCCAGGAACACACAGCGGGTCTTCAGGCTGCTGGGACTCCATCCGCTCGGCTCCGACTTCAGCGTCCGCGCCGCGGCCGCACTGGCCGGTCTGTCACCCATGCTCGTCGGCAGGAAGAAGGAGTCCTGCATCGGCACCCACCTCCAGCGCCTGTGCGACGCATCCCTCCTCGACATCGTCGCCCTGCCTTCAGCCCACCATGCCGATGTCAGGTACGCCATGCACGACTTGCTCGTTCCCTTTGCCAGGGGGAAGGTCCGCCCGACCACGACACACAAGGTGATCGACGAAATGTTGGGCCACTACTGGCGCACCGCCCTTGAGAGGTCCGCCAGCGCCGAGCCGTCGCTGACCCGCCACCTCCGCCCCCGCGTCGAACCGCACCAGCCCCCGCCGCGCCCCGGACTTACCCCAGGAAACACCACGACCGCTCCCGTCACCTCCTCGAGAACTGAGGCTCTGGAGTGGTACCAGCGGCACCGGACGCACCTGATGGCATGCCTCGACATCGCACGACTGGAGGACGAGGCCCGGCGCGAGGACAAGGAGTGGAGCGACTGTCTGGACCGCTGGACCATCCGACTCACCAGTGCGATGGCCGGCCCGCTGCGCAGCCACGGGCCCTGGGACCAGGCGGCCGAGCGACACGCTGCGGCGGCGGACGCGGCCCGGCGCCTCGGTGACCGGCCCGCGCTCGCGCTGGCCCTCAACGACCTGGGCATCACCAACCGACTGCGCCGCCTCCACGCCGACGCCCTCGAGGCACTGAGCGAGGCGGAGGACATCTTCCGTGGCGAGCTGCCGGACCACATCACGCCCGAGGACAAGAAGCTCGGACAGGCCAACGCCCTCAACGAGCAAGGCATCGTGCACAACGAGGAGGGGATCGCGCGCAACGACGAAGGCCTCTTCCGCCGCGCCGCAACCTTGCTCCAGCGGGCGCTGGCGCTCTACCACACCATCGGTGACGGCATCGGCTCCGCCAATGCCACCAAGAATCTCGCAGTCTCCCTCTTCCATGTCGGCTTGCTCCAACAGGACGCCCGACTCAGGGATACGGCGCTCGGCCACCTGGACAAGGCCGGGGATGGCTACAAGGACGTCGGCGACGAACTCGGAGTCGTAGAGGTGCTCAACCACAGGGGCATCCTGCTGGAGAAGGCAGGTGACCGTCATCAGGCTCTGGCCAACTTCAACGCGGTCCTCGAGCCCGCCGAGCAGGTGGGCAGCCGACTGGAGCTGGCGAAGGCATGGGACGGCATCAGCCGCTGTCGGGAGACGGTCGGCAGCACCTCTGACATGGTCGTGCACGCTCTGGAAACGGCCGCTGAGATCTACGCCGAGATCGGTGCCACCGCCGCGCGCCAACAGGTCGCGGCAAGGCTCATACGGTTCCGGCGCCACTGAGGCGCGCGACGGCTTTCCGCACGATTTCCTCGGGCGTGGCGGACGCGTCGACCGCCACGCCCGGCTCGTCGGGCTGCAACGGCTCCAACGCCTGGAACTGCGAGTCCAGAAGGGAGACCGGCATGAAGTGGTCGCTGCGAGCGGCGACCCGCTCCCCCACGAGTGCGCGCTCCACGGTCAGATGCAAGAACCACACCTGTGACCCGGCCTCGCACAGCGTGTCCCGGTAGTGGCGCTTCAGCGCCGAGCACGAGACGACCCCGCCCTCCCCTGCTCGGCTGCGGTCCCGGATCCAGCCCGCGATGGCCGTCAGCCAGGGGCGCCGATCGTCATCGTCGAGAGGCTGTCCCGCGGCCATCTTCGCGATGTTGGCGGGCGGATGGAAGTCATCGGCCTCCGCGTAGGAGACACCCAGCTTCTCGGCGAGCAGCCGACCGATCGTGCTTTTCCCGCAACCGGCCACCCCCATGACCACCACGACGCCTCGCGGACCACTGTCCCTGCCCATGCGTCACCCCTCGTAGCCGGACGGGCACAAGGGTAGCCAGTGCTCAGTGTCTTTGACGTGGTCCTTCAGAGGTCTGTGCAGATGCCTGTGTCCGCACCGCCGTCGAAGACGGCTCTGTACATCACAGGGGCGAAGAGCAATACCGTGCCGCAGAGGACGTTCGGCCCCAGGATCTGAACGCAGTTGACTCGGAGTGGGCCGTGGCTGTCGGCCCGGACGGCGAACCGGGGGCGCTGGTGTGACCAGCCGCAACCTCCAAGGAAGTTGCGTGCCCCACGTTCCAGCCGCTGATTGAACGCTGACTCTCTCAGGCCCGTTGACCTCGGTAACCGGTGCCCGCCTGCAGACCGGTCAGTGAGTGAGGTTCGCACATGCCAAGGGTCCTTCCGAAAGACACCGAGCGGCGCCTTCCGGCAGCCGGCTGCCCCGCAGCCTGGTCGGCCGACTGCGGTTCCGTCCAGCGAATCACGTACTGAGCGGTCGAGCCCATGGACTATTGCCTTCCCTGCCGCCGCGCCCTCAACGGCGCCGTGACGTGCCCGGAGTGCGGGGCATACGACTCCGACATGGCAACGCCGAGCGATCGGAGCGGCGGTGCTCGGGCAGCCGACCTGGCGTCGCTGGATGCCCTCGTCATCGAGGGACCGGGCTCTTTCGAGTCCCCCGACGTTTCCTGGTCGCCCGCTCCCTCAGCCGATGTGCCGGCAGCCCGGCGCCGCTGTCCGCCGCGACTGAAGAAGTACGGCGGTCGGACTCTTGCCGCGGCCACCTTCGCCATGCTCGGCGGCCTGGCCGCTGCATCGTTGCTGTCCCAGCACTCCGCCGGCCCCCCAGTAGCAGCGCCGAGCCCGGAACAGGCATCCTCCGACGAGCCCCACGTCCCCGACACCGAATCACCTGGAGCCTCACGTACACCGGAACGTCCGGCCACGCACCCGGCCAGAGGAGGTGCCCGGGACCGGAACAGTGATGCGACTCCGCGCCCTCGTCCGACGGCCACTCACCGGGAATCCCCGGCTGCCCGAACTCCCGCAGCCCCCACCGGTCCACCCGTGAAGGCCAGGCCGACGCCCCGTCCCTCCAGCGGCCGCCCCAGCCAATCGGCCTCGCCGAAGCCGACCCCTTCCGCAAGTCCTACCGGCAGTGCCAGCACCTCGCCCACGAGCAGTCCTGCGCCCAGCACCACAGGTGCGCCATGACCGACGCAGCACATCCACCGGACGCGTTTTCAGGGGTGCTGCAGACTCGGCTTTTCCTCCCGACCCGGCTCCGGGGCAGGAGGAGGTGTGAGCCTGGCAGACGCGACGTAGGAGACCACGACTGCGACGATCACCAACGGCATGACGGTGAGCCCCTGTGACCCGATCAGCAGTGTGGCGAGCAGGACGGAGACCAGCGGAAGTCTCAGCATCGCGACGCTCATCGCTCCGATGCCCATCGCGAACCCCGCGGTGAGGGACAGCCCCGGGACGTGGGAGAGCAGCATGCCGCCCGCCGCTCCCACGAACATAGCGGGAAAGATGGGGCCTCCCCGGAAACTGCTGAGCGATGCGCAGTAGGCCAGGCCCTTGCACAACACCAGCAGCAACAGCGTTCCCACCGAATACGCGGTGCTGTCCGAGAGAAGGGGAGCCATCGCCACCTGGCCGGAATACAACACGTCGGTCGCGGGCTTGTCCGTGCTCTCCGCATAGCCGATCGCCAGCCCCGCCACGACCAGCCCCAGGACCACCGTGGCCGGCACGCGCCGACGTTCGACGTGCGTCTTCAGGCGAACGGCAAGCCATCGGATTCCCACGCCCAGGAATGCGGCTGACAGGCCGACGACAAGCGCCCAGCCGAATTCAGCGGCTGTGGGGGTCGTGGCCGTCGGCACGTCCGGGATTGCCAGCGAGTAAGTGCCCAGGCCCGTCCAGGATCCCAGGCCGATGAAAATGAGCGCACCGATGCCCGCAGCGAGCAGCCCCGGCACCAACACCACGCCCAGCATCGGCCCGCCGAGCCCCGAGGCCTCCATCAGGAGGAACGCTCCCAGCAGTGGCGATCCCAGCAGCGAGCTGATGGCCGCGAAACTGCCCGCCGCTCCCATCACGGCGCTCGCTCGCTCCGGGAGGTCCCGCTTGACCAGGCGCGCGGCGCCTGCGGCCAGCCCGCCGCCGAGGGCGAGGAGAGGCGATTCCGGTCCGAGGACCGCACCGAAGGCAAGGGTCGCCAGGGCGGCGAAGAAGATCCCGGGAAGCTCGATGGGCTTGGGCGTGCCGGCAGCCTTGAACCCTCCTGTCGGTTCATGGCCTCCGTGTCCCGGCAGGTACTGCACGGCCAGCCCAGTGAGCAGTCCCCCGACGGCGAGCAACGGCAGCGGCCACCACGGTGGCGTTCCATGGAACCCCAGCGCCTTGGGCAGATCGGTATAGATCCACGGCTGGAGCTCGCCGACCAGCGCGAGGAATCCGAACGCCGCCGCTGACACCGGCGCTCCGACCAGTGCGGCCATCACCAGAAGCGCCAGATAGCTGCGGCTCCGGAGAAGTGTCATTGGATCCTGGGGTGACGCGTCCGCCGGTCCTGCCTTGGCGACGGGCATGCGCACTGCCTCCTCGCGATGCGGACCTGATGTGTGGTCTCACAGGTTGTTCCCAGCGAATGCCCCAATGCCCGCCACCTGCTTAGGGCGGCGCTTTTCCACCCTGGCACGCCGTCCTGACGCCGGCACTCCGGAGCCACCCAAGCGTGTAGCCCTGGCGTTGACCGGATTCTTCCGCGCCCGGAGACCTGCCCGCGTCGGCGGAGCCTGGGTCGGCTCACTGACTTTCTTCGGCGACCCGGACGGCGCCGAGGACGATCCGCGGAGAGCACCGGCCGGCATCGCCGCCGGGTAACCCGGCCAAGCCTGGCGCCGGGTCGGCGCGTAGTCCCCGACAGCAGGCATCGCTCCACCTACACCGGGCCCGGGACCCGGTGTAGGTGGAGCGGCTTCGCCTGACCTAGCGGGCGAGCGACCCGTTCTGGGCTTCGGACGCGGACTGCCACGCCTGCATGCCCGCTCGGGACGCCTCCTTGGCCTGCCGCCACTTCATGGCCGCCTGCTGGGCCGGGGGCACGTCCAGGTCGCGAATCATGCGCCGACCTGCCGTGAACACAGCGAAGGCCGCGATGGCCATGCCGGTGCACGCGACCATGGCTCCGGCTGCGGTGAGCACGGCACCGGTCGTGACGAGCCGGGTGTCGATCTCGAACGTCCCCTGGGACTGGTGGTGGTGATGGTTCATGACTCCACCATCCAACGGGGGGAACCACCTCGCATCCCGGCCAACGGCTTCAGGACGCCGTACCACCCAAGTGGTCGTACGTGTAGCCGTGGTGTCACGCGAGGAGGCAATCGGGTCCGGCGGCGATGTGCCGACGATCGGCGTGGTGCCGAGGTGCCAGGCTCCGGAATGGCATCATCGGCCCCCGACGAGGCTGGTCTGAGCGACACCGTGAGCGCGGCCTGCGGCTGCCGGGGTCCGGCGCTAGGGTCTTCACGCTCTGCTCGGCGACCACCCGGCCACCGCCCACCGAGTCGTTGTCCGTACTCGCGCACGTCGTCGCGGACAGCATCGGCATCCCCAGGCCGCCCGGGACAGCAGATGCCGCACGCCATGCGGATTCGCATCCCCGGCCCACTCCGCGATCGTCCAGCAGTTCTTGCGCGGCAGGTCCACCGGCAATCCCAGCACCAATCGCCCAGCCCGCCGCCGAGGTTCGACCCGTGAGGACCGGCCCGCGCGGCTGGAGGACGAGACGGCGCCGGAGCCGGCTCAGGGAGCCATCGTTTTCGCAGGTCATGGACGTGCTCTCGCCGGTGGTCGCCGAGCGCGCTAGCGTCGAAGAATCGGCAAGGTCCGACAGCGGGCAGGGGTGGCGATTCCATGACCGTTCTGTGGGGAGTCTCCTTCGACGCCACTCCGATTTCCGGCGTGGTGGTGGAGTTCGTGAAGACCGCGCTGGCGTTCCGGGATCAGGGCTATCGCGCGTATCTCGACCTCGGTTACGACATCAAGGCTGACAAGAATTCTTTCTTCAGGCCATACACCGACGAAGCCGCGCTGCTCCCGGACTGGGTCCGACTCGACCGGATCGACGGCATCGACGAGATCCCGGGCTACGACCAATCGTTCGTTGCCGCCGTCTTGCACGAGTACATTCACGACGGCCTGGGCGAGCAACTACTGCCGCGGGTGGACGCCGTCGCCGAGGTGCTGGGTCAGCGGATCGTGGAGCACTGGCAGCGCCTCGACGTGACCTTCGTGATGGTCGAAAACGGCACTCTGCCGGAGAACATCGTGTACACGAAGGCGCTCTACCGGGCCATCGAGCACTACGGGCGGCGGAAGAAGCTGGGCCGCTTCGTACTGTGGCGGGACCACGATCTGATGTGGCAGAGCGAACCGGGAATCAAGAAGTACGGTGATTTTCCGTACTCGCGCACTGTGGCGCCCGTGAACTCACCACACATCTACTATGTCGTGCCGCACGAGGAGGCACGGCGTAAGACTCTTGAGTGGATTCCAGGCTTGGAGAACATCGGTGTCTTCCCCAACAGCTTCACGCACGTGCCAGCAGTCGTTGACCAGTGCAACGCCGGTTTTCGCCACGAGCACGGAATCCCAGAAGATGCCGTGCTCATCGCCCGTTGTACCAGGATCATCCCGCAGAAGCGGATCGACCGGGACATACACCTGGTGGCCAAGCTCTCGGACCTCGCGGACGTCTATCTCTTCGTTGCCGGCGACACCTCAGAATCGCCGGAGGAGCACGCGAGCCTTATCCGTCTCGCCGAGACGCTCGGAGTGCGCGATCGGGTGGTTTTCGGCGGTTGGCTCGCGCCGCACGAAGCCCATGTCGGATGCCCGTCCGGGCGCGGATACTCGGTGCGGGACTTGCTTGCCCACGCCAACGTGATGTCGTTCCTCACCTCCTATGACTACGAAAGCTATGGGAACCCGATAGGGGAGGCGATCGCCTCGCGCGTCCCCTACATCACCAGTCGCTACGCACTGTACGACACGGTGTACGGCGACAAGGGCTTCCGCGCCCCCGTCATGGAACTCACCACAAATGATCTGCCCACTCAGTCATTTGTTGACAGTGTGGCCGAGTTGGTACTGGACGAGCAGAAGAGCGAGGAGACGGCGGAGTTCAACTACCGGCTCGGCAAGGACCAGTTCGATACCTCCCGTGTCGATGAGGTGCTGGCCCAGCTTCTCCCGGCCCCGATGGACGAGCGGACACGACTCAGCGTCGTACTGCCGGTGTACAACGAAGCGGACAATCTGCCTGCCGTGCTGAGCTCACTCCACGAACAGCGTGGGGCATATGGGCCGCTCGACAAGACGCTGTACGAGATTGTGCTGGTGGACAACAACTCCACCGACGACACAGTGAAGATCGCGCACCGATTCGCCGCCGACCACCCCGATCTGGCGATCCACGTCGTCCCGGAACACGAGCAGGGCGTCGCCTGCGCACGGAAGAAGGGCATGGACTTCGCGTCGGTGCGCAGCAGAAGACGCGGGCGCCGCGCCGCCGAGGAGAGGTTCTACCTCGTCTCGGCCGACGCCGACTGCCAGGTGGATGAGTATTGGTTGTGGGAGCTGTTCACCGCCATGGAGTCGAGCAAGGCCGCCATCGGTGTCTGCAACTACTATTACGCCGCCGAGCACTTCACCCGCCGGCCACGGCTGTGGACAGCCATCCAGCGCACGCTGCGCTGCCGCGCCGTGACGTTCGGGCTGTTCGGTGGCTTCCCGGACGGCAAAGGATTTGCGGTCGATAGGGACGCCTACGAGAAGGTCGGCGGTATCGAGATCCTCTACCAACTGCAGGATGGGTGTCTCGTGAACCACCTTTCCGACGATTGGGACTTCGGGATTCTGGTTCGCAACTCCGGGGAGGACATCACCTATGTTCCCGCGTCTCGAGTTCAAATCAATCCGCGGAGGGTCAACCACGCCATCGATGAGGTGATCACCGGTCGGGCCTACGGATCTGACGGGATCATCGTCATGCGGGACATCCGGGTACAGGACGCAACGCTGGACCGCGAAGGAGATCTCACTGAGGACGAAGCGCAACAAGCGTGGGATTTCTCCGTCAAAGACTTCACGCCGAAGAACACCATCCTCCCGGTACTGCTGACCCCCTCCCTTCTCGACAACGACGCAGTCATCCAGTTCTTCGGACCCTCTCTCGCCCATCGACTCGCGCACCGGATCGCGGAGATCAAGAACGAAATGCGGCTGATTGACTTCGCCGCGATCCACTCCTACAAGACCCCGTCCTACCGGTTGTACTTCGAGTTCGCCGACGAGCTGTTCGCCAGGCTGCGCGCCACTGTGGGTGAGGACATCGGCTATCCACCACCGCTGCCGGCCTGCCTGCGCGAGGTGCCGCCCGAGCGGTTCTCCGAGTTTGTCAGGTACTTCTGCGAGGACAGGGAATCCGGCGAGGCACACAACTACTTCGGAAATGGAGGGGTGTTCTGATGAGCCTGAGCAATGGACAGGAGGTGGCCTCTCTGTACGAGGTTGATCCGCGATATCCGGTGCCTTCGGTGCTGGAGGTGCTGGCTGCCCCAGCGAATCGACACCTGCTCGAATACGTGACGGAGGATCCCTTCGGCGCCCACGTGTTCCCTGGCAACATCCCGGACTATTCACCGTCGGACTTCCTGACCGACCTCAACCGGCAACTCGCCTCGACTGCGCCTTTCCACCTGTGGTGTTACATCCCCACCTGCGCGTACCGGTGCCGGTTCTGCCAGTACCCAGTGGTGTTGATCAAGGGAAGGCCGGATGCTAGCGAACGCAAGGCCAGCCAATGGGTCGACTGGAACATCCGAGAAGCTGAAATGTGGCTGCGTGAGGTACCCCATCTGGGGTCAGCGCCGATCGGCGAGTTCAACGTCTTCGGCGGCACTCCATCGTTGCTCCCACCGCGCGCCATCAGCCGATTGATCCGCTTCTATCGCGAGAATTTCAACTTCACGCCGGACACGGCCATCCGCTTCGAGGGGGATCCGAGCACCTTCACCGTCGAGAAATTGGAACTGCTGGCCGAACTGGGCTGCACCAAACTGTCCAGCGGGGTGCAGTCGTTCGACGACCTGGTGCTCCAGCAGTGTGGCCGCGAGCACACCGCGCAGATGTGTGTGGACTTCATTGGCAACGCACAACGCGTCGGCTTCGAGTGGATCAGCATCGACCTCATGTACGGGCTGCTTGACCAGAGCGTCGACAGCGTCCGCCGGGACCTCGACATAGTCGCTGAGCACGATCTGACGGCCGTGGTGTGCGCCAAGCTGCATCTGAGGTCCTACAGCGACACCAGAACCGGAGTGTCCGGGGAGAAGCCTGCGGCCTGGCAGCTGCCCGCCTACCGGAGCAAGCTGGCCGAAACCGGCCATCGCTGGCCATCCCTCGGGGAGCAGTACCAGATGCGCGAGGTCCTCACCGAGGGCCTGACCCGCGGAGGCTTCCGTGAGCACCCCACTATGTACTTCGCGCGAGATGGCCTCGGCCCGGAAAAGTGGAAGTCCATCATGGTCGACCAAGACAAGCAGGAGGCCGAAGTCGCGATCGGACTGGGTGGTAGTTCCAGTTGCCGGACGTCGGAGGCGATCGCCAATGTGAATCCGAAGACGTACTCCGCCGCGTTGGAGGCCGGCCGACTTCCGCTGGAGTCGGCGACACGGTTCTCCGAAGACGCTCAAGAGGCCAGGTCGATCAAGATGGCGCTATCGACGCTACAGCCACTGCGAGACGAGCTTCACCAGCGCCGTTTCAGCGGACGGTCCCTGCTGGATGAGCCGTGGCGGCACATATTTCGTTCGCTGGAGGAACGCGGCCTGACTGCCGTGGACGACAGGGCCAAAGAGATCAACATGACGCCGGAGGGCAAAGTCCTGATCGAGGCGATCATCAACACCGAGCTCTGACGTTCTGGCCCCCGGCCGAGTTGAACCGGACAGGGCGTCACTTTGCCGAGGCCTGCCGTGGCAGCAATCAACCGTCGACCATGATTCTCAGTGCGCTGGCCAGAGCCCGGTCTTCACTACTTGTATGTGGGGCGTGGCGGGTGGCATTCCGGCGGATCTGCATGTCCGTGCTCAGCAGCGCCGGGGGCTCGGCTCAGCCAGGCCGCGTGTGCCTCCTGCGCGACACCGAGCAGCCGGTCGCGCAGCGCCTCCCGGGTCGTCCCGTACGTTTTCACCGCATGGCAGTTCGGACACAGGGCAATCATCTGCTCGGGGTCGTCCCGGCCACCCTTGGCGATGTCGTGGATGTGGTCAACCTCCAGGATCGGCCGGCCAGAGTCCTTCACATCGCTTGGCGCACCCTCGCATCCCGGGTTTTCGCAGGCGCCCTCGCAGCGCGTCAGCACAGCATCCCGGGCCTTGGCACGGCGGACCGGAGCGGTGACCGTATGTGCCGCCCGCACCCCATGTGTGTCGTGTTCGGTCGCAGCGAGCTCGGCGCACAGCCGCGTGTAGCGGAACGCAGGGTCGGCGGCGAGTACTGCCCGGCCGCCGGTTGGGAAGGACGACGAAGAGTGGCCCTCCGGCGCTCCGAACGCGCTGAAGTACTCCGCCGCTTCCTTATCCAACCGCGAGAGCGTCGCCTGGCCGGCCATCAGCTGCTCGCGTACGCCCTCGGGCAGATCGTAGAGTGCCAGGGGCGCGTTGGCGGTGAGCCAGCTGACGTTGTGACGCCGGGCCAGACGCTTCTCGCCCTCGGCGTCGTAATAGTGAGGGCCCTCCACGATGCCGACGTGTACGGGCTGCCCCTGCTTCGCAGTCACTACCACGTCCCCGGTATCCATGACGGACGCGAACCGGTAGAGGGCACCAGCCACATGGGCAATGCGCCCCTGCGGCCCGCCGGGCATCGCCGCGGCGACGATCTCCCGCGCCTCCGCCCGTGACGCATCGGTCGGTACCTCGGGGACCTCCCACCAAGACACAGAACAGAATCCGTCCTTCAACCAGTACCGCACCAGGCTCTCGCTCAAGTCACCGTCGTAGCCGCGGATCAGCCAGCAGCGGCAGGCAGTATCAGTTGTCGTCTCATGTGCCACAGGAGCCATGAACGCCAGGCTAACGGCCCCGGCCAGGACAGGCTGCGGCCTGCGGGTAGGGCAGAGCCCGGTGTTCGGGCTGCTTCAGGCCCAGCCCCTTCGTCTGCTCTGCATCCACGACCGAGTCAGCGCCCGGCACGTTGCCGCAGGCCGTCAACTCCTCGACGAATTCAATGAGATGCGCGCTACATACAGGAAGGCGCGATGAGACAAGCCCGCACGGGCCGCGTATCGCCTCACAACAGAACAGCGAAGCCTGATCCCGCGCAGCCCAGCCCCTCGTCACAAACCCCCTGCCACCCAACATTCTTGGCACGTATCCACACAGGAAGGGCATTGCTGGTCTGTCCGAGACACGACATTCCACGGACGTTGATTGAGGAGTATGCCAGTGGGATTCAACGACACCGAGCCGCAGCGAACTCACGGTCCAGGTACCGACTTTGCCCAAGAGATACGGGACTCGTTTCAGGCCGTGCTGGACGCCTTGGACGCCGCACGCGCCGACCTCTACAAGTTCGACGAGCAGGAGGGCTGGACCGAATGCCCGCCGCTGTCCTGGCGTCAAGGCAGCGAACCGGCCAGGGACGCCGGCTCCACTCATCCGACCCCCTCCCTGCCCTCGCCCCAACGGACACAGCCGGCGAGGCGTGGGCCCGAGTGCCTGGATCTTGAGCCTCCGCACGCCATCTCGCCGCCTGTCGTGGAGCCGCCCCGTACCGATGGCCTACGCCAGGTCGATGCTCCGCAGGATGTGGTGGTGGAGCCGCTTTGGTTGCGCGGCACACATCTGGAGCCTGTGCCGCTCCCGAGGGCGGGAAAGCCAGCAATAGCGAGTGGCTCAGGCCCAACCCACGCCACGCCGCCGGTGACCTTCCTGCCCCCGGCTCCCCCGCAGGAGGGCGCGCTCCGCGGAACAGGCCCACGCACGGACGCCACTCGGCCGGCTGCCCCCCACCGCCCGGCCCCGCCCTCGGATCAGCTCATCGCCCCGCCCTCGAAGGCATCACCGTCACCCATCCGCACCCACGCGAGGAACAGCCGTGGGGGATGGTGGCCCTCCATCGACCGGCTGGACACTCGTCTCGCCGGAACCTTCGGGGGCATCGCCGTCAGCGGATTGATCCTCGCCTCTGCGCTGCTGGTCAACGACAACCCCGCACCTGCGGTCCCCTCCCCGCCCTCCGGGCAACTGGAACGGCCACTGCCCGACAATCCGGCAACCACGCTCCCCGAGATCCCAGGCACGGGCGTGCTGCGCCAGGGCGACAGCGGCCATGGCGTATACGAGTTGCAGGTACGTCTGCTCCAGATCCCGAACATCTACGAGGGCGGCGCGATCAGTGGCCGATACGACATGGAGGTCCGGGAAGCCGTGGCCAGATTCCAGAAGCGGTACAGCATCAGCGGCGACCAGACCGGCATGTACGGCGACCACACTCGCCTCGCCCTCATGCTGCGAACCAAATAGTCAGCGGGGCTCCGCATCCCAGGGGGCACCTCAGAGAGACTCCCACTGGCCACCCGACCAAGCAGGCCGGGGGCAAAGCATGCAGCGCCGACTCGGGCAGCCGTAACCGCCTATGACGTACAGCACGGCGTCACGGAACACCCCGCGTCCGCGGGGAGGACGCCGGCACCGTCGGCGGACGCCTTACCGGAGCCGGAACACCCCCGAGCGCTCGGCAAGCTTCCCACCGAGGCAGTCGCCGGTTTCCACGCGGTTCTGCGGGCGCTGACAGAGGTGTCCGCATGACCCAGACCAGCCCCGAACCGCACGGGAAGAAAACAGCCGCCTTCGAGGACCTGATGGCCGAGGTGATGGCATCCGCCGAGCATTTCGGCCACCGACAGAGTGAAGGCATCCAGCGCACCGCGCGCTATGCGGGAGCGCCCCAAAAGTACAACGCCACCGTAACTCGGGCCTGGGTGGAGTTGGTGGGGTACCACGTGGCCGAGCAGGACACCGACACCTTCTCAGCCTTCGCCGAACACCACCCTCCTCTGCTCGACAAACGCCTGCTCACCCGCTTCTACCGCCCTGCGACGCTGGCGAGTGCGCCTGCTCGGACCGGCTGGGTCGAACCTGACCTCGCCCCGTTCCCCTGGCAGGACGCCAACCACTAACGGGCTTCGACGGGCCAGCCGCGACTGGCCCGGAAGCTCGTCGCCGCATCCCCTACGCCGCGAGTGCCATCGGTGCTGTTGGGTCGAGTCTTCGCACGGTGCGGAAGGCATGTGCCGCGGTGCCCAAGGTGACGTGGTGGTGCCGGCCGCGCCAAGTGCGGGCCCATAGTGGTCCAGGCCCAGGCCGTGTTTGAGCTCGCGGTAGTCGTGCTCAATCCGCCAGCGGATCTTCGCCGGCCGCACCGGATGCGGCATCCAGCGCGGCGACCACGTCGACCCGGCGCAGCGCCGCCACGGGGGCCGATCGTCTCCCTTGTGCCCGTGGGGCGTTCCTGCCGCTTCTCAACCGCCCCAGAGCGTGACGTACACCGGGGGCCGGAACTGGGAGGGCGGGACGCCCGCGCCGGGCGCGCGCATGATGCGGGTCGCCCCGGGGGTGTGCAGGAAGTACAGGAATGCGTCGGTGGCCGGGGAGCGGTGCTCGGGCTGCAGGAAGGTGGCGTGCCACGTGGCGTCCGACGGTGTGGCCGAAGTCTCCAGCATGCGCAGCTCGTCACGCCGGATGCGGGGCGACACCAGATGGGCCAAGGCCGGAGCCACACCCGCGCCCTCGGCGGCGGCAGCCCAGGTCGCGGTCTGGTTCGGGAACACCAACACGTGCCGTTCGGGCACGTCCAGCCGACGCAGCAGCCGCCCGGAGTCTGCTTCCGGATCGGTGCCGGAGGAGTCGACCAGCCACGACCACAGCGGTGGCGGACCGGGAGGCCGCGGCGCCCTGGCGCCGGTCACCACGACCAGCTGGGTGCGGAACAGCGGCTCGCTGACCAGTTCGCCCCCGCGGACGGCACTGAGATCCGGCCCGAGCGCGACATCGGCCAGCCGGTTCTCCACCAGCACGCGCATCTCGTTGCCGACGGCCACCCCGAAGGAGGTCTCGGTCCTGCGCCCCGCACGGACGGCGAAGGCTTCCATGAGCGACGGGAGTACGAACTCGGCCAGCGTGCTCGTGGCGACGACGCGCAGTTCGTCGGGCGCACCCCGCGCCGCCCGTACCGCGACCTCGGCATCCGCGCTCAGCGCGACCATGCGCGACGCGACCGGCAGGAGCCGCGCCCCCGCGGGCGTCAGGCGCATGCCACCGCCGCTGGTGCGCCGGATGAGCGCATCGCCGAAGTGGGTGCGCAGCGCGCTGATCGCCTGCGACACGGCGGACTCGCTCACGCCCAGGGTCCGCGCCGCAGCTGCCACCGACCCGAGCCGGGCCACCAGCACGAAGGTGCTGAGCTGTGTGACGGTCACTACATAATTTTCCCGCGTTTGTGGTGATAAGTGAATGCTTATTCTCCCCTTGTACGGCAGGTGCCGACGAGCGCAGCATCGCGACAAGGCGGGGGCAGCGTCCTGGGAGGCCCGATGCAGGTTCCAGCCGCGTTCCAGTACGAGAAGGCCACCAGCCTCGATCATGCGATCGAGCTGCTCACTCAGTACGGCCCCGAGGCCCGGGTGGTGGCGGGCGGCCACAGCCTGCTGCCGATGATGAAGCTGCGGCTGGCCCGGCCCGAGGCACTGATCGACATCAACGCCCTCGATGAGCTGGCGCTGATCCGGGTGGACGGGCACGAACTGGCCGTCGGAGCGATGGTCCGCCACGCGGAGCTGCTGGCCTCGCCGGTCGTCGGCGAGCACTTCCCCGTCCTGCGGGACGCGGAACGGGTCATCGCCGATCCGCTCGTGCGCAACCGCGGCACAGTGGGCGGCTCGCTGTGCCAGGCCGATCCGTCGGAGGACCTGTCGGCGGCGTTCTCGGCGCTGCGCGCAACCCTTGTCGCCCAGGGCCCAGGAGGCAGACGCTCCATCGCGATCAGGGAGTTCTTCCTCGGCCCGTACGAGACCGCGCTGGACGAGGCGGAGCTTCTGGTGGAGATCCGGGTACCCATCCGTTCGCACGCCAGCGCCTACCGCAAGGTCGAGCGCCGCGTCGGCGACTGGGCGGTCGTCGCCGCAGGAGCGGTGCTGGAGATCTCGGGCGGGGTGATCACCGAGGCCGGTATAGGGCTGACCGCAGTGGGCGCCCCACGGTTCGTGGCCGAGCAGGCCGAGGACTTCCTGCGCGGCGGGCGGCCGGACGAGGAGGCCTTCGTCGAGGCGGGCCGGATCGCCTCGCAGGAGTGCCGGCCGACAGCCGACCAGCGCGGCCCGGTCGACTACAAGCGGCATCTGGCCGGGGAGCTCACCACGCGGGCGCTGCGCGCCGCCGCAGCCCGCGCCCAGGGGCAGGAGGCGTGACATGCGGATCACCGTGACCGTGAACGGCGAGCAGCACACGAGGGACGTGGAGCCGAGGCTGCTGCTCGTGCACTTCCTGCGCGACGAACTCGGGCTCACCGGCACCCACTGGGGCTGTGACACCTCCAACTGCGGGGTGTGCGCCGTCTGGTTGGACGGGACGCCGGTCAAGTCCTGCACCGTGCTCGCGGTGATGGCCGACGGCCATGAGGTGCGGACCGTCGAGGACCTGGCGCACGGTGCCGAACTCGACCCGGTGCAGCAGGGATTCGTCGCCTGCCACGGGCTGCAGTGCGGCTTCTGCACGCCGGGAATGATGCTGACCGCCCGCTGGCTGCTCGACCACAACGCGGATCCGTCCGAGGAGGACATCCGCGAGGCCATCTCCGGACAAGTGTGCCGCTGCACCGGTTACGAGAACATCGTGCGCTCCATCCGCTGGGCAGCCGAGCACGGCGGCGGGGCGCGGACCGCCGACGCGGGCACCGAACAGGTGCCCGGCCGCGAGGAGGTGCGGGCATGACGACCACCGAGGAACGGCCGGTCGGCTTCGGACGGATGCCCCGCAAGGAGGACGCGCGGTTCGTCCGCGGCCACGGAACCTACGTCGACGACGTCCGACTGCCCGGGATGCTGCACGGAGCCGTCCTGCGCAGCCCGCTCGCGCACGCCCGGATCGTGTCCGTCGACACCAGCGCCGCCGAGGCGCACCCGAAGGTCAAGGCCGTGATCACCGGGGAGACTCTGGCCGGTCTCGGGCTGGCCTGGATGCCCACACTCTCGTACGACACCCAGGCCGTGCTCGCCACCGACAAGGTCCGCTTCCAGGGCCAGGAGGTCGCCTTCGTCGTCGCCGAGGACCGATACGCGGCCCGCGACGCCCTCGAGCTGATCGATGTGGAGTACGAACCGCTCCCGCCGGTCGTCGACGCCCGCAGGGCGCTCGACCAGGACGCACCGGTGATCCGCGACGACAAGGAAGAGCAAACCGACAACCACATCTTCGACTGGTCGGCGGGCGACAAGGAGCGCACCGAAGAGGTCTTCGCAGCTGCCGAGGTCGTGGTGGAGCAGGACATGCTCTACCCACGGGTCCACCCGGCGCCGCTGGAGACCTGCGGCACCGTTGCGGACATGGACGCCATCACCGGCAAGCTGACGGTGTGGTCCACCACCCAGGCCCCGCACGCCCACCGCACGCTCTACGCGATGGTGGCCGGTATCCCGGAGCACAAGATCCGGATCATCTCCCCCGACATCGGGGGCGGTTTCGGCAACAAGGTCGGCATCTACCCCGGTTACGTGTGCGCGGTCGTCGGCTCGATCGTCACCGGCAAGCCGGTCAAGTGGGTGGAGGACCGCTCGGAGAACCTGATGAGCACCTCCTTCGCCCGCGACTACCACATGCACGGCGAGATCGCGGCGACGAGGGACGGGAAGATCCAGGCCTTGCGCGTCCATGTGACCGCCGACCACGGCGCCTTCAACGCCACCGCGCAGCCGACGCAGTTCCCGGCCGGCTTCTTCGGCGTGTTCACCGGCTCGTACGACCTGACGGCCGCCCACTGCACCGTGACCGGCGTCTACACCAACAAGGCGCCCGGCGGGGTCGCCTACGCCTGTTCGTTCCGCGTCACCGAGGCCGTGTACCTGGTCGAGCGGATGGTCGACCTGCTCGCCGCCGAGCTCGGCTCAGACCCGGCAGAACTGCGGATGCGCAACCTGCTGCGACCCGAACAGTTCCCGTACCGGTCCCAGACCGGGTGGGAGTACGACTCCGGCGACTACCCACGGGCCCTGCGGCTGGCGATGGACATGGCGCACTACGAGGACCTGCGCCGGGAGCAGGCCGAGAAGCGCGAGCGCGGCGAGCTGATGGGCATCGGAGTCAGCTTCTTCACCGAGGCCGTCGGCGCCGGCCCCCGCAGGCACATGGACATCCTCGGGCTGGGCATGGCCGACGGTGCCGAGCTGCGCGTTCACCCGACCGGCAAGGCGGTGCTGCGGATCTCCGTACAGACCCAGGGCCAGGGCCATGAGACGACCTTCGCGCAGATCGTCGCCGAGGAGCTGGGCATCCCGCCCGAGGACGTCGAGGTGGTGCACGGCGACACCGACCAGACCCCGTTCGGGCTCGGCACCTACGGATCGCGCTCGACGCCCGTGTCAGGGGCGGCGACCGCGATGGTCGCCCGCAAGGTGCGCGAGCGCGCGAAGATCGTCGCCTCCGCGATGCTCGAAGTAAGCCCGGACGACCTGGAATGGGAGAAGGGCCGCTGGTTCGTCACCGGCGACCCCGACCAGGGAAAGACCATGGCGGACATCGCCCTCGCGGCGCATTCCACCCTCGAACTGCCGGAGGGCGTCGAGGGCCAGTTGGACGCGACCTGCGTCTACAACCCGCCGAACCTCACCTTCCCCTTCGGCGCCTACATCTGCGTGGCCGATGTGGACGCGGGCACCGGCCAGGTCAAGGTCCGCCGGTTCATCGCCGTGGACGACTGCGGCAACCGGATCAACCCCATGATCGTCGAGGGTCAGGTGCACGGCGGGCTCGCCGACGGCGTCGGCATGGCGCTCATGCAGGTCATCGCCTTCGACGAGGACGGGAACTGCCTCGGCGGCTCCTTCATGGACTACCTCCTGCCGACCTCGGTCGAGTGTCCGTCCTGGGAGCTCGGCGAGACCGTCACCCCCTCCCCCCACCATCCGATCGGCGCGAAGGGTGTCGGCGAGTCGGCCACCGTGGGCTCGCCCGCCGCGGTGGTCAACGCTGTGGTCGACGCACTGAAGCCGCTCGGCGTACGACACATCGACATGCCCCTGACCCCCGCCGCGGTATGGCGGGCCGCCCAGGGCCGGCCGCTGCGCACCGACTTGGCGATCACCTGAGGTCCGCCTGATGACGAGCACCGAACTGCTGACCCGCGCGGACGCACTCCGGCACGGCCGGACCCCGTTCGTCCTGGCCACCGTCGTCCGCGCGGAACGTCCCACGAGCGCCAAGCCGGGGGACAGCGCCCTGGTGCTGCCCGACGGCACCGTCGAAGGCTTCGTGGGCGGGAGCTGCGCCGAGACGACGGTGCAACTGCAAGGTCTGCGGCTGCTGCAGACCGGCGAGTCGCTGCTGTTGCGGATCACGGCCGCCGCGGACGCCGGGACCGAAGACACGGAGGCGACGGGCCAGGGCCTGGTGACGGTGGCCAATCCGTGCCTGTCCGGCGGGACGCTCGACATCTTCCTGGAGGCCAACCTCCCGCCGGCACTGGTGTACGTCTATGGACACGCGCCCATCGCCCGAGCCCTGCTCGACGTCGGTCGCGTGCTCGGGCTCGACACTCGGCCCGCATCGCCCGGGGAGCCGTTGCCGCCCGATCTGGACGTCGTCGTCGTTGCCTCGCACGGCCGCGACGAGGAGCCCGTTCTGATCGAGGCCGTGCGCGCCGGGGTCCCGTACATCGGGCTGGTGGCCAGCCGAAAGCGCGGCGCGGCGGTACTTGCCGGGCTGGGCCTCACCGAGGAACAGCGCGCGCCCGTCCGGACGCCGGCCGGCCTGGACATCGGCGCACGCACCCCGGCGGAGGTGGCGCTGTCGGTGTACGCCGAGATCATCGCGTTGCGGCCGCCGCGCGCCCGGGCCGTGCGGCCCGCAGGCGCCGCCGCCGGGGCGCCCACCGTCGTCGAGGCGGTCGATCCCGTGTGCGGCATGACCGTCGCGATCACCCCCGCCACCCTCTCGCTGGACCGCAACGGCGGCACGGTGTACTTCTGCGGGCCGGTGTGCCAGCACGCCTTCGCCGACGACCCTTCCCGTTACGCGCATGCCTGACCTCGACGCCCTCGTACCGGATGTCCCCGCCCTGCGCTCGCGGCTGGACGCCGTCGGCTATCTGGCGGACGACGCCCTGACCACGGCGCTGCTGCTGGCCGTGCGCATGCGGCAGCCGATCCTGCTGGAGGGCGAGCCCGGCGTGGGCAAGACCGAGGCGGCCCGCGCCCTCGCCGCCGTACTCGACACCCCGCTGATCCGGCTGCAGTGCTACGAGGGGCTCGCCTCGGCCGAGGCTCTGTACGAGTGGAACTATCCGCGCCAACTGCTGGCCATCCGGCTGGCCGAGTCCCGTGGGGAGTCCCTGCGTGACACCGACCTGTTCGCCGAGGACTATCTGCTGCAACGGCCGCTGCTCGCAGCGATCTCCCACCCGGGACCGCGGCCGGCCGTACTGCTCATCGACGAGGTGGACCGCGCCGACGACGAATTCGAGGCGTTCCTGCTGGAGTTGCTGGCCGATGCCGCGGTCACCATCCCCGAACTGGGGACCCGGAGGGCCACGGTGGCGCCGGTGGCGGTACTGACCTCCAACCGCACCCGGGATCTGCACGACGCGCTGAAACGCCGCTGCCTCTACCACTGGATCGACTACCCGGACACCACACGGGTCGCCGCGATCATCCGCAAACGGGTGCCGGAGTCGGCCGAGTGGCTGGCCGCGCGCGTGGCGTACGGGGTGGCGGCGCTGCGCGCCCGGCAGGAGCTCATCAAGCCGCCCGGCATCGCCGAGGCGATCGACTGGGCAGGCGCGCTGCAGGCGCTGGGCCTCTCCGTTCTCGACGCCGACGCCGCGGACCGCACCCTGGGCGCGGTGCTCAAGTACGCCGAGGACCTGCAGGCCGTGCGCCGGGCCGGGCTGGCGGAGCTGGTCGATGCGGAGGCCGGCCCCGATGCCTGACCTGCCGGAACTGGCCGCCTCGTTCGCCGCGGCCCTGCACGACGCCGGGATCGCGGTGGGCCCCGACCGCACACGGTGCTTCGCCCAGGCCATCACCCTGCTGGCACCGTCGACGACGCGCGAGTTGCGGCACTGCGCGCTCACCACTCTGGTGTCCGACCGCGAGCAGATCGAGCCGTTCGACGCGGTCTTCCGCGAGGTCTTCGGCGGCCCGGCCGACCGCGGAACACGGCGCGGGCAGCCCAGCGACCCGCCCCGATCGCTCCCGGGCACCGTCCCCGGCGCCGACAGGAAGGTCACCGCGGACGGAGACGGCCGGGAGGGCGACGCACAGCCGCGGGAGGTGGCCCTGCCCCTTGCCGCCAGTCCCCTCGACCACCTCGCCACCCGCGACTTCGCGGCCCTGTCCGCCGAGGAACTGGCGCGCCTCTCCGAGATGATGCGCACCGTCGCGCTTCGCACCCCGACGCGGCCGTCCCGTCGACGCCGGCCCGCGCCCCACGGCGAGCGAGTCGACCTGCGCCGCACGCTGTCCGTCAGCCGGCGCACCGGCGGATATCCCCTGCGACTGCGCCGCTTCGAACCGCGCACCCGTCCCCGCGATCTCGTCGTGCTCTGCGACATCTCCGGATCGATGGAGCCCTACGCCCGCGCAATGCTGCAACTGCTCTACTGCGCCTCGCGCGCAGCCCGGGCCGAGGTGTTCACCTTCGCCACCCGGCTCACCCGCCTCACGCCCGTCTTCCGGCGGGCCGGGCCGTACGACGCCCTGGCACGCGCCGGGCGGGCGGCCCCGGACTGGTCCGGGGGCACCCGAATAGCAGACTGCCTCGCGGAGTTCAACGAACGGTTCGGCCGACGCGGCATGGCGCGCGGCGCCGTGGTTGTCATCGTCTCCGACGGCTGGGACACCGGCGCGCCCGTCGATCTCACCACGCACATGGCACGGCTGTCCCGTGTCGCATACCGCGTCGTATGGGTCAATCCCCGTACGGCCAGCCCCCGTTACCGTCCGCTCGTCGGCGGCATGGCCGCCGCCTTGCCCTACTGCGACGCCGTCGTCAGTGCCCACAGCTTCGCGGCCCTGGACGACTTCGCCGCCGCCTTGTCCGCCCCTGGCCGCCGACGGTGACCCGGCAGTGTAAGCGGCGTCACGGGCAAGGGCGGAGCGGTCGGCCGTGTCTTGTGCGACGCGCACAGCCGGCGGTCTGCCGCGGCAAGCTGGATCAGGCGCGCGGCGCCGTCGGCGGGCGCATCGAGAAAGGGCCGTGCCAGGTTCTTCAGAACGGCGCCGACGGGGCCCATGTAGCGGCCGGAGTCGGAGGCGATGATGCCGGGATGGAAGTCGCCCCCGTCCGTGGCCGGGTGACGCCGGGCGAATTCGCGCAGCAGTGTCCCGGCGGCGAGCTTGGCACGGGCGTATGCCCTATCTCCGAGGACTACCTCGCTCGGCAGGACAGCGGGACCGATCCGCGGGACGGCGGCACGGAAACGTTCACGGCCTGACAGCCGGGGCACGCGCTTTCGGCACCGCGGGACAGAGCCTCGCCCCACGGTGCCTCCTGCGTTGCCTGTCAGGCGGTGTTGACCGTGACGTCGTCGACGATGAAGTCGGTTCGGAGGGAGGCGTCCTCGTTGCTGACCAGCTTGATCGTCACTGTGTGTCCCAGGTAGGCGGAGAGGTCGTAGGAGCGGTAGACGTAGCTGCTGTTGGCGTTCACGTTGGACAGGGTTCCCAGCGTGGTGGTAGTGGCGCCGTCGACGACCTGCACCTTGAGCGTGTCATACGCCACCTGGTCGGTCTCGAAGGTGCCGATGCGGCTGTAGTACCCCAACCACGCCTGGTTCACGTTGCTCGGGATCGTGACCTGCTGGGACATCGTCTCCGTTTCGGTCGCTCCATAGCCGCCGAACCAGGCGTAGTTGGAGCCGGTGTTGGCCGGGTACGTCGACCAGTTGCCGACGAACGACCCACCCATCGTGGCTGTCCAGTTCCAACCGGCCGTGCCTGTCTGGCCGCCTGACGTGTTGGCCTCGAAGCTGGAGTTGAGCAGGCTGGCCCGGTAGTCGATGGTGTGCCAGTAGACCCAGTTGCGGGTATTGTCCGACGTGTTCAGCCCGGCGCCGGGGCGGTCGTTCTTGAAGTACTCGCTGAAGCTCGACTCCCTGTGATTCAGCAGCAGGTTGATCGTGCTCGCTTTTCCACCATCGACCTGGTTCCACAGGTCGATCAGGGAGCCGGCCACGCGGCCCTCCACCGCGTCGCCGTTCTGCCAGTTGGTGCTGGAGACCGGAGAGCCGGAGTTGAACCAGGTGGAGTTCATCAAGCTCACCGAGGAGCCGTTGGGCCAGACGAACTGGTTGTCGCCCTTGACGCTGCCGGCGACAGCGTTGGCGAACCCCTCGGTCCAGGCGCACGAGGTGTTCAGAGCCCCCCAGATCATGTGATTGTTGCAATTTGCCGTGGGCCACCACCAGTTGTACAGATGGTGCATCAGAGCGTGACCGGATTCGTGGACCACGAGGTGCTCGGAGTCGGGGTCATTGTCCCGCAGCCTTATGTAACTGGCGGCTGCGTTGGCCCCGGGGACGTAGTAGCCGCCGTCAGCGTTGCCGGCCCACCATTGAGCCGTCATCTTGCTGCAGTTGCTGGTCTCGTGGGCGGTCCAGCAGCCGGTGTTGGAGCCGCGCCACCACCAGGTGAGGTTGAGGGTGTCGAAGGTGTGCCAGGCGCGCATCTGGGCTGCCGCCGGCGCCGTCCAGCCGAGATTCTGGTTGGTGGAGACGTTGTAGACGGCAGGCGTAGTGGTCGAGTACACCGACCCGCTGCCGTTGGTCACCTGCCAGACCGCACTCTCCGACCGGAACTCCACGAAGAGCAGGTACATCGAGTCGACCGGCAGGGTGAAGCAGAGGTTGTAGGCGCCGGAGTTGTCAGTCAGGCCGCTGGCGTAGACCTGCTGGGCGGCATTCGCGGTGGTCCGCCCCCACAGTTTAACGGTGAGGTTGCGGCCGCCCAGCCACGTCCCCGCCTGGTTGGTGAAGTTGAAGCCACCGCTCATGCAGACCTGCTGGCCGGCGACCTGGGCAACGACGCCGGTGCCTCCGCCGGCCTTCGGAACCTTCGCGAACTTCTTGCTCACTGAGGCCGACGTCGAGCGCCGCTCGCCCGAACGTCCCGGGAGCGAGGTGATGTCCACCCCCGACCGGGAGACGCTTTCGCCCGGTTTGTTCGTGCCGACGGTGAGCAGCACGGAACCGTGGGCTTCCCGCTCCGGCGACGGCGAGTCGACGTCGGAGAGGTTGGCCTCGATCTGGGCGGGCCCCTCCGCCGTGGCGCGGACATGCAGGGTGAAGGTCTGCTTGTTGGTGTCGAGGGCCACCACGCCCTTGGCGTCCAGCCAGGGACCTACCTGCTTGGGCGCGCTCAGAGGGGAACCCTCGGTGATGAGCTGGAAGGTGTCGGGCACCCGGACGGTCAGTCGGGCGTGTGCGACGTGGACCTGGGAACGGAGGCTGACCCGGAGGGCCACCGTCTCACCCTTGGCAGGGAGCTTGTCCAGCTTCACATCGACCGCGACACAACTGGACGGGGTCTCCGACCTGGGGCTGGCCGGGACGTTGAGCGTACATTTCGGGAGCGCGGACTGCGGGACAGCGGTCGCCGTCGACGCGAGCCCACTCGATATGGCGACGGCCGCCGCACCGATCACGGCGACCCATCGCGCGAACTTCGGAATCATCTCATTTCGGTCCTCTACTGAGACGGGAGCTCCGGGTGGGACTGCCAGGAGGTCGACACAGCATGGACGCACGGAAGTTGAGTGTGCAATATCACATCACACAAAACTTTGCGTTGTTCAACCAACACACAGTGTGATGAAGCCCCCGGCCGGCCATCGGCGGGGCGGGGAGGGGGTGGTCGGGAAACCAGCCCGGGGATCATTCACGGGACGCCCTTACACGGCGTCGAGTTCGGCGAATTCCGCTTCGGTGAGTGTCAGGTCGGCCGCTGCCGCCGGGTCACGGATGGTCGTCGGCCGGGACGATCCCGGGATCGGGATGACGACGGGTCACTTGGCCAACTCCCAGGACAGGGACACTTGCTGCGCGCCGACTCCGCGTTCCTCGGCGATTCGCGCGAACGCGGAGTGCGACGAACCCAGGCCGCCCGCCCGGGAGATATCACCCGGCGGGCTGTAAGGCTGCCCGCCTACACCCTTCAACGCCTTTGCGCCCGCCAGCACATCGCGCGGCGCAAGCACCGAGGCGGAGGCGTCCACCACGGCTCGCGGCACCAGCGACAGCCTCGCCGGAGAGCCCGCGGCTAAGGGTGGTTACCTGTAACGTCCGTCCTTCTCCTTCGGGCGGCACCCCACCGAGTGGACCACGACAGAAGCCGGCCGCCACGATCACCAGCAAGATCCGTCCGACCTTCGAAGACGCTGGTCGGAAGGTTTCTCCACGCGTAGCGCTCAGTGGGGCGGGCGGGACTCGAACCCGCGGCCGACGGATGATGAGTGCCTCGCTCACATCCTGCGGATACGCAGGTACCGCGCGAGATCCGGCAGCAACTGCCTGACAGCGACCACCAGGGCAGCCGCGGCAGCCGCGCCGCCGATGATTGTCCTCTTCATGCTTGTCTCCTCACTTCGCGGCCTCGCCGACCGCAGCCGGTGCCGCCGACAATTCCTGCTCGCTGTCCCGCAGCACGCCCAGGATCAGCCCTACTGCCTCCGGCACCGCGGCGGCCACCGGCGGGCTGAGGCCGATGCCTTCCTCCACGCCGGCGGGTTCACAGCCCACGACCAGGGTGCGCCGCGGTGGCCGGGCGCCGGTGCCCGCGCAGAGGGTCTCCAGGAGGGCCAGGACCGCGTCGGGGGACATCCGGTGGCCGTCCAGCAGGGCGCCCTGGGGCTCGATGTCGCCCGAGCGCTCGGCTTCGATCAGGTAGACCGTGCCGGGGACGCCGCCGCGTGCCGTGGCGTCGACCAGGACGAGGGTGTCGTAGCCGTCGAGGAGTTGATACGCCAGGTGTACGCCCCGTACGCCGATGTCCACGACCTCGGCGTGTTCGGGAAGCTGTTCCGCGGCCAGCCTGCGTACGGTCTCGACGCCGAAGCCGTCGTCGCCGAGGAAGATGTTTCCGACCCCGGCGACCAGAGTCCGGGCGTTGTTGTCCTGTGGCCGTTTCATCCGTCCTCCAGGGGGACGACCTCGTCGGGCTGGAAGTACAGGAAGCGGCCCTGCTCGCGGCGGATGTCGGCTCCCGGATCGCCCTCGACGGTCACCGCCAGGTGCACTGCCCCGTCCACGTCGTGCAGCACCGCCTCGACCCTGGCGCTGCGACCGTGCAGAAACAGATCCTGTGCGTCGGTGCGACGCAGGCCCGGGCGCAGCTGTACGCGGCTCCCGGCGCCCAGCGACCGGCCGTCGACGAGGACCCGGTCGTGTGCCGGGTCGAAGCCGGAGTCGCTTGCCGGGTCCCACCACGGGGTGTCCGGCCGCTGTACCTCGTCCGACATGTCGGAGCCGGTCACCTCCCGCAGCGAACGCACCGCGCCGTGCAGGCGCTCAAGGACTTCGGGGGGCATCGAGTCGGCCAGGTCGATCACGGCGGCGGCCCGTTCGTCGGTGCCGCGGGCCTCGCGCTTCTCCTCGTCGGTGAGGGCCGCGGTGCGCAGCGCGAGAATCTCGTCGATCTCGGTGGCGTCGTAGAGGGTCCCCGGACTCTCCGGGGCGATGGCGGGGTGGTCCTCCAGAATGATCGGGGAGGACAACACCAGGTCCGCGCGGCCGGGTTCCCCGGCGAGGACCGGCCAGGTGTGCAAGTTGCGGCAGGAAGCGATCGCGCCCTTGGCCCACTCGGGCGGATCCGTCATCGACAGGAACGACCCGGCGCTGAGGCCCATCAGAAGGTGCGCGGCCACCAGCGAGTACGCCAGCGCGGCGTCCCGGTCGGCCGAGCCGTCCGGGAGGCTCCAGGTGCTGGTGTTCTCCACGACAGCGGTCAGGCACATCACCCGGTAGGGCCCGTCGAGTTCACGCGCGGACAGCCGCAGGACGCCGTTGATCTCCTCGCATCGGCGAATGAGCCGGCCGACCGTCCGCCCGTCCGCGTCCAGGACGGGCTCGGTCTCTTCGCGGGCCGGGCGGGTGAAGGGGACCGTGAGGCCGTCTCCGGTCAGCCTCCCCACCGGGGCGAGCACTTCGACTCGTTCTTCGACGCCCTCGTCCCAGGGCACCAGGACGCGGTCCTCCAAGTGGAGTTCCGGCACCGTCTCGAAGCCGCCGTCCAGCAGGGCTTGTTGTACGGTCCGGCGCTGCGCGTGCAGGAAGCGCACCTCGACCGCGATACTCGCGCCCGCCTTCGGCTCCATCAGACACTCGGTGTGCTGGAAGTCGTGCTCCTCACGCTCGGCGCCCCACGCGGGCGGCACGAGCACACCGAACTGCCAGCGCAGCCGGTTCTTGGCGGCCGAGGCACGGTACGGGTAGAGCACATAGCCCTCGAAGAGCACAGCGTCCGCCACCTGCCGGGCATGGGCCAGCCTGGCTTCCGTCTCCGGTGCGAAGGCATTTGTCGTCACCGCGCCGTCCTCCCGGTTGCGTGTGGCAGCAACGCCCGGTCCAGGGCGTGGCCCGGCGGGAGCTCCGGCCTGTCGGCCTCGGCCAGCAGGGCCCGTACGGCCGCTTCCCAGGAGGGCAGCGCACGCTTTGACCGGAAGGCGAGCAGTGCGTCCACGGTGTCGCGGGGCAGCCGGATCCAGCCGCAGCCGGGGAAGTGCTGCTCGACCATCTCCTGCCACACCTCTACCGGCATCCGGAAGGCCGCCTCCCGGTCCCACGGCACGGGCTCGACGCGGAAGCCGCCCGCTCCCGTGAATGCCGTTCCGGAGAACAGCATGAGCAGCGGCACCTCGCCCGCCTCCAGGGCATTGAAGTACCGCGTGGCGGCGACGTCCATGTCGTACGTGCAGGGCACGGCGAGGTCGGTTTCCGTCTCCCCCGTGAAACCGGGAACCATGTGCGAGACCTGGGCGAACTGAACCGGCTGGAGCGTGCTGCCCCAGCGCGAGCGGTCTCCGAAGAGGTCGGCGAGCCCATCGGCCTCCGTGGGCTCGTAGCCGCGCCGCGCGGGCTCGATGCGGATCTGGCAGCGCAAGGCCAGGGCGTGCACGCGGGCGTTGTCGGACGCGGTGATGCGCAGCCTGAAGACGAGCGTCGGACCGGCGGCGTACGGGTCGGCTCGTACGCCCGTACAGGTGAAGGCGAACTCCGTCATGGCCGGCCCTCCCCCTGCACCGTCCTGGCGCGGCGGCCGACCTGCTCGAAGAACGCCTCCAGATCGGCCCGGGCCTCGGCTCCGCCGTCGAAGCCCTGCCACAACAGGCGCATGCGGCCCACCAGTTCGTAACAGATGTCGATCGGGACGAGGTAGCACTCGGGCCGGCCGCCGCCCTGTGTGCGGCGCAACAGCAGCGCTTCCACGTCGGGTTGGAGGAGCGCGGCCAGGCGACTGTTTCCCAGCACGGTCTGCCACGCCGAGGGTTCGAGTTCACTCTCGGTCGCGCCCGCGGGACTCGGGTAGAGCGCCACCAGGCGGTTGAGCGCCGCGTTGCGGAAGAAGAAGGCGACACCGACCGGGATCTGCAGAACGTCCCACGCGCTGTCGTCCAGCCGATGGTCCGGGTCGGCCAGATAGCGGTCCGGGACCGCCCGGAAGCGGCCTCCCGCGGCACCGGGCCGCTCGAACAGGAGGGCACACGAGACGCAGGCGCAGGCAAGTGCCCGCTTGTCCGTGTCCACCAGGTGGCGGTGGCTGTCTTCGGCCACCACCGCTCCGCACAGTTCGCATCTTGCCTGCGGGACTGGACGCTCCGTCAGAAACCGGCGCAGTCCGCGGATTTCACCAGCGAGCGGCGCAGGAAGCTGCTGCTGGACGCGAGAGGCGCTCACCGCGTCTTCGCCCCGGCCGCTCCTGGCCCGGTGCGGGAGGTGGGAGGGGTCCCGATCTGGAGCAGCGCGGGCTCCCCGGCGGCGGAGCCCGTCTCCACTTCCACGGCGGTCACCTCGGGCGCGAAGCAGGTGAGAGCGTCCTCGACGGCCTGTTGTGCCGCCGCGGTCGTGGCGGCACATCCGCAGCCTCCACCGCCTGCGGACCGCAGGCGCAGCGTTCCGGAGGAGTCGTCGAAGCCCGCCACCTCCCATGCCTGGTCACCGGCCGCGTCCAGGGCACGCGCGATGCGCGTGCCTGTGTCCTCGGGGTGCAGGTCGTGCAGGAGGAGCAGGCTCGAGACGAGTTCGTCTCCGAGCAGGCCGGACAGGCGGCTGCCGGCGCCGGGGGCGTCGAGCAGCCGGACGATCCGGGCCAGACCGGCGCCGTAGAAGTCCATCAGGACCCGGACCAGTTCCTCGGCCCCGGCACGTGCCGGTTCGTCACCGGTGGCGGCCAGCTTGTCGAGGACCTGTTCCACGCGCCGTCCTGCCTGCTCCGCGTTCATGACCCCGGTGGCGCCGTGTGCCGGCGGGGCCGCGGTGCGGGCTGCCGGGCTCATCCGGCAAGACCGCTCAGGCCGGTGGGCACGTGCATCGACTTCACGGTCTTACCGCCGCCGACGTACATGTGAACGCCGCAGGGCAGGCAGGGGTCGAAGCTGCGCACCGCGCGCATGATGTCGATGCCCTTGAAGTTCTCCGGCGAGTTCTCCTCGAAGATGGGTGTGTTCTGCACGGCGTCCTCGTACGGGCCGGGTGTGCCGTACGTGTCGCGCGTGCTGGCGTTCCACGGAGTGGGCGGGTACGGGTGGTAGTTGGCGATCTTCCCGTCCCGGATGACCATGTGGTGGGAGAGGACGCCGCGCACGGCCTCGGTGAAACCGACGCCGATGGACTGGTCCGGCACCTCGAACTTCTCCCAGGTCTGGGTGCGGCCGGCCCGCACTTCCTCCAGGCCCTTCTCGGCGCAGTGCAGGGCGATGGCCGCGGCGTAGGCCTGGAAGTAGGTGCGGGCGCGGTTGCGTTCCAGCGCGTTGCTCCAGCGCGGGATCTTCCACTCGAAGGTGGTCTCGGGCTTGGTCATCGTGCGCGGCAGGTTGATGACGACGCTGTTGCCGGTCGCCTTGACGTAGCCGACGTCGACGAGGCCGGACAGCGCCGTCGACCACAGGCGAGCGATCGGGCCGCCACCGGTGTCCAGCGGCAGATAGTCCTTGCCGTCGAACCAGCGCGGCGACATCACCCAGCTGTACTTGTCGTTGAAGTCCCGCTTCTGAGGGGCCGGGATGGTGTGCTGGTTCCACGGGTGGCGCGGGTCGACGGGGTTGCCGAGCGGGTCGTGGGTGACGAACTGCTCCTGGCCCTGCCAGTCGTCGTAGTACGAGCTGCCCAGCAGGATGCGGATGCCGAGGTTGATCTCGGTGAGGTCGTTCGTGACGAGCTTGCCGTCGACGATGATGCCGGGGGTGACGAACATCCGCCGTCCCCAGCTGCTCATGTTGGCGTAGGTGAAGTCGCAGTACTCGGGGTCGTTGAGTGCTCCCCAGCAGCCGAGCAGCACGCGTCGGCGGCCGACTTCCTCGTACCCCGGCAGGGCCTCGTAGAAGAAGTCGAACAGGTCGTCGTGCAGGGGGACGACCCTCTTCATGAACTCCACGTAGCGCATGAGGCGGCTGAGGTAGTCCGTGAAGAGCTGTACGGAGGCGACGGTGCCGACTCCGCCCGGGTAGAGCGTGGAGGGGTGCACATGGCGGCCCTCCATCAGACAGAACATCTCCCGGGTGTAGCGGCTCACTTGGAGGGCTTCGCGGTAGAACTCGCCCTCGATGGGATTGAGTGACCGCATGATGTCGGCGATGGTGCGGTAGCCGTGCTCGCCCGCGTGCGGCGCCTCGGTGCGCTCGGCGAGTTCGAGGACGCCGGGGTTGGTCTCGCGGACCATCTTTTCGCAGTAGTCGACCCCGACCAGGTTCTCCTGGAAGATGTTGTGGTCGAACATGTACTCCGCGGACTCGCCGAGGTTGATGATCCACTCACCGAGATGCGGGGGCTTGACGCCGTACGCCATGTTCTGCGCGTACACCGAACACGTCGCGTGGTTGTCGCCGCAGATCCCGCAGATCCGGCTGGTGATGAAGTGCGCGTCCCGGGGGTCCTTGCCGCGCATGAAGACGCTGTAGCCGCGGAAGACGGACGAGGTGCTGTAGCACTCCGCGACCCGCTTCTGCTTGAAGTCGATCTTTGTGTGGATACCGAGACTGCCCACGATCCGGGTGATCGGATCCCAGGACATTTCCATCAGGCCACTGCCGTCGCCGGCCGCCTTCGTCGTCGGTGCCATCGTGAGTGCCGTGCCCTTCTTCAAGCGGGAGTTGGGTCGCGCGGAGAGGTCTCATTCGGATGCGGCGCGGGGAGGTCTGATGCGGATGGGGCAGGGGATCACCAGGGCCGCCGGTAACCGGTGGTCAGCTTCTCCCCCGTGTGGCGCCACTTCGGCTCCTTGTCCACCGTCTTGGCCGTGATGGACCGCAGCCTGCGGACCACCGTGCCGTACACGCCGCTGGCGGCGCTGGAGATCTTCGCGCCCGGCGGTTCGTCCATGAACGGCATGAACTTGTCCGGGAATCCCGGCATCGTGCAGGCGATGCAGATGCCTCCGACGTTCGGGCAGCCGCCGATCCCGTTCATCCAGCCCCGCTTGGGCACGTTGCACTTGACGACGGGTCCCCAGCAGCCGAGCTTGACGAGACACTTGGGTGAGTCGTACGTCTCGGCGAACTGGCCCTGTTCGTAGTAGCCCGCGCGATCGCACCCCTCGTGCACGGTGGCACCGAACAGCCAGGTCGGCCGGAGCTTGTCGTCCAGCGGGATCATCGGAGCAGAGCCCGCCGCCTGGTAGAGCAGGTAGGTCAGGGTCTCGGAGAAGTTGTCTGGCTGGATCGGACAGCCGGGCACACACACGATCGGGATGCCGGCCTTGGACTTCCAGTCCCAGCCGAGATAGTCGGGCACACCCATCGCGCCGGTCGGGTTGCCCGCCATGGCGTGGATCCCGCCGTAGGTGGCACAGGTTCCGATCGCGACGACAGCCAGTGCCTTGGGCGCGAGCCGGTCGATCCATTCGCTGGTGGTGATCGGCTGGCCGGTTTCGGGGTTGTCGCCGAAGCCGCACCAGTAGCCTTCCGGCTTGATCGACTCGTTGGGGACCGATCCCTCGATCACCAGGACGAACGGGTCGATCTCGCCGCGCTCGCCTTTGAAGAACCATTCGATGAACGTGTCCGCTCCCTCGACCGGACCGCATTCGAAGTCGATCAGGGGCCAGTGGACAGCGATCTTGGGCAGGCCGGGCAGCGCTCCGGTGACGATCTCCTCGATACTCGGCTGCATGGCCGCCGTCAGGGCTACCGAGTCGCCGTCGCAGCTCAGCCCGGCATTGATCCAGAGGATATGGATCGGGGCCGCTTCGTCGGCAGGTCCCCCGGCGGCGTCCGCGTCCTGGGCCGCGGTCGGCGTGGCTGCATTCATCAGGATGCCCCCTCGGGGAGGTATGGCAGGAAAGTCGGCATTTCGGTCTCAGTCTTCTTCGTAGCAGGCATCCGGCTCCGGGGCCGAGTTTTCGGGGTCCGGTTCAGTGACACGGGGCTCGGAGCGGAGCTGATCCGTCACGCGCGCTCCCGGCACCGCAACGCCCAGATGCGGCGGCGTTCGCTGCGGCTTCTCCTTGCGGACAAACGCGCGACGCAACGCGTGGTACGGGGCGGACGGGTCGGAGAAGGTCCGCCGCATGCGGGCCAGCTCCTCCTCCCGGAAGGCGGCGAGCGGCCTGAGGCTCTCCTGGTGGTCCCGTTCGGCCTTCTTCGCGGCGATCCGTTGCTGCACGGCGGGCAGGGAAGCGAGATGCCCGGCGAGCCGGGCGGCCTCTGCGGCGAAGTCCTGTGGAGTGCACTCGACGAGGCGGTCGACGAGGCCCAGTCGCTGCGCGGCCGTCCCGCTGACGGGCAGGGCCTGGCGCATCAGACGCTCGGCCACCGCCGGACCGACTCGGCGAGGCAGCGTGTACGTCCAGAACTCGGAGCCGTACAGCCCCATCAGCCGGTAGTGCGGGTTCAGCACGGTGCCCGCTCTGCACCACACCTCGTCCGCGGCCAGTGCGAGCATCACCCCGCCCGCCGCGGCGCACCCGCCGACGGCGGCGACCACCAGCCGGTCGGTGGTCGTCAGCACGGCCTCGACCAGATCGTCGATGGCGTTGATGTTCGCCCAGGACTCCGCACCGGAATCTTCGGCTGCCTCGATGACATTGAGGTGGATGCCGTTGGAGAAGACCCGGCCGCCGCCGAGGACCAGCACCGACGTAGGGCGCGAGCAGGCCTCGCGATAGGCCGCCAGCAGGCGCCGGCACTGCGTGGTGCTCATCGCGCCGCCGGGGAAGGAGAACGAGAGGAAGCCGACATTGCGCTCCTCGCGGTAGCTGATGTCGGTCCACCCACGCCGCTGACCGTCCGGACGCGACGGCGCGGGGCTCTGTGGCAAGGCGGGCAGCCGGCCGGCGAGCGCCGTGACGGCAGGCAGCCTGAACGTGGGGGGCTGCCCCGGCCCGCGCCGGGCCCGCAGCTCGGGAATCCACACCGCGCCGTCCGTCGTCGCCCGGCAGACGGCTCCGGCCCGGGTCGCAAGAAGGTCGCCGGGATGGCCGCGCAGCTCGTACTCGCGGTGGCCGCCGTGCAAGTACCACTCGCCGCCCAGCAGTTCGTCCAATACGCCCGGCTGCGAGTCCGCGGCCCGCAGCTTGCGGAGAATCGACTCGGTGGACTCCGAAGACCAGTCGATCCGCCGGACACTCTGATCGAGATACGGCCGGGCTCGGCCGGAACCCGCACCGCCTTCGGTCTGCGCCCGCGGGGAGTACGTCCCGGTGGCGAACCGCTCCACCGCCAGCAGCACCGCAGCCACCGCCGCGTCGGACACCTCCCCGCGGTAGAGGTCGCTCTTGGCCACCGGCGGCACCGGGCAGGCGACAGAGGCCCAGACGTCGCCCGCGTCCATCTCCGCGTTGGCCTGCAGGACCGTCACACCCCACTCGCCGACGTCCTCGTGAATCGCCCAGTCGAGGGACGAGGGCCCGCGGTCTCCGACGGGCCCCGGATGGACGACAAGACATGTGTACGCGGACCACACCTCGCGCGGGATCGCCGTCTTCAGCATCGGCGCGACGACGAGCTGAGGCTCATGACGGCGTACGGCGTCCGTCAAGGACTCGCCGTGCACCGCGAGTTCCACCGCCACGCTGTGACCGTCATCCCTCAGTTCGGCGTGGAGGCGCTGCGTGAGGCTGTTGAACGCCGTGGCGACAAGCAGAATGTGCATGGCGGGCCTCCCAGCGGTCGACGTCTCAGGCAGGGGTCTCCCCGGCCGCCTGTGATCGTCGAGTACGCCGGATCGGCCAGGGCGGCGCCGGGCCACGAGGGTCACCCGAAAGCGGACATGGCGACGGCCACCCGGCGGTTCGGTCCCGCCGCATGCGCGGCCCGGCGGCCCGCGCACGACGCTGTCGGGTAGGCACGTCGCATGACTCTTCAGCATCCCGCCGACCGCGGTGGCGACGAGCGCGCCCTGTTCGCCCGGCTGGCGGAGCGGGCATCGAACTTCACCAGCTCACCCGTGTTTTTCGGAGGGTGTCTGGCGTTGGTGGCACTCGTCGCCATCGTCCACGCCCTGAAGCTTTCGGACGAGTGGCTGCTGCTCACCGGAGAATCGATGACTGCCGTCACTCTGCTGCTCCTGGCCCTCCTCAAGAACTCGGAGCGGCGGGCCGAGCATGCGATCCAGCGCAAGCTCGATGCCATCGCCGCAGCGCTGCTGGAGATGCACGAGAACAAACCCGGCCAGGCGTTCGAGGACCTCAGGAAGGCCATCCGTATGGAAGAGGAGACCTGACGGACAGCCAGGATCCGTCCTTGCGCCGGGCATTGGGCGGGACTTGACTGATCCGAGGGAGTTTCGGGGCGGAGGAGACCCATAGGCTGGGCCCGAATGATCACTACCGAGCCCAGAGGAGCCCTTGTGACGCCACCCCTGCAGCAGCCTGTCAGGCACCCAACTCCCCACCGGAGAGCCGCCGTTGTCGCGGCAGGCCTCCCCGCCGCCGTCGTGGCGCTGCTCGCCGCGGCCGCCGGACCCGCGGCGGCCGCTACGACGGGCTCGTCCGGTGTGGGGGACCCGTATTTTCCCCTGGCGGGCAACGGTGGCTACAACGTCCACCACTACGACCTCACCCTCGGATACGACCCGAAGACCCGTCACCTCGAAGGACGCGCTGTCATCACGGCCCGGGCCACCGAGCGGCTGACCCGCTTCGACCTCGACCTGAAGGGACTGAAGGTCACGAGCATCACGGTCAACCACGCGAAGGCGGCCTTCCGCCGCGATGGACAGGAACTCGTGGTCTCCCCGAGGAAACCCCTTCGCAAGGACCAGGAGTTCCGCACCACGGTCACTTACGCGGGCACTCCCGGGCCGGTCACCGATCCGGACGGATCCCTGGACGGGTGGATCCCCACCGATGACGGGGCGTTCGTGGCCGGTGAGCCACAGGGCGCCATGACCTGGTTCCCCGCCAACAACCACCCCAAGGACAAGGCGTCCTACGACTTCGCGATCACCGTCCCCGCGGGGCGCACCGCCGTGTCCAACGGTGTCTTCCGGGGGCAGAAGACGGCCAACGGACGTACCACTTTCCGCTGGCGGCAGTCCGAGCCGATGGCGGCCTACCTCGCCACGGCGACGGTGGGCACGTTCAAGGTCGAGCAGTACACGGCCCCCGGCGGCCTCAAGGTCTTCAACGCCGTCGACCCCCGCGAGGCGGCCGCCTCGGCGCCCGTACTCAAGAAGCTGCCGTCGGTCCTGGCGTGGGAGAGCAAGCTCTTCGGCCCCTACCCCTTCAAGGGCGCGGGAGCCATCGTGGACCGTGCCCCGCAGGCGGGATACGCCCTGGAGACCCAGGCACGGCCGGTGTACGACCGGGCGCCGGACCTCAGCACCCTGGTCCATGAGAGCGCGCACCAGTGGTTCGGGAACTCCGTCTCCCTCACCACTTGGAAGGACATCTGGCTCAACGAGGGCTTCGCGACCTACGCCGAGTGGCTCTACGACGAACAGCACGGCGGCCAGAGCGCACAGAAGACCTTCGACGCCCTCTACGCCAGCCCGGCGAGCAGTGACCTGTGGGCATTCCCGCCCGCCAACCCCGGCAGCGGGGCGCACATCTTCGATGCGCCCGTCTACTCACGCGGGGCGATGGCCCTGCACAAGCTGCGCACGGCGGTCGGCGACAAGACGTTCCTCCGGATCCTGCGCACGTGGGCGTCCGACCACCGCGACGGACACGGAACCACTGCCCAGTTCATCCGCCTGTCGGAGCGGCAGTCCGGCAAGGATCTTGACCAGTTGTTCCACACGTGGATCGGCACGAAGGGCAAGCCGTCCAAGCCGTAGGCGCCACGGCGATGTGACGGGCCCGCTGGAGGCGGCGGCAGCGCTCGGGCGATGCCCGGTCGCCGCTGCCCCAGCGGAAATGCGCCGGTACCGTCCCGCCCGCTCGGGCTTGAACGGGACGGTACCGTCCCGCCCACAGGTACCCTTGAGTCGTGTCCGAAGTCTCCCGACGCACCCCGACCGGCAACGCCCTCTTCCGGCCGCGGATCACCTCCGCCATCACCGAGGCCGTCCTGGAGGAACTGGCCGCGCACGGCTACGCGCGACTGGCGATGGAGGCGGTGGCCAGACGCGCCGGGGTCAGCAAGAGCGCCCTCTACCGCCGCTGGCCGTCCAAACACGACATGGTGATCGCGGTGCTGTCGGAGTTCAGCGTCCCGCTCGCCGACCATCCCGAGGGCGTCTCGCTCCGCGAGGACCTGCAGTGCGTGCTGCAGGCGCTGCACGACTGGCTGACCCATCCCCACATGGCAACGATCCTGCCGGACCTGACCGCCGAGGGCGTGCGCAACCCGGCTCTGGCCGAGGCGATCCGTACCACCATCGGCGAACCGAGCCGCGCACTCGGCACGGTCGTACTGCGGCGGGCCGTCGGGCGCGGCGAACTACCCACCGACCTCGATCTCGAACTCGCCCTCGACCTGCTCGCCGCCCCCGTCTACTGGCGGTTGAGCGTCCGCCACGCGCACCTGGAGCCCGATTACTTCGACCGCCTGGTCGAGCACCTCCTGCGCGCCCTCGACGCCCGGCCCGCGCCGCCGAGCCAGGCGCGCGACAACGCCGTCACATGAAGCCAAGTGCCACCCTTGCGGCCCCTGACCCGAGGAGGTCCGTGATGACGAACAAAGCCCGTCCGACCCTGCATCTACAGCGCATCATGCGCGCACCGCGCGCGGCTGTGTTCCGGGCCCTGACCGAACCACAGGAGCTGGCGAAGTGGTTCGGCCCGGACGGATTCGCCATTCCCCGTGTGGAAAGCGACCTCCGGACCGGCGGCGACTATCGCATCGCCATGCAGCCGGCGGAAGGAGATCTCTTCCACCTGACGGGCCAGTTCCTCGATGTCGACCCGCCGGCTCACCTGTCCTACACCTTCCGGTGGGAGCCCCCCACCCCCGACGACCGGGAGACAGTGGTGACGCTCGCCCTCCACGATCTCGGCTGGACGGCCACGGAGCTGGTCCTCACACAGGGCGACTTCGCCACTGAGGAGCGCTACGCCCTGCACGAGGCAGGCTGGACTCAAGCTCTCGACAAGCTGGAGAGACTGCTGTCGGCAGAAAGACCGGTATAGCACTCGCGAAGGCAAGGGCATCGGTGACGGGTGAATCCCCTAGCCTCCGTTCATGCGTCGGCTACTCAAGTACCGTACGGGGGACCTTGATCACCCGGATGGGGACATACCGCGCGAACAAGTCTCCAAAATATTGGAGACCTTGGGCTGGGTGCCCAAGGAAAGTCCCTTCGCCGCGCCGCGCTGAAGAGCAGTTGAAGGCGACGTGGTCCCCACGAGGCCGCGTTCATGTCCGACTCGGACGCGCTACCCGGCCGCCTCCAGGAGGATCCGCGCCAGCTCGTGCGGCTGGGAGAACATGGGCCAGTGGCCGGTGTCCATGCTGACCAGCCGCCAGTGCTCACTGGTCAGCAGCTCGGCCACGTCGGGGTTCGGTTCGGGGCCGTCGAGCAGGCATTTGATGTACGTCGCCGGAAGCTCGCCGAGCGGGCGTGCCAGCACCGCCGGCTCTGCCAGAGAGGCACCCGGGTGCGGTGTCGAGCCGCCCACGATGCGTGCGATCTGCTCATCCGTGAGCCCCTGGCCGTCGCAGTCTGCCGCGGTCAGCGGTGCCCAGAAGCCGCCGTTCCCGGCGATCGCAGCCTCGAGCTTCGACGGGCCCTCCCACCAGCCGGACACGAACGACTCGCCGTCGGCCGGAACGTTGGAGTCGACGAAGACCACGCGGGCCAGGCGGTCGCCGATCCGCTCGGCGGCCTGACCGACCGGGATACCCGAGTAGCTGTGTCCGACCAGGACGACATCGCGCGGATCGAGGCGTTCGACCTCGTCGACGATGTCCTGGACGTGGGTCTGCTGCCCGGCCGGAACGCCTTGCTTGTCGGCGAGACCGGAGAGCGTCAACGGGTGGGCGCCGTGGCCGGCCGCACGCAGCTCCGGCACCACCTCGTCCCACGCCCACGATCCGAGCCACGCGCCTGCAACGAGTACGAATTCCGTCATGGTGGCAACGTAGCGGAGGGGTCTGACATCCCGGTCCGGGGCGCTTCGACAGATGCGGCCGCGGCTTCAGCGTCGGCGGGCGACGCCTGCGCTGTCCACCACGGACTGCAGGGAACGCAGCGCGAGCAGCAGGACGCCGATGTCGTCGAGAAGCACCGGGTCGGGCAGGAGGTCGACCGGGCTCGCCAGGTAGATCAGGGCGCCCCAGAAGATCACCTTGTTCTCCACCGGAATTCCGGCGTCCCGCAGCCGCCGCCGTGCCCTCACCAGTCTGACCAGGAGCACACCTGACAGCACCACGGTGGCGGCGATCAGTGCCGCGACGACCGCCACCACAACCCACATCTCGGTACGCATGACTGCTCCCGTCTCCTGGAAACAGGCATACCCCACACAACGTCCGGTGTCAGCTACCGAGGATCTTGGCCTTCTGTGCCGCGAATTCCTCTTCGGTCAGTACCCCTTGGGCCTTGAGGTCACCCAGTTGCTTGAGCTGATCCATCTTGGCCGTCATGTCGTCGCCGGGGGGAGGCGGCGGTTCGGCGGGAGGGGGCGCCGCCGCCTGCTCGCTCCCCTGTTGCTGATCCTGCTGTGCCCATCGGCCGCCCTGCCGCCGCGACACACGGTTGGACACCGCGGTGGCGGTTCCGGCGACGACGGCGGTGCGGGCGACACCACGAAGAAGTCCGGGCATGTTCACTCATCTCCCAGGGTGTGCGGGCGCCTTCGGTCCGTGATCCGGCCGGTCAAGAGGTCGCTTCGGTCGCGTCCAGCGAGGCCAGCAGGGCCTGGACGGGGATGCGCCCGCTCGCCACCAACTGCGCACCGCTGCGCCGCATGGCCCGCGCGAAGGGTGCCGCCCAGACGTTCTCGTAGACAAGGATTCCGGCGGAACTGTTCGGCTCCAGCGCGTTCGCGGCCTCTTCGATGTCGTCCTGGCCCAGCAGCCCGGACGAGGCGCCGTCGAAGACGGTCAGATCAACCTCGTCCCCAAAATCCTTCAGGTCCAATGCCGCAACCGAGCCATCGCTGTCCTTACGGATGAAAAGGAGGTCGAGGATACGGATGATGCCGCGCTCGACCAGGTCGACGAGGAGCGGGAGGCCCTCGCCCGTCATTCGGTTGCCGGGGAACTCGACGACCAAGTAGTCGACGGGTCCCATTTGTTCCACGTCATCGCTCATGGCCACTCCTCACGAGCGGTTCGGGGTCCGGGACTCGCCCGCCGCACATGTCCGGCGGCGCTCGCCGCGAGAGACGGCGACGAACGGCCGTTTCAACCATTGCAGCACCCTGCGCAGGGCTTCGCACTTCCGCAGAGTGCCCCACCTCAGACCGCCGAGTGCCGCGCGTCAACTGGTCAGCTCGTAGATGCTGTTCCCGGTCAGCCACAGGCCGAGCAGGAGACAGATCACCACGATCGCCTGTTCCTGGTGGCCTTGCATCCAAGCGCGCAGTTTCATCAGCCGCGCCTGGGCGGCCTCAGGAGCGAACACGACGTACAGCTCGGCGGCCAGCAGGCTCGCGGTGGCCAGGATCGCGAAGCCGAACAGCGCCAGGTACGACGAAAAGTGCGACAGGTCAGCCTCGACGACCGTGGCCGCGCCCGCAGCGACCATGCCCCAGGGCTGCAGGAACACCGCAAGCCCTGCCGCCGCCCACATCGAGCTGCGGTCCATTCGGGAGGTCGTGGAGGCGGACGTCTTGGAGCGGCAGGACGCCGACTCGCGGGCCGATCGCAGGCGCCGCCGCCGACGTTCGCCGTAGAGGACCAGCGCGACGCCGATGGCCAGTTTGACCGCGAGCCCCGCCGTCGAGGGCGAAGATTTGGGCGACGGGGGATCTCCGCCGGTCAGTGTCAGCACCAGAGCCATCACGGCGACGAGACAGGCCAGCCAGGCCAGGATGAAGACCAGCCCTTTCCACACGCCCCTGGTGGACGACACCACCAGGACGAAAGCCATGATCGGCAGTGGGTCGAGCGTGATGGCCAGCGCGATGAGGAGGAGGTCGAGGACCATGGCGCCCCAATCGTGCGGCGATGTCACGAGCCTACGCAATGACCAAGTGAGCGGCACTTTTTGGTCAGCGTGTGCCGCCCTTGCCGAGATGCCGCCGCGTCCCGCGTCCCCCACGCTGGACGCAAGGAAGGAGCAACGCCATGACGCCTATCGGACGGGTGCCGTCGCGGGTGAGGAGCCGGTCGCAGAACCCGGGTGCAGCACCGGTCGGCTGATGCCCCGCAGAGAGCCCGAGGATCTCGGGGCGCAGTCGGGCAAGGGGAGGCAGGGGGAAGGGGGCGTATCGGGCCGCCGCGTCGGCTCGATCTTCCGGCCGTCGTGGTGGCGGGTCCGGTCCCAGGAGCTGGTCACCAGCGCGAAGTGGCTGCACAAGCAGGCCGAGGCACGCTTCCCGGTCATCACCCATCTCGCCGCTCGTATGGTGTCGGTGAACATCTTCGACTCCGCCACCCGGCTGGCGGCGCAGTGCTTCCTGACCGCGGTCCCGCTGCTCTTCGTCGTCGGAGCCTTCGCCCCGGAGGCCGTACGCAACCAGCTCATCAGCTCCCTACGCGCGGTCTTCGGGCTCAGCGGCGCCGCGAACGAGGAGCTGGCGAAGGTGTATCAGTCCAGCACCAACAGCCTGCGCGAGGCCACCGGTGTGGTGGGGGCACTGTTGCTGCTGCTTTCCACGACCGCCGTCAGCCGGGCGATGCAGCGGCTGTGCAAGCGTGCCTGGGAGCTGCCGAGGACGGGCACCAGGATCGCCGCCTGGCGGTGGCTGGCATGGATCGGCGTCTGGCTGGCCGTCCTGATCGTGCAGGCGCCGCTGCGCAACGGCTTCGGCGCAGGGCTGTGGCTCGGCATCCCGGTCACCGTCGTGTCCCAGACCGGGCTGTGGTGGTGGAGCCAGCACCTCCTGCTCGGCGGCCTGATCCGCTGGCCGCCCCTCCTGCCGGGTGCCTTCCTCACGGCGATCGGCGTGACCGGTCTGTCGGTCGCGGCGCAGTACTACATGCCACGGGCGCTCAATCGCGCGCTGTCCGAGTACGGCTCGGTCGGCACCGTCTTCGTCATCCTCTCGTGGCTCATCGTGGTCTGCGTGGCGATCGCCATGGGCATCACCGTGGGAGCCGTAGCGGCCCAGCAACCGCTCCTGGCCCGTCACCTGCGCAGTCCGCGTTCCGCCATGCAGAAGAGCGGGCATGCCTGAGGCAGACCGACGGCACCGCCCGGAAGCCTGTCGGCGCGTACGCCGTGTCGGGCGGGTCGGCTGTCGGGAGGCGCAAAAGAGTCACCGGCCGTGACCCTCTGGCCCTGATAGGGGGTTCCATGACGGACGATCGAACGCGCGGGGGCTGCAGCCCGTCCCGCCGCGCCCGGCCACCGCGCGCAGCAGTCCATGTGCCGGCGGTGCCATGAGCGGCGGCGCGTGGACGGACGTGGCGGTGGCATCCGTCACCGCCGGTTACGCACTGTGCTCACGACGACTCTCCTCCACTCCCGTCAGCCCTGCGATGGTGTTCACCGGCTTCGGGGTGCTCATCGGCCCGGTGGGGCTCGATCTGCTCGATCTGGAGCACGACGCCGGCCCTGTGCTGACGCTGATCGAGGTCGCCCTGACACTGGTCCTGTTCACCGACGCGATGGCCCTGCGCCCACAGGACCTGCGCGGCGGTGGGTTTCTCCCCGCCCGCCTCCTCGCCTTCGGACTGCCCCTGACCATCGGGGCGGGCTGGCTGCTGGCCTGGCCCCTGCTGCCGGGTCTGACGGCATGGGAACTCGCCCTGGTCGCCGCCGTCCTCGCCCCCACCGACGCCGCTCTGGGCAAACAGGCCATCGTCAACCCTCGCGTCCCGGCACTCGTACGGCACGGGCTCAACGCCGAGAGCGGCCTCAACGACGGCATGGTGCTGCCGTTCTTCGTCCTCTTCCTCGCAGCGCTGCCCGGGACGACGGCATCGGAGGAGGGAACGGCAGGGATCTTCTGGCGCGCGCTGGTCCTCAGTACCGCACTGGGCCTGGCTGTCGGGTGGTGCAGCGGGCGGCTGCTCCAAGGGGCGCGTGCCAGAGGGTGGGTAAGTGCCGCGTGGCGGCAGATATTCGTCCTGGCCGTCGCCGCGGGTTCGTACGCGCTGGCAGTCGTCACGGAGGGCAGCGGCTTCATCGCCGCTTGGGTCGCGGGCTTCGCCTTCTCTGCCGCTCTGCGCAACCGAACGTCACAGGGACAGTCGTACGAAGAGGAAAGCGCGGACCGTCCTGCCGACTTCGTCGAGAACCTTGCCGAGCTGCTGACCGCGCTGTGCTTCCTGGTCTTCGGCGCGGTACTCCTCGGACCGGCTGTGGAGCATCTGAGTTGGCGGATCGTCGCCTATGCGGTGCTCAGCCTCACGGTGATCAGGATGCTGCCGGTCGCCCTCGCGCTGATGGGGAGCAGGCTGCGACCGCCCACGGTGGCGTACATCGGCTGGTTCGGTCCGCGCGGTCTCGCCTCCATCGTGTTCGGGCTCCTGGTGGTGGAGGAACACGTCCCGGGGAGCGAGCTGCTGGGTAACGTTGTCGCCATCACCGTCGGTCTCAGCATTCTCCTGCACGGTATGTCGGCGGTCGCCATCGCCCACCGCTACGGAACGTGGCACTCGGCAGCGGCGGCCGGATCGGTGAAGCTGCGGGAAGATACGCCGGCACCGGCCACGCGCCGCAGGAACAGGCCTCCCGACAAGCCTGAACCATAGGGCCGAGGGTGGACGCGGCAGTCCGGCAGCCCGGCAGTCGGCGCATCTCGGACCGTCATCCGGAACGGGCGAAGAGACCACCCGTGGAAGGTGATGCGTCGGGCGCCTCGCAGCGGTGCAATGAGCCACAGCCGGCGGCGGGAGGGTGCATGGAGATCGTGGCCGGGTCGCGCAGCGCCCGGGCGAGACGTTGGCTCTCTCGTTCGGCGATTGCCGCTGGGGCCGCGGCCGTACTCGTGCTGGTGGTGTTCGCGGGACTGAAGAGCGTGGCCCTGGTGGCCCTGGGGCTTGGCGGACTGGGCCTGAGCGTGGCCTGCGCGTGGTGGGCACTGACCCGCCGCGGACTCGGCAGGATTCTCGCGTTCGTGGTGGGGGCGGCCGCGCCGGTGGCCGTGCTCGTGCTGTACGTGCTGTCCGACCTGCTGTGGGTGGTCATCGTTTCCCTCGCGCTGTGCGCGGCGGCGGGCTCCGCCGGGCGGGCCGCCCTCAGGTCCCCGAAGCCCGCGCCCACTCCTGAATTCCGGGCTCCGCCGCCGAAGCGTCCGTTCCTGATCATGAACCCCTGGTCGGGCGGGGGAAAGGTGGAGAAGTTCCGCCTCAAGGAAAAGGCCGAGGCACTGGGCGCCGATGTCCTGGTGCTGGAGGCGGGCCCTCCACAGGATGTCTCCGAGCTCGCGCGCCGGGCCATCGGCGATGGCGCCGACCTGCTCGGCGTCGCTGCCGGCGACGGCACACAGGCCCAGGTCGCAGCGGTCGCTGCGGAACAGGACATTCCCTTCCTGGTCCTCCCGGCAGGAACGCGCAACCACTTCGCCCTGGATCTGGGCCTCGACCGGGACGACCCGTCGACATCCCTCGACGCACTCACCGACGGCGTGGAACTCCTTGTCGACCTTGGCTTCATCGGAGAGCTCGCCTTCGTCAACAACGCCTCCTTCGGCACGTACGCGGCAGTGGTGCAGAGCCCCGCCTACCGCAACGACAAGGTGCGCACCATCCTGCGGATGATTCCGGACCTGCTCACCCACCGCAGCGGCCCCCGCCTGGTCCTGCGCGCCGCCGACGAGGCAACCGGCGAGCACGAGGCCGTACTCGAGCCCCAGGCCGTACTGGTCAGCAACAACCCGTACCGGGTGGGCGATCCCGCCGGACTGGGGCGCCGGGACCGGCTGGACTCCGGCAACCTCGGCGTCCTGGGCATCAAGGTCGACAGCGCGGCGCAAGCAGCCGACATGCTCCGCGGCAAACATGCGCGCGGACTCACTGTGCTGACCGTCCGTGAGGTGGTCGTCGACGCGGACGAGCCCGAAGTCCAGGTCGGCGTGGACGGCGAGGCGCTCACCCTGCCGACGCCCGTCCGCTGCCGGATCCAGCCGCGGGCCCTGCGCGTCCGGGTTCCGCGCGACCGCCCCGGCGTGCCCCCGACGAGGCCGCCGATGGACTGGCGGCGGCTGGGGAAGCTCGCGATGGGCAAGAGCTGAGGCCCCGCCAGGCTGCCGGGTGCCTGAAGGCAGGGCGTGCGCAGGGGAGTTCAGTAACATCGGGCGATGCATCCTCCTCGGCTGATCGCCACCGATCTCGACGGCACCCTCCTGCGCAGTGGCGGAGTTCTCTCGGAGCGCACGATTCGCGCCCTGCGTGGCGCGGTCGACGCCGGCACGGAGGTCGTCCTCGTCACCGCCCGGCCACCGCGCTTCGTCGACATGCTCACCACTGCGAGCGGGCTGGTCGGAACGGCGGTATGCAGCAACGGTGCCCTCGTCTACGACGCCACGGCGCGCACCGTCGTGGAAACACGAGCCCTGTCCGTAGCCGCCGCCCGCCACGTGGCCACCGCGCTGTCGGAAGCCGCACCCGGACTGGGCTTCGCCGTGGAAACCGGCCATCAGGTCCTGTATGAACCGGGGTTCGGGCTGCGATTCCCCGGAGCCGCCGACACCGAGATCCCCGTGGCGTCCCTGCCGGACCTGTGGCTGACCGATGTCCCCATCACCAAGCTGCTCGCCTGGTCGGCGCAGCTCGACGCGGACTTCCTGCTCGCAGCCGCGGAGGCTTCGGCGGGCGGAGTGGCACAGTTCACCCACTCGGGCGGGGCGGGACTGCTGGAGATCAGCGCGCCGGGTGTCAGCAAAGCAAGCACCCTCGCCGCACTGTGCGCCGCGCGGGGAATCGACGCCACGGACGTGGTCGCGTTCGGCGACATGCCCAACGACCTGACATTCCTGCAATGGGCAGGCACCGGCTACGCCATGGCCAACGCACATCCGGCAGTACTCGCGGCGGTGCCGCGGCGCACCGCGTCGAACGAGGAGGACGGGGTGGCGGTCGTCCTCGAACAGCTCTTCAGCAACGCTTGAACCTAGGCCCTGTCCGGGTGGCCGCCGCCACCGTTCTCGTTCTCCCCGCACCAGGCGCGGTACGCGGCCACCGCCGTGGGCAGGGTGGGAAAGATCCGGTCCTCGCCCACGGACCGGGTGAGCCCGTACGCCTCCAGTTCGTCGCGATGGGGCCCGTACCGCGCGTCAGCGCAGGTGCCGCTCCCAGTCCGCGGGCACCGCGCCCTGGGGGCCCGGTGTCGGCTGTCTCGTCGGATGCGAGGTGGGGGGAGCCAACTCCGGCCCCTCGTAGTACTCCTGTGTGTTCACGTTCCAGAACCAGCTTTCCCCCGGCTCGAAACTGGTGATGAACGGGTGCCCCACCTGCTTCGCGTGCTTCGTTCCGTGCTGTGAGGGCGACGAGTCGCAGCAGCCGATGTGTCCGCATTCAGCGCACCGCCGCAGGTGGAACCACCAGCCTGGACCGTCACCGGCCAGACACTCGACGCACCCGTCACCGCTCGGCCTGGCTGCGAGGTCGATGCCCGGAATCTGGTCGTGTGCCATCTCTTCTCTCCTCGCTCATCCTGAGGCAGGTTCGGTTCGGGAAGTTGGGGAAGTTGGGGAAGTTCGGAACGTGTCGGCAGCGGCGGGCGGCGGTTCCTCGGCGTCCGCGGGCGGTGTGATCGGCAGGCATACGCGGAATCTCGTGTCGCCCGGCTGCGAGTCCACTCTGATGTCGCCGTGGTGCTTGTTGACGACGATGCGGTAGGAGATGTCGAGGCCCAGGCCGGTGCCCTCGCCGACCGGCTTCGTGGTGAAGAAGGGCTCGAAGATCCGCGGACGGATGTCGGCCGGGATGCCGGGACCGGTGTCGCGGACCTCGACGAAGAGGTGGTCGCCGTCGCGCCAGGTGGCGATCGTGAGGGTGCCGCTGCCGTTCATCGCGCCGAGCGCGTTGTCGATGAGGTTCGTCCAGACCTGGTTGAGCTCCGCGCCGTACGCCGGGACGGTCGGCAGGTCGTGGTCGTACTCCTTCACGACCCGCACGCCCGAGGGGATCTTGGCCTGCAGCATCACCAGCGTGGCGTCGAGGAGTTCGTGGACGTCGACGGGCTGCTGAGCGGCGCGGTCGAGCTGGGAGTACTGGCGTGCCGCTTCCACGAGGCCGGAGATGCGGCTGACGGCGTCCTCGATCTCCCCCATCAGCAGCTCGGTGTCGATGGTGTACATGAGCCAGCCCACCGCGGCCTGCCGGTTCTCGTCGCCGAGGCGGTCGGTGGCCGCGGACAGCCATGCAGGGTCGATGCCACCGGCGACCAGGACAGGGGCGATGTCCCAGGACCGGTCGATGTCGTGGTTCTCCAGCCAGTCGGTGACCTCGTCCTCGGCGTCGGCGGCCTCGATCGCCGACAGCTTGGGGGCGTTGTAGGCACGCTTGACGGCCTCGTCCTGCATCTCGACGAGATGGTGCAGACGGGTTCCGTCCACCCGGCCGTCGGCGATGAGGGCGAGTTTGTGGCGCATCTTGGTGACCCGGTCGCGCAAGGTGTCGGTGGCTCGTACGGCCGCGGCCGCGGGGTTGTTGAGCTCGTGCGTGAGTCCGGCGGTGAGTGAGCCGAGGGCCTCCAGGCGTTCGCGTTCGCCGATGATGGTGTTGCTGGCGCGGGTGCCGAAGAAGAGGCCTTCGAGCAGATGCAGGGCCATGGGGAACCAGGTGCGTATCGCGTGGGCGAACTCTTCGGCGGGCAGCACGAAGAGTTCGACGTCGGTGATGGCCTTGAGTGTGTTGGGGTAGACCTGGTCCACCCGGTCCCCGAGGTAGGCCTGAGTGGCTCCGCTGTAGACGCCCACCTGGTCGGTGCGGCCGAACTCGATGTCGTCGCCGTGGAGGCGGCGGACGACGGCGACCGTGCCGCTGAGAAGCACGAAGAAGCAGGTGGCGGGCTCGCCCTGGGAGTAGACGGGCGTTGCGCCCTGACGTACTTCGACGCGGCCGCGCTCGGAGAGCCAGGCCAGTTGCTTGTCGTCGAGGGCCTCGAAGAGGAAGAGGGTCCGCAGTTCGGCCGGGCTGAGTCTGTCGCGGATCGGGGCATTCATTGCGCCTCCAGGTAGCGGTGCACCAGGGAGACGGCCATGGCGCCTTCCCCCACCGCGGATGCGACCCGTTTGACCGAGTCGGCCCGTACGTCGCCGGCGGCGAAGACACCGGGCACGCTCGTCTCGAGGTGGTACGGGTCCCGTGCCAGCGGCCATCCCGCGGGGCGCGCCCCCTCGGACAGCAGGTCGGGGCCGGTGAGCACGAAGCCCCGTTCATCACGGGAGACGACGCCTTCCAGCCATTGTGTGGGCGGTTCGGCGCCGATGAAGACGAAGAGCCATGAGGCATCGGTCGTGGTGACAGCGTCGGTGCGGTTGTCGCGCAGTACCAGGCGCTCGAGATGCGACTCGCCCTCGCCGGCCGCCACTTCGGTGTGCGGGTGCACCTGGATGCTGGGGATGCTGTCGATCTGCTGGATCAGGTAGTGCGACATCGCCCGGGTCAGGTCGGGGCCGCGCACGAGGAGATGAACGCGGTCGGCGTAGCGGGAGAAGTAGACGGCTGCCTGGCCCGCGGAGTTGGCTCCTCCGACGATGTACACGTCTTCCCCGATGCAGCTGGCTGCTTCGAAGGATGCCGAGCCGTAGAACACGCCCGCTCCGGTGAACTGGTCCAGGCCCGGCCCCTCCAGCCGCCGGTAGGAGACCCCCGTGGCCAGGACGACGGTGTGGGCCCCGATCTCGGTCCCGTCGCTGAAGCGCAGCACCCGGCCGGCCCCTGCCGCCTCGAGCGAGACCACTTCCCGTGCACTGAGGATCTCGGCGCCGAAACGGGTGGCCTGCCGACGTGCCCGGTCCGTCAGCTGCGCACCGGAGACTCCGTCGGGGAAGCCCAGATAGTTCTCGATACGGCTGCTCTGACCGGCCTGCCCGCCGGTGGCGCTCCGCTCCACCAGCACCGTGCGCAGGCCCTCGGAAGCCGCGTAGACGGCGGCGCCGAGACCTGCTGGGCCCGCGCCGATGACGACAACGTCGTAGAAGTCGGCCGCGGGGGTGGTGCTCAGCCCCACCTGGGCGGCGAGTTCGGCCTCGGTCGGCGCCTGCAGGGTCTTGCCGTCGGTCGTGATCACCAGGGGCACGTCATCGGCACTGAGGCCGGCCGCGTCCAGGAGCCGCCCGCCTTCGGGCTCGTCGGCGGCTATCCAGCGATAGGGCACGAGATTGCGGGCGAGGAATTCCCGTACGGCGAAGGACGGCGCCGACCAGCGGTGGCCGACGATCCTTGTCTCTCCCACCTCAGGGTCGGGTGCGCTCGCCCACACTTCCAGCAGTGCGTCCAGCACCGGATAGAGGTTCTCCTCCGGGGGACTCCACGGCTTGAGCAGATAATGATCGAGATCGACGATGTTGATCGCGTCGATGGCCGCGCCCGTGTCGGCGTACGCCGTCAGAAGCACCCGTCTGGCCAGCGGGAAGAGGTCCATGGCCGCTTCGAGGAACTGCACGCCGTTCATCGTCGGCATGCGGTAGTCGGCGATCATCACGGCGAGCGGCTCGCCTCGCAGCTTGACCTCGCGCAAGGCGTCCAATGCCTCTTCACCCGAAGGCGCGCGAATGACCCGATACCGGTCGCCGTACCGGCGTCGGAGGTCACGGGCGATGGCTCGGGAGACTCCCGGATCGTCATCGACGGTCAGGATGGTCGGCTTCGCCATGCCCCCCATAATGCGCCGCATCGATCACGAAAGCGATGCGAATGCCCATGGTGACGGGCGGGGTGCGGGCCCCGGCCCACCGGGCACTCGTCCGCGGTACTGGGGCGGGCCACCGGCGTCGGCCGGTTCAGCGTCCCTTCAGGTGGGCCGGCGCATCATGTCTCTGCACAGCGACTCTCGGCGAGAGGCAGCAGCCATGAACCGCAGGACCATGTGGATCGTCGGCGCGACGGCCGCGGCCGCCCTCATCGGCGCAGGAACGGGCATCGCCGTGGCGGGCTCCGGCGACGACGACAGCACACCGGCCATCACCGGACCCGCCCTCGACAGGGCAAGCAGCGCCGCGCTCGCCCACACCGGCGGCGGCACGGTCACCGGCACCGAGGCCGGCGACGAAGAGGGCTACTACGAGGTCGAGGTCACGCTCACCAACGGCAAGCAGGCGGATGTCCACCTGGACAAGGACTTCAAGGTGCTCACCAGCGTGGCCGACAGCGAGAGCGGCGACCAGGACGGGTCCGGCGACAAGGGCTGAGGGCCGCTCGGCCCCGCTGAGCCCCGGCACGCGGCACCGCGGGAGTCGCGGTGCCGCCGCCGGGTGAGGTCCTACTTCAGACCGAGTTGGACGCAGGCTGCCTTGTACTTCGGGGTGCAGATCTCCGCGGCCGTGTAGACGCCGTCCTTGATGACGGTCTCCCGGATGTTTTCCTTGGTCAGCGAGATGACAGGGACCAGCACCGAGGGGATGGCCTTGGTGGTCGGGCTGTCGACGTCCGTCTGAGCCATGCCGAGCGCCATGCCCCTGGCCAGCAGGATGGCCATCTCGGCGGCGGCAGCGGCTTCCGGCGCGTACGGCTTGTAGACGCTGGCGTACTGCTCACCCGCGACGATGCGCTGCACGGCGGCGAGCTCGGCGTCCTGGCCGGTGACCGGCGGGATCGGGAAGATACCGGCCGACTTGAGGGCGGCGATGACGCCGCCCGCCATGCCGTCGTTGGCGGAGTAGACACCGATGATCTTGTCGTTGCCGATCGACTCGATCGCCGCCTGCATGTTCGCGGTGGCGTTCTCCGGCTTCCAGTCCTTGGTGTCGTACTCCTCGCCGATGTTGACCTTGCCGTCGAGCTCCGTGTGCGCGCCCTTCTTGAACATGGCGGCGTTCGGGTCGGTGACGGCACCGTTCATCACCACTATCTGGCCGTCCTTGGCCTTGGCGCCGAGTGCGGTGAGCAGCGCCTTGCCCTGCACATGGCCGACCTCTTCGTTGTCGAAAGAGGTGTAGGCGTCGATCGGCCCCTCGGCGAGGCGGTCGAAGGCGACGACCGGGATACCTGCGTCGTGGGCTTTCTTGATCGAGCCCGCGATCGCCTTGGAGTCCACCGCGTCCACGATCAGCACATCGACCTTGTCGGCGACCATCGTTTCGACCTGCCGGCTCTGCAGCGTCGCGTCCTGCTTCGCGTTGGCGTAGACCACCTTGCCCTTGTCGTTCGTCAGCTGTCCGATCTTCTCCTTGATGACCGGCAGGTCGAACTTCTCGTAGCGAGCAGCCTCGCTCTCCGGAAGGAGCAGACCGACGGTGATGTCGTCGCTTATCCTCACGCCCGAGCCCTGCTCGCCGCCACAGGCGGCGAGCGAGACAGTCATGGCGGATGCGGCGACAGCAACGGCGGAACGACGCAGTAGTGCGTTCATCTGTGGAACTCAACCTCCCTGACCGACCGCGTCACTACGGTCGAGGTGGCTGGAAGTCAACTCCACCCCCATAAAAGCGTCAAGAAGTACAATCCTAACGAGACAGCAACGGGGCTCATTCGTTAGCTAAGTGAAGGCAAACGTGCCCGCCGACCAGCAGCTACGCCTCGCCTCGGGGACGACAGACCGCACCACTGACCGGCCTCAGGCGTCGGCCGCGTACCGCCAGAAGTCCCGCATCAGACCGGGCGGGGTCGGTCCGGCCATCGCACGCTGGCTGAGCAGGATGGTGACCGCGCCGGTGGACGCCGTGATGTGCGCAGCCGTTCCGGTGCCGCCCACCCAGCCGTAGCGTCCCGGGACGTTCCAGGGGTCGATGGCCTCGACGTCGACCGAGCCGCCGAAGCCCCAGCCCTGGCCCTCCAGGAACAACGTGCCCGCAGCGCGCTGGGACTGGGTCAGCTGGTCGGTGGTCATCTGCCGCACCGACTCGGGCGACAACAGCGCGCGGCCGTCGGCGGTCCCCTCGGCGAGCAGCATCCGGGCGAATGCGTGCCAGTCGTCGAGGGTCGAGACCAGCCCGCCGGCGCCGGACGGGAACACCGGGACGCTGCTCCACTGCCCGTCGGGGGCGTCGACCAGTTCAAGAGCGCCCGCCGGATCCGTTCGGTAGTAGCTGGTGAACCGGTCGAGCTTGTCGGCCGGGACCTCGAATCCGGTGTCGATCATGCTGAGCGGCTCGAACAGCCGCTCAGCCAGGAACTCGGGCAGCGGACGGCCCGAGACTCTGGCGATCAGCACGCCCTGAATGTCGGAGGAGGTGTTGTACAGCCACGCGTCCCCCGGCTGGTACAGCAGCGGAATACGGGACAGCGCCCCCATCCACTTATCCGGCGCCGGGACCAGTTGAGGCTGCGGCGGTCCCTGCTTCAGCTCACTGAACAGCAATTGGACCGCCGGGAGCGAGAAGTCCGACGGGAAGCCGTGCCCGGCGCGGGAGCTGAGCACATCGCGCACGGTGATGGGCCTCGCTGCCGGCACCACGTCGTCGACCGGACTGCCCGGCGTGCGGACGACAGTCGGCTTCGCCAGCTCCGGCAGCCACTGGCCGACCGGGTCGTCCAGCGCGATGCGGCCGTCCTCGACCAGCATCATGACCGCCGCGGCGACCACAGGCTTGGTGAGCGAAGCGATACGGAAGATCGAATCCCTGGCCATCGGTGCGATTCCGTCGACGTCGACGGAACCGACGGCCGCCACCTCGACGCGGTCGCCGCGGGCCACCAGGCCCACCGCGCCGGGCACCGATCCGTTGCTGACGTTCGCCTGGAGGGTGTCGTGCAGGTTGGTCATCGGTCCACCTTCTCGAGTGTGCGGTCGGAAGGAAGACTCCCCATGCGGCACAGAATCATCGCGCGCCGGTGCCGCCGATTCACGATCAGCGAGGGAGATCAGCTTCCCTCGGCACGCGGCTCGATGCGGAAGTTGAAGGCGACGGTCCCGGGATCAAGCGCCGTCGCCCCGCCGTCGACGGTGAGCACCGCCCCGTTGACGAACGACGCGGCGGGTGACAGCAGCCAGGCGATCGCCTCCGCGACCTCGTGCGGCTCTCCGGGGCGGCCTGCGGGAAGCAGCCGGGTCGCCTCCTCGTACGCCGCATCGACGCCGTACGCCACATCGACGCCGCGCTCCCCCAGCCTCGCCTCTTCGGCGAATCGCACCATGCGCCGGTCAGCCATCTCGGTACGCACCCAGCTCGGGCACACCGTATTGGCGCGCAGCCCGTGTGGCCCGTAGTCGACGGCGAGCGAGCGGCACAGCTGGAGGAGGGCCGCCTTGGACGTTGCGTACGCGGCGTTGGCCGACCCGTTGCGCAGCGCGGAGACCGAGGCGACGGCGACCACCGAGCCCTTGGCCTTCAGCAGGTGCGGGAGTGCGGCGCGCAGGAGCAGGAAAGGGCCGGTGACGTTGGTCCGCATAACGGTGTCCCAGTCCTCGACCGACAGGTCGCCGACCGCTCCACCTCTCCCCACGCCGGCATTGAGTACGACACCGTCGAGTCGGCCGTAGGCGGCCACGGACGCCGCGACGAGATCGCGCACGGCGTCGGGATCACCGATGTCGGACGGGTGGGCCAGAACTCCGGTCTCCTTCGCGAGGCGCTCCAACGGCTCCGGCCGGCGTCCCGAGACAACGACGTGGTGCCCGGCCCCGCGCAGCAGACGGGCTGTGGCAGCGCCGATCCCCGTACCTCCGCCGGTAACGAGAACAACTCGCTTGCTCACCATGACTGTTGGCCCTCCTCAACGGGACGTCGATCTGCTTCCTGACGGCGAGCACCATGTCCCAGTCGAGCTCAGCCGGATGCCCCCGACATCAAGGGAACGATGATCAACCATGGCCGGAACCTACGTGAGGGTTCCGGCCTCCGCTGCGAGGTTCACCCGCAGCCGAACCGTTCCCGGTCGGGAGACGGTCGACAGAGGCGGAACAAAGCAGGCGTAGGCTGGCCAGAACGCCCCATTGCACCGCGAATGAACCATGGAGGCGCGGCGCATGACCGACCCCTTCGGTTTCCTCAAGATCCCCCGGCGGCCCGTCCCTGCGCGCCCCGTCGAGGAGCGGCTGAGCGACTGGAACGAGGTCTACGCGGGGCAGGTCCTGCTTCCGCTCGTCTCCGAGCAGGCGGGGCGCTGCATGGACTGCGGCATACCGTTCTGCCACAGCGGCTGCCCGCTGGGAAATCTCATCCCCGAATGGAACGCGTACGCGACGCACGGCGACTGGCGGGCCGCGGCAGAACGGCTGCACGCGACGAACAACTTCCCCGAGTTCACCGGGCGGCTGTGCCCGGCGCCGTGCGAGGACGCCTGCGTGCTGGCCATCAACGCCGATCCGGTGACGATCAAGAACGTCGAGCAGGCCATCGCGGACCAGATCTGGGAACGCGGGTACGCCGCCCCGCAGCCGCCGGAGCGGCTCAGCGGGAAGACCGTCGCCGTCATCGGCTCCGGACCCGCCGGACTGGCCGCCGCGCAACAGCTCACCCGTACCGGACACACCGTCGCCGTCTACGAACGGGCCGACCGCATCGGCGGGCTGCTGCGCTACGGCATCCCCGCGTTCAAGATGGAGAAGCGGCACCTGGACCGCCGCATCGAGCAGATGCGGGCGGAGGGGACCAAATTCCGCACGGGCGTGGACATCGGCAGCGATCTCGACGCCACCGAACTCAGAAGGCGCCATGACGCCGTGGTCGTCGCCGTCGGAGCCACGCAGCAGCGGGAGCTCCCCGTCCCCGGCCGCGAGCTGTACGGCATCCATCAGGCCATGGAGTATCTGACCCTCGCCAACCGGGTCAGGGAAGGCGACTACGCCGCGCCCCCCGTCACCGCCGAGGGCAAACACGTGGTGATCGTCGGTGGCGGGGACACCGGCTCGGACTGTCTGGGCACCGCTTTGCGCCAGGGCGCGGCCTCCGTGGTGCAGCTGGACATCAATCCGGAGCCCGGCGGCTCCCGGCCGGACGCCGAGCCCTGGCCCACGTATCCGAAGGTCTACCGGATCTCCCACGCCCATGAAGAGGCTCGGGGGCGGGAGGGCACGGATCCAAGGGTCTTCGCCTCCGCCACGCTCCGCTTCGAAGGGGACCCCGCCGGACAGGTGCGCGCGCTGTGCCTGACTGAAGTGGAACCCGGGCACCGAAGGCCGCGGCCGGACACCGAGCGGGTGATCCCGGCGGAGCTGGTCCTGCTCGCCCTCGGCTTCTCGGGTCCCGAACGGGGCACCGGTCTGATGGAGCAGCTGGGGCTCTGGCTGGACGAGCGGGGGAACTTCGCGCGGGACGCCGCCTTCGCGGCCGAAGCGACGGAGCCGGCCGAGGGGACGGGCCGCACCAGGAGGGACGGGGTCTTCGTGGCGGGCGACGCGGGACGCGGCCAGTCCCTGGTGGTGTGGGCCATCGCGGAGGGGCGCTCCGCCGCGGCAGCGACGGACCGCTATCTGACCGGCTCGACCGTGCTCCCGGCTCCCGTCGCCCCGACGGACCGGCCCCTGGTGGCCTGACGATTATTCGCGTGCCCGCGCAGCCGCTCCGGAGCTACTGTGAAGCTCGTTCAGGTGCGCAGGCTGCGGCTACTTCTCCTGTCAAGAGAGCAACGCGGGTTCGAATCCCGCCGCCGGCTCGCGCCGGTGTCGTCCAGCGGCCGAGGACACTTACGTGCCGTCGCCGATCTTGATCTCTGAACATCACGACGCGGGCCGTCCGCCTTGAGAAACCAGGCGGACGGCTTCGTCGCAGCTGCCCTTCTCCATTGCTCACGGCACAGTGGGACGTATGAACGCACATGACACGAGCATTCTCGCCGGCGCACGCGTGGCGACCAGGCTTCCCGCCCAGGACCTGGGCCGGGCGCGGCAGTTCTACTCCGAGACGCTCGGGCTCGAACCGGTCGACGAGCGGCCCGGCGGGCTGCTGTACCGCTGTGGAGGCGTGGACTTCGCCCTGTTCCAGTCCGCGGGATCGTCACCCGGCACCTTCACCCAGATGGGGTGGGAGGTCGACGACATCGAGGCCGTCGTGTCGGAACTCGGGCGACGCGGCGTCGTGTTCGAGGAGGTCGACCTTCCCGGGGTGCGTACGAGTGGTGGGATCGCCGAGATCGACGGGAACTACCCGAGCAAGGGTGCACGGGGAGAACGCGGCGCCTGGTTCCGCGACAGCGAGGGGAACATGCTGGGCATCGGAGAGCCGGTCGTCTGATCACCGGGGCGCGACAGCTCGGGTCTTCAAAGTCCCGTCACCGGGGCGTCGGGGACGGCGTGGCGCCGGGCTTCGGGCCGTACGCCGTCAGGAAGCGGTCGCGGAAGGCGTCCATCTTCCAGACCGGGCCCTTCGGGTCGGGCTTCAGGCCGTCGTGCCAGCCCCAGCCGGAGATCCGGTCCAGCACGGCCGGGTCGTGGGCGACGATCGCGATCGGTACGTCCCGGCTTGCGTGGTCGCCGGAGACCTTCGACACGGGCTGGTGGTCGCCGAGGAAGACGAGCACGGTGTTCTTGTTGCCGTACTTCTCCATGTAGGAGGTCAGGCTCTCCAGCGAGTACTGGATGGACTTGGCGTACTCGGCGCGCACCTCGCCGGAGTCCTTCCACACGTCCACGGGGTCCTTGCCCGCCTTCTCGATGGCGTCGTATTCGGAGCCGTCACCGATCTCGTCCCAGCCGAGGGTCTTGGGGAGGGGTGCCCAGGGGTTGTGGCTGGAGGTCAGGATGATCTCCGACATCAGCGGCTTGTCGTGGTTCTTGCCGTGCTCCAGGCGCTCGAAGGCCTTCAGGGCGTACTGGTCGGGCATGGTCGACCAGCTGAACTCCGGGCCCTCGTACCCGAGATGCCGCGAATCGTAGACCTTGTCGAAGCCGTAGAACTTTCCCTCCGGCCAGTTCTTGGTGACGCCCGGCATGATGCCGACCGTCCGCCAGGCGCCGGTGCTCCGGAAGGCGCCGGGGAGGGTCAGATGGTCCCCTGCGGTGATGGTGCGGTAGCGCTGCTGGTTCTCGATCCACAGGCCCGACGCGAACGTGGAGTGGGCCAGCCAACTGCCGCCGCCGTACGTCGGAGAGGTGAGCCAGCCACTCCTGGCCGAGTACCCGGCCGCACGCAGCCGCTTGGTCCCGTCCGCGAGTGCCGCGTCCACCCGGGGCGCCATCGACGGGTCCTCGACCGCGCTGCGGCCGTAGCTCTCGATGAAGGCGAAGATGACGTCCTTGCCGCGCAGTCCGGTCAGCAACTGGTCGGGCGGGGTGTCGCGGAAGGCGTCGACGGCGGCCTCCTTGGCGAACGCCTTCTCGTCCTTCATAGTCGCCTTCACGAGGGCCGCACGGTTATGCACGAGCGCGTACGTGTTCCTGGAGGCGACCGGCGCACCGGCGAGCTGCAGGCCGAGCGCCGTGCAGGTTATCCAGGCGGTCCCGAGTACCAGAGTCGTACGGGTCGCCACGGCGCTGTGCCGGGCCATGAGGTTGCTGAGCCGGACGACCGCCAGCGTCATGAGGACGAGCAGGGCGAGCACGAAGATCACGACCACGATGACGACACCGATCGCGCCCGCCCGGCCTATCGAGTCCTGGAGGAACGACTCGCCGTCGTCGAGCAGGATCCAGTCGAGCACAAGGTTGAACCCTCGGCCGAAGACCTCGTGGAAGCCCATGTCGAGGAAGTTGAGGAGGGTCAGCATGCCGAGGACCGCCCCGGCGAGGACCGCCGCCGCACGCCTCGCCCTCGTCGGCAGGGCAAGCAGTGCAGCGGCGCCGAATATCCCCTCCACCGGTATGCGTACGAACGTGCTGGGCGTGAGGCGGGCGACGTCCTGCGGCATGAGGAGGGCGAACAATACGAGCAGCGCGGCCAGGGCGGTGGTCGTCCACGCCACCGCACGCGCCGCGGCCGGATACCTGTCCCGCCAGCCGCCGTCGGTGACGGGCTCGTGCGGGTCGTCGCCGGCGGCGTCACCGCCGGTGGTGTCCCGACCCGCGGCGTCGTGGTCCGGTGTGCGCTCCGAGGGGCCGTCCGGCGCCGGGCCCTCCTCTGTGGATGCCATATCCGCGGGGGGCAGCTGGCTGGAGCGCGTGAAGAGCGACACGCCGGGGGTCCTTCCGTACGAAGCCGGGTGGTGGCACGCGGTCCAGGCTCGGGAGGTCGGGGGCCGCGCCCATGTGTACGGCCTGCCTGCGGCTTCTGTTCAATCACCGGGGTCGCCCGCGCGGGAAGCGTACGCCGGGAGGGTGAACTGGTTGACGGGGTCCCCCTGTTGTCGGGGCTGACCAGCCCGTCGCTCAGGCAACACCCGTGGTCCAGCGCTGGTCGCGGTCTCCGTCCGCGGGGTCGAAGTCGAGGGGAGCGCCCTCGGAGCCGCCCAGGGGTTCAAGGGCGAAGTCCGGCGCGATCCGTGGGCGTATGGCTCCCGATCCATCGACGGTGAAGAGCAGATTCAGGCCGTTCCTGCCCTCGACCGAGGCGCAGGACCAGATACCGACGCCACGGTCGGTGCCACCGCGCGAGTCCAGGCAGTAGTCGGGGTCCTCTTTACTGTGCAGGAGTCCGATGGAGTCCAGGCTCCACTGCTGGGTCGGGGCGCCACTGCAGCGGGCGGTGACGACGTCGGTACGGTTCTCCATCACGCCGTTCACGATGTCCAGGCACAGCCCGGAATCCGCATTCACGACCTGCGTGTAGCCGCCCCCCGCGACGATCAGCGACGGCGGGGGCGGGAGCTTCTTCGAGGCAGTGGGCGCCGGGGTCTTGGTGGCGGCGGCCGGGGCGGTGGGGCTCGGCGAGGGTGAAGGCTTCTTCGACGGCTGCCGGGTGGGACTCTTCGTCGGGGCGGGGGCGGGCGCGGCAACGGCCGGCCAGCTCTCCCTGAGCGGGGGCTCCTTCACGCGGACGCGTGCCGGACCGGAATCCTCGGAGGCGTATCCCAGCAGAGTGCCGGCGACGACGGCGCCCGCGACCGCCACAGCGACGAGGACGACGGTCCGGGACGGCCGGCTCGCGCCCTTCCGCGACGTCCCGTCGCGCTGCGTCAGCGTCCCGGAAGCGCCGAACGCCGGCATGGTGACCGTGGCCTTCGACCGGTCGGGCTGCGCCGGAACGGCATCGAGCAGCCCGCGCACCGGACCGCGGGCCGCGTACGCCGATCCGCCCCAGCCGAGCAGCCCTTCGGCGAACACGGCACGGGGGTCGTCCCCCATCCGCGCCAGCTCCGCGAGCAGCCGGGTGCAGCTGGGGCATTCCGCCAGGTGGAGCGTCAGGTCCTCGCTGTGTCGCCGGTCCCCCGGCCGCGCCGCCGCCTCGATGATGCGGCGGAAGCCCAGGCACTTCCTGTTCCCGCCACGCTCCAGATATGCCCACAGATAGGCCTGCCGCATGGCGTCCTGTGCCTTGTCCCGCAGCTCCGGAACGAGATCCGGCTTGACGCTGAGGAAGGTGGCGACGGTGGCGTCCGGTTCCCCGTCCACCACCGCGTACCAAAGGATGCCCCGTGTCAGCTCCGGCAGCCGGTAGAAGCCGGTGAGCATCGCGGACGACGCCTCGAACCGGAGCCGGGACATGGGCACATCCGGTGCGGTGAAGTCGGCCGTCTCATCGGTCCATGCGGCGAAATCGGGTTCGAGCCGGTCCCGGCGGCTGCCGACGGCCCAGGCGAGACCCACCCGCTGAACGAGCATCAGCACATGGTGCCGCCAGTTCCCCCGGGGTTCGATGCCCCGGCAAGCCTCCTGAACGGCCAGGTCGAAGGCCTGCACGGCCAGTTGGTGCCCGGCGACCTGATTGCGTCCGCAGAGCCGGGCGTAGGTGAGGACGGCAGGCAGGTGGCGGCGCTTGAGCTCCTGGGCGGCGGGATGGGCGGCCGGGGCACCGGCGCGGATACGTTCGGTGAGCTCCGAGTCCGCCAGGGCGGCGTAGACCGGCTTCTCGTCCGCGGAACCGGGACCGATCTGGTGGAGCTCTGGCACCCTCTTGACTCCTCGTTCACTACAGCGCGAGCGACCCGCTGCCCAGTGGAAACACGCCGGTGTTACCGGCAAGAAACAAGAGCCCATAGTGAGGCAGTCGGCACGTCAGGGAAAGGTGTTTCCGCGGGTAAGTCGCTGCTCGCGGCCAGACCGACTGCCGGCGCTCAACTCGCCCACCACGGCGCGAAGCAGTCGCTCCTGCCCATTCCTCACTCGGCACCTTTCCGAGGCAGGCGAACAGCCCGACGGCACTGCGTCCGAGCTGCTCCGGTGCGATGCTGGACAAGAGACGCGGAGGTCGCCATGGGGTTCTACGCCGAGCGAGTCCTACCGCGGGTTGTCAACGTCGCCTGCGGAGCCAAGACCGCCCAGCCGCTACGACGCCGAGTCTGCGAGGGCCTGAAGGGCGAAGTCGTCGAGATCGGGTTCGGGACGGGGCACAACGTTCCTTTCTACCCGGAGACCGTCACCGGCGTGGCCGCGGTCGAGCCTTCCGATGTCGGATGGAGGATTGCCGCCGAGCGCGTGAGGGCGTCACGGATCCCGGTGCGGCGCGCCGGGCTTGACGGGCAGTCGTTGCCCTTCGAGGACGACAGTTTCGACGCCGCGTTGTCCACGTGGACGCTGTGCACCATTCCCGATGCCGACGCCGCCCTGCGCGAAGTGCGCCGCGTCCTCAAGCCCGGTGGGACCCTGCATTTCGTCGAGCACGGGCTGGCCCCCGAAGGGGACGAGAACGTCCGTCACTGGCAACGACGCCTCGAGCCGGTGAACAAGCGGCTCTTCGGCGGGTGTCACCTCACCCGGCCGATCGTCGACATGCTGACCGGCGCGGGGTTCACGATTTCGGAACTGGACGTCTTCTACGAGAAGGGTGCGCCGAAGCCCATGGGAGCCGATTCCCTCGGCGTCGCCCTGTCCGCCTAGGGCTGATCCAAACGACAGGCCCTAGCTCGCCCCAGTCCTCCTCGTGATCGTCGGCCGGGCCGGCAGCACCTCTCCTGGGCCGCCAGGAAAATGTATGGCAATCAAGGTAGAAATTAGATGGCCACGCGGCTAAAGTTTCTTGCGTAGCCGATCAAGTCGGCGATACGCAACACAGCCGACTGGTGCGAGCGCACGCCAAGCCGTGTGCGGCACCAGATGTCCGGAGCAGCACGCCCCGAAGAAAGAGAGGAGCAGACGCCATCAGGATCGCCCGGGCGATACTCCGGTTCGCCCGGGTACCGCAGGCCCCGATTGGAAGGTGGTCCCCGGTCACGCATCCGCGATCCCCGCACGTCCGGCCTCAAGGACGGACCAGCGGAATACGAAAGCCAGCGCACAGCGCCGGCAGATGGTGTTGATACCCCTCGGGGCCCCGGTGTGTACGCACCGGGGCCCCTCGACGCGTTTCAGAAGAGGTGCGAATGCCCCAAGAAACCCCCTCGCCCACCGCCGACCGGTTCGACGATGACGATTACCCCGCCTACACCATGGGCCGCGCCGCCGAAATGATCGGCGCCACGCCCGGCTTCCTCCGGGCCGTGGGCGATGCCCGACTGATCACCCCACTGCGGTCCGAGGGCGGCCATCGCCGCTACTCCCGCTACCAGCTGCGCATCGCCGCCCGGGCACGCGAGCTCGTCGACGGCGGGACGCCGATCGAGGCAGCCTGCCGCATCGTCATTCTGGAGGACCAGCTCGAGGAAGCCCTGCGACTCAATGAAGAACTGCGACGGTCCACGGCAGACTCGAGCGGAGCAGCCGACGCCTGACGACGCCCCCGAGCTCGACGGGCAGCCAATATCTGTCGCGGCAGGCATAGATATTCGGGCAACGGGCGATGAGGGTTTATGGCGCGACGGGCGGAGTGATATTACTCGCCGCGCTCGGCCGCTTGCGTCGTGCTACCGTTGTTCTCAGTTGCAGTTGTGGTTCCCAAAGACTTCAAGTGCTCGGACCGGTATCAATGCCGGATCGTGCACTTATGTATTGCCGGATGCATTTCCGGACGGGGCAATCATCAAGGCGACGCGGAGCTCGCACAGTGCGGGCGCCGGCACTGCCCCGAAGGAGATATGACATGGCTACTGGCACCGTCAAGTGGTTCAACGCGGAAAAGGGCTTCGGCTTCATCGAGCAGGAGGGTGGCGGCCCCGACGTCTTCGCCCACTACTCGAACATCGCCACCCAGGGCTTCCGTGAGCTTCAGGAAGGCCAGAAGGTGAACTTCGACGTCACGCAGGGCCAGAAGGGCCCGCAGGCCGAGAACATCGTTCCCGCCTGAGGCTGAAACGCACAACGCAGCTGGGGCCCGCACCTTGGGGTGCGGGCCCCGGCTCGTTGCTTTTTCCGGGTTTGGCCAGGTCCGCAGTGACGTCATATGCGGCGAGACGTCATACGTTTTCACGCCGCAGGGCGGTCGATCCGCCCCCCTGCTCCTGCCGGACACAGGTCCGCCCGATCCCCCATGATTCGGCATCGCAGCCGCTCCGGCGCATGTCACTCATTTTGACGTATCGGCCCCCCGCTTTCGCCGGCGGCCGTACTTCGTCTTCGTTTTCATTCCGGCTCGTTCTTGCGATTCTCATGGCTGCTCATTTTTGCTGCCGGGAACCCCTCGATACGTGCCGCATCGAGGAAAGGTTCTGCATGAACCGCACAGCTCGCACGAACGACCGCTACTCCCGCAGCCGCAAGGGCAGCGCCGGCTCCGGCAGAAGCGGCGGCTTCCGTACGCAGTCGCAGGGACGCCAGGGCGCTCCGGGCCGCTCGTCCGCCCCCAGCCGCTCCGGAGGCTACGGGCGCCGCCCCGCAGCGCGCCAGGGAGAGTTCGCCCTGCCCGTCACCATCACCCCGGCGCTGCCCGCTGTCGAGGCCTTCGAGGACCTGGAGATGCCCGCACCCCTGCTGGCGGCGCTCCGCTCCGAGGGTGTGACCGTGCCGTTCCCGATCCAGGCGGCCACCCTGCCGAACACGCTGGCCGGCCGGGACGCGCTGGGCCGCGGACGCACCGGCTCCGGCAAGACCCTCGCCTTCGGCCTGGCGCTGCTGGCGCGGACCGAGGGCAAGCGCGCCGAGCCCCGGCAGCCGCTGGCCCTGGTCCTCGTTCCCACCCGCGAGCTGGCTCAGCAGGTCACCGACGCGCTCACCCCGTACGCCAGGTCGCTCAAGCTGCGAATGGCCACCGTGGTCGGCGGCATGTCGATCGGCCGCCAGGCCGGTGCGCTGCGCGGCGGGGCCGAGGTCGTCGTGGCGACCCCCGGCCGGCTCAAGGACCTCATCGAGCGCGGCGACTGCCGCCTGGACCGCGTCGGCATCACCGTGCTGGACGAGGCCGACCAGATGGCCGACATGGGCTTCATGCCGCAGGTCACCGAGCTGCTCGACCAGGTACGCCCCGAGGGCCAGCGGATGCTCTTCTCCGCCACCCTGGACCGCAACGTCGACCTTCTGGTCCGCCGCTACCTGCACGACCCGGTGGTCCACTCCGTCGACCCGTCGGCAGGCGCGGTCACCACCATGGAGCACCACGTACTGCACGTCCACGGCGCCGACAAGCACGCGACCACTACCGAGATCGCGGCCCGCGACGGGCGGGTGATCATGTTCCTGGACACCAAGCACGCCGTGGACCAGCTGACCAAGCACCTGCTGAACAGCGGCGTACGGGCCGCGGCCCTGCACGGCGGCAAGTCCCAGCCCCAGCGCAACCGCACCCTCGCCCAGTTCAAGACCGGCCACGTCACGGCGCTGGTGGCCACCAATGTCGCGGCCCGCGGCATCCACGTCGACAACCTCGACCTCGTCGTCAACGTCGATCCCCCCAGCGACCACAAGGACTACCTGCACCGCGGCGGCCGCACGGCCCGCGCCGGCGAGTCCGGCAGCGTCGTCACGCTGGTCCTTCCCAATCAGCGCCGCGACATGACCCGCCTGATGGCCGACGCCGGCATCACCCCGCACGTCGCCCAGGTGCGCTCCGGCGAGGCCGAACTGAGCCGCATCACCGGAGCCCAGGCGCCCTCGGGTGTTCCCGTCACCATCACCGCACCGGTGCCGGAGCGTGCGAAGGGCGGCTCGTCGTCCTCCCGCGGCAAGCGCAGCCGTCCCTCCCAGGCTCGCCGCTCCCGCACCGCGTCCCAGGGGCGGGCAGGTACCTCGCAGCGCCAGTCCTCGTTCAAGAGCGCCGCATGACATCGCAGCCCGGCAGGCACGCCCAGCCGGTTGATCATCCACGGAACACGAAAGGTGTCCTTTGACGCTGATTCTCACGCAGCCACGGCAGACGGACCGCATCGGGCTGACTGCCGCCGACGCCATGACCGCACCCGGACCGCAGGTCGGCGACGACATGATCGTCGACGTCGCCCTCTCCGTCCTCATCGGCGCCGGCGTGGGGCACCTGATCATCCGCGGTGAGGACGACCGCTGTGCCGGTCTTGTCTCACGCGCCCAGCTCACGGCGTACCGCGGCGGCTCCTGGTACACCGAGGACACTCGGTTGCGGGACATCGTGCACGACCGCGGACCGTTCACCCTGTCCGAGACCTCGCTGCCCGAGGCGGAATACGCCATGCGGGCCCGATCCCTCGGCTCATCGCCCGTGGTCGACGAAGAGGGGTACATCCTCGGCGTCCTCGCTCTCAGAAACTGATCTCCCCCTGGTCGGCATCCCTGTCCGCCCTTCCCTCCAACCCTGTTGAGGCACTATGCGCTGCGTCATCGCCCGCTTCCCCTTCGACCTGGTCAAGAGTGACGTGCAGCAATCGATGAAGGGCATCAAGCCCGAACCCGTCACGGGTGAGTCAGTGACCATCGGCCGCCGCGTCTTCCCCGTCAAGCAGGTCGGCGAGGTGATCACCGGTCAGGACCGCCGTGACTTCACCGCCGGCGAGGTGACCAGGGCGCTCACGCGCCTCGGCTTCACCTGCCATGCCACCCCCGCACCCGTCGTTCCCCCCGTCCTCACCCCGCTCGAATCGGCGTCCGTGCAGCTCGGCACAGCGGCGCGCATCTGACCGACAGCGGGACGGGCGCGAACCCCGGACCGGACAGCATCGAGGGCCCCGACCGGCAGCCGGTCGGGGCCCGCTTCCGTCTGTCTGCGACCAGGTCGCCGGGCCCGGCGTGACGCGTCGCGGCCCGGAATCCACCGCGCCTCAGGTCAGTGCCGAGCCGGCGTCGAGCCGATCCCGAGCGCGGACCTGGACGATCGCGCTGACCGCCCGCCCGCTGCGCCCGTCCACGCCTCAAGGGGGAAGAGCCATGTCCGACGCCGTCGTGACGCACGGTTTCACCGATGCGGCCGAACTGCGCCGCACCAACCGCGCCACCGTCGAGATGTACATGCACACCACAGGTCCCGACCGGCTGCGCCGGCACGAGCTGTTCACCCCCGACGGCAGCGGTGGGCTGTGGACCACCGACAACGGGGAACCGATCGTCATCAGCGGCCGGGACCGGCTGGCCGAGCATGCCGTCTGGTCGCTGGCCTGTTTCCCGGACTGGGAGTGGTACAACATCCAGATTTTCGAGACACAGGACCCGAACCGTTTCTGGGTCGAGTGCGAAGGCCGCGGAAAGATTCTCTTCCCGGGCTATCCGGACGGCTACTACCACAATCGCTTCCTGCACTCCTTCCTGCTCGACAACGGAAAGATCAGGCAGAACCGCGAGTTCATGAACCCCTGCGAGCAACTGCGCGCGCTCGGCATCCCAGTGCCCCGGATCAAGCGCGAAGGGCTTCCCACCTGAAGGCCGGCCGGGAACGAGGGTTGATGTGATGGAAGACCTGCTGAGCGAGACCCGGTTCGACAACGCGCTGCACCAGCCGCAGTGGAGCGACCCCGTACAAGTACGACGGCTGCGCCATGCCCTCGCCGCCCGGCCCGCACTCGTACGGCCCGAGGACCTGCGTACGCTTTCCGGTCTCCTGGCCCAGGTCGCGGCCGGACGGTGCGTGGTCGTGCAGTGCGGCGACTGCTCCGAGGACCCCGGCGAGTGCACGCCCGCCCACGTCAGCCGCAAGATCGCCGTACTGGAACTGCTCGCCGGAACTCTGCGTATGGTCACTGCCCGGCCGGTACTGCGCGTCGGCCGGATCGCCGGACAGTTCGCCAAGCCGCGTACGCACCGGACCGAGCAGGTCGGCGACCTCGAACTCCCCTCCTACCAGGGGCACATGGTCAACGGGCCACAGCCGACGCCGGACAGCCGCAGGCCCGATCCCCTGCGCATCCTCACCGGCTACATGGCCGCCAGCGACATCATGACCCACCTGGGCTGGGCAGCACCGCCCGGCAGCGCGCGTATCGACGCGCCCGTCTGGACCAGCCACGAAGCGCTGCTCCTCGACTACGAAGTGCCCATGCTCCGCCGGGACGAAGGGGGCAGGCTGTATCTCGGCTCCACCCACTGGCCCTGGATCGGCGAGCGCACCCGTCAGGTGGACGGCGCCCATGTCGCCCTCCTCGCCGCCATCGCCAACCCGATCGCCTGCAAGGTCGGCCCCTCCGTCACCCCGGGCGAGCTCCTCGCCCTGTGCGAGCGCCTCGACCCTGAGCGACAGCCCGGCCGGCTCACCCTGATCGCCCGGATGGGCGCCGACACCGTGGCCGATCGTCTGCCCGACCTCGTCGCAGCGGTCCGCGCCGCCGGACACCCCGTCAGCTGGCTGACCGACCCACTGCACGGCAATACCGTGCAGGGGGCCAACGGCGCCAAGACCCGCGTCGTCCAGCACGCGATCCGCGAAGTCATCGCGTTCCGGCAGGCGGTCCGGGCAGGCGGGGGCATCGCCGGGGGACTGCACCTGGAGACGACTCCGGACGATGTCCTGGAGTGCGTCAGCGACGAGACGGACCTGGCCAGGACAGGCGAGCGCCACTCCACGAGCCTGTGCGACCCCCGCCTCAACCTCGACCAGGCCCTGTCCGTCGTCTCCGCCTTCTCCCCCGCCGGCTCCCACCTGGACGAGGACCCGGCATGAGTACACCCGTGACCGGCATGGCAGCCGCAGCCGGGCCGCCCGCCAACACCGCCCGCTGGAGCGTCGATCCCGACCGCGCCGTACTGCTCATCCACGACATGCAGCGCTACGTCCTCGCACCGCTCCCCCACTCGCTGCGCGGCGAACTCGTCCACAACACCGCACTCCTGCGCGCACAGTGCAGGGTCCACGGCATCCCCACCGCCTACACCGCAGCCGACGCGTTCAGTCACGACTTCCAGACCTTCCTGGTCCCCAACGCCGTCGCCGGCTTCTCCCTCGACGGCCACCGCATGGCCCTCAGCTACGCCGCCCGGTGCTGCGCCATGGTCATCACCACCAAGGAGGCCCTGGCATGACCACCCTGCTGGACCGGATCCTCCGCGATCCCCCGCCGGCGTACGCCATCCTCCACCGCCCCCACATCACGGGCCCCGGCCAACTGGACATCCTCACGGGCAGCGTGACGCACCCCGCGACGCTCGCCCGGATCCAGCTCCCGCGCACAGCCACGCCCGGCCGCCACGAAACACTCGTGCTCATCCCCTACCGGCAGATCACCGAACGCGGATTCGCCTGCCACGACGACCACTCCCCGCTGATCTCGATGACGGTGACCGGGCAGCAGACCATGCCGCTCGGCGAAGCGCTCGCCCGGCTGCCGCGCGTCGCGACCTCCCTGTCGGGCGGGCACTTCGACGGCGACGACGCCACGTACGCACAGACCGTCAAGCGGGTGATCACGGACGAGATCGGCACGGGCGCCGGGGCGAATTTCGTCATCCAGCGGTCCTTCGTGGCCGACATCACCGATTACGGGCCCCACAGCGCTCTGGCCTTCTTCCGCCGACTGCTGGAGAGCGAGGGGGGTGCGTACTGGACCTTTGTCGTCCACACCGGCTCACGCACCTTCGTCGGGGCATCGCCGGAGCGGCACATCAGCGTACGAGGCGCGACGGCGGTGATGAACCCGATCAGCGGCACATACCGCTACCCGGCCGGGGGCCCCAGCCTGACCGGCGTCATGGACTTCCTCGCCGACCCCAAGGAGAGCGACGAACTGTGCATGGTGGTCGACGAAGAACTCAAGATGATGGCCCGGATCTGCGAGCCGGGCACCCGCGTCACCGGCCCCTGTCTCAAGGAAATGGCGCGGCTCGCACACACCGAGTACTACATCCAGGGGCGCACCTCCCGCGATGTACGCAGCATCCTGCGTGAGACGCTGCTCGCGCCGACCGTGACCGGCAGCCCGCTTCAGAGCGCCTGCCGCGTCATCGCCCGGCACGAGCAGCAGGGCCGCGGCTACTACAGCGGAATCGCCGCCCTCATCGGCCGCGACGAGCAGGGCGGCCGCACTCTGGACTCGGCCATCCTCATCCGCACCGCCGACATCAGCCCGGCCGGGCGCGTGCGGATCGGGGCCGGCTCGACCCTCGTGCGCCACTCCGACCCGGGTGCTGAGGCGGCCGAGACACGGGCCAAGGCGGCCGGACTGATCGCCGCCCTGGAGTCCGGACCCGCCGCACCACGCGAAACGCACCCCGGCGAAGTCGCCCGCTTTGCCGCGCATCCCAGCGTCCGCGCCGCGCTGGAGCGCCGTAACGACACCCTCGCGTCTTTCTGGCTGCGGCCGGGCACCCCGCTGGAGCAGTCGCCGCCCGAACTGACCGGACGCAGCGTGCTGGTCATCGACATGGAGGACACCTTCACCTCCATGATCGCCCATCAACTCCGGTCCCTCGGGCCGGCGGTGACCGTGCGCCGGTTCGACCAGGCACACACCTTCGACGGCTACGACCTGGTGGTGCTGGGACCCGGACCCGGCGACCCCGGCGAGCGGGGCAACCCCCGCATGGAGGCCCTGCGCTCGGCGGTGCACACGCTGCTCGCGCAGCGGCGGCCGTTCCTCGCCGTCTGTCTGAGCCACCAGGTCCTCAGTCTCCGGCTCGGCTTCCGTCTGGAGCGCCGCGATCATCCCAACCAGGGCGCGCAACAGGAGATCGACTTCTTCGGAGACCGGGTCCGGGTCGGCTTCTACAACACGTACGCCGCACACAGTCGCCACGACACGGCACACATCGACGGTGTCGGCAGGGTGGATGTCTCCCGCGACCGGGTGAGCGGCGAGGTCCACGCGCTGCGCGGCCCTCACTTCACGTCGATGCAGTTCCACCCCGAATCCGTACTCACCCAGCACGGAGTCCGCCTCGTGGCACAGGCCGTACGCCAGGCGATGCGCCCGACCCTCGCACCCACCGGCACCACCGAGCACCCGGCCGCTGTGCCCGCCTGACCCCGAAGCCGCTGCTCCCAGCGGTGATTGGAGACATCGGATGCACCCCTACGTCGTCGTGGACGTCTTCGCCCGAGAACGCCTGCTCGGCAACCCCGTGGCGGTCTTCTTCGACAGCGACGACCTCAGCCCGGAGCTCATGCAGCGCATCGCCCGCGAGATGAACCTCTCCGAGACCACCTTCGTCCTGCGCCCGCGTCAGGGCGGCGACGCCCGGATCCGTATCTTCACGCCGGTCAACGAGCTGCCGTTCGCCGGGCATCCACTGCTGGGCACCGCCCTCGCACTGGCCCGCCGCATCCCGGGCGACCGCCTCCAGCTGGAGACCGCCGTCAGCGTCATCCCCTTCGAACTGGACCGCACGGACGGGCGGGTGGTCACCGCCCGGATGCAACAGCCGCTGCCCACCTGGGAACCGTTCGACCGGACCGAGGAACTTCTCGAAGCGCTGGGTGTGCCCGCCTCGACGCTGCCCGTGGAGATCTACCACAACGGGCCCCGCCACGTGTTCGTCGGACTGGACAGCGTGAGCGCACTGTCCGCGCTGAATCCCGACCACCGCGCGCTGGCCGCCTTCGAGGACATGGCGACCAACTGCTTCGCCGGTCACGGCGCGCACTGGCGCAGCCGGATGTTCTCGCCCGCCTACGGAGTGACCGAGGACGCGGCGACCGGCTCGGCCGCGGGCCCGCTGGTCGTCCACCTCCTGCGGCACGGCGCTCTCACCCGTGGCCGCTGCATCGAGATCATGCAGGGCGTCGAGATGGGCCGCCCCTCCCGCATGCTCGCCCGCGCCGAAGGCGTCGGAACCCACATCGAGTCGGTCGAGGTCGGCGGCGACGGCGTGATCACAGCCCAGGGGACCCTCCATGTCTGACCTGCCCATGAACGCGCGCCCCGGCACCCGGTCCGGCTCGGAATCCCTTACGGCGACCATAGACATCGCCTTCCCCGAGTACGCGGCGCCGCCGCCCGACCCGATCGCTCTGCTGCACAGCTGGCTTGATGACGCGCACGCTCACGGTGTACGTGAACCCAGAGCCCTGGCTCTGGCCACGACCGACGCCCAGCGCCGGACTTCCCTGCGGACCGTGGTCGTCACCCGGCTCACCGAGTGCGGCCTGGTCTTCACCACCCACCGAACCAGCCGCAAGGCTCGCGAACTACGGGCCAACCCCTGGGCCTCCGGCCTGCTCTACTGGCGCGAGACCAGCCGGCAGGTCAGCCTCAGTGGCCCGGTACGAGAGCTGTCCGACGCCGATACCGAAGCCCTGTGGGCCCAGAGGCCGGTATTCACCCACGCGATGACAACCGCATCCCGCCAGAGCGAGCCCCTGGACGACGTGCCCGCCCTGCGCGCCCGCGCCCACGCCCTCGCCCAGGCGGGACCGCAGCCACGCCCGCTGACCTATATCGCCCTCGAACTGGTCCCGCACGCCATCGAGTTCTGGGCGAACGGCACCGACCGGCTGCACGAAAGACTCCGCTACGACCGCACACCGAACGGCTGGAGCGCCACCCGCCTGCAGCCCTGAGAGATCCGTGCTCCCCGGCACAGGTGCGAGCGCATGCGTAAGTTCGAAGACCCGCTGCCCATGGGTCGTTCGCCGCCCGGCTCAGTGACCCGCGAGGAGCTTCACGCCCACGACCCCTACGCCGATCGCAGTGTCCAACAGGCCTGAGACGAGTGCGCTCAGCGGCCCGTTGCCCATCCGCAGGCCGGTTCGCCAGCCCCACAGGAAGAGGGTCGCCACTTCCACCCCGGCGCTGATCATCAGTGCGGTGCCCAGATCCATCGCGCCCAGCGCCGACACGCCGATCAGCACCAGTGGCCCCACCGCGCTCAGCAACAACGGAGCGGAGACATGCAAAGTCGTCCGGATCTCCGCCCGGTTCGCGCCACGCTTGCTCACGGCACGGTGCGCCTGCTCGTCGGCGACCAGCGTTGCCAGCCAGACCCCGAGAGCTGCCCCGGCCACGGTGAGCGCCGCCTCCTCGGGGTCGTGCGTGTCTGCCTCCGAGAGAGTCACCACCACTGCGGCCAGGGTGATGGTCGCGTAGATCCGTTCCTTGAGTCGTGCGGCCGCGGTGTCGCCGGCGCGGGCGGCGGTGGCGGCGGTGCTCTGCGCGACGTCGCCGCGTCGCGGTTCCGGGTCCGGTGTCGTCATGCCGGTACGGAACCGGGCGCGCCGACCACAGTGTCGGCCAGGATCGAGGTCATGCGCGCGCCCTTCCGCCGTGACGTCACCATGCCCGAAATACAGGCATTTTCAGTGACAAACGGTAGCCGACGTGACACAGCGCAGCTGCCACGAGCGCGCCGGTGTCGGGCCCGGCCACGCCTACCGGTGCGGCCGGCCCGCCGGGCCGCGGGATCACTCGACCGGCCAGGTATGCGCAGGCGCGTTGAGGTGCATGTACTCCATGTACTGCCGTGTCATCCGCCGCAGCGCCTCATGGTGGCTGACATGGGCGGTGGCATCGATGTGGTGGAACATCTCCTTCTGCCAGACCGCGCCGTTGCGGCCGGTGACGCACCGCTGCTCGATGATCCCCAGCAGCGGCTCGCGCCACGCGGCATCCATTCCCGACTGCTCCAGCCCCCGGTGCGCCAGCGGCAGGAGGCGTCTCAGTACGAGTTCTGACGCAGGCACCTCGCCCATCCCGGGCCAGTACAGCCGCGCGTCGATCCCGTTGCGGGCCGCGGCGTGCAGGTTGTCCTCGGCGGCCGAGAACGACATCCGCGACCAGACCGGCCGTTCCTCGTCAACCAGGGCGCGCGTCAGCCCGTAATAGAAGGCGCCGTTGGCGAGGACGTCGGCGACCGTGGGGCCGGCGGGGAGCACGCGGTTCTCCACCCGCAGATGCGGCTTGTCGTGGGCTACGGCGTAGACCGGGCGGTTCCAGCGGTAGATCGTGCCGTTGTGCAGCGTGAGTTCGGCCAGTTGAGGAGTGTCGCCGCCGTCCAGGGTGTCCTTGGGGTCCTCTTCGTCGCACAGGGGCAGCAGTGCGGGGAAGTAGCGCACGTTCTCCTCGAAGAGGTCGAAGACGCTGTTGATCCAGCGTTCTCCGAACCACACCCGTGGTCGCACCCCCTGCACCTTGATCTCTTCCGAGCGGGTGTCGGTGGCCTGCTCGAAGAGCGGGATGCGCGTCTCGTGCCAGAGCTCCTTACCGAACAGGAACGGCGAGTTCGCGGCCAGGGCTACCTGAACCCCCGCGATCGCCTGTGCCGCATTCCAGTACCCCGCGAACTCGTCGGGCGAGACCTGCAGGTGAAACTGAGTACTGGTGCACGCCGCCTCCGGCGTGATGGTGTCCGCGTACGTCCGCAGCCGGTCCACGCCGTCCACTGCGATCCGCAGATCCTCACCGCGGGCCGCGAACACCTGCTCGTTCAGCAGCCGGTACCGCGGGTTCTCCGACAGCGCCGCCTCACTCACGTCCGGCTGGCGCAGCGTCGGCAGGACTCCCACCATGATCAGATGCGCGCCGACCGCCGCGGCGCGGCCCTCGGCGTGATTGAGCGCGTCCCGGATCTCCTGCTCCCACGCGTCGGGACCGCCGGCCGTCAGACGCCGCGGCGGAATGTTGATCTCCAGGTTGAATCTGCCCAGCTCGGTCGCCCAGGCGGGATCCGCGATCGCCTCCAGCACGTCGGTGTTGCGCATGGTGGGCTCGCCGCTCGCGTCCACCAGATTGAGTTCGATCTCCAGACCCACCTGGGGCCGCTCGAACTCGAATCGCGACTCACGCAGCATCTGCGCGAACGCGTCGAGGCATTCCTGCATCTTGATCCGGTACCGGCGGCGGTCGTCACGGGTGAATTCCAGCGCCGGGACGTCTCGTCCCATCGGCCCTCCCGAGTCCCCTCGGCAGACACCCCACTCATAGGGTCCCACTCCCCCGCCACCCGGACCAGCCAAGAGGTCCGCGCTCCGGCGTGCACTCGCTCGTAGGCTCGGCACGTGAGTCACAGCGAAGAGCGCGCCGAGGGCGCCGGACCGTTCACCACGCGTCTCACCTGGCGCTTCGCCGAGGGCGGCACAGCGGTCTGGGAATCACGTGCGGCCCGCAAACGCGGGACGCTCACGGTCCGGCCCGAGGGAGCCGAGGCCATCACGCAGTACGCCGACGAGGAAGCCCTCCACCGGCTTCGCGCCCTCAACGCGGTGGCCGCGGTGTCGTTCACGATCGGTGGAGCCCTGTTCGTCCTCGGCGCCACACTCGCCCAGTTCGGGTCCGGCGATCCGACGCCGAGCGCCACGGTCTACCTCGTCGGGGGCCTGTTCTTCACCGCCGGCGCGTACGCCTCCCTGCTCCAGACGGTCAACGCCCCGAGGCGCCGCAGCGACGCCGGCACCCTGGTCACGCATCGGTGGCGGTGGTGGAGTTACGAGCCCCTGCAGATCGACTGGCTGAGCACGTTCGTCCTGTTCGCGGGCACGCTGGTGTTCGGCGTCAACCTTCTGGACTCCTTCTTCCGGGGGCTCTCCTCCCAGCAGGTGAACCGGCTGATCTGGACGCCGGACCTCATCGGATGCCTGCTCTTCCTCATCTCCGGGCACCTGGCCCTCGTCGAGGTCAGCCACGGCCCTCCCCGCCTGCGCGTACGGAACCTCGGCTGGTGGATCGTCGCCGTCAACCAGCTCGGCTCTGTGCTGTTCCTGGTCGCGGCACTGGCCGACTTCACCAACCCGAGCACCGGGGATGTGATCAACGCCGCCGTCGCCAATTGGGGGACCATCACCGGCGCTGCGTGTTTCTCGGTCGGAGGCGTACTGCAGCTCTTCGAGCGCCCCTAGGGTCGTGTCTTGCGATGCGGCAGGATGCCGTACGTGCCGGGCGTGGTCATCATGGAAGGGCCTGGCCAGCGGGCGCGCCGGGCAGGAAGGGTGCCGCGATGGAGCTGTTCCCGCCGATACCGCTCAGTCAGTGGCAGGACACCAAGGAGACACTGCACCGATTCGAGCAGCTCGTCGGCAAGATCCGCCTCGCCGCGAGTCCCCGGCGCAACCACTGGTGGAACGTTCCCTTCCATCTCACCGGCCGCGGCATCACCACACGTCCGATGAGAGACGTCGACGGCACCTCGGTCTTCACTGTCGACTTCGACTTCGTCGACCACCGACTCGTCGTCTCGACGCTGGACGGCAGAGCGAGATCGTTCCCACTCGCGGGCCAGTCCGTCGCGTCTTTCCACGACAACACTCTCGATGCTCTGGCCGCCCTGGGCCTCGGCGTGAGAATCAACATTCCCAGGCCCTACGACCTGCCCGACGCAGGTCGGCCGTTCGCCAAGGACACCGAGCACGCGGCCTACGATCCCGTACTGGTCAACCGCTACTGGCGAGTCCTCAGTCAGGTGGCCGTGGTGCTGGAGGAATTCGCTGCCGGCTTCGCGGGAAAGGCCAGCCCCGTCCATCATTTCTGGCACACGCTCGACATCGCCCACACCCGGTTCTCGGGGCGGCACACCGATCAGCCGCCGGAAGTCGATCCGGTGACGCGAGAGGCGTACTCACGGGAGTTGATCAGCTTCGGATTCTGGTTCGGTGACGAGCTGTATCCCGAGCCCGCTTTCTACTCCTACACGGCGCCCGAGCCCGCGGGGCTGACCGGGGAGCCGCTCGAGCCCGCGTCGGCGTCCTGGGTTGCGCGCTACAAGACCCACCTGGCCGTGCTGCCCTACGACGCGGCACGCGCCGAGAGCGATCCTCGCGCCCTCGTCCTCGCCTTCTACGAGAGCGCGTACCAGGGCGGTGCCCGGCGCGCGGGCTGGGACGTCGGCCAGTTCGCCTCCCCAGGCGGAATCACGGACCCGCAACTGCCCCTCCCGCCCGGCGGACTCTGAACCCGCCGGGGCTCACGGACGCAGGCCCGCCGTGGACCCGGCAGCGGCACGCTTCGCCGTGCCGGGTCCGCCCGGCGTCAGCCGCACCTGCGGCCGCTGTTGATGCAGCTCACCGCCTTCCTCATCAGCGACGAGGACATCACGTTGATGAAGTCACCGTGGTCTGTACCGGGCTTGTGCAACTGCTCGGGGAAGCTGTCGACGGCGAAGACCGAGCCGGGCGCAATCTTGTAGGTGATCCGCTGGACCAGCTGGGGTATGGCCGTGAATCCCTTGGGACACGTGCCGTTGGGGCGGGCGAAGGCCACATGCGTGCGGTGGTTCGCGCTGTCGGTGTTGCTGCCGTCCCAGCAGCTCTGGAAGTTGAACGTACGCACCACATTGCTGCCCTGCGGGCACAGCGGGTACTTGTCCTTCAGCTGCCGGTTCTCGAAGCCGGTGCAGCTCCAGGACGCGTTGGCGTTGGCCGTTCCGTTGGTGAACGCCTTGGCGTCGCCGGTGATGATGCGCAGGAACGTCGGCATCGCCGTCACCTTGCTGACGGGGCTGCCGCGGAAGGTGAGTTGCACGGAAGCGGGCTGGAGAATGCGTCCGACGTTGCCGTCCTGGCCTCCGCCGGGGAGGTTCGCGTCGGTCTCGATCTTTCCGTTGCGCAGTCGCAGGACCGGCCAGTAGTGGGTGGATCGGTCGCCGTTGGTGCAGGTCGTCCCGGCGGCGGCGAGGTCGTCGTTGGTGGCGAAGGCGTCGGTCTCGAGATTGCCGACGTAGTCGTGCATGTGGTGGGCGCCGTTGCTCACGCCGGGGGCGACGATCACGTTGTCGGGGTTGAAATGCTTGTTCTCGTTGCGCCCGCAGCGGGACTTGAATGTGCCGCGCGAGGCGTTGGCCTGGAGGCGCGGCGCCGCGGCATTGGGCCGCACTCTGCGGATGTCCACGAAGTCCGACCTGCGGGGGCCGGTCTGCGCCTTGTCGCCGTTGGCGGGGGCGGAAGCGCTCGGAGCGGGGGCGTTCGGAGCCGCAGAGCCGGACGCGGGTGCGGCAGCGGGGGCCACGTCGTCCTTCTTGACGGTGCAGGAGGCCATCGATTCCAGACCCTCGGGCCGGTTCGAGACGCGGTCGATCTCGGTGGCGATACGGTCCAGGGTGCCGCGGCGCTGGGACGAGAGCGGGTCCAGCACGCGCGTGCGCACCCAGTTCCGGTCGGTTTGCGTGGCGCCCGCCGCGAGTTGCTCGTAGGCATCCGCGACCTGAGTGTCCAGCTGCGCCAGTTGATTGTCCACGGCCGGCCGTGCCTGCTCCGGAACGTTCGACAAACGGACCGCGACGTCAGGGCAGTTGATGGTCATCGGCGCCTGTGCGGCCTGCCCGCCCCAAGAGCTGCGCGCGGCCGAGGCGTTGTTGTCGGTCATCAGCAGCGCCCCGCCCCCGACGGCCAGAGCCGCCACTCCGGCAACCGTGATGCCGATCCATCTGGACCGCTTGTGTCTCTGCCTGTACCTCACTGGGCCGCCCCTCTGTGGTCGTCGCGCCGGGACTTCGTGCCCTCGGCCGAGTCGGACCGTGCCCTCACCCGCTCGGGCGGAGGGCACAGCACGACGCACAGGGATACGGAGACGGGGACTGTTCTGCTCAGTTCGAACCGAGATTGTTTTGTTACGGGTCAGGGGTACGTCTCCGGCGGGGCGGTGGCGCGGGCCTGAAGAACGTCAGCGGGCGCTCTCACTGCTCGCGCATGCCCCACGGCGAGCCGTACTCGGTCAGCAGGTCCAGGAAGGGCCGGGCGGGGAGCGCCTCGGGGCCGAGGACACCGCTGCCGGTCCACGTGCCCGCGGCGATCAGTTCCAGGGCCACGACCGGGTTGATCGCGGTCTGCCATACGACGGCCTGGCAGTCGTATTCACGCATGGACCACTGGTTGTCGACCACGTGGTACAGGTAGACCTCGCGCGGACGGCCGTCCTTGGTGCCCTTCACCCAGGTGCCCGCGCAGGTCTTGCCGTGCATGCGCTCCCCGAGGGTTGCCGGGTCGGGCAGGCAGGCGGCGACCACGTCGCGCGGGGAGACGTGGACCGTACCCGACCCGTCCGCTGCGGGCACGGGCACCGGATCGGTGCGGTCCAGGCCCAGCAGGTGCAGCGTCTGCAGCGTACGGATGAACTCCTCTCCGAGGCCGTACTTGAAGGTCACGCGTCCCGCGTCCACCCAGCGCGGCACCAGCAGAACCTCCTCGTGCTCGACGTTGACGCACTCGACGGGTCCGATCCCTTCGGGGAAGTCGAAGACCTCGGGCTCGCTGAAGGGTGGGGTGGTGAACCAGCCGCGGCCCGCCTCGTAGACGACGGGTGCGTTGAGGCATTCCTCGATGGTGGTCCAGATGCTGAACGAGGGTGCGAAGTCGTAGCCGTCGACCGTGAGGTTCGCCCCGTCGCGGATGCCGATCTCCTCGATCTCGTCGAAGAGTTCGTCGGCGGCGTGCCGTGCGAAGACGTCGGACAGGCCGGGTTCGACGCCGATGCCGACGACGGCGAGCGATCCGGCCTTCTCCCAGTCCCCGGCCCGCTCGAACTGGGCGTCGCCCAGCTTGACTCCGCACTGCTCGTACGGTCGCTCCGGGTGCGGGCAGGACAGCGACATCGCCATGTCCAGGTAGTGCGCCCCGGCGGCCAGGGCCGCCTGGAACAGCGGCATCACGAAGCGTGGGTCGGTCGCGTTGAGCAGCACGTCGCATCGCTGCTCCTTCAGCAGAGAGGTGACGGCCCCCTCGTCGCTCGCGTCGATCCGTACGGCGCGGAAGCGGCCGTCCGGCTCAAGGGCCGCGACGGCGGACTGGGCGCGGGAGAGGTCGTAGTCGGCGACGACCATGTGGTCGAAGAAGGATCGGCGGGCCGCGATCCGGGTGATGGCGGTACCGACGCCGCCGGCTCCCACGAGCAGAACACGCATGACAGAACTCCGTTTCCAAGGCACAGCAGGCAGTGCAGGCATAGCAGATACAGCGGACATAACAGGCAAGGCGCTGCTCCGGCCGCGGCGCCCGTTGTCATCGATCCAACGCCTGCGCCCCTTTTCACGTCAATGGTGTTGGCATAAGCTCGCCGGGGTCCGGACGGTCACCGTGGAAGGAGCGTGCTGTGGCCAAGCCCGTCGTGCCGGAAGAGGCCCGGCGACGCCGTCGTCCCACCAAGAACGGGGCGGTGCTCTCCGAGCAGCTGATCATTGAGACCGCCCTGCGCATGCTGCGTGAGCACGGCAGCGCGGGCCTGACCGTGCGCCGCCTGGGCATCGCCCTGGGCGCGGATCCGAGCACCCTGTACCGGTACTTCAGCGGCATCGACGACCTGACGCTCGCCATCGGGGACGTGCTCGTCGGGCGGGCCGTGGCGGGCTGGGAGAGCATCGGTGACTGGCGGGCCGACCTGCGGGAACTGGGGCTGCGCATCCACGCCGCGTACCTCGGGCACCCGCAGGCAGCCGTCCTCACCGCGAGTCGGGTGTCCGGCAGGGCGCACGAGGTCGCAGCCGACGAGACGATCCTCGGGGTGTTGCGTACCGCGGGCTTCGCGGACGCCGATGCCGTCCGGATCTATCAGGCGTTCATCGACCAGACCCTGGCCTTCGCCGCGCTGGACGCGGCCTCACTCGCGCTGCCTGCCGCGGCGCGCGAGGCGGACGAGGAAGTCTGGCGGGCCACCTACGCCCGGCTGCCCCCGACGACGCATCCCCACGTGGCGGCCACGGCGCACCTGCTCGTCGCCCGCATGAACCACAGCGCGTATCCCACGGCCCTGGACATGCTGCTGGACAGCGCATCCGCCCAGCTCGGGTGCACGGCCCGGAAAACGCAGCCGCCCCGGTCGGCATGAGTGCCGACCGGGGCGGAACAGGTGCGGACACAGGCTCTCCGTGCCGCCGCCTTGGCGTCAGCCGAGCGTCGCGATGGCCTGGTTGAAGGTCGCCGACGGACGCATGACCGCCGCGGCCTTGGCAGCGTCGGGCTGGTAGTAGCCGCCGATGTCGGCCGGGGAGCCCTGCACCGCGAGGAGCTCGTCGACGATCGTCTGCTCCTGCTCGGTGAGCGTCTTGGCGAGAGCCGCGAACGCCCCGGCGAGCTGCGCGTCGTCCGTCTGCCCGGCCAGCTCCTGGGCCCAGTACGTGGCCAGGTAGAAGTGGCTGCCGCGGTTGTCGATGCCACCCACGCGGCGGGTCGGCGACTTGTCCTCGTTGAGGAACGTGGCCGTCGCCCGGTCGAGGGTGTCGGCGAGAACCTGGGCGCGCGCGTTGCCCGTCGTCTGCGCGAGGTGCTCGAAGCTGGCCGCGAGCGCGAAGAACTCGCCCAGGCTGTCCCAGCGCAGGTAGTTCTCCTTGACCAGCTGCTGGACGTGCTTGGGCGCGGAGCCGCCGGCGCCCGTCTCGAACAGACCGCCACCGTTCATCAGCGGGACGACCGACAGCATCTTGGCGCTCGTGCCGAGCTCCAGGATCGGGAAGAGGTCGGTCAGGTAGTCACGCAGCACGTTGCCGGTGACCGAGATGGTGTCCTCGCCGCGGCGGATGCGCTCGAGCGAGAACGCGGTCGCCTCGACGGGCGACATGATCTCGATCTGCAGACCGTCGGTGTCGTGGTCGGCGAGGTATGCCTTGACCTTCTCGATCAGCTGCGCGTCGTGCGCGCGGCTCTCGTCGAGCCAGAACACCGCCGGGGCGCCGGTCGCGCGGGCGCGGGTGACGGCGAGCTTGACCCAGTCCTGGATCGGCAGGTCCTTGGCCTGGCACATGCGGAAGATGTCGCCGGCGCCCACCGTCTGCTCCAGGACGACATTGCCGTTGCCGTCGACGACCCGCACCGTGCCCGTGGCGGGGATCTCGAAGGTCTTGTCGTGGCTGCCGTACTCCTCGGCCTTCTGCGCCATCAGACCGACGTTGGGTACGGAACCCATCGTCGACGGGTCGAAGGCGCCGTTCGCACGGCAGTCGTCGATGACGACCTGGTACACGCCGGAGTAGCTGCTGTCGGGCAGGACCGCGAGGGTGTCGGCCTCCTGGCCGTCCGGGCCCCACATGTGACCGGAGGTGCGGATCATGGCCGGCATGGAGGCGTCGACGATGACATCGCTCGGTACGTGCAGGTTGGTGATGCCGCGGTCGGAGTCGACCATGGCCAGCTCGGGACCGGCGGCGAGCTCGGCCTCGAAGGACTCCTTGATCTTCGCGCCCTCGGGCAGCGACTCCAGGCCCTGGTAGATGGCGCCGAGTCCGTCGTTGGGGCTCAGACCGGCCGCGGCCAGCGTCTCCCCGTACTCGGCGAACGTCTTCGGGAAGAAGGCGCGCAGCACGTGACCGAAGACGATCGGGTCGGAGACCTTCATCATCGTGGCCTTCAGGTGCACGGAGAACAGCACGCCCTCGGCCTTGGCGCGGGCGATCTGCTCGGTGAGGAACTCGCGCAGCTCGGCGACGCGCATGACGGACGCGTCGACGACCTCGCCCGCGAGGACGGGCACCGAGTCGCGCAGAACTGTGGTGCTGCCGTCGTCACCGGCGAGCTCGATCCGCAGCGAGCCGGCGTCGGCGATGACCGCGGACTTCTCGGTCGAGCGGAAGTCACCGGCGCCCATGGTCGCGACGTTCGTCTTCGAGTCGGCGGTCCAGGCGCCCATCCGGTGCGGGTGGGTCTTGGCGTAGTTCTTCACCGACGCCGGGGCACGGCGGTCGGAGTTGCCCTCGCGCAGCACCGGGTTCACGGCACTGCCCTTGACCTTGTCGTACCGCGCGCGGACGTCCTTGTCCTCGTCGGTCTTCGGGTCGTCCGGGTAGTCGGGCAGCGCGTAGCCCTGCTGCTGCAGCTCGGCGATCGCAGCCTTCAGCTGCGGAATCGAAGCCGAGATGTTCGGCAGCTTGATGATGTTCGCGCCGGGAGTCTTGGCGAGCTCGCCCAGTTCGTGGAGGGCGTCCTCGATCCGCTGCCCCTCCGCCAGACGCTCGGGGAAGCTGGCGATGATCCGGCCGGCCAGGGAGATGTCACGGCTCTCCACCCTGACACCGGCCGTCGCGGCGTACGCCTCGACCACAGGCAGGAATGAATAGGTCGCCAGGGCGGGGGCCTCGTCAGTGTGCGTATAGATGATGGTCGAGTCAGTCACCGGATACTCCACTCCACGTCTGCAACATTGCTCGACATCAAGATATCCCGTGATCGGGCGCCGCCCGGCAGGGCCCTGCCCCACCGGGAAGCGGAGCCGGGGCACGACCTGTGCCGGGCAGGCATCCGGGTGCCATGGATCGGGGTGCCTTCGGGCGAATATCGCGCCGGTGGCGTGGCAGGGGGCGCCCCCGGTGGTACGTGCTTGTGGATGTGGCCATCGGATCCGCAGCCCAGCAACCCGGACCCCGGCCGGCCCTCCGTCGGGCGCCGGCGCCGGATCCGCACTGCGACGCGTCAAGCCCTGCACGGCATCAGCCGCCCCGCAGCCGGAACCCCGGGCGGGGGGCCGCTGTCCCGCTCCCGGCCCGGCGACCGCCTGCCGGTGCATCACGCCCTGCAGACGGCAGCCTCGTACGCCTGGCGGATCCTCGTGGTGGGCGCCCTCGTCTATGCCGTCTTCTCGGTGCTGGGACGGTTCCACGAGATCGCCGTGGCCGTGTTTCTCGGCATGGTCATCACCGCGATGCTGCGGCCGGTGGCCGACCTGCTGGGGCGCGCGATGCCGCGACCGCTCGCGGTCGCCGTGTCCCTGCTCGGCAGCATCGTCATCGTCCTCGGGGTGCTGGCTCTGATCGGCGAGTCGGTGGCAGGAGAGCGGGCCGGACTACAACGGGAGTTCGAGGCAGGCGTCGGAAGGATCGAGCGCTGGCTCGAGAAGCCGCCGTTCCGGCTCAACCCCGAAGCACTCACCGACCTCCAGTCCCGGATCGGGGAGTTCCTGTCGAGCCACCGCTCCACCCTCATCAGTACGGCGGTGAGCGGCGCGCACAGGCTGGTCGAGGTGCTGACCGTGCTCGCGCTGGCCCTGTTCTGCTCGGTCTTCTTCATCCACTCCGGCGACCGGCAGTGGGGCTGGTTCTGCGAGCAGCTTCCGGCGGCTGCCCGGGAACGGGTCGCGATCGCGGGCAGGGCGGCCTGGCGGACGTTCACCGGCTACACCCACGGCATCGTGCTGGTGGCCGCGACCAATGCCGTCCTGGTCGGCGTGGCCCTGTTCATCCTCGGCGTACCGCTCGCGCTCCCGCTGGCTCTGCTGGAGTTCTTCGCCGCCTTCATTCCGCTCATCGGCTCGCCCATCGCCCTGGCCGTCGCCGCCGTGGTGGCCCTGGCGGCGAAAGGTCCGCTCATCGCGGGGCTGGTCATCGCGCTCATCGTGATCATCGGGCAGATCGAGGGCCATCTCCTGCACCCGATCGTGATGAGCTGGGCGGTTCGGCTCCACCCGGTGGTGGTCGCGCTCACGGTCATCGGCGGCGCCATCGCGGCCGGGATCCTGGGCGCGGTGGTGGCCGTACCGCTGGTGTCCGTCCTGTGGTCGGCCCGTCAGGCGCTGCGCCGGGCGCCCGAACCGGAACCGGTGGAGACGGCGGCCTCCCCCGGCCCGTAATGCCCTGCGGCGGGTGAGCGCCCCGGCCCTCACCGGGACCGGGGCGCTCGTGCGCCGCGCCTGGGGATCAGCCCGTGTACGCCGCGAAGATCTTCGAGAACTCGTACGGGGACTGCGGGATGTTGGTGCACATGTAGAGCGCGCCCGTGCAGGCGTTGCGGTCGCGGGTCGCCTCCCAGAACGCGAGCTCACCCAGGTGCTTGCCCTGGGCGAAGGTGACCAGCTGGCGCGCGTCGGCCTGGTCGAAGATGCGCCCGTCGTCGTTCTGGCCGAGCATCGGGGTCACCCCGACCATCGCCCACACCTGGGCGTCGCTCTTGGCCGGGTACAGCGACTTCAGCTGGGTGAATGTGCTCTGCGCGGCCTGCACGGCCGCGTCGCCGTAGTCGATGCTGCGGTAGTAGTCCATCGCCATGACGTTCACGACGTCGAGGTTCACCCGCGCGTCCCGCGCCGATTTCACGACGGCCAGCCCGTCGGCGGTCAGCCCCTCGGGCAGCACCGGGAGCGTGAGGGAAATGCGCAGCCCCGGGTGGGCCTGCTGGAGACGCGCCAGAGCCTGGGAACGGCGGCCGACCGAGGCCGGATCGGCCGTGGCCGCCCCCTCGATGTCGAAGTCGGCATAGGTCAGGTCGTAGGCGGTGACGACCGCGTTGTACTCGGCGTACAGCGCGTCGACCGACGAACAGGCCTGGGCCAGTTCGATGCCGCTGGCGCCACCGAAGGAGATCTTGACGTCCCCGCCGCCCGCGCGGATGGCGTCGACCTGGTCCTTGGCCCAACCCGACCGCGGGTCATAGGCGTTGAACCACATGGCCTTGCAGCTCGACGCGGTGACGAAGGCCATGGTGAAGCTCTTGAGCCCGCTCGCCGACGCCATGGCGGGCATGCTCGGGGTCGGCCAGGCGCCCATGTCGACATACGGCGCGGTGCGTACGCCGCCGGGCGGGGGCGTACCGCCACCCGTGCTCGTCGCAGCGCTGACCGCCGAGCTGTAGGCCGAGGTGTTGCCTGCGGCGTCCTTGGCCCTGACACGGAACGAGTAACTCGTGCCCGCCTGCAGGCCGGTGGCGGAGTACGTGGTGCCTGCCACGGTCACGGGCGTGCCGCCGTCACGGGAGATCTCGTAGCCCGCGACCGCGCCCGAGTCGTCGCTCGACGCCGTCCAGCTCACGGTCAGGGACGAACTGGTCGCCGAGCCGACGCTCACCCCCGACGGCACGGTGGGCGCCGTCGTGTCGCCGCCGCCCGAACCGCCCTGACAGGGAGCGCTGTTGAGCTTGCAGTTCACCGGCGTGCCGCTCCCACCGGACACCCAGCCGAATGCCGCGGTCGCTCCGGGCGCCAGCGTGCCGTTGTACTCGCGGTTCTTGAAGGCGTAATGGCTTCCGCTCTGGGTCAGGAACGCGTCCCAGTACGCGCCGACCGAGGTGCCCGCGGGCAGGTCGAACTCGACGGTCCAGCCGGTCAGCGTGGAGCTGCCGCCGTTGGTGATGGTGTACGCGCCCTGGTAACCGCCGTCCCAGGTCGACGTCTTGGAGAACGCCGCCGTCGGCGTGGCAGCGGCGGCGGGTGGGGCCAGGAACAGGACGAATGCCCCGATGAGCGTGACGACGAGCGCTAACGATCTTCGCATTGCTGCCTCCACCGAGCGGGCTTGGTCTATACCAAAGCGTCTGGCATGTACGTACCGAGCCCACGGCATCACGTCAAGGGCAAGGAGTGGAGGACCTGGCACCCGTCAGGGCAATGTCCCGCGGGGCCCGGGCCGGTCCAGCGCAAACCTTGCTGCGACACCCCGTACGCAACAGGAGATCCGTCAAGCAACAGCCAAGGATTCCCGGCACTCTTGCCGCACCGGTCACCCGCACGCTTCACTGTCGAGCACCCCCACAGGAGAACCCCAGTTCCCTCACACCGAAGGGCTTCTCTTGACTGCCGTTCCAGTACGCCTGAGTACCGTCACCGCCGCGGCCTGCGCCCTGGTGTTCGGCGCCGCTCTGCCGTCCTCCGCGATCAACTCGTACAACGCGACGCCCGCGCCGGAGCGCACCGAAGTCGGTGCGCTCGTCGCCACCTGGGACAACGACGACAACCCCGCGACCCCCGACCGGGTCGACTGGGTCTGCTCGGGCACCATGATCGACGCGGACACCTTCCTGACCGCCGCACACTGCACCACCGACTGGCCGGCGAACGTGAAGTTCTACGTCTCCCTCGACCAGGATGTACAGGGCGCACTCGACAAGGCCTCCGCCGCGCACCCCGGCGACCCGGCGGCCGTGGCGAAGGCAGTCGCCGTCCAGGGCACGGCCCACACCCACCCCGCATACCCGGGCCCTGCCTCGGACTCGCACGACATCTCGGTGATCGAACTGCCCGCCGCCCAGGTCAAGGCGCGCTGGACGTTCACCCCGGCCACGCTTCCCAAGGCCGGGGCACTGGGTGCGCTGGGGCCGCAGGGGCTCAACGACACCTCGTTCTTCGTGGCCGGTTACGGGACGCAGGAGGCCCAGCGAGGCCCGGGCGGCCAGACCCATCCCGGCGGCGGTGTACGGATGAAGGCCCCGGTCACCTTCGACGCGCTCAACAACGCCTGGGTACGCCTCGCGATGACCGCACCGCAGGGCAACGGCGGCGCGTGCTACGGCGACTCCGGCGGCCCCAACTTCGCCACGCTGGGCGGGAAGATCACCCTGGTCGCCACCACGATCACGGGCGACACACCGTGCTACGCCACGAACGTCGCGTACCGCCTGGACACCCCAGGGGCCCGCGCCTTCCTCTCCCCCTTCGCGAAGCTGCCGTAGAAGCTGCCGCACATGCTCCACAGGTGCCGCCGGGTCGGGGACCCGGCGGCACCGCAGTCCTCGGTGTTCCGGCTACCGCCGTTCCAGTGCGCCCCGGACGAAAGCCGCCTGGCCGACGTGCTGCAGATCATCGGCGATGACGCTGACCAGTCGGACGCCCAGGGTGACCGGCGGGGACCAGGACTCGTCCACGACGCTGTCGAGTGCCGCGTCGTCGAGGCCGGCGACGAATCGCACGGTCTGCTCGTGGACGGCGTCGAAGTAGCCGAGCAGCAGCTCGCCGGACGCGACCCGTACCGCGGCGACCTGCTTGCTGGTGTGGCCGAAGCCGGTCGCTCCCCTCGCGAAGGGCAGCTCGAAACGGTCCGCCCACTTCTGTGAGAACCACACCTGCTCGACCGCGGCCGCGTCGGCCACGTGGTCGTCCTGGATGCGCGAAAGATGCCACACGAGCCAGGCGATCGAGTTCGCGTCGGGGTCCAGCCGGGCATTGAGATCGTCCGGCGAAAGCCCCTCGACGGCACCGTGTACCGCTTCCCGGATGCGCTCGAACGCATCTGCCAGCAAATCTGAGCTGTTCATGCACTGATCCTTGGTCGCTGAAGCAGACACGCTCTGCCCTCGGGGTCACCCGGTGGGCAGAGCGTGTCTCAGTCGTGTGGGGGGCGGGCTAGGTCAGCGGGACGACGCTTTCCGCCTGGGGGCCCTTGGGGCCCTGCGTGACCTCGTACTCGACCTTGTCTCCCTCATCCAGCTGCTTGAAGCCGGTGGTCTGGATGGCCGAGAAGTGGACGAAGACATCAGGGCCGCCGTCGTCCTGCTCGATGAAACCGAAGCCCTTGTCCGCGTTGAACCACTTCACCCTGCCAGTTGCCATTGGTCACATTCCTTGTTCGCTTGCCACGGCATGTCCTTGACGTGCCGACCGCAGCCCCATGGCGACTGTGGTCCTCAAATGTTCCCCATCCGGCCGGTGCCAGGCGCGCCATGACACGCTGGCAATTCCGAAAGGCTCAGCCGCTGTTCTCCGGGTGGGTGAGGTTGACACCGGTGCGCGGGTCGAAGACATGCATGCGTGAGGTGTCCACCCACAGTTCGGCCCGGCCCCCCTCGGTGATGCGCGTGGACGCGTCGAGCCGGGTGACGATCTTGTTTGCTTCGGCTCCGGTCTCCTTCTGGCCGGAGTCGGCTGCCAGCTCCTCGAGTTCCGAGGTCATGGTCGGCTCCCAGCCCTCCTCGGTGACGTAGGCGTAGACATCCGAGCCGAGGGACTCGATCACTTCCACGGTCACGGTGAACCGCGTCCCTTCCCGGTCCGGATCCACCAGCGAGGCGTCCTCGAACGCTTCGGGCCGCAGCCCGACGATGAGGTCGCGCGGTGCGTTCTGGCGCTCCAGACTGCGACGGATCTCGTCGTTCACCGGAAGGTCACCGATGGCGGTCTGCATCCTGTTCTCCTCCAGCGTGGCGTGGATGAAGTTCATGGCGGGTGAGCCGATGAACCCCGCGACGAACAGGTTGCGCGGGGCGTCGTAGAGGTGCTGCGGGGTGCCGACCTGCTGGACGACCCCGCTGCGCATGACGACCACTCGGTCCCCGAGGGTCATGGCCTCGGTCTGGTCGTGGGTCACGTAGACGGTGGTGGTGGCCAGACGCTGCTGGAGGCGCGAGATCTGGGTGCGCATCTGCACCCGGAGCTTCGCGTCGAGGTTGGACAGCGGCTCGTCCATCAAGAACGCCTTGGGACTGCGGACGATGGCGCGGCCCATGGCGACACGCTGTCGCTGGCCACCTGAGAGGTTCGCCGGTTTCCGGTCCAGATGTTCCGTCAGGTCGAGGATCTGGGCGGCCTCCTCCACCTTGCTCTTGATGGTGGCCTTGTCGACCTTGGCCAGGCGCAGAGCGAAGCCCATGTTGTCGCGCACGGTCATGTGCGGATAGAGGGCGTAACTCTGGAAGACCATCGCGATGTCGCGGTCCTTGGGCGCCTTGTCGTTGACCACCTGGTCGCCGATGCGCAGGGTGCCGTCGGTGATGTCCTCCAGCCCGGCGATCATGTTGAGGGTCGTGGACTTGCCGCAACCGGAGGGACCGACCAGGATGACGAACTCCCCGTCTGCCACGGTGAGGTTGACGTCCCGCACGGCCAGGGCGCCGTCGGGATACCTCTTGGTGATGCCCTCGAGAACAATCTCGGCCACGGTCGGTGCTCCTTGTCCTGACGATCGGCTGCTGCCGGTCAGCCCTTGACGGCCCCGGACGTCAGTCCGGCGACGATGCGCCGCTGGAACAGCAGCACGAAGACGATGATCGGAATGGTGATTACCACCGCGGCGGCGGCGATCGAACCGGTGGGCTGCTGGAACGCGCTGCTCCCGGTGAAGAAGGCGAGCGCCGCCGGCACGGTGCGGGCCGCGGTCGTCGAGGTCAGGGAGATGGCGAACAGGAAGTCGTTCCAGCAGAAGATGAAGACGAGGATCGCGGTGGTGAACACGCCCGGCGCTGCCAGGGGTGCGATCACCAGCCGGAAGGCCTGGGCCGCAGTTGCCCCGTCGACCTTGGCCGCCTTCTCCAGATCCCAGGGGATCTCCCGGAAGAACGCCGAGAGGGTGTAGATCGCGAGCGGCAGGGAGAAGGTCATGTACGGGATGATCAGCCCCACCCAGGTGTCGAAGATCCCGATGATGCGCTCGATGTTGAACAGCGGGGACACCAGGGAGATCGGCGGGAACATCGCGATCAACAGGGACATACCGATCAGCAGCTTCTTGCCGGGGAAGCGAAGCCTCGCCACGGCATAGGCGGCCATGGTGCCGAGCACCACGGCGATCACCGTGGAGATCAGGGCGATACCGATCGAGTTGATCAGGGCACGGGTGAACTCCGAGGTGTCGAAGATGCCGCTGTAGTTCTCCCACGTCCACTTGTCGGGGACGAAGTTGCCGTCGGTGAGGGTGCTGGGGTCCTTGAACGACAGAGCCGCGATCCACCAGACCGGGAACAGTGCGTAGGCGATCACCACGATGTTGGTGATGGCCCAGCCGGTGATGTGCCTCTTGCCTGCGCTGGCCATCAGCGTCCTGCCTCCTCTGAACCGGGGGCGGCAGCCCCGAAGAGTTTGATGAAGCCGAAGGCGATCAGGCCGACGCAGATGAAGATGAGCACGGAGATTGCCGATCCGATGCCGAGGTTGAGTGACGTGAACAGGTTGTCGTAGCCGAGAATCGACACCGATCCTGTGCCATGAGCACCCGAGGTCAGGATGTAGATGTTGTCGAAGATCCGGAAGGCGTCCAGGGTGCGGAACAACAGGGCGACCAGGATGGCCGGCTTCATCAACGGCACCGTAACCAGAATAAAACGCTGCCAGGAGGACGCACCGTCGACCATGGCGGCGCGCAGCGTCTCCTCCGGCACCAGGGCGAGTCCGGCCAGCAGGAGCAGGGCCATGAAGGGGGTGGTCTTCCAGACCTCGGCGAGGATGATGATCCCGATGGCCGGCCACTGCTCGGTCAGCGGGGCTTCACCCGACGGAAGCAGCGCGGCGAGGTAGCCGGTGTCCGGAGTCCACGCGTACTGCCACGAGTAGGCGGCGACGACCGTGACGATGCCGTACGGGACGAGGATCGCGGTACGCACGGTCCCTCTGCCGAAGATGGCGCGGTGCATGACCAGGGCCAGCGCGAAGCCGAGGACGAGTTCCACGGCCACCGAGACGGCGGTGATGAACAGCGTGACCCAGAACGCCTCCCACCAGAAGTCGGAGGAGAGCACGGCCCCGTAGTTGCTCAGGCCCACCCACTTCGCCTGGTTCGGGAAGCGCAGGTCGTAGCGCTGCAGGGACAGATAGATCGCGTAGCCGATGGGGTAAGCCGTGACGGCGAGCATGACGACGACCGCGGGCGCGCACAGCAGCCAGCCCAGCCGTCGTTCCTGCCGTGCGCCCTCGGACAGTGCCTCGGCCGTGCCGGGGGCCGGAGCCGTAGCCGTAGCGGAGGTCGGGGTGTTCACGGGATCAGCCCCTTTGACTCGAGGGCGTCCTCGATCTGACTGCCGATTTCATCGACATCGCTTCGGGGATTGATCGCCGAGGGCGGGGAGAGCGTGTGCGAGATCGCGATGGACACGTTCTGGTAGGCGGGGGTCTGAGGGCGGGTGCTCGCGTTCTCCAGGGCCGAGAGCACGTCGGCGGCGAACGGGTAGCTCTTGATCAACGCCTTGTCGGAGTAGAGCGAGCGCAGGGTGGGCGGAAGTCCGCCCTCGATCGCCGCGGCCATCTGGTTCTGACGATTGCGCAGGCACAGGGCCGCCTCGAACGCGAGGTCCGGGTGGTTCGAATAGGCGCCGATGGCGAGGTCGATGCCGCCGATGGTCGGCTTCGCCGGCCGGCCGGGGTCCACTCCGGGGTACGGTGCCCAGCGGAAACTCTTGAAGAGCTTGGGCTGGTTCGCCTTCATCGAGGGATAGACGAACGGGTAGTTCAGCTCGAAGGCGGCGGTTCCCGACTCCATGGCCAGCCGGTTCTGGTCCTCCATCTGGTTGGACAGAGAGGGGTCCGCGGCGGGCGAGGTCGCCAGGTCGTGCATGATCGTGGCCGCCCGGACCGCGGGCGGGCCGAGCGAGGGTGCGGTGGCCGTACGGTTCAGGATCGAGCCGCCCGCGCTCTCCACGAGCGTGTTGAACCAGACCGTCAGACCCTCGTACTGGGCACCCTGGATCTCCACGAAGTGGGGCTTGCCCTGCTTCGCGAGGACGCGGGCCATGGCCAGCATCTCCGCCCAGGTCGTGGGGGGCTTGGGCACGAGATCGCTCCGGTACCACAGCAACTGGGTGTTGGTGTTGTACGGGACGGCGTACAGCCTGCCCTTCCACGTCGCCGTCTGCAGCGGCACTGCGAGCGTGCCCGCGGTGGCCTTGCGGCGATTGGCGCCTGTCCACGGCAGGATCCACTTGGCCTCGGCGAACTCCGCGGCCCAGGTGACATCGAGGCCCAGGATGTCCATGGCGCTGTCCTCGGCGGCGAGCCGGCGGACGAGCTGCTGACGCTGGCCGTCCGCGGCGCGCGGGAGCTTGTTGTACGAGATGCTGTACCGCCCGCCCGAAGAGCGGCTGCAGTTGCTCGCCGCACTGGCCAGGGCGCCCGAGTCGTCGGGGAAGTTGTACCAGTTCAGGCGGACCGGGCCGCCGGATTCCTCTGAGCCGCAGGACGTCAGCAGCCCGGCCAGCAGCGACAGCGCGGCGAGGCACCGCAGCCGTTGCGCGGCACGACGGCCGGCGGTTCGCGGCGATGCTTTGCCGCGCACCCGTACCGGACGGGCCTGTCCGTTCGTGCGCCCCACCATTCACCTCCCGGACCCGGCGGTCACCGGGTGCCTGGTCACCCCGCGCAGCGCCTTCGTCGGGCGAAGGTAGCCGCTCACCTGCCGTTGCCAGGCGCGACGCGGCGTGTCGTGGACGGAGATCCCCCGTATGGCCAGGGGGGCGGCGCGCGACCGGGAACTGGCGGGTGGATCCTGAAGGCAGGACTGCGTCGCGGCGGCTCCTGCGGCCGCGGGCGAGGAGGTGCGCGATGACTCATCGGACACTGGAGTGGAAGATCAGCGTCTATCTGTCCGAGGAGGACGGCAAGACGAAGGCGCGCGCGGTGCTGGACACGGGCACCACCACGCTCACCGGCCACGGGGTGGCCCACTGCAACCCCCAGGACGTGGACGTGCCGGCGATCGGCGACGAACTCGCGGCGAGCCGGGCCATGCGGGACATCGCCGGGAGGCTGATGCGGGCGGCGGACCGGGACCTGGAGGCAGTGGGCGCGGGTCCGGGGACGGGGCGCACGGGGCCGCCGTACGGCTGGTCGGACGCGGTGACATAGATCGACAGCGCTGCCCCGAGACCACTAAGTTGCCCACGACGGCGTCGAACTCGGTCTCTACGCCTCGGCCCGCCCCGCCCAGGTCCGGCGCTCCGAATCATCGAACACAGTCACGGCCGTCAACCTAGGGTGCAGGACCCCGTGAGCAGCACTTCGAGCGTTTCGCGCAGCATCGCGGTGACGTCGAAACGGCATGGACGCCGGCGAGGGGTCGGCCTTGCAGGCGTCCAGCATCGCGGCGGACGGCTGGGAGTGGGTCCACACGGCTCCGGCCACCATGACGGTGGCGCCCGCAAAGCGCATCGCGTCGTCGTCGCCGAGTTCCGGCACGTGTGCGCGCACCAGCCCGGCCAGTGCGCCGACGGCGTCGCCCTGCCCGTCACGGTCGCCTGACCGCGACGTCCGGGCTGCCGTCGCCGGACTGTCATTCCGCCGAGGGGAAGACCTGTTCCGTCCAGATCGTCTTCCCGGATTCCGTGTAACGGGTGCCCCATCGGTGAACCAGCTGCGCGACGATGAACAGACCACGCCCGCCTTCGTCCTCCTCCTCGCTGTGGCGCAGATGTGGCGAGGTGTGGCCGGCGTCCGCGACCTCGCACAGGAGCGTGCGGTCACGGATGAGGCGCAGCTGCAACGGCCCCGCGGCATGCCTGACGGCGTTGGTGACCAGCTCGCTCACGACGAGTTCGGTCGAGAACGTCAGCTCTTCCAGGTCCCATTCGCGCAGCTGACCGGTAGCCAGTTCCCTGGCATGGCCCACCGCGACCGGTTCCGCGGGCAGTTCCCAGTGGGCCACCTGTCCGGGGTCGAGTTCCCGGGTACGTACGAGCAGCAGTGCCGTGTCGTCGGCGGTCGTACCGTACGGCAGGAGTTCCGACAGAGTGCGGTCGCACAGCTCTTCCAGCGACCTGCCGCGCTCGCCGAGCACTCGCCCCAGGGTGTTGAGGCCCTGATCGATGTCGCGGCCGCGGGTTTCGACCAGGCCGTCGGTGAACAGGGCTATGAGACTGCCCACCGGCAGGTCGAGCTCCTTCGACTCGAACGGCAGACCGCCGAGCCCCAGCGGCGGACCGGCCGGGAGGTCCGGAAAGGACAGACGGCCCTCGGGGTCCACGACCGCCGGTGGCAGATGCCCCGCCCGGGCCATGGTGCAGCGTCGCGAGACCGGATCGTAGACGGCGTAGAGACAGGTCGCCCCGGTGGCATCGTCCTCGCGCGGCTCGATGGGCGGACCCACCGCGTCCATCAGATCCTCCGCCGACTGGCCCACCAGATCGTCGAGCCGGGTGAGCAACTCGTCGGGGGACAAGTCCAGTTGGGCGAGCGCGCGTACGGTCGTGCGCAGCCGGCCCATGGTCGCCGCCGCCTGCAGGCCATGGCCGACCACGTCGCCCACGACGAGCCCGACCCGGGTTCCGGACAGTGCGATGACGTCGAACCAGTCGCCGCCCACCCCTGTCACGTCGTCGGTGGGCAGATAGCGGTAGGCAAGGTCGACCGCTGTCTGCTGCGGCAGGTGGCGGGGCAGCAGTTGGCGCTGAAGGGCGAGTGAGGCCGCACGTTCACGGGAGTAGCGTCGCGCGTTGTCGATGGACACCGCTGTACGGCCCGCCAGTTCGTCGGCGAGAGCTATCTCGCCGTTGTCGAAGGTGGCCGACGGTGCCCGCCGGAAAGTGACCAGTCCCAGCGGGCTGCCCCCGGCCCGCAACGGAACGACCAGGGTGTCGTCCGCGAGCACGAGCCCGCCCGAGGAGAGGCTGCGCAGCTGCGGGGAACCCGGGGGGTAGTCGACAGGAGAAGGCGGATTCGGCTTCTCCTGCTCGCCCGTTCCGGTCGCCGTGGCCGATCGCGAAGCGACCCGTACGAGAGCGCCCCCAGCCGGGCCACCGGCGCCCAGCGCCTCGCCCTCCACCACTTCCTCGACGAGGTCGACCGTGACGGCGTCGGCGAATTCCGGGACCGCCACCTCGGCGATCTCCTCCGCGGTCACCATCACGTCGAGGACGGTGCCGATTCCGCGGCCGGCTTCGACGAGGAGGGCCAGCCGCTTCTGCGCCTCGTAGCGATCGGTGATGTCGAACGCGTCCTCGCAGACGCCGAAGACATGCCCGTCCGCGTCCTGCAGCCGGTAGTAGGAGCACGACCACAGGTGCTCGACGTCTGGATCGCTGGGCGGCCGGCCACGGAAGTGCAGGTCGACGATCGGCTCTCCGGTGTCGAGTACCTGGTTCATGACCGAGTCGAGGGTGTTCGGGTAGCCCTCGGTCATAAAGCTTCCCTCGGAGTACAGCTCATCGGCCCGCAGACCGCGGAACTCGGCGAACGGCAGCCCGATCTCCCGCTCGTACGCGGCATTGCACCACGTCAGCCGCAGGTCGGTGTCATAGATGCCCAGGCCGACGGGCGACTGGGTGGCCAGCCCGTGCAGCAGCGCCAGCCGGGACTCCCACAGCCGCAGACTCTCCAGTGCCGTCGCGACGAGGACATGGGCCGCCGTGCCGGTGCCGGGCAGGGAACTCACCGCTGTGGCCACGAGCAGCGAGCGGCCGTCACTGTGCACGGCGACGCGGATTTCGCCGCCGCTCAGCGGGGCACCCAGGGCCGAGCCCGGCTCGTCGGCCGCAGTGAGCCCGGAGGACTGCCGGGGCGGCAGGAAGGTGTCCAGGGGCTTTCCGATGATCTCGTCCTGGGCGTATCCGAAGAGTTCCTCGGCCGTGCGGCTCCATCCGATGACCGTGTCCTGGGCATCCAGAACCACCGTGGCAGCCCTGGCGACATCGAGCGGACCACGGAAATCGGCACTCTTCGCCGCGCCCCATGCGCTCATAGCGCAACACCAGCCCGGTTCATTGCCTCCAGAATCCGCCCTGTCCGCGACCGGCACAACCGGGTGGGCGCTCCCGTACGCATTGATGTGCGGGCGCTCACGGCGCGTCGCCGACTCGCTGCGGCTCGTCGGGAGAGACCACCGACCGGGTCAGCGGGATCCGGGAGAGCGCGAAGACTCCCGTGGCGATCATGACGAGGCCGAGCAGTTGCGGGAGCAGCCACCAGCCGGAGCGGACATGTTCCTCGTACAGAGTGATACCGAGGGCCAGGCTCACCGTCGCGTCGCCGAGGGTCAGTGCGGGCTGGGAGGCGACCAGGGGGCCCGCCTGCATCGCGTTCTCCAACAGGAAGAGCGCTCCCCCGCCGACCGCCGCGAAGGCGTAGGTCTGCCATGCGGTGAAGAACGCCACGATCCCCTCGTCGTCCAGGATGTGCATCGCCGCCTTCATGAGAGCCGCGGTGAGCGCGTAGCTGATGGCGGTCGCCGCGCCGAAGCAGGCGGCGCGTGACCGGCCCTCGGGGCGTTTGAGTGCCGCCAGGGCGAGGATGACGACAAGTCCCAGGCACGCCGCGAGCGCGGGGACCCAGCGGTCCAGCGCCACGTGGGTGCGGTTGCCCGTGGGGGACGCTGCGGCGAGGGCGACGGCCAGACCCGCCACCACACCGGTCACTGCCACCCAGCCGACGCGCGGGAGGTGCCGCCGCATCAGCAGCGAGGCGACGATCAGGGTGAGCGGCAGTTCCAGGACGAACAGCGGCTGAACGATCGTCAGTGGCCCGGTCACCAGGGCCAGCGCCTGGCAGACGGCGGCCGCGATGACGGCAAGGATTCCGGCCAGCCAGACGCGGTGCTTGAGCAGATCGAGCATCAGCCCCGCGCGCAGGCCCTCGGAGCGCGGCACGGTGAGGGCCGCCTTGCGCTGGAGCACGGTGGCGACCGCGTTGCTGAGTGCCGCGCAGAGAGCGAAGAGGACCGGCAGCAGGAGGTGCACGGTGGTCGGCCTCCCGCTCTCAGGGTTCGTCGAGGTTCAGTCCCGCGGAGGGCTGCGCGAAGAGCCGTCTGGCGTTCTCGTCGAGGGCGGCGAAGCCTTCGACCAGTTGCGCCGCGACCCGCCAGCCGACGTCCGACGCTCCGCTCGTCGCTCCGTCCGGCCCGCCGTCCGACGGCTCGTCACCCGGTGGCTCGTCACCCGGCGGGTCTACGAGCGTGGGCATCGGGGCGAACTCCCAGACGTGGAAGGCCTTTCCGGTGAACGTCTCGCTCACGGGCGATCCTTCGAGCCGCTGCCTCAGGAAGAACTCCAGCCGGGTATGGGCGCGCCAGCGGCCACCGGGCAGCCGCTCGGGCCGGGACAGCTGCTCCACGACGTGGGATTCGTCGAAGAACTCCGCGCGGGCTTCGAGAAAGTCCCGCAGCCCTTGATCGCCCTGCCGGATAAGCCCGTTGACGAAGCCCGTACGGAAGTCGTCGGTGAGGATTTCGTCTCGCATCCGCTCCGCCGGGACATGGGCCTGGAGCAGTGCGAAGTACCGCTCGATCGTGTTCCAGATCAGCGGGGCAGCACGCTCGGCAGACATACGACCTCCCACGTAACGCAGGGGTCCGGCGCCCCGCGGCGCCACGGGGCCGGGTCCGTGCACTCACTGCCATGGTGGCCCCGGCCGGCGCTCTCCCGCGATCCGGCCGATCCTCCGCCGCGCGGCACCGGCACCGGTACAGGCCCGGGCTGCGGACCCGCGGCCCCGAGCCGACAATGGCCCGAGGGATCAAGGGCGCATGCCCGAACGACTCGCGACGCTGCGGCGGCGTCGCCCGAGAGGAACGTGCCCATGCGCGCAGAGTCGTCATCGGCCGCGCGAACGGGGGCCTCTGTCGCGGCCACGGTCGCGCTGTTCTGTATGGGCCAGCGGCTCGTCGTCCACGGCAAGGTGCCGCCGCTGTCCGTGCACGGACCCCGGCCGCCCGCGGACATGGGGCCCGGCAACCGTGAGATCCGGCCGTGAGCCGGGCACGCCCCGCCGAGGCGGACTCGCGGCGCCACCGCGCTGTCGCGCGGAAGGCGGACCGTACGGAAATCGTGCACCGGGCGGTCCGGGTGACCACGGCCTCGTGCGCCGGGTTCTATCCCTTCGTGTACTGGGTGAATCAGCCGGAGCCGGCCCTGTACGCCCTGTTCGGACCGGTGGCACTCGGGATACTGTCCCCCATCCCCGGCTCCGGGCGGCAGCGGGCGGCCGTGATGCTGCGCGCGCTGCCGGTCGGCCTGGTGCTCGTCGCTCTGGGCACGGTGCTGGCCGTCGAAACCTGGGCGGCGGTTCTCGGGATGCTGGTGGTCGGCTTCGCTCTCGCCTTCGCGGCGGTCGCGGGGCCCCGGCCGGCCGGAGCGGCACCCGGGCTCCAGCTCTTCTACATCCTGGCCTGCTTTCCGCCGTACGCACCGGACTCCCTGGGGTCGCGGCTGGCCGGACTCACACTGGGCGTGCTGCTGCTCGCGGCGTGCGAGGTCTTCCTGCTGCCCGCGGCGCCGGCCGTCTCCTACCGGGAGAGCCTGACGGAGGCCGTCGCGACCGCCGGTCGCGCGGCGGCCGCGGCAGCGGCCGGAGAGGGCGGCGACTCTGCGGACCGCTTGCGGGCGACCGGCCGGCGGCTGCGGCTCTCCCGACTTCCACCCGCCGAACGGCCCGCCGGGGCCGGGCGCTCGGCCCGCGCCCTGGCCCAGGCCGGAGCCGCGGCGCGCAGACTCCTCGACGAACTGGCACAGCTCGGCGCAACCCCGTCGGCCGGCCGGGACGCGGAGGCAGAGGCGGATGCCCCACCGCACGGCCGGGACGCGGAGGCGGATGCCGCGTCGGCCGACATGCTCGCCCGCGTCGCCGCGCACTGCGCCTCCACCGCACAGGCCCTGCGCACCGGCCACCCGCCCCCGAGGTCGGCCGCCCCCGCCCTGGACACGGCGATACAGCGCTTCCAAGCGCTGCGTGTCGCACGGGCTGCCCGGCCACCGCAGACCGCGCCGCCGGTCCCCGCACTGCGCCGCCAGGCCGGGGTACTGGGCGTGGCCGAATCGGCGCGGATCCTGCAGACCGCCGTACGTGTCGGGCTGGACGGCAGGCGCACTGCGCCGATCCAGCCGCACGCACTCTTCTGGTACGCCGACGCTCGCACCCCGTACCTGTGGTGGCGCCGCCTCGCCGGCCATACGACGCTGCGTTCGGTCCTCTTCCAGAACGCCACCCGGACCGCGCTCGGGCTGGGCGCCGCCCGCCTGATCGCCGGATCGCTGGACCTGTCCCACGGCTTCTGGGTGCTGCTCGCCGTGCTCACCCTCGGCCGCACGACCGCCGGGGCCACCTGGACGGCCGTGCGTTCCGCGCTGATCGGCACGCTCGTCGGCGCGGTCGCCGCCGGCACGCTCCTGCTCGTCGTCGGACGGCACACCGATGCGTACGCGGCGGTGCTGGCGCCCGCCATGCTGGCCGCCTTCGCTCTCGGACCGCTCTTCGGGATCGCCTGGGCGCAGGCCCTGTTCACGCTGGTGGTGTCGGCCGCGTTCGCCCAGATCGCCCCCGCCTCCTGGCAGTTGGCCGAGGACAGGATCCTGGACGTGGTCACGGGCAGCGCGATCGGTCTGCTGTGCGGGCTCCTCGCCTGGCCGGCCGGGGCCCGGCGCGAGGTACGAAGAACCATGTCCGAGCTGCTGCGCTCCTGCGGCCCGCTGATCACCGGGACGGTGCGGGTGCTGCTCGCCACCCCGCCGGGAACAGCGCACGCACCACCCACTTTCCCGGTCGTCCACCGACTCCGCCTCGCCGAGGCCGCGTACTTCCAACTCCGGAGCGAACCGGGCGATTCGTCGGCCGATCCCATGGACTGGCACGCCGCACTGATCACGGCGAACCATGTGCTGCTCGGCGCCCACTGGCTGCCCCGCTTCGACCTGCCGCCGACCGGCATTCCCCCGGACGCCGCCGCTTGGGCTCGTACGACCGCCGAACAGCTCGTCCGGGCCACCGACCGGATCGCCGCGCTCTGCGCCGACGAGAACCGGGCGCCAGGGCCGCTCGCCCCCGTGACGTACCACCCGCCGCCCGGGGTGCGGGGCTTCGCTCCCCTGCCGATGCTGATCGACCTGGAGCAGTGGCTGAGCAGCCTCGTGGCCCAACTCACGCATATCGAGAGCTCGGTGCCCCCCGGGAAGTGAGGTGCCGCGCGGGAAGGCACGGCGAGCGGTCCCGACGCCGGGCCCTCGCGGCGGCCCAGCGTTCTACGTGCCCGGCTCCCGGTCGACCGGGCGCATGATTCCCAGCAGCAACTGCACCAGTTCGTCCACGACCTGATCGAGCGTCGCGTCCACCCAGCCCGCCTTCCAGTCGTGCAGCAGGCCGTTCACGCTTCCGATGAAGGCCGCCGCGGCGACGCGATAGTCCCGCGGTGCCGCCTCGCCTCGTTCGACCGCCGCTGCCGCCTCGGCGCAGATCAGGTCCACCCAGCGCGAACGCCGGGCCAGACGCTGTTCCTCCAGCCGCGGGCTGACACCGATGATCTCGACGAAGGTGATGCGTATACGACGCGGGTCGCCGGTGACGTTGGCGGCGTAGGCGCGGAACGCCGCCGCGACGCGTTGCGCGATCGGCATGCCTTCGGCTTCGGCGAGCGCGGCCAGCGCTGCCTCCTCCGCCCAGTCGTTGACCTGGAGGTGCAGAGCGGCGAGTACGTCTTCGAGGGTGCGGAACTCCTCGTAGAACTGACGGGTGGACAGCCCCGCCGCCTCGCTCAGCGCCGCCACGGTCGTGGCCCGGTATCCGGGGCTGTCGCCGAAGAGCTGGAGTGCGGCGTCGAGGAACCGCCGGCGCCGTTCGGCCTGTCGTTCCTCGGCGGACCTGCCCCCGTAGCGGCCCGTCGGTTGTCTGAGCCTGCCGGCCACGCGTCCCTCCCTCGTCGGTCCGGCCATTTTCTCGTGTCGCGAGTCTTGTGGACCTCACCGACTGTCGTTACTTTCCAGTAGCCCAGTCTGAAGCGGCCCGTATTCAGACTCTGCCTGCCGCAGCTCTTCGCGCAAGCCCGTCCGGTAGCGCCCCCCACGGAAGGAACGACGACGATGTCTCTGCCCGCAAGCCGGCGTCCACAGCGGTTCACCCGGCGCGCGTTCGGCGCACTCGCCACAGCCGTCGCCATGGCCGTCGCAGGTTCCACGACGGCTGTCGCCGCACCCGCCGCGACTGCCGACACCGCCGCCGCCGGTCTCAAGGAGGTGATGTTCGTGGGCAACAACTGGGACGGCACCGCCGACGTCATCAACTCACGCGGCGACTTCGCAAAGATCGGCCGCATCAACGTCATACCGGACAAGGACCAGCGGCTCACCGAGATCTATCTCAACCCCGTCAAGCTCATCTACTTCCTCGGCATCCGCAACGGCCCCGGCGAAGGACACGACCAGTTCGTCGACGACATGTACTCCACGCCCGACGGCACGGCCATGGTCGTCTCCCGCCCGAGCTTCGCCGACGTCGTGTCGATCGATCTCGCCTCGGGACGGATCAACTGGCGCTTCCCCGTGTCCGGTTACCGCTCCGACCACATGACGGTCTCGCCCGACGGCACACGCGTCGCCGTGTCGGCCTCGACCTCGAACACCGTGCATGTACTCGACATCCGGACCGGCCAGCAGCTCGGCTCGTTCAAGACCGGCGACAAACCGCACGAGAACGTCTTCACCGACGGCGGCAGATATCTGTGGAACATGTCGATCGGCGAGGTCAACACCGCCCTCGACGATCCCGCGTGGGACTGGACGAAGGGCGACCGCCGCATCACCGTCGTCGATGCCGCCACCTTCAAGGAGGTCAGGGTCATCGACATGCGCGCCCGCCTCGACGCCTTCGGCCGCAAGGACCTGTCCGACGCGGTACGACCCGTCGCCTTCACCCCGGACGAGTCGAAGCTCTACTTCCAGGTCTCGTTCTTCAACGGCTTCCTCGAGTACGACGTCGCTTCCGACAAGATCACCCGGGCGAAGACTCTGCCGAAGAATCCCGCGACCAGCGAGGACCGCAGCACCTGGGTCAACGACTCGCGCCACCATGGCATGTCGATGAACGCCGCGGGCGACAAGCTGTGCATCGCGGGGACGATGGACGACTACGCGACGATCGTCGACAGGGCATCCCTCCAGGAGGGGCCGCTGGTGGCTGCCTCCAAGCCGTACTGGGCGACCGTCAGCGGTGACGGCGGATCCTGCGTCATCTCCGAGAGCGGCGCCGACCGCGTCACCGCGATCGACTTCGCCACCGGCAGGAAGGTCGCGTCCGTCGCGGTCGGCGACCACCCGCAGCGTGTACGGATCGCTCATGTGGCGGCCGACTGGACCGGGCCTGGCGCGCGCTGACCGCCAACGGGCCTGCCGGGCCGTGACCGCTACCGGACCCGCCGGTAGCTGCTGCCGTCCTTCGTCCGGTCCAGCAGGCTCGCCACGACCAGGTGGCGGCGCAGCGCCGAACGGTCCTCGTACACCGTGAGCAGAGCGTCAGCGGCGTCGCCGGGATGCGTCAATGAGCGCGGGCGGCGTGTAGTAGAAGTCGTTCCTGTTCAGGTCCGTGCCCGGAGGCACGATCTCGTCGATCCGGTCCAGGACGTCCGCGCTCAACTCGACGTAGACGCCAGCCAGCAGGTCCTCCAGGTGCTCGCTCGTCCGCGGGCCGATGATCACCGAGGTGACGGCCGGGTGGGCGCGTACGAACGCGATCGCCAGATGCGGGAGCTTCAGGCCCGCCTCGTCGGCCAGCTTCGTCAGTTCGCCGAGGGCCTCCAGCTTGCGGGCGTTGCCGGGCACCGACGGGTCGAACTTGTGCCGCTCGAGGGCCGCCCGCCCGCTCCCCTCCGTGAGGTTGATGTCCGTCGGCCTGGCGTACTTGCCGGAGAGCCAGCCCGCGCTGAGCGGGCCCCAGGTCAGCACACCCAGGCCGTAGCGCTGAGCGGTCGGCAGCACGGCGGCCTCGACGCCGCGAGCCAGGATGGAGTACGGCGGTTGCTCGGTGCGGAACCGGATGTGGCCGCGCCGCTCGGCCGTCCACTGGGCCTCGACGATCTGTTCCGCCGGGAAGGTGGAGTGGCCGATCACACGCACCTTGCCCGCCCGTACGAGATCCGACAGGACGGACAGGGTCTCGTCGATGTCGGTGTCCGCGTCGGGCCGGTGCACCTGGTAGAGGTCGATGTAGTCGGTGCCCAGGCGGCGAAGGCTGTTCTCCACGGCGTGGGTGAGCCAACGCCGTGAGTTTCCGCTGTTGTTGGGGTCGTCGCCCATCGAGCTGCTGCCCTTGGTGGCGACGACGACCTCGTCCCGGCGGCCCTTGAGGGCCTTGCCGACGATCTCCTCCGACTCGCCCATGCTGTAGACGTCGGCCGTGTCCACGACGTTGATCCCGGCGTCCAGCGCCTGGTGGATCATACGGACCGACTCGTGCGGGTCGGCGTTGCCCCAGGCGCCGAACATCATGGCGCCCAGCGCGTACTCGCTGACCGAGATTCCCGTGCCGCCGAGGATTCTGCGCTTCATGAGAGCCACCTCTTTCGTATGCGTCGTGCACGCCGTCACTCACGCGGTGGTGATGACAACCTTGCCTCGGATGTGCTTCCCGGCGAAGTCGGCGACGGCCTGTACGGCGTTGTCCAAGGGGTAGCGCGCGCCGATCTCCACCTGCAGCCGCCCGTCCGCGGCGCGGGCCGCCAGGTCTTCCAGATCGCCCGGCTGCGCCTGGAACGAGCCGATGTAGACCGGCGAGACATCGCGCCCCAGTTCGGCGGGCCCGAAGAGCGGCGACACCAGCCGGCCGCCCGGACGCACGGCACGCGCGGTGTCGGTGAGCCGCTCGCCCATGTTGACCACGTCGACGACGACATCGACCCCGCCGGGGACCAGGCGCAAGGTCTCCTCCACCACGTCGGCTCTCCTGTAGTCGACGGTGTAGGCGGCGCCGAGGCCGCGCAGATACCCCTCGTCCTCCTCGGTCGCCGTGGCGACCACCCGGGCTCCCAGTGCCGTGGCCAACTGCACGGCGTACAGCCCGATGCCGCCGGTGGCCCCGACGACCAGCACGCTCTCACCCTCCGCGAGCGCGACGGCGCGCAGCAGGCAGACGGCGGTGAGCCCCGATTCGGGCATGGCGGCCGCGTGCGCGCTGTCCAGGCCCGCGGGCCGCCGGGCGAGCAGAGGGCCGGGCGACGCCACCGTGTACTCGGCGACGGCGCCGGCCTGTCCGGTGAAGGCGAGCACCGGATCACCCGGCGCGTATCCGGACACGCCCTCCCCCACCTCCGCAACGGTGCCCGCCGCGTCCATTCCGACCACCAGCGGATGGGCAGCCGGGTAGCTCTCCTTCGCCGCGCCCGTGATCAGCATCAGGTCGAGCGGATTGAGCGCCGCGGCCTCGACCTTGATCAGCACCTGGCCCGCCTCCGGGGTGGGAGTGGGGTGCTCGGTGACGCTGATCCGGTCCAGCGGTGTGTAGTCGGATGCGACGAGGGCTTTCACGGGCGGCTCCCTGACGAGATGTGGGTGCCTCCCTTTTACGGCGTCGGACCTGCCCAAGCGAGGAGCCCGACCGTACGAGCCGCCGAACGAGGGGCCAGAGGGCCCCCCGAACCGCGACGTCCTGGACGCGGGAGCGTCAGTTGATCTCGATGAGAAGGTCGCCCGCCTCGACCTGCTGGATCTTGCCGATGGCGAGCCGGCCGACGGTTCCCGCGCACTGCGCCGTGATGGAGGCCTCCATCTTCATCGCCTCGATCGTGGCCACCGTCTGACCCGCGGACACCGCAGCGCCCTCGTCCACCTGCAGCGTGACCACCCCGGCGAAGGGTGCTGCGACATGGCGCTCGTTGCCGCGCTCGGCCTTCTCCGCCGCCTTGACCTCCGTGGCGATGGACTTGTCGCGCACCGACACCGGCCGCAGCTGTCCGTTCAGCGTGGCCAGGACCGTGCGGAAGCCCCGCTCGTCGGCATCGGAAATGGCCTCCAGTTCGATCAGCAGCGTGACGCCCGGATCGAGGGTGACCGTGTGCTCCCTCTCCGGCTCCAGGCCGTAGAAGAAGTCCTGCGTGGGCAGTACGGAGGTGTCTCCGTAGGCGTCACGGTGGGCGTCGAATTCCTTGGTCGGGCCGGGGAACAGCAGCCGGTTCAGGGTGGCCCGGCGTGTGTCGCGCAGACCTCGCAGGTCCTCGTCCGACAGCGTGGGCGCCTCCGCCTTCGCCGGGCGGCCCTTGAGGGCCCGGGTGCGGAACGGCTCGGGCCAGCCACCGGGCGGGTCGCCCAACTCGCCGCGCAGGAAGCCGATCACCGAGTCCGGGACGTCGAACTTGCCGGGGTCGGACTCGAAGTCCGCGGCCTCGACCCCGGCGCCGACCAGATGCAGCGCGAGGTCGCCCACGACCTTCGACGACGGAGTGACCTTCACCAGACGGCCGAGCATCCGGTCCGCCGCCGCGTAGCAGTCCTCGATCAGCTCGAAGCGGTCGCCGAGGCCGAGCGCGATGGCCTGCTGGCGCAGGTTGGAGAGCTGACCGCCGGGGATCTCGTGGTGGTAGATCCGCCCGGTCGGCGAGGCGAGGCCGGACTCGAACGGCGCGTACACCTTCCGCATGGCCTCCCAGTACGGCTCCAGATCGCCGACGGCCTGCAGCGAGAGCCCGGTTGCCCGCTCCGTGTGGTCGGTGGCAGCGACCAGCGCCGACAGCGGCGGCTGGCTGGTGGTACCCGCCATCGAGGCGACGGCGGCGTCGACGGCGTCGACACCGGCGTCGATCGCGGCCATCAGGGTCGCGAGCTGTCCGCCCGCCGTGTCGTGGGTGTGCAGGTGCACCGGAAGGTCGAAGCGCTCGCGCAGCGCGGTCACGAGCGTGCGGGCGGCCGGCGGGCGCAGCAGCCCGGCCATGTCCTTGATCGCGAGCACATGCGCGCCCGCCTCGACGATCTGCTCGGCCAGGCGCAGGTAGTAGTCCAGCGTGTAGAGCTTCTCGCCGGGGTCGGACAGGTCCGCGGTGTAGCAGAGGGCGACCTCGGCCAGTGCCGTGCCCGTGGAGCGCACCGCGTCGATCGCCGGGCGCATCTGGGAGACGTCGTTGAGCGCGTCGAAGATCCGGAAGATGTCCATGCCCGTGGCTGCCGCCTCGGCGACGAACGCTTCCGTTACCTCGGTCGGATAGGGCGTGTAGCCAACGGTGTTGCGCCCGCGCAGCAGCATCTGCGTACAGACGTTGGGCACCGCCTCGCGCAGCGCCGCGAGACGCTCCCAGGGGTCCTCGGCGAGGAAGCGCAGCGCCACGTCGTAGGTCGCACCGCCCCAGCACTCCAGGCTCAGCAGCTGCGGCGCCGTGCGCGCGACGTGCGGGGCCACGGCGAGCAGATCGCGGGTGCGCACACGGGTGGCGAGCAGGGACTGGTGCGCGTCGCGGAACGTGGTGTCCGTGACGGCGACGGCCGACTGGCTGCGCAGTTCCGCTGCGAAGGCGTCCGGTCCCAGCGCTGCGAGGCGCTGGCGCGAGCCGTCGGGCGGCGGCGCAGCGAGCGATGTGGCAGGCAGCTTGTGGCTGGGCTCGATGACGCGCGGACGCGGGCCGTGCGGCCGGTTGACGGTCGTCTCGGCGAGGTAGGTGAGCATGCGGCTGCCGCGGTCGGCCGAGGGACGTGCCCGCATCAGCTCCGGATGCTCTTCGATGAAGCTCGTCGTGATCCGGCCGGCCCGGAATTCGGGATGGTCCAGGACCGCACCGAGGAAGGGCAGGTTGGTGGCCACTCCGCGGATACGGAATTCGGCGATCGCCCGGCGCGCGCGGCGGGCGGCGTTGGCGAAGTCGTGCCCGTGGCAGGTGAGCTTGACCAGCATCGAGTCGAAGTGCGCCGACACCTCCGCGCCGGTGTGCACCGTGCCGCCGTCGAGCCGGACGCCGGGCCCGCCCGGTGAGCGGTAGGCGGAGATGGTGCCCACGTCGGGCCGGAAGCCGTTGGCGGGGTCCTCGGTGGTGATACGGCACTGCAGGGCGGCGCCGTTCAGGACGATGTCGTCCTGGGTCAGGCGCAGTTCGGGCAGGGACCTGCCGGCGGCGATGCGCAGTTGCCCGATGACCAGGTCGCGGCCGGTGACCTGCTCGGTGACCGTGTGCTCGACCTGGATGCGGGGGTTCATCTCGATGAAGACGTGGTTGCCGCGCTCGTCGACGAGGAACTCCACGGTTCCCGCGTTGACGTATCCGATGTGGCGGGCGAAGGCGACGGCGTCGGCGCAGATCCGTTCGCGCAGATCCGGGTCCAGGTTGGGTGCGGGCGCGATCTCGACGACCTTCTGGTGGCGCCGCTGCACCGAGCAGTCCCGCTCGTAGAGATGCACGACGTTGCCGTGGGCATCGGCGAGGATCTGCACTTCGATATGGCGGGGGTTGATGACGGCCTGCTCCAGAAAGACCGTCGCGTCGCCGAACGCGGACTGCGCCTCGCGCATCGCCGCGTCGGCCGCCTCCCGCAGATCGCCGGGCTCGGCCACCCGGCGCATGCCCCGGCCGCCGCCACCCGCGACGGCCTTGACGAACAGGGGGAAACCGATGTCCTCCGCGGCCTGAAGCAGCGCGTCGACATCGGTGGACGGCTGCGAGGACTTGAGGACCGGAACTCCGGCTTCCCGTGCCGCCGCGACCGCCCGGGACTTGTTGCCCGTCAGAAGCAGTACGGAGGAGGGCGGTCCCACGAAAGTGATCCCCGCGTCCGCACAGGCCGCGGCGAGGTCCGGGTTCTCCGACAGGAATCCGTAGCCGGGGTAGATCGCATCGGCACCCGCCTTGCGCGCGGCCTTGATCACCTCGTCGACGGACAGGTACGCCCGTACGGGATGGCCGGGTTCACCGATTTGGTACGCCTCGTCCGCCTTGGCGCGGTGCAATGAGTTGCGGTCCTCATGAGGGAACACCGCCACCGTGGAGATACCGAGTTCGAACGCTGCGCGGAATGCGCGGATCGCGATCTCACCTCGGTTGGCGACCAAAACCTTGCGGAACATCAAACTCCCCTGTCGTGTCGCGGGCCGGCGGCCCAAGGGTCTAGGGATGTCGCAACCGGCGCCGGAACATGGGCATCCGGTGTCCTCGTGGACGGTGTCGATGAGTGTGGTGGTCAGTACGGAGCGTTGGTCACCGTACCCGAGGACTTCGGACGGATCGCGAGCAAAGACGATGAGTTACGTCACGCCGGGCGACCGGATCGTGAAGCGGTATAACGGCAGTTCACAGGCGCAGCGCTCAGAGCGTCTCGGCCAGTGAATCCGCCAGTCGGCGGCGGGCCGTCCGGGCCGCGGGCAGCGCCGCGGCCGCGACGGCGCCCAGCACGGCGCCGACGGCGACCGAAGCCAGCAGCAGCGTGGGCGGGACATGGGCGATACCGGCGCCCATTCCGCTGGAGCGGCCCTGGATGTCCACCAGCCACCTGCCGGACAGCACTCCGAGTCCCGTGCCGATCGCGGCGGCGAGCAGAGCCGTGAAGCCCGCGGCCGCCACGATCGCCGAGCTGATCTGGCGAGGCGTCAGACCGATCGCTTTCAGCGCGAGCAGGTCGCGGCCGCGGTCGCGGACGGACGTACCGATGAGTGTCAGCAGTTCGGTGAGCCCGATGAGGGCCAGCACCCCGATCAGGGCAGCGATCACGCCCCGCGCCGGTCCCAGCCGGTCCCCCGGGTTGGGGGTCTCGCGGATCTCCAGGGCGCCTCCGGCCTTGTCGGCGAGCTCGCTGCTCACCGCCCGGGGATCCGCGCCCGGCCGCAGGACAAGGTGGTAGAAGTCCGGCCGCACCGCGGGGTCGCGTTCCTGGAGCGTGTCGACGGTCGTCGAGATCACCCGGCCGCCGGCTTCGGGTTCGATGCTGCGTCCGACGATGTGCAGGATCTGCGGCCGTCCTTCCACCGTCATCCGCACCCAGTCACCGACCCGCACGTCCAGCAGGTCGAGCAGTCCCTGGCCGGCGACCGCCTCGTCGGGGCCGTCGGCCGGGCGCCCCTCGACCACGGTGAAGGGGTACGGGGCGCCTGCCGTGCCGAGCCCGCGCAGGGTGATGGTGCCGGTCTGGCCGGGCACCAGCGCCGCGACCTCCACACCCGGGTGGACGGCAAAGACGTCCGCGGATCCGGTCAGCGCGCGCTGAAGGTCCTGGCCGCTGAGGCTCCCGGGCTGCTCGGCCCGTACGGACAGCGCCGCGGGCATGCCCATCTCGGCGGGGCGGCTGCGGAACATGTCCAGCGTGGACCAGGCGACGAGCGCGACCGTGATCATGAGGAGCGGCAGTGCCAGCCGTGCCACGGTGATCAGGGTGCGCGGTCGCCGGGGGAACGCCGCCCGCCAGCCGAGGACCAGTGCGGGCGGGACCCGCATGCCGAGCGCCCGGCGGCCGAGACCGGTCATCGGGGCGGCCGAGGGAAGCGCGGCCCGGGCGACGGGAACGGGAGGGACCCTTCCGGCCCGCCAGGCGGCGAGTCCGGTGGCGGTGGCGATCAGCAGCACCGCGCCGCTCGGGACGCCGATCATCAGGGCGGTGTGCCCGGGCAGGTCCTGCCAGACCCCGGCCGCCTCCCCGATCCGGCCGGGTATCCGGGCGCCGAGGAACGCGATCGCCGCGGTGCCCAGGGTGACCCCGAGCAGCGCGAAGGCGAGGTGCTGGGCGAGGAAGCCGCGTACCACCTGGCCGGGGGTGAACCCGATCGCCTTGAGGATGGAGATGTCCCTCAGCTGTCCGCGGATACGGGCGCTGATGGCCCCGGACGCGGCGAGCGCGGCGGCCAGCAGGGCACCGAGACCGAACACGGCGAAGAGCTGCCCGAGCAGCCGGTCGTCGCTGCCCGCCTCGGCCCGCGCCTGCTGCCATTTGGTGACCTGGGCGACCCGGTCGGCGCCGAGCAGGGTGACGGCCTGCTGGATGGTGAAGTCGAGGTCGGCCGGATCCTTGAGACGCAGCCCCACGCTCTGTCCGGTGCTTCCCGCCGCGACGCGGTTGAGCGTGCGGGGCAGCACCCAGCCGATGCCGGGCTCGCCGCCCGGCCGGTAGCGGGGTTCCGCGGCTTCGGCGACACCGGCCACACGCAGGGTGTGTGCGGCGCCGTCCGGTCCCGCCACGGTCAGGGTGTCGCCGGGCTCCGCCCACAGGACGCGGGCGAGGGAGCTCTCCAGTACGACTCCCCCGGGCTGCTTGTCGAGCCAGTCGCCTCCGGTGACGAGCGGCCGGGCGATCTCCGGGGGCCGGGTGTCGGCCGCGCGCAGGGACACACTCGCCCTCGCGCCCCGGGACTCCACGGTGACCTGCCCGGTGCGGTAGGGCCCCGAGATGCCGGCGACGCCGTCCAGCTCGGACAGTTTCCCGGTGTCCGCGGCGGCCCGCGTGTGGAGCCAGACATGGGCGCCCTGGCTCTGGGTGAAGATCCGCTGCCAGGGGTTGGCGGCATAGCCGAACAGGGCCACGGCCAGCAGCAGCGAGGCGATGATGCCGGCGCTGGCCAGGACGACGAAGACCGACTGTCCGCGGTGCGCCCGCAGGTCGGCGTGTGCCCAGCGCAGAGTGGCCCGCACGGTCACTCCTTCAGTTCGAGTACGCCGGAGACGCCGCGGCCCGTGGTGCGGTGCCCCGCGTCGAGTGTCGCGTCGTCGGCTATGCGCCCGTCGAAGAAGCTGATGACCCGGTCGGCCGCGCTGGCCATCCGTGCGTCATGGGTGACCAGCAGAATTGTCTGGCCGCGCTGGTGGAAACGGGAGAGCAGCCGGAGCACTTCCCTGGTGCCCTTGCTGTCCAGGCTTCCGGCCGGCTCGTCGGCGAGCAGCAGTGCCGGGTGGTTCACCAGGGCCCTGGCCAGGGCGACACGCTGCTGCTCTCCGCCAGAGAGTTCGCCGGGCATCGAGCGTTCCCGGCCTTCGAGGCCGAGTTCGGCGAGGAGTTCGGCCCGGCTGTCGCGGGCGGCCTTGGGCGAGGCGCCCGCGAGCAGCGCGGGCAGTTCGACGTTGTCGGCGACCGTGAGGTCGGAGACCAGGTTGAAGAACTGGAAGACGATGCCGATACTCCGGCGGCGCAGCACCGCCCAGCGGGCCTCGCGATAGGCGTCCACGCGGCGGCCGTCCAGCCACAGTGAGCCGCTGTCGGGCCGCTGGAGCCCGCCTATGAGATGGAGAAGGGTGGATTTTCCGGCGCCGGAGGGACCGGTGACGGCAACGAACTCCCCCGGCTGAACGGTCAGATCCACTCCGCGTACGGCCTGAACCGGCGCGCCTTCGCCGTGATGGGTCTTGGTCAGACCCTCGGCGCGCACGATCGGCACACTGCCCTGCGGGCCGGGAGCGCCCAGCGCGACGGGAGCGGTGTCGTCGCTCATTCCAGCTCCTCCTGACAGCGTTCCAGCCAGTCGAGGTCGGCCTGCAGATGCAGCATCGCGCCCTCGATCAACAGCTGGGAGACCCTGTTGTCCCGGTCCTCGGCCGCGGCCAGCTTCGACAGATCGCGCATGGTGTTCAGATACTGCCGCCGCTGCTTGTTGATCAGCGTGACCGGGTCGGCGAGACCGGACTCGGGTGCGAGGGCGATCTTCATGAAGAACTCGTCCCGGACCCGCGGCTCGTCCGTGGTCTCGTCGAACCAGGCGAGTACCGCCTCGCGCCCGGCGTCGGTGAGACTGTACGTCCGCTTATTGGGTCTGCCGGACTGCTCGACATCCTCGCCGGCGATCAGGCCGGCCTTTTCCAGCCGCCCGAGAGTGACATAGATCTGGCCGACATTCGGCTGAGGGTACGCGGCGCCCAGGAGCTTCTCAAGGTCCTGCTTGAGCTCGTAACCGTGCGCCGGGCCACGGGTGAGGAGTGCCAGGAGCGGCAGCCGCACGCGCTCCCCTCCCTCCCGCTCCGTACTTGACAGTTCACTCGGATACGGGCTGTGGTTCGCGCCACCCGCCTTCTCCGCCTGGACGTCTAGTATCGCCCATGCCTAACAGGTATACATAGGCCACATTGGACGGCGACGCGGCCGGGTCGGTGCACTGGGAGGAACCTATGCGGTGGATGCATGCCGCGGGTAGGGGGCTCCTCGCTGCTGCCGTGATCTTCGCGGGGTACGCGGGCTTCGGCGGTCAGCCGGGTGCGGCGGCCCCCAAGGGCCGCGGTCCGATGACCCTGGTGACGGCGGGCGATCTCACCGACTATCTCGGTCCGCTGCTGGATGACTGGAACCGCGGTCATCCTCAGGAGAAGGTCACACTCGTCGAGCTGCCCGACTCCGCGGACGAGACCCGGGCCCAGATGATCAGCGAACTGCGCTCGGGCAGCGACCGGTTCGACGTACTGAACATCGACGTGGCCTGGACCTCCGAGTTCGCGGCGGCGGGCTGGATCTCCCCGCTGGAGCGGGACGCGTTCCCGCTGCACACCTTCCTCGCACCCGTGGTGGACACGGCCACGTTCGACGGCCGCCTGTACGCCGTCCCGTATGTCACCAATGCCGGGCTGCTGTACTACCGCAAGGACATTCTGGAGCGGGCGGGCGAACGGCCGCCGCGCACCTGGGCGGAGCTGGCCCGGGAGGCGAAGACCCTCGCACCGAAGTACAAAATGGACGGCTATGCCGGTCAGTTCCTGCCGTACGAGGGACTGACCGTCAACGCCACCGAAGCGGTCCACTCGGCGGGCGGGTCGATCCTGCGGGACGACGGCGCCCGGGTCACGGTGGACTCGGCCGCGGCCCGCAGGGGACTCGAGTTCCTTGCGGGCGGGGTACGGGACGGCTGGATCTCCCCCAGTGCCCGTGACTACAAGGAGGAGGAGTCCCGGCAGGCCTTCCAGGACGGCCGGCTGCTCTTCCTGCGGAACTGGCCCTATGTGTACTCGATGGCCAATGCGCCGGGGTCGAAGGTGGCAGGCAGGTTCGGCGCGGTGCCGCTGCCGGGGCCGAACGGTCAGGGCACGAGCGTGCTGGGCGGTTCCAATCTCGCGGTCAGCAGCCGCTCCCGGCATCCGGAGTCGGCGGCCGATCTGATCGCCTATCTCACCAGCGAGCGCGTCCAGCGCAAGGTGCTCACCGAGGGCTCCCTGCCTCCCGTGCGCGCCGCGCTGTACGAGGATCCAGCGCTGGTGCGCGCCTATCCGTATCTGCCCACCCTGCGGCAGAGCGTGCTGGCGGCCGAGCCGCGCCCCAAGAGCCCTCGCTACGACCAGGTGAGCCTTGCCGTGCAGGCGGTCGTCCAGGACGTCATGGCGCTGCGCCAGACACCGCAGGCAGCCGTCGGGCGCCTGTCGCGCGAGCTGGGATCGATCTCCCGCAAGGGCTGAGCCCTCGTCGCCTTTCCACGAGCTTGCTACTTACATGTTAAGTAGCAAGCTCGTCTGGCATACCCCCAAAAATCTGGACATACCAGGGCCGGTTCGTGCAGCATCGTTGACACCCTCCCGTCACCGCTACTTAACATGCATGCATAACAGCGCACCCGCTCTGGGGCGCTCTCGCATCCAGCAGGAACGGGTCAACGCGAGATGCTCACTGCACTCCCGGCCGCCATCGGCCACTCCCCCCGCACAGCCACCTCCTGGTGGCGCGACGCGGTGATCTACCAGGTCTACGTGCGCAGCTTCCTCGACAGCACGGGGGACGGCATCGGTGACCTGGCCGGCGTACGGGCCGGACTGCCGTATCTGAGGAAGCTCGGTGTCGACGGCATCTGGCTCAGCCCGTTCTTTCCCTCGCCCCAGCACGACCACGGCTACGACGTCGCCGACTACTGCGACGTCGACCCCGTCTACGGCGACCTGGCCGAGTTCGACCTGCTGATGGCCGACGCCCGCAGGCTCGGACTCAAGCTGCTGCTCGACATCGTCCCCAACCACTGCTCCAGCGAGCACCCGTGGTTCCGCGAGGCACTCGCCGCCGCACCCGGCAGCGCGGCCCGCACCCGGTTCCACTTCGCCGACGGTCGCGGCCCGGACGGCGATGAGCCGCCCAACAACTGGCGGGCGATGTTCGGCGGGCCCGCCTGGAGCCGGATCACCGAATCCGACGGCACCCCGGGCCAGTGGTATCTGCAAATGTTCACTCCGCAGCAGCCCGACCTGAACTGGCGCAACCCCGAAGTCGGCGACTCCTTCGAGCGGGTGCTCCGCTTCTGGCTCGACCGCGGCGTCGACGGCTTTCGCATCGATGTGGCCGCCGGACTCTTCAAGCACCCCGAGCTGCCCGACTCCACCGACCCCGGCGCCGACGAGCGCGCCAGGGACTCGGTGAACCCGCTGGCCTGGAACCAGCCGGAAGTCCACCAGGTGTGGCGCCGCTGGCGATCGGTGTGCGAGGAGTACGCGGCCCTGGACGGCACCGAACGGCTCCTGGTCGGCGAGGTCTCCGTGCCCACGGCACGCGAGCACGCCAAGTACGTACGGCCGGACGAACTGCACCAGGCCTTCTTCTTCGACCTGCTCAGCGCGCCCTGGGACGCCGACGCCTTCCAGACGACCATCACGGAGGCGATACGCGACATCGCCGGGACGGGCTCCACCGTGACGTGGGTGCTCAACAACCACGACCAGGTGCGCACGGTCACCCGGTACGCGGGCGAGCCCGGCGTGGAGGCCAGCGGTCTGGGTGCGGCACGTGCCCGCGCCGCCGCCCTGCTGATGCTGGCGCTGCCCGGCGCCGCGTATGTCTACCAGGGCGAGGAGCTCGGCCTCCCCGAAGTCCTGGATCTGCCGGACGAGGTACTCACCGACCCGATCTTCCGCCGCACCGGCAGCCGTGCGCGCATCCGCGACGGCTGCCGAGTGCCGCTGCCGTGGTCCGGCCACGCCTCACCGTTCGGCTTCAGCCAGGGCGCGGCAGGCGCGCGGCCCTGGCTGCCGCAGCCCGAGTGGTTCGCCGAACACGCCACCGACCGGGCCCTGGCCGACACCCGCTCCTTCTGGCACCTCTACCGCGAGGGCCTTCAACTGCGGCGCAGCCTGCCCCAGTTGGGCGAAGGCAGCCTGCGCTGGCTGGAGGCACCCCCGCAGGTCCTGGCCATGGCCCGCGGTGAAGGGCTGATCTGCGCGGTCAACTTCGGCACCGAGCCCGTACCGGCCCCGGTCGCGGGCACCCCGCTCCTCTCCAGCGGTCCCTGCCCGGACGGTGTGCTCCCCGGAGCGACCGCCGCGTGGTGGACGGGCGACTGCCCCACCCCCTGAACACACCCTCTTTTCGAAAGGACCATCATCATGCGACGAATCACCACCAGCATCCGGACGGCCGCGGCCGCATCCACCGTGCTCGCCCTCGCCCTCGGCGCGAGCGCCTGCGGCGGGTCGACGGAGCCGGCGAGCGGCGGCAAGGACCTCAAGGGTCAGACCGTGACCGTGGCCGGAGTCTGGACCGGCAGCGAGCAGAAGAACTTCCGCAAGGTGCTGGACGCCTTCACCGAGCAGACCGGCGCCAAGACGGTCTTCGTGCCCACCGGTGACAATGTCTCCACCTTCGTCGGCAGCAAGATCGAGGGCGGCAACGCCCCGGATGTGGCGATGGTGCCCCAGGTCGGCGTGCTCCAGCAGTTCGCCAAGGAGGGCTGGCTGGAACCGCTTTCGCAGAAGGCCGCCACGACCGCCGGCGCCAACCTCGCCGAGGTGTGGAAGAACTACGGCACCGTCGACAAGACCTACTACGGCCTCTACTTCAAGGCGGCCCACAAGTCGACTGTCTGGTACAGCCCGAGCGCGTTCGAGCAGGCCGGGGTCTCCGAGCCCAAGAGCTTTGCGGACATGCTCAAGTCCGGCCGCACGATAGCCGACTCCGGACTTCCGGCCTTTTCCGTAGCCGGCGAGGACGGCTGGACGCTGACCGACTGGTTCGAGAACATCTACCTCTCCCAGGCCGGACCCGAGAAGTACGACCAGCTGGCAGCCCACACCATGCCCTGGACCGACGCCAGCGTGGTCAAGGCGCTGACCACCCTGGGCGAGGTCTTCAAGGACAAGCAGCTCGTCGCCGGCGGCTCGAGCGCCGCTCTGAACACCGACTTCCCGGGCTCCATCGAGCAGGTCTTCGGCCCCAAGCCCAAGGCAGGCATGGTCTATGAGGGCGACTTCGTCGGCGGCATGGCCAAGGACGACTTCGGCAAGAAGCTCGGCGAGGACGCCAAGTTCTTCCCGTTCCCCGCCGTGGACAGTGGCAAGGCACCGGTGGTCAGCGGCGGTGACGCGGCCGTGGTCCTCAAGGAGGGCAAGAACAAGAAGGCCGCGCAGCGGCTGCTGGAGTTCCTGGCCACGCCCGAAGCGGCCGCCGTGTGGGCGGGTGCGGGAGGCTTCATCTCCCCCAACAAGGACGTCGACCTCGCCTCGTACGCCGACGACACCACCCGCGCGACGGCCAAGTCACTGGTGGATGCGGGTGATTCGGTCCGCTTCGACATGTCCGACCAGGCCCCGGCCGCGTTCGGCGGAACCAAGGGCGCGGGCGAGTGGAAGCTCCTCCAGGACTTCCTGCGCGACCCCTCGAACCCCACGGCCACCGCGGCCAAGCTCGAGACCGCGGCCGCCAAGGCCTACAAGAGCTGAGGCCCCGCACCATGGCTGCACTCACCACAACCGCCCCCGCCGCGAATCCGCGGCGGCGGGCGCAGCGCAGGAGGCGCAACATCGCGGTGGTGTTCGTCCTCCCCGCACTGCTGCTCCTCGGCGCCCTGGTCGTCTATCCGGTGCTGTTCTCCGCCGGGCGGAGCCTCTTCGACGCGAGCGGTGACCGCTTCGTCGGCGGCGAGAACTACGCCGAGATATTCAGCGATCCGGCCACGCTCAAGGCGATCCGCAACAGCACCATCTGGGTTGTCGTGGCTCCGGTGCTGCTGACCGGTCTCGGCCTCGTGCTGGCCGTACTCACCGAGAAGGTGCGCTGGGCGACCGCGTTCAAGCTGGTGCTCTTCCTGCCGATGGCTGTCTCGTTCCTGGCCGCCGGCATCATCTTCCGGCTCGCCTACGAAGAGGACCCGAACCGCGGCGTGCTCAACGCCGTCACCGTCGGCGTCCACGACGCCTTCGACGACACATCCGCCTACCCCACCGCCAGGGCCCGGCAGGGCCAGAACCTGACCGGGAATCCGGGCGGCGACTACCGTACGACCGACGCGGTCAGCCCGGGCAAGTCCATCAGCCTCGGCTTCGTCGGAGTGGCACCGGACAAGATGCCCTCCGACGCCCGGCCCGCCCAGGCCGCGTCTTCCGCCGCGCCCGGCGCCGACGAGATCAGGGGTGTCGTCTATCTCGACTTCACCCCGGGCGGCGGAGGCACGCCGGGCAAGGTCGACCCGGCCGAGAAGGGTCTGCCGGGGATGTCGGTCGAGGCGGTACGGGACGGAAAGGTGGCTGCCAAAGCCACCACCGCCGCGGACGGCTCGTTCAACTTCCGCGGCCTGGAGGCGGGTTCGTACACCGTCAGGCTCCCTGCCGAGAACTTCGCCGCCCCCTACCAGGGCATTTCCTGGCTGGGCCCCGCCCTGGTCACCCCGGCGATCATCGGTGCCTATCTGTGGATCTGGACCGGCTTCTCGATGGTGCTCATCGCCGCGGGACTCGCCGCCATCCCCCGGGACGCTCTGGAGGCGGCCCGGATGGACGGCGCCAATGAGTGGCAGATCTTCCGGAAGATCACGGTGCCGCTGCTGGCACCAGTACTGACGGTGGTCTTCGTGACCCTGGTGATCAATGTGATGAAGGTCTTCGACCTCGTCTACATCATCGCGCCGGGGCCGGTGCAGGAAGAGGCCAATGTGCTGGCGACCAGGATGTGGCTGGTGTCCTTCGGCGGCGGCAACAACCAGGGACTCGGCAGCGCCCTCAGCGTGCTGCTGCTGCTTCTGGTCGTACCCGCCATGATCTTCAACGTCCGGCGCTTCCGAAGGAGCGGAGCATGAGCGGCCACAGCACCATCGAGCGCGGTGCGTCCCTGCCGGTCGCCAAGAACTCCGACCGCGCGCCTGCCCTGCCGCCGCGTCCGGGGCTCGTCAGCCGGCTGACCACATGGCTCAGCAACGGAGTGGTCCAGGCAGTACTGCTCGTCGTCGCACTCGTCTGGATCACTCCGCTGGCCGGTCTGTTCCTGTCCTCGATGCGCTCCGAGCAGGACAATGCGGCCAAGGGCTGGTGGACGGCGCTGACCGATCCGGGGCAACTGTCCCTGGACAACTACACCGCCCTGTTCAAGGACTCCGGCATCACGCAGTCCTTCTGGAACACCGTCCTGATCTCGGTGCCCGCCACCGCGCTGGTCGTCGGCATCGCCGCACTGGCCGGATACGCCTTCGCCTGGCTGGAGTTCCCCGGCCGCAACGCGATCTTCCTGGTGGTCGTGGGTCTGTTGGTGGTGCCCGTCCAGATCGGGCTGCTGCCGGTGGCCAAACTCTTCGGCGCCATAGGCCTGTTCGGCACGATCCCGGGCGTGATCCTCTTCCATGTCGCCTACGGGCTGCCCTTCGCGATCTTCCTGCTCCGTAACTACTTCGCCGAGATCCCGCGCGAAATGCTGGAGGCGGCGCGGATGGACGGCGGCGGGGAGTGGCGGATCTTCTCCCGGCTGATCCTGCCCCTGGGGCGGCCGGCGCTGGCCAGCCTGGCGATCTTCCAATTCCTCTGGGTCTGGAACGACATGCTGGTCGCGCTGCTCTTCGCCGACAGCGAGTCCCAGCCGCTCACCGTCGCCCTCCAGTCCGAGATGAGGCAGTTCGGCAGCAATATCGGAGTCCTGGCGCCGGGGGCCTTCCTCTCCCTGGTGGTGCCGCTGGTGGTCTTCTTCGCCTTCCAACGGCACTTCGTCCAGGGGGTGATGGCGGGCTCCGTCAAGTAGCGGAAGCGCAGGCCAGGTCGCTGGCGGTGCCGGACTCCTGACGGTCCGGCACCGCCGGCTGCCTTCGGGTCTGGGCGGCCTGCTCCGAGCCGCCCTCGCATCGATGCTCTACGGGCCGGCGTCCACATCGCGCACCCAGCCGTAGCCCGCCCAGGGAACGCGCGCGGTCGGCGTCGGCGTGGCGGCCAGCCAGGTCGCGACCGCCTCGGCAATGGGCTGACCGGTCTCCAGTTCGATGAAGCCGAACTGGCCGCCCTGATTGCACTCCAGGAACCACCAGACGTCGTCGCCGTCCACGGCGAAGTCGAAGGCGCCGTAAGCGATTCCGGACAGATCGGCGTACTCGCGCACCGCCCGTGCCACCCGGTCGGGTACGTCCGTCGGCTCCCAGGCGTGGTCGGTCGTGCCGTAGCGACCGTCCACCTGTCCGGACGCGGAATCCTTCCGCGCGGCGAACATCCTCCCGCCGACGAACGTCAGCCGGATGTCGGCCACTTTGGGAACGTACTGCTGAAGCAGGGTGGGCCCGGCCGCGACGCCGGAGAAATCGGCGTCCGGCCCGATGCGGGTCGTGGGCAGGGCGACGGGGGGATCGGTGGACGGCGGGCCGGAGGCGGACTTCACCACGATTTCCTTGTACTGCTCCGCGAACTGCCGGGCCACGCGCGGGAAGGTGGTGATGAGCGTGGGCGGCACGGCGAAACCGCTGCGGTGGGCGACACGCAACTGCCAGGGCTTGCACCGGGCCTGCGCCGCGACGCAGGGATGGTTCATCCAGCGCGCCGTGGTGGAGTACAGCATCCCGTACAGTGCCTGCCGGGACTCGGCGCTCAGCCACTCCGACGGCTCCTCGGCATGCGCCGCGGGCTCACCCGGCCTGCGCACCCAGATGGAACGCAGCCCGCTCATGCTGAGCAGGCGCCCGTCGGTCGACAGGTAGCCCTCGAAGTCGCCGCGGACGTACTCGGCCGACATGTCGGCCTCACCGGGCAGGTCGGCGGGATCGAAGCGCACCAACGGGACGCCCCGTTCATGCAGCTTGGCCACCACCATGTCCGTCGTCACGTCCTGCTGGCAGGTCAGGATCAGCACAGTCATCGGTGCGCCGGGCCGGTCAGTCGTCGAAGTGCGTCTGTGACCCGGCCGTTGACGTCGTCGTACCGGTCGCGAGGATCACCGCCCGGTCGGATATGGCGGGGCGGCCGTCGGGCAGGACGTTCAGTTGCAAGTTGGAGTCGTACGTGTAGGGGATGGTGACCGCCGAATTCTCAGCGGGAAGCGCATAGTTCAGCACGAACGGTCGCATGAGTCTCCTTGGTGCTCACGATATGGCGGTGCCACACGTAACAGTACGTGAAGATGATGTAGGGGTCTCACTACGTTCCGTCACATCGCCCCCATATCGAAGTGAAGGTCGTCACACAGAGGCCGGCCGCGGCGGCGGTCGGCTCGTAGTGTTTGACGTACGTGCGGGCAGGGAGCGTTCCACTCGTCGCTCTTTCTCACATCCCGGAGCCGGAACACAGACGAGCGCCCACCCCGGGAGGGGTTGGCGCTCGTCACGTTGCGATCAGGCACTCAGCACATCTTGTAGTCGACCCTGGTCGAGTTGTAGGAGCAGGTGTCGACCCTGCCGCCCGTGGACGTCTTGAGCGTGGCGGTGTCCTTGTCGTTGTTCCACACGTACCAGGCGCGTCCCTGATAGCGGTTGGTGGCGGTGTTCGTCCCCTTGCCCGTGCGGACCGTCACCATCTTTCCACTGGCCAGTGTGTAAGTGCCGAACACGTACCTGTGGTTCGACGCGTCGACGAGCGTCCAGCCCTTGAGGCTGACGGCCCTCGCCGTGGTGTTGCGTATCTGCACGAACTCGGCGTTGAGGCTCGCGTTGGAGCCCCGGTCCGATCCCGGGCTGTCGTAGTAGATCTTGTACAGGTGGACCGAGCCGGTCGCGGCCTGTGCCTGTGACGGCAGCAGGACGAGCCCGGCAAGCGACGCCGCGACAGCGGCGGCCGCGATGGAGCGGGTGCGGATCATGAGTGTCCCTCGGCTCAGGCCGGGCACCCCCCAATATCGGGCCCGGCGAGACGCCCAGAATAGGGACTAACCGCACAGGCCGGGGCAGGAGTTGAAGAACCCGGCACAAACCCCACAAGGCCTCAGACGCGGGCTGCCTGCAGAATGCGTCGTTCGAAGACCGTGAACGCGGCCTCCTGGCGCCATTCGATCGCCGCCTTCGGGCTGGAGGCGAGCAACTGCGCACAGCCGGGGCCCGGTTCGCGCTCCCCCGGGCGTACGGCGCGGCACTCGCGGACCGGGCGGTAGCGGCCCGGGGTCTGCCACAGGCTGCGGCCCGGCAGGAAGGCGTGGTCGAGCGAGGCGCGGGCCAGATCCTTCAGATCGCGGTAGGAGAGGTCGTACGACCGGGCCGCGCGCCGGTACTCGTCGCTGATGGTGATCCGGGAGACCCCCGCGTCATCGGTGGCGAGTACGACCGGGACGCCGCGCTCCCGGTAGAGGGGGAACGGGTGCTCCGGGCCTGAGACGCCGAGGATCTGGTCATTGCTGCTGAGCGGGACCTCCACGGCGATGTGGCGCTGGGCCATCGTCCGCAGCAGTGCGTCCGACCCGTCCTCGTGCCGGACGTCGACGCCGTGGCCGATGCGCTCGGCCTGCGCGATGTTCACCGCCTCCCGGATGTGGAAGCGCAGGTCTTCGGGCTTGACCAGGCCGGGGGCCAACTCGCCCGCGTGCAGAGTGATGTGCGCCCGGGGGTAGACACGGTGCAGATGGTCCAGCATCCGCATGTGCAGGCTGTAGTCCCGCAGGGATACGGCTCCGTCCTCGGGCTGCACCAGATTCACCGCGGCGAACCGCGGGTCGCGTTCGGCCAGTTCCATGGCCAGCACCATCTGTGTGAAGACCCGCTCGGGGGCCGAGTTCCGCGACACCTGCGAGATGAAGCGGAACGGCACCGCGCAGCCGGGGTCCGGCCGGCCGGTGTCGCAGTGGGCGGTTGCGCGGAACTCCTCGAGCCCGAGGTCGGCTTCGGCCTGTGCCTGCCGTACGACTTCGTCCATAGCGCCGTCCGCGAGCAGACGGCGGTGCATCCGGGACAGGTCCGCGTCATAGCCCACCTTGTCGGCGAGCGCCCTCGCACCCTGACCGTTGGGCGTGATCATCAGCTCTTGGTAGAACTGGTTCTGCCGGGCCACGGTGTTCGACACTTCGGCCATCATCTTGCCGGGATGTCTCCACGACGCCTCGCCGAACAATCCGAACGTGGCGAAGAAGTGGTCGTGCCCGGACTCCGCGCCGGGCGTGAAGTCCTGCATCGACCAGGCGCGCAGCACCATCTGCCGGAAGCCGGCGTCGGTGGTCATCTCAGCTGCGGGCCTGCTGCCCACCGGGCACGGCGGCGCAAGGGCCCGCTGAGTGTCGTTCTCGATGCACAGGCCGTCCTCGACGGCGAGCTCCATCAGCAGTTCGGTCGATGCCGCACCGGCGAGGTGGCTGTGCAGGTCGCCACCCTTGGGCAGTTGGCGGAAGAAGGCGACCAGTTCCTCCGGCCGGTCGTGGATGCTGTCCAGGTACGCCGATACGCGGCGCTCGGCCGCCGGCGACGGGACCGCACCCGCATCGGCTGCGGCGGGCTGAACGGCCATCGGCGTCAGCGCCAGGGCGAGCAGCACCGACCGCCGGGTCCGTCCGGTACTGGGAATCTTGTTGATCATGGAGGCATGGTGGCCAATCCCCTGCCGAACCGCCTCGACGACAGGCCGTGCTCACCTGAATGCCGCAGTTCCGGCCGCGACTCACCGGCTTCGCCCCAGGGAGTGTATGCAACACCCTTACCTGGCTGCGGAATTGCTCAGACGTGAAGGCGGCGAGGAACTCTCGGAGCTTCTCGAACCCAAAAGGACCCTCAGTGGCTGGGGCGGCGTTCAGCGGCCCACCAAGGCGACTCCAACTGGCCCCAGTTCGCCGGTGGTTTGTGAAGATCAGGCGTTGTGAAGTGGCTCCGGGTGGCGGCTTGTCCTGGGACCACCGGTCTCCAGATCGGTTGCCGGGACTGGCGCGGTTGTCACCGCGCGAGTCCCGGCTCGCAAACCTCGGCGCCCGGGAGCCGCCCGCGAAGCCTGCCCGTCATTGGCCCTACGGCCGGCCGTCAGTCGCAGTCGGGTCCGTTTGCGCGGCCTTCGACGAGCACACAGTCATCCCCCCCCCGTGAGCGCTCCGCTGCAGGCACCCAGTAGATGGCGTCGAGGTGGTCTCCCGGCGGGACCGCCATCGAGCCGACCAGCTTGGTCAGGGTGTCGATCCGGAAGACCCGCCAGGGACCCCCTGGCCCTACCGCCCTCGGGCCTGCTCCAGGTTCGACCGGTGAGGGCCGGAGAGCCAGTCCGCATGCGGCCCCAGGCGCGCGTCGACCGGTTCCTCTCCTCGCCGGAGCGCGTCGATGTAGGCATGATCGGCGGCGAGGCGGGCCGCCACCTCGGGACCTTCGGCAACGGCGCCGTGGCCGGGGACCACGACATCGACGTGCCCGGCGGCCTCACCGAGCCGGTCGAGCGCGGCCTCGTGGGCTCCCACCTGATCGTCTTGGCGAAAGTCGAAGAGCGGGATCAGGACGTCGGAGAGCATGTCGCCGGCGAGCAGAACGCCACGGTCCGCGAGGAGGACCGCGGCGTGGCCGACAGCGTGCGCCTGATGCTCGATGATCTCGCCCGGCACCGGTCGGCCGTCCGCGGGCAGCGGGGTGACTAGTGCGACCAGGTCGAGAGGGATGCCGGACGCGCTCTCCGCCGCCATCGCCTGCGCCCGCTCTCGGGCTTGACTGGCAACGTGGGCGGCGGCGGGGGTGGCGTAGCGCGGCACGTCGCCGAACCGGGGATGCCAGAGCAGGTGGTCCCAGTGGGGATGGGTGGTGAACCCGGCGACCACCGGAATGCCGAGCCGGTCCACGTCATCGGCGAGTTGGTCCAACTCGGAGCCATCGATGCCGGGATCGATCAGGATCAACCCATCCTCCCCGCGCACCGCGATGGAATTGGTCCAGACCCACTCGCTCTGCCGGACCCAGACGCCGTCGGCCACCTGATTCAGCTTGCCCATCTCCACTCCAATCGGTTGGTTACGGTGTTGAGACTGCGATCCGCAGCCAAATTCATCGCTTTCAGCGCCCGCTGGGCGCGATGTTGTGGTTGAGGGTGAAAGACGTTGTCGCCCACGTTCAGGTCATCCGCTGATCGGCCGTCCGCAGGGCGAGTCAGCCCGGATCTTGCATCAAGGTGACCGCCCCGGCCCGGAGGTAGTCCCGAACGCCGCCTTCGGGTCATGGACGAGCTGATCGAGGAGGAGCTGATCCGCCTCTGCGGCCCGAAGGGCAAGCACGACCCGGAGCGAGGCGCGAAGCGCCACGGCGCCCGGCAGGCCAAGGTGGTGCTCGGGGGGCGCAAGGTCAAGGCCCGCCGACCCAGGGCCCGGACGACCGCGGGCGAGGCTCCGCACCTGGGAGCTGTTCGCATCCGAGGACCTGCTCAAGGAGCGGACCGTGGAGCGATGCTCGCCGTACTCTCGACCCGGCGCTACGAGACGGCGCTCGAGCCGACCGGCGAGCACGGCTCTTCGACCTCGCGCTCGGCCGTCTCGCGCCGCTTCGTCAGGGGCACCCGCGAGCGGCTCGGCGAGCTGATGAGCCGGCCCGGATCGACAGCTGCTGGGTGACGCCCTGCGCTCCCGTTGTCAGCGCCTGCCGAGGCCCTCGCGCATCTCCTCGTGACGCTCACGCGCCGCCAGCACCTCGGGCATCCGGCCCTCCAGGAAGTGGATGAGGCCCAGTAGCCGCTCGGCGACCTCGCGCCCCAGCGGGGTGAGCTCATAGTCGACCCGCGGCGGGTTCGTCGGCTGCGCCTCCCGTTGTACGAGACCGTCGCGCTCCAGGGCATGCAGGGTCTGGGACAGCATCTTCTCGCTCACCCCGTCGACCCGGCGGCGCAGCTCGTTGAAGCGGAACGTGCCTTCGTGCAGCGCTCCCATCGTGAGGCTGCCCCAACGGCCGGTGACGTGCTCCAGCGTGCCGCGCGACGGGCAGTTGCGGGAAAACACGTCAAAGGCGAGGTCATCGTCCGGACACGCTCTGCTGCTCTCTTCCTGGGTGTTGGTCTCGATGCTCTCCATACAACAACCATACGCGAGCACAGCGCTAACTGAGGGGTTGCGCTTTACAAAAGTTAGTGTTTCTCTGGGGCTCCAACGACGAGCACATCGCTTTCGAGGAGCCCCTACCGTGACCACCCCTGTTGTCTCGATCGCCTACCACTCCGGCTACGGCCACACCGCCGTCATCGCCGAGGCCGTCCGCGACGGAGCGGCCGCCGCCGGTGCCACCGTCCACCTGATCAAGGTCGGCGAGATCAGCGAGGCCCAGTGGGAGCTGCTCGACGGCTCCGACGCCATCGTCTTCGGGTCACCCACCTACATGGGGACCGCCTCGGGCGCGTTCCACAAGTTCGCCGAGGACTCGTCCAAGCGCTGGTTCACCGACGCCTGGAAGAACAAGCTGGCGGCCGGCTTCTCCAACTCCGGCTCCAAGAGCGGCGACAAGCTGCACACCCTGCAGTACTTCGCGACGCTTGCCGCTCAGCACGGCATGCACTGGGTGAACCTCGGACTGAAGCCCGGATGGAACTCCACGGAGGGCTCCGAGCACGACCTCAACCGCCTCGGCTTCTTCTTCGGCGCCGCTGCCCAGACGAACTCCGACGAGGGTCCGGAGGGCGTACACAAGGCCGACATCGCGACCGCGCAGCACCTCGGCGGCCGGGTGGCGGAGACCACTCGTACGTTCATCGCAGGCCGGGCGGCCGTCGGCGCCTGACGCCATACACGGCCGGACCTGCGGTTCATCAGGACCCTACGTACTGGCACCGTGCACATCTCCGTCGCCGACAAGCCGCACCACCTCAACGCAGACGCTGCGGTCGAGACCCTGTCCGGCAGCGCTGCCTGGGTTGCGACGGCTCACCACCCCACCGTCACCCGCTGCGGGAAGCGGACTTTCCCGCAGTACGGGGAAGAGGTGAGCACCATGACCATCCCCGCACCCTGATTGCGGCCGCTGTGGTGCTCACCGCCACGGCGGCCGCCGCCATATGTGCCCACCGCGCCCGTACGGCACGACGCCAGCTGGACCGGGAGCAGGCAGTCGCCCGGCCGCTCGATCACCTCGAGGATCATCGCCCAGCAAGATCGATGAGATGCGGATGTCAGCCGACCAGCCGCGGCCTCGGCCATGGCCAGGGGCACCTCGGCGAGGACTTCGAGCGCGTCGACTACCCGCCGTCCCGGACGGGCGCTGTTCCCGCGGATCTCCTCCAGCAGGGCTGTGATCGCGTCCATTGCTGCTGCTGGCATTGATCGAGGTGATCTGTTCCCGCAGGGCACGCAGCCAGCTGACCCCATTAGGTCACGCGCCACAACCCGGACCAGCCTCGCCGACGAGTGCGAAGATCCCCCACGGTCGGGTGCGCCTCGGAGAAGGACATTGCGCGCCTGGTGGCGGTCACCCTACGAGGTGACCGAGGATCGCAGCCACGCGTACTGGCGGGAGGTGGCCCCGGTATCCGGGTGTGGCGGTTGCCCTCTGGGGCCGCCGAGGATCGCAACGTAGCCTCAACGCCCGGGCGGGAGCGTCCGCTTATCGGGATGCCGCCTTGCCTCGTACGCCATAAGCCATGAACATGACTTGTCATGGCAATCGTTGCACTGGTGGGCACGCTGGACACCAAAGGAACGGAGTACGGCCGACTGCGGGATCACCTGCACCGGCACGGCATCGAGACCATCCTCATCGACACCGGCGTCATCGGAGAGCCACTGGTGCGCCCGGACATCACCCACTCCGACGTGGCTCGCGCCGCCGGGGACGACCTGCGTCACCTCCGGGAACAGGATCGCGGTGCAGCCGTCACGGCCATGGCGCGCGGCGCCACGAACATAGCCCTGGACCTGTATGCCGCAGGCCGCCTCCACGGCGTACTGGCCCTCGGAGGCAGCGGCGGGACCTCGATGGCAACCCAGGTGATGCGCGCCCTGCCGATCGGCGTGCCCAAACTGATGGTCTCCTCGATGGCTTCGGGCAATGTCTCCCCATACGTCGGCGCCTCGGACATCACCATGATGTACAGCGTCGTCGACATCGCCGGAGTCAACCGGATCTCGGCCCCGCTGCTCGCCAACGCCGCCGACGCCATGGCGGGAATGGCCGAGGGCTTCGCCCGCACCCCACGAGCGGTAGGGGCGGAGGAGCTCCTCGCCGCGGGCAGGCCGCTGGTGGCGGCGTCCATGGCGGGCGTGACCACTCCCGGCGTCGACGCGGCACGCGAGCGGCTGACACAACTCGGCTACGAGGTACTGGTGTTCCATGCCAGCGGCTCCGGTGGCCGGTCGCTGGAAGCGCTCACCGGAAAGGGCCTGTTCGCCGGGGTCCTCGACCTGACGCTGAGCGAACTTGCCGACGACCTGGTCGGGGGCATCCTGACGGCCGGACCGGACCGCCTGGAGGCCGCGGGCCGGGCCGGTGTTCCTCAGGTGGTGAGCCTGGGGGCGCTGGACATGGTGAAGTTCGGTCCGCTCGACACCCTCCCCGGCCAGTTCCGTGACCGGATGATCCGCGTCCACAATCCGTCGATCACCGTGGTCCGCACGACGGCGCAGGAGTGCGCCGAGCTGGGGCGCCGTATCACCGCGAAGCTGCGGACCGCGACCGGCCCCACTGCCGTCCTCGCTCCCCTGCGCGGGCTGTCGACTCTCGGCGTCTCGAGCGGCCCGTACCACGACCCCCGTGCGGACGCCGCCCTGGTCGCCGAACTCAGCGCGGGGCTGAGCGACTCCGACGTCGAGTTCCAGACATTCGACACGCACATCAACGACCCGGCCTTCGGGCGGGCGGCCGCCGAGCGGCTGCACCGGATGATCGACCAGCAGTCGGTGACGACCGCCGCGACGGCTTGAAAGCCTGCCGGGGCGGGCACGGCCGTGCCCGCCCCGGCAGGCTCCGGGACCTGAGGTTCACAGGTCATGTGTCCGGCCGGACATGCCGGGTTCCGCTGCCGCCCACTCGCGCTCCCACTGCGCGTACCTTCTGCGGTCCATCAGGTGGACGAAACCCATCCACGACACGTAGCAGGCTCCGCTCACCCCGACGCCGGTGACAATCGCCGTCAGCCAGCCCGCGAGAACCGCCTCCGAAGGGGTCGTCGGCGGCACCCTGGTCGCGGTGCCGTCGGGGCGCGCCCATATCTGGACCGCGGAGCCGACGGGGGTGCCCGCGTCGACCCTGACCCGCGCCGTGTGCACCACGCCGTCGCGCTGTTTCCACTGGACCTGTGCTGCCACGGGGTCGTCCCCCCGGGCCGCCGCCTTGTGCACGCCCGCGTCAGCGACCAGGTGCGCCTCGACCATGTACGAGCCGGCAGCGTCCTGGACCTTGTGCATCTCGGTCCGGTGGACGGCGAGCCCCACCCCGGTGGCCACCCCCGGCACGGCCCCGAGGGACAGCACCACCGCGAAGGCTCCGGCCCACCGTTGCACACGGTCCGACCTGCGGCGCAGAGGATTTCCGCGCGGTGCTCCGCGCTCCGGCTCCGAATGCGTGCCCCGCCCCCGGCCGGGCAGATGTGCAGTCATGGCCTGACCTCGCTCACTCGAAGGACCGAGCTGACGTCCGTTTCGCCCGGTGCCCACGGTGACTGATTTGTCCCACCTCCAGCATGGGCCCAGCGGGCCTCGTCCGACAGCCGGTCGGCCCCTCGGTCCGAGAAAGATTCACGGCAGGCGCCGGATGGGTGGACCCTGAAGACAGGACAACGCAGCGGCAACGTAGCGGCGGCCCACGGCGGCCGGATGCCGTCGAGGAGGCAGGCCATGACGACACGGACTCTGGAGTGGAAGGTCGGCCTGTACCTGTTCGAAGAGGACGGGACGACGAAGGCGCGGGTCGTGCTGGACACGGGCACCTCGACCCTTACGGGCCACGGGACCGCCCGATGCAGCGCCGAGGACCCGGACGTGCCCGAGATCGGCGACGAGCTCGCGGCAGGCAGGGCTTTGAAGGACCTCGCGGCACAGCTGACGCGGATCGCGGACCGCGACCTGGAGAGCGTGGGCGCCGGTGGCGGTGAGCGGCTCGCACCGCCGTACGCCTGGACGACGGCGCTTTGACTGGACACCCGCCCGGTACGGCACTGCATGACCCCTGGCCCTGGAGCGGCCCTGGTGATTCCATGGAATGGCCGGGAAGGACCCGAGGACGACGCGGAGGAGCGGCCCGCAGCCGTGCACCGCGCAATCAGGATCCGCGAGAAGCGGATAGAGCCCTTCCCGGCGCCATGCCCCGCGTTCGGAAAACCCGTCGCGGCGCAGAGCCGGCTCGGCCCTAGGGCCTGTCGTTCGGATCTTGCCGGGCTCGCGTGCCCTGGCACGCACGCTCGCTGATCCGGCCTGATCCAAACAACAGGCCCTAGATCACGTCGCGACGGGCTCCACCCGTGGGGGGCTACGTCGTGTGCAGGGTCAGACCGTACCGGCCCAGGATTTCGTTGATCGGCTGATACCAGGTCTCGCCTCCGCCACTGCAGTTGCCCCAGCCACCGGAGGTCACGCCCTGCGCCTGGTCGCCGCTGATGAAGGACCCGCCCGAGTCACCGGGCTCGGCGCAGACGCTGGTCTTCGTCATCTGATGGACCGCGCCCTGGCTGTAGTTGACGGTCTCGTTCTTGGCCAGGACATTGCCGCAGTGCCAGTGCGACGTGGAGCCCGAGCGGCAGATCGACGCGCCGACGGGAGCCTCGCGCGAGCCGCGGACCAGCTGGTCGGAGACGGTTCCCCAGCCGAGGACCACGGGGACGGTCCACCAGCCGCTGCCGACGTTGACCCAGGCGTAGTCGTTGTCGGGGAACGACGATCCCTGGAAGGCCCCGATGTAGGAGCCGTCCCAGCCCCTGACGCCCATGCCCGGCTGACCGCAGTGCCCGGCGGTGACGAAGCCGCCGTACACCGAGAAGCCGATGGAGCAGCGGACGTTGCCGGTGTAGTACGGGTCGCCACCCACGGTGCCGGCGGCGAAGGTCTTGGGGGCCTCGGTGGTCTCCTTGACCTGGACCGGGCCGGTTTGACGGGCGCGGGCGACGAACGTAACGACATCGTTGTCACCACGCTCGGAAGCGACGACGTTCACCACGACCCGGTTGGCCTTCGGGTCGACGTGCCAGCTGCTGACCCCGGCGGGCGCGTGGAGAGCGTCGATCTTCTTCTTGGCCGCGTCGAGCTGCTGCGCGCTGTGCGTCACCAGCCGGACCGCGGCACCCGTCGCGCGGACGGCTCCGGCCTTGTGGCCATCGGTGACGGCCACGGTCAGCTTTCCGCTCTTCGCGTCGAACCAGGATCCGCCGAAGGAGGATCCTGCGGCGCGCTGCGCGTTTGTTTCGACGGCGGCTGCCGTCTTCTCGGCCGCCAGCCGAGCCTGCACCTGGCTCTTCGTCAGACCCAGGTCCTTCTGCATGGCGGTGAGCAGACCGGCGGAGGCCGGGGGCTCGGGAGTGGGGGCGGGCGCCGCGGCGGCGGCCGGTGCGGACCCGGCGGTTACCCAGGCGCCCAGGAGGAGGAGGGCGGACAGTCCGGTACATATACCTGTCGTGCGTCTCAAGGCCTTGACCCTTCAGTTGTTCCAGCTTCGTGGGGGATGGAACAGCGAGCAGGCGAGAGCGCTCTCAGAGCGCGCCCCGGCGGACAGTAGCCGAAGGCAAGGGAGAGGTCCATACCAACGGGCCGAGGCAGCAGGGCAGTTGGCCGAATACCGCCCCGACTCCGGTCGGCGTTCCAGAGCCGCTTACAGAGGTTTGCGCAGCACGATGCTCGGGCGGTTCAGCTCACGGTCGTTGGCGCGGCGGAGCTCGGTGTATCCGAGGGAGGTCCAGAAGGAGCGCGCCTTCGGATTGTTCTCCAGGACGGCGAGGCGGGAGCCCGTACGGCCCGCCCGGCGGAAACGGTCTTCGACCAGCCCGGCCAGGCGTCGGCCGACTCCCGATCGCTGCCGACGCCGGTCGATCATCAGCAGCCCGATCCAGGGATCCTGGTCGTCCGGATCTGTCGGGTGATGATCCAACGTCACCGCGAGGCCCACCAGTTCGCCGCGCGACGGGGCGAGCAGAACCTGCGCCCCCTCGTGCACCAGCTCGTCGGCGAGCGCCTTTGCGACCTGCTCGATCCCGATGTCGTACGGGTCGGCGAAGTCGCCGCTCAGCGCGAAGAATTCCTCGTTGGACGCATAGAGTTCGGCGATCTCGGTGAGCAGCTCGCCCGAGATATCAGGAGCGCCGTGCTCGCCACGGGCAACCGCCAGCTCTTCGAGGATCATGCGCCGCACCCTATCGAGGGCCTCGGGCTGCCCGAACGCCGCTCGGTCCTTGCTGTAACAAAACGTGCGTCCTCGTGACGCACAGTGGTCGTCACGGAATGTGGACAGTGGTCAGGGCCGCCACGCACCCTGTTCTGGAACCACGCCCCGACACCGCCGCGCGCACCCGTCGCGCAAGTGTCAGACTCGAAGGACGGCGTTTCGCAGAGCTGCGCTCGGAGGCAGCCGTGTCCTTTCACCTTCTCCCACCGTCAGTAAGGCATGCGCCATGACCTGGGCATCGTGGACCACCACCGGAATCTACGCGGGACCCGGCGGCGTTCTCACCGAGGAAGTCGGGGTGATCAAAGGAGACGTGACCGTCCACACCACATGGTCGGACGGCCAGGCTCAGATCGCCGTTCAGTACAGCGGGGCCTCGGACTGGTTCACCATGTCGGGCAGCCCTGTGCCGTGCCCCTCCGAAGAGGCCAGCCGTACCCTCCACCAGGCCATCGTCGACGCCGTGCGCGATGGAACCGAAGTCCCCGTCACCGCCGCCCACGGAGCGGCTCCGCCGGCCTGAACGGCAGACACCTGGCTCCCTTGCCGTGGCCCTGTCACGATGACGGTCCGGGCAAGTTCCAGTCTCAGGACGGAGCCAGGCCATGCTCTTGGGGACGTGGAATCTCGAGAACCTCTACCTGCCGGGCGGACCCTTCGGCCCGAGCGACAAGGCCTCGTACGAGGCGAAGCTCGCCGCACTCGCCGCGACCGTCACCGCGCTCGACCCGGGTCTGCTGGGAGTCCAGGAGGTCGGTGACCCGCAGGCGCTGGCCGATCTCACCAGCGTGCTCGGCGGCACGTGGCACACGGCGCTGTCCGAGCACACGGACAGCCGGGGCATCCGGGTCGGATTCCTCAGCCGCCATCCGCTCACCGTCATCGCCGACACCGCCGCGTTTCCCGGGCAACTGCTTGCCGTCCAGAGTGACGACCACGCCGATCCGGCCGCCCGGATGGGCCGCGGCGCGCTGGCCGTACGCATCGAGCCGGACCAGGGGCCGGAGATCGTGGCTGCCGTCTGCCACCTGAAATCGAAACTGCTCAGCTACCCGGGCGGCCGATTCCAGCCACGCGACGAGGGTGAACGCGCCCGCTACGGCGCCTACGCCCTGTTCCGGCGCGCCGCCGAGGCGACCACGCTGCGCGCGCTGGCCGACACCCTGCTGGAGGGCCAGGGCAAGCGGCGCGCCGTGGTGGTCCTGGGCGATCTCAACGACGAGGTGGGCGCGGCCACGACGCAGATCCCACAGGGGCCGCCGGGTTCCGAGATCGGTACGCCCGGATTCGAGCGGCCGGACAAGGGCGACGCCCATCGGCTGTGGAACGTGGCACCGCTGATTCCGCAGGACCGGCGGTTCTCCCGCATCCACTCGGGACGGCCCGAACTGATAGACCACATACTCATCAGCCACCGGCTCCTGGACCGGGTGGAATCAGCAGGTACGGGGCTCAGCGGGACGGCCAACCCGCGGCCGCTGCCCTCTGTCGACGAATCCCCCGCCGAGCGCCGCGACGCGGCGGGCTCCGACCACGCGCCTGTCTGGATCCGGCTGCGGTCCTGAGCGCGGCCCCTGGCCGTCTTCACCCTCCACCCCCCAACACGCCCTAGGGGAAGGCCCTTACCGACCTGGGCAGGCTGACCCGATCGCTCACCGCGAGGACGCGACCACCGGCTCGGACCGGCGGAGGAGGCTGCCCGACGGCGCCGAGGTACTGATCAGCTGTCAGAAGAAGGGCGAGGCACACGCCGCGGCAGGCCCTCCCTCGCATTTCGTCGTGTTGACGATAAGGAGCTGCCCCTATATCGTCGATACGACGAAAAGGGGAGGTTGTCATGGCCGACATCATCAGGCGCTTCGGCTGGCGTCATCTTCGCTCCGCGCCCACCGCCCACGTCCGCCACCACCGGCGGGGCCGGCTCGTCCACGACGGACCCGGGCTGAGCTTCTGGTACCGCGCGCTGACGGCAGCGCTGTGCGAAGTGCCCGTCGACGACCGGGAACTGGCCATGGCCTTCCACGCCCGTACGTCCGACTTCCAGGACGTCACGGTGCAGGCGACGGTGACGTACCGGATCGGCGATCCGGCCACCGCGGCCGCCCGGCTGGACTTCTCCATCGACCCGGACACCGGCGTCTGGCGCAGCGCCCCGCTGGAGCAGATCTCCACCCTGCTCACCGAGACCGCCCAGCAGCACGCGCTCGATGTGCTGGCCCGTACCCCGCTGGCCGCAGCACTGGTCGACGGCGTCGCGTCCGTGCGCGGGCGCATCGCCGAAGGGCTGGCGGCTGAGCCGCGGCTGGAGGCCACCGGCATCGCGGTGGTCGCCGTGCGCGTCGTCGCTCTGCGTCCCGAGCCCGAGGTCGAGCGCGCACTGCGCACCCCGGCGCGGGAGCAGATCCAGCAGGAGGCCGACCGCGCGACGTACGAACGACGAGCCGTGGCGGTCGAGCGGGAGCGCACCATCGCGGAGAACGAGCTCGCCAGCAAGATCGAACTGGCCCGCCGCGAGGAGCAGTTGGTCGAGCAGCGCGGCACGAATGCCCGCCGCGAGGCCGAGGAGAGCGCGGCGGCCGACGGCGTACGGGCCGAGGCGGAGGCCGCCCGCACCGTACGGCTGGCCAAGGCCGAGGCCGAAGCGGCACGCGAGGTCGGCGAGGCACGGGCCCAGGCCCAGGCCGCCTGGCTGCGGGTGCACGCCGACGTCGACGTCGCCACGCTGCACGCCCTGACCGCCACCCGGCTCGCCGAGAACCTGCCCCGAATCGAAAGCCTCACCGTTACGCCCGACGTCCTGACCGGCCTGCTGGCCAGGCTCGGCCGCCCCGACGGGGACCGGGGATGAGCCTCGCGCCGCGGGCGGTGCTCGTGCATCGGACCACCGAGTACGAGGAGTTGCTCGCCCGCCACGGCACGCACGGCCAGGCAGGCTTCTTCCTCTCCTCGCGAGGCCGCGGCATCGAGGAGGTGGCCGAGCGCCACCACCGTGCGCGGCGCACCCTCGCCCAGGTGACGGCGGCGGTTCCGCTTCAGTGGCGGCAGGCACGGGTTGAGCGTATGGACCTCGACCGCTTTCTGTTCGCCCCCGAGGACGTGGTGGTCGTGGTCGGACAGGACGGGCTGGTCGCCAACGCGGCCAAATATCTGTCCGGCCAGCCCGTGATCGGGATCGACGCCGATCCGGGCCGCAACCCGGGCGTCCTGGTCCGCCACCGGGCGGGCGACGCGACCAAACTGCTCCCCGCCGCCGCGTCCCCGAGCTGCGCGACGGACGAGCTCACCATGGTGGAGGCAGTGGCCGACGACACCCAGCGTCTGCTGGCGCTCAACGAGATCTATCTCGGCGCGCGGGGCCATCAGACGGCGCGCTACCGCATCGGGAGCGACGACGAGGCGGCACCCCGAGAGGCGCAGGCATCCTCGGGTGTCCTGGTCGGCACCGGCACCGGCGCGACCGGGTGGCTGCGCTCGCTGTGGCAGGAGCGGGCCAGCGCGCTGACGCTCCCCGGTCCTGCCGATCCGCGGCTCATCTGGTTCGTACGCGAGGCGTGGCCCTCCCCCACCACCGGCACCTCGCTCGTGGAGGGAACACTGCATCGCGCCGAGCAGCTCAGGCTCGTCGTCGAGTCCGACCAACTGGTCGCGTTCGGTGACGGCATCGAGAGCGACGCGCTGGAACTGACCTGGGGTCAGACGGTACGGCTCGGTGTCGCGGACACGACGCTGCGTCTGCTGCTCTGACCGCGAGGCCGCTCAGCGCGGGATCCCGCGGCTCCCGCCGGGAAACAGGAGCCGCGGGACGTCCGGGCGGGGGACGGCTGAGGCGAGGAACGTCTCAGGCAAGGTCCTGTCCCCCCTACGGATTGAGGGCCGCGATGTCGGCCGCGTGCCGGAAGACATCGACGAGCATGGGCAGGGTCAGCCGCCCCGTGAAGGTGTTCTGCCGGCTCGGGTGGTAGCAGCCGAGCAGGTGCAGTTCCCGTCCGGTCCTGGCGCTGGGCAGCGTCACCAGGGCACCGTGCCCGAACACCGGGCGGGGCCGCGGCAGTTGCCACCCCGCATGACTCAGCACCGGCAGCACCGCCTGCCAGCCGAAGGCTCCCAGGACGACCACTGCGCGCAGGGAAGGGCTCAGCAGCTCCAGCTCTCTCGCCAGCCACGGCCGGCAGGTGTCCCGTTCACCGGGCGTGGGCTTGTTCTGCGGCGGAGCGCAGTGGACAGGTGCGGTGAGCCGCACGCCGTGCAGTTCCAGGCCGTCGCCGCGGTGTGTGGAGGTCGGCTGGGACGCGAGACCCACGGCATGGAGCGCCTTGACGAGAATGTCGCCGGAGGCGTCCCCGGTGAACATCCGGCCCGTGCGGTTGCCGCCGTGCGCCGCGGGCGCGAGACCGACCACCGCCACCGCCGCGTCCGGCGGACCGAAGCCCGGGACCGGCCTGCCCCAGTACTCCCATTCCTGGAAGGCCCGGCGCTTGGTGACGGCGACGTCCTCGCGCCAGGCCACCAGCCTCGGGCACGCACGGCACTGGGTCGCGGCCGCGTCCAGCTCGGCGAGTCCGCGGCAGCCCGGTGCACGGCGCGCGGGGAAGTCGCGGTCATCGGGGTGCGGCGGACCTGCGGTTTCATGCGTTCCCATGAGGTCACGCTAGTGCGGGTGCGGTGCGCCTGCGGCGGGCCTTGTCCCCACCCCGCCCCTTCCTCAACTGGGGGCAAGCCCTCGGACCCCCGTACGGGGGCTCCGTCCCGGACCCCCGCGCCTGAAGCGCCGGCGGGGCTGAGTGTGCGGCCGAACCGCAAATGTCACAGCGGGAAGGGGCGGGGTGGGGAACAGCCCGCCGCAGGCGCACCGCCCGTCCTCCACCGCGTGGGTCGATCGGCCGCTCGCCCCGGCCGTCATCCTCCGGACGGGCCGTCAACCGCCTTGCGCACATCCGGCCCGGCTTCCTCCACCGGTGCCTCCGCCGCTGCCGGGTCCAGGATCCGCGTCAGGAAGTTCCTGGTCCGCTCGTGCTGCGGATCGCCCACGACCTGCTCCGCCGGACCCTGTTCGACGATCACGCCGTCGTCCATGAACACGACCCGGTCGGCGACCTCGCGGGCGAAGCTCATCTCGTGCGTGACGACCATCATCGTCATGCCTTCGGCGGCCAGCAGCCGCATCACCGAGAGCACATCGCCGACCAGCTCGGGGTCGAGCGCCGAGGTCGGCTCGTCGAAGAGCATCACCTCCGGGCCCATCGACAGTGCCCGTGCGATCGCCACCCGCTGCTGCTGCCCGCCGGACAGCTGCGCCGGAAAGGCCTCGGCCTTGTCGGCGAGCCCCACCCGGTCCAGGTTCTCCTTGGCCACGGCGGCGGCCCGCGCCTTGTCCCGGCCCAGCACACGGCGCTGCGGCAGCGTGAGGTTCTCGGTCACATTCACGTGCGGGAACAGGTTGAACTGCTGGAAGACCATGCCGATACGGCGACGTACCGCGTCGATGTCCACATCGAGGTCGGTGACTTCCGTGCCACCGACGAAGACCTTGCCGGAGGTGGGCTCTTCCAACAGGTTCACACAGCGCAGCAGCGTCGACTTGCCCGAGCCCGAAGGGCCGATGACACACACGACCTCGCCCCGGGCAATCTCCAGGTCGATGCCGCGGAGCACTTCGTTGTCCCCGAACGACTTGTGCAGGCCCCGGATCTCGATCTCCGCGCGGCCCTCACCCATGCTGTCCACCGTCTCCGTCTTCTGTGACATCTGGATTCCTCACCTGGCCTTCTCGGCGCGCGCTTCCAAGCGGCGCACCACGAAGCTCAGCGGCACGGTCACGAGGAGGTAGCAGAGCCCGGCGACCAGGATCGGGGTGGAGTTGGCGGTCTGGCTGGCCAGGTCCCTGCCGAACTTGGTCAGCTCCCGCTCCTCCAGCGTGACGCCGAGGAACAGCACCAGCGAGGAGTCCTTGAACAGCAGGACGAGCTCGTTGGTCAGCGGCGGGATAACGATGCGGAAGGCCTGCGGGATGATCACCGACACCATGGCCCGGGCGTGCGAGAACCCCAGCGATCGGGCGGCCTCCATCTGCCCCTTGGGCACCGCCTGGATGCCCGCCCGAATCGTTTCTGCCATATAGGCCGCGGCGACCAGTCCGAGACCGAGCGCGACCTTGCCGTACGTACCGCCGGGAATCTGCGTCCCGGGGAACGCGAGCGGCACCGCCACGCCCACGAAGATGAAGATCAGCAGGGCGGGCAGGCCCCGGAAGAACTCGATGTAGACGGTGGCGACCCACCGGTAGGGAGCGACCGATGAGAGCCGCATCAGCGCCACGATCAGGCCGAGTACCAGACCGAAGGCGAACCCGGAGACCGTGTAGACCACCGTGTTGCGCAGCGCGGTGGTGATGATGTCCGGGAAGAGCTCCTTGGCCAGGTCCTTCTGCGCGAACTGGTTCTGCAGCCGGTCCCAGTCGGCCAGGAAGCCGATCGCGACTATCGCCGCGACGAATACGGCGTACTGGATGCCCTGCGATATGCGGCGCCGCTGGCGCCTGGTCAGCCGAGAGGTCACGACGTGGCCTGGGGCAGCGGCCCGATCCACTGCTCGTACAGCTTCTTGTACGTGCCGTCCGCGCGGGCGTCCGTGATCGCCTTGTTGATGGCGTCGAGGAGCTTCTTGTTGCCCTTCTTCACCGATATGCCGTACTGCTCACCGGTCGAGATGTTGTCCCCGAGGACGAACTCGGCGGCGTTGGCCTTGTCCTTGAGCCAGCCCTGGACAACCGGGTAGTCGATGACGACGGCGTCGACCTGGCCGGTGCGCAGTCCGTTGAGGACCGCGTCCGAGCTCTCGAAGGCGACCGGGTTGAAGCCCTGGTCCTTGGCGTAGCTCTCGCCGGTGGTCTCCGCCTGCGCGCCGAGCTTCTTGTTCTTGGCCTTGATGTCCGCCAGGGACTTCACGCCGCTCTTCTTGCTCGCGAGCAGCGCCTGCGTGGCGTCGAAGTACGGGACCGAGAAGTCCACGTTCTTCTTGCGCTCGGCGGTGATCGTCATGCCCGCGGCGGCCAGGTCGCACTCGCCGGAGTTGAGGAAGGCGCCGGTCTTGAAGTTCTCGAACGGCGTGTCCAGGATCTTCTGCTCGACCTTGAGGTTCTTCGCCACCAGGTCGATCAGGGACACGTCGAAGCCGACGACTTTGCCGTTCTGTTCGAACTGGAACGGCGGGTACGGCAGGTGGGTGCAGGTGGTCAGCTGTCCCTTGTGCACCACGGGGACGCCGCCCGCCGCCTCACCCGCTCCGTCGCCATTGGAGGAACAGCCAACGGCGAGGAACATCCCCGCCGCAACAGCTCCGGCGGTGGCGCGGGCACGGATACCGGTGCGGTGACTGCGCGATCCGCTGGCCGTCCAGAACACGGGTTGACCTCCATAGGTGCGTGGTGGGCGGCCGTCATGGCGGGCCGCCCGTCGGAGATCGTAAGGCACGGGACGCGTGGGGTCAGGTGCCTGTCCACGATGTGTACCACCATGTGGGACGGCGTGGCGCGGGAGGTCCTGTCCAGCCCGATGTGCCGGACAGGACCTAAGTGACCTGGATGATCAGCTCGGGACGGTCCCACATCACGGCGGGCGGATTCGCCGGCACGGTGCCGATCCGCCGCGCGCCCACGCTGAGGTAGAAGCCTTCGGCGGGCGGGTGCGAGACGATGCGCACGGCTGAGATGCCGGCATCACGCGCCTCACCGATCATGTGCTCGATGAGCAGGCGGCCGACGCCGAGTCCCTGGGCGGCATCGGCGACGAACATCAGGTCCAGCTCCGCGGGGCCAAGGAGGAGAGCGTAGAAACCGAGCACCCTGTCCTCGGCGCCGAGTGCCACGAAGACCTCGTGGGTCTCGATGTAGTCGGGACCCACCCGGTATCCGGCGATCATCGGGGCGTACGGGCCCTCATAGGCGCGGGAGTCGCGTACGAGCCTGGTGAGCCGCTTGGCGTCGCGGACGGTGGCTCGTCTGATCCGTCCAGCCTCCGCGCGGGCCCCGCGGGCGGCACCGGTCATATACGAACTCATGCAGAGAGTATTACCTGCCACTACCGACAGCGGCAGGCCTGCATATGTTGCCCCCGCCTGACGGGGGACATTTCCGGGCGCTTGTCCACCGTGAGCGGTAGCGCGAGTTGGCCCCGTGGAGTGACGCCGCGCCCTCACGCGCTTCCTAGGCTCCCCCTTCATAAGGCCGTCGCCCCATGCGCGGCCAACGGGAGAAGGGACCTCCTCAATGCCCCGAGTCCGTCATGCCGCCGTCGCCGGCGCTCTGGTGCTCTCACTGGCCGGCACCGGGACGGCGTTAGCCGCTCCGCAGCACGGTGCCGCCGCCCCCGCGCCCGCGTCCTCGGACGCCAAGGGGGTTCGGCTCACCCTGCCGCGCCCGACCGGGCCGTACGCCGTAGGACGCGAAACCCTGCACCTCGTCGACACGTCCCGCACCGACCACTGGGTGCCCGAGGCGGGCGCCCGTGAGCTGATGGTGTCGATGTACTACCCGGCGCGGCCGGGTACCGGCACGCAAGCCCCGTACATGACCACGGAGTCGGCCCGGCTCCTGCTGGAGTACCAGGACCTCGACAAGCTCGTCCCCGCCGAGGTTCTCAGCGGCACCCGCACCCACTCGGCCAACGGCGCGCGGCCCGCGCACGGCCGCTTCCCGCTGGTGGTCCTCTCTCCCGGCTTCACCGCTCCGCGCACGACGATCAGCGCCCTCGCGGAGGAGCTGACCAGCCGCGGCTATGTCGTCGCCACCGTCGATCATGCCTACGAAGCGGTGGGAGTGTCCTTCCCCGGCGGCCGGACCCTGCCCTGCACGGCATGTGAACTCGCCCATGACGAGGCCGATCACGAAGCCATCGCCGACGGACGGGCCAAGGATCTCTCCTTCGTACTGGACAGATTGACGGGACGTCACCCGGCCTGGCGGTATGCACGCCTGATCGACCCGAAGCGGATCGGGATGGGCGGGCACTCCATCGGGGGCGCGAGCACCGCCTCGACGATGGCCCTCGACCGGCGGATCCGCGCCGGGGTGAACATGGACGGCGGCTTCGCCGGCGCGCCCACCGCGGCCGGGCTGGGCGGACGTCCCTTCATGCTGCTCGGCACGGAGGCGGGTCACAGCCCGGGCGGCAGCAGCGACCCCACCTGGGACCGGGCCTGGCGCCGTCTCGACGGCTGGAAGCGCTGGGTGACGGTCGCCGGTTCCGGCCACTTCGCCTTCACCGATCTGCCGGTGCTCGGCGCGCAGTTGGGGCTCAGCGATCCGGCGGAGCCGCTGCCGGGGCAGCGCGCGGGCGAGATCACCCTCGGCTATGTGGGCGCCTTCTACGACCTGCATCTTCGGGGCATCCGCCAGCCGCTGCTCGACGGGCCTTCGCCGCAGAACCCGGAAGTGAAGCTGCACAACCCCTGATCTGCTGCGGGGGGACTCAGCCGTGGACGGGGTACGACGCCTGGAAGGTCAGGCGCGCGTCGGCGCCTTCGCCGATGCGCGCCAGGATCTCGTCGAGTTCCATGAACTCCTCCCAGACCGGCCGACCGCTCACCGCGGCCAGCCGGCCGTCGACCCCGTGGTCGAGCAGGAGTTGACGGCCTGCCTTCTCGTGGTCCGAGCCCGAGCCGCCGAGTTCGGCGACGTACAGGGTCTGCCCACATCATGGGTGGCCGCGCGGGCGCGCAGCAGCGGATCGGCGGTGGTCACCCCCTCACGCCGCGCGCCAGTACCCCAGGGCGTTGACGCGGTCCTTGGGCAGCCCAAGGTCCTTGCGTACGTGGGTGGTCAGCGCCCGGGTCGTCGCGGTGTCGCAGGCGATCCATACGTACGCGCCCGCCGTGTCGTCGAGCAATCCGGGTAGTGCTGCCTTCACCTCGTCGACGAGGTGGGCGCCCGCGTCTCGGCGCGGGACCCGGTGGAGCTCGTGGTGCGCCGGGTCCAGGCGCAGCGGCAGGTCCTTGTCCGAATCGTGCGTCGTCTCGAACCAGATCGTCGCCGGTACTCGCGGCAGCGCGTCGAGCAGGGAGTTGATCGCGGGGAGCGAGGCGGGGTCGCCGATGACGAAGAGCCGGGCCGGCAGCGGGTCGGGGGCGGTGAATCCGGTGCCCTGGAGGGTGGCCTCGATCGTGTCACCGGGCTGAGCCTTGCGCGCCCAGTCGCTGGCGCAGCCGTCGTGGAGTGCGAACTCCAGGCTGAAGGTCCCCGCGGCCGGGTCCGCGTCGACCAGGGTGTAAGCGCGCTGATGCGGCTTGCCGCCGTCGTCGAACCAGATACGGACCCACATGGTGGGGTGTACGCCGCTCAGCGCGAGCATGCCGCCGTCGGTGAAGTTCACCCTGCGGAAGTGGTCGGTGACCTCCTCGGCGCCGGTCACGGTGAACTCGAAGTCCTTGCCGCGCATCAGTTTGAGGACGACGCCCTCCCAGCCATGCCCCACAGCGGTCTCCTCCCCTGGGCCCGGGATTGTCACCCGAACAACCGTGCTTTAGGTTAGGCCAGCCTAACCTAAAGAGTCGGGGAAACAGAGTGAGCACAAGGATCTACCGGGACGCCTGGGGAATCCCGCATCTGCGGGCGGACAGCGCGAGCGAACTCGCCTTCGCCCAGGGGCGCAATGTCGCGCTGGACCGGGCCTGGCAGATCGAGGTCGAGCGGCACCGGTCACAGGGAACCACCGCCGCGTTCCTGGGCCGGGACGCCGTCGGCTGGGACAGCTTCGCCCGCCGGGCGCGGCTCGACGACACCGCCCGGCGCTGCTTCGGCAGCCTCGACGGGGACACCGCCTCGTGGATCACGCGGTACGTGGACGGGGTCAATGCCGGTCTCGACGAGGGCGCTCGCCGGGCTCCCCAGTTCGCGGCCGCAGGACTGGCCCCCGGACACTGGCGCCCCTGGACGCCGCTGGGGATCTGGCTCACCACCCACATTCTCTTCGCGGGCTTCCCCACCAAGCTGTGGCGCGAGGAGGTCGCCCGCGCCCTCGGCGACGAGGCGATCGAGCTGTTCGCCACCGACGGGAACGGCACATCGGGGAGCAACGGCTGGCTCGTCACCGGCGAGCGCACGGCCGGCGGGGCGCCGTTGATCGCGGGCGACCCGCACCGGTTCATCGAGGACCCGGGGCTCTATCAGCAGATCCATCTGGCCTGCCCGGAGTTCGACGTGGTGGGTCTTGCCGTGCCCGGCGTCCCCGGAGTCGCGCACTTCGGGCACACCGGGAGCGTGGCCTGGGCGATCACCAATGCCATGGCCGACTACCAGGACCTCTACCGGGAGCGGCTGCGAAGACGTGGCGCGGACGTGGAGGCGCTCGGCCCCGACGGCTGGTGTCCTGCTTCCGCGCACCGGGAGACCGTCGACGTGGCGGGCGGTGACCCGGTCGAGGTCGAGGTGATCGAGACCGCGCGCGGGCCGGTCGTGATCGGCGGCCCCGACGAGGATGTGGCGATCAGCCTGCGCGTTCCCCCTCGGGTGAGCGGGGACCTCGGCTTCGGCGCGCTTCCCGCGCTGCTGCGCGCGCGGACGGTCGCCGATGTGGACCGGGCCTTCGACCACTGGTCGGAGCCCGTCAATATCGTCCAGGCGGCGGACACCGCGGGCGGACTGCTGCACCGAGTCGCCGGCGAGGTGCCCCTGCGGCACCCGGACAACCGGCTGCGTGTCGTGCCCGCCTGGAAGGCCGCGCACACATGGCGCGGCCGGAGCGAACCGCCGCCCCGCGAGACCGTGGAAGGCGTCGCGGTGATGGCGAACCAGCGAGGTCTGGCCGGGTCGCTCGGTGTCGAGTTCGCGCCACCGCACCGGGCCGAACGCATACGGGCCCTGCTCGAGGAGTCTCACACCTGGACCGCCAAGGGCATCGCCACCGTCCACATGGACACTCGACTCGCCTCCGCCAAGCCCCTGTTGGAGCTGATCGCCACGCTCGGCGGGCTGAGCGCGGACGCCGCGGTGCTACGGGACCAACTGCTGGGCTGGGACCTCCGGATGGACGCGGACAGCGTGGACGCGACCACCTATGCGGAGGTGCGGTCCGCGGTGGTACGGCGCATCGCGGAGCATCCGGCACTGGGGGAACTCGCCGCACGGGTCGAGTCCGCGCCGTATCCCGAGCTGTTCCGGCCCTGGCTGGCGCTCGTCCCCCGCGTCGCCTTCGCACTGGAGGGGCTGCTGACGACCGCTGCACTGCCCGGCCTGAACCGCGCGAATGTCGTACGCGCCGCACTGGAGGAGGTCGCGGGCACGGTCCGTACGCCCACGCCCTGGGGTGAGCGGCACCGGCTCGCACCATGGCAGGCACTGCCCGACGCGGAGGCGGGCGCCGAGCCCGAGGTGTGGCCGGGGCTGTCCGGCGACCATGACTGCGTGCTGTCCACGTCGAGCGTACCGGGCATCACCGACCACAGCGTGCGAGGACCGGCTGCGCGCTATGTGTGGGACCTGGGGCGCCGCGACGACAGCCTCTGGGTGGTCCCCTTCGGCGCGTCCGGGATACCCGGCGACACCCATCACCGCGACCAGCTGCCGCTGTGGCTGCGCGGCGAACTCGCCCCCGTCGTCACCGACTGGAACCGACTCACCGAGGAGAGCCATGACGTCTGAATCCACCGCGCAGTCCCCCGCCCGCCAGGACGGCGCCCGGCCCCGCGAAGCCGTGTTCGAGCAGGTCGTCGACGGCTTCGGAACCGTACGCGTCGTCCCGGTGGATCCCGCCGCCGACGCCCGTCTGATCCACGGCTGGGTCACCGAGGAACGCGCCCGCTACTGGGGGATGACCGACCACAGCCGCGAGCAGGTGCTGGAGGTATACGAATACCTGGACTCGCTCACCACCCACCATGCCTTTCTCGTGGAGCGGGACGGTGAGCCGGTCGCGCTCTTCCAGACGTACGAACCGGACGCCGACCCCGTCGGCGAGTGCTACGACGTGCGGCCCGGCGACTTCGGCGTCCACCTCCTGATCGGCCCCGCGAACGGCGTCCCCCAGCGAGGCTTCACCGGCAAGCTGCTTGGCGCGTTCATCGCCTACGTACTCGCCGACCCGGCACACCGGCGGATCGTCGTCGAGCCGGACGCCCGCAACACGAAGGCCATCGAGCGTATGGTGCGGGCCGGTTTCGTGCTCGGACCCGAGATCGACAAGCCGGAGAAGCGGGCCCGGCTGGCCTTTCTCAGCCGCGACGCGATGGCGCCCCGCCGCTGAGCGTCCGGGCCGTCAGCCGGTCCGGTCGAGGAAGTCGGCAACCAACTCGGCGAACTCGTCCGGGCCGACGACCCGGGTGCCCAGCTGCTCGGCCTTCTCCCGCTTGGACCCCGCGTTTTCACCGGCGACAAGCAGTGAAGTGCGCTTGGAGACGCTGGAGGAGGACTTGCCGCCGGCCCGCTCGACGAGTTCGTTCATCTGGTTGCGGGAGAGCTTCTCCAGGACGCCCGTCATCGCGCCCGTGACCACGACGGTCATCCCTGCCAGCGGGCCCGCGTCCGCGGCGGCCGACTCGTCCCCGTCCTCCTCGGCCTCGACCGGCGGGGTCGCACCGGGCTCGGTCATATTGACGCCCGCCGCGGCCAGCCGGTCGATGAGCGGTCCCAGCTCGGCGAGTTCGGCCACCACCATCGTGGCCTTCTCCACGCCGATGCCGTCGACCCGCTGCAGGGCCTCGGCATCGGCGGCTCGTATGTGCTCCATCGTGGCGAAGTGGCGCGCGATGCGGCGCGACATCGATCGGCCGGTGCCGCGGACGCCGAGCGCGCAGAAGACCCGGGACAGCGGCCTCTCCTTCGCCGCCCCGATGGCGGCCAGGAGATTTTCGGTGCTGGTCTCCCCCATCCTCTCCAGACCGAGCAGTTGCTCCCTGGTGAGCGAGAACAGACCGGCGAAGTCGCTGACCAGGCCCGCCTCGACGAGCTGGACGACGCGCGTCGTACCGAGGCCCTCGATGTCGAGCTGGTCGTGCCCCGCGGCGTACGAGACGGAGGCCACCAGCCGGCAGTCACGTCCTCGCACACACCGCCAGCGCTGCTCGGAGGTGTCGATCTCCGAGCCGCACTGCGGGCACGCCTCGGGGAAATCGATCGGCTGCTCGTCCCCCGTACGCAGATGGGCGACCGGCGCCTCGATACGAGGGATGATGTCGCCCGCCTTGTAGACCATCACGCGGTCACCGATGCGCAGATCGCGGCGGGTGATGTCGGCGGGGTTGTGGAGGGTGGCATAGGTGACGGTCGATCCGTCGATCTCCACCGGCTCCAGGACGGCGCGGGGCGCGATGATGCCGGTGCGACCGACATTCCACTCCACACCGAGCAGGGTGGTCACCTTCTCCACGGCGGGCAGCTTGTACGCGATGGCCCATCTCGGAGCACGCGAACCGGAACCCGCCGCGGCCTGGTCGGCGGCAAGGTCGGCCTTGATGACGATGCCGTCAATACCGAACGGCAACTGAGGGCGCAGTGCACCTATCTCACCGACGCGCGCCTGAATCTCCTCGACGGTGCTCAGGGTGCGAGGCGCGACGGCGGTGGTCTCGGCGGTGTGCACACCGAGGCCTGCGGCATACGTCATGAGAGCGCTGTGCGGCCACTCCCCCAACTGCTCGGCGAGGCCGTCGTCGGAGTCGGCGAGCGACAGCGCGCCGTAGCCGAAGAACGTCATCTCGACCCGGTACTCGCGGTCCTTGGCGCGCAGCGTGCCCGCCGCGCCGTTGCGCGGGTTGGCGAAGGGGGCTCCGCCGTGCTCGGTGCGCGCCGTGTTGGCCTGCTCGAACTGCTCGTTGGTCATGAGCACTTCGCCGCGCACCTCCAGGGTGACCGGCTCTGCCAGCCGGTCCGGCAGGCCGGTGATGGTGCCGATCGCATGCGAGACGTCCTCGCCCGCGCTGCCGTCACCCCGGGTGATGAGCCGGACGAGCCGCCCGTGCTCGTAGCGAGCGGCTATCGCCAGGCCGTCCAGCTTGGGCTCGACACTCCACTGCTCGACCGGCCGGCCGATCCGGCGCTCCAGCGAGGCGGCCCACGACTGCAGCTGCTCGGCGGAGAAGACATTGTCCAGGGACAGCATCGGCACCGTGTGCGGCACATCCCCCACGGCCGCGCCTCCGGCCACCTTCCCGGTCGGCGACCGGTCCGCCGTCTCGTACGGATGCGCCTGCTCGTAGGCGGCGATGCCGCGCACCAGACGGTCGTACGCATCGTCGTCGAGGGTGCTCTCGCCCGTCGCGTAGTACGCGGCGGCGGCCTTCGTCGCGGTCTCGACCGCCTCGGCGTAGGCAGCGGAGTCTTCGAGAGTCGCGGCAACGGCATGCGCGGGAGTTGAAGTCGTCATGGCTCTCATACTGCCGCCCACCACTGACAACGGCCCCGGCCCGCGCTCCCGCGCCCGGCCGCCTACTCACCTCGGCCGCCTACTCCGAGCCGATCGGCGTCCCCTGATGAAAGTACAGCCGCCAGCCCTCGGAGTTCCTGCGCCACAGGGAGCTGCGGCGGGCCCGGCGACCGCTCTCGTCGGACACGTACGTCACCTGAACGAGCCCGGGAGCCAGCAGCGTGCCATGCAGGTCGCTGACGGCGACGGGCTTCACCGGCTCGCCCGGAACCGGTGTCGTCGCGCGCAGAATCGTCGTGCGGTCCCAGCGCTGCCCCGATGCCCCGAACTCGAAGAACTCCGGATCGAGCAGCTCCAGGACCTCCTCCGGCGAGGCTCGCACCACCGGATCGAGCAGATGCAGTTCCCCCTCGACCGCCGCGTCGACCGATTGTTCCGCCTCGTCATACATGGCGCGAGCCTTGTCCCGTCAGCGGTGTCCGTCAAGCGCAAAGCGGGGCACGGCGGGCAGTGTCACCTCGAAGGCGTACGACGCCGTCGCCGACCCACCCGGGCGGCCATTGGCATATGGCAAAGGCACCACCGTATCGAGTGTTGCCAAATCCCTTACGGGCCATCGCTCCCTGTGCAACAGTCGTAACCGGTCCATTTGTTGAGACCTGGCTGTGGCCGCGCCTGTATCGGAGTACGACATGCCGTCCCATGTGTTCGCGGACCGTCCCGCCCCGCAGCCGCCCGAGCGCGGCACCGTCGACGCGCTGATCACTCGGACGCGCCGGCTGCGCGGCGACGTGGACGCCGTCCGCCGGGACGCCGCGACGGACGAGGACGACCCGCAGGGTCGCTGGCAGCGTGCACTGTGTGACCTGGCCGTTCATCATCTCGACGATCTCGGCGCGCACCTGGGACAGCTCAAGGAAGGCCTGCCGCAGGAGCCGCTCGACGCCTTCGAGGACGAGCTCGCCGAGTACGAGGCGGACAACGCCCGGAGCACCGGATCGCTCCTGAGCCGGGTCGGCAGCGCAGAATGGAATCTCCTCACGGACGAGGTGAGCTGGTCCGACGAGCTGTACCAGATCCTCGGACGCTCCCCGCAGAGCGGCCCCATGTCTCTGGACGAGCTGCCCTCCATCGTCTTCGCGGAGGACCAGGGCCTGCTCACCGCGCTGGTGACGGACTGTCTGGTGGACGGCCGGCCCATCGACGGCGAGTTCCGTATGGTGCGCACCGACGGCCGGGTCCGCACCGTCCACATGATGGGCGAGCCCGTACTCGACTCCGACGGATCGACCGCCGCCATGTGGGCGGTGCTGCGGGACGTCAGCGAATTGCGCCGCAGCCAGCGCGCGGTCCGCGAGACCCGCGATTCCCTTCAGCGCCGGCAGCACTTCGCACAGACGGAGCACCGGCTCGCGGTCGAGCTCCAGGAGGCCGTACTTCCGCCCTGGCGGGGATCCTTACAGTTCCCGCTCGGCGGCGACGGGCCGACCGCACTGGATGTCGCAGCGCACTATCTGCCGTCCGCCAACAGCGCGTTGATCGGCGGAGACTGGTACGACGCGCTCCAACTGCCCTGCGGTGAGTCGCTGTTGAGCGTCGGCGACCTGACCGGCCACGGCGTGACCGCGACATCGGCGATGGCGATGCTGCTGGGCGCCCTGCGCGGAATGGCCGTTGCGGGGATCAGGCCCGGACCGCTCATGGCGCATCTCAACCAGCTTCTGGAGACCTCGGTGCAGCCCGCCCTGGGCAGTGCGGTGTGCTGCCGCTACAACCCGGTGAGCCGGACCCTGTCCTGGGCGCAGGCGGGGCACCCCGCCCCGCTGCTGTTCCGCAACGGGACGGGGCGCGCCCTGACGCCGCCCGACGGGGTGCTGCTCGGTGCGACGTCCGGCGCCGAGTACGAGCAGGCCGAAGTGCGGCTGCTCCCCGGCGATCTGCTCATCCTGCACACCGACGGCCTGACGCGCAGGAACGCTGCCGAGGAGGGCGACACGGACCGGCTGCTCGCGCTGGCACCGCGGTTCGCCGAGGCGCGCGACGCTCAGGAGTGCGTACGGACGGTCGTCGAGACATTCGGTGAGGACGGCCGTGAGCACGACGCCTGCGTGATGGTCGCGAGGATCGGCGCGTAGGAGACCCGCGTATGCAGGCCCGCAAGTGGGTCAGTAGAGGTCAGTAGTGGGGTCGGGTCCTGGGGCGCGAACCGCGCTGGACTTGACTAGATTTCCGCGCTCCTCGACTTCTTCGAGGGGCTGTTGGGCAGGGCCAGCTGGATCTCCTCGCGCAGATCCTGGATCCTCGGATAGCCGGAGTAGTGTCCGGTCAGCCGGTACATCTCCCGCAGCCTGTCCCACGTCCGGTGCGAGGAGGTCTCCCCCATCGAGACGAGTGCCAGCCTTGCGTAGCGGTCGGCCTGTTCGGGGTCGTCGGCGATGAAGCACGCCGAGGCCAGTGAGATGTAGTCGAAGATCTTCGAGCGCTGACGGCCGCCCTCGCGCAGCTCCAGCGCCATTTTGGCGTGGTTCTGCGCGGTGGCCGCGGCGGACGGGTCGTGTTCGGCGAGGGTGCGGTACGCCAGTGCCTGCATGCCGTGCAGATCCGCCTCGTCGAACATCTGCATCCAACTGGGCGGCGGCACATCACTCTTGTCGGAGACGAAGAGATCCTCCGCCTCACCGAGCGTGCGGCGCATGGCCTGGCCGCGGCCCATGGACGCCTGTGCCCAGGCCTCGATGGTGTGCAGCATCGCCTGGGTGCGCGGCAGGACCTGTTCGCCCGAGCCGGACTTGGCGAGCTTCATCAGGTCCAGGGCATCGTCGGGACGGCCCAGATGGACCATCTGCCGGGCAGCCCTGGAGAGCGCTTCGCCGGCGCGCGGGCGGTCCCCGCCCTCGCGTGCCGCGTGGGCGGCGATGACGAAGTACTTCTGGGCGGTGGGTTCGAGGCCGACGTCGTGGGACATCCAGCCGGCGAGTACGGCGAGGTTGGCGGCGACGCCCCACAGGCGCCGCTGGAGATGGTCGGGGTGGCGGTAGGCGAGCATGCCGCCCACTTCGTTGAGCTGCCCCACTACTGCCTTGCGCTGGAGCCCGCCGCCGCGGGCGGCGTCCCAGGCGCGGAACACTTCGACGGAACGCTCCAGTGCCTCGATCTCCTGCGACCCGATGGGGGCGGCCTCATAGCGGTCGAACCCAGCGGGGTCGGCGTGCAGGGGATGGTCGGTACGGGGAGCGTCCTGGACGAGTGCGGGGTCGGTGTGCAGCCAGTCGTGCATGGCGCTGCTGAGTGCTGAGCCTGCGGCGAGCGCGGCGCCCGCACCCACCAAGCCGCGTCGGTTGAGCATGAGGTCCATTCCCGTGAATTCGGTGAGGACCGCCGCCGTCCGTTCGGGCGCCCACGGAAGGCCGTCAGGGTTGCCTGCTCCCTGGACGGTCCGCCGTCTACCCGCTCGCCCGACTCGTACGAACCCGAGGTCCTCGATGGTCACGACACGACCGAGTCGCTCGGTGAACAGAGCTGCCAGCACTCGTGGCACGGGATCGCGCGGGGTCTCCCCCATGTCGATCCAACGCCGCACCCGTGAGGTGTCGGTCGCCAGCTGGGGGTGGCCCATGGCCGCCGCCTGCCGGTTCACGAGTCTCGCGAGTTCGCCCTTGGACCAGCCGGCCAGGCCGAACAGGTCGCAGAGGCGGGTGTTGGGTTCTCCGGTCACGTCAAGCCCCCAGGTTCTCGGCTGAGTTGACACTAACCCTCTGTCATAGGGCTGGCGACTATTCGCCAGGGTTCGCCAGGGTGCGCCAGATGGTGTGCCACCCGCGGCGGGGTGTGACGTAGGAACGCGCCACCTCGGCTCGGCAGCCGGAGGCATTCCCCAGGGTGTTGCCCGGCTGCCGGGGCGGGGCCGCGTACGTAACTTGTCGGCACACGAAGGGATCTGTCACCCCATGTACACAGCATCGTCCTCCGTGTCCGCCCCTCACCGGCCTCAGCGGACCGCTGTCCCGGCCGTCGGCACCGGGCCGTATCTCGACCCGACCCACGCCGGCCGGGCTCGACGGCCGGCGGGAGCCGTCGGCCAACCCCTCAGCGGGAGAATCGACTTGTCCGGCCCTCAGGGCGCACAGCTGCGCATGGCTGTCGCGTCGGTGCACCGGATCTGCCCGGAGTTCCATCCGGTGCAGGTGCTGCGCCGCAGCGGACGTTCCGTACTGATCGTCGGCACCACCGGACGGACGACGGCGGTCGCCAAGTGCTTACTGGACCACTCGCCCGTCTGGGCCGAGCGGCTCCGCCACGAAATAGCTGCATATCGCGCCTTCGTCCGGCACCGCCCACCAGTGCGGGTTCCGCGGCTCATCGCAGCGGATCCCGACAACTGCACACTGGTGATCGAGCGGATGCCGGGCCGGGCGGCGGCCCTTGCACGGCATCCGGCCGAGGCTCCGCCCCGTGCCGATGTACGGGCCGCCCTCGGCGCGATCGCGCGACTCAACTCCTGGCGCCCGCCGGCCGGGATGTTCGACACCCCGCTCGACTATGCGGCGCGCATCTCGCGCTACCACGAGCTGGGGCTGTTCACCGACCGCGACCTCGGGGACCTGCAGAAACTGCTGCACGGTCTGGCGCACGCCGGCGGACGGCAGGGCATGGGCCAGTTCTGTCACGGCGACGCTCTGCTCTCCAACATCCTGCTGTCGCCCACGGGTCCGGTGCTGGTCGACTGGGAGCACACCGGCTGGTATCTGCCCGGCTACGACCTGGCGACGCTGTGGTCGGTGCTGGGGGACGCGCCGGTGGCGCGCCGTCAGATCAGTCAGCTGGCACAGCAGGCGGGACCGGCCGCGCGGGACGCGTTCCTGGTGAATCTGATGATGGTGCTGACCCGGGAGATCCGTACCTACGAGACGGCCGTGCAGCGGACGATGCGGGACGCGCCGCCTGCGGGCGCCGCCCAGGTTCCGCCCGGCGGACTGTCGGCCGGTGAGGAACAGCGGCTGCTGCTGCGGCGGCTGCACGACGACTGCGCAATGGCCCGTCGGGCCGTGCGTGCGGCGGTCGGCACTCGCTGACCGACCGCCACAGAGGGGGAAGCGCGCTGCGCGTCCAGTGCCGACACACTGGGCGCGCAGCGCGCTGTGCTGCCCGATCCCGAAAGCATTCGGTACACCCGAACATGCCTTCCACATACGGACATTGGTCCACGCCACTGACGCACCGCAGGCCCGGGGCCCCGTCCCCTGGAAACTCGGCGACACGCGTGTTGACGTGCGAAATCCTTACCGCGAGCCAAGATTGACGGATCGTCCGGGAGTCGATACCCCTGTAGACGAACCCGACCCGGCAGGCTCGTCGCGCACCATCCGTCCCTGGAGGCCGCCTTGCAAGGATCCGCCCCCGTACGAGGAAGAAGCGTTAGCCGGCGCATGCTGAGAGCGGGGGGCGCGGTGGCGTCCGCCGCCCTGCTGCTGCCACTGGTCTCGGCCGGCCCTTCGGCCACCGCCGAACAGCGCGCCGGCCACACCCTGCAGAGCGACTTCGCCGCAGCCGCCGCGAAGTACCGGGTGCCGCAGAGCGTGCTGCTCGGCGTCTCGTATCTACAGTCCCGCTGGGACACGCACGGCGGCGCCGCGAGCGTCACGGGCGGCTACGGGCCGATGCACCTGACGGATGCCAGGACCGCGCTGGCCGAGGCGCCGCACCACTCGCACGGAGGCGAGGACGCGCGTGGCGACGACGCCCGACCGGCGCCGACGACCGCCGGGGCGGAGCTTCCGGAGGTGTCCGAACTCCCGGCCCGGCTAGGCCCTGTCCGGTCGATCAGGCCGGATCAGGGAGCGGGGTCTGGCGATGGGGGCTCCCTGGACCGCGCGGCAGAGCTGTCGGGGTACTCCGCCGAGCAGCTTCGGGACAATCCTGCCGCCAATGTGAGCGGTGGCGCGGCCCTGCTCGCGGACGCGCAGAAGAAGCTGGGCCGCCCGCTGAGCGAGGACCCGGCCCACTGGTACGGCGCCGTGGCACGTTTCTCCGGCGCCGACGACATCGCGACCGCGACGACGTACGCCAACGACGTGTTCGACCTGATCCGCACCGGCGAGTCACGGATCACGGACAGCGGTCAGCGGGTCGTGCTCGCGGCCGACCCGGCTGTGGCCACCGATCCGGCTCAGGCGGCACTCCTCGGGTTGCGGACGGCGGACGCGCGGAAGACGGAGTGTCCGCGGACGGTGGCCTGCGAGTGGATTCCCGCGCCGTACGAGGAGTTCGGCGACAACGACTACGGCAATCACGATCTGGCGGACCGGCCCGCGTCCCAGTCGGTGAAGTACATCGTCATCCATGACACCGAAGGCTCCTGGGACACCACGCTCAAGCTGGTCCAGGACCCGGCGTATGTCTCCTGGCAGTACACGCTGCGCTCCTCGGACGGGCACATCGCCCAGCACGTGCCCCTCAAGGACGTGGCTTGGCACGCAGGCAACTGGTACGTCAACGCCAAGTCGGTGGGGCTGGAGCACGAGGGCTTCCTGGTCTCGCCGGACGCCTGGTACACGGAGGCGATGTACCGCTCGTCGGCCCGGCTGGTGAGGTATCTCGCGAAGAGGTACGGCATCCCGCTGGACCGCCAGCACATCCTCGGGCACGACAATGTGCCGGGCACGACGGCCGCGACGATCCGCGGGATGCACACCGATCCGGGCCCGTACTGGGACTGGTCGCACTACTTCCGGCTACTGGGCCGCCCGTTCACGCCGAGCGCGGGACCAGACAGCGATGTGGTGACGATCCGCCCGGACTACGCGCGGAACCAGCCGGTGTACACGGGCTGTGTGAAGCCCGCCGACGCCTGCGTGCCGCACGGCTCGGGAGCGGTACGGCTGCACACCGCACCCGCTGAGGACGCCCCGCTGGTCAAGGACATCGGTCTGCGCCCCGGCGGCGAGGACTCCACCACCGGCGTCAACGACACGGGCGCCCGGGCCTCGACGGGCCAGCAGTACGCGGTCGCCGACCGCGAGGGCGACTGGACGGCGATCTGGTACCTGGGTCAGAAAGCGTGGTTCCACAACCCGCGCACACGGCCGACGGCGGTGGGCGCCCGGGGCGTGCTGCTCACGCCGAAGCCAAGCGCGCCACAGATCCCGGTGTACGGGCGTGCCTACCCGGAGGCGGCGGCGTACCCGGCCGGTGTCCCCGTGCAGGCGATCTCGCCGCTGCCGTACAAGCTTCTTGCCGGTCAGAAGTATGTGGTGGGCGACCGGACACCCGGCGAGTATCTGTACGCGACGACGTTCGACACCACCGGACACGCGGTGGTGCGCGGCCAGGAGCCGTACTACGAGATCCAGTTCGGGCACCGGGTGGCCTTCGTGAAGGCCGCTGACGTGACTCTGGTGCTGCGGTAGTACGTGAGCCGCGGTGCGCCACCGTTCGTGGGGTCCGGTGGCGCACCGCCCACGCTTCATGGGCTTGTGGGACTACTTGTCGTGACGGGTGGGCCGTACGGGGGACGGGTAAGGCTGGCCCGTCCATGACCGGTCCGCGCCCCGTGCGCGGATGCACACCGAAAGGCCCTGGCGCACATGGCACGGCCCTTCGTACTGCCGGACTTCTACGTCCCGTATCCGGCGCGGCTCAACGCGCACGTCGAGGAGGTACGGCGGGTCTGGCCGACCTGTGGGCCCGGACCGTGCCCAGCATGTCGCAGGCGTGGCGGGTGCGGTTCGCCGAGGCGACCGAGCATCTGCTGAACGAGTACGCGCAGAGTGAGACCGCGGCCCGTCGTGAGCAGGGAGCGGCGGGCCGTGCGGTCGCAGGCACGAAGGGGTCAGCCCTGCTGGAAGAGCTCCGCGGGCAGCGGCTTGAGCAGCGCGTACAGATCGTCGGTGATCGGCCGGTCCCAACTGGCGATCGTGACGAGGACATTGTCGCTGCGGTCGAACTGCACGCAGGAGATACGGCTTTCGGAGAGCTTGACGCGGCGCACGATCAGCAGGTTGTCGCCCTGCATCACCGGCGTGTCCTCCACACCCACAACGTCGACGGGCTCGTCGTTCTCCAGCGCCAGCAGCAGCTGGGCCACCTCGAAGGGAATCTGTCCCTCGTCGAGCTCACGGGCCGGCGAGCCTTCCGGCAGATTGCCGATGATCATCGCGGGGCCGCGACCGCCGAACAGGTCGTACCGCAGGAAGACGCCCTGGCAGGTCCCGTCGGGGGCGGGCAGCAGACCGGCGCCGAGATTGCCGGGCCAGTCGCCCGGATCCATGGCCAGGACGTCGAAGTCCGGGCCCGCGGGGGTGGCGGCGCTGCGGCGGCGGAGGAAGGACATACCGCCATGGTACGTGTCCGGGCGGGCCCGGCCGAGCCGGGGCCCGAAGCCTCTGGGACGCCGCCGGTCACTGTCCACGGCCGCCGTCCAGCCCCTCGGGCGGGCCGTTACGGATGGCGTCCGCCAGGCCCGCCTCGTCGGTGCCCGCCTTGCGGTAGACGGCCGAGAGCAGCCTGGTCACGGTCTGTTCGTCGACGTGGAGGGCGGCGGCGACGGATGCCCTGTCGCAGCCCTGGGCGGTGAGGACGGCGGCGGTCCGCTCGCGGGTGGTCAGCGCGTCGGTTTCGATGGCACGCAATCTGCGCGGGCGCAAGCCGGCCGCCGCCAGCTCGTTGCGGGCGGTGTCGGCGAGCCCGTCGGCGCCGCACTGTCCGGCGGCCTCCAGGCCTCGGTAGAGATACTCGGCGGCGTCCTTCGAGCGGCCCGTGCGGCGCAGCTGTGCGCCGAGGTCGACGAGGGCCCGTGCGAGTTCGTACGCGGCCGGTGAGCGCTCCAGATGGGTGACCGCCTCTTCGAGGAACGCGGTTCTTTCGGTGCCGCCGGAGACTTCGGCGGCCACGCGCAGGGCCTGGCCGAGGGCGGAGGCGGTGGCGAAGCGGCGGGCGCGCTGCACCGCCTCCAGGGCGGTCGCGCGAGCCCGCTCCGGCGCGTCGTGCACCTCGGCGAGGGCGAGGTGGAGCTGCCAGGGGCACCAGGCGGGGTTGCGCATTCCGCGCGGGTCGAGCCGCCTGCCCGCCGCTGCGAGTTCGACGGCCGCTTCTTTGGTACGGCCGCGGGCCAGCAGGAGCTCGCCGTACACGGTCTGGGAATCGGGGAAGGTCACCGCCGCGGGGAAGGGTTCGCCGAAGTCGTGGTCCTCGGCGACCTGCACCGCCTCGTCCGCACGCCCTCTGGCCAGCAGGACCTCGACGAGGGTGCCGAGTGCGTACCACTCGACGGGGGTGCGCGGCCCGACACGTTCGGCGAGCCGCAGCCCGGCCCGTACGAAGTCCTCCGCCTCGGCGAGACGCCCCCGCCGGAAGCGTATGTACGCGAGCAGGGTGTACGCGAAGGAGAGATGGGCGCCGCGCCAGCCCTGGCGCTCGAACTCCGCGGTCCCGGCGGCGAAGAGCTCCTCGGCGCGGCCCGGCCGGTCGCCGTACATGAAGGTGAGCGCGACCAGCACGGGGACTTCGAAGCCGCGGTCCTCGACAGCCCAGCCGAGGCCGCCCTGCAGGGCCCGTTCGGCGTGGGCCAGCGCGACACCCGCCGGTTCGGCGCGCAGCATGGCGTCCCAGGCGCGCAGCCCGATGATGTACCGCTCGGTGAGGTCGCGTCCGGTGAGCCGGTCGGCGAGCCGGGCCAGGTGGCGGGAGCGGGCGGGCGAGTCGGGCTCGTCGGCGCGGAAGGCGTCCCACATGAACTTCTCGGACTGCATCCGCAGCCGGGTGCGCGGATCGCTGGTGAGTCGGGCCTCGCGGGCGAGGGTGTCGGAGGCTTCGCCGAGGCGGTCGGAGTGCGCCAGCACCTGGGAGAGCCGGTAGACGATGCCCTGGCGCAGGGCGGGGTCGGCAATGGGCTCTTCGAGGGCGGCGCGCAGATGGTTGACGGTGGTGGCGGGCTCGGTGAGCAGCGATGCGCAGCCCAGTTCGTACAGGACGGCGGCCCGGTCGTCATAGGCCGGGGGTTCGCGCAGGGCGCGGGCGAGATGGCGGCGGGCGGCGTCGGGGGCTCCGGCGCGCAGCGTCTCGCGTGCGGCCTGGCGCAGATGGTGGACCACCCACGGGTCGCCCTCGGGGTGGGTCTCCATGAGATGGCGGGCGGCGGCCGTGGAGCCGAGTCCGGCGTCGACGACCGACCATGCGGCCTGGCCGTGCAGGGCGACGCGTACGGCGTCGGGGATGGCCCGGTAGACGGCGGTGGCGATCAGCGGGTGGACGAATTCGAGAGTGCCGTCGGAGGTCGCGGGACCGGTGAGGATACGGGCGTCGCGCAGCCGGTCCACGGCGTCGGCGGCCTCTTCGACGCCGAGGCCGGCGACGCCGGCGGCAAGGTCGGGCCGGATCTCGGTGCCGAGTACGGCGCCGGCCCAGGCGAGGCGCACGCTGGAGGTGCCGAGGCGTTCGAGGCGGTCGATGAGTCCGCTGCCCTTGACGGCGGTTGCGAGGTCGCGCAGGAGGTGGGCGCCCGACTCGTTGGGTTCGAGTCCGCGGTCGCTGATCTTGGCGGTGAGTTCGACGGCCTCGAAGGGGTTGCCCGCGGTGACGGCCCAGCATTCGCGGCAGAAGGCGTCGTCGGCGTGTGCGCCCAGCTGTTCGCGTACCAGTCGGCCCACGGCGGGCGCCGTGAGCGGTTCGAGGTCGATGGGGCGCTGTCCGGCCCGGCCGGGAAGACCGCGGAACTGCCGTGCGTGGTCGGGCAGTTCCTCGGGACGGTAGGCGACGACGAGCAGCATGGGCAGCTGTTCGGCCCGGGGCGCGAAGGCGGCGAGCCAGCTCAGCGACTCCGGGTCCGCCCAGTGGGCATCGTCGAGTACGAGGACGACCGGAGCACGCTGGACGGCGAGATGAGTGAGGACCCAGTCGAGGCCGTCACGCAGGCCCTGGGGGTCGGGCGGGGCGCCCGCCTCGGCGGTGCACAGGCCGAGTGCGGGCCCCACGATCGCGTACCAACTCCCCAGCCGGAGCCGCAGGGCGGCGTCGGACGAACCGGCGAGCTGGGGCTGGAGCAGCTGGCGTGCGACATGGAAGGCGACCTGCTGCTCCTGATCGCCGCCGCGTGCGGCAAGGACGGTGCAGCCCTTCGCCGCGGCACGGCGGCGCACCTCGGTGAGCAGGGTCGTCTTGCCGAGGCCGGCGTGGCCCGCGAAGGCGAGCAGAGCACCGCCCGGACGCTCGGGAGGGTCCAGGTCGTCCGCGCTGAGGCCCGTCAGCTCGCCCAATGCCTCGTCCACGGCAGCCAGTTCGGCTTCACGCTCGTAGAGTCGACGCCTGGTTCTGCCGGCGCGTCGCGTCATGGTGCACCCCCACGGCCGGGGCGTACGCCCGGCGCGGTGAAGGAGCTGCCGGACGGACGTCCTCAAGGCACCTCAGGGTACGCCCGCGAGGCCGCGTGGGGAGCGGCCTTGACAAATGCGTATTTAGGAATCCCCGGTGGGCATGTCAGGCCGACGTCTGGGTGGGGCCGATCCCGGGTGCGGCCGCACCGTTGATCTTCTCTATCGCCTGCCGGGCGTGCTCACCTGGGGTGCGGCTGGTCAGCGACGACACGGAGGAGGGCGCGGCGACCTGGCTCCGCTCCGCGGGCCTCGCGTGGCCGGCCGACCGCGTACGCAGCCGATGGCTGGCGGCCTCGTCCAGGCTCACGGGGCGCTGCATCTGGGCGGCCAGCCGGCTCGCCTCCTGCCCGAGTGCCGCGACGTCGTCCCACTGCAGGCGGACGACCAGGCGGAGTTCGGCCTCCCCGTCCGGGAGAGCTTGGAGGGGAGGATTGACGGAGTCGTTCATGGGCTGTCCTCACGGTCTCGGAACGGAATCCTCGCGGGAACTCTGCGCACCCCGGATTCCGGGGTGCGCAGAGTGATACGGGAAACGCCCGCCGCGTGTTCAGCCCCGGATCAACTGCGTCCCCGGGGCAGCGAAGTCCTCATGGGCGCGGCTCGCCCGGGCAGCGACGTTGATCCTCGGCTGCCGTGAGGTCGAACCTAGGTGAGGTCGAACTCCCCCCCGCGGGCGTTCAGGACGAAGGCGCGCCACTCGGCAGGAGTGAAGATGAGCGACGGGCTCTCCGGTCGGCCGCCGTTGCGCATCGCGATGAAGCCCTCGACGAAGGCGATCTGGACGTCTCCCGTTCCCTGACTGCTGGACTGCCAGTCGGCGTTGCTGAGATCCAGTTCCGGCTTGTCCCAGCCCGAAAACCTCTGCGTGGTGGTCGTGCTCTCGGCCACGTCCGTGCTCCTCCCGGGTCGTCTCCGCGCCTCAGACTAGCGATCGTCTCCGGCCCGGGACAGGCCACGGAAGCAGGACCGCGGCCTGTCCTCGCTGATGCGCCCGGCACGCGGCGGTCAGGTGGTGGGCGGTTCGGCGCCGACCAGCCACATGGAGAAGAACTGTGCCCCGCCGCCGTAGGCGTGTCCCAGTGCTCTGCGAGCCCCCTCCACCTGGTGCTCGCCCGCCAGGCCACGCACCTGGAGGGCCGCCTCGGCGAAGCGGATCATGCCGGAGGCCCCGATGGGGTTGGTGGACAGCACCCCGCCGGACGGGTTGACGGGCAGATCGCCGTCGAGTTCGGTGACCCCGGATTCGGTGAGCTTCCAGCCCTCGCCCTCGGCGGCGAAGCCAAGGTTCTCCAGCCACATCGGCTCGTACCAGGAGAACGGGACGTACATCTCCACGGCGTCGATCTCGCGGCGCGGATCGGCGATGCCCGCCTGCCGGTAGACATCGGCGGCGCAGTCCTTGCCCGCCTGGGGGGACACGAAGTCCTTTCCCGCGAACATGGTGGGCTCGCTGCGCATCGCACCGCCGTGCATCCACGCGGGCGGCCGCGGTGAACGGGCGGCGCCCGCACGGTCGGTGAGGATCATCGCGCACGCGCCGTCGGACGACGGGCAGGTCTCCGAGTAGCGGATCGGGTCCCACAGCATCGGGGACGCCTGGACCTTCTCCAGGGTGATGCCGTGCTCGTGGAGATGGGCGTACGGATTCTTCAGGGCGTTGCGGCGGTCCTTGTAGGCGACGAGGGAGCCGACCGTGTCAGGGGCGCCGGTGCGGCGCATGTACGCCCGGACGTGGGGGGCGAAGAAGCCGCCCGCGCCCGCCAGCAGGGGCTGCTGGAACGGGATCGGCAGGGACAGGCCCCACATGGCGTTGGATTCGGACTGCTTCTCGAAGGCGAGGGTCAGGACGGTGCCGTGCACGCGCGATGCCACCAGGTTCGAGGCGACCAGCGCGGTGGAGCCGCCGACCGAGCCCGCGGTGTGGACGCGAAGCATCGGCTTGCCGACGGCGCCGAGCGCGTCGGCGAGATAGAGCTCCGGCATCATCAGGCCCTCGAAGAAGTCGGGGGCCTTACCGATGACGACGGCGTCGATGTCCGCCCAGGTCAGCTGGGCGTCGTCCAGGGCTCGCCCCGCCGCTTCCCGGACGAGGCCCGCGAGGGAGACGTCCCGGCGGGCGGCGACATGTTTGGTCTGGCCGATGCCGACGACGGCCACGGGCTCCTTAGGCATCGGAGGCCTCTCCTTCGAGTACGGCGACGAGGTTCTGCTGGAGGCACGGGCCGGAGGTGGCGTGGGCGAGGGCCCGGTCGGACTCGCCGCGGTGGATACGGGCGGCGGCCTCGCCGAGCCGGATGAGGCCCGCGGCCATGACCGGATTGGCGGCGAGGGCTCCGCCGGACGGGTTGACCCTCACCCTGTCGTCGAGGTTGAGGGCCCGGCGCAGGACGACTTCCTGCGAGCTGAAGGGGGCGTGCAGTTCGGCGGTGTCGACGGGCCGCTCGAAGGCGCCGGCCCGTTCGGCGGCGAGCCGGGTGGAGGGCGAGTCGGTGAGATCGCGGACGCCGAGGCTGTGGGCCTCGATGCGGTGGTCGATGCCGCGGATCCAGGCGGGGCGTTCGCACAGCTCGCGGGCCCGCTCACCGGCGGCGAGGATCACGGCGGCCACGCCGTCGCCGACCGGCGGGCAGTCCCCGGTCCGCAGCGGCTGGACGACGTACTGTCCGGACGGGATCGAACCCTTCAGCTGGGCATGCGGGTTGTCCGAGGCGGCGGCGCGGCTGCGGGCGGCGATCCCCGCCAGGGCGGGTTCGTCGGCGAGTCCCGCGTCGATCAGAGCCTGCGCCTGGAGCGCGGCGAGCGCCACCGAGTCGGGCCAGAGCGGGGCGAGGTAGTACGGGTCGAGCTGTCGCGTCAGCACATCGCGGACCTCACCTGGCGACGATTTGCCGTACGCGTAGACGAGCGCGGTGTCGGCCTCGCCGGTGAGCAGCTTCACCCATGCCTCGTAGAGCGCCCAGGCGCCGTCCATCTCCACATGGGATTCGGAGATCGGAGGCCATGCGCCGACGCCGTCGAGGGTCATGGTGAAGGAGAAGGCCCGGCCGGCGAGATAGTCGCTGGAGCCCGAGCAGGTGAAGCCGATGTCGCTGGTCTGCAGACCTGTCCTGCGCAGCACCTCGTGCAGGACCGGCATCACCATCTCGACCTCGGAGAGCTCGTCGCTGCGCCGCGTATGGTCGCTCTGCGCGAAGGCGACGATGGCCACGTCCCTGGCGTATCGCATCACAGGAGCTCCTTGTAGGCGTCGTAGTCGGCGTCGGGCTCACCGGTGGGCCGGTAGTGGTCGGGGTGGCGGCTGCCGTCCGTCCACACCGGTTCGACGCGCAGGCCCATGCGTACCTGGTCGTAGGGAATTCCACCGATACGGCCGTGGAGTGCGAGGTCGGCTCCGTCGAGGGCGATGTGCGCGTAGACGTACGGCACTTCGATGTCGAGGTTCTTCGCCTTGATGTTGACGATGCAGTACGTGGTGACGGTGCCCCGCGGCCCGACCTCGACCTGTTCCTCCGTGGCGACCCCGCAGGTGGGGCAGGCGCCGCGGGGCGGGACGTACACCTTGCGGCAGCGGGGGCAGCGCTCGCCGACGGTCCTGCGTCCGGCGAGCGCTTTGATGTACGCGGTCTGGGCACGGCCGGGAGAGTAGGTGTAATCCAGCCGGGCGGGGGCGACGATGCCGGTCACGGCCCCGGCGAACTCACCGCTGTGTGCGGTCGGTTGGGTGGTGGGTTCGCTTTCGTACGGCTCGAAGCAGGCGATGTCGGTGATCGCTCCGGTGCGCTCCCCGGCCCAGCGGATACGGACGCGCATGCCGGTGCGTACGGCCTCGGGGCCGGGCGCGTCGAGGACGTGGAGAAGCGAGGTGTCGGCTCCGTCGAGCCTGACGAGCACCCAGGCGAAGGGGTCGGCCAGCGGCTGGTCGCGGCGCGGGGCGGGATTCCACGCCCACGTGGTGACGGTTCCGGTGTCTGCGACCTCGACGAGGTCGCGTATCTCCTCGGCGGTGACGGGGTCGTACTCGACGGGCGGCACGAGCACGGTGCCGTCGGCGGCCTTCACCCCGAGGACGGTGCGCTCGCGCAGCCCGGTGAGGAAGGCGGACTGGACGGGGCCGAGGGAACGGGTGAAGGGGAACTCGACGACGAGGGGGGCGGTGAGTAGGTGCGGGGCGGGGGGCATAGGGGCTCCTTCTTCTGGGGGTCGGCGTGGTGGTGGGCGGTGCGGTGCCGCTGCGCGGGGCTTGTCCCCTACCCGCCCTCCCCCTACGGCCTGGCGGCCGTGGGAGGTACCCCCTTCCCGAACTGGGGGCAAGCCCCCAGACCCCCGTATGCGACCTTCGGCCACATGTCCTCAAACGCCGGACGGGCTGAATGTGCGGCAGGGCCTCACACTCAGCCCCGTGGGGGTCCCCCCGGACGGAGTCTGGGGGAGATTGAGGCGCGGGGAGGTTGGGGGTCCCCCCGGACGGAGTCTGGGGGAGGGCGGGGTGGGGAAAACTCACCCCCGCCGATACACCGGCGCCCTCTTCTCCGCGAACGCCCGCGCCCCCTCCTTCGCGTCCGCCGTGTCGAACACCGGCCACCCCCGCGCCAGTTCCGCCGCCAGCCCCTCCGTCTCGGTCATCTCCGCCGTCTCGTAGACCGACGCCTTCACCGCCTCCACGGCGAGCGGCCCGCACGCGTTGATCTGCTCGGCGATGGCGAGCGCCTTCTCCAGCGCGGTCGTGTCGGGGACGACATGCCCGAGGAGCCCGATGTCCCTTGCCTCGGCCGCGCTGTAGGGCCGGCCGGTGAGCAGCATTTCCAGCGCGTGCGTGCGCGGGATCTGGCGCTGGAGCCGTACGGTCGAGCCGCCGATCGGGAAGAGGCCGCGCTTGACCTCGAAGAGGCCGAAGGTGGCGCTCTCGCCCGCGACCCGGATGTCCGTGCCCTGGAGGATCTCGGTCCCTCCGGCCACGCAGTACCCCTCCACGGCGGCGATCACGGGTTTGCGCGGGCGGTGGTGGCGCAGCATCGCCTTCCAGTGCAGGTCGGGGTCGGCCTTGAGCCGGTCCCGGTACTGCTCTCCTTCCATGCCATTGCCCGCAAGGGCCTTCAGATCCATTCCGGCGCAGAAGGAGCCTCCGGCTCCGGTCAGTACGACGGAGCGGATCTCGTCGTCCTCGTCCGCCTCCAGCCAGCCGTCGTACAGGCCGACCAGCATCGGCAGCGAGAGCGCGTTCTTGGCCTCGGGCCTGTTCAGGGTGAGCACCAGCGTGGCGCCTTCGCGCTCCACGGTGAGGTGTTCGGTACCACCACGTCGTTCCATGTGCGGACCTCCGTCTCAAGACCTAGAACAGGTTGCAGTAGGCCGGGGTCCAGTTCAATAGTTTTCTGACAGTCAGTCAGATTTCTTCTGCGGCAGCCCTTCCCAGTTGTGCCCACCGGCGCTCTAATGACCGCCGGGCCGAAGTTCGCCGGGGTCAGGAGGAATGGTGGAGTACAACCTTGCCGACCTGTTCGAGTCGGTCGTCGACGTGGTCCCCGACCGCGAGGCGCTTGTGTACATCGAGCATCCCGGCACGGGCGCGGAGCGCCGGCTCAGCTACGCGGAACTGGACGCGGCGGCCAACCGTGTCGCGCACCACCTCATCGACGCCGGCCTCAGGCCCGGCGAACATCTCGGCCTGCACCTCTACAACGGCATCGAATATCTCCAGTCCGTGCTCGGCTGCCTCAAGGCCCGGGTCGTGCCGGTCAATGTCAACTACCGGTACGTCGAGGAGGAGTTGGTCTATCTCTACCGGGACGCGGATCTCGCGGCCCTGGTCTTCGACGCCGAGTTCACCGGGCGGGTCGCGGCCGCGCTGCCGCAGACGGACAGACTCAGGCATCTGGTGCGGGTGGGCACACCCCCGGACGGTGCGCCGCAGTTGGCCGCAGTCCCCTTCACCGAGGCCGAGGCGGCCGCCTCGCCGGAGCGCGGCTTCGCGCCGCGCTCCGCCGACGACCTGTTCATCATCTACACCGGCGGCACCACGGGAATGCCCAAGGGCGTGATGTGGCGGCAGGAGGACCTGTTCTTCTCCGGCCTGGGCGGCGGCGCGCCGACCGGGGAGCCGGTCTCCTCGCCCGAGGAGCTCGCCGAGCGGGTGGCCGCGGGCGGCGAGGGCATCACCTTCTTCCCGGCTCCCCCGCTGATGCACGGCACGTCGACGCTGACTGCGTTCATCGGGTTCAACTTCGGCCAGCGGATCGTCATCCACCGCAAGTTCGTGCCGGTGGAGGTGCTGCGTACGATCGCGAAGGAGAAGGTCACCAGCGTGTCGCTGGTCGGCGACGCGATGCTGCGGCCACTGATCGACGCACTGAACGGCTCGATGAAGGGCACCGACCTCTCCTCGGTGTTCAGCGTCTCGTCGTCCGGCGCGATCATGTCCGAGACGGTGCGCGCCCAGTTCACCGCGCTCGCGCCGAAGGTGATGCTGCTGAACAACTTCGGCTCGTCCGAGTCCGGATTCAACGGCACCGCCACCGAGGACTCCAGCCCCGAGAAGGGCTTCAGGCTGCGGGTCAACGCCCGTACGGCGGTGGTCGACCCGGCGACGTACGAGCCGGTGAAGCCGGGCGAGCCGGGCCGCATCGCCCAGCGCGGGCACGTCCCGCTCGGCTACTACAACGACCCGAAGAAGACCGCCGAGACCTTCTTCCAGCGGGGCGAGGAGCGATGGGTGCTGCTCGGCGACATGGCCACGGTGGACGAGGAGGGCATCGTCACCGTCCTCGGCCGGGGCTCGCAGTGCATCAACACCGGTGGCGAGAAGGTCTATCCGGAAGAGGTCGAGCAGGCGCTCAAGTCCCATCCGGATGTGTACGACGCGCTGGTCGCGGGCGTGCCGGACGGCAGGTGGGGCAACCATGTGGCTGCCGTGGTGCAGCTGCGCACCGGCGCGCTCACACCGACCCTGGACGACATCCAGTCGCACTGCCGCACCCGGCTGGCCGGCTACAAGATCCCGCGGCAGCTGGTGATCGCACCGGAGATCCAGCGCTCACCGAGCGGCAAGGCGGACTACCGCTGGGCGCGCACGATCGCGGCGGAGGCGGTCGGCGGCTGAGCGCATCCCGGGCACGCGGCCGCAGGCCGGGCTCAGTCCCCGGCGCCCGCCGTCGCAAGGATGCGCTCGCCGTTGAAGACGCCGAGACGCTCCCGGTACAGCTCGAGCGGCACGCCGTTGGGGTCGCGGATGTAGAGGCTGTCCTCGACCCCTCGGTCTGGCCCGAGATACTCGGTCTCCGACTCGTCCAGCGCCTTGCGGGCCGCATCGAACTCCGCCGCGCCCACCGACAGGGCGAGATGCTGTACGCCGCCGATCGTCTCCATGATCGGCGGGTGCTCATGGCCGGGGAAGTCGAAGAAGCCGAGCAGATTGCCGTGGCCGATGTCGAAGAAGAAGTGCGTGGAGCCGCGGTAGTCGCGGTTCTCCACTATCTCGACCAGCGGGAAGCCCAGGAACTCCTGGTAGAAGCGGATGGTCTCCTCGACGTCGCGGCAGATGAAGGCCACATGATGGATACCGCGGGCCGTGGTCGGGGGCCGTTCCTCGATGGGGCGCAGATAGAGCTGCCGCAGCTCTTCCTGTCGGGCAAGGACAGCGTCGAGCTCGGCACCCTCGGGCTGGGGCATCACGGACTCCTTCTCGGAGGTTGTTTGCTGGTTTCAACTTCTATCCAGCATCTTCCCCCGTTACGCGCCACCCAGCGCGCCGGGGGGTCGCCCGGGACCGGTCGTCGCGGACGGATTTGCGGGGATCACCCCTTGCCAGGAGACCGGGAGAGGTGGATTACTGATCCAGGAGCAGCACGACCGAATGATCGGTCGTCCGGTTTGGGACGGGAGTAATCCGTATGACGGAAGCGGACCTGCTGGACTCGGCGGAGCGGCTGAGTCGCGAGGAGCTCGAAGCGTTGCAGTTGGAGCGGCTGCGGGCCACCTTGCGCCATGCGTACGAGAACGTCGGCTTCTACCGGCAGTCCTTCGACAAGGCGGGCCTGCACCCCGAGGACTGCCGTACGCTCGCCGATCTCGGCCGCTTCCCCTTCACCGCCAAGGCCGATCTGCGGGACAACTACCCCTTCGGGATGTTCGCGGTGGACCAGTCCCAGGTGCGCCGCATCCACGCCTCCAGCGGGACGACGGGCCGTCCGACCGTCGTCGGCTACACCGAGCGCGATCTGGACACCTGGGCGGACGTGGTGGCCCGCTCGATCCGCGCGGCCGGCGGCCGCCCGGGCCACAAGGTCCATGTGGCGTACGGATACGGGCTCTTCACGGGCGGTCTCGGCGCGCACTACGGCGCGGAGCGGCTGGGCTGCACGGTGATTCCGGCCTCCGGAGGCATGACCGCCCGCCAGGTGCAGCTCATCACGGACTTCCGCCCCGAGATCATCATGGTGACGCCGTCGTACATGCTCACGATCCTGGACGAGTTCGAGCGGCAGGGCATCGATCCTCGTACGACATCTCTCAAGGTCGGCATCTTCGGCGCCGAGCCGTGGACCGAGGAGATGCGGCGCGAGATCGAGGAGCGGTTCGCGATCGACGCCGTCGACATATACGGACTGTCCGAGGTCATCGGCCCCGGCGTGGCGCAGGAATGTGTGGAGACCAAGGACGGGCTGCACGTCTGGGAGGACCACTTCTATCCGGAGGTGGTCGATCCGCTCACCGGTGAGGTGCTGCCGGACGGGGAGCACGGCGAACTTGTCTTCACCTCGCTCACCAAGGAAGCCATGCCCGTGATCCGCTACCGGACCCGGGACCTGACACGACTGCTGCCCGGCACGGCCCGGGTCTTCCGGCGGATGGAGAAGGTGACAGGGCGCAGCGACGACATGGTGATCCTGCGCGGGGTGAATCTCTTCCCCACCCAGATCGAGGAGATCGTGCTGCGTACGCCGCATGTCGCGCCGCACTTCCAGCTGCGGCTGACCCGCGAGGGCCGCCTCGACGCGCTCACGGTACGTGCGGAGGCGCGCGCCGAGGCCACGCCCGAGCAGCGGGAGGCCGCCGGGCGGGCGATCGAGGCGGCCGTCAAGGACGGGGTCGGGGTCTCGGTCGCGGTCGAGGTGGTGGACCCCGAGACCCTGGAACGGTCGGTGGGCAAGATCAAGCGGATCGTGGACCTCAGGCAGAAGTGAGTCCGGCAGCGGTCGGTCAGGCGGCGGCGAAGCGGTCCCGCAGCTCACGCTTGAGGATCTTCCCGCTGGCGTTGCGCGGCAGCTCGTCCACGAACAGGACCTTCTTGGGAGCCTTGAAGTGGGCGAGCTTCTCGCGTGCGTGGTCGATGAGTTCCTCCTCGGTCACCTCGCCGCGCGCCACCACGACGGCGGTGACGGCCTCGATCCAGCGCTCGTCGGGCAGGCCGATGACGGCGGTCTCGGCGACGGCAGGGTGGGTGTAGAGGACGTCCTCGACCTGGCGTGAAGCCACCAGCACTCCCCCGGAGTTGATGACGTCCTTCACCCGGTCGACGACGGTGAAGTACCCCTGGGCATCCCGCACCGCCAGGTCGCCGGAGCGGAACCAGGCGTCGCGGAAAGCCTCTTCGGTCTCCGCGGGCTTGTCCCAGTACCCCTCGCACAGCTGCGGCGAGCGGTAGACGACCTCACCCGCCGTGCCGTCGGCGACTTCCTTGCCGTCCTCGTCGACGACCTTCGCCTCGACGAACAGCACCGGACGGCCGCAGGAGTCCATCCGGCCCTCGTGTTCGTCCGGGCGCAGTACGGTGGCGAGCGGGCCGATCTCACTCTGGCCGAAGCAGTTGTAGAAGCCCAGCTCGGGCAGGCGCTCGCGGAGCCTTTCGAGGACGGGCACCGGCATGATCGAAGCGCCGTAGTACGCCTTGCGCAGTCCGCCGAGGTCACGCGCCCGGAAGGCCGGGTGGTTGGAGAGGCCGATCCACACGGTGGGCGGCGCGAAGAGGCTGTCGGCGCGGCCCGCTTCGACGAGGTCGAAGATCTGCTCCGCGTCCGGTCCGTCCAGGATCGTGTTCTCGGCGCCGACCGCGAGATACGGCAACAGGAACACATGCATCTGGGCGGAGTGGTAGAGCGGCAGCGAGTGCAGCGGCCGGTCGCTCTCGCTCAGATCGAGGGCGGTGATGGCGCTGACGTACTCGTGGACGAGCGCCCGGTGGGTCATCATCGCGCCCTTGGGCAGGGCGGTGGTGCCCGAGGTGTAGAGCAGCTGGACCAGGTCCTCGGTCCCCGGCTCCCGCTCCGGGGTGAAGTCGCGGGGTGTACGCAGCTCGGCCAGCAGCGAGTCGTCCGCGTCACGCAGCGGCCTGACGGGCAGTCCGCCCGGCAGCCGGGGCGCGAGATCCGGGTCGGCGAGCACGAGGGCGCTGCCCGACTGCTCGATGATGTAGGCGAGATCGTCGCCGGTGAGGTTCTGGTTGACCGGGACATGGACGAATCCCGCCCGTGCACAGCCGAGGAAGCCGATGAGATACGCGTCGGAGTTGTGGCCGTAGGAGGCGACCCGGTCCCCCGTGCGCAGGCCATGGCCGGTGAGGACGGCCGCCGCCGTGGTGACGGCGGCGTCGAGTTCCGCGTAGCTCCAGGTCCGGTCCGCGTAGCGCAGGGCGGTGCGGTCGGGGGTGCGCTTCGCGGTGCTCCGTACGACGGAGTCGACTGTGTTGCTGCGTACAGCTGTCATGGCGCGATCCTCGGCGGCGGCGACCTGAGGGTCAAGGCCTCGGATACCGAACGGAATGTTGACACCGCACGCCCCGGCTGACTGCATGGACCAACCCGCTTTCACCGCAGTCCTGTTGGGAGGCACGTTGCTCTTCCGCACCCGCCTGAGACGGCTCGGGCTCGCTTGCATCGCCCTGGTGAGCGCAGCCGCCGTACTGCCGCCGGCCGCGGCCGCCGATTCCGGTGACCGGCACGGCCGGCATCCTTCCGGCGGTGGTCTGTCCGCCGTCATCCGCTATACCGAGCATGGCATTCCTCATATCGTCGCCAGGAACTACGCGAGTCTCGGCTTCGGCAACGGGTGGGCGCAGGCCGCCGACCAGGTGTGCGTCCTGGCCGACGGTTTCCTCACCGTGCGCGGCGAACGCTCGCGCTACTTCGGCCCCGACGCGGCCCCCGACGGCTCGCTCTCCTCGGCGACCAAGAACCTCTCCAGCGATCTCTACTTCCGTGGTGTACGGGACGCGGGCACGGTGGAGAAGCTGCTCGCGACGCCCGCGCCCGCAGGCCCGGGACAGCAGGTCAAGGAGCTGATGCGCGGCTGGGCGGCGGGCTACAACGCCTGGCTGAAGCAGCATCGCATCACCGATCCGGCATGCAAGGACGCCGACTGGGTGGGCCCGGTGACCACGCTGGACGTGGCCAGGCGCGGCTTTGCCGTGTCGGTGCTCGGCGGCCAGGGACGCGGCATCGACGGCATCACCGCCGCGCAGCCCTCTTCTCAGGCCGCAGTAGGCGCGCCCGACGCGGCCACGACGGCGAAGGCGGCCCGGGAGCTGTTCTCCGCCGAGAGCGCCGACATGGGCTCCAACGCCGTCGCGTTCAGCGGCAGTACGACCGCGAACGGGCGTGGCCTGCTGCTCGGCAATCCGCACTACCCCTGGCAGGGCGGACGCCGTTTCTGGCAGTCGCAGCAGACCATCCCGGGTGAACTGAACGTCTCGGGCGCCTCGCTGCTCGGCACCGCCGTCGTCAACATCGGCTTCAACGACAAAGTGGCGTGGAGTCACACTGTCGCGACCGGCGTGACGCTCAATCTGCATCAGCTGACACTGGATCCGGCCGACCCGACCACGTATCTGGTGGACGGGAAGCCGGAGCGTATGACGAAGCGGACCGTCACCGTCCCGGTGAGGGACGGCGCGCCCGTGACGCGTACGCAGTGGTGGACGCGGTACGGCCCGGTCGTCACCTCGCTCGGCCCGACGCTGCCCCTGCCTTGGTCGACGACGACCGCGTACGCGCTGAACGACCCCAACGCGAGCAATCTGCGTGGCTCCGACACCGCTCTCGCCTTCGGCAAGGCCCGCTCCACGAAGGACATGCTGCGGGCGCTGCGGCGTACGCAGGGGCTGCCGTGGGTGAACACCATCGCCGCCGACTCCAAGGGCCATACGCTCTTCTCCCAGTCGCAGGTCCTGCCGCGGATCACCGACGAACTGGCGCAGCGCTGCTCGACGCCGCTGGGCAAGGTGACGTACCCCGCCTCGGGCGTCGCCGTACTGGACGGCTCGCGAGGCGACTGTGCGCTCGGCTCCGACCCGGACGCGGTGCAGCCAGGCATCTTCGGCCCGTCGAAGATGCCGACGCTGAAGAATGCTCCGTACGCGGAGAACTCCAACGACAGCGCCTGGCTGGCCAATCCCGACCGACCGCTGAGCGGCTACGAGCGGGTCTTCGGCTCCTTCGGCACTCCCAGGTCGCTGCGTACCCGGGGCGCGATCGAGGATGTGGCGGCGATGGCCGCCAAGGGCGGGCTGACGGTCTCCGATCTGCAGAAGCAGCAGTTCGCGAACCGCGCGCCCGCAGGGGACATGGCGGCTGCGGACGCGGCGAAGGCGTGCACGGCCGTGCTGCCCGGCGACACCGAGGCGTGTTCGGTGATCGGGCGCTGGGACCGGACGATGAACACCGACAGCCGGGGCGCGCTGCTCTTCGACCGGTTCTGGCGGGGGTTCACGGCCAGGGTGCCGGCGGCGCAGCTGTGGCAGGTGCCGTTCTCGGCGGCGGATCCGGTCCGTACGCCCCACACGCTCAACACCGCCTCGCCCGGCTTCGCGCAGGCCCTGACCGCCGCCGTCGCCGAGCTGCGCTCGGCCCATATCGCGCTGGATTCGCCGCTGGGTGAACACCAGTTCGTCGTACGCAACGGCAAGCGCATCCCGGTCCCCGGTGGCACGGAGAGCCTCGGCGTCTGGAACAAGATCGAGCCGCTGTGGAGTCCTGCGACGGGATATACGGAGGTGGCCGCGGGCTCCAGCCATATCCAGGCGGTCGGCTGGGACGGCGGCCGCTGTCCGGTGGCCCGCACCCTGCTCACGTACTCCCAGTCGTCGAACCCGAACTCCCCGCACTACAGCGACCAGACCGAGCTGTTCTCGGGCGAGCGCTGGGTGACGTCACGGTTCTGCGAGCGGGACATCCTGCGCTCGCCCGCACTGAAAGTGGTGCGGGTCAGGGACTGACGCGGTTCAGGAGCCCGGACAGCAGGAGCGCTGTCCGGGCTCACATCGCGCGCTCGTGGCCCTCCCAGTACGGCGCGCGCAGCCTGCGCTTGTAGAGCTTGCCGTTCGGGTCGCGCGGCATGACCTCGATGAAGTCCACCGTCTTGGGGCGTTTGTAGCCCGCCAGTTGGCGTTCGCAGTGGGCCAGGATCTCGGCTGCCAGCGCGGCGCCGGGCTCATGGCCCTCGGCCGGTTCGACGACAGCCTTGACCTCTTCGCCCCAGTCGGCGTGCGGGATTCCGAACGCTGCCGCGTCCGCGACGGCGGGATGGGTCAGCAGCGCCGACTCGATCTCGGCCGGGTAGATGTTGACACCACCCGAAATGATCATGTCGATCTTGCGGTCGCGGAGGAACAGATAGCCGTCCTCGTCGAGGATGCCGAGGTCGCCGACGGTGAAGAAGTCGCCGATCCGGTTCTTCCTCGTCTTGGCCTCGTCCTTGTGGTAGCTGAAGCCGCCGGTGCTCATCTTCATGTAGACGGTGCCCAGTTCACCGGGCGGAAGCCGGTTGCCTTCGTCGTCGAAGACGGCGAGTTCGCTGATGGGCCATGCCTTGCCGACCGTGCCCGGCTTCTTCAGCCAGTCCTCGGCGGTCGCGAAGGCGCCGCCGCCCTCGCTCGCCGCGTAGTACTCCTCGACGCAGGTGCCCCACCAGTCGATCATCGCCCGCTTCACATGATCGGGGCAGGGTGCGGCACCGTGGATGGCATGCCGCATCGACGAGACGGCGTAGCGTTCCTTCACCCCGTCGGGCAGTGCGAGCAGCCGGTGGAACTGCGTCGGCACCATATGCGTGTGGGTGCAGTCGTACGCGTCGATGAGGCGCAGCATCTCCTCGGGCGTCCACTTGTCCATCAGGACCAGCGGATGCCCGATGTGCAGGGCGGCGCCTGCGAATTGGAGTACGGCGGTGTGGTAGAGCGGCGAGCAGACGAGATGGACGTTGTCGTCGAAGGGCCGGATGCCGAAGATACCGAGGAAGCCGCCGAGGTAGGTCTCCTCGGGGAGCTTGCCGGACAGCGGGCGGCGGATGCCGCGCGGCCGTCCGGTGGTGCCCGAGGTGTAGTTCATGACCCAGCCGAGCGCCCGGTCCTCGGGCACCGACTCCGGCTGCCCGTCGAGGAGTTCGGCGTACGGGCGAAAGCCGGCCACCGTGCCCACGGAGTAGCGGTGGCTCGCGGGGAGCTTCGCCTCGTCCGCGGCTGCTGTCGCGGCCTCCGCGAAGCGCTCGTGCGCGATGAGCACCTTGGCGCCTGAGTCGGCGACGATCCAGGCGATCTCGGGGCCCACGAGATGGTGGTTGACGGGGACGAGATACAGCCCTGCCTGGGAGGCCGCGAGATACGCGGTGAAGAACTCGACGCCGTTGGGCAGGACGACGGCGAAGGAGTCGCCCTGCTCGAGACCCGCCGCACGCAGGCCGTGGACGAAGCTGTTCACGGCCGCGTCCAGTCGCCCGGCGCTCCATTCCTCGCCGTCCGGTGCGATCAGGATCGTACGGCCGGGGTCGGCGGCGGCCTGGGCCCAGAAGCCGTTGAGCTCACTCACGACTGGCTCCTTCCGGCGATGTGGTTGATGCGGTCGACGGCCCGTTCGAAGCCCCGGGTCAGCTCGTCGAAGACCTGCTGCACGCTGCGTTCGGAGTTCATCCGGCCGACGATCTGGCCGACGGGGGTGCCGAGCAGCGGGCCCACTTCGTACTTCTGGATCCGCGATACGGCATCGGCGACGAGGAGGCCCTGCAGCGGCATGGGCAGGGTGCCGGGGCCGTTCGGGTCGTCCCAGGCCTCGGTCCACTCGGTCCGCAGCTGGCGGGCGGGTTTGCCGGTCAGGGCGCGGGAGCGGACGGTGTCGCCGGAGCCCGCCGCCAGGAGTTTCTCGGTGAGCGCCCGGGAGTGGAGGTCGGCCTCGGTGGTGGTGAGCCAGAGGGAGCCGAGCCAGGCGCCCTGCGCGCCGAGGGCGAGAGCGGCGGCGATCTGCTCGCCGCTGCCGATACCTCCGGCGGCGAGTACGGGAAGGGGGTTCACGGCGTCGACGACCTCGGGCGTGAGCACCATGGAGGCGATCTCGCCGGTGTGGCCACCCGCTTCGTAGCCCTGGGCGACGACGATGTCGATGGCGGCGCCGGCGTGGTGGCGTGCGTGCCTGGCGCTTCCGGCGAGGGCCGCGACGAGGACGCCCTGGTCGTGGGCGCGCTGGACGACGTCGGCGGGCGGCGAGCCGAGGGCGTTGGCGAGCAGCTTGATCGGATAGTCGAAGGCGACGTCGAGCTGGCGGCGGGCGACCTGCTCCATCCATCCGGTGATCCGCCAGCCGGAGGTCTCGCCCTCGGGGAGCTCGGGGACGCCGTGCTTGGCGAGAGTTTCCCTGACGAACTGCCGGTGGCCCTCGGGAATCATCGCCTCGACATCGGCCTCGCTCACGCCCTCGACCTTCTTGGCGGGCATGACGACATCGAGGCCGTAGGGCTTTCCTCCGGTGTGCTCCTGCATCCAGTCGAGGTCGCGTTTGAGGTCGTCGGGCGCGGTGTAGCGCACGGCGCCCAGGACCCCGAATCCACCGGCCCGGCTGATGGCGGCGGCCACCGCGGGGAACGGCGTGAAGCCGAAGATGGCGTGCTCGATTCCCAGTCTCTTGCTCAGCTCCGTCTCCATGGGCCGCAGGATGCCGCAGCCCGCCGGACGAGGGAAGAGATTTTCTGATGCTGTGTCAGATTCTTTGAGGTGGTTGACACCACCCAGCCTTGGCAAGAAAGTTTCACTGCCGTGGCAGTTCCCGAAAGATACTTTCAGGAGGGTGCTGGATGACTGAGGACGCAGCGGGCAGAGGGATCAGCCGGCGCAGGCTCGGCAGCGGGGTACTGGCCCTGGGCGGAGCGCTCGCGCTGGCACCGATTCCCTTCGCCGAGGCGGCTTCGGCCTCGGGAGGCGGACCGGGAGCGACCCCCGCCGGCGGGCTGGAAGGCGGCTCGGACAGCGGGCTGGAAGGCGGCTCGGGCGGCCTGTCCGGTGCCGGGCAGCCCACTCTGCGGCGCGGCTCCGCCGAGCAGGCCGGGCTGATCCCCGCCCATCTGGACCGACTCGTCACCGACGCCGAGAAGTTCCTCGGTCCATCCCCCAAGCACCCCTGGTACGCGGGAGCGGTACTGCTCGCGGGACGCGGTGGCACGGTGGCACTGCACCGGCCGATCGGCAAGGCGGTGCGCTATGCGGCATACGACGAGAAGACCGACTCGGGCGTGGAGTTCCCGGCGGAGCGGCAGATCGCCATGGCGCAGGACACCGTCTTCGATCTGGCGTCCGTCTCGAAGCTGTTCACCTCGATTCTGGCGGTGCAGCAGATCGAACGCGGCGCCCTGGCGCTGGAGGCCGAAGTCGCCTCGTATCTCCCGGATTTCGGGGGTGCGGGCAAGCAGGACATCACCGTGCGTCAACTGCTCACCCACACTTCGGGGTTCCGCGCCTGGATTCCGCTCTACAAGGAGCCGACGAGGGAGGGCAAGCTCCGGCTGCTCTGGAACGAGGCCCCTGCCAGTCCTCCCGGCACCAAGTACCTCTACTCCGACCTCAATCTGATCTCACTGCAGCTGATCCTGGAGAAGATCACCGGTCACACTCTGGATGTGCTGCTCCACAACGAGATCACTGCTCCACTCGGGATGCACCGCACTCGCTTCAACCCGCCCGCCTCCTGGAAGCCGAAGATCGCCGCCACCGAGGACGCACGGCTGCCCTGGTCGGGTCTCGACCGCGGTCTGGTCTGGGGCAAGGTCCACGACGAGAACGCATTCGGCTTCGGCGGCGTGGCCGGTCACGCCGGAGTCTTCTCCTGCGCCTGGGACCTCGCGATCCTCGCCCGCACCCTCCTCAACGGCGGTGTCTACGGACGGTCCCGCATTCTGCGCCGGGCGTCCGTGGAACTGATGTTCACCGACTTCAACACCGCCTTCCCCGGCGACGAGCACGGCCTCGGCTTCGAGCTCTACCAGCACTGGTACATGGGCGCCATGGCCACACCCCGCACCGCGGGTCACACCGGTTTCACAGGCACCAGCCTGGTGCTCGACCCGAGCACCGACTCGTTCCTGATCATGCTCGGCAACTCCGTGCATCCTGTGCGTAGTTGGCGTTCCGGCAGCGCACCGCGGGTCGCCGCCGCCAACAACATGGCCCGCGCGGTCGCCGTACGCCCGGAGCGCGGCCGCACCGCCTGGTTCTCCGGCATGGCCGGTGCCACCAACGCCGTTCTCGGTCTCCCCGCGATCGCCCTCACCTCGCAGCGGGCCCGGCTGTGCTGCTCGCTGTGGTGGGACACCGAGCCCGGGTCGGACGCGCTGTTCCTGGAGGGGTCGGCGGACGACGGGGTGACCTGGCGGGCGGTGCCGTTCACGACCGTACGCAAGGGGGCCGAACCGCAGCCGCACCCCACAGGGTCGGCGACCGGCTGGTCCGGGCGTGTCTGGCACCGGCTCACCGCGGATCTCTCGGCGTGGCGCGGCGGCACGGTACGGCTGCGCTGGCGGTATGCGACCGATCAGCTCTATGTCGGCCGCGGCGTGTATGTGGACACCCTGCGCGTCGAGGACGACGGCCGTCCGGTCTTCGACGAATCGCGGCCCGCGGACGCCGCCCGGATCGAGGCCAACGGCTGGGCGGCGTCGCGGGACTGAGTCCCAGGGGGTGTCCGGCGGACACCCCCCGGGACTGACCTACCGGCCGAGCACCGCCATCGCGGCGTTGTGCCCCGGCACACCGCTGACCCCGCCGCCGCGCACGGCGCCCGCACCGCACAGCAGCACATTGGCGTGAGCCGTCTCGACGCCCCAGCGCCCCGTCGCCTCGGTCGCGTAGGGGAAGGCGAGATCGCGGTGGAAGATATGGCCGCCGGGCAGTAGCAGTTCCTGTTCGAGGTCGAGCGGGGTCTTCGCCTCGATGCAGGGCTCGCCGTGCTCGTCGAGCGCGAGACAGTCGGCGATCGGCTCGTCCAGATACGAGTCCAGCTCGGCGAGGGTCGCCGCGAGCAGTTCGCCGCGCGCCGCGTCGTTGTCGGCGGCGAAGAGGCGCGCCGGGGTATGCAGCCCGAACAGCGTCAGGGTCTGATACCCCTGCGCCGCGAGCTCGGGACCGAGGATCGACGGGTCGGTCAGGGAGTGGCAGTAGATCTCGGACGGCGGCGCGCTCGGCAGCCGCCCCTCGACTGCCTCCCGGTACGCGGTCGCCAACTGCCCGTACCCCTCCGACACATGGAAGGTGCCGGAGAACGCGTCACGCGGCTCCACCGAGCGGTCGCGCAGCCGCGGCAGCCGGCGCAGCAGCATGTTGACCTTGAGCTGGGCGCCCTCGGCGGGCGCGGGAGGCTCGTCGCCGAGCAGCGCGGCGAGGGCCTGCGGCGAGGCGTTCACCAGGACATGGCCCGCCGCGACCGCGCCCTCGGCCCCGTCGGCGCGGAAGGCCACCTCGGCCCGCTCGCCGTCGGTCTCGATCCCGGTCACCTCGTGCAGTACGGCGATCTCGGCTCCCGCCGCCCGGGCCGCGTCGGCGAGCGCGTCGGTCAGCGCGCCCATGCCCCCCACCGGCACGTCCCAGTCCCCGGTCCCGCCGCCGATCACGTGGTAGAGGAAGCAGCGGTTCTGGAGCAGCGAGGTGTCATGGGCGTCGGCGAAGGTGCCGATCAGGGCGTCGGTCAGCACCACTCCCCGTACGAGATCGTCGGCGAACCGCTTCTCGATCGCCACGCCGATGGGCTCCTCGAAGAGGGTCCGCCACGCCGTCTCGTCGTCGATACGCGCGCGCAGGGCCTCGCGGGTGGGCAGCGGCTCGGTGAGGGTCGGGAAGACGCGCTCGGCGACGCGGCCCGTCATCGCGTAGAAGTCCTGCCAGGACTCGTACTCCCGGTCCCCGCCGGTGAGACGGGCGAAGGAATCCCGGGTGCCGTCGGCGCCGACGAGGAGGCCGCCGGTGCCCTTGGGGGTGTAGGAGGAGACGGTGCGTTTGCGGACGGCGAAGCTCAGCCCCAGGTCGCGCACGATCTTGTCGGGGAGCAGTGACACGAGATACGAGTAGCGGGAGAGCCGGGCATCGACCCCGTCGAAGGGGCGGGTGGAGACGGCGGCTCCCCCGGTGTTTCCGCGGCGCTCCAGGACGAGGACGGAGCGTCCGGCACGGGCGAGGTAGGCGGCGGCGACCAGGCCGTTGTGGCCGCCGCCGACGATCACGACGTCGTACGAAGTGTGTGCGGGCATGGCCGGACCCTAACCGCCAGATCCTGTTCGGTCGATCAGGCCGGATCAGTGAGCGGGGTCTGGCGATGGGGGTACCTCCCGTGCCCGAAGGGCTACGGGGGAGCATCGCAAGGCGGAGGATGGAGCCCACGCGGAGCGTCGGCGACTGACGCAACGCATCGTGGGGGCACCTCCCGTGCCCGAAGGGCTACGGGGGAGTGCCGTGCCAGGGCACGCGAGCCCGGCAAGATCGGCCGGACAGGGCCTAGCGCTCCTGTGTGCCTCGCTGCTGTCGTATGGCCGCCACGCGGCGGTACAGGTCGACCGCCTCCGTGTGTCTGCCGAGCTGCTCCAGGCAGTGCGCCTCGTCGTTGCGGCTGGCCAGCGCGTCGGGATGGTCCATGCCCAGAACCCGTTCCCGCGCCGCGGCGACCTCGCCGTAGACAGCCAGCGCGTCCGCCCAGCGGCCCAGCCAGCCCAGGCCCACGGCCACCTCGCGGCGGCTGACGAGGGTGTCGGGGTGGTCCGCGCCGAGGACGCGCTCGCGCAGGGCGCACACGTCGCGGGCCTCGGCGAGGGCCTCCTCCCAGCGGGCGAGACGCCCGAGGTTCACGCCGAGGCCGTGGCGGGCGCGCAGGGTCTCGGGGTCGGAGGGCCCGTGCAGTCGGGTGCGGTCGTCGACGAGCTCGCGGTACAGCTCCAGGGCCTGTGCACTGCGGCCGAGTCGGCCGAGGCTTATACCGACCTCGTAGCGTGCGGCGAGGGTGTCGGGGTGGTCGGCGCCCAGCGCCCTTGCCCGGGAGACCACCACCTCGCGATACGTCTGCAGGGCCTCGGCCCAGCGCCCCAACTGACCGAGTGCGTACGCGACTTCATACCGGGTGACGAGCGTGTCGGGATGTTCGGCGCCGAGCACCCGGGCCCGCGCCGCGGCGACCTCGTACGCCATCCGGTAGGAGTCCTCCAGGCGCCCCAGTCTGCTGAGGTTGAAGGCGAGGTTGTGGCGGCAGCGCAGGGTGTCGGGGTGTTCGGGCCCCATGGTGCGCTCACGGGACTCGAGCACCGCCGCGTACACCTCGTGGGCCTCGAAGTGCCTCCCGAGCTGGCCGAGGACGTACGCCGTCTCCTGGCGTGCGGCGAGCGTCTCGGGATGGTCGGCGCCCAAGGTCCGCTCGCGCCCTTCCGCGACCCGGACGAACTCCCGCAGGGCATCGACGGCGCGCCCGGTGCGGCTCAGGGTGAAGCCGACCTCGTAGCGGCTGGCCAGGGTGTCCGGGTGGTCGGGCCCCAGGGAGTGTTCGCGCTCCGCGGCGACCGCGCGATGCACCTCGCCCGCCTCCTCCCAGCGGCCGAGCCGGCCCAGGCTGAGGCCCGCGTTGTGGCGGCCGGCGAGGACGGCGAGCAGTTCGGGCGGCGGCGTGGGGCGCTCGGACCCGGCGCGCGGCGGCAGCAGCGGGCCGCCACGCGGATCGGTGTATGTCGTCCACTCGCCGGTCAGTCCCGCGGTGTGGTCGGGGGGCGCGGGCCGCAGGGCCGAGGTCCCGGTCGCCTTGTGGCCGGTCGTCATCCCGCGGGTCCAGGACGGGAGCCGCGGCTCACTTGACGGCGGCTGCTCGGGGCGCGGCCCCGGCACGACCCCGTGCGGCTGCCCCTGGCCCGCGGCCGAGCCGATCCGCCGTCGCAGGTCATTCGCGTCGTCGGGCCGTCCCTCGGGGGTCTTGGCGAGCAGATCGAGGACGATCCGCTGGAAGTACTCGGGAATCTCGGCGCGGTGGGTGCGCAGCGGCTGCGGCGGGGTGTCGCGGTGCCCGACGAGGACCGCCCAGGTGTCCTCGTGGTCGAAGGGCGGGACGCCGGTGGCGATCTCGTAGAGCACACAGCCCAGGGAGTACAGATCGCTGCGGTGGTCGACATGGTCGGCGCTGATCTGCTCGGGCGACATGTAGTGCGGGGTACCCATGGCGATGCCGGTGCCGGTGAGCTTGGAGGTGAAACCGATGTCCGCGCCGAGGCGGGCGATGCCGAAGTCGCAGATCTTCACGGTGCCGTCGGTGAGCCGCATGATGTTGGCGGGCTTCAAGTCGCGGTGGACGATGCCCTGTTCATGGGTGTACGCGAGAGCGTCCGCGACCTGTTCGGCGATGTCGACGACGTCGGCCACGGGCAGCGGATGCTGCTTGTTGTCTTCGAGCAGCTGGCTGAGGTTGCGGCCCTGGAGCAGCTCCATGACCAGGTAGAGCACGCCTTCGTGCTCGCCGAAGTCATGGACGACGGTCACCCCGCGGTGCTGGAGCGCGGCGGCGACCCGCGCCTCGCGCCGGAAGCGCTCCCGCAGGACCCGCGTGAAGGACTGGTCGTCGCGCTGAGGTCCCAGTGGTTTGAGGCACTTGACCGCGACATTGCGCCCGAGCGCCTCGTCACGGGCCCGCCACACCTCGCCCATGCCTCCGCGCCCGATGAGATCGAGCAGTCGGTACCGGCCTTGGATCAGCCTGGTTTCCGCCATCGCGTGCTGTCGCCCCCGTCGCTGAGCTGCGCCCTCCCCGGCCCGTCCAGTATGGCCTCCTGTCTGCGCAGTTTGTACGGGGCCGGGCGGCAGCCGGGGCCGAGTCGCGCCATCGCTTTCAAGATGTGACCTGGCGGGAGTTGCCAGCGTAGACGGGAGGGAACGCAGCGCAGCAGGTTACCGGTGGCGATGAGCTGATGCGTGACGCGTTCGGGGGCGGGGGCGGGTCTGCCGTAGAGCTCATGGGCGTAAGGGGGCAGTGCGTTGTAGGCGAGTGTGGCCACACGTCGCCACAGCAGTTCACGCGCCGGGACGAGCAGGGGGTTGATGGGCGGCCGTTGGAGAAAGTCGTCCACGTCGTGCGCCTCGGGTCCGGCGGCGAGCTTGGGGCGTACCCGGTCGAAATAGGCGTCGAGCTCTGCGACGGATGCCGGCACGCCCGCCGGGTCGAGTCCGACGAGGCGGGCCGCCTCGCGCTGTTCGTCGAGATAGCGGTCGGCCTGGGCGTCGCTGAGGGGGATGCCAGACCGGCGTCCGACGTCGAGATAGGAGCCGACCTCGGCGCAGTGCACCCACAGCAGGAGCTCGGGCTCGTCGACGCGGTAGCGCTCGCCCGTGACGGGGTCGGTGGCACCCAGGTGGGTGTGGATACGGCGGACCCGGGCACCGGCCCGCTCGGCGGCCGGGGCGGTGCCGTAGGTGATGGTGCCGACGAAGTTCGCCGTGCGCATGAGGCGTCCCCAGGCGTCGTGGCGGAAGTCCGAGTTCTGCATGACGCCTCGTACGGCGCGGGGGTGCAGCGCCTGGAGATAGAGGGCGCGTACCCCGGCGACCCACATCATCGGGTCACCGTGCATCTGCCAGGTCACCGAGCCGGGTCCGAAGACCCCGGGGTCCGGGTCCGCGTGGCTCGTGTCCGGCACGTGCGACTCCTTGCGATACATGTCACCTGCCCAAAGCCCCTGACCTGTACTGGTCTCAGTTCTGTGTGGTCCATCGGCGGCCCCGCGTGGGGGCTCAGTCGTAGGGTGTCAGGCAAGCAGCGTGCCGAACACCGTCTCGAAGAACATCTCGTAGGAGTCTTCCGAACGTTCGGCCCGGGCGGAGATGAGCGTCCCCTCCCAGGCATTCAGAATGAACCGGGCGAGCGTCTTCGCGTCCGTGGCCGCCGTCACCCGGCCCGACTCCTGCGCCTGGGCGATCGGAGCCGCGAGCGCCTGCTCCCAGCTCTCCAGGCTGAGTCGAACCGCCTCGCGGATCATGTCGCTGTGGTCGGCCATCTCGGCACCGAAGCCGCCGATGAGACAGCCGCGGGCGAAGTCCCGGCCGGTGTTCTCGTCGCGGAGGAACTCGAAGTGCTGCCTCAGCCTCAGCAGTGGATCGACGGACGCGTCGGCGAGCTCCCCGAGCCGGCGGCTCTCGCCGTACCGCTCCAGAGCCACCACGGCCAGCGCTTCCTTGCTCTCGAAGTGGTTGTAGAACGACCCCTTCGGGACCCCGGCGCTGTTGGTGATGTCTTTGACGCCGGCGGCGTTGAACCCGCGCGTATGGAACTGCTCGACCGCCGCCTCGACGATCTCCTCGCGCATGCTCATCCTGCCCACCGGAAGCGCCCCCTTGGCAATATGACCGATCATCTTAGGGCACAAAAGACCATATCACGCACCATTCATGGCACCCATGGTCATGAAGATCTACCATCACGTGTACGCACTATGCGCACTGCGGCCACACGGAGGCCGGTATGGCGAATACCGGATTCGGACAAGAGGGCGTCTCGCCCTATCTGCCCATAGCCGAGCACGGCCTCATCGGCGATCTTCACAGTGCGGCGCTCGTGGGCACCAACGGCACCATCGATTGGTACTGCTGCCCGCGCTTCGACTCACCCAGCGTGTTCGCCTCCATTCTGGACGCGAACCGGGGCGGATCGTTCGAGCTGGCCGCCGACGTGCCGACGCGAACCCGGCAGTTCTACTTTCCCGATACAAACGTTCTCATCACGCGGTTCTTCGCCTCCGACGGGGTGGCCGAGATCCAGGACTTCATGCCGATCACCGACGACCCGGGCGCGGCGGCCCCGCACCGGCTGATCCGGCGGGTGATCTGCGTCCGGGGATCGCTTCCGTTCACAGCGCGGGTGGCTCCCCGCTTCGGCTACGGGGCCGAACCGCATTCCGCGGAGCTGCAGGGCAACACCGCGCTGTTCCGGTCCGAGAGCCTGTCGTTGGCGCTGACCGCCACCGCGCCGCTGGAGTGCGACGGTCTGGACGCGCGCTCGCGCTTCAAGCTCCTCGAAGGCGAGTCCGCGGTGTTCGCCCTGGACCCGATCAGGGATGACGTCATCCCGCGAGCCTGCCCCCAGGCCGAGGCGGAGGACCAGTTCGAGACAACCGTCAGGTTCTGGCGCAATTGGCTGGCCGCCTCGCGCTACCACGGACGGTGGCGGGAGATGGTGCACCGCTCCGCGCTCGTGCTGAAGCTGCTCACCTACGCGCCGACCGGCGCGATCGTGGCCGCCCCGACGACCAGCCTGCCCGAGCAGATCGGCGGCGAGCGCAACTGGGACTACCGGTTCGTGTGGGTCCGTGACGCCGCCTTCTGTGTCTACGCCATGCTCAGGCTGGGGTTCACGGAGGAGGCCGAGGCGTTCATGGGCTTCCTGTCCGAGCGGGGCATCATGCGGGGCGGGGGTTCCGAGGGTCCGTTGCAGATCATGTACGGAATCGACGGGCGCAACGAGCTGCCCGAGCGTGAACTGCCCCACCTGGAGGGCTACCTGAGGTCAGCCCCGGTGCGGGTGGGGAACGCGGCCACCGGCCAGCTCCAGCTGGACATCTACGGAGCGCTCATCGACTCCGTCTACCTGTACGACAAGTGGGGACAGCCCATCAGCAGCGACCGGTGGGACGAGCTCGGTCTACTGGTGGACTGGCTCTGCGACCACTGGGACCAACCGGACGACGGCGTGTGGGAAACGCGCGGGGGACGCAGGAACTTTGTGTACTCGCGGCTGATGTGCTGGGTGGCGATAGAGCGGGCCATCCGGATGGCGAACCGGCGCGGCCTGCCCGCGGACCTCCCCCGGTGGCGGCAGAGCCGTGATGCGATCTACCGGCAGATCATGCAACGCGGCTGGTCCCCTGATCGAGGGGCGTTCGTTCAGCACCTCGACGATCATGTACTGGACGCCTCTGTGCTGATGATGCCGATGGCCAAATTCATCTCACCCACCGACCCGAAATGGCTCGCGACCCTGGACGCGCTCACCACGGACCTGGTGTCCGACTCCTTGGTCTACCGCTACGACCCCGAAGCCAGCCCGGACGGCCTGCGCGGAGCCGAGGGCACATTCTCGATCTGCTCCTTCTGGTACGTCGAGGCGCTCGCCCGCGCCGGACGGCTGGAGGAGGCCCGGCTCGCCTTCGAGAAGATGCTCACCTACGCCAACCACGTCGGCCTGTACGCCGAGGAAATCGGGCTGACCGGCGAACAGCTCGGCAACTTCCCGCAGGCATTCACCCATCTCTCACTGATCAGCGCCGCGTTCAACCTCGACCGCGCCCTTGGCTGACAGACCGTCAACTCGGGGCGGGTGCGCCGCCGCCGACCTGGTTCACACTGGGGCAGACCATTCCAAATCCTACAAAACTTGAACACCTTTCCCGCCCAGGCGGCACCGTTTGAACGATCAAAGTGGCGGCGGGTTAGCATATGAGCGCCGCCTAGCTCGAAAGATAAATCTGTGACTGTCAATGACGACTCGTTCACCAACTGGAAAAACCGCGAGGAGATCGCGGAGTCGATGATCCCCATCATCGGGAAGCTGCACCGGGAGCAGGACGTCACGGTCCTGCTTCACAGCCGCTCCTTGGTGAACAAGTCGGTGGTCAGCATCCTCAAGACCCACCGATTCGCCCGGCAGATCGACGGTGAGGAACTCTCGGTCACCGAGACGCTGCCGTTCCTGCAGGCGCTCACCACCCTCGATCTCGGCCCTTCCCAGATCGACATCGGCATGCTCGCCGCGACGTACAAGGCCGACGACCGCGGTCTTTCGGCCCAGGAGTTCACCGCCGAGGCCGTCGTCGGCGCCACGGGTGCCAACAAGATCGAGCGCTGCGAGTCGCGCGACGTCGTCCTCTACGGTTTCGGGCGCATCGGCCGTCTCGTCGCCCGCCTGCTCATCGAGAAGGCCGGCTCCGGCAACGGCCTGCGCCTGCGCGCCATCGTCGTCCGCCAGGGCGGAGACCAGGACATCGTCAAGCGCGCCTCGCTGCTGCGGCGCGACTCCATCCACGGCCAGTTCCAGGGCACGATCACCGTCGACGAGGCGAACAGCACGATCATCGCCAACGGCAACGAGATCAAGGTGATCTACGCAGGCGACCCGTCGGAGATCGACTACACGGCGTACGGCATCAACGACGCCATCCTGATCGACAACACCGGCAAGTGGCGCGACCGCGAGGGCCTGTCGAAGCACCTGCGCCCGGGCGTGGACAAGGTCGTCCTGACCGCGCCGGGCAAGGGCGACGTCCCCAACATCGTCCACGGCGTCAACCACGACATGATCAAGCCGGACGAGCAGATCCTGTCCTGCGCGTCCTGCACCACCAACGCGATCGTCCCGCCGCTGAAGGCGATGGCGGAGGAGTACGGCGTCCTGCGCGGCCACGTGGAGACCGTCCACTCGTTCACCAACGACCAGAACCTGCTGGACAACTACCACAGCTCCGACCGGCGCGGCCGCTCGGCGCCGCTCAACATGGTCATCACCGAGACCGGTGCCGCCTCCGCCGTCGCCAAGGCGCTGCCCGACCTCAAGGCGCCGATCACCGGCAGCTCGATCCGCGTCCCGGTGCCGGACGTCTCGATCGCGATCCTCAGCCTGCGGCTCGGGCGCGAGACCACCCGCGAGGAGGTCCTCGACTACCTCCGCCACGTCTCGCTGACCTCGCCGCTCAAGCGCCAGATCGACTTCACCACCGCCCCCGACGCCGTCTCCAGCGACTTCATCGGCTCGCGCCACGCCTCGATCGTCGACGCCGGCGCCACCAAGGTCGACGGCGACAACGCGATCCTCTACCTCTGGTACGACAACGAGTTCGGCTACTCCTGCCAGGTCATCCGCGTCGTCCAGCACGTCTCCGGGGTGGAGTACCCGACCTACCCGGTTCCGGTGGTCTGATCCCGGCGGACTTTCCCATCCGGTCTCCCGGCAGGCGGGCGGCCGGCTGGGTCCGTCACACGCTGTGACCTCAGTCATTGGTTGTCACCTCTTGCCGCCGCTGACCGGCTCTTTTGCCAACCGGCGGCGGCATCGCGCTGCACCGGCTACCGAGCTTTCTTGGCACATTGGTACATGCCGACGGCCCCCAGCTCACGGCTTCCTCCGTACCCACGGCACCGCTGCGTGCATGAGGCACCGCTCTGCGATCAGTACCTGCCGCGTCGGGGTGTTGTTCCCTGATGAACGCCAGGTGACGCTGCCGGATCGTCAGGGCCGGACCGGGAGGTTGGCCTCCCAGCCGTCGAGGAGTCGTTCGAGTCCCATTTCGAACCCGCGCTCGGCGCTGTCGGCCGCGTGGGGAAGCTCGGCATCACGAATGACCCGGGCGAGGAGCGGATGGCGCCCGCTCTTGACGACTTTGTCGAGGTAGGGCGCATGGGCGTCCATCCATTGCTGGATGCCGACTCCGGAGCGTCGGACGGCTTCCTGTTGGGCGAGCTCGCCGGTGGCGTAGCCGCGGACGAAGGCCTGCAGCGTGTCGACGACGGTGATCATGACGTCGATATCGAAGCCGAGGGGTTCGAGGGCGGCGAGTGCGTGTTCGATGGCATCGAGGGAGTTCGGTCCAAGTGATGGGCGCCCTGCCGCGAGGGAGGTCATCCAGGGATGCCGGTGAAAGGTGGCCCGGGAACGATGGGCCAGGCGTCGCAGGTCGCCGCGCCAGTCGCCGGTGGGGGCAGGCGGGCCGCCGTCTTCGGCCGCTACGGCGTCGAGCATGAGGTCGAGCAGGTCGTCTTTGGACGCCAGGTAGCGGTAGAGCGAGGCTGTGCCCGTTCCCAGCTCCTTGGCGACGCGCCGCATGGACAGTGTCTCGATGCCCTCGGCGTCGGCGATCGCGATAGCAGCGCTGGTGATCTCCGCCCGCGTGCGTGACGGCGCGGGGCCTTTCGCGGCCCGCTCCGGCCGGTTCCAGATCACCGTGTGAGCGTCGTCCATCGGTTTTCCTCCTCACTACTGCACTCACTGTTCGCAGTAGTGCTATCGTGGCGCCGGTACTGCGAACACTGTATCGCAGTAGAGCGGTGTCCAAGCGAAAGGGAAACCACCATGACCACTCCCGTCACGATCGTCGGCGCCGGGCTCGGCGGCCTGACCCTCGCACGGGTCCTGCACCTGCACGGCATCCCCGCGACCATCTACGAAGCCGAGATATCGGCGGACGCCCGCACGCAGGGCGGTCAGCTCGACGTCCACGAGTACAACGGGCAGCTCGCCCTCGAAGCGGCCGGCCTCACCGACGAGTTCCGCGCGATCATCCACGAAGGCGGCGAGGCCCTGCGCGTGCTCGACCAGCACGGCGCGGTACTGCTCGACCAGCCCGACGACGGCACGGGCGGTCGCCCTGAGGTGCTCCGCGGAGACCTGCGTCGGATTCTGATCAACTCGCTGCCCGACGAGATGATCCAGTGGGGACACAAGGTCACCAGTGTCCGCCCCCTCGGAGACGGCAGGCACGAGCTGACCTTCGCCGACGGGCCAACCGTGACGACCGGCCTCCTCGTCGGCGCGGACGGCGCCTGGTCGAGGATCCGGCCGCTGCTCTCCGACGCGAAGCCCGAGTACGTCGGCACCTCGTTCATCGAGACCTACCTGTACGACGCCGACCAGCGCCACCCCGCAGCGGCCAAGGCCGCCGGCGACGGTTCCCTGTTCGCCGTCACGGCCGGCAAGGGGATCCTTGGCCACCGAGAGGCCGACGCCGTTCTGCACACCTACGTCGCGCTCAACAAGCCGCAGGACTGGATCACCGCCACCCTCGCCAGCCCCGAAACGGCGGCGGCCCAGGTCGCGGCAGAATTCACCGGATGGGCGCCTGAACTCACCGCACTCATCACTGACGGGGAAACCGCCCTCGCCCCGCGCCCGATCAACGCCCTGCCGATCGGCCACCGCTGGGACCGCGTTCCCGGAGTGACGCTGCTGGGCGACGCCGCCCACCTCATGTCACCGTTCGCCGGGGAGGGCGCCAACCTCGCCATGTTCGACGGCGCCGAACTCGGCAAAGCCATCGCCGCACATCCCGACGACATCGAAGCCGCCCTTGCGGAGTACGAGCAGGCCCTTTTTCCCCGCAGTGCCCAGTTCGCCGCCGAATCCGACAAGAATCACCAGCTCATCTTCGGCGACAACGCCCCCGCCAGCCTGCTCGACCTGCTCATCGGCCAGGAATCGACCGAGTGAGCGAGATCGCCGGAGGGGAGAGGGAGTTAACGAGCCGAAGTCAGTAGTCTCCTTACGCCGGGCGACGCGCGTCGGTGACGTAGGCCGCCGGGCCGTGCTCACCAGACCAGCGGACCGTTGCGACGAGTCGTCGCAACGCGGCGGTGGCGGGGTGGACCCCAGGTGGCCTTGCCGCCGGGGCGCCCGTGGACGCCGGCCTCCCCGATGAGGATGCCGCTCAGAGCGCGCAGCACCGCCCAGCCGCGGGCGCGGCGCAAGGTCGCGGCGTCCGGGGTCGGCCGGTAGGCGCCATGAAAGCGGTCGGCGGCACCGTTCGGCAGCAGGATCCACGCCGCGGCGAGGTCGAAGGCTGGATCGCCTGCGAAGAGGTCACCCAAGTCGATCACGCCGCAGAAAGTGCCGTCTGCGGTGGGAACGTTGGCCAGATGCAGGTCGCCATGGAGCCACAGTGCCGGGCCCCCCCAGTCGGGCGCGGCGGCAGCGTCTTCCCAGACGCGCGGACGGCGTCCGGGTTGGGGATCAGCCCAAGCTCGCTGGCCAAGGCAAGAATTTTGGCGAACCCTTCGGCATGCTCGGCCGGCGGACTGGCGGATCGGGTCGATCAGGAACCGGTGTCGACAGGCCACTGTCCGGCGTGTCCATGTTCGACTCCGTGGGTAGGAGTGCCGCCATCACTCCGGGGTCGTGAGTGTAGACGGTCAGGAACGACTTCTGGTTCTCGCGTTGGACGTCCGACGCGTCGGCGTGGGCGTGGGGAGGCCCTCCCGCCCAGCAGACTGCCAGGCAGGGTCAACGCGCAAGCCCGAGGGCTGTTACCTCACTAGCCTTCTGGGCTGTAGCGCTAGGTTCAGCTTCGTTCTTGGCGTGCAGGCACTGCATCCAGCACCAGCTCCACTGTGGCGAGGAAGCTCTCGCGGGTGAAACCGATGGGTTCGATGCGGCGAGCGTAGTGAACCAGCGCGGGAAATTCTGCCGGGTCGGCGCCGAGCGTGATCACTCGGAAGGTTTCCAGTCTCCGCTTTTGCTCGGTCAGGCTGGAGGATTGGCTGGCCGCGTGCGCGGAGATCAGGGACACGGACAAGGTCACCAGCCGGTGGTACCACTCGGGGATGAGTTCCTCGGGCACTCCGGCGTCGCTGAGGGCCTGCAGGGTCTCCTCGATCACCAGCTGGCTGCCGGGCCCGGTGCCCGGATAGTGGCTGGCGTCCTTCGCCAGCTGCGGCAGCGCGGCGTAGGCATCCCATGAGCGCAGGATCAGGTCGACGAGCCGCGCACGCCAGGTCCCCTGCCGCCGGTAGCCGTGCATGGCCTGGACCAGCACATGGTCCACGATCGCGAGCATCAGCTCGGTGCGGTTGCGGAAGTGGCGGTACAGGCTGGAGGAGTCGGTACCCAGCTCGGCGGCCAGCTTGCGCATGCTGAACAACTCGTCCCTCTCGGAGCCGGAAATCAGCTCCACGGCAGTGTCCAAGATGGTCTGCCTACTCCACCGCTGACGCATGGCGACAGCTTAGTCGAGCGGAGCGGGCGCTCCACCACATGACGAAAGCGGTGTTGAACGCGGTGTTGAACGCGGTGTTGCGCGCAGTGCGTGCATGAGGTTCAATGAACCCATGACAGACCTGCACGAGCTGGTCACCCTGCGGAACGGGTTCGGCATCGCCCCGGGCGTTCGGAGTCGGCGTGACTCCGGCGAGATCTACCGGGTGCGATCGCCGCTGGGGCACGAGGCCACCCTCTTCAGCCGCTACGACGATGTCCGGGCCGTGCACAGCGATGCCGAACGGCTCCGACTCGACGCGATCGGCCCGTCACCCGGCTTGGCAGCCGAGGGCGTGGACGACGAAGAGATGAAGCAACGCCGTGCCGGGCGGCTGCTGATGCTGGATCCACCCGAGCACACCCGTCTGCGGCGGCTGCTGACGGCGACGTTCACGGTCCGGCGGGCCCAGGCGCTGAGCCCGCGGATCCAGGAGATCGTCGACGAGCACCTGGACGCGATGGAGGCCGCCGGTCCGCCCGTCGATCTGGTTTCCGCGTTCGCGTTACCAGTGCCTTCACTGGTGATCTGCGAGTTGCTCGGGGTGCCGTTCGCCGACCGGGCCGAGTTCGGTGCGCGCAGCAACCGGTTCTTCGACACGACCATGTCCCCGCAGGAACGGCTGCGGTTGGACGCCGAAGCTGACGCCTACATGCACACCCTGGTCGCACGGCATCGGGAAAAGCCAGGGGACGACCTGCTGAGTCTCTTGATCCGCGAGCACGGCACGGGCGCGCTTTCCGACGAAGAGCTGGTCGGCCTGGCGGACCTGCTGCTGATCGCCGGCCACGAGACCACTGCGAACGTGATCTCACTCGGAACGCTCGCGTTGCTGCGCCACCCCGACCAGCTCGCGCTGGTGCGCGACGATCCGAGCGCGGTCGAAGACGCGGTGGAGGAGTTGCTGCGCTTCACCTCGGTCCTGCACGCCGGCTTCGTCCGGATAGCTGTCGAGGACACCACCATCGGCGGGCACCTGGTCCGGCGTGGCGAACACGTGGTTACCTCTCTGCCCGCGGCGAACCGCGATCCGGCGCTGCTGGATGGCGGAGACGACCTCGACGTCACCCGTGGCCGCTGTCCGCATGTTGCCTTCGGCCACGGCATCCACCACTGCCTCGGCGCGACTTTGGCTCGCCTCGAACTACAGCTGACGCTTCCGGCATTGCTGCAGCGGTTCCCCGGGTTGCGCCTCGCCGACCCCGCCGCCAGACCCGCCTTCAAGCACCGTGCACTGATCTACGGTCTGCGATCCCTGTCCATAACCTGGTGACCATCCGGAAAGGAACAACCGTTGACCATCGACGAACAGTCCAACGTCGCGTTACTGGCCGAGGACGACTTTCCTGACCACCAGCAGGTGGTGCAACGGTTCGGCGACCTCGCACCGGACGGCACGACAAGCACGGTGGCGTTGTCGCGTCTGTTCGAGCATCCCCGGGTTGGTCTGCGCTTCTCGCGCCTCGACAAGCTCACGGCTGACGGCGGGTTCAAGCCGTACCAGATCCTGTTTGTCGGCCAGCATGTTGAACGGCAGACGGCGTTCGGCAAGGTCGGCGCGACCGTCCGGATCGGCACCGGTATCCGCGCGATCGGACGGTCCTCGTACACCTACGGTCAAGGCATGTTCGTCGACGGGCACCTCGTCGCCACGGCTGAGGCCACCATCGTCCTCGCCGACCAGTCCGGGCCGATCACCTTGCCGGACGAATTGCGCGCCGACCTTGAGGAGCTGCAACTGCCGCAAACCAGTGCAGCAGTCGCGTCGAAACCCGACCCGCGTCGCCGCGAGCGGCAGTACTACCCGGCCGCTGCCACCGTCCACAGCCGCGTCGGGGACGTCGACCTCAACCGGCACGTCAACTACATCGCCCAACTAGGCTGGTACGACGAGGCGATCGCGTCTTATGCACACCGTCTGCTGGGAGACGACGCTGCCAGGAAGCTCCCCCGATACCTCCCTTGGCGCTACCGCGTGACCTACCTCGACGAAGTCCTTCACCCTCGCTCCTACGACATCGGGATCGCCGTCAGCGGACACGACGAGCACACCGTGCACTACGAACTGGGACTGTTCGACGGCGGACAGTGCCTGGGGACCGCGGACGCCGCCGCACCACGCGGCAAGCTCTCCGCCCCCGCACTCGCCTGGTCCCGCCAATGGATCAGCTCGTGAATTCGCCGTCGCTGATGACCGGTACGCGCTCACCGTTCCAGAACACAAGTCGATCAAGCCGCAGGCAAGGGAGATCGTCGCTGGCCAGCCGATCAGAAACGTCCTGTCATACCGCTGAGCTCTCGGCCGCCGAACGCACTCTCGTGCCGCGAACCGGTCGTTCGCCGACACGGCCTGGCCGCCGGGTCCGGGGGCCAGGCCGCAGGTTCGGACGAATTGGGGCGTCGAGGTCTAGTGATCGCGGTCGGATCGACGAGTTTGACCTCCAGGCCGGCGACGCGGCGGTCTTGGAAGCGCAGGTTGGAGCGAGCGGCCTTCAGGCGTTCCTCCAAGGTGCGGTTGTCGGTGGTGAGCTGACGAACGCGCTGCTTGAGGGTGGTGTTCTCCGCGGTGATCCGCTGGATCGCGAACACGTTGCCGAGGGCGCCGTCGCCAAGGCCATCGACGACCTGATGGACTCCAGCGCCGGCTCTCATTTGGCCGGACTGGCGGCCCCGAGCGGTGAACTCGTGCGTGACTTCGTCGATCTCCAGGAACAGCGTTGGTCGACTGGTTCCGGAGGCAGTTGGTGATCAGCAGAGGTGCGGATGTCGATGCCAAATGACGGCATCGTCGTGTAACAGATCGAGTTCGCTCGGTGCCAGCACCCCCTGGACCTGGTGCAGCAGCTCGTGCACCTGTTCCCGGACGGCGATCGCATACGGCGTCGGGGTCATCGTGCGGCCGGTGCGGACCAGGATCTGATCCCCGGTCGTGCGCCGGATTCGGCCCAGATTCCGGCTCATCGCGGGGGCGGTGACATGCGGGCGCGCGGCCGCCCCCGGCCACACTTCCCTCCTCCAGCAGCGCGTCGAGCGCGTCGAGCAGGTTCAAATCCAATTGCATGTGAGTAATCCTAGGCGTGCTTGACATGCATTTGAAGTTAATTACGGGGCTGCATACCGTTGAGGCGAAAGCGCAAGACGGAACGCACAGTTCGGCCCTCGACCGGCCTCATCACCCCTCCTCACACGGGAGTACCACCATGTCCGAAACGCTTCAGACCACTGACGTCGCCGCCTCCGACGCCGACGTGCTCGCCCAGACCGCGATCGCCGTGCGTGAGGCCGGTTCGGCGCTGCGCGAGCGCTTCGGCGAGGTGGTCCGCTACCAGACCCGCGAAGAGCTGATGCGCGCGCTCGCCGCCAACGACGAGATGGCCCTCGACATCCTGCGCCCCCGCCTCACGCGCCTGCGCCCGGACGCCGGCTGGGTGGAGGACGAACTGGACGGCGGGGCGCTGCCGCCCGGCGAATGGTGGGTCGTGGATCCGGCCGAAGGCAACGTCAACCACCTGCACGCCCTGCCCGAGTGGGCGGTGACCGCCACCCTCGTACGTGAGAACCAGCCGGTGCTCACCGCCGTCCACCTGCCGTTGACCGGCGAGACCTACACCGCGCTCACCGGCGCGGGCGCCCACCTCGACGGCCGGCCGCTGCACGTCTCCCAGACCGCGGACCTCGGCCTGAGCATCGTGGCCACCAGCCAGGCCCGGCCGGACGAGAACGAGCAGGTCGTGCGGCGCGTCGGCTCCTCGATCACCGCGATGCTCTTCGACGCGCTCGTCGTCCGCACCGCCGTGCCCGCGACCCTGCACCTCCTGAACGTGGCCGCCGGCCGGATCGACGCCTTCTGGCAGTTCGCCGGCGCCCGTGCGGACCTGCTGCCCGGGGCGCTGCTCGTCACCGAGGCCGGCGGACAGATCTCCGACGCCGAGGGCCGCCCCTGGACCCCGCAGAGCGAGAGCTTCCTGGCCGCCGCGCCCGGCCTCCACGCCGAGGCCGTCGCCACGCTCTCACGCTGACCGCGCATCACAACCTGCACGCACGGAAGGACCAGATCATCATGACCACGATCGCAGTTCTCGGAAACGGCCGCGTAGGCGGCAACCTGGCCACAGCCCTCACCCGGGCCGGGCATGAGGTGACCGTGGCGGACCGCGCGCCGGGCGCCGCCGCCGACGCTGCCCGGACAGCCCAGATCGTCATCAACGCCACCCCGGGCGCCGGCTCGCTGGACCGGCTCGTCGCCCTGCGCGAGGAACTGCGCGACAAGATCCTCGTCGACGTCTCCAACGCCACCACCGACGGACCGGACGGACTGCCCGCCGACCTGCTCTACCCCGGCTCAAGCCTCGCCGAGCAACTCCAGGAAGCGCTCCCCGAAACGCGCGTCGTCAAGACCCTCAACACCATGCTCTTCCCGGTGATGACCGCGCCGGCCACGCTCCCCCAGACGCCGACCGCGTTCCTCTCCGGCGAGGACCCGCAGGCCAAGCAGACCGTCCGTGAACTGCTCACCGACCTCGGCTGGCAAAAGGAATGGATCACTGATCTCGGCGGGATCCAGACCGCCCGCGCCACAGAGGCCGCGATCCTCTTCGTCCCGCACGTCATCCGCTCCAGCGGACTCGCGCCCTTCGCGATCTCAATCGCCCGCTGACCACCCGTACCCAGCGCACCGCCCTGGGAGGAATCACCTCGCCGGATCCTCCACTGTGGGCCTGGGGCAAGAAGCTTGCCACCAAAGGCTCGTGGATCAAGTTGCGCCTCGGGCAGAAATCCCGGACCTGACTGCCCAAGAACTCCACGGGCTGAATAGCGAAGCGCCTGGCCCACGACTGCGTCCCGATGGAGCTCGACTGACCCTGAAACACAAGATCTGCAGCGCCTTCTTGATCCCGGCAGGCCAGAGGGCCACGGCGGGGAGCTCACGCAGGGCTACTACAAGGAGCCCCTCGTATGGCCCGTGAAGAGCTGACCGGACGCCCGCGCAACAGGTGCGAAGCGCAACGGCGCCGACCCGGCAGACGTCCGCAACGCGAACCCCGGCCGTCGCCGCGCCATTTCCCGGACGTCGTCGGCCTGGTCCGCACCCGTATCCACCCCATCAACTCGCCAATTGTGGCGAATCGTGAGGAGAGAAACATGAACCATCTGCCGAGCACCGACGTTGGGGTCCTGGTCCCAGTGGATGTCCACTTCGACGATCTGGACCCGATGGGGATGCTGCACAACAGCCGGTATCAGGTCTGGGTCGAGCGAGCGTGGGTGGAGTTCGGCCGGGGGCAGGGCCTCGGCGGCGCGTCAGGCTTCGAAGGGGACGCCTTCCAGGTGGTGAAGGCGTTCGCCATCACCTACGACGTCCCTGTGATGGGCCTTGGTCAGTGCGCGGTGCACCTGTGGATGGAGCGCCTGGGCAGCGCTTCGGCCACCGCGGGCTATCGGGTGTGTTCAGACGAGGGCAGGACCACGCACGCGCACGGTACTCGCACCGTCGTTCGTCTCGACAGCACCACGCTGCGGCCCACGCCGTGGTCTGACCGAGCCCGTGAGGTGTCCCGGACCATCGAACGGCCGAAGAGCAGCGATCAGCCCCAGGTGGGGACGGGGCCCGCCTCTTGATGGCATAGCCATGTTGCTGCCTGACGGACCCCGTGCTGCCAGCCCCAAGCTGGCGGGCGACTGTACCGCGGGACGTCCGGCCATCGACGATTCCGGTCATGAAGGTGGCCGCGGTGCGGCCGTTCAACGGGGGGCGCCAGGGGGTGCCCCCAATCTCTTCGGTCACATTGTCTGGGCGTCCGCGGGGGTCATCGGTGCGAGCGTCAGTCGTCCGTGGCTGTGTCGGCCCCGGTGCATTCGTAGATCCAGCCGACGGGAGCATCGGCCGGAACGGACGGGCGTGTAGATGTGCCAGGCGGCAGGGTTGCGAGGTCCATGTCCCCGACCGCCGCGAGCACGGAGGCGTGAAGGCGGAAGCCCATCTTGATCGAGCTGGACGGTGCCCCCACCAGCGAGCACGGTGGCTATCCGTTCCTTGGCCTGCTGCGGCCGCCCGGAACGCTCGGGCGAGGCTAGAGCGGCATCACACCTTGGCCCTCAGGTCACGCCCGTGTCCCAGCTGGTGTGCCAGCGGTGTGAGTGACGGTCCTCTAACAGCGAGAACACCACGGCTCAAAAGGATCAGTGGAAGGCGATCAGCTTCTATGAATGGTGCCGAGACTCTCCTGCGCACCCTGCTCAACAACGGCGTGGACGTCTGCTTTGCCAATCCCGGTACGTCGGAGATGCAGTTCGTCGCGGCGCTCGACCGCCACCCGGCCATGCGCGGTGTGCTGTGCCTATTCGAAGGAGTAGCGACCGGGGCCGCCGACGGCTACGCCCGCATGACCGGCCAGCCGGCCGCGACCTTGCTCCACCTCGGCCCCGGCCTGGCCAACGGCCTGGCGAACCTCCACAACGCCCGGCGAGCGCACACCCCAATTGTCAACGTCATCGGCGACCACGCCCGCTCGCACAAGGAGCTCGACTCGCCCCTGGAATCCGACATCGATGCCGCAGCCGCGACCGTCTCCAACTGGGTGTGCCGGCCAATGACCTCGGCGGATATCGGTCCCGACACCGCCGCAGCCGTGGCGGCGGCGATGAGCGCCGGGGTGCCCGGCGCCCCGGACCAGTCACGCACCGGCACCTCCGGCGCGATCTCAACACTCATCATGGCCGCCGACCTTTCCTGGGAAGAGAGCGCCCCGCCCGCGCCACACCTCCCGGCACCGCCACTGCGGTCCGTCACCCGTGCAGACGTGGAAACCACAGCGGTATTGGTCGCCGGACCCGAGCCCGTCGCGCTGCTGATCGACGGCGCCGGACTGACTGAGCGCGGCCTGCAAACTGCCGCCCGGATACAGAAAACCACCGGAACCGCCGCCTTCTGCCCAACCTGGCCCGCCCGGTTGCGGCGCGGTGCAGGCGTACCGGCGATCCAGCCCCTGGGCTACCGGGCTGAAGCCGTCAACCAGCAACTGGCAGGCATCAAGCACCTGATCCTGGTCGGAGCACGCGAACCAGTGGCATCGTTCGCCTATCCGGGCCGTCCGGGCATTCTCACTCCACCGGGAACGCGCGTGCACCACTTCGTCCCCGACGAGGGCTTCGATGTCGTCAACGCGCTGACCGAACTGGCAGACATCGTCGCACCGGGCACCCTCGCAGTGCTGCCAGCACAAGACGCTCCGCCTCCAATCGTGAACGAGCCGTTGCGCACAGAGAATTGGGCACAAGTCATCGGCGCCCTGCTTCCACAGGAAACGATCATCGTCGACGAGTCCATAACCGAGGGGATGAACACCCTCTTCCCAGCGACCGCCAACTCTGCACCACACGACGTACTCGGCCTGACCGGCCTCGCCATCGGGCAGGGCATCCCCGTGGCCGCCGGCGCAGCCATTGCATGTCCCGAACGGCCCGTCGTCTGCCTGCAAGCCGACGGCAGCGCGCTCTACACCATCTCCGGACTATGGACCCAGGCCCGCGAGAAGCTCAACGTGACCACCGTCATACTCAACAACCGCTCCTACGCAATCCTCCGCGCCGAACTGGACCGCGTCGGCGGCAGCCAAGCCGGACCGGCCGCCAACGCCCTCTTCGACCTCAGCCAACCCGACATCGACTTCACCGCCGTGGCCACCGGCATGGGTGTCCCCGCGACCCGGGCTGCAAGCACAACCGAACTAGCCGAACAATTCTCCACCGCGCTGGCCACACCCGGACCACACCTCATCGAAGCGATCCTCCAGCCGACCTGAAATCGTCGGGAACAGCGACAGCCAAAGACCTCGAAACGGCATGCGGTTGCCGCACCTATTCGCGAGAATGGATTTCAGACAGACACTGAACACAGGAGCGGCCGAGTCGACCCCGCGCCCGCGGGGGTGCTCTGTAGACCAGCGGCACGCGGCCGCCGTCGTCCAGGTCGGCCCCGCGCTCGCGGGGATGCTCCAAGCATGACGCCGAAGCTGGAAACAGCTACGGCCGTTACTACCGCGGGCGCGGCAAGCACTCCGGCACCTACATCAGTCCCGAGATCTGCGCGGAGACCGACCGCAGGTTCAAGCCAGCCCGGGAACTGCTGCGCGAGTGGTGCGGAGCGGCAGCCATGGAGAGCATTGAAGAGCTCAAGGCCCTGTGTGAAGAAGTGCTCCGCATCGGTCGACTCATGGAGCAGGCCGTCGGCTGCCTCCGCCACGCCGGACAGACCAGAGCAGTCGACGGGCTGGAGCGTGAACTCGGCATCCCCCTCGAGACACTGCGCCAGGCCGAGCGCGACGACTGACACCATCCCGAGCGTTCCGCAACCGACACGCTGGGGATGGCCCGCCGGAGCCTGTCCGACCCCTCAGAGATCGCCTACTACCTCGCCTACGCATCCGTTGAGGTCGAGCTTGCCGGACTGGTCCGCGTCGCCGGCTCCCGCTGGGCGATCGAGGAGTGCTTTCAGGCCGCGAAGAACGAATGCGGCCTGGACGAGTACGAGGTCCGCCGCTACATCGGCTGGTACCGGCACATTTCCCTGGCCATGCTCGCCCACGCCGTGCTGACCGCACTCGCCGCCCAGGCCGACAACGAGGCCGCAAAGGGGGCTGCAGAATCGGATCAGCCTTCGTCCCGCTCACCGTGGCAGAGATCCGGCGCCTCCTGGACACTCTCATGCCCCGCCCCCGAGCCGACCGCGACCCCGTCACCCACGCACTGAACTGGTCAGCCTGGAGAAGGCACCACCAAGCCACCGCCCGCCGCTGCCACTACCGAAAACGCAGTCTGAAGCTTCCCTGCACCCTCACGCGATACGGCAACGGTTCCTGGTCGAGACGGCGTGCTTGGTCGCCGTTCCATAGGGTCGGACGCTGAGCCGGCACAACCTAACCCCGAGCGATACCGGCAGATGCGCGACGAACACGGCGCGCGTGAGCACCGCTTGGTGCAGTTCAGCGAGCCAAGCGGGTCGGCTGGTCCCGGTCAGGCTGCCGGGGCGGTCAGGACGGCCTTGGCCGCCAGCCGGAGATTCCTGATCATCGGATTCGGGTCGCCCTTGCGGCTGACCAGGACGACCTGACTGGGGGGAGCGCCCTCGATCGGGACGGTGACGAGGTTGGGACGCAGTGAGCTACGCCGATCGCCGACCGGTAGCACGGCGATCGCCCTGCCACTCGCGACGAGTTCGAGCTTGTCCTCGTAGCTCTCGATCGGCGGCACGCCGGCCCCGAGGATCCGGTAGGAAGTCCAGTCCGCGGTCTCGAACGCGCACGGCGCCGCCTCCTCGCCGGCCAGTTCTTCCGCGGTCACCGACGCGCGGTCGGCCAAGGGATGGCCGCGCGGGACCGCGAGCATCCGGGGCTCCTCGTACAGCGGGGTGGTGAACACGTCGTCAGCGGCGAGGGGCAGCGGGGCCCGCGCGATCAGGGCGTCGACGCGCTTGTCGGACAGCGCCCCGACGTCGCGGCAGCTCAGGTACCGGGTGGCGATCTCGGCGTCCGGGTAACGGCGGCGCAGTTCCCGTACGGCGGCAGTGATCACCAGGTCTTCAACGTAGCCGATGGCGATTCGTTCGGTCTCGGCTTGTTCACGCACGGCCAGCTCGGCCTGGCGGGCGGCCTGCAGCAGGGCTTGGGCCCGGGGGAGGAAGCTCTGGCCGGCCGGAGTGAGCCGGGTGCCCTGGGGTACGCGGTCCAGCAGTCGTGCGCCGAGATACTTCTCGAGCCGTTGGATCTGGCGGCTCAGCGCCGGCTGGGCCACGTGCAAGTCGGCGGCGGCCCGGCCGAAGTGCTGGTGCGCCGCCACCACGGTGAAGTAGCGCACCAGCCGCAGTTCCAGGTCCTGTCCGAGATCGTTCACCCTTCCAGCGTACGCGTCATGCCGTTTCGGAATGATTAGGTTGCCGAACCGGTCTTGGACGGCCATGCCGTCCTGGGCCTTGACTGAAGGAGCAACGTTTCCCCAAGAAAGCGACAGGCGCGATGAAGGCGATCCAGTTCCACGAAGCGGGCGGGCCGGAAGTTTTGCAGTATGACGAGGTGCCGGTTCCCGAGATCAGCCCGGGCGAGGTGCTCGTCCGGGTGCACGCGGCGGGCATCAACCCGCCGGACTGGTACCTGCGTGAGGGAATGAAGGTCATGCCGGCTGAGATGAGGCCGGCGCTGGAGTTCCCCCTGATCCCCGGAACGGACATGTCGGGCGTGGTCCAGGCGGTCGCTCCGGACGTGCTGGGGTTCGCCGTCGGTGACGAGGTCTTCGGCATGCTGCGGTTCCCCGGATTCGACGGCCGGACGTACGCCGAGTTCGTGGCCGCGCCGGCTTCGGACCTGGCTCACAAGCCGGCCGGTATCGACCACGTGCAGGCGGCTGGGGCGCCGATGGCCGTGCTTACGGCCTGGCAGTACCTGGTTGATCTCGGCCATGACGTGCCGTCTCCTTTCACCGGCCAGGTGCACCAGCCGGTGCCGATCACGCCAGGGATGACCGTGCTGGTCAACGGGGCCGCCGGTGGAGTGGGCCACTTCTCGGTGCAGTTGGCGAAATGGAAGGGGGCACACGTAATCGCGGTGGCCTCGGGCCGGCACGAGCAGTTCCTGCGCAAGCTCGGCGCCGATGAGTTCATCGACTACACAAGGACGCAGGCCGCGGACGTGGTCAGCGGTGTCGACCTGGTGATCGACACCGTCTCTGGCCCGGACAGCTCACGCTTCCTGACCGTGCTCAAGCGCGGCGGCACCATGCTTCCGGTGTTCTTCGCCCAGTACGACCCGGAAGAGACGGCGAGTCTGGGCATCACAGTCTCGAACATTCAGGTGCGTTCCAACGGCCCCCAGCTCGCCGAGATCGGGCGCCTGTTCGACGAGGGCAAGCTCCAGGTCGGGGTGGACAGCACCTACCCGCTGCCCGAGGCGGGCAGCGCACACACGCGAGCCGCGCAGGGCCACATCCAAGGCAAGATCGTGCTGACGGTGGTCTCGTGATCGCCGAACTCCAGCAGGCGGTGGCGAACTACGCCCACGCCCTGGACGAGCTGAATGTGCCCGAGCTGGAAGCGGTCCTGACCGAAGACACCACCTGGACCTTCACGATGCCCGGACAGGGAGTGCTCGGCCCGGTCACCGGACGCGCGGCGGTGCTCGACTTCATCCGTGACGGGCACACGGCCCAGACCGGAAGGGTGCGGCACCACCTGGGCAATGTTGTGGTCACGACGACGGACGCCGCCACCGCTGAGGTGCGGGCCTATCTGGTGCAGACGAGGAACACCGGCGAGAGCATCCAGATGATCTCGACCGGGGTCTACACGTTCGGCCTGCGCCGGTCGGACGGTGGGTGGCGGGTCGCTGAGCTCACCCTGACGCTGGACAACGCCTTTTAGGGCGGGGCCAGGCAGTGTGTCCGGCGGATCATCGGGTGCCTGCCGGCGGCGCCCGGGTACCGATTGGGCCGACGACGAACAGCACGGCCCTCTGTAGGGACATGGTCAGCCGGTCGACGCGTTGTTGAACGCCAGCAGGTTCGGCTACCCACTGGCAGATCGAGCAGGCGGTCGGGGACAGCCAGAATGGTGATGGCCTTTCCGACGGTCGCGGGGGTCAGATCCTTCGACGTGGAGAGCAGGGCGGCGAGTCCCGCCACGTGTGCCGCGGCCTGCGAGGCTGACGATGCCCGTTGTGTTCACCCTATGGTCCCTCGGCTCCGGGATGTGCGACATCCCGTGGGTTGCTCTGAGCCGCGCTGAGTCCTCGACCTCGTGGCCAGGGGGTTCGTCTTCTCTCCGGCAGTGGTTCGCGGGCTGACGTAACTTCGGGATTCCTGAAGCGTTCTCACCATGCCTGATCGATTCACGATCGAGGTGAAGGTGAGGGGGCTCGGGTTGGCGCTGGCTGTCGTACGGGACCTGCGCGATGTCCGGCCGCCGGCCACGGCGGAGGAGCTGGAGCAGTTCGAGACCGATGTGCTGGCGGGGTTCGTGCTGGCGCGGGCCTCGGCCGGGCTGGCGGACGGCACGATCCGCGGGGACGTCGGACACCTGGAGCAGATGCGGTCCTGGTTCGGCCGACCGCTGTGGGAGATGGAGCCGCCCGACGCCGACGCGTACTTCGGGAAGGTACTGCGGGCATCGCCGAGCGGCACCCGGCTGGGGCGCTCTCAGGCGCTGACCACGTACTTCCTGTTCCTGGAGCTGCGGTACAAGGTCGAGATCCACCGGATGACCGGTCGGGTGATCGAGTGCCCGATCGACGAGATGAACCGGCCGCGCGGGTCGAAGGACGCGGCACTGCGGATTCCGCCGTCCGGGCCGGAGGTCAAGACGCTGTTCACCGGGTGGGGCGGCGAGCTGGCGACCTGCCGGAAGTTCGCCCCGACCGCCCGGAACTACACCGCCTCCAAACTGATGTCCCAGGTCGGGTTGCGGGTCAGCGAGGCGTGCAAGCTCGATCTGGCGGACATCAAGTGGGACCTGGGCCGCTTCGGCAAGCTCCACGTCCGCCACGGCAAGGGCGCCCGGGGCTCGGGCCCGCGCGAGCGGATGGTCCCCCTGATCAACGGCGCTGACCGCACGCTCCGTTGGTTCATCGAGGACGTCTGGGCCCAGTTCGACGACGACCACACCCGCCCTGGCGCCCCGCTGTTCCCCTCCGAACGCAGATGCGCCGACGGCTCCTCGGGCCGGGTCGGCGACGATGCTCTGCGCGGTGGGCTCAAGGCCGCGGCCATGGCGCATCTGCCCGGCTGGGGCGACAAACTCACCCCGCACGTCCTGCGGCACTTCTGCGCGTCCGAGCTCTACCTTGGCGGACTCGACCTGATCGCCATCCAGGAAGTCCTCGGACATTCCTGGATCGCCACGACCATGCGATACGTCCACGTCCAGCAGACCCGGGTCGAGGACGCCTGGGTGGCCGGGCAGCAGCGGGCCGCGAAGCGGCTGGAAGGACTTCTGCAATGAAGTGGAATCTGCGGCTGACCGCCGCGAACAAGGGGATCTGGAAAGCCTCCGAGCTCCAGCGGAGCCTGGCCGAGCACGGCCTGGTGATCTCGACCGGGAAGATGTCCGGGCTGTGGTCTGGCCAGCCGGTCTCCCTGAAGCTGGAGGACCTGGACGTCATCTGCGTCGTCCTCGGCTGCGAGATCGGCGACCTCCTGATCCCCGAGCCGGAGAAGGTGCACCGCCCCGGCCAGGAGGAGACGGTCCGGGCAGCTGTCGGCTGGGGGACCGCCGTGCCGAACGTGATCCCCAAGCGCCGGGACGGCCGGTCGCTGCCCCCGGAGTGATCCGATGGGACGCTTCCCGAAGGGCTACGTCAAGCCCACCAGTTCCTGCCCAGGCTGCCTGGCCTGGGGCGACTTCCGCGGACGACTCTGCCACACCTGCTACATGTTCGGCCGCGGGCACGACGCGGCGGAATGCACCGGCTGCCGTCGCGTCCAGCCGCTGAAGTGGAACTACTGCCGCTTGTGCTGGTGCCAGGCCCGCTTCGGTGCCAAGACAGCCGACGGCCACCCCTCGGATGGGGCGGACGTGCGGGAGCGGCTCGCCGCCGTCCGGCACCATCAGTTGTTCTTCGTCCAGATGCACTACCGCAGGAGACCGACGCCCCCGGCCCGGCGGAAGGGAGGACGGCGTGGAGCCCCACGCAAACCACCTCCCGCGCCGGCCTGGCGCCCGGACCCCGGCTGGCGGCAGCCGCCGCTGTTCGAGCAGATCCCCCGGGACTTCGGCCGACTCGACCCGGCCGACGCCGACCTGGCCAGCCCGTGGCTGGCCTGGGCGAAGTACCTCGCTCACCGATTCGCCGAGGCCCGCGGCTGGGGACGCAACATCCGCTTCGCCGTCAACCGGGGCCTGGCCGTCGTCCTCACCGGCCACGTCGAAGGCGGCGTGATCCGGCACACAGAGATCTTCGCCCCGCTACGGGCCTTGGACCTGCCCGTCGGCCACGTCGTCACGGTCCTGGAGGAGATGGGGATCTTTGAGGACGACAGCGAACCGTCCTTCGAACGCTGGCTCGTCGGGCGCCTGGAAGGACTCGCACCCGGCATCCGCTCAGAAGCCGAGCGCTGGACCCGCGTCCTGCGCGACGGCGGCCCCCGCAGTCTCCCGCGACGGGAAGGAACGGTCTGGCTCTCCCTCAACCAAGTCCGCCCAGCCCTGCTGGAGTGGTCGAACCACTATCACCACCTGCGGGAAGTAACCCGTGACGACGTCCTCACCTACGTCAGGACACTGCACGGTCACCAGCGGCGTGACCAACTCGTCGCCCTGCGCTCGCTGTTCACCTGGGCCAAACGGCACGGGCTGGTCTTCCTCAACCCCACCAGCCGCGTCAAGGTCGGGCAGAACGAGTACAGCGTGCTCCAACCGCTCCTTCGGGAGCAGGTCGAGAGCTCTGTCGCGGCGGCCACCACCCCGGCGGCACGGCTCGTCCTCGCGCTCGCGGCGGTCCACGCCGCCCGGGTCTCCCAGATCGCCACCCTCACACTCGACGACGTCGACCTCGGCAACCGCCGACTGACCATCGCCGGACGCGCCCGGCCTCTTGACGACCTCACCCTGAAGCTCCTGACGGACTGGCTGGACCACCGACGCCGCCGGTGGCCGAGCACGGCGAATCTCCACCTGCTGATCAACGAAAAGACCGCCAACACGACCGGCCGGGCCAGCAACCACTGGATCAGTGCTCCGCTACGGGGGCAGGACGCCACCCTGGAGCGACTCCGCGTCGACCGGCAGCTCGAAGAAGCCATGGTCCACGGCCCTGACCCCCTCCACCTCGCAGAGGTCTTCGGGCTCGACGAGAAGACCGCGATGCGCTACGCGGACTCCGCACGGGCCCTCCTGGAACAGGCCGCCGAGACCGACCCCACAGGTTGACCACGAACCCACGGGCCCAACCGCCAGAATCAGGGAATCGACCCGTGGGTTCATGGTGAAGAACCTTCAGTTTCCCTGAACCCACGGGCCTCACCGCCCATGACCCAGGTGAAGCCAAAAGGGGCCATGGGTGGATCTTGAACCAGTAAACGACCTGGTCAACGGCCCGAGCAATATGGCCCGTTCGGCATCGACGAAGCGTCGGCCTCCCATTCTCGCTGCTCAGGAGGAGTACGAGATTCCAGCGGTGGCGTGTGACCCAGGTGAGCAAGATCGGGGCCATGGCCCCGATCTTGCTCACCTGGGTCACACGCCACTACCGGGTGACGGCGATCTCGAACAGCGGGTTGCCGCTACGGTCGGCGAACTCCAGCACGCCGTCCTGGTCGGGAACGACTGCCGCCGCGGAGCCAGTGACGCTCTCCCCCGGGCGCGGGTCGGGCTGGAGGAAGTCACCGACATCACCAAGGAACACTCCCGGCGCCGCCACCTGGGCGTTGGACGTCCACCGGCTCGCCACAGTCAACGGGTACAAGTCAAACTCGTCCGGTCCGGTGTTGGTGACCTTGAACTTCCAGATGACGACTTGCGTGCCGGGTTCTGCCTTCTGCACGCCGAAGTCCTTGGACACACGCACCTCCAGCAGGGTCACGTCGGCGGCACCGGCAGGGATCGGCCTGGCCAGCTCCGCGGGCGAGGTGGAGATGTGGAGGGTCTGTCCCACGGCCAGCCTGGGCGTGCTGCTGGTTGGTGTCTGCGATTGCTTGGGTGTCTGTGGCGTGCTGCTGGGCGGTGCTTTGGACGGTGTGGAGTTGCCTCCGCCGCCTCCGTCACCTCCGCAGGCTGTCGCGCTGCCGCCGACGGCTAGGACCGCGACGACCGCGATGCTGGCAGCCTTGTGTTTCATGACGATCCTCTTCGCGGGTCGCCCCCCTGCCTCTATGTCCATCATGCGCCGGACTCGCACTGACCGCTGCCGGTAGGTCACCCCATCAATGTTGCGTCGCTCCCGAGGGGCCTGGCAGCGGCCGAGGTGCTGTCCGAGCTGTTCGGTGACGCCGATCGGGCCGCCGTGCTGCGCAGCCTGGAGGCCGGGATCGAGGCAGGAGCGGAGCACTACCGCAGGCTCGTCGCCCGTGTGCGCGGGCAGAATTCGTCGCCCGACGCGACCGAGGAGCTGGAATGGCTGGCGCGAGCCCTGCGCGCCGCGGATCAGACCTGACCTGGTGCTCGACCTCGGCACGGGGGCAGGCCGCCGACCTTGCGGTGCCGCCGGGACGAGCTGATCGCCTACGGGCCGCGGCTGTCCGACAACGGCGCCACCCGGCTGGGGACGGCGGCATTGGTCCGGAGGCCGGACCCGGACACGGCACGCGCCATCCCGACCCCGGACCGGTACGCCGACCCTGGGTGCACAACTGGCAGTTCGGCAGGCGGTCGTGATGACCGAGGACATCCAGGCCGACGTCACCGCCGAACCCTTCGGATCGCTCAGCATCCTCGCGTTTCACCCGAACCCACGGATGCATCGGCCTGACGCACACCGATGGACCCGTGGGTTCGCACTGAAGGACCTCCAGTTTCCCTAAACCCACGGGAATTCGGGGCGTGAGTAGTTGAGGTACAGGAAATCCCGGTGAGATTGATCTGCACACCGGCGATCCGCGATTGTGAGCCGCAGGCGTCGGTCTGGCCGCCTCCACGGCCAGCACCGGCACGGACAAGCCGCTGCTGACGTTCAAGCAGATCGCCGTGGTGGTCGCGTGGACGTATGGGTGAAGCGGCCGGACGGCGCCGACTGCAACGCTCCGCGCATGGCCAGCGCGGTTCGCGCCGGCCCGCGCAGCCAGGCGTGGGGCGTGGTCGGTGTCGTAGCGCTGATGCCACGACAGGTATATCGGTGCCGACGGCAGTTCGAGCGGGAGGGGGAGCACGACCAGGCCGAGGCCGGCGACGCGCGGCGAGGTGATGCCCCGCCACGCACAGGGCGCAACCGGTGATCTTGGTGCCAACTATCCCTGTTTTGTGCCAACTAAAGACGGTGGTCGCACACGCTCAGCGCCGCACCCGCGGCATCCCCAGTCCGATCCAGGAGATGATCTCGCGCTGGATCTCGTTGTTGCCGCCGCCGAAGGTGAAGATCACGGCGGAGCGGTAGCCGCGTTCCAGTTCGCCGTGCAGGACGGCTCCCGCCGAGCCCTCCTTGAGCGGGCCTGCCGCACCGACGACCTCCATCAGCCAGGCATACGCGTCGCGGCGCGCCTCCGATCCGTAGACCTTGACGGCGGAGGCGTCCTGCGGGGTCAGGGTGCCCTCCTGGACGGCGCCCACCATCTGCCAGTTGAGCAGTTTCATCGCGTCGAGCTTGGTGTGGGTCTGCGCCAGTCGCTTGCGTACCCAGCCGAGGTCGATGACGCGCCGTCCGTCGGCGAGTTTGGTGTCGGCGGCCCAGCGCTGGACGTTGTGGAGGGCGCGGATGGCCATGGTGCCGTGGGCGGCGAGGGTGACGCGCTCGTGGTTGAGCTGGTTGGTGATCAGCCGCCAGCCCTTGTTCTCCTGGCCGACCCGGCGGGATGCCGGCACCCGGATGTTCTCGTAGTAGCTGGCGGTGGTGTCGTGCGAGGCGAGGGTGTTGATGATGGTGCAGGAGTAGCCGGGATCGGACGTCGGCACCAGCAGCATGGTGATGCCCTTGTGCGGCGGGGCTTCGGGGTCGGTGCGCACGGCGAGCCAGACCCAGTCGGCGGTGTCGCCGTTGGTGGTCCAGATCTTCTGTCCGTTGACGGTGTACGTGCCCGTGTCCTCGTCGCCCTCCCGTACGGCGCGGGTCTTGAGGGCGGCGAGGTCGGTGCCCGCGTCGGGCTCGCTGTAACCGATCGCGAAGTCGATCTCGCCGCAGAGGATCTTCGGCAGGAAGTGGGCCTTCTGCTCCTGGGTGCCGAACTGCATGATCGTCGGGCCGACGGTGTTGAGGGCCATGAGCGGCAGCGGTACGCCTGCCTGGGCGGCCTCGTCGAAGAAGATGAACTGCTCCATGGGGCTGAGACCGCGGCCGCCGTACTCCTTGGGCCAGCCGACGCCGAGCCATCCGTCGCCGCCGAGGCGGCGAATCGTCTCGCGGTAGAAGCGCTTCTGTTCGCCGGGGTCGCCGTAGCGGGCGTAGACGTTGTCCGGCACGAGTTCGGCGAAGTACGTGCGCAGCTCGGCGCGCAACTGCTGCTGCTCAGGCGTGTATTCGAGGTGCACGGCCCCTCCAGGAGTCTCGCGATCCGTCGCATGCGCGGCGCACACAGTAGAACGTGTTGCAAGAATCCGGAAGGGCCGTCGAGCGATTCGGGATCCTGCTACCGCAGCAGCCGGACCGCCTCATACAGGGCGTCCACCAGAGCCATCTTCCGTGGATCGTCGGCGATGTTGGGGCCCATGCGGTTCATGACGTAACCGAGGCTGATGCCCGCCTCCGGGTCGGCAAGTCCGCAGGAGCCGCCGAAGCCGTCGTGCCCGAAGGCACGGGGATTGGGTCCGTACGAACCGTTCTCGCCGCTCAGCCAGAGGCCGAGCCCGACCTCCGTCTCGTGCTCGAACCCGGCGCCGAGTACCAGGTCCCGGCAGCTGCCCTGGCCCTCGCGGACGCGTTCGGCCGCTTCGGGCGACAGCAGGCGCCGACCGGCGAACTCACCGCGGCCCGCGAAGATCCCGTAGAGCGCGGCGACGGCGCGTGCGGTGCCGTGGCCGTTGGCGGCGGGGATCTGGGCCGCGCGCCAGGCGGGGGTGTTGGCGTCCGCCGCCCCGACGATGGGGTTGACCAGGGCCGCCAGGGCGGCGGGCTGCAACTGGGCGAAGACTGCGGCCTGTTCGCTGCTGGACGCGGCGGGCGGATGCACCAGCTCGGCGACGCGCCCCGCCTCCTTCTCCGGCAGGCCGATGGTGAAGTCGATACCGAGCGGCCCGGTGACCTCCTGGTGCAGAAACTCTCCCGGGAGCTGTCCGGTGATGCGCCGGATCACCTCACCGACCAGGAACCCGTACGTCATCGCGTGGTACCCCGACCGGGTGCCCGGCTCCCACCAGGGCTCGGTGGCCGCGAGGCGGGCGCAGGTCAGCTCCCAGTCGTAGAGCTGGCCGAGGCTGTGCGGCTCACGGAGCCCGGACAGGCCCGCACGGTGCGAGAGCAGATGGCGTACGGGGAGGGTCTCCTTGCCCGCCGCGGCGAACTCCGGCCAGTAGGTGGCGACGGGGGCGTCAAGGTCGAGCAGCCCGCGGTCGGCGAGCAGATGCGCGCACAGGGCGGTGGGGCCCTTGGTCGTCGACCACACATTGACCAGCGTCTCGCGCTCCCAGGGGCGGGTGCGCGCCTCGTCGGCCCAGCCGCCCCACAGGTCGACGACGGACTCCCCGTCGAGGATGACGGTAACGGCCGCGCCCAGTTCGCCGCGCTCGCCGAAGTTCTCCTCGAAGGCGGCACGCACCGCGCGAAAACGATCGTCGCAGTGGCCTTCGATGTGGGGTGCACGTTCTGGCATGGGGGCCTCCGTCGCCTCTGACCGGTGGATTCCGGCCTGCCGGTGTCCAGCTCATGGAGAACGTACCGACTGGTCGGACTGCCGGGAAGAGTGCGAACAAGCCGCACCCGGCGGCCCCGCGCACGGTCGCGATGAACCCCTGCCCACGGACCGTCGGTCAGGGGTGAGCGAGGATGGGACCAGAAGATCCGTCCCGCGGAAGGAACACCTCATGGCTCTCGACACGGCCCTCGACGAGTCGGAGCCGGTACTGCTGCGCACCGAGGGCCGCGCCGGGTACATCACGCTCAACCGCCCGCGGGCTCTCAACGCCCTGACCCACCCCATGGTCCGCACCGTCGACGAGGCACTCGCCGCCTGGGAGCAGGACCCGGCCGTCGAGGTCGTGGTCATCGCGGGAGCCGGCGGGCGCGGACTCTGCGCGGGCGGCGACATCCGCGCGATCCAAGCGGACGCGCTCGCGGGCGGCAGCGCATCGGTGGCCTTCTGGCGCGACGAGTACCGCCTCAATGCCCGTATCGCCCGCTGCTCCAAGCCCTACGTCGCCGTGATGGACGGCATCGTCATGGGCGGCGGAGTGGGCGTGTCCGCGCACGGCGACGTGCGCATCGTCACGGAACGATCTGCCGTCGCCATGCCGGAGACGGGCATCGGCTTCGTACCGGACGTCGGCGGTACGCACCTGCTCGCGCAGGCGCCCGGCGAGCTCGGCACGCATCTGGCGCTCACCGGCTCGGCGGTGGGCGCCGCCGACGCGCTGCTGTGCGGGCTCGCCGACCACTTCGTGCCCTCACAGCGGCTGGCCGAGCTCACCGCTTCTCTCGCGGTGCTGGATGTCTCCGAGACGGTCCGGCGGTACGCGGCCGCAGCGCCCGAGGGGGAACTGGCCCTGCACCGCGAGTGGATCGACCACTCCTACGCGGCCGACACCGTGGAGGAGATCCTCGCGCGGCTGCTCGACTGCGGCGAGCCGGCGGCGAAGGAGGCCGCGGAGACGATCCTCACCCGGTCCCCCACCTCCTTGAAGGTGACCCTCGCGGCGATGCGCGGGGCCCGGGCGCTGGGTGAGCTGGAGCCGGTCCTGGACCAGGAGTTCCGCGTCTCGTGCGCGGCCTTCTCATCGCCCGATCTGATCGAAGGGGTCCGGGCCCAGGTCATCGACAAGGACCGCAGGCCGCGCTGGTCGCCCGCGGAGCTCTCGGAGGTGACGGAGGCGGACGTGGCCCGGTTCTTCGCACCCCTCGGTGAGCGCGAACTCGGTCTCGCCGGCTGAACGTCAGCCGCCGAGGAACGCGTGGAGGGAGGCCTTCATCCGGGCGACGAAGGCCTCGCGCACGCTGTCCTCGACAAGGTCCAGCGAGAGATACGGATTGAGATCCTCCAGCTCGACGAGCAGCAGCTCGCCGTCCGGTGCCCGGCAGGCGTCGACGCGCTGGATGCCGTGGTCCATGGTGTTCCAGTCGATGAACCGCTGCGCGAACTCCAGGTCGTCCGGGCCCGGTTCGTATGGCTCCAGCTCCCAGCGGCGCTCCGGGCGCGGGGCGTACAGGGCGTACTGGAAGTCCCGGTCGACGAAGTAGAACGACACCTCGTAGCGGAACGGGATCCTCGGCTGCACCAGGACCTCGCCGTACACGAGTCCGTCCAGGCCGTCTCTGTCGACGAACTCCATGCCTATCGAGTCCGCGCCGAGCTTGGGTTTGACGACGTACTGCGCCGCGTGCGGCAGCCGTCCGACGTGCTCGCCGCGGTCCACGGTCGGGATGACCGGAAATCCGGCGGCGCTCAGCTCCACCAGATACTGCTTGCCCGCCATGTCGGCTCGGCCCGTCGGCGGGTTGTAGAGGCGGACGCCGGACCGGCGGACGAGGGCCAGGAACGCGTCGTACTCGCGCTGGTAGTGGAGCACCGGACCGCTGTTGCGTACGACGACGGCGTCGAAGGGGCCCATGAGGCGCGCCGCGTCCAGCGGATGGCACAGGGCGATGTCGAAGTCCTCACGCAGGCGGCCGGAGAGCCGGATGTCCTCGTCGCAGTAGCGCCGCCCCTTGGCCTCGTAGCCGAGATCGGTGACGTAGAGGAGGCTGTTGCGTGCGGCGGTCATGGGGCTCCTGTGCTTGGCGTGACTGGTCATGCCGGATCCGCGGCGGCGCTCACGAACCAGGCTGCCGGGTGCGGGGCGGTCGCGCGCGTCGAGCCCGTGCGGTGCGGCTGGGCCGGGGCTGGATATGCGGCTCGGCCGCACATCCAGCCCGTCCGGCGTTTGAGGACATGCGGCCGAAGGTCGCATACGGGGGTCTGAGGGCTTTCCCCCAGTTCGGGAAGGGGGGTAGGGGACAAGCCCGCCGCAGGCGCCCCCTACGCCGCCGCCCCCACCCCCTCCTCCGCGACACGGACCTCCGTGCGGCTCGTGACGCCCGCAACCGTCACCGCCAGCGTCACCGTCCCCGGCCGCAGCGCCGTCAGGCGGCCCGTCCTCGGGTCGAAGGACGCCACATGCCGGTGTCGGGCATCCTCCGGCGCGCCGATGAACAGATTCGGCGAGCCCGTCCAGTCCGCGCTCAGCGGGAACGCGACCGGGATCCGGCGCGCGCCCTGGGTGACCGTCGCCCCCACGGCCCCGCTGCGGCCCGGCGGCAATGCCGCGGGCGCGTCGAGCGTCAGGCCGTCGACATGGGCGCGGGTCTGGACGGAGACCCAGTCGGGCAGTCCCTCCCACGGCCGGAGACGAGCGGTCTGCTGCTCCGACCGGGACACCGTGTCGACGCCGACCAGCGACCAGCCCGTGAAGCCGCCTTCGTTCACCGGCCCCGCCGGCGCCTTGCCCGAGTTGCCGTTGATCAGATACGGCACGCCGTCCACGTGGTCCGCGTGGAAGACGCCGACATGGCTGCCGATGAGCCCCGCCCCTTTCCCCGTAGTACGGCGGAACTCCGCGAGCCACTGCTCGATCAGCGCCGCCTCCTTGCGGTCGCTCAGCTGGCTGCCCTTCTGTACGGTCGGGTCGCGCGGCGGTACGTGCTCGACGAGCATCACCGAGCTGACGCCCGGGTCCTTCGCAGCCGCGTCCAGCTGCGCCCGTACCTCCTTGATCTGGGCGAAGCCGCCGCCCCGCAGGCTCAGGCTCGATGTGTCCAGTGTGAGAAAGCGCGTACCACGATGGTCGAACACACGGTGTGCGGGACCGAATTCGGCGATGAAGTTGTCGATCTTTCCGCCCATCACCTCATGGTTGCCCGGCACGTAGTACCAGGGCAGCTCGTCCCCCAGCTCCTCAGTCAGCACCCGCCGGGCGAAGGCAAGGTCCGCCGGCGAGCCCTCGTCGACCAGGTCGCCGTTGACGACGAGGAAGTCGGGCCGCGCGGCCTTGATCTCGCGCAGCGTGCGCCGCGCCTGGGCGACGATCGCGCTGTCGGGGTCGCGGGCGACGAACTGCGCGTCGGACATGACCGCGAACTGCCAGTCCCTGGCCTCGGTTTCGGCCGCCGGGTCGATCAGCGGATCGGCCGTACGCGGCTGCGCGGGCAGGTCGACCGTCGGCGGCACCTGCGCGCTCAGCCCGTCGATGACGATCTTCCCGGTGTACTGCTTCGCGGCCACGGTCTCGGCCAGATAGAAACGGAATACGGACAGTGGCGTCGCGGCCCCCGGCGGCACCGCGAAGGTCACCTGCCGCCAACCGGTCCAGGTGACGTACGGCCCGCGCAGCAGCTGGTCGGACCCGGCCGCGTCCTTGAGGTGGAGGGTGGGCCAGGCGCCCTTCCCGTCGCCCTTGATCCAGAGCGTGAAGGACTGCGGCTGACCGGGGACGGGGATCGTCGTGGGCGGGTTGGCGTACGCGGCGCGGGTCGCCGTCGACTGCGTGAAGTCGTAGGTGAGCTCCAGGCCGGTGCCGCTCTGGCCCTCGGGCGTCGCCGCGACCGAACCGCTCGCGCGCGCCTGGCTGAAGGTCCAGGCCGCGGCGTCGTCGAAGCCGGAAACGGCGTGTTCGGCGAGGCCGACGCTGACGGCCAGAACGGTGGTGACGCCGTCGACGGTCACCGTGATCTGCCCGGCGCCGCTGCCCGTGAGGGACCTGACGGTGAAGGAGCCCCGTCCGTCGTCGCGGATGTCGAAGAGGGTGTGGTCGTAGGCGAGTTCGGCGTCGGCCGGTTCAACGGGCGCGCTGTTGCCCTGCGCGTCGAAGCCGAGAATGCCGAACGTGCCGGTGGCGTTCGCCTCCGCGAGGCCGACGCGCCGGGTGGTCGGTTCGATCCGGGCGAGGTCGTCGAGGACCGTCAGCCGGGTGCTGCCGTGGGCGTCCGCGCGTTCCGCGCGTACCTCGGTGGTGCCGCTGTGCCCGGCCCGGAACACACCGTGGTCGTCGACCCGGCCCACCGAGGTCCTGACGGTACGCCAGTGCGGGGTCCCGGCGGCCGGTCCGTACGTCTCGTCGTAACCGGCGGCGGTGAGCCGGCGGGTCAGTCCGGGGAAGACCCGCTCGGGGTGGCCGCCCTTGACCGGGTCGGCGGTGGGAGCGTTCCCGGCAGGCGTACGGCTCTCGACCCAGAAGCCGCGCAGCCGTCCGCTGCCGTCGGGCGCGGTGAGCGCGAGCCCGTTGGGGACGGTGCGTTCGCTGCCGTCGGAGGGGCTGTTCTCCACCTGGAGCGCGTCATTGCCAGGTTCGCGGGCCACGAGTGTCGATGATCCGCCGCCGTCGAGGTTCAGGGCGCTGTGGGCACCGGCCTGCTTCATCATCAGGCCGAGCTCGGTGAGGGTGACTCCGCCGCTGTCGGCCTGTCGGCCGTCGACGGTGATGACCTGCATCGCGCGGCCGTCCTTGGAGAAGCCGACGGCGGTGCGGGGAGCGGCGGTGTTGTTGCCCTCGCCGTCGTGGTTCTGGGGTGTGCCGTCGACGACGAGGAGTTCACGGCCGCCGACCGCGGTGCGCGGGACGGGGCCGTTGTCGGTGCGCGGCCGGTACTCCAGGGCGACGGGGTCCCCCGGCCGCAGCGCGGCGAGCACCCCGGCGCCTGCCTCGCGGCCGACCAGGACGGTGGTGTCCGGCGCGATCGGCCCGCTGCCGGGCCTGCTCGCGACCTCGGTCACCTTGCCGTCACGAACGAGGACTTCGGCGACGGGAGTTGCGGCGTCGACGGTCAGCGCCCGGTCGGCCGTCCCCCAGGCCGCGGTGTACGCGCCGACGCCGCCCGCCGGGACATTGGCGGCGTTGTACGCGGTCAGCGGGTGCGTGCCCGATGGCAGCGTCAGGGTGCCGTCGAAGTACAGCTGCAGAACGCGTCCCGCGTTCCCGGGTCCGATCCCGACGGCCCGGTTGGCACCGGCAGCCGGTGAGTGGGTGACCTTGCCGTCCTTGATGCCGGGACCCTGCGGCGCGCCGGTCTGGTTGATGTCGAAGAAGTCGGCGTTGATGGCGGCGACTGTGCGCCGGCCCGGTCCCGGGTCGTGCCGGGCGGCGAGTTCGGAGACGGCACGGCGGTCGGCGACCTTGCCCGACGAGAGATAGTCCGCCTGTACGCCGCTGCCGCCGAGGTCGACAGAAAGCGCGTCGACCCGCAGCCACTTGTCCGATTCCAGGCGGTCGTACGAGGTGAGGCTGATGCCCGGAGCGATCGGCCGGGCGCTGCGCGCGGTCTCGATTCCGTCGCCGTCGGCGACAGCCCGGGGGCTTGTGGCCACGCTGCTCGCGGGCGGCGGCGCGAGCGGGCGCAACACTTCGGACACATCGCGGGGACGCGGGTCGGGGGTGGAATCGGCGACTGCGGGGGACATCGCCCCCGCCGCCAGGGCGGACACCGTCGCGACCAGCACGACGGAGCGTCTTGCTCTGCCAAGGCCCACAACTACTCCTGGAATACGGCGAGTTGAGTTCGCAGCAAGCGCTGTCGCCACAGCATCGCGGGGCTGGGACAACCGCACCAGGGGGCCGTGAGAACCAAGGGAGAACAGAGGCTGACGGCACGTCGACGCATCGGAGGACCGGCGGTCACGCTCACCGGGGGTGCGCCGGATCCGGCCGCCCGCGACTCTGCCCATACAGGCCACATTCGTGAAAGAAATCCGCAACAATTCAGCATGCGAGACGATTTCCGATGCTCATTGACGTGACCGGAAGTCGCTGTCATTCTCTTGGGTGTGAGTCAAGCTGACATTCTCGTATCGCGCCTGCACGTCGATCTTCGACGGCACGCCAGCGCACTCTGTGCCGCCGGCCGCTGAGACACGCTCAGCTGATCTCTTTCTCCGCCTCCGGCCCTTGCTCCGGGGCCCTTACGACGGGCTGAGCACATTCGCTCCCGTCACGCGGTAATTCCTCGGCAGGCCTTCCGCTGAATTCCCCTGCCGAATTACACCTGTCTCCTTCCTGAATGAACTGCGCCTTTCGGCATGGCGATTCAGGCATCTTCGCGTACCCCGAAACGGAATGACTGATGACCTCCAGACGCACCTTTCTTGTGCTCTCCGGCCTCTCGGCGCTGGCGGCCGCCGGCTGCGGCACGGCGAGCGGCAGCGGCATCCGCAACACCACGACGCTCCGCTACCAGGGTTCGGCCGGCGCGGTCACCCCACCCGAACTGGCCGCTTCCCTCGGCTTCCTGGACGATCTGAAGCTCGACTGGGTGGGCAACACCATCAGCGGCCCGCAGGACATCCAGTCCGCCGCGTCGGGCCAGACCGACTTCGGCGGCGCGTTCAACGGCGCGGTGGTCAAGCTCGCCGCCCGCAAGGCCCCCATCAAGGCCGTCGTCAGCTACTACGGCTCCGACAAGTACGCCTACAGCGGTTTCTACGTCACCGAGAACAGCGCGATCCGCTCGCCCCGCGACCTCATCGGCAAGAAGGTCGGGATGAACACCCTCGGCGCCCACCACGAGGCGATGCTCGACATCTACCTCAAGAAGAACGGGCTCAGCCGGGCCGAGGCCGAGCAGGTCGAACGGATCGTCATCCCGCCCGTCAACACCGAACAGTCGCTGCGCCAGCGGCAGATCGACGTGGCGGTCCTCGGCGGAATCCTGCGCGACAAGGCTCTTGCGACCGGGGGCGTGCGCAAACTCTTCAGCGACTTCGATCTGCGCGGGCCTTTCAGCGCCGGGACGTTGGTCCTGACCGAGCGCTTCATCAAGCAGAACCCGGAGACGGTACGCACCTTCGTCACCGGAGTGGGCAGGGCGCTGGACTGGTCCCGTACGACACCCCGCGAGGAGGTCGTGGCCCGGATGACGGAGATCGTCGCCAAGCGCAAGCGCAACGAGAGCCCCGACGCGCTCGCGTTCTGGCGCTCGTACGGCGTCTTGGCGCCCGGCGGCCGGATCGAGGAGAAGGAGCTGTCGGTCTGGGCCGACTGGCTGACCGAGCGCGGGGACATCAAGTCCGGCCAGGTCAGCGTCCGCGACCTGTTCACCAACGAGTTCAACACCAACCGGGCCAAGGCGGGGAGTTGACCCCATGACCGCGAAAATCAGCTTCCAGGGAGTCGGCAAGACCTTTCCCGTACGCGGGAAACAGGGGCAGGTCACCGCGCTCGACGGCATCGATCTCGATGTCGCCGCCGGTGAGTTCGTGGTCATCGTCGGCCCCAGCGGCTGCGGCAAATCGACGCTGCTCGACCTCCTCGGCGGTCTCTCGACGCCCACCTCCGGCCGGATCCTGCTGGACGGAGAGCCCGTCACCGGCCCGGGCCTGGACCGGGGCATCGTCTTCCAGCAATACGCCCTGCTCCCCTGGCGCACCGCCCTGGGCAATGTGGAGTTCGGCCTCGAAGCGACCCGGGTGCCCCGCCGGGTCAGGGCCGGGCGGGCCAGGGAGTATCTGGCGCTCGTCGGGCTCACCGGCTTCGAGGACCGGCATCCGCACGAGCTCTCCGGCGGTATGCGCCAGCGGGTCGCCATCGCGCGCAGCCTCGCGTACGACCCCGATGTGCTGCTTATGGACGAGCCGTTCGCCGCGCTCGACGCGCAGACCCGCGAGTCCCTCCAGGACGAGCTGCTGCGGATCTGGCAGCGCACCGGCAAGACGATCGTGTTCATCACGCACGGCATCGACGAGGCGGTCCACCTCGGACAGCGGGTCGCCGTGCTGACCTCGCGGCCCGGCCGGATCAAGGAGGTCGTGCCGATCGATCTGGGCGAGCGAGGCGCGGATGGCGATTCGCGCTCCAGCCCCGAGTTCGCGCACCACCGCCACCAGATCTGGAGCCTGCTGCGCGACGAGGTCAGCCGGGCCCAGCAAGAGGAGAGGGAGGCCGCAACGCTATGAGCATCACCACCGAGAAGGCGCTCGCGACAGCCGTCGATGTCGGCGGCGCCGCGCAGCGCACCGATCCGGCGCTCGCCGCCCCGCGCCGGACGCTGCCGACTCCCGTGCGGCGCACCGGCCGCGTGCTACTGGCGGTGTTCACGCGGACCGTGGCGATCGGGTTGCTCCTTGCGGTGTGGGAGACCGCCCCCCGGCTCGCCCTGGTGGACCGCACCTTCCTGCCGCCGTTCTCCGAGGTCGCCGTCGCCTGGTGGCGGCTGCTGCTCGACGGGCAACTCGCCGAGCACACACAGGCCAGCCTCGGCCGCTCGCTCGCCGGATTCGGGCTCGCGGTCGCACTGGCCGTACCGCTCGGCCTGCTGATCGGCTGGTACCGGCCGCTCGCGGACCTCCTCGGGCCGCTGCTGGAAGTCTTCCGCAACACCGCGGCGCTGGCCCTGCTTCCCGTCTTCGTCCTGCTGCTCGGCATCGGCGAGACCTCGAAGATCTCCATCGTGCTGTACGCATGCACCTGGCCGATCCTGCTGAACACCATCAGTGCCGTACGCAGCGTCGACCCGACCCTGCTGAGGCTGGCCAGGTCGATGGATCTGCCCGCGCCGAGGATCTTCCAGAAGGTGATCCTGCCTGCCTCGGTGCCGACGGTCTTCACCGGCATCCGGCTGGCGGGCGCGGTCGCGATCCTCGTCCTCGTCGCCGCCGAAATGGTGGGTGCCAAGGCCGGGCTCGGCTATCTCGTCAACGCCTCGCAGTTCAACTTCGCGATCCCCGACATGTACGCCGGGATCATCACCATCTCCGCCATCGGCGTCGGCTTCAACCAGCTGCTCGTGGCCCTGGAGCGCCGCTTCACGTCCTGGCGCACCCCGACCGGAAACTGAGGGATCAGCCCATGTCCGCCGACTCTCCACGCCAGTTCCATCTCAACGCCTTTCTGATGAACGCCGGTCATCATGACGCGGCCTGGCGCCATCCGCGCACCCAGCCGGAACGCATCACCGACATCTCCTACTTCCAGGAGCTGGCCCGTACCGCCGAACGCGGCAGGCTCGACTCGCTGTTCCTCGCGGACGGGGTCGCCCTGTGGGGCAATGCCCGCTACAACGCGGTCGGCGGGTTCGAGCCGCTCACGCTGCTGTCCGCGCTGGCTGTGGCCACCGAGCACATCGGCCTGATCGCCACCGTCTCCACCACGTTCAACGAGCCGTTCCATGTGGCACGCAAGTTCGCCTCGCTCGACCACATCAGCGGCGGACGCGCGGGCTGGAACATCGTCACCTCCGGGAATGTCGCCGAGGCCAGGAACTTCGGCCGCGAGGAACACCTGGAGCACGCGCTGCGGTACGAGCGGGCCGCCGAGTTCCTCGATGTGACCAAGCAGTTGTGGGACAGCTGGCGCGACGACGCGCCGGTCGTCGACCGCGAGCGTGGCGTCTACTCCGAGGAGGGTGCGGTAACCCCGATCGACCACCGCGGCACGCACTTCCGGGTCGACGGGCCGCTCAACGTACAGCGCTCACCGCAGGGCCATCCGCTGCTGGTGCAGGCCGGATCGTCGGAGGACGGCAAGGAGTTCGCCGCCCGGTACGCGGAGGCGGTGTTCACCGCCCAGCAGACCCTGGCGGACGGCCAGACCTTCTACAAGGACCTCAAGTCGCGGCTGGCGAAGTACGGCCGCCGACCGGACCAGTTGAAGATCCTGCCCGGCATCTGCCCCGTCATCGGCGCGACCGAGGCCGAGGCGCGGGCGCTGGAGGACGAGCTCACGGGCCTGCAGGTACCGGAGTACGGACTGCAGCAGCTGTCCGGGATGCTCGGCACGGATCTGAGCGGACTGCCGCTCGACGGCCCGCTGCCCGAGCTCCCCGAAGAGCAGGACATCAACGGCAACAAGTCACGCTTCACGCTGGTCGCGGACCTTGCCCGGCGCGAGCAGCTCACCATCCGGCAGCTGATCGCGCGGCTCGGCGGCGGGCGCGGGCACCGCGTCTTCGCCGGTACGCCCGAGCAGATCGCGGACCAGCTGGAGCAGTGGTTCACCCAGGGCGCGGCGGACGGCTTCAACATCATGCCGCCGTATCTGCCGGGCGGACTCGACGACTTCGTCGACCAGGTGATTCCGCTGCTCCAGGACCGTGGCCTGTTCCGCACCGAGTACGGCGGCCGCACGCTGCGCGAGCACTACGGCCTGGAGCGGCCGCCCGGCCGGGCCCACTGATCCCCTCCCGCCCCCGCACATTCCCTTACAGAGAGAGGAAGTTCCCGCATGACCAGCACCGGTTTCGACATCCGCCGGATCGGCGGCCGCATCGGCGCCGAGATCCTCGGCGTCGACATCTCCACGGACCTCGAGCCCGCCATCGTGAGCGAGATCAACGCGGCGCTCCTGGAACACAAGGCACTCTTCTTCCGCGGCCAGGAGCTCGACGACCCGGCGCAGCTCCGGTTCGCCTCGCTCTTCGGCGAACTCACCACGGCGCACCCGACCGTGCCGTCCGCCGAGGGGCAGCCGCACATCCTGGCGGTCGACGGCGACGAAGGAATCCGTGCCAACCAGTGGCACACCGACGTCACCTTCCTGCGTACCCCGCCCAAGGCGTCCACACTGCGCAGCCTCGTCGTTCCGCCCTACGGCGGCAATACCCTGATCGCCAACTCGGCTGCCGCCTACCGGGATCTGCCGGATGCGCTGCGCGAACTGGCCGACCGGCTGTGGGCGGTGCACACCAACGCCTACGACTATGCCGAGCCGAAGAGCGAGAAGGCAGCCGAGCAGCGCAGGCAGTTCGTCTCCAGGAAGTACCGCACCGAGCACCCGGTGGTGCGTGTCCACCCCGAGTCGGGCGAGCGCGGGCTGTTCATCGGCGGCTTCGCGCAGTCTCTGGTGGGCCTGTCCTCGTCCGAGTCCCGCGACATCCTGCGGATCCTGCAGTCGTACGTGACCCGCCCCGAGAACGTCGTCCGCTGGACCTGGGCGCCCGGCGACCTCGTCCTGTTCGACAACCGCATCACCCAGCACTACGCGCCCGACGACTACGGCGATCTGCCGCGCCTGCTGCACCGGGTGACGGTCGCGGGCGATGTCCCGGTCGGCGTCGACGGCACCCCCAGCCGGGTCGTCGAGGGCGACGAGGCCGCGCACTACACACCCGCAGTGGCCTGACAACGACGCAGGAAGGGCGGGCCGAGGGCCCGCCCTTCCCGTGTGCACCGCTGCGGCGGCGCTCCGCGGTTCGTTCCCCCGCGGCAAACGCGCCGGGGGTCAGTGCTGCGCGCTGCGCCGCTTGCGAGCGGCCCACATGATGCCGCCACCCGCGACTATGACCACGGCGGCAGCGCCGGCGATCAGGGGGGTGGAGCTGGAGGAGCCCGTCTCGGCCAGGTCACCCGAGGGGCTCGGCTTGGTCGAAGCCGGGGGCACCTCGGCGGAGCTGGTGGCGGTGCTCGGGGTGCTGCTGGGCGTGGGGGTGGACGTGCTGGGCGTCTCCGACGGGGTCGGAGAGGGGCTCGGCTTGTCCTCGCACACCGGCGCCGTCTTGCTCTCGTCGCGCGAGAACTTGTCGTCGTCGCCTGCCTTCACGACAAGGCGGACGGTGAGCTCCTTGTCGTGCTGGGGGAGTTCGAGCTTCTTGTGGAAGGCTCCCTTGAACGTCTCGGCCGGCAGCAGGTCCTTGCCGTCCACCGTGACGGTCACGGTGTTGTCTTCCTTGGGGCTGTAAGCGGTGAGGTCGACGCTGACCTCGGTGCAGGTCACCTCCCACACAGGGGTGTGCGCCTGCGCGGTGCCGGCGGCCAGGCCGACGCCGAGTGCACTGACCGTCGCGATCGTCGCGAGGGCTCCTGCCCGCCGCCACGATCTGTTGTTTGTTGTCACTCATTCCTCCACGGTTGCCGCGCCACCCATTTGGCGGTGCGCGCACAGTACCGCCAAGCTCCCAGAGGTTTACACCCACCCCACCCCCTTCTTTGACTGACTCGCGTCACCCAATCCGTCGCCCGCTCGGCGCAGTTGATGCGCTCGCCCGAAACGGCACGAGCGCATACGGTGACCGAAATGAAGCGCAACCATTCCGACGGAAAGACTCGCCTCACCGTCTTGGTGGCGCTCGCCGCGAATCTGGTGATCGTCGCGGCGAAGGCCGTCGGGGGTCTCGCGGCGGGCTCCCCCCTTGCTGTCTCCGAGGCCGCGCACTCGGTCGCCGACAGCACGAACTGCTCTCCGAGGGCGGCTCGCTGCTGCGTACCCTGCACCAGATGCGCGAGGAGAACGGGGCGCGAAACGTGGCCGGAAGCGGACCATGTCTTCCTCGACATCACGGAGGCGCCCGGCGACTGACGGCGGGCTCCCCCGCGCCGCCCGCGCAGGTCATTCGTCGGTTCGGCGGCTGATGGCGCGGGCCCAGAAGGGCAGGACGAACCAGCAGACGACGAACCAGGCGACCATCCCGACGACAAGCCACAGCGCGACCTCGTCGGCGACGACGATCCGCAGGATGAGCAGCAGCGCGGACGCCATCGTGCACAGCAGCAGAACCAGGCCCACGACCGTGAGGCGGGAGGCCCACTCGACCGTCTCCGGCTTGAGCCGCCGGCCGGTCAGGAGGCGATGGAAGGAGACGGGCCCGATGAGAGCACCGGTCGTCGCCGCCCCCAGCAGCATGGTGACCAGATAGATGTGTCGATCGGTGTCGGAAAGCCCGGCGAACCGGGGCTGGAAAGCCACCGCGAGCAGAAATCCGAACAGGATTTGAACCCCGGTCTGAGCGACCCGCAATTCCTGCAGCAGATCGGTCCATCTCCGGTCGGCCCTCTCCTCCGGCGTTTCGTCCCGGCCGCGGTCCGGGCTGTCGTCCGCTTTCTGTGTCATGTGGCACGTCCTCGATGTGTACGCCGAAGAATAGGGGGCACTCGCTTATCGGAGGTACAGACTATGGTTCCCATCCTGCTTGTTCTGCTTCTCGCACTGATTCTCTTCGGTGCCGGTTTTGCCGTGAAGGCGCTCTGGTGGATTGCCATCATTGTCCTCGTCGTGTGGCTGCTCGGATTCCTGATGCGGAGTACGTCGGCGGGCGGCACGCGGTCTCGCTGGTACCGGTGGTAGCGAGAAGAGAAATGAAATACGGCGGCCTTCGGGCCGCCGTATTTCTGCCTGTCAGCGAAGGGCACTGAGACGGTGCCTGGCAGGACCGAGTGCCCGGCCGCGACCGGGCGTGCCCGCCCAGGGCTTGGTGCGCGCCTGGTCGAGTACATCGGCCACGGTCCAGTGCCGGGCTGTGACGTCGGGGTCCTTCAGCTGGTCCCAGCCGATGGGGGTGGCCACCGGCGCGCCCGGTTTGGGGCGCACGGAATACGGCGCGACAGCCGTCTGCGCATAGGCATTGCGCTGGACGTCCAAGTAAAGGCGGCCGCCTCGCGCCTCTTTGCGTACCTCGGTGGTCAGCCGGTCGGGGTCGCGAGCGACGAGCGCCTGCGCAACCTCCTTGGCGAATCCCGCACCTCGTCGAAGCCGAAGTCGCCCGCCAGCGGAACGATCACGTGCAGGCCCCTGGAGCCCGTGGTCAACAGGGCGGATGGCAGTTGAAGCTGATCCAGCAGCTCCCCCAGTTGCTCGGCGGCCCGGCGTACGGACTCGAAGTCATCGTCCCCGGACGGGTCGAGGTCGAAGACGAGCCGGTCCGGCCGCCCCAGCCTGCCTGCCCGCGACTGCCGGCGGTGGAACGTGATGCACGCCTGGTCGACCAGATGGAGCAGGGTGGCGGTGTTGTCGCACACGGCGTGCGTCACGGTCCGTCCGCCTTGGCGACCTCCACCCTGCGCACCCAGTCCGGATAACTGTCCGGTGTCTGCTTCTGCATGAAGCGGGGACCGCCGATGCCGTCGGGGTGCCGCTCCAGCATCAGCGGCCTGCCGCGCAGCTGCGGCAGCATGAAGGGCGCGATCCGGCGGTAGTACTCGACGAGGTCTTCCTTGGTCAGGCCGTCGTCGGGAAACAGGACCTTGTCCGGACGGTGGACTTCCACCGTGCGCCGGCCGGCACGTACGCGGCGGGTGCCCATGCTCAGCGCACCACCACTTCTTCCACCAGCAGTCGTGCGGCGACCGCGATCGACTCCGCGTCGATACCGGAGACGCGCAACTGCTCCTCGGGCGTGGCCGATCCGGGCATGTTCCGGACTCCGAGCCGCACCAGCCGGGGCGCCGGGCGCCCGTCCGAGAAGACCTCCGCGACCGCGTCCCCCAGGCCGCCCTGCGGACGATGGTCCTCCACCGTCACCAGGCACCGTGTCTCGTCGGCCGCCTCCTGCAGTGTCCGCGCGTCGACCGGCTTGACCGAGTAGAGGTCGACAACCCGCACAGCGATGCCTTCGCCCTCGAGCAGCTCGGCCGCCGCCAGCGCCTCATGGACCGTCACTCCCGCGGCGATCACGGTCAACCGGTCCCGCTCGCTCGACCGCAGCACCTTGGAGCCGCCGACCGGGAACTCTTCGTCGGGTCCGTAGAGGACCGGCGTGTCGCCCCTGCTGGTGCGCAGATAGCTGACACCGGGCAGATCGGCCATGGCCTCGACCAGGCGGGCCGTCTGGTTGCCGTCGCACGGATAGAGCACGGTGCTGCCGGGCACCGCACGGAACATCGCCAGATCCTCGAGTCCCATCTGGGACGGTCCGTCCTGGCCGATGGCGACTCCCGCGTGTGAGCCGACGAGCCTGATGCTCGCTCGGCTGACGGCTGCCATGCGTATGAAGTCGTGGGCACGGGTCAGGAACGCCGCGAAGGTGGCGGCGTAGGGGACATAGCCCCGCGCCTGCATCCCCACGGCTGCCGCGACGAGTTGCTGCTCGGCGATGTAGCACTCGAAGTAGCGGCTGGGGTGCGCCTTCGCGAAGTATTCGGTACGGGTCGAGTCCCCGACCTCGCCGTCGAGCGCGACGACGTCGGCGCGCTCCGAGCCGAGTGCGGCCAGGGCCTTTCCGTACGCGGTACGGGTCGCGACCGAGTCACCGATGTCGAAGCGCGGCGGCTCGGCCTGCCCGCTGCGGGTGCCGTGCAGCACCCGTGCCGAGGGCGGCGGCTGGACATCGACGTGGATCGCGCGCGGTCCGCCGAGTTCCTCGATGGCTTCCTCGGCGTCGGGCAGCGGTTTGCCGTGCATGCCCTCCCGGTCCTCGACGGTGGAGACGCCGCGCCCCTTGTGGGTGCGGGCGATGACCGCGGTGGGCCGGCGGAAGGTGGTGCGGGCCTCGGCCAGTGCCTCGTCGACTGCGCCGACGTCATGGCCGTCGATCTCTATGGTGTGCCAGCCGAAGGCCTGCAATCGGCGGGCGTACGCGTCGAGGTCCCACTCGTGGCGCGTCGGACCGCGCTGGCCGAGCCGGTTCACATCGATGATCAGCGTCAGATTGTCGAGGTGTTCGTACGCTGCATGCTCGACGGCTTCCCAAACGGACCCCTCGGCCATCTCGCTGTCGCCGGACAACACCCACACCCGATAGGGGATCTGGTCGAGCTTCTTGCCCGCGAGCGCCATGCCGACACCGACCGGCAGACCCTGCCCGAGCGACCCGGTGGCCACGTCCACCCACGCCAGACGGGGGGTGGGATGTCCTTCGAGACGGCTGCCGAGGCGGCGGAAGGTGAACAGTTCCTTCTCGTCGATGACGCCCGCCGCCCGGTAGAGGGCGTACAGCAGCGGTGAGGCATGTCCCTTCGAGAAGATCAGCCGGTCGTTGCCGGGATGGCCGGGCCGGTCGAAGTCGTAGCGCAGATGGTTGGCCAGCAGCACGGCGGCCAGGTCCGCCGCCGACATGGAGGACGTGGGGTGCCCGGAGCCCGCCGCGTCGGCGGCACGGACGGAGTCCACACGCAACTGCTGCCCCAGTTCTGTCAGTTGTTCGTTTCGCATCTCACTCCTCCTTGGCGGTGGGGCCCGGCCCCGGGACACGGGCGAGTTCCGGTGAGGCGGTGTCCAGTGGAACCGACCAGGAACGGACGAGACCCAGCTGGACGGACTGACGCGGCAGCACGGCGTCCAGCAGCCAGTCGGCGGCGACACGCACCCGGTTGCCGGGCATGGCTGCCAGGTGGTAGCCGCGGGTCACGGCGCCCGCGAGCGGCCCGGACAGCGCAATGCCCAGGGGGTTCGCGGCGGCCTGGACGCCTCCGAGGTCCACGGCGAAGCCCAGATCATGATGTTCGTACGGGCGCTGGTCGCCGACGCCGATTGAGGCTGCGACATTGAGTCCGGCCAGCTTGCCCTGGCGCGAGGCGTGCTGGGCGGTCATCGGCGTGTACTCGCCGGGCCGGGTCAGGTCCGGCACGGCGGCCGCGTCGCCGCAGGCGAAGACCTCGGGATGTCCGGGCACGCCAAGCCGGGGGTCGACCACGAGACGGCCGCGTTCGACGGGCAGTCCGACCTCGGACACCAGCGGGTCGGGACGTACGCCCACACACCAGATCAACGTCCTCGTGTCGATGAACTCCCCGTCGTCCAGCAGCACTCCGGCCTCGGTGGCCTCCTTGACCGAGGTCCCGGTGCGTACGTCGACACCGCGCCGGCGCAGCACCCGGCCGGCCGTCGACGACAGCCTGCGGTCCAGCTCGGGCAGGACGCGGTCGGCGATGTCGAGCAGCACCCAGCGGGCCCGCCCGCTCCTGTTCCCGGCGCGCCGCTTGCGGGTCAGCGCGTCCGTGAACAGCTGCCCCTGAGCGGCGACTTCCGTTCCGGTGTACCCGGCGCCGACGACCACGAAGGTACGGCGCGACGCGCTCTCCCCCGCACTGGCGGCGACATCGGCCAGCTCGATCTGCCGGGTGATGTGGTCGCGCAGGTAGAGCGCCTCGGGAAGGCCGCGGAAGCCATGGGCGTGATCGGCGATCCCGGGCACGGGGAGCAGCTTGTTCACACTGCCGACGGCAAGCACCAGACGGTCGTACTCCAGCGTGCCGGAGCGGCCCTCGGGATCGGTGAAGCGGACGCGCCGCGCGTCCAGATCGACTCCGGTGGCCTCCCCCAGCTGCAGACGTACCCGCGGCAGTGCGCCGGGGAGCGAAACACTCACTCGTCGGGGTTCCAGGATCCCCGCCGCGACCTGCGGCAGCAGCGGCAGATAGAGGAAGTAGTCGGTGGGATTGAGCAGGACGATCTCGGCCTCGTCCCGCGCGGTCCTGGAGAGCGCGCGGGCGGCCTGGAAACCGGCGAATCCGGCTCCGACGACAACGACACGGGAACGATTCACGATCGACTCCGGCGCGAGTGGGGACTGAGCCTGACGAGCCCGGCGGGTGCCCCTGAGCCAAGGCGCCAAACCGGCGCCGTTACTCGTAGCTGCGGCGGTCGCGCTCTGCGTCGACCACCGGCGTCGACGGCGGCACGATGACGCGCCGGCGCTTGGCGATGCTGGTGAACGTGGCGACGCCGATGATGCCGACGGCCATCAGGATCAGGCCCACCACGTCGAGATTGGCGCCCTCCACCTTCCAGTCGGTGGCGAACGTCAGTATCGCTCCGGCGGCGATCAGGATGATGCACCCGCCAAGACCCATGTGACTCACCTTCCCTGTACGAATCCCTGCCTACGAACCGCTGCGCAGGGACGGTCACGGCCGGGTACCCGTGCCGGGAGGCAGAAAACGCCGGGCAGCGGGTTTGGCGGCGGCGCGGGAGTGGACTCGGCGGGCGCGCCGCTCGCGAGGACGCCTCCTCGGCGAGAGGATGGGCTGCGTCAGCCGACTCCCGTCACCCCCGCCGCTCACGCGCATTCGATCAGGACACCGAGGGTTATGGACAACGAACCGAGAGCAGTCAGATCGCAGACTGCCCCATCGAGCGCGTCCGTGTTCGGTGCGCCGTGCTGGGTCAGCCTGATGACCCGGGACCTGCAGGCCGCGCAGGACTTCTACGGTGCGGTACTGGGATGGCGCTTCCGCAAGGGCCGCATGGGCGAGGAGTTCAGCGTCGCCTTCTCCGACGGCGCGCCGGTCGCGGGCATCGGGGCGCTGGCGCCCCGGCTGCAGGTCGCCGTCGACTGGACTCCGTACTTCGCCGTGACCGACACCGACGAGGCGGCGGCCCGCGTCCGGGAGCGCAGCGGCACGGTCGCGGTCGGCCCGCTGTCGTTCGCCATGGGGCGGGGAGCCCTGGCGGCGGACCGCGACGGCGCCGTCTTCGGCATCTGGGAAGGGATGCTCATTCCCAACTGGCACCGGTGGCGCAAGAGCGCTCCCGCCTGGCTGCGCCTGCGCACCCGCAACGCCTTCGATGCCGCCATCTTCTACGGGGAGGTCCTCGAGTGGGCGACGGAACGCCCGGGCTGCTGCCAGGTCAGCTATGAGGGGGAGGAGGTCGTGCTCCGCAGTGAGGGGCACGTTCTGGCGCGCATCAGTTCCGGCGCGTCGGGAGAGGCGCCCGATCCCATGATCAGGCCCAGGTGGCATGTCCACTTCCCCGTCGAGGACGTAGCGGCCACTGTCGATGCGGCCCTGGACCACGGCGCCGTCGTCCTGGAGCGGCAGTCCTCGCCGCAAGGCCTTCAGGCGGCGCTGCGCGATCCCGACGGCGCCCTGTTCACCGTCACCTCCGCGCAGCCGTAGGGTCCGGCGCACAGCCCGCGCGGTGACGCGGCTGCCGGAGTCAGCGGCCCAGTGAGCGCTTGAGCTCGTCCTTGTTCATGGACGACCGGCCATGGATGTTGCGGCGCTGCGCCTCGGCGTACAGCTGGTCGTAGGTCGGCCCCTCGGATCCGCTGTGGGAACGCTTGCCACCGCGCCGCGAGGAGGACATGTCCTCGATGGAGCTCCTGCTCGCCGTGCGGGACTCCCCCGAGCGTGCTCGCTCCTTGTTCACCGTGCGCGCGGCGATCTCCTCGGCGCGCTTCTCGCTCTCGCCGCGCTCCTGAGCGCTCTCCTTGATGTGTTCGTACTGGCGTTCTCGCTTGGCGCTTGAACCGCGAGGCATGACAACTCCTTCGTGGCCCCGTCCGGATGGTTCCCCCACCACCCTGCGGCGGTCCGCCTGCGGCCGCAATCCGGGTCACCGCCGCGTAAAATCCAGATCGGGCGCGATCGCCCGCATCGCGCCGTCTGCCCGGGATGGGGGTAGTCGTGATCATGCCTGCGCAGGAGCCTTCGGGCCTCAGCGGCGGGCACGACGAACTGTCCGCCGCGCTCGCCGGTCTCGCCGCCGACAACGCGGGTCTGCGCGAGCAGCTCACGCGGCGGCATCTGATCGATCTGGCCACCGGGATCCTGGTGGCGCAGCTGCAGGCGTCGCCCGCCGAGGCCGCCGAGCACCTCGCCCGGCTCGCCGAGGCTACGGGGGTGAGTACGGAAGACCTGGCCGCGGACATCGTCAACGGCGTGGCGGGAAGCATCGCCATCGCGCCTTCCACGGGGGGCGAGGACGCTCTCGCCGGGGCCCGCCGGATGCGCCAGGTCGTCACCTCGGCCGAGGCGAACGAGGCGGTGAGCGAGGCGGCGGCCACCTTGCTGGACGGCGGCCTGCGCCCGCTCGGCGTGCAGAGCCTGTGGCTGTGGCGGCGTATGGAGTCCGACTGTCTGCGCCTGGCCGGACACGCCGGGGTGAGCGCCACCGAAGCCGCACGATGGCAGTGGATCCCGCCCGGCCTCCCGGCGCCCTTCCAATCGGTCCTCAGCGAGGGCTCGCCGGTGTGGCTGGCCACGGGGCTGCCCATGGACGTCGTCCTTCCCGGCCCGGGACCCGAAGCCGCCCGCGCACTGCTGCCGCTGCGGCTCCAGGGCGCGACCGTGGGGCTGGCCCTCGCCGTCTGGCCCGGCCGCGCGGATCTCGACGAGAACCTGCGCCGCGCGCTCACCGATCTGATCGACGTGGCGGCGAGGGTACTCAACGCCACGGAGGCCGAACCGTCGCGGTCACCGCTGCTCGACGACCTGGTCGAAGCCCTGGCCCATCCGGCGGCGACGGTGCGCCGGGGTCCGGATTCCTCGACGCTGTCGGTCGAGCACCTCAACGAGTCGGCGTCCGAAGCACTCGGCGGGACCTACCAGGCAGTGGGGCAGCCGCTCGAAGTGGCCTTCCCCCGGCACCATGCCGACCTCGCGCCGCTCATCCGGCGCGCCTACGAAGCCACTTCACTCCAGCGGGCGGCTCGCGTCCCCGTGGAACACCGCGAGGGCTCCCCCGCCCCTCTCCTCGATGTGCGGGTCCTGCCGGCCGGCGACGAACGGGCGGTCGTCCTGTGGCACACCGGCAGCGACCTGCGGACCGCCGCCACTCGCGCCGTGAGCCATCTCCAGGGTGTCGCGCCGTTCGAGGACGATCTCGTCTCCGGCACATCGAGCTGGAGCGAGCAGGCGTACGGAATTCTCGGCGTCGATCCGAAGTCGCAGCCGATCCCTCTCTCGAAGCTGCTGCCGCGCGTGCATCCGGAGGACGGCGACGATCTGACCGAGCTGCTGTCGACGCTCACCGAGCGGCGCAAGGGAGCGGTCGCGGTCGTGCGCGTCATCCGGGACGACGGTGGGCTGCGGCATGTACGGATCGCCGCCGAGCCGCTGCTCGACGAGGGGGTCCTCACCGGGCTCACCGGCGTGTATCAGGACGTCTCGGCCGGGTTCCACGCCGAGGTGGCTCTCACCGCCACCTTCGACCAGCTCACCGCCGTGCAGGCGCAGGCAGCCCTGCGGCACCGGCTGGCTCTCCAGCTCCAGCAGGCGATCGTCCCCGAGATGCCCGCCCTGCGGCGACTGCCCGGGCTGCAGGCGACGGCCCGTTACCGGCCCGCGGTCCAGGAGTACCGCGTGGGCGGGGACTGGTACGACGTGCTCCCGCTGCCCAACGGCAGGGTGCTGGTCGCGGTCGGCGACATCGCCGGGCACGGCATCGACTCCGCCACGGGAATGGTGGCCCTGCGCAACGCCCTGCGCGGGCTGGCCTTCACCGGTCACACACCGGGACGGCTCATGCAGTGGCTGAACGAGGTCACCCTGAACACGCAGGGACACCCGACGGCCACCGCGGTCTGCGCACTCTACGATCCGGCCGACCGGACGCTGTGCTGGGCAAGCGCCGGGCATCTGCCGCCGCTGCTGCTGCGGGACGGCACGGCGCAGCTGATCGACCCGCCGCGCGACATCCTGCTGGGGGCCGTACCCTCCTTCGTCTACAGGGAGACGACCACACAGCTGAAGCCCGGCGACACGCTTCTGCTGTACACCGACGGGCTCATTGAACGCCGTCACGACGGGCTGGACCAGGGCCTGGAGACGCTGCGGCGGGCTGCCCAGGAGCTGAGCGCCTGCGAGGTCGAGGAACAGGCCGACCGGCTGCTGAGCCAGGCCACGGGCGACACGGACGACGACACCAGCCTCATCGCGATCCGCGTGGTCTGACGTCGGCGCTCACTCAGCGTCCGCGCGCCAGCCAGGTACGGATGCGCGCCATCAGATCGTCCGCGTCCACGGGTTTGGCCACATAGTCGTTGGCTCCGGCCGCCAGGGCCTTGGCGCGGTCGCCGGGCATCGCCTTGGCGGTGACCGCGATGATGGGAACCTCGGCGAAACGCGGCAGTTCCCTGATCGCCGCCATGGTGGCGTTGCCGTCCATACCGGCCATCATCACGTCCATCACGATGAGATCCACCTCGCCGTGCTCCATGAGCAGATCGATCCCGACCCTGCCGTTGTCCGCCTGGAGCACCCGCATGCCCTCTCGCTCGAGGATCTGGGTCATCGCGAAGATGTTGCGGATGTCGTCGTCCACCACCAGGACCGTGTGTCCCGTGGCCGGTTCCTCCTCGCCGGGCGCTCCGGCCGGATGCTCCTGACTGTCGGCGCGGTCCTGCCGTCCGCGGTGCAGGGCCCGGACCGGCAGGTAGAGCGTGAAGGTGCTGCCAAGGCCCACCGTGCTCTCCACCACGATGGCGCCGCCGAGGAGTTGTGCCACCTCACGGCTGATGGACAGGCCGAGTCCGGTTCCGCCGTAACGGCGGGACGTGGTGCCGTCGCCCTGCTGAAAGGCTCCGAACACACTCTGGAGGCGGTCGGCCGGGATGCCGATTCCGGTGTCGGTGACCCGGAAGGCGACCACCGGCCCGGCATCGCGCAGGGCGGGCGGCAGCTGCTCGTCGGTGACGGTGTGGACGCGGAGTTCGACACTGCCCTCCTCGGTGAACTTCAGCGCATTGGACACGAGGTTGCGCAGCACCTGCCGCAGTCGTGCCTCGTCGGTGGTGAGTTCGTCGGGGATGCCCGACTCGGCCACCACCCGGAACGCCAGCCCGCGATCGCTCGCCACCGGCCGGAAGGTCGCCTCGACGTACTCGAGAAGCTGATGCAGCAAGACCGGCTCGGGATGGATGTCCATCTTTCCGGCTTCGACCTTCGACAGATCCAGGATGTCGTTGATCAGCTGGAGCAGATCGGAACCGGCGGAGTGGATCACCTCGGCATAGTCGACCTGCTTCTGTGTCAGGTTGCCTTCGAGGTTCTGGGCGAGCAACTGGGCGAGGATGAGAAGGCTGTTGAGCGGCGTACGCAGCTCATGGCTCATATTGGCAAGGAACTCCGACTTGTACATCGAGGTGCGCGACAGCTGCTGGGCGCGGGCCTCCAGTTCCTGACGCGCCTGCTCGATCTCCAGGTTCTTCTGCTCGATGTCGCGGTTGCGGTCGGCCAGCAGCGCCGCCTTCTCCTTCAGTTCGGCGTTGGAGCGCTGGAGCTCTTCCTGGCGCGCCTGCAACTCCCCCGAACGGGTGCTCAGTTCGGCCGTGAGGCGCTGCGACTGGTCGAGGAGTTCGTCCGTACGCACATTGGCGATCAGCGAGCTGAGGTTCACGCCGACCGTCTCGATGAACTGGTCGAGGAAGTCACGGTGGATGACGGTCAGGGGGCGCAGCGCCGCGAGTTCGATGACTCCCAGGACCTGCCCCTCGACGACGATCGGCAGCACGATGAGGTTGCCGGGGTCCATGCGGCCGGTGCCGGAGACGATGGTCGCGTAGCCGGGCGGCAGGTCCTCGACCGTGATGGTGTGGCGGCTCTGCGCGGCCTGCCCGACGAGGGACTGGCCGAGCCGGAAGGAGCGGGGTCCTGCCGCCGGGTCGTCGGGCACCCCGTACCCGGCGATCATGACCAACTCGAGCCCCTCGCCCCCGTCCTGGGCCAGGAAGAAGCCGCCGTACTGCGCGGAGACCAGCGGGGGCACCTCGGTCATGATCAGCTCGGCGACCGCGGAGAGGCTTCTGGTGCCCTGCATGAGGCTGGAGATACGGGCCAGATGCGTCTTGAGCCAGTCCTGCTCCTCATTGGCCCTTGTCGTCGCGCGCAGGGACTCCACCATCGCGTTGATGTTGTCCTTGAGGTCGCCGACCTCTCCGGGGGCCTCGACCGTGATGGACCGGGTGAGGTCGCCCTCCGCGACCGCACTGGTCACCTCCGCGATGGCGCGCACCTGCCGGGTCAGATTGCCGGCCAGTTCGTTGACGTTCTCGGTGAGTCTCTTCCACGTACCGGAAACGCCCTCCACCTCGGCCTGGCCGCCCAGCCGGCCCTCGCTGCCCACCTCGCGGGCCACGCGCGTGACCTCGGCGGCGAAGGAGGACAGCTGGTCGACCATGGTGTTGATGGTGGTCTTGAGCTCCAGAATCTCCCCGCGCGCGTCGACATCGATCTTGCGCCTCAGGTCGCCGCGTGCCACGGCGGTGGTCACCTGGGCGATGTTGCGTACCTGGTTGGTCAGGTTGTTCGCCATGGAGTTGACGTTGTCGGTCAGGTCCTTCCAGGTGCCCGACACGCCCTGGACGGTGGCCTGCCCGCCGAGTTTTCCGTCCGTGCCCACCTCGCGGGCGACCCTGCTGACCTCCTCGGCGAACGATGAGAGCCGGTCCACCATCGTGTTGATGGTCTCCTTGAGCTCCAGGATCTCCCCGCGGGCGTCCACTCTGATCTTCTGCGTGAGATCGCCGCGCGCCACGGCGGTCACGACCTGGGCGGTTGACCGGACCTGCGAGGTCAGATTGTCGGCCATGGTGTTGACGCCCGTGGTGAGTTCCCGCCAGACGCCACGCACATGGGGTTCCCGTGCGTGACCGCCGAGCAGCCCCTGGCCACCCACTTCCCGGGCGACCCGGGTGACCTCGGAGGTGACCAGCGTCAGCTGCTCCACCATGGCGTTGTAGATGGTCGCGATCTCGCCGAGCAGCCCGCCGGCGTCGTCGGGCAGCCGGGTGGAGAGGTCTCCGTCCCGCACGGCCGTGAGTCCGGCCAGCAGCTTTCTCAGCCCGTCCTCACCCAGCTCAGCGGGGGGCCGGGCCCGGTGTGGATCGGGCGTGTGGGCGGGCACATCCATCGCTGACCTCGCGCTGTCGTGGCTCAACGGCGCCCTGCTGTCCGACCGGGCGGACAGGCGGTCGGGGCGGCTCTCCCCACTCTGACACGCCGTACCGGCGCGGACACCCCGGGCGCCGGAAAACCGCAGCTCACCCGGTCCCTGGGCCTCTGGGTCACTCGGGAACGCCGACCACGAACCAGACGGCCTTGCCCGTTCCGCGCGGCACCCAACCCCAGCCGTCGGAGAGCTGCTGCAGCAGATACAGGCCGTGCCCCGAGGACCTGGCCGCCCGGTGCGGGCCGTGCGGTCGGGGCCCTGCCGGGCTGGTGTCGGTGACCTGGACCCACAGCCGCCCGGGAGCCCTGTCGAGCCCCAGCTCGACGGGCGTCCCGCCGTGCAGGCACGAATTGGTGACGACCTCGGAGACAAGCAGCAGTACGTCCGCCTTCAGGACGCTTCCGGACGGGCCGGAGAGGCTGTACCACTCGTCGAGCACCTGCCGCGTCAGGTCGCGGCACCGGCCCACCACACCCGGCCCGCCCGGCCCGCCCGGCCCGCCCGCCAGCGGAAATCGGCGGCTGTCGGTCGCCTGCACTTGTTTCTGTGCCCGATCCATAGGGTGCGAGTGCCCCATCCGGCGGCATCAAAGCACCGTAAATGGGCATCTTCAAGGCAGACGCTCATACGACGGTCACGCTGCATCGGCAGCGCCGGCCTCCGCCCCGTCGAGGAAGCCTCATGGCCACCAGGACTCGAACCGAGCCGATCGATACCAACCAGGCAGGCGTCGCACACCGTGGCGCGCCGGACGGCATACCGGAGATCGCGGACCCGATGTCCGTCAGCACCGTGGACGCACGGACCCTGTCGACCTCGCTGTTCAAGCGTCTCGCCACGCTCGAAGAGGGCACCGCTGAGTACTCGTATGTCCGCAACACCCTGGTCGAGCTCAACCTCAGCCTCGTGAAATTCGCCGCCCGGCGGTTCCGCAGCCGGTCCGAGCCCGCCGAGGACATCATCCAGGTCGGGACGATCGGCCTCATCAAGGCGATCAACCGCTTCGACGTCGAGCGCGGCATCGAATTCACCAGCTTCGCCCTGCCGACCATCGTCGGCGAGATCAAGCGCTTCTTCCGCGACACCAGTTGGGCCGTCCAGGTGCCACGCCGTCTCCAGGAGCTGCGTATCGACCTGGCCCGGGCCCGCGACCAGATGGAACAGCACCTTGGCCGCTGTCCGACCGTCGCCGAGCTGGCCGGCCATCTCGGGATCACCGAGGCCGAGGTGGTCGAGGGGGAGCAGGCGGCGAACGGTTACATGGCTCGCTCCCTGGACGCCCCGGTCAACGAGGACGACGCCCTGGGCGCCCTCACCCGCGGCCTGGGCAACGAGGACCCGGCCTTCGACATCGTGGAGGCCGTCGCGGCCCTCAAGCCGGTGATCGCCTCGCTCGGGGAGCGGGACCGGCTGATCCTCTCCCTGCGCTTCGGCGAGGAACTGACGCAGTCCGAGATCGGCGCCCGGCTCGGACTGTCGCAGATGCATGTCTCACGGCTGCTGGCCGCCATCTACGCGACGCTGCGGGCCGCACTCCTCGACGACGCCAGGCCCTGAACCGCTCGGGACCTACGGGGGCGGCCGCCCCCCCACCGCGTGCGCCGGAGTGCCGACTTCCAGCCAGACGACCTTGCCGTCGCCCACGGGCGCCCAGCCCCAGCTCCGCGCCAGCCGCTCAATCACGATCAGGCCGTGACCCCCGGGCTGCGAGACGACCTGCGGCACCCGCGGCCTCGGATGCTCGGGGCTGGCGTCGGCGACCTCGATCCGCAGCCGGTCGCCCGTGTGGTTGAGCATGAGCTCGGTGGGCCCGCCGGCGTGCAGACAGGCGTTGGTGACGAGTTCCGACACAAGGAGCAGTACATCCTCGGCAAGCTCCGCGTCCTGCCGCGTCCGGGCCGGCGTCCATCCCCAGTCTGCCAGGGCCTGTTCGGTGAAGTCACGGCAGCGGCTCACTACCCCCTTCGTACCGAACAGCGCCAGTCGGCGGGTCTGCCCCTGCCCGCGGACGCTCACGCCCATCCGTTCCTCGCCTACTTCGGCCGCTCGTCCGCCAGCGCCTCGTCGAGGCCGGCGTACACCGGGAACACCGCCTGGGCACCGGTGATGTCGAACATGCGGGCCACCGGCGGCCGCAGCGCGGTCAGCGCCAGACGGCTGTCCGCCTCGCGCGCCGCCAGCCGCGCCCGCAGCAGCAGGTTCAGGCCGGTGGAATCGCAGAAGCTCAGGTCCGCGCAGTCGACCACGATCCGCTCGGGTGCGGCCCGCACAGCGTCCGACAGGGCCTCACGCAGCGGCTCGGCCGTGTCGTGATCGAGTTCGCCCGAGAGTACGAGGACGACGGCACCGGCCACCGGCCTCACTTCGACGCCGAGGCGTCCCTTCTGGGCGGCACCATCCCCCTGCGGCTGTCCGGCAACTCCCGACACCATGGGGGTTCTCCCGCTCCTCGACGTCCATCCGGTCATGTCGATGCTTTCGACGTTGGCAGGGCGAGACCGCCTCCGCCACCGGGCCCGTTCCCGCGCCCGCTTCCCGAGACTCAGGAGAAGTACCCCCTGCCCGGGTCTCCACACCCCGAGGAGCTTGCTTCGACGAAGCCGTCAGGACCGGCGCGGGAGGGCGCTGACGATTTCGTGTGCGGTGCGGTACGTGTGGTGGGCGGGCAGCCGGTTCACCATGTCGACCAGCCGGTCGGGAGCATGCCGCGCGGTCAGAGTGTGTACCAGTTCGCGACGCGTGGCCGGGAAGGCCGTACGGCCCAGGTGTCGCGCCAGTTCGATCCCCAACTGCTCGTCGGGGCCCAGCGAGCCCATCGTGGTCACAAAGCCCGACGCGATCTCCAGGTCGTCGTCGGCTCCGGGCTCGGGGTCGTGCCACTCCTCCACCCGTGTGGGGTGTCCGGAACGGAGCAGACCCTGCAATTCATGCTTCATCTCTTCGTCCTTGTGGACGCTGAGGCGATCACTGCCTCGCTGCATGTCCTCCTCCTAGATCGTGGGGAGACTGTGCACGTACCCGATCGACGCCGTCCGACACAGGCCGAAGGCGCACGTTTCCGAGAGGTTGGACCGGGCACCTGCGTCATGTGCTCCGGACAGGCGGCACGTCCCGTGAGAGCGATCAGCGCCGGGCGTGCACCGGTCCTGCCCGGCGGATCTCCGGTGATCCGACTGGTCCTGTCCGGCCGATCAGGCCGGATCAGTGAGCGGGGTCTGGCGTGGCGCATCGCAAGGCGGAGGAGAGAGCCCACGCGGAGCGTCGGCGACTGACGACAACGCAGCGAGGTGCCGTGCCAGGGCACGCGAGCCCGGCAAGATCGGCCGGACAGGACCTACGCCCGCCCGAATGAGGAAGACCACTCTCAGGGAGCTGCGAGCACCATGCGTACCAACACGAACGGCAAGCATCCGCACGACGACGCACCCGACACCACGGACGCGTTCCGGAGGATGGCCGCACTGCCCGAGGGCGCCGAACGGCGGCTCCTGCGCCAGGAGATCGTGTACGCCTGGCTGCCCATGTCGGAACGGCTGGCCGGCCGCTTCCGCAACCGCGGGGAGTCCCTCGAGGATCTGCGGCAGGTCGCCGCCCTCGGCCTGGTCAAGGCCGTCGACCACTACGACCCGTCCCGCGGCCACGCATTCGAGAGCTACGCCGTACCGACCGTGGTCGGCGAGGTCAAGCGCCACTTCCGCGACCACATGTGGGCCCTGCATGTCCCGCGCCGGGTCCAGGATCTGCGCAACCGTGTCCGGGTCGCCCGCCAGGACCTCGCCCAGTCCATCCCCGGCCGTGACCCTTCCGCGGCCGAAATCGCCCATCACACCGGAATGACCGAGGAAGAGGTGCGGGAGGGTCTCGAGGCGCTCGAGAGCTTCACCGCGCTCTCCCTCGACGCCGAAACAGCCGGTTCCGAGGACGGATACTCACTGCGCGACACCCTCGGCACACCCGACCCGGCGATCGACGTGCTCGTGGACCGCGAGGCGGTCAAACCAGAGCTGAGCAAGCTCTCGCAGCGCGAGCAGCGCATCCTCTACCTGCGCTTCTTCCGGGACATGACCCAGAGCAGCATCGCGAGGGACCTGGGCATCTCCCAGATGCATGTGTCCCGGCTGATCAGCCGCTGCTGCGAGCATCTGCGCGAACAGGTCATGCAGGAGGCCGCGTAACCCGTGCCGCCCCGGCCCGCACGCACCGCGCGCGGACCGGTCAGCGGGACGCGGCCCGCCGCGGGCGTTTGCCGCGTGCCCACCGGCGTACGGCGGAGATCCACGGATACCGTTCGTGCTGCTCCCGGGTCACCCGGTCCAGTTCCTCCATCAGGCGCTGCGAGCGGTGGTCCATGTCCAGCTCGTCGAGGATCCGGTCGATCTCCGTGAGCAGCGCGCCGTGCAGCTGCCAGTCGCGCGGATGCCGTTGCACACCCTCGAGAAGCAGCTCCGCGGCCTTCTCCCGCGCGGCGGCGGCCGCGGCGAGCTCGTCGGCCAGCCGGGACTCCGCCGCGTCGGCGCTGCGGCTCACCTGTGTGGTCACCAGTACGGAGAAGCTGACCAGCGCATCGGCGACATGGCTCAGCAGTTCCTCGAGGGCGACGCCGACCGTCGGCGGGAAGACGTCCTGCCCACCGCGCTTCTTGGCGAGGTCGGTCATCGTGCGGGCCAGTACGCGCAGGACCACCGCACAGATTTCGAGGGTGTCGAGCCCCGTACGCAGCACTACCCGGTGCAGCAGCCCTTCCTTGACCCGCGGATTGAGCCGAAGGCTGTCCTCCGCCTGCCGCAGGGCCCCGTCGACTTCCGCGATGTTGTTGTCGAGGCGGCGTGCCTCATGAAGACGGGCGGCAGCGCGCTCGACGGGAGTGGGGCCGCTCAGCTCCTCGCCGATGCGCAGGAGCAGTCGGCGCATGCGCCGGGCGAGGTCCTCGATGGAGTCCCCGGCGGGACCCACCCATACCGGGGGCACGAACACGACGTTGAACATGAGCCCCACGACCGCACCGATCAGTGTCTCCAGGACCCGGTCCCAGGCCGCGCCGCCGACCTGGGTCACACCGAGCACGAGCATCGCGCTGATCGCGACCTCGGGCACGAACTCGTCGACGCGGACCAGTCGTCCGACCACGAGCGAAGCCACGATGATCAGCCCCAGGCTCCACCATGTCAGGCCGACGAGCGCACTGAAGCCGATGGCGATCAGTACGCCCGCGACGACGGAGTTCACCCGGCGGATGCCGGTCGTGAGGGTGGAGTAGAGGGTCACCTGGACAACGAGGAGCGCCGTGAGGGGCGCGGTGAGCGGCGCGGGTTCGCTGCTCAGCTGCAGGGCGACGACGTACGAAATCGTCGCGGCCGCCGTCGAGCGCACCGTCTGGACGACGGCGGGCTCGCGGCGCCGGCGGACCAGTTCGGCCACCGGCGCCGTCACGGACTTGGTTACCTCACGCACTCCTTGATCCTTCCCGCTCGTCAGCGGGCGGACCCGGGCAGTCGTCGAGCGGTGCCCCGGTCAGCTGACCGTGGGTGACGAGCGCTGCCCGGAGGACCCCTTCGTGTGCCGGGTCCGGGCGATGTAGCGCTCCGCCGCGAGCACGGCCTCTCTGGCCGTGCGCTCACCCATCAGCACGCACAGCGTGTACGCCGTGTCCTCGAAGCGCATCCGCGCGCCACGGTCGTGGGGCGCGTGCAGAAAGTGGTGTTCGTGTGCCCGATAGCGAGCCATCAGGCGGGCGATCACAGCGGTGTCCGGCATCAACATCAGTGCCCTCCTTGAGTGAAAAGCACCAGCGGGCGGTCCGATCCGGCCCCTAGGTCGTGTCTTCAACGTCCCGTCTGCCTGGCGACGCCAGGTCCGCCCTTCGGGCGGACGACGCTGCTTTGAAGACACTCCCTGGGCACGGACGGCCGCAGCGGGCCTGCCGTACGTCCGGAAGAGTCATCCGGCCGTTCATTTTCGCCCGGGGTTGTCACACCCGCCATTCGCGTGACTACCGTCAGCGACCTTCGGTTACCGAAGCGGCATACGCCCGTCCGGGGTGCCGCGGATTCCGGGGCGGGCGACAGTGGGAGCAACGGCCGGGAACCGGTGGATCCACCGGCACGGTGCGAAGGAGACGAGATGCACCCCGTGGAGGCGCTGGAACGGATCGCGTTTCTGCTGGAGCGCAGCGGCGCGGAGACCTATCGGGTCCGTGCCTTTCGCACCGCGTCCGCCGTACTGGTGGAGATGTCCGACGACGAGATCCGCCGGCGCGCGGCTTCGAGATCCCTGGAAGCGGTCAAGGGCATCGGCCCGAAGACCGCCGGTGTCGTACGCGAGGCCCTGGCCGGTGAGGTGCCCGCCTACCTTCGCCGGCTGGAGGACGAGGCCTCCGGGCCGCTGGCCGACGGCGGTACTCACCTGCGTGCCCTGCTGCGGGGCGACTGTCATCTGCACTCGGACTGGTCGGACGGCGGCAGCCCGATCGAGGCGATGGGGCGGGCGGCGATCGCGCTGGGGCACGAGTGGGCCGTGCTCACCGATCACTCTCCCCGGCTGACGGTCGCCAGTGGTCTGTCGGCCAAGCGGCTGCGCGAGCAGTTGGAGGTCGTGGCGGAGCTCAACGCCCGCTGGGCCCCGTTCAGGCTTCTGACCGGCATCGAGTGCGACATTCTGTCGGACGGCTCGCTCGACCAGGAGCCGGAGCTGCTCGACCAGTTGGACCTCGTGGTCGTATCGGTCCACTCCGAACTGCGGATGGAATCCGCACCGATGACGCGGCGCATGGTCAAAGCCGTCCAGAACCCCCTGGCCGATGTGCTGGGCCACTGCACGGGCCGGCTGGTCTCCGAAAGGCGACGACCGGAGTCGCGGTTCGACGCCGAAGAGGTCTTCGCCGCCTGTGCTGCTCACGGCACGGCCGTGGAGATCAACAGCAGGCCCGAGCGCCGCGATCCGCCCAGGCGCCTGCTGCGGCAGGCGGTGGCCGCCGGGGCCTTCTTCTCCGTCGACTCCGACGCGCACGCCCCCGGACAGCTCGACTGGCAGATCATCGGCTGTGCCCGGGCAGAGGAGTGCGAGGTGCCCACGGAGCGAGTGATCAACACCTGGAGCGCCGAGGACCTCGTCGACTGGACCGTGTCCCGGGCGGCCCCGGCCTCCTGACCCGTAACCCGGGGCCCCTAAACGCCCAGTTCGCGCCATTTCCGGGGCTCCGCCGGGCTGTTCGCGGTGAGTACCTCGCTGTTTCACGCGTACGACACCACCTCTTCCCTTCCGCTCGTTCCTCTTGGAAACTCCGCTCACTCCTGTTTCCTCACACCACCCAAGAGGGCCACACTCATGCCTGAACTCAATCGGCGGCGCTTCCTGCAGATCGCCGGCGCGACCGCCGGTTTCGCCGCCTTGTCCAGCAGCATCGACCGTGCCGCCGCCATTCCCGCGGCACGCCGCTCCGGCACCATCCAGGACGTCGAGCACGTCGTCGTGCTGATGCAGGAGAACCGTTCGTTCGACCACTACTTCGGCGCCATGAAGGGCGTACGCGGCTTCGGCGACCCGCGCCCCGTGTCCACGGGCCCCGGCAAGTCGGTCTGGTACCAGGCGGACGGCAACAAGGAGGTGCTGCCGTACCACCCGGACGCCGAGGATCTCGGCATGCAGTTCATCGCGGGTCTCGACCACGACTGGGCGGGCGGCCACAAGGCCTGGAACAACGGCAAGTACGACCAGTGGATACCGGCCAAGTCCGCAGGCACGATGGCGTATCTGACGCGCCAGGACATTCCGTTCCACTACGCCCTCGCGGACGCGTTCACCGTCTGCGACGCGTACCACTGTTCGTTCATCGGAGCCACCGACCCCAACCGCTACTACATGTGGACGGGTCACACGGGCAACGACGGCAAGGGCGGCGGTCCGGTCCTCGGCAACCAGGAGGCCGGATACGACTGGACGACGTACCCGGAGCGGCTGCAGCAGGCCGGTATCTCGTGGAAGATCTACCAGGACATCGGCGACGGCCTGGACGCGGCCGGCTCCTGGGGCTGGATCGAGGACGCCTACCGCGGCAACTACGGCGACAACTCACTGCTGTACTTCAACCAGTACCGCAACGCCAAGCCCGGTGACCCGCTGTACGACAAGGCCCGCACCGGCACCAACGTCAAGGGCGGCGACGGCTACTTCGACGTACTCAAGGCCGATGTGCAGGCCGGGAAACTCCCCCAGGTCTCCTACATCGCCGCCCCTGAGGCCTTCACCGAACACCCCAACTGGCCCGCGAACTACGGCGCCTGGTACATCGCGCAGGTCTTGGACGCGCTCACCTCCAACCCCGAGGTGTGGAGCAGGACCGCGCTGTTCATCACGTACGACGAGAACGACGGTTACTTCGACCACGTGCCCCCGCCCTACGCGCCCGCCTCGGCCGCGCAGGGCCTGTCGACCGTGGACACCGCGCTCGACAACTTCGGCGGCAACGCCTCCTACGCCGCGGGCCCGTACGGCCTCGGCCAGCGCGTGCCCATGCTCGTCGTCTCCCCCTGGAGCACCGGCGGATTCGTCTGCTCCGAGGTCTTCGACCACACCTCGATCGTCCGGTTCATGGAGAGCCGCTTCGGCGTGAGCGAGCCGAACATCTCACCGTGGCGGCGCGCCATCTGCGGCGACCTGACCTCGGCCTTCGACTTCGGCCTCAAGAACACCGAGCCGGCCGCTCTCCCCGACACCGACGGGTATCAGCCGCCGGACAACTCGCGGCACCCGAGCTATGTCCCGAAGCCTCCTGCCAAGCCCGCGCTGCCCAAGCAGGAGGCGGGTTCGAGGCCCGCGCGTCCGCTGCCGTACGCGCCGGTGGTGAACGGGGCGTCGACGCCGTCGACCGGCCGCTTCACGCTCACCTTCAGCGGTGGCGCCTCGGCGGGTGCCCAGTTCCTGGTGGCGTCCGGGAACCGTACGGACGGACCGTGGACCTACACCGCCGCCGCGGGGAAGCAGCTCTCCGACACGTGGAACACGGCCTATTCCAACGACGTGTACGACCTGACGGTGTACGGACCGAACGGATTCCTCCGCGGCTTCAAGGGACCCGGCAAGACCGCGGGACCCGAGGTGACGGCCCGCCACATCGCCTCCAGCGGCAGCGTCGAGCTGACGATGACGAACGCGGGCAGCGCCACCTGCCGTCTCACGGTGACGCAGGCGTACGGCGGGGCGAAGCAGACGTTCACCGTGCGCCCGGGCGCACGCGTCGTGCACACGGTGGATCTGTGCGCCAGCAAGCGCTGGTACGACCTGAGCGTGGTGTCCGACAGGAACGCGACCTTCCTGCGCCGGTTCGCCGGGCATGTCGAGAACGGCCGGCCGGGCGTGAGTGACCCGGCGATCATGACCGTCTGACCCCCGGACTCCGGACCGAAGGGGTCGCCCGCCGTCGGCGGGCGACCCCTTTTCCCTCGAATGGCGCGCGCGTCGGCCGATCGTGCGGATCCCTCCCGTGCTTTTGTCGATTATCGGTTGAGATCCGATGGGATTCGATGTCGGAGGAGATCTCTGTGCGCAGCTTCACCCTCTCCGCTGTTCTGGTCGCCACGCTGGCCTCGGGCGGCTCCCTGTGGACAGCCGATCAACTGGCATCCACGTCCTCCCGCGCGGACGAATCCAAGGGCACCAATGTCCTTCTCGTCGGAATCGACCGGCGCACCGGGATGTCCGCCGAGGAGATCAAACGCCTGCACGTCGGCGGCAAGGGATGCGACTGCACGGACGTGATGATGCTGGTGCACATCGCCGAGGACGGTCGCCGGATGACGGCAGTCTCCATTCCCCGTGACTCCTATGTGGAGTTCGCTGATCACGCGCATCCGCGGCACTCCGGAAAAATCAACGGCGCCTTTGCGCACGGCGGCGGAGATCTGGCGGTTCGGACCGTGGAGAAGGCGACCGGCCTGAAGATCGACCACTATCTCGAGACGGACTTCACCGGTTTCGTGAACACCGTCGACCGTTTCGGCGGCGCGAAGGTGTGTACGGACAAGCCCCTGGTCGACCTCGGCTCGGGGCTGAACCTGCCGGCGGGAACACGCGTGCTGGACGGGCGCCGCGCCCTTCGCTACGTCCGCGCCCGCCATCTCTCCCCGCCCGGCGATCTCGGCCGGGTCCGGCGCCAACAGCGCCTGCTCATCGACATGCTCTCCCGGCTGAGGGAGGAAGGGGCGTTCGCCAACCCGACCGCCGCGGCACAGACGGCGCTGGCGCTGCACCAGTTCGTACGCGCCGATGAGGACACGAGCCTCGCCGATCTCGCGCATCTGGGCTCACTGCTGGGCAAGCTGAAGGCGGATCAGACGGAGTTCGTGACCGTCCCGATCTCGGAATTCGATTACCGCGTGCCGGAGTGGGGCTCCTCACTGCTGTGGGACACGGAGCGCTCCACGGCGCTGTGGGAAGCGCTGCGCGAAGACCGGTCGATCATCGACGACGCCGGGATCCGCCCGAGCAATGACGTTCCCGTGGAGATTCCGCCGGCCTGGATTCGTGTGCGGGTGACGGACGCTGAGGTCGCCGGTGCGCTGCAGGACAACGGCTTCGTGATCGAGGACGGCTCGGGGCAGGCCGAGGCGCCGCGCCCCGAGGGTCCGACCGTCATCACCTACGACCCGTACTGGGAGCGGTACGCGGTGACCGTCAAGGCCGCGATCCCCGGCGCCGAGCTGCACCCGGTCGCCGGGCACGGCCCGGTCTTCGACGTCGCCGTCGGATCGGATGCCGCCTCGGTCGTCAAGGTCGTCTACGACCGGAGCAGCGTGGAGGGAGCGCCGGTCACCGGAGACCGGCTCCGGTGCGGAACCACCGAGTGAGGTGCCGGGTGCCGCGCAGCGGACGTCTCAGTTCATCTGGAGCACGGACAGGGTGTTCCCCGACGGGTCCGTGAACCAGGCGATCGGCGGGCCCTCCGCGCGCATGACGCCCTTCCCGTCCTGGTCGAAGCCGGCGTACCGCTCGAAGGTCACACCGCGCCGGGCCAGTTCGTCGACGGCTTCGTCGATGTCGGGGACCGGGAAATTGAGCACGGTGAAGTTCGCCGCGACGTGGTTCGGTTTGGGGTAGACGAAGATCTCCGCGCCGCTCCCGAGATGCAGCGTCAGCATGCCGCCAGGGGGGCCGGTCTCCTCGGTGACCCGAAGGCCGAGCGTCTGGCCGTAGAACTCCTTTGCCTTCTGAAGATCGTTGACGGCGAAACCGCTGAACGCCTTGCTGTTCGTGAGCATGATCGCTTTCCTTCCGTCTGCCGTACGGATGAGCGGTACGAGTATTCACACGGGACCGCCGGGCCAGGGCTGCGAACCGGTCCGGGGCGCGGGATGAGGGGAGCGATTCCCCCCGATGGCCGAGGCGATGGCCGAGGCAGCGGTCAGCTGTCCTGGCCGACCGGTTCGAACTCGCACCAGACCGCTTTGCCTTCGCCCCTGGGCTCCACGCCCCAGCGTGAGGCAACCGCGTCGATCATCATCAGTCCCCTTCCCGAGGTCGCCGCTTCACCCGGCGTCCTACGGCGCGGCCAGACGCTGGAGCGGTCCTTGACCCACAGCCGCACGCGCCGTACCGGTTCGGGCAGGACTTCGAGCGTGAGGACGGCGCCGCCCTCCGTGTGCAGGAGTACGTTCACCAGCAGCTCCCCGGCGGCCAGTTCCACATCGTCCGCGAGGCCGGCCAGCCCCCAGTCCTCCAGGGCATGACGCAGCGCGGTGCGTGCCTCGGCAAGACCCTCGGGGTCGGCCTGGTGGATGTACAGGTGGATGCGTGGCGCCCGGTGGGTGCCGGGGTCGGGTGCTCGGCGCAGCACGAGCAGCGCGACATCGTCGCCGCTTCCCCAGCGCTGCCACAGCCGGTCCGACAGATGGTCGGCGAGGGCTCCCGCCTCCTGGGGACCCGTACGTACGGCGTCGGCGAGCGCGTCCATCCCGGCCGCGATGTCGAGGCCGGGTTCCTCCACCAGGCCGTCGGTGCACAGGACGAGGGTCTCGCCGGGTACCAGGTCCAGCCGGGACTCGGGGTACTCCTCCTCCCTGAAGGCCGTGGCCAGACCGAGCGGAAGTCCGCCGCGCAGGTTCGGCCGGCCGACCCGTCCGTCGGTGTGCCGGATCATCGGCCCCAAGTGCCCCGCGCGGACGGCCCGTACGCCTCCCGAGACCAGGTCGACCTGGGCGTACGTACAGGTGGCGAAGCGCTCGGTGTCGAGTTCCGCGAGAAAGCGCGACGACCGTGCCAGCACGGTCGAGGGGTCGTGCCCCTCCCCCGCGAACGCCCGCAGTGCGATGCGCAGTTGGCCCATGATGGCGGCCGCGTGAGTGTCATGCCCCTGGACGTCGCCGACGACGATCCCGACCCGCCCCCGGGGCAGCGCGATGACGTCGTACCAGTCACCGCCCACCTCCCGGCCGCTCCACGCCGCGTGGTAGCGCACGGCGATCTCGGCGCCGGAGAACTGAGGGATGTGGCGCGGCAGCATGGAAGCCTGCAGACCGGTCGCGAACTCCCGCTCCTTGTCGAAGAGAACGGCTCGTTGCAGTGACTGGGCGACGATTCCCGCAAGACCCAGGCACAGGGTGCGGTCCTCGGAGGAGAACCTGGTCCGGCCCCGGTAGAAGAGCGCCAGCCCGCCGATGGGACGGGCCTGGGCGACCAGCGGGAGGAAGGCGGCCGCGTCGACTCCGAGCCCGCGGATGTGCGGCTCGAGCTTCGGAAACTTGTCGACGAGCTCGACCAGCGAGGTCACGAACCGTGGCTGCTGGGTGAGAACGGCCTCGGCGAGCGGCAGCGATCCGTCCAGACGATTGAGGGTGAGATCGGCCAGGACTTCCGTCCCCATCCCGGACATGGCGATGATCTTGAGCGTGGAGCCCTCGACCAGTCCCAGGGCCAGCCCGTCGGCGCCGAAGCGCTCCAGGCCGCCGCTGCCCGTCAGGGCGGCGGTGACATCGTCCACGGTCACCGCTCTCGACAGCACTTCCGTGGTGCCCTGGACCATGGCGGTCATCCGCTGCCGGTCCGCCTCCAGCGGGCTGATCACCGTGAATTCGGTGAGCTCGGTGGTCGCGTTGCGCACGATTCCGACGACCCGGTAGGCCTCGCCGTGCGCATCGCGCAGGATGCGCCCCCGCGCATGGGACCACTGCCGGATCCCGTTGCGGCGTCTGACCTGGAAGTACGCACCGTACGAGGATCGTCCGCGCTCGATGGCCTGCTCGAACGCCGCATCGAGGCGCAGTTGCTCCTCGGGAGGCACCCGGGGCTCCAGGGACTCGGGCCTGCCGTCGTACTCCCCCGGGCCCAGGTCGAAGACGGCCTGCGCGGCCTCGTCGAGTTCGAGGGTCCCGTTCCGCAGATCCCAGTCGAAGCTGCCCATGCGGTTCAGGGCCAGCCTCTCGCCCGGACCAATCGCGGGCCAGTGCCGTCCTGCCATGCGCTCGCTCCGAAGGAGGGACCGGAAGTTCCGGTCTGGCGGCCAGGATCGTGGCCAGCATAGCTTTGCGAAATTTGCCCCGCACTATGGCGTTTTCTCGGCGTACGGCTCCCAGTGCAGCGGGTAGTCCTCGGCCCCGGCGTCCTCCACCCAGCGCAGCCGGTCGCTCACCAGGGGACGCCGCTCGGCCGGGCACGCCTCCAGCAGCCGCCGCAGCATCGTGCGGATCCTGAGCAGCACCATGGGTGAATTGACGGCGGCAACGGTGATGTCGTCGACCGAGATGGTCACATACCGCTCCCATGCGGGCACCGGGACGATCACCCTGACGGTTCCGCCGGCGTCGGCGACCCGGCCGATGTCCAGGTCGCGGTCCGCGAGGCGGATCAGCAGGTCCTCGATGTGGTCCAGCACCTGTACGGAGGTGGCGGGATCGTTGACCGCGGGCGAGAGCGCCTTGAGCGCGATGTCGGCCAGCAGCCGGAAGGGGAATTCGGGGTCCTGGGCGAAGCTGCGCTCCTCGCCGGTCAGCAGCGCCCCGCGCAGCACCTCCTCGGGCAGCTCCCCGCCCCGCACCTCGGCGAGCGCCATCCCGCGCGCCATCATGGCGCCCACCGACTGACGCAGGGTGATCACGCAGCCGTACTGCTTCGCCACGGCGACCAGCGCGGGCACATCGATCTGTTGGAGGACCGCCGCGCGCCCGGTCCACCGTACGGTGACGGCCTTTCCCGGGCCGGGCGGTGCACCGGCAGCGGGCGCGGCGTCCCCGTACGGCTTCGTGTACAGCACATCGAATACGTGGTGCGCCCGTGACGTGATGGCCGCCAGCGTGGGTGCCAGCTGGAGGGACTGGAACGCCCTGGTCTGAAGGTTGCGCATCAGGAGCAGTGCCACCAGCGCGAGCAGCACAGCCACCCACGGCAGAAAGGCCGACACCCTCTGCTCTGTCCCGATCGCCAGCCCCGCGGTCATCGAGAAGACGAAGACCCCGATGGCGAAGGCGAAGGTCCGCCACACGATGGGATCGTCCCGGAACAGGCCGAGACGGGGGCTGAACGTGGTGGCGTTGAACTGCACGACCAGGAACAGCACCGAGTAGATGATGCTCACCAGGCTGACGACGCCGAACCCGACGGTGAAGAGCAGGTTCACCACACGGCCGGCGTCGACCTGCGGCCCCGCCGTCACCTCCGGGACCGCCAGACCGAGGCCAAAGCCCACGACGGCGCAGATCAGCTGGCTCAGCTCCGCGCGCATCGCACGCCGGGGCCGGTGGAAGAGCCCGGGGGGCCGCCTCCGCCCCCATGGCCGCGTCCGGGCGCCGCGGGGTTCGCCACCATGGTCCGCTCGCTCGGCCATCCGGCCTCCTACCGGTCTCGGACGACGCATCGAAAGCCCGGGTGAGGGGTCATCACACCGCCCGGTTCACGTATCGGAAGGCTGAGTTCACGGTACGAAAGGACCGTCCACGCCGCGCGCCGGACACTCGATCGGCCCAATCGCGAACGCCCCCGCCAGGACATTTACCGTGCGAGCCCGCAGGCTGAGGCGTGAGAGTCCCGGACGAGGCACCGGGAGCACCGGACAGGCGCGCATCCCCAGGAGGCCGCTCATGACCGCAGCCGGCGGACTCGCCCTCATCGCCCTCGGAGCAATACTCAGGTTCATCGTCACCTGGCACCTCGGCTGGGTCGACGTCGATGTCCTCGGCTCCGGCTTCATGATCGCGGGCGCTGCCGCGCTCGCCTTCGGCACCGTCATGGCCTTCAGCAGAGAGCGCCGCATCGCGCGCCGCGTCAGGTCCCATTCCTACGAGCAGCGCTGGTACGACGAGCCGCCCCAGTCGTGACGTGACCGAATCGCGCTCTGGCAGGGCGGGCACCGGGGCCACACTGTCGACTGCCGCCCCGCGGGCAGCTGCGGACTGGTCGCCTACTCCTCACGGGTCCGCGGGCCCGATTCCGTACGGGCACGGCTGACCTTCGACCCGGACCAGCCGCTTCCCTGAGCCTCGAAACGCCGGGCTCTCAGGCCGATTCGAGCGGGAGCCCGGCGTCCGCCCGCGCCCATGCGCTGTCGCGATCAGCCGGTCCAGGTCCAGTCGGCGACCTCCGGGAGGTCGGTGCCGTGCTCGCGGATCCAGGCGTGGTGGCGGGTGCGCGTGTCCGCCATCTCCTGGCGTACTGCCACGGCCCGTACACCGAGCCCGGGGACCCGGTCGATGACATCCATGACGAGCCGGTACCGGTCCAGGTCGTTGCGTACGACCATGTCGAAGGGCGTCGTCGTCGTGCCCATCTCCTTGTAGCCGCGGACGTGGAGGTTGGGGTGGCCCGCCCGGCGGTAGGCCAGGCGGTGGATCAGCCAGGGGTAGCCGTGATACGCGAAGATCACCGGCTTGTCCCGGGTGAACAGCCCGTCGTACTCGAAGTCCGCCATCCCGTGCGGGTGTTCCTCCTGGGGCATCAGCCTCGTCATGTCGACAACGTTGACGACGCGCACCGCGAGGTCGGGCAAGTGCCGGCGCAGCAGCTGCGTGGCGGCCAGCACCTCCAGGGTGGGCACGTCGCCTGCGCAGCCGAGGACGACGTCCGGTTCACGTTCGTGGTTCGTACCCGCCCAGTCCCAGATCCCGGCTCCGCGTGCGCAGTGGGCGCGGGCCTGGTCCATCGACAGCCAGTCGAAGCAGGGCTGTTTGCCCGCGACGATGACGTTGACGTAGTCGCGGCTGTGCAGGACATGGTCGGCGACGGACAGCAGGGTGTTGGCGTCCGGCGGCAGGTAGACCCGTACGACCTCGGGGCTCTTGTTGAGGACATGGTCGACGAAGCCGGGATCCTGGTGCGAGAAGCCGTTGTGGTCCTGCCGCCAGACGTGCGAGGTGAGCAGGTAGTTGAGGGAGGCGACAGGCGCACGCCACGGCAGCGACCGGGCGGTCCTGAGCCACTTGATGTGCTGGTTGACCATCGAGTCGACGATGTGGACGAACGCCTCGTAGCAGGAGAACAGTCCGTGCCGGCCGGTGAGCAGATAGCCCTCCAGCCAGCCCTGGCACAGATGCTCGGAGAGCACCTCCATGACCCGGCCGTCGTGGGTGAGGTGTTCGTCGGTGGCCCTGGTCTGTGCCTGCCACGCCTTGCCGGTGACGTCGAAGAGTGCGTCGAGGCGGTTGGACGCGGTCTCGTCCGGTCCGACGACACGGAAGTCCCGGCGTTCGGCCGTGTCGGCCATGATCTGTGCGAGAAGGCCGCCCAGTACGCGGGTGGGTTCGTGCACGGTCGCACCCGGCTTGTCGACGGGGACGGCGAAGTGTTCCAGCGGGGCTACGGGCAGATCCCGGACGAGAACGCCGCCATTGGCGTGCGGCGTGGAGCCGAGTCGCCGCTCGCCCCCGGGGACGCAGGCCAGCACCTGCGGGCTCGGCCTGCCCGAGGCGTCGAAGAGCTCTTCGGGACGGTACGAGCGCAGCCAAGCCTGCAGCTGGGCGAGGTGCTGAGGGTTGTCCCGTACGCCGGAGAGGGGGACTTGGTGGGAGCGCCAGGTTCCTTCGACGGGGACCCCGTCGACCTCGTGGGGCCCGGTCCAGCCCTTCGGCGTACGGAGCACGATCATCGGCCAGCGCGGCCGTTGCCGCTCTCCCCCGCTGCGCGCTTGCTGCTGGATCCCTTCGATGCGGTCCAGCGCCTCGTCCATCGCCGCGGCCATCGCCCGGTGCACCTGCTCCGGTTCGTCGCCGGTGACGTGGAGCGGCTGATGGCCGTATCCACGCAGCAGATCGTCGAGTTCTGCCTCGGGCAGCCGGGACAGGACCGTCGGGTTGGCGATCTTGTAGCCGTTGAGGTGGAGGATCGGCAGCACCGCGCCGTCGCCCGCCGGGTCGAGGAATTTGTTGGAGTGCCAGGAGGCGGCCAGCGGTCCGGTCTCGGCCTCGCCGTCGCCGATCACACAGGCGACCAGGAGCTCCGGATTGTCGAGCGCCGCGCCGTAGGCGTGGGCGAGAGAGTAGCCGAGCTCCCCGCCCTCGTGGATGGAGCCGGGCGTCTCGGGTGCGACGTGGCTGGGCACACCACCGGGGAACGAGAACTGCCGGAAGAGCCGTTCCATACCTGCCGCGTCCCGGCTGACGTCCGGATAGACGGCGCTGTAGCTGCCTTCCAGCCAGGCGTTCGCGAGGACGGCGGGTCCCCCGTGGCCCGGACCCCAGATGCACAGGGCGGACAGATCACGGGCCTTGATGACCCGGTTGAGATGCGTGTGGACGAGATTGAGACCGGGTGAGGTACCCCAATGGCCCAGCAGCCGCGGCTTGATGTGCGCGGGCCGAAGCTCCTCGGTCAGCAGGGGGTTGCCCATCAGATAGATCTGTCCGACCGCGAGGTAGTTGGCGGCCCGCCAGTGCGCGTCGAGCGCTTTCAGCTCCTCGGCGCCCAGCTCCGTGCGGTCCTTGACCTTGACCTTGCGCGTCATCAATTCCTCCATAAGGTCGTTGCATGGCAGTCAAGAAGGGGTCGGCGCGGCCGGCGAGAGTGCCGCGTGAGCTGTACGAACGCGAGCTGTACCGGTTGCAGACGGAACTGGTGAAACTCCAGGAGTGGGTGCGGGCCGAGGGCGCCCGCCTCGTTGTCGTCTTCGAAGGGCGCGACGCGGCCGGCAAGGGCGGCACCATCAAGCGGGTCGCGGAACATCTCAATCCGCGCATGGCGCGCATCGTCGCGCTCCCCAAGCCCAGCGAGCGCGAGCGCAGCCAGTGGTACTTCCAGCGCTACGCCGCACATCTTCCCGCCGCCGGGGAAATGGTCCTCTTCGACCGGAGCTGGTACAACCGGGCCGGTGTCGAGCACGTCATGGGCTTCTGTACCAAGGAAGAGCACCAGCGCTTCCTCCACCAGTGCCCGATCTTCGAGCGGATGCTGGTGGAGGACGGGATCCTGCTGCGCAAATACTGGTTCTCGGTGAGCGACGCCGAACAGGAGCAGCGGTTCCGCCGGCGGCTCGAGGACCCCACTCGGCGCTGGAAACTCTCGGCCATGGACCTGCAGTCGATCACCCATTGGGAGGCGTACTCCCGGGCGAAGGACGAAATGCTCGTCCACACCGACATCACGGAGGCGCCGTGGTTCGTCGTCGAGAGCGACGACAAGCGCCGGGCACGGCTCAACATGATCGCCCACCTGCTGTCCACCGTGCCCTACCGCGATGTGCCGCCACCGGCGCTGACACTCCCGCCGCGGCCGCCTTCCTCGGGTTATGAGCGGCCGCCGCGGGATCTGCAGACCTACGTGCCCGATCATGCGGCGGGGCTCATGGGCTGAGGCGTCCCGGCCACCAAGGGCTGTTCCATGATGTCCATCCCCTTTCGCGCGACTTCGAGTGAAGTCCCTGTCCGTACGGTCGCACCGGGGGCCCGCCCCGGTGGAGGGGCGGTTCGGCCCTTGTCGGGGACCTTTGGCCCCCTCGTGTGACCGAGCAGCCCATGGGGCTCGGGCATCCCTCCGCGGAGGCTGGAGCTGAGGCAGCCCCCGGCTCAGCCATCGGTCGGCCGAGACGGCCGTGCGCAGAGCGGCTGCGCACGTTCTGAGCCCGCGATCCGAGAGGAGAATCAGCCATGACCGCGAACGTGCTGGTCGCGTACGCCACGAAGAACCAGTCGACCGCCGCGATCGCCCGCACGATCGCCGAAACCCTCGACGAACAGGGCGTGCCGGCCGTGGCCCGTCCCGCCGGCGAAGTGCTCGACGTCGGCGATTACGACGCCGTGGTGCTCGGCAGCGCCCTGTACGCGGGCCGCTGGCTCAGGCCGGCGCGCGGCTTCGCCCGGCGCCATCAACGCGCGCTCACCGGACGCCCGGTGTGGCTGTTCAGCAGCGGCCCACTGGACGCGTCCGCGCACGAACGCGACATCCCCGCGGTGCGCGGTGCCGTTCGCGTCGCCGAGCGGCTCGGCGCCCGCGGACACGTCACCTTCGGCGGCCGGCTCGACGAAGGCGCGACGGGAAGGATCGCGAGAATGCTGCTCCGGCAGGGCCGCGGCGGGGACTTCCGCGACGAGGAGCAGATCAGGTCCTGGGCCCGCGACATCGCCAAGGAACTCAACCTCGAAGGGGCCCCCTGACGAAACCGGCCCGCACAGCGTGAGCGACGTGCTCCGTGACGGGCGGCCGACGGGACGGCGGGGCCGCCGGCCGGGTCCTGACGACGCCTCCTCGTCGGCTCTCAGTACTCCTGCCGCCCATCCCCGCCGCCCGAGGGCCCGTACAGGTCGAGCAGCCGACCGCGGGCAGACTGCAACCGGTGCGCGATCACCTCGGCGACGCGGTGCGTGAGGACCCGGTCGAACTCCGGATCCTCGTCGCACAGGGTTCGTACCCTCACGGCGTCGAATTCCATGGCCCGGACCGGAGTGGCCGCCCGGGCGCCCAGATGCCAGTTGCGCGGCGGGAACAGCCAGGACCAGCCCAGCAGATCTCCCGGGCCGAGCTGCTCGACGACGGCAGCCCGCCGACCCGGCACATGCAGGTCGAGATCGACGGCCCCGGTGCGGATGATCCAGAAGTGGTCGGCGCGGCCGCCTTCCTCGAAGATGCGTGCATTGGCCGGGAACGCCTTCTCCTCGGCAAGTTCCATCAGCCTGTCCCGGCCTTCCGGTGGCAGGACGCTCAGCAGCGTGGACATCGTGGTCATTGCCGTCTCCGTCCCTCGGGGCCGCGTCAGGGGCCGAGGTGGTCGTCTTCAACCTTGCACCCAGCTTGCGCGGACGGCGAGGCAACCCGGCAGGGGCCCGGAGGCCCCGCGCTTGGGCCGGACGGCCCCTGTGCGCCCCGCACCACGCGGAACACGCTGGTCGGGAAGGGATCAGGCGCAGCACATGAGGAGAGGAACACCATGAAAGCACTCGTTTTCCATGGCCCGGGCCAGGCCTCATGGGACAAGGTGGCGGATCCGGGTATCCAGGAGCCGACGGACATCGTCGTCCGGGTCGACACCACGACGATCTGCGGAACGGATCTGCACATCCTCAAGGGCGACGTACCCGAGGTGACCCCCGGCACGGTCCTCGGACACGAAGCCGTCGGCGAGGTCGTCGAGGCGGGCAGTGACGTCCGCACCATCCGCCCCGGGGACCGGGTGCTCGTCTCCTGCATCTCCCCCTGCGGCCGCTGCCGTTACTGCCGCGAGCAGATGTACGGGCAGTGCCGCGGCAACGGCGGATGGGTGCTCGGCCACCTGATCGACGGCACGCAGGCCGAGTACGTACGTGTTCCCTTCGCCGACTTCTCCGTCCACCCGCTGCCCGCGGCGGTGCACAGCAGCGACGCCGTACTGCTGTCCGACATCTTCCCCACCGCGTACGAGGTGGGGGTGCTCAACGGAGGTGTGCTGCCGGGCGACACCGTCGTGGTCGTCGGGGCCGGACCGATCGGACTCGCCACCATCGCGACGGCGCGGCTGTTCTCCCCCGGCAGGATCATCGCCGTGGATCTGGCCGAGTCCCGGCTGGACGCCGCTCGTGAACTCGGCGCGGACGCCGTCGTCAACGCGGCGGAAGGACCACAGTCGCTGGTCTCGGACCTGACCGAGGGGCTCGGGGCGGATGTGGCCGTCGAGGCCGTCGGTGTCCCCGAGACCTTCGAACTCTGCACCCGCGTGGTCCGGCCGGGAGGCCGCGTGGCGAATGTGGGCGTGCACGGTAAGCCCGCGACGCTTCACCTGGAAGAGCTCTGGATCAAGAACGTGACCATCAGGACCGGTCTCGTGGACACGTACTCCACACCGGTGCTGCTGGGCATGCTGGCGGCCGGCCGGCTGCCGACGTCCGCTCTCGCGACCCATCGCTTCGAGCTCGCACAGATCGAGGAGGCGTACGACGTCTTCTCCAAGGCGGCCGACACGGGCGCGCTGAAAGTCGTCCTCGGCAGTCCGGAACACAAGGACGTGGAGCCTCTTCCGGGGGCCGCCGGGCACCACCCGCGGCCGGCTTCCGCATGACCGGGGCGCCCGGCGCGCGCAAGCTGGAATCAGCCCTTGATCTGCGAGGGCCCGTGTAGGAAGGAGCTGACAGCCATGACGACGACTCCGGCGGCGTACGACCCGGTGAGAGTGGATGCGGTGCTCGAGGCACCGCTGTCACGCTGGATCTGGCTGGTGAAGTGGCTGATGCTGATCCCGCACTACATCGTGCTGTTCTTCCTCTGGATAGCCGTCTTCCTGGTCAGCGTGGTCGCTTTCTTCGCCATTCTGATCACGGAGCGTTATCCCCGGCCGCTGTTCGACTTCACCCTCGGAGTGCTGCGCTGGACCTGGCGGGTCTCGTACTACGGATACGGAGCGCTGGCCACCGACCGCTACCCGCCGTTCAGCCTCGGCGAGGAGCCCGGCTATCCGGCCCGACTGGACATCGCCTATCCGGAGCGGCTGTCTCGGGGCCTCGTCCTGGTGAAATGGTGGCTGCTCGCCATTCCGCAGTACATCGTGATCGGCTTCTTCGCGGGCGGCTTCCACGCCGGCTGGTGGGACGGGGGGCTCATCGCCCTGCTGGCCGTCATCGCCGGTGTCATTCTCGCCTTCACCGAGAAGTACCCGAGGGACATTTTCGACTTCGTCATGGGTCTCAACCGGTGGGTTCTGCGGGTCGCCGCGTATGCGCTCCTGATGACCGACGCCTACCCACCCTTCAGGCTGGACATGGGCGGTACCGACCCGGCGCCCCTGCGCTGAGCGTGCGCGGCCACCACCGCTGCCACTGCCCGCAGCGCGGCGATCACGCGCTCACACGCGCTGCGGTACGACGGCCACGGGGCATGCGGCGTGGTGGAGTGCGGCGTGGGCCAGCCGGCCGAGCTGGAGGCCGAAATATCCCTGCCTGCGCCGGGCTCCGACGATCAGCAGGTCCGCGGCGGCCGAACGGTCGAGCAGCACCTTACGGGCCTGCCCCTCCAGCGTGGTCCGGCGCACGAGGACATCCGGGTGATCGTCCACAGCACCGCCCAGCGCCTCGTCGACCACAGTGGCAGCCCGCATCTCGTGGTACGCGGCCGCGTCGCCGATGAGCAGCGAATGGTCGGTCGTCTCGTGTGCGGGGCAGCGCCAGGCTCGCACGGCATCGAGCGTGCAGCCACGCGCCGCCGCCTCGCGGAAGGCGAAGTCCACCGCGCCGGATCCGCGGGCGGCCTCGCCGATGCCCAGCAGGATCCGCCCATGACCGGCCGACTGGGCCGCTGCTTCGCCCCGTACGACGATCACCGGGCAGCTTGCACCTGCCGCCACCGCCAGACTCACCGAGCCGAGCAGCAGACCGGCGAGTTCCCCGCGGCCCCGTGATCCGGTGACGACCGCGAAGGCGTTGTGCCCCTCCGTCAGCAGCGCGGTCGCCGCCTCCTCGGGCAGCACCGCGGTGGTCACCTTCACGTCCGGGTCGCGCCGGTGGGCGCGCTCCGCGGCGGTGGCGACGATGCTGTCCGCGAGCACCTCGTCGGTGGGGCGGCCGAGGCTGTACGCGGGCGTCTGCCCTTCGTAACGCTCCCAGAGGGACGCGTACACGAGCCTCAGCGCAAGACCGTGCCGTGCAGCGTCCTCCACCGCCCAGTCCACGGCCTTCAGGCTGGATTCCGAACCGTCCACACCCACGACGAGGGGCAGCTCCATCGTCCCCACCACCTTTCTTCCGGCTGATCGAAGGCGTTGCCTTTGCCACCGTTCCACCGTGCGCCGGGCGGCGAGGAGGGACTCTTCGGCCAGCCCACGTCCGGGACGTTCGGCCCTACGCCGCCGCTCACTGTCCTGCGGGGGGAACCGCTCCCGCCACGGCTTCGGCGCGAAACTGATCACAGCGTCGCACGACGGCCCGGCGTCCACCGCCGGAGTCACCCCAGGGCAGGGCGTGCGCGTGGACGGCCGCGCGGCCGCATCCAGCAGATGCGCGTCCTCGGCGCTCGCCAGGGCCACCTGTCCGGCGTGACACTGGAAGACGGAAGGCGTCCCGACGCTGCGTGCCGAGCGCGGCACGCTTGCTGTCCATCAGGGTCCCGGTGCCGGACACGAAGGCGGGCACCCGGACCATCCCGGTGCGGCATGCCTGAGCGCATATCCGCCAGGAGCCGCACACACCTGCGCGTCCGGAGCGAGGCCGGGCGCGCAGGCGCTTGGTCAGGCCCGGTTTCCGCCTGAGACCGGGACCATTGGGCCCCTGCGCCGTGCAGGGTGCCACCTCACACTGGAGGCATCGGGCACGTATCGGACCTGGGAGGTTCTGATGAGCGCCGACCCGACGACGGATACGGCCAGCGCACCCCTGCTGCTCGACGGGGCGCTGCCGGACTTCCGGTTCACCCGCCTGGAATGCGTGATGATCGCAGCCCCGCCCTCCGCGGTGTACGAGGCCACGCGCGAGCTGGACCTGCTCACCATTCACTCACCGCTGTTCGACATGGTCATGTGGGCGCGCGGGGTACCGGACCGGCTTCGCAGCCGCCCCCTGCCAACGCCGCCGACAATGCGGGTGGCCGATCTCTTCGACGCCACCGACAAGCATGACCAGAATCAGCCTTGGGTGGCGCTCGGCGAGACCCCACGACGGGAACTCGTCTTCGGAGCGGTCGGCAAGGTATGGAAGCCTGCCATCGAATGGCGCCGGATCGAGCCGGAGGCGTTCACCGCCTTCGACGAGCCCGGCTGGGCGAAGATGGCCGCCGCTTTCACCGTTCATCCGTACGGCACGCGGCGCTCCCTGCTGGTCTACGAGGCGCGCACCGCCTGCACCGACCCGGAGTCCACGGCCCGCTTCGGCCGCTACTGGACGCTCGTCTCACCTGGCGTCGGCATCGTCCTGCGGGCCGCGCTGCGGTCGGTCAGGACGGCCGTGGAACACAGGGACAGGCCGGGGCCCGTCCGGGTGGACAGCTCGGAAGGGGCTGAGACGTGATGCCTGTCGTCATTGTGTAGGGGCCACGGCTGCCAACTCGCCGCGGAGCCCGAGGGGGAGCTCAGCCGGGCGAGGGCTCGGGCGCCGGGCTGGGACCGAGGCAACCCGTGCCGCAGTCCGTGCCTCACAGCCGCCTTCCGTCGATACTGGGCTGGGTCGGCAGGCAGCCCGCTCCACTCACCAGGAGGTACCCGTGAGGATGCTCATCAATGTGCCAGAGACCGTCGTCGCCGACGCCCTCCGCGGTATGGCGGCGGCACACCCCGAGTTGTCCGTCGATGTGGAGAACCGGGTGATCGTGCGGCGTGACGCTCCCGTCGCCGGGAAGGTCGGGCTGGTCTCCGGGGGTGGTTCGGGGCACGAGCCGCTGCACGGCGGCTTCGTCGGGCCCGGAATGCTCGCCGCCGCATGCCCGGGAGAGGTCTTCACAAGTCCGGTGCCCGATCAGATGGTGCGGGCGGCCGCCGCCGTCGACAGCGGCGAGGGGGTGCTGTTCATCGTCAAGAACTACACGGGCGACGTCCTCAACTTCGACATGGCCGCCGAGCTCGCCGAGGACGAGGGTGTACGCCTCGCCAAGGTGCTGGTGAACGACGATGTGGCGGTGACCGACAGCCTCTACACGGCGGGCCGGCGCGGCACCGGCGCCACCCTGTTCGTCGAGAAGATCGCCGGTGCGGCCGCCGAGGAGGGCGCGCCGCTGGAGCGGGTCGAGTCGATCGCGCGGCAGGTCAACGAGAATTCCCGCAGTTTCGGCGTCGCGCTCAGCGCCGGCACGACGCCCGCGAAGGGCAGCCCGACCTTCGATCTCCCGCCGGGCGAGCTGGAGTTGGGCATCGGCATCCACGGCGAGCCGGGCCGCGAACGGCGCCCGATGATGACCTCGCGCGAGATCGCGGACTTCGCCGTGAACGCGGTGCTGGAGGATCTGCCGCCGACTTCTCCGGTGATCGTGCTCGTCAACGGCATGGGCGCCACCCCGCTACTGGAGCTGTACGGCTTCAACGCCGAGGTGCAGCGGGTGCTGAGCGAGCGCCGGGTGCCCGTCGTCCGTACCCTCGTCGGGAACTATGTGACGTCGCTCGACATGGCCGGCTGTTCAGTGACGCTCTGCCAGGTCGACGAAGAGCTGCTGCGGTTGTGGGACGCGCCGGTGGAGACGGCCGCCCTGCGCTGGGGCCGCTGAAGCAGCTGTCCCCGAACGACTCACCCCAGGGAGTTCATGTGCTCGACGCCGACTTCTTCCGCCGCTGGCTGACGGCAGCCGCGGCCCGTGTGGACCGTGAGGCGGACCGGCTGACCGAGCTGGATTCGGCGATCGGCGACGCCGACCACGGCACCAACATGCAGCGCGGGTTCACGGCGGTGATCGCGGTCCTGGAGAAGGAGGAACCGCAGACGCCCGGGGCCGTACTGACCCTGGCGGGGCGGCAGTTGATCTCGACGGTGGGCGGGGCGTCGGGTCCGCTGTACGGGACGCTGCTGCGGCGTACGGGCAAGGCGCTCGGCGACGACGCCGAGGTGACGCCCGGGCAGCTTGCCGATGCCCTGCGCACGGGAGTGGCGGCGGTCGCACAGCTCGGCGGGGCCAAGGCCGGGGACAAGACGATGCTGGACGCGCTGGAGCCGGCGGTGGGGGCACTCGGCGACAGCATCGATTCGTTGGCGGCCGCACGCGAGGCGGCCGAGGCGGGCGCGCTCGCGACCGTACCGCTGCAGGCGCGCAAGGGCAGGGCCAGCTATCTGGGCGAGCGCAGCATCGGGCACCAGGACCCGGGCGCGACCTCATCGGCGCTGCTGATCGCGGCACTTGCGGAGGCCGCGGAGGTAGCGGGATGAGCGAGGGCAAGCCGGTAGGGATCGTCCTGGTCTCGCACAGCAAGGAGGTGGCGGCGGCCGTCGCCGAACTGGCCAAGGGACTCGCGGGCGGCGGCCCGACCGCCCCCGTCGCCCCGGCGGGCGGTACGCCCGACGGCGGCCTCGGCACCAGCTCGGAGCTGATCTCGGCGGCCGCGGCCTCGGTGGACGGGGGCACGGGGGTGGCCGTACTCGTGGATCTGGGCAGTGCCGTACTGACGGTGAAGGCGCTGCTGGCCGAGGGCGACGAACTCCCGGACGGGACACGGCTGGTGGACGCACCCTTCGTGGAGGGCGCGGTGGCCGCGGTGGTGACCGCGTCGGCGGGCGGGGATCTCGACGCGGTCGAGGCCGCGGCCTCGGAGGCGTACGACTACCGGAAGGTGTGAGCCCGGGGCGGCGCGGGGCGGCAGGCCGGGAGTTCGTCACCGAGGGGATGGACAGCGGCGCCTACGGCGAGGTCCTGCGCTCCAAGGGTTCTTCACGCGGCCGGGCGCGAGCAGGTCGCCGGTCTGTGGTCGCAGGCGGGCGCCGTCGCCCGTTGCGAGCCCTCGGGCAATCGTCGGCGCGGCGAAGACGGGACCGTGGCACGATCCCTTCCCGGCCCGGGACGTGCACCTCACCGAGGAACACCTTCCGAACGGGTGACGCCGTCACCCCGGTGGCCCCCGCCGTCGCGGCGCAGGAGTCGGTTCGGCCGGGGCGCCCGGGCATGCCGGGTGACCTGGCACGACCGTTACGGCCGCGGCGCCCGACGGGGGTGACACGCCGCTCACATACGCCCCGCGCCACATGCGCCACCCCCGTCGGCCCTCCTAGCGTCAGTCTCAACGAGGGGCATTTATCCCATTTCACCGAATCTTCCGCCATAGCTCCTCGGGAACATGGAGAACTGACCATGCGTGCGATACGTGTCGCCTCCCTCGCCCTGATCGGCACCGCCGCGCTGGCTCTCGGCGCCCCGGCCGCCCTCGCCGACGACGGGAGCAGCATCACCTCATTCGGCTCCACCCTCCCGCCCACGACCGCCGCGCCGGGCGACACCGAGACGCTCAACGCCACCGAGTGCGAGGCCGAGTACGACCTCACCTCGGAATGCCTGGGCGGGACGGGCACCGCTCCCCTCACCGCCGCCGACGGCTCGGACCTGCACACCGGGCCGACGGAGTTCGCGGAACCGACGGATACGACCGGAGCGACCGATACGGCCGAAACGACCGGCAAGGCTGAGCCCGCCAAGCCCATGGAGCCCGTCGAACCCGCCAAGCCTGCCAAGTCCTTCAGGCCCGTCAAGCCCGGCGGAGGCGTGAAGGGCGGCACCGGCGGCAGCTTCGCCGATCTGAGCCCCACACAGATCGGCGTCGGCTCCGCGCTCATCGCGGGCGCGCTCGCCGGTGGCGGTGTCCTGATGCTGCGCCGCCCCACCCAGAACTGCAGCTGACCCAAGGGAAGGCCCATGCCCACGTCCAGCAGACGCGGCACCTGGTTCACGCTCGCCTGTGTCCTGCTGCTCGGGCTCTTTCTCGTACGCAACGGAGCAGGCGCGGCGACCGGCGGCCCACCCCAGCCCGCCGCCGCCGCCGCGGCGCACAAGAGCGTGGCCGACCCTCTGCCGGCGGCGCCCGGCCCGCTCCCCCATTCCCCACCGCGCCGGATCGCCGTCCCGTCGCTCCGGGTCGACGCCCCGCTGACCGAGGTCGGCCTCGACGCCGACGGCTGGGTCGACGCGCCGCCGCTGCAGAACAGCAATCTCGCCGGCTGGTACCGGGGCGCGGTCAGCCCTGGCGAACGGGGCACGTCCGTCGTCGTCGGCCATGTCGACAACGCGGCGGGCCCGGCCGTCTTCTACTCGCTCGGCTCGCTCCAGCGGGGCAGCCGCATCGAGATCCTGCGTGGCGACGGGCGTACGGCGGTGTTCGCCGTCTACGCCGTCCAGGTGTTCGCCAAGAAGAGCTTCCCCGCGGAGCGGATCTACCGGGACACGCCTCGGCCGGAGCTGCGGGTCATCACCTGCGGCGGCGGATACACGAAGAAGACCGGTTACGACGGGAACGTCGTGGCGTCCGCCCGGCTGACCGAGGTGCGCTGAGGTCCTGCCGAAGCTCCGCCATAGCCGACCGACGACGGCGAGGGACACGTCGTCGGTGCCCACCCGGCGTGCGCCCGCCGCGCCGCTGTCCTGTCAGTCCGGGCTGGCAGACTGGAGCCATGTCCGCTCCCCGTCGTCGCTGCCCCGTGTGCCGCCGTGAAATCGCCGTCGTCGCCGGGCGGTTCGCCCGCCATGACCCTGCGGGCGCGCGGACTGCGGCCGAGCTCGTCTCCTGTCCCGGATCCCGGCGTCAGGCGCCGCTCGATCCGGCGCTGCAGCCGGATCTCGACGGCGCCGTCGTGCCGGACTTCCCGGGCCAGCTGCCCCTGTTCTGAATCGTTCTGAACCGCGCCTCTACGTCGCGCTGCGCTCGCTCGCCATCCGCAGGTCGCTCTCGCTCTCGCCCCCACGCCCCGCCCGCAGCAGTTCGCGCCAGCGCTCCGTACTCCAGTCGGCCGGCCCGGTCGTCTCGACGAAGTCCTCGACCAGTGCCAGAAAGCGCGCCGGGTCGACGTGAAAGGGAAAGTGGCCTGCGCCCTCGAAGATCTCCAGCCGGCTTCCGGGCATCGCCGCGTGCGCACCGTACGCATGCTCCACCGGCACCACGCTGTCGCGCGATCCCCACAGCAGCATGGTCGGCATCCCCTCGGTGAGATAGCAGCGGTCGAGCATGGTCACGACCTGGCCCCGCCAGTCGACCACCGCCCGCAGCGTGCGGATGAACGCACTGCGCGAGGTGGCGTCCGGCAGCGCGTCCACGAGGTTGAGCAGTTCGGGGGCGTCCTGTCCGAGGTCGGTGTCCAGCCGCCTGATCAGCTCGTTGAAGAGGTTGGTGACCGTGCGCATCCCCGGCAGCGAGAGCGTCGAGAGCAGCAGGTCGGCCCCCGGCAGGGAGACGGCCCGCAGCACGGGGTTGACCTGGCGGCCCACCCCGCCCGCGCTGACCAGGACCAGCCGCTCGGTGCGCTCGGGAAACTGGTAGGCGAACTGCATGGCGACGCCGCCGCCGAACGAGTGACCGACGAGTGTGGCCGAGTCGATGCCCAGCACGCCGAGCAGATCGCGGATGCCGTTCGCATAGGCCGCCACCGAGTAGTCGGCGCGCGGCTTGTCCGAGGCCCCGTGGCCGAGGAGATCAGGTGCGATGACGGTGTATCTGCGTGCCAGTCCCGGAATGAGGTCCACCCAGGTGGCCGAGGAGTCCCCTATGCCGTGGATGAGGAGGAGCGCCGGCCCCTCTCCGGCGATCCGGTACGCGCGGCGGTAGCCGTGCACCACATGGTGGCGCAGCTGTACGTCGCCCTCGCTGACGGAGCGCAGCCTGCTCCGGTCCGATGTGTGCGGTCCGAGGCCGGTGACCACCCGCTCACCTCCCATGGCGTCCTGATCCGAGCGTAGAGGCGCCGTCGCACCGGGGATTTCCGTCAGGTTTCACCCGGGGTACGTCTGCCACGGGCGACAGAAGCCCCTCCCACCAGGTAGATTGGTCTACACCACTTGCGCCTTCAGAGACAGGGATCTTCGTGGAAGTTGTCATCGTTCCGGACTCCGCCGTCGGCGGCGAGCTCATTGCCGAAGCCATGGCCGACCTGCTGCGAAGCAAGCCCGACGCTCTTCTGGGCGTCGCCACGGGATCGACTCCACTGCCCATTTACGAAGCCCTCGCGGCCAAGGTGCGCGCCTTGGAGGTGGACGCCTCCCGGGCCAGGATCTGCCAGCTCGACGAGTACGTCGGACTGCCGTCCGGACACCCCGAGTCCTACCGTTCGGTCGTCCTGCGCGAGGTGGTCGAACCCCTCGGCCTGACCGAAGCCTCCTTCATGGGACCCGACGGCACCGCCGAGGATGTCGCGGCAGCATGCCTCGCCTATGACCGTGCCCTCGCCGAGTCCGGCGGCGTCGACCTCCAGCTGCTGGGCATCGGCACCGACGGACACATCGGCTTCAACGAGCCCTGCTCGTCCCTCGCCTCCCGCACCCGGATCAAGACGCTGACCCAGCAGACCCGGCAGGACAACGCCCGGTTCTTCAACGGCCTCGACGAGGTCCCCCACCATGTGATCACCCAGGGCATCGGCACCATCCTGGAAGCCCGCCATCTGGTCCTGCTGGCCACCGGCGAGTCGAAGGCCGACGCCGTGGCGCTCGCCGTCGAAGGCCCGCTCTCCGCGCTGGTGCCCGCATCGGCGCTGCAGCTCCACCCGCACGCCACGGTCGTCGTGGACGAGGCGGCGGCCTCCAGCCTCAAGCTCGCCGACTACTTCCGCGCCACCTATGCCGCCAAGCCCGATTGGCAGGGCATCTAGGTCGTGTCTTCAAAGTCCCGTCTGCCTGGCGACGCCTGGCACGCACGCTCACTGCGTTGTCGTCAGTCGCCTACGCTCCGCGTGGACTCCATCCTCCTGAGCCCTAGCACGATAGTTGTCGTTAACCTCCCACCCCGACCTGGCCTTTCTTGAAGCACTGAGCACGATATCTGTCGCCGAATTCGCATCGTTGTTGACGTGTTCCGTGCTTTTTGCAGGCAAGTTGGCCGCAAGCAGGCACCCCAGCCCGAGAAGCGGGCAAGGTCAGGACCGCGCGGTCCGGAACGCGAGATACCGGCTGAAGGCTTCGTGGCTGTCGGGGGTGAAGCGCCACTCCAGCAGGGCCGACCGCAGCTCCGGCTCGGTCAGCCAGCCATGCCAGGCGACCTCATCAGGATCGGCGGCCACGGCGTCCGGCACCACGGCTTCGTGCACGCTGAGCCAGTGAGGGCTCAAACCGCTGCGGTTGAGGAACGTGAACAGCAAGCGCGGCAGCACACGGATGCCCAGCTCTTCGGCCAGCTCCCGTGCGGCGGCCTGTTCATAGGACTCACCGACATCCACGGCGCCACCGACCACGACCTCGTAGAGCCCGGGGAAGCGCGACAGTTGCTCCGACCGCCGGTGAACGAGGATCCGCCCACGCTCATCACGACACACCGTCACGGCGACCCGGTGCAGCCAACCCTCCCGGATGGCCTGCCGGCGGCTGACCACCACCCCCAGCACACGATCTTGATCGTCGACACGCTCCACCAGTTCGTCCACGACGCACACCCTGGCAGAGCCCACTGACAACGCCGCTTCTCGGAGCCCCGTGGAGGCCGACCCAGGAGAACCTGCACCAGGAGGCCGGACGCGGATGACGACAGTTGTCGTGCAAATACGACACCTATCGTGCTCAGGCTCACCTCCGCCTTGCGATCGCACGCACCAGACGCCGCCAGGCCTGCCCTTCGGGCGGACGACGCTACTTTGAAGACACTCCCTAGGGCCTGCCGGGCTCCCGCGCCTCCCGGCCGGAACGGGAATGTTCCAGTCGAGACATAATTCACGCCTCAACAGCTCGACATCGCCCATGAGTTGATACGGTGCGCTGGCTCAGCACTTTTGACGCGCGTTCAGACGGCGCGCAACGACGCCGCCCCCTGACCCCGCGCGGGCGGTCGGTGCTTCACAAGGGCGCGGGGGATACCCATGAACGACGACATCGATGTGGTCAGAGCGAGCCTGGAGCGGGTCAGACGACGGGCCTCCCACGTGGTCCGCTACTTCTACGCGCATCTGTTCAGCCATCATCCGGAGCTGCGCCCGCTGTTTCCGGCCGTGATGGACGATCAGTACGAGCGTCTGTTCACGGCCTTGGTGCATGTCGTGGACCATCTCGACCACCCTGGCCTCCCGGCCCATCTCGAGCGGCTCGGCCGGGATCACCGCAAGTTCGGGATAGTCGACGACGATTACGCGGCGGTGGGCGAGAGTCTCGTCGCCGCCGTCCGGTACCACAGCACGTATTTCTGGGACGACCGGACCGAAGCTGCCTGGAATCGCGTCTACACAGGCGCCGCCGAGGCCATGACCGGCGGCGCCCGGCTGTCTCTCGCCGCGGGCGAGCCAGCCTCGTGGGAGGCCACAGTCGTCTCGCACCGGCTGCACGCCGGGCACACGGCTGTCATCCGTGCCGCTCCGTCGGCCCACTACCCGTGGCTCCCCGGCCAGTACGCCACGATCGAGCACCCCGATCTGCCGGGCGTGTGGCGGCCCTACTCCCTGGCGGGCCACCCCGACCGCGGCGGTGCGCTCGAATTCCATGTCGGCCGGGTCGACGAAGGCCTGTTGAGCAATGTGCTGTGCGACGGCACCGAGCCGGGCCAGATACTCCGGCTGGGCGGCGCCTCGGGCTCCGCGCTGGCCCCGCCGCCCGGCACCCCGGCCGTCACGCTGATCGCCGCCGGTACGGGCTGGGCCCCGGTCAAGTCGGTCCTGGAGGAGTTACTCGCCCGCAAACCCTCGCCCCGTATCCGTGTCGACGTCGTGGCGCGCGGCGAAGCCGACTTCTACGACGGAGACGCACTGGTCGACCTACTGCGTGCCCACCCCTGTCTCAGCGCCTACTGGTGGTGCCAGGAGCGCAACGAGGGCAGGACGCGGGCCGCCGAACGGCTGCAGAGCAATCTGAGCGGGCGCCGGGAGTGGCCTGGCGAGACCGTCTACCTGTGCGGTCCGGTGATGTTCGTCCAGGAGACGGCCGCGCTGCTGTACGAGTCCGGCTTGCCCGCAGAATCGCTTATTCGTGACCCGCTGCCCACCTCGGTGCAACAACGCGGACATGTCTCCCACTCGGAACAGTTCTTCGACCCCCGCCCCGTCATCTGGATCGATCCCGAAGCCCGCACCCGGCCGCTCTGTCTCCCGGCGCCCCGGGCGGCGACGCAGCCGGAGCCCGGGCCGGACGACGGCGGCTGGTTCGAACCGATCAGGAAGCAGGTCAGAGCGCCGGGGTATTCGGCGGCTCCCAGGTGACCGCTCCATCTCCCCGAGGCCGGGCCAGTTGGAAGAACTGCCGCCGTACGGCCGACCGGGCACCCGGAAATCGGGCCTGTAGCCGAGTGCGGGGTTTTGGGAGCGCGGCCTGAGAGCGCTTTCCTCCGATTGCCGAAAGGCGTCCCGAGTTTCGATCATCCACAAACGGGTGTATCACGGAACGTAGCGGCGCATCTGCGCATCCCGCGTGGCTGATCGGCGAAAGGCCGCACCATGCAAAACCTTCCCGACGGGCCTCCCGCATCCCTGCCGACGCAGACATCCGCGGTGGGCGAGAAAGGGCTCAAGCGCGGCGCCCTGGGCCTTGTCTCCTCCGTGGCCATCGGCCTCGCCTCGACGGCCCCCGCGTACAGCCTGGCCGCCACACTCGGCTTCATCGTCCTGGCCGTCGGGCTCCAGTCCCCGGTCGTGGTGATCCTGGGATTCGTCCCGATGCTCTTCATCGCCTACGCCTACAAGTCCATGAACGCCGTGGACCCCGACTGCGGCACCACCTTCACCTGGTCCGCCCGGGCCTTCGGACCGCGCACGGGCTGGATGGGCGGCTGGGGCATCATCATCGCCGACATCATCGTGATGGCGAATCTGGCGCAGATCGCCGGCCAGTACGGATTCCAGCTGGTCGGAGCCGACGGCGTGGCCGAAAGCCGCTGGTGGACGATGTTCGCGGGTGTGATCTGGATCGCCGTGATGACGTTCATCTGCTACGTCGGCATCGAGATCTCCGCATTCCTTCAGAAGTGGCTGCTCAGCATCGAACTCGTACTCCTCGCCATCCTCTCCATCACGGCGCTGGTGAAGGTCTACGGCGACAACCCGCACCCGGAGTCCCTGCACGTGTCCGGCTCCTGGTTCAACCCCTTCGAGATCGATTCGGCCAGCTCCCTGACCCAGGGCGTCCTGCTCGCCGTCTTCATCTACTGGGGCTGGGACACCGCCGTCTCCGTCAACGAGGAGACCGCCGACCGCGAGCGCACCCCCGGCCGCGCCGCCGTCATCTCCACCGTCCTGCTGCTCGCCATCTACCTGCTGGTGACGACATCGGCCCAGGCCTTCGCCGGTATCGGCGAGAAGGGAATCGGACTGGCCAACCCCGACAACTCCGGGGATGTGCTGGGCAGTTTCGGCGACGATGTGTTCGGCACGGAGGGATTCGGCGGGTTTCTGTCGAAGCTGCTGGTCCTGATGGTGCTCACATCGGCCGCCGCCTCCACACAGACGACGATTCTCCCCACCGCCCGCACCAGCTTCTCGATGGCGACGCACAAGGCACTTCCCGCGGTCTTCGCGCGTGTCCACCCGCGCTTCCTGACCCCGACCTGGTCGACGGTCGCCATGGGCCTGGCGTCGATTGCCTTCTACGCAGGCCTGACGACCATCAGCGGCAACGTCCTGGAGGACTCGATCGCCTCGGTCGGCCTGGGCATCGCGTTCTACTACGGACTGACCGGCTTCGCCTGCGTCTGGTACTTCCGCAAGGTCCTCACCCGCAGCGCCGCCGACTTCTGGCTGAAGGGTGTTCTGCCGCTCCTCGGCGCCCTGATGCTGCTGTACTTCTTCTGCTACGCGGCCTTCAGCGTCTACGCCGATCCCGAGTACGGCACCACCGTCATCGACCTGCCATGGCTCGGCGACACCGGCGGAGTCTCCGTCATCGGCATCGGCGCCCTGGTGATCGGCGCCATCCTGATGCTCATTCAGCAGGCGGTGCAGGGCTCCTGGTTCCGCAACCCCGACGTGCCCGTCAGCGACGCCTCCAAGTACCCCACCCAATAAGCCCCATTTGACCCCCAAAGGGACACAAGGCGGCGCGCCGCAACCAGTTGCATTCGGCTTGTTTCCCACACCTGATCCAATTTTCCTGTGAAGTGATCGTGAATTCCTCTTCATATTCGGCCAGCGATATCCCTCCGACCACGTCAAATCACCCGTCGCCGACGCCTCCGACGATGATCGCCGGATGACCGAATCGGCCCCTTGACCCGCCCATGAGGTGCAAACCAGACTCTTCAGAGGCACTCATGCATCAGGAGCCACAAGCACAGCGCACATGCCGATGGCCCTGCGAGACCGATATCGCACGGGGTGTGTGACGGGGGAATGCAGTGAAGAGCGCGTATGCATGCTCGACGCATACGTGCGGCTTCTTCACCTCCCCTCCTCATCTCCTGTTGCGCGCGAAGGGAATGGAGGGGGAATGCCGACGCACATGGGCTATCCCGGCGTATACATCGAAGAACTTCCCAGCAGCATCCGTACCATCGCCTCCGTCACCACCTCGGTGACCGCGTTCGTGGGGCACACCCGCCGGGGTCCGCTCAACCAACCCGTGCGGATCACCAGCTTCGCCGACTTCGAGCGCCGCTTCGGCGGACTCACCTCGCAGAGCGCTGTCAGCTACGCGGTGCACCAGTTCTTCGGGAACGGCGGCACCGTCGCGGTGATCGTCCGCGTGGCCAAGGCCGGCACCGGCGAGGAAGCCTGCGTCACGCTCAACTCCACCGAGGGGCACAGCGAGTGCCCGGTGCTCGAGGTGCACGCCAAGGAGCCCGGCGTATGGGGCTCGGGCCTGCGGGTGGCCGTCGACCACGACACCCCCACCCCGGACAAGACCTTCAATCTGCACATCCTCGACGCGCGTGGCGGCGCCCGCGAGTCCTTCACCGGACTGTCGATGCACAGCGGTCACGGCCGCTTCGTGGAGACGGTCGTGGGCGCCGGTTCCTCGCTGGTCCGGGTGAAGGCGCTGGACGAGGACCGGCCCGACCCCTCCGGCACGGTCTCCAAGCCGTTCGCTGCCGAACTGCCCGACCTGAACGTCGAGTTGAAGGTCAAGATCGGCGATGTGGAGCGCGAGTTCACGCTCTACGAGCCCGACCACGACGGCGAGCCCCCGGCCAGTGTCACCGAGCTCGCCCTGCTCCTGGAGCGCAAGCTGCGCGCGCTGCCCGACGCCCCCGGCAAGCACGCCTTCGCCGGAGCCGAGGTCACCGCCTTCGGCCGGCGCCTCCAGGTCGTCGCCGGGTCCGTCGACCCCGACGATGTGGTCCGCTTCGTCGGCGAGTGCGCCAACGACCTCGGTCTCGAAGCCTCGGTCAACCCGCCGGTCTTCCCGCTTCAGGGCGGCAAGGACGGCGACCCGCCCGGGCCGCGCGACCTCATCGGCAGCGAGGCGCGCAAGACCGGCGTCCAGGCGCTGCGCGACGTGGACGACGTCAACCTGCTGGCTCTGCCGGAGCTTTCGGCGTACGAGTCCACCGACGACATGGTCACGGTGCTCTCCGCGGCCGAGCAGCTGTGCCGGGAGCGGCGGATCTTCCTGCTCGTCGACTCGCCGTCCACCTGGGGCAGCGTGGACGCAGCCCGGGCCGGAATCGGCGCGTTCGAGCCCGTACGCAGCAATCACGCCGGGCTCTACTTCCCGCATCTGCAGCTCAACGACCCATTGACCGGACGGCTGCGGTCCTTCCCGCCCTCGGGTGCCATCGCGGGTGTCATCGCGAGGACCGACGGCGAGCGTGGCGTGTGGAAGGCGCCGGCCGGTACCGAGGCGCGGCTCGCCGGTGTGCGGTCCCTGTCGGTCAAGCTCACCGACCGGGAGAACGGTCTGCTCAATCCGCTGGGCATCAACTGCCTGCGCACCTTCCCCGTGGTGGGCCCGCTGGTGTGGGGCGCGCGCACGCTGGAAGGCGCGGACGCGCTCGACAGCGAGTGGAAGTACGTGCCGGTGCGCCGTCTCGCGCTGCATGTCGAGGAGAGCCTCCACCGCGGTCTGCAGTGGGTCGTGTTCGAACCGAACAACGAGCAGCTGTGGCAGCAGATCCGGCTCAAGGCATCGGCATATCTCAACGACCTGTTCCGGCAGGGCGCGTTCAAGGGCGGCACGCCGCGCGAGGCGTACTTCGTCAAGTGCGACAAGGACACCACCACCGACGCCGACATCGACGCCGGAGTGGTCAATGTCGTGATCGGCATCGCGCCGGTCAAGCCCGCGGAGTTCGTGATCGTCAAGATCCAGCAGATGGCCGGGCAGTTCGACCTCTCGTAACCCAAGGAAAAGGAACACGAAGGAAACCGATGGCTGAGTTCCAGATCAACGCCCATCGCTTCGACCCCTACAAGAATTTCAAGTTCCTGGTCCTCTGGGACGGTCGAACGGTCGCGGGCATCAGCAAGATCAGTCCCCTCAAGCGCACCACCGAGGTGGTCAAGCACCGCCACGGCGGCGACCCGAGCTCTCCGCGCAAGTCGCCGGGCCGCTCCGAGTTCGAGGGCGTCACGCTCGAGCGCGGGGTCACCCACGACCCGGAGTTCGACCGCTGGGCCAACAAGGTCTGGCAGGTCGGGGCCGGGCTCGGCTCGGAGGTCTCGCTGCGGGACTTCCGCAAGGACATCATCATCCAGGTCCTCAACGAGGCCGGGCAGGTGGCTGTCTCGCACAAGCTCTACCGGGCCTGGGTGAGCGAGTACCAGGTGCTCGGCGAGCTGGACGCCAACGCCAACGCCGTCGCGATCCAGAGCGTCAAGCTCGAGTGCGAGGGCTGGGAGCGGGACTACGAGGTGGAGGAGCCGGTCGAGCCCTCGTTCACCCATCCCGCCTGAACGACGTCTGCGCACCGGAGGAATGAGGGATGACGCCGACGGGGCCTGCCGCGCTGCTCGCCACCTGGGAGGCCGGGCTCGCCCAGCACGACTCGGGAAGGTCTCTGCTGCTGCACCGGGCGGCCCGCCCGGGGGCCGGCACCGACGCGTTGCTGTCGATGCCGGTCGGCGAGCGGGAGGCTGATCTGTTCGCGCTGCGCCGGGCGTTGTTCGGCGAGCGCATGCAGGTGCGGGTCGAGTGCGCGGCATGCGGCGAGGCCATGGAGTTCGACCTCGACGCGACGCTGTTCGGAGCCCGGGCCAAGACACCGGACGGGCCGCTGCGGGTGGAGGAGGGTGAGTGGGCGATCGAGTTCCGGCTGCCCACCGTCGCCGACCTCGCGGCGGCCGGTGCGGTGCCGGATCCGGACGAGGCCCGTCGGCTGCTCATGGCGCGCTGCACTGTTTCGGCCGTACGGAACGGGGAGGCGGTTCCGAGCGATCGGCTGGCCGCACTGCTGCCCGAGGGCGTACAGCGACAGCTCGCGGAGACGGCGGCTTCGGCGGACCCGGCGGCCGACGTGACGCTGAACGTCGCGTGCCCCGAGTGCGGTGAGGCCACCCCGGCCGAGCTGGACATCACCTCCTATCTGTGGACCGAACTCGACACCTGGGCGCGGGACTTGATGCTCGACGTCCATCTGCTCGCCACCGCCTACGGGTGGAGCGAGCCGGAGATTCTGGCGCTCAGCCCGCTGCGGCGTCGTTACTACCTGGAGCTGTGCGCAGATGCCTGACTACTTCGACCGGCTGCTCGCCCGGTACACACCGGTGCCGGCGGACGGTGGTGGCGCGGCGCGGGTCCGGCCGCGGCTGCCCGGTCCGTTCGAACGGGTCGAGGCGCTGCGGAGCGGACCACCGGAACCCGACGAGCCGGCGGCGCTGATCCCTTCGGCGCCCCAACCTGCCTTCGGACCGGCCGAGTTGGTACGGCGTGAGCGCGAGGTGCGGACGGATCGCGAGACCGTCGTACGGACCGAGGCCGCGGCCGTGGCGGGTGAGACCGAGCGGCGGGCGGTGCAGGCCGTGCAGAGTCCGGGGCCGTTGCTGCAGCCTGCCGTGCCCGCGCCTGTGGCGCCGCGCCCGGCCGCCGCGGATGTTCCGCGGGCGGGGCAGCGGGGTACTTCGGCCGAGGTGCCCGTGGCACCGCGCACGCCGGCTGCCTCCGCGCAGCGGGCCACGGAAGCGGTCCCCCGGGCCGCCTCGGCACCGGCCCGGCCGCGCGGTGCCGATACGGCCGCGGCCCGCGGGGCTGCGCTGAGCGGCGTGGGACGGCGCGCGCCGCGGCCCGCCGAACGCGTCGTGCACGTACAGATCGGACGGCTGGAGGTCAGCGCGGCTCCGCCGCCCCGCCCCGACGGCGGCCGCCCCGACCACACCGGACGGCGCGCGCCCGCGCTGACGCTGGACGACTATCTGTCACGCGGCGAGAAGAGGGACTGAGGTCATGAGCAACGCACTCGCCATCGCGACGGTCACCCAGGCACTGGCCCTGCTGATCGAGAACAACCTGAGCCCCGAGATGGACATCGCGGTCAAGGTCGAGACCCGTAAGCCACCGGCCGAACCGCCCACCGAGCCGACCATCAACGTCTTCCTGTACCAGGTCACACCGAACCCCTCGATGCGCCACACCGACCTGCCGACACGCGCCTCGGACGGCACGCTCCTCAAGCGGCCTGCGGCCGCGCTGGATCTGCACTTTCTGATCAGTGCGTACGGGGAGGAGGCCGAGCTGGTCGGGCAGCGGCTGATCGGCTGCGTGGTGCGGACACTGCACGAAATCCCAGTGCTGCCGAAGGAGTTGATCGAGCTCGCGGCCGAGCGGCCGTATCTGGCGGGCAGCGATCTGGCCGAGTCGCCGCAGAAGGTGCGGTTCACACCGACGGTGATGGACATCGACGAGACGTCGAAGCTGTGGGGGATGCTCCATCAGACCCCGTACACCCTGTCGGTGGCGTACCAGGCGTCGCTGGTCCTGATCGAGGGCCGCGAGAGGCCGGTCCCTGCGAAGCCCGTGGAGCGGCGGACGGTGAAGGTGCTGCCGTTCGGGGCACCGGGCGCGCCGGTGCCGCCGGGGCGGCCGGAGGCGGCGGTCGAGGTGGACGGTCCCGAGCCGTCGCCGGACCCGCAGCCGGAGCCTGCGCCTGACGCGGAGCCCAAGGCGGCTGTGCCCGTGAGGAAGCGGGCCGCGGCGAAGGCCACCAAGGCTGCAGCGAAACCCGTCGCGAAACGGGCCGACCCCGCTCGTGCCCGTAAGAGCACTGAAGCGGGCGCAGACGACAAGGAGAGCTGAGACACGGTGCGCAACACGGGGGCGGGTGAGGGTATGGGCACGTTCGACGGGACGGATGGGTCCACCACGGCGGACGGCCGTGCGTTGTTCGCGGCGGTACGGTCCGTGCTCACCCGTATCGACGCCCATGCGGCCCGGGCGCAGGGACGGCCGGGCCGCGGTCAGAACGCCGCGGCCGACGGAGCAGGCGGCCCCGCGGGCACGGACGCTCCGGGCGCCGGTGACCACCGCGCCGCCGCGGCGGGTGGGGCGGATGAGCCCGGGCGGCAGGGCGGCGACCCGGGCGCCGCGCCCATTCCGCGGAGCGAACTCGCCGCCGGAGACAGCACCCCCACCGCCGCAGCCGGCGGCGAACCGGCAGCCCAGGGCCTTCTCGCAGCCGCCCCCGGGGTGCGCGGGCCCGCCACGCTCGACTCGCTCGTCGCCTGCTTCGGGCTCAGCCCCTTCGAGCGCGATGTCGTCCTGCTGGCCGCCGCCGCGGAGCTCGACCCCACGACCGGTGGACGGTGTGCAGCCGCGAGCGGAGACCCCGAGCGCGCCCACCCCACCTTCTCGCTCGCCCTTGCCGCGCTCGACGGTGCCCACTGGAGCGCGCTGACCCCTGTCGCCCCGCTGCGCCGCTGGCGGCTCGTCGAGCTGGACGACGAGACCCGGCTGACCACCTCCCGGCTGCGGCTGGACGAGCGCATCCTGCACTTCCTCGTCGGCTCGCCCTATCTGGACTCCCGGTTGCACGGACTGCTGCGCCGTGCGCCCGTACCGGCGTCCCTGCCCGCCTCGTACGATCTGGCCGCGAGTCAGGTCGCCGCGGGCTGGGCGGGAGCCGGAGCGCATGCGCCGCTGCGGGTCGAGCTGGTCGGCGGGGATCTGCGGACCCGTGCCGACATCGCCGCTGCGGCGGCCCGCCGTTCGGGGCTGGGGCTCTATGCCATGGCCGCCGACGACATGCCCACCGATCCGGCCGAGCGCGACCGCCTGGCGCGGCTGTGGCAGCGCGAGGCGATCATGCTGCCTGCCGCCCTGCTCGTCGAGGTCGGCGAGCTCGACCGTGACCAGGCCGCGGCGACGGACGCGTTCATCGAGAGCGCGGCCGTTCCGCTCGTCGTCTCCAGCCTCGATCCCCGGCAGACTGCCCGGCCGCGCGGCGAGCGCGTGACAGTGCCCCCGCTGGACGCCGATGAGCAACTGGGCGTGTGGGCGGACGCCTTCGCTGACGTACCGGAGGTGAGCGAGGAGGATCTGCGGGATCTCGTCGAGCAGTTCTCGCTGCCGCCTCATCTGATCCGGTCCGCCGGCGCGGCCGTCGTACGGGATCTGCCGGGCGAGGACGAGCTGGACGCCACCGCTCTTGCCTGGCGGGCCGGGCTCACCGAGGCCCGGATGGGCATGGACGAACTGGGCCGGCGGATCGAGCCGCGGGCGGCGTGGGGCGATCTGGTGCTGGCCGAGCGGCAGTTGCGGATTCTGCGCGAGATCGTCGCCCATGTGCGTCAGCGCTCGACCGTGTACCAGGAGTGGGGCTTCGCCGAGACGCTGCGCCGCGGACTCGGCGTCACCGCGCTCTTCGCGGGCGGTTCCGGCACCGGAAAGACCCTGGCTGCCGAGGTCATGGCCAAGGAACTGGGCCTGGACCTGTTCATCATCGATCTCTCGCAGGTCGTCAGCAAATACATCGGCGAGACCGAGAAGAATCTCCGCAAGGTCTTCGACGCGGCCGAACGCGGCGGCGCACTGCTGCTGTTCGACGAGGCCGACGCCCTCTTCGGCAAGCGCAGCGAGGTCAAGGACAGCCATGACCGGTACGCCAACCTCGAGGTCAGCTATCTGCTGATGCGGATGGAGGCGTACCGGGGGCTCGCGATCCTGACCACGAACATGAAGCAGGCGCTGGACACCGCGTTCATGCGCCGTATCCGCTTCGTCGTCGACTTCCCCTTCCCCGGTGAGAGCGAGCGCGCCGAGATCTGGCGGCGGGTGCTGCCCGCGCGGGCCCCGATGAAGGGCATCGATCCCGAGCAGCTCGCCCGGCTGACGGTGGCGGGCGGCTCGATCCGCAATATCGCGCTGTCGGGCGCCTTCCTCGCGGCGGAGGAGGGCGACCGGCTCCAGATGCGTCACATGCTGGAGGCGGCGCGTACCGAATACCTCAAGCTGGACCGCTCCTTGACGCCCTCGGAGGTCCACGGATGGGTCTGAACGAGGCACCGCGCCCGGCGGAGCGCACGATCCGCGTGGACATCGGCGAGCTGGTGCTCGACGGTTTCGAACGGCTCGACCCCGACCGGGTCTCGGCCGCGTTCGAGGCGGAGCTGTCCCGGCTCGTACGGGAGCGTGGCGTGCCGCTGGCCGCCGACGGCGGCCGGGCCCTGGACGCCCTGTCCGGGCTGCCACCGCTGCCCGCGACCACCTCGCCGGGGCGGCTCGGCGAGGCGCTTGCGCGTGCCGTGCACGCGGGACTTTCGGGGCGGGGTGAGCCGCGATGAGTACGTCACATGCCCAGGACGCGCAGACGGCCCAGGCCGAACGGCGGCGCAAGCGCAAGGAGCGCGCCAAGTCCCGTACGCCGGAGCCGAAGAACATCGTCAGCGGGGCCGGACAGCCGCTCGATCTGAGCGTACGGCGGGAGCTGGAGGAGCAGCTCGGCCACGACTTCAGCCGGGTGCGCCTGCACACCGACCGGGACGCGGGCACGCTCACGGAGCTGCTGGGCGCGGACGCGGTCGCGGTCGGCCAGGACATCTTCTTCCGCGAGGGCGCCTACCGCCCCGGCACGGCGGACGGGCAGCGGCTGCTCGCCCATGAGCTGCTGCACACGGTGCAGAACCCGGACGGTCTGGGTGCGTTGCGCGCGGGCCGCGATCTGGGTGCGGTGAGCCTGCCCCAGCAGGCGATGGAGCGCGAGGCAGAGTCGGCGGCCCAGGCCCTCGTACGGGACGAGGAGCAGGCCCCCGAGGTGGAGCCGGAGCAGTCCACGCCCGGCTGGCTGCGGTACGCCACGGTCGACGCCGACCGGTCCCGTATGGAACAACTGGACCCCGCCACGCTGGTGGACCGTCTTGCGAACGGCGTGCTGCGCTCCCTGCGCGGCGACCCGGCGGACCTTTCGGGACGCGTTCGTCTCCAACTCGCGCGGATGTCACCGCAGTTGCAGGACTCGGTGCTGGACCGGCTGGAAGTGCGGCTGCTCTCGAACGAGTACGACCGGCTCCTCGACCTCGCCGAGGAGTCCGAGACCAAGCCCCTGGACCTCCAGCCGGCCGAGGTGCCCGAGCCGGAGACGGACCTCTTCGAGCTACTGGGTGTCGAGCGCACCCAGTGGAAGCGGCAGGAAGAGGGCGGGCGTGGCTCGAAGGACAAGCAGGCCGAGGACTCCCGCGAGGAGCAGAAGGACGCCAGGGCGCGGGACGAGAAGCGCGGCGGCGACCGGAGCAGGGCGCGCTCCGACGCGGCGGCCGAGGACCAGGAGGCCGCCCAGCGCAAGGACCAGGAGGACGAGCGAGCCCAGTCCCGGCAACAGGCCGCGCAGGAGCAGCGGCAGGAAGAGGAGAAGCAGGGCCAGGACCGCCAGCAGGTCGACGAGGCCGCGGACGAACGCGACCAGGGACAGGCGGACGGATCCGAGCAGGCCAAGGAGGAGCGCAAGGAACAGCGCGACCGGGAGGAGCAGGACCCGGAGCAGGCGAACGCCCCCGGCGCCGACAAGCGCAAGCGCAAGGACGACGCGAAGAAGCCGGCGGACGGCTCGAAGCAGGAGAACCTCGACCCGAAGGCGAAGGGCCAGCCCGGTCCCGTACGCCCGGAGAAGGTGGACGAGCGGGCGGAGCAACGGGACAGCGCCCTGTCGGAGCACGGGCTGCACGAGAAGGACGAGGACGAGGGCGAGCCGCGCGAGGAGGAGAAGCCGCTCGGGCTCGAGGCGGGTGCAGACCGGGAGATCGGTGGTGAGCAGGACGGCGACCGCGACAAGGGCGGTGCTCCTAAGGGCGAGCCTGAGCTGAAGCCCGAGGACTATCTGCCGGACGCCGACCTGGACGTGTCCTCCGTACCGACCGCCGACCAGATGACACCTGGTGCCGCGGAGCCGTCCGTCCCTACGTTCCCGACACCGCCCCCGACCAAGGCGGAACGGGTCGAACAGCAGCGCGAGAACGAGGCCAACGAGGAGGACGAGGAGTCCGCCGGGCCCGAGGCGAAGGCGCCGGGCGAGGATGTGGGTCCGGTCGAGGGCGAGGCGCCGAAGCCCGAAGGCGGGCCCGCGGCCGAGGCCCAGGACCGCAGCGCGAAGGACCTGCAGCCGGAGAAGCCGACCGATCAGGAAGTCGGGCCCGACCCGGAGACCACCGAGAAGGACCAGCAGGAGCCCGAGGCCGAGAAGACGGACCCCGCGCAGCAGCAGGCCCAGGAGGGCAGGGGCGAGGACTCCGGCGAAGCCGAGGAGCGGCCGGACGCCAAGGACGCGCAGGACGAGCAGCAGGAGCTGAAGGAGCGCGGGCAACAGGAACAGCGGGGCGAACAGCGGCAGTCGCAGGGCGCTTCCGCGCCGGACACGTCGCCCGGCCCGGCGGCGACGCGGCCCGCGGGTGCGCAGACGCAGAAGGCGCCTGCGGAGGACCGAAACCCCTCCCCGGCAGCGCGGCGTGACGCCGAGCCGCCCAGGAATGAGCGGGAAGCGGCCGGACCCAAGAGCCGGATCCCCAAGGAAGCCGGCCCCGGTGCGGCTCCCCGCGGGACGGTCGGCGGCGGCGAGCAGGCGGGTCCGACAGCAGCGGCGGGACCTGGCGCGGCCCCGTCCGCGGCACAGGCGGCGGTCAGCCCTGCGGGCGAACAGACCGACAGCCCCGGCAGGATGGGCGCGCCCGCACCGGAAGGTGCCCAGGCTGCTCCGGAGGCGTCGCTCGAGAAGGACGGCGGCGGCTGCGCCCCGCCGGAGCCCGCGGCGGAGAAGGAAGAGGGCGGCGGCAGCTGCGGCGGAGGCGGCGGTGGAGCAGCTCCCGAAGAGAAGCAGGAGGAGCCGCCGGACGTCTCGGGCCAGGACCCAAAGGCCGCCATCGGTACGGTCAGCAAGCTGGCTCCGGACCAGGCGGCTGCCGCCATGCCTGGTGTGGACGCCGCGGCGGACAAGAAGGTCGGCGAGGAGCAGCGGCGGCTGGACGCCAACCCGCCGAGGCGGGAACGTCCTTCGGGCGCGCCGCAGACTCAGTCGGGCCCGCCCGAGGCGGCCGCGCCGGCCGACCAGGTGACGGGCAAGGTCGAGAAGCTCGGGCCCGAGGATCGCATCGAGAAGCAGAAGGCCAAGGGCAGCGAAAAGGCGGAGGGTGCGAAGCCCACCGACAACACTCCCCCGCCGCCGCCACCTGTGGCGGACAAGCTGACTGCGGAAGAGGCCAAGAACGTCGACGCCGCGGCCGACGCGGTCCCGACCGTCGACCCGGAACTGCAGAACAAGACGGTCGGCCCCGCCCCCAAGATCAGGCTTGAGGGCGAGAGCGACCCGAAGCGCACGGACGACCAGGCCAAGGCGCTCAAGGAGAAGCAGTCCGACATCCAGAGCACGGGCCGTGAGGACGCGGCCAAGCCGATGGGCGAGGACCAGATCTTCCCCGACGCGCCCCAGGAGCAGCTGGTCGGCAAGGCCACGGCCGGCGGAAAGCGGGGCGGCGGGGGCGGTCTCGAGGCCGGGTCCGCGCCCAAGCCGGGCGTCGGCGCGGTCGCCAAGCAGGAACGCGGCTCTGAGATTCAGGGGGCCGCGGGCCAGGCTCAGGGCGACCTGACCGTCAAGGAGAAGGAACAGCAGCAGGGCGAGCAGCAGGCCAAGCAGGAGAAGCAGACCGAGATCGACCGCGAGGTCACTCAGAACGCGGAGAAGCAGACGGCCGAGCGCGGCCGTGCGGCTGAGGATGCCCAGCGCGAGCGCGAGAGCTGGCGCACCGAGCAGGACCAGAAGATCGAGGACGCGGACAAGAAGTCCGAGAAGGAACACACCGACAAGAACAAGGAAATCGTCAAGGCCCGCGACGACAAGGACAAGGAGGTCAACGACCGGAAGGAGAACGACAACAAGCAGATCGACACGGAGCGCCAGAACGCGGAGAAGGAGGCCGAGAAGAAGAAGGAGGAGGAAAAGCCTTCCGGGGGCTTCCTCGGCTGGGTCGCCGACGCGGTGAAGAGCGCGTTCAACGCGATCCTCGACGCGGTGACCAAGGTCTTCGACGCCGCGCGCAAGGCCGTCAACGGCATCATCGACACGTTCAAGGAGTGGGCCAACAAGGCCATCGACTTCGTACGAGACCTCGCCATCCAGGCGATCAACGTGCTGGCGGATGCGCTTATCGCCATCGGGGACGTGCTGCTCGCGGCCTTCCCGGAGCTGCGGGACAAGTTCCGCAAGGCGATCGAGGGCCTGCGCGACAAGGCGATCGCGGGGGTCAACGCGCTGGCGGACGGCCTGAAGAAGGCGGTCAACGCGCTGCTCGACGCCCTGGCGGCGGGCCTGAACGCGCTGTTAGACGTCCTTGAGGCGGGCATCAAGGCCGTCATCAAGCTCTACCAGGCGGTCATCCTCGGCGCGATCAAGTTCGCCCAGGCTGCGATCGAGGCGCTGGGCAAGTTCGCCGCGCTGGTGGCGGACATCGCGCCGGACCCGGGTGGCTGGATCAGCAAGGCGGGAGGCTCGGCGAAGTCCGGTATCCAGGACCACCTGTGGGGCGCGATCAAGACCGGCGTCAAGCGGTGGTTCGACACGAAGGTCGAGGGGATCCTCGGCTTGGGCAAGGCCGTCATCAATGTCCTGGTGAAGGGCTGCGTCTCGATCAAGCAGATCGGGAAGATGGCGTGGGACGCGATCATCGCGTCGCTGCCGATGATGATCGCGTCGCTCGTGATCGAGAAGGTCGTCTCGATGATCGTCCCCGCGGCGGGCGCGATCCTCACGATCGTCCAGGGCCTGATGGCCGCCTGGCAGAGCATCAGCTCGATCCTCTCGGCATTCAGCAAATTCTGGGCCTACTTGAAGGCGGTCAAGGCGGGCCCGGCGGCCTGTCTGTTCGCGGAGGCGGTGGCCGCGGGCGTTGTCGCGCTGCTGGACTTCATCGCCAACTTCCTTCTGCAACGCCTCGGTTCTGCGACCAAGGGTGTCGGCAAGCGCCTCAAGGCAATGGCCGAGACGATCATGAAGGGCCTCAAGAAGACGGGCAAGGGCGCGAAGAAGGCGGCCGGCGAGGCGGTCAACAAGGCGCGGGGCGCGATCCGGAACGCCAAGCAGACCCTGCGCAAGCCCGCCGTGTCCCCCAAGCCGAAGGCGAAGCCTTCCCCGAACCCGAAGGCCCCGCCGAAACCGAAGGACACGGCGACGCCGAAGTCTCCTGCGAAGCCGGAGCCGACGTCGGCGAAGCCGAAGGACACGACACCTGGAGGCACGAAGGGTAAAACGCCCGAAGCCTCCAAGAAGAAGAAAGAGATCGAGGGCCCCAAGCCCACCAAGCCCCAGAAGCCGAAGTCCCCCTTGGGCAACGCCCTCGGCAGGGCAAAGAGGGCGGTCAAGTCGGCCTTGACGAAGGTCCGCAACGCGGCGAAGACGCTGGGCAAGAAGCTCAAGAAGAGCAAGCCGGGCAAGGCCCTCAAGAACAGCGCGTCGAAGCTGCGCAACGTCTTCAAGCAGAAGCGCGACAACCTGCGCGACCACAAGAAGAAGCAGACGGACCAGAAGAAACAGAACAAGGACGAGCACAAGAATAAGAAAGATCAGCAGCACGGCGATCGGCTCGCCAAAGCTGTGGCCCGCATGCGCCCGGCCCTCAAGGCCATGCTGCGCAAAGGGGTGCCGCCGCGCCTTCTCAACGCTGCCCTCAATGCGATGCGGGTCTGGTACCGGCTGTCCCGAGTGGCGGCCGACGGCGCCCGGAAGTTCACCATCCGGGCATGGGCCAGCCCACCGGCGATCGTCGTACCCGGCACGACGGTCACCATCGAACCCCGCGAGGCGCTTGCCTTCGTCCAAGAACTCTCAGCGGAAGTGCGCTCCAAGTCCGCTGCCAACGAGAACCGCAACAGCCCGGCAGAGGTCATCCGCGACCCGGAGACCGGGAAAGTGAGTCAAGTAAAGGTGAGCGAGGGGACTCGTATGAGCGAACTCGTCGCAGACCTGGACGACCTCCAAGCCGGCGGCGAATTCCCGGAGCACGGCGCCAAGAAGGGGGTGAAGGATGTACTGAAGAAAGACCCCGAGACAGGAAAGAAGGTGAGCACCGGAGAGCAGAAGCAATACGACCTCCCTGGCGAATGGGACCTGGACTGGGAAGGCGAAAGCGGCGGCGTAAAGATGCACGAAATGCCCGGCGGCGTTAACACCGTGGCCCACATGCGCCAGGAAGGACAGGTAAGGGGAGACGCACCGCCCTACTCCAAACTTGCCAAGCGGGAAGGCGTTCATGGCTACGCATACCTCGAACAGCACGGTGAGAACTATCTGAAGCTTTTCAAAGGAGACAAGGTCGGCCGGGTCATGGGGGATACGGAGCGCAACAAAGCGCGAACTCTGATGGCCATCACCGGCTACAGTGAGAAGCGCCGGGATGAATCGTCACGAGTATATTCGGCCATGCTGGCGAAGATGCTGGCACGCGCATCCGTCAAGGGCGACACAGGGCTGCTGAAATCTGCCCTGGAGGATTACCCGGTCGCTCCCGGGGGTGCGCAGAACGCCATTCCGAGCAAGGACGCGTGGATCGCCGGAAAGAGCAAAGAAGGTCAGCTGAAGGAGTTGCAGCAGCGGTACGAGCAACGCATGGACGAGGCAAGCACGAAGGAGGAAGAGAAGGGTCTGAAGAGGCAGCGAACCAAGGAGCGGACTGGGATAAGCGGTGCACCGAAGCGCAAGAAGCCGCTGATCGGGGGCGAGGACCTCGCGGAGCGCGAGGCGAAGTACATCGAGATGTTCCTCAGCGGCTACACCTTTGATTTCAGCGAGGACGTGCCACCTGAGAAGGTTAAACGAGAAGTGTTCGAGAAGATTCGACAGGAGATCCTGGACGCTCACGGATTGAACTGATCCGACACCGCCCGAAGCGGCCATACACATCGGAAGTAGCAAGGTGGATCCCATGCCAGCAAATCACTCGACACGCACTCGCCGTCTGGTACTCAAACAGCGCGACTGGACGGAGGCCAGCCGCTTCGCCGAACAGCACAGCTGGCCTGAGGAACCCGCTGAGGACAGTGGAACGGGAAGGAAGTCCATGGTCTGGTCCCTCGATGAAGACACCGTCTTCCAGGTGACCCGGGACCGCACCTCCGGCGAATTCTGCTGTTTCTTCTACGGCTCGGACCGCGACGAACTGGTGAGGCTGCTCGGTGAAGCGGAGCAGGAGCTGGACGTCTGGCGCATCCCCGAGCTCCTCAACGAACCCTACGAGGAGACCGACCCACGCATGCTGGTCCAGTCCATCTTCCGGCTGGGGCTGGGCGCACCACCGGTCCACTCCCCTGAGTTCATGCCTCCGCTGGCGAACGCCCTTGCCCATGAGAACCCCATGGTGCGAGCCGCGGCAGCCCGTACCACCGCCTACATGGAGTGGCCGGAACTGTTCCCGATCGTCCAGGCGATGGCGGAAGGCGACACAGACCAACGAGTGCAAGCGGAAGCGGAGAAGATCGTGACTGTATATCGTCGAGCCGGGCTCGGTGACGCATGACCCGCTACGCAGACATCCCCAAGCCCATCCGCTCCGGCATCGTCGTCGTCGACCCCGAGCGCGGCACCCCCCAGCGCATCATCGTCCTCCAGTTCAACCCCGACACCCTCGAACGCTCCCTCGCCCCCCAATCCGCCGGAGGAAGCGGTGACGCCGGCGGAGGAGGCAGCGGAGGGGACCGCAACGAGGCCCTCCGGCTCAAGGGGCCCGCCGAGGAGAGTTGGAAGTTCACCGCGGAGATCGATGCCACCGATCAGTTCGAGGTCGCCGCGCCCGACGGGATTCATCCGCAGCTCGCGACGCTGGAGATGCTCGTGCATCCCACCAGCGCTCAGCTTCGCGAGGCCTCCCGCCGGACCCAGAAGGGCACCATCGAGATCAGCCCGATCGAGATGCCGCTGACCCTCTTCACCTGGGGGAGCAAGCGCGTCATGCCCGTGCGGCTCACCGAACTGTCCATCAACGAGTCGGCGTTCGACGTCAATCTCAATCCCATACGGGCAAGCCTCGGCATCGGCATGAAGGTGCTCAGCGTGAGCGATCTGCCCGCCGGGCATCGCGGGGCCGACCTGTATCTCGCACATCTGGCGCAGAAGGAACGGCTCGCCGCCGCCGCGCGGGGCGGGCGGCTGGCCGAGCTCGGGCTGGGACGGGGGCTGTAGGACGTGATCGATCCTTATGAGAGTGCGCTGGACGCGATCCCGGGGGCGCATCCCTACCCCCGCACCAGCCGGTACCACGACGCGGAGATCGGCGTGCACCGCCTCCCGGACGGCACCGAAGTGCGGTACACCAAGCGGCGTTTGCTGCCTCCGCTCAGCGAGGCCGCCGGCGAGACCGCGCCGCACACGGTCAGCAGCGGCGAGCGGCCCGACCATCTCGGGCAGCGCTATTTCGGCGACCCCGGGCAGTGGTGGCAGATCGCGGACGCCAATCCCGTACTCGACCCGCAGGAGCTGACCGCCGAGCCGGGGCGGACGATCGACATTCCTCTGCCGGGTGGGTTCCATGGCTGATGAGCCCATCGGGAGCGGGCCCGTCCATCTCACCCTGCACATGGGGCCCAAGCTCACCCGCCCGGTGCCGGCCGAGGTGGCCGAGGCTCTGCTGTCCGCGCAGATCACCATGACCGCCGGGGAACGGAGCGGGTTCCAGTTCGCCTTCGATCTGACCAAGCGGGGGCTGATCACACAACGGCTGCTGCCCGAGGGGTTCTTCGATCCGAAGACCAGGGTGATCGTTACGACGTCCGTCAAGGGCACGCCGACGGTGATCCTGGACGGGCTGATCGTGCGGCAGGAAGTGGGCGCCAGCAATCAGCCGGGGCAGACCACGCTCACCGTCACCGGTGAGGATCTGACCCTGCTGATGGATCTGGAGGAGCGGACGGACCGGTATCCGAATCTCGGCCCCGCACAGCGCGTCGAGCGGATTCTGCGGAGGTACGCGGACTACGGAATCGATCCCTGGATCATTCGTGAGCAGATCCATCAGCCGCCTCGCGAGCAGCTGCGCGTCGACTACCAGACCGGCACGGATCTGCAGTATCTGAACGAGCTGGCCCGCGCCAACGGATACACCTTCTATCTGGAGCCGGGACCGGGCATCGGCCGGTCCGTCGCCTTCTGGGGTCCCGAGCAGCGACTCGGTCAGCGCCAGCACGCGCTGAACGTCAACATGGACAACAACTCCACCGTCGACCAGCTGACCTTCGCCTACGACGGGACGGCCAGGGAAGAGCCCCAGGCCCGCGTCCAGGATCCGCGCACCCGCGACGTGCGGCTGCTGGCGCAGCCCGACATCAGCCCGCTGCGGCCACCGCTCGGCCTCCGCGCCTCCCCCGCCCTCAAGCGCAAGACCCTTTCCGGTACGGCGAAGAAGGAGCTCGGGCAGGCCGAGGCCGAGACCCTCGCCAGGGCCGCGACGTCCGCGGACGCGATTTCCGGATCGGGGTCGCTGGATGTCAACCGGCACGGATATGTCCTGCGGCCACGGGAGTTGGTGGGGGTGCGCGGCTCGGGCGTGACGTACGACGGCGACTACTACGTCAAGAGCGTGACGCACAACCTCAGGCCCGGCTCGTACCAGCAGAACTTCACGCTCTCCCGCGAGGGCCTCATCGCCCGCAGCAGGACAGTGCGCCCGTAAAGACGCGTCCGCAGAGACGTGAGGACCAGGAGAACTTCGCATGGCTGCAGGACCGAACAACCGGTTTCTCGGCAAGTTCCGGGGGCGGGTGATCGACAACAAGGACCCGCTCAAGCTCGGCCGGATCACGGCCCAGGTACCGGATGTGCTCGGCGACGAGGCCTCCACCTGGGCGCTGCCCTGTCTGCCGTTCACCGGACGGCAGGCGGGTCAGTACGTCGTGCCCGAGATCGGTGCCGGTGTGTGGATGGAGTTCGAGCAGGGGGACCCCAGCTTCCCCATCTGGACGGGGAGTTGGTACGGAGACGCCTCCGAGCTGCCGCCCCGGGCGAGCGCCGAGCTGCCCGGCTCTCAGCCGGTGGTCATCCAGACGCCGGGCGCTCACAAGCTGGTGATGTCGGACGTGCCCGGCGGTACGGGGATTCTCCTTGAGGCCAAGGGCGGCGCGTACATCCAGATCGACGAGAAGGGCGTGACGATCGGCAACGGCAAGGGGGCGTCGATCGTGCTGATCGGCGACGAGGTCAACATCAACGAGGGCCGGCTGATCGTGCCGAAGAAGCGATGAGCACAGGGCCCAAGGGAACGGGGAGTTACGTGTTGTCGGGGAATCTCGTGAACGGCGGCAGCGTGATCAGCTGCCCGCACGGCGGCCGGGTCGTGCCCGCCTCCGCCCCGTCGTCCGGCGTCCGGATCGACGGCCATCAAGTGCCCACCGCCGCCGGCGTCTTCATCGTCAGCGGCTGCCGCCACACCGTCGACGGCGTACCGCATCCGTGCGCCACCGTCCGCTGGACACCGCACCGCGACAGCGTGCTCATCGACGGCTCACCCGTGCTGCTGGACAGCACATCCGCGCTCTGCTTCAGCGCAGCGCTGGTGCCGCAGGGCCCGCCGGTGGTCACCGCGTCGGCGCGGGGGGTGTCGTCGCGATGAGGAGCGATATCGCCTTCCCCTTCCGCACGGACCGGCGGGGACGCACCGCGCACGCCGCGTACGACGAGCATGTGCGTGATCTGATCGAGCAGTTGCTGTTCACCAGCCCCGGCGAGCGTGTGATGCGCCCCGACTTCGGCTGTGGGCTGCTCGATCTCGTCTTCACGCCCAACAGCCCCGAACTGGCTTCCGCGCTCGAACTGTCGGTGCAGGCGTCCCTGCAGCGCTGGCTGGGTGAGCTGATCGAGGTGGAGGCCCTGGACGTGGTGAGCGAGGAGAACGTGGTCCGGGTGTATCTGCGCTACGTGGTGCGCTCCACCGCGAGCCGGCGCGACGACGTGTTCGAGGGGAGCGGCCCGGCATGAGCGGTACGAGCAAGGAGTTGGTCTGCCGTGCGGACGGCAGGCGCGCCAAGGTACGGGCCGCGCAGCTCGGCGGTGTGGACGCCGTGGAGGTCGGTGACGACGGGCTGACGCTCACCGTCACCTTCCTCGGCAAGGCGCCCCACGGGCTGTGCCCGGAGAACATCCGCATCGACGGCGGGCGCCGGATCACCGGCATCGAGGCCGTCGAGGTGTCCGTCGAGCGCGAGGAGGACCCGGAGCTCGACGACCGGCTGTTCGTGACGCTGGACCGCACGGGCGACACGTCCCGGTACACGCTCTCCGTCGTGGACACCGATCCGTACGGACGGCCCGGCACCGAGCCCTTTCCCGGCTTCGACCAGCGCTATTTCTCCGCCGGGTTCGACTTCCGGCCCGACTGCCCGACCCCCTTCGACTGCAAGGACGAGCAGCCCGACTGCCCGACTGCCTTCCCCGCCGCACCGGTCATCGACTACACCGCGCGCGACTACGACACGATCCGCCGCCTGATCCTGGACCGGCTGGCGCTGACCACGCCTGACTGGGTGGAGCGCAATGCGGCCGACCTCGGCACGACGCTGGTCGAGCTCCTCGCCCACACCGCCGACCGGATCAGCTATCAGCAGGACGCGGTGGCGACAGAGGCGTATCTCGACACGGCCCGCCGCCGCGTCTCCGTCCGCCGTCATGTGCGGCTCATCGACTACCCGATGCACGACGGCGTCAACGCACGCGCTTTCGTCGCGGTCGAGACCGAACGGCCGCTGACGCTGCGTCCCGGCTCATACCGCTTCGCGGCCGTCGACGTCCGCAGCCTGGGGCCGCGCGACAGGCCGGCGATCGGCACCGTCATCGACGACCGGGACCTGGCCGTGCTGGAGGAGCGAGGATCGGTCGAGGTGTTCGAGCCGGTCGTCGCCGACGAGCCGCTGGCGCTGCGCCCCGAGCACAACACCATCCGCTTCTGGACCTGGGGCGACGAGGTGTGCTCGCTGCCCAAGGGCGCCACATCCGCGACGCTGCGGGACGCGTGGGCGGACGAGGAGTGCTCGGTCAGGTCGCTGGAGTTGGCTCCGGGCGATCTGCTGCTGATCGAGGAGGTGCTGGGGGCACGCTCCGGTACGCCGGGCGACGCCGACCCCGCCCACCGTCAGGCCCTACGCCTCACCTCGGTCACGCCGGGCGTGGACCGGCTGGCCGACCAACCAGTGCTGGAGGTCACCTGGGCGCAGGAGGACGCGCTGGCCTTCCCCGTCTGTCTGTCGACGCGGGGCGGCTCGGACTGCGAGACGGTCGAGGATGTGAGCGTGGCGCGCGGGAATGTCGTGCTCGTCGACCATGGGCGCTCGCTCACGTTCTGCGGCGGGACGCCGGAGACGGTCACCGTGCCTCCCGCGACCGCCGTCCTCGGTTCCTGCGATCCGTCCGGCTTCGGCTGCTGGGACCGCAAGGAGGGCAACGCCACCGCGGATCTGATCAACGCCCGTCTGGAGCAGACCCGTTGTGGGCGGCTGCTGACCGCCGATCAGATTCGGGAGCTGTTCACCGTCGTCGGCGAGGACCAGACGGGACGCGCCGGTCTCGGCCTGGAACTCGCGGGCCGCCGACGGGAGAAGGTCGTCCCCGGTACCGCCTACGAGCAGGCCGAGGCGCTTGAGACCCTGCTGGCTCAGGTCGTCTACCCCGGTATCCCGGCGCGCTTCCGGCCGGTGCTGCAGCGCTCCCCCGTCGTCCAGTCGGTGCCGTTCCCCGACCCGCGTCATGTCTCGGCGGGACAGTCCACCCGGCTGGCCGCCATCCCCGGACGCGTCCGGCAGCGGCTGGTGGAACTGTGGCGCAGCGCCCGCGACTGCGACGGACTGACGGAAGCTGAAATCGCCGAGCTGACAGTGCTGTTCGGCCTGCGGGTGCTGGAGCGTCTGGAGCTGCGCCGTCATCCGGTGCGCGCGCTGCGGGAGTTGCTGCATCGCAGCGAAAGGCTGCTGGCCGCGAAGCTGCGTCGTCTCGAGGTGCTGACGGCCCGGGCGCGGGCCGGTGCGGTGCTGGACGACTCCATCGCCTGGGAGATCACCCACACCTGGGGCGCCGAGTACTCGGCGGGGATCGATCCGGACGAGCCGGTGCTGCGGGGTCCCGCGGCCTCGCTCGTACAGGATCCGCGGGCCGCGCTTCCCGCCGTGACACTCGCGGACGGCGAGACGTGGTGGACCGCGAAGCGGGATCTGCTCGACTCGGGTGCGCGCGAGCGGCACTTCGTCGGTGAGCTGGAGGACGACGGCCGGATCGCGCTGCGGTTCGGGGACGGGCGCCACGGCGCCCGCCCGCAGCCGGGCGCACGGCTGGAGCTGCACTACCGGCTCGGCGGTGGCACCGCCGGCAATGTCGGCGCGGAGTCCATCAACCATCTGGTGCTGTGCCGTGATCCCGAGGACGCGGACGCCGGGAACCCGATGCCCGTCGCGGGTGTACGCAATCCGCTGCCCGCCGTCGGCGGCACGGAGCCCGAGCCGGTGGAGCAGGTGCGCCAGCTCGCCCCGCTCGACCTGAAGCGCACCCGGCTGCGGGCCGTCACCGCCGAGGACTATGCGGCACTGGCGTCGAAGCTGCCCGGCGTGCAGCGCGCGGCCGCCGAGATCCGATGGACCGGCAGCGTGCAGGAGGCGCATGTCGCCGTCGACGCGCTGGGCAACGGGGACGCGTCCCCGGAACTGCTCGACTCGGTGGCGTACGCACTGGAGAGCTACCGCCGGATCGGGCACGACCTGGTGGTGGGGCCCGCGCGGTCCGTGCCGCTGGACATCGCGCTGGCGGTGTGCGCGGCGCCCGGTCATCAGCACGGCCAGATTCTCGCCGAGCTGTACCGGCTCCTCGGCAACCGCCCGCTGACCGGCGGACGGCTCGGCTTCTTCGACCCCGACGCGCTGACCTTCGGTGAACCGGTGCGGCTGAGCCGTCTGGTGGCGGCAGCCGCGGCGGTGCAGGGCGTGGAGAGCGTACGGGTGACCCGGCTGCGACGGCTTTTCCACGAAGACCCACTCGACGACACGGCACTGGAGGCAGGCGTGCTGCGGCTCGGCCCGCTGGAGATCGCGCGTTGCGACAACGACCCCGACCGGCCGGAGCTCGGCCGGCTCTCGATCGAGCTCGGCGGAGGTGCGCGATGAGCGGCTCCTGCGGTTGCGGCTGCGGCGGGCACGACGAACGCCACGCGCCCAAGGCCCTGTACAACGCTCCGGGCCGCACGGCCCTGAACTACCGGGTCGGGGAGTACGGCTCGTTCCTGGCGGCCATGCTCGACCGGCTCGCCTCCCCCGCCTATCCGGCGCTGCGCGGGCTGACCGTCCGCACCCCGGACGATCCGTCGATCGGACTGCTCGACGCGTGGGCGGCCGTGGGCGATCTGCTCACCTTCCACTCCGAGCGCATCGCCGACGAGGGGTATCTGCGCACGGCCGACGAGCACCGTTCGCTGGCTCTGCTGGGGCGCCTTGTGGGACACCGGCCGCGGCCGGGCATCGCCGCCGACACCCATCTCGCGTACACGCTGGACAGGGATCCGCGGGCCGAGGACGTGCCGGTGCTGATCCCGCGCGGCGCGCGCGCCAACAGCGTGCCCAGCACCTCCGACGAGGAGTCGCAGGCCTTCGAGACCGGCGAAGACCTCATCGCGCGCTGGGCGTGGAACGAGCTCGCGGTGCGCCGGCGCCGGCCGGCGCTGCTCACCCCGGACGATCTGCGCGGGCGCCCGGAGATCTTCGTCTCCGGGACCGACACCTCCCTGCAGACCGGGGACAGGCTGCTCTTCGTCTTCGGCGGGGACAAGGACACCCCCGGGCAGCGGCTGCTGCTTCCAGTGGCACGTATCCGCATCGACCGGGACGACGAGGTCACGGCGATCGGGCTGCCGCAGTCCGCCCCGCCCTCGCTGTCCGAGCTGGTGGCCGAGCTGCGCGAGTGGATCACCGAGGACGAGCGGGAGGTCGAGGAGGGTGACCCGACCCCCGACAACCCCAACCCGCGCCCTGTCAGCCGGATCATCGAGGACTTCGACACTCAGGTGCTCGCGCCGCTGCGTGCGGATCTGGCCGGGATCAAGACGCCCGCGCAGTTCGCGGCGCGGCTCGTCGAACCGCACGACCGGCTCGCGGAGGCGCAGGCGATAGCCGCGCCGTACGAGGAAGTGGCCGCCTGGTTCGAGCAGTTGGAGGCCGTGGTCGGCGAGCTGATGGAGCGGGCGGCCGATCTGGAGCCTTCCCGCGCACAGACTCCGGAGGCGGCTTCGGACTCACCGGCGATGCGGGCGCTCGGCGCCGTACTTCCCGCGCTGCGCACCCGCGTGGTGCGGCCGCCCTCCGGGGCGCGCACGCTGTCCCACGATCCTGGCCGGTACTTCGCGCCGGGTTCCGACCTCGGTGCGCAGCTGCTGTCGGCGCTCGATCCGCGGGTCGCCGACGGCATGTACGCGGCGTGGCGGCGGGCGGCGCCTGCCGTGCCCGCGCTGCTGCGGGAGCTTCAGGCGATGCGGGTGACCGCCGCGCCGTTCGGGGCGACGGCGCCGCTCAAGCCCGTGCAGGACGAGCGCGGGCGGGTGATCCGGCAGACGGACTGGCCGGTGAGCGGCGGGGAACTCACCACGATGCGGATCGTGTACGACACGGCCGGACGGGTTCCGGTGCGCGCCGAGTTCCAGCACATCGAGACAGGGTCCTCGTGGCAGCGTTCGGAGAATCTGCCCACGGACACGAGCTTCGGTCTGGGGCCCGGCAGGGTCTCGCTGCAGACCCGGGTGGGCCAGGACCACGATCTGAGCTGGCTGACCAGGCGACCCGCGGACTCCCAGGAGCCCGGTGTGACGGCCGAGTTCTCCCAAGGGCTTCCGGAGCGGACGCTGTTCGTGTCGAGGCCCGCCGAGGACGGGCGGGTGCATGTGGCGGTGCAGAACGGCCAGCCGCTCAACTGGCTGCTGGCTCCCGGTGAGCACAAGCAGGTCACCCACGGCGGTGTGGAGGTGACGGCGCGGTACACGGTCGGCAGCGAGCCCGCGAATGTCGAGATCGGCATCGCGACCGTGCCGGAGCAGGCGAACCGTCATGTGCTTCCGCTCGACTCGGTACAGGACGGGATCACGGTCGGCAGCTGGGTCGCGATCGAGCGTCCCCGCAAGGGCTCCGGGGAACCCGACGGCATCCCGGGCGACAAGAAGCTCGCGTTCGTGACCACCCGGGTCACCGCCGTGCGCACGGCCGCCTACACCAATTACGGGATCACCGGCCGCGGCACCGAGCTGACGCTCGCCGATCCGTGGCTGGACGAGCACGACGTCCTGCTCTCGGCGATCCGGGACGCGACCGTGCACGCGGGCGGTGAGGCGCTGCGGCCCGCCGACGAGCCGCTGGGCGAGGACGTTCACGGCAATGAGCTCGAACTGGCCGAGCTGTACGACGGGTTGCGGCCCGGCCGTCATCTGGTGGTCTCGGGCGAGCGCACCGACATCCCCGACACGGCAGGGGTCCGCGGCACCGAACTGGTGGTGATCACGGCCGTTGAGCAGCAGCTCGACCCGCACCTGCCCGGCGATCACGTACATACGAAGCTGACTCTCACCACGGATCTGGCCTACCGCTACCGCCGTGACACCGTGCGCGTCCAGGGCAATGTGGTGGCCGCAACCCACGGCGAGAGCCGCGACGAGCCGATCGGCAGCGGCGACGCCGACCGGGCCAACCAGACGTTCACGCTGTGGCAGTCGCCGCTGACGTGGCTGCCCGCCGACAATCCCCTGGGCGCGACGCCCACCCTTGAGGTGCGCGTCGACGGACTGCTGTGGCACGAAGTGGACAGTCTGGCGGGGCGTGGTCCGCGCGAGCGCGCATATGTCTCGGGGACGGCCGGGGACGGGCGTACGACGGTGACCTTCGGCGACGGGGTGCACGGCGCACGGCTGTCCACCGGGCACGAGAACGTCCGGGCCCGGTACCGCTTCGGCACCGGCAGGGCCGCCAACGTGCGGGCGGATCGCATCACTCAGGCGGTCTCCCGGCCGCTGGGCGTCAGTGCCGTCACCAACCCGCAGCCCGCCACGGGCGGCGCGGACGCCGACGGTCCGGGACTGACCCGGCGCACGATCCCGCTGGCGGTCTCGGCGCTGGACCGGCTTGTGTCCGTCGAGGACTACGAGGACTTCGCGCGCTCGCGTGCGGGCATCGGGCGGGCCGCGGCCCGCGAGATCTTCGACGGCCGGCGCCGGGTGCTGCATGTGACGGTCGCCGGGGTCGACGACATCGCGATCGCCGAAGACTCGGAGGTGCTGCGTGCGCTGCGCTCGTCGCTGGCCGAGTACGGCGACTCGCGCCTGCCGGTCAGGGTGGACGTGCGCGAGCTGGTACTGCTGCTGCTCGCGGCGAAGGTGAAGGTCGCCCCCGACCACACCTGGAGCGTCGTCGAGCCACGGTTGCGACGGGCGCTGCTGACCCGATTCGGCAGCGGGTGGCGCGAGTTGGGCCGCCCCGCGCGCCTGTCCGAGGTGCTGGCGACCGCCCACTCGGTGCCCGGTGTCGACTATGTCGACGTGGATGTGTTCACCGGTGTGCCCGCGTCCGTGACGCCCGACGAGCTGACAGGGCTGGCGAGTTCGCTCGACCGGCCGCGCACCGCGGTCGGGGCTCGGCTCGCCGAGTACGACGAAGCAGTGCACCGCGTCACCGCCGACGACGGCGAAACGCTCACCCGGGTCGCCGCCGGGCACGGCATCTCGCTCGCCGAACTGCTGCGGCTGAACCCGGACATCACTGATACCCGGCGGCTGGAGAAGGGCCGGGCCGTGTTCGTCTTCCGCGGCATCCGGCCCGCACAGCTCGCCCTGCTCTCCCCGCATGTCGCGGACACGCTGATTCTGACGGAGGTCACCTCATGACCAGGGAACCGGACGGCCTCGCTGATCTGCTTCCGCAGTGGCACCGCCTGCGGGACGCCGAGGGCGGGGAGCCGCTGCGGGCCCTGCTCGCGGTGATCGCCGAGCAGGTCGACAGGGTGCGGGACGGGGTCGAGCAGGGCTACGAGGACTGGTTCGTGGAGACCGCGGCGCCCTGGGTGCTGCCGTATCTCGGCGATCTGGTCGGCTACTCCCCGCTGCCGGGCTACGAACGCGTGCAGGCGCAGGGTCTGGAGGGTGAGGGCGGGGACGATTCGCGCCTGCGGCTCGCCGAGGCCTTGGCACCGCGCCGCGATGTGGCAGCCACGGTCGCCAACCGGCGCCGCAAGGGCACCCTCGCCCTCCTTGAGGAGCTGGCGGAGGACGTCGCCGGATGGCCTTCGCGAGCCGTGGAGTTCTCCCGGCTCGTCTCCCACCAGCAGCCGGTGAAGCTGTACGGATCGGGCACTCAAGCCGCCAACGCGCGCCGCCGGGAGCGCGGCAGGCTCGTGGACGTACGCGAGGGTGCGGCCCTCGATCTGGCGGGCGGGCCGTTCGGGACCGTGGCGCAGTCGGTGAATGTGCGGCGGGCCAACTCGGCGCGCGGTCAGGGCGGTTACTCCCCCGCCGGGGTGGGCCTCTTCGTCTGGCGGCTGAAGCCGTACCCCGTGACCGGGGCGCCCGCGTACTGCATCGACCGGGCCCGCAACCTGTACACCTTCTCGATTCTCGGCAATGACACTCCGCTGGTGACCAAGCCGGTCCCCGAGCCCTCGGCGACCCATGTCGCGACGATCGACAACGTGCCCGCCCACATCCGGCGCCGGCAGCTCGCCGACCGGCTCGCGGACTACTACGGACCGGGCAAGAGCTTCACGATCTGGCGCGACGGCCAGGACGAGCCCGTGCCGCTCTCGGACATCGTGGTGGCGGACCTGACCCACTGGCGCTACCGGCCCAAGCGCGGCCAGGTGGCGGTCGATCCGGCGCTCGGCAGGATCGCGTTCGGTTCGCGGTCCGCGCCGCGGCAGGGCGTCTGGGTCACCTACCACTACGCGTTCGCGGACGATACGGGCGGCGGCGAGTACCCGCGTGAGCGTGAGGCGCCGACGGCGGCGAAGGTCTACCGGGTCGGCCCGGACCAGAGCTACCAGCGGATCATGGACGCGTACAACGACTGGCAGCGCGAGCGGCGTTCCGGGCAGTGCGGCCCCGAAGGCATCATCGAGATCACGCACAGCGGTGCCTACCAGGAGCAGCTGGACTTCGATCTGGATCCGGGCGACCGTCTTGAGGTGCGCGCCGCCGAGGGAACCAGGCCGGTCATCCGGCTGCTCGACTGGTACAGCAACCGGCCCGACGCGCTCAACATCCGCGCCCAGGAGGACTGCGAGGGTGAGCCTCCGCGGATCGTGCTCGACGGTCTGCTGATCACCGGTCGCGGGCTCAATGTCACCGGTCCGGTGGGCGCGGTCGGACTGCGGCACTGCACGCTCGTACCGGGCTGGTCGCTGGAACCTGAGTGCCATCCGCACTCCCCCGACGAACCCAGCCTGGTCCTGGACCGCACCACCGCGTGTGTGTCGATCGAGCGCAGCATCCTTGGCACCATCGAGGTCATCGGCGACGAGGTGAACCACGACCCGCTGCCCATCCACATCCGGGACAGCATCCTGGACGCCACCGGCCACGACCGGGCGGCTCTGTCCGCGCCGGACTGCCGCCTCGCGCACGCCGTGCTCCACGCGCATCGCACCACCGTCATCGGTGAAGTCCACACCCATGCCGTGGAGATCGCCGAGAACAGCGTCTTCACCGGGCGGATGCAGGTGGCGCGTCGGGGCATCGGCTGTATGCGTTTCTCGTACGTGCCTCCCGGCTCACGCACTCCGCGCCGCCACCACTGCCAGCCGGACCTGGTGGGCAGTCAGAACGCCCAGCCGGTCCGCCCGCTGTTCACCAGCGAGCGCTATGGCACGCCCGCGTACGGGCAACTCGCCGCCGGCTGCGCGGAGGAGATCAAGCGGGGCGCCGAGGACGGTTCCGAGATGGGCGCCTTCCACGACCTGTACCAGCCCCAGCGCGAGGACAGCCTGCGGGCCCGGCTCGCCGAGTACACCCCGGCCGGTACCGACGCCGGGATCATCCCCGTCACCTGACACGACATCAACTGCCCAATCTTTGAGGGGGACCCCTTCCATGCACGCAGACATCTCCCGCAGCACCTTCCGGCCGGACCGGCACTACTCGGCTGTGATCGCCCAGCAGGGCCGCGTCCAGCTGGACGCCGATGCCAATGAGCAGACCGCGATCCAGCTGGCGCAGGCCCGTACCACCGCGGCCGATCTGATCGGACAGCACGGCGGGCCGCGCGGCGCGACCGGCTTCGAGCTCCACTTCCTGGGCGGGAGCCGGGAGTTGGACGATCTGTCCATCGGCGGCGGCCGCTATTACGTGGACGGCATCCTGCTGGACGCGACCCGCCCGCAGCCGGGCGTCCCGGTCGTGGACGACGCGCACAGCGCCGAGGAGGACGAGAAGGACGCGCCCGCCGACGCGCCCGCGCCGGCCGCGCCGCCGACCACCTGGACGTACTGGGACCAGCCCGACGGATACCGGGACGCCGAGCGTCCCGGCGACCGGCTGCCTTCCCAGTTCCCGTATCTCGCCTACCTGAAGGTGTGGGAGCGCTCGGTCACGGCTGCCGAGGACCCGCTGCTGCGTGAGGTCGCGCTCGGGTCGGCGATGCCCGACACCGCCGCCCGGCTGAAGGTCGTGTGGCAGGTCGTTGCGCTGCCCGGCTCGCAGCTGGAGCTGGCGGACGGGGCGACGAAGGACCAGGTTCGGGCGGCCTTCACGAAGTGGGCTGCCGCGCAGGCGCCGAGCGCGCGGATGGCGGCGCGCAGCGAGCGTCCCGAGCACGCTGACGAGGACCCGTGCCTGGTGAAGCCGGACGCCCGCTACCGGGGCCAGGAGAACCAGATGTACCGCGTGGAGATCCACGAGGGCGGCGCGGCCAAGGACGCGACCTTCAAGTGGTCGCGGGAGAACGGCTCGGTGACCTTCCCCGTAGACGGACTCGACGGCACCTGGGTGGAATTGGCCTCACTCGGCAGCGACGACAAGCTCGATCTGAACGTCGGTGACTGGGTCGAGTTCGCGGACACCGCCTACCTCAGCCGCAACGAGCCGCTGCCGCTGCTGCGGGTCGAGGAGCTCGACCTGCCAGGACGCCGGGTGCGGCTCTCGGCCGAGCCGGAACCCTCGGTGGGCCGCCGCCCCGAGCTCCACCCCTTCCTGCGGCGCTGGGACCACCGCTCGGGCTCCGGGCGCGCGAGCGGTTCCGGCCGTGCGAAGCAGGGCGCGGCCAAGCTGCGCCATGGAGCCCTGCGGATCGAGGAGGGCGGCTGGCTGCCGCTGGAGGACGGTGTGTTCGTCTACTTCGAGCCCGGCAAGACCTTTTCGACGGGCGACTACTGGACCGTGGCGGCGCGCACGGCGACGGGCAATGTCGAGTGGCCGACGGATGCGGCTCGCCGGCCGCTCCTCCAGGCCCCGGCGGGCAACCATGTGCACTATGCGCCGCTCGCCTGGGTGCTCGGCGAGGGCTCGGTGGCCGACCTGCGCCAGACCTTCGCCCCGCTGGCGGCGCCCATCCCGGCGGCCGATGCCGAGGCGCTGGCGGCGGAGGCCACGTACGAGGCGGAGGCAGCGGCCGCGGAGAGCACGGCGGCGGGCGGTTCGGACCCCGGCACGGCGGGGCAGGACGTCGAAGGACAGCCCGACCACTGACGTAGCACCTGGAAAGGAGCACCACGATGGCAACGCCTCTGACCGCCTCCCAACTGGTCAAGGTTCTGCGTGACGAAGGGCTTCAGGTCGTCGAGGAGCGGAGCTGGCGCACGCACAACCGCAACCACAAGGGGCCCTGGGGCCCCATGCACGGCGTGATGATCCATCACACCGTCACCAAGGGCACCCAGAACTCCGTGGACATCTGCTACGACGGCTACTCCAGCCTGCCGGGACCGCTGTGCCACGGGGTGATAGCCAAGGACGGCACGGTCCACCTGGTCGGCAACGGCCGGGCCAACCACGCCGGACTCGGCGACGACGACGTCCTGCGCGCGGTGATCAACGAGGCCGCCCTGCCCTCCGACAACGAGGCCAACACCGACGGCAACCGCTACTTCTACGGCTTCGAGTGCGTCAACCTCGGCAACGGCTCGGACCCGTGGCCTGCGGCGCAGCTGGAGGCGATCGAGAAGGCCGCGGCCGCGATCTGCCGGGCACACGGCTGGACGTACCGCTCGGTGATCGGCCACAAGGAGTGGCAGCCGGGGAAGGTCGACCCGCGCGGGTTCACGATGGACTCGATGAGAGCGCGGATCAAGGCGCGTCTGGGCGGCAGCCCGGACGGCCCGTCGAAGCCGCCCGCGCCGAAGCCGCCGGCGACGTTCGAGCCGTTCCCCGGCGCCGCGTTCTTCGCGCCGGGGCGGCGCAGCCCGATCATCACCGCGATGGGCAAGCGGCTGGTGGCCGAGGGCTGCGGGCGGTACGAGGAGGGCCCGAGCCCGGACTGGTCGGAGGCCGACCGGAAGTCGTACGCGGCGTGGCAGCGGAAGCTGGGGTTCTCGGGGAGCGATGCGGATGGGATCCCGGGGAAGGCGAGCTGGGACAAGCTGAAGGTGCCGAACGTCTGACCCGAGCCTTGCGGGTGCCTGTTCCCCGACCCGCCCTCCCCCAGACTCCGTCCGGGGGGACCCCCAACCTCCCCGCTCCTCAAACGCCGGACGGGCTGAAGTTCAGCCCGTCCGGCGTTTGAGGACATGCGGCCGAAGGTCGCATACGGGGGTCTGGGGGGCCTGCCCCCAGTTACGGGAAGGGGCGGGGTGGGGGAACGGCCCGGACGGTGCCGCGGGCCGCACGCGCCGGCCGGGTAACGTTCCGCCCCGCAAGGGCCCCGCACCGGAGGACCGCATGAGCCAACCCACCGTCATCGACGCCGACGACCTCCGCGCCGCCCTCCCCATGGCAACCGCCGTCACCGCCATCCAGCACGCCCTGCGCGACGGGCTCGACCCCGAGGCCGACCCGGCCCGTTCCGTCGTGCCGGTCGAGCACGGGCAGCTGCTGCTGATGCCCTCGCACTCCCGCCACTACGCGGGCGTCAAGATCGCCACCGTCGCGCCCGGCAATCCCGCGCTCGGGCTCCCCCGGATCCAGGGCAATTATCTGCTGCTGGACGCAGAGACGCTGAGCCCCCTCGCCGTGCTGGACGCTGTCGCGCTGACCGCGATCCGTACCGCCGCGGTGTCGGCGGCCGCCGCCGATCTGCTGGCCGTGGCGGAGCCCGAGCGGCTTGTCGTCTTCGGCACCGGCCCGCAGGCGCACAGCCATGTCGAGGCGCTGCGCGCGATTCGCCCGACGCTGCGGCACATCACGGTCGTGGGCCGCGACGAGGGCCGACTCGCCGCCTTCCTCGCGCAGTACGGTGATGCGGGACCGACCGTCGAGGCGGGCGCCCCCGACGCCGTGGCGCGCGCCGACCTGGTGGCCTGCTGCACCACGGCCCGTACTCCCCTCTTCGACGGCTCAACTCTGCCCGCGCATGCGACGGTCGTCGCCGTCGGCTCGCACGAACCCGAGGCGCGCGAGGTCGACGACACAACGGCCCGGCGGTCGATGGTCGTGGTCGAGGCGCACGGGGCCGCGCTGCGCGAGGCCGGTGACGTCATCCTCGCCGTCCGGTCGGGTGCGCTGGATGCCGGTTCCCTGGTGGGTCTGGCGGACCTCGTACGCGGCACGGTGAAGGCAGACACCTCTCGGCCCCGGCTCTTCAAGAGCGTCGGCATGGCCTGGGAAGATCTGGTCGTCGCCGGGGTCGTATACGAGTCCCGCCAGGCGTAGGGAAGTTCACTCGCCGCCGGGCGCCGTGCGGGCAATCCGGCAACCTCAGCGGCTCGCCGAGGGCTCCGCTCCGTGCCACACCGTGGTGACATTGCAGAACTCGCGGATCCCGTGACCCGACAACTCCCTGCCGTAGCCGGAGCGCTTGACGCCGCCGAACGGCAGCGCGGGATGGGAGGCAGTCATTCCGTTGAAGAAGACTCCACCCGCCTCGATGTCGCGGATGAAGCGGCTCACCTCCGCTTCGTCGCGCGTCCACACGTTGGAACTCAGCCCGAAGGGCGTGTCGTTGGCCAGATTCACCGCCTCGCCGACATCGGCCACGCGGTACACCGTGGCCACCGGACCGAATGCCTCCTCGTGGTGGATACGCATCTCGGGCTTCACGTCGACGAGGACCGTGGGCTCGTAGTACCAGCCCTCGTCCAGCTTCTCGGGGCGCTGTGCCCCGCAGCGGGCCGTGGCCCCCAGGCGCAGGGCGTCGACGACGAGCTCCTCCAGGTCGGCGCGGCCCTGTTCGGTGGAGAGCGGGCCGATGTCGGTGGAGTCCTGCATCGGATCGCCGACGGTCAGCTTCCGCATTCCCGCGGTGAAGCGTTCAAGGAAGTCCTCGTACACATCGGCGTGGACGATGAAACGCTTGGCCGCGATGCAGGACTGGCCGTTGTTCTGCACGCGGGCGGTCACCGCGGTCTGCGCCGCGCGTTCGATGTCGGCCGACGGCATCACGACGAAGGGGTCGCTGCCGCCGAGTTCCAGCACCGTCTTCTTCACCTCGTCACCGGCGATCGCCGCCACGGACCGGCCGGCCGGCTCACTGCCCGTCAGTGTCGCGGCGGCGACCCTGCGATCGCGCAGAACTCCCTCGACCGCGCCGGATCCGATCAGCAGCGTCTGGAAGCAGCCCTCCGGGTATCCGGCGCGCCGGAACAGCTCCTCCAGGTAAAGGGCGGTCTGGGGCACGTTCGACGCGTGCTTGAGCAGTCCGACATTGCCCGCCATGAGGGCGGGGGCGGCGAAGCGCACGACCTGCCAGAGGGGGAAATTCCACGGCATGACGGCCAGCACGACGCCCAGCGGGCGGTAGTGGACGCTCGCCCGCGAGGCTCCGGAGTCCCTCACATCGACGGTCGAGGGGGTCTCGTCGGCAAGGAGCTGCTCGGCGTGGGCGGCGTACCAGTGCATCGCCTTCGCGCACTTGGCCGCCTCGGCACGGGCGGCCGTGATCGGCTTGCCCATCTCGGTCGTCATGGTGCGCGCGATGGAGTGCTGATCCTCTTCCAGCAGGCTCGCGGCACGGTCGAGCAGTCCGGCCCGATCGCCGAATTCCGTGGTGCGGTGCTTCTGGAAGGCGGTCACCGCGAGCGCGAGACGTCGCTCGATCTCGTCCGGTCCGAGTGCGTCGAACGTCCTGAGCGTCTCACCGGTCGCGGGATTCACGGTGGCGATTGCCATGGCAGGTCCTCCTCGAACTATCCGCTGCCGCTCTCGAGAAGAAGCTGGACGTCCTTCTCCTGGTCACCCGCTGCCATGCCCTGCGCCTTGACGGCGAAGGCGTCGGCCAGCGTCTCGGTCATCCGGTCCACTCCCCAGTAGGTGCCCTGGAGATCCACTCTGACGGGCGCCGTCAACCGCACCGGTCCGGGCCTGGCGTGCAAGGGCGCGACCTCGAAGGTCGACGTCCACACGCTCGTGTGGACGTCCGAAGTGTCGTGGGAGGTGTAATCGGGTACGTCGTCGTCCGCGCGGTCCGAGGCGAACGACTGCCTCAGCAGCCGAAAGACGCTGTGTGCGTCCTCCTTGGCGCAGCTGCTGAGCGTCACGACGACAGGTGTCGTGTACTCCTGGGTGCTGTTCACGGTGATTCCTGCCTCTCGGGATCCGGTGCTGTGCCCTCCGCCGCCGGGCGGGCCCGCTCCAGCGAAGGGGTGCGCCTCCTACAGACTCACCCGGTGAGCCACCGTCTGCGACCGGACTCAGCCGGAGGGCTCGTCCGGCACGGGCTGCTCGGGGTGCACCGCGCGTCCGAGTCGTGGCTGCCGGCAGTCCTCAGCGGGGCGCCGTCCTCCTGCGCCTGCTGATCGGGCAGGTCGCGGGGCACCTGCGTGCCGGGGTGCTACCCGTGCGGGTACCCACACGGCGTGCGGCCAACCGGAGGTACGGATGCCGGTTCGCGGCGCTGCCCGCGCTGCGCCGAACGGCTACGCCCGGGCCGTTCCCGGGCCGGCCGGGCGCTGCCGGACCCAGCGGTACAGGACGACGGAGGCCACGGCGGCCAGCGCGCACCAGGTGGAGACGAATTCCAGCCGCCACAGCAGCGCGCACGCGACGGCCCCGAGCCCGGCGACCACTCCCAGCAGCCGGAGCACCGGATCCCCGCCGAGCAGGAGTGAGCCGACCGTGGCCAGCAGATAGCCGATGATGATCAGCGGGGAGCGCGGCAGATCCAGGACATAGCCGAGGGTGTGCCCCCGCATTTCCGCGGTCACGGACCTGGTCGCGAGGCTGTACGCGAGGACAGCGGCGGTGGCGATCCCGACGGCGGCGAGCACCGAGAGCCTGCGCCGGGCGGGCGGCGGCGCCGCGAGGAGTACGCCGAACGGCACCCACACAGGCAGCAGGGGCAGGGCGATGACGGCCCAGGCGACGGTGGCAGGACCCGTGCCACCACCGGAGCGCCAGACCACCGACTCGATGATCTGGTGGGCTCCGAGCAGCAACGGCAGCGCGGCGAGCGGCAGATCGCGGAGGTGGCGCACCTGCGCGACGCAGGCCACTCCGATCGCGGCGACGCATGTCCCCGCCGCGAGGTCGGCTGTCGCACTCCAGCACATGGCGTCAAGCTATATCCCACACGGCCGTACGGATCCGTGAACACAATGAGTGCTCGCCATGACAGGGAGGAAACGCCCGATGCCCAAGCTGTCCAACGGGTCGAACGTCGATGTCGTCCTCGCCTGCATGGCGAGTTACATCGCTCAGGACCGCGACACAGCGGACCGACTGATCGCCGAGGACTTCGTGTTCACCAGCCCGCAGGACGACCGTATCGACAGGGCGGCATTCTTCGAACGCTGCTTCCCCACGGCCGACCGGCTGCGGTCCCAGGAGATCATCGAGGCCGTCCCGGCGTCGGGCGACGGCGTGTTCATCGCGTACGAGTACGAGCTCAAGAACGGCGAGCACTATCGCAATGTCGAGCTGAGCACTGTCCGGGACGGGCGGCTCACCGAGACCCAGGTCTTCTTCGGCGGCCGCGTTCACGGCCCGTGACCGGCGCGGCGGGGGCAGCCTGCGGGGCCGCAGCAGCCGGAGCGTCTTCACCCCGGTGGCCGGTTGTTGACCGGGCGGTCATGCGGTCGTCGTCCCGGGCGGTCACGCTGGTCCCCTGGACGTCACCCCTCTGGCCCGCGCCCTTCTGGATCCCGTACCGGCGCACCGCACTGCCGGTATCGAGGTGCTCCGCGCCGCCGACGGTGTCGCGGAAGTCGCCCTGTCGACGCCCCAGGCGCTGACGAATGTGATCGGGTCCCTGCACTCCAGCGGGCTGATCACACTGATCGACGCCGCCGGGCTCGCCGCGATCATCGGGGCGGCCGAGGACGAGAAGGAGTTCCACGGAGTCGTGCCGCTGGGGGCCGCCGCGGCCATGGATTTCCTGGCGCCCGCCCGGGGCAGGCTGGTCGCGTCCTGCCGGCTGGACGAGCAGGCTCTGCGGGAGCTGCGTCCGGTCCTGGTGGGGGCCGCGCTCCGCGCCCGGTTCACCACCGACGCCGAGGTCGTCGACTCGACGGGTGTGCTGGTGTGCCGTGGCAGCTTCGACTGGAGCGTACGGCGCACGGCGGGCGCGGTCTGACGTGAGGCGCCGGGCCGCTCGGCGCCGCCGGGTCAGGTGTTCTTCGGAGGCTCGTGCAGGCCGAAGGGCGAGCCCTGATCGTCGTGGCAGAGCGTGAACCGGCCGAAGCGGGCGACGCTCTCGTCGTCGCTGCCCGCGTCGAAGTCGTCGACCGTGCCGCCCAGTTCATGGACCCGTTCGAGCGCGGCCTTCATGTCGTCGACCCTGAAGAAGAGATACGGGCTCGCGCCCGCGTCACCGCCGTGCACTCCGCCGGGGACGTTGGGCGTGCCGATCGTAAGGCCCCCGCCCTCGGTCGGCCCCGGCTCGAAGGTCCAGCCGAACAGGCTGCCGTAGAAGGCGCGGGCCGCCTCGAAGTCGCCCACGCCCAGTTCGAAGAAGGAGATCTCACCGGCCATCGCGGGTCCCGCCCTTCCGTACGGAGACTGTCCGTCCCACCGTGTGCATCCACGTTACGGCCGCCCCCGCGCCCGTGCACCCGGCCCGCTCACCCCGTCAGGGGCCGGAGGTGTCCGGCCGGACCGCCGCGAGATGGGCGAGGATCGCGTCGCGGTTGCGCGCCAGACAGTCGATGCGCTGTTGGATCCGGTCCACCTCGCCCCGCAGCAGCGCCGCGGTCTCCTCCGTCAGGCACCCGGGATGGACATGGATCTCGTTCGGCTCGGTGAGGAAGGGCAGGATCCTGCGGATGATCTCCGTGGTCAGGCCGGAGTCGAGCAGCCCGCGGATCTGCTGGACCCGGTAGACGGCAGACGTGTCGTAGGCGCGGTAGCCGTTCTCGGCCCGCTCCGGGTGCAGCAGGTCCTGTTCCTCGTAGTAGCGCAGCATCCTGGTGGGGACGGCGGTGCGGCGGGACAGTTCGCCGATCTTCATGGCTCAGCTCCCTTGCCTTCACACTGATGTGAAGGTCTCACCATGGTCGCATGTCGACCGCTGCTCCCGGCCGGGCTGCTGCCCCGGATGTGTGAGGACCTGGTCTTCGGCGTCGCCACGGTCGCCGGGATCTGGACCGTCGGCGTTCTCGTCGACCGCCACCTCCGGTCGGCCCTGCTGACCGCGCCGACGCTGATCGCGGCCGCGAGGCTCTTCCTCGGTCTCTTCGGGCAGGCTCCCGCCGCCCTGCTCATCGGCGCAGCTGTGTGGGGCGCGGCCTTCGGCGGAGCGCCTACGCTGCCGCAGACCGCGCTGGTCGACTTCTCGGGACCGGCACACGCGGACGTGGCCACCTCCCTGCAGGCCACCGTCTACAACATCGGCATCGCCGCCGGTTCCCTGATCGGTGGAATCGTCCTGGAAGGCGCAGGCGCGGGCGACTTGCCCTGGACGGCACTCCCGCTGATCGCCACCGCACTGGCCACCACCTGCGCGGCCCGCGGAATAGGCCATCGCGAGCGAAGGATCAAGGGCGGTCCTGAGAGTGCAAGGTCACAGCCTTCTCCCCTGCTGCACCTTTGCGCCCTTGACCTAGCATCTGAGCATGACGGTCCTCCCCGATGACGGGTTCTCACTGGCCGCCGAATTCCCGGATGCGACCCACGAGCAGTGGCAGCTGCTGGTTGCCGGCGTGCTGCGCAAGGCAGGCAAGGACGCCCCGGACACGGCGGCCGATGACGTGCTGTCCACGGCCATGGAGGACGGGCTCGCCACCCGCCCTCTGTACACCGCGGACTCGGCACGCGACGGCGCGGACGGCGCCGGCTATCCGGGCTTCGCCCCCTTCACCAGGGGCGGCAGGCCCGAAGGCGGCGCGGTCTCCGGCTGGGACGTACGCCAGCGCCACGACCGGCCCGATCCGCTGCGGGCGAACGAGGCGGTGCTCGCGGACCTGGAGAACGGGGTCACCTCGCTCTGGCTGTCCGTCGGCCCGGCCGGAGTTCCCCTCTCCGCACTGGCCGGCGTCCTGGAGGGCGTCTATCTCGACCTCGCCCCGGTCGTACTCGACGCGGGGGCCGAATTCGACGCCGCCGCCCGGGAATTGCTGCGTCTGTACGAGGAGCGGGGCGTCGCCCCCGAGGCCGCTCTCGGCAATCTCGGCGCCGACCCGCTGGGGCACGCCGCTCGCACCGGCCGGTACGAGGACATCGTCGGACTCACGGCCGCGGCGGCCGAACTCGCCCGGCTGTGCCACGCGACGTACCCCGGGCTGCGGGCACTGACCGTCGACGCGCTGCCGTACCACGAGGCCGGCGCCTCGGCCGCCCAGGAGCTGGGCTGTTCGCTGGCCACCGGTGTCTCACTGCTGCGTGAGCTGACCGCGGCGGGAATGAGCGTCGAAGCGGCCTGCGGCCAGTTGGAATTCCGGTACGCGGCGACCGCCGACCAGTTCCTCACCATCGCCAAGCTGCGTGCCGCGCGGCGCGTGTGGGCCCGGGTCGCCGAGGCCTGCGGCGCGGACCCGGCAGCGGGCGCGCAGCGCCAGCACGCCGTGACGTCCGCGGTGATGATGAGCCGGCGCGACCCGTGGGTGAACATGCTGCGCACCACGGTCGCCTCCCTCGCCGCCGGCGTCGGCGGGGCCGATGCGGTGACCGTGCTCCCCTTCGACCACGCGCTCGGACTGCCCGACGCCTTCGCCCGCCGTATCGCCCGCAACACCTCGACGATCCTGGTCGAGGAGTCGCATGTGGGCCGCGTCATCGACCCGGCAGGCGGCTCCTGGTACGTGGAGCAGCTGACCGACGAGCTGGCGCAGGCCGCCTGGGCCTGGTTCCAGGAGATCGAGCGTGCCGGGGGCCAGGAGGCAGCGCTGCGCGCCGGTCTGGTGTCGACGCGGATCGGCGCCACCTGGGAGAACCGTACGAAGAACCTCGCCAAGCGGCGCGAACCGGTCACCGGGGTCAGCGAGTTCCCGATCCTTGACCAGCCTCCGGTCGAGCGCGACCCCGCGCCGGCGGCACCCTCGGGCGGACTGCCGAAGGTGCGCCGCGACGAGGCCTTCGAAACCCTGCGGGCCCGCTCCGACGCCCATCTGGCGGCCACCGGCGACCGGCCGCGCGTCTTCCTGGCGGCGCTCGGTCCGGCGGCGGCGCACACCGCACGCGCGTCCTTCGCCGCCAACCTCTTCCAGGCGGGCGGCATCGAACCGGTCCATGACCCGGTGTCCGTCGACGCGGCCTCGGTCGCCGAGGCGTTCACCGCCAGTGGAGCGAGCGTGGCGTGCGTCTGCTCCAGTGACACGCTCTACGCCGAGCAGGCCGCGCCGGTGGCCGAGGCGCTGAAGGCGGCCGGGGCACGGCGGGTGTTCCTCGCGGGCCGTCCCGGTGAGCAGCGTGAGACGTATGTACGGGCCGGAGTCGACGAGTTCGTCGTCGCGGGCGGCGACGCGGTCGCCGTTCTGACCTCCGCGCTGGACCGAATGGGAGTGGCGTGATGAGGATCCCCGACTTCTCAGGTATCGAACTCGGGCACGGCAGCGCGTCCGGCGTGTCCGGGGACCAGTGGCGCAGCGCCGTGAAGGAGTCCACCGGCAAGGGCGCGGGCGATCTGGTGTGGGAGACGCCCGAGGGCATTCCCGTCAAGCCGCTGTACACGGACGAGGATCTGGCCGGGCTGGACTTTCTCGGCACGTATCCGGGCATCGCGCCGTTTCTGCGCGGCCCCTACCCGACGATGTACGTCAATCAGCCGTGGACGATCCGTCAGTACGCCGGGTTCTCGACCGCCGAGGAGTCCAACGCCTTCTACCGGCGCAATCTCGCCGCCGGGCAGAAGGGTCTGTCGGTCGCCTTCGACCTGCCGACCCACCGCGGCTACGACAGTGACCATCCCCGGGTGACGGGCGATGTCGGTATGGCCGGCGTGGCCATCGACTCGATCTACGACATGCGGCAGCTCTTCGACGGCATTCCGCTGGACCGCATGAGCGTGTCGATGACGATGAACGGCGCCGTCCTTCCGGTGCTGGCGCTGTACATCGTGGCGGCCGAGGAGCAGGGCGTACCGCCCGAGAAGCTGGCCGGGACCATTCAGAACGACATCCTCAAGGAGTTCATGGTCCGCAACACCTACATCTACCCGCCGCGGCCCTCGATGCGGATCATCTCGGACATCTTCTCGTACACCTCGCAGAAGATGCCCCGCTACAACTCGATCTCCATCTCCGGCTATCACATCCAGGAGGCCGGTGCGACGGCCGATCTGGAGCTGGCGTACACGCTCGCCGACGGCATGGAGTATCTGCGGGCCGGTATCGGCGCGGGACTCGACGTGGACGCCTTCGCGCCGCGGCTCTCGTTCTTCTGGGCGATCGGCATGAACTTCTTCATGGAGATCGCCAAGCTGCGCGCCGCGCGGCTGCTGTGGGCGAAGCTGGTGAAGACGTTCGACCCGAAGAACCCCAAGTCGCTCTCGCTGCGCACCCATTGCCAGACCTCTGGCTGGTCGCTGACGGCGCAGGACGTCTTCAACAACGTCACCCGCACCTGCGTGGAGGCGATGGCCGCGACCCAGGGGCATACCCAGTCGCTGCACACCAACGCCCTCGACGAGGCGCTGGCCCTGCCGACCGACTTCTCGGCGCGCATCGCCCGCAACACCCAGCTGCTGCTCCAGCAGGAGTCGGGGACCTGCCGGGTCATCGACCCCTGGGGCGGCAGCGCGTACGTCGAGAAGCTCACCCACGATCTCGCGCGCCGCGCCTGGCAGCACATCGAGGAGGTCGAGGCCGCCGGCGGCATGGCGCAGGCCATCGACGCGGGCATCCCCAAGCTGCGCGTCGAGGAGGCGGCGGCCCGTACGCAGGCCCGTATCGACTCCGGACGCCAGCCCGTGATCGGTGTGAACAAGTACCGCGTGGAGACCGACGAGCAGATCGATGTGCTCAAGGTCGACAACTCCTCGGTGCGCACCCAGCAGATCGAGAAGCTGCGGCGGCTGCGTGCGGAGCGGGACGAGAACGCCTGCCAGGACGCGCTGCGCGCGCTGACCGCGGCCGCCGGGTCGGGTCCGGGCTCCGGCCTGGAGGGCAATCTGCTGGCGCTCGCGGTGAACGCGGCCCGTGCGATGGCGACCGTCGGGGAGATCTCCGACGCTCTGGAGAAGGTGTACGGGCGGCACTCGGGGCAGATCCGTACGATCTCCGGTGTGTACCGGAACGAGGCAGGGACGTCACCCGCGGTGGAGCAGACCCGCACGCTGGTCGAGGAGTTCGAGCAGGCCGAGGGCCGCCGTCCGCGCATCCTGGTCGCCAAGATGGGCCAGGACGGTCATGACCGCGGCCAGAAGGTGATCGCCACGGCCTTTGCCGACCTGGGCTTCGACGTGGATGTCGGCCCGCTGTTCCAGACGCCTGAAGAGGTGGCCCGCCAGGCGGTCGAGGCGGACGTCCACATCGTCGGCGTGTCATCGCTGGCGGCCGGGCATCTCACCCTCGTACCGGCGCTGAAGGAGCAACTGGCCGCCGAGGGACGGGACGACATCATGATCGTGGTGGGCGGGGTGATTCCTCCCCAGGACGTCCAGACGCTGCACGAGGCCGGAGCCGCGGCGGTCTTCCCGCCGGGCACGGTGATCCCGGATGCGGCGCAGGACCTGGTGAAGACGCTGGGCGCCTCGCTCGGCCACGAGTTGTAGGACTGTGCCCCGGATGCGTCCCACCCTCGACATCGACAGCTATGTCAAGGGCGTGCGTGAGGGGTCGCGGGCGTACATCGCCCGTGCCATCACGCTCGTCGAGTCCACGCGCGCCGATCACCGTGCGCTGGCCCAGCGGCTGCTGACCGAGCTGCTGCCGTATTCCGGTACGGCACGGCGGGTGGGCGTCAGCGGTGTGCCCGGCGTCGGCAAGTCCACGTTCATCGACGCGCTCGGCACGATGCTCACCGGCCTCGGCCACCGGGTCGCGGTCCTCGCCGTCGATCCGTCGTCGACCCGTACGGGCGGCTCCATCCTGGGCGACAAGACCCGGATGGAACGGCTCGCGGTGGATCCGGCCGCCTTTGTGCGGCCGTCCCCCACCTCGGGCACGCTGGGCGGAGTGGCCAAGGCGACCCGCGAGACCATCATCGTGATGGAGGCCGCCGGCTACGACGTGGTGCTCGTGGAGACGGTCGGGGTCGGCCAGTCGGAGACCGCCGTGGCCAACATGGTGGACTCCTTCCTGCTGCTGAGCCTGGCCAGGACCGGTGACCAGCTGCAGGGCATCAAGAAGGGCGTCCTGGAGCTGGCCGACGTGATCGCCGTCAACAAGGCGGACGGCCCGCACGAGCGCGACGCACGCTCCGCCGCCCGTGAACTGGCCGGTGCGCTGCGGCTGATGCACCCCGCCGACGCCGCCTGGACTCCCCCGGTGCTGTCCTGCAGCGCGCGGGAAGGCACCGGGCTCGACACTCTCTGGGAACGTCTCGAACAGCACCGGGCGCTGCTGGACTCCACGGGCAGGCTGGCCGCGAAACGCCGCGACCAGCAGATCGACTGGGCCTGGACGATGGTCCACGACGAGCTGCGGGACCGGCTGCGCAGCCATCCCGGGGTGCGCGCGCTCGCGCCCGGCCTCGAACAGCAGGTGCGGGACGGGGAGTTGACGGCGACGCTGGCGGCGGAACGGATCCTTCAGGCGTTTCAGCGACCGCACTAGGCCGTGTCTGACAAATCTCGCCTGGCGCGCGACACCCGGCACGCACACTCGCTGCGTTGTCGGAGTCATCCAAGTACGTCCAGTACGAGGATGATCCTCCGCCTTGCGATTGCACGCACCGGACGCCGCGCACCCGCCCTGCGGGCGGACGGCGCTATTTGTCAGACACGGCCTAGCGGTTCCAGGGCGGGGCTCGATGCGGCTCCGCCCCGGAACCGAACGGCTCAGGACGACATCGTGAGCCCGGCGCGGACCTCGCGGGCCGCGGCGACCAGGTGCTCCAGTGAGGTACGCACCTCGGGCCAGCCGCGCGTCTTCAGACCGCAGTCGGGGTTGACCCACAGCCGCTCGGCAGGAATCGCCTCAAGTCCCTTCCGCAGCAGCGCGGTTGCCTCCTCAGCACTCGGCACCCGTGGTGAGTGGATGTCGTAGACACCCGGTCCCACCTCGCGCGGATAGCCTGCCGTGGCGAGTTCGCCGGCCACCTGCATGTGGGAGCGGGCGGCCTCCAGGCTGATGACATCGGCGTCGAGATCGTCAATCGCCCGGAGGATGTCGCCGAACTCGGCGTAGCACATGTGCGTATGGATCTGGGTGTCCGGACGTACGCCGCCGGTGGTCAGCCGGAAGGCCTCCGTCGCCCAGGCCAGATAGGCCTCGTGGCCGTCGCCGCGCAGCGGCAGCGTCTCGCGCAGCGCGGGCTCGTCCACCTGGATCACCGAACTGCCCGCCGCCTCAAGGTCGTTCACCTCGTCACGCAGGGCGAGGGCGACCTGACGCGCGGTCTGGGCGAGCGGCTGGTCGTCTCGTACGAAGGACCAGGCGAGCATGGTGACAGGTCCGGTGAGCATGCCCTTGACGGGACGGTCGGTGAGCGACTGGGCGTAGCGGGTCCAGCGGACCGTCATCGCATCGGGGCGGGAGACGTCGCCTGCCAGGATCGGCGGCCGGACATAGCGGGTGCCGTACGACTGGACCCAGCCGCGCTGCGTCGCGAGATAGCCGCTGAGCTGTTCGGCGAAGTACTGGACCATGTCGTTGCGTTCGGGCTCGCCGTGTACGAGTACGTCGATGCCGGTCTTCTCCTGGAAGGAGACGACCTCGCGGATCTCGGCCTCGATGCGCTCCTCGTACCCCTGGGTGTCGATGCGCCCGGCCCGCAGGTCGGCCCGTGCGGTGCGCAGTTCGACGGTCTGCGGGAACGAGCCGATAGTGGTCGTGGGCAGCAGGGGAAGGCGCAGACGTACGCGCTGGGCTGCCGCGCGCTGCGCGTACGGGAGGCTGCGCCGGGTGTCCGCCGCGGTGACGGCCGCGCTGCGGGCGCGAACGGCGGGGTCGCGGGTGAGCGCGGACGTGGCGCGGGAGAGCAGGTCGGCCCGGTTGGCGGCGAGCCTGGCGGCGATGGCGTCGGTGCCCTCTGTCAGCCCGCGGGCCAGCGTGACGACCTCGGCCGTTTTCTGGCGGGCGAAGGCCAGCCAGCGGGCGACCTGTGTGTCGACATCGCGTTCCGCGGCGGCGTCGAGCGGCACATGCAACAGGGAGCAGGACGGCGCGACATCCACTCGGCCGGCCAGCCCGAGCAGGGTGGCGAGGGTGGCGGCCGACTTCCCGAGGTCGTTGATCCATACGTTGCGACCGTCGACGACACCGGCGACGAGCCGCTTGCCGGGCAGTCCGCCGACGGCCGCGAGGTCGCGGAGGTTGGCGTGGGCCGCGCCGGTGAAGTCGAGGGCCAGTCCGTCGACGGGTGCCTTGGCCAGGACGGGAAGTGCGTCGCCGAGCCGGTCGAAGTAGGAGGCGATCAGCAGCTTCGGCCGGTCACTGAGCCCTCCGAGCTCGCGGTAGGCACGGCCCGCGGCGCCGAGCACGGCGGGCGGCTGGTCCTGGACCAGGGCCGGTTCGTCGAGCTGGACCCACTGGGCGCCCGCGGCCCGCAGCTCGCGGAGCACCTCGGCGTACACCGGCAGGAGCCGGTCCAGCAGGGTGAGCGGCTGGAAATCGGAAGCAACTCCGGGCGCGGGCTTGGCGAGCAGCAGATAGGTGATCGGCCCGACGAGCACCGGGCGGGCGGTGAGACCGAGCGCGAGCGCTTCCTTCAGCTCGGCGACCTGCTTGGCACAGTTGGCTGCGAAGGAGGTCTGGGGGCCGAGTTCGGGGACAAGGTAGTGGTAGTTGGTGTCGAACCACTTGGTCATTTCCAGGGGCGCGACGTCCTGGGTTCCGCGCGCCATGGCGAAGTAGCCGTCGAGCGCGTCGGCGTCGACGGCCGCCCGGTGACGCGGGGGAATGGCGCCGACCATGACGCTGGTGTCCAGGACATGGTCGTAGTACGAGAAGTCTCCGGTGGGGACTTCGTGGATACCGGCGCCTGCGAGCTGCTGCCAGGTGGCCCGGCGCAGCCGGGCGGCCGTCTCCTTCAGGGCGCCGGCGTCGACGCGGCCTTTCCAGTAGCCCTCGACGGCCTTCTTCAGTTCCCGGTTCGGGCCCTGGCGGGGGTAGCCGTGGACGGTGGCCCTGGATCCTGCGGCCGTGGATGTGCTGGTCACGGAACTCTCCTTCGCGAGTACTCGTCCATGACCTCGGACAGCTCGTGGGACGCGAAGGAGGGCAGAAACAGCCGTCTGCCCATGCCGCCGACCCGCCCACGAGGTCACCGAGATCTCCGCGCGCGTTCGCGCACGGGCAGTGGCAGGTCTTCGGACTCATGGGCACGCCCTCGCGTACGGGTTCGCGTACGCAGGCACCTACTGGCCGTCGCTTCCCGGATCCGCTGCCGGATCCAGTGCGTATGACGGCGGTCGTTCCCACTCACCGCTGCGGGGCAGTTCCGGATTCCCACCGGATTCCCTCTTGCGACGCGTCTGCCTGGAGGGCAGGGCGAACCAGCTGCACGATCACCCTAGGCGCGCCATTGACATGTGACCAAACGGTCACCTATTTTGGATGGCATGGACGAAGTGTTCAAGGCACTGGCCGACCCGACGCGGCGCAGCCTCCTCGACGAGCTCTTCCGTCAGGACGGGCAGACGCTCAGCGCGCTCGAGGCACGCTTCGGCATCAGCCGCTTCGGCGTGATGAAGCACCTCAAGCAGCTCGAGGAAGCCGGCCTGATCGTGACCAGACGCCGCGGCCGGGAAAAGCTCCACTTCCTGAACCCCGTCCCTATCCGGCTCGTCCACGACCGGTGGGTGAGCAAGTACGCGGAACCCTGGGCGGCCGCACTCAGCGGCCTCAAGAGCCGACTGGAGAGCCCCGTGGAAAAGGTCTTCGAGATTTACATCCGCACCACCCCTGAGCGCCTCTGGGAGGCGATCACCGACCCCGAGATCCGGAGCAAGTACAACTTCGGCATGCGGGTCACCTCGGACTGGAAGCCCGGCGGGCGCTTCGAGATGGGCTCCCCCAAGGCCGACGGCCTGCTCGGCGAGGGCGAGATCCTCGAAATCGATCCACCGCGCAAGCTCGTCCAGAGCATGGTCGCGCTCTGGAGCGACGAGGTGAAAGCCGAAGGCACGTCGAGGGTCACCTGGGACATCGAGCCCGTCGGCGACTCCTGCCGGCTCACCGTCACGCACGACCAGCTGCGCGAGGGCGCGAACGAGCAGCTGTACGGCGGTTGGCCGATGATCCTCTCCGGCCTCAAGACCTGGCTGGAAACGGGCGAGCTGCTGACCACGCCGGGCTCACTGATGTACACCTGATCAGGCCCGGCGACCCGCTTTTCCGGTACGGCTGTGCGAGGTGGGACCCGTACCGGAAAAGCGTCGGGTCACCTCAGGAGCCGCCGGACTGCCCGATACGCAGGCCGGCTCCCACCACGCGCGCCTTGATGCCGTCGCGCTCCACGGTGATGTGCTGGAGCCGCAACTCCTTCAGCGAGCGGGGAAGTTCGAAGGAGAGCGACAGCCGCTCGGACAGCTCCGGGGGCTTGAGGGCGAGCAGCGCCTCGACCACACCGGGATCGATGCCCACCTTCCGCAGCAGTTGCGGATGCTCCAGTACGACATCGACGAGATTGACCTTCATCAGCCGCTCGATGAACTTCGGTGCGCTGGTGAGCCGGTGGAGCTCCTCCTCGCTCCGCAGCGCCCGGCGCACATACTCCCTGGGCACTCCGAGCCGGTCCACGATCGCGGGCACCGCAAGCAGCGCCTTCAGCCGGGCGCCTTCGCTGCTGATCCGCTCGGCGGCCTCGCGGTGCAGTCGCAGGCCGGAGTGTTTCGGGTCCGTGCCGGGCCGGTAGGTGGCCACCCGGGGAATGTCGAGCTGCATGCCGTCCAGGGTGGTGGTGAGGGAGCGTTCGTTGTCGCGCTGAATGTGCGCCTGTGCCTGTACGCGCAGATCCTGTCCGGCGACGGCGAGTTCGCCGTTCACCCGGACCGCGTCCGCGCCGCTGCCGGTGAACTTCAGCTGTGAGGCGCCCAGTTCACGGTTCAGGTCGTCGAAGGAGAGCAGCACCTCGCCGTCCAGATCGCCGATGACGGCGCCCTTGATCGAGGTCGGGGCATCCCCGACGATGCGTACGTCCTTGGCGGTTGCCCGCACCTCGGCCAGCGAGACGCGATCGGCCGAGACATCGGGCACGGTGACATCGACCCGGTCGATCCGCTCGTCGAGCAGCTGGGTGAGGAACGGAAAACCGTGAATGTCCACGTCGGGCCTGGTGGCGAGCCCGAGCGACTTCTGGATCTTGTCCGCGGCCCTGCTCTGCGCGTAGTACTCCGCGAGACGGTCGGCGAGCAGCAGACACAGGGTGCACAGGACGGCCGCGGCGGTCAGCTTCACCACCGCGGGCAGCGCCGCGAACCGGCTCTTGCCACGGTGGTTGGGCGGTGTCCAGTCGTCGTCGTCCGGGTCGGAGGTGAGCCCGAGCTCCAGTGGGTCCTTCGGGTCGTAGACGCTGAAGTCGGGCTCGGGATCTGCCAGTTGAGCGAGTTCTTCGTACGGATTTCGTGGATGCGCTGATATGCGTGTGGGGGGTCGCATCGCCTCATCCCACCATGTCGGCCACCCTCGAACGCAAGTCCTACTACCGATGCGTAGGGGTTTGAGCCAAATATCGGCGACTCTGCTGCGCAGACGCCGTGGCGCGCGTCACCGAGCGCGGCGCCTCGCCGGCTCATTAGGCTGAGGAAATGGTCACGTCGCACGTCCTCACATGGGAAGTCACCGGGAGCCAGGGGTACGAGACCTCATGGATCGAGCTCCGTGGCACGACGCTCCAGGCCCGCGGGCGCGCGGTCGGAACCAGGCCGGAGGTCTACTGGCTCTCGTACGACCTCGACACCGACGAGGACTTCGTGACCCGTGAGCTGCATGTGCGCGCCGCGACCGCCCACGGTTCGCACGAACTGCGCCTGCTGCACGACGGCTCCGGCCGGTGGACGGCCGGCGGAAAGCAGCTTCCGGAGATCGACGGCGCGCTCGACTGCGATCTGGGGCTGTGTCCGCTCACCAACACCATGCCGGTGCTGCGGCACGGGCTCCACCTGGCGCCGGGCGAGCGGACGTTCCTGATGGCCTGGGTCTCGGTGCCCGATCTGACCGTGCACGCCTCTCGGCAGACGTACACCCATCTCGGGCGAACCGACACGGGTGCACTCGTCCGCTACGCGTCGGGCGACTTCCGCAGCGATGTGGAGTTCGACGCGGAGGGGCTCGTGATCGACTATCCGGGTCTGGCCCACCGCATGTCGGCAAGCGCGGCGGCGCGTCCCGAATGACCGTCGACGAGGCCGGAGTGAAGGTGGTGGAGGTATGAGGCTCACGATCCTCGGCGGCGGGGGCTTCCGCCTGCCGCTCGTGTACGGCGCCCTGCTCGCCGACCACGCGGAGGGCCGCATCACCCAGGTCGTCCTGCACGACGTGGACGCCGCTCGGCTGACCGCGATCGCACGGGTCCTCGCCGACCAGGCCGAAGGAGTGCCCGACGCGCCGCGGGTCACCGTCACCACCGACCTCGACGAGGCGCTGCGCGGCGCGGACTTCGTCTTCTCCGCCATCCGCGTCGGCGGCCTGGAGGGCCGCGCGGCCGACGAACGGATCGCCCTGGCCGAGGACGTCCTGGGCCAGGAGACGGTCGGCGCGGGCGGCATCGCGTACGGACTGCGCACCGTTCCGGTCGCTGTCGATATCGCACGCCGGGTCGCCCGGCTCGCCCCCGACGCCTGGGTCATCAACTTCACCAACCCTGCCGGTCTGGTCACCGAGGCCATGGCCCGCCACCTCGGCGACCGGGTCATCGGCATCTGCGACTCGCCGGTGGGACTCGGCCGCCGGGTCGCCCATGCCCTGGGCGCGGACCCCGCAACGGTTTCGCTCGACTACGCCGGCCTCAACCATCTGGGCTGGCTGCGCGGCCTGCGCGTCGACGGCCGCGACGAGCTCCCCCGGCTGCTCACCGACGCCGAGCTGCTCGGCTCCTTCGAGGAGGGCAGGCTCTTCGGCGCGGACTGGCTCCAGTCGCTGGGCGCGATTCCGAACGAGTATCTGCACTACTACTACTTCAACCGCGAGGCGGTACGCGCCTATCAGGAGGCCGGGCAGACCCGCGGCGCCTTCCTCCAGGAGCAACAGGCCACGTTCTACGCGGAGATGGAGCGGCCCGACACCCCGGCGCTCGCGACCTGGGACCGCACCCGAGCCGAGCGCGAGGCCACCTATATGGCACACAACCGCGAGGCCGCGGGTGCGGGTGAGCGCGACGCGAGCGACCTGGAGTCGGGCGGCTACGAGAAGGTCGCCCTCGCCCTGATGCGGGCCATCGCCCACGACCAGCGGACCACGCTCATCCTCAATGTCCGCAACCGCGCGACCCTTTCGGTGCTGGACGAGGCGGCGGTGGTCGAGGTGCCGTGCTCCGTCGACGCGAACGGCGCGCATCCCCTCCCCGTGTCCCCGCTGCCGCTCCACGCCACCGGTCTGGTCTGCGCCGTCAAGGCCGTCGAGCGCGAAGTGCTCGCCGCGGCCGACAGCGGCTCGCGCGCGACCGCGGTGAAGGCCTTCGCGCTGCACCCGCTCGTCGATTCCGTGACCGTCGCCCGCCGGCTCGTCGACGGCTACACCAGCGTCCACCCCGCGCTCGCGTACCTGAGGTAGGAGCCCGCACATGCACGACGAAACGCCGCCGCATCGAGGAGCGCGTCGCACGCATCCTGGACAACCCGGCCGTGACGGTCGAGGCGGTGAAGCTCGCGGACGACCGCTCGGGCGAAGTGGTCCTGACGCTTCGGCTGACCCGCTAGCGCGTGGCTCGGCGCCTGAGGACCACCGACAGGACCACCGCGAGCAGCGCCAGCACGGACGCCGCCCCGCCGATCAGCACAGCCGAGTCGTTCGCCCGTTCCGCCGTGGCCGCGGCAGAACGGCCGACGGGCTCGACGGGCGGCTGGGCGGCCTGCTGCCCGCCCACAGGGACGTCGGTGGGTGACGCCTCCACGGTAGGGGCCTGGCTCGGCGGCACCTCGGCCGGCTCGGTGTCGCCGGGCGGGGCCACGCTCGGCCCCGTATCGCCCTGCTGGCTGTCGTTCGACTCCTCGTGGTCGGCCATCACCACGTCGGAGCACGAGTAGTACGTGTCCGGAGTGCTGGAGTTCCGCCAGATCGTGTACAGAACGTGACGGCCGGTGAGCCCCTCCGGGAGCCTGCCGTTGATCCGGTAGGAACCGCCCCGCAGCTCCGGGTCGGTGGCCTTGGCGAACGGCACGGACTGCAGATCGTCCCAGGTCAGCGGTTCGGCGGGATCGTAGCTCTGCTTGGTGAGATACAGGCTGAAGGTTCCCTCGTGCGGGATCGTCGTCCGGTAGGTGAGCGTGAACGCGGACCCGGCCGTCAGGGGCGTCGCCGGCCAGTCCGTACGGGGAAGGTCCAGGCCCTTGTACGCGTCGAGGCCCGCGCTGCACAGCTGTCCGTCCGGGATGAACTGCCGGTCTCTGCCGCGGACGCCGGGGACGCGCAGGTTGTCCCAGTCCTCGAACGCCGATCCGCCATTGACGGCGATGGCGGCCCGGCAGGCCGCCGACGCCCGCTGCACGCCCTCGGAGCTGCATGCGGCGACCCGGCTGACGGGATCGGTCGGCGCGCCGTGCGCCTGGGCGGCGCCGGCGGCGGCGACGGTGACGCTGAGTGCGAGTGGCACGGCACCGACGAGCGCGACGGCGGCGACAGTGCGACGATGGTCAATCATCCGCGGCAGACCTCCTGGGTGGGCGGGGTGGCCTGCCGAGTAGTACGACATCGCCCGGCGTAGCGTTCATTACGGGCCACAACCCGAGCGGAACGGCCGAAGATCCGTAGAACCGCGCAGGTGGCCGGTTCCGCCCCCCGCGCCCTACCGGCCAACACCGGACGTCGGATAGACGTTCCTGGGCGCAGGGCTGTTCCCCAAACCGCGGAGGTATGCCGCATGAACCGAGGACGGACGAGCACCACGACACCCGGCAAGAGCCGCTTCGACGACATCTACAACCGGCCGGATCCGCGCGCCTACTTCCGTCGGCTCGCCCCGCTGCAGTACGAGATTCCGCATCAGGCCCAGGACGCGTTCCGCAGGGCCCGGGCCGACCGGGCCGCGGCCGGGGACACCGGCGGCCCCGTCACGGTCCTCGATCTGTGCTGCTCGTACGGCATCAACGCCGCGCTCCTCAACCACGACCTCACGCTGGCCGAGTTGTACGCGCACTACACGGGCCCGGAGGCACAATCCCTCACCACCACCGAACTCATCGACCTGGACAAGGAGTTCTACGCCTCGCGACGCCGCGAGGACGCGACTCCCGCGATCGGTCTCGACGCCGCGGACCAGGCGGTGCGCTATGCCCTGGCCGTCGGCCTGCTGGACGAGGGGTACGCCGAGAACCTGGAGCAGCACGCACCCAGTGAGCAGCTGAGGCGTGCCGTCGCGGGCACCGGGCTGATAACGGTCACCGGAGGAATCGGCTACATCACCCGCCGCACCTTCGAAGCCCTGCTGGAGTGTGCCGAGATACCCCTCTGGGTCACCGCGTTCGTCCTGCGGACCGTCGACTACGAGCCGGTGATCTCCGCTCTGGCCGATTTCGGTCTTGCCACCGAGACTGACCCGGCGCACGCCTATCCGCAGCGGCTGTTCACCGGTTCGGCGGAACAGCGCAATGCCGTCGAGCAGGCCCGTCTGCTGGGTCACGACCCGACGGGCCTCGAGGCCGAAGGCCGCTACTACACGCGGCTGTACCAGTCCCGCCCCCGCGCCGCCTGACCGGGCGCAGATCGCGGGCGACGGATCGCGGGCGGGCGCAGATGTGGACCAATCGCTAGAATTCGAGCATGGGAGAGCGGCCTGTCGCGCCGATTGCGCCCGAACTCGTCCTCGAAACCGACGCGGGCTCCACGGTGATGAGTCCGAGCCGGGACTATCACGTCGGGCGCGACCCCTTGAGCGACATCGTCATCGACGATGCCCGGGTGTCCTGGCACCACGCGGTGCTGCGGACCGAAGCCGGGCACTGGACGATCGAGGACGAGGACAGCACCAACGGCACGTACGCCGACGGCCGTCGGATCCACGAATGGGGCGTCGGCCCGGGCAGCGTCATCAGGTTCGGCAATCCCGCGGACGGACCGCGTGCTGTTCTGATCGGCCGGGATCCCCCGGCCGCCGTACTGCGGGAGCCGGACCGCCCGTCCCAGGTCTCCATGCCGTCAGCGACGGGTACGTTCCGGCAGCCGACCACCGTACGGCCGCTGCCGGTGCGCACCGTACGCATCGGGCGCGGCCCCGACAACGAGCTGGTCATCGACGATCTGGTCGTCTCGCGCAGGCACGCGGAGCTGCAGGCGCATCCTGACGGCACGTACGAGATCATCGACCTCGGCTCGCACAACGGCACCTACCTCAACGGCCAGCCGGTCGACCGCGCGCCGGTTCTGCCCGGTGACATCGTCGGCATCGGCCACTCCGCCTTCTGTCTCGTCGGTGACGAGCTGCAGGAGTACGTCGACACCGGCGAGGTCTCGCTCGACGTCCAGGACCTGGCGGTGTCGGTGGACCGGGGCCGTAAGACACTGCTCGACCACGTGTCGTTTCCGGTGGGCGAGAAGTGCCTGCTCGCCGTGGTGGGCCCCAGCGGCGCCGGCAAGTCCACGCTTCTCAACGCGCTCACCGGCCTGCGGCCCGCCGACCAGGGCACCGTCCTGTACGACGGACGCGACCTGTACCGCGACTACGCGGAGTTGCGCCAGCGCATCGGACTCGTACCGCAGGACGACATCCTGCATTCGCAGCTCGGTGTGGGCCGAGCCCTGGGCTACGCGGCCGAACTGCGCTTTCCGCAGGACACCGCGAAGGCCGAACGGCAGGCCAGGGTGGCCGAGGTGGTGCGTGAGCTGGGCCTGGAGCAGCGGGTCGGCCAGCCGATCCACAGTCTGTCCGGCGGCCAGCGCAAGCGGGTCAGTGTGGCCCTCGAGCTGCTGACGAAGCCCTCGCTCCTCTTCCTCGACGAGCCGACCTCCGGACTCGACCCCGGCATGGACCGCTCGGTCATGCGCATGCTCCGCGGCCTCGCCGACGACGGCCGCACCGTCATCGTCGTCACGCACAGCGTCCTCAGCCTGGATGTCTGCGACCGGCTGCTGGTGCTGGCGCCCGGTGGCCGGATCGCCTACTACGGGCCGCCGGACGACGCGCTGGCCTTCTTCGGCTTCGAGGAGTGGCCGGAGGCGTTCGAGGCCTTCGAGAACGACCAGGACCGGGACTGGGCGGGTACGTACCGCGGTTCGCCCTTCCACCGGCAGTACATCGCGAACTCCACGACGCAGCCGGTGCTGCCGCAGGACCAGGTGGCCGCCCAGATCGCTCCGCCGCCGAAGGCACAGAGCTGGGGGACACAGTTGTGGACCCTGGTGCGCCGGTACGCGGCCGCGCTCGGCGCCGACCGGACCTTCCTGGTCATCATGGTCGCGCTGCCCTTCGTGATGGGCGCTATGACCCGCGCCCTGGCGGGCAGCACGCTGACCCAGGAGACGGCGATGAACGCGCTGCTCATCCTGTGTGTGGGCGGGGTGCTGACGGGCGCGGCCAACGCTGTACGGGAGCTGGTCAAGGAACGCGTCATCTACCAGCGGGAACGCGCCGTCGGGCTGTCCAGATCCGCGTATCTGATGTCCAAGGTCGTGGTCCTCGGCACGATCACCGTGCTGCAGGCGGTCGTCCTGACCCTGGTCGGGCTCGGCGGCGTCGACCTCTCCGCGCCGGGCGGTGAGGGGGTGCTGATGCCGCCGCTCGTGGAGATCACCCTGGCCGTGGCACTGCTGTCCTTCACCGCGATGATGCTCGGCCTGCTGGTCTCCGCGCTGGTGCGCAAGGAAGAGGTCACGATGCCTCTGCTGGTGCTCCTCGCCATCGTCCAGGTCGTGTTCTGCGGCGCGCTGTTGAAGCTGGACGGGGTCCCCGGGGTCGAGCAGCTGGCGTGGCTGGTGCCCTCCCGGTGGGCGCTGGGAGCGATGGCGGGAACGATCGGACTGCACCGGATCGTCCCGGGCAAGCTGACCACCGACCCGCTCTTCGAGCACGACGCCGCGGTGTGGCTGCTCAACATGGGCATGATGGTGGTCCTCTCGGTCGTCTTCGGATACGCGGTCGCGAAGCTGCTGCGCCGCCATGAACCCGCCATCATGCGGAAGTAGGGGCGGGATCACCGATGACGATCGAGGACTTCCGCCCGACACATGTCGTCCCCCAGGACGGACTGCCCGCCTGGGAGGCCCCGGACGTGTCCCGGCCGACCGAGCCGCTGGACCCGCTGCTGCCGGTACAACTGCTGGAGCGGCGCGGGGACTGGGGGCAGATCCTGTGCGCGAACGGCTGGTCGGCGTGGGTGGACGGCCGATTGCTGGTCTCCGTACCGCAGGAACCCCCGGCTGCCGGACGGCCGATGGCCCGTACGGCGGATCCGCGGCCGCTGATGGCCCGCGTCGAGGAGACTCTGGGCCAGTACCGCAGCGCGGCGGAGGACCTGGCGGCCGGGCGGGCGGACGGCGAGACCTTCCACCGCCGGACGCGGGGGCTGCGGGTGGGCATGGTCGTGGAGGGTGAGTCGGTCTGGCTGTACGACGCCGAGCACGAGCGGTGGGTCTACTGCGACGGGACGCGCCTTCGGACGTACGCGACGCCGTCGGGACCCGCTGCCGGGACTTCGCCGTCGGGGACCGGTACCGCGGCGCCGGCGGAAGCGACGCGAGTGGTCGGCCCGGGCGAGGTCGCGCCGGAGTCGGGCAGGGCGGAGGAGACCCGTCCGGTGCCGCCCGTCGGGGACTCCCCCGGCCATCCGCCCACGCGGCCCGGTGAGCCCTGATGGCCGGTGCCCCGCGTGACGACGACCTGCCCACCGGAAGGCCCTCCGAGCTGCTCGGAAAGCAGATCGCGGGTTATCTCGTCGAGAGCGAGATCGGCCGCGGCGGCATGGCGGTCGTCTACCGCGCCAAGGACCTGCGGCTCGACCGCACCGTCGCGCTGAAACTGCTCGCCCCCGAACTCGCCCGCAACGACACCTTCCGCAAGCGTTTCACGCACGAGTCACGGGTCGCCGCCGCCATCGACCACCCGCACATCGTGCCGATCTTCGAGGCCGGTGAGACCGACGGCATTCTCTACATCGCCATGCGCTTTGTCGCCGGACAGGATCTGCGCGCCCTCCTGGACCGAAAGGGGCCGCTCTCGGTACGTGCGGCCGGCCGGATCGCCGCACAGGTGGCGTCCGCGCTCGACGCCGCCCACGACCACGATCTGGTGCACCGGGACGTCAAACCGGGCAACATCCTGGTCGCGGCGGGCACGGACAGCGACCACCCCGAGCACGTCTACCTCACCGACTTCGGGCTGACGAAGAAGTCGCTGTCGCTGACCGGGTTCACCACGGTCGGCCAGTTCGTCGGGACCCTCGACTATGTGGCCCCGGAGCAGATCTCGGGCCGCCCGGTGGACGGCCGGTGCGACGTGTACAGCCTGGCCTGTGTCGTCCACGAGATGATGGCGGGGGCCCCGCCCTTCCAGCGCGACGACGACATGGCGCTGTTGTGGGCCCATCAGTACGATCCCCCGCCGCCGCTGACCGAGCAGCGCCCCGATCTCCCGGCCGCGGTCGACGGCGTACTGGCGCGGGCTCTCGCCAAGTCGCCCGACGAGCGCTACGACAGCTGCCTCGCGTTCGTGTCCGCGCTGCGCACGGCGGGCGCCGTACGGGAGGCGGGTGGCGGCCATCCGCCGACGCGGGTGGATGTCCGCGTGGCCAAGGGAGTTCAGGAACCCGGGCCGCCGCCGCTGCCGCCGCCCTGGGCGAGGCCGGTGTTCCCCGGGCTCGGGCCCGGTGTGTGACGGCTGTCCGGCCGGCGGATCAGATCTCGCCCCTGCGGTGCACGCGGGAGGCGAGCAGACTGCCGAGGAAGCCGGTGACCAGTCCCCACAGGACGGCCAGGCCGAGCGCGGCCCACAGCTGCGGCTTCAGCGTCACCACTCCGCTCAGGCCGCCGGCGATGTCGCCGATGCCCAGCAGGGACAGGCCGTAGTGAGCGTCGACCGGAACGACGAGGCAGATGGTCAGCACCGTGAGCGTGAGCCCCACGGCCATGTGAACGGCGTGCTGCCAGGCTCGCATCCGGGCAGGTGAACGCACGGCCATCACGAACGCGGCACCCAGCACCAGGACCGCGGCCACGACAACGAGCCACCACGCCCGCTCGTCGTAGTCGGCGAGCGAGCCGACATTGAGTGTGGAGTCCTTGGGCGTACGGAGAACCGAGTCGAGCACCTGCGGCATGGGCAGCCCGAAGGGACCCTCGACCCGTCCCTCCCACGAGGCGCCGAGACCGAGGGTGAGGGCGAGCCAGACGAGGTTGGGCAGTCCGAGCAGGATCACGGCGAAGGTCTCGGCGGTGTGGCCCCGGGTCGCCGCGACGACGAGTCCGATGACCACGCCGACCACGACATAGGCGAGCAGGAGCACGACCATGGCGAAGGCGGCCGGGCGCACCGACTCCTGGAAGCGCACCAGTCGGGCGGGGAGCGGGGCCTTGCGCGATACGAGCAGGGCGAGGACGAGGAGGCCCGCGAGCCAGACCAGGCCGAGGACGAGCGTGAGCGGGATGTCGGCGCGGAATCCGACCTGGGGCGAGGCGTCCAGCAGGTCGCCGATGTCGCCGATCGTTCCTTCGCCGAGCGGGATGTCGAAGGTGTGGCGGGCCAGCGCTGCGAGGCCGATGAGCGCCAGCGCCCACAGCACCGCCAAGCGGGCGGCCCAGCCGACGAGTTCACGGGTCCCGGCGACGGCACGGTTGCGCAGCGGCCGCAGAAAGCCGGCGGCGATGACGAGGGCGCCGGCGAGGGTGACCGACAGTGGCAGCACGCTGAGGTCGGCCTTGGTGTCGGCGATGAATCCGGCGTCGCCCGAGAGTTCCACGGAGCCACCGACGGCCATGACGACCACGGCCGCGGCGACGCTTCCAAAGGCATTTCCGGGAAGGTCGGCGGCGCCTGCGGCCCACAGGCCGAGTGCGGCGGTGGCGAAGAGGGCGATCACCCCTGCGAGCACCGCCACCAGGGCGTCGCCCCAGCCGGGGGAGGAACGCGTCGTACGGCTCCGGCGGCCGGTCTCCTGGAAGCTCACGCTGCCACGCTAAGCAGGGCTGCGGCACTGCGCCCGCTGTGGTGGGCCGACCGCGTCGGCTTGCGGGCCGTCCAGGTGTGGAGCACACAATGGGCTCGGTATGCGCGATAGTAGGCATTTTTCGTTTTTGCCCGTATTCACCGGCATTGCTGTGTCGAGTTTCCGGCGCTGACGTACTCCTGCGCCGGACATTCCTACGCTGGAAGGAAGGGCCCGTGAGCGCCCAACCGCCGTCGTCCGACCGCCCCACAGGACCCCCGTCCGGCCCCCTCTCGGGCCCGACGCAGCAAGGCCCGACGCCTCCGCCCGGCACTCCCCCGGGACCCCCGACCGGTGGTGGCGGCGGTGGACCGGGCGGCACCGGAGGAGGCGGGCAGGCACAGGGCCCGGGCGGGGAGCCCGAACGCCCCTGGTGGCGGTCCGTCCCCAGAATCGCGACGATCGCCGCCGCGCTGATCGCCGTCGTGGCCCTGACCCTTGTCCTGACGCGCCCCGGAGGAGGCGGCACGGCCGCGGCCGGGGAGATCGTCAGAGACCCCGTCAACGCGGCGGGTGATGATCCGTACACGCCCCCGTCGACGGACAAGGAGCCCCCTCCCAAGGACCCGCCCGCCCCGCGGGCGGGAAAGCTGAGCGGCTCGGATGCCGGCGTGTACGGCGGAACACGGCATACGACCAGCTGCAACGTGGAGAAACAGATCGGCTATCTCTCCGCGACTCCGGCCAAGAACAGCGCGTTCGCCTCGGTCCTGGGCATCAGCCCCGACCAGGTGCCCGGTTATCTGCGCTCGCTGACCCCCCTTCGGCTCAGCTATGACACCCGGGTCACCAATCACGGCTACAAGAACGGCGGCCCCACCACGTATCAGTCGGTGCTGCAGGCGGGTACGGCCGTCCTCGTCGACGACCACGGCGTTCCGCGAGTGCGCTGCGCATGCGGCAATCCGCTGCAGGAGCCGAAAAAGGTGCAGGGCGACGCCAGGCTGACGGGCCCCACGTGGTCCGGCTTCCAGACCACGAAGGTGGTGCAGGTTCAGCCCTCCGTCACCGTGATCAACATCTTTGTCGTCTTCGACCCGAACCAGGGGGAATGGTTCGGGCGGAAGGCCGGTGACCAGCACGGACGCCACGACAAGAAGGTCTCGCCGCCCGTGACCCGGCCGCCCACGTCGCCGTCCCCGAACACGTCTTCGCCGTCGGCGGGTGTCTCGTCGCCCTGCCCGCCCCCGGCACAGCCCTCGCCCGGGTCGAGCAGCCCCTGCCCCCCGACGTCGCCTTCTTCGAAGCCCCCGTCGCCCGAGTCCCCGTCGTCCTCGTCGCCTTCATCGGAGTCGCCCTCGTCGGAACAACCGGAGTCGGGCTCGTCGTCCCCTGAGTCGTCCAGCGGCTCATCGGCCTCGCAGCCCGACGCGGCCTCCTGGTCCACCTTCACACCGAGCCTGTGAGCCCGTCGGCCCGCCGGGCTCAACCGCCCGGTGCCGCTACCCGAGTTCGAGCGTCGTGACGCCGAAGGTGCGCTCCGCCCGGATCTCGGGGACCGGCCCGGTGTACATGCGCACCGTGTGCGAGCGCGCTTCGAGGCCGCGCGCCGTAGCGAGGGCGCCCGCGGCGTGCTGGGGTTCGGGGATGTCGATGGAGACCTCGTCCTCGGGCCCGAGATGCGCGGTGAGGGCGTCGAAGAGCGCTTCGGCGTCCTCGGGCGTGTCGGCGAACAGCGGCCCGATGCGATGGCCGTCGCGGGCCGGGCGGATCACTCCGTAGCCGCTGAGGTGTCCCTCACGCAGGCGGGCGTAGGCGACATGTCCCGCCGCGGTGAGCCATCGCGCGACGAAGGCACGCCGGTCGGCGGGGAAGCACTGCCGGTCGTACGCAGCGATCGCGTCGACATGGGCCGCGGTGACGGGCACGACGTCCGGCACGGGGGCTGTGGACCGCTCGGGGCGGCCGCCGTAGCGGAGGGTGTCGTTGGCGGACTTGAACCCGGCGCGCATGTAAGTGGGTTGCTGCTCGGGGACCGCGTCCAGGCCGACGGTGCGGGTCCCGGCGTGCGGGAAGGCGGCCCGCCAGGTCGCCAGGCCGAGGCCCTGCCTACGGTGGTCGGGGTGGACGAGGTAGTAGCCGAGGAAGGCGTACTGCTCCGAGTAGTTGACGATCGAGACGGCGGAGAGCGTGCGGTCGCCCAGGCGGCCGATGAAGAAGCCCGCGGGATCGGTGGGGTGGAAACAGGCGACGTCGCCGCGGCCGGGATTCCACCCCTCCTCGGCGGCCCACCCCGCCACCTGGTGCCAGTCCTCCAACGAGGCTGCGGTGACGGTGAGTCCGCCCGCGCCGCCGGGCGTGCTCCCGGCGGCGCGCTCGACGGCGGCAGGTGACTGGGGGGCTTCGCCGAGGGGGTTCATACGTTCTTTCGTCCCTTCAGATGGTGGTGGGTGTGGCCGCCGTGCGCGGCCTCGGGGTGGTTGTGCCGGCGGTCAGATCAGGTCCATGGCGGCCACTTCGTCGGGGCTGCCGTAGCTGACCGGCCCCTGGAAGCGGCGGCGGGCGGTGGCGAACCACCACACCGTGGCGATGAACAGCACAACTCCCAGTGCGATCGGCGCGTAGTTGAACGTCGTTCCGGTGATCGGAGAGACCTGGGGCAGCATGAACAGCACGCTGCTGAAGACGATCCAGGTCACGGCGATCACGCCCACCGGCTTGCCGTAACGGCCCAGGTTCCACGGTCCCGGCTGGAAGTCGTCGAGCCGCAGCCGCAGGAAGATCGGCACTCCGTAGGCGAGATAGAGTCCGACGACATTGACGCTCACAATGGCGGTGAAGGCCGTGTGCGACCACCAGGCAGGAATGATCAGCGCCATGGAGCAGGCCGCGGCGAGCCACACCGCATTGACCGGTGTACGGGTCCGCAGGGACACCGAATGCCACCAACGGGAGCCGGGCATCGCCCCGTCGCGCGAGAAGGCGAAGATCTGGCGGGTATTGCTGGTCATGTTGGCGAGCCCGCAGAAGAGCATGGCGCCGATCACGATCAGCAGAAGCAGCTTCGCTGTGCCCATGCCGAGCGCGTCGATGAGAATCTGCACCGGGGGCGCTGCGGCGCTCGCTTCGGCTGCGTAATCGTGGATCGCGTACACCAGGGCGAGCATGAGGATCAGCCCGGCGCCCGCGGAGTAGGAGATCGCCCGCATGATGCCCTTGGGCGTGTTGACCGTCGCCTTCACGGTCTCCTCGGACATGTGGAAACTGCCGTCGAAACCGGTGAAGGTCCAGCTGGTCACGAGCAGACCCAGCATTGCGGCGTAGATGCCATTGGTGAAACCAGTGTTGTTCGCGAAATGGGTGACGAAGGAGGCCGACTGATGGTGCGCCGGTTTCACGGTCAGGGCGACGACGATCACCACCATGCCGATCAGCAGCCACCACACGGAGATCCGGTTGAGGGCGGCGACCAGTTGCACCGTGTACGTGTTGGCCAGCGCCTGAAGGACCAGGATCACCGCCGTGATGAGCACCGTGCGCTGCGCCGTGACCTCGTAGCCCGGCCACTGCATGACTATGAAGGCCTGGACGAAGGTGGCCGCGGCGTAACCGGTCGCGGCGGTGCCGCCCACCTGGCCGACGAAGTTCAGCCAGCCCGTGTACCAGGACCAGGCTCCGCGGTGCCGCTTGGCGAGCTTGCCCGCGGAGAAGTACAGCGCGCCACTAGTCGGGTAGGCGGAGGCGATTTCACCCATCGCCGCCCCGACGAACAGCACCATGACCGATACGCCGATCCACCCGAAGACAAGGATCCGCGGCCCGCCCGCGCCCATGCCGAAGCCGAACGCCGAGAAGATCCCGGAGATGATGTTGATGATGGTGAAGGAGATGGCGAAATTGTCGAACGCCCGGAATCTGCGGGTGAGTTTCCGGGGATAGCCCATGGCGTGCAGTGTCGCGTCGTCGTCGAGGGCGACCGACTCCGCATCCTGACGGTATTTCGAGCGAAGGGCAGACGTACGCTCGGACACAATCGCAGCCTTTCTCATTGGGGGTGAGAGAACTGGTCGGCTTCATTGAGGGAACATCTCGTGCAGCAATGTCATGCCGCACTGGGAATGGGGAGCCCGCAGGAGCGTCTCGCTCTGGTCAACTGGTCCGCCGGGGCACCGAAAGCACTCCACGGCATACGTGAGGCATAGGGCCCCATCGCCGTGAGCACCTCCCGAGCCTCGAATTCGCGCTTCGCCATGAAGAGCGCGTGGGCCAGATACGAGAGGTCGAGTACGGGAGTGAACCGGTAGTCGGCCACCTGGGGGAACCAGTTGTTGTAACTGCCCCTCGCAGCGGCCAGCCACTGCGGCTGTTCCCAGGTGCGGTCGGCCAGCAGGGCCGAGGCGTCGTAGTCCTCGACGAGGGCGACCAGCGGCAACAGCCTCAACGCGGAGGAGGCGGGGGCCCGGTGACTGAGGAAGGAGGCGACGTCCCAGCGCGCACTCGCCGTCCCGCCGTGGCGGGTGAAGAAGAAGGCAAGAAATCGGTGGTGCGCCTCGCGGTGCCAGGGGTCGAGCCGGAGGATGTGGGCGAACAGCTGCCAGGGTCCCGGCGGCGCGGTCAGCAAGCCGTTGGGGGCCGGGTCCCGGGGGCGCTTGAGGCGGGACAGGGCCAGTTGGACCACCCATGGAGTGGGGTCCTGCGGCAGCATCTGCGCCGCCCGTTCGCTTGCCGCCTGCGCTATCCCCACGAGCGTTCCCGCCCGGCGGTCATGGGCATCGGCCATCCGTAAGGCCCGGAGCATGGCCACGCGCGCCCACAGCAGTGCCGACTCCGGGCCCGGCTCCTCGTCCAGCCACCGCTCGGCAAGATCGGAGTCCGCCGCCTCGGACGCCAGCACCAGGGAGCGATGGGCCCGCACTTCGAAATCGTGGCGCGCGTCCAGGAGGGCTTCGTGCGCGCTCAGGTACCGGCCGGCCTTCACATCGATACAGGCCTGAGCCAGCTGGCGGTCATCGGCAGCCGGATGCCAGACATACTGCCCCTCGAACGAGCCAGCAGCCATGAACCCCTCCCCGCTCCTGCAGACGACACCACCCATGCACAGATTCCGGCCACGCAGAATTAAGCCGGATCCCTTCCATTGATCCACGGCAGCGAGCACACCCTACTCACCAACAAGTCATATCGAAAACAGCAGTCCGGTTGATCCCACCGTCAACTCATTCAGGATTGCACTAACCGGACCGTAGCCTTTTCCGCACCCCCAACTCGCGGGACATCCGTATGGCATATGCGCTTCTCCGTGAGATCTCCGGGGCGGAATCCGGTGCCCCGCCTGATGCCCCGTAGCGCCCGTAGCGCCCGTAGCGCCACCGTATGGCCGGGCGACCGTGCCGTGGACGGCCGTTGACAGGTTTGCGCGGCCGTGACATCTTTCCCGAGCCCGAATCAGACAACGTTGTCAACAAGGGGTGGCCCTATGCGACGGTCAGTCGGCCGGATCCGAAACTGCGTGACCAGCCTGGCCGTTGGCGCCCTGCTGACCGGCGCTCTCAGCGGGCCGGCCGCCGTCAGTGCCGCCGCCGCACCGGTGGCCGACCCGACGAGTCTGGTCAACCCCTTCGTCGGCACCCAGAACTTCGGCAACACCTTCCCCGGAGCGAGCGCGCCCTTCGGGATGGTCCAGGTCAGCCCGGACACCGGCGGCCAGGGCGGCTACGACTACCAGCAGAACAGGATCCATGGCTTCAGCCAGACCCATCTGTCCGGCGTGGGCTGCTCCGTCGCGGGCGAGCTCCCGATCATGCCGACCACCGGTGCGGTCGACCGCGTGAACCCGGATGACTACCGCTCGGAGTACTCCCACGACGACGAGCAGGCCGAGCCCGGCTACTACCGCGTGAAGCTGAAGACATACGGCATCGACACCGAGCTCACAGCAACGCAGCGCACCGGCTGGCAGCGCTACACCTTCCCTTCGACCGGCGCCGCCAACGTCCTGTTCAACACCGGCAGGGCCAACCAGAAGGTGTACGACTCCGAAGTGCATGTCGTCGGAGACCGCACTGTCGAGGGCCGGGTGCACGCGGGCAACTTCTGCGCGGGCAAGGACGACCACACCGTCTACTTCACCGCCACCTTCGACCGGCCCTTCAAGACCCAGGGCACTTGGCGCGGCTCGACCCCGGAGCCGGGCAGCCGGGACGCCGCGGGCGAAGGCGGCAACGGCGCGTGGGTGAGCTTCGACGCGAGCACCGACAAGGACGTCGTGGTGAAGGTCGGCCTCTCGTACACCGGCCTCGAAGGCGCCCGCAGGAATCTGACCGCGGAGACGAAGGACTCGTACGACTTCGACGCCACCCGCGCCGCCCTGCACCGCAGCTGGCAGGAGCAGCTCGGCTCGATCCGTATCGGCGGCGGTTCGCACGAGAGGCAGAGCGCCTTCTACACCGCGCTCTACCACGCACAACTGCACCCCAACCTGGCGGGCGACGTGGACGGCCGCTACACCGGCTTCGACCGCAAAGCCCATACGGCGAACGGCCATACGCCCTACCAGAACCTCTCGTTGTGGGACACCTACCGCCCGCAGAACCAGCTGCTTGAACTCCTTCAGCCCGGTGTCGCCCGCGATGTGGCGCTCTCCGTGGTCGCCATCGGCAAGGACGGCGGCTGGCTGCCGCGCTGGGCGCTCGCCAACAGCGAGACCAACATCATGACCGGTGACCCGGTGACCCCGTTCCTCGTCGAGGCCTGGTCGAAGGGCCTGCTCGCCGGGCACGAGCAAGAGGCGTACGCGCTGCTGAAGCAGAACGCCACGAGCACGCCGCCCGCCGAATCCCCGTACAACGGCCGCTCGGGCGTGGGCTTCTACCGCGAGCGCGGCTACATCCCCTCGGGTCTCGCCCTCGGCAAGGACTGCGCCGACAAGGGCGGCGACAACGACTGCAACCACCCCGCGTCGGCCACCCTGGAGTACGCGGCAGCCGATGCCTCGCTGGCCCTGATGGCCGGTGGGCTCGGCCACCGGGCCGACGCCAAGGCGTTCGCCGCACGCGGCCGGTGGTACCGCAACCTGTGGGACTCCTCGATCGGACAGTTCCGCCCCCGTACGACGCAGGGGACGTGGGTGACGCCGTACGACCCGGTCGAGGCGGGCCATCAGTTCCACGAGGGCGGCGCCCACCAGTACCAGTGGCTGGTGCCCCAGGATCCGGCCGGGCTTGTCGCGCTGATGGGCGGCAGGAAGGCCGCCGAGAAGCGGCTCGACGCCTTCTTCGTCCACGACAAACTGCTCACCGACCCGGCCGGTACCGCGCGCAACGACTGGATCTCCCAGCCCTACGACTACTACGGCAAGCCCACCTACAACCCCAACAACGAACCCGATCTGCACGCCCCGTACATGTATCTGTGGGCGGGTGCACCCGCGAAGACCGCGACCGTCACGCGCGCGGCGATGACGCTCTTCACCAACGGCCCGGACGGCATGACCGGCAACGACGATCTGGGCACGATGTCGGCCTGGTACGTCTTCTCGTCGCTGGGTCTCTATCCGACGATGAGCGGCGCCGACTTCCTGGCGCTGTCCAGCCCGCAGTTCGAGTCGGCGACGGTCAGGATCGGACAGTACGGCCACAAGCAGGGCGGCACGCTGGAGATCAGTGCTCCCGGGGCGAGCGACGACCGGCGCTATGTGCAGAGCGTGGCCCTGAACGGCGAGGACGTAGCCACCACCTGGCTGGACTGGGACGCGATCGCGCGCGGCGGGCGGCTGGCCCACCGGCTCGGAACCCGGCCGTCGGCGTGGGGCACCGGCAAGAACGCCGAGCCTCCGTCCGTGGGCGCGGCGGCCGCAGCCGACAGCCGCCGGCATGTCGACGCCTCGCTGCGCACCGCATCGGACGCCGTGCCGGCGGGCGACGGCGCACAGACCGCCCACCTCTCGCTGGACGTACTGGCCCAGTCGCCGGGAGATGTACGCGTGTCCCTCGCTGCCAAGGCCCCCGCGGGCTGGGCCGTGGAAACATCCTCGCCCCTCACTCTCGCCTCCCGCCGTCTGCCGGTGCAGACGACGGTCCCGCTCGCGGTGACGGTGCCGCCGGGCACCGCGGTCGGCTCGTATCCGGTGCAGATCACGGTCACGGCGCAGGGCATCGCGCCCGTCGTCCGTACGGCCACCGTGGATGTGCGGACCGCGGCGAGCTGTGCGGGAGCCGGGACCGGGCAGTGTGCGGTGGACCTGGGCGGCGCCATGAACCACGACGGTACGGCGACGAAGGAGCAGCCGGGCCAGGGCAACTTCGACGGCCTTGGCTGGAGTTACGACGGCGACCTGCTGCCGAAGGCCGGTCCGGTCGTCTGGAACGGCGTGACGTACAACGCGCCCGATGCGTCGGGGACGGCCGGGAACTTCGTCGAGGCCCGCGGCCAGGCGCTGCTTCTTCCCACGGGGGCACGCTCCTCGCTGCGTCTGGTCGCCGCCGCGCACAACGGTCCGGTCGCGACGACGCTCACCGTCCGCTACACGGACGGAAGCAGTGCGGATGTGCCGGTCACCGTGGGCGACTGGGCCGGTTCCACACCGTCCGGCAGCACGGTCGTGCTCGACATGCCGCACCGCATCAAGGACGGACAGGGCGTGGACGGCCCCCCGGTGCGGCTGTTCGGCGGCACGGTCACGCTCGACGGGACAAAGACACTGCGCTCGGTGACGCTGCCGGACGACCCTCGGGTCGAGGTGTACGCGATCACGCTGGCGTGAGCCACATCTGCACATCACCCGTGGCCGACTGCGCCCTGCCGCTGGAGCCGTCAGCCCCTGATGAAGTCGAGCAGATCGGCGTTGAAGGCCTGCTCGTAGTCGCCGGTCAGACCGTGCGGTGCGCCGGGGTAGACCTTGAGCGTCGCGTCCTTTACCAGCTGGACGGACTTGTGGGCGGCCGCGACGATGGGCACGATCTGGTCGTCGTCGCCGTGGGCGACGAGGGTGGGGACGTCGATCCGCTTCAGGTCCTCGGTGAAGTCGGTCTCCGAGAACTGGGCGATGCAGTCGTACGCGGCCTTCAGACCGCACTGCATGCTCTGCAGCCAGAACGCGTCCCGGGTGCCCTGGGAGACGGACGAGCCGGGCCGGTTCGCCCCGTAGAAGCTCTCGCTGAGGTCCTTGTAGAACTGCGACCGGTCGCGCTCGACGCCCGCCCGGATGCCGTCGAAGACGTCGATGGGCAGGCCTTCCGGATTGGCGTCGGTCTTCAGCATCTGCGGCGGTACGGCGCCGAGGAGTACGGCCTTGGCCACGCGGGCCGTGCCGTGCCTGCCGATGTAGCGGGCCACTTCGCCGCCGCCGGTCGAGTGCCCGACCAGGATGACCTCGTTGAGATGGAGCGACTCGATCAGCTGGGCGAGATCATCGGCGTAGGTGTCCATGTCATTGCCCTGCCATGGCTGGCCGGAGCGGCCGTGGCCCCGCCGGTCGTGGGCGACGGCACGGAAGCCGTTCTCGGCGACCAGCCGCAACTGCCCTTCCCAGGCGTCGGCGTTGAGCGGCCAGCCGTGGCTGAACACGACGGGCTGCCCGCTGCCCCAGTCCTTGTAGTAGATCTCGGTGCCGTCGGTGGTCGTGAAACTGCTCATGAGCTGCTGTCCTCTCGGTCGGACGAAGCGACGTACGCAGGTGAGAGCGGTGTTGGCGACCTGGCCTCCGTCCACGGGTCGAGGTTGGCGGCGGCGCCCTGGCAGAGCGGCGCGCTCGGCGCGGGCACCGCGAACTTCTCGTACAGCTCCTTCGCCTCATCCTCGCTCACAGCGCCGGCGAACGCGTACCGGAACGGCTCGTAGGTCAGCGGCACCGCCTGTCGGAGAAGTCCGGCACAGGGGAAGCTCCGCGGTTCGGAGCCGGAGATCACCTGGTATCGGTCACATGTTCGCGTTTCAACGTATGCAGGGCGCACCGATCTCCTGGTTATCGTGATGCCCTGTCACGGACAACCGGAGCAGATGTGCCCAATACGGAAGAACTGGCGGAGCGGCCGCTGAGCGGGCAGGCCGTCGAGCCCATCCCCCAGACCGCGCCTGACCGCCTCGTGCCCTCTGTTGTCGTCGCCGGAGCGGTCTCGCTGTTTCTCCTCGTCGCGCTCGGCCGACTGCTCGGCGCCGACCAGTGGCTCACCCATCCCAGTTTCCGGGCCTGGCAGACGATCTGCGTGGCCATCGCCGTACAGGCACTGCCGTTCCTCCTGCTGGGCACGCTGATCTCCGGCGCCGTCAACGCCTTCGTCCCCGCTCACGCCTTCAGACGGATCCTGCCGCGCAACCCCGCGCTGGCGGTGCCGGTGGCGAGCGCCGCGGGCGTCGTACTGCCCGGCTGCGAGTGCGCGTCGGTGCCGGTTGCGGGCAGCCTGATCCGGCGCGGTGTCACTCCGGCCGCCGCATTCGCGTTCCTCCTCTCCGCACCCGCGGTCAACCCGGTCGTGCTCGCGGCGACGGCGGTGGCCTTCCCCGGCAGTCCTCAGATGGTCGTCGCGCGGCTGATCGCCTCGCTGGCCACGTCCGCAGCCATGGGCTGGCTGTGGCTCAGGCTCGGCCGCTCCGAGTGGCTGCGGATGCCGTCCCGGCACACCGGGCACCAGAGCGGCCACGGCCGCTGGGACGAGTTCCGCCTGGGCTTCCAGCACGACTTCCTGCACGCCGGAGGGTTCCTGGTGTTCGGCGCCATGGCGGCCGCCACCTTCAATGTCACCGTGCCGCGCTCGGTGCTCGAGACCTTCTCCGGCTCGGCCTGGATGTCGGTGCTCTTCCTCGCGGGCCTGGCCGTCGTCCTGGCGGTCTGCTCGGAGGCGGACGCCTTTGTGGCCGCCTCGCTGACCGGCTTCTCCCCCACGGCACGGCTGGCGTTCATGGTTGTCGGCCCGATGGTCGACCTCAAACTGATCGCCCTGCAGGTGGGGACCTTCGGCCGGGCCTTCGCCGTACGGTTCTCGACGGCCACGGCCATCACCGCTGTCGTGTGCAGCGCACTGACCGGGTGGTGGCTGCTGTGAAGCGCACCCTCCAGGCAGGGCTGCTCCTGCTCACCGGGGCCGGGGTCCTGCGGGTCTCCCTGTTCAGCGACATCGTCCTGCGGTATGTCAAGGCGGGCCTGCAGCCGTACGTGATCGCCTCGGGCGTCTGCCTGATGGCGCTGGGCCTGACCGGCGCGGCGCGCGACAGACCCGGACGGGACGGACCCGCTGAGGACGGACCCGGACATGAGCACGAGCAGGAGCACGTTCCGGAGCACGAGCACGGACATGATCACTCGCACGGTCCCCGCATCGCGTGGCTGCTGCTCCTGCCCGCGCTCGCCCTCCTGTTCCACGCGCCCCCCGCACTCGGCTCGTACACAGCCGCCCGCGACAACGCCAAGGTCGTCGAGGACTACGACCGCTTCGACCCGCTGCCGGCGCACGGCCCCGCGCCTCTCTCGCTGACGGAGTTCATCGCCCGGGCGCAGCAGGACGACCACCAGGCCCTCAAGGACCGCACCGTGGTCCTGTCGGGCTTCGTCACACCGGGCAAGAACGGCACCTGGGATCTGACCCGGCTGCTGGTGGCCTGCTGCGCCGCCGACTCCCAGTCCCTGACGGTCACGATGCACGGCGTGACGGCGCCGCCCGCCGACACCTGGGCAAAGGTCACCGGCACCTGGCATCACGAGGGCACCCTGGGAACGCCCTCTGCCGCCCTCGCCCTCGACGTGACCTCCCTCCAGAGGATCCCGCAGCCTCCCAGCCCCTACCGGGACCGGGCCCCCGCCATCGATTCCTGAGCCGCGCGATCAGGCCCGCGACCGCGCCAGGCGCAGCGTGACCAGCTCGAAGGGCCGCAGGCTCAGCTTCACCGCGCCGTCGGCCAGTTCGGGCGTCGGCGCGTCGGCGAGGGGCCTCTCCAGCAGGTCGGTCGCCACTGCCGCCGCCACCTCGAAGCCGGGGGTGAGGCGGGCCCGTGCCCGGCCGCCGTGGGACTCGTAGAGCCGTACGACGACATCGCCACTGGCGTCGTCCGCCAGCTTCACCGCAGAGACGACCACCGCGTCGTTGTCGACCGTCACCAGCGGCGCCACCTCCGCGCCTCCGGCCACCCGTCGTTCGGGCAGATTGATCCGGAAGCCTTCGCGGACCGCGTCACCGATCGCCGCACCGGGCACCAGGGCATGGCGGAAGCGGTGCACACCCTGGTCGGTCTCGGGGTCCGGGAAGCGCGGGGCCCGCAGCAGCGAGACCCGGAGCGTGGTCGTCGTACCGGAGTCGGCGGCACGCACCGTACGGGTCATGTCATGGCCGTACGTCGAGTCGTTGACGAGTGCGACGCCCCAGCCGGGCTCCTCGATATGGACGAAGCGGTGGTTGCAGGCCTCGAACTTGGCGGCCTCCCAGCTGGTGTTGGTGTGGGTGGCCCGGTGGAAGTGGCCGAACTGGGTCTCCGACGCGTAGCGCTCGGCGTGGACGTCCAGCGGGAAGGACGCCTTGAGGAACTTCTCGGTCTCGTGCCAGTCGACCTCGGTGTCGATGTCGAGCCGCTTGGTTCCGGCGGCCAGGGTCAGCAACTGGGTGACCTTCGAGTCGCCGAAGCTGCGGACGACGCGCACCCCGGCGGAGGCCTCGCCCGCGACAGGCGTGACCTCATCGGCCCGAGTCAGGTCGGTGACGGTGTTGCGGTAGAACTCATCCACGTCCCAGGCGTCCCACATATTGGGGAAGTCGGGGTGGATCTGGAGCAGATTCGCCGCCTGGCCGGGGGCGACCGTCTCGCGCTCCGCTGCGATGTCGTACGCCGACACGATCAGGCCGCGTCCGTCGATCTCCACCTGGAGCAGGCCGTTGTCGAGGATGAAGCCGCCGCCCTCGCGCGGGATCAGCCGGGCCGGGTCGCCGCCGGTGGCGACGGCCGCGCCTCCGGCCGGAACGCCGTGCCGCTGGTGGGGCGCGGCGTTGAAGGCAAGCGTGCTGGAGCCGTCACCGGCGAGCGCGCGCTGCGCCGCGTCGATGATCCCGTCCAGTTCGCCGGCGAGTGCCACATACGTCTTCTCCGCCTCGCGGTGCACCCAGGCGATCGAGGAGCCGGGCAAGATGTCGTGGAACTGGTGCAGCAGTACCGTCTTCCAGATCCGGTCCAACTGCTCGTAGGGATAAGGGAATCCGGTGCGTACGGCGGCGGTCGCGGCCCACAGCTCGGCCTCGCGCAGCAGCGACTCGCTCCTGCGGTTTCCCTGCTTGGTCTTTGCCTGGCTGGTGAGCGTCGCCCGGTGCAGCTCCAGATAGAGCTCGCCCACCCACACCGGTGGATTGAGGTATTCGGCCTCGGCCTTGGAGAAGAAGTCGGCGGGCGTCTCCCACCGGACGGTCGCGGAGCCTTCGAGGCTGCGCATCCTGGCCGCCTTGGCGACCATCTCCCGGGTGGTGCCGCCGCCTCCGTCACCCCAGCCGGTGGGCGCGAGCGAGTGTGTGGCGACGCCCTTGTCCTTGAAGTTCTTTTCCGCGTGGGCGATCTCGCTGCCCCTCATCGAGCAGTTGTAGGTGTCGACGGGCGGGAAGTGGGTGAAGATCCGGGTGCCGTCGATGCCTTCCCACTGGAAGGTGTGGTGCGGAAACTTGTTCGTCTGCGACCAGGAGATCTTCTGGGTCAGCAGCCACTTGGAGCCCGCCGCTTTGATGATCTGCGGAAGACCGGCCGCGAAGCCGAAGGTGTCGGGCAGCCATGCCTCGTCGTTCTCGATGCCGAACTCGTCGAGGAAGAAGCGCTTGCCGTGCACGAACTGCCGGGCCATCGCCTCCGAGCCCGGCATATTGGTGTCGGACTCGACCCACATGCCGCCGGCCGGCACGAACCGTCCCTCTGCCACGGCCTCTTTGACCTTGGCGTAGACCTCGGGGCGGTGCTCCTTGATCCAGGCGAACTGCTGCGCCTGCGACATGGTGTAGATGAAGTCCGGCTCGTCCTCCAGCAGGGCCGTCATGTTCGCTGTCGTACGGGCGACTTTGCGCACGGTCTCGCGCAGCGGCCACAGCCACGCGGTGTCGATATGGGCGTGGCCGACCGCGCTGATCCGGTGCGCCGAGGGCGCGGCCGGGGTGGACAGGACCTCTTCGAGGCGTGAACGGGCGGCGGCAGCACTGCCATTGACGTCCTGGAGGTCGATCGCGTCGAGGGCGTGCCCGACGGCACGCAGGATGTCCCAGCGGCGGGCGCCCTCCACGGGAAGCTCGTGCATCAGCTCGCCCAGCACCTCCAGGTCGAGCACCAGCTGCCACACCGTCTCGTCGAAGACGGCGAGATCCATACGCGCCAGCGTGTACTGCGGTTCGGTGCCCGCCGTCTCCTTGTCACCGAGCCGCGTCGGCCGGAAGGGGCGGTAGTCGAGGATGACGGGATTGGATGCTGCCTCGATGTGCAGCCGTACCGCCTCGCCGCCCTCGACGGGCGAACCGATGCGCACCCACTGGTTGCGCGGGTTGAGCCCCTTCACCGGGGTGCCGTCGGGGCGGTAGACCAGGCCCTCGCACTGGAAGCCGGGCATGTTCTCGTCGAAGCCCAGGTCGAGGATCGCCTCCACCGTCCTGCCCGCCCATTCGGCGGGCACGGTCCCGGTGACGGTGAACCAGCTGGTGCCCCAGGGAGCGCCCCACATGTCGCCGACCGCGATCGGCCCCGGCGAGGCGGCGAGCCCTTCGGCGACCGGGACGGGCTCCCCCGGCGCGTTCCAGACGGCCACCTGGAGGGGTACGGACTCGGGGTACACGGCGGGTCGGATGCGCTCGTCGAGTACGCGCTTGAGGCGGGCTTCGACGAGGCTGCGGTCGTCATGCATGCGGGGCTGCTCCGAGGGTTGCGGTGGTGGTTACCAGGGGTGGACTGCGGTCGCGGGGGTCGATGTGATGTAGAGCTCCCCGACCGCGCGCAGTTCGAACCGCGCGGACCGCTCACCCTGCTCGGGTGTGAGCCCGGGTACGAAGAAGGCTCGCTGACAGGTCGCGCCGAGGAAGCGGCGCGTCCCGTCGTGCAGGACACGGTGCAGTGCGTAGTGCCGCACCGCACCGGGGGCTGTCTGCCACACGAAGCGCAGATCGCCGCCTGTCGCGGACGCGATCCGCAGCCCGGACGGCGCGGCGGGGCTCTGGGCGGCCTTGTCGCGGACGGCCAGGGCGCCCAGCCGCCATGCCACGGGTCCGCCGCTCGCGGTGAGGCGGACACCGAGGGCGCGGACGGTCCCGGACAGACCGGTCAGCCGCACGGTCGTGGTGGTCCAGTCGCTGCCCGGGCCGAGGGTGCCCACGGCGCGATAGGTGTACGGATGGGGCTTGCCCGGCCCGGACGGCTCGGCCACGGCGACCGCGAGCTCGACGGTGCCCCGGCCGGTGTCGGCGCGGTGGGTGAGCTCGATGACCGTGTCCGTGGTGAGCGGCAGCCGGGTCGCGTACAGGTCCACCGTGGCGGGCGCGCCCAGCGGGACGTGGACGAGGAGGCTGCTGCCGCCGTGCCAGGCGTCGGCGAAGTCATAGGCGACCGAGGGGCGTTGGCCGTTCGTGCGCACGACCCACTGGCGGGAGGGGAGGCGGTCCTGGACACCGAGGTGGTTCCACGGGGCCTCCGACGTCACCTTGCCGCCCTCGTACCAGCGCAGTCCGTGGCCGGTGTTGAACACGGTGGCGAAGGGCACGCCGTCCACGGTCGAGCGGTCGGCGACGGCCGAGGCCGGAGCCCGCCAGGCGTCCCCGGGTGTGGGCTTGGACGGGTCGAGCGACTGCCCGCTCCAGAACCGGTCGTCGGCGGCGTGGAACTGAGCAGGGGTGCGGCCTGTGGGCAGGTGATTGCGGGTCCACTCGGGCCGGTAGAAGCCCAGCGAGACGACGTCGGCCGATTTCTCGGGGATGATGGCGTCCCAGTCGACGGACCGGTTCCAGCCGTTTGCCTCGACGTCGACACCGGCCCACAACTCATAGCGGCTGCGGCCCAGTTGCTGGGCACTCTGCCCCGAGGAGGCGAGCGAGGACCGCGACCAGCGGAAGTCGACGAACATGGAGTCTGCGGCCTGGAAGAACGGCTTGTTGCGGTCGTTCAGCGCGCCCTGCCAGCTCACCGAGCCGTTCACGGTCATCGAGTCGTACCAGCAGACGCGCAGGCCCTTCGGCGTTCCCAGACTCCTCAGTTCCTTCACGAAGCCGATCATGTCGGCCGCGAGTGCGCTGTTGCCGCCGCCGGTCTCGGCGTTGATGAACCAGCCGTCGAAGCCGTAGGCCGTGGCCAGAGCCACGAGCCTCTCGGCGAGCGGGAATCTGCCGAAGGAGTCCTTCTGGACGAGATCCCGGGTCCAGCGCAGATCACCGCCGTAGGCGACGGGCGGCAGGAAGACATTGCCGAGGACCGGCACGCCGTGGCGGTGCGCGGCGTCCACGATCGGGGCGTTGGGCGCGAGGATCAGCCCCTCCCCCGACGAGCCGCCCCAGAAGACCAGCTCGTCGAGGTACGACCAGTGGGTCAGGGCGTAGTAGTCGGCGGTGGCAGCGCCCTGGGAGGGGTTGCTCGACGTGGGCCCGAAGGACACGAGCGACTGAATGCGGGCCTGCCCATCGCGTGCGGTGGCATTGACGGGCATCGGCGTGAACCGCTTGGCCAGCGGCACCGCCGCCTTGTTGAAGGCGAGGTCGGCGTCGTCCTCGGCGCGCCATGCCTTCAGGCTGCGCCAGGTGATGCCCTGTCCCGGCGTGCCGGAGGGGAACGTGTCGGGGTACCAGTAGCCGGCGTACGGCGCGCTGACGGCCTTCGTCGCGGCGGACGCGGCGCCCGGCAGGAGAGCCGGAACCAGGGCCGCCGCCGCGGATGCGGTGAGGAAGGCGCGTCGGCTGGGGTGGGGGGTCATGATGCGCTCCGTTTCTTGACCGGGGCTCCGCCCCAGACCCCGCTCCTCAACTGCCGGCGGGGCTGGGTATGCGGCAGGGCCGCACATTTCAGCCCGTCCGGCGTTTGAGGACATGCGGCCGAAGGTCGCATACGGGGTCCAGGGGCGGAGCCCATGGTTCGGGATGGGGGTACCTCCCACGGCCGCCAGGCCGTAGGAGGAGGGCGGGTAGGGGAAACCTCATGCGTCAACCTGATCCGGGCTGACCACTTCGGTGATGCCTCGTGCAACCAGGTGCTCCTCGTCCTCCGCCCGGCTCGCCAGAACCACGGCAGGCCGAACACCCCCCGCCGTGAGCCGAGCAAAGGCCTCGAAGAACTGGCCACCGGGCGCGCAGGAGGACCGCGCGGATCCCGCCCCGTCGTCGCCGGTGTCGACGACAAGAGCAGTGGTACGCGGCGCGGGACTGTGTTCCTTCCCCCGCCACTCCTCGACGATGCGCGCGATCGCCCGCCCGGCCGGTTTGACCTGCCGGTCGTTGGTCAACAGGCCGAGGCTGTACTCGAGTTCGGGGAAGTCCGCCAGCGATCGGGACACGTCGTGGGAGCACCACCAGGTGACGCCCCAGACGTCTTCGCAGTCCAGCGCGTTGGCCACGGTCGCCTCGGTGAAGGCGGCAGCGTGCTGGGCCGGGACGAGTGGCGCGGGTGCACCGACCTCCTGCAGCCAGACGGGCCGGTGCGGATCGAGCGCCCAAGCCTTGGACAGCTCGATCAGATACGCGGCGTGGTGCTCGGTCGCGACTCCCTTGCGCCCGTGCCGCTGGGCGGTGCCGTTGAAGACCCAGGAGTGCACGGCGGTCGCGGAGCCGATGCGTGCCGCGTGGGCGGGGGTGAAGGGCTGGTCGTCCTGGTACCAGGCGGCGTCGTACTCGGCGTGCAGATGCATCCGGCCGGGCGCGGCCTCCTCGCAGGCGTCGAGCAGCAGACGGAGCCAACGGCCCGCCTGTTCGGGCGTGATGCGGTCGGGGTCGGGGTGCGGCCCGCTCGCGAACTGGTTGATCTCGTTGCCGATGGTCATGCCGATGAAGTTCGGCCGGTCGGCGAGTGCGGCCGCGAGCGTGCGCAGATAGGTGGTCTGCCCGGCGATGACGTCCGGGTCGGTGAAGATGTTGCGCCGGTGCCAGGTCCGGGTCCAGGCGGGCAGAAAGTCGAAGCTCGAAAGGTGCCCCTGCAGGCCGTCCACGGCGACGTCGAGACCGCGTTCGGCGGCGGCGTCGGCGAGCTGCACGAGCTGTTCGACGGCGCGGGGCCGGATGAGGGTGCGGTTGGGCTGGAAGAGCGGCCAGAGCGGGAAGACCCGGATGTGGTCGAGGCCGAGACCGGCGATCGAGTCCAGGTCGGCGCGTACGGCGTCGATGTCGAAGTCCAGCCAGTGGTGGAACCAGCCCTGGCTGGGCGTGTAGTTGGCGCCGAAGCGCGGCGCTGAGTGGCTCATACGCAAGGGGTGTCCTGGTTCTCTGGTGCGGTGGCGGCCGGGGCTCAGCCCTTCACTGCGCCTTCGCCGACGCCGCGGAAGAAGAAACGCTGCAGACAGGCGAAGAGGATGATCAGCGGGAGTACCGCGATGATCGTCCCCGCGGCGACGAGGCGTTCGTCGTTGGCGAAGGTGCCGTGCAGATAGTTGAGGCCGATGGTCAGGGTGAAGTTCTCCGGGTCGCTCAGCACGATCAGGGGCCACAGGAAGTCGTCCCAGGCGCCCATGAAGGCGAAGATCGCGACCACGGCGAGGGTGCCCCTGACCGAGGGCAGGGCGATACGCAGGAACCGCTGCCAGGCGTTGGCACCGTCGACGAACGCGGCTTCCTCCACCTCGTAGGGGAGATTGAGGAAGGCGTTGCGCATCAGCAGCACGTTCATCGCGGCGATGGAGCCGGGCAGCAGCACGGCGACCAGGGTGTTGTTGAGGCCGAGGTCCCGCATGGTCGTGAACTGGGCGATGATGATGCCCTCGACGGGGACGAGCATCGCGAGGATGAACGCCAGCGTCGCGGCTCTGCGCCCGCGGTAGCGCAGGCGGGCGAGCGCGTAGCCGGCCAGCGATGCGCCGACGCAGTTGGTCACCACATTGGCGGAGGCGACCTTGAGGGAGTTCAGCGCGTAGTCCCAGACCGGGATGGTGTGGGCGACGCGTGTGTAGTTGTCGAGGGTCGGCTCGCTCGGCAGGAACCTCGGCGGGGAGCTGAAGATGTCCTCGTGCGGGCCTTTGAGCGAGGTGGACAGCTGCCACAGGAAGGGTCCGACGGTCAGCGCGAGGACGGCGATGAGCAATACGTATCGCAGCACGAGCTGCCAGGCGGGGATGCGCCTGCCGTCCGCGTCGGCGGTCTTCATGAAGCTCACGCGTCCTGCTTTCGGTCGGTACGCAGCACCAGCAGCATCAGCGCGACGGTGACGACGAAAACGACCACGGAGATGGCGGAGGCGTAGCCGACGCGGCCGGTCAGTCCGGTGCCGACGCGCTGGACGAGCATGACGAGTGTGGTGTCCTCGCCCGCGGGTCCGCCGCTGGGTCCTGCCATCAGGTACACCTCGGAGAACACCTTGAACGCGGCGACCGAGGAGAGCGCCCCGACAAGGACCATGGTGGAGCGGACGGCGGGCACGGTGACGGTGAAGAAGCGGCGTACGGGACCTGCTCCGTCGACCGCCGCGGCCTCGTGCAGCTCGCGCGGGACATTGGCGAGCGCGGCCAGATAAATGATCATGTAGTAGCCGAGGCCCTTCCAGACCGTGACCGCCATCGCGCTGCCGAGCAGCAGCCACTGGTCGCTGAGGAAGCCGACCTTGCCGATTCCCACGGCCTCCAGCACCGCGTTGATCAGCCCCCGGTCGTCGAGCATCCACACCCAGATCAGGCCGACCACGACGATGGAGGCGACGACGGGGGTGTAGAAGGCGGAGCGGAAGAAGGTGATGCCGGGGACACGACGCTGTACGAGCATGGCGAGCAGCAGCGGCAGGATCACCAGGGCGGGGACGACGCCGAGGACGTACAGGGTGCTGTTGCGCAGCCCGGTCCAGAACATCTCGTCGTGGATCAGTTCCTCGAAGTTGGCGAGGCCCACATACTCACCGGGGACCAGGGTCCGCCGGTCGGTGAAGGCATTGACCAGGGTACTGAAGAACGGATACACGCTGAACGCACCGGCGATCAGCAGGCCCGGCGCCGCGAACAGCCAGGGGCTGGTGGGCAGATGGCGCCTGATCCCGCGGCCGGGCCGGCCGCGCCGACCGCCGTCGGAGCCGGGGCTCCGGGCGGCGGGGCCTGTCGTGGTCAGGTCCGACGAGATCGCCTCGGAGGCGGTGGGGGTCTTCATCACCGACTCGGCTCAGCTCTGCTGCAGCAGCCGGTCACAGGACTTGACAGCGTTGTCAAGCGCTTCTTTGGGGCTCTCCTTGCCCTGGAGCGCCTTGGCCACCTCATTGCGCAGCTCGGTCTTCATCTGCTCGCTGAACAGCACCGGCGTGTAATTGACCGCTGTCTTCAGCGACTTGGCGGCGGCGATGCGCACGCGGGTCTCGTCGGTGCCGTCCTCCTTGGTGAAGTACGGGTCGTCCAGCGAGCCCGCGGTACTCGGGAAGATGGCGACCTTCTTCGCGAACTCCATCTGGCGGGTCGCGTCGGTCACGAAGTGGGCGAAGGCGACGGCGGCGGGCTTCTGCCGGGACTTGGAGTTCACCATCACGCCCATGACGTACATATTGGCCTTGCCGGTGCTGCTGATCTGGTCGGTGATGCCGATGTTCTTGTAGAGGCTCGGCGCCTGCTTCTTGAAGTTGCCGAGGTCCAGGGCGCTTCCCGGGTTCATCGCGACGGCCTCGGTGAGGAACTTCTTGCCGGAGGACTCGGGGGTCGCGGTCAGCGCCTGGGAGTCGAGCGCCTTGGCGTCGTACAACTGCTTGTAGCGGGTGAGGAGTTCGACACCCTTGGCATCGTTGAAGGCGAAGCCGTTGCCTTCCTTGTTCATCAGCGCGACCCCGTAGCGGCCGAAGTCCTCGATGGTGGGGACGTTCGCGAGGGTCGCGATCTTTCCCTTGCTTCTGTCGGCCATCTTCAGGCCGGCGTCGAAGACCTCGTCGTATGTCTTCGGAGGCTTCTCGGCGTCGAGGCCCGCCTCCTGGAAGAGGCGCTTGTTGTAGAACAGCGGGCCGGTGTTGAGATACCAGGGGAAGGCGTACGTGCCCTCCATGCCCGGTATCCGATGGCTCGCCCAGGCACCCGGCAGATACTCCTTCTGGTACTTCGCCGCCGCCTTGTCGAGGTCGAGCGCGAGGCCCGCCCTGGCCAGCGGGGCGACCAGGTCCGGGGAGACATTGACGACGTCGGGCAGCGTGCCGCCGGCGGCGTCGGCGCTGATCTTGTCCGCGTAGCCCTCGGCGGGCCGGTCGACCCACTTCACCTCGGTGCCCGGGTAGGTCTTCTCGAACTGCGCGATCAGACCGTTGAAGTAGTCCTTGAAGTTCGCCTGCAGGTTCCAGGTCTGAAAGGTGATCTTTCCTTCGACCTTGCCGGAAGTGTCGGACGAACCGGCGTCGGACCCGCCACCGCAGGCGCTCAGCGGCACAACGGTGGCGAGGACGGCGGCAGCGGCGAGTGCCCTGCGGGGGATACGCACGGTGAACGGCTCCTTTGCTCGGACCAACGTGCAGACCTTGCAAGCGAATTGCGGGTGAAGTCAATACATTCGCTTCAACTAAAGCGAATGATCGAGCATTAGTGCAGGTGAAGGCAGTTGTGTGCGACGACTTGCGGTGATCGACTAATGCGCTTTAGAGTTCGGATGCTCAAGCGCATTAGTACGCAGGGTGAAAGGGGCACCGGTGGCAGCCGACAGCCCGTCAGGCAAGGACGCCTCGCCGGCCAGGCGCGCACCCGCACGCCGTCCGACGATGAAGGACATCGCCCGCCGCGCGGGTGTCTCCGAGAGCGCCGTCTCCTTCGCGCTCAACGACCGCCCCGGCGTCTCGGAGGTCACCCGCGACCGCATCCGCCGCGTCGCCGAGCAACTGGGCTGGCGGCCGAGCACGGCCGCCCGCGCACTGTCCGGCGAGGGCGCGGCGACGGTCGGCCTGGTGCTCGCCCGGCCGGCGGCGACCCTGGGTGTGGACTCCTTCTTCCTCCAGCTCATCTCCGGCATCCAGGAAGTCCTGGCGGAGCGCCAACTGGGCCTGCTCTTCCAGGTGGTGGAGGACGTCACGGCCGAGTGCGCGGTCTACCAGCGCTGGTGGGCCGAGCACCGGGTCGACGGAGTCCTGGTCGTCGACCCCCGCACCGACGACCCCCGGCCCGAACTGCTGGACGAGCTCGGACTCCCGGGTGTCGTCATCGGCGGACTTCCGGGCGCCCACCCCAACCTCTCCCAGGTGCGTGCCGACGACACCGGGGCGATGGCCTCCATCGTCGGCCGCCTGTACGAGCTGGGACACCGGCGCATCGTGCACATCGCGGGCCTGCCCTCGCTCGCCCACACCGACCGGCGCATCCGCTCGCTGCGCGCCGAGGCCGAGCGGCGCGGACTGACCGAGGCCCACTCGGTCACCACCGACTACTCCGACACGGAGGGCGCGGCTGTCACCCGCCGGGTGCTTCAGGGGGACGCGGCGCCCACGGCGCTGATCTACGACAACGACGTGATGGCCGCGGCGGGAGCCACCGCCGCCGCGGGCCTCGGCCTGTCCGTCCCCGGCGACGTGTCGATCGTCTCCTGGGAGGACTCCGTCCTGTGCCGCATGGTGCATCCCTGGCTCACCGCGCTCTCCCGGGACACGATCGCCTTCGGGCGCATCGCCGCACAGGAGCTGACCGCGCTGCTGGACGGCGGTGCGGCCCGGTCCGTGCGAGTGCCGCTCCCCCGGCTGATCGAACGGGAGAGCACGGCGCTTGTTTCCAGATAGTCAGTTCGTGGGCACGATGCCCCGGGCGATGCCCAGGTCCACCAAGTCCTGCGGACGCAGCCGGAGTTGTTCGGCGGTCACGCGCGTCTGATCCGGCCCGCGCTTGAGGATCGCCGCGGCCAGCTCGGGAGCGATGACCGAGAAGTAACTGTCCGGCGTGGCCCAGGTGTTGCCGGGTGAGGCGAGCGCGAGCGCCCCGCCCGATCCGCCCTCGCCGATCACGAGCGTGGTGACCGGCGCACGGGCGGCGGCCACCGCGGCGAAGGCGTCCGCGATCGCGGGTCCCGCTCCCGTGTGTTCCGCCGCGGCGTCGTTGGCGGCGCCCGGCGTGTCGATCAGGGTGAGCACCGGTACGCCGAGACGGCCGGCGAGCCGGATCAGCCGGGCCGCGGTCCGGTAGCCGGCCGGGAGGGTCGCTGTGCCGCACTGGGCCGCGTAGGCGATGGCCCGCCCCTGGTGCAGTCCGAAGCCGCACAGCATGCCCGGGTCGACGCCTCCGCACCGGTCGCCGCTGATGGCCTCGCGTGTCTCGAAGTACGCGTCGAGGTAGCCGGCCGCCCTCGGGCGGTCGGCGGAGCGTGCGTTCTGGACGGCTTCCCAGCCGGTGGCGGGGAGTTCGGCGCGGCCGAGGGCGTGGGGCGGGTGGGCCGGTGCGTCGGACGGGGCGGTGAGCAGCGTCAGCCAGCGGCCCAGCGTCTCGCGCAACTCCTCCTGGCGTACGACCGCGTCGACATGGCCCGCGGCCAGCTGAGCCTCCGCCGTGTAGGCAGCCGGGTCGGCGTCCGCCGGGCGTACCCGCGAGCCCGCGAAGCCGATCTGGGCGCCGGGCAGCGCCAGGACGACATCCGCGCCGGCGCCCAGAGTGGCCCAGCCGCCGCCTGTCGACGGGTCGCGCACCACCGCGATCTGGGGCAGTCCCGGGGCGCGTGTGAGCGTGGACTGCCGTGCCACGCGCTGGAGTTGGACCAGCGCACGCATGCCCTCCTGCATCCGGCTGCCGCCGGTTGCGATCAGCGAGACGACGGGCAGCCGCCGCTCGCGCGCATGCGCGTACGCCGCCTCCAGCCGGTCGCCGGTGCGCTCCCCCAGCGATCCGCCGAGGAAGCCGAACTCGAAGGAGATCAGCACCACTTCGGTGTCGCCGACGGTGCCGGTGCCGAAGACGACCGACTCTCTCTCGCCGGTGCGCAGCGCGGCACGGGCGTGCTGCTCGTCGTAGCCCTGCCAGGCGATCGGACCGTCGGGCGCGGACGTGCCTTCGGGTGCGGGCAGTTCGGTGAAGGCGGAGGCCACCCGGGTGATGGCCCCGCGTGCCGTGAGCCGCTCAGCCATGGAGCGCCCGCTTCATGATCTTGCCCATGTCGTTGCGGGGCATGGTGTCGAGGAAGCGCACGTCGCGCGGTCGCTTGTGCGGGGCGAGTTGGGCCGCGACATGCGCGGACAGCTCTTCGGGGGCGGGGGGCTCGGCCGGGTCCGCCGGGACGATCCAGGCGACGATCCGCTCGCCCAGATCCGCGTCGGGCTCGCCGGTCACGGCTGCCTCGCGGACGCCGGGATGGTCGAGCAGCGCGTTCTCGATCTCGCCCGCGCCGATCTTGTAGCCGCCGCTCTTGATGAGGTCGGTGGCCTTGCGGCCGACGATCCGCACATAGCCGTCGGCGTCGAGGCTCGCCATGTCTCCCGTACGGAACCAGCCGTCGTCGAAGGCCGCCTCGGTCGCGTCGGGCCGGTTCAGATACTCGGTGAAGAGGTTGGGCCCGCGCACCTGGATCTCGCCGATGCCGTCGCTCTCGTCGACCAGCCGGAACTCAACTCCCTTGAGGGGCACACCGACCGTCCCCGGGCGCGGCTCGCCGTCCGCGCGTACGGAAGTGCTCATGAGCGTCTCCGTCATCCCGTAGCGCTCGATGACCCTGCGGCCGGTCGCCGCGGCGATCCGCTCATGGTCGTGCACGGGCAGCGCGGCCGATCCGGAGACCAGCAGCCGGGCCCCGGCCAGGGCCTTCACCAGCTGCGGATCGCCGGGCAGTGCCTCGGCGATGCGGTGGTACATCGTCGGTACGCCGAAGAGCATCGTGGCGCCCGACGCCAGTTCGCGTGCGACGCCCTGCGTGCTGAACCGCCCCAGGTGCCGCACCTCGCCGCCGCGGCGCAGCGGCCCCAGGATGCCGAGGATCAGCCCGTGGACGTGGAACAGCGGCAAGCCGTGCACCAGAACGTCGTCGGCGGTCCATTGCCAGGCGTCCTCCAGCGCGTCGAGTGTGGAGGTGATCGCCCGGCGCGGAAGGACGGCGCCCTTGGGCGGTCCGGTGGTGCCCGAGGTGTAGACGATCAGGGCGGGCGCCTCGGGTGACGGCTCGGGCGACAGCGGTGTTTCCGGTCCGGTGAGTTCCACGTCCGTACGCGGCAAGGCGCCCAGGGCCGCGGGCAGTTCGGCGCCCGGCTCGGCCAGCACCAGCGACGGCTCGCTGTCGGCGAGGATGTGCGCCAGTTCGCGCTCGCCGGTCTTCGGATTGAGCGGTACGGCGGGCACGCCCGCGAGCAGCGCCGCGACCACGCCCACCGCGGTCTCCGGCGTGGGCGTCGCCCACACCGCGACCCTCCGCGCGCCGGCCAGCCTTGCGGCCAGTGAGCCCGCGGCCGCGGCCAGTTCGGCATGGGTCAGGGACCGGTCACCGAAGCGGAGAGCCGGCAGCGCAGACCTCGCGGCGAGTGCGGGGAAGAGAGGGGACACGCGTCGTACTCCTTGCTGTCGTCGGACCGCTGTCACGATGATCCCTCCATACTCCGTCCGCTGCCGAAGGAATCGTTCACCAGCCAGGTGCCTCGCTCACCAGCCGCGCGCCTCCCGCAGCAGCCGGTCGCGCACCAGCGTGCGGTGCGGGTTGTCGGTGGCGCCCGGGCGCTGCACGAGATAGCCGGTGTTGATGGGCGGGTCCTCGGGCGCCAGCAGCGGCACCACCACACCGGCGGTGAGTTCGCCCTGGCAGAGGTAGCGCGGCAGCACGCTCATTCCGGCGCCCGCGGCGACGGCCGAGAGCACCCCGCGCAGATCGGGGACGGTCAGTGCGGCCTGCGCGCTCAGGCGGGTGCCGAAGACATGGCGCCAGTAGCGGCGGGCGATGGGCAGATCCTCCGCGTAGGTGACCAGCGGGACGCCGCGCAGGGCGGCGGGCCCCTCGTCCGCCACCCGGTCCTGCCAGTCCCCGTCCCGGCCGATGCGTTCGGCCCACAGCGGCGATGCGACGAGCACGAATTCCTCGTCCATCAGCGGTACGGCGGTGAGCGTGCGGCCGCGCGGGCGGTGGGTGGAGATCACCAGGTCGTAGTGGCCCTGGCGCAGGCCTTCGAGCAGTTCGTCGGTCAGTCCGGTCGTGACCCTGAGCCGTACGCCCTGCTCGACCATCGGCGCGAGGGCGGGCAGCGCGCGTACGCACAAGAGCTCGGCCGGACCCGCGAGGTGTACGGGATCGGCGGGCACGGTCTCGTCGAGATGGCCGCGGTCGGCGACGGCTGCCAGGGCGTCCAGGGGCGACGCGATCCGTGCGGCGAGCCCGTCGGCGACCGGGGTCGGAGTCACGCCGCGGGGCAGCCGCCCGAACAGCTCGCGGCCCAACTGCCGTTCCAGGGAGCGGATCTGGGTGGTCACCGTGGGCTGGGACAGACCGAGCAGACGTGCGGCCGCGGTGAATGAGCCCGCCCGGTGGACGGCGAGGAAGGTCCGCAGGAGGGTCAGATCGAGGGGTGCGTTCGACGCGGCCTCCCGCATTCCCGTCGATCCATTGGATTCTCTATGGCTCATGGTGGTGAGCCTATTGGATCCGAATGACCCGGCGATTTAGGTTCGAGTACGTCAGCAAGAGCGAAGCCCAGCGGAGAGATGTGAGATGGCGAAGATCCTGTTCGTACTGACCGGCGCGGACCACTGGACGCTGGCGGACGGCACGCGGCACCCGTCCGGCTACTGGGCCGAGGAGGCCGTGGCCCCCTACCGGGCGCTCACCGCCGCGGGCCACGAGGTCGTTGTCGCCACGCCCGGCGGCGTCGTCCCCACCGTGGACGGCGGGAGCCTGGCCCCCGAGGTGAACGGCGGCCCCGAGGGCGCCGCCGCCGTGCTGGCCGCACTGGGCGAGATGTCGGCCCTGGAGCACCCGCTCAAGCTCGACGAGGCCGATCTCGCCGACTACGCCGCGGTCTTCTATCCCGGCGGGCACGGCCCGATGGAGGACCTGGCGGTCGACGCCGACTCGGGCGCCCTCCTCACGGCCGCGCTGGACTCCGGCAAGCCGCTCGGCGTGGTGTGCCACGGCCCGGCCGCGCTGCTCGCCGCCCGGCGCGAGGACGGCACGTCGCCGTTCGCGGGCTACCGGCTCACCGGCTTCACCAATGCCGAGGAGACCCAGGCCGGTCTCGCGGACAAGGCGAAGTGGCTGCTGCAGAACCGGCTCGTGGAGATTGGCGCGGACTTCCAGGAGGGCGAGCCGTGGGCCCCGCACGTGGTCACCGACCGCAATCTCATCACCGGCCAGAACCCGTCGTCGTCCGCCCCGCTGGCCGTCGAGCTCCTCAAGGCACTGGGCTGACCCGCCGTATGCCGCGCCGTTGGCCACGTACCTGACGAGCGGTGGTCCGTGCCCATCGTCCGAGCCATGCCCCCGTGCGGCAGGCAGCCCGGTGGGGTGCGGCAGCCGCACCCCACCGGGCCCTTCCGTTCGGAACGTGCGCGTCAGCGCTGGGGATCACATGGCCGCGTTCCCGCGAGGGCGAAGGCGGCTGGGACGGCGGATGTCCATGGCGGCCATGGCCAGGCCGAGCAGCAGGGCCACGGCTCCGACAATGACGTTGCTGACGATCGTGCGGGTCGTGTCGACACTGCCTGCCACGACCCACGGAGCGATGATCGTCCACGCTCCGATGGCGATGGCACACCATGCCATGGCGTGAGTCCGCTCGTAAGCCGAGCCGAACCCTCCCATGCACAGGCAGTAGGCGGCGCCGGTGATCAGGTTGCAGACGGCCAGAGTGCTCAGGTCGTTGAACCCGACTATCCAGGGCGAGGCGGCCAGGTACAGACCCGTCAGGAGGGCCAGTGTCTCGATCGCCTGGGCACGGGGGGTCGTGGTCGCCCGTTCGAACCGGGAACGCATCTCGGCCAGATCGGGGTGTTGCTCAATGCTCGGGTGGGTGGTCATTGCGGGCTGCCTCCTACTCAGAAGCCTTTATCTGCCCTTTATCTCCGATATAACGCTTGCCAGGGCGTTCCAGTCAACAGGCAGCCCTAGGTCCTGTCCGGCCGGGATGTGCTCACCTCCGCCCGCAAGGTGCCCGGGACCCGCCCGGAGAGCACCATGAAGTCATGGAAGGACGCATCGCCGACCTCAGCACGCCCGGGCGTCTCGCGGAGCCCGGCGAGGGCATCGGCCTGGACGAACTGGCCCTCGCGGCCCGCAATCACGGGCTTCCTCTGGAGGCGCTGCGCTACGACCTCACCCCCGCCGGACTGCACTATGTGCTCGTCCACTACGACATCCCCGCCGCCGACGCCGACGAGTGGAGGCTGACCGTGAGCGGCCGGGTGCGCACCCCGCTGACCCTGGACATGCCGAGGCTGAAATCGCTCCCGTCGACCACCCATCGCGTGACGATGGAATGCGCCGGAAACGGCAGGGCGCGCCTCGATCCACGGCCGGTGAGCCAGCCCTGGCTGGTCGAGGCGGTCGGAACCGCCGAGTGGACCGGGGTGCCGCTGCGCACACTGCTCGTCGAGGCCGGAGTGGAGCCGGATGCCGTCGAGGCCGTCTTCACCGGGGCCGACCACGGCGTCGAGCGCGGCATCGAGCAGGACTACCGGCGCAGCCTGCCGCTGGCACTGGCCCTGGGCGAGGATCGCGAGGTGCTGGTCGCGTACGAGATGAACGGCCTTCCCCTGCCGCCGCAGCACGGCTATCCCCTGCGGCTGATCGTCCCCGGGTGGTACGGCATGGCGCAGGTGAAGTGGCTGCGCGACATCGCGCTGACCGACACCCCGTTCACCGGATTCCAGCAGGCGGTGGCGTACCGCTTGAAGCAGTCTCCCGACGAGCCCGGCGAACCGGTCGACAAGATCGCCCCGCGTGCGCTGATGATCCCGCCCGGGTTCCCGGACTTCATGTCCCGGGCCCGTGTCGTACGCCCCGGCGAGGTGCCGCTGGAGGGCCGGGCCTGGTCCGGTCACGGCCCGGTGACCCAGGTGGAGGTCAGTACCGACGACGGCGGTTCCTGGGGCAAGGCCGCTCTCGGCCCGGCGGACGGACACGGCTGGGCCTGGCGGCAGTGGCGGACGGTCTGGACCGCGACGCCCGGCAGCCATGTGCTGAGCGTCCGTGCCACCGACGCCGACGGCGGTACGCAGCCCCTCACCCAGCCCTGGAACCGCGGCGGGTTCGCCAACAATCTGGTCCAGCGGATCCCGGTCCTGTGCCTGGACGGCGACTGACGCCCTGCCTGCTCAGGCTCTACGGCAGCGTCTGTTCGGCCCAGATGGTCTTGCCGCTGTACGCATGGCGGGTCCCCCACCGCTGGGTCATCTGGGCGACGAGGAAGAGACCCCGGCCGCCTTCGTCGTCGTAGCCCGCCCGGCGCAGATGGGGTGAGGTGTGGCCGTTGTCCGACACCTCGCAGATCAGCGTCCGGTCGCGGATGAGCCGCAGGCGGATCGGGCCGGAGGCGTACCGCAGGGCGTTGGTGACCAGCTCACTCACCACCAGTTCGGTGGTGAAGACGAGATCGTCCAGTCCCCAGACGCTCACCTGAGCGGCGGCCTCCGCACGGGCCCGGGCGACCTCCTCGGGATCGGGTGTCAGCTCCCAGGTGGCCACCTGACGGCCGTCCAGCGTGCGGGTCCGGACGAGGAGCAGCGCGACGTCGTCGTCGACGGGACCGGCAAGCAGCGTTGCCAGCGCCCGGTCGGCCAGCTCGTCCAGCGGGCGCTCGTGCTCCGCGAGGACGGCCCGCAGCCCGTCGAGACCGGCGTCGACATCCCGTTCGCGGGTCCGCACGAGGCCATCGGTGAACAGGGCGAGGACGCTTCCCTCCGGCAGTGTCAGTTCCCCTGTCTCGAAGGGAAGGCCGCCCAGGCCGAGGGGCGGTCCCGCCGGAAGGTCGGGGAACGTGACGGAGCCGTTCGTGGGATCGACGACGGCGGGCAGCAGATGCCCGGCCCGCGCCATACGGCACAGGCCGGACACCGGGTCGTAGACGGCGTACAGACACGTCACGCCGAGCGCCGCGTCGTCGGGCAGTTCGTCGCCCTCCATACGTGCGGCCTCCTGCTCGTGGGCCCCCTGCCAGAGCAGGTCGTCCAGGCGGGCGAGGAGTTCGTCGGGCGCAAGGTCCAGTCGCGCGAGCACCTGTACGCTCGTGCGCAGCCGGCCCATGGTGGCGGCGGCCCGCAGCCCGTGGCCGACCACATCTCCCACGACCAGACCGACCCGCGCGCCGGACAGGGCGATGGCGTCGAACCAGTCGCCGCCGACTCCGGCGCTGCTGTCCGCGGGCAGATAGCGGTGGGCCAGCTCGACGCCGGTCAGCCGTGGCAGTTTCTGCGGGAGCAGACTGCGCTGAAGCATCAGGGCCGCGGCATGCTCACGGGTGTAGTGGCGGGCGTTGTCGATGCACACGGCGACCCGGGCCGCGAGTTCCTCGGCGACGGCCTGTTCGGCGGGGTCGAACGGGCGGGGCAGACGGTTCCGCGTGAAGGTGACCACGCCCAGCGTCGCGCTTTCGACACGCAGGGGCACGGCCAGGCACGAGCGCCGGGGCGATGGCCCGTCATCGTCCTCCGGGCCCCCCGGGCATTCCAGCACGGGCCTGCCGGAGGCGAGGCTGCGTGCCTGGGGCGAGTCGGCGGCGTAGTCGATCCGCTTCCCCGGTACGGCCGTTTCACCCGCCGCGCCCGTGGCTGCCTCAGCCTCCCCGAGCACCCGAACCACACCTCCCGCCCGCCGCGCGCCGGGCGTGGCCCGATCGCCTTCGAGGACGTCCTGGAGGAGATCGACCGTCACCTGGTCGGCGAAGTCCGGGACGGCGACGGCGGAGAGCTCCCGAGCCGTGCGGGTGATGTCCAGGGTCGTGCCCAGATGCGCCCCGGCGCGGACGAGCAGATCCAGTCGCTGCTGCGCGAGATAGCGATCGGTGATGTCCACCGTCTCCTCGCACACACCCAGCGAGACCGATCCGGCGTCCTGCAGCCGGTAGTAGGAGCACGACCAGACGTGATCGCGCTCCGGGTCCGCGGGCGGGCGGCCCCGGTAGTGCAGGTCGACGACTGTCTCACCGGTGGCGAGCACCCGCCGCATCATCTCTTCGAGACTCTTCGGATACGACGCGGACAGCACCTCGCCGTGGGTCACCATGTCGTCCGGGCCGAGGCCCACGTACTGCGAAGGGCCCATCTCCTCGTACAGGGCGGCGTTCGTCCACACCACCCGCAGAGCCGTGTCGTAGATGGCCAGACCGACGGGCGACTGGGTGGCGAGTCCCCGGAGCATCGACTGGAGGGCCTCCCACTGCTCGGTCTCCTCGGCGTCGGCCAGTGCCAGGAGCCGTGCGGGGCCGGGGCCCGTGTGGGCGAGCGGCAGCTCTGTGGTGGTCACGCGGAGGGCGCGGCCGTCCTGGTGGCGCATACGGAGCGTCCGGGCGACGCGTCCCACAGTCGGCGCTTCGGGCGCCGCGTGATCCTCTTCCGTTCCGTCCATCACCAAGGTGTCGATCGGGCGCCCGAGCACGTCCTGTGGTGCGTATCCCAGCAGCCCCTGAGCCGTCGGGCTCCAGCCGACGACCGTGCCGTCGGCATCCAGGACGGCCGTGGCGGCCCTCGTGGCGTTGAGGGGCCCGCGCACGCTGTGGTGCTCGGCGCCGTACACGGTGCTCATGGCGGGTTCCCGGTGCCGGATTCCGTCCAGCGGGCGGCGACCAGCAGCGCGATGTCGTCGGGCCGGTCGGTGGCCTGACGTGCCTCATTCATGAGGCGGTCCGCCGTTCCGGCGAGCGAGGACGAGCCGGCCTCGGCGAGCGAGCCGCGCAGCCGCTCGACGCCGAGGTCGATGTCGATTCCCGCCTGTTCCACGAGTCCGTCCGTGTACAGCGCGAGGACATCGCCGGGCCCGAGCCGCAGTTCGGTGACGGGGTACGAGGCATCCACGTCGATGCCGAGCACGACCCCGCCGGCAAGGTCCAGGACCTCGGTCCTGCCGTTGGCGTGGCGCAGCAGGGGCTGCGGATGCCCGGCCCGCACCGCCTGTGCGGAGCCGGTCGCCGGGTCGAGGACTACGTAGCAGCAGCTGGCGAACTGGCCGGGATCGAGGTCGATGAGCAGCCGGTTGGTGCCGGTCATCACCTCCTCCGGGTCGTGCCCGCTCAGCGCGAAGGCGCGTACGGCGCTGCGCAGTTGGCCCATGGTGGCCGCCGCGGAGACTCCGTGTCCCTGTACGTCGCCGATGACCAGGGCCAGCCCGCGGTCGGTCTCGACGACGTCGTACCAGTCGCCTCCGACCTCCATGCCCTGGGTGCCGGGCAGATACCGGCCCACGGTGTCGACCTGGTCGAGCACGGGAAGCCGGTGCGGCAGCAGGGCGTCCTGCAGTCCGCGCGCGAGGGCCGCTTCGGTGTCGTAGCGCTGTGCTCGCTGGAGAGCCTGCGCGATGAGTCCGGCGAGCGCGGTCAGCACCGTGCGCTCCTCGGGGCTGAAGCCGCGCGGCCGGTCGAAGCCGAGGATGCAGGAGCCGACGGGCCTCCCCGAGGCGATCAGCGGCAGGAAGGCCCGGGCGCCGACGTTGGCGTCCAGGGGGATGCCGGGGTAGGCCTCGGCCAGGTGCTCCATGGACTCGAAGAAGATGGGGCGGCCGGTGGTGAGCGTCTCGACGCCGGGCAGCCGGGCGTCGAGCCCAACACCGTCGAAGCGGTTCAGGAAGCCCTGCGGGAACCCGGTCTCCCAGGCCAGATAGAGATGGCGCTCGTTGAGCAGGTAGATCGCCAGCTGGCGGCCGCCGAAGGCGGGCAGCAGTTCCTCCGTGACCACGGCGGACACCTGGCGGGCCGTGACAGCCTCGGTCAGCGCGATGGCCAGGGCAACCGGGCGGTACAGGGCCGATGCCCGGTCGGCCGGGGAGCCGAGTCCGGCGCCGGGCAGGGCGATGGACCCCGGCGGGTACGAGGGCTGATCGGACGGGGAGACGGTGGCGGTCAGGCCTTCGTGCCCCGGATAGAGGGTGACCGACAGCACGTCCTGGGGCGAGCGGCGGGCCATGAAGTGCACGGGGTCACGGGCGAGCAGCGCCGCCCGGTAGTGGTCCTCGTATGCCGGGTTCCCGAACCATGGCAGGACCTCCCACAGGACACGTCCGGACAGCTCCGACCGCGGCCGGCCGAGCAGGATCTCTGCGCTGTGGCTGACATAGGTGATCCGCCCGAGCCGGTCGAGCGCGAAGAGGCCGCGCGGGAGACGGTCGGTCGCCTCGGCCACCGTCGGTCCGGTGCCGAGGTCGACCAGGAATCCGGTCAGACGGCGGCCCGGGCTGTCTCCGCGTGGTTGCGCCTGGGCGGAGAGTTCGAGCAGGTGAGGCCGTCCGTCCGGGCCGCGCAGGCGCATGCTGCGGGAGATGGGTCTGCCCGTCTCCATGGCCTGGCGGGCGATGGACCACAGCCCGTACATGTCCTCCGGTGCCAGCCGCGCCGCCAGTGCGTCGACGGTGTCGCCGAAGTCCGCCCGATTGGTGCCGAGAATCGCGCACAGCTCCTCGTCGGCGGATATTGCTCCTGTGCCCAGGTCCCAGTCGAAGCGGCCGAAGCGCACGGGCGGCGTGGTGACCGCGGGCAACTGGACGGACACCGGTTCGCCGTCCCACAGGACGGGCACCCCCCGCGCGCCCAGCGTGACGAGGGCGGTGCCGAGCCGTGCCGCGGCGTTGTGCATTCGCAGCCGGTCGGCGTGCGTCACCGGGTGGCCGGGCGTGGCCGGGCGCAGCACGACCAGCACCCCGAACTTCTGGCGGCCGCTGACCACGGGCGCGTACAGCGAGCCGAAGGGGAACGGCAGACCCGCCATGAGCTGCGGATATCGCCGCATGGCTTCCTCACCGTCGCCGAGGTGGATGGCCTGGCCCGAACGGTGCGCGTCGGCCACCGGGAACGGCCGGTTCACATGCATCCGCCACCAGGGCCTGAACAGCCGGCTGGGCAGCCCGGCCATCACGGCCAGCCGCAGCAGCCCCGGCGTGCGCGAGGGCAGATAGACGCCGCCCGCGTACCCGCCGACAGCCTCGATCGCCCCTATGGCGGCCTGCGCGAGCACCAGGGCCAATTCGTCCGGAACGCGGTCGGTGCCGTTCGGTCCCCCGGGTTCCGCCCCGCCCTCGTTCACCGCGGCGCGCCCGGCCGCGCGGTACCAGGTCACACAGCCAGCATGCTCCCCGGCGGGCGCCCCGCGCATCTCCTTGCCACCCGGGCACCTCACAGCGGCCGCGCGCCCGCGTTCCTCAGAAAGCGGAGTTGGCGAACCAGCGCGCCAGCAGATCCTCGTCCCCGGTGATCTCGAAGGCATCCGCGCTGCGGTCGAGGCGTCCGTACAGGAGCAGCAGCAGATCGGCCGCGGCTGCCTGGACCGTGGCGTCCGCCGATGTGTCCGCGGAGTCCTGGTCGTCGACGCCGAAACCGTCGGGCCGCAGGCGGACGAGCCAGTCGCCGTCGGCGTCGGTGCAGCGGAAGCGCAGGGTTTCGCCGCTGCCGCGCAGCTTGGCCACGTCCGGCGCGAAAGGTGTGGCGAAGGGCAGGTTGACCAGGAACTCGTCCACTCCGTCGGCCGCGAGGTCGCGGTCGATCGCTGGCCGCAGTCCCAGGGCGAGTTCGGCGTCGACGCGGTGCACCAGGGTCTCGAACAGCATCCGCCGCACCCAGAACCTGGCGTGGTGATCGGCGCCCCACACCCACATCGGGGCGTCCGGATCGGTGACCGCGAACGCATCGGCCGCCTCGGCCGCGCTCGCGGTCAGCCAGTCGGCGAACCCGTCCTCGTCCGCGGGAAGCTGCAGCTCGACTTCACGGCTGCGCGGCGGTTCCTGGACGAGCTGACGCAGCAGTACGGAGAACCAGCGCTGCACACTCCCGGCGTGGCGTACCAGGTCGAGGAGCGTCCAGCCCGGACAAGTGGGCACCGGGGTCGCCAGGTCGGCTCCCTTGACGACCGTCACGAATCTGGCGGTCTGAGCCGCGACGGCGTCACGATGAGCCCCGGACGTCAAGGAGGAACTCGACTCCGTCTCCGACTCCGACTCCGACCCGGAATGATCCACTATGGCCATGGGCTGCGCTTCCCGATCCGTCCGGCCCGGCGACCTGTCCGGCCGGGCGTCCACAGGAAGCCTGTCACAGCACTGGGTGCCGCCAGGACCTCTCCGGCGGGTTCCCGGTCAGGACGCCTCGACGGCCGTCTTGATCCGCTGCCCGAACGCGTCCGCGTCCTTGCGTGCCGCGCTCAGGGCGAGGCCCACGATGAGCTTGCCGATGCCATGGCCCTCAAGGCTGTTGAAGATACGCAGGCGAGTATTGCCCTCCGGCGTGGGCTCGAGGTCGTAGCCGCCTTCCTTGGACACGACGAGGTTCTTGGAGGTCTCGGTCCAGCGGAGGGTGCTCGGCGGCACGAACTCACTGATCCGGATCTCACGCTTGGTCGTCATCCCGGCGTCCTTGACCGTGCTCCTGAAGACGGTGCCCACCCCCGTCGGCCCGTCCGGCGTCTTCGTGATCTCAAGGACCCTCGGGCTGAACTTGGGATCGTTCCTGCCGTCCCCGAGGAAGGCGAAGACTTCCTCGACGGGACGGCCGATCTCGACCGTTGCCTCGAAATGACCGGCCATGCTTCCTCCACTGATCGCTCGCGCCCGGGGTGCGGCGTGCGGGCATCATCCCAGAGGGCCATGGTGTGCATACCGACTTCACGGCGGCCAGCCGGAAGGCGCGTGGCCGGCCCTCACGGCGAGCCCCTCACGCGTAGGACTACCGAATCGGCTGACCCGCTTCCAGCGCGGCGATCATCTCCCGGAGCCGCGCGGCCCTGATATCGGGAGTCTTCGCCGTCAGAAGGCGATAGATCACGGCGTATCTCTTCGTTTTGTTGAATGTCCCGAAGGCGGTTTTCGCCGGCTCATTTGCCTCCAGCGCGGCTTCCAGATCGGACGGGACGGTGGCTTCCTTCTGCGATGCGTACGCCGCGGCCCAGCGTCCGTCCGCCTGGGCGGCCCCGACCTGGGCAAGGCCGGGCTCCCGCATACGACCTGCCTGCGTCAGCGCCTCGACCTTGCGGATATTGACCTGCGACCACATGCTCCGCGGCCGTCGTGGCGTGATCTTCTGCAGGAAGTACGACTCGTCCAACGACCGGCGCTGACCGTCGATCCAGCCGTAGCACAGGGCGACATCGATGACCTCCGCGGCCGTCACCGAGGCAATTCCGGAATTCTTCTTGGCGAGCTTCAGCCATACGCCGGACTGCAGCCCATGATGTTCGGCGAGCCAGGACTCCAGCTCCGCCGCTTCCCCGAAGGCGATCACTTCCAGCCCATTGAACAATTCCATCGTGGCGCCTCCCCGGCCTCGAATGCCTCACGTGATGCCACGTTAGACATCCTCTAGGCCAGTTCCTGTCCTAGTTACGCCTCCTTGGGCCGGAGGCTCCACGCCGTCGTCGAAGGAGGCGAGATAGGTGGCGGCCATGTCCTGCTCGCCCAGGCCGCTCCGCTCCAGTCGCTCGAAGCGCGCCACACCCGCCTGCGCGAGATCGAGCCGTACGCCCGCGCGCTCCCCCGCCTCGACGATCAGCCGGGAGTCCTTGAGCGCGTTGTTGACCGCAAAACTTGGCGTGTAGTCGCCGCCGAGGATCGCCTTGGCCTTGGCGCGCAGGTATCCGCTGTCGAGCGGGCCGCCGGACACGCTGTCAAGGAAGGACTGCGGATCCACACCGAGCACTCTCGCCAGCGTGAGCGCCTCGCCGGTCGCATGGGTCAAGGCGGCGACCCAGCTGTTCAGTACGAGTTTGAGCCTGCTGGCGGCCGCGCGGGAGCCGTCGGTGTCGACCCATGTGGTGCGCCGGCCCACGGCGTCGAAGACGGGCGCGAGTACGGCTCGCGCACTGTCCGGCCCCGCCGCCAGGACCAGCAATTCCCCCGCCTCGGCGGGCTGGCGCGTGCCGAGCACGGGGGCGTCGACGAAGACCAGAGAGTGCCGCCGGGCGAAGTCAGCGAGCTCGGCCGTCGCGGCTTCCCCGACGGTGGCCGACTGGGCCCACACCGTTCCGGGAGCCAGGCCCGCGCTCGCCGCCCGCATGGCGTCCAGCACCCGCGGCCCGTCGTTGAGCATGGTCAGCACGACGTCCGCACCCGCGACAGCATCCTCCGGGGACTCGGCGCAGTACGCTCCGTCGGCCACGAGGGCTTCGGCCTTGTCCCGTGTACGGTTCCACGCCCGGACGGACAGACCGGAGCGGAGCAGACGGCGGGCCATCGCGGCGCCCATGATGCCGGTGCCGAGCACCGCCACCACGGGACGATTCTTCTCGCTGCTGCCTGCCGACGATGTGATCATGAGTGCCGCCTCTCCATGCCGGGTGCTGCCGACACCTCGTAGCCAACCAGCCGATCGCACCCCTCGCAGCCGGTCACCCCAGCCGCGGCGTCATCAGGGCATCGCGCGATACGGCCCGCGGGTGAGTGACGCCGTTCGGCCGTGTCTGGCCGCCATGTCAGCCGTTGCCAGGGCATGAACAAAACACGACGCGTTCTCGCCGCCGTAGCCCTTGCCACCGGCGCCACGGCGCTGGCCGCCCCGGCCGCCAGCGCCGATGCAGCCGCCGACCACAAGATCCCCGTCATGAGCCAGCTGGACTCTCTCGCCGCGAGCAGCATCGCTCCGGAGCACCGGGCCGAAGTGCCGTCGGTGTCCGGCCAGTTCCGGGGGGCCGACAAGGGGCTCACCGAGTTGAACCAGCTGCACCAGCTCACCGACCTGGTCGCGCCCGTCACGGGGCTCCTCCCCTCGGTTCAGTAGCAGGTCGCACGGCAACGGCCGGGGCCCGGCGGCGAAACAACGCCGGGCGGGGACGAGCCCCGGCCCGCCAACTCCCAGCCACACCTGAGGGATTGCGTCATCCCGGGGCGACGAGCGGCGGTCTCATTGACATGGCCCACTCAGATCTCTAGCGTCGAAATCAGTTAGTAAAGGTTCCTAACTTGACCGCGCCGAAGCGCGGACGCCCCGAACAGCCCTCTGGGAGATCACCGTGGCCCACCGCCCCGCACTGTCCCGGCGCCTGACCGCTGCGGCCGCCGTCCTCGGCCTGCTCCTCGCGCTCCATACGAGTACGACGTCCGCGACGCCCGCCGAGCCCACCGCACCCGGCCCCGCGGTGACCAGGGTCGCCGCCGCCCCGGGCAGCAGGACCGCACTGTCCGGCTATGCCATCCAGTCGACGGCCAAGGTCTCCGACTCGGCGGCCGAAGTCTCCAGCCCCGGCTATCCGGCCGCCGGCTGGTATCCGGCCGGGCCGCGGTCCACGGTCCTCGCCGCACTGCTCGCGCACGGCACGTACGCCGATCCGTTCTACTCCACCAATCTGAAGAAGATCCCGGCAGCGGACTTCGACGTCCCGTGGTGGTACCGCTCGGACTTCACCGTCTCCGACACCTCCGAGCGCACCTATCTCGACTTCAGCGGAGTGATCTCCGCTGCCGACGTGTATGTCAACGGCAGCCAGGTCGCGGCAAGGAGCGCGGTGACCGGTGCGTACACACACCATGAACTGGACATCACCGCCCTGGTGAAGGAGGGCACGAACACCGTCGCCTTCCGCATCCAGCCCAACGACCCCCGGAAGAACCTCACCATGGGCTGGATCGACTGGCTCCAGCCCCCGCCGGACGAGAACATGGGCATCGTGCGCGATGTGCTGGTCCGCCGCGGCGGTCCGGTGGCGCTGCGCGATGCGCATGTGGTGACCAAGCTCGCGGTGCCCTCGCTCTCCTCCGCCGAACTGACCGTCAAGGCGCAGGCCCGCAACGACTCGGCGAATCCGGTCACCGCGACCGTGTCCGGCACCATCGGCTCCACCACCTTCAGCCAGGACGTCGGCCTCGCGGCGCACGAGACGAAGACGGTGACCTTCACCCCGGCCGCCCATCCTCAACTCCGCCTGCAGGCACCGCGCGTATGGTGGCCCGCCACGATGGGGCAGCAGCCTCTGTACGGGCTCGACATGAGCGTCGCGCTCTCCGGCACCGTCTCCGACACCGCACACGAGACCTTCGGCATCCGCGATGTGAAGGCACCGCTGAACAGCGACGGCGCGCGCCAGTACAGCGTCAACGGCCGCGCGTTGCTCATCAAAGGCGGCGGCTGGTCCCCCGACGAGTTCTTGCGCTGGGACCGTACATACGTCGAGGACCGGCTGAAGTACGCGCTCGATCTGGGGCTCAACACCATCCGCCTCGAGGGCCATATCGAGCCGGACGAGTTCTTCGACCTCGCCGACCGTTACGGCGTTCTGGCTCTGCCCGGATGGGAATGCTGCGACAAGTGGGAGGGCAACAACAACGGCAGCGAGCCCGGGGACAAGTGGACCGACGCCGACTATCCGGTCGCCAAGGCCTCCATGGCCGCCGAGGCCTCACGGCTGCGCGACCACCCGAGCGTCATCTCGTTCCTGATCGGCAGCGACTTCGCCCCCGACGCGAAGACCGAGAAGAACTACCTCGACGCTCTCGAAGCGGCCGACTGGTCCACTCCGGTGATCGCGGCGGCATCGGACAAGTCCTCGCCGGTCTCGGGCAGTTCGGGCATGAAGATGACCGGCCCCTACGACTGGGTTCCGCCCAACTACTGGTACGCCAAGCGCGAGGGCGGAGCCACCGGCTTCAACTCCGAGACCAGCGCGGGTCCCGACATCCCCACGCTCGACACGCTGCGCCGCATGATGCCACCGGCCGAACTGGAGACTCTGTGGCGCAACCCGTCCGCGAAGCAGTACCACCGCTCGCCGTCGAGCACCTTCAGCACCCTCAAGCTCTACAACAACGCTCTCGCCGGACGTTATGGCCCACCCACGAGCCTCGCCGACTATGTGCGCAAGGCCCAGCTCGCCCAGTACGAGAACGTGCGCGCGCAGTTCGAGTCGTACGGACGCAACGCCACCGACTCCACCAAGCCCTCCACCGGGGTCGTGTACTGGATGTTCAACAGCGGCTGGACCTCATTGCACTGGCAGCTGCTGGACCGCTATCTGGACCAGGGCGGCGCCTACTTCGGGGCCAGGAAGGCCAATGAGCCGCTGCACGTCCAGTACTCCTACGACAACCGCTCGGTGGTCCTCGTGAACAACCGGCACACCTCCGCCTCGGGTCTCACCGCGCGCGTGACGCTGTTCAACACCGACGGAACCGAGAAGTACGACAGGACCGCGTCCGGCCTGAGTGTCGGCGGCGACGGCGCGAAGACGACCGCGCTGACGCTGCCCTCGTCGGTCGACGGGCTGTCCACGACCTATCTGGCCAGGCTGGTGCTCACCGACGGCACGGGCAAGGAGGTTGGCCGTAACGTCTATTGGCTCTCCACCAAGGCCGACGTCCTCGACTGGGACAACACCGACTGGTACTACACACCCACCACGGCCTACGCCGACCTCAAGGGCCTGGGCTCCATGGCGAAGGCAACCGTGTCCGCGACCGCCAGCACCACGGCGGGCGGCGACGGGACCTCCACGACCACGGTCACGGTGCGCAACACGGGCACGGGCAGGACCCCGGCGCTGCTCACCGATGTCCATCTGGTGGACGGCGCGGGCGCTCCCGTACTGCCCGTCCAGTGGTCCGACAACCAGGTCAGTCTCTGGCCCGGCGAGTCGGTGACGCTCACCGCCGGCTACCGAACGAGCGACCTGCACGGTTCCGCACCCCGTCTGAGGATCTCCGGCTGGAACACTCCGACAACGACGGTGGACGCACGCTGATCCGAGATCGGGCAGCCGCCGGCGGCTGCCCGATCTCGTTCTCGGCCCCTTGCGACCACGGTGAGTGAGCTATGTTGAGCGGAAGTGGGACGAGAAGGAGTGACACCGGTGCCATCAGATCAGCAGGCACGCGCACAGGCGTCTGCGATCACGCCGGGAGGGCAGTCTCCCGAGACGGAAGCCGCCCCCACGGACAGGGTTCTCGCCCTGTTCGGCGGCCACCGGCTGTCGCCCGCGCAGCGCCGCATCGCCCAGTACCTGGTGGACCACCTCACCGAGGCCGCTTTCCTGTCGATCACCGAGCTCGCGGAACGCGTGGGGGTGAGCCAGCCGTCGGTCACCCGCTTCGCGGCCTCGCTGGGTTTCAGCGGGTACCCCGCGCTGCGGGAGGCACTTCAGCCCATCGCCCTCAGCGCGGTCGCCGGTTCGCCGGACACCCGGGAGGAAATCCGCCGCAACGAACTGCAGGCCGCCGTCGACGCCGAGATCGAGAACCTGGAGAGCCTTCGCCGCCTGCTCGCGGACACCAATCAGGTCCTGGACGTCGGCCGGGAGCTGGCACGGTCCGTTCCGCTGACGATTCTGGGCCTGCGGATCTCGGTGTCCCTGGCGGAGTACTTCGCCTACGCCGCGAGACGGATCCATCCCGATGTACGCACGGTGACCCGCGGCGGCAGCGTCGCCTATGACGCGCTGCTGCAGTCGCACGAGGCGGGCGGGACCTGGGTGCTGGCCTTCGCCATGCCGCGGCACGCCAACGAGACGCTGGCGACGATGCGCACGGCCCGGCGCATCGGGCTGCGCGTCGTGCTGATCACCGACCTCGCCTTCGGGCCGCTGGTGGACGAGGCCGATGTGGCGCTGATCGCGGGCACCGGCTCACGTCTCGTCTTCGACTCGTACGCGGCTCCGGGCGTTCTGTCCGCGGCCCTCCTCCAGGCCATGGCGGACGCCGACCCCCAGCGCACGCAGGTCCGGCTCGAGGGCTACGAGCAGGTCGCCGATCAGCACAACTTCTTCCTCGAGGACTGAATCCTGGGGCTGGACCCGGGACTGGCCCCGGGGCACCAGCCGCCGTCCGCGCCGCGTCGCGCCCGCGTCCGCGCCGCCGTCGAGGAAGCTCGCAGACCAGGCGTTTTCACCTTTATTCATGCATGAAATTTTTCATACCCTTGCTTACTCGACGGTATATATATTTACTGCTCCGGTGGCCCCGGGTTTCCCGGAGCCGCATGCCGGAACCACGGCCCTCACGGGCCACAGAGCCGGACACCGTGGGACGACGCCTCCTCTCGTCGGCCCGGGGTGATCCAACAGGGCGCTCCGTTTCCCCTCGGACGCCCGTCCATCGGCGGCCCCGGTCAACCCCTGGGCCGGGGCCGCCGGAAATCCCCTCGACCAGAGCCCACGCGTACGACATCCGCACGAGATCCCAAAAGGACGACGATGTCCCAGACGACCTACTCGCCGATCAACGCGGACTGGCCGTGCCAGGTCAAGGCTCCCGGCAGCCATGACTGGGAACGAACTGCCGCCCGCTGGCTGCGAGACCTCCTGCCGGCCCGCTACTCCGGCTACTCGCCGCTCACCCGCAACCCGATCCTGCTCGCGCGCCACGCACACTTCCAGGTGCAGCACGAGATGCGGGCAGTGCGGACCGCGTTGCAGACCTGCAGGGCCGAACTGCCGGCCCTCGGAGTGGCCGAGACGATCATCGAGAGCACGATCAGGATGTACGCGATCGAGCTGGAGCAGCTGAACCGCCTGGCCCGCGGCGTCCGGCTGATCACCGAGGCCCTTCAGGCGGGCAGCGCGGTACCGCGCAGACGGTCGCACGTCTAGGGCCCAGGTCCTGTCCGGTCGCTCCGACCGGGTTCGGCCCACGGTTGGCCCAATGGTGCGGTCGGTGGCACGCGGATGCGGACACTGGCCCGACACCCCAGCCGCGGCCGCAGCCGAGGAGCGCGCTTGCAGACGAAGCCCGGGCACGGTCTGACGTCCCTGATGGCGGCGCTGACGCTGACCACGGGCATGGTCGAAGCCGTCAGCCTTCTCGCTCTCGGTCCCGTCTTCACCGCGATGCAGACGGGCAACACGCTCTTCCTCGGTTTCGCGCTCGTGGGCGAGGGCCCGGTGTCCGCCGTGGCAACGTCCGTGTCGCTCGGCGCATTCGCCGTCGGAGCGCTCATCGGCGCACGGATGGAGTCCATGGCCGAGGCCCGCGGCTACCGCTGGTTCGTCCTCGCACTCTTCGCGGAATCGGCGCTCGTCGCGGGCGCCGCCTTCATCGCCTGGGGTCTTGAGCGGACGGCCGGTTCACCGTCCGCGCGGCATATCGCGACTGCGGCCGTGGTGGCGATCGCGATGGGCATGCGCAATGTGACAGCGATGCGTGCGCGCGTACCGGACCTGCCCACCACGCTGGTGACGCGGACGATCACCGCGCTGGTCAGCGGGTCGCCCCTCGGTCACGACACGTCCCTGGGCTACGGCAGCCGTGCCTCCGTCCGCAGGAGCGTCGGCGTGCTGGCGCTGTTCGCGGGCGGCGTTCTGGGTGCGTGGCTGATCCGGCTGGAGTGGCCGCCGACGGGGGTACTGCTTCTGGTGGCCGCCTGGATCCTCGCCATCGCGTCCGCGACGACGGCCACCCCCCGGCGCGCCCAGCCGGTCGGGACGTAGCCCGCGCCGTCAGCCCTGCTTGGCCGGCTCGATGTTCTGGTTCGCGCGGAAGAGATTGTGCGGGTCGTAGGTCCGCTTGATCTCCGCGAGCCTGTCGTAGTGGTCGCGGTAGGTGGCCCTGACCCGCTCCTGGCCCTCGCCCGCGCCGATGAAGTTCACGTACGAGCCGCCCATGGAGTACGGGTGCAGCTCTTCCCAGTAGTCCACGGCCCACTGCCTGATCGCCTCTGCGTTGTCGGGCTCGGGGTCGATGCCGCCGATCACGCCGGACCAGACGGCGTCCCGGTACGCCCACGCGGTGTCGCCGGCGGCGACCCGGCCCGCGGCGCCGTCGACCGGGTAGAGGTGCATGGTCGACAGGTCGGTGGGGAGGTTTTCGCCGTACTTGAGGTGGACGTCCATCGCTTCGTCCGTGATCCGGTCGAAGAAGTCTCCGCGCCAGTACCACTGAAGTCCGGTGGGAATCAGCTCGTCGAACAGGCTCTGGAGCGCGGGGTAGGGCATCGGCGTCGTGAAGTGGAAGGCCGGCCGGCCGGGCTCGTTCACGGCGGTGAGGGCTTCGTCCACCTGGGCCAGGTCCCCCGTCCAGCACCACACCACGCCACACATCTTGTGTCCGTGGAGCTCTTCCGGGAACGGCGGACCGGGAGGCACGGTCAGCAGCGCGAAGAAGCCGTAGAGGTCATCGGCTGCCTGCGGCAGGAACTCGCGGTACCAGCGCAGCACTTCGCGTGTCTGGTCCACCGGCCAGACGGTGATCCCCACACCCACGGTATGCACCGGGTGCAGCCCGAAGGTGAAGGAGGTGACGATGCCGAAGTTCCCGCCACCGCCGCGCAGCGCCCAGAACAGGTCCGGGTGCTCGGTCTTGTTCGCGGTGACGAAGCTGCCGTCCGCGAGCACGACGTCGGCGGAGAGCAGATTGTCCACCGACAGGCCGTACTTGCGGGTGAGGTAGCCGTGACCGCCGCCGAGGGTGAGGCCGCCGACGCCCGTCGTCGACATGATGCCCGCGGGGGTGGCGAGACCGAAGCCGTGAGCGGCGTGGTCGAGGTCGCCGAGCTGTGAGCCACCGCCGACCGAGGCGGTCTGGGTGGCGGGATCGACGCGCACCCAGCGCATGGGAGACAGGTCTACCGTGACCGCGTCGTCCACGAGGCTGAGGCCCGCTCCGCTGTGTCCGCCGCCCTTGACGGCGAGTTCGAGACCGTGGTCGCGGATGAAGTCGACCGCGTTCATGACGTCTGCCGCGTCCGAGCAGCGCAGAAGGGCGGCCGGGCGCCGGTCGATCATCGCGTTGTAGATCTTGCGGGCCTGGTTGTAGTCCGGGTCCGTCGAGTCGATCACCGGACCGCGCAGGGCGGACCGCATCGCTTCCAGGGTTGTGCCGTCCATCGCCGTCTCCCACGCGGGGTGCGGACCGCAGCCCACCCGGCCTCCCGGCCGTTCCGGCCGCAGCCTCCAACGCCTCGCCGCCGCAGTGTCCCCCGTCGGCGGAGTCTTGGCGCCCGGGCACTTCACGGGCCGCAGGCACAATCGGGCGCCGCGGGGCTGATACATCCAGCCTCATGCCGGGCCGGGGACTGCGCAAACGCGGGGCGCGCCGCCCGGTAAATCGGTTGCCCAGCGGGGCGGTCGTCTGCTGGACTCGCGATGACAGCTGATCGACCAAGGAGATGATTATGCGCGGAGCGTTCACGTCCATCCAGAAGGCAATTGACACCTATCTAGAGGACCTGACGCTCAGTGGATGCGTTGAACCTGGGAATTCTGGCGCATGTAGACGCCGGTAAGACAAGCCTGACCGAGCGGCTGCTGCACGCCGCCGGAGTCATCGACGAGATCGGCAGCGTCGACGACGGAAGTACGCAGACCGATTCACTGGCGCTCGAACGACAGCGCGGAATCACGATCAAGTCCGCGGTCGTGTCCTTCGTCGTCGACGACATCACGGTCAATCTGATCGACACACCCGGTCACCCGGACTTCATCGCCGAGGTGGAGCGGGTGCTGAGCGTGCTCGACGGTGCCGTGCTGGTCGTCTCCGCCGTGGAGGGCGTGCAGGCGCAGACGCGTGTGCTGATGCGGACGCTGCAGCGGCTGCGGATCCCGACCCTCATCTTCGTGAACAAGATCGACCGCCGTGGAGCACAGTACGAGCACGCACTGCGCGGCATCGCCGAGAAGCTGAGCCGGGACATCGTCCCGATGGGTTCGGCCGCCGGCCTGGGCACCCGTAGCGCCTCGCCCACGCCGTACACCGCAGCCGACGCGGGTTTTGTCTCCGCGCTGGTCGATCTGCTGTCGGGCCACGACGACGCGCTGCTCGCCGCCTATGTGGACGACGAGACCACCCTCTCGTACGCCCAACTCCGCGGCGAGCTCGCGGCGCAGACGCGGAAGGCGCTCGTGCATCCCGTGTATTTCGGCTCGGCCATCACCGGCGCGGGCGTGGACGCGCTGGTCGCCGGTGTCCGGGAGCTGCTGCCCGCGAGCGAGGGCTACAGCGAGGGCCCGGTCTCGGGCACCGTGTTCAAGATCGAGCGCGGCCCGTCCGGCGAGAAGATCGCGTACGTCTCCATGCTCTCGGGAACCGTCCGCACCCGAGACCGGCTGCGCATCCGCGGCGAAGACGAGGAGAAGGTCACCGCGATCAGCGTCTTCGACCGTGGTGCGGCCGTCCGGCACACCTCGGTCACCGCCGGGCGGATCGCGAAACTCTGGGGGCTCGGGGATATTCGGATCGGCGATGGGATCGGCGACGCGCTGACGCCCGCACCCGAGCAGGCACCCGGGCAGCGGTATTTCGCTCCGCCGACACTGGAAACGGTCGTGGTTCCCTGCCGCGCCTGCGACAAGGGGGCGCTGCATCTCGCGCTGGCTCAGCTCGCCGAACAGGATCCCCTGATCAATCTGCGGCAGGACGATATCCGCCAGGAAGTATCCGTCTCGCTCTACGGAGAGGTGCAGAAGGAAGTCATCCAGGCGACGCTGGCGAACGACTTCGGCATCGACGTCACCTTCCGCGAGACGACGACAATCTGCTTGGAGCGACCCATCGGCACAGGGGCTTGTGCCGAGATCATCGACAAGGAGCCCAATCCGTTTCTCGCCACGGTCGGGCTGCGTGTCGAGCCCGCTCCGATCGACAGCGGTGTGGAATTCCGGCTGGAAGTCGAGCTCGGGTCGATGCCGTACTCCTTCATCAAGGCGGTCGAAGAAACCGTGAAGGAGACGCTGCGGCAAGGGATTTACGGATGGCAGGTCACCGACTGCGCCGTCATCATGACGCACTCCGGTTACTGGGCGCGGCAGAGCCATGCACACGGCACCTTCGACAAGAGCATGTCGAGCACGGCCGGGGACTTCCGCAATCTGACGCCGCTGGTCCTGATGAGCGCACTGCGACAGGCAGGGACCACGGTCTACGAACCGATGCACCGCTTCCGGTTCGAGCTTCCGGCAGACGCGCTCGGGCCGGTTCTGCCCGTGCTGGCTCGGCTGGGTGCCGTTCCGCAGACACCGGTCGTGCGGGGTTCCGCCTGCGTATTGGAGGGTGAGATTCCGGCGGATCGAATGTATGCACTGGAGCAGCAACTGCCGGGACTCACACGCGGCGAGGGCGTACTTGAATACGCCTTCGAACGCTACCAGCCGGTCCGGGGCGCGATCCCGAGCCGGCCGCGGACGGACCACGATCCCCTCAGCCGCAAGGAATATCTGCTGCATGTCGTGCGCCGGGTCGGTGGCAACCGGGAAGGCGCGTAGTCGCACCTCGGCAGGACCATCGCGGGCCCGCGACAGTCTCGTCCGAGCCCGCGCCGCCCGGCGTGCGGGCCGGCCGGGCTCAGTGGTGAAGGATCTTCGAAAGGAAGTCCTTCGCACGGTCGCTGCTCGGATTGGTGAAGAACTCCTCCGGCGTCGTCTCCTCGACGATCCTGCCGTCCGCCATGAAGACGACACGGTTGGCGGCCGAGCGGGCGAAGCCCATCTCGTGAGTGACGACGACCATCGTCATGCCGTCACGGGCGAGTTGCTGCATGACCTCCAGCACCTCGTTGATCATCTCGGGGTCCAGGGCAGACGTCGGCTCGTCGAAGAGCATGACCTTCGGATCCATGGCCAGTGCACGCGCGATCGCGACGCGCTGCTGCTGGCCGCCGGAGAGCTGCGCGGGGTACTTGTCGGCCTGGTTGGCGACCCCCACCCGGTCGAGCAGCGAGCGCGCCTTGTCCTCGGCGGCCTTCTTGTCCTTCTTGCGGACCTTGAGCTGGCCCAGCATCACGTTCTCCAGCACCGTCTTGTGCGCGAAGAGGTTGAAGGACTGGAAGACCATTCCGACGTCGGCGCGGAGCCGGGCGAGCTCCTTGCCCTCGGCGGGCAGCGGCTTGCCGTCGACGGCGATCTCGCCGGAGTCGATGGTCTCCAGGCGGTTGATGGCGCGGCACAGAGTCGACTTCCCGCCGCCGGACGGCCCGATGACGACCACGACCTCGCCGCGGGCGATCGTCAGGTCGATGTTCTGGAGCACGTGCAGCGCGCCGAAGTGCTTGTTGACGTTGCTCAGCGCGATGAGGGCGTCGCTCCTGGCCTGCGTGGCATTTCCCTTGGTCACTGTTGCTCCGCTCATCGGCTTCATACTCCGTCCGCCGCCGGTCGGCCGCATACCGAGCGCCCCAGGGCGTACGCAGCGTTGTGCCTGTTGCCAAGCTACGCGGTCAGGCCGTTGTGATCTGGTACGCCTTCCGCAGTGTCTCGTGGACGGTCCAGGTCGTCCGGTCGCCCTCGCGCAGGACGCATGCGTCGCCCGGGCCGACGTCGAAAGTGGGGCCGCCCTCGACCGCGATGGTTGCCCGGCCGCTGACGACGACGAAGAGCTCGTTCGCCTCGGTGTCGGTCACCACGCCGGGGGTGATCTGCCAGATTCCCCGGATGTTCTTGCCGTCCTCCGACTCCCAGAGCACCTTGCCCGACACCTCGGGGGTGCCCCGGACGATCTGTGCGGGGTCGAGGGGGTCCGGCTCGAGGCCGGCGTCGGGAATGTGTACGGCGAAACTGTTGTACGTCGTCATGATCGCGACGTTAGGCCATGGCGGGTGGCGCGGGGCAGGGACACAGTGCCGCTCTCCCCGTGCTCCGGGACGACAGAACGTTCGTCCCCGGTACGCCGTATTCTCGGACTACAGAGAGTAGGTGCATCTTGACGCCGCTGCCGACGGTTCGCCACGGGCTCCGGCGGGTGACTCGAAGGGGCGTCCGCCATGCTCGCGAAGACGAAGAAGAGATCGGCCGCAGCCGTCGCGATGGTGTTCGTGACGCTCGCCCTCGCCGCCTCCGGGTGCCAGGGCGGCGACGGCAGCACCCCGCCGGACCATGACCGTACGCCGTCCGCGAGCGCGTCCGTCCCGGGCGCGCACGTACTCGCGGTGAAGATCGACAACGTCGTTCCCGCCCGGCCCCCTACGGGGCTCGAGAAGGCTGACATCGTCTACGTCGAGCGGGTCGAGGCGGGCCTGAGCCGGATCCTCGCCGTCTACTCCTCCCAACTTCCGCCCGTCGTCGGCCCTGTGCGCAGTGCCCGTGAATCCGATCTGGAACTGCTGAGGCAGTTCGACCGGCCGACCCTCGCCTTCTCCGGAGCGCAGAGCAAGCTCCTGCCGGTCATCAAGGCAGCCCCGGTGAACGCGGTTCCGCCGGGAAAGGCACCGGGGGACGCGTACTTCCGCAGCCAGGACCGCGCCGCGCCGCACAACCTCTATCTACGACCCGAGCGCGTTCTGCGCGACACCTCCGGCGTGAACGCGGCCAAGTCCGCCGGCTTCACCTTCGGTCCCGAGCCCGCGGGAGGGAATCCGACTGCCAAGTACAGCGTCCGCTATCCGGCCGCACGCTTCGCCTTCACATGGTCGCCACAGAGGGCTCAGTGGCTGGTGGCCATGGACGGCACCCCTTCCCGCACACAGGCGGGGCAGCAGCTGGGGGCCGCCACCGTCGTCGTGCAGTACGTGACCGTGCGCCAGTCGAAGTTCCACGACCGGTCGGGAAACATCTCTCCGTACACCGAGACGGTGGGCTCCGGCACGGCGCTCGTCCTGCGTGACAGCAAGGCGCACAAGGCCGAGTGGAAGCGCCCGACCGCCGAGTCCGGGACGACGTTCACGACACCGGACGGCACGCCCATGGCATTCGCCCAGGGACAGATCTGGATCGTGTACGTGGCTCGCTGATCCTGGCTCGCGACAGGTCTGAGGGCGCGACAGGTCTTCCGTGGCCGGACCGTAATGCTCAAGTTCCGCTCAGATGTGATGACGATGCGAGCACTCAGGCTTATCGTCCTCCCAGCTGTCTTCCCATCGAGAAGGCCGGAGCAATGCACCGATGACGGACATTTCGATGGCCTGAGGGCGCCGTCCCGTCATTCAGCCTCCTCGCGCACTCTGCTCAGTCTGTTGATTTTTGAGGATGTTCCACCATGAAGTCGTGCAAGTCCGCCGCCGTCGCGGCGATCACTGTGCTGTCGGTCGCCCTCACCGCCACCGCCTGCAGCGGCGAGTCCGGTAATGCCTCCGGTGACGAGCCCACCAGCAGCTCGAACGGGAACCACCCGAGGCTGCCCACGTACACGGTCGCCAAGGACGTCAAGATCGACTCCCCGACGCTGAAGAAGGCGCAGCGGGCCGGCAAGCTCATCATCGGCGCGAAGAACGATCAGCCGTTCCTCGGCTTCGAGGAGAAGGACGGCAGGCGGTCCGGCTTCGACATCGAGATCGCCAAGATGGTCGCGGCGGATCTCGGGTTCTCGCCCGACAAGATCGAGTTCAAGACGGTCGACACGAAGAACCGTGAGGCCGCCATCTCCAGCGGCCAGGTCGACCTGTACGTCGGCACGTACACGATCAACGACGAACGCAAGAAGAAGGTGGGCTTCGCCGGCCCGTACTACACGGCCGGCGCCGACCTCCTGGTCCGCAAGAACGACGGCACGATCGGGGGCCCGTACTCCCTGGAGGGCAAGACGGTCTGCTCGGTCAAGGGATCGACCGCCCTCCGGGAGATCAAGAAGCCCGACTACAACACGAAGACGGTCGAGACGTCCAAGTACTTCGAGTGCGTCCAGAAACTGCTCGACAAGAAGGTCGACGCCGTCACCACGGACGACGCCATCCTCATGGGCTACGCCGCCCAGCGCCCGGACAAGCTGAAGGTCGTCGGCAACCCGTTCACCGAGGAGCCCTACGGCATCGGCATGAACAAGGACGACGAGGCGCTGCGTGAAGCGGTGACGGACGCGCTTGAGGCGCACGACGAGAACGGCGACCACAAGAGGGCGTACGCGGCGACGCTGGGCCTTTCCGGCTCGAAGTACGGCGGGGCGCCGGTGGTCGAGCGCTACTGACACCTCATGCCGAACCGGCTTCCTGACCGGAAGCCGGTTCGGCGCGTCGCGGAGCGCGGTAGCGCCCTGCCCCCGGCTGGCCCAGGCTGGAGGGCATGAGACTGCTGCTTCTCGGCGCGACCGGCCCCACCGGCCTCCAGCTGGTCGGTCAGGCCCTTGACCAGGGCCATCACGTCACCGCGCTTGTCCGCAGTCCGGAAAAGCTGCCCCGGGTGGACGGCCGGCTGACCGTGCTCGTCGGTGATGTCGCCGACGAGCAGGAGCTCGCGAGTGCCGCCGTGGGCCAGGACGCCGTGCTGAGCACGATGGGGACGGGGAGGAGCCTCACGTCCGACATCGTCAGCCGCACCGTGGACGCGCTTGTCCCCGCCATGCACGATGCGGGAGTCGACCGCCTGATCTTCCTCTCGGCCTTCGGCGTCAACGAGACCTACGCCCAGGCTTCGCTGCCGCAACGGTTCTTCTACCGCACGATGCTGAGGAAGATCTACCCCGACAAGGGGAAGGCGGACCGCAAGCTCCTCGCCGCCGACCTCGACGTGACCCTCGTCTATCCGGTGACGCTGACGAACCGGCCTTTCACCGGCACCTACCGCGTGGGTGACCATTTCGACTTCAAGGGCATGCCCAAGATCAGCCGGGCGGACGTCGCCCACTTCATGCTCACGCAGCTCACGTTCCCGACCTGGTCCCGGCGCACCGCAATCCTCACCAACTGACGTGGGTCAACCTCCACGGTCGCAGGCTCCGGCACCTCTTTCGAGCACCGGGCAGCGAACACCAGCCGGCGACCGCGACCCGTACCACCGCGCCTGGTCAGAGGCGGAGGCGGCCGCAGTGGATCAGTCCGTCACGAGTACGGCCACGCCCGTGATCCGTCCGGCCGCCAGGTCCGCCAGGGCCCGGTCGGCCCGTCGCATCGGGTAGCGGGTGACCCGCACAGTGGGCCGCAGACGCGCCGCCTCGGCCAGGAAGGAGCGGCCGTCCTCACGGGTGTTGGCGGTGACGCTGCGCACGGTCCGTTCCTGGAAAAGGTGCCGGTCGTAGTCGAGCGGCGGGATCGTACTCAGATGAATCCCGGCGATCGCGAGGGTGCCGCCGCGGTCCAGCGCCGCGAGCGCGACCGGCACCAGGCGCCCGGCAGGGGCGAACAGGATCGCCGCATTCAGGGGTTTCGTGGGCGCGTCCGCTCCGGCCGATGTCGCTCCCAGCTCCAGCGCCAGCCGCTGCGCACCCTGCGAGCGGGTGACGACATGGACCTCGGCGCCCCGGGCGATGGCCAGTTGGGCGGTCAGGTGCGCGGAGGCGCCGAATCCGTAGATGCCGAGCCGGCCACCGGGAGGCAGGTCGGCCCGCTGCAGCGCCCGGTAGCCGATGATGCCCGCGCACAGCAGGGGCGCGGTGTCCTCGTCGCTCCACCCTTCCGGCAGGCGGTAGGCGAAGCGCGCGTCCACGAGCAGGTGGCCGGCGTAGCCGCCGTGGATGTCCCAGCCGGTGTAGCGGGAGTCGGGGCACAGATTCTCCCGTCCGCTTCGGCAGAAGCGGCACTGCCCGCAGGTCTCCGCAAGCCATGCCGCGCCCGCCCGGTCGCCGACGCGGAAATCCTCGGCATCCGGCCCGGTGGCGATGACCTCGCCCACGACCTCGTGACCCGGCGTACACCGTTGCTTATGGGGTGGCAGGTCGCCCTCCGCCAGGTGCAGGTCGGTCCGGCAGACCCCGCAGGTGCGTACGCGCAGCAACAGCTCGCCCGCGCCGGGCGCGGGCGTCTCGCGCTCGACAAGCCGGAGCGGGGCGGACGTGATCGGTCCGGGGTGCTCGACCACCCACGCGGATGTGGCCGCGGGGCTCGGGGATGCCATGATCACCCTCCTGTCCGCGCAACGTACTCTCTCGGCCGTCGAACCCCGGCCGGACGACGACGCAGGCGTGGACTCCTGCTCACTGTGAACCGGCGGCTCACGGCACGATGTTGTGGTTCAGGCGGAACAGATTGCCGGGGTCGTAGCGCCGCTTGATCGCCGTCAGGCGGTCGTAGTTCTGACGGTAGTTGGCCCGGACCCGGTCCTGGTCGTCGCTGTCCATGAAGTTCACGTAGCCGCCCTCCAGGGAGTGAGGCGCGAGCGCCGCGGCGAAGGCCCGCGCCCAGGGGACGTTGGCCTGGCAGTCGGGGCGGGTCATGAGGGTCGGGCTGAGTGCCGTCGCGAAGTCGGCGTCCCGGTAGGTGAACGCGGTCTCCTCGGGGCCCACCCGGTGGCAGGCGCCGTCGATGGGGAAGATCACCGTAGCGCTCTGGATGGTGGGCGTCGTGGCGCCGTACTCGACGTACGCGTCGATGGCTCCGTCCGGCAGACCGTGGCTGAATGTGCCCTTCCAGTAGTGGAACAGACCCGCGGGGAGCAGTTCGTCGAACAGCGTGTTGATCACCGGATACGGCATGCGTTCGACGTACCGCCCCACTACCGGACCGAGGTCGGCGAGACGGGCACGGATCTGGTCGTCCTCGTCCTCGGCGCCGGTCCAGCAGGTGACCACTCCGCAGAGCGGCCGCCCGTGCCAGCGCTCCGGCAGGAACGGCACGGGCGGGCCGAGCGCGACGACGAGCAGAGCACCGAGCTTCTCGTCGGAACCGGCGATCAGCTCGCGGTATCGCCGCATGACGTCGCCGTCGAGGGGATAGAAGGTCGGACCGCCGAGAATGTCGGCCACGGGGTGCAGCCGGTACTCGAAGGACGCGACGACCCCGAAGTTCCCGCCTCCGCCGCGTAGCGCCCACAGCAGGTCGGCGTTCTGTTCCCGGGTACAGGTGCGGAAGGACCCGTCGGCCGTGATCAGGTCGGCCGAGATCACGTTGTCGCAAGCCAGCCCACAGCGCCGGGCCAGATAGCCCATGCCGCCTCCGGTGGTCAGCCCGCCGATACCGGTACTGGACACGACCCCGCCCGTGGTGGCCAGACCGAAGGCATGCGTGGCGTGGTTGACATCGGCCCAGGTGCAGCCGCCCTCGGCCCGGGCCGTACCCGCCTGCGGGTCGACCCGGATCCCGCGCATGCGGCCGAGGTCGAGTACAACTCCGCCGTCGCAGGTGCCGTAGCCGGGGACGCTGTGGCTGCCGCCTCGCACCGCCAGCAGCAGGTTCTGCTCCCGGGCGAAGTCCACGGTGGCGACGATGTCGCCCACGTCGACGGCCCGGACGATGATCGCCGGGCGCTTGTCGTGCATCGCGTTGTAGACCTTGCGGGCCTCGTCGTAGTCGGGGTCGGCAGGCTGGATGATCTCGCCGCGTACGGCCCCCTGCAGCCGCTCCAGAAGCTTGCCGTCGAGGGCTGGTGTGTCGGTGGTCATGACCGCCACCCGCTTTCCACGTCGTCGGGGATCTCAGGGGATGGGTACAGCTCGGTTGTAGGCACGGGGCCGGGCACGTCTCATCGCCGGAACCGCCCATGTCGGCTGTCCCGGGCATGGGCAGAACAGCCCATACGCCGCACCGTGCGGGGGTCATGCGAGGCCGTGTGTGCACGCGTACGCCCCTCGGGCATCGACGCACACCAGGCCATGGCCGCGTCGGTCCACTCGGCTGCGCGTTCCAGGTCGGCGGAGGCCATGCACTGCTGGAGGCCGAGGCAGTAGATCCACCCGGTGGAGAAGGAGCTGAGCTCGCCCGCCATGGCCGAGCACATGGCGTCGTCGAGCAGTGCGAGCCCGCCTGCGATCCGCCCCTTGGCCAGCAGCACGCTCGCCTGCGCCTGGGTGCTCATGGCGAGGAGATCCGGGCTGCCGCAGCGCCGGGCGATACCGGCCATGCGGCGGGCACAGCTCATGGCCTCGTCGAACGCGCCACGCCGCTGCGCCTCTTCTGCCTCCACCCAGGCGAGATAGCACTGCTCGACGCATTCGGGCTCGCCGCTGAGGTGCTGCCGCGCCCGGCGCAGCCAGCCGGCGGCCGCGGCCGTACGTCCTGCGAGCTGAAACTCGTAGAAGCACATCCAGGCGCTGAATCCGGCCCGGCGGGCGGCACCGGCGGCCACATACCCGGAGTAAGCCTTGGTCCGCGCGGCGATCGATTCCTCGACGCGGCTGGTCCACCAGGCGGCGTCGGCAAGTGCGGCGAAGTCGTCCGGGCTCATGCGGTCGTGGCCGAGTTCCCGCAGGGCGGCGTACGCGTCGGCCCAGGCCTCCCGCGCCACGGCATCCATCGCCCGCTCGATCGCCTGATCGACGGCCTGATCTCTGCCGGTGATCTGCTCAGCCACGGCGGCTCCCTTCTCGCTCTCCGCGAGCCGGACCACCCCTCACCAGCATAGGAGCGCGCAGCTCCGAGGGGTGCGGCAGGGACCGGACGGCGCCGCTCCGGGCGGATCGCGCACCTGGCCCGCCGGGGGCCCACCACGGCTCACAGCCGCCGTCCTGTGCGCATATATAGACTTGACGCTGACCGTTTTGGTCTCAGATCACTCTTTGGTGCTCTCCATGGCGACACAAGAGCCCGGCCCGTCGTCCGCCACGCAGCCGGACGATGCCCACCTCCTTCAGCAGGCGCTCGACGCGGTCAGGGTCGGGGCCTGGAACTGGGACATCCGCACCGGCGACCTGACCTGGGACAAAGAGATGCCACTGGTCCTCGGCATCGGCCCGGACGTCTTCGACGGGCGGATCGAGACCTGGCGGAGCCTGATCCACCCCGATGACCTGCCCGTTGTGCTGGCGCAGGCCGAGCATGCCCTGCGGGAAGGCGCCGAGTACAACACCAAACACCGGGTGCGCCGACCGGATGGCACCGTCGGCTGGGTTGCGGTCCGCGGCCGGATCGTCGTCGGCGAGGACGGCGCACCCGCCCACATGGTGGGGCGGCTCTGGGAGACCACCGAGAGCCTGGCCGCCCTGGACTCGGTCGGTCGCGCCCTGCGGCACATGAGCGACGGATTCCTCGCCGTCGACGCCGACTGGAGGGTCCTCTACGTCAACGGACTGGCCGAGCGACTCCTCGGCCCTTCGCGGGAACTCGTCGGCCGGACGCTGTGGGACATCCCGGAAGTCAGTGCGCCCGGCCTCGAATCGGGGTGCCGCCAAGCCGTCGCCGACCGCAGGCCGACGGGGCTGGATCTGCGGTTGCCCGCCGACGGCCGCTGGTATCACCTGCGGCTGATCCCGGTGCCCGACGGACTGACGGTCTATCTGACCGATGTCACCGAGAGACGCCAGTTGGAGGAGGAACGTCTGGCGGCGGAACACGCGGCCGCCGAACGAGCCGCACGCATAGGGGAGCTGACAACGGCGCTCGCCGAGGCACTCACCGCGGAGGACGTGGTGGCCGCGGCCGCCGAGCGGGTGCTGCCCCTGTTCGGCGCGACCGGGCTGATCGTGCAGGCCCGTGAAGGTGGCCGGGTACAGCCCGTCGGGTCGGTCGGATACCCGCGCGCATTCCTCGACCAGCTGGCCAGGGGCGGCATCCCCGCAGGCTCCCTCAGCGAACTCGCGCTGCAGGACGGTATCCCGAGGTTCATCGCCTCGCTGGAGGAGATGGAGGCCGACTACCCGGGGATGAGCGGCCTCCCGAGCATGAGCGGGAAGCAAGCCTGGGCATTCCTGCCGCTGATGGTCTCCGGCCGCGCGGTCGGCGGCTGCGTGGTCTCCTTCGACCGGCCCCGCCGTCTCACCGGGGAGGAGCGCACCCTGCTGGTCGCGCTCAGCGGACTGGTCGCCCAAGCTCTGGAACGGGCCCGGCAGTACGACGCCGAGCACGGCCGGGCACAGGCGTTGCAACGCGGCCTGCTCCCCCGGGCGCTGCCGTCCCTGCCGGCCGTCGCCGCCGCCGCCCGCTATCTGCCGGCCAGCGAGGGCACCCTCGGCGGCGACTGGTACGACGTCATTCCGCTCTCCGCCGACCGCGTCGCGCTGGTCATCGGCGACGTGATGGGCCACGGCCTCCCCGAGGCCGCCACCATGGGCCGACTGCGCACCGCCGTACACACCCTGGCCGGTCTCGAACTGCCTCCCGACGAGTTGTTCTCCCACCTCAACGACCTGGTCAGCGAGCTGGGCGACGATTTCTACGCCACGTGCCTGTACGCCCTCTACGATCCCGCCTCCGGCCTCTGCACGTTCGCCGGTGCCGGACACCCTCCACCGGCTGTCGTCCACCCCGACGGCACGGTGCACTTTCCCGATGTCGCCGCCAACCCTCCGCTCGGCGCGGCCACTCCGCCCTTCGAAACCACGGAGCTGAAGCTGCCAGAGGGAAGTCTCCTGGTGCTCTACACCGACGGTTTCGTGGAATCCGCCCGGCGCGACATCGACAGCGGCATCGAGCAGTTGGCCAAGGCACTCACCGTCGGCCTCGACGGCGCGCGGGACAAGGGACCGGCCGAGGTCCGGGAGGCCTCACCGAGTCCCGAGTGCGGAGCGCCCCACCGCCACTCCGAAGCCGGGCATCTCGACCGGCTCTGCGATTCACTCGTCTCGGCTCTCCTGCCCGCCCAGGAGGAGACCAACGACGATGCCGCTCTGCTCGTTGCCCGCACCCACACTCTCGCGGCAGAGGACATGGCCACCTGGCCCCTGCCCGAGGACCCCGTCGCGGCGAGCCTGGCCCGCGACCATGTCCGGCATCAGCTGGCCGAATGGCAGCTCGACGATCTCGTCATGACCACCGAGCTGATCGCCAGCGAGCTGGTGGGCAATGTGGTGCGGCACGCGAAAGGCCCCGTCCGGCTGCGCCTGCTTCGGAGCCGGACGCTCATCTGCGAGGTCTCGGACGGCAGTCTCACCACGCCCCGGATCCGCCGTGCCCTCGACACCGACGAAGGCGGCCGCGGACTCCAACTGGTGGCCGCACTCAGCCATCGTTGGGGCACTCGTTACACCTCCGACGGCAAGTGCATCTGGACCGAGCAGCCATTGCCCGAAGCCGTGCGGTGACGGCTCAGTGCTGACTGGGGCCTGACATTGCATCATGACAGCCCACTGCTGACACTCAGCCAGCCAACCTGACCCGCACCTCGCTGCACGTGAAGAACCATGCTGGCCGTCCATCGCGCAGAGACACTGGGGCAACGTGATCGACTCCTTTGCAGCCGCAGATCCATGGCTGGCGCACCCGGACGCACAACGCGGCGCCGGGCGTTCAAAGTCGGCTTCACCGTGAGTTATGGACGACTGTGCAGTCCTTCCACCACGCCGCCCAGGCGTTCATACCCGTGGACCTTGCGGCTGACATGGCCTCGCTGTCGCCTCGTTCATCGGCGTCCGCGAATGCGTTCTCGTCATCCGCGTTGTTCTGAAGTTCCCTCGCGATCTTTGGGTCTCGCACAGAACGCGCGGCCTCACTCAGTTGTTGAGCGTACCTTCTCCGCAATTGGATGGATGCGCTGTCGCTGGAGCCGGCAGATGCTGTTGCGTGGTCAGACCACGCTTGTTGCGCCTGCCTGCAGGCCGAGCGTGTCGCGTCAAGCCGGGCCTGCTGGTCAAGATGATCGTGCAACCACCAAGCTCCACCGCTGATGAGGGCGATCACGACCACAACGCCCGGCCCCTTTTTCTTCACCGCCGAGAAGATCTTGCTCCACGGAAGAGTCCCCATACTTCGTGCTGGAGCATAGAAGTGGTTGTTCTGGACGCTGCGGGGTCCGCCTTGAATTGCGGTCGGGCCGTGGAATTCAGTGTGCCCAGGCTCATTCTCTTCGGGGACGCCGTGGCCTAGGTGGTCATGCACTGTGACCGAAGTGGTTGTCCTGGCGGCTGTCGCTGCCGGTCTGGACCGCAGTCGGGCCATGAAAGACGTTGCCCGTGAGGTTCCCTCCGCCATCCCGGTTTCGGGCGGTGCTGCCTTCGACCAGCGCGCGGAGCTCTGCAATCGCAGAGTCGCGCTCAGCGCCTTGCAGGCGATCCAGCAATGCCTCGAAGTGAGCCTGCCAGGCAGCGACCTGGCCGATCTCCGCTGCTTCGTCACACTCGGCTGTCAGCAGAGCCGCAGTCCGGTCCAGTCGTTGCAACTCTACGAGCTCACGCTCGCGACTTCCCCGGGCGATCAGGCGTGCCACACGGTTTCGGAACTCAGCCCATGCATCGGTGCTGGCGACTTGTACCACTGCTGTCCCACCGGCTGCGGCCAGCGCTGCCAACGCCTCCGAGAGCATTCGCCGATCTCCCTTGTCAGTCCCCGTTTGCCAACGACAACGATACTCTCCAACTCCTCACTCCTATAGGCAAGTTCCACGCGCGAGCCCCGCGGAGGGCTTTCTGGAATTTCCACTTCTTTCTGTTCGCACTGCGCGCCGCTTCCCGTGCGTCCGGCATTCGGCATTGGCAGGGCACGAACGCCCCGTCGCTTCAGGTGCCGGCGAATGGTTTGGTGAGTGGGCCGGCGGCGTTGTCCAGCATGTGACGGAGGCGTGCGGCGGTGGGGGCGATCGCGGTGATGAGGACTGCGGGACCTGCCAATGGTACGAGTGTGCCTTGGCCCTTGGCCGGATTGTCGCCGAGTACCTGTGGTGTGGGGGGTGTTGTGGCGAAGAGCGGGTCCACGATGAGGATCTGGCCGGTGACGCGGTAGTTGCCGAGTACGGCGGGGCCGTCCCAGCCGGGGGCGCTGGGGCCGTAGACGCTGTGCTGGTCCAGCAAGGGGCTTCCGTCTCGGCGGACGGTCAGTCGGGTGGCCAGGCGGCCGGGGGGCTCTGCGGCGCGTCCGAGGATCTGTTCTTCGCGCAGGACCAGTCGGGCGGTGGGGGCGAGATTCACGGTGTAGGTCTGGTGCAGGTTGCTGTTGTGGGTGCTGATGAGCGGCTGGGGGAGCCAGTGCACAGCCGCGTGGTCTGCTGCCGTGAGGTTCACGTCGTAAGTGGCGTGGTCGGTGGTGGGGCCGCGCAGGGCGATGGTGGCGGTGGCGGTGGTGATGCTCAGATCGGCGTGGGCTTCGGCGGTGACATCGATGGCCAGCCGGTCTCCGCCTAGGGGCGCGCTCATGGCGCCGATGACGCACACCCGGGCCTGGGTGCCGTGGGGACGCAGTTGGCGCAGGTGGAAGGGGCCGTCGCTGCGCAGCAGGGGAAGGGTGGTGAGGCGGCCATTGAAGGCGGCCCGGATGCGGGCTGTGGCGTGGACGCCCACACCTGCTGGTGACGGCGTCCACGCCGGGCTGGAAGCGGTGGTCATGCCGCAGTGCCGACCGTCGTCCACGCGGTGAGGCGTTCGCCGACCCAGTCGGCCACCGGCCGGATGCCGTCTTGGGCTGTGAGGCTGGTGAAGGCGACGGGCAGGTCGCCGCGCTTCGCCTTGGCATCGGTGGCCATGCGTTTCAGGTCGGAGCCGACGTGGGGAGCGAGGTCGGTCTTGTTGACGACGAGGAGGTCGGCGGTGGTGATGCCGGGGCCGCCCTTGCGGGGGATGTCGTCGCCGCCGGCGACGTCGATGACGAAGATCTGCGCGTCGACGAGGCCCTTGGAGAAGGTGGCGGTGAGGTTGTCGCCACCGGATTCCACCAGGATCAGATCGAGGTGGCCGAGCATCTGTTCCAGTTGCTCGACGGCTTCGAGGTTGGCGGAGATGTCGTCGCGGATGGCGGTGTGCGGGCAGGCGCCGGTCTCGACCGCCTGAATGCGCTCGGGCGGCAGTACGGCGCTGCGGAGCAGGAATTCGGCGTCCTCGCGGGTGTAGATGTCGTTGGTCACCACCGCGATGGACAGCTGGTCGCGCAGGGCCCGGCACAGCGCCGCGACCGTGGCCGTCTTGCCGGAACCGACCGGCCCGCCCAGGCCGATGCGCAGCGCACGGCGGCTGCCGTCGACGCGGGCCGGCTGCGCGGCGCTGTCGGTGTGGCGGTGGGGGAAGACGCCGGCATGGTCGAGGTGCATGAGGGGCTCCGAAAGGGGGGTGCGCGGTGCGGGTGGGTCAGGAGGCGAAGAGGCGTACCGGCCAGGCGGCGTGCTGCTGGGCGGTGATGTCGAGCAGGGGCGCTGAGGCGGCGGGCAGGGCGTCGGTGCCTTCCTGCCACACCCGCGCTGCCGCCTCGGCCGCGAGGTCGGCCACCTGGTCGAGATCACCGGCGAGGGCGGCGAGGACTGCGGTGGCGTCAAGGGGATTGAGGCTCAGCAGGCGCACCGCCGCGGTGGCCGGGCCGCTGGTGTTCTCGTAGCCGACCGCGTAGGCGGCGTCCAGGGGCGTCAGCTGGGCCGCGCGGGCGGCCAGGCCCAGGACAACGGGCTGGTGTGCGCCGTGCGGCCGGTCGCGGGCGAGCTGGTCGAGTTCGGGAGCCGGCCACGCGGCTCGTGCGGCGCGCATCATCTGCCGTCCCAGTCTGCGGGCGACTTCGCGCAGGGCAGGCGCGGGTGTGCGGGCGTCGGCGGCCTCGTCCAGCGCCAGCGGGTCGCAGCCGGCGGCCGCTGCGGCGGCGAGGGCGGACGCGACGAGTCCGGTGGTGTGCAGCCTGCCTTGGCAGAAGTCCTTCAGGGTGGCGGCGTCGTGGACGGTCCCCGAGGCGACCGCGCCCTCTACCCCGCCGGAGTGCGCGTGCCCTCCGGCGGGGAAGCGGCCGTCGGCCAGGACGAGCAGAGCTGCGCGGTTCATCGCGTGACCACTACCTCTCGGATTCTGTCCTGCTGGAGTCGGGCTGCTGCAGGGGCTCAGAACAGGAAGTAGCGCTGAGCCATGGGCAGTTCGGCGGTAGGGGGGTCCCAGTCCACCGGATCCTGATTCACCTGCGTCTTCACGTCGGTCACCTCGGCGCCGCCGATCTTCACTTTGAAGGTGTTCGGGTCGACGAACACCTCAGGCATGGCGTGGTTCTCCCGCATGTTCGTCTTCTTGAGACCGCGGGTGTCAGTGATGGCCCGGAACTGCTTGCCCAGCCCGTGGCGGCCGGCCAGGCCCTGGTCCAGGGCCCGCTGGGTGACGAAGTTGAACGAGTTGGCCTGCGGGGCGCGGCCACGGGCTCCCCACACCGGGCGGGGAAGGACCGGTTGCGGGGTGGGGATTGAGGCGTTGGCATCGCCGACCTGCGCGTAGGCGATCTGTCCGCCCTTGATGACCAGGTGCGGTTTCACACCGAAGAACTTCGGCTCCCACAGCACCAGGTCGGCGAGTTTGCCGACTTCGACGGAGCCGACCTCGTGACCGATGCCCTGGGCGATGGCGGGGTTGATGGTGTACTTGGCGATGTAGCGGCGGACGCGGTGGTTGTCCGAGCCGTTGTCCCCGGCCAGCTCTCCGTAGCGCGCCTTCATCACATGCGCGGTCTGCCACGTCCGGATGATCATCTCGCCGATGCGGCCCATGGCCTGGGCGTCCGAGGACATCATGGAGATGGCTCCCAGATCGTGCAGAAGATCTTCCGCCGCCATGGTGGAGGGGCGGATGCGCGAGTCGGCGAAGGCCAGGTCGGCCGGCAACTGCGGGTTGAGATGATGGCAGACCATCATCATGTCGACGTGCTCCTTGACGGTGTTCAGCGTCAACGGCCGGGTCGGGTTGGTCGAGGCGGGCAGCACGTTGGGCAGGCTCACCATGGTGATCATGTCCGGCGCATGGCCGCCGCCGGCGCCCTCGACGTGGAAGACATGCAGGCAGCGTCCGTCCACCGCGGCGATAGTGTCCTGCACGAAGCCGGCCTCGTTCAGTGAGTCGGCATGCAGAGCAAGCTGGACACCGGTGTCCTGGCACACCCGCAGGCACGCATCGATCACGGCAGGAGTAGCACCCCAGTCCTCGTGGATCTTGAAGCCGAGGACTCCGGCATCCACCTGGTCGTGCATCGAGGCCTGGGACATGGTGCTGCCCTTACCGAGCAGGCCGATGTTCACAGGAAACGCGTCCAGTGCCTCGAACAGGCGCGAGATGTGCCACGAGCCGGGAGTGACGGTGGTGGCGGTGCTGCCCTCCGCCGGGCCGGTGCCGCCGCCGATCAGCGTGGTCACGCCCGCGGCCAGCGCCTCGCCGATCTGCTCCGGACAGATGAAGTGCACATGGGTGTCGACCCCGCCGGCGGTGAGGATACGGCCGTTGCCCGCGATCACCTCCGTCTCCGGGCCGATCACGAAGTCCGTCGCCTGCGCATGACCGTCATGCAGCCGGTCCATCGTCTCGGGGTTGTACGCCTTGCCCAAGGCCATGATCCTGCCGTCGCGGACGGCCACGTCCGCCTTCACCACACCCCAGTGGTCCAGCACCACCGCACCGGTGATGACGGTGTCCGCGGGCGTGCGGGCATAGCCCGCAGCCGGATTGCGCGGCACGCACGACTGGCCCATCGACTCACGGATCACCTTGCCGCCGCCGAAGACGACCTCGTTCCCGCTGTGTGCGGGACCGCCGGACCAGTCCTCCGTGATCTCGATCGACAAATTGGTGTCCGCAAGCCTGATCCGGTCCCCGGCCGTCGGACCGAACAAGTCGGTGTAGTCGACGCGCTCGAGCGGCTCAGCCATTGATCGGCCCCCCGACTTCCTTGCGCAGGCCCATCACGACCCGCTCACCGGCGATCGGCACCAGTTCGACCTCACGTCCCGGCTCCTCCTTACTCACCGGCTCCGGCTCCGGCTCGAAGCGTTCGGAGGTGCCGGCCGGCACATTCAGCCGCTTCCCGAACGCCGCCGCACGATCGAACTGCAACCCGGGGTTGGCCTCGGCGAAGTGATAGTGCGAGCCCACCTGGATGGGACGGTCCGTCGGGTTGTGGACCCACAGCTTCGTCACCTCGAGCCCCTTGTTGAAGGCCACCGGTTGGCCGTTGGGGTGGTCCACCTTCCCCGGGTGGACCACCGGCGGCTTGGTTGCGGCCTCCGGAATGGGACTGTGGATGGTCACGAGCTTGGTGCCATCGGGGAAGGTGGCCTCCACCTGCACGTTCTCGATCATCTCGGCCACGCCGTCCATCAGGTGCTCGCGCTTCAATTGCTCGCGCCCGGAGGTCATGATGTCGTGGACGGTCTGTCCGGCCCGCGCCTCTTCGAAGACGTACGCCGTCAGCAGCGCCACCGCCTCCGGATAGTTCAGCTTCAGTCCGCGATCCTTGCGCCGTTGGGCCACGTCCGCAGCCACACGGATCAGCAGGCGTTCCTGCTCATGGGGGGTCAGATGCATGTCGCCCTTCCTCACTCGGGCCACGCCCGCACGGCACAGGTTCGATGCACTCAGGACTGCACCGGACGCGGCTAGTCGATCATCACCTGACAGGCGGACCGCCCCCATGACGCTCACCGCGCGACAACCCAGAAGAATGATGAAAAATACGGAAGTTGACACCACTCGCGGACATGCCGCACCTCATCAGCCTCAAGACCCGATTGCAGCGACCCGGCACTGTCCGCCGCACGGCACCGCGGAGTGGCTCCGCGCGCCACCGTCACCGGCCAGGTACACGAGGTTCAGCTGGGCCGGCGACAGGCGGGGACACGAAGAGCGGCCGCCCCGATCCATGCCGAATGCCGAAGTTCAACGCTGCGTAGTCAGCACCAAGTCAGCAGGGGAATCAGCACCGAGCCGCCAAACACACGCGAAATAGCGCAACTCCGACAGGCTCCGTCCCAACTCCCATTCGACTCCGACTCAGCCCCCGCACTTCCATCATGGTGGTCGCGCGCACACTGACCCTCCGAACTGTGGTGTCCCACCACATGTGCCCTTGATCTGCGTCTTCCTACGGTGGGGCGACACGCAACGTTCCCGCCACCTGTCCGGAAGTGGTTTCCATGGCCGCCCCCGCAACGGGCGCCACCTGCGTGGCGGTCGATGCCACGGCCGTTCCACCACCAACCCGGAGATCACTGTGCCTGACGACATGAGCGGGCGGCCCAATCCTCGCGATGGCCTACTCCCAGCGCGAAGACAAGCCACGCCGCTTGTGGACCGGGACAGGGAGACGGCGCGGCTGTGCGCAGCCCTCGATGCGTGCGCCCATGGCGGTTCGTCGGTGGTCGAGATCACCGGGGACCCGGGGCTGGGCAAGACCAGGCTGCTGGCGGAGCTCGCCTCGCATGCCCGTGCCGCGGATTTGACTGTGCTGTCGGGCCGGGCCTCGGAGTACGAGCAGGAGCGCCCGTTCGGGGCCGTCGTCGAGTCGCTTCGCACCTGCCTGGAACACGCAGCAATCCGGGCAGAGCCCGCACTGGACGAGGAAACCCTTTCCCTGTTGGACCTGGTGATGGCACGGTCCTCAGAGCCTGTCCATCGCACCTCACAGCTGCTCGACGTCGAACGGTTCCGGCTGTTCGGCGCGGTCAGTCGGCTGTTTGAGTCTGCGGGCGGGGACGGTGGTGTCCTGCTGTGTCTGGACGACCTGCACTGGGCCGATGACGGCACGTTCGAGCTTTTGCACTACCTGCTCCGCAATCCTCCTGCGGTGCCGATTGTCCTGGCCTGTTCGTACCGGCCGAGGCAGGCCCGGCCCCGGCTGCTGGCGTGCTTTGCGCAGTCGGTCGACGGCTACCGGATGGAACGACTTCGGCTCGCCCCCCTCGATCGGTGTGCCGGAGACCTCATTCTCGGCACAGAGTTGGCGGCCGAGCATCGTGACCGGCTGTACGCCGCGAGCGCAGGAAATCCCCTCTACCTGGAAGTGCTTGCGCGGCTGGCGGCCGATTCGCCGACAACGTCGGCGCAAGCCCTGGCTCAGTGCCCAAGCCAGTTCGTCGATCTTCCGGGTTCCCTGCGAGCGGCGCTGGTAAGGGAAGTGGCGCTGCTCAATCCGGAGCAGCTGTCAGTACTGAGGGCGGCCGCCGTGCTCGGTGACCCCTTCGATCCGAACCTGCTGGCGGCGGTGGCAGACCTGGCGCTCGGGCCGGCCCTGGAGGCACTTGACGTACTGGCCGAAATGGATCTGGTCCGCCGTGGCGAACCGTCCGGCCGGATGCTGGAGTTCCGGCATCCGCTGCTGCGGGAGTTGATCTCGGGTGAATCGCCGCCCGGCTGGTGGCTGGCCGCGCATGCCAGGGCCGACCGGGCCCTGCGTGAGGCCGGGGCCGGTCCGGTGGAGCGGGCCCCTTATGTCGCACGGTCGGCCGAGGCCGGCGACGTGGACGCGGTACAGCTGCTGCGCGAGGCTGCCGAGCGCACCATGTACTCGGTGCCGGCGACCGCTGCGTCCTGGCTCACGGCCGCATTGCGGCTGCTGAAGTCTGCGGATGCCGGATCGGGGGAACCAAGGCTCGGCGTGCTGCTGGCGCTTGCCCGCGCGCTGGGGTTGACCGGCGACCTGGTGGGCTTTCGAGCGGCCCTCAAGGAGGCGTTGGGCATGCTGCCGTCCGACCAGCGCAGCCGGTGGGTGGGTGTGGTCGCTTTGCAGGCGAAGGTCGAGCGGATTCTGGGCAGTGTCAGTGAGGCAAGGGCGGTCCTGGAGGCGGAATTGGCCGCATGGCCCCAGAGCAGCGGCGTGGCCAACCCGTTGAGGCTGGAGCTTGCGACCGTGCGCATGATCCAACGGGCGTACGACGAGTCGGCGAGCTACCTGGACACCGCTCTGCAGCACGCGAACGACACCGGCGACCGGGGCACACGAATCGCCGCCGCCGCGTGCCGTGCCCTGGGCGCTGCCTACAACGGGAAGACGGAAGCGTTACGGGCCCACGCCTCGGACGCCGCGGCGGCCGTGGACGACATGGAGGACGGGGAGCTGGTCGCCTTCCTCGATCCGCTGAGCCAGCTCGGCTGGGCCGAGTTGCTCGCCGAACGCTACGACAACGCCGTCCGGCACGTAACCCGCGGAATCCGGATCGCCCGGGACACCGGACAGAGCCATGTCATGCCCTACCTTCTCCTCAGCCATTCGTGGGCACACCGTGCGGTCGGCCAACTTGCGGAGGCGGTCGGCTCGGCGGAGGCCGCGGAAGAGATGGCCTACCTGCTCGGCCAGTCCGATCTGCTCGGATACTCACTGGCGCTGCGCGCGCGAGCCATCATGATCCGTGAGGATCCGGTGACGGCGGCGCCACTCGCCGAACGCGCCCTGAGGACGGTCCGCGCCCGTGGACGGCTGTGGTGCCTGACCGCCGGGGTGCTTTCCGCCATACGTTTCGAGCAGGGGCGCCTGGACGATTGTGTCTCGCTGGTGCAGGACATCATCGATCAACCGCGGCACTCGGGGCCGACGCACTCCATCAAGGCCACCTATTTCAGCACGGCGGCACAGGCAGAGGCGGCGCGCGGTCGGTTGGAAGCGGCGCGTACGTGGGCGCAGCGAGCCGCGGACGCGGCGACGGCGGTGGGACTGCGAGGGCAGCTGGGGCACGCGGCTGTGGCGCAGGCGTGCCTCGTGGGCCACGACGCACAAGCGGCCGTCGAGTTGCTCGGCTCGGCGGTGGCGGACTTCGCCTCCACGGGTCAGGTACTGGTCGAAGGCAGGACCCGGCTGGCGCTTGCTCAGGCGCAGGCCTCGGCCGGGCAGTTCGGCGCAGCGATGGAGAACGTCGGCCAGGTCAAGCAGAGCGCGGTCGCGTACGGTGCCGGCCACCTGCATGTTCAGGCAGTCAACGCGCAGCGCCGGATCGGAGCACTGAGGCCTCGCGCGCGATCTGCGGCCACGTCCGCGCTCTCACCACGCGAGAGCTCCATTGCTGAGCTGGCGACTCAGGGTCTGTCCAACCGGGACATCGCGGAAAAGACGTTCCTGTCAGTGAAGACCGTCGAGGCTCACATGACCCGGATCTTCCGCAAACTCGGTGTTGAATCCCGATGGGCCCTGACCCAAGTCTTCGGGGAACGTCAGCTGGGCGGCACGGAAAGCCGGCCGCACGAGCGGATCGATGGCGCCGGCCGCGGGCGCGGAACCGGCGGACAATGAGGGCGATGCCGTCAACGGACGCAGAGGTGGGCGCGGATCGCGCGTACTCCACGCATTCGATCCGCGCCCGTGCGGCGCAAGTACTCAGGTCACGCCCCGCAGCCGGATGGCACGCGGGCCGTGATCCGGGTCAGAACGCTGCGACGTCCGTTCCTGGGTCAAAACCCGGAGTCAAAGGAGCCCGAGTCGCTGAAGCCCGAGTCAAAGGAGCCCGAGTCGCTGAAGCCCGAGTCAAAGGAGCCCGGGTCGCTGAAGCCCGGGTCGGCGAAGCCCGGGTCGGCGATGGGCTCAAGCACAACTGGGTCCGGCATGACGGGGTCGGTGAAGCCCGGGTCGGTGAAGCCCGGGTCGGTGAAGCCCGGGTCGGTGATGGGCTCGGGCATAACCGGGTCGGTGAAGCCTGGGTCGGCGATGGGTTCAGGCACAATCGGGTCCGGCATGACGGGGTCGGTGAAGCCCGGGTCCGGCATGCCTGGGTCGGTGATGGGCTCGGTCACAACCGGGTCCGGCACAACCGGGTCCGGCACAACCGGGTCAGGCACAACCGGGTCGGTGACGCCCGGATCGGTGACGCCCGGATCGGTGATGGGGTCGGGCAGACCCGGGTCAGGTGTACCGGGATCAGGCAGACCCGGGTCAGGTGTACCGGGGTCAGGCACACCCGGATCCGGTGTACCGGGGTCAGGCACACCCGGATCCGGTGTACCGGGGTCAGGCAGACCCGGATCCGGTGTACCGGGGTCAGGCACACCCGGATCCGGTGTACCCGGATCAGGCGCACCCGGGTCCAGCGGTGCCGGAGGGTTCTCCGGCGCCGGGTCGACGGGGGGAAGCGGGTCCGGCTCCGGGGCCGGCGGGCCGACGAGCCCCTGGTTGCCCAGCTCGTGAATGACGGCCTGGTTCACCGTCGGAGTCAGAGTATTGGCGATGAGTGCCTGGCCGAGATCGTTGGGGTGGTACGAACCCTGAACGTTGAGGAAGTCGAGGCCGTTCAGCCCCTCCTGCGGTGAGAAGAGCTCATGCCCGGACAGTGCCTGTGACACATCCGCGTACGTGACGTTGGCACCGGACTGCTGCGCCGCCAGCTGGGTCGCTTGCTGGTTCAGCGAGTTGATGGTCGACCCGAACTCGTTGACCAGCTGGGCCTCACGGTTGCTGATCAGCATCTCGCTCACCGGGGAGGGAGAGCCGCCGGGGATGGCGTCGGGCATGACCTTCGGGTAGCCGAGGGTGACGATCGTGGCGCCCGGAGCGGCCCGGGAGGCGATGTCCTGGTAAACCGCCGCCTGCTGGCTGAGGTAGGTCCCGTCCTGCAGCGGCCCCATCATGTTCGGGAATTCCTGCTCCGTGGTCGACTCCCTGGAGGTGACCACGGTCCGCGCCAGATTGCCGAACCCCGCGTCGTTGCCGCCGACGCCGACAATCACGATGTTGGCGTCGTTGACCGCGTCGATCTGAGGCGAATGCTCGAACTCTGTTCCCGGCCGTACCGTCTCGTACAACGAGCCGCGGGTCGCTCCCGAGACCGGGACGAACGTCACGTCGAACGTCACATTGGGATTCTCCTGCGCGATCTTGTCGATGGCTCGGAGAGTAGGGGCGGTCGCGGACTGGTGGGCAGGGTCGATCTGGTTCAGGACGGAGCCCTCGGCTCCTGTCACCTGCACAGTCTTGTAGGTACCCGCCGAAGCACCCTCGCCACTGGTGTAGGAGTCACCGATCACTGTGATGCGTACGTGCCCCGGGTCGCCGGGCGCCGCATTGGCTGTACCGGCGAGTGACCCGAGGAGAGCGGAGACTCCGATCGCCTGGCCGCTGACGATCGCTGCGCGACGCACGACCGGGCTGTGGCGTTTCGGTCGGGCGTGGCGCCCTTGACGTTTGGTCACAGAACAGACCTTTCGTGGGGGGTTGGTAGGAGTGGGAAGCCTCGCGGGACACGGTCCGGCCCGGCTCAGGCAGAGTTTCGTCTGCAAACCAGGCCCGTAGCATTGGGGAAGACCCCACAACTTCGGCTGTCACCCATGCCATCGGCCTCGTGGTTGTCCACTCGCCGTCAGGGTTCGCTCGCGGGCCGGGAAGCGCGCCGATGTCCAGCTGGTGCGTGGGGTTCAGGTCAGCACGGAACCAGCACGGGAATCAGCACCGAGCGACCAACCCGTGGCGAATCACGTACTCCGACAGGGCCCCTTCCCCACTCCAATTCGCCCCCTGACCCAGCCCCCCGGCTCCCGTCATGGTGGTCGCGCGCACCCTGACCGGCCCGAACCCGGCCGGCAACCTCACGCGGCACATCCCCGTCACCCAGGCCCTGGCCGGCAAGCGCTCGACGTATCGGACGCTCTGCGCACCGCGGGAGTTTGGAATCAAAGTCAACTGAAAGGCCGTCAGGACTCCTGCCTGAGCTGGTTGGATTCGTTTTCCGATGCTGGGTACGGATGACGGCCAACTTGGCCCTCGGTACGGGAATCAAGTGTTCACCCGCGTTACCGGCCAGTTTCTCGCAGATGGCCCGACGGCGGCCGGTGAAGGATCAAGTGCACGACCTGATCAGGCCGGTTGGCGGCAAGGAACGCCTGACGGGCCGTCGCGAGTTTCCACGAAGGCACTCTGCGGCGCCTCCGACTTATCAACGCGTGTTGATTCCTCAGTAACCTCAAGAAAAGCTCAGGGATCCCTCAGGCAACGCGTAATGGCGGTTAGTGTAAAGGCGGTTGGAGGCTCGCTGATCTCCGAATCGAAGGAAGAGCAGGTCACCCGCTGTCATCAGACGAGAGGTGCGCATGCGAAACCGTCCGCGGCTCGCCGACCTACCCCCCACCGCCCCCGACGGTGTGCGCCGCGACCCCCCCGGGTCGCCCATGACCACCACCCCCGCTTTCGTCCCCGCTCAACTCGTCGGCCGGCGGGCCGTACTCGACACCCTCGACGGACTCGTCAACCGGCTGCAGGACGGTGTCTCTGACATCGTTGTCATCAGCGGCCCCGTAGGCTCCGGCCGCAGCGCCGTCCTTGAACGGGCCGTCGACCGGGCCCGGGCCTCCCGTCTCGCCGTCGGTGTCGCCCGCTGCTCACCGCGCGAGTCCCAGCTCCCCTACGGCGCCATCACCCAACTGCTGGGCACCCTGTGCCGTCCGTCCCGGATCGGTGCCCTCGCCTCCGGTATCGGCCCCACCAGCCGGCCCACGGACACCGTCGCCCGTATGTGCGACACGCTCCTGGCGCTGTCGGGGGGACGGCCCGTGCTGCTGGCCGTTGACGACCTGCACCTCGCCGACCCCCACTCGCTGCGCCGGCTCGTCGACCTCATCCACCGCGCCCGTCAGGGCGCCGTCCTCGCCGTCGTCACCTCCCCCGTGCCCGTCCGACAGGTTCTCGAAGCGGCCGGAGCGCAGCCGGCGGGTCCCTGCCCGGTGCGCACCCTGCGCCTCGCCCCGCTCACCGCCACCGAGGCGCGAGGTCTGGTCGAGTCACGCGTCGGCCACCCCGTGGAGCGGTCCGTGCTCACGGTGGCCGACGTCGCCGGCTGGTCCCCCGCCGTTCTGCACGCCGTGGCCGACCGGATCACCGCCCTCGGCCGCCCCCTGGATACCGATGCCGTGCCGCAGCTCATCGCCGCCGCCCGCACCACCTGGTCCAGCCGCGCCCTGACCGCCGTGCACGGCTTACCCAAGAACGTCGTCGCCCTGTTGCGCGCCACCGCCGTCTGCGGCCACCAGGCGGAGCCGGCCCGGCTCGCGTCCCTGGCCGGCCTCGACGCCACCGCCTTCACCGACGCCGTGGACGCCCTTCGGTCCTGCGGACTCCTCGCCGACACCGACACCCCCCGGCTGCGTCACCCCTGGTTCGCCGACGAGGTAGTGGCGGGCATGACCGGACCCGAGCGAGACCGCCTGCACCGTCGCGCCGCCTCGCTGCACGGGCAGGAGGGCGCCGGCGTCGGCACGGTCGCCGAGTTACTCGGCGACGTCACCGCGCTCGTGCGCCTGTGGACCGCCTCGGACATCGCCGCCGCCCCGCCCCTGCGGCACGCCGCCGACCTCGCCACCGCGACCCTCAGGCACTCGCTGTCCGAGCCGGTGACCGAGACCGAGCGGGCCCGGCGTCTCATCCGGCTGGCCGCCGCCGAGGCCGTCACCGCCCCACAGGCCTCGGACGGCCGACTGCGCCAGGTGATGCTGCGCCACCTCGGCCGCGAGACCTGGCCGCACGTGCTCAGCGCCGCCGATCTGCTGCTCAGCCGCGGCGACGCCGAGACCGCCCGCTGGGTGATCGCCGACGTGCACCAGCGGGCCCTCACCAAGATCCCCGACGACGAGCTGCATCCGCTGCGCGCCCTCGGCCGGCTCGCCCACAAGGAGAAGGGCGGCCTGCCGCTCGTCGCCCCGCCGCCCGTGCACTCCGACCGCCTCGGACACCCGGCCCAGTCCGCCGTGCACGCCTGGACCCTCGCCACCCGCGGCGACGACCGGGCCCGGGCTCTCGACCTCGCCCACGCGGCGCTGGCCGCGCCCGCGTCCGTACCGTTCATGTGTCGCACGGCAGCGGCCCGGGCCATGCTGTGCGCGGACGACGTACCCACCGCCCTCGACCGCCTCGACGCCGTCGCCGCGGACGCCCGCCGCGACAACGCCCTCGCGGCGGCCGCCCAGGCCCTGCTCTGTCGCGCCGAAGCGGATGTGCGCCTCGGTCGTGGCGAGGAGGCGCTGCGCCATCTGACCGCCGCCACGCGGGCCCTCCCGCCCGCCTCGTGGCACAGCCTCCTCGCACCTCGGCTCGCCGCCGCCGAGATCCTCGCCCTCATCCGCTGCGGCCGCGTGGAGGAGGCCCGGCGCGCCTCGGAACGCGCCCCGAGCCGGTCCGAGGGCCACAGCGTCACCACGGCGTTCCTGCTGTACGCGCGCGCCGAACTCGCCCTCATCGACGGGGACGCCGCCCGGGCCCTGCTGTTACTCGAGGAATGTGGCCGCGTGCTGCGCGCCAAGCGCTGGCGCAACCCGATGCTCATCCCGTGGCGCGGAGTCGCGGCCGTCGCCCACCATCTCCTTGGCGCCCCCGGCACGGCGGACGGACTCCTCGCCAAGGAGCGCGATGTCGCGGAGCGTTGGGGAACGGCGATCGCCTTCACGGCGCAGCGTGCCCGCACGCACGAGGCGCTGGCGCTGCACGGCGTCGAGATCCCCTGGACGCAGGACCGTGAAAGGTCCCCTACGGCGCCCGACGGGATCGCCCCGGAGCCGGACCTTCTCACGCCCTCCGAGCGCGACGTGGCCGCCCTCGTCGTCGAGGGTCTGGCCAACCGTGAGATCTCCCGGCGGCTGGGCCTGGCCACCCGCACCGTCGAGCTACGGCTCACGCACGTCTACCGCAAGCTCGGCGTCAAGGGGCGCGTCGCCCTCGTCGCCCACCTGCGAGCCCGGCAGCAGGACGGCTGATCCGTGCTGCTGGAGCGCGAGAAGGAGCTGGCCGTCCTGGACGAGGCGGTGGCCCACGTCCAGTCGGGCACCGGAGTCCTCGTCCTCGTCGAGGGCGGCGCCGGCACCGGCACCACGGCACTGCTCAACCAGCTGGCCGACCGGGCGACGACGGCCGGTGCCCTGGTACTGCGCTCCACCGGCACCCCCGGCGAACGCACCGTTTCCTTCGGTGTGCTGCGCCATCTCGTGCTCCCGCTGGTCGCCGAACGCGACCTGCTCGCCCCGCCGCCGGCCGCCGCGCCGCCCGTCGCCACCGGCACGGGCCACTGGGGGCCAGGCGTCGAGAGCGGCGCCGCCGTCCGCGCCGACACGCTCCACTGGCTGCACATCCTGTTCGCCGGCCTGAGCGCCGAGCGCACCGTGGTGCTCGCCGTCGACGACCTGGGCTGGGTCGACGACGCCTCGCTGGAGGCGCTCGCCCACCTCGCCGCCCGCCTCGACGGACTGCGCCTGCTGCTGGCCGTGGTCCGCAAGGACGGCCTCGGCGCGCGGAGTCCGCTCGTCAGCGAGATCGCCGCCGCCGCCACGCACCGGGTCCGGGCCCGCGGCCTGTCGCGCCGGGCCACGGCAAAGCTGGCGGCCCGCCACTTCGGGCCGGGCTGCCCGCACGAGTTCGGCCGGACCTGTCACGACGTCACCGGGGGCCGGCCCAAGGACCTGAGGGCGCTGTGCGGCCGGGCCCGGCTCAGGCGGCTGGGCGCACCCCACTGGGACACACAGCGGCTGCGCGCGCTCGGCGAGTCCCTGCGCCGTGAGCGGCTGCTGTCGCTGCTGCGCCGCGAACCCGTCCTGGACGCCTTCCTCAAAGCGATGGCCGTGCTCCCCGACCACGTCGGCGACGATCTCGTCGCGCGGCTCGCGGGGCTGAGCCCGGTGCAGTGCGAGCAGGCCCGCGAGGCCCTCGCCCACGCGTGGCCGCCGGCGGACGTCCAGGGCGAGGCCGCCCACACACGCGCGACCCGCGCTGTCGTCCTGCAGGCCATGGGGGACGAGGAGAGCTCGCGCCGCCACCGGGAGGCGTCCGCCGTGCTCGACGCGTTCGGTGCCGGACCGGAGGAGGTCGCCCTGCCGCTGCTGCACGTCGACCGGCTCGGCGACCCGTGGGAGATCCACCAGTTGCGCGCCGCGGCGGCGGCCGCCCGGCGCCGGGGCGCGCCCGAGACCGCCGTGCGCTATCTCAGCCGTGCCCTGGTCGATGTGTCCGCCGCCAGCCATGTCCGCGCCGAGTTGCTGTACGAACTCGGGGTCACCGAGCTGGACCTGAGGTCCCCGGTCGCGGGCCGCCATTTCGTGCAGGCCGCGCGGCTCATGCCCCGGCTGCGGCGCCGCGCCGAGGTCGTCTCCAGCACGCCGATGGACATCGTGCGCAGCGATCCCGAGGTCGCCGCCCTCGTCCGGGAGACGGCCGCCCGTCTCGGCACGCCGCGCGAGGCCGACCGGCAGGGCGGGTACCTCGCGATGCGACTGGAGGCCAGGGCCCGGTACGCCGGCCTTGAGGATCCCGGCCTGGTGACGTCGGCGGCGCGTCGGCTGCGCGAACTCGGCGAGCAGCACTGCGGCGCCTCGTCGGCCGAACGTGAACTGCGCACCGTCCTCGTGTTCACGGCGGCCATGGGCGGACAGACCGACCACGGCACCGTGGCCGGCATGGCCCGGCAGGTCCTGGAGGAGGAGCCCACGCACACCGCGCTGTCCGGCCTGGTGCTCGAACTGCTGCCTCCGGTGCTCTACTGCACGGACAGCCCGCACATTGCCGCGTCCTGGCTGGACGCCGCGCACCTGCACGCCGCGCAGGAGGGAAACCGCGCGATGCTGTCCCGGATCGAGGCGATGCGCGGTCTGACCCAGGCGGCGCGAGGCGAGGTCGGTCTGGCCCGGGAGCACGGCGGCCGCGCACTCGCGCTGGGTGAGGGCACGGCGACCGGGGACAGGGTGCACGCCACCCTCCTCCTGGGCTTCGTCGCGCTCGAACTGGGCGACGGCGAACTCGCCGGGCAGGTGCTCGACCCCGCCGAACCCCCCACCGACCTGCGGCTGTTCACCCTGCACGGGGCGCTCAACGGCATGCTGGCGGAGGCACGGGGAGATCTGCCGGTGGCGCTCGCGCACTATCTGGACTGCGGGCGCGTCATGGAACGCGCCGGCTGGGTGAATCCAGCGTTCGCCCACTGGCAGGTGCGGGCCGCGCTGGTCCAGCACCGGATGGGCCGGTCCGCGCAGGCCCTCGCGGTGGCGCGAACCCATCACGAACACGCCCTTCGCTGGGGAGCGCCGACCGCCCTGAGCCGCTCGCTGCGCCTGCTCGGCGTCGTCACCGACGGCGCGCCGGGCGTCGCGTTGCTGCGGCAGGCCGTCGACACCGTCAAAACGCAGGGCAGCCGCCTGGAGTTGGCCCATGCCCTCACCGAATTGGGCAGGCGCCTGCAACGGGAGTCGGTCCCGGAGGGCAACCGAGTATTCAGGCGTGGGCGCCGAATGGCCGCCGAATTACTGGACGCGCCGGCCGACACGGGGCACGGCACCACGGCCCGCCCGGCGCGCGCGGTCGCGGCCGGACTCACCCCGGCCGAGACGAGGGTGGCGGAACACGCGGCACGCGGTCTCAGCAATAGGGAGATCGCGGCGGAACTAGAAACGAGTCTACGGGCCGTGGAAAGACACCTCACCAGCTCCTACCGCAAATTCTCTATTACTGGCCGGGAACAACTGGCGGAAGCCATGGGAATGGACGGAACCCGCTAGCCTGCCCAGCACGGCCCACCCATGCACGCTGAGCTGCGCAGAATTTTGTTCTTTGTGTTCACGGCATACGGTGACACAAAGTCCGCACATTCTTCACGAGCTTCGCAGCCGCACACTTCAGCAGCCCGCTCCGGAGCCGGGCACCCACACTGACGTGTGCAAGTCCTGACTTCAACGTCACCCGAGGGTGAACATTCGCAGGCTACCGAACGGTACTCGGAAAGCCCCGGCATACGGGACCGCAATGCGCACCGAACCACCGCCGGTGGGCACCGCAGTCTTAGCGGTAAATAGGGACCAGTGAACCTTGTTTGCCTTGACATGCATTTTCATTCGCTGGCAATGTCATGAGGAAGGAACACTCCCTGCCGCGGGATGCACCACTGGTCATGATCACTGAGAGAGAGTGGCCCACCCCCCATGAAGAACGCCTGCCTGAAATCCACAGAGATCCACCCCGACGCACCGCGAAACTGGTCTCCGGAACCATATCGCGACAGCCATTTGGCGCTTTTCGAGCAGTCCCTCGCCTGCTTAGCGAACCTTGATCTGGAGTTCCGGATAATCGAGGCCAACCGATCCTTCGCCCGCCAATTCGATTGGCACCCCGGGCACGGTAGGGGAAAGGACTTCTGTGAACTCCTGCACCCCAGTGTGCAGGGCAAGCTGAAGAACGAGCTGAGCCGGCTGGCGGACGGGCAGAGCCCTCGGTTCGCCGACCACTTGGTGGCGGTGGGCGCGCACGACGCCGTATTTTGCGGCGAGATGACCGGAATCGCCGTACGCAGTGGAGTCGGCCGGGTCGATCGCATCCTGGTGCTGGTCGACCCGGAGGAATCCGCGAACGGTCCGCAGATCGCCAACGCACGGCGCAAGCTGTTCAGTCCGATGCACGCCCGCATTCTGGAAGGTGTGGCATCAGGTGAGTCGACGGTCCAGCTGGCCACGAAACTCTTTCTCAGCCGCGGCGGAGTGGAATACCACGTCTCCTCGCTGCTGCGGAAGATGAAGGTGACCAACCGGCCGGCGCTGATATCGAGGAGCTATTCCCTGGGTGTCTTCGCCGTCGGTCAGTGGCCGCCGCGGGTGCGCCCGGAGTTCGTGTCCGACTGACCATGGTCATCCGAACCCCTCGAAGGCCCTACCGTTCCCTGCGGTGGGGCCTTCGGCGTTGTGCGTCGGACCTCCCGGCGGTTCAGGCCCCGGCCGCGCGGGCGGCGTCGAGCTCCGTGTCGATCTCGGCGTACACCTCGTTCAGATCCCCGGTGAGGCAGAAGTGGCCGCCGGAGAAGACCCGCATGCGGAGAGCGCCCTCGGTGTGGTCCCGCCAGGCCTCCGCCCTCCGCCAGGGTCGTGCACAGGTCGGCCTCGCCCGACAGGGCGGTCAGCGCGGCGCGCACCCGGCGCCCGGGCGGGCAGGTGTAGGTCTCGATGGCCCGGTAGTCGCCCAGTACCGCGCCCATGCTGTGGCCGAAGAACACCGTGGGCTTCTCGCTCAGCTCGCGGATCTCCTCCCACAGCAGATCCGCCAGCTTCCCGATGTCCTCGACGCACGGTTCCAGACGCCGGTCCTGGCGCCCCGGGTACTGGAGCGCGACCACGTCGGCCTCCGGGGCGAAGCGCATCGACACCAGGTGGAAGAAGCCGGCCGAACCGCCCGCGTGCGGAAGGCAGATGAGCCGTACGGCGTCAGCCGACGGGTCTGGGTTCGCCGGCGAGGACCGCGGCCAGTTCGCGGCGCCCTCGGATGCCGAGCTTGCGGTAAACGCTCGTGAGGTGGAACTCCACAGTGCGCTGGGTGAGGAACAGGGCCTCGGCGATCTCCCGGTTGGTGGCGCCGGCGACGGCCCGCTCGGCGACCTGGCGTTCGCTTCCGCTGAGGGCGTCGGTGGGTGACTCGGTGCCGCGGCGCAGCCGGCCGCCGGCCGCGCCGAGGGCGGGCACGGCCTGGTCGAGGAGAAGTCGGTCGCCACAGAGTACGGCGATGTCGATGGAGCGGCGCAGTCGTTCGCGGGCGCTCTCGGCGTCGCCGCGCTCCAGCAGCCGCCGGCCGAGCAGGTACTCGGCGCGGGCGTGCTCCAGGCGGCCGGGGCTGTTGTCGAGGAGCCGGGCGGCCTCGGTCAGTTCGTCGATGCCGCTGTCGCCCGGGGTCAGGACACCGCCGGCGAGGGCCAGCATGCCCCGCGCCCGGGACGTGCCCCAGCGCCGCACGGCCGGGGCCACGCGGTCGACGACGTCGCGTCCCTCGCCGTGCCGGCCCAGTTCGGCGAGCAGTCGCGCGGCGTCGTACCACCAGGGGGCGAGGACGGGGTTGCAGATGCCCGCCTCGGCGAGGCTGTCACCGCACCGCACGAGGTGGTCGAGGGCTCCCTCCAAGTCGCCGAGGGCGGCACGGGTCCGGGCCCGGCTCATCATGTAGGTGTGCGACTCCAGCGCGAACTGGTCCAGGCGGGGCCGCCGGATCAGGTCGAGCACCTCCTCGGCGCGGCGGGCGTCCCCACGCAGGACGAGGACGTCGGCGAGGGTGCAGTGCGGTCCGACGGCGCTCTTCACATGCAGGTCGCGGTGGACGAGGTCGAAGGCGAGCTGCGCGTCCGCCAGCGCCAGTGAGATGTTGCCGGTCCACATGTGCACCTGGGCCCGGGTGGTGGAGGCGAGGGCGCTGTTCCAGGCCTGGCCGCGTTTCTGGGCGTGCTCCAGCAGGGCGGTGAGCACGAACTCGACGGGCTTGATCTCATCGGCGAGATAGAGGGTGAGGGTGGCGCCCAGGGCGCCCCAGCCGCCCAGCGAGACGTCCCCGACCCGCAGGACCCGCTCGGCCATCGGGACCAGCTCGGCGGCGGGGCGGCCCTCCAGGGTGCCGAGCGCGCACAGCATACCGAGCAGCAGGCGCTCCTCGGCGGTCTCGCCGGGCGGCGCCACATGGTCGCGGAACCGCTCGCTGACGCGGCGCACGGTGGACTTCTCGTCGAGCCCGGAGACCAGTGCCATCGCCTCGACGACGGTGCGCAGCGCCTGTTCCTCCGGGGAGTCGCCGAGGTCGGACTCGACCATGGGCAGCGTTTCGCCCACCAACTCGAAGGCGCGCAGCGAGTTCTGGGCGCCGAGAGAGGTGATGACGTACTGCAGGACGAGGCGGCAGCGCAGACGCGGGTCGGTGGCGAGGGACAGCGCGTGTTCCAGCCGGCTGAGCGCGGTGGGGTGGTCGGTGTGGGCGAGGACCCGGGCCGAGGCGGACAGCAGTTCGATGTCGTCGAGGTCGTGCCGCAGGGCGCGGGAGAGGTACTGGCCGGCGGTGGCGGGGGCGCCGCGCTGCTCGGCGCCGAGGGCGGCGGAGCGTAGGACGGTGACCATCCAGGGCTCAGGCACCTCGGGCAGGTGCATCAGCTGGACGGCGACCTGGTCGCTGGGGCGCCCGGAGTCGTTGAGCAGGCGGGCGGCGCGCTCGCGCAGCGCGAGAATTTCCCCGGCGGGTGTGCCGTCGAGGACGGCCTGGCGCATGAGGTCGTGGCGGTAGGCGAGAGAGTCGGGGTGCAGCAGTCCGGCGGCGCGCAGGGCGTCGACGGCGCCGGCGGCGGGGCCGGGGGTGGTGCCGGCGAGGGCGGCGGCGGCTTCGATGTCGTCGGACTCCAGAACGGCGAGGGCCTTCGCCATGGCAAGCCGTTCGGGAGTGAGCCGGTCGAGGTGGAAACGAGCCACCGCGCCGTGCCCGAGGACGTCTCCGAGCGCGGCGGCGCCGAGTCCGGCGACCGGAGCGGACTCCCTCAGCTCGTGCACCACGAGTTGGACCAGGAACGGGGTGCCGCCGGTGAGCTCCATGCAGCGTTCGACGAGGGACGGGTCGGGCGTGATGGCGAGGGCCGCGGCGAGCATGTCGCGTACGGCGTCGTCCGTGAGCGGCTCGACGTCGACGGTGAGGCAGGATGCGACGTCCGCCATCTCGTCCAGCATGTCGGGACGCGCGTGCTCGACCTCGGAGCGCAGGGTGAGGAGCAGGGCGACCGGCAGGCCCTCGGCCCGGCGCAGCAGGAAGCCGAGCCAGCGCAGCGATGCCTCGTCGCACCACTGGAGGTCGTCGACGGCGAGGATCAGGGGCCGTTCGGCGGCGAGGGAGGCGGTGAGCCAGTACAGGCCGTGCATGACGCCGTACATGTCGGCCGGTTGGCCGTCGGCGGCGCCGTCCGCCGAGAGGGCCGGGAGGGCGAGTGCGGCACTGTCGGCGAGTGTGGCGCTCCCGGCGAACAGGGGGTGGCTCGCGGGGTCGCCGTCGGTGAGGCCGAGCGGGGCGAACAGTCCGCGCACGGCCTCGTAGGCGGCGCCACCGCTCTCCTGGCACTTGACGGTGAGGACGCGGGCGCCGGCGCCCAGTTCGGCGAGCGCGGCGGACATCAGCCGGGTCTTTCCGATGCCGGCGGCTCCGCGAAGCAGGACCGCGCGCCCGTCGCCCGTGCCGCGCAGATGCTCGCGGATCAGGGCGAGTTCCAGATCTCGGCCGACGAGCTTAGGCTCGTCCTCCGCCTTCAGGCCGGGAGTTAAGGCCACCGCTCCTCCTGTTACTGCCCCGCCACGCAGAGGAGTTGGCGGAATGGCACGAATCGAACAACTCGGTCTTGTCTGATCATACGCATCAACAGGGGCGTTCCTCGATTGTGCGCGATCCCATCGCGAGCGCTCTGCAACGGCCTTCACGCGTTCCCGATCGCCAACACGCAACCGGTTCCGCAAGCCTCGCCGCCGGTCAGCGGGGCCCACGCCGACAACCCGGCCCGGTGCGGTCCGTGTCCGCCGCGGAGAAGGCGAAGAGGACTCACCTCTAGATGTGGCGCACTCCACAAAGACGGCTTCGCCGGGAGACGCCGAACTCTCGGGAATTCGTGGGTCGGCCCGCAGTTCGCGGCGCGCCGTATGCAGACCCTGGGGGCCACGCGTGGCCGCCGCGGCGCGGGCACTCACCGAGGACTTCGCCGGCCTGGAACAACCCGCCGATCTGCACCGCAACTTCGCGCTGGCGTACTCGCTGAGCATCCTGCACGAGCTGATCGGCGTGCCCGCCGAAGAGCGGGAGCGCGCGGCCCAACTGCTCGCCGACATCGGCCGGGGCGGGACGGACGGGGCGGCCGCGCCGGGGCCGGGCCCGCTGTTCGCACTGTTCGGCGCGCTCGCCGAGACCGAGCGCGCCGCACCGCAGGACGACGTACTGTCCCGGCTCGTCACCGCCGGTCCCCACGGACCGGGCCGCCGCGCTCGCCGCGACGCTGCTGATGGCGGGACTGGTTCGCCACCCTCGACCCGCCCGAGCACGACCGCTCGCAAGATCCTCATGCAGGGACAGGGACCCGGCCGCCGGGACCAGGGCCTGTCGTTTGGATCAGGCCGGATCAGTGAGCGGGGTCTGGTGCGTGCGATCGCAAGGCGGAGGAAGGAGCCGACGCGGAGCGTCGGCGACTGACGACAACGCAGCGAGCGTGCGTGCCAGGGCACGCGAGCCCGGCAAGATCCGAACGACAGGCCCTAGCTCCCAGACCTCGTCCTACACAGGAGCGGGACCGCCGCCGTCGGCCAGAGCCCTCGGATCCTCGCAGCGGGCGCCAAGGCCGCGGCGCTTGCTGCGGCGAAGTCCATTCTCCCGGGGTAGTTGTGGTGTCATCGCAGATTGCGACGGAGTTCGTGTGGGAGGGCAAAGGTGATGGACTCGTCGGCGGTCGTCACGGTATCGACATGGTCGTAGCCACGCTCGGCGAGCCATTGCAGTACGCCGTCGACCAGGACGTCGGGGGCGGAGGCGCCGGAGGTCAGGCCCACAGTGGTGACGCCCTCCAGCCAGGCTTCGTCGATCTCGTGAGCGAAGTCGACCAGATGGGCGGCGGGCGCGCCGGCGTCGAGGGCGACCTCGACCATGCGGACGGAGTTGGAGGAGTTCTTGGAGCCGACGACGATGATGAGTTCGGCGTCCTCGGCGAGTTTCTTCACCGCGGTCTGGCGGTTTTGCGTGGCGTAGCAAATGTCGTCGCTGGGCGGGGAGGTCAGGTTCGGGAAACGTGTCTTGAGGGCGTTGACGGTTTCCATGGTTTCGTCGACGGAGAGGGTGGTCTGGGAGAGCCAGACGACTTTGGATTCGTCGCGTACCGAGAGGTTTGCGACGTCGTGGGGGCCGTCGACCACGGTGATGTGGTCGGGGGCTTCGCCGCTGGTGCCGATGACCTCTTCGTGGCCTTCGTGGCCGATCAGGAGGATGTCGTAGTCCTGCTGCGCGTACCGGACGGCTTCCCTGTGGACTTTGGTGACCAGCGGGCAGGTCGCGTCGATGGTAGCGAGGTTGCGCGCGGCGGCTTCGGCGTGGACGGTTGGGGCGACGCCGTGGGCGGACAGCAGAACGATGGCTCCCTCGGGTACCTCGTCCGTGCGTTCGACGAAGACGGCGCCCTTGTTCTCCAGGGTCTGCACGACGTGTTTGTTGTGCACGATCTCGTGGCGGACGTAGATGGGCGGCCCGTACTGTTCCAGGGCCTTCTCGACGGCCAGCACGGCGCGGTCCACGCCCGCGCACCATCCGCGGGGAGAGGCGAGCAGAACGCGGCGGGGGTGTGCAGCCGGTTCGGATACTGCGGGCGGGTTGGTCATGTGGTCCTCGACGTTGTGGTGAAGGCCAGGGAACGCAGTACGGCTGTGATGTGGAGTGGAAGGGCGGCGGTGTCCAGGGTGGTGAGTGAGTGCGCTCTGGCGCCGCTGGGCGATCATTTCTAGGGCCTGTCGCTCACGCTTGGCTCTCCTCCTCCGCGGTTTCCAGGGCCAGTTGTTCGCCCAACCGCATCGCTTCCTCGACGAGGGCGTCGACGATCTTCGACTCGGGGACGGTTTTGACGACCTTGCCCTTGACGAAGATCTGGCCCTTGCCGTTGCCGGAGGCGACGCCGAGGTCGGCTTCGCGTGCTTCGCCGGGCCCGTTGACTACGCAGCCCATGACCGCGACGCGCAGCGGGTATGGGAATCCGTCCAGGGCAGCGGTGACGCGTTCGGTGAGCGCGTAGACGTCGACTTGGGCGCGGCCGCAGGAGGGGCAGGAGACGATCTCCAGCTGGCGGGCGCGTAATCCCAACGATTGCAGGATCTGCAGGCCGGTCTTGACCTCCTCGACGGGGGGTGCGGTGAGGGAGACGCGGATCGTGTCGCCGATGCCCTCGCTGAGGAGGATCGCGAAGGCGGTCGCGGATTTGATGGTGCCCTGGGGTGGCGGGCCGGCTTCGGTGACGCCCAGGTGCAGGGGGTAGTCGCAGGCGGCGGCGAGGTGGCGGTAGGCGGCGACCATGGTCATGGGGTCGTGGTGTTTGACGGAGATCTTCAGGTCGGTGAAGCCGTGCTCCTCGAACAGGGAGCACTCCCACAGCGCGGACTCCGTCAGTGCCTCGGGGGTGGCTTTGCCGTACTTGGCCAGCAGCCGCCGGTCCAGACTGCCGGCGTTGACGCCGATGCGGATCGGCACCCCTGCCGCGGTGGCAGCCTTCGCGATCTCTTTGACTTTGTCGTCGAAGGCTTTGATGTTGCCGGGGTTGACCCGCACCGCGGCGCAGCCGGCGTTCAGGGCGGCGAAGACGTAGCGGGGCTGGAAGTGGATGTCGGCGATGACGGGGATCTTCGACTTCGCGGCGATCGCCGGCAGGGCGTCGGCGTCGTCCTGGGAGGGCACCGCGACGCGCACGATCTCGCATCCGGCCGCGGTCAGTTCGGCGATCTGCTGCAGCGTCGCGTCCACGTTCGCGGTGGGGGTGGTGGTCATGGACTGGACGGAGACCGGTGCGCCGCCGCCTACTGGGACATCGGCGACGTGGATTTGCCGACAGCGGCGGCGCACCGGCGCAGGGGGAATGGTGAGAAGGGGGAGGCCGACGGCGGTCATTGAGGGCTCCAGGCGGTGGTGGCAGTGTGCAGAAGAGGTTTTCCGGCGCGGGCGCGCAGGACCGCGTAGGCGATCTGCTCGGCCGTCAGGCCGGCATCGGCCAGCAGTTGTTCGCGGGGGCCGTGTGTGAGGAAGGCGCGCGGCAGCCCCAGATTGTGGACGGGGGTGGTGATCGCGTTGTCCCGCAAGGTCTGGGCGAGGGTGCTGCCGAGGCCTCCGGTGCGGGAGTTGTCCTCCACGGTGACGACCAGCCGGTGCCGGGCGGTCATGTCGCGCAGTTCGGGTGCGACTGGTATCGCCCAGCGGGGGTCGGCGACGGTCACTCCGATCCCCTGCTCGGTGAGCTGGGTGGCGGCCTGCAGGCACGCGGGGGCCATCGGTCCGTAGGAGACCAGGAGGACGTCCCGGATCCCGGACTCCGACAGGACATCCACACTCCCGGCGCGGCGTATGGCCTCCAGGCCCTGCTCGGCTGTTCCTTTGGGGAAGCGAAGAGCGGTGGGTCCCTCGTACGCGGTGGCTTCACGCAGCAGCGACCGCAGTTGGCCGCTGTCGCGGGGCACCGCCAGCCGCAGGCCGGGCACGATGCCGAGGAGGGAGGCGTCCCACATGCCGTGGTGTGAGGCGCCGTCGGGGCCGGTGATGCCCGCCCGGTCCAGGACGAAGGTGACCGGCAGCCGGTGCAGGGCCACGTCCATGAGGACCTGGTCCGCGGCCCGGGTGAGGAAGGTGGAGTAGAGGGCGACGACGGGGTGGAAGCCCCCCATGGCCAGACCGGCCGCGGAGGTGACGGCATGCTGCTCGGCGATTCCGACGTCGAAGACCCGCTCGGGGTATTTCACCGCCATCGGATACAGGCCGGTGGGGCGGAGCATGGAGGCGGTGATGGCCACCAGGTTCTCGCGTTCACCGGCCAACTCGAGTAGGGCCTGGCCGAACTGGCTGGTCCACGACACGGCGGGCGGACCGGAGGCGGGGGCGGGCCGGCCGGTGACAGCGTCCACGGTGCCCACCGCATGCAGGCAGTCCGCCTCATCGCCCTCGGCCGGCCCGAATCCCCAGCCTTTGACGGTCACCGCGTGGACGAGTACAGGCCGCCGCAGGATGCGGGCCTGGTCCAGGACAGCCTGCAGGGCTTCGGTGTCGTGGCCGTCGACGGGACCCAGGTAGGTGAAGCCGATCTGGGTGAACAGATTCGCACTGGCCTGGTCCGAGACGGTGGTGTGGGCGCCGGGATGTTTCAGGGCGTGCAGCTGGTTGGTGAGGGCCCCGGTGGTGGGGGCGTAGGAGCGACCGTTGTCGTTGAGGACCACGACCACCGGACGCTCGCCGGCGCCGATGTTGTTCAGCGCTTCCCAGGCCATGCCGCCGGTCATGGCTCCGTCGCCGATGACGGCGACCACCGACCGGTCCCGGTACCCGCGCAGTTGGTGGGCCTTGGCCAGACCGTCGGCATAGGAGAGGGAGGCGGAGGCGTGGGAGTTCTCGCTCCAGTCGTGTACCGACTCGGCGCGCGAGGGATAGCCGGACAGTCCTCCGGCCTGGCGCAGCCGGTCGAAGTCCGCGGCGCGTCCAGTCAGGATCTTGTGGACGTAAGCCTGGTGGCCGGTGTCGAAGAGGATTGCGTCGCGGGGCGAGTCGAAGACGCGGTGCAGGGCGATCGTCAGTTCCACTACACCCAGGTTGGGACCCAGATGACCGCCCGATGCACAGACCTTCTCGATCAGGAACGTGCGGATGTCCTGGGCCAGGGCCGCGAGCTGTCCGGTCGGCAGGGCACGCACGTCCTGCGGGCCGCCGAGCGTGGTCAGGTGTACGCCCCCGAGTGCGGTGGGCTGCTCGTTGGCGGGGGCCTCGGAGAGCTCAGTCATGATGCCCCCCGGTCCGGGCAGCGCTGCGCACGGTATGCCTGCCTATTCGGTCCGGGCTTCGAAGGCGGCCGCTCCACGGAGAGGGCGCGGGCGGTGCTGAGTGGGTGTCGTGGCAGGACAGTTGCAGGGGGGGGCATGAGCATCCTTCCGCCGCAGACAAGCGCAACAGGAGTCGCAAGGACCGTTGTGGCTGCGTGGCTGTTATGGGGGTGAGGCTTCTTCAGGTGTCCCTGTTCGGGATGTGTCAGCACCACAGCTGCGGGCGCACTGGGGGCACTGGGCGAATCAGCCCCGGTCCGCGCGTCCTACGCTCGTGAGGGCACCTGTGCAAGACGCCCGCCTGGCGGTTGCGCTACCAGCCGGTCAACCCCGACACGACCGTGATCGACACGCTGCCGGCTGAGCTGAAGGCCAACGGCCAAGTCGCCCACTGGACCCGCCACTTCTACGAGCCCGCGACCCTCGCCTTCGGCAGTGCCCGTAGGGTCGCTTCGGCCTTGAGGAGCATCTCCTCGTACTCTGCGTCGGGGTCGGAGTCAAGTACAATGGCGCCACCCGCACCGATGGTCAATTCGCCGTCGTGGCTTACAGCGGTGCGGATGGTGATGCTGAGGTCGGTGGTTCCGGTGTATCCAATGAAGCCAAGGGCTCCCGAGTAGACTCCGCGAGCTTCACCCTCCAAAGTGTCGATGATCTCCATAGTGCGTAGCTTCGGCGCTCCTGTCATGGATCCGCCGGGAAAGCATGCCTGTACTGCGTCCACGGCGGACGTGTCATCGCGCAGCGTCCCGGTGACCGTGGAGACCAACTGGTGCACGGTGGCGTATGACTCCGTCACCATGAGGGAGGGGACTGCGACGCTGTCGATCTCGCAGATCCGTCCGAGGTCATTGCGGAGCAAATCCACGATCATGAGATTCTCCGCGCGCGTCTTGGGATCCATCGGCAAAGAGCGCCGTCTCTCATCGTCGGTTCGCGGGTCCGGGTGGCGGGGCGCTGTTCCTTTGATCGGTTTGGTCTCCACTGTGCGAGCGGCGTCCACCTTGAGGAATCGCTCGGGTGAGGAGCTGAAGACCGTGACCTCGTTGAGGCGCAAAAGCGCGGCGTAAGGTGCGGGGTTCAGCCGGCGTAGGCGCTGGTAGTAGGCGAAATCGTTCGCTGGCGCGGGCAGGCGGAGTTTGTTGGTGAGGCATATTTCGTAGCTCACCCCCTCCCGCAGACGTCGATCGCACTCACGGATGTCGGCCAGGTATTGGGTGCGCGAGCGGACCAGCCATCTCGACGCGTCATGGCTTTCGGCACGGGGTGAGGGAGACGTTTCAGGCTGTGCTGTGGGCAGGTCGGCCAATGTGGGGACTACTGTGCTGATCCACTTCTGGGCGGCGTCCAAGTCCTGCTGCTCGCACACGGCGACGACATAGGTACGGTTCTCGGCGTGGTCCACGGCGATGAAGCGGTCGGCTTGAAGCCACACGGCGTCCGGGGTCTTTGACGGGTGGGTGCGATTGGCGCCGAGATCGGCCTTCAACTCGTAACCGAAGTAACCGACGTAGCCGCCGACTAAATCGAAGGGCAACTCCTCGGCACCAGCGACGACGCGGCCGGTGCGGCGGTTGAGGGCGTCAAAGATGGTGCCGTCTTCCAGACGAGAAATACCTCCCGTGGGCTCCACGACGACATGCTTGTCCTCCACACGGTAGGTCAGCATCTCGGCTCCGGGCGCTTCCGCGGAGCCGAGGAAGGAAAAGCGGGCCAGGCCCGGCTCGACGTGCGAGCTGTCAAGCCAGAAGGAGCGTGCGCTGGCACCGTACAGAGCCAGGAATGCAGCCTCGGCGTCGACGGCTCTGTCCAGGATGCTGAAGTGCGCCTGGAGTCGCGCGGGGTGTGGGTGCGGAGTCGACGGTGCGACAGACACAGACACGCCATTGGTGCCGGTGCTGACTCGGCGGCCACGGCTGCTGGTACTGACCTGGTGTGAGCCCGAGGCGAGTGCCAGGTCACGGAAGTTCGCCACGAGGCGGGCACCGTGCTCCGTGCAGATCGACTCGGGGTGGAATTGAACCCCCCACCAGGGTCGATCGCGGTGGGCCAGGCCCATGACCACTCCGTCCTCAGCGCGCGCCGTGATCTGAAGGTGGGCGGGCCCGGGTTCAGCGATGCTCAGTGAGTGGTAGCGCACGGCAGTGAACTCTTGCGGGATGCCGGCGAAGAGTCCGTCAGCGCTGTGCCGGATCGTGGACAGGTGTCCGTGTCGGGGCTGCGGGGCGGGGATGACCCGCGCGGCCGACAAGAGTCCCATGCCCTGGTGCCCGAGGCACACGCCCAGGACCGGAAGCAGGGAGTGCTCCAGGACGTCGCGAGAACGGCCGAAGTCGCGAGGGATGGCCGGGTGCCCCGGTCCCGGCGAGATGACTGCAGCGTCGAAGCCGTTCAGATCGAGGTGGTCCCAGGCTGCGGCGTCGTTCCGTACGACGACGGGCGTGATGCCGTACACCTTTGCTAGGAGCTGGTACAGGTTGTAGGTGTAGGAATCGTAGTTGTCGATGAGCAGGACGCGCATGGGTCAGCACCAGGTGGTTGTCGGAAGCGGTCCATTGGATCGCTGCTTGGCGAACTTGGCTTAGACATCAGGGGCAGCGCGGTCGGTGGTCGTCAGGGGCCGTCGGTCTTCACCGTTGACCAGTCGAAGGGGAGGGAGTCGAGGACATCCAGCTCTTGGCACAGTTGCCGCAACCCGCTGAAGTCCTGAAGGAGCCGGCCACCGCCGGAGGTGTTCTTGATGTCTTGCAACATCTGATCGCCCCCCTCCACTCGGAGTAGTTCCATGATCCTCGCCCAGGTCGTGAAGTCGTGGGCGGCGAACGCCTCCATCCCGTCGGCCAGCGCGGCGAGGAAGTAATCGCGTTGATCGGCAGTGAAACGTATCCATGCCTCCTGAGCGACGGTGTCCGCGATTGAGGCGTGGCAGTATTCGTCACGGTTGTGCAGGACGGCCGTCATGCGGTTGACGGGCTGGATCTCGTGATCCTCGGCGATTAGGTCCAGGTGGGCGTTAACTGAGATTTCCGCGACTGTGGTGAAGGCGAGTGAGACCAGAGCCTGATGCTCCGGTGTCTTGGCGGTGGCGAGCCGGTGCGCGTGCTTGCGTGCTTTGTATCCGAGTGGAAGTGCGGACTCGGGCATTCGCCAGCCACGTTGCCGACGCGTTACGGCGCTGGCGTTCAGGTGCATCAGCGTGTGGTATTGCTCATCAACCATGGCTTGCGTAACCGCGATTGCCATGGACTCGCCGTCCAGCCCTGTGTCGAAGGCGTCTTTGGCGACCAAGCTGAACCCCGGGTTGACCACGCACTGCTCGATGTCCATGATGTTCTTGTTGAACGCCACCCAGCCCCACGCAAGGAGCTTGGCCTTGACCTCGTCGTCGAGACCGAGATATGTGGGGTGATTCCGGAAAGGCAGCAGGGCTACTGGGAAGTCCGGCCTATCCCGCTCGAACACGTCGTCCAGAGTCTCCTCACGCCGCTTGACCGTGGCGCGCCGGTACCAGTTGTCGGCGAGCCTGCTGAGGATCGCGTTCTCCACTGCATCATTCGGATCGTGTTCCGGGAGCGACCGCAGCCGTTCCGCCACGGGTAATACTCCGAATTCCGATCCATTGGGCATCTCGTCCATATTGATCCTTATGATCTCGCCTACTGCCGATGGACGGGCCGGGCGGACTCTCGGTCCAGGTCAGTGCCGAGCGGCCGCCGCCATGCCGGCCATGGTCTTGAGGGACTGGACATCGCGCGGTTCCAATGTGATCCCGAAGATCTTCTCGGGAGCAGAAAGCGTCTCGTCCTCGTCAAGTTCCCGGTGAGTTGCCGGCTCTCCAGGCAGCATTTCTGTGAGAGTGTTGCCGATGAGGACGTGCCTCACTGCGGACTGTGTGCGCTGGAGGATCATCCGGTGGTTAAACGGTGAGCGAGGGTGGGTCAGGCAGTAGTGGTTAAGGACCTCGAAGTCCGCCGGATAGCGCGCGTCCGTGGTGAAACCGTAGAGCTCCGCCGGTCCCTCGGCCCGCAAGAACCGCAGTACGTGTTCGCCGTGCGGTTCCCGCACTATGTCAAAGGGCCAGTCGCCATCCAGCCGTGAGGTCTCAGCGAGGCGGATCGGCTCATGCAGCCCGTATCCACCAAAACTCACATCGAAAAGCCAACGTTCGTCGTCCAACTCAACGCACAGAGCAATATGGACGGCGGGACCCACTTTGTTCCCGGTGCGGATCCGGGATCTGGCCGCGAGCGCCGAGAATGTAAACCCGATTCGGTCCAGCACGGCTGCCATCAGGACGACCTGTTCCAGACACAAGCCGCCACGGCCACGTCGCACGATCTTCTCCTGGACACTGTCCAGGTCCAACGGCACCGCCCGCCCAAGCACCGCGTCAATGTTCTCGAAGGCGATCGCCTCGACGTGGGCGGCATGCAGGCCCCGCAGCGTAGCGAGATCCGGAGCCACGTCGGCCAGGTATCCCACGCGAGACAGGTAAGCGTCCAAGTCGACGCCGGTACCCTGCCATATCGAATCCGTCATTCGTATCCCATCCTTCAATCCGCCTGCCTGGGCCGCGACATCGCGGCCGAGTAACCACGCGGTTTCGGCTCTGTCAGGTGAACTGTCCAGCGACCGTGGCCGCGAGAATGATCCAGCCAAAGTAGCGGTTGGTAACGAAGGTGTCCCAGCAGGATTTCGGATCATCCAGGTTCACGCGTATGACCTGATATGACAGCAGGCTCCCCGCAAACGCGACGAGCACGTAAAATGCCCAACCTGTCTGCGCCTCGACACCGGCCCACAACGCGCCGGCGACGCTCAGCACGATGAAGATGGCCAGCGCCACCTTGCTGTACTTGCCGAACATCAGAGCAGAAGACGTGACACCGATACTCCGGTCGTACTCCTTGTCCTGGTGGGAGTAGACCGTGTCGTGAAACAGGGTCCAGAAGAATGCGCATGCGTACAGGCCGACCACCGTCGGCGGGAAGTCGATGCTCCCGGTCACTGCTGTCCAGCCGGCCAGCGCATAAACGCTGATCACCAACGCCAGCCATGCCGAGGGCCACGGAAATGCGCGCTTCATGTAGGGGTACGCGGCAAGGAACGGGTACGAGGCCCCGACGACCAGGGCTGTTTCCTTGTTGACCATCGCCAGAATCACCAGTGAAGCCACAGCCTGTGCGGCGCCGAACAGGAGTGCCTTCCCCACGCTGATCGTCCCCGCTGCGACAGGACGCGACGCCGTGCGGGCAACTCGGGCGTCGATGTCTTTATCGACGACGTCGTTGACTGCGCAGCTTGCGCCGCGCACCAGTGCGGCCGCTATGGCGAGCAATACCACGGCCGGCAGGTCTGGTCGTCGTCCGGAGGCGAGGGAAAAACTCCACAGCCCCGGAAGAAGGTAGAGCACGATACCCGTGGGTGCGTGCAGTCGCATCAATATGAGATAGGCGCGGATTGAGTCAGGGCTCTTCTGGACCATGCGCTGAGATATTCGTTGCAGCATCGGGGAATTATCGCGGCCCACTGCCGCCGGCATGCCGGTCACCACGTCACCGGAAGTTCGACCAGCCCGCCGAGCAGTGTGTCGTGACGCAGTTTCAGTTCCTTAACGTCGACAGCCAGACGCATGGTCGGGAATCGCGCAACAAGTCGGGCAAGCGCCACCTGCAGCTGCATCCGAGCCAGCGGCGCGCCGACGCAGTAGTGTGTGCCGTGTCCGAAGGTGAGGCTGCCTGCGGTTTGGCGAGTGACATCGACCCGCTCGGGGTCGGTGAAGACCGCCTGGTCATGGTTGGCCGCGATGATGTTCAGCAGCACGAGGTCGCCGGCTCGGATGGTGGTTCCGTCGATCTCCAGGTCCGTCAAGGCATAACGGGGCATTCCGCCGTTATGCGGGTTCGGCATCGACATCCGCAGGATTTCCTCCACCCCGCTCGGGATGAGGCTCGGGTCGTCCAGCAATGCCTGCCGTTGCTCAGGGTTGGCCAGCAACAGCAATGCACCCGTACCGATTCGGGCCACCGTGGTCTCATAACCACCGAACAGCAACAACGCGGTCAGCCCCACGACTTCTTTGTCGTTGATGCCTTCGGTCGCGCAGATCCTGGAGATCACGTCAGCGCCAGGATTTTGCCGCTTGTGAGCTACGAGTTGTTGGCAATAGCCGAACAACTCGGCCATCCCCTGCTTGGATCGGACCCGGTCCCGTACGTTAGCGGCGTCCTGGGTCCACATGCCGAACTGGTCCTTGTCCTGATGGGGCACGCCGAGCCACTCGCACATCACCAGAATCGGCAGCGGTAGTGCCAATGCCAGGCGTAGATCCACCGGTGGCGTCTGCCCGGCCATCTCGTCCAGCAATTGCTCGGTCAGTGTTTCGACGTGGGATCGCAGCCCCAGCATGCGCTCGGGTGAGAAGTGTGGCTCCAGCAGCGAACGCAACCTGGCGTGGTCGTTGGCGAAGCTGCCCAGCAGGCTGTCGAGAAGCGCGGACCCGCTGTCACGAGCTGCCCCCGGTTCGGGATTGGAGCGGCTGAGCCGGTCATCGTCCAACAACTGCTGCACCTGAGCATGACCGGTGACCAGCCATGCTTCGTCCCCCTCGGGGGTACGGACCCGATGGACCGTGCCCTGGGATTGGAGCGTGCGCAGCAGTGGCGCGACGTGCAGCAGATGCGTCTGTTCGAAGGGCAATTGAGCTGGGGCGTTCACTGACAACCTCCACGTCGTTATGACCCGTGACAACCTCCGTCGAAGCCGGCGCCGTGCAACGAGGCAGCCGCCCCCGCGCTACGAAACCCGCTCTCACCGAAACGCCCCACCGCCGCACCAACGATCCGATCGGTGATCACCGGAAGAACCCGGCCGGCTGGCGTCTTTGCGGCCTTGGCCACCCAGGTGGGCAACCGCGGCGGGCACCACTCGAACACCGAGCATCTTCTCGAGGGCACCCGCCGCGCGCGGTGAGGGCAACTCCGGCCTGGCCCGGCGACAGTGACCAGGTAGTTGAGTTCGTTGCTCCTGTGTGCGTCGAGGAACGGCTGCTCTACGCCGGCGGTGTGTATTCGGCAACCACGACTATGTAGTTGAGTTCGTTGCTCCTGTGCCCGTCGAGGAACGGCTGCTCTACGCCGGTGCGCAGTCCCCACTGGGATCGCAGCTCCCAGTGGGGGATGGCCTCCTGGGTCAGGTCCCAGACCTGCGAGGGCACGAGGTGGTTGTCAGCGAGTGCCTTGAAGTAGTCGCTGCGGTTGTTGATGTGGCACTCGTAGTGGTCGTCGATGGCCTTCACCGCCTCGCTGGTGGTCGACACGGCGTCGTTGGCGCACCAGGTGACGCAGACGTAGCGGCCTCCCGGGCGCAGCAGCCGGGCGAACTCCGCGAAGGCCTCCGCGGGGTCGACGTACATGGTGGTCTCGTTGGTGTACACGGCGTCGAACGATCCAGCGGGCAGACCGGTGTCGCACATGTTGGCGAATTTGAAGGAGACCTTGTCGTCGCAGCCGTGCTTTTCCTTGGCGAGGCGCTCGGCGAACTCGATGTGGTGGGCGCAGAAATTGACCCCGACCACCTCGCACCCGAACCGCCGGTTGACGAGGAAGGACGTTCCGCCGCGACCCGAACCGCCATCCATTACCCTCGCGTCGGGCGAGAGCGGGGCCAGCCCCCGGAGCACCAGTTCGACCTGCTCGTTTTCCATTCGGGCCATTTCCGCGAGGATCGCCGCATCCCGCTCGGGCTCGGGAACCTCCAGCACGGACTTGTCGTACGGGCCGACGGCATAGTGGTGGTGGTACAGACCGTCTTCCTCGCCCAGCAGCAGGTTGATCGGGTCCTGGGTCTTGGTTTCATAGTGGGCCTGCGCCCGGCGCTCGAATTCGGTGCGGACGACAGGGGGGGCCGGGTGGTCGTGGGTAGTGGTCATGATGGTGTACTCCCCTTCATATGCCGCCCCTGTCGGGCGGCGCGGGTCATGCTGCGCGATTGACGATGCGGTTGAACAAGGTGGTCAGTTCGGCGGTCGCGGTCGGGGACAGTCCTGCTCGTCCGAGGTGCTCTACAGCCGAGTCCAGGTGGCGGCGGGACAGCCGCTGGGCCGAGTCGCGGCCGCCGGCCTCGTCGATGAGGTCGGCCAACGCCTGCAGATGCGCCGCCGTGATGCTGTCGGCATGCCACAACCGGCTCAGTTGGTCGCTGGCCGGGTTGTCGGCGGACCAGGCGGCCAGCACAGGGAAGGTCAGGTTGCGCCGCTTGATGTCTCCCCGGATAGGCTTGCCGGTCACCGCAGGATCGCCCCAGATATCCTCCACATCATTGGAGATCTGCAAAGCGATGCCCAGGTGCCGACCCGCGTCGCGCAGGGCGGCCAGGACATTCTCCGGTTTGCCCGCCCGCATTGCCGGCGTCGCCAGTGAGAACTCCAGCAGTGCTGAAGCTTTCTCCTTCACGATTTGCTCGTACGCCGCAATGCTGGCGCCTGGACCCGGCCGGAGGGTGAGCTCGCGAGCCTGGCCCGCGTGAACCAGACCGAGGGCCTCGGCGAACGAGCTGGCGATTTCCTTATGGCCGGGGCCGGAGTCGTCCACGACTATCCGCAGCCCAAGAGCCTGTAGCGCGTTCCCGGCGTGTATGGCCAGACTCACGCCGAATACCTTCCACGCGGCCGGGCGGCCGCGACGCAGCTCGTCCGCGTCGGCGATGTCGTCGTGGAGCAGGGTCGCGTTGTGCAGCAACTCCACCGCTGCCGCCTGGGACTGCACGTCCTCCGGCCGCAGGCCGACTCCATCGGCCACCGCCATCATGAGGCTGGCGCGGGTCAGTTTGCCGTCCCCTCCACTGCTGGGGTCACCATGTTCGTCAATGAAGCCCAGGTGGTAACCGCAGATCCGGACCAGGGTCGGTTCCAACACAGAAACCTGCTGCTGAATAACGGGCAATACCGTGGATCGCACTACCCTCGGCGACAGGAGGGCTTGGGACCCAGTAGACAGGGTGACGTGTGTACTCATCGCGATTCTCCTCCAGCCGCGCGAGTAAGGCACCTGTCGTTCGCGAATTGAACCACTAGACACTCGTCAATGTGGTGAACATGCTGCATACACGTCATCACACCTCTTCACCTCCTGCTTCACTTCGCCGTGCAGTGAAATCTCGATGCATGGAGGCTTATACAAAAGCCCATGAGCACCCAGCATCACCGCAGGCCGCCGGTATGCCGCTCCCGAGTTTCGCATAACACGGAATCCAGAGCTGCCCAGGGATTCAGTGGCGGCACCGGATTTGAGTCTGGGTGATCTCTCCCAGTCGTGTCAACGATGTGGCAATGGGAACTAGGGAAATCACTAGGGAACGATGCATTTCGAGCCCAGCACCCAGGAGCGCCGGCAGATGTGCGACCCGCTCGAGATCCGGTTGTCGACAATCAAGTTTTTCCCCAGCTTGGGCGGTTTGAGCTTCATGTAATTCCCCATCCCGAATTCTCCTCATTGGCCATGGGCAAGCGTTGTCCCGTAAATGATCTACGGCACGCCGGTTGACCAGCGCCACTGCCCCTCATCCAGCCAGCGTGAGGTTGTGCAGGCGGGCGATGCCTAGCATGGCGTGGTGAACGCCGTCGTGTTTCAGGAGGCAGTCACGGAGGATTTTCCAGATGCTCAACGCGGGCACCGAACGGGCCAGCCCGCTGCCTTATTCGGGCGCCATCCGCGCCCGATCGGTTGTCCTCCTCTTTTGGAGTCTGGCTTAATCGCCTGCCCCAGCACTTCGCAGGCCGCCGACGCCCGCTTCCTTTTCGAGGACAAGAACGCCCACTACATCGCCGTGATCAAGGCGAATCAGCCACGCTGGTGCGGCAATGGCTCAAATGCCTGCCCTCGCGGGATGCGTCATGGTGGCGAGGTAGGCGTCGCGCAGCCGGTGGTACCAGGCTTTGGCCGACGGCAACGAGCTTGCGCCCTCCGCCCCCGAAAGCCGACACCTGAGCGAAGGCCGTTCGTGCCGGGTTCGGAGATCAATCAGACGTCGACGTCGACGGGTCAGACGTTGGAAATGGCGAATATGTGCAGCCCACTCGGCCGGATGTTCCGGAAAACCGCGCCCTAGGTCTGGTTGAGCGGCAATGCGGAGTGGTTCCGGGGCTCGAACTCCTGATACTCCGGCCCGCCAGGCAGCGACCGTCCGCCCGGGATCGTCTGCGCTTCCCGGTCCATCCATGACCCGTCGCCCGACGCGGTGGGGCGGACATCCGCGTGGGACCAGGCGGAGACCAGCGAAGCAGCCTGTTCCGGATTGAGCCGGGGGTCGCACAGGCTGGTGCGGCGGACGGCCTTCCCCTCGTACACGGAGACGTCCGCGGCACATTCGAGGACGTCGTCGGGGGTGGTCTCCAGGTGCAGTCCGCCCGCCGTGCCGCCGACGTCGGTCACGGCCCGAAGGAATCCCCGGATCTCCCGTGCCATGGTCTCCAACAGGCGGGTCTTGTGTCCGTCCGGGCCGACCATGGTGTTGCCGTGCATGGGGTCGCTGAGCCAGATCACCGGATGACCGGCCACCCGGACCGCCTCCACGAGCGCGGGCAGCCGGTCGGCGACCATCTCGGCCCCCATCCGTGCGATGAGAGTGAGCCGGCCCGGTTCCCGCAGCGGATCGAGCCGTTCGCACAGGACGGTGATCTCCTCCAGGGTGGCGGTCGGACCGACCTTCACGGAGACCGGGTTGACGATGCCGGCGACAAGGTCCAGGTGAGCGCCGTCCGGCTGGCGGGTCCGCTCGCCGATCCACGGCCAGTGCGTGGAGCCGAGCCAGCGGCGCCCGTCCCCCAGCTCACGGATCATGGGCACTTCGTAGTCGAGGACGAGGGCCTCATGGCTCGTCCACAACCGGTGCTCGATCAGGGGCTGGTGGCCCAGGGCCGCGGGCCCGCGCCAGCCCAGGTGCTCCATGACGTCGCAAGCCGTCATGTACGAGGTCAGCAGGCGCAGCGGATCGTGCCGACGGCTTTCCGGGTCGTACTCCGGGCCGTTGACCATGTGGCCCCGGTAGACCGGTAGTTCCAGATCCCCGATGCGTTCGAAAGGCCTGGACCGCGGCTTGGCGAACTGGCCCGCGATGCGTCCGACCCGTACGACAGGCTTGTGGGTGGCCATCTTCAGCGTCGCGGCGAGCAGGTCGAGCACCGCGGATTTGCGCGACACGTACTCGGCGTCGCACTCACCCGGGTTCTCGGCGCAGTCCCCGCCCTGCACCACCAGGGCTTCGCCCCGGGCCACCTGGGCCAGCAACGTCCGCAGCACGCGCACGTCCTCCGCCTTGACCAGCGGCGGGCGTGCGGCCAGTACCTCCCGGATGCGCCGTACCTGTGACGGGTCGCCCCAGTCGGGTTGTTGCAGAGCCGGCTTACGCATCTCGGTCACGACTTTTCACGTCGACGAGCGAGTCCACGTCCTCGGCTCCGGCCCGAGCGAGGGCGGAGTCGCCCAGCACGTGGACGCTCTCGTCGGCACGCAGCTGGCCGTGCACCGGGACCGCCACGGCACCGAGCGCCGGCACGCGTAGTACACCATCGGGAAGTGCGGTGTGTTCGGCAGCAGCAGGGCGATCCGGTCGCCCGGGCGCACACCCGTCGTCCCGCAGCGCCGTCGCGTACCGGCGGGTGGCGTTCCAGAGCCCGGCGTAGGTGATCCGTTCGGAGCCTAAGACGAGCGCGGGGTGGTCGGGGCGCCGCTCGGCGGACTCGGCCAGTACGGGCGCGACGGTGAGTGTCATGCCGCACCGCTGTGCTGTGCTGCCAGCCTCTGCTTGTCCGGCTTGCCGGCACCGGTGAGGGGCAGCGCGTCGTGGAACGTCACCACGGCCGGTACGTGCTTCGGGGACAGCTCGGCAGCGACGTGACCGATCAGCGTCCCGGAGTCGGCGGTGCTGCCCGGCCGCACCACGACGGCGGCGTGGATGTGCTCCACGCGGTCGTCGTCGACCACGCAGTACACCGCGGCCTGGGCGACCTCCGGATGGGTCAGCAGCGCGTTCTCCACATCCATGGGACGGACCTTGATGCCGTTGGTCTTCATCACCTCGCCCATCCGGCCGTGCAAGCGCAGACAGCCGTTCTCGTCCACGGAACCGAGGTCGCCGGTGTGCACCCAGCCGTCGCGGATGGTCTTGGCGGTCAGCTCCGGTTCGCCCCAGTAGCCGAGCATGGTGGACGGGCTCCGCACGCACACCTCGCCGATCTCGCCGGGCGGGACGTCACGGTCGTCGTCCAGGTCGCGGATGCGTATCTCCGCGGCCGGGCGCCCGGCGGTCCCGCGGAGTTCCGGGTCGAGGTGGTCCGGCGGGGTCAGGATGCTGATGGGGCTGGTCTCCGTGGTCCCGTAGATCTGGACCAGCACCGGGCCGAACACCTCGATCGCCTCGGCCAGGCGGGCGGGGGCCGCGGGAGAGCCGACATAGGTGATGTTCCTGATGCTCGACCGGTCGGTGGTGGCGATGTCGGGGTGGTCGACCAGCATGTACAACTGCGGCGGGGTGATCGTCAGCGTGGAGACGCGGTGCTGTTCCACGGCCCGCAGCACTTCGCCCGCCTCGAACCCGTCGTGCAGGACGACCGTTCCGCCGGAGGCGAGCGCGAGGTCGACGACGGTGCCGCTGGAGTTGCTCACCGGCAGGGTCGACAGGTACACGAGGGGATCCGGGGACTGGAAGCCCGCCTTGAGGCCCACCTCGAGGTAGAGGCTGCGGACGCGGTACGGCATCGTGACAGCCTTGGGGCTGCCGCTGGTCCCGCTGGTGCAGATCACCACGGCCGGCTGTTCGGGGTCGGCCTCGACGGCGTCGAGGTCGAAGGCGTCCGGGTCGCCCGACGAGAGGTCCAGGACATCGGGACCGAGGGTGCCGAGCGCGGCCAGGCGCGGTGGCTCGGGCAGCCGGTCGGACAGCTCGCGGGCCGCGTCGAGGTTCTCCTTGTCGACGGCGAGGAAGCTCGCCCCGGTCCTGCTGAGGATCTTCTCCCGGCCGGCGGCGGCCAGCTGATCGGTGGGATCCACCGCGTTCGTGGAGTGCAGGTGGACCAGGGTTGCCCCGGCGAGGTTGGCCGCGTAGCGGAGGATGATGGTCGCCGGGCTGTTGGTGACGGTCAGCACCGCCACAACCGGATCCTTGCCTTCCGTAATCGGAGCTCGGTGTTCCGTAAAGTGCCGACGCAGGAGTTCCGCCGCCGTGAGAACCGCCTTGGAGAACTGGCCTGCGGTGAACTCCTCGCCTTCCCGCCACAGGGCAATCCGGTCGGGATCGGACGCCAACGCCTCAAGCACCCGGCGGGCGTAATTCTCGTTCGAAGACATCGGAATTCCATTTCGTCGGCCCGTTTATCGGTCGGTGCAGGACTCTGAATGACAACTAGATTCGGTAGCCGAAAGCCACGGCGCGTACGGCGAGGTACCTGGCCGGCGCGGACTTGCCCATGCCGATGATCCCGGCCAGTAGAATGTTGGGGTTGGTGAAGCCTTCGAGAACGCCGTACAAGGCGAACGGGTCGTACGTGAACGCCGCTTGCGCGTGCACATAGGGCCGATGCAGATCCCCTGGGCACCGAGACCGCCCTCCGCGAGAAATGGATACGCCCCCGGAAGCGGTAGCCGTCGTCATCCGGTGGGCGGGGAGCTCGAGCCGTCCGCCGCGGGCGGAGGCTGGGCCGAGTCGGCCGGTGGACAGGTAGGCGGCCGGCTGACGGGCCGACCGACCGGTCAGGGCCGCTGGCGAGTGGGGCGCAGACGAACATCGTCGAGGTGGACATGCGACGGGCGTCCGATCACGTACCCGACGACGTCGGCGACGTCCTCCGGGACCAGCAGCGGCCCGTTCTCCTCGGCGATCGCCTCAAACCACGCCGCATCGTATCCCGCAGCCTCCTGGAACCCGGAGCGTACGAAACCCGGTTCGATCAGCGTCACCCGGATGTTGTAGTGGCACACCTCCTGCCGCAGTGCCTCCACCAGCGAGTGCACCGCGAACTTGGTCGAGCCATAGACCGGATTCGCTGCCGACACCTGCCGACCGACGGTCGAGCCGACGACCACGATGTCACGCACTTGCGCGCCGCCGTCGGCCTCCGCCCGCTTGCGGAACTCAGCGCCAACCACGCGGAGTTGGCGCAGCATGGCGAGGTAGTTGACTTCCACCAGTTGCTGCCAGCGCTCCGGGTCGGAGCCCAGCACGGTGCCGGGCAAGCCCTGCCCGGCGGCAGCGACGAACACGTCGGCCGGTCCCCACTCCAGCTCAGCCTTAGCCAACAGTTCCTCGGTATGGCCGGCCTGCGCGATGTCGCCGGGCACCGGTACGGCCCGGCCGGGCGCCGTACGTAACTCTTCGGCCAGTTCTGTCAGTCGTCCGGCGCGCCGCCCGGCGGCCACCACGTAGGCGCCCTGATGGGCGAGGTGGCGGACGACGGCCCGCCCTATCCCCGACGAGGCCCCGGTCACGACTGCGATGCGTCGGTCTGTCATGTTGAGTCCCTGTAGTTCATCGATCGGCTGGCTCATGGAGGGGGCAGAACGGGCCGGTGCGGCAGCTCGCCCTGGTCGATCAGGCCGGTTAACCAGGCGTGTAGCCAGGTACGGTCCGGTGCGGGGAAGGACACGTCCAGGCGGGCGAGTAGGCGACGGGTGCGACTGTGGTCGTAACGAACATTGCGCTCCGGACGGCTCGCCCAGAAATGCGCCAGAGGGATCTGTTCGTCGCCGCCGGTCAGATGGTCCGCGAACAGCGGCGCGAAGTCGGCGGCCTCGTCAGGCTCCAGGACGAACCTAAGCTCACGCAGGGCGGCGAACAGGTCCGCGTAGAGCACCTCGTGGTGCGTGTCGACATGGAAGGTGCCGCCGGACACCCGTTCGCTCCGCGAGATCGCCAGGATGCCTTCAGCCACCACATCCACCGGGCTGAGTGCCACCGTCCGCGCGTCGACCCTGGGCACACGGCCGATCTGTACCGCGGCGCGCAGGAGCTGGACCAGCCGGCTGTCACCGCCGTTGCGCTGGAAGCGGCCGGTAACCGAGTGGCCAGTGACGTTACCGGACCGGTAGACGAAACCCGCGCCGCCGGCCGCGGCGAACTCGTGGACGATCCGCTCTGCGTCGTACTTGCTGCGCTCGTACTCATTGAGGAAGCGCTGGCCGATGTTGAGGCTTTCCTCGGAGAAGACTGCCGGTTCACCCTCCGGCCCGGTACCGCACACCGCGAGAGTGGACACGTAGTGCAGGTCCTTCGGCCGACCGGTGGAGGCGAGAGCGACGACTGCACGCAAGGGTTCGGTGTTGAGACGGGTGAAGCTCTCGCGGTCGCCGAACAAACGGGTATCGGCGGCGAGGTGGTAGACGGCCTCGACCTCGCGGACCAGCCGTTCGTACTCCTGATCGGACAGGCCGAACGCGGGCTCGGCGAGGTCACCAGTCAGCACGGTGAGTCGATCGGCATAACGGTCGAAGTCACCATCGGGCAGGTACCAGGTGAGCGTCTCGCGCAGCCGCTCGGCGGCCGGGCGGCCGTCGCGGTCACGGACCAGGCAGTGGATCGTGCCGCTGGTACGGGTGAGCAGCAGGTGCAGGAGGTGGGCACCGATGAAGCCGGTGGCCCCGGTAAGGAGCACGGTGCCGTACTCACGAACGCCAGTCCGTCCGAGGCCGCCGCCGGCCGACGGCTCGAAGCACAGCGTGCGCGGGACTTGGACGAGCAGACCCGTGGTGGAGCCAGGCTCCACCACGAACTGCCCTTCCTCCGGCGGAAGTCCGGCCGCCTCCAGCAGGTGCGCCCGGGTACCCCGTGCCAGGTCGGCCAACTGCCCGAGGTCGTGCGAGCGTGAGGGGTAGGACAAGTCGGCGACCAACTGGCCGTCGTGCAGGCGCGCGGTGAGCTTGAGGGCGTAACCGCGGTCGTTCTCAGGTCCACGGACTGGGCCCTGGCGGTGCCGTGAGGGCGACAGCCGAAGCTCGTCGTCCTGAGGGAAGGCAAGCGTGCCCAGGTAGTTGAAGCACACGTCGGTGCGCTGTGGCTGACCGTAGAGCCCATAGGCAACGCCGAGTCGGGGCACATCTGCCAGCGCGGCCTCAGCGGCCTTGACCGTAGCCGTCATGTCTTCGGCGACGGCAGCGATGCGGACCGGAAAAGTGGATGTGAACCAGCCCACCACCCGGGAGACATCAAGGGCCTCGTCAAGTGGGAGTCGTCCATGGCTCTCGACATCCACCACGACCTCGTCGGTGCCGCGCGCTGTGGCCAGTGCTTGGGCGAAAGCGCCGAGCAGGACAGCATGAGGGGGCAGCCCGGTGCGATTCAGCGCGTCGGTCTGGGCGCGGGAGAAGCGGAACCAGATCGTCTCGGCGTTGCCCTCGCGGTTGTTGCCGATGGCGGCAGAGGTTGGGGTCGAGGTGGTGATGTCGCCCCAGTGCATGAGGTCGTCGGCCAGGACAGGGGCCTGGTCGCGCAGGTGGGTCGCCCAGTCGCCGAAGTCGGTGGGTGCGGGAGCAAGCGACGGAGCTCTGCCGCGCAGCCGTTCGGCGTAGCAGTGGGCCAGGTCGCTGGTAACAATGCGCCAGGAGACGGCGTCGACGCACAGGTGATGGGCCACCAACAACAGGTGGCTCCGTTCCGTGCCGAGGAACAGGTGGGCCTGCAACAGGGTGCCGTCCTCGACCCGGATCCGCTGCTGGCAGGCGGTGGCGGTCTCCTCGATGTGCCGTTCAGCCTCTCCGGCGGCGACTGGCAGGGTGGAGCTGGTGAAAGGAGTGCCGGGCTCGGTGAGCACTCGGCGGACACCGCTTGGTCCGGGGCGGAAAGCGGTGCGGAGCAACGGGTGCAGGCGAACCACATCGGCCACCGCGGCGGCCATGATCTCCGGTCGGACGGGCGGGTCGGCGTCCAGCAACAACGCTTGGTTCCATTGGTCAGGCTGGGCAAAGTGCTGCCGGAAGAACCATGCCTGGGCGGGGGACAGCGCGGTGTCCTCGGCCAGGAAGGGGACCACCGGGCGGTCCGTCGTCCCAGGACCCTCACCCGCGGCGCCCGCCCGTAGACGGGTGGCCAGGGCAGCTGCTGTGGGTTCGGCCAGAAAGGCGGCAGCGGATACCCGATGGCCGCGGGACTGCAGGTCCGCGATCACCTGGATGGCATCGATCGAGTTGCCGCCGACCGACGAGAAGTCGTCGTGTGGGGTGAAGTCATCGTGACCGAGTTGGCGCCGCCAAGCCGTCAACACCTCGTCGAGCAGCGGATCCTCCGCGGAATGGGCGCTTCGACGCTCGGTGGGGCTCTCCTCGACCAACTGACGCAGCGCCGCAAGGTCGGTCTTGCCGTTTCCGGTCCGTGGGAAGGCGTTGAGCACTTCGATCCGGTCCGGGACCATGTACGAAGGCAGCACTTCCCGGGCTCGGGCTCGCAGCGAGACCGATCGCTCGCGGGTGCCAGGTGCGCTGACCACGGCGACCAGTCGGCCCTGCTCACCGGGCAGCAGTATCGCGAGGGCGTTGGTGACGCCGGGCATCCGTCGCAACTCCGCTTCGACGTGGTCGAGTTCAACGCGGTGGCCGCGCACCTTGACCTGCCGGTCGCCGCGGCCGAGGAACTCCAGCACACCGTGGGAGTCGGCCCGGACCCGGTCGCCGGTGCGATAGGCCACGCCGAGACCGGGATGTCGCACGGCCACTTCCTCAGTGAACGCCGCCGCAGTGGCCTCCGGGGCGCCGCGATAGCCGAGTGCGACCGAAGGGCCGACAACGTACAGCTCGCCGGTCGCATCGCGCTCATGGAAGGCTCCGTCCGGCGTGCGGACGAAGAGCCGGTTCGCACCGAGCGGGCGGCCGATCGGTACCGACGCTGCGTCGCCCAGGGCGTCGAGGTCGGTATTGGAGGTCAGGAGGTGGACGGAGACGCCGACCGTCGCCTCGGTCGGGCCGTAATGGTTGACCAGTGTGGTGGTGATGCCGGAAGCGATGACTCTGCGGGCGAGCGGCAGGGGCAGGAGCTCGCCGCCGAGCAACAGATGCCGAAGCCTTGGTCGGGTGGCGCCGTCAAGCCCGTAAGCCTGGAACAGGACGCTCCAGTGCGAGGGCGTGGTCTTGAGGACGTCGATCCCTTCAGCAAGTAGATAGTGGAGCAGACCTGCGGGGTCGCGCCGTGTGGCGTCGTCCACCAGATGCAGGGTGCCGCCGGTCCACAGGGCGAGGAAGACGCATGTGTTGCCGAGGTCGGCGGCAAGCGTGGTGACGTGGGCGTACTGGAGCGGCTCGGTTATGTCGAGCCGCTCCAGCAAAGACTCGGTGTAGTGCCTGATGTTGGCGTGCGTGACCATGACACCCTTGGGCACCCCGGTAGAGCCGGAAGTGTGCAAGACGTATGCGGTGTCCTGCACTGCGGGAGTGGTCACGCCCCCCTCGGGGGGCTCCCCGGCGTCCCCGGGGATGTTCTCGTAGACGTCGATGACGTTGAGCCCATGTCGACGTAGTTCGTCGAGGTACGGTGCCGCACCAAGTACCAGGTCGGGGCGAGCCGCGGCGAGACGGCCCGCCCCCTCGGAGACCGGATCGGCCAGGTCGACCACGGTGTATGCCGCACCGGCGGAGAGCGCGGCCAGGAGCGCGGCGACAGTCGCAGGCGTACGGTCCAGGTGCACGCCGACGAGGTGCCCGCGGCCGACGCCTTGGTGGCGCAGACGGCGGGCCAGTCGAGAGACCCAGACGTCCAGCTGTGCGTAGGTCAGACGATCGTGACCCACGACAACAGCCGTGCGGTTCGGGTGAGCCTTCGCGTGCGCTTGGACCTGAGCCGGGAGCATTTTCGGTCGTCCTCTGGGTGTCGACTCGTGGCCGGGTGGCTGGTGGTGGGGCGCTAGGGCGTGTTTTAGAAGTAGCGCCGTCCGCCCGCAGGGCGGGCCCCACGGCGTCTGGTGCGTGCAATCGCAAGGCGGAGGATCGCCCTCGTACTGGACGTACTTGGGCGACTCCGACAACACCGCGAGTGTGCGTGCCAGGCGCCGCGGGGCAGGCGCGACTTCTAAAACACGCCCTAGCTCCAGAACAGGAGCGGTTCCTGCGGGCCCTTGGTGACGATGAAGGCGCTGGCTCCGACCCGGTGTCGGTCCTTGACCGGCGTCACCGCATGCAACTGACGCGGGCTGACGAGAATGAGGTCCCCGGCTTCTGGGTGGATCTGAATCATCGGCTTCTCGATTGAGTCCGGCTCCAGGCCCTCAACCTCGAGGATCCGCTCCTTCTCTTCCGGAGTGGGCTCACGCAACCAGAGCTGGAGATCGCCACCCTCATCCGCGGACTGCAAGTAGATGTTGGCAACGAGTTGGTTGAGCACGCCCTCGATCTCGGGGGCGTCGGTCTCCTGATCAATTGAGTCGCTGTGAGGCCAGAACTCTGAGGTGTTCGGCTGGAAGACGCGGAGGGCGCCGACGAAGCAGGTCCGGCCTCGCAGGCGCAGCAGGTTGGCGCCTGCCGGCCACAGCTCCTGCAGCTCCAGTCGGATGCGGTCTACCGGCGCCATGTAGGGATGGAACATCGAGCGGACGTCTTCGATCGCCGGGAGCGCTTCCTCGTGGTACTTATTCGTCAGTTCCTTGTCCCACTTGGTATCGATGTGAGGCATGTAGACACGACCGACACTGCTAGTGTGCTGCTTGTGGTAATGGCCGAGTTCCTGGTGATTGATTGCTTTTTCGGCGACCTCGGCGGCGACCTCGACCGGGTAATAGCCGCGCACGTGGATCGCGGCGATCTCTCGGTTGGCCAGCTGCAGCAGCGTATCTGTTGTGAGTTCGTGCGCGACCGTGCTTGTCGCGGACCGTACGACGTCGGGCAGGGTGGTCACGGATAGCTTCCTCTCGGTGGACGGCGCAGGACCGGTGCGAAGGCGTGACCGTGCTCGGAACTCGATTTCGCGCTCATTCGGATCGGCATTAATGGCAAGACAGCCCGGATCAGAAAGAACGGAATTCGCTAGCCGCGACGGCACGGTCGGCCGGAGATCAGCGATTTGAAACCCTTACCATGTCAATACCGTGGATCGCACTACCCTCGGCGACAGGAGGGCTTGGGACCCCAGTAGACGAGGTGACGTGTGTACTCATCGCGCTTCTCCTCCTGCTTCACTTCGCCGTGCAGTGAAATCTCGATGCATGGAGGCTTACGCAAAAGCCCATGATTACCCCGCATCACCGCAGGCCACCGGTATGCTGCTCCCGAGTTTCGCATGACACGGAATCCAGAGCTGCCCAGGGATTCAGTGGCGGCACCGGATTTGAGTCTGGGTGATCTCTCCCAGTCGTGTCAACGATGTGGCAATGGGAACTAGGGAAATCACTAGGGAACGATGCATTTCGAGCCCAGCACCCAGGAGCGCCGGCAGATGTGCGACCCGCTCGAGATCCGGTTGTCGACAATCAAGTTTTTCCCCAGCTTGGGCGGTTTGAGCTTCATGTAATTCCCCATCCCGAATTCTCCTCATTGGCCATGGGCAAGCGTTGTCCCGTAAATGATCTACGGCATGCCGGTTGACCAGCGCCACTGCCCCTCATCCAGCCAGCGTGAGGTTGTGCAGGCGGGCGATGCCGAGCATGGCGTGGTGAACGCCGTCGCGTTTCAGGAGGCAGTCGCGGAGGATTTTCCAGATGCTCAACGCGGGCACCGAACGGGCCAGCCCGCCGCCTTATTCGGGCGCCATCCGCGCCCGATCGGTTGTCCTCCTCTTTTGGAGTCTGGCTTAATCGCCCGCCCCAGCACTTCGCAGGCGCTCCGGACTGGTATCGGAAGACTGGCGTGGTCGCGTCTATGCCGGTCTCGGCGACGTTGCATTTGGCGGCTGTGGGTTCGTTGCCCCACGGGTAGATCCTTCCCCTCGGACCACGAGCGGCCTTCTCCCACTGCTGGGCTGTGGACAGAGTCCCGGCCCAGCGGGCGTACGCGGTGGCGTCGTGCCAGGTGACCCAAACCACGGGATGGGTGGCCAGATCAGCGGGACAGCGCCCGTTCGGCCAGTGCTGGGGCGGCCGGCGCCCGGTGGCCTGTACGAAGCGCTCGTAGTCGCTGTTGGTCGTTGGGTACGTCGTGTTCGACGGCGGCCCACTCGGTGAGAGGCGCCGCGAACCGCTGTTGATCGTCGGGTTTGGATTTGGCGCGGATTGACGCCGACCAGTGCGGCGAACGCCTTGCCGCTCTTACGCATCCCGAAGGGGGCAGGCCGGCCTCACGGCCGGTCCACCTGGTCACCCCCGTCATGGCCGGGCCCTACGGCCTCTCGCCGGGGACGGACAGGTAAGTCTCGCGCAGCCGGTCCAGCACGGGGTGCTCGGTGGGCAGTTCGGTGTCGTCGATCGCAGCGAGGGCCCGCACGCCGATACTTGTGTTCGTCGCGAACGCGGCTGCCATGCCCTTGGCCTGTTCCAGGGTGACGGTGGCGATCCGGTGTTCGGCGCGCTGCTGGAGCAGCGCCATGGTGACTCCGGGCAGTACAGGAGCCTGTGGCCACACGACCGTGCCGTTCTGGTCGACGAATCCGACGTTCCAGGTGCCGCCTTCGCTGACGAGACCCTCGCGTCCGATGAACAGGGCGTCGTCGAATCCGGCGAGCTGGGCGCTGCGCCGGGTGTGCAGGACCCCGAAGAGGCCGACATGCTTGACCTCTGGCAGGTCTCGCTCGTACAGCATGCTCCTGGCACGCAGCGGAGCCGGAGGCATCGCGCCGGCACCGCGCACGGTTACCAGGACGTGCGGTTCCCCGGCGTCCGCGGGGTGTCCCATGTCGACCTTGGGGTCGTAGATGGTCACGCGGACGACGCACGGCTGCGTCGGTCCATCCAGGGCCTGGCGGACGAAGTCGCGGACACGTTCGGTGTCCAGGTCAGCACCCCACACGGCCTTGCAGTCCTTCGTGAGGCGTTCCATGTGCAGCGGCAGGCCGCGAATGCTGCCGTCATCTACTCGCATGGACGTGAAATGGCCGACGTTGACCAGGGCCAGGGTCAGCAGTTCATCGGGGGAAACGGGCTTTCCGTTGAGGGTCGCCATGCCGCCCAGGATGTCAGGACTGCCGTTGCTGATGGCACCCCAAACTTGGTTACTGACGGGTCAACGTCATCTCGAAGTCATTCCCAAGGCGTTGCCGCGGGGTGTTCCCTGGTCGCTGTCCGGACACATCTGGTGACCAGTCAGGCAGGGCGCGCCGCTCGACAGCGCAGCCAGGTCAGCTGCGTGCTTCCCCGACCGCCCGCCCGGGAGGTGAGCGACCGCTCCGCAAGCGGGCATGGTGGCCCGACGCATAGCCACGACCCGAACTATGTTGCCCCACCACATGTGCGCCTGACCTGCGTGTTTCTACGGTGTGGCGACACACAAACGTCCCCGCCAACTGTCCGGAAGTGGTGTCCATGGCCGCCCCCGCAAGCGCTCCACCAGCTCCCAGTTCACTCAAGCGCATCGTCGCCGCGAGCCTCATCGGCACCACCATCGAGTGGTACGACTTCTTCCTCTACGGATCGGCCGCTGCGCTGGTCTTCAACAAGCTGTTCTTCCCCGGCTCCGATCCACTCGTCGGAACCCTGCTTTCCTTCCTCACCTACGCCGTCGGGTTCGCCGCCCGCCCCCTCGGTGCGCTGGTCTTCGGGCACTACGGCGACCGACTCGGCCGTAAGAAGCTGCTGGTGCTGAGCCTGCTGCTGATGGGTGGGGCGACCTTCGCGATCGGGTTGCTGCCGACGCATGCCACCGTCGGGAGCGCCGCGCCCGTGCTGCTCACCGCGCTGCGGCTGGTGCAGGGATTCGCCCTCGGCGGTGAGTGGGGCGGTGCCGTGCTGCTGGTGTCGGAGCACGGGGACGCCAAACGGCGCGGGTTCTGGGCGTCCTGGCCGCAGACCGGCGCTCCGGCCGGGCAGTTGCTCGCCACGGGGGTGCTGTCGGCACTCACCGCGCTGCTGTCGGACGCCGCGTTCACCTCATGGGGCTGGCGCATACCCTTCCTCCTCTCCGGTGTGCTGGTGGTCGTCGGCTTGTGGATTCGTCTCTCTGTCGATGAGTCACCGGTCTTCAAGGCCGCGCTGGCACAGGCGGAGGAGCGCAAGGCCGTGGCCGGGCAGGCCGAGAAGATGCCGCTCGTCGCCGTGCTTCGGCACCACTGGCGCGATGTGCTGGTCGCGATGGGCGCCCGCATGGCGGAGAACATCAGCTACTACGTCATCACCGCCTTCATCCTCGTGTACGCGACGACCGCCGTGGAGATGAGCAAGCAGACCGCGCTCAATGCCGTACTCCTCGCCTCCGCCGTGCACTTCGCGGTCATCCCGGCGTGGGGCGCCCTCTCGGACCGGATCGGGCGCAGGCCGGTGTATCTCATGGGCGCGATCGGCGTCGGCGCCTGGATGTTCCCGTTCTTCTCGCTCATCGACACCGGCAGCTTCGGCAATCTGCTGCTCGCCGTCACGGTCGGGCTGGTGTTCCACGGAGCGATGTACGCACCGCAGGCCGCCTTCTTCTCCGAGATGTTCGCGACCCGCATGCGGTACTCCGGTGCCTCCATCGGCGCGCAGTTCTCCTCGGTCGCGGCCGGTGCCCCAGCGCCGCTGATCGCCACCGCGCTGCTCGCCGACTACGACTCGTCCACGCCGATCGCCCTGTATGTGATCGCCGCGGCGCTGATCACGGTGGTGGCCATCGGGTGTGCGCGCGAGACCCGGCAGCGGGATCTGAACGCTGTCGAGGCGGAACCGGCGGAGGAAGCGCCCGCTGCCCGCTCGGCGGATGTGCGCACCGCCTGACGGACGCAGAACATACGACGCCCGTCTGCCGCGCGGACTCCCGAGGGAGGTCCGCGCGGCGGCGCGTTCGGCTCAGCGGGCGACCGAGGTGGACATGGCGTGCAGACGCAGCGCCAGCTGGATCTCGAGCGCACGGCCCGGTGACTGCCAGTCTGGGCCGAGCAGCCGGCCTATTCGCTCCAGGCGCTGGGCCACGGTGTTCACATGAACGTGCAGATCGTCCTTCGTACGGGCAGGGCTCATGCCGCTCGCGAAGTACGCGTCGAGCGTGCGCACCAGGTCCGTGCCGCGCTTGCGGTCGTACTCGACGACCTCGCCCATCGTCCGCCGGACGAAACCGTCGATGTCACCGGGGTCGGCGAGCAGCAGACCGAGGAAACCCAGGTCCTGCGCAGCGGCCCCCTGCCCGGAGCGGCCGAGCAGCCGCAGGGCGTCCAGGCAGCGGCGCGCCTGTTCGTACGCCCCCGCTATCGGGCCGGGATCGCCGGCGGGCGCTGCGACCGGCGAGGAAGCGCCGACGGTGACCAACTCCCTGAGCGTGCACCCCAGTTGTCTGGCTGTCTGGCGGGCGAGATCGGACGCGCTGTCACTGGGGCCGAGCGGCAGCAGCAGGACGGTGCCGCCGTCGCGGGCGGCCGCCAGACCCGAGCGGGTCGCGGCCAGATGCGAGGCGGCCGACCACAGCCGCTGCCGGTCCGCGGTCTCCCGCTCTCCGGTGGCCGCCGCATCGCCGCCGCGCCCCCCGGCGTCCCGGCCTGAGCCGTCCGCGCCGGCTGTGTCGATCCGTGCGGCCAGCACCACATGCGGCACGTCGAGATCGGCTTGCAGGCGGGCCGCTCGTTCGCGCAGCAACCGCGGGTCCCGGTCCGCCGCATCGAGAAGGTCGTCGAGCAGCTCGCCCCGTACCCGCTGTTCTGCCTCGTGGGCGGAGCGCCGGGCGAGCAGCAGAAGTGAGGTGACCATGGCGGCGCGCTCCAGGGTGCGCTGGTCGACGGGGTCGAGGTCGCGGTGCCCGCGGAGCACCAGGGCCCCCAGCAGCTCACCGCCCGCCGACACCGCGGCCACCCAGTCGTCCCCGTGCCGTATCGCGCGCCCGTCGGCGCCGGTCACTTCGAGGTCGTAGTCCGTGAACTCGACCGTGCCGTCAAGGACTTCGGACAGCGCGGCAGCCACATCATGGACGCCGCCACCGCGCAGGACGACCTCGGTCAGCCGGTCGTGGACGTCCGAGGCGCGCTCGATGACGCCACTGTGGTCCCGGATGATCTCGTTGGCCCGCTCCAGCTCGGCGAGGGCGGAGCGGGTCTCGGCCAGCAGGTTCGCGGTGTCGATGGCGACGGCGGCATGCGCGGCGAACGAGGCGAGCAGCGCGACCTGTTCCCGTTCGAAGACTCTCGCGCGGCGGTCCGCCGCGAAGAGCACGCCGATGACCTGGCTGCCGAGCATCAGCGGCACTCCGAGGATCGCGACCAGGCCCTCGTCTCTGACCGCCGTGTCGATCGCTCTGGTGTGCTCGAAGCGGGCGTCGTCGAAATAGCTGTCGGTGACATACGGCCGTGCGGTCTGGGCGACGAGCCCGCCGAGCCCCTCCCCCATGCCCAGCCGCAACTGCTGGAAGCGCGCCGAGACCGAGCCTTCGGTGACGCGCATATAGGTGTCGCCCGCCGACGGGTCGTTCAGGCTCAGGTAGGCGACCTCCGTGCCGAGCAGTGAGCGGGCGCGCTGCACGATCGCGCGCAGCACGGCGTCGAGATCGCGCAGTCCCGCCAGATCGTGCGCGGTCTCGAAGAGCGCGGACAGCTCGGCCTCACGCCGTCGCCGTCCCTCCAACTCGGCCCGGACCCGCAGCGCGAGCTGCTTGGCCTGGTCGAGTGCGGCGAGCTCGTCCGGTCCGGCGCCGCTCGCGCGGGCGAGCAGCAGCGGCCGGTCGTATGCTTCGGCGGCGGCACCGCGGGCGAGGAGCTCCAGGTAGGACGCTTGATCGTGGGACATGGACACAGGATTACCTGCCGTACGGGTGGGCGCACCAGACCTGTGGACGACGAAGCTGGTGTGGACAACCTCGTCACCCACTAATGAGCGGTCCAACCGCCGTCGAGGGTGAGCGAGGTGCCGGTGATGAAGGACGCCTGCGGGGTGCACAGATACAGCACCGCTTCGGCGACCTCCTCCGGCTCGATGAGCCGCTTGATCGCGGAGTCCTTGAGCAGTACGTCGGCGAGCACACGCTCCACGGCCATGGAGTGGGCAGCGGCCTGGTCGGCGATCTGCCGCTCCACCAGCGGTGTGCGCACATAGCTGGGATTGACGCAGACCGATGTCACCCCGTGCGGGGCCCCTTCGAGGGCCGCGGTCTTGGAGAGCCCCTCAAGACCGTGTTTGGCGGCCACATACGCGGACTTGAAGGCAGAGGCGCGCAGCCCATGGACGGAGGAGATATTGACGATGCGGCCCCACCCCTGCGCGTACATGTGCGGCAGCGCGCCCCTGATCAGGCGGAACGGCGCTTCCAGCATCACGGTGAGCACGGTGTGGAAGACGTCCGGCGGGAACTCCTCGATGGGCCGGACCAGTTGCAGCCCCGCGTTGTTGACCAGGATGTCGGCGCCGGCCGCGGCGGCCTCGGCCGCGTCGAGATCGGTGAGATCCAGGACGTCCGGTTCGACGGCGCCGGCCAGCCCGTCGGCGTGCGCGGCGAGGGCATCGAGCCCGTCGGCGTCCCGGTCGACCGCCCTGACCTTGGCTCCGGCGGCCGCTAGCCGCAGCGCACACGCCCGGCCGATACCGCCGGCCGCGCCGGTGACGAGTGCCGTACGGCCGCCGAGGTCGAGATCGACCGAAGGGGCAGAGAGGTGGGGTGCGGGACCTGGTGTGGTGGGGGCGGTCATGCTTCGCACCCTAGGCACTGATGATCCGCCGACCGATGTGGTCAGCTCCCATACTTCACCGCTGGGTGGTGGGTTGGAACCATGCAGGCCCCTCGGTCAGGGCCTGCTTGATCCGGAAGAGGGCGAAGTCCTTGAGCTCCGGCAGGGTGTCCGCGGAGAACCACCCCACCTCCAGCGACTCGTCGTCGTTGACACGCGCCTGTCCACCCACCGCGCGGCAGCGGAAGGTGATGTCCATGAACTGGCACCGGTCGCCGTTCGGGTAGGTGACCGGCTTGGGCAGCCCCTGGACGAGCACGACCCGTTCGGCGACACAGCGCACCGCGGTCTCCTCGTACACCTCGCGCACTGCCGTCACGGCCGGCTGCTCCCCCGGCTCGGGAATCCCGCCGATGACCGACCACTTGCCGGTGTCGGCACGTCTGCCGAGCAGCACACGGCCCTTGTCGTCGAAGACGACCGCGCTGACGCCGGGCAGGAGTAGCAGCTGATGGCCCGCATCGGCCCGGATCTGGCGGATGAAGTCAGGGGTTGCCATGTACTCGACCCTAACCGGCGTCGGCCGTCCTCACCGGCGGAGGCGTCCTCACGGGGGTCACCGTGTCCTAGCCGGCGTCACCGTGTGCTAGCCGGCGTCCACCACGCCCTGTCCAGCCTTCCGCAGCCTGCGGGCCCCGGCCGCACGGGCGACGGCCCAGCCCACGCCGCCGGCCGCGACCAGCACCAGAATCCGCTCGGGCCACGTGCCGAGCCGGGTCGCCGGAGTGAGCGAGGAACGCAGCGGCACCTTGGCGACCAGGGCGTCCGGCGTGAACATCTCGGTCTTCTGGACGATCTTCCCGTCCGGCATGATCACCGCGCTGACGCCGCTGGTGACGGGTACGACGACGGCGCGCCCGTGCTCGACGGCCCGCACCCGCGACATGGCCAGCTGCTGATAGGTCATCTCGCTGCGACCGAACGTGGCGTTGTTGCTGGGTACGGAGATCAGCTGCGCGCCGTGGGTGACCGTGTCCCGCGCGGCGTCGTCGAACGCCGCCTCGAAGCAGGTGACAAGCCCGACCCTGGTGCCCGCCAGATCGAAGACACCCACCTTGTGGCCGGGGCCGAAGTCGCGCCGTACCCGGTCGACGTCGGCGCTGAAGAGCCGTACGAAGGAGCGCATCGGGATGTACTCGCCGAACGGCTGCACATGACGCTTGTCGTAGGTGTTGACGGGCCCGCCCACTGGATCCCATTCGATCAGGGTGTTGCGGAGCTTGCCGGTGTCGGGAGTGACGACGGCGCCCACGACGGTCGGTACGCCGATCGCCTTCACCGCCTGGTCGATCACGAGCTTGGCGTCGGGATTGCGGTACGGGTCGAGGTCCGAGGAGTTCTCGGGCCACAGCACGAAGTCCGGCTGCGCCACCTTGCCCGCCTTCACATCGGCGGCGAGCTGCTGGGTGCGGCGGGCGTGGTTGTCGAGGACGGCGCGGCGCTGGGAGTTGAAGTCGAGCCCCAGGCGCGGCACATTGCCCTGGACCGCGGCGACGGTCGCGGTGCCGTCCTCGGCGGTGTCATCGACGAGCGGCAGGGCGGCGAGGCTCCCTGCGAGCGGGACGAGCACGGTGAGAACCGCTGCGAGCGCTGCACCGCGCGGCAGTTCGCCGGTGCGCCGGTACGCGAGAACGCGGCGGGCGGTCTCGTACAGGCCGAAGCCGCACAGGACGACCGCGAAGCTGAGCAGCGGTGTCCCGCCCACCGCGGCCAACGGCAGAAAGACGCTGTCCGCCTGGCCGAAGGCGATCTTGCCCCACGGGAAGCCGCCGAACGGCATCCGCGCGCGGGCCGCCTCGCCCACGATCCACACCCCGGCGGCCCACGCCGGCCACAGCGGCAGCCGGGACACCGCGGCGATGCCCATGCAGGCGAGCGCGACGAACACCGCCTCCGCCGCCGTCAGGGCCACCCACGGCAGGGCGCCCACCTCCTCGCCCGTCCAGACGAGCAGGGGCAGCAGAAAGCCGAGGCCGGTGAGGTAACCGAGGCCGAAGGCGGGCCGCAGCCTGCGGCCGTACAAGGTCCAGCCGAGCAGGGCGAACGCGGGCAGGGCCAGCCACCACAGGGGCCGCGGCGGGAAGCTCAGGAACAGCATCACCCCGGACAGCGCGGCGGCACCCGGCCGTACGGACCGGCGCAGCAGCGGGTGGCCTGCGGCGGTGGCGGGCTGGGGGGTGTCGACGGAGGTGACGGTGGCGCTCACCCAGCGGAGTCTACGGCGGGTGGCTGTGCTCTTGGCAGTCCGGTCCAGATCAGCTGACGCGTCTGCGGGTCGGGCCGCCTGCCACGCTGCCGCAACTCCGGGACCGCCTGCCCCCACCGCCGCCGCAAGTCCGGGACCGCCCGCCGCGCCCGCTGCCGCAACGTTCCTGCGCAACCCATCCACAAACACCCGCATCTGCCGTTACCGTGTGCGCCAGTCCTGCCAGCCGATCCGGTTCGGCTGCTGCGGCAGGGCCCGTCACAGGTCGGGGGGTCGACGGGATGGCTGCACCGGACAGCCGGTCCGCGGCGCGCGAGCGCGGCAGCGCGACCGACGTCGCCGGCGTCGTCGTCCTCAGCGGATGCGTCGTGTGGTCGCTCGTCAGCGCGGCCGGGCGCGAGGCACGGCCTGAGGGCGTACTGCTCGCCGTGTTCGCCGTGGCCGCGGGCTACGCCTGCGGCCGTATCTGCGGCACACTCCTGCCGGTCGCCGCCCCGTCCGCGGCGGCGCTCGCCGCCCTCGGTCTGGCGCTCGCATCACGGCAGGGCGTACCCGGCGCCAACGCGGGCGCGCCCATCCAGCCGGGTCACACCGGGGCGGCCGCCGCCCTGCTGGTACTCGCCGCGGGCGCTGCCTGCTGCGCCGCCTCCGCCGCCCGCCCGCCGGTGCTGCGTCTCGCACTGCGTCTGCTCGCTCTCGCCGTCGCCTCCACCGCGCTGGCGCTCGGTGCCGTGACCGGGTTCGCCACCGCGATCGGCGTGCTGCTCTGCTCGCTCGCGGCGGCCCGGATGCGCTGGCGGACCCTGGCACTCGGCGGCCTCGCCGTCGCCACCGCCCTGGTCGTCGCCACCACGTGGGGCGTGGCCGAGGACGCCCTGCCGGAGGGACTCACGGTCTCGCTGGATGGCCAGCTGACCCAGAACCGGGTGGCGCTGTGGCAGGACGCGGTCGCCCTCGCCAAGGAGGATCCGGTACGGGGCGTGGGCCCCGACCGCTTCGGCAAGCTGAGCACCACCGCGCAGCAGTCGCTGGGCTCCGACGGCAAGCCGCACTCGGCCTCGCTGCAGCAGGCGGCCGAGCAGGGTGTCGTGGGGGTGGCCCTGCTGGGGGCGGTGTTCGGCTGGATGCTCTACGGCCTGTGGCGCTCGCCCCGGTCGACGCCGGTGGTGCTGAGCGCGGGCGCCACGTTAACGGCACTGGCGTTCCTGGCGAGCGTCGGCAACGCTCTGAGCTTCACCCCGGTGACGGCGGGTGCGGGGCTGCTCGCCGGTCTGGCGACTGCCCGCATGCCGGGCGAGGGCAGCACGGGAGCGCAGCGGCATGCGGCACGGAAGAGGCAAGCGGACAGCCGGGTGCCGTAGGCCGCACGGGCCCTCGCGGCATCCGGAGGCTCAGGCCTCCGCGGGCCGGCCGGCTCCGGCGCCCGCCAGGCCGAGGCAGTGGCGGATCACCCTCACGGCCTCTTCCGCGTCGTCGACGGTCACGGTGAACGTCCTACCGTCGCCCAGCGTGACGACGATGCCCTCACCCCGGCGTACGACCACGGCCGTGCCCTTCTCCGGGCGCCAGCGATACCCCCAGCCGCCCCAATGCCGCGGATTGACCTTCGGGTCGAACTCCGCGCACACGACATGGGAGAGCGGGATCCTTCGCCGCGGCAGGCCCATGTAGCCGCAGCGCACCTCGACGGCATCACGGTCCACGCTTACCGCCACATGGACGAAGGCGAGGGTCCCGTACAGGATGAACAGCCCTGCCGCGACACAGCCGATCACGGACATCAGCAGGGCGACGACGCCCGAGGTCCATGTGGAGTCGACGGCGAGCTCGACACCCAGCGCCATGCAGGCCGCGCCCGCCGCAGCGAGCAGCCACTGAATGCGGTTGGTGGCACGCCCGGTCCAGACCGCTGGCCGCGGCTCCGCGGTGGGCGATGAGTCGTGGGGGTGGTCCGTCATGGACGCAGAGTACCGAGCTTCCGGCGGCTCAGCAGGGACTCGGGAATCGAGATCGGGCCAAGGACGGGGGCGGCTCGCGGGCGAGGGCGGCGGGCCGGACGGGCGGTCGCCGTCAGTGTGCGGGGGTCACTGCCTGGAGCAGACGGCCTTCGGCATAGCTCATCGACTGCGCGGGAAGAGCGGACTCACGGCCGCTGAGCAGCACGGTGAGCCGGCTTCCCGCAGTGGCGTCAGGGGCGGGCAGTTCGCCGATACGGCGCAGCGCCTGCGCGGCGACGGCCTCGGCCGAACCGTGCAGGACGACCTGCCCACCGACGGCTGCCCTGATGCGGTCGGCGACCAGCTCGTAATGGGTGCACCCCAAGACGACGGCCCTTACATCGCCGGGCGTGAGTGCAGCCGCTGCCGCCACAGCCGCGTCGATGGCCGTCTCGTCCGCATGCTGCACGGCATCCGCAAGTCCCGGGCAGGGCACCTCGGTCACGGTGACCGAGTCGGCGAAGTCCCGGATGAGGCCGCGCTGGTAGGGGCTGCCGGTCGTGGCGGGTGTGGCCCAGATCGCGACGGGGCCGCCGCCCGCCGACGCCGGCTTGATCGCGGGCACCGTCCCGATGACCGGGATCGCGGGCTCCAGCTCCGCGCGCAGCGTGGCCAGGGCGTGCACGGAGGCCGTGTTGCAGGCGACGATCAGCGCGTCGGGCTCGTGCGCGGCGGCCGCACGGGCCACGGCGAGCGCACGCTCGGTGATATCGCCGGGTGTATGCGGCCCCCAGGGCATGCCGTCGGGATCTGAAGACAGCACCAGATCGGCGTCCGGCCTCAGCCGGCGCACCGCGGCGGCCGCCGCGAGCAGGCCGATTCCGGAGTCCATGAGCGCGATCTTCACCCGGTCACCATAGTCGACTGCCCTTGCGGTACCGGCGTGGTGGGGCAGACTGCGGCAAATGAGCGCCATTGCCTGGATCGCCGTCGGATCGCTCGCCACCTGGGGATGGCTGCTGCTCGGGCAGGGCTTCTTCTGGCGTACGGACCAGCGGCTGCCTCGGCGCGAGGCCCCCGCCGACTGGCCGGATGTGGCCGTTGTCGTGCCCGCGCGCGACGAGGCGGAGGTGCTGCCGGTCAGCCTGCCCTCGCTCCTCGCCCAGGACTATCCCGGCCGCGCGGAGATCGTTCTGGTCGACGACGGCAGTACGGACGGAACCGGGGAGGTGGCCCGCGCGCTGTCCGGGCAGCACGGCGGGTTGCCCCTTCGGGTGGTCTCCCCCGGTGAGCCGGAGCCCGGCTGGACCGGCAAGCTCTGGGCGCTGCGGCACGGCATCGCCGTGGCCCGGGCCGCGCGCGAGCCCGAGTATCTGCTGCTGACCGACGCGGACATCGCCCATGATCCGGACAGCCTGCGCGAGTTGGTGGCCGCCGCCCGCACCCAGGGTCTCGACCTGGTTTCCCAGATGGCCCGGCTGCGGGTCGCGAGCGGGTGGGAGCGACTGGTGGTGCCCGCCTTCGTCTACTTCTTCTCGCAGCTCTACCCCTTCCGGTGGGTCAACCGCCCGGGCGCCCGCACGGCGGCCGCCGCGGGCGGCTGCGTCCTGCTGCGCACCGAGGCCGCCGAGCGGGCGGGCGTACCGGAGTCGATCCGGCAGGCGGTGATCGACGATGTGTCGCTGGCGCGGGCGGTACAGCGCGCGGGCGGGCGGATCTGGCTGGGCCTTGCGGAGCGGGTGGACAGCGTGCGGCCGTATCCGCAGCTGGCGAACCTGTGGCGGATGGTGTCGCGCAGCGCGTACGCGCAACTGCTCCACAGTCCCCTGCTGCTGGCCGGAACGGTGGTGGGGCTGGCGCTCGTCTATCTCGTGCCACCCGTCGCGCTGTGCTTCGGAGTGTTCGGGAACGACGCGGCCGCGGGCTGGGCCGGGGGCATGGCGTGGGCGGTGATGACGGGGACGTATCTCCCGATGTTGCGCTACTACCGCCAACCGCTGCTGATCGCGCCCCTGCTGCCCTTCACCGCGCTGCTGTACCTGCTGATGACGGTCGATTCGGCGGTACAGCACTACCGCGGCCGGGGAGCCGCCTGGAAGGGACGTACGTACTCACGTCCCGAGACGGCTCCCGACCGCTGAGGCGCTCGGTCCGGCTTCACTTCCTGCCGGGCGTCCAGTTCATGCCCCAGCCGTATGCGTAGTCGATGGTGCGCTGCGGGCTCACACCGCGCTCAGGGACCAGGAAGCGGGCCTCGCGCTGGACGACGAGATCCGAGCCGGTGTTGGTGATCAGCGCGAGCGCGCAGACCGTCGACGGCACGGTGCACTCGCCGAGCGAGAAGTCGATCGCGGCGCCGTGCTGCGGCTGGAGTGTGACCGTCGCGTCCAGATCCGCGAAGCTGCGCGCGCCTTGGTAGATGGTGACGAAGATGACGACGCGGCGCAGCCGGTCCTTGTGATCGAGGTTGATGGTGAGGTTCTCGCCGGAGGTGCCGCCGGTGCGGTCGTCCCCGTCGAGATGGATGTACGGAGGCTGGTGCAGCGCGCCGAAGGCGTTGCCGAGGGCCTGGACCACGCCCTTGCGGCCGTCGGTGAGTTCGTAGAGCGCGCACAGATCGAGATCCAGGTCGCCGTGCATGGCGACGGCTCTGCCGAGTTTGGCGCCCCAGCCCTGGAACTGCTTGCGCACCTGCCAGCTGAGGTTCACGCGCATCGCGCCCGACGTGCCGCCCTGTTTGGTGAGGGAGACGGACGGGGTGTCCTTCGTGAGCGTCACCTTGGTGAGGCGTACGGGAGCGGAGGGCGCGGCCACGGGGGGAGGCGGCGCCGGAACCGGGGGCGCCACGGGCGGCGGCATCGGTGCCGGTGGTGCCGGAGGCATGACGGGCTCCGCGGGAATCGGGGCAGCCGGAGCGGGTGCCGCCTGCTGCGGCTCGTCGACCGTGATGCCGAAGTCCGTCGCCAGGCCCTCGAGTCCGCTGCTGTAGCCCTGCCCCACGGCGCGGAACTTCCACGCGCCCTGACGCCGGTACAGCTCGCCCAGCACAAAGGCCGTCTCCACGGTCGCGTCCTGGCTGTCGTAGCGCGCGATCTCTGCGCCGGAGCCCGCGTCGAGCACCTTGATGTAGAGCCCGGGCACCTGCCCGAAGCTGCCGCTGTCGGCCGAGGCGGCCAGCACGATCTTCTCGATCGCGGGCTCCACGCGCGCGAGGTCGACCGACACCCGGTCCCTCACACCGTCCGGTGCGGTCTGCTTGCCCTCGTGGCGTACGGCCCCCGAGGCGTGCGAAGGCTGGTTGTAGAAGACGAAGTCGGCGTCGGAACGGACCTTTCCCGACGCCAGGAGGAGCGCCGAGGCGTCGACGTCCGGCACACCCGGACCTGAACGCCACCCCAACTCGACGCGAACCTGCGGCGCCGGCACCGGAGTATTGGCTCCTTTAAGCATGGACATGCTCGCCCCCATCGCGAGTCGGGGTGCCCGGAAAGTTCACCTGGCGACCACCTAATCATCCGAGCGGCCCGAACACCCCGGCCGACCCGTGGGTAACCCGCTCTCAGCTTGCCCTTTACACGATCTAAGCACTTGCCTGCGACCGATTTCCCCAGATTCGCTCGCATTGGGGATCCATCGTCACTCGCATCTCCCGAAACAACCCTCTTATCGGGCTCCCCAACCAGCACATCGTGGGCTTAACTTATGTGCCATGACCTCCCCCCGCGCCACCTACGGCGGCGGTTACTACTCCGCTCCGTCGTTCCCCGACACCCCCATCTACGACTCCCTGGTCGCGGAGCGGGGCACACCTCAGATCGCACCGATCCGAGTGCCTTCCGCGTACGACACCGGCAACAGCTACCTGCCGGCGCTCCCCGCGGCCCTGCCCGCCCTCCCGGCGGCTCCCTCTCCCTCCTACGGCTATCCGCAGCAGATGCAGCAGCCCATGCCGCTGCAGCACGCACCTGCTCCGTACATCCCGCAGCAGCCCCAGGTGCCGCGCGGGTATCCCGGACCCCAGGGCTACTCCCAGCAGCAGCCCCGTCCGGTCGCCACCGGCTACGAGGCGATGCGGCCCGCGGCCGCCCGTCCCGCTCCGGCGCCCACGTCCTACGACGACCCGTACAACCGGCCGTACCAGGGCGGCCGGGGGTACTGACCGACCGACTGTCCACCCGGTCCGATTCGGACGCGGGGTGCGCACCGGCGAAACGGCTGAGCAGCCGCAGGGATTCGCCGGAGGACCGTCGGTGGACACTGATCGACCCTTCGGCCATGGTGGCCGACCAACGCCGGCAGTGACTGTCGGCGTTGGCGCATGTCCGGGCCCTGGAGCCCTCCGCCGGGCGGTGGATTCCGGCCGACCCGCGCCGATGCGCGCCGATGCGCGCCGATCCGGCCAATCCGGGCCGATGCGCGCCGATGCGCGCCCAGGGGAACCCTCCGTGGTGCCAGGCGCGTTGGACGGTTGGCGGCGGCCGGAGCGTGTCGAGGGGCAGGGGTGACGTTGCTCTCTCCTCGCACCACCCGCGCCTGTGCCGTGCCGTACCGGGCTATGACGGATGCGGAAGGGGGTGCAGGACCGTGCGAACAGCCGCAGGAGTGTGGCGCTGGCGCCGCAATCCCCTGCGCCGTGCGACCGATCTCATCGAGGCATGGCTGGCGCTCGTGGCCGCCGTGCTTCTCGTCACCGCCGCTCCGGCCGTCGGCTGGCTCGGCGGGAGTCTGACTGACGACTCGCTGCGGCAGTCGGTGCGGATCCAGCGCCAGCAGCGTCATCCGGTCACCGCGACGGTGCTGAGACCGGCCGAGGAGCCCAGGCCCGCGGCGTACGACCCCGAGGGTGCCGCGGCCCGTGAGAAGCGCCGGCCCGTCGTGGCGAAGTGGACGGCGGTGGACGGCAGTCGGCACACCGGCACGGTGTCCACGGTGCTGCGTACCGCGCGGGCCGGTGACACCTTCACCATCTGGACCGGCCGTACGGGCCGGATCGTCGGTCGTCCGATGGACGCGGCGACCGCGCGGGTGCACGCCGTTCTCGCGGGCATCGCAGCCGCCGTGAGCGCCGGGGGCCTCGTCGAATGTGCCAGACGGCTGGTCATGTGGCGGCTGGTCCGACGCAGACACGCGCGCCTGGACAGGGCCTGGGCCGCGGCGGGCCCCGACTGGGGCCGCACCGGCGCGGGCAGCTGACCGGTCACATCTCGTCAACTCCCGGTCGTCGCGCGCGCTACGGTGGTGCGACCCCTCGGGGGTGAGGGGGCGTCCCCTCAGAGGCGCGGCTGAGCAGTTTCACGAGGTGGGGGCAGAGCAGCACGATGGCACAGGGCACGGTCCAGGTGACGCACACCGGCACATCGCGGTGGCGGCGCCGCACGGGCGAGTACCCCTCACTGGCCGCAGCCCTGGAGGCCGCGGGTGACGGCGACATTCTCACCGTCGCGCCGGGGACGTACCGCGAAAACCTCGTCGTCCAGCGGGCGGTGACTCTGCGCGGCTCCGAGGGCGCGGTCGGTTCGGTGCGCATCGCGCCTGCCGACGGGGTGGCGCTGACCGTGCGTGCTTCGGCCACCGTCCAGGACCTCCATGTGGAGGGGCAGGACTCGGCGGCCCCCGCGCTGCTCGTGGAGGACGGCACACCCGAGCTGATCGATCTGCGGATCGTGACCCGTTCCGCGGCCGGTCTCGAGGTGCGTGGCGCGGCCCGGCCCACCGTCCGCCGCTGCACCGTCGACAATCCGGGGGGCGTCGGCATCGGCGTCCTGGACGGCGCGGGCGGGGTGTTCGAGGAGTGCGAGGTCGTCGCGGCCGGCCAGTCGGGCATCTCCGTGCGCGGCGGCGGGCATCCGCGTTTCGAGCGCTGCCGGGTGCATCACGCCTCGGGCGCGGGCCTGAGTGTGACCGGCGAGGGCAGCGGTCTGGAGGCGATCGGCTGCGAGGTGTACGAGATCAAGGGCACCGGCGTCCAGATCGCCTCGCGCGCCTCGGCCCATCTGACGGACTCCACTGTGCACCGCACGTCGGCGGACGGCATCACGCTCGACACGGATTCCGTGCTCACGCTCTCCGACTGCGATATTCACGACATTCCGGAGAACGCGATCGATCTGCGCTCGCGGTCGGTGCTCACCCTCACCCGCTCCACGGTGCGCCGCTTCGGGCGCAACGGCTTGTCGGTGTGGGATCCGGGCACCCGGGTGGATGCCAACCAGTGCGAGATCCACGACAGTACCGGCGACTATCCGGCCGTCTGGGTCAGTGACGGCGCGAGTGCCGTCCTCGACTCGTGCCGTGTCCACGACGTCCCGGACGCGCTGTTCGTCCTCGATCGCGGCTCGCGCGTCGATGTCGTCGACAGCGATCTCTCCCAGATCCGCAACACGGCCGTGTCGGTGAGCGACGGCGCGACCGCGCAGCTCGACGACTGCCGGATCAGGGAGGCCTCCACCGGCGCCTGGTTCCGCGACCACGGCAGCGGCGGCACCCTGAACGGCTGCACCATCGACGCGGCGCAGACCGGCGTGATCGTCACCAAGGGAGCGGATCCGGTGATCGAGCGCTGCACGGTCACCTCGCCCGCCGAGGCCGGTTTCTATGTCTCGGCGGAGGGTCGCGGCACCTTCCGCGGCTGCCGGGTCACCGGCAGCGGCGGCTACGGCTTCCATGTGATGGACGGCTGCCGTACGACGCTGAGCCGCTGCCGCACCGAGCGCTGTGCGCGCGGCGGTTACGAGTTCGCCGAGTCCGACGGCGTGGTCGCCGAGGACTGCACGAGCGACGAGAGCGGCGTACGGACCGCGGCCGAGCCGACGACGGCTGTGCTGACCGCGACCCAGTCCCCCGGGCTGCTCACCACGGTCCCCGGGCAGCCCACCCCCGAAGCCGTGCCCGCCGAGCCCGTACGGACCTCGGGTGCCGTGCTCGGCGAACTGGACGCGCTCGTCGGTCTGGAGAGCGTCAAGCGCGAAGTCCGCACGCTCACCAACATGATCGAGGTCGGCAGGCGCCGCCAGGAGGCGGGCCTGAAGGCCGCGTCCGTCCGCCGCCATCTGGTCTTCACCGGCTCCCCCGGCACCGGCAAGACGACCGTGGCTCGGTTGTACGGCGAGATCCTTGCCTCGCTCGGAGTGCTGGAGCGCGGCCATCTCGTCGAGGTCTCCCGCGTCGACCTGGTCGGCGAGCACATCGGCTCCACCGCGATCCGTACGCAGGAGGCGTTCGACCGGGCGCGCGGCGGTGTGCTCTTCATCGACGAGGCCTACGCCCTCTCCCCCGAGGACTCCGGGCGGGACTTCGGCAAGGAGGCCATCGACACCCTGGTGAAGCTGATGGAGGACCACCGCGAGGCTGTGGTGGTGATCGTCGCCGGGTACACCGCCGAGATGGAGCGGTTCCTGTCCGTCAACCCCGGTGTGGCATCGCGGTTCTCACGGACCATCACCTTCCACGACTACCTTCCCGAAGAGCTGCTGCGGATCGTGGAACAGCAGGCCGAGGACCATGAGTACCGGCTGGGCACGGGCACGGGCGAAGCACTGCTGAAGTACTTCACCGCGCTGCCCAAGGGGCCCGCCTTCGGCAACGGCCGCACCGCCCGCCAGACCTTCGAGTCGATGGTGGAGCGGCACGCGGGCCGGGTCGCCGAGCTCACCGAGGTGAACACCGACGACCTGACCCTGCTCTACCCGGACGATCTGCCCGAACTGCCCTGAGTCTGGCGGGGAACGACGGGCGTGAGCCGGTCCAGCAGCTCGCGCCGTTCCTTTTCGAACTCCGGGTCGGCCTGGTACTCGGAGTGCCCGAGGATCGGCTCGGGCAGGGGATGCAGGTTCGAACGCCCGTACACCAGCGGGTCCTTGAACGCCGCGCAGTCGACTCCGGGACGCGCGCCGTCGGCGGGAACCCGGACGGGCCCGCCGATCGGGTCGGTGAGCCGCCACAGATTGCGCCAGGTGTGCACCTGGCCGCTCAGCTCGGCGAGGGCGACGGGCCCGAAGTAGGCGGGGAACCACCGGCCGTACAGGCGCTCCAGCGGTGATCCGTACGTCAGCAGCGCCACCCGGCGCCGGGTGGCCGCGGGAAGCTGCCAGACGGCCGCCGCCGCCAGCACGCTGCCCTGGGAATGGCCGGAGATGACGAGCCGCCCGCCGGTGCGTGCGGTCCAGGTGCACATCCGCCACGTGAGGTCGGGGACGGCGCGCTCCGCGTAGCAGGGCGGCGCGAAGGGGTGGGCGGCGCGCGGCCAGAAGGTGCCGACGTCCCACAGGATGCCGATGGTGCGCCGGGCGGAGGCGTCACGGTACGCGCGGCGGCCCCAGGTGACGAACAGTATGAAGCCGAAGCCGATCAGCCAGGAGCCGGCGGACTGCGCGGCCTCGGCAACGGACTGGGCAAAGCCGTCACCGAAGGCCTCGCCCGGCACGTCGCCACTGGCCCACGCGCCGGCGACCGCGCCCGCACCGAGGAGCAGGGTGGCGCCGGAGACGATGCCGACGATCCAGGGTGCCGCGTCGGTGAGGGCGGCCCGCGCGCGGGTGCCCGCAATGCGCCGGGTGCGGCCCTCGTCGGGACGGCCGACCTCGTACTCCGCCTCCACTCCTTTCCCGAGACCTCGGGCCGTCCGCCAGGTGCGTACTGCCAGGACGACGGCGGGGACGAACAGGACGATCAGCAGGAGGGGGATGACCGAGGCCTGCCAGCTGAGCAGCACGGGCGGCCCCGGAATGGAGCCTTCGCCGTCCATGCCGGGCGTGCCGGGGCCGTCCAGCCAGTCGGCGACGCGCTGGGCGACACCGCCGGTCATCACCCCGCCGAGGGCGCAGGCGAGCATCGCGACGGCCGGCCCGCCCAGTCCGTACAGGGCGGTGCGCGCATGACGCGCGCGGCGGTGCAGGACCCAGGCGACGACGCCCAGGGCGATGACCAGCGCCCCCTGGGCGAGGGCGATGACGCGGAAGGTGACATCGCCGGGGAGGGTGGCGGTGGAGGCCCAGCCGGGCCGCGACCAGGAGGCATACAGCAGCGACAGGGCTAAGACCGCGAGTGCGGCACCCGGCAGCCAGCGCACGGCGGCGCGGTCGATGCGGACATCGAATTTCTTCTCGCTGCGGCCCCTGCGCACCACAACCCACAGCACGCCGAGCAGCCCGATGACGAGGCCAGTTTCCAGCAGCCACCCGCAGACTTCGAGCAGCGCGTCGTCGCCGCGCCGGTCATGGCGGGCGGCGGCTCCGGCTACGGCGGCTGCGACGGTGAGGAAGCCCGCGGCGGTGTGCGCGGCGCGCAGCCTGGCGACGAGCCGGCGGCCGTACCAGAATCCCGGACGGCCGAGCGCGGGCCGTACGACGGGGTCCTTCGGCCCGGCGGCGTCCTCCTCGATCTCCTCCAGGCCCTCCTCGCCGATGTCCTCGCCGGTCGGCGGCCGCTGGGATTCGTACGCGCTCCAGGTGCGGTTGGAGAGGTACCAGAGCAGCCCGACCAGCGCGGCCGGTACGACCGAGGCGAGCGCGAGGCGCCTGCCGGGCTGTGACCACCAGCCGCCCTGAGCGGCGGACACGAATCCCAGCCAGGACCTTTCCCGAGTGCATTCGGCAGAGCCGGCGCACTGCCAGGCCAGCAGGTCGAGCGCGACCTCGCAGGCGGCGGCCGTCAGCAGCACGGTGAGGCTGAGGGCGACGAGCCGCACGAGCACGCCGTACAGCCGTGTCGTGGTCCTGCGGCCCTTCGCGCGCGGGCGCATCCAGTGCGCGAGGTTGGCCACCATGAAGGGGAGCAGCAGCAGCCACAGGGCACGTGCGCTGTTGCCGGAGGTGAGGTTGGACCAGCAGTACGCCTCAGGGACGGGCCGGTCCTCGTACCGTTCGGGGTGGCTCTCCGCCTTCTCGTCGTCGGTGCGCCGGAACACGGCGGCTTTCTCGTCACCGGAGATCCGGATCGTCCGGGGGTCGCCGAGCATGTCCTGCGGGGTGGCTCCGCCGACGCCGTGGACCAGCAGCTCCAGCGCGGGCCCTCCGTTCTGCGGGACCGGAGTGGCAGAGGACACTTCTGTGACTCGCTCTCTCGATGGAAGGCTCTCGATGGGAGGATCGATCAGTGCGCGGCCGCGCGGCGGTTCATGACCACCATCCCGGATCATGGCAGTTCACCGCACGGCACTTACGGAATCTCCCCGAGCCCCGGCGGCACCGACCGTGCGAGGATGAGCAGCCTTGGCCACAGGCGGTGTACGACACCCGGTGTACGACGACATGGAAGGACCGGCCCCGGCAGTGACCGACAACCAGAACCTGCTCGCGGAGCAGCGGCGCGCCCTGATCCTCGACGAGGTGCGCAGGCGCGGCGGGGTGCGGGTCAACGAGCTCACCCGCAAACTCAATGTCTCCGACATGACAGTGCGCCGGGATCTGGACGCTCTGGCCCGGCAGGGGGTCATCGAGAAGGTCCACGGCGGCGCTGTGCCGGTGGTCGAGGCGAGTACGCACGAGCCCGGGTTCGAGGCCAAGTCGGCGCTGGAGCTGAGCGCCAAGGAGGACATCGCGCGGGCGGCGGCCCGGATGGCGGTGCCCGGCAGTGCGATCGCGCTGTCCGGCGGCACCACGACCTATGCCCTGGCGCACCACCTTCTCGACGTGCCCGATCTGACGGTGGTCACCAACTCGGTGCGGGTCGCGGACGTGTTCCACGCGGCGCAGCGCGCGGGTGCCGCGGGCGGCCAGCGGTCCGGCGCGGCCACGGTGGTCCTCACCGGAGGCGTGCGTACGCCATCCGACTCACTCGTGGGCCCGGTCGCCGACCAGGCGATCCGTTCCCTGCACTTCGATGTGCTCTTTCTCGGTGTGCACGGGATCTCGGTCGAGGCCGGGCTGTCAACGCCGAATCTGGCGGAGGCGGAGACGAACCGCCGTTTCGTCCAGGCGGCGCGGCGGGTCGTCGTGGTCGCCGACCACACCAAGTGGGGGACGGTGGGCCTGAGTTCCTTCGCCGCGCTGGCCGAGGTCGACACGCTGGTGACGGACTCGGGGCTGTCCGAGGAGGCGCGCGAGGAGATCGCCGAGCATCTGCCGGGTCTGGTGGTGGCGGGCGGTGCCGAGACTTCCGGCGGACAGGACGGCTGACCCCGCGTGGGCGCCTTCCGGCTCACGCGGGCCGTCGCGCTGCCGGCCGACGAGGTCTGGTCGCGCGTCACCGACTGGCGCGGGCACGCGGCTCAGGTGCCGCTGACGGCCGTCCGGGTCGTGACACCGCCGCCGACCCGGGTGGGCACCCGCTTCGTCGCACGCTCCGGAGTGGGCCGCGCCCGCTTCGACGATCCGATGGAGGTCTCCCGCTGGGAGCCGCCCGCGGGCGGCAGGCCGGGGCGCTGCCGTCTGGAGAAGTGTGGCTCCGTCATCACGGGCTGGGCGGAGATCGAGGTGCTTCCGGAGGGACCCGGCGCCGTGGTGGTCTGGGTGGAGGAGCTGCGTATCCGCTTCCTGCCCCGGCTGCTGGATCCGCTGGTCGCCCGGGCGGGGCGGCTGGTCTTCGGCCGCGCCCTGGACGGACTCCTGCGGAGATCCTCGTCTCATGTCTGAAGCACCTGCGGACAACTGACGACCTGTCAGCTAGGGTGTGCGACCCTACCCATCTCCCCGCCGGAGGTACGGCCCCATGGCACGCCGACTGAGCCCCGTGGAACTCGACTTCGTCGAGTCCGCCCCCCTGCGCCTGGTCTTCTCGGCCGAAGTGTCGGCCGCGCCGAAGGCGGTGTACGAGGCGCTCGCCGAGGATGTCGCGGGCCTGCCCACCTGGTTCGCCGCGGTCGCCTCCGCCACGCCGACACACGGGGGCGCGGGCCGCGAGGTCAGGCTCAGGGGCGGGATCTTCTTCGCCGAGACGATCCTCGCCACCGACCCCGGCGAACGCTACGCGTACCGCGTCGACCGGACCAACGCCCCTGGTCTGCGTGCCCTGTTGGAGGAGTGGCGGGTCACGCCCAGCACCTCCGGCACCCGGGTGCAGTGGACGTTCGCGGTGGACGCCCCGGCGCCGATGCGCGGCATACTGAAGCTGAGCCGGGCAGCTCTCGCCTCGTCCTTCCGGGGCGCGGTGCGCAACCTCGACCGGAAACTCGCCCGCTCCGCCGCGCAGTGAGAGATCAGCGGGGCCACTCCCCCGTGGCCAGGAACTGCTCGATCGTCGCCGTGTACGGGGCGATGTCCAGGCCCTGTTCGTCCAGCCAGGCATCGGAGTAGTACTTGTCGAGGTAGCGGTCACCCGGGTCACAGAGCAGCGTGACCACACTGCCTTTGCGGCCGTCGGCCACCATCTCGGCGATGATCTTCAGCGAGCTCCACAGTCCGGTGCCGGTGGAGCCTCCCGCCTTGCGGCCAATGGCTTTCTCCAGGGCCCGAACGGCGGCGACACTCGCCGCGTCCGGCACCTTCATCATCCGGTCGATGGCGCCGGGCACGAAGCTGGGCTCCATGCGCGGCCGCCCGATGCCCTCGATACGGGACCCGCAGTCGCTGCCGGCGCCCGGGTCGCCCTTGGTCCAGCCCTCGAAGAAACAGGAGTTCTCCGGGTCGGGGACGCAGACCCGGGTGTCGTGCTGCATGTAGTGCACATAGCGGGCGATGGTCGCCGAGGTTCCGCCGGTGCCCGCCGTCGCCACGATCCACGCCGGCTCGGGATACCGCTCCAACCGCAGCTGCTGGTAGATCGATTCGGCGATGTTGTTGTTGCCGCGCCAGTCGGTGGCCCGCTCCGCGTAGGTGAACTGGTCCATGTAGTGGCCGCCGGTGCGCTCCGCGAGGGACGCGGACTCCTCGTACAGCTTGCGCGAGTCGTCCACGAAGTGGCACTGCCCGCCGTGGAATTCGATCAGCCGGATCTTCTCCGGGCTGGTCGTGCGCGGCATCACGGCGATGAAGGGGACACCGATCAGCTTGGCGAAATAGGCTTCGGAGACCGCGGTCGAGCCGCTGGATGCCTCGATGACCGGTTTGCCCGGCCGGATCCAGCCATTGCACAGACCGTAGAGGAACAGCGACCGCGCGAGGCGGTGCTTGAGGCTGCCGGTCGGATGGGTGGACTCGTCCTTGAGGTAGAGGTCGATTCCCCACTCCTCCGGCAGCGGGAAACGCAGCAGATGCGTGTCAGCGGAGCGGTTCGAGTCGGCCTGGACCTTGCGGACCGCTTCCTTCAGCCATGCCCGGTAATGCGGATCGCTGCGGTCCACATCGACGGTCACCATCGCCCCGTCCGTCACTGACTTCCCACTCGTGCTCATGCGTGCCGTTCCTCGCCTTGTCGACTCCGGTCCCCACTCGCCACAGTAAGCCCCTCACCTGCACAAACGTTCACTTTGGGGATCCATAGGAGTCACTTGCAGGCCAGGAGCCGCCCCTGCCTTCCCGCACGTACTGGTGAACTCGCCCCGAGTTGTGCAGACTTGCAAGGAGGAAACGTGCGAAGGGGGCGGAGACTCGATGGCGATGGCAGAGCCCGAATTCAGCGCTACGGGCGTGCGGATCGAGCGGTGGCCGCGATCACTGACGAGGGCCGGGCAAGTGCTGATCAAGGACGGCAGGCTGGCGCTGCTCACCAGCTACGGCCGGGTGATCGAGAGCGCGCCGGTGCGCGCGGTCAGGGCCGGCAAGCCCTGGTTCGCCGATGACGCGAGCACGGTTGCGACGCTCAACGGCAAGAGGTACCGGCTCACGATGGGGCAGCGCGGCCGCAGGCCGGAGGGCCGGGCGCTGGCCGGGCGCTTCCTGGAGGCCGTGCGCGGCGCAGGCGGCATCAGGAGCTGAGAGTAACCGCCCGGGTGCTGTGAGTTGCGGGACCGCCTTCACTGGTTCACGCTTGTATCACGTCACTCAGGGTTTACCGGCGGTCACGCTGCGATCCAGCCCGCCGGACACATCAGCAGCCAGCCAACTGCTGGATCCGATCCTTCGTCTTCCGGACCTCATTCGGGGAGTCGCAGCCGTGATCAGCCAGCCAAGCAGGCACTGCACGGTGGAGCTCCAGGCCCTGCCGTCGCGGATCGGTCAGGTCCGCAGAATCATCTCGGCGCAACTGCGCTACTGGCATCTCGATCCTTTGATCGACCAGGCAGCGCTCGGCGTCACCGAACTGCTGACCAATGTCCACCGCCATGCCGAGCCCGACAAAGTGTGCACTGTCGAGATCGAGTTGCTGCTCGACCGGCTCACGGTCTCGGTCCATGACCACGATCCGCGCCTTCCGACCGTGCGCGACTCCGATGCGCTGGACACCTCCGGCCGCGGGCTCGCGCTGATCGCGGCGGTGAGCGAGAGCTGGGGCGTACGGCCCAAGGGCGACACGGGCAAGATCGTGTGGTTCACGCTCTCGGCGCCGTCACCCGCGGTGGCTCTGCCGACGTATCCGATGGTGTACGGAGCGACGCCTGACGGCCCGTTCGCCGAGACACAGGACGGTGCGCGCAAGCGCGCCACAGCGCGGTCGACCGTCGCCGGGTGAGCAGAAGGCGCCGGACGGGCTCGCAGCCCGTCCGGCGTTCGAGGACAGCACTCGGACTACTCCGTGGCGATGGCGCGCAGCACGTCCAGGCGTGCCGCCCGGCGCGCCGGGCGCCAGCCCGCGACCGCCCCGGCCACGAGGCCGACCAGCGCGACCACCAGGAGCCGGAGCGGCGGTACGGCGAACGCGAAGGCCGTGTCGCCCGCGCCCTCGGACGCCTTGACGAGCACCCAGCCGAGCAGTCCGCCCAGGGCCAGTCCGCCTGCCGTGCCGAAGGCTGCGACCAGCACCGATTCGTAGCGCACCATCGAGCGCAGCTGCCTCCTGGTCTGTCCGACCGCCCGCAACAGGCCCAGTTCCCTGGTGCGTTCGTGAATCGCGAGGGTGAGGGTGTTGGCGATGCCGAGCAGCGCGATCACCACGGCGAGCGCGAGCAGGGCGTAGACCAGGGTGAGCATCATGTCGATGGCTCCGGCCGCACTCTGCGCGTACTCGTCACGGGTCTGCACCTCGGGGTTGCCGTACGCGGCCGCTGTCTTCTCGACCGCCGCCGCGCCGTCCGCGGTGGACACGCCGTCCTTGAAGCTGACGGCGATCAGCGTGTCGGAGTCCTGGCCCCGGTGCGGGGCCCAGGCCTCGCGGGTGATGACATAGTCGCCCGCCAGCTCCGACTGCTCGAAGACGGCGCGGACGGTGAAGGTCTGCTTCTGGCCGTCGGTGAAGGCGAGTTCGGCGGTGGATCCGGGCTTCCAGCCCTTCTTCTCGGCCTCGGTGTCCGCGACGGCCATTCCGGTGGTGCCGAGGCCGTCGAGCGAGCCCTGCACGGTGCCGAGGTCGAAGGACCTGCCCAGCGCCACCGGGTCGGTGACAGTCAGCTGGCGTCCCGCGCCGTCGACTTCCGCGACGCCCTTGCCGAGGCCGACCGCGGTCTCCACCTCGGGCTGTGCGGCGATGGCCGGGGCGAGCTTCGGGCTGAGCCCGCTGCCGCCCGCACCGAAGGCGGGCACGCTGACGGCCACGTCACCGGCAAAAGACCGGGAGACCGTCTGGTCCATGGTCGCCTTCAGAGAGGCGCCGAAGACCGTGAACAGGGAGACGACGGCGACACCGATCATCAGCGCGGTCGCGGTGGCCGCGGTCCGCTTGGGGCTGCGCAGGGCGTTGCGCTTGGCCAGGCTGCCGGACACGCCGCGCAGCCGGTCGAGCGGCCCGCCGAGGATCCGTACCGCATACGAGGACGCGACCGGTCCGAGCACCACGAAGGCGGCAAGGGCCAGCACAGCGCCCGCAGCCGCGAGCCAGATGGACGGGGAGGCCACGACGCCGACCAGGATGATGCCGATACCGGCCAGGGCGACGCCCGTTCCGATGTACGCGCGCTTCCGGGAGGCGCCCGACTGGTCCACGGCCGTCTCGCGCAGCGCGGCTAGCGGAGCGGTCCGCCCGGCGCGCAGAGCGGGCATCAGCGCGGAGCCGAGGCCGACGATCACGCCGACGGTGAGCGGCAGCAGCAGCGAGAGACCGCTGATGACCAGGGCGCCCTCCGGGAAGGGGAAGCCGATGACGGGGAACAGCGCCCGCAGTCCTGCGGCGATCCCGATGCCGCCGAGCAGTCCCACGGCGGACGCGGTCAGCGCGACGACGGCCGCCTCGACGAGCGTCGAGCCGACGACCTGGCGCCTCGACGCGCCGAGCGCGCGCAGCAGCGCGTTCTCGCGGGTGCGCTGGGCGATGACGATCGCGAAGGTGTTGTAGATGGAGAAGGTCGCGACCAGCAGCACGATGCCGGAGAACACCAGCAGCAGGGTGGTGAACAGATTCAGGAACTGACCCGAGATCATGTCCTGGTTCTCTTCCGTCACCTCCTGGCCGGTGACCGCCTCGACTCCCTGGGGGAGTACGGGCGTCAGCGCGTCCACGAGCTCCTGCTGACTCGTGCCGGGCCCGGCCCGGACCTGGATGGACGTGGCCTGACCGGGCTTGGGGGTGAGGTACTTCTCGGCGTCGGCGAGGGTCATTCCGGTGAAGGTGACCTGGGCCATGCCGTCCTCGCCGCCGAAGGTCGCCAGTCCGACGATCGTGACCTGCACCGGGTCGGGGGTGCGCAGCACGGTACGGTCGCCGATCTCCAGCCCGCCCTTGTCTGCGGTCCCGCGGTTGACCACGACCTCGCCGCTCCTGGCGGGGACCCGTCCCTCTGCGAGCTGGTACGGGTTGAGCTCCGGGTCTGTGATCCAGTTGCCGGCGAGCGTCGGCGGGCCCTGTCCGCCGATGGGCTTGCCGCCCGATCCGACGAGCTGGCCCGCGCCCTGGATGTTGGGCACGGCGGCGGCGACACCCGGCGTCTTCTCGATCCTCGACACGAGGTCGGTCCCTACGGGCTGCCGAGTCCCCTGTCCCTCGCCGGAGACGGTGACGACGTTGGAGCTGCGGACGACGGCGTCGGTGCCGCCGTTGGCGCTGGCGAACATGGTGTCGAAGCTGCCGCGGAGCGTGTCGCCCATGATGAGCGTGCCCGCGAGAAAGGCCACGCCGAGCAGTACGGCGGTGAAGGTGCCGGCGAAGCGCCGTTTGTGGGCGCGCAGGGAGTTGAGGCTGATGCGCAGCGAGGCGCGGCTGCCGCTCATGTCTTCGCCCCCTTGGCGTCGAAGGCCTTGAGACGGTCCAGGACGCGCTCGGCGGTCGGGGCCTCCATCCGGTCGACGAGCCGTCCGTCGGCGAGGAAGACGACCTCGTCGGCGTGGGCCGCGGCGACCGGGTCATGGGTGACCATGACGACCGTGCGGTCCGTCTGGCGCACTGCCCGGCCCAGCAGCCGCAGCACCTCTTCGCCCGAGCGGGAGTCGAGATTGCCGGTGGGCTCGTCGGCGAAGACCACGTCGGGCCGGCCGGCGAAGGCGCGGGCCACGGCGACTCGCTGCTGCTGTCCGCCGGAGAGTTCGCTCGGCCGGTGGTGCAGCCGGTCGCGCAGTCCGACGGTGTCGATGAGGGCGTCGAGCCACTCGCCGTCGGCCCGCTCCCCCGCCAGATCCATGGGGAGCGTGATGTTCTCGGCGACGGTGAGTGTGGGGATGAGATTGAAGGCCTGGAAGACGAAGCCGATGCGCTCGCGCCGCAGCAGGGTGAGCCTGCGGTCGTCGAGCGCGCTCAGATCCGTGTCGCCGATGAGGGCGGAGCCCGAGGTGAGGGTGTCGAGCCCGGCGGCGCAGTGCATCAGCGTCGACTTGCCGGAGCCCGAGGGCCCCATGATGGCGGTGAAGCGGCCGACAGGGAAGTCGACGCTCACCCCGTCCAGGGCCCTCACTTCGGTGTCGCCCTTGCCGTAGACCTTTACAGCGTCGACGACGCGGGCGGCGATCCGGGTCAGGGTGGCGGTGGTGGTCATACAGCACCCTCCTTTCCCGCCGTGCGGCCGAACTGCTCGTCCAGGACGGACAGTCGGCGCCAGTACTCGTCCTCGTCGATCTCACCGGCGGCGAAACGGCGCCCGATGATCGCGATCGGCGAGTTCTCGCCGTACGTCACGCGTGGGCCCTGCCACGGGCCGCGGCGGCCGCGCCACATGCCTGTGCGTCGCAGGACGGTGACGACGGAGACGACGACGGCCGCCCAGATCAGCGGGAAGAACAGAATCCACGGGCCGGGCCCGTCGTACGCCAGGGTGTTCATCTCGGTTCAGCTCCTCGGTGGCGATGGTGGGACATGGTTCGTTGTCGCTTTCGAGGCTCCCGCCGGGAGGGGGTCGAAGTCGTCGTACGGCCAGCGGCAGTGCGCATACCACCCTGGGAGTACGCAGGGCTTTCACAGCTGCTCCCAAGCCTCCTGGATTCTGTACCTACTAGTATGTACAGTCGCCATATGAGCACCCCTGAACGGCTGATCGAGGCCACCCGTGAGCTGCTGTGGGACCGCGGCTATGTGGGCACCAGCCCCAAAGCGATCCAGCAGCAGGCGGGCGCCGGCCAGGGCAGCATGTACCACCACTTCGCGGGCAAGTCCGATCTGGCGCTGGCGGCGATCCGGCGCACGGCCGAAGAGCTGCGCGCGAGTGCCGAGGCGGCGCTGGGCGTCGAGGGGACGGCGTACGAGCGGATCAGCTCGTACCTGCTGCGCGAGCGGGACGTGCTGCGCGGCTGCCCCGTCGGACGGCTGACGATGGACCCGGACGTCATCGCCGGCGACGAGCTGCGCGCCCCGGTCGAGGAGACGCTCGGCTGGCTGCGCGGACGGCTCGCCGCAATCGTCCAGGAGGGCCGGGAGCGGGGCGAGTTGAGCACCGCGCTGGTGCCCGCCGAGATCGCGGCGACGATCGTCGCGACCGTGCAGGGCGGCTATGTGCTGGCCCGGGCCTCGGGCTCGACGGCCGCCTTCGACGCGGGCATGCGGGGCCTGCTGGCCTTGCTGCGGACCAACGGGAGCAATTGATGCATGCCATGCAGTACGAGATCACGCTGCCCGCCGACTACGACATGGGGATCATCCGTGAGCGGGTCGCGGCGAGGGGGCATCTTCTGGACGACTTCCCGGGGCTGGGGCTCAAGGCGTACCTGATGCGCGAGCGCACCGACGGCTCCCCGGTGAACCAGTACGCGCCGTTCTATCTGTGGGCCGCGCCCGAAGGCATGAACGGCTTCCTGTGGGGGCCGGGATTCCAGGGCATCGTCAACGACTTCGGACGCCCCGTCGTCCAGCACTGGACGGGACTGGCCTACCAGGAGGGGCCCGCGTCCGGTGCCGCGGCGCAGACCGCGACACGCTGTCGGGTACGCCTGCCGGAGTACGACCCGCCCGCCGCGGCCGTGGAGCGGGCGCTGGAAGAGCATCGGCGTCTCGCGAGCGCTGACGGCGCGGTCGCGGTCGCCGTCGGCATCGATCCCCGGCGCTGGGAGCTGGTGTACTTCGCGCTCTGGGCCGAAGACGCACCCAAGGAGGTCGGTGATCCCTTCCAGGTGCTGCATCTGTCGGCCCCCCAGCGTGCTGAGCTGCCTCGCGGACGGCACTGGCGAGCTTCGTCCGAACGGTCCTAGACGGGACCTGCGAACTCGCGCTCCAGCCGCCGCCGTACGCGCTCCTCGTGGAAGAGGCGTCCCACAAGCGCTCCGCCGTAGACGACGAATCCGACGCCCACGAGCCAGGACTGAATGACGAGCACGGTCCCGAACGAGCCGTAGGTGACGGCGTTCGACGCGATCAGCGGCGAGAAGACGAGCTGTGAGAAGACCCGCAGCCCCAGCATGCCCACGGCCGTGGCCACCGCCCCGGGGAGCAGGGCGCGCCAGCGGACCCGCCCGCCGAGCAGCACCCGCTGGGAGAGCCAGAAGAACAGGATGGTGCCGATCAGGTCACTCACAGCCCCGAATATCGTGACCGGGACCGATTCGGCCGACAGGGGTGTGTTGACGAAGGCCAGGAGGGCGGAGATCAGCAGGGCGAGCCAGACGACATGCCGCCACATGGTGTGCCAGCGGGCGGTCGGCAGGTCCCAGACCTTCTCGTAACCCGTCTGTACGGCAGAGCCGAAGGTCAGACCGAACACGGTGAGCGCGGCGAGACCGAACGCGGTCGTGCGCTGCAGCGTCGCGCCCGGCAGGCCGAACAGCCGCTGCACCTCGTCCTGGGAGGCTTCGGAGACCCCCAGCGCCTGGCCCAGCCAGCGGGCGAAGCCCTGTCCGCTCGCCGGATCGGCCGCCGCGACGACGACAAGCAGCGGAACGAGCGTCAGAAAGCCCAGTGCGGCGAAGCCCATGGCACGGTGCATCAGCTCCATCTCGCGGCCGCGGTTCCAGGCCAGCCCGACGGGTGACGCAGCAATCCTGCGGCCCAGGTCGTGGAGCCGGTGCGCGTGGGAACGCTCGCCGGAGGGCTTGTGGGTCATAGATCGTCGACTACCCGGAAGTGCATCGCCACGCTTCCATCGTGCCCCCGGACGAGTGTTCCCGCCCGTGCCGCCGACGGGCTGCCGATCCGGCTGGGGGCCAGGTCGTGCCCCGGGACGTCCGCCGCACCGTGCACGCATCGGTCAGGCCCCCTCGGCGATCAGCCGAGCGCGGCCAGCGGGTCGTCGAGCACCGGCTGCCAGGCCAACTCGGCCGCTCCGACGAGGCTGTTGTGATCCAGCGTGCAGGCCAGGATCGGCACCCCGCCGCTGCGCCCCCACAGACTGCGGTCGGCGACCACGGCGCGCAGCCGCTCGGGGTCGGCCTCGAGCAGATCGCGGTGCAGCCCGCCGAGGATGATGCGGTCGGGGTTGAGGATGTTGACCAGACCGGCGAGCCCGAGGCCGAGGCGGTCGATGAGTTCCTCGGCCGCGTTGCGTACCGCCGGGTCGTCGTACTCCGTGCGCAGCAGCTCCCGGCACTGCTGGAGCAGTGAGACCTCGGGCCCGGGGTCGCGTCCCGCGGCGATGAGGAAGGCGAGCGGGTCGGCCTCGACGTCGAGGCAGCCGCGGCTGCCACAGTGGCAGGGGCGCCCCTCCGGGTTGACGGTGAGGTGGCCGACTTCGAGAGCGAGGCCCGAACTGCCGGTGTGCAGACGGCCGTCGAGCACCAGGGCCCCGCCGACGCCTCGGTGGCCGGTGGCGACGCAGAGCAGATGCTGGGCGCCGCGGCCCGCGCCGTGGCGGTGTTCGGCGAGCGCCGCGAGGTTGACATCGTTGCCGGTGAACGCGGGTCCCTGGATGCCCGCCGCGCGGACCCGCTCGGCGAAGATGTCGCGGACGGGGGCCCCGGCGGGCCAGGCAAGGTGCAGGGGGTTGAGCGCGGTGCCTTCCGGTTCGGCGACCGCGGAGGGCACGGCGAGTCCCGCGCCCACGCATCTGCGGCCGCTCTCGCGGAGCAGCGCCGCGCCCGCGTCGACGACCTCGCCGAGCACTTGGGCGGGGTCCTCGGAGACGGTGACGCAGCCGGGCGCGGTGGCGACGGTGCGGCCGCCGAGTCCGACGAGCGCGGCGCGGAATCCGTCGGCGTGGACCTGGGCGGCGAGGACGACCGGGCCCGCGTCGTTGACGGCGAGCCGGTGCGAGGGGCGGCCCTGGGAGCCGGCGGCGGCGCCGGGCCGGGAGTCGACCCGGATCAGCCCGAGCGCTTCGAGTTCCGCGGCGACGGCGCCGGCGGTGGCGCGGGTGACGCCGAGCTCGGCGGTGAGGACGGCGCGGGTGGGGGCGCGGCCCGTATGAACCAGTTCCAGCGCGGGGCCGAGGGCGCCGCGGCCCCTCTCCAGCCTCGTTTTGATGGTTGTCGCCTTGCCGTTCATGGATGCGAGTCTCCCATGATCCGGAGGCTGTGCAGCCGCCTTGTCCGGATCGGCCGCCAGCCTCTATCCTGACTTTGTGCCGCTACTAAACAAACCAAGGACGGCCGTTCCCGGGGGGCCCGGCGCAAACATCGCCTCACCCTCCCTGGCCCGCCTCCGTACCGCGCTGACCGTGTTCTTCGCCCTCGACGGCTTCCTCTTCGCCGGCTGGGTGGTCCGCATCCCCGCGATCAAGGAACAGACCGGGTCGTCGGCGAGCGATCTGGGGCTCGCCCTGCTCGGCGTCTCGGCGGGTGCGGTGGTGACGATGACGCTGACCGGTCGGCTCTGCCGCCGATACGGCAGCCATCCGGTGACCGTCGTCAGCGGCGCCCTGATGTCGCTGAGCATCGCCCTCCCGCCGCTGACGCATTCGGCGCTCGCGCTCGGCCTGGTGCTGCTGGCCTTCGGGGCCGCGTACGGCGGGGTCAATGTCGCGATGAACAGCGCGGCGGTCGATCTGGTCGCGGCCATGCGGCGGCCGGTGATGCCCAGCTTCCACGCTGCATTCAGCCTCGGCGGCATGATCGGCGCGGGTCTCGGCGGATTCGTCGCGGGCGGTCTGTCCCCCACAGCACATCTCATCACTCTCACGACGATCGGCCTGCTGGTCACCGCCGCCGCGGGACCCGTGCTCCTGCGCCACCCGGCGCCGGTCAGCGAGCACGCGGCGAAGGACCCGGCGCCGCGCAGGCTCAAGGGGCGTACGCGCCGGATCGTCGTCGTCTTCGGCGTGATCGCGCTCTGCACGGCGTACGGAGAAGGCGCGATGGCCGACTGGGGCGCTCTCCACCTCGAACAGGACCTGCACGCCCACGCGGGCATCGCCGCCGCCGGATACTCGCTCTTCGCGCTCGCCATGACCGCCGGCCGTCTCTCTGGCACGGCCCTGCTGGAGCGGCTCGGCCAGACCCGCACGCTGGTCGCGGGCGGCACCACGGCGGCTGCCGGCATGCTGCTCGGCGCGCTCGCCCCCACCGCGTGGCTCGCCCTGCTGGGCTTCGCGGTGACCGGCCTGGGGCTCGCGAACATCTTCCCGGTGGCGGTGGCCAGGGCGGGCGCACTCGCGGGACCCGGCGGCGTCGCGGCCGCGTCGACGCTGGGCTACGGCGGGATGCTGCTCGGCCCGCCCGCGATCGGCTTCCTCGCCGACTGGTTCTCGCTGCCCGTGGCGCTGACGACCGTGGCCGCTCTCGCCGGTGGCGCGGCCCTGATCGGGTACTCGGCACGGAAGGCGTCCGTACCCCAGAGCGGCTGAGTACGCCTACTCAGGCCGATCCGCCGTCCCGGGCGGACCATGGGAGCAACGTCGCCCCTGCGGGAGAACACCATGAACTCGGAACGGCTCGGCACACTCAAGCGGCTCACCTTCGGCAACCGCGCCTCCCAGGTGTATCTGGCGCTCGTCGCCGTGGCGACGCTCTACGTCACGATCGACACGGTCTTCGTCCACCACGACGACGCCTCGTTCGCCGGTATATGGCTGTTCCTGCTGGCCTCCCCGGTGATGTTCGCCTTCCTGATGCTCGGCGAACTCTTCGGGGACGCGGTTTCCGGGTCCGCGCCGTACCTCTACACCGCGCTGGTGGTGTCCGTGCTGATCCAGTCGCTCGCGCTCGGACTGTTCGTACGACTGCTCCGCGGCCGCCCGCACTCCCCGCACCCCCAGGGAGCGTGAGCGCGGTGGCACAATCTGGAGCATGGAGACCGCCCGGCTGATCAAGTTCCTTGTCCACGAGGGCCAGTTGCTGGCGACGGCTGCCGTCGAGGCGGGCCCCGACGCGACGGTGCCGACCTGCCCCGACTGGCAGGTGCGGGACCTGCTGCGGCACATCGGGATGGTCCACCGCTGGGCGACCGCCTTCATCACCGAGGGCCATACCGCATACCACCCTGCCGAGGAACGGTCCGACCTCGACGGCGACGAGCTGGTGGAGTGGTTCCGGGAGGGACACGGGCTGCTGGTGGCGGCGCTGAGCGAGGCGCCCGCGGACCTGCAGTGCTGGACCTTCCTGCCCGCGCCGTCGCCCCTCGCCTTCTGGGCCCGGCGGCAGGCGCACGAGACGGCGATCCACCGCACGGACGCCGAGATGGCGCTGGGCGGCACACCAGGCCATGTGGCCGCCGAGTTCGCCGCCGACGGCATCGCCGAGCTGCTGACCGGCTTTCACGGCCGCTCCCGCAGCCGAGTGCGCTCCGAGGCCCCTCGCTCACTTCGCGTACGGCCGGTCGACACGGATGATGTGTGGACCGTATGGGTGTCCACCGACGCGCCCCGAACGGAGCCCAGCGAAGAGGGGCCCGTGGACTGCGAGTTGAGTGGTACCGCGGAGCAGCTCTATCTGACGCTGTGGAACCGGCTGCCGCTGTCCGCCGTGTCCGTCACGGGCGAGGCGGACCTCGCGCAGCTGTGGCGCGATATGTCCGCGATCACCTGGTCGTAGACCGGATCAGACTGTCGGGTTCGCAAGCATCCGGGAGAGCACCGCGCGCTGCAGCGGCTGCACCTCGGCGTGCCGGGCCCGGCCCGCCTCCGTGAGCGCGACCCGCACACCGCGCCGGTCCTCGCTGCACATCCCGCGGGTGACGAGGCCGTCCTTCTCCAGCCGCGCGACCAGCCGTGACAGGGCGCTCTGGCTCAGATGGACCCGGGACGCGAGCTCTTGCACCCGGAACGTGCAGTCGCCGTCCCCGGTCTTTTCGGCGAGCACATCGAGGACCTCGAAGTCACTGGCGCCCAGCCCGTGCCGGTGCAGCTCGCGGTCGAGCTCGCAGATCGTACGGGCATGCAGCGCGAGGACCTCCCGCCACTCGTCCACGAGCGCTCGCTCGGACTTCTTCGCCGCCATGACGGCACGGTAGCAGAAAAAGCGGACTTTGTTGCATCGGAATTAAATGCATTTGCATTCAATGCGTGTGCATGTACTGTCCTGCCCATGACCTCTCCGCTCACCGTCCCCGTAGCGCAGGAGCGCTGGAGCCCGCGACTCTGGGGCACCCTGCTCGTGCTCTGCGCGGCGATGTTCCTCGACGCCCTCGACGTATCGATGGTCGGCGTCGCCCTGCCCTCGATCGGGACCGATCTCGATCTCTCCACCTCGACCCTGCAGTGGATCGTCAGCGGCTACATCCTCGGATACGGCGGCCTGCTGCTCCTCGGCGGCCGCGCCGCCGACCTCCTCGGCCGGCGCCGGGTGTTCCTGATCGCACTCGCCGTCTTCGCACTCGCCTCGCTCCTCGGCGGGCTCGTCGACTCCGGGCCGCTGCTCATCGCCAGCCGCTTCATCAAGGGCCTGAGCGCCGCGTTCACCGCGCCCGCCGGACTCTCCATCATCACGACGACCTTCAAGGAAGGCCCCCAGCGCAACCGCGCGCTGGCCATCTACACCACCTGCGCGGCCACCGGCTTCTCCATGGGCCTGGTGCTGTCCGGGCTGCTCACCGAGGTGAGCTGGCGCCTGACGATGCTGCTGCCCGCGCCCATCGCCCTGATCGCGCTGCTGGCCGGCATCAGGCTGATCCCGAAGAGCAGCCGCGAGGACTCCGGAAAGGGATACGACCTGCCGGGCGCCGTCACCGGCACGGCCTCGATGCTGCTGCTCGTCTTCACCGTCGTCCAGGCCCCCGAAGCGGGCTGGGCATCGGCACGCACCCTGCTGTCCTTCCTGGCCGTTGCCGTGCTGCTCACCACCTTCGTCACCATCGAACGGCGCAGCTCGCACCCGCTGATCCGGCTGGGCGTGCTGCGCTCGGGCAGCCAGATCCGGGCCAATCTCGGGGCGGCCTTCTTCTTCGGCTCGTACGTCGGTTTCCAGTTCCTCGTCACGCAGTACATGCAGTCCCTGCTGGGCTGGTCGGCGCTCCAGACGGCACTCGCCTTCCTTCCGGCGGGCGCCCTGGTGGCGCTCTCCTCGACGAAGATCGGCTCGGTCGTGGACCGGTTCGGCACGCCGCGTGTGATCGCCGCCGGCTTCAGCCTCCTGGTCGTCGCGTACGCGCTCTTCCTCCAGATCGATCTCACACCGACCTACGCAGCCGTGATCCTGCCCTCGATGCTGTTGCTCGGCGCGGCCTGCGCCCTGGTCTTCCCCTCGCTCAACATCCAGGCCACCAGCGGCGTGGAGGACCACGAGCAGGGCATGGTCTCCGGCCTGCTGAACACCTCGATCCAGGTCGGCGGGGCGATCTTCCTCGCCGTCGTCACCGCGGTGATCACGGCGGGCGGTGGCACAGGCCGCTCCGCGCAGGCGGTGCTCGACAGCTTCCGGCCGGGCCTGGTGGTGGTGACCGCGATCGCGGCGGCCGGGCTGCTGATCACGCTGACCGGTCTTCGTACGCGCCGCAGCGGACCGACCGTCCTGGTGGCGAAGTCCGTACCGGAGACGGAGCCGGAGCGGGTGGCGGTCGGCGACTGACCGGCACCGTGCTCAAGGGGGCGGCGGCCGACGGGAGTTCTTGCCCGTCGGCCGCCGCCCTGTGACACTCCGTAGATGGGGCGACGGACACAGGCGAAGCGGGACGCGATCACGGTCGAGATCGGCTTCGCTGTCGTCACCGGGTGCCTGGTGGGCGGACTGACGTTCCTGGCGATCGCCGGACCGATGATGGTGATCCCGATGTCGTCCGACACCGAGCGCCGACTGGTTCTCGGGGGCACCGTGGCCGGCCTGGCCGTCTTCGTCGTGCGCGTCGTGCACGTCCTGTGGGGCTTTCGCGGCGGGCGGGGCAATCCCCGTCAGCCGAGCCAGCCAGGGCGCACCAACCCCGACTCGTAGGCCAGCACGACCAGTTGCGCCCGGTCGCGGGCGCCGAGCTTGACCATCGTGCGGCTCACATGCGTCTTGGCGGTGAGCGGGCTGACCACGAGCCTGCGGGCGATCTCCTCGTTCGACAAGCCGATGCCGACGAGGGCCATCACCTCACGCTCCCGCTCTGTGAGTTCGCCGAGACCCTCGGCATCCGTGGGTGCCTTGGAGCGGGCCGCGAACTCCGCGATCAGACGGCGCGTCACGCCCGGGGAGAGCAGAGCGTCGCCCTGCACCACCGCCCGTACCGCACGCAGCAGTTCCTCGGGCTCCGTGTCCTTCACCAGGAAGCCCGAGGCTCCGGAGCGGATCGCATCGAAGACGTACTCGTCGAGCTCGAAGGTGGTCAGCATCACCACCTTCACCTCCCCCAGCTGCTCGTCCTCGGTGATGTGGCGAGTGGCGGCGAGGCCGTCGAGCTCCGGCATCCGGATGTCCATCAGCACGACGTCGGGGCGCAGTTCGCGCACCAGCCGCACCGCCTCCTCGCCGTCGGCCGCCTCGCCCGCCACCTCGATGTCCTGCTGGGCATCGAGCAGCGCGCGGAAGCCTGCCCGCACGAGCAGCTGGTCGTCGGCGAGCAGTACGCGGATCACATCGTCTCCTTCGGCTGCACGGGGAGGTCGGCCCGCACCCGGAAGCCACCGTCCGGCCGTGGTCCCGCCTCGATCGTGCCACCCAGTGCGGCGGCCCGCTCCCGCATTCCGGCGAGGCCGTTGCCGCTGCCGCCCGCGTCCGAACGGGTAGCCGGGCCGTCGTCGTCGATCCGCAGACCGAGCCGGCCCGGCGCGTACGCGATCCGCACGCGCGCGGCGCGTGATCCCGAGTGGCGTACGACGTTGGTCAGGGCCTCCTGGACGATGCGGAAGGCGGCGAGATCGGTGCCGGGCGGGAGCGCGGTGCGCTCTCCCTCCGTCTCGATCTCCACGCTCAGTCCGGCGCCGGCGGCCTGTTCGACGAGTTCGGGGAGCCGGTCGAGTCCGGGCGCGGGCGCTCGCGGGGCGTCGCCCGGCGTACGGAGTGTGTCGAGGACCTGGCGCACCTCGCCCAGTGCCTCCTTGCTCGCCGCCTTGATGGTGGTGAGCGCGGTGCGGGCCTGCTCCGGGTTGGTGTCGAGCAGCGCGAGGCCCACGCCCGCCTGCACGTTGATGACCGAGATGGAGTGGGCGAGGACGTCGTGGAGTTCACGGGCGATCCGCAGCCGCTCCTCGTCGGCGCGGCGCTTCTCTGCGGCGGCGCGCTCGGCGCCCTCACGGGCCCACACCTCACGCCGTACGCGTACGAGCTCCGAGGCCGCGAGGATCGCCACCACCCAGGCGAGGGGAACCAGTTCCTGCCCCCAGGGCGCCGCGTCGTCATTGCCCGGTGGCAGATACTCGTAGAGCCAGTGCGCGATCAGCAGATGTCCTGCCCAGAGCCCACCGACGGCCCACCAGGCGGCGCGCCGGTGCCCGGAGATGACGGCGGCGAAAGCGCCGACGGCGACGGTGAGGAAGACGGGGCCGTAGGGATAGCCGGCGCCGACGTAGACGAGCGCTGTCGCGCAGACGCCGAAGACGGAAGCGACGGGCCGGCGGTTGCGCAGCAGCAGAAAGGCCGGACCGGCCAGCAGCAGCACGAGCGCGAAGGCGTCGATCGATTCTCGGTACGGCTGGCCGCGCGCGGCGAACGTCGACCCCACCATCACGAACACGGCCAGCGCGATCGTCGAGGGCCAGGGCACCCTGCCGGTGCTGCGCCGGGCGTCCCAGCGACGCAACGGCGGCGGTGGTCCGCCGCCCCGCGCCCAGGGGGGACCACCGCAGAAGCGGGTGCGCTGCTCATCCATACGGCCACGCTAGACCGGGCCGGGCGGCCCGGGCGTCAGCCCGGCGTGGCGATCACGCGTACTCCCTGCGCAGTACGTGACCTGCCTCAGGTCCGCACACTCCGCAGACCGACCTCGTGCGCGATGCGGGCCGCGGCATGGACGAAGAAGGCGTCCCGGTCCTCGACGACACGGTTGAACTGACCGAAGAGCTCGAAGGAGATCAGCCCGAACAGCTGCGGCCAGGCGCTCACCAGGGCCACCACGACGGCCGGCGGCAGATCGAGCACGAGGGCGGCGGCGAGGCGGTGGGCCTCGGGACGCAGCTCCTCGGCGAGCGGGGGCAGCGCGATGCCGTTCGCGCGGTGGGCGTCACGGGCGATCGAGATCATCGCGAGTCCGACGCGGGAGGCGGGTCCGACGGTGTCCATCGGGGCGGAGTAGCCGGGGACCGGGGAGCCGTAGATCAGCGCGTACTCATGGGGGTGGGCGAGCGCCCAGGCGCGTACGGCCGAGCAGAGCGCGACCCAGCGGGCCGGGTGATCCTGGGGGTCGGGGGCGGCGGCCAAAGCGGTCTCGGCCGCTGCGCCGACGGCGTCGTAGGCGTCGACGATGAGGGCGGTCAGCAGGTCGTCGCGGCTGGGGAAGTAGCGGTAGAGGGCGGAGGAGACCATGCCCAGTTCGCGGGCGACGGCGCGCAGGGAGAGCTTGGCGGCGCCCTCGGCGGCAAGCTGTCTGCGGGCCTCGTCCTTGATCGCTGCGGTGACTTCGACTCGGGCTCGTTCCCTGGCACCTCGGATGGTGGTCATGGTGCGCAGTCTTTCACGTTTCGGAGCAGTGCCCAACAATGAGAGCACTGCTCTTGCTTTGGATCACCAATCCGGTGCACACTGCTCTTAAGCGAGAGCACTGCTCTCTCAATCACAGGAGTCCACGATGTCGCAGGCCCACTACATCAAGCCCGGCCGCTTCGACAACATGCTCAACGGCACTGTCGCCTGGCTCGCCCGCCACGGCATCAGCCTCATGGGCACCGCCGAGCTCTCCGTACGCGGCCGCACCAGCGGCGAATGGCGGCGCATCCCGGTCAACCCGCTCCCCTACGAGGGCGGCCCGTATCTGATCTCCGCCCGCGGCCACTCCCAGTGGGTCCGCAATCTGCGGGCGGCCGGCGGCGGACAGCTCCAAGTCGGCCGCAAGACCCAGCAGTTCACGGCGGTCGAGCTGCCCGACGAGGAGAAGCCCGCGCTGCTGCGCACCTACCTGGAGCGCTGGGGCTGGGAGGTCGGACGCTTCTTCGGTGACGTCAACGCCAAGTCCACGGACGAGGAACTCCTCGCCGCGGCGCACAAGCACCCTGTCTTCCGGATCACTGTGACGAAGTGACCGACGAGACGCCCGACGCGCAAGCCGCGGCGACCGACAAGGCGCCCGACGCGCAAGCCGCCGTGACCGACAAGGCGCCCGACGCGCAAGCCCGCCGTGACCGACAAAGCCCTCGGCCGGAGCGAGTCCGGGCCGCCCGGCCGCTCAGGCCGACGGTTCGTTCGGCTCCGCGCGGCGGTCGAGCGCTTCCAGTGCCCGCCGCGCCACCGCGTGCGTACGCACCAGACCCGCCAGCGTCGTCGATCCGCGCGTGATGTCCGCGAACGCCCGCCACGCGGGCCGCAGACCAGTGATCGCCGCGTGGAGAAGCCCCGGACGGCGCTCGAAGATCGCGAGCATCCGCCGCCCGACGCCCATCTCCACGCCAAGACCGGCCTTGATCGCGAACGCGTAGTTCAGCGCCTGCCGCCTCGCGTCCACAGCGTCATGGGCCTCCGAGATCCGTACCGCCCACTCCCCCGCGAGCCGTCCCGACCGCAGCGCGAACGAGATCCCTTCCCGGGTCCACGGCTCAAGGAGCCCGGCCGCGTCCCCGCACACCAGCACCCGCCCGCGCGACAGCGGCGAGTCGTCGCTGCGGCACCGGGTCAGATGTCCGGAGGAGATGGCGGGCTCGAACCCGGCGAGCCCCAGCCGTGCGATGAAGTCCTCCAGATAGCGCTTGGTCGCCGCGCCCTCGCCCCGGGCCGAGATCACACCGACCGTCAGGGTCTGCCCCTTGGGGAACACCCAGCCGTAACTGCCCGGCATCGGCCCCCAGTCGATGAGCACGCGCCCCGCCCAGTCCTCGGCCACCGTCGCCGGTACCGGGATCTCGGCCTCCAGGCCCAGGTCGACCTGGTCGAGCTTCACCCCGACATGTGCGCCTATCCGGCTGGCGCTGCCGTCGGCGCCGACGACCGCGCGGGCCAGCACGGTTTCGCCGTCGGCCAGCACCACGGCCACCGTGCGCCGGTCCGGCACGGCGGGTCCGTGCTGCTCGACCCTGGAGACGGTCGTGCCCGTACGCAGCACGGCTCCCGCCTTCTGCGCCTGCTCGACCAGACCGGCGTCGAACTCCGACCGGTTGATGAGCCCGAAGAGCATCCGCTTGGAGCGGCGCGTACGCGTCAACTTGCCGTTCAGCGAGAAGGTGACGGCGTGCACCCGGTCCCGCAGCGGCAGCTCGAAGCCCGGCGGCAGACTGTCGCGCGAGGGGCCGATGATCCCTCCGCCGCAGGTTTTGTAGCGGGGCAGTTCGGACTTCTCCAGCAGGAGCACCTGACGGCCGGCCACCGCCGCGGCGTAGGCGGCCAAGGCCCCGGCGGGCCCGGCCCCGACCACGACGACGTCCCACACCGGCTGGTCGTGCCCCGGCTCGTCGTGCTCACCCACGGCGTCTGCGTTCTCGCTGCTCACGATGTGCTTCTGCTCCCGATCCGAGGCGTGATCAATGCTCTCGACGGCATCCTACGGCGCGGTCACTTCCTGCCCGTGGGAGGATCAACCACACATTCGCCGTACACATATCTCACAACGTCGCACCCACAAGGAGCGTGCCCATGACCGCCAATCCGATCGCCGAGACCATTGCGTCCCTGATGCCCCGCGCCAAGTCGGAGCTGACGGAACTGGTGGCTTTCCAGTCGGTGGCGGACGAGGCCGTGGCGCCGAGGAGCGAGTGCGAGGCCGCCGCGAACTGGGTCGCCGACGCGCTGCGCACCGAGGGTTTCCAGGACGTCGCACTGCTCGACACCCCTGATGGCTCGCAGTCGGTGTACGGGCTGCTGCCCGGCCCGGAGGGTGCGCGGACCGTGCTGCTCTACGCGCACTACGACGTCCAGCCGAAGCTGGACGAGGCCGCCTGGGTGAGCCCGCCCTTCGAGCTGACCGAGCGCGACGGCCGCTGGTACGGGCGCGGTGCCGCCGACTGCAAGGGCGGTTTCATCATGCATCTGCTCGCGCTGCGCGCTCTCAAGGCGAACGGCGGCGTCCCCGTCAACGTGAAGGTGATCGTCGAGGGCTCGGAGGAGCAGGGCACGGGCGGCCTCGAGCAGTACGCCGAGGCGCACCCCGAGCTGCTGACGGCCGACGCCATCGTGATCGGCGACACCGGGAACTTCCGGGTGGGCCTGCCGACGGTGACGGCGACGCTGCGCGGGATGACGATGATCCGCGTCCAGATCGACACCCTTGAAGGCAATCTGCACTCGGGCCAGTTCGGCGGCGCCGCGCCCGACGCGCTGGCCGCGCTCATCCGCGTACTGGACTCGCTGCGTGCCGCGGACGGTTCGACGGTGATCGACGGGCTCCCCGCGCAGGCCCAGTGGGACGGACTGCAGTACCCGGAGGACGAGTTCCGCAAGGACGCCAAGGTCCTCGCCGGTGTCGGTCTGACCGGCAACGGCACGGTCGCCGACCGTATCTGGGCGCGCCCCGCCGTCACGGTGATCGGCATCGACTGCCACCCCGTGGCGGGCGCGACCCCCTCCATTCCGGCCGGCGCCCGGGCCCAGATCAGCCTGCGCGTGCCGCCCGGCCAGGACGCGGCCGAGGCGACCAAGCTGCTGTTCGCCCACATCGAGAAGCACACTCCGTGGAACGCCCGGGTCTCGCTGGAGCAGGTGGGCCAGGGCCAGGCCTTCCAGGCGGACGTCACGAGCCCCGCGTACACCTCGATGGCCGACGCGATGCGTGTCGCCTACCCGGGCGAGGAGATGCAGGCCTCCGGCATGGGCGGCTCGATCCCGCTGTGCAACACGCTCGCCGCGCTCTACCCCGAGGCGGAGATCCTGCTCATCGGTCTGAGCGAGCCGGAGGCGCAGATCCACGCGGTGAACGAGTCGGTCTCGCCCGAGGAACTGGAGCGGCTGTCCGTGGCGGAGGCGCTGTTCCTGCAGAACTACGCCGCGAGCTGACCGTCGGGCCCGCCCCCGGCCGACCGGGGGCGGGCCGTCAGACCGGGACGCCCGCCTCCAGGTAGAGCGCGGAGCCCCGCTCCCGTGCCCTCAATGCCCAGCGCAGCCGCTCGTAGCGCGTCGGCGGCAGCAGCTCGGCAGCCTCTTCCTCGGCGACGAACCGCCAGCCGCGCAGCTCCGATCCGGGCAGCAGCACACGCCCTGCCTCGCCGCTGTCCAGCCGGCCGCCGTCGTAGAGCAGCCGCAGTCCGCCGAAGCCCGGTGGCCGCGGCGCCTCCCAGTCGACCACCAACAGCCGGGGCACCTCGGCGAGTTCGATGCCCAGTTCCTCGGTCACCTCGCGCATCCCGGCGCGCGCGGGTGGCTCGCCGCGCTCCACCACTCCGCCCGGGAACTCCCAGCCGGGCTTGTAGGTGGGGTCGACGAGCAGCACCCGGTCCTCCTCGTCGAAGAGCAGTACTCCGGCGGCCAGTGTTTCGGCGGTCGGCTCGGGGGTCTGCACGATCTCGCAGACCGCGGCTTCCCCGCTGCGTACCGCCGTGGCTATGCGGCGCGCCGTCTGAAGGGGGTCGAGCCGGCTGGTGTCGATGACGTGCGCGTCGCCCCCGATCCAGTCGAGGGCGGCGAGGTACGGCTCGATGTGGTCGTACGCCCATTGCCTCACGCGCTGGTCGGCATCCGGTATGTCCGGCTCCTCGCGGGTGGCGATCCGTTCGCGCAGGATCGTTTCATCCGGTCGAAGCAGCACATGCCGCACCGGAATCCGGCGGGAGGCGAGACCGCCGAAGATCTCGTCGCGGTGCTCCTGGCGCAGCAGAGTCATCGGCACGACCAGCACCCCGCCGAGCTCGCTGAGCAGCGCCGCCGCCGTGTCCACCACGAGGCGCCGCCAGATCGGCAGATCCTGGTAGTCGCTCACCTCGGCCAGGCGCTTCTGCGGCAGCAGACGGCGCAGCTGGCAGCCGATGAGTTCGGGGTCGTACAGCGTGCTGTTCGGGATCAGATCGATCAGTTCGCGCGCGGTACTGGTCTTGCCCGCTCCGAACGCACCGTTGATCCAGACAATCACGGTTCCCCCTCTTCCGTAGCCCACAGTGGATTGCCCGCAACACCCTGCCACGGAAACCCGCGCCGGGAACCCGCCGGTTGATCGTGGACGGCGTCGCGGATCCAACTGTGGCCGTGCTGTTGCCGGTTCACCACCACCGTGCGGGAACCTGGTGCGTCTCACCCTACGAACAGACGGCTTCGCCGGACCGTGACACGGGGGTGTGGAGCGTCGTTGGAGCGGGAGAGACAAGGGGGGTGCGGGATGCGCCGTACGGTGTTGGAGAGGTTTCCCGCCGGGGGCCCGCGCGGGAGCTGGCCGGCCGAGGAGTTCGCACGCGCCCGCCGGGACGAGGGCCTGGCGGCGGAGGTCGTGATGGACCTGGAATCGGATGCGTTTCTGGTGATCGTGCAGCAGCAGGCCGCGGACGCCTGAGGCCTATGCCGGGGTCGGAACCCTTGCGGGTGTTGGTCGCGACCGCGGCCCCAACTGGTCCTCCGACCGCGAGTTCCGCGGTGTCCGTCAGGACTGTTTCCGACGACGGACCGGCGCGAATCTGACGCCCAGGCCGGGGCCGGCCTGGGCAGCGGCCGACAACCGGTTCTCGGGTACAACGCCGATCACGGGATAGCCGCCGGTGGTGGGGCTGTCGGCGAGGAAGACCACGGGCTTCCCGTCGGGCGGTACCTGGATCGCTCCCAAAACCATGCCTTCGCTGGGCATTTCACGGTGCACGGCACGCTCGAGAGTGGGCCCGTCCATCCGCAGCGCGATGCGGTTGCTCTGGGGAGAGACCGAGAAGCGGGCTGATGCGAGGGTCTTCACGGCGGTAGTGGTGAACCAGTCGTCCCGTGGGCCGAGCAGTACGGGCAGGACCAGCTCCTGAGGAGGCGCTTGCCACACCACTGTGTCGGCGTGGAGAGGCCGGCCGAGTTTCTCGCCCAGGGGCAGGATGTCCCCGTCCCTGAGAGGAGCCGGGCCGAGACCGGAGAGCAGGTCGGTGGAGCGGCTGCCGAGGACAGGGGGGACCGTGACACCTCCGCTGATGGCGACATAGCTGCGCACGCCGACAGCGGGTACGCCTACGTCGAGCAGGGCGCCGGCAGGAAGGTGTATGGCCTCGGCCCAGGCCGCCGGCCGTCCGTTGACCCGCACCGGTGCGGGCGCGCCGGTCACGGCGACGATCACGGCCTGGGAAATGCGCACGGCCACTCCGGTCAGTGTGGTCTCCAGCGTTGCGGCCCCGGCGTGGTTGCCCACCAGCCGGTTCGCCAGTCGGTGTGCCGGCTGGTCCAGTGCCCCGGAGCGCGGTACGCCGAGGTAGGCGTGACCGAACCGGCCCAGGTCCTGGAGGGTGGTGAGCGCACCGGCCCGTACGACTTCCAGCTTGCCGCCGCTCATGCGATGCGCCCTTCGGCCTTCGTGGGTTGTGCGGGTGTGTCAGTGCTCCCGGAAACGGGTTCTTGAGGGACGAACCGCACCCGGGTGCCGGGAGTCAGCAACGCCTCGGGTTCGCGCTCCATGTCCCACAGGCGCACATGCGTCGTACCGATCAGTTGCCAGCCGCCGGGGGAGGAACGCGGATAGATACCGGTGTAGGGACCTGCAAGTGCGACGGAGCCGACGGGCACGGAGGTGCGAGGTGCGGCCTGGCGCGGCACGGCGTACTTTTCGCCGAGTCCGATCATGTACGCGAACCCGGGGGAGAACCCGCAGAAGGCGACACGGTGTTCGATACTGCTGTGGATCCGTGCCACCTCATCCTCGGTGACACCCCACAGCTCAGCCACCGCACGGAGATCGGCTCCCCTGTAGTGCACCGGAATCTCCAACAGGGGCCCGCTGTCGGCTGCCAGAGTGGGCACGGACCACCGGCGCAGCTCCGCCTGCAAGGCGTCTGCGTCGTGGACCCCGTAGAGAAGAACGGTTTTCTCACCGGGCACGATCTCACGCACCGGCGGCAGTGTCCCGGCGATACGGCGACTCAGGAGCTCGGCATGCCAGGCCTGGGCCTCTTCCGGTGTGTCCAGATCGACAAGGAGGGAATCGAATCCGACCGGCCTCAGCTTCATGCGAACGCCTCCACCGTCACTCCGGCCGCCTCCAGTGCCGTGCGCACGTGCTTGGCCAACTCGACCGCCCCGGGGGTGTCCCCATGGAGGCACAGAGAGCGCGCGCGCACGGACAGGGAGTTGCCGTCCAGCGTCGTGACGCGGCCGTCGAGCGCCATCGCAACGGCCCTGGCAGCGACCTGCTGGGGCTCAGTAATCACCGCACCCGGCGTGGATCGCGGGACGAGCGCCCCGTCTGCCGTGTAGGCACGGTCGACGAACGCCTCGTCGACCACGAGGAGGCCGGCCCTCTTGGCTTCCTTGTGCATGGCCGAGTCAGGCAGGCACAGCACCTGAAGTACCGGATCGGCGAGTCGGACGCCTGCTGCCACGGCGGACGCCTGTGCCTGGTCGAACACCACACGGTTGTACAGCGCTCCATGAGGCTTGACATAGGTCACCTTTGTTCCGGCGGCCCGGGCGAACACCTGAAGGGAACCGATCTGGTACGTGATCTCGTCGGCGAGTTCGTCAGCAGGCACGTCCATGGCCCGGCGGCCGAAGCCAGCCAGGTCCCGGTAGGAGACTTGGGCGCCGATCCTCACACCGCGCTCGGCCGCCATGTCGCAGACGCGGCGCATGGTGCTGGGGTCGCCTGCGTGGAAGCCGCAGGCGACGTTGGCGCTGGTGACGACCGACAGCATGGCCTCGTCGTCGGTGAGGACCCACCGTCCGTAGCCTTCTGCGAGGTCTGCGTTGAGGTCGATCACGATGTCTGTCATCGCTGGGTTGTCTCCTTGGAACAGTCCGCTTGGCACGAGATACCACTGCGCCTTCATCCGAGGCGGTAATCCGTGTCTCGGGCGTCGGTGATCAGCATGTATCCGGGGGCGTGAGTGATTGCGAACGACGGTCGTGAGGCCACCAGCACGGCCTGCGGTGTGACGCCGCAGGCCCAGAACACCGGTACGTCGCCCGGCTCCGCCTGTACCGGGTCGCCGAAGTCGGGGTACGCAAGGTCCTCGATGCCCAGGGCTGCCGGGTCGCCGACGTGCACCGGGCTTCCGTGCACGGCGGGCATCAGTGTGCTGACGCGGATCGCGGTGTCGACGAGGCCGGCCGGGATCTGCCGCATGGACACCACCATGGGGCCCCTCAGCCGGCCTGCCGGGCGGCAGTCGCGGTTCGTTTTGTACATCGCGACATTGCGTCCCTGGTCGACGTGGCGCATAGGTACGCCTGCGCCTGCCAGCGCGGTCTCGAAGGTGAAGCTGCATCCGACGAGGAAGGTGACCATGTCGCTGCGCCAGACAGCGGTGGCGTCGGAGGGTTCGTCGATCAGACGGCCGTTCTCCCAGACCCGGTAGCGAGGGACGTCGGTGCGCAGGTCGGCGCCGGGAGCCAGTGTCGTCGACCAGGATCCCGGCTCCGTGACGTCGAGCACGGGACACGGCTTGGGGTTGCGCTGGCAGAACAGGAGCAGGTCATAAGCCCAGTGGGCCGGAACTGCGATGAGGTTGACCTGGGTGTATGCCGCACACCATCCTGCGGTTGGCGCGCTTGTACCATCGCGGAACATCGCCCGCGCCTCACCGGGGGTCAGTGCCCCGGGAGCCGGAACTGTCGTCATCACTCGTCCTGTCGTCACAGGCAGCCAGGGCTGCCTCTGGAGTCACCGCGTTCTGCGCAGCAGGGGCGTGCCGCCTTGGCGCTCGCATAGTGTTCTGGCGTCCGCGTCCCCCGACCTGCGGTTCTGCCGATCCGTGCGGGCACAACCGCTCCACGGCGGATTGCGGCCGCTCACCGTTCACCCCATAGTAGAGGATCGTTGAACAATCCGACAGGGCCTCTGTTGTTTCGTTCACGAGTTTCCGGTTCACTGGATACACAGCAACGCGTTGGGAAGACCGTCGGACGCACCGTCGGCCGTGGGGAAGGGCAAAAAACCATGACAGCCGAGGTGGACCCGTCCGTGCTCGTCGGTGACCGTGCGCTTCTGGGGCGCTCCAGCACCGCCGACCGCGTCGCCGACATCTTGCGCGCCCGCATCGCCGAGGGCTACCTCCCGCCGGGGAGCAAGCTCTCCGAAGACACCATCGGTAACGCTCTGGGAGTCTCACGCAACACTCTGCGAGAGGCTTTTCGTCTGCTCACGCACGAGAGGCTGCTGGTCCACGAGCTCAACCGTGGCGTGTTCGTACGCGTCCTCACCGTGAAGGACGTAACCGACATCTACCGGGTCCGCAGACTCATCGAGTGTGCGGCGGTGCGTAATCTCGGGGCACCGCCCTACGACCTGGCTCAGGCTGAAGCTGCGGTTGCCGAAGGCGAGAAGGCGGCCGAGGAAGGCGCCTGGCGTGAACTGGGCACCGCGAACATCCACTTCCACCATGCCGTTGTGGCCCTCACCCACAGCAAGCGCCTGGACGAGCTCATGCGCGGTGTGCTGGCTGAACTGCGCTTGGTCTTCCATGCCATGGACAATCCGCGCAGCTTCCACGAGCCGTACCTGGGACGCAACCGGGAGATCCTCTCCGCCCTCAAGGCGGCAGACAGGGTCAGAGCCGAGCTGCTGCTGGCCGACTATCTTGACGGCGCGGAGAAGCAGCTGCTCGAGAAGTACTCCGAGTTCATGGCTCCGTGAGGCCGGCCGCAGACCAAGGACCCGTGCTCTGTGTCGTCAGCGCCCGTCGGCCATGGGCCATCGCAGGCGTGCACGGGCCACGTCGAAGGGATAGACGAGGCGGTACCGGCCGTTGTGGACCTGCTCCACAATGCCGCGGGCTCCGATGTTCTGGTGGTTGTCATCGAACTTCACGCCATCCCACGGCATGATCGTGTCGCGGCCCGGCACATCGATGTTCACCAGTGCTGAGCGGATATCGGCCGGCGTAGGGGATCCGGCCTCGTTGATCGCCTGTGCGAGCGTCATCACGGCTGTGAACGCACGGGCAGCGTCATCGTTCATGGGAGCGCCGTACATTTTCCTGTAGAGGTCTGCGACGGCCCTGGCCGTGGGGTTGCGCTCGGCCAGGTCGGCAGACCAGGCGAAGCGGCTGCAGACTCCCTCGGCCGCGCTCGGGTCCCTGCGGATGAAAGCGGGATCCGCATGCCCCCCTCCGAAGGCTATGAGCGCGGCAGGCTGGTACATGAGGCGGTCGAAGGCGTCCCTCAGCGCCAGCGCCTGGGATGTGTACAGGAAGGTCAGTACGACGTCGGGGTTCGACGCTGTCACCGCGTGCGCGTGGGAGGACAGATCGCTGGACTGGGCGCCGACTTTGATGTCGGCCACGACGTGGCCGTCGATGTGGGAGACAAGACGCTCGATCATGGCGGATCCGTCGTTGCCGTATTGATCGTCGGTGTGGAGGACTGCGATGCGCTTGACTGACGTTCCCTTGCTCTGGCGTTCTTTCAGCAAGGAGAACACCACGCGGCCGTAGCTCAGGTCGGAGGGGCCGGTGCGGAAGAACCAGTCAAGTCCGCGCTCGGTCAAGGACGATGCGGAGGAACCTCCGTTCACGAACGGGATCCTCAGATCCTCGGAGCGTGCGCTGGCAGCCTCGGTGACGGCGGACTCGTATCCCCCGGCCACGGCGACCACGTGCTGGGTACTGACCAGGTGCGCCACCTCGGTGGCCCCGCGCGAAACGGAGCCACTGGTGTCGGCGGCTATGAGCCTGATCTTCGCGTTGTCCAAGCGAGGCAGACCCGACCCCCGCCCCAGCGGCAGCGCCATCGAGGGGTATTGGCCGTTGACAATCTGCACGGCCAGTTCGGCGCCTCGCTTGGTGTCGGTGCCCACTGAGGCGCCCGGACCCGACAGCGGCGCGAGGAAGCCGATACTCACGGGAGCGCGGGACTGCCGAACAGCCGGCTCACCTGTGCAGGCGGAAGCGAGGAACAGGGCGGCGCAGAGAAGCACGGCGGTACGGGTGGCTGGTCTTGGCATCACGTTTGTCCTTCTGCGGTCGGCAGATCGCCCTGGGTGTCGCTGAGGGTGTGAGGGACCGGGGGCGAGCCGGGCGATGGTCTGTCGCTGATGTGCAGGCCATCGGTGTAGCGGCGGTGCGCCAGCCATTCCTGTGGCGAGCCGAAGACGGGTTCGGCGTTGGTGGTCGGATATGAGCCGACGGCAGGAGCAGGACGGTCCTCCGGTGGCGATGCGGGCACAGGAGCCGAAGACGCCGTCCAGGCCGGGGCAGGGTGGGTGGAGAGCTCGTCGGCCGACGTGGAGTCAGCCCACTCCTGCGCCACAGGGCCGTAGTCGTGGAGGCCGGCCAGCAGGTTCCGGGGGATTCGTACCAGGGCCGTGCTCCCCCGGTGGGGGGTCGAAACAAGATGTACGTCGATGCCGTGTCTGGCTGCGAGGCGGCCCACAACAAACAGCCCCATGCTCTGCCCCGCTTCGGGGTCGAGCGACAACGCCGAGGCCAGGCGCTGGTTCACCGTGGCCAGTTTCTCGGCTGTCATTCCAGTGCCCGCGTCCTCAATGGCGATCATGAGGTCACTGGGACGATCGGAAGCCGTCCGGCAGGTCACGGTGACGCGGGAGCGGGCGCTGGAAAAGACCGTCGCATTTTCCATCAGCTCGGCCAACAGGTGCACCAGGTCGGTAACGGCGTCTGCTGAAATGTCGGCTCCTTGCGACGGACGGCAATCGATACGGGTGTACTGCTCCACCTCAGCGCTGGCAGCCAGCAGAATCTCCGACACCGGCATCGGCTGCTCCCATCCGCGGCCCGTGTCGGAGCCGGCCAGCACCAGAAGGCTTTCGTCCGTGCGGAGCATCTGTGTGGCCAGGTGATCCAGCCGGAAGAGGCGAGCCAGGTGGTTGGGGTTGTCCTCGTGCTGCTCCAAGTCGCTGATCTCGGAGAGGAGTTTGCTGACCAGATGTTGATTGCGGCGGGAGAGGTGGATGAACATGCCGTTGATGTGTCTGCGGAGTGCGGCCTGGTCCCTCACGAGAGCGACGGCGGCACTCTGCACGGCGTCGAATGCTTGGGCAACATCCCCGATCTCGTCGTTGGCCGCGACTGCGGTCGGCGTGGCCCGGTAGTCGCGCAGGTCATCGATGTGGGCCTGCCGAAGCCGTGTGAGTGCCTGCGGCAGGTGCTCGTTTGCGACCTTCAGGGCCGAGATGCGCAGGATCTTCAGGGGCAGGGTCATGGACCGTACGACGACGGTGACGACTGAGCCTGTTACCAGGAATACGGCGAGCAGCCCGGCCGCTCCCCATAGCGCTGCGCTCTGGCGGGAGCTGTGCGCCTGGCCGCTGCGGGCGATGAGATCGTCCAGGATTCGTGATTCCACCTCGCGCATAAGCGCGATCTTGCGGCTGGAAACCTTGTTCCATGTCGCCGGGTCCACTTCGAGGCGCGGGGCCTGTGCCTGCTCGCCGGAGCGTTCCTGGATGGCCTGGGTGGTGCTGACGGATGCGCCCTTGACGGTGTTGGCGTACAGGCTCTGCTGTGCCTCGTTGGCTGAGGCCATGAAATCGTTCACAGACTCCTGCTGGCGTGCGACCGCGCCGGTGAATTCCGGGAACTGACCCACGAGGAAGGTGCCGGTGGTCAAGACGCAGTTGAGGTCTGCTCGCACCCGGCTGGTGTTTTCCACCGCGTATGACAGGGAGTTGAGAGCCCGCACCTGGCCAGCGGTCCTGCTGCCGCCATTGTGCGCGGCCAGGACCGGCCCGAGACGCATGAGTTTGCTGATGGCGGCTGTGTAGTTGGCGAGGATCGAGCCTTGCGTCAGGTTGGCTTCATCAACTGACCTGCGCAGCGCTGGGAGGCTTGCCAGTTCCTGAGTGACGGCGCTCAGGACCTCCTGCAGCTGTGGATCGTCGGAGGCGTCGATGTCATCGGCTGCCTGACGGTAGAGGGCTGCAGCGGCGTCGACTGCGATGCGCTGCCGACGGGGGTTGCTGTTCGCGGCCTTGCGCCGGCCTGCGATGAAGCCGGCTGTGGTGTCGCGTTCCTCCTGGAGCGCGTGGACCAGTCGCAAGGCCGGTTGCTGGAGGCGGGCGAGGACGGAGAACTGTCTGTAGTCCTCGGCGTCGCCGACGGTGCGGGAAAGGCCGGCAACCGCCAGAACGCCGGCCAGGAGCCCGGGGATCAGCACGACCGCGGTCAGTTTATTGCGTACGCGCCAGTTCTTCGGCTTGATGAGGTGGCCCACGGCTTTGAGGTCAGTCGCGTACCGGTGCCGGGGTTTTGCTCTCGGGGGTCGGCTGACCTTCTCGCGCAAAGGATGCCTCTCATGGTGTGGTGCCGACCCGTCTGTCAGACGGCGCGGGGGGATTACGGGTCGTCGCTCGTGCGGCATGTCTGCGCGAACTCCGGCTCACATCCAGCGGGCAGCAACGGCAGTGGTGGGGTGGCCGGCGGCTTCGTCGCCGACCACCGTCGCCAATGGTCAGTGGGTGTGGGACAGGTTCAGGTGAGTTCGGACCCGCGGGTCTCCGGGAGGCCGAGAAGAGCGACGAGTGCGAGCCCGTAGCCGACGGCACCGTAGATCAGCGCACCGCCGACACCCGCCGATGAGAAGCCGACAGCCGTCGGGAAGATGGCTCCGAGCGCGCGTCCCACGTTGTAGGTGAAGCTCTGGCCGGTGCCGCGGACCGTGCTGGGGTAGAGCTCGGCCAGGTAGGAGCCGAAGCCGGAGAAGATGGCGGAGGCGCTGAAGCCGAGGGGGAATCCGAGGATCAGCAGAAGGGAGTTGGAGCCCTGTGGGATGTTGACGTACGAGATCAGAAGGCCGGCGCTCAGGAGCGCGAAGATGACGAAGGTGACTCTGCGGCCCAGGCGGTCGACGAGCTGACCGGCCGTGACGTAGCCGCAGAAGGCTCCGGTGATGAGTACGAACAGATAGCCACCGGTGCCGACGACCGTCAGGCCGCGCTCGGTCTTGAGGTAGGTCGGCAGCCACGTGGCGAAGGTGTAGTACCCGCCCATCACGCCGGTGGACAGCAGGGTCGCACAGATGGTCCGGCGAGCCATGCCGCCCTTGAAGATGGAGGACAGCGGCGGGCGGGCTTCCTTCCTGGCCAGCCGCTCGGTCACCTCGGGGGCGTCCTCGACGTTGCGCCGCACGTACACCAGCAGCAGCGCCGGCAGGGCTCCTGTCCAGAACAGCACACGCCAGGCCAGGTCCGGATCGACGTTGTTCGTGAGGGTCGTGCCGACGATGACGGCCAGGGCCCAGCCGACCGCCCACGCACTCTGGACCCAGGCCAGGACCCGGCCGCGGTAGCGCGGCCTGGCGTACTCGGCGACCAGGATGGCGCCGGCCGCCCACTCACCACCAAACCCGATTCCCTGCAGTGTCCGGAACCCCAGCAGCATCGGGTAGCTCGTGGCGAAGCCACACAGCACGGTGAACACGGCGTAGGTGCCCACCGTGACCATGAGGGTCTTGACCCTGCCGATTCTGTCGATCAGGAGACCGGCGACGATTCCGCCGACTGCCGAGGACAGCAGTGTGACCGTGGTCAGTAGCCCGGTCTGCGCCGTGGTCAGGCCGAAGTAGGCCGTGATGGCGACCATGGCCATCGGGAGCACGAGGAAGTCGTAGGAGTCGAGGGCGTATCCGCCGAATGCGCCCTTGAAGGCCCTGCGGCCCTGCGGGGACATCGACCGGAACCAGGCGAATGGGCCGGTCACCTCGCTCTCGACTGTGGTCGGGGGGCTGGTGGGGATGGATGTCACGGTGACCTCACGGAGATGGAGAGGGACGGGAGTCAAGGCCCTCATCAAGGTGGGCTGTCATCCGTACTGCCGCCTTCACGAGATTCGGACGACGCGCATGCCCTGCGGCTTGACGTGGGTACAAGCTAGGGATCGTTGAACGATCCTTCAAGAGGGGACGAAGCTTTTTCTACAACTCGGTTTCATCACGACGAGCCACGGTCGGACCGTGGAGCCGGCAGGACTGCGGAGTCGACAAGGGCGCCATCAATCGGCAGCGCGGCCCACACCGCATGGCCGTGCGGCAGTTTCCAGGTGCCCCAGTCCGAGGACAGGGCCTCGACCAGGTACAACCCCCGCCCACTGCATGGGATGTCGTCATCGGACCCCGGGGGAGAAAGAACACCGCTCCACCCCCGGCCGTAGTCGCCGACCTCGAGGCGGATCACGTCCCCGGTCGCCATGCGGATGCGCCGCACCGTGTGCCAGATGGGATCACGATCCGAGCCGTGGCAGATCGCATTGGTGACGAGTTCCGAAACGATCAGCTCTGCGTCCTCGACCAGATGCCGCAGATCCCACGCCTGGAGCAGGTCACCGACTTGCCGACGGGCGGATTGAGCAGATGCAGCCACCGCGGGCAGGACCCAGGTCACGGAGACCCGTTGCCCGGTCTCGGTATCCGAGTGGGCCGACTGCACCTGAGTGGAGGTGAAAGGAGGCATTGCGTCCTCACTTGGGGATGCGCGGCCATGTTGCCGGAACTACGCCGCGCGGCGGTCCGCCTGCGAGAGGGCTCCAAGCGGCTGGACGATGACTGACGCTGTGGCATTGGCCGGAACGCGACATCGGGAGGGAAGCCGATCCAGATCCCGCGGCCGCGGACCTCCGCCTTACTCGTGCGTAGGATTGTTCTACAATCCCCTTTCTGGATTACTGGATTATCAGTCAATCTCGCCCATGTCAACCCCTGCCCAACCCGCGCATCCAGAGCGAGACCGGGCCGATGCGCGCTGGCGGCGTTCGCATGGCGAGACCAAATGCCCCATTGAAGAATCGTTCAACAATCCATAAGGTGACATCGCGGTCGTCTTGGTCTCGTTGAACGGCCGCCCGCGGCGCGAGGACCTGCCCCCTCGCGCCGCGGACGTCCCCTGAACTCTCCAAGGCATGCCTTGGCCCTCAAGCCCTGCCCGAGACCCTTCCTTCATCACGACTCGCAACGACACGGAGACCCACGCGATGGCCCCATCGGAGAGCAACATCCGCACCGCTCGAGAGGTGACCGCCCGCGCGCGCGTCGAGCAACTGCTCGACCAGGACTCCCTTGTGGAACTGGACGCGGCCGCCGGGCACCGCCCGAGCCATGCAGACCTCGAGGGAGAACGACCGTACGGAGACGGCGTGATCACCGGCTACGGCACCGTCGACGGCCGCCCGGTGGCTGTCTTCGCCCAGGAGCCCACCGTTTTCGGCGGGGCGATGGGTGAGGCAGTCTGCGGGAAGATCACGAAGGTAATGGACTTCGCGCTGAAGACCGGCTGTCCGGTCATCGGCATCAGCGACTCCCGACGGGCCGGCATCCAGGCCGGGGGCAACGCCCTGGGCACGAGCGGCGAGATGTTCCGCCGCCACGTACATGCTTCCGGAGTCGTCCCCCAGATCTCGCTCATTCTGGGATCGTGCGCCGGCCGTGCGGTCTTCTCCCCCGCTCTGACCGACTTCACCGTGATGACCGAACGCACTTCGCACATGCTCACCACCGGGCCCGAACTGATCAGGACCGTGACCGGCGAAGAGATCGACATCGAGGAATTGGGCGGAGCCCGCACGCACAGCACCGTCTCCGGTGTCGCCCACTGCATGGCGGGTGATGAAAAGGAGGCCATGGAATACGTCAGGGCACTGCTGTCCCACCTGCCCTCGAACAATCTCCAGGAACCTCCGGCCTACCCCGACCAGGCCGACCTGGAGACCTGCGCCGAAGACCTGGAGCTGGACACGGTGATACCAGATTCCGCCAACCAGCCCTACGACATGCACCACGTCATCGAGCACGTCATCGACGACTACGAATTCCTTGAGACCCAGCCTCTGTTCGCGCCGAACATCATCACCGGCTTCGGCCGCATCGAGGGACACCCGGTGGGCATCGTCGCCAACCAGCCGATGCATTTGGGCGGCTGCCTGGACATCGACGCCTGCGAGAAGGCCGCCCGCTTCGTTCGGACCTGCGACGCCTTCAACGTCCCGGTGGTGACCTTCGTGGATGTGCCCGGCTTCGTGTCGGCCACTGACCAGGAACACCAAGGCGTCATCCGCCGCGGCGCCAAGCTGATCTACGCCTACGCCGAGGCCACGGTCCCGCTCATCACCGTCATTACCCGGAAGGCTTTTGCCGACGCCTACGACGTCATGGGCTCCAAGCACCTCGGCGCCGACCTCAACCTGGCCTGGCCCACTGCGCAGATCGCGGTGATGGGCCCCCAGAGCGCCATCGGCATCCTCGTCGGCGTATCGCAGACGGGGGCTGAAGCCCCGGACCCAGTCCACTGGGAGGGGAAGCGCGCTGAGCTGATGAGCGAGTACAAGGACGCTCTCCTCAATCCCTTCATCGCTGCCGAGCTGGGTCACATCGACGCGGTGATCAAACCCTCTCAGACGCGGCAGCACATCATCCGCGGCCTGCGGGCGCTGCGCACCAAGCGGGAGACGCTGCCCCCCAAGAAGCACGGCAACATACCGCTCTAGACGGAGGGACACGTACCGACGTGGCCGACATGGCCTTCCCCATCCAGGAGCACACGATCCCTCTCATCAAGGTGCTGTACGGGCAGCCCACTCCCGAGGAACTGGCCGCCGTGATCAGCGTCGTCCACGCCCGTGCCACCACCACCGCAGCAGCAGCGCCCCGCAGGCCCCCGCTCTCCGCGTGGACCGACCGTGCCACGGCCATCGCCCTCCGCCGTCTGCCTGTCCCCCGACCGGCGCGGCCGGTACAGCCGGTGGCGGCTCCTGCGGAACCGGCAGGCGGTTCTCGCTGCCGGGGTTGAAGATCAGTACACCTGGCCGAGGACGATGGGCAAGGACAGCGGCGCCCGGAAGGACAACAGGCCCAGCATCGGCGAGCGAGCGCTGTCCTTGACTGTGACGGCCTCTGGCAGAGAGCGGGCCGCCGCGCGAAGTGCGATCGCGGCTTCGGTCCGGGCCAGGGAAGCGCCGGGGCAGCGGTGGCGCCCGGCGCCGAAAGCCAGGTGATGGCGGACGTTGTTCCGGTGAGGGTCCAGCAGCTGCGGCTGCTGGAACACGTCTGGATCGGCCCCCGTGCTCATCAGCATCAGCAGCAGCTGGGAGCCCGGAGCGAGTTGTACTCCGCCGAGTTCCACCTCATATGCCGTTGTCCGGCGCCAGCTCGTCACCGGCGACTCGCTCCGCAGGATCTCTTCCACCCAGGCTTGTGCGAACCCCGGCTCCGCGCCGGCCCTGGTCCATCGCTCCGGCTCTTCCAGTGCCCGACGCAGCACGGTGGCGATCAGCTGTCCGGTCGTGGACTGACCGGCGATGAGGACGAAGAAGCACACGGCTATCGCTGTCGCACTGTCCAACTGCGTGCCGTCTGGCAGCAGGTACTGCGACAGGGCGCCCACGAGGCTGTCCTTGTCCACCGAGCCGCCGGACACCTCCTCGGACAGCCACCGGTGGAACGTCGCGACCGATTCGGCCAGTTCCACCTGGCGTTCTACCGTTGCCCGGCCCCAGAACAACTCCAGCGCGTCGTCGCTCCAGCGCACCAGCGTCAGCGGATCCTCTCCGTGCACGCCCAGCAGCCGCATCAGAACGCAGCAGGGGAGGATACGCGCGAAATCGGACACCAAGTCGCCGGGTAGCCCGGCTTCCAGCCTTCCGCGCAGTCCTGTCAGCAACTCCAACGCGACGCCGTCAACAACAGGTACCGCCGCAGCCACACGCTCGGCGTTGAAGAATCGGGTGACAAGCCGACGCAGGCCACCATGGCTCACCCCGCCGTTGTTGGCCAGGGCCGGAGGCAGCGAGAAGCCGGACCGCGCGAGCACACGCAGCGCGGCCACCGACAGCGGCGTGACCGCATTCTGAGCGTTGTCAGGACGGAATGCGACGCTGTCGAGCAGCACGCGACGCACATCCTGGTAGCGGCTCACCACCCACAGGCCCGTCGCCGGATCGAAGCACACGGGTGCTTCCTGTCGCAGCCGAGCGAGCAGGGGATGGGGGTCCTGTACGAACGCTTCGTCGAAGAGATCCAATTCGGCGATCACCAGGGTCCCGCTCCCAACGTACTGAAGGCCGACGGCTGTGACGCTGCCACACCCGCGCGACCAGCGCAGTAAGCCACGACACTGTCGCTCATGCCAGAGACGTGGGCATGATCACTAACCTTTTCGTTGCATCAGGTGAATTCGGTGCCGCGGGTCTCGGGCAGGCCGAGGAGGGCGACGAGGGCGACGGCGTATCCCACGACGCCGTAGACGAGGGCGCCGCCGACGCCCGCGCTGCCTGCTGTGAAGCCCACCGCGGTGGGGAAGAAGGCTCCGATACCGCGGCCGACGTTGTAAGTGAAGCTCTGACCGGTGCCGCGGACCGCGTTCGGGTAGAGCTCCGCCAGGAAGGAGCCGAAGCCGGAGAAAATGGCGGAGGCGCAGAAGCCCAGGGGGAAGCCGAGGACCAACAGGAGGCTGTTGGCGCCCTCGGGGATGTTGATGTAGGCCAACAGCAGGCCCCCGCTCAGGACCGCGAACAGAGCGAACGACTTCTTTCGTCCCAGGAAGTCGATGACGTAGCCGGCGGTCACGTAACCGCAGAAGGCGCCGGTAATGAGCACGAACAGGTAGCCGCCGGTACCGACAACGGTCAGACCGCGCTCGGTCTTGAGGTAGGTGGGCAGCCACGCCGCAATGGTGTAGTAGCCGCCCTGGGCTCCGGTCGCCAGCAGGGTCGCGAAGAACGTCCTGCGCGCCAGGGTGCCCTTGAAGACCGATGACAGCGGGACGCGCGCGTCCTTCTTCGTGAGCCGCTCAGTCACCTCGGGGGCGTCCTGGACCTTGCGGCGCACGTAGAACAGCAGCACCGCCGGCAGCGCACCGGTCCAGAACATCACCCGCCAGGCGATATCGGCGGCAAGATGGTCCATCACCACCGTGCTCACGATGACCGCCAGTCCCCAGCCCACGGCCCGGGAACTCTGGATGAAGGCCAGCGTCCGGCCCCGGTAGCGGCTCCTGGCGTACTCGGCAACCAGGACAGCGCCTGCCGCCCACTCACCACCGAACCCAAGGCCCTGAAGAGCCCGGCTCGCCAGCAGCATCGGATAGCTCACGGCAAAGCCGCACAGCACAGTGAACACGGCGTAGGTACCCACGGTGATCATGAGGGTCCTGACCCGGCCGACCCGGTCGATCAGCCCCCCGGCAAGGATCCCGCCGACCGCGGACATCACCAGTGTCACGGTGGTCAGAAGCCCTGCCTCCGCCTTGGTGAGGTGGAAATAGGCCGTGATCGCGACCAAGCTCAGCGGCAGCACCTGGAAATCGTAGGAATCAAGAGCGAATCCGCCGAATGCCCCCTTGAAAGCCCGGCGCCCCTGCGGGGTGAACGACCGATACCAGGCAAACGGGCCAGTAACCTCCTCGCCGACTGTGTGAGGGCCGGTTGGTGTAGACGCCACGGTGCACCTCACAACGAAGAGCGGGAGGAGGTGTCAGCTCCGAGCCGCCGGCGCGGACCCAGCGGTGCATCCCGGGCTTCCACCCTCCACGAGAACCTCCGTAGATCGCATCTCCTCCGCCGCCCGGAGCCGGCCACCCTCGGGCCGTCGATCTACAGGAATTCCGTCCAGGGTGCGGTGTGGCCCCGTCGCCGCAGGGACGGGGCCACCGCACATTGTCAGCCCTTGGTGGAGCCGAGCGTGAGCCCGGCGATGAAGTGCCGCTGCAGCAGCAGGAAGACCAGCAGCGTCGGCAGCGCGACGATCACCGAGCCCGCGGCGAGCAGGTTGTAGTCGGTGAAGAACTGGCCGCGGAGATTGTTGAGCGCCGAGGTGATGGGGAGCTTGTCGCCGTCGGAGATGAAGACGAGCGCCCACAGGAAGTCGTTGTACATCCAGGTGAACTGGAGTGTGCCGAGCGCAGCGAGGGCGGGTCGGCACAGCGGCAGCGTGATGCGCCAGTACTGCGTCCACACGCTCGCGCCGTCCACGATCGCCGCCTCCAGGATCTCCTGCGGCAGCGTGCGCATGAAGTTGGCGAGCACGAAGACGCAGAAGCCGATCTGGAACCCGACCTGGACCGAGATGACGGCCCAGTACGAGTCGAACATCGTCATCGAGTCGGACATCCAGTACGGCAGCGGGATGCGGTTGAACACGACGTACAGCGGAGTGACGATCACCTGCTGGGGCAGCAGATTGCCCGCGGTGAACAGCATCAGAAGCAGGATCGAGCCGCGCATCTTCAGCCGCGCCACGGCGAAGGCGACGAACGAGGCGAAGAATAGCGCGAGAAGGACTCCCGGCACGGCGATGATGAGGGTGTTGACGAAGTACTTCGTCATCCCCGAGTCGCTGAAGGCCTGCTGGTAGTAGTCGAAGGAGAGCTTCTTCGGCAGCGAGAAGTACCCGTTCTCGGAGGTCTCGTCGTACGGCCTGAGCGAGGCGTAGACCGCGAGCAGCAGCGGCGCGAGGAAGGCCAGCGAGACGGTCATCAAGAAGGCGTGCAGGCCCAGCCGTCCGGGGCGCAGGAGGCGCTTTCGGGGCTGCGCGGGCGGGGTGGGCCGGGCGGCAGCGGGCGCTTGGGCGGTGTCGAGCGTCATCGGTTCTTCTCCCCACGGATCTCCTGGACCAGGTACGTCACGACGAATCCCATGGAGACGAGCAGCAGGACGACGGCGATGGCGGAGCCGAATCCGATCCGGCTGGCCTCGCCGATGATGTTGTCGGTGACAAGGACGGAGAGCAGCTCCAGGCCGTTTCTGCCCTTGTTGACCGCGTAGACGATGTCGAAGGCGCGCAGCGCTTCGATGACGGTGATGACGCCGACGATGACATTGACGGGCCGCAGGGTCGGGAAGACGACGCGGAAGAAGGTCTGTGCCTCACTGGCGCCGTCGATGGCGGCGGCTTCCTTCAGCGAGGGGTCGACGGCCTTGAGCCCGGCCAGGTAGAGGATCATCACATAGCCGGTGTGCCGCCAGGCCGCGGCCAGCAGGATCATCCAGAGGTTGATGTCGGGATCGCCGAGCCAGTCGGTGGGATTCTCGGTGTCCCCGAGGATCGCGTTGAGCGCGCCCTGGTCGCGGGAGAAGACCAGTTGGGCGATGAAGCCGACGACGGCGAGCGAGAGCACCACCGGCATGTACAGCGTGGACTGGTAGAAGCGGCTGAACCGCACGCCCCTGTCGATCAGGACGGCCAGCAGCAGCCCGAAGGGGGTGGCGACCAGTCCGAGGAAGGCCAGCCAGAGCAGATTGTGGCGGGCCGCCGGCCAGAACTGCGGATAGTCGGTGAAGAGGGTCTCGTAGTTCTTCGTGCCGACCCAGGAGATGTCTCCTATGCCGTCCCAGCTGGTGAAGGAGAGGACGACGGAGGCGAGGGTCGGTCCCCACACGATGGCCAGGTCGAGCAGGATCGGTATGCCCAGCAGCACGCCGAGGACGGCGAGGTCGCGGCGGGTGAAGCGCCGCGGACCCCGCCGTGCGGCGCGCCTTGTGATGCTCACGCTCGATCGCCCCCCGGAGTCCTTCAGGGTGCCCCCGGCGGCCTGGGGTTCCGGGCCGGGGACATGTTCCCCGGAAGATTGCAGCAGCGGCACGGCTGGTGGCTCCAAGTCGGTTGCGGCCGGTGTCGGTTCAGCCTTCGGCGGCGAAGATGGTCTTCTTCTGCCTCTCGATGCTGTTGACCAACCCATCCACGTCCTTCGGCTTGTTGATGAAGGTCTGGATGGCCGGAATCATCACCGTCGACGAGAAGTCGGGCCTCGTGTCGCGGTCCAGGAACTGCGAGATCTGCTTGGCGCCCGAGACGAGTTCGACCGCCTTCTTCTGCAGCGGGGAGTACTTCGAGGTGTCGGCCTGGTCGCTCACGGCGATGTTGTTGGGGTCACTGGCGAGGTAGATGTCCTCCGCCTTGCCGGTGGCCAGCCACTTGAGCAGGTCCTTGGCGCTCTCCATGCTCTTGCTGTTCTTGAGCTCCTTGGACTTCTTCGCCAGCAGGAAGCCGTCGATGGGCGCCTCGACCGCGTCCTGTCCGTGCTCGGGGTTGATCTCCGGGAAGGGGAAGAAGTCGATGTCGGCCTGCTCGCCCTCGGGGAACTGGGCGCCGGGGTGCGGGAGTCCGAAGACGGCCATGCCCGCTTCCTTCTTCTGCAGGCTGGTCGCGGCCTCCTGCCAGGTGCGGCCGTTGGCTCCGGGCTGGCAGTACGGGAGGATGCTGCGCCAGGTGTCGAAGACGTCCTTGACGCGCTTGTCGGTCCACGCCTCCTTGCCCGCCATCAGGTTCTTGTGGAACTCGTATCCGTTACTGCGCATGTTGATGTAGTCGAAGGTGCCCATCGCGGGCCAGCCGTCCTTGTCGCAGAACGCGATGGGGACGAGCTTGTCCTTCTGCATCTGCTTGGCGAGGGCTATGTACTCGTCGAGGGTCTTGGGGGCCTGGTAGCCGTACTGCTCAAACACGCTCTTCCGGTGGAAGACGGCCCAGGGGTAGTAGTAGTACGGGGTGAGGTACTGCTTGCCGTCCTCGCCCGTCGACTGGGCCTTCAGCGCGGCCGAGAAGCCCTGGTAGCCCGCCCAGTTGTCGCTGATGTCGTGCAGCAGGCCCTTCTTGGCGAAGAACTGCATGCGGTAGCCCGCGAACCACATGAACACCGAGTCCGGTTTGCCCTGCAGATAGCGGTTGATGTTCTCCTGGAAGGTGTTGTGGTCAACGGTGTTGACCTTGACCTTCCGTCCGTCCTTCGACTGCTCCGCATAGGCGGCGAACGCGTCGGCGAACGCCTTCTTCGGTACGGGGTCCGACGAGTTTGACCCCAGCTTGATGGTCTTGCCGTCCCCGCCGGGGCCACTGTCGCAGGCGGCGAGCAGCGAGGGCAGCGCGATCGCACCTGCACCCACCGCGGCACCGCGCAGCAGACTCCGCCGGGACATCCGATGTCCTGCCACGCTCCCGGGCGCGGCAGGACCGTTGAACGATGACTGCGCCATGTCCCCTCCTCCGGGGTGCAACTCAACACAACCCAACGCGAGGATTGGATCTCACTCCCAGAAAGGGGTGTCGTCAAGGGTTTTGGCGAGACATCGAACAACCGTTACGCTTCTCTTCCAACAGACTCCAACACGCCCTACCGTAAACGCTCGCGACTGACACGCACCTGCAGTCGTCCCAAAATGCGCGAGTGCGGAGGAACGTAACGATGCGTCACCTTCCCGCCCGCAGTACCCGCGGCAGAGTCGTCGGAGCGCTGACCGCGGCGCGGCAGTCACCGACGGCGGGGACGGCGTCGATTCCGACCAGGCCGACTGGGCCGACCTCAGGACCGACTGCTGACGAGCCGGTCTCAGGACCGGCTGCTGACGACGGCTGCCGCCTCACCCTGCCTGCTGAGCGAGGCGGCAGCCGCCGCACCCACCAGACCGGCGTCCGTGCCCGTCAGCGCCGGGGCCACCGTGAGGCGCTGGACGAAGGAGAGCGTCGCGTAGTCGCGCAACGAGCGGCGCAGCGGAGCGAACAGCACCTCGCCCGCGCCCGCCACTCCCCCGCCGATCACCGCGATCTCGATCTCTACGAGGGTCGCGGTGGCGGCGATACCGGCGGCGAGCGCCTGAGCGGCGCGCTCGAAGGAGGCGATGGCGACCTGGTCTCCCGCGCGGGCGGCGGCGGCCACCGCGGCGGCCGAGGTGTCGCCGTCGAGGCCGGGCCGCCAGCCGTTCTCCAGTGCCCGGCGTGCGATGTTCGGGCCGCTGGCGAGGCGCTCGACGCAGCCGCGGGCGCCACAGGGGCAGAGGTCGCCGTCGAGATCCACGCTGATGTGGCCGATGTGCCCGGCGTTGCCGGTGGGTCCCGGGTGGAGCTTGCCGCCGAGGACGAGTCCGCCGCCGACGCCGGTCGAGACGACCATGCACAGGGCGTTGTCATAGCCGCGGGCCGCGCCCTGCCAGTGCTCGGCCGCCGTCATCGCGACACCGTCCCCGACCAGCTCCACGGGAAGCCCGCCCGCGGCCTCGCGCACCCGCGCGACCAGGGGGAACCCGCGCCAGCCGGGGACATTGACCGGGCTGACCGTGCCTGCGGATGCGTCCACGGGTCCGGCGCTGCCGATGCCGACGGCGCAGGCGCGCACCCAGAGCGGGGATGCGGCGAGCTCGCCGAGGACCGCCTCGACGGCGCGCATCACCGTCTCGCCGTCCTCCTTGGCCGGCGTCGGGCGCTGTGCCCGCACCAGGATCGTGCCGCTGCCGTCCACCAACGCGCCGGCGATCTTGGTGCCGCCGATGTCGAGCGCGGCGACGAGGTCGGTATGCATCGGTGTGGGATCCCCCATGGGAGCTGTCGGACCTGCGGGTTCGGTAACAGTCTCCATTCCCCTGACAACGTTGTCCAGGGCCTATGCTCGACGCCACACCCTCGCACACCCGACGACGACAGGACAGCGCACTGTGGCCGAGACCGACCATCCCCTGGCATCGGCCGGGCGCCCCAGAGGCCCCGAGCCCCGCTACGGCAATCGGCCCACCATGAAAGATGTCGCCGCCCGGGCGGGCGTAGGCCTCAAAACGGTCTCCCGGGTGGTCAACGGCGAACCTGGTGTCACCCCCGACACCGAGCGCCGGGTGCAGGAGGCCATCGAATCCCTGGGTTTCCGCCGCAACGACAGCGCGCGCGTCCTGCGCAAGGGCCGCACCGCCTCCATCGGGCTCGTCCTCGAAGATCTCGCCGACCCCTTCTACGGCCCGCTCAGCCGCGCCGTCGAGGAGGTCGCCCGCGCGCACGGCGCGCTGCTGATCAACGGTTCCAGCGCCGAGGACCCGGACCGCGAGCAGGAGCTGGTGCTCGCGCTGTGCGCCCGTCGGGTCGACGGGCTGATCGTGATTCCCGCAGGTCATGACCACCGCTATCTGGAGCCCGAGATCAAGGCCGGCATAGCGACGGTGTTCGTGGACCGGCCGCCCGGTCAGATCGACGCCGATGTGGTGCTCTCCGACAGCTTCGGCGGCGCCCGCGCGGGCGTGGCCCATTTGATCGCGTACGGACACCGCCGTATCGGCTTCATCGGCGACCAGCCCCGTATCCACACGGCCGTCGAGCGGCTGCGCGGCTATCGCGCCGCCATGGAGGACGCCGAGCTCACGGTGGACGACTCATGGGTGTCGCTGGGCTCCACCGCGCCGGAGCGGGTGCGAGCCGCCGTGGCCGCGATGCTGACCGGTCCCGACCCGGTCACCGCGATCTTCGCGGGCAACAACCGGGTGACGGTGACGGCGGTACGGGCGCTGGCCGAGCGCGAGCGGCCGGTCGCCCTGGTCGGCTTCGACGACATCGAGCTGGCCGATCTGCTGGGCATCACGGTCATCGCCCAGGACGCCGCGACGCTGGGACGTACCGCGGCCGAGCGGCTGTTCCGGCGTCTCGACGGTGCGGACGACGCGCCCTCGCAGGTGGCGCTGGAGACGGTGCTGATCGCGCGCGGCTCGGGCGAGATCCCGCCGTCAGCAGACGGGTAGGCCGGGCACCGGCTGGTCGTTGTCGCCGCCCTTGATGTAGACGTCGCTGACGAAGACATTGGCGTTTCCGCTGTCGTCGTCGGTCTTGGCCCACCAGACGTTCGTCCACTGACCGTAGGTCTCGCGGCGGCCCAGATTCTGCTGGCAGTAGAAGTAGTTGGTTCCCGCGTTCAGCGTGCCCACCCTGGTGCCGGACGCCGTGTACGAGTTCGCGGTGCGCCAGACCTCGCAGTTGTACTTCCCGCCGCCGATCGCGTGGCAGGCTGCCGCCGGGGTCGGGTCCGGCCCGCCGCCGGTCGACGAACCGCCGCCCGTGGTCGTGGTGCTGGAGCCGCCCGTAGCGCTGGAGCCGCCGGTCGACCCGCCGGTGGTGCCCGAGGATCCCCCGGTGGCCGAACTGCCGCCCGTGGTACCGGAGTCGGAACCTCCGGAGACCGTGCCCGGCGCCGGCGGCTTCGCTGACGGCGAGGCCGACTTGGTGGCGCCCTTGTCGGTGGGCTTGCCGCTCGGGCTCTGCTTCCCGTTCGTGGGGCTCCCGCCGGGCTCCCCGGGTGCGCTGGAGCTGGCGGCCGGGCTCTCGCCCCGGCCGCCCGCGAGCTCGCTGCCCTTGGTGCCGTCCCCGCCCCGGTCGACGAGGGCGTACGTCACGCCCCCACCGGCGAGCAGGACGGCGAGCACTCCGGCGGCGACCAGGGCCCGCGCCCGACCACGGCCGCCGGACGCGGCAGCGGGGGCATGCGCAACTGCAGCGGCGGCAGGCTGCGGTGGGGCCTGCGGCACGGCGGGACCGAAGCCCTCGGGCCGGTGCGGCATCGCGTTGAGCTCGGTCGGCACCCGGGTCGACGGGTCCGGCGCCGGCGGCACCACGGATCCGAGCGACACGGTCGATGTGCCCGTGTCCTGACCCCCGGCCACCGCAGTCAGCAGGCGGGCCGCGGTGTCCGCGTCGGGTCGCCGCGCCGGGTCCTTGTGCATCAGCTGCCGCAGTACCGGTGCGAGCGCCGCGGCCCGGCGCGGCTCGGGCAGCGGATCCACGACGATGGCGTTCAGCGTCGACCAGGTGGAGGTGCCGCGGAACGGGGCGGAGCCCTCGACAGCCGCGTACAGGGTCGCGCCCAGTGCCCAGATGTCGGAGGCCGGTCCGGGCTCCTGACCTTGGGCGCGTTCGGGCGCCAAGTAGTCGAGCGAGCCGACCAGTTCGCCGCTGCGTGTCAGATGGGTGGTGGAACCGTCGCCCGGGTCGTCCATCGCGGCGATGCCGAAGTCGGTGAGCACCACACGGCCTCCCCCATAGCCTTCGGCATGGGAGGTACCCCCACCTTCGAGCAGCACATTGCCGGGCTTGACGTCGCGGTGCAGCACGCCGGCGCGATGGGCGGCGCCCAGCGCCTCCAGCACCCTGGCGCCGATGGCGGCGGCCTCGCGCGCGTCGATGACGCCGCGTTCGCTCAGCACATCGTCCAGCGAGGGCCCGTCGATGAGCTCCATGACGATGACCGGACGGCCCTGGTGCTCGGCGACGTCGTGGACAGCGATGACCCCGGGGTGGCGTACGCGCGCGGCGGCGCGGGCCTCGCGCTGCATACGCACTGTCAGGTCGGCCAGTTCGGGGCCCGAGGAGTCGGTGTAGGTGCGCAGTTCCTTGACGGCGACCTCACGGCCGAGCACCTCGTCGAAGGCCCGCCACACGACGCCCATGCCGCCGCGGCCCAGCTGTTCGATCACCCGGTAGCGGCCGGCGAGCCGCTCGTTCTCCCCCGAAGACACCGCTGCCCCGATCCTGTTGCGACTGTGGTCGCGTACAGACTAGGGGTCAGCGGTGACGGCTCCAGCGGCTGTTACTTGGCTGTGGCAGTGAGGTCTCCGCGGCGCGGCGCGGCGAATCCGTCCAGATCGGCACGGGTCAGACCGGTGAGCCTGGCCACTTCGGCGGTGTCGAGGGCGCCGCAGTCGATGCCGCGCAGCAGATAGCTGCTCAGCGCCTTGGCGGTGGCGGGCTCGTCCATGACGTCGCCGCCCGCGTGGTTGGCGTAGGCACAAAGGCGTGCCGCGGCCTGCTCGAAGCCCTCTCGGTAGAAGGCGAACACGGCGGCGTAGCGGGTCGGCAGATGGCCGGGGTGCATGTCCCAGCCCTGGTAGTAGGCGCGGGCCAGCGCGCGGCGGGTCAGGCCGTAGTGCAGCCGCCAGGCGTCGTGGACCTTCTCGGTGGTGCCGACCGGCAGGACGTTGGTGGAGCCGTCCGACACGCGTACGCCGGTGCCCGCGGCGGCGACCTGCATGACGGCCTTCGCGTGGTCGGCGGCCGGGTGGTCGCTGGCCTGGTAGGCGGCGCTGACGCCGAGGCAGGCGCTGTAGTCGAAGGTGCCGTAGTGCAGTCCGGTGGCCCGGCCCTCGGCGGCGTCGATCATCCGGGCCACGGCCGCGGTCCCGTCGGCCGCGAGGATGGACTGGCTGGTCTCGATCTGGATCTCGAAACCGATGCGCCCCGCGTCCAGGCCGCGGGCCTTCTCGAAGGCTTCGAGCAGCCGGACGAACGCGGTCACCTGCTCCGGGTACGTCACCTTGGGCAGCGTGAGCACGAGTCCGTCGGGCAGGCCGCCGGCCTCCATCAGGCCGGTGAGGAAGATGTCGAGGGTGCGGATGCCGCGCTCGCGTACGGCGGCCTCCATGCACTTCATACGGATGCCCATGTACGGGGCGGCGGTGCCGTTCCGGTACGCCCCGGTGATCAGCCGGGCGGCGCGGGCGGCGTGCGCGTCCTCCTCGGCGTCGCCGCGGCCGCCGTAGCCGTCCTCGAAGTCGATGCGCAGATCCTCGATGGGCTCGCGCGCCAGCTTGGCCCGCACGCGGTCGTAGACAGGCGCGGCGAGTTCGTCGGAGAGGCCGAGGACGGCGGCGAAGGACGCGGCGTCCGGGGCGTGCTCGTCGAGCGCGGCCAGCGCCTGGTCGCCCCAGGAGCGGATGCTGTCGGCGGCAAAGGCGTCGCCGGGTACGTAGACGGTGTGGACAGGCTGGCGTGTGCCGGGGTCTCCCGGGTAACGGCGGGCGAGCTCCGCATCCACCGGCGCGAGGGAGGCGCTGATGCCCTCGCTGACCGCGCCGGCGAGGCTCGTTGCCACCTTCTCCTGCTGACCCATCCCGTACCCTCCAGTTTTCCGCTCCACGGAATCAACAATCCGTATAGCGAAGTTAATAGGCGGTGACGACCTGCGTCAATGGTCGCCCGAATGACGGCGGGGCCGCGCGGTGACCAGCACCGCGCGGCCCCGGCCGCTCAGGACATGCGCAGGTCAGCCCTTGCGGCTGTTGACCTCTTCGGTCAGCTGCGGGACGACCTCGAACAGGTCGCCGACCACGCCGTAGTCGACCAGGTCGAAGATCGGGGCCTCGGCGTCCTTGTTGATGGCCACGATGGTCTTCGAGGTCTGCATACCGGCCCGGTGCTGGATCGCGCCGGAGATGCCGGAGGCGACGTACAGCTGCGGGGAGACCGACTTGCCGGTCTGGCCGACCTGGTTGGAGTGCGGGTACCAGCCGGCGTCCACCGCGGCACGCGAGGCGCCGACGGCGGCACCGAGCGAGTCGGCCAGCGCCTCGATGATGTGGAAGTTCTCGGCGCCGTTGACGCCACGGCCGCCGGAGACCACGATCGCGGCCTCGGTCAGCTCGGGGCGGCCGGTCGACTCGCGCGGGGTGCGGGAGACGACCTTGGTGCCGGTGGCCTTCCCGGAGAAGGAGACCGCGAGGGCCTCGACGGTGCCCGCGGCCGGAGCGGCCTCCACGGCGGCCGAGTTCGGCTTGACCGTGATGACCGGAGTGCCCTTGGAGACACGGGACTTGGTGGTGAAGGAGGCGGCGAACGCGGACTGCGTGGCCACCGGGCCCTCGTCGCCGGCCTCGAGGTCCACGGCGTCGGTGATGATGCCGGAGCCGATACGGACCGCGAGGCGGGCCGCGATCTCCTTGCCCTCGGCGGAGGACGGGACGAGCACGGCGGCCGGGGAGACGGCCTCGTACGCGGCCTGCAGCGCGTCCACCTTCGGCACGACGAGGTAGTCGGCGAACTCGGGGGCGTCGGCGGTCAGCACCTTGACCGCGCCGTGCTCGGCGAGGGCGGGGGCGGTGGCCTCGGCGCCGGAGCCGAGGGCGACGGCGACCGGCTCGCCGATGCGGCGGGCCAGGGTCAGCAGCTCAAGGGTGGGCTTGCGGACGGCGCCGTCCACGTGGTCGACGTAGACGAGAACTTCAGCCATGGGATTGCTCTCCTGCGAATGCGAAGTGTCTGGGGGCGGTTGGGGAAGTGGCCGAAGCTCAGATGAACTTCTGGCTCGCGAGGAACTCTGCGAGCTGCTTGCCGCCCTCGCCCTCGTCCTTGACGATCGTGCCGGCAGTGCGGGCCGGACGCTCGGCCGCCGCGTCCACCGCGGTCCAGGCGCCCTCGAGGCCGACCTCGTCGGCGTCGATCTCGAGGTCCTCCAGGTCCAGGGACTCCACCGGCTTCTTCTTGGCCGCCATGATGCCCTTGAAGGACGGGTAGCGGGCCTCGCCCGACTGGTCCGTCACGGACACGACGGCCGGCAGGGACGCCTCGAGCTGCTCGCTCGCGGTGTCACCGTCACGACGGCCCTTGACGACGCCGTCCTCCACCGAGACCTCGGAGAGCAGCGTGACCTGCGGGACGCCCAGCCGCTCGGCGAGGATCGCCGGGAGGACACCCATGGTGCCGTCCGTCGATGCCATACCGGCGATGACCAGGTCGTAGCCGGTCTTCTCGATCGCCTTGGCGAGGACCAGCGAGGTGCCCATGACGTCGGAGCCGTGCAGGTCGTCGTCCTCGACGTGGACGGCCTTGTCGGCACCCATGGACAGCGCCTTGCGCAGGGCGTCCTTGGCGTCCTCGGGACCGACGGTCAGCACGGTGATCTCCGCGTCGTCCGCCTCGTCGGCGATCTGCAGCGCCTGCTCGACCGCGTACTCATCCAGCTCCGACAGCAGGCCGTCGACGTCGTCGCGGTCGACGGTCAGGTCATCGGCGAAGTGCCGGTCGCCGGTGGCGTCGGGCACGTACTTCACACAGACAACGATCCTCAAGCTCACGCCGGCTCTCCTACTGCATCGTCTCTATTGAGCTGCCTTCTGTTGGCAGCATAGGCGCCTTACTGGGCGGATCCCGGTCGGGGCTGGCCGCGCACCGAACGAAATATTACTCGTCAGTACACCTAGCTCTTTCCCCATATGCAAGCGCTTAGTGCTGTGACCTTGCCAACGCTGCGTAACCGGAAACCCTTAGTCCCTGAGGGCGTTGAAGCGTCCTTGGTGATAGAGCAGCGGACGGCCGGCTCCCACGGGGTCGCCGACGACGGCCTCGGCGATCACGATGCGATGGTCCCCGGCCGGGACACGGTTGATGATCCGGCACACCAGCCAGGCCAGTACGCCGTCGAGAACGGGCACGCCTTCGGGGCCGGCGCGCCAGGAGGTCGCCGGACCGAAGCGGTCGGCGCCGCTGCGGGCGAAGGTGGCGGCCAGATCGTGCTGGTGCTCGCCGAGTATGTGTACGCCTATGTGCTCGGCCCGGGCGATGATCGGCCAGCTGGAGGACGAGGCCCCCACCCCGAAGGAGATCAACGGGGGCTCGGCGGCTACCGAGTTGAGAGAGGTGGCGGTGAATCCGACGGGGTTCTCACCCTGGGCGGTGATCACCGCGACGCCCGCGGCGTGCTGCCGGAAGACGGAGCGGAGCAGGTCGGGAGATGCCAGCTGAGGAGTGCCGAGTTCGGGCGAAGCCGTCATGGAGTTGGCCTTCTGGAGGGATGCGAGTAGGGCGGCGGTGGCTGTTCACACAGCCGGACAGCGCGCGCTCGCGTTCCGGGCCAGGTCCACATGAGCCCGCCCGTAGAGAAGGAGTTCTGAAGGCACTGCGTCAGCGTGACGATGCATGGCGGGTGCAGTCAAGCGCGTTCCACGATGTGCGACACGTGTCACGGGGCGTCACACCGCATGCCCCAGTGCGGCGATGACGTCCACCTTGCGGGGCTGGCCCGACGCGCGGGTGACGATACGGCCGTCCGCGTCGAGCACCAGCACGGTCGGCGTCTTGAGAATGCCGAGCTCCCGTACCAGCGCGAGCCGCTCCTCCGCGTCGATCTCGACATGGGTAACTCCGTCGACCATGCCGGCGATTTCGCTGAGCGTGCGCCGGGTGGCCCGGCACGGCTGACAGAAGGCGCTGGAGAACTGCACGAGCGTCGCCCGCTCCCCGAGCCCGGCACCCAGTTCGTCAGCGCCGAGCCGTCTGCCGGCATCCCGTCCGCGCACCTTCAGCCTCCCGCCGCTGCGTCGCTGCCACACGCCGAAGGCGCTCGCCGCCGCGAGCACCACCGCGCACACCACCAGTCCGGTCATCCCAGACTCCAGCATTCACGAGACTGCAAAGATTCCCGCACCGCTCCCGCCCAACAGCTGCGCGATGCTGTGGCCATGGACATCGACGCCAGGGGGCCGCGTTTCGGGGCCGCCGTCACCACGGTCGTACTCGCCGCCGTTCTCGTCAGCGGGAGCGGCATCCTGCTCGCCTGGCAGGCGCTGTGCTTCGCCGCGGGGGCGCTGTTCGGTGTGCCGCGTTCTCCGTACGGATGGCTCTTCCGCACCGCAGTACGCCCCAGGCTCGGGCCGCCGGCCGAACTCGAGTCCCCGGCGCCGCCGAGGTTCGCCCAGGCCGTGGGGCTGGCGTTCTCGCTGACCGGCCTGGCCGGCTATGTCTGGGGGCCTGCGTGGCTGGGGCTCGCGGCCACCGGATGCGCACTCGCCGCCGCGTTCCTCAACGCCGTATTCGGGTACTGCCTGGGGTGTGAGCTGTTTCCGCTGCTGCGCCGCGCGGCGCCTGTCCGGTCATGATGTGACAAGAAGGACGTGAGAAGAATCTCGCGCGCCCAAGGCCCCAGGACTGGTCAGCACGCCGCGCATGGGGCACGATCTGCCCAATGCCGAAAACCTACGGCTGCGTAACTTCCGCCGGGAGAACCCTCCCCGGGCACAACAGAAGGGTCTTCTCCAGATGGCAGAGCTCGTCTATCGGCCGGTCATCGGCGCCGCTCGAACCATGTTCAAGGCGCTGGACCTGAAGATCGACACTCAGGGTTCGGAGAACATCCCGCGCTCGGGCGGCGCTGTGCTCGTGAGTAACCACATCAGCTACCTGGACTTCATCTTCACCGGCCTCGCGGCGCTCCCCCAGAAGCGCCTGGTGCGCTTCATGGCGAAGGAGTCGGTCTTCCGGCACAAGATCTCCGGCCCGCTGATGCGCGGAATGAAGCACATCCCGGTGGACCGCAAGCAGGGCGAGCAGGCCTACGCGCACGCGCTGGACTCGCTGCGCGCCGGCGAGATCATCGGCGTGTTCCCCGAGGCCACGATCTCGCAGTCGTTCACCCTCAAGTCCTTCAAGTCGGGTGCGGCCCGCCTCGCCCAGGAGGCCGGCGTACCGCTGATCCCGATGGCGCTGTGGGGCACTCAGCGGATCTGGACCAAGGGCCGCCCGCGCAACTTCAAGCGCAGCCACATCCCGGTGACGATCCGAGTGGGCGAGCCGCTGGAGGCTCCCGCCGACCAGTACGCGGGCGCGATCACGCGCCGGCTGCGCGAGCGGGTGCAGGAGCTTCTGGAAGCGGCGCAGCGCGCCTATCCCGTACGCCCCAAGGACGCGAGCGACACCTGGTGGGTGCCCGCGCACCTCGGGGGTACGGCTCCGACGCCCGCCGAGGTCCGCGAGGCGGGTTGAGACGTCACACCTGGGGCTGGGGCGGGTGGACCGTGATCCGCGCCCCGGGACTCAGCTTCTCCAGCGACTCGGCGAGTTCGGCGGCTGCGGCCCCGAGCTCGCCGATCGTCATGGGGGCCATGGACTCCAGAAGGAACAGCGCGTTCACGGACTGTTCGGTGAGCCGGGTCCGTACGCCCTGACGCCAGTTCCAGCGCCGGCAGGTGACGCCCTCGTCGTCGCACCAGACGACCTCGCCCGCCTCCGGATGCTCCACGGTCTCCTCGCCGCCCGCGACGGTGACGAACGGCTCATCGCCCGTGGCGCGCAGCAGCCTCATCCCGCCCTTGATGTGGTCGGTGTCCTCGCCGCCGACCGGGATCAGATGGGCCACGCTGACCGCGTTGTAGGCGTCGACCAGCAGATTGATCCGCGGCAGGCCGCCGTCCGCGAGCGCGCGCCTCGCGAGCGCCTCGGCGGAGTTACGGGTGCGCGACGGCTTGGCGCCGAAGGCGGCGTACGCCTCGCGCCAGGCGGCGATGTGCGGGTCCTCGTGCGGGGCGCGCGAGCCGAGCCGCTCTGCGAGCCTGCGGGCGGCGTCGTCGAGGAGCGCCGAACTGTCCGCGCTGCTGGGCCCGTTGACCAGACCGCGGGCCTCGACGGCGACGTGGGTGAAGCCGGGCGCGACCGCCCGGACCTCGTCGGACACGGTGAGCGTGAGCGTCATGGTTCTTCGTGCCTCACAGTTCGGCTGGGTACAGGGTCCACAGGGTGTCCTGGTCGGACGCCGCCCTGAGGGCGTCGAGCACGGCCGGGTGCGGTACATCATAGAGCACCGGATAGTTCATCTCATTGGACTCAGGCTCCACCTCATAGGCGAGACGCTCCCGCTCGAGCGAGAACTGCGCGTCGATTCCGGCCTTGTTGCCCCGGGGGTCCACCCGCGCCCACCGCTCCCTGCCGGGAAGCTTCAGCGCGACCAGACCGTGGACGACGTTCAGGCGCTGGTAGCACAAGGCGGCGGGGATGGACCCGGCGCGCAGCAGGGCGACGAGCGCGTGGGACTTGGCACAGCAGATGCCGGTGCGCTGCGCGAGGACGTCGGATGCACGCCAGGGGACGCGCATGTCCCCCGTGTCGCAGGAGTGCGGAATGGCATCCCGCACGAACTCGAAGGCCGCTTTCGCGTATGAGTATGCGTCGAGCGTATCGACTTTCAAGTCGGCCGCGGTCTCCCGAACCAGCGGGTGCCCATGGTCGACGACCTCATCGGCGGCCAGATAGGCCGAGATTTGGGGTACGTTCTGGATCAGCTCCATGTTCGCCGACCCTAAGGAAGTGGCCGGCCGGAAGTCAATGACTTTCCGGTCGGCCACATACCCATGCAATTGCTCGACTCAGCGGGCCATCTCTTCCTTCAGAGCCTGGACGAAGGAGTCGACGTCCTCCTCGGTGGTGTCGAAGGAACACATCCAGCGGACATCGCCGGCCGCCTCGTCCCAGAAGTAGAAGCGGAAGCGCTTCTGCAGCCGCTCGCTCACATCGTGCGGCAGACGCGCGAAGACGGCGTTGGCCTGGACGGGATGAAGGATCTCCACACCGTCCACGGTGCGTACGCCGTCGGCCAGCCGCTGGGCCATGGCGTTGGAGTGCCGGGCATTGCGCAGCCACAGATCACGGGCGAGGAGCGCCTCCAACTGCACCGATACGAAACGCATCTTGGAGGCCAGCTGCATCGACAGCTTCCGCAGATGCTTCATATGACTCACGGCGTCCGGGTTGAGGACCACCACGGCCTCGCCGAACAGCATGCCGTTCTTGGTGCCGCCGTAGGACAGGACGTCGACGCCGACGGCGTTGGTGAAGGCGCGCATCGGCACATCCAGCGACGCGGCCGCGTTGGCTATCCGGGCCCCGTCGAGATGGACCTTCATGCCGTGCCCGTGGGCGTGGTCGACGATCGCCCGGATCTCCTCCACCGTGTAGACCGTGCCCAGTTCGGTGTTCTGGGTGATCGACACGACCTGCGGCATCGCCCGGTGCTCGTCGTCCCAGCCCCACGCCTGCCGGTCGATGAGCTCGGGCGTGAGCTTGCCGTCCGGCGTCGGTACGGTCAGCAGCTTCAGCCCGCCCATCCGCTCCGGCGCGCCGCCCTCGTCGACGTTGATGTGCGCCGACTCGGCACAGATCACCGCGCCCCAGCGGTCCGTGAGCGCCTGGAGCGCCGTGACGTTCGCGCCGGTGCCGTTGAAGACCGGGAAGGCCTCGGCCGTCGGGCCGAAGTGGCTGTGCATGACCCGCTGGAGGTGCTCGGTGTACGCGTCCTCACCGTACGCGACCTGGTGACCACCGTTGGCGAGCGCGAGCGCAGCCAGGATCTCGGGGTGGGCGCCGGCGTAGTTGTCGCTGGCGAAGCCCCGTACCGCTGGGTCGTGATGACGTCGGGCGTCGGTCTTCGGCGGTGTCACGGCTTGGGGGTCAGCCACAGGCGCTGTCCATTCGCTTCCCGGGCGGGCCGGTCCCAGACTCCGGCGATGGCCTCGGCCAGTTCAGCCACGTCCGTGAAGCCCGCGAATTTCGCGTTCGGGCGCTCGGCGCGCATGGCGTCGTGCACGAGTGCCTTGACGATCAGGATGACAGCAGCGGCCGCCGGGCCGTCCTCGCCCCCCGCCTTGCGGAAGGCGTCGCCGAGGGCGAGCGTCCAGGCCTCGGCTGCGGCCTTGGAGGCGGCGTAGGCGGCGTTGCCCTCGGTGGGGTTGGTCGCCCCGGACTGGCTGACCAGTACGAAGCGGCCCCTGTCGCTGCGCTGCAGCGGCTCCTGGAAGGCAAGGGAGGTGTGCTGGACCGTACGGATCAGCAGCTTCTCCAGGAAGGTCCAGTCGGCCAGTTCGGTCTCGGCGAAGGTGGCACTGCCGCGCCAGCCGCCGACGAGATGGACCAGGCCGTCGATGCGGCCGAACTCCTTCTCGGTCTGGTTCACCCAGTCGCGCGTCGCGGCCAGGTCGAGCAGATCGACCGTGTCGCCGGTGACGGTCGCCCCGCCGTGCGAGTACCGGGCGGCGTCGACCGCCTCGGCAAGGCGGGCTGTGTCCGCGTCGGAGGCCACGACGATCGCCCCGGCGTCGGCGAGCTTGAGCAGGGTGGCGCGGCCCGCAGGACCGGCCGCTCCGGCCACCGCGATCACGGCACCGTCCAGCGCCCCGTTGCCGTTCGTGTTCATAGACCTGGCCTCCTGGGTACGAGTGCTCACGCGGCTGCCTGCTCGACGCTCGCCGCGGTGATCCCCTTGGTGGAGGCGATCACGTTCTTCAGCTTCTTGGAGAGCGCCTCATAGAACATGCTGAGCGGAAACTCGTCAGGAAGCACGTCGTCGACAAGTTTGCGCGGCGGCTGCGTCAGATCGAGAGCATCGGGACCCTTGGCCCAGCGGGAGCCGGGGTGCGGCGCGAGGTACGTCGAGACCAGGTCGTACGCGGCGAACCAGTGCACGAGCTTGGGACGGTCGATGCCGTCGCGGTAGAGCTTCTCGATCTCGGCGCAGAGTTCGTTGGTGACCTGCGGGGCGCGGTCCCAGTCGATCTTCAGCTTGTTGTCGGTCCAGCGCACCACTTCGTGCTTGTGGAGGTACGCGAAGAGCAGCTGGCCGCCGAGACCGTCGTAGTTGCGCACCCGGTCGCCGGAGACCGGGAAGCGGAACATCCGGTCGAAGAGCACCGCGTACTGCACGTCGCGGCCGTGCCCGTTGCCCTCGGCCTCCAGTTTCACGGCCTCCTTGAAGGCGGTGAGGTCGCAGCGCAGCTCCTCCAGGCCGTACATCCAGAACGGCTGGCGCTGCTTGATCATGAAGGGGTCGAAGGGCAGGTCGCCATGGCTGTGGGTGCGGTCGTGGACCATGTCCCAGAGCACGAAGGCCTGCTCGCAGCGCGACTGGTCGGCGACCATCTCGCTGATGTCCTCGGGGAGTTCGAGACCGAGGACGTGCACGGCCTCCTCGGTGACGGCGCGGAAGCGGGCCGCCTCGCGGTCGCAGAAGATGCCGCCCCAGGTGAAGCGCTCGGGGGCCTCGCGCACGGCGATCGTCTCCGGGAAGAGCACCGCGGAGTTGGTGTCGTAGCCCGCGGTGAAGTCCTCGAAGGTGATGCCGCAGAAGAGGGGGTTGTCGTAGCGGGTGCGCTCGAGCTCGGCGAGCCACTCGGGCCAGACCATGCGCAGCACGACCGCTTCGAAGTTGCGGTCCGGGTTGCCGTTCTGCGTGTACATGGGGAAGAGGACCAGGTGCTGCAGTCCGTCGACACGGCCGGCGGCCGGCTGGAAGGCGAGCAGTGAGTCCAGGAAGTCGGGGACGGTGAAGGAGCTGTCGGCCCACTTGTGCAGATCGGCGACGAGCGCGCGGTGGTAGGCGGCATCGTGCGGCAGCAGTGGGGACAGCTCTTCCACGGCGTCGATCACGCGGTCGAGCGCGGCTTCCACGGTGACCCGGGCGGGGGCGCCACCGGCGTCGAAGTCGATCGAGCCGTCCTTGGACTGCCAGGGGCGGATCTCCTCGACGGCACTCTTGAGCTTCGGCCAGGCCGGGTGCTCCATCACCGGGGCAGCATTCGGTATGCCCCCTACTGCTGGATCCTGCACAAGAATTTCCGTCATGTCACTTCCTCCACAGGAGAACCTCGCGTCAAGACACCGTATCTGTGCATGGTTCTCCCGTACAAGTGAAGCTTTGGGAAATTATCCTGCCCCACCACATGATCACCGGAGGTTTTGCGGCGAGCGCCCGTCAACCCGGGCATGACGCGCCCACGGGCGGGTGACACGGTTCACGCCGCTGCGGCGCCGACGGGCCCCCAGGCGGCGCGGTGGGCAGAGCGGAGCACTCCACTCCCCCGCGCGCGAGCGGTTCCATCGCGCAGGCGGGCCATTAGGCTGCGAGCTTGCCGTGCGGCTGCCGGGATGCGCCGCGCGGGAGCCGCAGTCGACGGAAGCGAGAGAATCTTGACTTTCCTCACCATCGGTCATCGCGGGGTCATGGGCGTCGAGCCGGAGAACACCCTGCGCTCCTTCATCCGTGCCGAACAGTCCGGCATGGACGCCATCGAACTGGATCTGCATCTCAGCAAGGACGGCGCGCTCGTCGTCATGCACGACGCGGACGTGGACCGTACGACCGACGGAAACGGACCGATCGCCGACAAGACCCTCGCCGAGCTGCGGGAGCTCGACGCGGGCGGGGGCGAGCGGGTGCCGGTCTTCGACGAGGTCCTCGACGCCGTACGGGCCCCCCTCCAGGTGGAGATCAAGGATGTGGCCGCCGCCCGGGTGCTCGCGGAGGTGATGCTCCGCCGCGATCTCGTCCACCGTGTCGAGGTGTCCTCCTTCCACGACGACGCGATCGCCGAGATCGCGGGCATGGTGCCGGGCGTACGGACCGTGCTGGTCGCCAGCCGCTGGGGCGCCGACATCGCTGACCGCGCGAAGACCGTCGGCGCTGCCGCGCTCGCGCTGAACATCCGCAGGCTGACCCTGGAGACCGTCGAGCACGCGCACGCCGAGGGACTTCAGGTCATCGGCTGGGTCGTGAACACCCAGGACCATCTGCGGCTGGTGCGCGCCCTCGAACTCGACGGCGCGACCACCGACTTCCCCGAGATCCGGCGCACCGGCCGCTTCACGGCCTGAAGCCCTCTACGGCAGGTCCTTCACCAGGAGCTCGAAGGCGAGATCGTCGCGCTGCGGGATGCCGAAGCGCTCGTCGCCGTACGGGAAAGGGGTCAGCTTTCCCGTACGGCGGTAACCGCGCCGCTCGTACCAGGCGATCAGCTCGTCCCGTACCGAGATCACGGTCATGTGCATCTCGCTCACACCCCAGCGCTCGCGCGCACTGCGCTCCGCCTCGGCGATGATCCGCCGGCCGAGGCCCCCGCCCTGCAGCCCGGGGCGGACGGCGAACATACCGAAGTAGGCGGCCTCGCCGCGGTGTTCGAGCTGGCAGCAGGCGATCAGCTCACCGTCGCGCTCCACGACGAGCAGGGTGCTGCCGGAGGCGGTGATGACCTCAAGGACGCCTTCCGGGTCGGTGCGCCGGCCGTCGAGTATGTCCGCCTCGGTGGTCCAGCCGGTCCGGCTCGCGTCACCTCGGTACGCGGACTCGATCAGCGGGACGAGCGCCGGCACATCGGCCTCGACCGCGTCACGGTAGGTGAGCTCGCCGGAGTCCCGGAGTGGTGCGGTGTCCATGAGGTGGGCTCCCCTCTCGACTGTCTACAGGTGTCCCGAGACTAACCCGGCCCTCCTGATCCAGGCCCTGTCCGGCCGATCTTGCCGGGCTCGTCGACCGGAAGGACCTAGGGCCTGTCGTTGGGATCAGGCCGGATCAGTGAGCGGGGTCTGGTGCGTGCGATCGCAAGGCGGAGGAAGGAGCCCACGCGGAGCGTCGGCGACTGACGCAACGCAGCATGGGGGCACCTCCCGTGCCCGAAGGGCTACGGGGGAGTGCGTGCCAGGGCACGCGAGCCCGGCAAGATCCAAACGACAGGCCCTAGGGTTCGGCCATGGTTCATGTGCTCAGCAGCCGGATCCTCCTGCGCCCCGCCGACCCCGAGCGGTCCCGGCGTTTCTACGGGCAGACGCTCGGCCTGCCGGTCTACCGCGAGTTCGGCACCGGCCCCGAGCGGGGCACGGTCTACTTCCTCGGCGGCGGTTTTCTGGAGGTGTCGGGGCGCTCGGCGGACGCTCCGTCACCAACCGTGCGGTTGTGGCTCCAGGTCGAGGACGCGGCCGCCGTGCACGCCGAGCTCTCCGGGCTCGGCGTCGAGGTGCTGCGGCCGCCGGTGCGTGAGCCGTGGGGGCTGATCGAGATGTGGATCGCCGACCCGGACGGGCACCGGATCGCGATCGTCGAGGTCCCCGCCGATCATCCGCTGCGCCATCGCCCCTGACGGCCGCGTGCGCCCGCTCGCACCACCGTCCATGCTCCCTGCGCACCCCCGTGCGCTCGCGTAGGCCTCTCAGGAGCCGGGCATCGACCCCTTGACGCCGTCTGAGGGGGAGGTACGCCGTGCACGGACCCGCGGTGTCCGGCTGGCTGCTCGTGACCCTGTGCGGGGCGACCGGCGCCTACTGCCTGGTGCGGATGCGCAGTTGCTCCGGCCAGGCGCGCGAGGCGGCCGGCGGCGATGCCCTGATGGGGCTGGGGATGGCGGCGATGGCGGTGCCGGCTGCCGTGTTCGCGCTGCCCCGGTGGGTGTGGGTGATGTACGCGACGGTGTTCGGCGCCGCCGCGCTGCGCGCCCTGTTGCCCTCCCGACGCGGCACCCACCATCTGCACCATCTCGTCGGCTCGCTCGCGATGGTCTATATGGCGGTGGCCATGCCGTCCGGCGCCGCTCACGCCGGGCATCCGGCCGCCGGAATCCCGCTGCTCACCGGCGGACTGCTGGCGTACTACACCATGTACGTCTTGCGCTCGGGCGTCCGGCTGGTGCCCCTGGCACCCCCCGCGGGCGGTGCGGCAGCCATCCCCTGGGGTGACCGTCCCGAACTGGCGCCGGCCTGCAGGCTCGCGATGGGCCTCGCCATGCTGGCGATGCTGCTCACACTCTGAGTCTCGCCTCTGTGAGCCTCCGCGGGCACACGGGACCGAAACCGTGTCGTACGTCACTTGGGACCCGCGGCCATACCCGCAGGTAGCCCCGCGCTCATAGGCTGACACCATGTTGGTCTCCCTCGTGCTGCTGGCTCTCGGCGCACTGGCCGCCGTCGTGGCACCGCGACTCGTGTCGCGCGCCGACTGGCCGGAGCGGGAGCCCGTGGTGGCACTGTGGGTCTGGCAGTGCGTGGTGGCGGCCGTACTGCTCTGCTTCGCCCTCTCCATGACCTTCAGCGCGGCAGCGGCCTGGCAGCTCGTACGCGGCCAGGTCTTCGCGTCCGCGCCGCACCGCGTGATGGAGGCGTACGCCCTCGGCGCGGGGGAACCGTACTCCGCCGTCCTCGCCGTGATCCTGGCCGCCTGCGGGCTGTGGACCGGCGCAATGCTCACCCGGGAGATCTACCGGTCCCGTGTCCGGCGCAAGCGGCGGCGCACGGAACTGCTCGTGCGCTCCCCCCTGATGCCGGGCGAGGAACCGGGCAGCGAACCGCTCGTCGTCCTCGAGGGCGAGCGGCCCGACACCTGGTGGCTGCCGGGAGCGGCGCCCCAACTGGTCATCACCACGGCCGCGTTGCGTCGACTGAAGGGCCGCCGGCTCGATGCCGTACTGGCGCACGAGCAGGGGCACGCGCGAGCCAGGCACGACTGGCTGCTGCACTGTTCCGCCGCGCTCGCATGCGGCTTTCCGCAGATCCCGGTGTTCGCGGCGTTCCGCGACGAGATGCACCGCCTGGTCGAGCTGGCTGCCGACGATGTCGCCTCCCGGCGCTTCGGCCGGCTGACGATCGCGCTGGCACTGGTCGAACTCAACGAGGACCGTGGGGTGTTCGGGCCCTGCCCCACCCCGGACGCCCAGCTGCCGCAGCGGGTGAACCGGCTGCTCACGCCGGTGCCGCGGCTGACCGCGGGCCGGCGGCTGCGGCTGACGGCGGCCGCCGCGCTGGTTCCGGTGGTCCCGCTCCTGGTGGCATTCGTGCCCGGACTGCGCGCGCTGGGATAGCCGTACGCGGCCGTCGGCGGCGAAGATCTTCCCCATGCACCTCCCGCGCCCAGCACACCCCACCCCACCGGCGCCCGTCCCGTTCTCGGCAGCCGCCCGTGCGGCCGCGGTGTTCGGCGCCCTCGCGGCGCTGCTGCTGACCCTGGTCGCGATCTCGTGGGCGCCCCTCATCTCCTTCGACCGGGCGATCGCGGACGCACTGCACCGTTCGGCGGTGGCCGAGCCGGGGCTGACCCGGGTCAACCGGGTGCTCACGGACTGGGTGTGGGACCCGTGGACGATGCGTGCGCTGATCGCCGTCGCGGTCCTGTGGCTGCTGTGGCGCAGACAGTGGCTGCTCGCCGCGTGGATCGCGCTGACGAGCGCGGTGGGCACCCAAGTCCAGCAGGGGCTCAAGGCCGCCGTCGGCCGCGAGCGGCCGCGGTGGTCCGATGCGGTCGACACGGCGCACTACGCGGCCTTCCCCTCGGGCCATGCGATGACGGCCATGGTCAGCTGCGGGCTGCTGCTGTGGCTGCTCAGGCGGTACGGAGGCCGGGGCCTGCTCTGGAAGGTGAGTGTCGTGGCCGCGGCCGTGTCCGTCGCAGGGGTGGGTTTCACCCGGCTCTACCTCGGCGTGCACTGGCCCTCCGACGTACTCGGCGGCTGGCTGCTCGGCGCCTGCTGGGTGGCCCTTGCCATCGCGGCGTACGAGCGTGTGGTCTTGTCCCGGGAACGCTGATCCCGGAAGGATCGCGGTCATGGCGATCAAGGGTGTGCTCTTCGACTTCTCCGGAACCCTCTTTTGTATCGAGCCGGTGCGGGACTGGCTGCAGACGGTCCTGGACGAACGCGGCAGCCGTCTGTCCGAGGCCGAACTGGCCCGGTACGCCGAGCAGTTGGCGGCCGCCGGGGCGCTGCCGGGCGGTTCGTACCCGCAGCGGATGCCCTCCCACCTTGCCGAACTGTGGGCGACCCGCGACGAGAGCGCGGAGCGGCACCGCGCCGCCTACACCGGGCTCGCCCGCCAGGTGGCGCTGCCCGACCCGGGTCTGTACGACGCGCTCTACGAACGTCATATGACACCCGCCGCCTGGCGCCCCTACCCCGACGCGGCCGAGGTGCTGCGCACGCTGCGGGAGCGGGGCGCGGGCATCGCGGTGGTCAGCAACATCGGCTGGGACCCGCGGCCCGTCTTCCGTGCCCATGGCCTCGACCCGTGGGTGGACGCGTATGTGCTGTCGTACGAGCACGGAGTACAGAAGCCGGACGTACGGCTCTTCCGCGCGGCCTGCGAGAAACTGGGCCAGGACCCGGCCGATGTCCTGATGGTCGGCGACGACCGGCGCGCGGACGGCGGGGCCGCGGATCTGGGATGCGCTGTCCACTTCGTGGACCATCTTCCGGTCGAGGAGCGGCCGGCGGGCCTGCGCCCGGTACTCGGACTCGTGGAGTGAAAGGGCCACAGGATCACGAAAGGCGACAAAACGGCCCACAGGAGCACTCTGAAGACACGCCAAAGCCACCCGAACCGGACGATCCCCCGCGTCGCCCGGTTCGGGCAGCACCGCCGCTGATCAGGCCCTGAAAGCCTCCCAGCGGGACACGTTGAGTATACTGGCTCGGAGCCAGTCAACGCAGGAGTTAAGCATGTCCCCGCGGAGCGCATCGGTCAATGAAGAGCTTCGTCGGCGTTCCCGGGAGCGGCTTCTCCAGGCAACCGTGGAGCTGGTCGGAGAGCGCGGATACGAAGCCACGACGCTCGGCGACATCGCCGACAGAGCGGGCTCGGCGCGCGGCCTGGTCTCGTACTACTTCCCGGGCAAACGACAGCTCCTGCAGTCGGCCGTGCATCGCCTGATGCATCTCACCCTCGATGCGGCACTGGAGCGCGAGCCCCGCACCGACGACGGACGGGAGCGGCTGGCGCGGGCGATCGACGGGATTCTCGGGCTTGCGGTCGACCATCCCGTACTGATGCGTACGCACATGTCGGGGGTGCTGCAGGCCGACGGGTTCAGGCAGTGCCCGGAGCAGCAGCGGCTGGCGGCGCTGCTGCGCGACACGGTGGAGCGGTACGGATCGCAGAACGTCGAGGTCGACTATCCGCTGCTGCGGGCGCTGCTGATGGGGGCGGTCTTCGCAATCCTGCTGCCCGGCGTGCCGATGCCGCCGTCGCGGCTGCGCGCGGAGCTGTTCCAGCGCTACGGGCTGGAGTGGGAACTCGGCGTTCCGCCGGACGACGAGCCGCCCGGCGGAACACTTGATGACACCGTTCTCGAGCCGCTTGCTCAGTCGCGGTCGAAGTCGTCGAAGTAGTCGGGCTGGGTCTGGACATTGAGCTCGTCCATCCGCACCCGCTTCGCCGGATCCGTCCGCCGGTCGTCGAGCTTCAGCACGTCGAAGCCCTTGGCGATGTCGTTCGAGTAGATGTAGCCGTTGTAGTAGTACGCCGACCAGGAGCCGCCGGTCACCATCGTGTCCGCGCTGAGCGGGCCACGCTCGAAGTAGGCGATCTCCTTGGGCTTGCTGGAGTTGGTGAAGTCCCACACGGAGACGCCACCCTGGTACCAGGCCTGGACCATGATGTCGCGGCCCTTGACCGGGATCAGCGAGCCGTTGTGGGCGACGCAGTTCTCGGTGTCCGCCTGGTGCCGGGGGATCTTGTAGTAGCTGCGGAAGACGAGCTTGCGGTTCTCGCCCCTGCCGACGATGTCGTAGATGCCGTCGGCGCCGCGGTTCGGACCGATCGCGGCGTTGCAGGTGGCCGCGCCGCCGCCGCCGAGCTCGTCGGTGAAGATGACCTTGTTGGCCTTCTGGTTGAAGGTCGCCGAGTGCCAGAACGCGAAGTTCACATTGTCCTGCACCTGGTCGATGACCTTCGGGTGCTCCGGATCCTCGATGTCGAACAGGATGCCGTCACCCATGCAGGCGCCGGCGGCCAGGTCCTTGGAGGGGAGCACCGTGATGTCGTGGCAGCCGGTGGTCTTGGAAACGCCCGGGTTGGTGGGTGAGCCGGGGTTTCCGCCGCCGTCGGGGCCCTCGCCCGGGAAGAGCACCGGGAAGTTGACGACGGCCGCCTTCTCGGGGGCCCTGCGCGGCACCTTGATGACGGAGATCCCGTCGTGCGGCGGCTGGCAGTCCGGGAAGGTGGCGTTGGGCGAGTACGAGGCCACGTAGATGTAGACGTTGCGGCGCTTCGGCACCAGGGTGTGCGTGTGGGAGCCGCACGCGGTCTCGACTGCCGCGACGTACTTCGGGTTGCGCTTGTCGCTGATGTCGAAGATCTTCATGCCCTCCCAGGACGACTTCTCCGTCGCGGGCTGCGTGGTGCTGCTGCAGGAATTGTCGCTGCGCGAGGAGTCGGTGGAGAGGAAGAGCAGGTCGCCGGAGACGGTGACGTCGTTCTGCGATCCCGGGCACAGGACCTGCGCGACCGTCGTGGGGGCCTTCGGGTTGCTGATGTCGAAGATCCGGAAGCCGTCGTAGTTGCCCGCGTAGGCGTACTTGCCCTGGAAGGCCAGGTCCGAGTTGGTGCCCTTGAGGGCGTCCTTGGGGATGTTGACGAGGTGTTCGATGTTGTCGCTGTGGACGACCGCGTCCACAGGGGGTATCTCGCCGCTCGCGATGGCCGACTTGGTATCGGCGGCCTGCTCCGATGAGATCGCTGCCTGGGCGGGGGTGTCCCCAGGGTCCGGCGTGGCGGCCGCGGGTCCGGCCGTCAGCAGGGTGGCGAGGAGCCCGGCCGCGGCTGCCGCCACGCCCAGCCGTCTGCGCCGCACTCGGGTGGTGTGCAACAGGGTCACTGCGTGTCCTCCCTTGTATCCGTTCGCAGTTGAACGGTTCACGGACCCCGGCAGTATGTTCCTTTCCATGTACATCTCAACAGATGGCAACAGAGACGTAATGAAAGTTTTTGATCATCCGCGTGCGGAAGAGTGCTAAGACGGTCCCCGAATACCCCAAGTGCCACAGGAGGTCACCGTGTTGAACCGTCACAGGACCGCGCGTGTCCGCAGGCCGGTCGTCGCTGCCGCGGTCGCTGCCGCCGTACTCGCCCTGGGCGCCTGCGAGTCGGACTCCGACGCTCCGGCCAAGGCCAAGGGGGATGCCGGACCGTCAGTGGTGGCGCCGGGCAAGCCGGGCGAACCGGCCAGGACACTCTCCGCCGACGAGGCCGCGAAGGCCGCCCCCGACGACTCCCCCAACTCGGCGGACTTCTCCTACGCGCAGATGATGATCACGCACCACGGCCAGGCACTGCAGATGACCGCCCTGGCACCGGAGCGGGCGGGATCCACGCAGGTCAAGCGGCTGGCGGAGCGCATAGCGGCCGCGCAGAAGCCGGAGATGGGCGCGATGGCGGGCTGGCTGAAAACCAACGGAGGGGACAAGGGCAAGGGGGGATCGGGCGGCCACGACCACGCTCACGCGGCGATGCCGGGGATGGCCACCGCCACCCAACTCGCCCAGCTGCGCGCCGCGAAGGGCACCGCCTTCGACCAACTCTTCCTGAAACTGATGATCACTCACCACCAAGGCGCGCTCACCATGGCCACCGAGGTCCTCTCGGACGGCAACAACGTCCTGATCGAGGAGATGGCCAACGATGTGATCGCCCAGCAGACCAGCGAGATCAACCGGATGCGCTCGATGTGACGGACAGTTGCGAGGGGCCCGGGGCTCACGGGGTCCGGCGGCGGTTGTGGCGGGGCGCGAGATAGCCCTCGTCCCGGGCGCCCGCGATGAGCCGGAGCGATTTGCGGCGACTGCGCCCGGTCACAGCCATCACAGCGAGCACGGGGTCGCGCCCCTCCAGCTGCGCGGCCCGGTAGGCGTCGGCCGCGAGCCGCCGGCCGGCGCTGCCACGCACCACGACGGGCCGGGGCCGCCGACGGCGGGCTGCGGAGCCGCGCGAGGGTGCCGCCTCGACCGGCGGTTCGGGCTGCCGCTCGGTGACCCCACAGGCGTCTTCGAGGGGCTCCTCGATCCGGTCGGCGAGCACCGCAAGGCTCTCCAGGGGCAGCGGCGGATCGGCCCGCAGGTCCTCGATGGCGATCCGCCCGTCGTCGACGACGGCGAGTACATCGATGCGGGCGCCGTCGGCGAAGGCCAGCCGGACGTTGAACCAGGGCGGCCGGATCTCGTGACCCCCGGGCTCCGAGGTGACCCTCCCGGCGCCTTGCAGCTCCCAGGCGGGCGGGTATGGCAGCACCCCAATCGGGTCATACTGATCATTACTGGTAAGAAACGTAGTTTCTTGCACAATTAACACGTAACCAGCCAAATGGTCAGCTTTCCCCGCGGCACGCACGCCGCACCGCACCAAGGCACCCCGTCAGCTCATCTCCCCAGCCCCGCACCCCGGTGCGATGCTGGAGTCCCCTGCGGGAAGGAGCGCAGCTGTGCTTCGCGTCGCCGTTGTCGGATCGGGACCCAGCGGGGTCTACGCCGCGCAGGATCTCGTCCAGCAGAGCCGGGTGCCCGATGTGCGGGTCCACGTGCTCGACCGGCTCCCCTGCCCCTACGGACTCGTGCGCTACGGGGTCGCGCCCGACCACGAGAAGATCAAGTCGCTGCAGAACAATCTCCGCACCGTGCTGGAGGACGACCGGATCGACTTCATCGGCAATGTGGAGGTCGGGGCGCACGGGCTCGGGCCGGAGCAGCTCCTGGAGCTCTATCACGCGGTCGTGTACTGCGTAGGGGCCGCCAAGGACCGCAGGCTCGGCATTCCCGGCGAGGATCTGCCGGGCAGTCACTCGGCCACCGACTTCGTGTCCTGGTACAGCGCGCACCCCGACGCGGCGGGCAACGGCTTTGCGCTCGCGGCCCGTTCGGCCGTCGTGATCGGCGTCGGGAACGTGGCCGTCGACGTGGCCCGCATCCTGGCGCGGGGCGCGGACGAGCTGCGCCCCACCGACGTTCCGCAGGCGGCGCTCGGAGCGCTCGCGCTCAGCCAGGTGCGCGAGGTGCACATGGTGGGCAGGCGCGGACCCTCGCAGGCGAAGTTCACCACCAAGGAGCTGCGGGAACTGGGCACGCTGCCCTCGGCGGACGTGCTGGTCGAGCCCGATGACCTGGCCCTGGATCCGGCGTACGAGGACGCCTCGGCCGCGGCCGCGCTGCCCGCGGTCAACCGGCGCAACCTCGATGTCGTACGCGGCTGGGCCGCGCAGCCTTCCCAGGGCCGGGAGCGGCGCATCCATCTGCGGTTCTTCCTGCGCCCGGTGGCGCTGCTGGAGCGGATGGGGCGGGTCGGCGGCGTACGGTTCGAGCGCACCGTTCCGGACGGCGAGGGGGGCGTGCGGGGCACCGGGGCGTACGAGGAGATCGAGGCGCACCTGGTGCTGCGGGCGGTCGGCTACCGCGGTGTGCCGCTGCCCGGGCTGCCCTTCGACGAGCGCCACGGCACGGTGCCGCATGCCGCCGGCCGGGTGCTCCGGGACGGGGTTGCTTCGCCCGGCGAGTACGTGGCGGGCTGGATCAAGCGGGGGCCCACCGGGGTGATCGGCACGAACAGGCCGTGCGCCAAGGAGACCGTGAACTCACTGCTCGACGACGCGGCGGCGCTGGCACTGCGCCCGGTCGCGGCGGATCCGCTCGCCGTGCTGCGGGAGTCCGGGCACCGTCCCGTCCAGTGGCCGGGCTGGCTGGCGATCGAGGTGGCCGAGGCGGCGCTGGGGCGGACGCTGGGGCGGCGGTCCGTCAAGATCCCTGACTGGTCGGGGCTGTTGACGGCGGCGGACGTGCGGGGCGGGTGACGCCGACGGGGGCGGCCTTCGGCCGCATGCCCTCACACGCCGGACGGGCTGGAGAGGCGTTTCGCCTGACCCTCCGCCGCCACGAGCACGCTGTCCAGCAGCCCGGGGAACAGTGCGTCCAGGTCCTCGCGCCGCAGCCCGTTCATCTTGGCCGTGCCCTGGTAGGTCGCCGTAATACCGTTGATCTCGCACAGACCGAAGGCAGTGCCCCGCGGGCGCCACGCAGCGCCGGGTGACAGGATCACCGCGGACCGAAAGGAGCTGCCTCATGTCCCGGCGCGGAGCTGAGCTCGACGAACTCGACCGTAAGATCATCGCGGCGCTGATGGCCGATGCGCGCGCGAGTCTGCGGGAGATCGGTGTGTCCATCGGCCTCTCGGCGCCCGCCGTGAAACGCCGGGTCGACCGGCTGCGGGAGCAAGAGGTGATCGCCGGTTTCACCACCGTGGTGAAACCCTCGGCGCTGGGCTGGCACACCGAGGCGTACGTGGAGGTGTTCTGCGACGACGCCGCTCCGCCGCGAAGGCTGGCGGAGGTGGTCCGCAATCACCCCGAGATCCAGTCGGCCGTGACGGTGACGGGCCGGGCGGATGCGATCCTGCACATCAGGGCGCTGGATGTGGCGCACTTCGAGGACGTCCTGGAACGCATCCGGTCGGAGTCCTTCGTGAAGGCCACCAACAGCTTCATCGTGCTCACCCACCTGCTGCCGAGCAGCCCCGAGGCCGGATCCGGACGCATCTCGCCGGAGATGACGTAACAAGTAGTCGCTCCGGGCCCCGGAAACGCAACATAGTTGCGAGTGCACGCAACTCATTCGTCTTGTTGCTGTGCGTCACCTCTCTCTAGCGTGGTGAGCATCCCCCGTCCGAGGAAAGGAAGCCGAGGATGCCGCCCACCCGAACTGCGAAGCAGCGCCGGTACCTTGTCTGCCCTCCGGAGCACTTCGACGTCCGGTACGCCATCAACCCCTGGATGACTTCACTGGAGCCGGTCGACGTCCCGCTGGCCCATAAGCAGTGGGACGCGCTCGTATCCCTGTATCGCGAGCTGGGGCATACCGTCGAGACGGTGGAGCCGGTCGCGGATCTTCCCGACATGGTGTTCGCGGCCAATTCGGCGCTCGTTCTGGACGGCCGGGCATTCGGCGCGCAATTCCACGCACCGCAGCGGCAGCCGGAGGCCGGCCACTACCGGACCTGGTTCGAAGACGCGGGTTTCGAGACGCTCGTTCCGTCCCACACGTGCGAAGGGGAAGGTGACTTCACCCCGGTCGGCGGGTTCATTCTCGCGGGTACGGGCTTTCGCACCCTCCCCGCGGCTCACCACGAGGCGCAGGAATTCTTCGGCACGCCGACCGTGAGCCTGCATCTGGTGGATCCGCATTTCTACCATCTGGACACGGCGTTGTTCGCGCTCGACGACAGCAACATCGCCTACTATCCGGGCGCTTTCTCGAACGGCAGCCAGCAGGTCCTCAGGAAGCTCTTCCCCGACGCCGTCATATCCACCCGAGAGGACGCGCTGGCGTTCGGGCTCAACTCCATATCGGACGGCCGCCATGTGGTGATGGCGCAGGACGCGACGGGCCTCATGGAGAGCGTCGCGGCGCACGGTTACGAGCCCATTCCCGTGGATCTCTCGGAGTTCCGCAAGGCGGGCGGCGGGGCGAAGTGCTGCACCCAGGAGCTCCGCGGGTAGCGGTCAGCTCCCCTTCGAGGCGGGTCCAGGCATCACGCCACGGGGCAGCGCGTCCGGCACCTCGCCGGAACGCTCTGCCCCTCGCCCGTTCGGTGGCCGCGCATGTGCGTAGCCGACCGGCCACAAGCGGTTAGCATCGCGTCGTGATCACGGCCCGGTCGCCCTTCGGCGTACGACGCAGCCGCCCCCTGGCGCGCACGTCGCGCCTGTGGTGGCTCGGCCTGCTCCTGTTCGGCGTCCTCTACTCCCATGGCATCGGCGTGGAAGGCGGCTCCGGGCACATCTCTCCCGAGACCTTGACCGCATCGGTCACCAGTGCGCAGCAGCACAGCAGCGACCCGGCGTCCGGCCATCACGACGGCGAGGAATCGCCACATCCCGAGGGGGACTGCCTCTCCGGTCAGCCCCAGGACGGCCCCTTCCTCGCAGCGCCCTGTTCACCGGCACTCGACTCGCCCACGGCCTCCGGCGCACAGCCCGCCGCGGCCGCCCGCAGCAACGACGGCAGGCGGGATGGTCACGCCCCGCCGGATCCCGCTCGGCCGGCGATTCTCAGGATCTAGGAGTAGGCGACCCCCGCACGGTCGTCGGCACCGCAACTCCCACGCTCCTCATACGCGCACGGGATTCATGACGGCCTGCACCCATCTCGCCACCCCTGTTCGCTGCGATGAGAGCGGAACCATGCAGTCTCTGATCACCACCGATGTCACTCCCGCCACTGCCACCCTCTCGGGCCTGGTGGGCAATACCCCCGTCCTGCGGGTCGCCGAGCCGCTCGTCCCGGACGGCCGCGGCTTCTGGGCCAAGCTGGAAGGCTTCAACCCCGGCGGCCTCAAGGACCGTCCCGGCCTGCACATGGTCGAACGCGCCAGGGCCCGCGGCGATCTCCCGCCGGGCGCCCGCATCATCGAGTCCACCAGCGGCACCCTCGGCCTCGGACTCGCCCTCGCCGGAATGGTCCACGGACACCCCGTCACTCTGGTCACCGACCCCGGGCTCGAAGCGCCCACGACCCGGCTGCTCACCGCCTACGGCGCCCGGGTCGAGATCGTCACCGAGCCGCACCCGCGCGGCGGCTGGCAGCAGGCCCGCCGCGACCGCGTGGCCGAACTCCTCGGCAGGCACGCTCACTCCTGGTGCCCCGATCAGTACGGCAACCCGGACAACACCGCCGCGTACACCCCGCTCGCACTCGAACTCGCCGCCCAGCTCGGCCATATCGACGCCCTGGTGTGCAGCGTGGGCACCGGCGGCCACTCGGCGGGCGTCTCCCGTGTGCTGCTCCAGCTCTACCCCGGGCTGCGGGTCATCGGCGTCGACACCGTCGGCTCGACGATCTTCGGCCAGCCCGCGCGTCCGCGCCTGATGCGCGGTCTCGGCTCCAGCATCCATCCGCGCAATGTCGCGTACGAGAACTTCCATGAGGTGCACTGGGTCGCCCCCGCAGAAGCGGTGTGGACCTGTCGGCGGCTCGCCTCATCGCACTACGCCACCGGCGGCTGGAGCGTGGGCGCGGTGGCCCTCGTGGCCGGGTGGCTGGCCGGGTCGCTGCCCGGCGACGCCCGCATCGCGGCCGTCTTCCCTGACGGCCCGCAGCGCTATCTCTCGACGGTGTACGACGACGGCTACTGCGCGGCTCACGGTCTGCTCGGCGTCCCTCCCGCCGCGGAACCGGACGAGATCGCGCACCCCGGCGACAAGGAGGTCAGCCGCTGGACACGGTGCCGCGAGGTCGTAGACCCGCTCGCCGCGGCGGGCAGGGACGGTGTCCGGTGAAGGGAACGCTGCGGCAGCTCGGGACGTTCGAGCGGAGCGTGCGGCTGCTGATGGTGAATCAGTTCACCATCAATCTCGGCTTCTACATGCTCATGCCGTATCTCGCGGCGCATCTGTCCGGAACGCTCGGCCTCGCCGGATGGACCGTCGGACTCGTCCTGGGCGTACGGAACTTCACCCAGCAGGGCATGTTCCTGGTGGGCGGGACGCTCGCCGACCGGATCGGCTACAAGCCGCTGATCGTCGCAGGGTGTCTGCTGCGCACCGTGGGCTTCGCGACGCTCGGACTGGTGGACTCGACTCCCGCGCTGCTGGCCGCTTCCGCGGCCACCGGACTTGCCGGCGCGCTGTTCAATCCGGCGGTCAGGGCATACGTGGCGAGGGACGCGGGCGAGCGGCGAATCGAGGCCTTCGCCCTCTTCAACGTCTTCTACCAGGCCGGGATTCTGCTCGGGCCGCTGGTCGGCCTGGCCCTGACGGCCGTGGGCTTCCGCACCACCTGCCTGGTGGCCGCGGCCGTCTTCGGCCTGCTCGCCGTCGTACAGATCCGGGCCCTGCCCCCGCGCCGGGCCGCCGACGGGGACAGGGCCCCGACCGATCGCGACGGGGTGCCGGCGCAGTGGCGGCAGGTCGTCTCCAACCGGCCGTTCCTGCTCTTCTCCGCGGCCATGACCGGCTCGTACGTCCTGTCCTTCCAGGTCTTTCTGGCGCTGCCGCTTCAGGTCCGCCTGGCCGGCGGCGACGGGCCGGCCGGCGCGGCGGCCACGGCGCTGCTGTTCGCGGCGTCAGGTCTGAGCACCATCCTGTTCCAGACCCGGGTCACCGCGTGGTGCGCGGCGAGGATGGCTCCCGGACGGGCGCTCACCTGGGGGCTCGTCACGATGGGCGCCGCGTTCGTGCCACTGCTCGCCGCCGCGTCGCTGTCCGTGCCGCAGGGCGGAGCCGGTGGGTGGCTGTCGGCCTGCGTGCCGCCGGTGCTCTCGGCGCTGCTGCTGGCATTCGGCACGATGATCACGTACCCCTTCGAGATGGACACCATCGTCCGGCTGTCGGGAGACCGCCGTGTCGCCACCCACTACGGGCTCTACAACACGGTGTGCGGCATCGGCATCACCCTCGGGAATCTGCTCACCGGCGCCTCGCTGGATGCCTCGCGGGCGGCCGGTGTCCCGGCGCTGCCATGGCTCGCGCTTCTCACCCTCGGGCTCGGCTGCGCCGCCGCGCTGCGCGGGCTGAACCGCTCCGGCAGGCTCACCCGCGCGGCACCGATGAGTTCCGGACCCAGGGAACGTCTCCACTGAGGACGTCCGTACCAAGGAGGTACATCGTGTTGCTCGAGAACAGGAACGCCGTCGTCTACGGAGGGGGCGGCGCGATCGGCGGGGCGGTCGCCCGCGCCTTCGCGCGCGAGGGAGCCCGGGTCCATCTCGCCGGGCGTACCCGCAAGGGCCTGGAGGAGGTGGCCGAGTCCATCCGCTCCGCCGGCGGCCGGGCCGACACGGATCAGGTCGACGCCCTCGACGAGGCGGCGGTGGACCGGTTCACGGACGCGGTGGTCGAGCGGGCCGGGAGCCTCGACGTCTCCTTCAGCCTCACGTCATTCGGGGAGGTACAGGGAATCGCGCTCACCGAGATCTCCCTGGCGGACTTCGAGCGTCCTGTGCACAACGCCGTACGCGCGATGTTCCTGACCGCACGGTCCGCGGCTCGGCACATGATGCGGCAGAAGTCCGGCGTGATCCTTGCCTTCGGCGGCTACGGCGACCCGCCCCGCGCGCACAAGATGGGCGGGTTCCAGGTGGCGTTCGGAGCCATGGAGTCGCTTCGCCGGAATCTCGCCGTCGAACTGGGGCCGCACGGCATCCGCGTCCTCACGCTCCAGACGGGCGGCGTGCCCGAGACGATCCCCGAGGGCTTGGACTACCGCGATGCCATCACCGATGAGATCGCCGGGCAGACGATGCTGGGGCGGGCGGCCTCGCTGGAGGACGTGGGCAATGCGGCGGTCTTCGCCGCCTCGGACATGGCCCGCTCGATGACCGCTGCGGCTCTCAACATCACCGGCGGCTCGGTCGTCGACTGGGTCCTGTCCGGTCGATCAGGCCGGATCAGTGAGCGGGGTCTGGCGCGGTGCATCGCAGGCCGGAGCATGGGGGTCCCCCCGCCGAAGGCAGGGGGAGAGCCCACGCGGAGCGTAGGCGACTGACGACAACGCAGCGAGGTGCCGTGCCAGGGCACGCGAGCCCGGCAAGATCGGCCGGACAGGACCTAGGAGGATCCGCCGGACACCCCCTAGCCTCACTCACCCCTTCCCCACCGGCCTGACCTGCACGAAGCCCCGTCCACGAGCCACTGTCGGTGGGCAGGTGCAGACTGGCCCGTATCCGCGACAGAGTCGTCCTGGAGGCAGTAGGCCATGACTGATGTACTTCTGACCGTAGGCACCCGAAAAGGGCTCTTCATCGGCCGCAGGCGCGGCGGCACATGGGAGTTCGACGGCCCGCACTTCAACGCTCAGGCCGTGTACTCGATCGGGATCGACACACGCCGTTCCGTGCCCCGGCTGCTGGTCGGGGGTGACAGCGCGCACTGGGGCCCCTCGGTGTTCCACTCCGACGACCTCGGCGCGACATGGATCGAGCCACCGAAACCGGCCGTGAAATTCCCCAAGGACACGGGAGCCTCGCTGGAGCGGGTCTGGCAACTGCATCCGGCCGGTCCTGCCGCACCGGATGTGGTGTACGCGGGGACGGAGCCCGCCGCGCTGTTCCGCTCGGACGACGGCGGCGAGACCTTCGAGCTCGTACGGCCGCTGTGGGAGCACCCGACCCGCTCCAAGTGGGTGCCGGGCGGCGGCGGTGAGGCGGTGCACACGGTGGTGACCGATCGCAGGGATCCGGAGTCGGTGACGGTCGCCGTGTCGACGGCCGGCGTGTTCCGCTCCAAGGACGGGGGCGCGAGCTGGGCGCCGTCCAATCAGGGGGTGTCGGCGGTCTTTCTGCCCGACCCCGACCCGGAGTTCGGCCAGTGCGTCCACAAGATCGCGCAGGACGCGGGCGATCTGGACCGGCTGTATCTGCAGAACCACTGGGGCGTGTACCGAAGCGACGACGGGGGCGCCAAGTGGACCGACATCGGTGAGGGCCTGCCGTCCGACTTCGGATTCGCGGTGGCCGCCCATCCGCACCGCCCCGGCACGGCCTATGTCTTCCCGATCACGGCCGACGCGGACCGCGTGCCCGCCGGGCGCCGCTGTCGCGTCTACCGTACGAGCGACGCGGGCAGCAGCTGGGAGGCGCTGTCGGCCGGGCTGCCGGAGGGCGACCATTTCGGCACCGTGCTGCGGGACGCCCTGCGCACGGACGACGCGGATCCGGCAGGGGTGTACTTCGGCAATCGCAACGGCGAGGTGTACGCCAGCGCGGACGACGGTGACAGTTGGCAGCTGCTCGCCTCCCATCTGCCGGATGTGCTCTGTGTACGGGCGGTGGCCATGGCGTGAGACGGGCATCGCCGCACCAGTAGAGTGACGCCCCATGCGAGCGGGCACCGCAAGGTGTCATCCGTTTCCAAAGACGTCTGGCCGCCTGACCAGCGCGAATATCCATGCTGACCCCGGCCTTCCGCCAGCCACATGAGGCATGGGACTTCTTCCGGGGTCCCGCCAAGCGCGACAGCGAGCCCATGGGTCAACACCGAACACGACGGGACGCCTACAGCCGTCTGCTGAAGATCCTGTTCCCGCCCCGAACTGACAGACCTGCGGCCTAGGATGCCCGGACACAGGTGATCCCGGCAGTGCAGCAACACCGCCGGGATCTGTTTGTCAGTCGCGAGGGGACCGACATGACCAAGACTCTCACGCTCAAGGCGGTCGACTATCTCAGGGTGTCGACCGAGGAGCAGGCCAAAGGCTACGGCGTACAGGCGGCAGCCAAGAAGACCACCAGGCACATCAGCAAGAAGGGTTGGGAACACGTCGACACCTTCGCCGACGAAGGGCTGAGCGGTTCGCTTGAGGCCCACGAGCGCCCCGACCTCAAGCGACTCATGCAGCAGGCTCGGCAGAACCTCCGCCCGTTCGACATGGTGGTGGTCTCTGAAGGCCGCGCCATCGGCCGCACTGGCCGCGCCTTCTGGCGCTGGGTGTGGGAGCTGGAAGAGTTGGGGGTGTACGTCGCCGTCGTCAAGGGCGACTACGACAACTCCACTCAAGAGGGCCGCAAAAAGATGCGCAAGGATGCGGACTACGCCGAAGAAGAGCGCGAGATCATCCGCGAGCGCACGCAGAGCGGCAGCAGGAGAAGGCGGAGGAGGGCGGCCACTTCGGCGGCAACCCGCCCTACGGCTGGCGCATCGAGGACAAGGGCAAGCTCAAGCTCAGCCGCCTCGTCATCGACGAGCACGCTGCCCCAGTCCTGCGCCGGGCGTGGAGCCTCATGGTCACCGAGGGCATGAACATGCGTGAGGCCGCCATGACGCTGGTTGCCGAAGGCCACACCGCGCCCCGCGGCGGACGCTGGTCCGCCAACAGCCTCCGCAAGATCCTCAGGAGCCCACCCCTGCAAGGGGGGGTTCGGGTGTACCGCAGCCCCAAGAGTTCCACCGGGAAGCGCGGCACCAAGTTGGACACCGACGGTCGTCCCGTTTACGGCGAGACCGTAACCGTCGAACTGGACCGCATCTTCAGCGAGGAGGAGGTGATCAAGCTCAACGCCGCGATGAAGCGCACTGCGCGCAAGCCCTTCAGGAAGGGCGGGGCCTCCCACCCTCTGAGCAAGCGCCTCTTCGGCGCCTGCGGCAAGCACTACACGGGCGTCAACCGCACCGACCGGTACGGCCGCGCCTACCGCTGCTCCGGCAAGGTCGAGTCATACGCAGGACAGCCGCGATGCGGCTGCTCACAGGTCGACGCCGAGGCCTTGGAGGCCCGCGTGTGGGGCGAAGTCTGCACCCTGCTGGAAGATCCGGAGCGCCTGGCGGCCATGGCCGGAGACTGGGCCGAGATGGCCCAGCGCAGCGGCGTGAACCACGAGGACCGCGTCACTGAGCTGGAGGGGCAGATCGCGGAGCAAGACAGTGCAATCACTGCGGCCGTCGTCATGGCCGCCAAGGAGCCGGACGCAGCCGCCGCCTTCATGGCGGCCGTCAGCCAGCTGAAGGAGGAGCGAGCCCGCCTGGGCGCCCTCCTGGAGGAGGCGCAGGCGTGGCGCACCGAGTCCCAGGCCGCCGGCCAGAGGGCCCGCGACCTTCAGGCCCTGGCCCAGTTGGCCCGAGAACGGCTGCACGACATGCAGCCCGGCGATCAGGCCGAGGTCTTGGCCCTGCTCGATGTTCGGGTCACCATCCTGGGCGAGGTCCCGACGCGAGTAAGAGAGGACGACCGGGTGAGCGGCTGGTTCCGCTCGCGCGGCAGGACTGTCCCCGACCTGACGGACAAGGCGTGGGCTTTGGTTGAGCCGATCCTGGTCGCACCGCGGCCCGGGCGGCCGACGCTGGCGCCCCGCCAGGCGCTGGACGCCATGCTGCACAAGGCCCGCACCGGCTGCACCTGGCGGGATCTGCCAGAGGCGTACGGGCCGTTCGGCACGGTCGCCAGCGCCTTCAACCGCTGGCACCACTCGGGCCTGTGGGAGCAGGCCATGGATCTGCTGGCAGACGTGCCCAGCAGGCCCCTGCCGGGGAGCATCGCACTCCCGCCCCTTCAGGTAGAGGGGCGTCTCGACCCGCGACTGCTCATTGACACACAAGCGACACCTGGAGACAACCGCTCGTGGCAGCACGACCGTTGAAAGAAATCGTCGAACCGGGCTGGGCCGACGCCCTCGCGCCGGTGGCCGAACGCATCGCCGCGATGGGCGACTTCCTGCGCGCGGAGATCGCCGCGGGACGCACCTATCTGCCGGCCGGACCGAATGTGCTGCGGGCATTTCAGCAGCCCTTCGAGGACGTGCGTGTCCTGATCGTCGGTCAGGATCCGTATCCGACGCCCGGTCATGCCGTGGGGCTGAGCTTCTCGGTGGCGCCCGAGGTGCGGCCGGTGCCCGGCAGCCTGGACAACATCTACCGGGAGATGCACGCGGACCTGGGGCACCCCCGGCCGGCCAACGGCGACCTCACGCCCTGGACCCGGCAGGGTGTGCTGCTGCTCAACAGAGCGCTCACCACCGCGCCGCGCAAGCCCGCCGCCCACCGCGGCAAGGGCTGGGAAGAGGTGACCGAGCAGGCCATCCGGGCGCTTGCCGCGCGCGGCAAGCCGCTGGTGTCCGTGCTGTGGGGACGTGATGCCCGCAATCTGCGTCCGCTGCTCGGCGATCTCCCGGCGATCGAGTCCTCGCACCCCTCCCCCATGTCCGCCGACCGCGGCTTCTTCGGCTCCCGCCCCTTCAGCCGCACCAATGAACTCCTCGAACGCCAGGGGGCGCAACCGGTCGACTGGCAGCTTCCGTGACCGTTCGCCGCGGCGACTGGGTGCTCGGGGTGGACTCAGGCGGCTCCGGGCTGCGCGCGGCGCTTGCCGACGCGGCCGATCCGGGACGTCCGGAGACCGCCGAGTCCCGCGAACCTGTGCGTACGGGCAGCGGCGGGATCGACGCGCAGCATCTGCTGGATCTGCTGCTGCCGATGGCTCGTGCGCTGCTGGAGCGGACCGGTGGTGGCTCCCTGTCGGCCGTCGCGATCGGCGCCGCCGGGATGGCGACGCTCGGCGGCGCCCTGCGTGCCGAACTCCCCGCCGCACTGGACCGGTCGCTGGGCGTACGGCGTCTGGCGCTCGCCGCCGACGCGGTCACCGCGTACGCGGGGGCACTCGGCCAGCAACCGGGAGCCGTGGTCGCCGCGGGCACCGGCATGATCGCGATGGGCACGGATCTTGAGGCGTGGCACCGGGCGGACGGCTGGGGCCATCTGCTGGGCGACTGCGGGGGCGGGGCCTGGATCGGCCGGGCCGGTCTGGAGGCAGCGCTGCGCGCCCACGACGGGCGGCGTGGCGGTTCGTCCGCGCTGCTGACCAGGATGGAGTCGGTTCTCGGTCCGGCGCAGGAGCTGCCGGGACTGCTGTATCCGCGCTCCGACCGGCCCGCGGTGCTCGCCTCCTTTGCGCCGGAGGTCGCCGGGTGCGCCGCGGCCGGTGACGAGGTGTCGGCGGGGATCCTCGCGGCGGCCGCCCGGCATATCGCGGAGGCGGCCGCGGCCGTGTGCCCGCCCGCATTGGAGAATCCGGAAGGATCCCAAGTCGCCCTCACCGGCGGGTTGCTGAAGCTGGGCGAGCCGCTCCTGACGCCGCTGAGGGCAGAACTGGCCGGTCAACTACCGCATGCGCGGCTCGTGTCCGCGGCCGGTGATCCGCTCTCCGGCGCGGTGCTCCTGGCGGCCGCGCTCGCCACCGATTCGCTGCTGCTGCCACGCCATCCGACACTGTTGCACGCACCGACAGAGCCGCACACGTGAGGCGTACTGCATTCATCGGATAAATGCGGACAGATAACGCTTGACTGCCCCCTCCCCGAACAGAGGAGCACACAAAACCAGTAGCATGCGGCGCCATGAGCTCCCCCACTGGGCCGGCATCCGGCCTGCCTGTACGAATGCCGCGACCCCGCCAGTCCGGGCGGCACCGCCGCCCGGAACCCGTGGCGGCTCCCGAGGGTGCGCCCGCGCTGGTTCTCGCCGTGCCCGGCGCTCCCGCGCACGCCACGCGCAGCCTGGCCGAAGAGGTCATAAGCATTGCCCGTTCCGAGCTGCCGGGCCTCGATGTCGCCATCGGCTACCTGGACGGCGACGACGCCGAGTACCCCACGCTCGAGACCGTCCTCGCGCAGAACGCCGCCCGGCGCACCGAGCGGTACGAGATCGCGAGGGCCGCGGGCCGTGAAGTGGCCGCGCCCGAAGGGCCCGCCGCCGTGGTGGTGCCGCTCCTCGCCGGTCCCGACAACGCCCTGATGCGCCGGATCCGCCAGGCCGTCATGGACAGCCGTTCCGCCGCCGAGCTGACCGATGTCCTCGGCCCGCACCCGCTGCTCGCCGAGGCTCTGCACGTCCGGCTCTCGGAGGCCGGACTGGCGCGCGCCGACCGCGCCCGGCTGTTCACCGTGGCCACCGCCGCCGACGGCATCATCCTGGCCACGGTCGGCGGCGAGGAGGCCGTCCAGGCCGCCGGGATCACCGGCATGCTGCTGGCCGCGCGCCTCGCGGTGCCGGTGATGGCGGCCGCGCTCGACCACGAGGGAGCGGTCGGCGCGATCGCCGAGCAGCTGCGGGGCTCCGGCTCCGTGCAGCTCGCACTTGCCCCGTATCTCGTCGGTCCCGAGCTGTCCGAGGGGCTGCTCGACGCCGCCGCGAAGGAGGCCGGCTGTGCCGCCGCCGAGGCGCTCGGCGCCTACCCGGCGATCGGCAAGCTGGTCCTGTCGCAGTACACGACCGCGCTGGGCATCGCCCCGCCTCAGGGCTCGCCCTCGCTCTGACCGCCCGGCGGTCTGCCGTACGTACGCCGAAGGGCCCGCACCACTCGAACGGTGCGGGCCCTTCGACAGGACGCGGCCGGTGCGGGTGCCCGTACCGGTCAGGCCAGGTGCCTGAATCAGTCAGGCGAAGATCACGCAGGAAGCCGCAGGGGCGGCCAGGGAGCCCGCCCTCTGCGGCACTCCGGTGTCCGGGTCGATGTCGAACCAGGTGACGTCCCCGGAGCGCTCATTGGCGGCGTACAGCCTGCGTCCCGTGGGGTCGAGGGTCAGATCGCGCGGCCAGTGCCCGCCGCACGGCACGGTGGTGACCAGCTCCGCCTTCTCGCGTGTCTCGTCGAGCTTGAGGACGGCGATGCTGTCGTGGCCGCGGTTGGCGGTCCAGAGGTGGCGTCCGTCGTGCGAGACGACCACCTCGGACGGATAGACGTGCCCTGCCACGCCGGGCGGCAGCACGGACTGTTCGCCGAGTGGTTCCAGCACGCCGGCATCCGCGTCCCAGCGGCAGACGGTGAGGGTCGGCTCCAGTTCGTTCAGGACATAGGCGTGGCTGCCCGCCGGGTGGAAGGCGAGGTGGCGCGGCCCCGTCCCCGGACGCAGCGCGGTCTCGCCGTGGAGCGTCAGCTCGCCCGCCCCTGGGTCGAGTGCGCAGATCCGTACGCTGTCGGTGCCGAGGTCGACCGCGAGCACCCATCGCCCGCTCGGGTCGGGCAGCACCTGGTGGGCGTGCGGGCTGCGTTGGCGCTCCGGGTCGGGGCCCGTGCCCTCGTGCTGCAGGACGCCGGTGGCCGCGCCCGGCTCCCCGGCCGTCCCGAGCGGGAGCACGCTGACGCTGCCTGAGCTGTAGTTGGCGGTCACCAAGTGGCCTGCGGCGAGCGCGAGATGTGTCGGCCCCTCGCCGCACACCGGGACCCTGGAGCCGACGGGCCTCGGCGAGGGCCCGTTGACGTCGAAGGCGGCGACCGCGCCCTCCTGCGTCTCGGAGACGGCGTAGAGGACCGGACCGCGGAGCCCGATCGCCAGGGCGAGATACGACGGGTCCGCGAGGGCGTCACTCACTCCCGTTTCCGTCAGAGTGCCGGTCTCCCCGTCGACGGTGGCCGCGATTATCCCGCGGCCACCGGCCGAGGTGAACGACCCGATGAATGCCCGCCCCGCGCCTGCCTCGCCCACAGCGTGTCCCCTTTCCGCCCTCTGATCGCTTGCTGCGGGGCCGACAGTAGCAGTCGGTCTAGACCAATCCCTCTACCCACTTCCTTCGCCGCGGGCTCGCGCCTGCGCCTCCGCGTGATGCACGTAGGCGGGACGCCACTGCGTCGGGTCGTAGGTCCGGTGGAACACGGGCGTCGCGGAGCCCGACATCGGCGGCACGATCCACGACCAGTCGGCGCCCACGCCGCGGCCGCGGCTCTGCTCGCGGTCCAGATGGGTCAGGAAGCGGCGCGATTCCGTGTGGTGGTCGGTGACGGTGACTCCCGCGCGGTCGAAGGAGTGCAGCACCGCGCGGTTCAGCTCGACCAGTGCCCGGTCCTTCCACAGGGAACGGTCGTTGGCGGTGTCGAAGCCCAGCCGTTCGGCGATACGCGGCAGTTGGTCGTAGCGGTCGGTGTCGGCGAGATTGCGCGCGCCGATCTCGGTGCCCATGTACCAGCCGTTGAAGGGCGCCGCCGGGTAGCAGATCCCGCCGATCTCCAGGCACATGTTCGCGATCGCGGGCACTGCGTGCCAGCGCAGCCCCAGGTCCGCGTACCAGCTCTCCTCCGGGTGGTGCAGTTCCACTTCGAGCACGGCGTCGCGCGGCAGCTCGAAGAAGCGCGGCTTGCCGTCGCCGTCCTCGATGACCAGGGGCAGCAGGTCGAAGGGTGTGCCGGGCCCGCCCGCCCAGCCGAGCCGGAGTGCGAAGTCGGTGAGCCCGGCATTGCGCGGATCGCCGACGGCGGGCCCCTGTGCGGGGCCGTAGCCCGCGTACCGCACGAGCTGCTCGTTCCAGATCCTCGGTCCGGGCCTGCCGGGCGCGTCCGGGGCGAAGACGGTTATCAGGGGGCGGATGCGGCCGCCGTTGGTGGCCTCCCGCAGATGCTCCGCGGACTCACGTGCCACGGAGTCGGCGTCGTCGATGTGCCGGCGGTCGCGTATGCGCAGCGAGTGCCAGTACAGGCGGCCGATGCAGCGGTTGCTGTTGCGCCAGGCCACACGCGCGCCGTAGACGAGTTCGGCCCGGGTGTGGCGGTAGGTGCCCCTCTCGTCGATCTCCGCCCGTACGGCGGCGATCCGGGCCTCCGGGTCCCCCGCGGCCTCCTCCCGGTGGAAGAGCCGGATGAAGTCCTCGGCCTCCTTGCGCAGTTCGGTGTCCGTGGCGGACGCGGGCGGCTCGGTGTGGCTCACCGGGCAGTGCGCCGCGGCAGACGGAGCGGACTCCGGTCTTTCCCTGTGTGCTCCGTCACGTGCTCCGTTCCGGCGCAGATATCTGAGTAGAGACTTCCGCATGGTGCGCACCCCCTGGGTCCCACAGGACGTACGTGGATGCCGCTCTGGTTACCCCCCGAACACACTGATCTACCCTGTGTGTGCCGGTGGAATGTGCCCCACTCAAGGGCTGTGTGGCGGTTGCCCAGGTCAGGCAGGCACGAGAGGGGCACGCGGAGAGGTACGCAGGGGCGCGTCGAGTTCGCCGAGCGCCTGCTCGAGTGCCTCAAGGTGCGTGAGCGCGGCCTCGGCCCCGGGGTGGTGCTGCGGCGCCGGTACGGAGTGGATGTGGACCTTGGTCTGCCGGGTGGCGGGCGGCACCAGGTCGTGCACGGCGGCCTCGACGCGGCTGCACGCGGCGGCGAGCCGTGCGTCGTGGGACGCGTCGGGGTCGGCTGCCACGGCGGTGAGTCCGCGCACCTCGCGCGCGCAGTCGTCGAGCAGCACGATCACCTGGCGGGCGCGCGCCTTGCGGGCCCGCAGCGGGCTGAGCGGGTGGACGAGCGGCGCGAGGGAGAGCCGTACGCGGCCCAGCAGCAGCTCCAGTTCCGCGGCGAGCGGCGCGGGGTCGGCCTGCTCGTCCCCCGCCAGCCGGCGCGCAGCCTCGGTGGTGCAGCCGTGGACGCACCTCAGCGCCCGCCGGATCCAGGCGTCGGTCGCTGCGTGCGTGGTCACGGGCAGGATCAGCGCGACACCGAGTGCCGCGCCGAGGGCGCCGACCGCCGTCTCCTGGAGGCGGAGCAGCAGCAGGCCCGGATGCAGAACGCCGAGGAGTCCGTACAGCAGACCGGCCATGACGGTGACGAAGAACATCATCCAGCTGTACGAGGGCGCGGCCGTGTAGAAGATCCCGAAGACGCACACCGCGACCAGGGCGGCGGTGGGCGCGGGCGCGCCCGCGATCGGGATGGCGATCAGCAGACCGGCGGCGATGCCGGTGACGGTCCCGACCACGCGGCGGAAGCCCCGTACGAGGGTCTCGCCGCGCGAGGCGGTGTTGACGAAGATCCACCAGGCGGTGCCGACGGCCCAGTACCAACGGTCCGGCGAGATCAGCTGCCCGGCGGCCAGCGCGACGGCGCAGGCGAAGGTCGCCTGGAAGGCCTGGCGGGTGGTGGGGCGGGCGAGTCGGCGGCCGGGGAGCGGTGCGGGCGCGGCGGGCGGAGGCGTACGCCGCTCGATGCACCACAGCCCGAAGCGGACGGCCGACGAGGCGGTGACGGCCAGCGCGACCGCTCCGTACAGCTCCGGCAGCTGGGCCGGGAGCGCGTGCAGGAACTGGGTGACGAAGAACATCATGAAGGCGAAGATCCCCAGCGCGTGTCCGCGCGGGCCCCAACGCCTGGCGTAGACGCCGCAGAAGACCACCGCGAGCCAGGCGGCGGCGCGCAGCAGCGGCTGACCGTGCAGGGTCGTCGCGAGCGCGAGCACGGTGAAACCGGCGGCGGGCAACAGGGCGGTCGTGACCGCCTGGCCGCGCACGCTGGTGTCGGCGACGGTGAACAGCGCGAGCATCGCTGCCAGACCGCCGGTGATGGAGGCGACGAGGGAGAGACCGGCGAGCTCGGCGGCGGCGACGGCGAGGCCCACGCCGAGCACGGCGCGTGTCGAGACACGCAGCCGTACGCGCCCCGGATCGGGGGCGACGAACATCCTCTTCACACCGGTCAGGCTCTTCACCGCGGCCGTCCCGCCCCCCTTGCTGTTCGACTCCTGTGCGGACACGCTCCGCGGACATGGCAAAGGCGCCGCGGGTCCGGTCCGGCTCCGTCGCCGTTCCGGCGCTGCGCAGCGCCATCTCTCCCAAGAGGAAAGCATCACGAAGGACACCGGCTCAACTCGATCGCCATAGGCTGGGCCATTGGTACAGTTCCCTTCGGTAAATCCGTACCAGAGGGAGACCAACGGACCATGGCGGTGGACGCTCTCGACACCCGGATCCTGCGGCTGCTGATGGAGCAGCCGCGCACCAGCGTGCGTGAGTACGCCCGGATTCTGGGCATCGCTCGCGGCACCGTCCAGGCCCGGATCGACCGGATGGAGCGGGAGGGCGTGATCACCGGCACCGGCCCGTACCTCTCCCCCGCCGCGCTCGGGCACCCGGTGCTCGCGTTCGTCCATATCGAGGTCACCCAGGGGCATCTGGACGACGTCGGCGACGCGCTCGCCGCCGTACCCGAGATCATCGAGGCCTTCTCGATCACCGGCGGCGGGGATCTGCTCACCAGGGTCGCCGCGCGGGACAACGGTCATCTCGAAGACGTCATCCAGCGGCTCATCCAGCTGCCTGGCGTGGTGCGCACGCGCACCGAGATGGCGCTGCGCGAGCGAGTGCCGCACCGGCTGCTGCCGCTGGTCGAGTCGGTGGGCCGGGCGGCCGGCGCGGCACGGTGAGCCACGCCTTGGCATGCTGGAGCGCATGGGCATCGTGCGCACTGCTTCGGTCATCTTCGATCTCGACGGAACACTCGTGGACAGCGAGCCGAACTACTACGAGGCGGGGCGCAGGCTCCTGGCCCAGCACGGCGTGAGGGACTTCAGCTGGGAGCACCACACGCGGTTCATCGGTATCGGGACGCGGGAGACCCTGGAGATCCTGCGCGGGGAGTACGGGATCGAGGCTCCGGTCGACGAACTGCTCGCCGGGAAGAACCGGAACTATCTGGAGCTGGCCCGGGCCTCGACGGACGTGTTCCCCGAAATGCGGAAGTTCGTGGAGCTGCTGCACACGGAGGAAGTGCCGATGGCGGTCGCCTCGGGCTCCTCACGCGCAGCCATCGAGGCGGTCCTGGCGGGCACCGGTCTTGACGCGTTCATCACCACGGCCGTCTCCGCCGAGGAGGTCGCGCGGGGCAAGCCGGAGCCCGACGTGTTTGTGGAGGCCGCACGCCGCCTGGGTGCCGCTCCCGCCGACTGTGTGGTCCTGGAGGACGCGGCTCCGGGCGCGGCAGCGGCGCATGCGGCGGACATGCGCTGCATCGCCGTTCCCTACGTCCCCGAGACGGCCGACGACCCGGCCTTCGGGGCGGCGGGGCTGCTTTTCGCGGGCGGGCAGGGCGAGTTCACGGCGCGGGCGGCGTACGACTGGCTGCGGTCGGCGCAGGCCTGACGCCGCGCGGAGTCAGCCGACCCAGCCGCCGGTGAGGCCCTGCACGGCCGAGCCGTCCAGGTCGGCGAGCTTCGTGCCGGTGAACGCGCGGGCCCAGTCGGACGTCTGGACACGGAACGCGGGCCGGTCCGCCACAAGCGTCTCCAGGACGTTTTCCGCGACCTCGGCCGGGGTCTGCGCGCCGCTGAGGAACTGCGAGACGGTGCGGTCCACGTAAGCCCGCAGAGCGTCGGTGTACGGACCCGCCGCGGCGACGGCGGCCTCCGGGTCGACACCGAGGTTGTTGACGAACTCGGTGGCCACGGCTCCCGGTTCGACGACGGAGACGGTCACACCCAGCTTGGCTGCCACCGGCGCGAGGCTCTCCATGTAGCCCTCGACGGCGAACTTCGCGGCGCAGTACGCCTCGTTGAAGGGCTGCCCGACGACCCCGCCCACACTGGTGACGGTGATCAGCCGGCCGCCGGACGCGCGCAGGTGGGGCAGGGCGGCCTTGGAGACGTGAAGCACGCCGAAGAAGTTGACCTCCATGACCCGGCGCACGTCGGCCACGGTCTCGTTCTCGAGCGTGCCGAGGTGTCCGGCACCCGCGTTGTTGATCACGGCGTCGAGGCGGCCGTGGTCGCCGATCACGCCGTCGATCGCGGCGGCGACGGAAGCCTCGTCGGTGACGTCCAGCTGCCGGATGTCGAGCTCGACCCCCGCGTCCGCGGCCGCCTTGCGCAGCTCTTCGGCGCGGCCCGTGTCGCGCAGGGTCGCCACGGTCCGCCAGCCGGCCTTGGCGGTGGCGACGGCCGTGGCCAGGCCGATGCCGGAGGAGGTGCCGGTGATCAGAACAACCTTGGAAGGCATGGTGCGCCCTTTCGACGGTGACACCGAGAATTTCAGTGCGTGTACACACACTATAACCATTCTGTGTGTGCACACGCAATAGGTAGGATCGGGCTCATGGCACAAAGGAAGCTCACCCAGACGGAGATGCCGGTTGCCGACCACGCCTTCTATGGCCTCGTCTGGGCCGGAACCGTCCTCACCGAACGTGTGGACCGCGCCCTGACCAAGGCTCACGATCTGCCTGTCTCCTGGTTCGAGGTCATGCTCTGGCTCGCCTCCAGCCCGGATCCGGTTCCGGCCTCCGTACTGGGCAACAGCACCATGCTCAGCCGCAGCCAGGTGTCCCGCGTGGTCGACGCCCTGCAGAGCCGCGGGCTCGTCACCCGCACCCCGTCCCCGCGGGACGCGCGCTCCGTCGAGGTGGCGCTCACCCCGGAGGGCCGGCGGCTCTTCGAGGAGGCCGACGCGACGCGACGCGCCTGCCTTGCGCCGGTCTTCACCGACCTCCTCGACGCGGAGGATCTCGAAGCGCTCAGCACGGTGTGGCAGAAGCTCAAGGCCAACAAGGACGCCTGAGCGGGACGGTCGGACGGGTCGGCGGATCAGCCCCGGGAGGCCGATCAGCGGATCAGCCGAGGAACGAGAGCCGGACCTGACGGTCCGGGTTGTCCTTGTTGGTGTCGACCAGGCACACGGACTGCCAGGTGCCGAGCTCCAGACGGCCGCCGATGACGGGCAGGGTGGCGTGCGGCGGGACGAAGGCGGGCACGACGTGGTCCCTGCCGTGGCCCGGGCTGCCGTGGCGGTGCTGCCAGCGGTCGTCGGCGGGCAGCATGGTGTGCAGCGCGGCGAGCAGATCGGCGTCGCTGCCCGCGCCCGTCTCGATGAGGGCGATACCGGCGGTCGCATGCGGGACGAAGACGTTGAGCAGGCCGTCCCTGCCGCCCGCCGCCTCCATGAGGAACTCCTTGCAGGCGCGGGTCAGGTCGGTCACCGTCTCGGTCGGGCCGTTGGAGATGGTCAGGGTCTTGGTGGTGAAGGGTCCGGGCATGGGTCCATCTTCCCGTTCGCACCGCGCGATCGCGCGCGCACGCTCGCACCGCACGGAGTCCTCTCAGGCCCCGGCCGTCGCCCCCTGCCGCAGCGCCTCGATGAGCTTCTCCACCGACGGCCGCCCCCGCGCGGCAGCCCGCACCACCACCACGACATGGCGCTCCACCGGATCGTCCAGCGAAACCGGCACGATCCCCTCGGAGCGCAGCCGCAGCATGAGGCCGGTCAGCGGCGCCACGCCCAGCCCCGCCCCGACCATGGCCAGCGAGGTGGCGGTGTCGGTGACCTCGTGGACGACGCGCGGTTCGAATCCGGCCCGGCGGCAGGCCGTACGGATGGCCCTGCCGTAGTACGTGCGGGCCGCGGGCAGAATCGAGTCCCGGTCGGCCAGCTCGGTCAGCCGCCACGACGCCCCCGCGGGCGGCGCCCCGGCTGCCGGTACCGCCAGCGAGAAGCGCTCGGAGTGCAGCCGCACCAGCTCGGAGGCCTCGTCCCGGGCCAGCGGGGCATCCGGATAGTCCAGGCCGAGCGCCAGGTCGACCCGGCCCGCGGAGACCTCCGCGTGGGCCTGGTCGACATCCACCTCCTGGCTGACCACGCGCACGCCGGGGTGGTGCTCGGCGAGCCAGCGCAGCGCGGGCGGCAGAAACGCCGCGGCCGCCGTACCGAACACCCCGAGCCGCAGCCTCGCCGCGATCTCCGTACGGGTGCGCTCGATGGCGGCCGCCGCCTCGGCCTGGGCCCGCAGGATGCGCCCGGCGTGGACGACCAGCGTGTGCCCGGCGTCGGTGAGTTCGACCCGGCGTCCGGCCCGCCTGATCAGCTGCGCGCCCGCGGTCCGCTCCAGCTGGGCGATCTGCTGGGAGATCGCGCCGGGGGTGTAGCCGAGGGCCGCGGCGGCCGCCGTCATGGTGCCGCAGCGGTCGAGTTCGACCAGTGCGCGCAGATGTGCTCCACCCAGTTCCATACAGGGGATCTAAAAGATCGACTGCTGGAACTGTCAATGGACGCGAAGAGTCGGCCCGTCCACCATGGCTTTCATGGGTCACAGTGCTGAGGTCGTCATCGTCGGCGGTGGTGTCGTCGGGGCGAGCATCGCCTTCCATCTGGCCGAGGCCGGGGTCGGGGACGTCCTGGTCCTGGAGCGTGACGAACCGGCGTCGGGCTCCTCGGGCAAGCCGATCGGCGGGATTCGCGCCCAGTTCTCCGATCCGCTCAACATCAGGCTGGGGCAGCGCAGCCTGGAGGCGTGGCGGGCGTTCACCTCGCGCCCGGGGGCCGATGTCGGGGTCGAGAGCGTCGGCTATCTCTTCCTGCTCGGCGACGAAGCCGAGGTGACAGCCTTCCAGCAGGCCGTGGACGTACAGAACGAGCTCGGGGTCCGCAGCGGGATCATCACGCCGCGCGAGGCGCACGAACTGTGCCCGTACGTGGATCCGGGCTCCTTCGTCGCCGCCGCGTACTCCCCCGACGACGGCTTCGCGCTTCCGAGGGCGGCGGTCGACGGGTATCTGCGGGCGGCCCAGCGTCTCGGCGCGAGACTCCGTACGCACTGCGGCGTCACCGGCATCGACACCGACGGCGGCCGGGTGCGGGCGGTGCGCACGACGGCGGGCACGGTCCGTACCTCGGCCGTGATCTGCGCGGCGGGCCCCTGGTCCGCCGCCGTCGGCGCGATGGCCGGGGTGAGGCTGCCCGTCACCCCGCTGCGCCGGCAGATTGCTCTGACCGGGCGACTGTCCCCCGCGCCTCCGCGGATCCCCTTCACCCTCGACTTCGCATCGACGCTCTACTTCCACAACGACCGCGCGGACGGGCTGGTCCTCGGCCTGTCCGACCAGCGCCAGAAGCCGGGATTCGGGCGGGAGTTCAGCCGGGAGTGGCTGGAGCCGTTCCGTGAGGCGGCCGGGCGGCGGGCTCCGGCGCTCGCCGGTCTTCCGGCCAGGAGCGGCTGGGCTGGGCTGTACGAGATGACGCCCGACCGCAATGCCCTGATCGGCCGGTCGGGCGACGTGGACGGCTTCCTGTATGCCACCGGTTTCTCCGGGCACGGGTTTCTGCAGGCGCCCGCGGTCGGCGAGATCGTCCGTGATCTCTATCTGGAGCGGACCCCGTTCATCGATGTGGGCCCGCTGTCCGCGGCCCGCTTCGAGGGGCGGGCCGCCGCAGTCCGCCCCGAGGCCCACATCATCTGACCCGGCACGACCGGTACGGGAAGGAGAACACAATGCTCCCCACCTGGTGGCTGCGGGCCGCGTTCGCCCGTCGGCTCTCCGACATGTACGGGGCGGAAGTCCCCGCGTACACCACGCTTCTTCAGGTGTCGGCGCAGGTCAACGACGAGGTGATCGGCAAGCGCGGTCACGCGGGACGGCTCGGCGGCATCGAGCGGGTCACGGCCGAGCGGCACGGCGCCATCCGTGTGGGTACGCCGCGCGAGATGCGCCAGGTCGCCCAGATCTTCGCCGCCTTCGGCATGCAGCCGGTGGGTTTCTACGATCTGCGCGAGGCGGCGGCCAGCTCCGTGCCGGTCGTCTCCACCGCGTTCCGGCCCATCGATGCCGAGGAGCTGGAGCGCAATCCCTTCCGCGTCTTCACCTCGATGCTCACCACCGCCGACCGGCGGTTCTTCGACGCGGATCTTCAAGCGCGCCTCGAATCGTTTCTGGCCCGGCGTGAGCTCTTCCCGCCCGAACTCCTGGACCTCGCGGCGCGCGCCGAGCGGGACCAGGGACTCGACGAACCGTCCGGCGAGCACTTCCTCACCCTGGCGGTGGCCGCCTTCGAGCTGTCCCGGGAGCCGGTGGACCGCGCCTGGTACGCCGAACTGGAGCGGATCTCCGCCGTCGCCGCCGACATCGGCGGCGTGGCCGGCACCCACATCAATCACCTCACGCCACGGGTTCTCGACATCGACGAGCTCTACCGGCGTATGGGCGAGCGCGGCATCACGATGATCGACCGGATCCAGGGTCCGCCGCGCTGGGACGGGCCGGATGTGCTGCTGCGGCAGACGTCGTTCCGCGCGCTGGCCGAACCGCGCCGTTTCCGCGAGCCGGACGGCAGCGTCACCAAGGGTTCGCTGCGGGTGCGCTTCGGCGAGGTCGAGGCGCGGGGCATCGCGCTGACCCGGGCGGGCCGTGCGCTCTACGACGAGTTGGCCGGTGAGCCGGCCGAGGTCTGGGAGCAGCGGTTTCCGCGTACGGAACGTCAACTGGCCGTCGAGGAGCGAGCGTTCTTCCGCTACGAACTGGGCGGCGACCGGCCCCGCGACGACCGCACCCCGCCGGACGATCTCGCGGGCCTCCTCGACGGGCGATGGGTGAGCGCCCGTCCCATCGTCTACGAGGACTTCCTCCCCAGGTCGGCCGCCGGGATCTTCCAGTCGAACCTCTCCGACGAGGGCACCAGGGACTCAGCGGCCCTGGGCGCCCATTACGACCAGCAGTGGCTCTCCGGCGTACTGGAGCGCCCCGTCCACGACCCCTTCGACCTCTACGCCGCTCAGCAGGACAGCTCACTTCGCCACGCCTGTCAGGCCCTCGGACTCCCCAAGGACACACCGTGACCAGCACCACGCTTCCCGACAACGACTCGCTGCGCGCCCGGGCTCGCGAGAGCCTGCGCGGCTGCGGCGCCCGACTGCCCGTGGACGGCGGCGATGTCATCGCCCGTACGCCGCTGACGGGCACCACTTTGTTCACCCTGCCCGCGACGACACCCGAGCAGGCAGACGCGGCGATCGGCGCGGCTGACGCGGCGTTCCGCGAGTGGCGCACGGTCCCGGCGCCGCAGCGCGGTGCGCTGGTCAAGCGGCTGGGCGAGCTGCTGAGCGAGCACAAGGAGCAGCTGGCCGACCTCGTCACCATCGAGGCGGGCAAGATCCGCTCCGAGGCGCTCGGCGAAGTGCAGGAAATGATCGACATCTGTGAGTTCGCGGTCGGGCTCTCCCGGCAGCTGTACGGGCGGACCATGGCCTCCGAGCGTCCCGGCCACCGCCTCTCGGAAAGCTGGCACCCGCTCGGCGTGGTGGGTGTGATCTCGGCGTTCAACTTCCCGGTGGCGGTCTGGGCGTGGAACACCGCGATCGCTCTGGTCTGCGGTGACACGGTGGTCTGGAAGCCCTCGGAGCTCACCCCGCTGACCGCGGTGGCCTGCGACGCCCTGCTCGCGCGCGCCGCCGCCGACACCGGTGCGCCGACGGGTGTGCACGGGCTGCTGCTGGGCGGCCGCGAGACAGGCGAGCGGCTGGTCGACGACGAGCGGGTGGCCCTGGTGAGCGCGACGGGATCGGTCCGGATGGGGCGGGAGGTCGGCCCGCGGGTGGCCGCGCGCTTCGGCCGCTGTTTGCTCGAACTGGGCGGCAACAACGCGGCGATCGTCACGCCCTCCGCCGATCTCGACCTCTCGGTGCGCGGGATCGTGTTCTCCGCGGCGGGCACGGCGGGCCAGCGCTGCACCACCCTGCGCCGGCTGATCGTCCACGAGGACATCGCGGACCGGCTGGTGGAGAAGATCGTCCACGCGTACGGCCAACTCCCGGTGGGCGACCCGTTCCAGGAGGCCACCCTGGTGGGCCCGCTGATCTCCGCCACGGCTCACCGGGCGATGACCGAGGCGCTGGCGGCGGCCGAGGCCGGCGGCGGGAAGATCCTCACCGGCGGCGACCGGCAGCTGGGCGAGCAGGCGCCGGATGCGGCATACGTCCGGCCCGCGGTGGTGCGGATGCCCGCGCAGACGGACGTCGTACGCCGGGAGACCTTCGCGCCGATCCTCTATGTGCTCACCTACCGGACCCTTCAGGAGGCCGTCGCGCTGCAGAACGAAGTCCCGCAGGGCCTGTCCTCCAGCATCTTCACGCAGGACCAGCGGGAGGCGGAGCGCTTCCTCGCGGCGGACGGCTCCGACTGCGGTATCGCCAATGTCAACATCGGCACCTCGGGCGCCGAGATCGGCGGGGCGTTCGGCGGCGAGAAGGAGACCGGCGGCGGGCGCGAGTCGGGTTCGGACGCGTGGCGGGCGTACATGAGACGGGCGACGAACACGGTGAACTACTCCGACAGCCTGCCGCTCGCCCAGGGAGTGAACTTCCTGTAGGCCCCGTGCGGGATCGGGAGGAAGGATCGGGAGAGGTTCGGGAAGATCCACGCACCTCACGCGGTTGGTAGAAACGTGAACAACTTCGGGGTACGTGACGTGGACGTGGTCGTCATAGGCGCCGGACAGGCAGGACTGTCCGGCGCCTACCATCTGCGGCGCGCCGGACTGGTGCCGGACCGCGAATTCGTGGTGCTCGACCATGCCACGCGAGCCGGGGGTGCCTGGCAGTTCCGCTGGCCGTCGCTCACGTACGGCAAGGTGCACGGCATGCACGCGCTGCCGGGCATGGAACTGACCGGTGCGGATGACGGGCGCCCCTCCTCCGAGGTGATCGGCGCGTACTTCACCGCGTACGAGAAACGCTTCGATCTGCGCGTACACCGGCCCGTCGATGTCACTGCCGTGCGCGAGGGCGAGGGCGGGCGGCTGCTCGTCGAGACCTCGGAGGGGACCTGGGCGGCGCGGGCGCTGATCAATGCGACGGGCACCTGGGACCGTCCCTTCTGGCCACGCTACCGGGGTCAGGAGACCTTCCGTGGGCGGCAGTTGCACACGGTGAACTATCCGGGACCCGAGGAGTTCGCCGGACAGCGCGTGATCGTGGTGGGAGGCGGGGCTTCGGGCACCCAGCATCTGATGGAGATCGCGGAGTACGCGGCGGACACCACCTGGGTGACTCGGCGGCCGCCCGTCTTCCGCGAGGGCCCCTTCGACGAGAACACCGGGCGTGCGGCCGTCGCCATGGTCGAGGAGCGCGTACGCCGCGGGCTGCCGCCTCAGAGCGTGGTCTCGGTGACCGGACTGCCGCTCAACGACGCCGTACGGCGGGCCCGCGAGTCGGGCGTTCTGGACCGGCTGCCGATGTTCGACAGGATCACGCCTACGGGCGTGGCCTGGGACGACGGGCGGACGGTGGAGGCGGATGTGATCCTCTGGGCGACCGGATTCCGCGCGGCGATCGACCATCTCGCGCCGCTGAAACTGCGCGAGCCCGGTGGCGGCATCCAGCTGGACGGCACCCGCGCGGTACGGGACGCCCGCGTCCATCTCGTCGGATACGGGCCTTCGGCCTCGACGATCGGCGCCAACCGGGCGGGCCGGGCAGCGGTCCGCGATGTCAAGCGGCTGCTGGAGCGCGAACCGGCCCTCGTCTGACGCCCGTCAGCCGCTGCTGCTCGCGCTCCTGCGCCTGGCGTTGAACTCCGCGACGTTGCGCCGATGCTCTTCGTAACGGGCCGTGAAGCGCGTGTCCCCCGGCGCCACAGTGACGAAGTAGAGCCAGTTGCCGGGCGGCGGACTGATCGCCGCGCGCATGGCCTGCTCCCCCGGGTTGTCGATGGGGGTCGGCGGCAGCCCGCGGCGCTGGTAACTGTTGTACGGGCTGTCGATGCGGGTGTCGGCGGCCGTGGTGTCCAGCGTGCTGCGGTTCAGCGCGTAGTTCAGGGTCGAGTCCATCTGCAGCGGCATCCCCTGCGCGAGCCTGTTGTAGATGACGCGGGCGACCTTCCCCATGTCCTCCGCTGTGTCGGCCTCGGCCTGAACGATGCTGGCGACGCTCACCGTCTGATAGGCCGTCAGCCCGCTGCGCTCGGCACCGCTGCTGATGCGATCGGCCCCGAATCGCTGATGGGCCGTGTTGACCATGTAACTGAGCAGACTCTGAGGAGTGGACGTGGAGTCGACGGGATACGTGGCCGGGAAGAGGTAGCCCTCGGGATTGCCCCGGGCGTCGGCCGGGAGCTTCAGCCGCGCCGAGCCGACCGCCTTCGCAGTGGTGCCCGGCGGCTCGTCCAGGGCCTTGTCGATCGCCGCGTAGACCTGAGTGGCGCGCCACCCCTCGGGGACCAGCAGCGACTTCTTCTCCTCCTGGGCCCCGTTCAACAGCAGCGGCACCAGGACAGCGACCGCCGCGACGAAAACGGCGGTCACGGTCAGCACCAGTCGGCCCCGCCGGGTCAGCCGGAACCTGCGTCCGGGCGGCCCCGACGACGGTTCGCTCTTCATACAGGCACGCTAACCCGGGGCTCGCACCGATCCCGGCAGCCGGCGCTGGGCGGCACATGGCTGTGCCGCGGCCGACGACTGACCGGTGGCTCAGGGAGCGAAAGACGGCAGCGCCGCGAACTCGGGCACCACCTGGACCGCCCCGGCGAGCGCGTCGAGAGTGCGTCGCACGCGGCTCAGCGGGTGGTCGGGGAACTGCGCGTCCCACTGGGCGTGGTCGGCGGCATGGAAGGGCAGACCACCCTGCACCTCCGGCGCGTAGGGGTGCGGCCGGAAGTACTTGTCGTGGCCGACCTGCGCCATCACCATGGCCTCCCGCATCCCCGTCATGCCCCGCTCGGGTGCCTGGATCTTCACCACGGTGCTGCATGTCGCGCGCGGCACGGTGAAGCTGCCGATGAATGCCTGGCCGCTGGGCTGTCCCGGCAGCGGCAGCTTCAATATCTGCTTCAGCGCGGGAAGCGGTCCGAGCGACTTCACTGATGCCTCGATCAGGCCACCACCTGCCTGGGCGGTCAGGCGGGTGAGCGCGGCGCGCAGCGAGGGGCCGTCGTCGAGCGAGGCCGGCAGGTCCGGCGGCAGCCCGAAGAAGTGCAGCGACAGCACATCGCCTTCGTCGTTGGCCCAGACGTCCTGGTCGACGGGCCGGTATCCGGGGAGTTCCACACCGAGGAGAGCTCTCATGGGCGGTGATCATGCCGTACCCGGGCGGGCGACGGTCCGTCAGGGTGCCACCGGGGCCAACCGGGCGTCCCTGCGGACCAGGTCGGCATATCGGCCTTCCCGGTCGAGCAGCTCCTCATGGCTGCCGCGCTCGGCTATGCGCCCCGCGTCGAGGACCACGATCTGGTCGGCGCCCCTGACCGTGGAGAGCCGGTGGGCGATGGTGATGGTGGTCCGGCCCGCCGAGAGCGCGTCGATCGCCTGCTGCACGGCCTGCTCCGTACGGGTGTCGAGCGCGCTGGTCGCCTCGTCGAGGATGAGGACCGGCGGGTCGCGCAGAATCGTCCTGGCTATGGCGAGGCGCTGCTTCTCGCCGCCGGAGAAGCGGTAGCCGCGCTCGCCGACCAGGGTGTCGTAACCGTCGGGCAGCGATGCGATGTGGTCGTGGATCTGCGCCGCCCGCGCGGCCGCCTCTATCTCTGCCTGGGTCGCGTCCGGCTTGGCGAAGCGCAGGTTCTCGGCGACCGAGGCGTGGAAGAGATACGTCTCCTGGGAGACGACTCCCACGGCCCGGGCGAGGCTGTCGAAGTCGAGCTCCCGGACATCGACACCGTCGATCGTGACCCTGCCACCGGTGACGTCGTACAGCCGCGGGACGAGATAGCTGAGCGTGGACTTGCCGGAGCCGGTCGGGCCGACGACGGCGAGGCTGCCGCCCGCCGGGACGGCCACGTCGATCCTGTCGAGGGTCGGCCGCTTCTGCTTGTCGTCGTACACGAAGTCGACGTCCTCGAACCGGACTTCGCCGCGGATCTTCGCCAGCCGGACCGGCTCCTCGGGCTCGGTGATGTCCACCGGCAGGTCGAGATACTCGAAGATCCGCTGGAACAGGGCGAGCGAGGTCTGCATCTGCACTCCGGTGGAGAGCAGGCTCACGGCGGGGCGGAACAGGCCCTGCTGGAGCGAGACGAAGGCGACGAGCGTGCCGATCGATATCGCGGGCCGGCCCGACTGGAGGGCGAGTCCGGCGGCCCAGTAGATGAGGGCGGGCATGGCGGCCATGACGATGCCGATGGTCGACATCCGCCACCGCCCGGCCATGCTGGAGCGCACTTCGAGGTCGACGAGCCGCTCGGACTCCTCGGCGAAGGACCTGGTGAGCGAGTCGGCCCGGCCCATGGTGCGGCCGAGCAGGATGCCGCTGACGGAGAGCGACTCGGTGACGGTGGCGGCCATGGCGGCCATCTGCTTCTGGCGCTGCGTGGTGATCTTCTTGCGTTCGCGGCCGACGCGGCGGCTGATCCAGACGAACAGCGGCAGCAGGAGCAGCGAGACGACGGTGAGCCGCCAGTCGAGCGCCAGCATCGCGACGACGGTGGCGACCACGGCCGTGAGGTTGGAGACCAGGGAGGTCGCCGTCGAGGTCACGGTCGCCTGCATCCCGCCGATGTCGTTGGCGATGCGTGACTGGACCTCTCCGGTGCGGGTTCTGGTGAAGAACGCGAGCGGCATGCGCTGCAGCTGGGCGTAGACGCCGGTACGCAGATCGTGCATGACACGCTGGCCGACGGTGGTGGAGATCAGGGTCTGGAGCACGCCGAAGACGCTGGTCATCACCGCGGTGAGGATCATGCCGAGGGCGAGCAGGCTGAGCAGCCCGGTGCGGCCCTGCGGAATGGCGGTGTCGAGGATCTCGCGCAGCAGGAAGGGCGAGGCGACCGAGACGAGCGACGCGGCACCGACGAGCAGGCCGACGACGGCGAGGCGGCCGCGGTAGGGGCGGAAGAGCCGGAGGATACGCCGCACTTCGGCGGGCGGTTGCTCCGAATCACGGGGTGGTGGTGTCCAGTTGGACTCGGCGTCGATACGCATGGGCTCCTTCGACCAAGGGCGAGACGGCAGGGACGGTGAAGCAACAGGAAGGTGATGCGCGGCAAAGATTTTGAGAGCATAGCTCATTGTTACCTATATTCACAATGAGCCCGGTCCTGATATTGTTCCCGGCATGAGCACCGACCCCGACGGCCTGCTGGCCGAGCAACTCCTGCGGCTGACCCGACGGCTGCACCGCAGTCAGAAGCGCCAGCTGGAGTCGGCCGACATCGCGATCACGCCCGCCCAGTCCCGCCTCCTGCGCACCCTCGCGCATTACGACGAGCCGCCCCGCATGGCCGATCTCGCGGCCCGCCTGGAGGTGGTCCCGCGCGCCGTGACCAGCCTGGTCGACGGCCTGGAGACGAGTGGCTGCGTCCGCCGCGTACCCGACCCGACCAATCGCCGGGTGATCCGGATCGAGCTCACCGACACCGGCCGCGCCGCGCTCAGAGCGCTGCGCAGCGCGCGCCGGGCGGCCGCGGAGGACATCCTGGCTCCCTTGACCGCCGACCAGCGCGAGGTGCTCGGCGGACTGCTGTCCACCCTGGTCGACGGGCCGGGGCCCCGCTGCTGAAGCCGCCGACCCATCGGCGTCCGAGCCGCTAGGCCCTGTCCGGGCGCAGCTCAGCAGTACCGCCGGTCCTCGGTCAGCATCCCCTGGACCGTCCGCAGACCGCGGTCGTAGCAGCCGCCGGAGCCGTAGAGCCGGTAGCGCTCGGCCGTCGTGCCGACCGCGTGCCGCTGGTCACGCGGCACATTGGCCGTGTACGTCGCATCGCCGGTGTACGCATCGTCGAGGCGCGACCACGCCAAGCGCCGTCCGCTCCGCGCCACGACGGTGTCGGCCTTGTCCCCCAAGGTGAGGACAGTGCGCAGCCGGTCGCCTTCGCCCAGTGTCGTGACACCGTCCATCGTGTACGTCCGATGGCCGCGCGTGACCTGCCCACCGCTGGTGACGCTCTCGTCGTCGCTCCAGGTCCCCTTGAGTGCGTCCAGGTTCTCGCCCTCGGTCCAGCGGTGGACGGAGGTGTTCGCGAGCGTGCGGCTGACGGTGGTGGCGACCCGCCCGTGCGAGGTGTCGAGGTGGCCCCCGACGGTGAGCCGATGGGCGCCCTCGGTGTCGAGCCGGTGCTCCGAACCGGGGGTGTACGTCACGGAGTTGACCGGCGTGGATTCCTCGTGCCGGGTCAGCGCGCCTGTCACCACCGCGCTCCCCTCGTCCTGCCAGACCAGCACATTGGTGGGCGTACTCCAGTCGGCCTGACCCAGCGGGACTCCGACGACGGACACCTCGATCCGGTGCGGCATGCCGTCGTTGAGCCGGGCGGCGAAGGGCGTCAGGTCGTACTGGATGGGCTTGATGTCGAAGGCCCGCGGCCCCGGAATCACGTACCAGAGGAAGGGGTTGGACCAGCCGCCCGTCCAGACCGTCGGGAACGGCGCGGCGATTCCGGCGAGTTGTCCGTCGACCTTGATCTGCACCTCGCGGTACGGCCCGCCCGCGGCCTTGCAGGAGTACGGCGCGGATTCCGGGACGGTCAGATACCAGTACTCCTCGCAGCCGCCGCCCGACCCGGTCGCGTACACCTCGGCGAGGATCCGCTCGGAGTTGCGCGGCGTGGTGAGCGAAGTGCCGTCCAGCGCGAGCACCTTGTCGGGCGTGGCGGCCGCTTTCGCCGTGCCGCCCGCCGCGTAGAAGGTCAGCGTCACCTTGACGTCGAGTACCCCGGTGTACGTCTCGTTGACCACGTTGCCGATGAGCATCTCGACCGGCTGGGCGCTGCGCAGGGTGTCGCTGTAGCGCGTGACGTCCTTCTCGACCGACCAGGCGATGCCGTCCGGCGAGGGCTCCGGGGTGGACGTACGAAGAATCTCGACGCCACCGACGGTGAGATAACCGAGCCGGTCGTACTGCCGTCCCTTGACGCTGCCGTCCAGCCGCAGCACCACTCTGCTCCAGCTCCTGCCGCAGCTCTTCGGGGGCGCGTAACTCCCCTTGTACGGCGTGAAATCGCGGAACTGCGCCTCGGCGAGCGTCACGTGGCAGGACTTCGTGTCCGGGCGGGCGACGGGCGGCGCGGCGGTCACTGGGTCGTGCCAGTCGGTTCCGAACTCGGCAGGGGGCTCGTCGGCCGCGGCGGCGGGGCCGGCGCCGAGCAGCGATCCGGCCGCCAGCGCCAGACCGGCGAGCATGGACATGATCTGTCGTCGTCTCATGCGTCAGGAGTGAAGCGTGCGGCGGGCGCCGGGCGCCAGACCCACGTGTTCGACCTTGGCGCGTTGTGTGTGCTGCGCACGAAAATCGATTGCGGGACGGGGCTCCGAAAGGCGAACCTTGCACGGATTCCGCCACACTTTCGAGCTCTGGGACATCATGCAGATTCGCGATCTTCCCTATCCCGACCCCGGTGTGGCCGATGCCAGGTCCGGGCCGCGTTTCCTGCTCTGGCTCGGGCGGAATCAGCTGGGCGGACAATTCAAGGCGCTGGCCTGGGGTCTGCTGCACTTCTGCGGTGTGGCCGGACTGCCGCTGGGCGTCGGCCGGGCCGTACAGGCGGTCGTGGACCGTTCCGGCAGCGCCTTGGCACTCGCGGGTGCGCTGATCGTCCTGTGCGGCGTCGCGATCACCTTCGGCGACACGATGCTGCACCGCGCCGCCGTCACCAACTGGATCACCGCCGCCGCACGTGTCCAGCAGCTGCTGGCCCGCAAGGCGGCCGAGCTGGGCTCGGCGCTGACCCGCCGGGTCGCGGCCGGCGAGGTGGTCGCGGTGTCCACCGGCGACGTGGAGAAGATCGGCTGGTTCGTCGAGGCGGTCTCGCGCTTCGCCGCCGCCGCCATCACGGTGGTTCTGGTCTGCGTCGGCCTCGTCCTGTACGTACCGGCGCTGGGCATGGTCGTCGCGATCGGCGTCCCCGTGCTGGCGCTGGCCGTGCTGCCGCTGCTTCCGCGCGCCACCCGGCGCGCGGACATCCAGCGCGAGAAGGCGGGCAGGGCCACCGAGCTGGCCTCGGACACCGTCGCGGGATTGCGGGTACTGCGGGGCATCGGCGGCGAGGAGCTGTTCCTCGGCCGCTACCGGCAGGCTTCCCAGGAGGTGCGCAGGGCGGCTGTCCGCAGCGCCCGTATGTGGTCGCTGATCTCCGCTATCCAGGTGCTGCTGCCGGGCCTGCTGCTGATCGCGGTCATCTGGTACGGAGCCGGGCTCGCGCAGGACGGCCGGATCGAGGTCGGTGAACTGGTCACCGCCTTCAGCGCGGTGACGCTGCTCATGTACCCGTTGCGGCACTTCGAGGAGATCGCCATGGCGTACTCCTTCTCGCGGCCCTCCGCGAAACGGGCCGCGCGAGTGCTGTCACTGCGGCGGGCGACCGAGCCGTCCGGCGTGGAGTACGGCCGGCCGAGCGGCGATCTGTACGATCCCGCCACCGGCGTCCTCGCGCCCGCGAGCCGGTTCACCGCAGTCGTCTGCGGCGACCCGGACGCGGCGGGACTGCTCGCCGAACGGCTCGGCGGGCATCCGGCCGCCGACGTTGCAGGCGCGCCGTCCGTGCTGCTCGGCGGGGTGCCGCTGGACGACCTGGCGCTGGACGAGGCCCGTGCCGCCGTCCTCGTCCAGGACAAGGATCCGGTGCTGCTCTCCGGCACACTGCGGGAGCTCCTCGACGTCCCCTCCTCCGGCAACGTGTCCGCCCAGGACGCCCTGCGGGCCGCGCAGTGCGGCGATGTGCTGGACGCGCTCGCCCAGGCGTCCGTCGACACCGAAGGCGACCCGATGCGCACACGGATCACCGAGCGCGGACGTTCGCTGTCCGGCGGGCAGCGCCAGCGGCTCGCGCTGGCACGCTCCCTGGTCACCGACCCCGAGGTGCTGGTCCTCGACGAGCCCACCTCCGCCGTGGACTCGCACACGGAGGCACGGATCGCCGAGGGCATCAGGCGGCTGCGGACCGGCCGCACAACAGTCGTGTTCGCCTCTTCACCGCTGCTGCTGGACCGTGCGGACCGGGTGGTGTTCGTGCACGACGGCAAGGTGGCCGCGGTCGGTGTGCACCGCGAACTGCTGCACACCAGCGCCGGCTACCGGGCGGTGGTCACCCGCGAGACCGAGGAAGAACAGCACGCCGGGATCACCGTCATCGGCGAACTGGAAGCGATGGAAGAGATCGAGGAGTCGGCATGATCGGCGTGGCGCCACCGGCGTACGACCCGGCGGCCCCGGAGACGGCGGCGACCCTGCCCGTCGGCACACCGGCGACCGTGCGGGCGTACGTCCGCGAACTGCTGCGGCGGCACCGCAGAGCCTTTGTGCTGCTGGTCTCGGTCAACGCCGTCGCGGTGATCGCCTCGATGATCGGTCCCTATCTGCTGGGCGGGCTCGTTCAGGACCTGGCGGACGGGGCGCGGGATCTCCATCTGGAGCGCACCGCCGCGCTGTTCGCGCTCGCGCTGGTCGTCCAGACCGTGTTCGTACGGCTGATGCGGCTGCGCGGCGCGATGCTCGGCGAACAGATGCTGGCGGACCTGCGCGAGGACTTCCTCGTGCGGTCGGTCGGGCTGCCGCCGGGGGTCCTGGAGCGGGCCGGCACGGGTGACCTGCTCTCCCGTATCACCACCGACATCGACCGGCTGGCCAACGCCATGCGCGAAGCCGTGCCGCAGCTGGCGATCGGTGTGGTCTGGGCCGCGCTGCTGATCGGCGCGCTCACCCTGACCGCGCCGCCGCTGGCACTCGCGGTGCTCGTGGCCGTTCCTGTGCTGGTGATCGGCTGCCGCTGGTACTTCAGGCGTGCGTCTTCGGCGTACCGCTCGGAGGCCGCCGGGTACGCGGCGGTGGCCGCGATGCTGGCCGAGACCGTCGACGCCGGGCGGACCGTCGAGGCGCACCGCCTCGGCGGACGCCGGGTGGCGCTGTCCGAGCAGCGGATCAGGGAGTGGACCGCCTGGGAGCGCTACACGCTCTACCTGCGGTCGGTGCTCTTCCCCGTCATCAACGTGACGCATGTGACGATCCTCTGCAGCGTGCTGCTGATCGGCGGCGCCTTCGTTCTCCAGGACTGGATCAGCGTCGGGCAGTTGACGACGGGCGCCCTGCTCGCGCAGATGCTGGTCGACCCGGTCAATCTGATCCTGCGCTGGTACGACGAGCTCCAGGTCGCCCAGGTGTCGATCGCGCGGCTCGTCGGCGTACGCGACATCGAGCCGGACGCGGGCGACGCGGGCGTCGTGCCGGACGGCCGCGATGTCCGGGCGGACGAGGTGCACTTCGGCTACCGCGAAGGGGTGGACGTCCTGCACCAGGTGTCCCTGGCGGTCGCTCCGGGCACCCGGCTCGCCCTCGTCGGCCCGTCCGGCGCGGGCAAGTCGACGCTGGGCCGCCTGCTCGCGGGCATCTACGCCCCGCGGGCCGGACAGATCACGCTCGGCGCCGCCGAGCTGTCCCGGATGCCCGCGGAGCGCGTCCGCGAGCATGTCGCCCTGGTCAACCAGGAGCACCACGTCTTCGTGGGCTCGCTGCGCGACAACCTTCTGCTGGCCCGTACCGACGCGTCCGACGCCGAGCTGCTGGCGGCGCTCGGCGCGGTCGACGCGGACTCCTGGTCACAGGGACTGGACGACGGTCTGGACACCGAGGTCGGCTCGGGCGGCTTCGCGCTCACCCCGGCCCAGGCCCAGCAGATCGCGCTGGCCCGCCTGGTGCTCGCGGACCCGCACACGCTGGTCCTGGACGAGGCGACGTCACTGCTCGACCCGCGGGCGGCCCGCCATCTGGAGCGCTCGCTGTCGCGGGTCCTGGACGGCCGCACCGTGGTGGCCATCGCCCACCGCCTGCACACCGCGCACGACGCGGATGTGATCGCGGTGGTGGAGGACGGCCGGATCAGCGAGCTGGGCAGCCATGACGCGCTGGTGGCGGCGGACGGGGCGTATGCGGCGCTGTGGCGCTCCTGGCACGGGTGAGAGGTCGGTGCGGCTGAGGGGTGAGTTCCGGTGAGGGGTCAGTAGCCGTATCCGCTGTCGTTCTTGGCGGCGGGTACGGCTTTGGTGATGGCCTTGCCGTGCGCGTCCATGACGTACCAGACCTTGTCGATGCCCTGGCCCTTCACATCACCGGCCGCCTTGTCGGGCGCGTAGTAGTAGAGCGGGTGACCGGCGTACGTCGCCTGGGTCTTCCCCGCCAGGTCCGTGGTGTTGATCAGCTTCGCGTCGGCGCCGGCACCGGCCTTGGGCTTGCCCTCCATCGGCGGCCACAGCTTCAGGCACTGTGCGTCGCACTTCATCGAGTTCATGTTCTTGCCGTCCGCGGTGAACAGATAGAGGGTGCGCCCCTTGCCGTCTACGAGGATCTTGCCGAGCGAGGAGTCGGCGATCTTCACGGTGGACGGGTCCTTGACGGCGGAGGCGGCCTGGGTGCTCGATCCGCTGGTGCCGGTGGCGCCCGCGCTCCCGTCCCCGCATGCCGCGAGTCCGAGAGAAGCGGCGAAGACGAGCGCGACTGTCGCGACGGTGCTCCTGCTCATCCTGCTCATGGTGTGCCATCCCTTCCTTGACCCCGGTTGTACGCAGGGACGGCGGCAACGGATTGCGCGGCGATGCAATCCCTTCGCTGCGCCGTGACGTATCTATGCGATGTGGAGCTGTTCTCGCGCGCGGACCGGACCGACGACGCCTCACTCCTCGCCGGGCTCGGCATAGGCGACGAGGCGGCATCGACCGCGTTCGTCCGCCGCTTCCAGGGGGCTGTGTACGGTCTCGCGCTGTCCGTCACCCGCGAACCCGGCCTGGCCGAGGACATCAGCCAGGAGGTGTTCGTACGGGCCTGGCGCGCCGCAGGCAGCTATGACGCGCGCCGTGCGTCGGTGCTCACCTGGCTGCTGACCATCACCCGCAACGCCGCCATCGACGCGGTGCGGACCAGGCGGCCGACTCCCGTACTGGCCGAAACACTGGAGCGGTTGATCGGTGCGACCCTGCAAACGGAGGGACCGGAGCAGCGCGCGCTCCTCGCCGTCGAAAGCAGACGCGCCGTGGCACGCCTCCGTACGCTGCCCGCCGAGCAGGCGCGGGCCGTCGTGCTCGCCGTCATCGGCGGGTGCACCGCCGCCGAGGTCGGGCGGCACGAGAACATTCCGCTCGGCACCGCCAAGACCCGTATCCGCACGGGTCTGCGCAGGCTGCGCGACTCGCTGGAGGAGGAGAGCCGTGACTGAGAGCCACCCGGTCGAGGAGCAGCTGGTCGCCCTCGCGCTCGGCGATCTTCAGGACGAGCAGGCGGCGATGCTGGAGCATCTGCGCGGCTGCCAGGCGTGCCGGACGGCGTACGACGAGATCTCGGGTGCCGTGGACGCGGTGCTGCCCGCCGCGCCGGCCGTCGCTCCTCCGGCGGGCTTCGACGCCAAGGTCCTCGAACGCCTAGACGTGAAGCGCCCCGCGAGCCCCGCACCGCGCCGGTCGCGCCGGATCCCTGTGCTGGTCGCCGCGGCAGCGGCGGCCGTCGGGATCGGCATCGGCTCGGCCGTGACCGCGACGGTCGTCGACCAGGCCCCTGCGAGCGTCGCGCTCAGCGAGAACGGCGCACGGCTCGTCAGCGGCACCGGGTCCACGGTCGGCTCGGTCGAGCCGAGCCGGGCTGGGGACGAGCGGGTCGTCGCCATGCAGATCACCGACGCGCCACCCGGCAAGCACTACACCTGCCGACTGGTACTGAAGGACGGCACGGTCCGTGACGCAGGCGCCTGGTGGGTGCCCGCATCCGGACGCGCGACGTGGATCGCGTACGGCACGGCGAGCACCATCGACCGCGTGGAGCTGGTCGCCGACGACGGCGCCGTCTGGTCGACGGCCGACCTGTGACGGCTGCCCCAGGGGCGCCGGCCCCGCCTGTCCTCGATCGCGGGACGGACTGGGACAGGCCCTAGATGTAGCCCAGCGCCGCCGCGCCGCCCACTCCGCCGAGCAGCATGAACACCGGCATCAGCACCTTCAGCTCGATCCAGCTCCCGGCCCGGAACCGCATCGCCTTCGGCGGGCCGATCGGGTACCAGCGCTTGCGGCCCACCGGGATCGGCCACAGGATCGGGCAGCCCGAGACCGTCAGCGCGTCGCCGATGTCGTGCACGAGCGCGCCCAGCACGATCGGCAGGCCCAGCCACAGGTACTCCTGGCCAGGGGCCGTGAACAGCCAGTCCGCGCCATTGCCCGGCTTGTCGAGCACTCCCGCCAGGATCCATGCGCTCGTGGCGCCCAGCAGCCAGACCAGTATGTCGCTGGAGACCCGCGCCGCCCGCCACAGCAGGCCCTCCACCGCGAGCACCAGATGGATGAAGAGGATCGCGAGGACCGCCCACCGGCCTCCGAGGATGGCCAGCGCCGAGGTGCCCGCGCCGATCATGACTGCCCAGAGCCAGGTGTGGGTGAGCGTGCGATGGCCGCCGGTCCTGCGCTTGTCGCCCTGCTTCTTTGTCGCTTTGTAGACCGCGTACGACAGCTTGTCGACGACCTCGCACAGTCCGCGCGAGATGGGCCCGAAGGCCCGCGAGATCGTCGCCGCCTGGTGGTCGAGGTCCGGCGCCAGCGCCGCGCCGGCGCAGATCAGCGCTCCGACGACGAGGACCGGCCACGGCATCGGATGGCCGGCGGCGGCTGTCGCCGCGCCCACCCCCAGCCAGGCAGCCGCCCCGGACAGTGAGTGCGCCGGTCCCATCATGTGCGTTTCCCGCCCCATTGTTCTTGTGGTGAAGCCCAGTTGACAGGGCAGCGTATCGCCCGCGATCTTGCCGCCGACGTCCGGTTCCCTGATCCGGGGTGAAGGCAGGCAAGATGGGGGCGTGACCCTTATCGATCAGCTGCCGCCGGATGCCGACCCCGATGTCCTCTTCGAAGCCTTCTCCTCATGGGCCGAAGGCCAGGGCATCACGCTCTATCCGGCTCAGGAGGAGGCGCTGATCGAGGTGGTTTCCGGGGCGAATGTGATCCTTTCGACCCCCACCGGCTCCGGAAAGAGCCTTGTTGCGGCGGGCGCGCACTTCGCCGCTCTCGCCCATGACCAGGTGACCTTCTACACCGCGCCGATCAAGGCGCTGGTCTCCGAGAAGTTCTTCGACCTGTGCAAGCTCTTCGGCACGGAGAACGTCGGGATGCTGACGGGCGACGCGTCCGTCAACGCGGACGCCCCCGTCATCTGCTGCACTGCCGAGGTGCTGGCCTCCATCGCCCTGCGCGACGGCAAGAACGCCGACATCGGCCAGGTCGTGATGGACGAGTTCCACTTCTACGCCGAGCCGGACCGCGGCTGGGCCTGGCAGATCCCGCTTCTGGAGCTGCCGCAGGCGCAGTTCGTCCTGATGTCGGCGACCCTCGGCGACGTCTCCATGTTCGAGAAGGATCTGACCCGCCGCACCGGCCGCGAGACCGCTGTCGTGCGGTCCGCGACCCGGCCCGTGCCGCTCTCGTACGAGTACGTCACGACGCCCATCACGGAGACGCTGACCGAGCTGCTCGAAACCCGGCAGTCGCCGGTCTACATCGTGCACTTCACGCAGGCCCAGGCGGTCGAGCGGGCGCAGTCGCTGATGAGCATCAACATGTGCACGCGCGAGGAGAAGGACAAGATCGCCGATCTGATCGGCAGTTTCCGCTTCACCACCAAGTTCGGGCAGAACCTGTCCCGTTACGTACGCCATGGCATCGGTGTGCACCACGCGGGCATGCTGCCCAAGTACCGGCGTCTGGTCGAAAAGCTCGCGCAGGCAGGCCTGTTGAAGGTCATCTGCGGTACCGACACGCTTGGGGTCGGCGTCAACGTCCCTATCCGCACAGTGCTGTTCACCGCGCTCACCAAGTACGACGGCAGTCGGGTACGGACCCTTCGCGCCCGCGAGTTCCATCAGATCGCCGGGCGCGCCGGGCGGGCGGGCTTCGACACCGCCGGCTTCGTGGTCGCCCAGGCCCCCGAGCACGTCATCGAGAACGAAAAGGCGCTCGCGAAGGCCGGCGACGATCCCAAGAAGCGCCGCAAGGTGGTCAGGAAGAAGGCCCCCGAGGGCTTTGTCGCCTGGTCGGACACCACGTTCGAGAAGCTGATCGCCTCCGAGCCCGAGCCGCTGACCTCCCGCTTCCGGGTCACCAACATCATGCTGCTCTCGGTGATCGCCCGGCCCGGAGACGCCTTCAAGGCGATGCGCCACCTGCTCGAGGACAATCACGAACCGCGCAAGGCGCAGCTGCGCCACATCCGTAGGGCGATCGCCATCTACCGCTCGCTGCTCGACGGCGGAGTGGTGGAGCAGTTGGACAAGCCCGACGCCGAGGGCCGCACCATCCGGCTCACCGTCGACCTCCAGCAGGACTTCGCGCTGAACCAGCCGCTGTCGACCTTCGCACTGGCCGCCTTCGACCTGCTCGACCCGGAGTCCCCGTCCTACGCCCTGGACATGGTCTCCGTCGTCGAGTCGACGCTCGACGACCCCCGCCAGATCCTCGCCGCCATGCAGAACAAGGCGCGCGGTGAGGCGGTGGGCCAGATGAAGGCGGACGGCATCGAGTACGAGGAGCGCATGGAGCGGCTCCAGGACATCTCGTACCCCAAGCCGCTGGAAGAGCTGCTCTGGCACGCGTACAACGTCTACAAGAAGTCGCACCCGTGGGTCGGTGACCACCCGGTCTCGCCGAAGTCCGTCATCCGTGACATGTACGAACGGGCCCTGACCTTCACGGAGTTCACCTCCTGGTACGAGCTGGCGCGCACCGAGGGCATCGTGCTGCGCTACCTCGCGAGCGCGTACAAGGCGCTCGATCACACCATCCCCGACGACCTCAAGACCGAGGACCTCGAAGACCTGATCGCCTGGCTCGGCGAGATGGTGCGGCAGGTCGACTCCAGTCTGCTCGACGAGTGGGAGCAGCTCGCCAACCCGGAGATCGAGACCGCCGAGCAGGCCCAGGAGAAGGCCGACCAGGTCAAGCCGGTCACCGCGAACGCACGCGCCTTCCGGGTGCTGGTGCGCAACGCGATGTTCCGGCGGGTGGAGCTCGCCGCGCTCGACAGGGTCGACGACCTCGGGGAGCTGGACGCCGAGTCGGGCTGGGACGAGGACGCCTGGGGCGAGGCGATGGACGCGTACTGGGACGAGTACGAGGAGCTGGGCACCGGGCCCGACGCCCGCGGGCCCAAGCTGCTGCTGATCGAGGAGGACGCCGAGCACGGGCTGTGGCGCGTCCGGCAGATCTTCGCCGACCCGAACGGCGACCATGACTGGGGTATCAGCGCCGAGGTCGATCTGGCGGCCTCCGACGAAGAAGGCCGGGCCGTCGTGCGCGTCACGTCCGTCGGGCAGCTCTGACACCGGCCCCGACCACTGGGAACACAGGAGAACACTCGATGACGAACCCGGCCGAGCGCCTGGTCGATCTGCTCGACCTGGAGCAGATCGAGGTCAACATCTTCCGCGGACTCAGCCCGAACGAATCCCTGCAACGGGTCTTCGGCGGGCAGGTGGCGGGCCAGGCGCTGGTCGCGGCCGGCCGCACCACCGACGGCGAGCGGCCGGTCCACTCGCTGCACGCGTACTTCCTGCGGCCGGGCATCCCCGGCGTGCCGATCGTCTATCAGGTCGAACGGGTCAGGGACGGCCGCTCGTTCACCACCCGCCGGGTCACCGCGATCCAGGAGGGCAAGACGATCTTCAATCTGACCGCCTCCTTCCACCGGCCGGAGACGGGCAGCATCGAGCACCAGCTGCCGCCGCGGCTGGAGTTCCCGGACCCCGAGACGCTCCCGACGGTCGCCACGGAGATCCGTGAGCACCTGGGTGCGCTGCCCGAGGCGCTGGAGCGGATGGAGCGGCGCCAGCCCTTCGACATCCGCTATGTCGACCGGCTGCGCTGGACGCCGGAGGAGCTCAAGGAGGCGGACCCGCGCAGCGCGGTGTGGATGCGCGCGGTCGGCCCGCTGGGCGACGACCCGCTGGTGCACACGTGCGCGCTCACCTACGCGAGCGACATGACGCTGCTGGACGCGGTCCGTATCCCGGTGGAGCCGCTGTGGGGCAGACGGGGCTTCGACATGGCCTCGCTCGACCACGCGATGTGGTTCCACCGGCCCTTCCGCGCGGACGAGTGGTTCCTCTACGACCAGGAGTCGCCGATCGCCACGGGCGGCCGCGGGCTGGCGCGCGGCCGTATCTACGACCTGGCGGGCAATCTGCTGGTTTCGGTCGTGCAGGAAGGTCTCTTCCGTCCGTGGGGTTCACAATGAACGTCGATTGCCTGCCCATGAGGAGATTTCCATGACCCTGTACGACATCCCGCTGCGCACGCTCAACGGCGAGCCGACGTCCCTGGCCGACTACGAGGGCAAGGCCGTCCTGCTGGTGAACGTGGCTTCCAAGTGCGGTCTGACCCCGCAGTACGCCGGTCTGGAGCGGCTGCAGAAGCAGTACGGCGAGCAGGGCTTCAGCGTCGTCGGCGTGCCGTGCAACCAGTTCGCGGGCCAGGAGCCGGGCAGCGCGGAGGAGATCGAGTCCTTCTGCTCGGCGACGTACGGCGTGACCTTCCCCATGCTGGAGAAGACGGATGTGAACGGGGCCGACCGGCACCCGCTCTACGCGGAGCTGACGAAGGTCGCGGACGCGGAGGGCGAGGCCGGGGACGTCCAGTGGAACTTCGAGAAGTTCCTGATCGGCAAGGACGGCCAGGTCGTGTCCCGCATCCGCCCGCGCACGGAGCCGGAGGACCCGGCGGTCATAGCCGCGATCGAGGCGCTGCTCGCCGCGTAACACCGCCAAGCGCCGGACGGGCTCGGTCGAGTGCGTCCGGCGCTTGTTGATGACCTAGGCCCTGTCCGGTCGATCCTGCCGGGCTCGCGTGCCCTGGCACGGCACTCCCCCGTAGCCCTTCGGGCACGGGAGGTGCCCCCATCGCCAGACCCGCTCCCTGATCCGGCCTGATCGACCGGACAGGGCCTAGCGGATCGGCATGCCCGACAGGGTGCGGGCGATCACCAGGCGCTGGATCTCGCTGGTGCCCTCGAAGATCGTGTAGATCGCGGCGTCGCGGTGCATACGCTCCACCGGGTATTCGCGGGTGAAGCCGTTGCCGCCGAGGATCTGGATGGCCTGGGCCGTGACCTTCTTCGCGGTCTCGGAGGCGAACAGCTTCGACATCGAGCCCTCGGCCGACTCGAAGGGCTTGCCCGCCGCCGCCATCCACGAGGCGCGCCACACCAGCAGCCGTGCAGCGTCGATCTGGGTGCGCATGTCGGCCAGTTGGAAGGCGATGCCCTGGTTGTCGATGATCGGGCGGCCGAACTGGCTGCGGGTCATGGCGTAGTCGAGCGCGACCTCGTACGCGGCACGGGCGGTCCCGACCGCCATCGCGCCGACCGCCGGGCGGGACGCCTCGAAGGTGGCCATCGCCGCGTTCTTCACGCGCTCGCCGCCCTTCTTCACGCTCTCGCGCGCCCGGGCCAGACGCTCGTCCAGCTTCTCCTTGCCGCCGAGCAGGCAGTGGCCGGGGACGCGGACGTCCTCCAGGACCACCTCCGCGGTGTGGGAGGCGCGGATGCCGTGCTTCTTGAACTTCTGGCCCTGCGAGAGGCCGGGTGTGTGCGGCGGGACGATGAAGGAGGCGTGGCCCTTGGAACCGATCTCCGGGTCGACGACGGCGACGACGACATGGACGTTGGCGATGCCGCCGTTGGTGGCCCACGTCTTGGTGCCGTTGAGCACCCATTCGTCCTTGGCCTCGTCGTAGACGGCGCGGGTACGCATGGACCCCACGTCGGAGCCCGCGTCGGGCTCGGAGGAGCAGAAGGCCGCCAGCTTCAGATCGTCGACGTCGCCGTACATCTGCGGGATCCAGGTACCGATCTGCTCCTCGGTGCCGTTGGCGAGGACACCGACGGCCGCGAGTCCGGTGCCGACGATGGACAGACCGATGCCCGCGTCACCCCAGAAGAGCTCCTCCATCGCCACCGGGATGCCGAGGCCGGAGGGGTCGAAGAACTGCTGGGCGTAGAAGTCGAGGGAGTAGATTCCGACCTTGGCCGCCTCCTGGATCACCGGCCAGGGGGTCTCCTCACGCTCGTCCCATTCCGCGGCGGCCGGGCGCATCACGTCCTTGGCGAAGCCGTTCAGCCAATCGCGGACCTGCTTCTGGTCGTCGTTGAGCTCGAACGTGAACTCGGCCATGTTCCCCTCCAGCACTGCGGTGACGCTCTTTGTGTTACTTGCGGTAACCAGAGTCTGTTACCGGCAAGTAGCCCCTGTCAACCGGCGACGGGCCGATCCACTGGACGGTCAGGCATGGTGTTACGTTGCGCAGGCGCCACGCAATCCCAGGCGTCGCGCAATCGCTCGGGCGGGGAGAAACACCTATGGAGACCACACAGCAGGCGGCGGGCCAGCAGCGGACTGCCGACCAGCGGCGCCGGGAGCTGCTGGAGGCGGCCGACCGGGTGGTGCTCCGGGACGGGCCACAGGCGTCGATGAACGCCATAGCCGCGGAAGCGGGCATCACCAAGCCCATCCTGTACCGGCACTTCGGCGACAAGGGCGGCCTGTACCGGGCCCTCGCCAAGCGCCACACCGACGCGCTGCTCGACGCGCTGCGGGCCGCTGTCGACGCCCCGGCCGACCGGCGCGAGCGGGTCGAGGCCACGCTCGACACGTATCTCGCGGCGATCGAGGCCCGCCCGCAGGTCTACCGCTTCCTTATGCATCCGTCCGAGGACCAACAGCCCGCGGACGCGGGCTCGGAAGGGGCCTTCGACGTCGGCCGTCACTCGGCACCGCTGCTGCGCCGGCTCGGCGAGGAGCTGGCGAAGGTCATCCACGACCGGGTCGACCTCGGTCCGGGCAGCGAACAGCTGGCCCGGGTGTGGGGGCACGGCATCGTCGGCATGATGTACGCGGCCGGGGACTGGTGGCTGGGTGAACGCCCCTGCTCCCGCGCGGAGTTGGTGCGCTGCCTGGCGGACCTGCTCTGGGGCCGGCTGGCCGCGGCGGCGGACCGCGCGGGGAGCCCGGGGTTCTGACGGGGCGCCTGCGGCGGGCTGAAGTTCAGCCCGTCCGGCGTTTGAGGACATGCGGCCGAAGGTCGCATACGGGGTTCGGGGCGGAGCCCCCACGCGGCGGAGCCGCACAATGTCACAGTGGGAAGGGGCGGGGTGGGAAAAGGCCCCGCGCAGCGGCAACGCCTACCCCCACTTCGCCCGCCGCGCCGCCCGCAGCACCCTCGCCCGGCGCCACCCCGTCAGCCGGTCCGTGTAGACCAGCCCCTCCAAGTGGTCGCACTCGTGCTGCAGGCACCGCGCGAAGAACCCGGTGCCCGCCACCCGCACCGGCTCCCCGTCCACCGTCACGCCCTCCACCACCGCGTGGTCGAAGCGCTCCGTCCCGGCTTCGAGGCCGGGCAGCGAGAGACAGCCCTCCGGTCCGCGCACGGTGACCCCGTCCGCCTCCACCAGACGCGGGTTGACGATGTGTCCGAGATGGCGGACGTCCTCGTCGTCGGGGCAGTCGTAGACGAACACCCGTAGCGGGACGCCCACCTGGTTCGCGGCGAGGCCCACGCCCTGCGCCGCGTACATCGTCGCGAACATGTCCTCGACCAGCTGCCTCAGCGCGGGCGAGAAGTCGGTGACGGGCTCACAGGGGGCATGCAGCAGCGGATCCCCGAGCAGGCTCATGGCCTTCACGAGTCCAGAACTGCCGGGGATGGGCCGGTTTCGCATGGCCGTAAGGGTACGGTCCTCGATGACCTCCGCGTTCTCCGGCGGTGCCGCCGTACGGGCGCCTGGCCGGACCTCGATAGGCTGGGCCGGACCGATGCAAGGAGGATCAAGGACGATGTCAGGCAACTCGGAGCCCCTGACGCCGCGCGCCAAGCTGGCCGTGACGGCAGGCAAGGCCGCTGCGGCGGTGTCCCGCGCCGCCGGACGCGGCAGCGGCTCGGTGATCGGCGGCCGGGTCGCGCTCAAGCTCGACCCCGATCTGCTGGGGCGGCTGGCGCAGCACCTGGACGTCGTCCTCGTGTCGGCGACCAACGGCAAGACCACGACGACCCGGCTGATCGCCGAGGCCCTGCGGGCGAGCGGACCGGTCGTCTCCAACGCGCTCGGTGCCAATATGCCCGCGGGCATCACCTCGGCGCTGGCCGGTGGCTCCGACGCCAAGTTCGGTGTGATCGAGGTCGACGAGAAGTACCTCGCGGGCGTGGCCCGTGATGTGACGCCCAAGGCGATCGCGCTGCTCAATCTGTCCCGCGACCAGCTGGACCGCGCGGCCGAGACCCGGATGCTCGCCGAGAAGTGGCGCGAGGGTCTGGCCGGTACGAAAGCCATGGTCATCGCCAACGCCGACGACCCGCTGATCGTGTGGGCCGCCTCCTCCTCGCCCAACGTCGTGTGGGTGGCCGCCGGCCAGGAGTGGAAGGACGACGCCTGGTCGTGCCCGTCCTGCGGCGGTGTGATGCAGCGCCCGGGCGACGACTGGTTCTGCGGCGAGTGCGGCTTCCGGCGTCCCGCCCCCAGCTGGGTGCTCAGCGGCGACCATGTCCTCGACCCGCACGGCTCGGCCTGGCCGATCCACCTCCAGCTGCCCGGCCGCGCGAACAAGGCGAACGCCGCCACCTCGGCCGCGGTCGCGGCCTGCTTCGGCGTGCCGCCGCAGGTCGCCCTGGAGCGCATGTACTCCGTGCAGGCCGTCGCGGGACGCTATGACGTCGTCTCCTTCCTCGGCCGCGATCTGCGTCTGCTGCTGGCGAAGAACCCGGCCGGCTGGCTCGAAACCTTCTCCCTGATCGACCCGCCGCCGACCCCGGTCATCCTCTCGGTCAACGCGCGCGGCGCCGACGGCACGGACACCTCCTGGCTCTGGGACGTCGACTACACCCGGCTCGCCGGTCACCCGATCCTCGTGATCGGCGACCGCCGACTGGACCTGGCCGTACGGCTCGAAGTCGCGGGCCTGGACTTCCGGGTGTGCGAGAGCGTCGACGAGGCGGTGCAGCTCTCCCCGCCCGGGCGGATCGAGCTGATCGCCAACTACACCGCCTTCCAGGACGTGCGCCGCCGCGTCGGCAACTGACCCGCGGACCCCGAAAAGGACTTATGAGCATGAGCGACAACAGCCTGCGTCTGGTCTGGGTCTACCCGGACCTGCTCAGCACCTACGGCGACCAGGGCAACGCGCTGGTCGTCGAGCGCCGGGCCCGGCAGCGCGGCCTGGATGTGATGCGCATCGACGTACGCAGCGACCAGCCGGTCCCCACCTCCGGCGACATCTATCTGATCGGCGGCGGCGAGGACCGGCCGCAGCGGCTCGCGGCCGAGCGGCTGCGCCGCGACGGCGGGCTGAGCCGGGCCGCGTCCAACGGCGCGATCATCTTCTCGGTCTGCGCGGGCTACCAGATCCTGGGCCACGAGTTCATCAACGACCTCGGCGAGCGCGAGGGGGGCCTTGGCCTCATCGATGTGATCTCCACGCGCGGCGAGGGCGACCGGTGCGTCGGTGACGTACTGGCCGACATCGACCCGCAGTTGGGCCTGCCGCAGCTGACCGGCTTCGAGAACCACCAGGGCATCACGCACCTCGGCCCGACGGCCCGCCCGTTCGCCCGCACCATCCTGGGCCGCGGCAACGGCACCGGCGACGGCACCGAGGGCGCGTACAACGAGACCGTGTTCGGCACGTACATGCACGGCCCCGTGATGGCCCGCAATCCGCAGATCGCGGATCTGCTGCTCAAGCTGGCCCTCGATGTGAACGCGCTGCCGCCGACGGACGACCGGTGGTACGAGTCGCTGCGCGCCGAGCGCATCGCGTCCGCGACGCAGCCCGCCTGACAGCTCGCCCTGCAGCGCACCCGTCAGCCCGCCTGACAGAAAGCTGACGTCCATCTGTCGGACAACCGGTTCGGACCCGTCACCCAGCGCCGGTAGGGTGGCGGGGATCCGACCGGACGACGTGGTCCGGGACTCTGCCCACGTTGTAAAGGTATTTCGGGCTATGCGCATTGGTGTGCTCACCTCCGGCGGCGACTGCCCCGGTCTGAATGCCGTCATCCGTTCCGTCGTGCACCGCGCCGTCGTCGACCACGGCGACGAGGTCATCGGCTTCCACGACGGCTGGAAAGGCCTCCTGGAGTGCGACTACCGAAAGCTCGACCTTGACGCGGTCGGCGGCATTCTCGCCCGCGGCGGCACGATTCTCGGCTCCTCCCGCGTCCAGCCCGCGCATCTGCGCGACGGTGTGGAGCGGGCCAAGGGCCATGTCGCCGAGCTCGGTCTCGACGCGATCATCCCGATCGGCGGCGAAGGCACCCTCAAGGCCGCCAACCTCCTCTCCGAGGGCGGGCTGCCGATCGTGGGCGTCCCGAAGACGATCGACAACGACATCGCGTCGACCGATGTCACCTTCGGCTTCGACACCGCCGTCGGCGTCGCCACCGAGGCCCTCGACCGGCTGAAGACCACGGCCGAGTCGCACCAGCGGGTGCTGATCGTGGAGGTCATGGGCCGCCACACCGGCTGGATCGCACTCCACTCCGGCATGGCCGCGGGCGCGCACGCCATCGTGGTGCCCGAGCGTCCCTTCGACATCGAAGAGCTGACCAAGCGGGTCGGCGAGCGCTTCTCGGCGGGCAAGAAGTTCGCGATCGTCGTGGTGGCGGAGGGCGCCAAGCCGCGCGAGGGCTCGATGAAGTTCAACGAGGGCGGCAAGGACGTCTACGGGCACGAGCGCTTCGCAGGCGTGGCCCAGCAGCTCGCTGTCGAGCTGGAGCAGCGGCTCGGCAAGGAGGCCCGTGCGGTGATCCTCGGCCATGTCCAGCGCGGCGGTACCCCGACCGCGTACGACCGTGTCCTCGCCACCCGCTTCGGCTGGCACGCCGTGGAGGCCGCGCACCGCGGTGAGTTCGGCATGATGACGGCGCTGCGCGGCACGGACATCACGATGGTGCCGCTGGCCGAGGCCGTGGAGACGCTGAAGACCGTCCCGGCCGAGCGTTACGCCGAGGCCGAGTGCGTGCTGTGACGCAGGAGCGTACGACTGGAACCGCCCCCGGCCGCAGCAGCGGCCGGGGGCGGTTCTAGTCTGGTCCGGACAACAAGCGCGAATCGGGAGCGAGCGGATGGATCACAGCGGGCACGGCATGACGATGGATCTGCCGCCGTTCACGCTGGGGCGGGGGCTCGAGTTCTCACCGGACCCGTTCTTTCTCGTCGGCTGTCTGCTGGCACTCGGCCTGTACGGCTGGGGCGTGCTGCGGCTGCGCGGGCGCGGGGACAGCTGGCCGGTCGGCCGGACCGTCTGCTTCACGGTCGGCGTGCTGAGCGTGGCCCTGGTGATGTGCACCAAGCTCAATGACTACGGCATGGTCATGTTCAGCGTGCACATGGTGCAGCACATGGTGATCAGCATGCTCTCCCCCATCGTGCTGCTGCTCGGGGCTCCGGTGACGCTGGCGCTGCGCGCGCTGCCGGTCGCGAGCCGTCGCGGCAGCAAAGGGCCCCGCGAACTGCTGCTGGCCCTGCTGCACAGCCGCTACATGCGGATCGTCACGCACCCGGCCTTCACGATCCCGCTGTTCATCGCGAGCCTGTACGGGCTCTACTTCAGCCCCCTCTTCGACTTCCTGATGGAGTCCAAGACCGGGCATGTGGCGATGATGGTGCATTTCCTCGCGGTGGGCCTCGTCTTCTTCTGGCCGATCATGGGTATCGACCCCGGGCCGCACCGGCCGGGCTATGTGATCCGGATGCTGGAGCTCTTCGCGGGGATGCCGTTCCACGCCTTCTTCGGCATCGCCCTGATGATGGCGACCGAGCCGATGATCAGCGCGTACAGGAATCCGCCGGCCTCGCTCGGCATCGACGCGCTCACCGACCAGAACGCGGCCGGCGGTATCGCCTGGGCCTTCAGCGAGATCCCGTCCGTGCTGGTGCTGATCGCGCTGGTCTTCCAGTGGTACGGCTCCGAACAGCGGCAGGCCAAGCGCATGGACCGGGCCGCAGACCGGGACGGCGACAAGGATCTCGCGGCGTACAACGCGTATCTCGCCTCGCTCCAGGCACGCGGACAGTAACCGGGCAGTAGCGCGAGGCCCACCTCACGGGTGACCATGAGGTCGACGGCCGCGGCCGTCGGAGGAGGGCGCGCATGTCCGGATCCACGAAGGCGATGGGAGTGCTCACCGTCGGGACCCTGGTGGTCGTGACGGCGTACACGGCGGCACTCGGCAGCAATGGCTGGCTCTGGTTCGGCTGGGTGGTGCTCGGCCTGGTGACGATCGGAGTGATCGCTTCGCGCGGCACCTGACCCGGCGCACCGGGGACGGAGCCGCTCAGAAGCGGAAGACGTCCGTCCCCGGTCGCCGCGTCGAGTTGCCTGTCCAGATCTCCTCGCGCCTCGGTGAGTGCCTCGCAGGCGGCGACGGGATATGGGTGTGCCCCGCCGGGCTGCCGGCGGTACGCATCCGTGCACCAAGGAGTTCGACTCGGTCCAGAGGCCCGGCCCCCCATCGCTGCCGTCGCGGGCAAGGGGCCGCGCGGGCGGACAGCACGTACGGGCGGTGCGAATCGCCCGTACGGCTCCCGCGCGTGGCCCCTGCCGTCATCCGACCCCGGCGGGCGCGACGGCGCGGTCCGGCTCGCGGACCTTCGCCGGCACCGCGGACACCTCGTCCTCGGGGAACGCCAGGCTCCTCGGCAGCGGCTTGAACTCGCGGACGGGCGGCATCGAGACCGGCGCGGTACGAAGGACACGCTGGACTTCCTTGACGCGCCGGCTGAACCAGATCACCTTGCCGGTGGCGGTGCCGCACGTGCCCCAGCTGTCGCTGAGCACGGCGACGGTAGCCAGTCCGCCCTTCGTGGGGGAGGAACTGGTCACCCGCGGCATCCTGCGGTCCTTGTCCGCGACGGATGCGATCAGATGTCTGCCCGTCCAGCGCAGCTCCACCACGCACGTCTTGTCGCCCTTCACATGGTGGACGACGTTGCCGACGAGTTCGTCGACCGCGCGGCATACCGGTGCGATGTGGTCTTCGAGACTCCAGTACCGAAGATGCGCTGCGAGAATGCGCCGGATCTGGGGAATCCGTTCTGTCGATGCCTGCACTTCCAAGGTGTAGCGGCAGGCGGCCGTGACATGCATGACCGTTACTCCTCACCGCGACCTGGTCAGCTCTTCGACTAGGGACCCCGAGTGCGAAGAGTGAGCAAGTGTCGCTTCTGGGTCACCAACAAGATTGACCTCGGGTGGCCGAGACCGCAACACATCGCCCGACCGGAGCAAGCGGCGGCGGTGGGCGTCCAGTCATCACCATTCCGACCCCAGACGCTTACGCCCGGTAAGACCTGCACCTAGACTGACCCCCCGGCGTGCCCGATGACCTGGCACAACGCAGCCGTGAAGCCGATCCGGACCAAGTGAGGAGCACCCTCAATTGTTCTATTACGTGCTCAAATACGTCATTCTGGGGCCGCTGTTGCGGTTGCTGTTCCGGCCCAGGATCGAGGGACTCGAGCACATCCCCGCAGAGGGCGCGGCCATCGTCGCGGGCAATCACCTGTCGTTCTCGGACCACTTCCTGATGCCCGCGATCATCAAGCGGCGCATCACCTTCCTCGCGAAGGCGGAGTACTTCACCGGGCCGGGTCTGAAGGGCCGGCTGACCGCCGCCTTCTTCCACAGCGCCGGGCAGATCCCGGTCGACCGCTCGGGCAAGGATGCGGGCCAGGCGGCGATCCGTGAGGGGCTCGGGGTGCTGAGCAAGGGCGAGCTGCTGGGGATCTACCCCGAGGGCACGCGTTCGCACGACGGCAGGCTCTACAAGGGCAAGGTCGGCGTCGCTGTTATGGCGCTGCGGGCCGGGGTGCCGGTGGTGCCGTGCGCCATGGTGGGCACCTTCGAGATCCAGCCGCCCGGGCAGGTCCTGCCGAAGATCAAGCGGGTCACCGTGCGGTTCGGGGAGCCGCTGGAGTTCTCCCGGTACGCGGGCATGGAGAACGAGAAGGCGGCCATCCGCGCGGTCACCGACGAGATCATGTACGCGATCCTCGAACTGTCCGGCCAGGAGTACGTGGACCGCTATGCCGCCGACGTCAAGGCGGAGCTGGAGTCGGCGAAGAAGTTCCCGCGACGAAGAAGCTGACAGCGGATCCGCGCTCGGCGAACCGCTCTGGGCCCGGTGTCCGCCCCGCGCCTAGCGTGCCTCGTATGACCATGGGAAGCGCGGTTGTGCTGGGAGCGACAGGACAGGTGGGGCGGGCAGCGGTGCGCGCGCTTGCCGCGGACGGCTGGGAGGTGCGGGCGCTCTCGCGCGGCGGCGGCCGGGACGAGAGCTGGCCGGAGCGGGTGCGCGCGGTGCGTGCCGACCGGGAGGACGACGCGGCGCTGGCCGCGGCGCTCGGCGACGGCTGCGACGTGCTGGTGGACATGGTCGCCTACGGGAGCGGCCACGCACGGCAGTTGAAGGGGCTCGCGGACCGGATCGGTTCGGCGGTCGTGATCTCCAGTGGCGCGGTGTACGCGGACGACGAGGGACGCAGCTTCGACACCCAGGGCGAGCCGGGAGGCTTTCCCCGCTACCCGGTGCCGATCCCGGAGACCCAGCTCACCGTCCAGCCCGGGGAGGCGAGTTACAGCACCCGCAAGGTGGCCCTGGAACAGGAGTTGCTGGCGGCGGGCGCGGCTCTGCCGACGACGCTGCTGCGCGCGGGCGCGATCCATGGACCGTACTGCCGCACCCCGCGTGAGCTGTACTTCGTGAAGCGGGCACTGGACGGCCGCCCGGTGCGGGTGCTGGCGTACGGCGGCCGCAGCCGGTTCCATCCGGTGCATGTCGCCAATCTCGCCGAGCTGATCCGGCTCGCGGCCCGGACGCCTGGCTCGCGGGTGCTCAACGCCGGTGATCCCGAGGCGCCGACGGTCGCCGAGATCGGCGCGGCGATCGACCGGGTGCTCGGCCACCGGAGCGAGAGCGTACTGCTGGAGGGCGGCCCGCCCAGCGGCTCGGTCGGCGAGACGCCCTGGACGGCCGAGCATTCGGTCGTGTACGACATGACGGCACCCGAACGCGAGCTGGGCTACCGGGCCGTGACGAGCTACGAAGACTCCCTGCCCGCCACCGTCGAGTGGCTCGCCGGGCAGCTGAGCGGCAGGGAATGGACGGACGCCTTCCCGAAGATGGCCGCGCAGTACGCTCCGAACGGCGACCTCTTCGGGTATGCGGAGGAGGACGCGTGGCTCAAGGAACACGGCTGGGGAGCGAACTGAGCGCGTAGCACGACGCCTTGGGCAGTTTGATCGCCCTGCTGGACGAGCTTGCTGCGGCGCGACATACGAAAGGAGGGGCGGCCGGAACCGGCCGCCCCTCCCCCGTATCGGCTGTGTCCTACGGCTTCGGCGTGGCGTGCGGGGTGCACGTCACGTCGCTGCTGTCCAGCGTGCCGCTGACCAGGTAGGCGTCCACCCGCTGGTTGATGCACGGGTTGACCAGACCGGTCACACCGTGCGAACCGGCGTCCTTCTCGATGATCAGACGCGAGCCCTTGAGCCGCTTGTGCAGCTCGACGGCGCCATCGAAGGGAGTGGCGGCGTCACGCGTCGACTGCACGATGAGCACCGGCGGCAGACCCTTGCCCGTCTTCACGTACAGCGGGTTCTGCTGCTTGGACGACCACGTGGCGCACGGAAGGTTCATCCAGGCGTTGGCCCACGTCATGAACGGGTAGTCCTTGTGGAGCCGGGTGTTGTCCCGGTCCCACTTCTTCCAGCTGGTCGGCCACTTGGCGTCCGCGCACTCGACGGCCGTGTAGACGGCGTTGCCGTTCTCCGAGGCGATGTTGCCCTTGGTGTCGGACAGGTCGGGCGCCGCGGCGTCGACCAGTGCCTGGGTGTCACCCGCGAGGTACTTGCTCCAGGTCTGGGCGACGGGCACCCAGGAGGAGTCGTAGTACGGCGCGCTCTGGAAGAAGCTGATGAGCTCCGCCGGTCCGACGACCCCGCCGAGGGGGCTCTTCTTGGCGGTGGCCCGCAGCTTCAGCCACTGCTGCTCGACCTTCTCGGGGGTGTCCCCGATGTGGAAGGTCGCGTCGTTCTTGGCGACCCAGGCCTTCCAGTCGTTCCAGCGCATCTGGAAGGCGACGTCCTGGTCGAGGTTGGCCTCGTACCAGATCTTCTCCCGCGAGGGGTTGACGACGCTGTCGACGATCATCCGGCGCACATGGCCCGGGAAGAGCGTCGCATAGACCGCGCCGATGTAGGTGCCGTAGGAGACGCCCAGGAAGTTGAGCTTCTTCTCACCGAGGGCGGCCCGGACGACGTCCAGGTCGCGCGCGGTGTTCGGCGTGGTCATGTGCGGCAGCATCCAGCCGCTGCGCTCGGCGCACCCGTCCGCGTACTCCGCGGCGAGCTTGCGCTGGGCGCGCTTGTCGGCCTCGCTGTCGGGCACCGGGTCGGCCTTCGGCGCCTTCACGAACTCCTGCGGGTCCACACAGGAGATGGGGGCCGAGTGGCCCACACCCCGAGGGTCGAAGCCGACGAAGTCGTACGCCTTCGATGCGTTGACCCAGAGCGGGTTCTTGTTCGTGACCCGGGTCGGGAAGCGCATGCCCGAGCCGCCGGGGCCGCCCGGGTTGTAGATCAGGGCTCCCTGGCGCTCAGCCTTGGTGCCGGTGTTGCCTATTCGGTCGACGGCAATCTTGATCTGCTTGCCGTTGGGGCGTGCGTAGTCGAGCGGCACGCTCACCCATCCGCACTGGATGGGCTTGGCAAATCCCCAGTCCGCGGGGCAGTCCGCCCAGTCGATCCCCTTCTTCGCGGCCCGCTCCGCGGCGACCTGAACACCACGTGCCTCGGACCAACCGCTGTGGCTGCCAGTGGCGTTGGCTGCCGGAGCGGTGATCGCGCCCGTGATGAGGGTGCCCGCGATCAGAGTGCCGGCCGAGCCGAGCACTGCTGTGCGTCTCACGTAGAACTCCCCCTTCTGTTGTCGAGTTCTCCGGGGGATCCTTTCGTCTGTGGGGCTGCCGGGAACAGGTCGTACTGGTGTTTCTTTACCGAACCAATACCGGTAAGTAGTGTCCCGCTCAGCGGTGCACCGAAATGACCTGGTTGGCCCTACTCGGGCAGCTCAGCGCTCAGCACTTCGTCGAGTACGGACCGGAGTTGGCGGGCGTCCGGCGCGACGACCGTGACCAGGTAGGCCGGACCGGCAAGCGGTGTGAGCACCGCGCTCTCGCCCAACAGCCGCGGCTGGACGGGCTTCTCCTCGAACTCGGGGTCCACGACGAGGAGTTGGCCCACGGCTCGGTGTCCGGCCAGGACCGCGCCGCCGTCCCAGCCACCGGGGGCGCCGGGGCCGTAGCCCAATTCCTGGTCCAGCAGCGGACGTCCGGCGCGGTGGACGGTGAGGCGGGTCGCGAGGGTGCCGGGCTCTTCGCCGTGGCGGCCGAGGATCTGTTCCTCGCGCAGCACCAACCGTGCGCTCGCCGCCAGTTCGACGCGCGTACGCATCCGCAGATCGCTGCCGGACACGGAGATGAGCTGCTCCGGCAGCCAGCGCAGTTCGGCGTCCTCGCCGACCGTCAACGACACGTCGTAGTGGGCCTGTTCGGGGATGCGGCCGGGCAGGGCGATGGTCGCTGCGGCGGAGTCGACGTGGAGCCGTGCCCCGTCGGCCGCCTCCGCCTCGATGGCCAGCCGGTCGCCGCCGAGCGGCGCGCTCATCGCGCCGACGACGGTGACACGGATACCGGGGCCGACGGCGCGCGTGCGGCGCAGGGCGAGCGGTCCTTCGCTCGTCAGTACCGGCAGGCCGTCGCGGGTGGCGACGATGCGTGCGGTGGCCTGGATGCTCATGCGGTCCAGGCGGCCAGCTGGGCCCGCACCCAGTCGGCGACCGGGCGCACTCCGTCCTCGCCCCTCAGCGAGGTGAAGGCGACGGGGAGTTCACCGCGCTGTTCCTTGGCGTCGCGTGCCATCCGGCCGAGGTCGGAGCCGACATGGGGCGCGAGGTCGGTCTTGTTCACGACGAGCAGATCGGCGGTGGTGACGCCGGGGCCGCCCTTGCGCGGGATGTCGTCGCCGCCCGCGACGTCGATGACGAAGATCTGCGCGTCGACGAGGCCCTTGGAGAAGGTCGCGGTGAGATTGTCGCCGCCGGATTCGACCAGGATCAGATCGAGGGGACCGACGCTCTCCTCCAGGTCCTCGACGGCTTCGAGGTTGGCGGAGATGTCGTCGCGGATGGCGGTGTGCGGGCAGGCTCCGGTCTCGACCGCCTGAATGCGCTCGGGCGGCAGTACGGCGCTGCGGAGCAGGAATTCGGCGTCCTCGCGGGTGTAGATGTCGTTGGTGACGACGGCGATGGACAGCTGGTCGCGCATGGCTGCGCAGAGCGCGGCGACGGTTGCGGTCTTGCCGGAGCCGACGGGGCCGCCGAGGCCGATGCGCAGGGCGCGCCGGGTGCCGTCGGGGCGTACGGCGTCGGCGCTGACGGCCCCCGGGCCGGAGTGCGAGTGGTCGAGATGCATAGTGCGGCTCCTTGATGTCTTACGAGGCGAAGAGGCGTACGGGCCAGGCGGCGTGCGCCTCCGCCGTGATGTCGAGCAGCGGGGCGGACGCGGCGGGCAGCGCGTCGACACCGTCGCGCGCCGCGCGTGCGGCCTGTGCGGCGACCTCGTCCATGGCGGGCGCGAGGCGGGCGAGGACGGCGGTGGCCTCGAAGGGGTCCAGGCTGAGGAGGCGTACGGCTGCGGTGGCCGGTCCGCCGACCGACTCGTACACGGCGCAGTGCGCGGCGTCCTCGGGGGCGAGCCCGGCGGAGCGGGCGGCGAGCCCGAGGACGATCGGCTGGTGGGTACCGCGCGGGAACGCCGCGGCGAGCGCGTCCAGTTCGGGACTCGGCCAGGTGGAGCGGGCGGCGCGCATCATCTGGCGGCCGAGCTTGCGGGCGGTGGCCCGCAGGGCGGGTGAGGGGGTACGGGCGTCGGCGGCGGCGTCGAGCGCGAGGGGGTCGAGGCCGAGGGCAGCCGCGGCGGCGAGCCCCGCCGAGGTGAGACCGGTGGTGTGCAGCCGCCCCCGGCAGAAGGCCTCCAGATCCCGGGCATCGCGGATCCGGCCCGCCTTGACGGCCGGTTCGGCCCCGCCGGAGTGGGCGTGGCCACCGGCGGGGAACCGACCGTCGGTCAGGACGAGCAGCGCGGCTCTACTCATCGCGGCACATCAGAAAAGGAAGTAGCGCTGGGCCATGGGCAACTCCGCCGCGGGGGCCGGTTCGACCGGCTCGCCGTCGATCGTCACCGTGAACGTGTCGGCGTCGACCTCGACATGCGGGAGCGCGTCGTTCTCCCGCATATCGGCCTTGGAGACCCGGCGCGTGCTGGTGATCGGCACGAACTTCTTGCCCAGGCCGAGGCGTTCGGGCAGATCGTCCTCGATCGCCGCCCGGGAGACGAAGTTGAACGAGTTCGCCGCGGGCGCCTTGCCGAGCGCGCCGAACATCGGCCGCGGCATGACCGGCTGGGGGGTCGGGATGGAGGCGTTCGCGTCGCCCATCTGCGCGTACGCGATCTGGCCGCCCTTGATGACCAGCTGCGGCTTGACGCCGAAGAAGGCCGGATCCCAGAGCACCAGGTCCGCGAGCTTGCCGGTCTCGACCGAGCCGATCTCGTGGTCGAGGCCCTGCGCGACCGCGGGGTTGATCGTGTATTTGGCGACATAGCGACGTGCCCGGTGGTTGTCGGCACGGCCGTCTCCGGGCAGTACTCCCCGCCGCTTCTTCATCACATGGGCCGTCTGCCAGGTACGCATGATCACCTCGCCGACGCGCCCCATGGCCTGCGCGTCGGAGGAGATGATCGAGATGGCGCCGAGGTCGTGCAGGATGTCCTCGGCCGCGATCGTGGAGGGCCGGATCCGGGACTCCGCGAAGGCGAGGTCCTCCGGCACGGCAGGGTTGAGATGGTGGCAGACCATCAGCATGTCGAGGTGTTCCTCGATGGTGTTGACGGTGTGCGGCCGGGTCGGGTTGGTGGAGCTGGGCAGTATGTGCGGCTCGCCTACGACCGTGATGATGTCCGGTGCGTGCCCGCCGCCCGCACCCTCGGTGTGGTACGCGTGGATGGTGCGGCCCGCGATCGCGGCGAGGGTGTCCTGGACGAAGCCCGCTTCGTTCAGGGTGTCCGTGTGGATGGCGAGCTGGGCGCCCGTGTCCTCGCACACGCTCAAGCAGGCGTCGATGACGGCGGGGGTCGCCCCCCAGTCCTCATGGATCTTGAACCCGAGTGCCCCGCCGCGCAGTTGGGAGTGCATGGCCTCGCGGGACATCGTGTTGCCCTTGCCGAGCAGGCCGATGTTCACGGGGAAGGAGTCCATCGCCTCGAACATCCGGGCAAGGTGCCAGGGCCCGGGGGTGATGGTGGTGGCCTTGGTGCCCTCGGCCGGTCCGGTGCCGCCGCCGACGAGCGTGGTGACGCCGGTCGCGAGGGCCTGGTCGATGATGGTCGGCGAGATGAAGTGGACGTGCGCGTCGATGGCGCCCGCGGTCACGATCCTGCCGTTGCCCGCGATGATCTCGGTCTCTGGCCCGATGACGAGATCGGGGTGTACGCCGTCCATCGTGTCGGGGTTGCCGGCCTTGCCGATGCCGGTGATGCGGCCGTCGCGGATGCCGATGTCGGCCTTGACGATGCCCCAGTGGTCGATGACGACCGCTCCGGTGATGACGGTGTCGGGTGCGCCTTCGGCCCGAGTCGTACGGGACTGGCCCATCGACTCGCGGATCACCTTGCCGCCGCCGAACACGGCCTCGTCGCCCGCGAGTCCGGGCCCGCCGGAACGGTCCTGCTCGATCTCGACGAGAAGGTCGGTGTCGGCGAGCCGGATCCGGTCGCCGGTGGTGGGGCCGAAGAGATCGGCGTAGACGGCGCGATTCAGCTCAGGCATCGAGACCGCCTCCGACCTCTCCGCGCAGGCCCGCGATGACGCGTCGGCCGGTGAAGGGCACGAGTTCGACGTCTATGGGGATGCCGGGCTCGAAGCGCACGGCGGTGCCCGCGGCAATGTTCAGCCGCAGGCCGCGCGCGGCGGCGCGGTCGAATTCCAGGCCGGGGTTGGCCTCCGCGAAGTGGTAGTGGGAGCCGACCTGGACGGGCCGGTCGGCGGCGTTGACGACGGCGAGGCGGGTGACCTCACGGCCCTGGTTGAGGCACACGCGGCCCTCGGCGAAGAGGATCTCTCCGGGAATCATCGGCGGCCTCCCTTCAGACGATCGGGTCGTGGACGGTGACGAGCTTGGTGCCGTCCGGGAAGGTCGCCTCGACCTGGACGTCATGGATCATCTCGGGGATGCCCTCCATGACATCGGCGCGGGTGAGGACCTTGCGGCCCGAGGCCATGAGTTCGGCGACGGTGCGGCCGTCCCTGGCGCCTTCGAGGATGTGCGAAGTGATCAGGGCGACGGATTCGGGGTGATTGAGCCGCACCCCGCGCGCCCGGCGCTTCTCCGCCACGTCGGCGGCCACATGGATGAGCAGTCGTTCCTGCTCGTGCGGGGAGAGTTGCACGCGTCCACCTCACAGTCGTCCGGCCCGCCCGGGTGCAGCGCGAAGCTGACCCACGTCAACACTCTGTTGACCAAAGCGCGGGTGTCTCACGGCGAGCGGTTGAACGTTAGGCGGAGAGTTTTTCCGGCGCGTTAACTGATCTTGGTCTCACGCCGGGACACGCACGGACACGGCCTGCGCAGGGGCTGTGAGCCCCGCTGCGGTGGTGCTCACCTTCTGGGCTTCCAACCGGCCCAATGGCCCGTACGGACGAGGACGGAGGTCGTATACGGGCGGCGGCCGCCCGGGGCGCGCGGCCCTTCTGTGCGCCGGGGCGTGGTCAGCGGCGCTCGTCGGGGCGCCGGTGCTCGGCCGCGAGGCCGAAGCGCCCCCGTTCGCCGGTAGCGGATGCGGCCGAGCCGAGCGAGGAGACCGAGCTGATCACCTGCTCCTCGGCCGCCTCCCGATCGCGCTCGAGTCGTTCCAGGTCAGCGGCGGACACCAGCGCCACGAGCGGCTTTCCGTGCCGGGTCACGACGACGCGCTCCCCGCCGTAGACGACGCGGTTGATCAGTTCGGCGAGCTCTGCGCGGGCTTGCGTCACCGGAATCTCGTAGGCCATGCTCCCCATCATAACGGCCTGTACATCCTGTACATTTTTTACAGATGGCCGTGCGAGAGGAGACGTACGTCATGAACCGACCGGCCGCCCGCTACGTCCTGCCCCAGTTCACCGAGCGCACCAGCGCGGGCCACCGCACTCTCGATCCGTACTCGAAGCTGCTCGACGAGCGGATCATCTTCCTCGGCACCGCCGTCGACGACACCGCCGCCAACGATGTGATCGCACAGTTCCTGCACCTCGAGTACGCGGCACCGGACCTCGACATCGCCCTCTACATCAACTCCCCCGGCGGCTCGCTCAGCGCCATGTCCGCGATCTACGACACGATGCAGGTCATCACCTGCGATGTGGAGACGACCTGCCTGGGGCAGGCCGCCTCGACGGCCGCGCTGCTGCTCTCCGCCGGGGCCCCCGGCAAACGGATGGCGCTGCCCGGCGCCCGGATCGTCCTTCAGCAGCCCGCGTTCGAGGAGCCGTTGCAGGGCCAGCCCTCCGATCTGGAGATCCAGGCACAGGAGTTGCTGCGGCTGCGGACCCAACTCGCCGGAATGCTCGTACGCCACACCGGCCAGACCTCCGAGCGGATCGCCGCCGATCTGGAGCGCGACAAGATCTTCGACGCCGAGGACGCCAGGGCATACGGACTGGTGGATCATGTGATCAAGAACCGCAAGACTTCGCTCTCCGCCGCCGGTTCGAGGTGAGCACCGGATGCTGCCACCCGAACAGCCGCAACTGCCCGCACTGACCCGCGCCGAGTGCGAGTTCGTCGACAGCTATCTCGAAGTCCTCGATCTGCTGGGGCGGATCAATCCGGCCCGTGGCACGCACACCTATGGCGCACTCCGCGCGGCACAGGCGCTGGTCGGACGGGCCGAGGCGCTCAAGGACGCCCTGACGCTGATGCATATGCGCGGCGAGAGCGAGGTGCATGCGGCGACGCTCGCAGAAGCACTCAGAGTGCTCGACGGCGAGCGGCGGGCGCGCCGGGTGACGATGCCGCCCGCGACGACGAGTTGACGAAACAGGGGCTTCCGTACGCCATCAGGGTACCGGGGTGCATCCCCCATTCGATGGAGTCGACGCCCCTTCCTCGACTACGGACAACTTGCGCACCATGACTACCGATCTGGCGGAATGACTTGTTCCGGTGCTGGTGCGAGACTCCTCAACTGTCACGTACCCGTCCGCAAATCCGTTCTGTCCACCCGAACAGGTCAGGGGTGGCAAAGCTCACATACGGCCGTTTCAACTCGGAAATACGGCACAGAGTGGGTCAAGATCCCTGGGACGACAAGCCCCCGCCACCTCGGCGGGGCGGTCCGGGCGGACGCCGAGTCCTGCCGCCGCACCGGATGTCTGGTCGACAGGAGTGCATCGGCAGGAGTGGAGGACCCGAGCAGCACGGGACAGCCGGACGCCCGGCGGTCCCTCGGGGTGAAGCCGCATCCGCGGCCGGGCATCTTCGTCCGTCCGAACCCGACAGGTCATCCTTCACAGGCGGCTGACGAAGGGTTGCGCATGACTGCGCAGATTCATGTCCCGTACTTGATGACCAGGGCGGGCGCCGTGTCGGCTCTGACCCTCGCCGCCGTCGGCGGCTCACTGCTGGCACCGGGCGCCGTTCCGGAGGCGAACGCGGCAACGACCCACGCGAGAACGGCACTCAAGGTGGCTGCCTCGAAGAAGGGTGCGCCCTACAAGTTCGGCGCCACGGGTCCCTCCCGGTTCGACTGCTCAGGGCTGACGCTCTACTCGTACAAGAAGGCGGGCAAGAAGCTCCCGCGTACCGCCCAGCAGCAGTTCAACAGGACCCGTCGCATCCCGGCCTCCTCCCGGCAGCAGGGAGACCTGGTGTTCTTCCACTACGGCAGCAGCGTCTACCACGTGGGCATCTACGCCGGCCGCGGCAGGATCTGGCACTCGCCGAAGACCGGCTCCTGGGTGAAGCTGGAGAAGATCTGGACCAAGAGCGTCTGGTACGGCCGGGTGCGCTGACGGCCGGTGGCTCATGGCGCGCCGATCGCCGCGTTTCGCCGTGGCGATCGGTGCGCGGGCCCCCTCCGGCGCGCCAGTTCAGTGCGCCAGCGGTTCGGCGAGCAGGGTCACTCCGAGAGCCGTGAGCGCTCCGCCGGTGACGCCTTCGACGGCCCGCGTGGTGCGCGGCCTGCGCAGCCACGTCCCGAGGCGGTCCACGAGCAGGGCAACCGCCGGGAACCAGACCAGAGCCACAGCGACCACGATCGACGCGAGCAGCAGAGTGCGCGGCAGGACCGCTGCACCGTCCGGAACGAACTGCGGGAGCAGGCTGAGGAAGAGGACGGGAGCCTTCGGGTTGAGGACGTTCGTGAGGAAGCCCTGGCGCAGGCTGCGGCGTATGCCCTGCGCGGCCGGGCCCTGCGGATCCTCCACCGCGAGCGCCGGGCGCAGGGCGGAGCGTACGGCCCGTACGCCCAGGTAGAGCACATAGGCACCGCCCAGAATCTGCAGCGTGCGGAACAGCACCGGCACGGCGACCAGGACGGCCGCGAGTCCGGCGACCGCCAGCGCGGTGTGCACGAGCAGTCCCCCGGCGACGCCGATCGCGCAGGCCACGCCCGCGCGCCGGGAGGCGAGCGCATTGCGTACGACGACGGTGAAGTCAGCGCCCGGCATGGCCACCATGCCCGCGGCGACCCCGATGAAGGCGACCAGTTGTGCGTCCATGGCCACCATCGTGGACCGGCCATGGCCTTAACGTGTACTTGTAATCTTCTGGGTCTGCCTAAAGAGATGCTTAAGGGGTGGCATGTACGACCCGACACGGCTGGCGGCGCTCGTGGCGGTCGCCGAGGCCGGTTCGATCACCCGGGCCGCCGCCCGTCTGGGCTACACCGCGCCCGCGCTCTCCCAGCAGCTGGCCAAGCTGGAGCGCGAGGCGGGGGCGGCCCTGCTGGTGCGGAGCCATCGCGGTGCGCGGCTGACCGCCGCGGGCGAGCTGCTGGCGGCGCGGGCCCGCCGGGTGCTGGACGAGATGGACCGGGCGCGGCACGAGCTGGCGCGGCTGTCGGGGCTGTCCGGCGGGCGGCTGCGGGTGGGGACCTTCACCACGGTGGGCGTCCATCTGCTGCCGCCGGTGCTGAGCTCGTTCCGCCGGGCGCATCCGGATGTGGAACTGACCGTCGCCGAGTACGAGCCGCCGGGCGGGGTCCTGGCGGTGGCGGCCGGCGAGGTGGATCTTGCGCTGACGCACACGTACGAACCGGCGGAACCGGCGCCGCCGCCCGCCGGTGTGGTCCTGGAGCCGCTGCTGGTGGAGGAGTTGGTCCTGGTGACGGCGCCCGGCCATGCGCTCGCGGGTGGCTCGGGGCGGCTGCCGGTGGCCGATCTCGCCGGACAGCCTCTGATCAGCAGCGCGCCCTCGCATCCACCGCGCAGGGGGGTCGAGACCGCGCTCGCCCGGGCCGGGGCGACCCCTGCGGTGGTGTGCGAGTCGCCGGGCTACGCGCTGGTCTGCGCACTGGTCAGCGCGGGGATCGGGGTCGCGGTGGTGCCGGAGATGGTCGCGGCGATGTCGGCGACGCCGCTCGGCGTACGGCAGTTGGACCCGGCGGACTTCCGGCGGACGATCTCGGTGGCGCACCGGGGCGAGGAGTCGGGCCCGGCAGCGGAGTCCCTTCGGGCACTGCTACGTGGCGCGTTCGGCCGCGCGTGAAGTGCGGGGCGGACCGGCGGGGGCAGGTGCCGTCGGGCCGAGGCCTTCCGGCCGACGTCAGTTCTGGACGGGGGCCGTCCACGGAAGGGCGATCCAGACCGTCTTGCCGCCCTCGGGGGTCGGTGTGACCGAGAGCTGCCCGCCGCACTCCGCGGTGAGGCTGCGAATGATGACCATGCCGCGGCCGTTGTCCTGCCGGACCGCCGCCGGCAGCCGCTGCGGCCAGCGGGGATGACTGTCGGTGACGCCGATGCGCAGTTCCTCGTCGCGCTCGAGACGCAGGTCCACGGTGAATGTCGGCGACTGGCCGAAGGTGTGCTGGACGGCGTTCGTGGCCAGTTCGGAGACGATCAGCCTGACGGTGTCGACGGCTTCGGTCTCGACGGGCAGCCCCCACTCGGAGACAACATGTGCGGCGTATCTCCGGGCGGCGGAGACCGAGGCGGGATCGCTCGGCAGGGTTACGGAGGCTTCCTGATGGTCTGCCATGGCGAGCTGTCCCTTTCCCACCGTGGCCGCGCTCCGACTCGTAGCGGAATTGCAAGGACGGCCGCGGATTGTGCTTCGCGCCAGAGTGCCACCTCACGTGCTGCCCCAGGTGGCGATCCACCAAGATATGCAGATACCTGTCGCTCAAAGCGGTGAACTCTGCTACGCGAGACCGTATTTGGGCGCACAATCTCACGTTGACCGCGGGCGGAGGCGGGACTCAGTCAAGCCGCCGGCGCGACCTCGATGATGGTCTTCGTGGCCTGCTCGATCTGCTGATCCGTCAGGTCTGCCCGCGCCGTGAGCCGGAGCCTGGAGATACCGTCCGGCACCGACGGAGGGCGGAAGCAGCCGACCACAAGCCCAGCGGCACGGCAGTCCGCGGCCCAGCGCAGAGCCGCCTCGGGCGACGGAGCCTGTACGGAGACGACAGCGGCGTCGGGGCGTGCGGCGGTGAGTCCCGCGTCCGTGAGCCGCCGGTGCAGCATCGCGGCGACGGTGCGGGCCCGGTCCGCCAGCGCCGGTTCGCGGCGCAGCAGCCGCAGGCTCGCCAGGGCCGCTCCCGCTGCCGCGGGAGCCAGGCCGGTGTCGAAGATGAACGTACGGGCCGCGTTGACCAGATGGTCGATCACCCGGGCCGGGCCGAGGACCGCTCCGCCCTGACTGCCCAGGGACTTGGAGAGAGTGAGGGTTGCGACGACGCCGTCGGCGCCCGCGATGCCCGCGGCGCTCAGGGCCCCCCGGCCTCCCTCGCCCAGTACGCCGAGCCCGTGCGCATCATCGACGAGCAGGGCAGCTCCGTACTCACCGCAGGCCTCCGCCAGGCCGGCCAACGGTGCGGCGTCGCCGTCCACCGAGAAGACCGCGTCGCTGACCACGAGTGCCCGCTGCCCCGGATGCGCCTCAAGCGTCTTGCGTACGGCGTCGACGTCCGCGTGGGGGACGACCGCGGTCTCCGCGCGCGAGAGCCGACAGCCGTCGACGATCGAGGCGTGGTTGCCCGCGTCGGAGACGATCAGCGAGCCGAGGCCGCTCAGCGCGGTCACGGCGGCGAGGTTGGCGGCATAGCCCGAAGAGAACACCAGGGCCGCCTCGAAGCCGCAGAAGGCGGCCAGCTCCCGCTCAAGATCGGCGTGGAGGGCCGTACTGCCCGTGACGAGCCGGGAGCCGGTCGCCCCCGCGCCCCAGCGGCCGGCCGCCTCGGCCGCGGCGCCGGTGATCTCCGGGTGCCGGGTGAGGCCCAGATAGTCGTTGCTGGCGAGATCCAGCAGCTCGGACTCGGCAGTGCGCGGCCGGAGCGTACGGACGAGACCCGCGCGCTCGCGGCGGCGCGACTCGTCGTCGATCCAGGCGAAAGGATCCTGGTGCATGGTGGTCCGGTCCTTTTGTAGGCAGCGCACAGACCCTAACCGGGGTCACTAGAGGAGCGGATGTGGCCATGCACACACCTCAAACATGCTCTGTTGTGGAGTTCCTCCTTGGCCCTGGCGCATGCCGTACGTAAGGATCAGCGCCATGGACCTGCTGACCACGCTGGTGGACAAGGGGCTGCGGCGCGAGCTGCCGACCCGTGAAGAAGCGCTCGCCGTGCTGGCGACCTCCGACGACGATGTGCTCGAAGTGGTGGCCGCGGCCGGCAAGGTGCGCCGCCAGTGGTTCGGGCGACGGGTGAAGCTGAACTATCTCGTCAACCTGAAGTCGGGGCTCTGCCCCGAGGACTGCTCGTACTGCTCGCAGCGGCTCGGCTCCAAGGCCGAGATCCTCAAGTACACCTGGCTGAAGCCGGACGAGGCCTCGCAGGCGGCGGCCGCCGGTGTCGCGGGGGGCGCCAAGCGGGTCTGCCTGGTGGCCAGCGGCCGCGGTCCGACGGACCGGGATGTCGACCGGGTCTCGAAGACCATCGAGGCGATCAAGGAGCAGAACGAGGGCGTCGAGGTCTGCGCCTGTCTCGGACTGCTCTCGGGCGGACAGGCAGAGCGGCTGCGGGCCTCCGGCGCCGACGCGTACAACCACAACCTCAATACGTCCGAGGGGACATACGGGGACATCACGACCACGCACACCTACGCCGACCGCGTGGACACCGTGCATCAGGCGCAGGCCGCCGGGCTCTCCGCCTGCTCCGGGCTGATCGCGGGCATGGGCGAGAGCGACGAGGACCTGGTCGATGTCGTCTTCGCGCTGCGCGAGCTCGACCCGGACTCGGTGCCGGTCAACTTCCTGATCCCCTTCGAGGGCACCCCGCTGGCGAAGGAGTGGAACCTCACCCCTCAGCGCTGCCTGCGGATTCTTGCCATGGTGCGGTTCGTCTGCCCCGACGTGGAGGTAAGGATCGCGGGCGGCCGCGAGGTGCATCTGCGCTCGATGCAGCCGCTCGCGCTGAACCTGGCCAACTCGATCTTCCTCGGCGACTACCTGACCAGCGAGGGCCAGGCGGGCAAGGCCGACCTCGACATGATCGCGGACGCGGGCTTCGAGGTGGAGGGCACGGACACGACGACGCTGCCGGAGCACCGTGCGGACGCCTTGGCCGGGGGCGGCTGCGGTTCCCACTCCGGCTCCGGCGGCTGCGGACCGTGCGGTGACGGCGAGCCCGCCGCGGCCGAGGCGCCCGTCGCCGAGGTTCCCGCGGCGCGCACGGATCTGGTGGCCGTACGCCGCCGTGGAGCGGGCACGGATCTCGCGCCCAATGCCTGAGTCCGGGTACAGCCCCGGCGAGCTGCTCGACCTGGACCGGGCACACGTCTGGCATCCGTACGGCCCGATGCCGGGCCGTACGGATCCGCTGATCGTGGAGTCCGCGTCCGGAGTACGGTTGCGGCTCGCCGAACCGGTCCACGGACAGCGCGAGTTGATCGACGGCATGTCGTCCTGGTGGTCGGCGATCCACGGCTACAACCACCCGGTCCTCAACAAGGCCGTGCACGACCAGCTGGGGCGGATGAGCCATGTGATGTTCGGCGGGCTCACCCACGAGCCCGCCGTCCGGCTGGCCGCGAAGCTGGTCGAGATCACGCCCGAGCCGCTGCGGCACGTCTTCCTGTGCGACTCGGGCTCGGTTTCGGTCGAGGTCGCGGTGAAGATGTGCCTGCAGTACTGGCGCTCGGTGGGGCGGCCGCAGAAGCAGCGGCTGCTGACCTGGCGCGGCGGTTACCACGGGGACACCTGGCAGCCGATGTCGGTGTGCGACCCCGAGGGCGGGATGCACGAGCTGTGGTCGGGGGTGCTGCCGCGGCAGATCTTCGTGGGTGCGCCGCCGGCGGAGTTCGAGGAGTCGTACGCGCAGCAGCTGCGCGAGGCCGTCGCGCGGCACGCGGACGAGCTGGCCGCGGTGATCGTGGAGCCGGTGGTGCAGGGTGCGGGTGGGATGCGGTTCCACTCGCCCTCGTATCTGCGGGTGCTGCGGGAGGCGTGCGACGAGCACGGGGTGCTGCTGGTCTTCGACGAGATCGCGACGGGATTCGGCCGTACGGGCAGTCTGTTCGCCGCCGAGCAGGCCGGGGTCTCGCCCGATGTGATGTGCCTGGGCAAGGCGCTGACCGGCGGCTACCTGTCGATGGCGGCGACGCTGTGTACGACACGGGTGGCCGAGGGCATCTCGCGCGGCGAGGTGCCCGTGCTGGCGCACGGCCCGACGTTCATGGGCAATCCGCTGGCGTCTGCGGTGGCGTGCGCCTCGATCGATCTGCTGCTCGCGCAGGACTGGCAGCAGGAGATCAAACGCCTGGAGGCGGGCCTGCGGGACGGCCTCGCGGCGGCGGCAGGGCTGCCCGGTGTACGGGATGTCCGCGTGCTGGGCGGGATCGGCGTCGTGCAGCTGGACCACGAGGTGAACATGGCGGCGGCGACTGAAGCCGCGGTGCGGGAGGGGGTCTGGCTGAGGCCGTTCCGGGATCTCATCTACACGATGCCGCCGTATGTGACGGGCGACGAGGACCTCGGGCGCGTGTGCGGTGCGGTGCTCGCGGCGGCGGCCGCGGGCTGAGGCTGACGCCCACGCCCGGGCGCGCCGGCTTCGCAGCGCGGACGCGCACTCGCGGCGGGGTTCGCTTCGGCATCTTCGCGGGGCGCACAGGCGGCGGGGCGCCGGAACCCGGCGCGGAGTGATGGCTTCGCGCCGCGCGGCACGGCGCGCGCTCCTGGCTCGCGGCGTGGCGCCGGGAGGCGTCACGGAGCGCCTGGCTCGCGACACAAGGCGGCGCGGGCAGACTGGCACGCGGCGCAGGCCGGGGTCGGGGCCCCGCCGTACAACCGAAACAGAGAGGCAGCGCACAGCCATGGCAGTCATCGTCGTCACCGGGACCGGGACCGAGGTCGGGAAGACCGTCGTCACCGCCGCCGTCGCCGCGGCGTTTCGGGCGCACGGTCGGTCCGTCGCCGTGGTGAAGCCCGCGCAGACCGGGATTGCCGTCGGGGAAGACGGCGATGTCGCGGAGGTGGTCCGGCTCGGCGGAGACGTGGTCGGGGTCGAGCTTGCGCGGTTTCCCGAGCCGCTCGCTCCCGCCACCGCCGCGCGGCGGGCCCAGATGGCGGCCGTGCGGCCCGCGGACGTGGTCGAGGCCGTGGAGAAGCTCGCCGCCGAGCATGACCTCGTACTCGTCGAGGGGGCCGGCGGCCTCCTTGTGCGTCTCGACGAGGACGGGGCGACCCTCGCCGATGTCGCCCGGCTGCTGGCCGCGCCCGTGCTCGTCGTCGTGGCGGCCGGGCTCGGCACCCTCAACTCGACCGCACTGACCGCGGAGGCCCTGCGCGCACGGGAGTTGGAGCAGCTGGGTGTGGTCGTCGGGAGCTGGCCCGACGAGCCGGAGCTGGCCGAGCGGTGCAATCTCACGGACCTGCCCGAGGCCGCCGGGGCGCCGCTGCTCGGGGCCGTGCCTCAGGGAGCGGGCGCGCTGGCGCCCGCCGAGTTCCGTGCCCGCGCGGGGAGTTGGCTCGCGCCACGGCTCGGCGGCGTGTGGGACGCGGAGGCGTTCACCGCGGCCGTACGCTGATCCGCATGCGAGCCCGTATCGAGGAGATCGTCTTCGACTGCCACGACCCCGCCGGCCTGGTGCGTTTCTGGGCCGCCCTGCTCGGCGGCGACCCGGTCGACCGGAGCGAGGACTGGTCGTACATCGATCCGCCCGGCTTCGTACGCGTCGCCTTCCAGCGCGTGCCGGAGGGCAAGTCGGCCAAGAACCGGCTCCATCTCGATCTCGACGCGGGCGATGTCGACGCGGCCGCCGACGAGGCGGTCGCGCTCGGCGCCGTACGGCTGGGACCGGCCATCACCGACGAGTACGGCCGCTTCCAGGTGCTGAGGGATCCCGAGGGCAACGAGTTCTGCTTCGTCTGACCGGGGGGACAATGGCGGTGAGTGCAACCGCCGTCCCGAGGAGGCCCGCCATGCCCCGGAGCAGCTCCAAAGTGCCACAGGACGCAGTTCACCATCCTCTCTTCGCCCGTTTCTACGCCAGGTTCAGCGTGGCGGCCGACAAGAGCGCGGGGATCGTGGCCTTCCGCGAGGAGCTGCTGTCCGGTCTCTCCGGCCGGGTCATCGAGATCGGCGCGGGCAACGGTCTGAACTTTGCGCACTACCCGGCGGCCGTCTCCGAGGTCGTGGCACTGGAACCCGAGCGCAGGCTGCGGCACTTGGCGACGCAGGCAGCCCGGCGCTCCGAGGTCCCGGTGGACGTGGTGCCGGGTGCGGCCGAGGCGCTGCCGGTCAAGAGCGAGGCTTTCGACGCGGCCGTGGCATCGCTGGTGCTGTGTTCCGTACGGGATCTGCCGCGCGCACTCGGCGAGATCAAGCGGGTCCTGCGGCCGGGCGGAGAGCTGCGGTTCTTCGAGCACGGCCTGGCCGAGACGAAGGGCATGGCCAGAACGCAGCGCGCGCTGGACCGCACCGTCTGGCCGCTGCTGTTCGGCGGGTGTCACACCGCGCGGGACACGATCGCCGCGATCGAGGCGGCGGGCTTCGAACTCGGTATGTACCGCAGGCTGCAGATCCCCGAACGGGGCCTGCGGCTGCCGTCGTCGTCGTGTGTGCTGGGCGTGGCGCGACGTCCGTTCGTCAGCGACCCGCACGGGTGATCAGTGGGTCCACTGCCGCAGCTCGTCGGCGATGGTCCGCAGGTCGGCCTTGCCCTCCTTGACCAGCCGTGCCAGATCCCGTACCTGGACGGGTGATGTGGCGACCTTCAGTCCGCAGGCGACGAGATAGCCGTAGGCGACGGCGGAGGCGAACATCGCGTTGGAGTGCTCCAGCGCCGGTACATGGAGGAGCAGCTGAAGCAGGGAGGCGGCACGGGCGTGCGGATCGCTGTAGACGGGGATGCCGAATATCTCCGCCTCGTGGCGGCTGACGGCGGCGACGAGCGCGCCCCAGTCGGTGACCTGGGGGTCGCCGGGGGTCTTGTGCTCGGCGACCATGAGCAGCCAGGCGAGGTCGATCGAGAGGCTCATACGGTACGCGGCCGCTTCGGCGTCGTCGTCCGGTTCACCGCCGGCCCTTGCCCTGTTCCTTGCCGTGCCCGGTGCCGTGCTCCGTGCCGAACTCCTCGGCGAACACGGACTCGTACTGCTTCATGAAGTCCGACGCCGCCTCGACGAAGGTGCGTCCCACCTCGCCCGCGTCCTGCTTGACGAGTTCCTCGATATAGCGGTTCACACTCATCCCGCGCTGCATCGCCCGCCGGCGCGCGGCCTCCGCGGTCGTCTCGTCCACTCTCACGTTCAGCTGAGTCTTCGCCACGCCATCAAGCTAGCGCGCCGACGCTAGCATCGACAAGAGAGCCGTCGCGTGTCCCTTACATCCACCCCGAGGACCGGACCTAGGATGGATGCCGACTCGCCCGTGCGCGCTCTACCCTCGCCTCCTGTACGGGAGCCGGAGCGGCCACGACCCGGGAGGCGGCCTTGTCCACACCTGCCACTGCACCCACCTACGAGCAAGCCGCGGATGTGCCGCTCGCGGCCCGGGCGCGGGCTCTGACCAAGGCGTACGGCACCGGCGAGACGACCGTACGCGCCCTGGACGCCGTCGATGTCGACATCGCGCGCGGGCGGTTCACCGCGGTCATGGGGCCCTCCGGCTCGGGCAAGTCCACACTGATGCACTGCCTCGCCGGTCTCGACACGGTCTCCGCCGGGCAGGTCTGGCTCGGCGACACGGAGATCACCGGACTCAAGGAACGCGAGCTGACCCGGCTCCGGCGGGACCGGATCGGCTTCATGTTCCAGGCGTTCAACCTGCTGCCCACCCTGACCGCCGCCGAGAACATCACGCTCCCGATGGACATCGCCGGACGCAAACCCGACCGCGAGTGGGTGGAGCAGGTCATCGACACGCTCGGGCTGCGCGACCGCCTGAAGCACCGGCCGTCGGAGCTGTCCGGCGGACAGCAGCAGCGCGTGGCCTGTGCCCGCGCGCTGGCTTCCCGACCCGAGCTGATCTTCGCGGACGAGCCGACCGGAAATCTCGACTCGCGCGCCGGGGCGGAGGTACTCGCGTTCCTGCGCGAGGCCGTCGACCGGCTGGAGCAGACGGTGGTGATGGTGACGCACGACCCGGGCGCCGCCGCCCACTCGGACCTGGTGCTGTTCCTCGCGGACGGAAGGATCGTCGACGTCATGCCGGACCCGACAGCAGAGGCGGTACTGGAACGCATGAAGCGCTTCGACGCCCTGCGCAAGAGCTGAGGACACTGTGCTCAAGGCAACGCTGCGGAGCTTCTTCGCACACAAGGGCCGACTGCTGCTCTCGGCGCTCGCCGTACTCCTGTCCGTGGCCTTCGTCAGCGGCAGTCTGATCTTCTCGGACACCGTCTCGCGCACCTTCGACCGGCTCTTCGCCTCCACGGCGGCGGATGTCACGATCTCGCCGAAGGAGGGCATCAGCGAGAGCGTGCCGACCGGAGTCGTACGGACGGTGCCCGCCTCGCTCGCGGACCGCGTCGCCTCGGTCAACGGCGTCAAAGCCACCCATGTCGAGGCCGCCGTACAGAACATCACGGTCGTCGACGACAAGAACGAGGCCGTCGGGCCCACGACCGGCGCACCCACCATCGCCACCGTCTGGCGGGTCTCCGATCGCAGCCCGGTGAAGCTGACCAGCGGTCACGAGCCGAAGGGGCCGGGCGAGGCGCTGCTCGACAAGGACACCGCCGACAAGAAGAACCTGGGCATCGGGGACTCGCTCACCGTTCTCGCGCAGCCCGGATCCTTCAAGGTCCGGATCGTCGGGATCGCGACCTTCACCACCACCAACCCCGGTGCCGCGCTCGTCTTCCTGGACGGTCCGACCGCCCAGACCAAGCTGCTCGGCCGGACCGGTGTCGCCACCTCGGTGTCGGTCGACGCGGCCGACGGGGTGAGCGATGCGAGCCTCAAGCAGCGGATCGCCGCCGAGCTGGGTGGTACGTACGAACTGAAGACGGCCGACGAGCAGGCCGAGTCGGCCGCCGCTCAACTGGGCCCGTTCCTCGATGTCATCAAGTACGTGATGCTCGGCTTCGCGGGCGTCGCCGTCCTCGTCGGCGTCTTCCTGATCGTCAACACCTTCTCGATGCTGATCGCCCAGCGCACCCGCGAGCTGGGGCTGTTGCGGGCGCTCGGCGCCGACCGCCGCCAGGTGCGCAATTCCGTCCTCGCCGAGGCGCTGCTGCTGGGTCTGGTCGGCTCCACGCTGGGACTGGCCGCCGGTATCGGGCTCGCGGCCGGGCTGATCGAGCTGATGGGGCTGCTCGGGATGAATCTCAGCGCCGCCGAGATGGTGGTGGGGGTGGCGACTCCGGTATCGGCGTATGTGGTCGGGCTCGGCGTCACCTTCGTGGCCGCGTATCTGCCGGCCAGGCGGGCAGCCCGGGTGTCCCCCATGGCCGCGCTCTCGGATGCGGAAGTGGCAGGAGTGGGACGGCCGTTGAGGATCCGGGCGATCGCCGGGGCCGTCGTCGGCGCGGCCGGTGCGGCCGCGCTGGCCGGATGCGCGGTGAGCGAGAAGACCTCGTCGGCGGCCTCGCTGCTGGGACTCGGAGTGGTGCTGACGCTGATCGCGACAGTGGTGGCGGGACCGCTGCTGGTGCGCCCGGTGATCCGCGTGCTCGGCGGGTCCTTCCCCAAGCTGTTCGGCTCGGTCGGCCGGATGAGCCAGCGCAACGCGCTGCGCAATCCGCGGCGTACGGGCGCCACCGCGGCCGCCCTCATGGTGGGCCTGGCACTGGTCGGCGGTCTCTCGATCGCCAGCGCCTCGATGACCAAGTCCTTCGACAACCAGATCGACAAGACGCTGGGCGCGGACTTCGTTATCCAGAACGCCAACTTCATGCCGTTCCCGCAGGAGATCACCGAGAAGGTGAAGGACGTCGACAGCGCGGGCACCGTCGTGCGGCAGCGCTTCGCGCCCCTCGCGCTCAACATGCCCGACGGCAAGCGGGTGGAGTCGACGGCTTCGGGCTACGACCCGCAGCTGGACCAGGCCGCACACATCACCTACGCGAGCGGGAACACGGCGGCCGCGCTGGCGCCGGGCAGCATCGCGATGGACCGCGGTTTCGCCGAGGACCACAAGGTGCGCATCGGCTCGGTCCTGCCGGCCGAGTTCGCCGGCGGGCAGAAGGCCCGGCTCACGGTCGGGGCACTGACGAACATGGACCAGAGCGGCGGGCCCGGGATGCAGGGCGGCCTGTTCATGGGGCTGAGCACCGTCGAGAAGTATCTGCCGGGCGGGCAGGAGGCCGTGCTGTACGTCAACGCCGCGAGCGGCAGCGACGTCAAGGACCTGCGCAAGGCGCTGGAGACGACTCTCGACCGGTATCCGCAGGTGCAGGTACGCGACCAGGCCGACTACAAGGAGCTGATCCGCCAGCAGATCGCCGTGATGCTCTATCTCGTGTACGCGCTGCTGGGGCTCGCGATCGTCATCGCAGTGCTCGGCGTGGTCAACACCCTTGCCCTGTCGGTCGTCGAGCGGACCCGGGAAATCGGACTGCTGCGTGCCATCGGTCTCTCGCGGATCCAACTGCGGCGCATGATCCGGCTTGAGTCCGTCGTGATCGCGGTCTTCGGGGCACTGCTGGGGCTGGCGCTGGGCATGGTCTGGGGTGTGGCGGTGCAGCAGGTGCTGGCGCTGGAGGGGCTGAAAGCCTTCGCGGTGCCGTGGGGCACGGTCATCGCGGTGGTCGTGGGCTCGGTGATCGTGGGGCTGGCGGCGGCGGTGCTCCCGGCGCTGCGCGCCTCGCGGATGAACGTGCTGGCCGCCATCGCACACGAATAGCCGTCCGCGGGAGGCGAGTTCATGGCCGGGCCGTCGCCTTTGCGTAGCAGCCCTTCGCAACGTGGGAAGTCGGTGGCGGGCCCACACCTGACCGTGTTTGGCTGCGGGCCATGATCGACGTGCACATACGCCCCGCCACGGCGGACGAGGCGGAGAACGTCCTCGCCTTCTGGAAGGAAGCGGCCGAGGGTACGAGCATCACGGACGACGTGGAGGGGGTGACCCGCCTGATCGAGCGCGACCCGGAAGCGCTGATCCTGGCCGAGTCCGGCGGGCTGCTGGTGGGCTCGGTGATCGCGGGCTACGACGGGTGGCGGTGCTCGCTCTACCGCCTCGCCGTGCGTCCTTCGCACCGCAGGCAGGGGGTCTCGACGGCGCTGCTCGATGCGGCCGAGCGACGCTTCCTGGCCGTCGGCGGCAGGCGCGGCGACGCCATGGTGCTGGAGGCCAACGAGCGGGCCCAGCGTGCGTGGGCCTCGGCCGGGTACCACCGCGAGGACCACTGGCGCCGCTGGGTGAAGCCCTTTCCCGCTGCGTAGTGGCTCCATTCGCCGCGGCACCCAGCCCTTTGCCCGTCCTTTACCATAGGTGGACCAGTCACTCCCCCGTACGAAAGGTGTGAGCGTCCGCCCATGGGCGAGCCTCCCAGTAGCCGACATCGAGCAATCCTCCTGCCCCTACCCGATCATGGGACGGAGGTGACCCGATGACCGAAGTGCTCCTGCTCGTCGTGGCGGTGCTGCTCTCGCTCGCCTGTGGCGGCTTCGTCGCGGCGGAGTTCTCCCTCACCACCGTCGAGCGCGGGGACCTCGAAGCGGCCGTCGAGCGCGGTGAGCGCGGGGCGGCGAGCGCCCTCAAGGCCGTACGCAGCCTCACCTTCCAGCTCTCCGGCGCCCAGCTCGGCATCACCGTCACCAATCTGGTCGTCGGCATGCTGTCCGAACCCTCGATCGCGAAGCTGATCCGCGGCCCGATGGAGGCGCTCGGGCTCTCCCCCTCGGCGGCCTCGTCGACCGCCCTGGTCATCGGTACCGGGCTGTCGACGATCGTGCTGATGGTCGTCGGCGAGCTGGTCCCCAAGAACTGGGCGATCTCCTCGCCGCTGGCCGTGGCGAAGGTGGTGGCGCCGCCGCAGCGGGTCTTCACCGCCGCCTTCAAGCCCTTCATCAGCCATCTCAACAACACGGCCAATCGCATCCTGCGCCGGCTCGGCCTGGAGCCGACCGAGGAGCTGGCCTCCGCCCGCAGCCCCCAGGAACTGGTCGCCCTCGCCCGCCACTCCGCCAAGGAGGGCGCGCTGGAGGCGGACACCGCCGAGCTGTTCGTCCGCACGCTCAAGCTGGCCGAGCTCACCGCGGAGAACGTGATGACCCCGCGGGTCCAGGTCACCGCCCTCGACGTACAGGCCACCGCCGAGGACGTCGCCAACGCCACGCGCGCGACCGGCCTGTCCCGCTTCCCCGTCTACCAGGGCAGCCTGGACTCCGTCGTCGGCATCGCCCACATCAAGGACGTCCTCGCCGTCCCCGCCGCGCGCCGTCCCCGCCACCGCGTCTCCGAGCTGCTGCGCGAGCCCCTGCTCGTACCCGAGACGCTGACCGTGGACCGGCTGCTCGACCGGCTGTCCGGCAAGAACACCATGGCCGTCGTCATCGACGAGTACGGCGGTACGGCCGGCGTGGTGACGCTGGAGGACATCGTGGAGGAGGTCGTCGGCGAGGTGCGCGACGAGCACGATCCGCACGAGACTCCGGACCTGGCCCCGGCGGGCGAGGACGCCGACGGGCGCTCGCTCTGGTCGGCGGACGGTGCGGCGCGGACCGACCAGCTGGAGCGGGTCGGACTGCGGGTGCCCGACGGCCCCTACGAGACGCTCGCCGGCCTCATCGCCACCGCCCTGGGGCGCATCCCCGCCGAAGGCGACCGGATCGAGCTGGCGGACTGGCGGCTCGATGTGGTGGACGCGTCCGGTCGGCGGGCGGCCCGGGTGCTGATGCACGCACCGCTCCCCTCGGACGACGACACCGAGGAGGCCGGACGATGATCGCGGTCCAGCTCCTCATCGGCCTGCTGACCCTGGTGGTCAACGCCTTCTTCGTCGGCGCGGAGTTCGCCATGATCTCCGTACGCCGCAGTCAGATCGAGCCGGCGGCGGAAGCCGGGAACCGCAGTGCGCGCAGCGTCCTGTGGGGCTTGGAGCACGTCTCGGCACTGCTTGCCGCCGCTCAACTCGGCATCACGCTGTGCACTCTGGTGCTCGGCATCGTCGCCGAGCCCGCCATCGCGCATCTGCTCGAGCCGGTGTTCGACGCGTTGGGTGTCGCGCACGGCCTGATCCACCCGATCTCGTTCGTGATCGCGCTGTCGCTCGCGACGTATCTGCACATGCTGCTCGGCGAGATGGTGCCGAAGAACATCGCGCTGGCCGACCCCGCGCGCAGTGCGCTGCTGCTCGGCCCGCCGCTGGTCACGCTGGCGCGGGCGCTGCGGCCGGTGATCTTCATGGTCAACGCCCTCGCCAACGGGCTGCTGAAACTGCTGCGGGTGGAGACCAGGGACGAGGTGGCCGCGACCTACTCGGACGACGAGCTGGCGCGGCTGGTGCGGGACGCGGGTGACGCCGGTCTGCTCGACGACCGCTCGGCCGAGCGCCTGCGCGACGCCCTGGAGCTGGGGCGCCGACCGGTGCGCGATGTCGTGATGCCGGTCGAGAGGGTGGTGTACGCGCAGGCCGGGACGACGCCCGAGCAGCTGGAGATGCTGTCGGCCGAGTCCGGGTTCTCCCGCTTCCCGGTGGTGGACTCGGGCAGCGGGATCCTCGGCTATCTCCATGTGAAGGACGCGCTGGACGCGGCTCCGCGCGATGTGCCGTTCCCCGTCACCGCCCTGCGCCCGATCGCCCGGGTGCGGGCGGCGACGCCGCTCGACGACGTACTGACCGCGATGCGGCGCAGCCGTACACATCTGGCGGCCGTGCTGGACGAGGACGGCACACCGGAGGGCCTTGTGACGATGGAGGACGTGTTGCGGGAGCTGGTGGGCAGGCCCCGCTAGCTCGTCCCGGTTGCGGGTGCCGGGGTTGGCGCGATGGCGGCCCGTTCCGTGGTCTCGGTGAGACCCGGGCCGGGCCGTCCGGCTTTGGCCGCGCCGATCGCGGTGAGTACGGCGAGGAAGGTGGCCAGACCGGCGGTGGCGAGTGCGGCCTGCCAGTCGACGTCGAAGAGGTTCGTCGCGCCGGCTGTCAGGACGGCGACCAGGGACTGGGCGAAGGTGCGCACGGCGCGCTCCGCGGTGGCTTTCCAGAAATCTGCGGTGAACATGCTCTGGACATACTGCGGAACGCGCCGTACCGACAGACCCGGCGGCAGAACTGGAGCGCCGTAGCCCTGGAGCGCCGGTAAGCCGGGAGCGCCCGTATGCCTACAGCGCGGTTGCCTACAGCGCCGTCGCCGCCAGCCAGGCGTCGAGAGCGGCACGGTCGCCGCCGATGGCGAAGCGGGCGTCGTCCGTACGGTGGCGTCCGTACACGAGCAGCAGCAGATCGCCCGCCGTCGCCTCGACTCCGGCGGCGGCTTCCTCGGCGCTCTTCGTCCAGGAGTAGCCGCCGTCCCCGAAGCCGATCGTCCAGGCGGCACCGGTGTCCGTGGCCGTCAGCCGGACCGAGCCTCTCGCGAGGGCGGCGACCGGCTCGGCGATCCACGAGTAGTACGGGAGGTTCTCCAGGAACTCCTCGATGCCGTCGGCGGCCGTGCCCGCTGCGATACGCGGTTCCACGCCCAGCGCGAGTTCGGCGTCGGCGAGATGGACGACGGCCTCGAAGAGCAGGCGCCGCGGGAAGAAACGCACCCGCTGATCGGCTCCGTGGGACCACATCGGCGTATCCGGGTCGACGGCGCGCAGCGTCCTGAGCGTGGCTTCGGCGCTGCGGGCGAGCCACTGCGGATACGCCCTGGGATCGTCGGGGAGTTCGAGGGGGACGTCCCGCGACCAGACGCGCTCGGCGGCCCGGGTCCGCACGAGATGTTCCATCCATCGATGCGTGGCGCCGTGGTGCTTGACGAGATCGGCGAAGGTCCAGCCGGGGCAGGTGGGAACGGGCGTGGCAGGGTCCACGTCCCGTACGGTCTCGACGAACCGGCGCTCCAGATGCTCGACCGAGTCGCAGTACAGCTCGTGCTCGTCGTCGTCGAGACCGAAACTCTCGGGGATCCGCAGCAGATCGTCGCGCCAGGCTCCGTCGGGCTCACGGGCGGCCGCCCGGCGGATCAGCGCGGAGAGAGCCCGGCGGTCCCTGGGCGAGAGGCGCCCGAGCAGATAGCCGGTGTTCTCCAGCCATTTCACCGCGATGTCGGGGTCCAGGACATCGTCGTCACAGGTGTCGATCGTGGTCACCAGATCGGCCAGCGCCTCGGCCAGCGCGTTCAGTAGCGCGTCACTCACAGAGCTCCCCTCCCGGTACGGAACCGACGGACCTTACCGCGCGGTACGATCACTCCGCCATGGAGATGAATGCTAATTACACTAGTTTTGTCGCGGTCGGCGATTCCTTTACCGAAGGCATGTCCGACCTTCTGCCGGACGGCTCCTACCGCGGCTGGGCAGATCTGCTCGCGGGCCGAATGGCCGCGCGCACTCCGGGATTCCGCTACGCGAATCTCGCCGTCCGCGGAAAGCTCATCGGCCAGATCGTCGACGAGCAGGTGGACGTGGCGGCCGCCATGCAGGCCGATGTGGTCACGCTGGTGGGCGGGCTCAATGACACCCTGCGGCCCAAGTGCGACATGGGCAGGGTGCGCGGGCTCCTGGAGGAGGCCGTGGAGAAGCTGACGCCGTCCTGCCGTCAGCTGGTCCTGATGCGCAGCCCCGGCCGCAACGGTCCGGTGATGGAACGCTTCCGCCCCCGCATGGAGGAGCTGTTCGGTTACGTCGACGAACTGGCCGCCCGGCACGGCGCCCTGGTGGTGGACCTGTACGGCTCCGAAGTGCTCGGCGACCAGCGGATGTGGGACGTGGACCGGCTGCATCTGACGGCCGAGGGGCACCGGCGCGTCGCCGAGGCGGTCTGGCAGACCCTCGGGCACGACGCGGAGGAGGACTGGCGAGCGCTGCTTCCGGCCGCGGTGCGGCCGGGCTGGGCGGTGCGGCGGGTCGGCGACCTGCGGTTCGCACGCCAGTATCTGGGTCCGTGGGTCGGGCGACGGCTGACGGGGCGATCATCGGGCGACGGCCTTCCGGCGAAGCGGCCCGAGCTGCTGCCGTACGAGAATCCGCGTTCGTAGTAAGCCACAAACCGGACCGGGGCGCTGGCCTGCGCAAACCGCCAGTAGAATCCGTACACGTGACAGCCAAGCCCCGCATCCCCAATGTCCTGGCCGGCCGCTACGCCTCCGCGGAGCTGGCCGTCCTGTGGTCCCCCGAGCAGAAGGTGAAGCTGGAGCGTCAGCTCTGGCTCGCGGTGCTGCGCGCCCAGAAGGACCTCGGCATCGAGGTGCCCGAGGCCGCCGTCGCCGACTACGAGCGGGTGCTCGACCAGGTCGACCTGGCATCGATCGCCGAGCGCGAGAAGGTCACCCGCCACGATGTGAAGGCGCGCATCGAGGAGTTCAACGCGCTGGCGGGCCACGAGCAGGTCCACAAGGGCATGACGTCCCGTGATCTGACCGAGAACGTCGAGCAGCTGCAGATCCGGCTCTCGCTGGAGCTGATGCGGGACCGCACGGTCGCGGTTCTCGCCCGGCTCGGCAAGCTCTCCGGCGAGTACGCCGAGCTGGTGATGGCCGGACGCTCGCACAATGTCGCCGCGCAGGCCACGACCCTGGGCAAGCGCTTCGCGACCGCGGCCGACGAGCTGCTCGTGGCGTACGGACGCCTCGAAGATCTGCTGGGCCGCTACCCGCTGCGCGGCATCAAGGGCCCGGTGGGCACCGCGCAGGACATGCTCGACCTCCTCGGCGGCGATGCCGCGAAGCTCGCCGAGCTCGAGCAGCGCATCGCCGGGCATCTGGGCTTCGCGCACGCCTTCACCTCGGTCGGTCAGGTCTACCCCCGTTCGCTCGACTACGACGTGGTCTCCGCGCTGGTGCAGCTGGCCGCCGCGCCGTCCTCTGTCGCCAAGACGATCCGGCTGATGGCCGGTCACGAGCTGGTCACCGAGGGCTTCAAGCCCGGCCAGGTCGGCTCCTCCGCGATGCCGCACAAGATGAACACCCGCTCCTGCGAGCGCGTCAACGGCCTGATGGTCATCCTGCGCGGCTATGCCTCGATGACCGGCGAGCTGGCGGGCGACCAGTGGAACGAGGGCGATGTCTCCTGCTCCGTGGTGCGCCGGGTCGCGCTTCCGGACGCGTTCTTCGCCTTCGACGGTCTCCTGGAGACCTTCCTGACCGTGCTCGACGAGTTCGGCGCCTTCCCCGCCGTCGTCGCCCGCGAGCTGGACCGCTACCTCCCCTTCCTCGCCACCACCAAGGTGCTGATGGGTGCCGTACGGGCCGGGGTCGGCCGTGAGCTCGCGCACGAGGCCATCAAGGAGAACGCTGTCGCGTCGGCGCTGGCGATGCGGGAGCAGGGCGCCGAGCGCAATGAGCTGCTCGACAAGCTGGCGGCGGACGAGCGAATTCCGCTGGACCGGGCGCAGTTGGACGCTCTGATGGCCGACAAGCTGTCGTTCACGGGCGCGGCGGCCGACCAGGTGACGGCCGTGGTCTCCCGGATCGAGGAAATCGCCAAGCAGCACCCGGAGGCCGCCGGTTACACCCCGGGGTCGATCCTCTGACCCCCGAGGAGCTGGATGCCGCCCGCGATCGCATCGTTGCGGATGTGGTCGCGGGCGGGCTTTCCGTACTGTTCTGCGGCATCAACCCGGGCTTGATGACCGCGGCAACGGGCCATCACTTCGCCCGGCCCGGCAACCGCTTCTGGCCGGTGCTGCATCTGTCGGGCTTCACACCACGGCAGTTCAAGCCCGCCGAGCAGGAAGAACTGCTCGGGCATCGACTGGGCATCACCAATGTGGTGGCCAGGGCGACGGCTCGCGCCGACGAACTGAGCGACGAGGAGTTCCGCGAGGGCGGGCGGCTCCTGACGGCCAAGGTCGAGCGGCTGCGTCCACGATGGCTGGCGGTCGTCGGCGTCACCGCGTACCGCACGGCCTTCGGCGAGAAGAAGGCCAGGATCGGGCCTCAGGAGCGCACGATAGGCGAGACGAGGATCTGGGCGCTGCCCAATCCGAGCGGGCTCAACGCACACTGGACAGCGCAGACGATGGCCGAGGAATTCGGGCGGCTGCGAAGGGCCGCGGAAGTGGACGGTTCCCAGCAGGACGGTTCGACGCAAGCCGGTTCGCTCGGGGACGGCTCTTTCTAGAGCGGGTCTATCTCGGTGACCACGGCCAGCAGCTGGAACCTGGACAGTCCGACCGCTATCCACCGGTCCTCGATCCGCCACAGATGCAGCCATTCCATCTGCACGCTGAGCCTGCGCCACGGGTCGGGCACCTCTTCGTCCCTCTCGACGCGCAGCCGCGTACTGGCAAGGCTGAACAGGTCGGGCTCGCCCCAGCGTCGTTCGAGGATGTTCAGCAGGGCGCCGTGCTCCTCCGCACGCTGGTCGGCCGCCGCGTCCCCGCCCTCGTCATCGTCCGCTCCGTCGCCGAACTGCCCGTTCAGCTCCGCGATGTGAAATCCGGGGCCTTCCGAGCCGACGTCCGACGGGCCGGGCTCCACGGGGAACTCCCGGGAGCGCAGCAAGTCGATCGTGTCGAGGTGCTGTGCCGTGGTCATGCCCCCAGTAAACCGGCCCGCACTGACATTTGGCTGTCCGTCAGGCATCCCGGCGGCACAGGGCCCACCGCCACGCGCCTCAGGATTGCTCGCCGCCTTCGCGGCCAGCGAGTACGATCCGGGCACACACGCGCTCGAGCTGGGAGGACACACGGTGGGGCGGCTGACCGGCGGAGACCCGTCGCTGCTGCGGCGGATCAACTCCGCGGTGGTACTCCATGCACTGCGGGGCGCTGACTCCCCCACGCTCACGGACCTGACCCGGATCACCGGTCTGTCCCGGCCGACCGTCGAGGGCGTGATCGAGGGGCTCATCGAGGGCGGGCTCGTCGTCGAGAGCATCCCCGAGGAGGGCGGTACCCGCCGTCAGGGGCGCCCCGCCCGGCGGTTCAGGTTCCGTGCCGAGGCCGGTCATCTGCTGGGTGTCGAGATCGGGGCCCACCGGATCGCCGCACTGCTTTCCGGCCTGGACGGGCGGATCATCGGCGCCGGATCCAGGGAGGTCTCGGAGACGGCCTCGGCGGACGAGCGTCTGGAGCGGGTGCGGCAGGTCGTCGCCGACGTCCTGCGCAGGACCGGCGTCGCCCGCAGCAGCCTGCGGGCCGTCGGGGTCGGCTCCCCCGGCATCGTGGAGGCAGACGGAACCGTACGACTCGGGACCGCGCTGCCCGGCTGGACCGGTCTGGCGCTCGGCGAGCGGCTGCGCAGGTCGTTCCGCTGCCCCGTGCTGGTCGAGAACGACGCCAACGCCGCCGCGGTGGCCGAGCATTGGAAGGGCGCGGCGACCGAGTCCGACGACATCGTCTTCGTACTGGCCGGGCTCAGCCCGGGTGCGGGGTCGCTGATCGGCGGACGGCTGCACCGCGGTTTCGGGGGCGCGGCGGGCGAGATCGGGGCGCTGCATCTGCTCGGCCGCGAAGTGACTCCCGAGAAGCTGCTGTCGACGACCGACGAGCCGCTGCATCCGCTGGACGAGCAGGCGGTCGCCGATGTCTTCGCCCACGCCAAGCAGGGTGATCCGAGAGCGCAGGAGGCCGTCGAGCGGTTCATCCAGCGACTGGTTCACGATGTGGCGGCGCTGGTGCTGGCGCTCGACCCGGAGCTGGTGGTCATCGGCGGCTGGGCCGCGGGACTCGACGGCGTACTCGATCCGCTGCGCGACGAGCTGTCCCGGTACTGTCTGCGCCCGCCGCGGGTGGCTCTGTCGCTGCTCGGCGAGGCGGCCGTGGCGACCGGTGCGCTGCGTCTGGCGCTCGACCATGTCGAGGAGCAGTTGTTCGCCATCGAGGGAACAGTGACGGCCCGCCGCTGACCGCGAGTTCGGTGCGACGGGCCGTACGAGCCCTGTGTAGCGCGAAGGGCGAGACTCAGGAGGCGCGGCGCTCCTGGTCGTCGTGGCTGATCTCCAGATCGCCGGAGTCCCCGAAGGTCAGCCGGCAGGTGTCGGCGCGGTAGGTGGCCACCGAGACGGCGGCGGTCCTGCCCTCGGAGAAGTAGCGCGTGGTGACGATCAGGACGGGCGCGCCCGGCAACCGGTCGAGCTCCTTGGCATCGTCGGCGCGGGCCGAGCCCAGCTCCACCGCGCGGTCCTGCCCCTCGAACTCGAGGCGCTGGAGCTCACGCAGTACGGCGCGGGCCCGCGCGGGGCCGGACGGAGCGTCGATCGCCGACAGTTCGGGCACGGCGGAGGCCGGGATGTACAGGAGCTCGGCGGCGACCGACTGACCGTGGGAGACGCGCAGTCTGCGGACGGAGTGCGTCTGTTCGTCGGTCTCGGTCTCCAGCAGTCGCGCGACCGCGGCCGGCGGGACGACCGTCTGGCAGTCGACGGACTGCCAGGCGTCCTGCCCGGTGCCCGGCCAGGCCTGCTCGGTGGTGGAGACGTCGACGCCCATGCGAGGCGGCGCGACGGTGGTGCCGACTCCGCGACGGCGCTGCAACCGGCCTTCCAGCTCCAGCTGTTCGAGCGCCTGACGGAGTGTGGCGCGGGCGACTCCGAAGCGAGCGGCGAGATCTCGCTCGTTGGGCAGGATCTCCCCCACCGAGAAGTCGGAGTCGAGTGCTTCGCCGATCACGGTCTTGAGGTGCCAGTACTTAGGTTCCGGCACCGATTCGAGCTGCGTGGTCCCCACCCTGATCCTCCGCAATCGCCGTTCCAGCGGCGGCTATTCCGCGCCCTTGTTTATTAAAGGTTCCTGCACTAACTCTGCGACCATAGGACGGTACAACTACTTGGTCAAGACCAATCCTGCGGCCGTTACGCAGCGGAACCAGCCGGATTCGCAGAGCGTTCACAGGACGTTCGTACCGCGTGACACACCCGCAGCAACAGACCCCGTGGCCGGATCTGGACACGGGGTCTGACGTGCGAAAGGACGCTCTACTCCGGGGTCAGCGAGGTGAGCTTGTCGGGGTTGCGGATGATGTAGACGCACTGGATCCGACCGTCCAACACCTCCACCTGGAAGACGGTGTCCGGATTTCCCGCGGAGAGCACGAGGAGCGCGGGCGCACCATTGAGCTCGATGAAGCGGAGGTCCATCTCCGGGATCGGCTGCTTCACCACGGCGAACAGGAAGCGTCCGACCTTGTCGGCGCTCTCCATGACCCGCAGCGGCGCCTTGGCCTTGCCGCCGCTGTCGCCCACCAGGCGCACGTCCGGTGCCAGCAGGCTCAGCAGCGACTCCAGGTCACCGCCGGAGGCGGCGGCCAGGAAGCGCTCGGTGAGGTCGCGGCGTTCGGTGGGGTCGACGTCATAGCGGGGCTTGCGCTCCTCGACGTGGCGGCGGGCCCGGCCCGCGAGCTGCCGAACGGCTGCCTCGGACCGGTCGAGGGTGGTTGCGATCTCCGCGTACGGGAATCCGAAAGCCTCGCGCAGCACGAACACCGCGCGCTCCAGCGGCGACAGCGCCTCCAGCACGACCAGGACGGCGAGGCTGACGGATTCGGCGAGTACGGTCTGCTCGGCGGTGTCGGGGACGGTGTACCCGAAGTCGGTGGCGAGCGGTTCGGGCAGCCAGGGGCCGACATACGCCTCGCGCCGCGACTGGGCCTGGCGCAGCCGGTCGATGGCGAGGCGGGTGGTGATCCGTACGAGGTAGCCGCGCGGCTCGCGGACCTCGCTGCGGTCCGCGGCCGACCAGCGCAGCCAGGCCTCCTGCACCACGTCCTCGGCGTCGGCCACCCGGCCGAGCATCCGGTAGGCCACGCCGGTCAGGACGGGCCGGTGCTCTTCGAAGACGTCTGTCACGGTGTCGGTTGCCACACCTCTATCCCAACCGACCGCGCTGTGCCTGTCCAGCCGGTCGGGGTGCGGTGCGCGACACAGCGTGCGGCCGCGTAGGCTCGCCCCCTTGAACTGGAAGCTACCGAGCGGTAATTGTTACTGACAAGCCGTCTAAAACGTCTTCACGCGGGCGACACCAGGGAGCAGCAAGCATGGCCGAGAAGATCGCGTTCTCCATCGAGTCCGCCCGCGGCAGCCAGGCGCTGTCCGTCACCTACGAGCGCGCGGGCAGGGGCGAGCCGCTGCTGCTCCTCCATGGAATCGGGCACCACTGGCAGGCCTGGGAGCCGGTCATGGGGATCCTGGCGGCGGAGCGCGATGTCATCGCCATCGACCTGCCCGGCTTCGGCACGTCCTCCGCGCTGCCCGACGGTGTTTCGTACGACCTGACCAGCGTCGGCTCGGTCCTCGGCGCGCTGTGCGAGTCGCTGGCGATCGAACGCCCCAATGTCGCGGGGAACTCCCTGGGAGGACTGCTCGCCCTGGAGTTGGGCCGGGAGAAGCTCGTCCGGTCGGTCACGGCCCTGTCGCCCGCCGGCTTCTGGTCGCCGGGCGAGCGCCAGTACGCCTTCGGGATGCTGCAAACCATGCGACGCGCGGCCCAGGCGATGCCGCTGCCGATGATCGAGGGGCTGTCCCGGTCGACCGCCGGGCGGGCGGCGCTGATCAGCAGCATCTACGCCCGGCCCGGACGGCGATCACCTGAGGCGGCGGTCGCGGAGACCCTCGCCCTGCGCGAGGCCACCGGTTTCCACCAGACGCTCGCCGCCGGCCGGGACGTCCTGTTCACCGACGATGTGCCCGATGTGCCGGTCACCATCGGCTGGGGCATGCGGGACCGGCTGCTGCTGCGCCGCCAGGGCATCCGGGCCAAGCACGTCATCCCCGATGCCCGGCTGGTGCGACTGCCCGGCTGCGGCCATGTCCCCATGAACGACGATCCCGCGCTGGTCGCCCGCGTGATCCTGGACGGCAGCCGCTGACCGCTTGTTGAACACCCCGGAGCCGAGTGCCGCGCCCACCCCGGCCAGCACACCGCCCACCGCCTGGGGCGCGCCGAACGAGCCCGTCCCGACGAGCGGCGCGGTCAGGGCGGCGGCGACGGGGATCAGTCCGGAGAACAGCGTGGCGCGCTCGGCGCCGATGCGCTGAACACCCATGTACCAGGTGACGAATCCGACGACCGTGACGACGGCCGCCTGCCACAGCAGTGCGAGCGTCTCCGCCTGCCCCGGCGCGCGCACAAAAGCCGCGCCGTCGAGGACGAGGCCGATGATCGTGGATTCGACGGCGGCGATGCCGCAGACCGTGGCGGTGAGCAGTTTGGGGCCGAGCGGGCGCAGCACCGGAGTGGCCAGTACGGCGAAGCCGACCTCACCCGCCAGCGCCCCCACCGACCACACGATGCCGATCAGGTCGGTACGGCCCCACCCCTGGACGGTGAAGGCTCCGGCCGCCACCAGCAGCGCTCCGTACAGAACGGGCCGGGCGGGCCGTCGGCCGTCCAGGAGCGGTACGAGCACGGCGACGATGACGGGCGCGCAGCCGACGAACACGCCCGGAACAGCAGGCTCCGAGGTGCGTTCCGCGGCCAGGATCGCCAGATTGAATCCGACCATGCCGACGGCGGCGAGCACGCAGAGGCGTACCCACTGCGACCGGCCGAGGGCCCGCAACGGTGCGAGCGCGGCCCGGCCGCCGAGCAGCGGCAGCAGGAGCAGACAGGCCAGGGCGTAGCGCAGCGCCTGACCACCCGCGTACGGATAGTCGCCGAGGACGCTGTTGGCGGTGAAGGAGGCGCCGACGAGGACGTAGGCGAAGCTGACGAGCAGCGCCCCGCGCAGGGTATTCGCGTTCATGTGGCGACGCTATGGATCGAGGCGGTCCCGGTTAAGGTCCACTTCCATGACGTCATCGGGGACCACTTCGGCCGCGGGCGGATCGTCACGCGGTGAGGCCTGGAACACCGCCTGGGAACTGCTGCTGCCCGCGGCGGCCGCCCCCGCACGGCAGCGCGGGCGGGCCCTGCAGTCGGCGCTGCGCGACGCCGTGCGGTCCGGAAGGCTCGCGGCGGGCACACGGCTGCCGTCGAGCCGCGAGCTCGCCGCGGATCTGGGGGTCTCCCGTGGCCTGGTCACCGAGGCGTACGAGCAGCTGACCGCAGAGGGCTATCTGCGCAGCGACCGGGGCGCGGGCACCTGGGTCGGCGACGCGACCCGCCCGGCTGTGCGCGGGGCGCGCGACCTGGCGCCACGTGCTCCCGGCGCGCTGGTGGACTTCCGTCCCGGGACGCCGGATCTCTCGCTCTTCCCGCGCGCCGCGTGGGCCGCCGCGCACAAGTCCGTGCTCGCGCGGCTGCCGCACCGGGCGCTGGGCTATCCCGATCCGCGCGGGCTTCCTGAACTGCGGACCGCACTGGCCTCGTTGCTCACCCGGCGGCGCGGCGTCGTGGCCGACCCGGAGTCTCTGGTGGTGTGTTCGGGCGTCGCGCAGGCCATGACGCTGCTCGGATTTGTCCTGCACGGGCACGGCCTGCGGACGGTGGGTGTCGAGGACCCGGGCAGTCCCGACCACGGGTCGCTGTTCGCGGCGGCCGGGCTGAGCACGACGGCGCTGCCGCTGGACGGTGAAGGGCTCGCCACCGGGCCGCTGGAGCGGTCCGGTGTCCGCGCCGTGGTGACCACTCCGGCCCACCAGTTCCCGACCGGAATCGCCTACTCCGCGAGGCGTCGCACCGAACTCCTCGACTGGGCACGGTCGGTGGACGGCCTGATCGTCGAGGACGACTACGACGGCGACTTCCGCTACGACCGCGCACCTGTCGGAGCTCTGCAGGGGCTCGACCCCGACCGCGTCGCCTACACGGGCTCGGTCAGCAAGTCACTGGCGCCGGGGCTTCGGCTCGGCTGGCTGGTGGTGCCCGGCCGCCTGGTGGACGAGGTGGTCGAGCGCAAACGCACGATGGATCTCGGCAACCCCGCCCTCGACCAGGCGCTCCTCGCGGACTTCGTCGACCGCGGCGGCTACGACCGGCAGTTGCGCCGTTGTCAGCGCGCCTACCGGGAGCGGCGGGACACCCTTGTCGCGGCGCTCGCGGAGCACTTTGTGGGCTCGGAGGTCAGCGGCATCGCGGCCGGGCTGCACATCATCGCGACGCTCCCGGAGCGCTACGGCCCCGGGCCCCGGTTTGTCCAGCGCGCGGCCGCGGCCGGCGTCGCGGTGCGCCCGCTGGCCGACTACCGGGTGGCGAGCGCCGAGGACAGGGGCGTACGTCTGGTGATCGGCTACGCGCAACTGGCGCCGTCCGACATCGTGCGCGGGGTGCGCCTGATGGCCGAAGCCGCAGTGTCGTAGGGCACGTTGTTCACTTGGGGTTCGCGCCCTGGCCGTGGCCGGGCGTTAGGCATGGCTCGGCACACTCGCCCGACCTGCCCCAGGAGGCCCAGCGATGTCGCACAGCCCGCGGAGTTCGTCCCCCGACCGCCGTTCCGTACTGCGCGGCACGGTCGCCGCGTCGGCGGCGCTTGCACTGCCCACGCTCGCAGCCGCGCCCGCACTGGCGCTCTCCGGCCGCCCCGGCGCCGCGTGGGGTGTGCAGACCGGCGACGTCACCTCCTCGTCCGGCCTGGTGTGGGTCCGCTCGGACCGGCCCGCCCGGATGATCGTCGAGACCTCGGCCACGGACTCCTTCCGGCACACGCACCGCCGGCACGGCCCCCTGCTCGGGCCGGGCACTGACTTCACCGGTACGACGTCGCTGCGCGGCCTGCCCGCGGGCGAGCAGGTGCACTACCGGGTGACACTGGCCGACCCTGACGACCCGCGGCGCACGGGCGAGCCGGTGTACGGGACCTTCCGTACGGCTCCCTCGAAGCGCCGGGAGGGTGTGCGTTTCTGTGGTCGGGCGACATAGCGGGCCAGGGCTGGGGCATCAACCCTGACATCGGCGGCTACCGCGCGTACGAGGAAATGCGGCGCCTGGACCCGGACTTCTTCCTGTGCAGCGGCGACACGGTCTACGCGGACGGTGTGATCCAGCCGAGCGTGACCCTGCCGGACGGACGGATCTGGCGCAACATCACCACCGAGGAGAAGTCCAAGGTGGCGCAGACGCTGGCCGACTTCCGCGGCAACTTCCGCTACAACCTGCTCGACGAGAACGTCCGGCGCTTCAACGCGCAGGTCCCCACCGTCGTGCAGTGGGACGACCACGAGGTACGCAACAACTGGTACCCGGGCCAGATCCTGGACGATGTGCGCTACACAGAAAAGAACGTGGATGTGCTCGCCGAGCGCTCGATGCGGGCCTTCAGTGAGTACTTCCCGATCTCCACGCTCCCCTCGCAGGGCCGCGACGGCCGTGTCCACCGGGTGGTGCGCTACGGCCCGCTGCTCGACGTCTTCGTCCTCGACATGCGTTCGTACCGCAACGCCAACTCCCCCGGCCGGCAGGCCGACGACACCCAGGGCATCCTCGGCGCCGAGCAGCTCGCCTGGCTGAAGCGTGAGTTGTCGCGCTCGCGTGCGGTGTGGAAGGTGATCGCCGCCGACATGCCGCTCGGTCTGGTCGTGCAGGACGGCGCGACGAACTTCGAGGCCGTGGCTCAGGGCGATCCCGGCGTGCCTCTCGGCCGTGAGCTGCAGATCGCCGAGCTGCTTCGTTTCATCAAGCACTGCCGGATCACGGGCACGCTCTGGCTCACGGCTGATGTCCACTACACGTCGGCGCAGCACTACGCGCCCGAGCGGGCGGCCTTCAAGGACTTCGCGCCGTTCTGGGAGTTCGTCTCGGGTCCGCTGGCGGCTGGCGGCTTCCCGGCCAACGCGCTCGACGGCACCTTCGGGCCGGAGCGTGTCTTCGTGCGGGCGCCGGAGCGCGCGAATGTCTCGCCGATGGAGTCCCCGCAGTACTTCGGGGAGGTCGACATCGACGGCGGCAGCGGCGAGCTGACGGTGCGGCTGCGGGCTGAGGGCGGGACGGTTCTGTTCAGCAAGGTGCTCCAGCCCGGGTGCGTGGGGCAGTAGTACGCGCTCTGCGGTGAATCAGGGAGCCGAACAGTCCACGCCAGAAAGGGTAAGAACCAGCCGATAGCGACCCAGATCCGGGCTTAACCCATCAGTCACAAAGCGTTCGTGATCACGCAACACCATTCGGTCACAGTGATGCCATGACTGATGTGACTTCCGCGAAGACCGCCCGCCGCCCACACCACTGGCGGCGGGATCTCGTCGAGTTGGCGGCCATGTTCACCGCCGTGGCCGTCGCCGATGCCATCGCCAACATGGTCGGGCACGGCCCCGACGGCCCGTTCCTGCTCATCGCCTCGGCCGTGGTGCTCATCGCCACGGCCACCTTCCACACATGGTGGGCACGACGCCACAGCCACGCCCCTCCGGCGCTCACGTCCGATACCGCCGGTGGGGCGCGGGAGGCCGGCGCGACCGAGCTCGCGGCTCGGGGCGGCGAGCTGTTCGAGACCTCGCTGTGGCGGATGCGTACCACGGTGCGGGACACCCCCGGCAGCCTCGCCGCGCTGTGCACCGCCCTCGCCCGGCACCGGGTGGACATCCTGACCCTGCAGACGCACCCGCTCGCCGAGGGCACGGTGGACGAGTTCCTGCTGCGTGCCCCCGCGTCCCTCCAGGCCCAGCAGCTGACCCGGGAGATCTCGGCGGCGGGCGGCAGCAACACCTGGATCGAGCGCGCCGACGCCCACGACCTCGTCGACACCCCGACCCGGGTGCTCGGCCTCGCCACCCGTACCGCCCTGGACGCGGCTGAACTGCCGCTCGCGCTGCGCCAGTTGCTCGGCCGCTGCACGATCCACTCGCTGCCCGCCGTCAGCCTCTCCGGCCGACCCACGGGCGAGATGCCTCCCGTCGAGGGCGTACTGGAGGAGACGGTGATGCGGCTGCGCGACCCGAACGGCGGCGCGATCACCGTCGAGCGGCCCTATCTCCCCTTCACGCCCACGGAGTTCGCCCGGGCGCGGGCCCTGGTCGAGCTGGATGCCCGCCTGGGCCCCCGCGTCCCGCGCAGCGAGGACGTCCTCACCCTCCCCGAGGGCAATGAGATCACCGTGCGCCGCGCCGACCAGGGCGATGTCCCGGCAGCGAAGGCCATGCACGACCGCTGCTCCGACCGCACCCTGAGCCTGCGCTACCACGGCCCGATCGGCGACGCCGACCGCTATCTCAACCATCTGCTCAGCCCGCGCTTCGGCCGCACACTCGCCGTGCAGACGACCTCCGGCAAGCTCGTCGCCCTCGGTCATCTGCTGTGGGACGGCGACGAGACCGAGGTCGCCCTGCTCGTCGAGGACGCCTGGCAGCGCCGAGGGATCGGCGCGGAGCTGCTCGGCCGACTGGTCGACCTGGCCGTCGAGGCCGGCTGCGAGAGCGTCTACGCCGTGACCCAGTCGTCCAACACCGGCATGGTCGCGGCCATGCGCGGTCTCGGGCTGCCGCTCGACTTTCAGATCGAGGAGGGCACGCTGGTGATCACCGCCCGACTGGACGCGACTGCCGTACGCCCCCGCGCTCGCTTCGAACAGGCTGAGCGCTGAGGGCCTGGGTCAGATCGCGCCACAGATCCTCGACGTCCTCGAGCCCGACCGACAGCCGCAGCAGCCGGTCGCTGACGCCCGCCGAGCGCCGGTCTCCCTCAGCCACGATGCGGTGGCTGATGGAGGCCGGGTGCTGGATCAGCGTGTCGACGCTGCCGAGACTGACCGCGGGAGTGATCAGCCGTACGCCCGCGATCACGGCGTGCGGGTCGCCGTACACCTCGAAGGAGACCATCGCACCGCCGATCCGCGGATAGTGGACGCGGGCGACGCGCGGGTCGGCCGCCAGGCGGCAGGCCAGGTCGGCGGCGGTGGTGGAGGCGGCCCGTACCCGTACCGGCAGGGTCGACAGTCCCCGAAGCAACAGATATCCGGCCATCGGGTGCAGAACACCGCCGGTCGCGAAGCGGACCTGGCGCAGCTTGCCCGCGAATTCCTCGTCGCAGGCCACCACTCCGCCCATCACATCGCCGTGCCCGCCCAGATACTTCGTGGCACTGTGCAGCACGAGCCGGGCGCCGTGCTCGACCGGCCGCTGGAGCACGGGAGTGGCGAAGGTGTTGTCGACGAGCAGCGGCACGGAGCCGCAGGCGTGCCGCACGGCCCGCAGATCGACCTCCGCCAGCGTCGGGTTCGCGGGCGTCTCCACCATCACCAGACCGGTGTCCGGCCGGATCGCCGCGGCGATGCCCGCAGGGTCGGTCCAGGTCACCTCGGTGCCCAGCAGCCCGGCACCGAGCAGATGGTCGCTGCAGCCGTACAGCGGACGCACCGCGACCACATGGCGCAGGCCCATGCTCGCCCGTACCAGCAGTACGGCGGTGAGAGCCGCCATGCCGCTGGCGAAGGCGACCGCGCTCTCGGTCCCCTCGAGCCTGGCCAGGGCGGTCTCGAAGCGGGCCGTGGTCGGGTTGTCCAGCCTGGCGTAGACGGGCGGCCCCTCCAGGCGCGCTCCGGTGGCGGCGAACTCGTCGATCCGTTCCGCTTCGCCTGCGGCGTCGTAGGAGGGATAGGTGGTCGACAGATCCAGCGGCGGGGCATGCAGACCGAGCTGCGCGAGATCCTCGCGTCCGGCGTGGACTGCTTCGGTGGCCAGCGCCCGGGGTGGGTGGGCGGCGAAGGCTGCGTTCTCCATGCCCGCACTGTGAACACCCACCGGCAGGTCTTGGCCATGGCCCGTGTTACGTTCGGCGAATGGCTGAAACTGTCGCTCTCGACCCGGTGGATCTTCACATACTCCGGCTGCTGCAGAACGACGCCCGGACCACCTACCGCGATCTGGCGGCGGAGGTCGGAGTCGCTCCTTCCACGTGCCTTGACCGGGTGGCGAGGCTGCGCCGCTCCGGTGTGATCCTCGGGCACCGGCTGGCCCTGGACCCGGCCCGGCTGGGGCGGGGACTGGAGGCGCTGCTCTCCGTACAGGTCCGTCCGCACCGGCGTGAACTGATCGGTCCGTTCGTCGAGCGCATCCGGGCTCTGCCCGAGTCCCGTGCGCTGTTCCATCTCACGGGCCCGGACGACTACTTGGTGCATGTGGCCGTGGCGGACACCGCGGATCTGCAGCGACTTGTGGTGGACGAGTTCACCTCCCGGCGCGAGGTCGCCCGGGTCGAGACCCGGTTGATCTTCCAGCAGTGGGACTGCGGCCCGCTGCTGCCTCCTCAGACAGGTGGCTGACAGGCCGCTGGGACTCGATGATGGTGACGCGGAGGCCCCACTCGTATGAGGATGTGCCCATGTCAGTCACCCTCAGCAGCCAGCTGCCCCGCCAGGTCGCCGACGCCTACGTCGACGCACTCATCGAACTCGATCCGACGATTGGCACATATCTCGGGGTCAAGGAGAGCTCGGGTCTCCTTCCCGACTACTCCCCCGCAGGTCAGGAGGCATTCGCCGAGCTCGCACGCGAGACGCTGGCCAGGCTGGACCATGCGGAGAAGCTGCCGGGCGCCGAGAACGACGCCGAGCGGCGCTGCGGGCGGCTGCTGCGGGAGCGTCTGACGGCCGAACTCGCTGTTCACGAGGCTGATGAGGGTCTGCGTACGGTGAGCAATCTGCGCTCACCGGTGCATACGGTGCGCGAGGTGTTCACCGTGACGCCCACGGAAACCGATGAGGACTGGGCAGCCATCGCGCGGCGGCTGCGTGCGGTGCCGCACGCGCTGGAGGGTTACCGGGCCTCGCTGGAACTCGGTCTGGAGCGCAAGCTCCTGGGCGGCCCACGTGCCACGCAGACGAATATCGGCCAAATGACGGAGTGGATCGGCACGGACCGGAGCTGGTTCGACGACTTCGTCGCGGACGGCCCCGCCACGCTCCGCACCGAACTCGACGCCGCGGCCCGCTCGGCGACCGAAGCCCTGACCGAGCTGCGCGACTGGATGCGCGATGTGTACGCACCTGCCGGGGCGGACGCGCCCGACACGGTCGGGCGCGAGCGCTACGCCCGCTGGTCGCGCTACTTCAACGGCACCGACCTCGATCTCGACGAGGCGTACGCCTACGGCTGGTCCGAATACCACCGGCTGCTGGCCGAGATGAAGACCGAGGCCGACAAGATCCTTCCGGGCGCGGGGCCCTGGGAGGCGCTCGCGCACCTCGATGTGCACGGCGAGCACATCGAAGGCGTCGAGGAGGTACGGGTCTGGCTGCAGAGGCTGATGGACGAGGCGATCGAGGCGCTGGACGGCACACACTTCGAACTCGCCGAGCGGGTACGGAAGGTGGAGTCCCGTATCGCTCCCCCGGGCGGTGCCGCGGCGCCCTACTACACCGGTCCCTCGGAGGACTTCACCCGGCCCGGACGCACCTGGCTGCCGACCATGGGCGAGACGCGCTTTCCGGTGTACGACCTGGTGTCGACCTGGTACCACGAGGGTGTGCCCGGCCACCATCTGCAGATCGCGCAGTGGGTGCATGTCGCGGACCAGCTCTCCCGCTATCAGGCGACGATCGGCGGCGTCAGCGCCAACGCCGAGGGCTGGGCACTGTACGCGGAGCGGCTGATGGACGAGCTCGGGTTCCTGCCCGACCCGGAGCGCAGGCTCGGCTATCTGGACGCGCAGATGATGCGGGCGTGCCGGGTGATCGTGGACATCGGCATGCATCTGGAGCTGGAGATTCCGGCGGACTCACCCTTCCACCCGGGCGAGATCTGGACTCCGGAGCTGGCGCAGGAGTTCTTCGGCAGCCACAGCGGGCGGCCGGCCGACTTCGTGGAGAGCGAGCTGACGCGCTATCTGTCGGTGCCGGCGCAGGCGATCGGCTACAAGCTGGGCGAGCGGGCCTGGCTGCTGGGCCGGGAGAACGCCCGCAAGGCGCACGGCGACGCGTTCGACGCGAAGGCGTGGCACATGGCGGCGCTGTCGCAGGGTTCGCTGGGACTGGACGATCTGGTCGACGAACTGTCCAAGCTCTGACGACCGGTTCACACGGGCGGGTGAGGCGGCGGCCGGGCTCGGGTGCGAGACACCCTTCGGCCAGCCGCCGGCTCGTCGTCGAGGGTCGGCAGCAGCCGAGTCGTCCGCGCCGACGGGCGCTGTCAGCAGATCTGCCTCGCGCGGCGCGGGCGGCGCGCTGGGGTCGGTCACCACCAGCGTCGTCCACTCCTCGCCACTGCCTCGGCGGGCGATCAGCCGCCCAGCGGAGCCGACCGGAGCCGAACGACGGAGCCGTGCCGCTCCTTGACGATCTCCAGCTGGGCGGGGATACGACGACGCAGATCGGCGACATGGCTGACGATGCCTACGCTGCGGTCCCGTTCGCGCAGCGAGTCGAGGACGTCGAGCACCTCGTCCAGGGTCTGGTCGTCCAGGCTGCCGAAGCCCTCGTCGATGAAGAGGGTGTCGAGCCGTACGCCCCCGGCCTCGTCGGTGACGACATCGGCGAGGCCGAGCGCGAGGGCGAGTGAGGCGAAGAAGGTCTCACCGCCGGAGAGCGTCGCGGTGTCGCGTTCGCTTCCGGTCCAGGCGTCCACAACATGCAGACCGAGCCCGGAGCGCTTGCCGCCCGCTTTGGTGTCGCTGTGCACCAGGGTGTAGCGGCCGGACGACATGCGCTGCAGCCGCGCGGTGGCCGCGGCCGCGACCTGTTCGAGGCGAGCCGCGAGCACGTACGACTCGAGACGCATCTTGCGTTCGTTGTCGGCTGATGTACCGGCGGTGAGAGCGGCGAGCCGGGCGACCCGGTCGTACTCCTCGCGCAGCGGGCCCAGCCGGAGTACTTCCGCCACGGCCTGGCGGGACAGTCTCGCCAGCTCGGCACACCGGTCGCGGGCGGCGGCGAGCACGGACGCGGCGTCGCGCAATGCCCGCTCGGCGTTGTCGTGGGCGACGCGGGCGGCTTCCGGGTCGGCGGGCGGATGCTCCGCGGCGCTACGGGTGTCCGCCTCGGCCAGCCGGTCGGCGACCGCGGCCGCCTCGGTCTGCCAGGCGTCGATGCGGTGCTGCAGGCCGCGCTGCTCAGCGACTGACAGCAGCGCGGCGGCCGCGGCGCGCGGTGTGTCGAACCCGGCCCGGAACGCGGCGTCGGCCAGCCGGTCGTCGGCCTCCTTCAGCCGCTGCGCGGTGAGATCGAAGGACCGCACGGCGTCGGCTGCCCCGGCGAGCAGCCCCACCCTGCGCTCCAGCAGCGTGGCATGCTCGGCGACACTGCCCGCGTCACCCCGGGCCCGGACCAACTCGTTCTCCAGCGCCGCCTGTTCCCGGTCGAGACCTTCGCGCCGCGAGGTCCGCGCCGCGACCCGCCGCTCGGCCTGCTGCTGACCGGCGAGCCGCCCTTCGTGCTCGCGCTCGGCACGGTCGAGCGCCTCGCGCGCGTCGTGCATGCCGGAGGCGACGTGGTGCGCGTGACGGTAGTCGCGCTCCAACTCCTCGACGAGGGCGAACAGTTCGGCGGCGTCAGGGTCCGCGCCGGTCCCGCCCAGGGCGTCATCCGGCTGACCAGCCGCCGCATCAAGCCCCGTACCCGAAAGCACCGGCTCCCCGCCCCGCAACGCGGCGGCACCCGCATCCCCAGCCGGTTCCGAACCCGGCGACGGCGCCCGTGCCTCGTCCCTCGCCGTCGTGAACGCCTCGTGAACTACCGCCAGTTCGCGTTCCGTGTCCGTCTTGGCGGCATCCGCTCGCGTGTAGTCCCCGTACGCCGCGTCCTCGGCCGCGCGGTCCACGTGTCCTGCGCCCGCCCGGGCCGGGGCCGGGTGGTCGGCCGAACCGCAGACCGCGCAGGGTTCGCCGGGGACCAGACCTGTGGCCAACTCCGCGGCGATGCCGCGCAGCCGGCGTTCCTTGAGGTCGAGCCAGCTCTCGCGGGCTGCGTTCGCGCGTTCGCGAGCCGTACGCAGCCGCTCCTCCATCTGTGCGGTGCGTGCCGCCAGTTCGTCCCGTTCACGGGCTGCCCGCGCCGTGCGGCGCGCCGGATCGAGCTTCCCCGCGAGGTGTTCCGCGCGCGTCGCCGCTTCCTGCGCGGCCGCGATCCGTTCCTGGCAGGTCCGCCGGACCGTGTCCCAGTCAGCCAGCCAGCTCGCCGCGTCCTGGAGAAGGTCCTCGTCCGCCCGGGCCTGACGGTCGAGGTCCGCCCGCTCGCGGGTGATCTCAGCGCTGCGTTGCTCCGCGCGCCGAGCGGCTTCCAGGCCGCCCAGGTCCTGGCGCAGCTTCCGCTCCAGGGCCGACAGCTGCTCCGCTCCCGCATCCTTGAGCTCGGGCGGCAGCCCGGCGCGCGCCCGGTCACGGTCGGCGTGCGCGGCGCGGTGTTCTCGCTCGGCGTCGTCCCGCAGCCTCAGCGCGGGCTCGACGAGCTCCGCCTTGCGGGCCCGTTCCAGCGTGGCCTGGTTCTGGTCCCGCTCGGGACGCCGCGCCTCCACGGCCTCGCGCCGCTGCCGTGCGTCCTCGTATCTCGCCTGCAGCCTGGCCAGTTCGCGCTCGGCGTCCAGGGCGTGGCGGGCGGCCGCCTGCCGGCTTTCGGCCGCGGCCAGCGCGCAGTCGCCGATGTCCAGCGTCTCCCGGGCACCCGCGCGGGCGACGGCCGCCCACTCCAGGACGGCCGTGGCGAGTCCGGGGTCCCCCGGCTGCTGCCGGGGCGGCGGCCAGTCGCCCGCCGTTGCGCCCGCGGCCTGCTCCATGCGGTGGGCGATTGCGAGCAGCCGCTCGTCACCGGCCCGTACCTGCTGTTCGGCGGCGCGCCGCCGGTCGGCCAGGCGCTCCTCGACCGCGGCGAAGCGGCGTGTGTCGAAGAGCCGCCCGAGCAGCTTGCCGCGCGCCTCCGCGTCGGCGCGCAGGAAGCGGGCGAAGTCCCCCTGCGGCAGCAGCACCACCTGGCAGAACTGGTCGCGGCTCATCCCCAGAAGCTGCGCGATCTCCTCGCCGATCTCCTGGTGGGAACGGCTCAGCGCCTTCCACGCGCCTTCCTTGGCGTCGTATTCGCGCAGCCAGCTCTGCGCCCGTTCAGTCGTGAAGCCTTGCCCGTTCTTCTTGGGGCGGGGCTGGGCGGGCCGCCGCCGGATCTCCAACCGCCGTCCCGCCACGGTCAGTTCGAGGCATACCTCGGTGAAGGTGCCGGCCACCGCATGGTCGCTGCGCAGCGAGGCGCCGGGACTCTGCCGCGCGCCTGGCACCGCCCCGTACAGCGCGAAACATACGGCGTCGAGGACGGAGGTCTTGCCCGCTCCGGTCGGGCCGTGCAGCAGAAAGATCCCGGCTTCGCAAAGCTCGTCGAAGTCGACTTCCTGGGCGGCTGCGAAGGGGCCGAAGGCGGTGAGGCACAGCCTGTGCAGTCTCACCTGGCCACCTCGCGCACGCCGTCGTCCACCCGCACGTCGTCGAAAGCACCGCGCAGGACGGTGCGCTCCAGACCGTCGGGCCCACTGCCGCCGCGCACATGGGCCACGAAGTCCTCGGCGATCTGCTGGTCGTCACGTCCCTTCAACCGCTGTGCGTACGAGAGGATCTCGTCCTTGTCGGAGCGCTCGGGCTCGAAGACCAGGCTGAGGGTGTACGGGAACCGCTCGGCCAGCCGTGCCATCGGCTCGGCCGGGCGGACGGCGTCGGTGAGGGTGGCCTCGACGAACGACTGCTCGTGCGCTGCGAGGGCCGGGTCGTCGAGCAGTTCGCCGAGCGGTCCGCGCAGCCGGGCGAGCGGCCGCGGCACGGGGCAGTCGATGCGCTCGGCCTCGATCTCGCCGTGCGCGCCGAGATCGATGAGCCACATCGTCTTGCGGTGGTTCGTCTCCGAGAAGGAGTAGGCGAGCGGCGATCCGGAGTAGCGCACGCGCTCGGTGATGGTCTGGCAGCCGTGCAGATGGCCGAGGGCGGCATAGTCGACGCCGTCGAAGACCCCGGCGGGCACGGCGCAGACGCCTCCGACGGTGATGTCCCGCTCGCTGTCGCTCTCTTCGCCGCCCGCCACGAAGGCGTGGGCGAGGACGACGGATCTGGTCCCCGGCTCCCGGGTCGCGAGGTCGGCGCGCACCCGCTCCATGGCCGCGCCGATGACCGACTCGTGTCCCGCCTTCTCCGTCCCGAACTCGTCCTTCACCAGGGCCGGTTCGAGATACGGCAGTCCGTAGCAGGCCACCTGGCCGTGCGCGTCGCTCAGCAGCACGGGTGTGGCGCACCCGGCCGGATCGGTCCGCAGATGGATCCCGGCGCGCTCGATCAGCCCCGCCCCGACACCGAGCCGGCGCGCAGAGTCGTGGTTCCCGGAGATCATCACGGTCGGCACACCTGCGGCGGCGAGCTGGTGCAGCGCCCGGTCGTACAGTTCGACGGCGGCGAGCGGCGGCACCGCCCGGTCGTACACGTCTCCCGCGACCAGTACCGCGTCCACGTCGCGATCGCGCACCGTCGCCACCAGGTGGTCGAGGAACACGGCCTGGGCGTCGAGCATGCTCACCCGGTGGAGCGAACGCCCCAGGTGCCAGTCCGACGTATGCAGGAATCTCATGATCCCCGAGAGTATCGGTGGGGTCTGACATCACGGGCGGCTTCAGGCGTCTCCATACGCCTCGCCCCCCAGCTCCAGTCCCGCCGTCCCCGCCGTGGCGTCGGCCAGCCAGCCGCGGAAGGCGTCCACATCGGCGTCCGGCAGCCCGATCTCGATCGTCACCGCCTCCCCGTACCGCACCTCGCGCACCGTGCGTCCGGTCGCCCGCAGATCGTTCTCCAGCTTGCCCGCCCGCTGGTGGTCGACGGTGACGGTGGCCAGCCGGAAGCGCTGGCGGGTGATGGTGCCGAGCGTGTCCAGGGCCTCGCCGACGACTCCGCCGTACGCCCTGATCAGCCCGCCCGCGCCGAGTTTCACACCGCCGTAGTACCGGGTCACGACGGCCACGACATACCGGACGTCGCGCCGCATCAGCATCTGCAGCATGGGCACACCCGCCGTGCCGCCGGGTTCGCCGTCGTCACTCGCCTTCTGCACGGAGGCATCGGCGCCGATGACGTACGCGAAGCAGTTGTGCGTGGCGGTCGGGTGCTCCTTGCGGATGCGTGCGACGAAGGCCTGCGCCTCCTGTTCGGTCGCGGCGGGCGCGAGCGCGCAGATGAAGCGCGATCTGTTGATCTCGGTCTCGTGCACGCCCGCGCGGGCGACCGTCCGGTACTGCTCCTGCATCCGGCCACCCTATGCGCCTGCGCAGGACAAGAGCGCGGAGGGAAGCGGAGGCGAGGGGAGCGGAGGGGAATGCTCTGCGCGCGCCGCCCGTTGTCACATGCATGTACGCAGACGCAGAGACGATCCGCAGGATCCTTACCTCCACGGGCGACACCTGGGCGGTCGTCGGCCTGTCGAACAACCAGTCACGGGCGGCGTACGGGGTCGCCGACGTCCTCCAGCGCTACGGCAAGCGCATCGTCCCGGTGCACCCCAAGGCCGAGACGGTCCACGGCGAGCAGGGGTACGCGACGCTCGCGGACATCCCCTTCGACGTCGACGTGGTCGATGTCTTCGTCAATTCGGGCCTCGCGGGACCGGTCGCGGACGAGGCGGCGGCGATCGGCGCGAAGGCGGTCTGGTTCCAGCTGGGCGTGATCGACGAGGACGCCTATGAGCGCACCTGTGCGAGCGGCCTGGACATGGTCATGGACCGCTGCCCGGCGATCGAGATCCCGCGGCTGGGCTGACGGGCCGAGCGGGGCAGCGGCAACACCCGGACAGGCCTCCGCAGGTGCGGACTGGGGTTGTTCGGGTATGTACCACGCCCCCGGCGTGCGCCCATACTTGCGGCGTACCGACCACACGGGGGAGGCACCAGTTGGGGCAGCTGATTCGCACCCGGGACGGCCGGACTCTTGCTGTGGAGCACCAGGGAAATCCACAGGGCAGGCCGGTCTTTCTCTTGCACGGCACTCCGGGCAGCCGACTGGGACAGGCTCCGCGCAGCGGACTGCTGTACCGGATGGGCGTGCGTCTGATCACCTTCGACCGTCCCGGGTACGGCGGGTCGGACCGATTACCGGGGCGGCGGGTGGCCAATGCCGCGGACGATGTCGAGACGATCGCCGACGAGCTGGGGCTCGATGAGTTCGCCGTCGTAGGGCGCTCCGGCGGCGCGCCGCACGCTCTGGCCTGCGCGGCTCTGCTGCCCAAGCGCGCGACACGTACGGCCGCGCTCGTCGGGCTGGCTCCACGTGACGCCCAGGGCCTCGACTGGTTCGAGGGCATGACCGAGTCCAATGTCCGGGAGTACATCAACGCGGCAGCAGGCCTTGGACAGCTGGCCGCCGCGCTGCGGTTCCGCGCGACAGCGATCCGGGCGGACCCGGCGGGCTGGGTCGCCGACATGCTCCGTTTGCTGCCGGAGTCCGACCGCGGGATCGTCGCCGACGTCGGAATCCAGTCCATGCTCGTACGCAACTTCAAGGAAGCGCTGCGCAGTTCGGCCGACGGCTGGGTCGACGACATCATGGCGTTCAGCACGGACTGGGAGTTCCGCCCCGAGGACATCAGAGCGCAGGTGCTGCTCTGGCACGGCGAGGACGATGTCTTCGCCCCGGTGCAGCACACCCGGTGGCTGGCCGAGCGGATTCCCGGCGCGCAGTTGGCGGTGAAGCGCGGGGCGGCCCACTTCGGTGCGCTGCAGGTGCTCACCCGCGTACTGAGCTGGGCCACCTCGTGAGCCGCCTCAGACCGGCTGCGGTTCGAGGTCGCGGTTGACGCGCCGCCACTCCCGTGCCGCCTCGGTGATCGGATGCTTCACGCCCAGCTGTTTGGTGGCGGACGCCAGAGTCTCGGTGCGTAATTCCTGAGCCTCTTCCTCTCTGTCTGCCGAACGCAGCGTGATCGCGAGATTGGTCCGGCAGGCCAGTACATCCGGGTGCGTCGGCTCGTACCGGTGCAACAGGCCCTCCAGCGCGGCCCGTTCCCAGTGCTCTGCCTTCTCGTGCTCCCCCAAGTCACCGTAGGAGTTGGCGAGATTGATCGCGGCGCACAGCGTGAAGGGATGACGCGTGCCCAGCGCCCCCTCCAGCGCCGTACGGATCTCTTCACCCGCTTCCGCCGCCTGAGCCGCGGCGTCGAGACCGCGCTGGTAGATGGTCACGTTGTTGCGGCAGGCCAGGGTGAAGGGATGGTCGTTGCCCAGCGTCTCGCGGTACCCGTCCAGGATTTGCAGGGCGAGGTCGAGGGCCGCCTGCTTGTCTCCGACCGCCGAATAGTCCGCGGCCAGGTTGAGCCCGCAGGCGAGGGCGTCGGGCACCTTCGGTCCGTACCGCCCCCGGTAGCGCTTGTACGTCTCCTCCGTGATGCGTTTCGCCTCGTGCGGCTCACCGGCCTTGCGGAGGGAGACCGCGAGGCTCTTGGCCGTTCGCAGCACCTCGGGCACATCCGTGTTCAGTACGCGCTCGAACGCGGCCACGACCTCGCGCAGGACCTGTACCGAGGACCGGTACTCACCGGTTTCCCGCAGGTCACGGGCGAGGTGACCCTTGGTCGTCAGGGTGAACGGATGGTCTTCGCCGAGCAGTGCGCTGCGACGCTCCACCGTTTTCTCATCCAGCCTGCGCGCCCGTTCGCTGTCGCCGGTGAGCCGGTAGTCGATCGCGAGGTTGTTGGCCGCCATCAGCGTCCGCGGATGGTTCTCGCCGAAGATCTGGCGAAATCCGTAGTAGATCCGCCGGTCCCGTTCCAGCGCGTCGTCGAACCGCCCCAGGCCGCGCAGATCGGCGGCCAGGCTGCCGGTGGTGATCAGAATGCTGGGATGGTCGTCATGCGGGTGGTCCTCGTGGAGCACATGGATCTGGCGGGCGAGGGTGTCCTCGTCCATGTCGTGGGCCTCGTGGTACTTCCCCTGTGCGCGCAGGGCGTTGGCCAGCTCGAAGCGCATGTTCAGGGTCTGGAGGTCGTTCTCGCCCAGCTCACGGGACCAGGTCTCGTTGAGCTGTGATCCCAGGACCCGCGCGGCCTCGAGTTCACCGCGCTTGAGCAGATAGCGGACGCGGTCGACCATCAGCTGCCGTACGTTCTCCTCGTCGCAGTCCGCGATGCCCGACGGATCGAGGTGGGGCCAGATCAGGTCGAAACTCGGCCAGCTCTTGGGGTCGTTGACCGGATTGTCCCTGTCCGCCCTCTCCGCCGGCCGTGCCTCGGCGAGAACGCGATGCACTTCGTGCTTCGCCTTTTCCTGTTCCTCCGGCGAGAGCCCGGCCCGGACCGCTGCCTGTACCAGCCGGTGGACCTGGATTCTGCTGTCCACCGGGTCCTGGTCCACCTTGGCCAGCGCGAAGCGGTTCAGGGTCTCGATGACCTTGCCCAGCATGTACCTTTCCCGCAGGTCGGGGTCGTACGGCAGCAGCGACTGGAGCATCGAGTCACTGCCGATCAGCTGCATCGATATCGGCTCCGCGGAGAAGAACGAGCACAGCTCCAGCAGCCGAACCGCCGCTTTGGACTCCTCACGCAGCCGCGCGATCGAAATGTTCCAGGTCGCGCCGATCCGCAGGGAGTAGTCCTCGGGCTTGCCGAGTGAGAGGACCTTGGTGCTCTGCTCCTTCAGCTGCTCCACATAGGAGTCCACCGGAGTGGCCGTCTCGGCGAGCCAGGCAGCCGCCACTTCCACCGCCAGGGGGAGGTCGCCGACAGCCTCGGCGACCCGGTCGGCATCCCGGGAGGGCAGTTTCGACACCCGGCGGCACAGGTGCTCGACGCTCTCGGGGCGGGTGAAGACCTCGACTTCCATCGGTTCCAGCCGCGTCGATCGCGGCTTGTTGCGGCACGTGGCCAGGACATGGCCGTAGATGCCCTGGGACACGGGGCCGGTCTCCTCGGGGAGCAGCTTCAGCGCCCCGTCGAGATCCTCCACATTGTCGAAGATCAATAACCAGCGGGCGTACGGTTCGCCCCTGCGCAGCGCCTGCACCGCGGCCTCGGCCGCCTCGGCGACCACATCACCGGCCCTGAGACCGAGCTCCGCGGCCAGCTCCGCGAGTGAGGACACCACACGGTCGGGCTGTTCCGCCTCCACCCACCACACCAGGTCGTAGTCGGCCCGGAAACGGTGCGCGTACTCACGGGCCACCTGCGTCTTGCCAACGCCCCCCAGCCCGTACAGGACTTGGGGGAAGCGCTGGCCGGAGCGGGTGTCGCCGCGCAGCTGGTCGCGCAGTCGGTCAAGGACGGAGGCACGGCCGGTGAACCAGGAGTGGCGGGGCCGCAGGTTCCACACCTTGGGTACGGACCCCGGGTAGCGCACTCCGGCTGCCGCGGACGGCCGGGACATGGCGGCTCTCTCCCCCCGGTCCAGCGCGGACAGCAGCGCGGTCGCCGCATCTTCCTCGTCGAGCCGCACCAGATCGACGCCCCGGACGCTGATGGGCAGATTACGGCGTACGTCGCCGACTCGGACCGGGACCAACTGACGCCGGCTGACGGAGGAATCGAGACTGGTGGACGACTCCCAGAGGTTCCCGTCCCGCTGCGCGTCGAGAAAGGCCTGCGAGACCACGGCGAGCACGGTGTATGCCCCGGCGGACCCGAATTCCACTTCGACACCGGCCAGTCGCCCCGAACGGACATCCACCGGCACCACGTTGAATCCGCTGCGGCTGAGTACCGATTCGAGCCAGTCGGCCCACAGTTGGTCCTCGGCCACATAGGGCAGCACCACATTGGACTGCGGAATGGGCGGTCGCCGCGTATAGGACTTCACATGGGCGCGCCGTTCCGCCTCGTCGATCGGTGGCAGCGTACTCACCAGCCCATCGGTGAGCACGGAGGTGAGCCGCTCGCAGGCGGTGAGCATCGAACTGGAAATGTTCGGAGCGTCACCGAAGGTCGCGAGGATTTCCTCATACGCGTAGAACGGTCGGTAGGGAACCTCAACCGATCCCCAGTAATTGGCGAGTTCGTCCCTGCTCAGCCCTGCAGGAAGCCCGGGGAAGCTCTCCCTGGCCAGTGCGCGACCGGCGTCGGCCTTCTCCTTCTCGCCGTCGTCTATCCGCATCGGAACCGGCAGTATGCGGATGTTCTTGTCGTGGTACCGCTCTGCGATATCGCGGGCCACTTCTGACGCACCGTTGATGGACTGGTCGCTCAGGGTGAAGCAGACCACCAGAACCTGCGGCATCTGGACCGTACAGATATCGGCGATATCGCTGAGTCCGGTCCTGCTGTCGATCAGGGTGTAGTCGTAGTGACGGCGCATGTCCGCACGCATCGCGTCGAAGAACTGACCGCCTCCGAAACGCTCGTAGAAGTCGTCCCAGTCCATTCTTCCGACGGTCGCCGAATAGTCGCGATTGCGCCTGCCCGCGGAGAGGAAGTCGAGGCTGCCGCCTTGCGGAAAGGCCCAGTCGAGGGAGGTCGCGTGCGGCCTGACCCGCGCGTACTCGCGGTGCCAGTCGGTTTCGCGCTGCGCGGGCCGCCGGGCCTCCTCCTGGTACTCGGTGATCAGATTGATCAGCCCGGGAGTGGCTTCCAGGACGGGGAGATCGAGAAACGGGTGGAAGAAGCGGTGCAGGCCCGGTGCTTCCAGGTCCCAGTCGACGGCCAGCACGCGATAGCCGTTCGCCGCCAGAATCCAGGCGACGTTGGCCAGCGCCATGGTGCGGCCCGTGCCGCCCTTGTACGAGTAGAAGGTGACAATGGTCCCTTCGCGATTCCCTGTCATCACGACCCCTCCCCCTTGTCGGCGTTGCCTTTTGGCTGCTCCGTGTCATGAGCGGTGGATGCGGGAACTGCCGCTCCGTAGCCGATCCCCGACGGAAGCACCCGTGGGATCGGAGCGCTGGGTCCCGGTGGCGGATAGGTCCGCGCATGGGCCGCGTAGTGCTTGTCCGCCGACTTCACGGCGCCCGGCAGCTCCTGGCTGAACGCCTCCAGCGTGGGGAGTCCGCCACTCGACGACCGATGCCCGCCGCTCGCTTCCGGCCGCGGAGCCAGAGACTCTTCCGTGGCCGCACTCAACTCCTCCTCCCGCTGCCGCGATTCGGGGTCTTCCCGATTCCAGGGGATCATGACGCTGATCCAGGGACGGTCCTCGGCGCACAGCCGCCGCACCAGGTCCCTGTGGTGCGGGGCGTCGAGCGCCCAGCGGTCCAGCAGAAGAAGGCTCGGCGCCCGTGGCGGCCCCGGAGCCAACAGGCGCTCCGCTTCGGTCTCGAAATCCCCGACGCTCACCCGGTAGTCCAGGTTTCTGACGAGATCGACGGCGTGGTCGGCAATCGGTCTGGAGGATTTGGGATGGTACGGATTCCAGTCGCGCGGGCGGGGGCCGTAACAGTCCGAGCCGCGGTCCGGAGGAAGACTGGACCGGGAACAGGCGAGGACCGACACCTCCATCTCCCGTGGATGACCGGGCGGTCCGAACGCGCTGGGCATCGACCCGTAGTCCTGGCGGGGATCGCCCTCGGATATCTGTGTCTGCTCCGCCACGCTCACGATGCGCTTCGCGAGGAGATAGACCGCGCGCTCGTACTGGTCCCGTAAGTATCTGAGCTTGATCAGCCCATAGAACCCCTCGTCGGCATAATCTTCCCCGAACGTCGCATGGTTGAACTGCAGCCGCTCCGCCGGATGCGGCAGCTGCTTCGCCGGCACCGGAACCCACAGCGCCGGAACGATCCCGGTCACCGGGCTGCTGTTGATGCGCGCCTGATGGTGTGCCGCGCGTTTGGAGAAAACAAACCATTCACGGCCGCACTGTTCACTCAGGAAGTAGCGCGGCGAATAGAGCGGCACGAAGACCCTGCAGTAGGCCAGAGCCTCCGACAGCCGCTCCTGCCAGCCTTCCCCCGGCTGCATCTGCTGATCCAGGAACCCGGCCGACGCCCCCGCCGGAAGCGAGGTGAGCTGGCGCACGTGATCGCACAGATCGCTGTGCAGCCTCTTCACCCAGATGTTCGGGTCTTTGTCCTTCGGATGATTCTTCGGCGTGTGTGCATAGCTGAGGAAGAAGTATGGCTCTGATCCATCTCCCCCCGCCCCCATGGCTCCAAGCAACAACGTCTCCCCCGGTCCATGTCGATGGATCCCTCAGTGTAGAAACGCCGATTACTCAGCGGAACAGCGCGAACACGCCTGCCCGCGTTTCCCCTCAGTCGATCGCGTGAAGCCTGCTCGTCATCCCCGCCACAAATCGCCCACCAAGGGGTGTCAGCGCACCTGATCCGGCCAGCTCCTCGACAGCCTTGGCGGCCTGTCTCCGCCGGTCGGCGCACTGCGCCTGCGCCGTGGGCGCAGACTCGCCGTCCGCCGCAAGCCTCCGTACGCGCCAGAAGTCCGCCACCGCGAGCTGCGCGTACGCCTCCTGCATCAGACCGACGAGCGGCCCTGGGCAAAGATCGTGACGGTCCAGTACCGCACCCAGCTTCATCTGCTGGAACTCACGGATGATCAGCAGTGCCAGCAGGTCCGGCGAGCCGGGCCTGACCGCCCCCACCGCTCCGAAGGCTTCTCTGGAAGCGGCGCCGACATCGCTGCCGTCCCTAGAGTGCAGCGGGGTGATGGCTCGCAGACCGGCCGCCAAGCCCGGTCCATACAACGGCAGTTGACGTTGAATCAACGACCAGGCCTCGGTCAGGTCCTCCGCCCACATCTTCGCCTCACCGGCGGACAGGCGCTGAGCCACGGGCCACTCATAGGCGTCTCGCAGCGGGTCGGTGTCCTCCAACGCCACGGTCCAGCCCGGAAGTTCGACCAGTCGCACGGGCTGCCAGTGCGGAGTGAGTCCGTCCACACCCTCCTCCCAGGCGATCCGCAGCATCTTGCCCGCCGCCCGTACGGAGAAGCCCTCGACGTCCATGGCCACCTCCGCGTGGCCGGAATCGTGTCCGAGAGTCACCGCGCCGATGCCTGGGAGCCGCAGAAGTCCGTCGCTCACCGGGACGACGACTGTGACCTCGCTCCGCGCCCTCATCGCACTGGCCGCCGCGAGCTCGGCGAGACCTGCCGTGATGGTCCCCGACCCCCAGCCCTTCAGCACGCGCAGGGCCCATGGACGCGTATACGGGTGAGCCAGTACCGCGTCCACCGCGTGTGGGGCGTCCTGGTCCAGGTGCCGCAGCAGCTCCGATGCCGCCGCAGCAGCCCTGTCGCCGACCGGGGCACGCTCACTCACGGCGGCCAGCAGTTCCCGGTTGAGGTCGAGTTGTGCCGCTGCCAGGCGCTCCACGGTGTCCGCACTGCCGAATCCCGTGGCCAGTTCGTCGAGGTCGTCGGCTTCCCCCGATCGCAGGGGCCCGGCCGGCTGTGCCGCCGCGGCGGCTTCCCTGTCGCGAATATTCATGATCAGTGCCAGCAGATCGGGGCAGAAGACGGAGGGATTGTCGAATCCGCTTCCGGTCCGGTAGCGGTGGGCGTAGAGGCCACCCCCACAGGAGGTGACCACCGGGCAGGCGCGGCACTGATCGCTCAGCTGCTCAACTCCCAGCTGACGGGCGAGCATTCCGGGATGCTCAAGCACCTCGTCAACGGAGTTCGCGAAGACGTCCATGCCCGTGACCGGTGCGCCGTCATAGGCAGTTTTGAGGCTGTCGGCCTGCTCGAAGGTGCCGTCGGTCTCGATGACCACAAGATCCGCGGGTGCCAGTCCCAGCGACTCGGTCAGACTGCTCTCACCGCGCAGCGTGCGCAGCACGGAGTCGAAGATCCGCACGGGGACCGGGCGCCCGGAACCGTCCCAGCGCCGATAGATGGCAGCGAGCCAGTCCGCGTAGGGCGTCGCCGAGGCCCCCGGTCGCGGGGGCGGCACGTCCCAGGTCGCATGGGGCAGAAGGAAGTCGATGCGCGGGGGACGCAGGGCGACCAGGGCGTCGTACACCGCAAGGGGGTCGTTCTCGACATCGATCGTGCACAGCAGTCCCGCAAACAGCCGCCGGTACGTAGGCCGGTTGAGGAGATCGACGGCCCGCAGCACCTGCGGATGGCTGCTGCGGCCGTCGGCATAGCGGCGATGGCGGTCGTTGGATGCCTTGTCACCGTCGAGCGATACGCCGACATTGATGTCCAGTTCGGCAAAGAGATCGCAGAAGCGCTCGTCGAGCAGCACTCCGTTGGTGTGAATGCGCAGATCCAGGGCGCACACCCCGTCCAAGGCGCTGTACAGCTCCTCGGCGGCCTTCCTTAATCGGATGGGCCCGGCCAGCAGCGGCTCCCCGCCGTGCAGCACGACCTGGACCAGCGAAAGCCGGTGGGCCCGGGCATGCTCGGCGATGCGTGCCGCCGTCTTTTCCATTGCCTTTTCAGCCATTGCCCTGGGCCGACCACGCCAGCTCGAGTCCGCGTGCTCGTAGACATAGCAGTGATCACACGCGAGATCACAACGGCTGTGCACCTTGAGCACGAACTGACTCAACGACGGGAGTGGCCGGTCCACGGCTCGGCTCCTTTCAGTCACTCAGATCGAGGACTGAAAGGTTGCACCCAACGGACGAGACCCGTCACTGGTCGACAACAGTCGACGGACGGACGCGGGCAGGTCCCCACCAGCGTGGCCAATGGCCTGTTTGACCAGCGGCTCCCGATGGGTAACCTGCTGACTGGGTGCGGCCTCGGGCCTGCCGACCGCGGAGACAAGGGCAGTGTCCATTGAGCGCCTTTCAGTATGGATGGCTCATGGAACGCAGGAATGCGCACCAGTGAGACTATTGTGAAGCAATACAGCCTATTCGGACATTTCGCGCAACACGTGTCCCCCCTCGGCGCCAACGAAATTCAAGCGCTTTGGTTGTCGATTGCCCGATCAGGCCAGCCATTCGGGCGACACGCGCGGGCGCGCGTACCAGAGTAAAAGGCAGCCGCCCGCCTACGCCATGGCCTTGGCTACTCAAGACGTCTCGATTCCGAGACGTTCGACGACCACCGCACCCGGCAGCTCCGTGAACGCCTTCCCCGGCACGATCAGCTTCCCGCGCCGGCGCCCGCTTCCGATGAGCACCCACTCCGTGTCGACCACCGAGGAATCGACCAGCAGCGGCCAGTCGGCGGGCAGCCCGATGGGTGTGATGCCGCCGTACTCCATCCCCGTCTCGCCGACCGCCGTGTCCATTGAGGCGAACGACGCCTTGCGGGCGCCCAGTTGCTTGCGCACGACGCCGTTCACGTCGACCCGCGTACTGGAAAGGACCACACACGCCGCGAGTGTCGACTCGCCGCCGCGCTTGCCCGAGACGACCACGCAGTTCGCCGACTGTTCGAGCAACTCCCGCCCGTAGTGCTCGACGAAGGCGGCGGTGTCCGCGATCTCCGGGTCGGTGTCGACGTAGATCAGCTGCTGGGCGGGGATGTCGCCGTGCCAGGACCGCACGGCGTCGGCGACGGGCTCAGTGAGCAGTTCGAGGCAGTCGGCGGCGGGCCGGGCGTCGTCGAACGTGCCGATGGGAGCGTGCATTGGGCCACGCTAACAGCCGCTCCCACACTGGCGGTTGAGCGGCTCAGCGCGCGGGCGGGATCGAGACGGCCATGGTCATCTCCACCGGCTCGTCCCCATCGTTTCGATAGGCGTGCGGAGCGTTCGCCTCGAAGGTGGCGGAGGTGCCCGCCGGCACGGCGTGAGGCTCGCCGTCGACGACGAGGGTGAGCTCGCCTGCGGTGACGTGGAGCAGCTCGACCGTGCCGTCCGGGTGCGGGTCGGACTCGCTGGTGTCGCCGGGCATCAGCTTCCAGCCCCAGAGTTCGAGGGGACCGCTGCGCTCGGTGCCGACCAGCAGGGTCGTGTAGCTGCCGGTCGATGTGGACCACATGCGGACGGCCTGTTCCGGGGGTACGAGGCGGACCTGCGGGCCCTGCTCGTAGTCGAGGAGCGTGGTGATGCTGACGCCGAGGGCGTCCGCGAGCTTCACCGTGGTCCCGACACTCGGATTCGTACGCGCCTGCTCGATCTGGATGATCATGCCCCGGCTGACCCCTGCCCGGGCGGCGAGGGTATCCAGCGTGAACCCCCGCTCGCCGCGCCAGCGCTTGAGATTGCGGGCGAGCGACTGGGTGAGCTGATCGAGGTCCGACACATTCCGTCCAACTGTCCGGCCGTCCAATATTCTGGATGACAGAGTTCAATACATTGCACTACGGTGTGGTGCACCCAAACGTTCACTGCACTGTACTGCGAGGCCCGCCATGACCGCACTGTTCGCCCTGGCCACCAGCCTCCTGTGGGGTCTGGCCGACTTCGGCGGCGGACTGCTGACGCGACGTACGCCGGCCCTCACGGTCGTCGTCGCCTCGCAGGCGATCGCGGTGGTGGTACTCGGCGCGATCGTCGTCGCCACCGGCGGCTGGGCGGAGGCCGGACCGCAGCTCTGGTACGCCGTCGCGGCCGGTGCCGTCGGCCCCGTGGCGATGCTCTCCTTCTACAAGGCGCTCGCCCTCGGCCCGATGGGTGTGGTCTCCCCGCTCGGCTCACTGGGCGTCGCCGTGCCCGTCGGCATCGGTCTGATCCTCGGCGAACGGCCCGGGCTGCTGCAGTTCGCCGGAATCGCCGTCGCCGTGGCCGGAATCGTGCTGGCGGGCGGACCCCAGCTGCGGGGTGCGCCCGTGCAGCGTCAGGCCATCCTGCTGACCCTCCTCGCCGCCTTCGGCTTCGGCGCGGTGATGGCTCTGATCTCCGAGGCCTCGACCACGATCACCGGTCTCTTCCTCGCTCTGTTCGTGCAGCGCGTCACCAATGTGACGGTCGGCGGCGCGGCCCTGTTCGTATCGGTGAAGCGCGGGGCGCGGGCGCTGCCCGAGGACGGCGGGATGCGGGTCGTGTGGGCCTCGATCCCGGCGCTCGCCTTCGTCGGCCTCGCCGACGTCGCGGCCAACGGCACCTACTCCATCGCCGCGCAGCACGGCCCCGTCACCGTCGCCGCCGTACTCGCGAACCTCTACCCGGTGGTGACGGTCCTCGCCGCGCTCGTGCTGCTCAAGGAACGGCTGCGTGCGGTCCAGGCGACGGGCGCGGGGCTCGCGCTGGTGGGCACGGTCCTGCTGGCCACGGGCTGATCGTCGCCCCTGCCGTCAGCTCTCCTCCAGCTCCGCGAGCGCCAGCAGCTGCTCGGGGGTGATGCCTTCCGGGATCGGCACGGGAGCGGGCGTGCGCAGCGGGGGCTGCCAGCCGCGGACCGGGTCCCAGCTGCGTACGACCCGGGCGGGGGCCCCGGCAACCACCGAGTGGTCGGGGACCTCGCCCCGTACGACAGCGCCCGCCGCGACCACCACATTGCGGCCGAGCCGCGCGCCGGGAAGGATCACCGCGCCCGTGCCCAGCCAGCAGCCGGGACCGATCTCGACCGGCTCGGTGCGGGGCCACTGCTTGCCGACCGGCTCATGGGGGTCGTCGTAGCTGTGGTTGGTCGAGGTGATGTAGACATACGGCCCGCAGTACGTGTCCGAGCCGATGGTCACCCTGCTGTCGGCGATGACATGGCTGCCGCGGCCGAGGACCACACCGCCGCCGAGCGTCAGTACGGGGTCGGCGCCCAGGTCGAGACCGGGCATCATCCCCGCTGTGAGGGTGACCTGTTCGGCGATGATGCAGTGGTCGCCGAGCTCGATCCACGCCTCGCCGAAGACGGTGCCCTGCGGGAAGGCGAGCCGGGTGCCGGAGCCGAGCCGGCGAAAGCGCAGTGGGCCGGGGTGCTCCGCCGTGACTGCGCCTGTTTCCTGCACCCAGCGCCAGCCGCGCTGGACGGCGCGCGCGAGGACGCGCCGACGCCAGGCGGCGAGCGATGAGAACGTGTTTCTGTTCCGGGGCACCCGCACACGGTAGTCGGCCCGCCTGGCCTGATCACGGCCGTGCGCTGTGATGTTCGCCCCACGCCGCGTCACACAAGGTTATTGATCACCCGTCAGCGACGACAGGCCGTGCCCGGGGCCGGACCCCCCTGCCTCGACGAGGCGGCCACCGCGGTGGGGGACGTGGCCCGCGCTCGCCCCGGCCTTCCGGCATCCCGGGCACAGCACCGAAGCGGGCACTCTGCCTGCCGCGACGAGACACGGCAACGGTGCGTTCCGCATTTCGGTGCCTGGAAGCTATGCCGCAGGCCGACGAGCGCCTATCCGTGAACGCGATCTACGGATACGCAAATAAATCAGCCCGGGCGGTTGTTCCTTGACCGGCTGAGCTGCTGCCGGGACTGCGATTCGAGCTTCCGGCGGGCCCGGGAGACATGCTGCTCCACGGTACGCGGCGACAGATGCAGCGTAGCGGCGATCTCACGGTTGGTGAGCCCCGCGGAGGCCAGGTCCACGACCTCCTGCTCACGCGGGGAGAGCTGGTCCCCGTAGCTCGGGCGCCCGCGGGGGCGCTGCTCGGCGGCGGGCTGATGGGCACGGAGCGTCGCCCGTACGCGTGCCGCGTCCCAGCCCGCCCCCAGGTCGGTCAGTTGCTGGACACACAGCGCCAGCTCCTCGATCGCAGCGGCGGCTTCGGTGACCTGGCCCGCCTCCAGCACGCACTGCGCGGCAACCTCGTTGGTGAGGATGGCCACGTACGGGCGGTGCATCTCGGTGTACATGGCCGCTGCTTCACGGAAGTGGGGCGCCGCCCGGGCCGGTTCGCCCGCCGTCTCCAGCAGGACGCCATGACACCAGTGGAGTGCGGCCTCGGCCGCCGGTACGAGATTGCCCTTCACGCCGGCCTCGAACTCGGCGACCATGTCCGAGGCCAGCTGCGCCCGGCCCGCGCGTGCGGTCGCCTCGACGGCCCAGGGCGCGAGCTCCGAAGCCCACACCCAGACACCCTTGTCACGCAGTCGGTCCCAGGCGTCGGCTGCCTCGGAGGCCGCTGTGTCGATGTCGCCGCGGGCGATGGCGGTACGCACCAGCGCACCGGCGGCCGCGGCCACGTGCGGCAGCGGTGAGCCGACGGGCAGCGGATGCCCGTCGCCCGACAGCCAGGCCGCCATCTGCTGCCACTCGCCCTGGGACAGGGCGAGCATGCCGAGGACGATCCGGGCGTCGGCCGCCGGCCCGGGCATGACGCCCGTCTCGGCGACGAAGGCCCGCGCCCGGCCGGCCAGCCCCTCCCACCGGCCGTTGATCCAGTCCAGCAGGAGGACGCTGCCACGCCCGTCCTGTTCGACGTACGAGGCTCCGCTGCGGGCCGCCAGATCCAGCCCCTCTTCCAGCAGGTCCCCCACGCGCTGCAGATGTCCCAGCCACAGGGAGGCGTCCGCCGCGTTCACCAGTCCGCGCGCCACGTGCGGGAGCCGGTCGGGGTGATCGGTCTCCGCGCGCAGCCGCTCCAGCACGTCCCAGGCGGTGGGGTCCCCGATCTCCAGCTGTACGGCGATGCAGTTGGCGGCGACCGCCGTGCGCACTTCGGGGTCGTCGCTTCGGGCCGCCATCTTCTGGACCTTCTCCAGCCAGTGCAGATTGCGTTCCAGCGGGACCGCGGACATGACGGGCATGGCGAGCGCCGACATGGCGCGTGCCGCGAGGGCCGGACGTTCCGCCAGCTCGTCGGCCGCCTGCTCCAGTTCGACCCAGCCCTGCAGGCCCATACCGGCCTGGTTGTACAGGACGAGTCCCAGGTCGAGCCTGATCTGACCGCGTACGGCCGGGGGCAGGGACTGGTCGCCGAGGATCTGGCGCAGCACCTGAACGGTCTGGTCGGTGTGCAGCCCGAGCACCGCGCTGTGGGCCAGCAGCGGCGCGAGCCTGGCACGCACCTCGCGCGGTACCGACGGGTGGGACAGGGCATGTTCCAGCAGGTCCATCGCCGTCTGGTGTTCACCGGCCTCGGCACACTGCTGTGCGGCCCGCTCGACTGCCTTCAGCCAGCCGCGCAGCTGGCCGCCGCGGTGCCGGTGGGTGGCGAGCCGTGCCCACGGCACGGGGTGGCGGCGGGCGAGGACGGCGGCCGCCCGGCGGTGCATGTCCTGGCGCAACGGCCCGGGGAGTTCCTCGTAGACGGCCGTGCCCGCGAGCGGTGAGGGGAATCCGTACACATCACCGCCGGTCTCCTGGAGTACGGCTCCGCGCAGGGCGGCCATCAGGGCCTCGCGGCCGGTTTCGGCCGGCAGCGCGGCGACCGCGTACAGGTCCTCGGCGCTGCCGGGCTCGTCCAGTACCGCCGCCGCACGCGGGACGGCACGGTGCTCCGGTGACAGCGCGGCCAGCCGGCCGAGGACCAGTTCGGCCAGCCGTACGGGAGTGCCCGTGGCGTCCACGTCCCGTGCGGTGTAGCGCTCCTTCGGGCCGCACACGTCCTGTAGCTGGCGCACCAGGTCGACGACGACCTGCGGGACTCCCGCGGAGCGCTCGTGGATGCGGGCGACCAGTTCCGGCGGACAGCTCTCGGGGCCCAGCCGCTCCTCGACCAGCCGCCGCACCTCCTCGGCGTCCAGTGGTTCACGTCGTATGCGCAGCAGGGACAGCCGGGCCGGGTAGCTCACGGGTCTGCCCAGCACCAGACCGGGTTCGGCCAGCTCCTCGGGCCGGTAGACCAGCACGGCCGCAAGTCCGGCGGGCGGCCGTTCCAGCAGCCGCCGCAGCAGGTCCTGGCAGCCCGGGTCGGCGCGGTGCACGTCTTCGGCGATCAGCAGTACAGGGCCGCCGGACTCGAGCAGCGGCGCCAGCTCCTCGGCCAGCGCGGCGGCGTCCGGATAGATCCGCGGCGGCAGCGGCGGCGGTTCGATGCGGGCGCGCCCGTTGGTCCGGTCGTTGCCCGTCTCGGGGCGGGGCGGATGGGCGGGGTGATGTGCCAGTGCGGTGCCGGAAGCGGTGAAGGTCAGGACGACGCGTGGTCGCGGTCCCGTCTCGGAGGCGTCGAGCAGCCGGTCGACCAGTCGGCTCTTGCCGGTCCCTGCCTTTCCTTCGATCAGGAGCAGGGCCGGCTGGCGGGTGGGACGGTCGAGGGTCTGTTTCAGCCACCTTTCCCAGGTGTCGTCACCGAGTGTGTTCACCGGCTCACTCTCCTCGACATTTCCGGGCATTTCATTTCTTTAGGTATCCGTACTTCAGTCTCCCCAATTGCGCCGACTGTGCGCTGCCCACGAGGTTAGACCCAGCGCCCGGGCACCACCTGGGCAAAAGGAGCCGACAGTGATCGCATCAGCAGAGGAGTCCCCCCACCATCCGTCTTCCGGCCGGGTGCCGCATGGCGGAATTTCGGGACTGGCCCAGTGTGCGATGTCGGCGACGCCGGAAGCCGCGCGCACGCTGAGGCACTTCGCCCGCGCCGTCGCGCAGCGGTGGCGACTGCACGACGACTTCCACGAGGCACTTGCGGTGATCGTCACCGAGCTGGTCAGCAACGTGGTGCTGCACAGCGGCAGCCCGTGGGTCGCAGTGGCCATCAGGGTCCGCGGGAACACCCTGACGACCGAAGTCAGGGACGGCGGGAGCTGGAAGCACCGCTCAGTACGGCGCCAGGAGCCACTGGACGCCCACGCCGACCTCGGTCATGGTCTCCGGCTCGTCGACGCGTTCGCGACACGGACCACCACGCGCAGGCTGGAGGCCGGCAGCGTGGTGGCGGCAGAGATTGTCATGCCCGCCTCTTCCGGCGGACCCCCGGTGTAGCGGACTGCGGCCGCGTCGAGCGGGCGGGAAACCCGGCGGGAGTTCAGCCGGTTTCCGTCGCCTCGCGATGCCCCTTGGCCAGCAGCAGATACATCGAGGCGTTGAGCTTGATGCCCTCCCGCTCCTCCTCGGTCAGCTCACGCTTGACCCTGGCGGGCACGCCCGAGACGAGCGAGCCTGGCGGTACGCGCATCCCCTGCGGTACGAGCGCCTGCGCGGCGATCAGCGAACCGGCTCCGATGTGCGCGCCGTTGAGGACGGTCGCGCCCATGCCGACCAGTACGTCGTCCTCGACGGTGCAGCCGTGCAGCACGGCATTGTGGCCGACGGAGACGCGCTCGCCGACGGTGACCGGGAAGCCGGGGTCGACATGGACCGTGCAGTTGTCCTGGATGTTGGTGTCGGCGCCCAGGACGATCGGGCCGCAGTCCGCGCGCAGCACCGTGTGGTACCAGACGCTGGAGCCCGGGGCCATGGTGACCTCACCGATCACGACGGACGTGGGAGCGGTGAAGGCGTCGGGCGCGATGCTCGGCTCCTTGCCGCCCACTGCCGCGATCAGTGCCTGTCCCGCTGCCATCGCCGTCTCTCCTCGGTTCGCGTGTGGCTGGTCAGTCGGAGGCGGGCACGGGGTCCGGCTCGGCCTTCGCCTGCGCGGCCGCCTTCTTGGCGCGGCTCTTGAGCACCAGCATCGAGGTGAGGCCGATCAGCACGGCGAGGACGAGCCCCAGCCAGGAGAACCGCTTGAGCCAGGCCTCGGCGACGACACCTACGGAGTAGATGACGGCGGTCGTGCCGCCCGCCCAGAGGATTCCGCCGATGACGTTGGCGATGAGGAACTTCCAGTACGGCATGCGCAGCACGCCCGCGAGCGGCCCGGCGAAGATACGCAGCAGGGCGACGAAGCGGCCGAAGAAGACGGCCCACATGCCCCACTTCTCGAAGGACCGCTCGGCCACGGCGATCTGCGCCTCACCGAAGTGCTTGGGGAACTTCCCGCCGAGCCAGGCCAGCAGAGGTCTGCCGCCCTTCCGCCCGATGGCGTAGCCGATCGAGTCGCCGATGACCGCGCCGGCCGAGGCACAGGCGCCGAGGATGTACGGATTGATCTCGCCGTGCTGCGAGGCGAGCAGGGCAGAGCTGACGAGGACGATCTCGCCCGGCAGAGGAATGCCGAGGCTCTCAAGGCCGATGACCACCCCCACCAGGAGGTAGATGCTGACCGCAGGGACGGTCTCGAGCCACTCCTGGACGTGCAACGCCGGTTCCTCCCGAGGTCACCGGGCACGGGCTGCCCGGCGTGCACCCGCGTCGGCGCACGCCGGGCAGCCTACCTCGGGCGCTCAGGCAGTGCGCTCAGGCGATGTACAGGCGGTGTACTCAGGCGTTGGGGCGCAGCGTCCACACGATCGTCATCTCGCCGGTCACCGCGCCGTCCGCGCGCTGGATGGCGATCTCGACGGGGAACTCCGGGCGCTCCCCCGCGTCCAGTTCGGCGACGACATCGGCGATCGGGCGGCCGAGCGTGGCGGTCGCGGTGACGACGCCCATCGCCAGCTTCTTGTAGCCGATTTCCGCCTTGACGGCGAGCGGTACGGCACGGTTCATCTGGTCGCCGAAGGCGGCGATGACGATGGCACCACTCGCGGTCTCGGCGAGCGTGAACATCGCTCCGGCGTGCGGTCCGCCGACGTGGTTGTGGAAGTCGCTCTGGTCCGGCATGCGGACGACGGCCCGCTCGGCGGTGGTCTCCAGGAACTCCAGGTTGAGGGTCCGGGCCATGGGGACCGTGGCGGCGAGCATCTCGCCGACTGACATCTGATCAGCGCTCATGGACCGCAATGTTACCCATGAGTAGCAGACTTGGCCATCCCCTGGCGGGGGCGGACGTGGCACCTGTGGCACCGCACCTCTATCGTTACTCGCCATGTGGCCAGGACAGCAGCCGCCCGGGGGCGAGCAGAACCCGCAGGACCAGAACCCGTACCAGCAGCCGGGGTACCAACAGCCGAATCCTTATCAGCAGCCGGGATACCAGCAGCCGGGTTACCAGCAACCCAATCCGTACCAGCAGCCGACGGCGCCGCAGTACGCCGTGCCCGGCCAGCCGCCCGGTGCGCCGCAGCCGCCTCAGGACGACAAGAAGAAGACGACCATCGTCGCGATCGTCGCGGCCACGGCGGTCGTCGCGGCCGCGGTCGTCACCGGCGTCATCGTGCTCAAGGACGACGACAAGGGCACCAGTGACGAGGGCGGCAAGGTCAGCGCCTCGAAGACGCCCACCGCCAACAAGCCCAGCACTGCGCCCGCTTCACCGACCGAGAACCCGCGCGGGGGCGAGGACGCCAAGCCGCTCATCGCGGGCTGGAAGGTCGTCACCAACCCCAAGCGCGGGACCCAGTTCGACGTCCCGCCCACCTGGGAAGTCGCCGGCTCCAGCATGAGCACCTTCTTCGAGGACGAGAAGAAGAACGACGGCTCGCCCGTCGTCGTCATGTCGGCCCCGGCCCACTACAAGTCCAAGTGGTGCACGTTCGACACCGACAAGGACGGCAAGCCCGAGCAGTGGGGCCTGAGCACGACCGGCACCAAGGGCGGCAAGGGCGCGACCGACGCCGCCACCGGCGCCTACAACGAGGCGGGCAACTGGGTCTGGGCGGGTTACGCGCAGAAGGAGCCCAAGGGCACGGTCAAGATCACCAAGGCCAAGCCGTACACGACCAAGTCCGGGCTCACCGGCAGCGTCGCCACGGCCACCGCGCTCGGCGTGAAGAAGACCAACAAGTGCAGCACCGACGGCAAGTCGATCGCGTTCACCTTCAAGAACAGCAAAGGTGACTTCGCGAGCTGGGTCCTGTACGCCAACACCGGCGTCAAGGACGAGGTCCCGGACGCGACCATCGCGCAGATCCTGAGCACGGTCCGGCTGGCGGGAACGCCCAGCGACTAATCCGTTCGGCAATGCGGCCGACAGCGGGGATGGTCCCGAGGTGACCTTTCCAGCCACCTCTCCCCGCCGCCGGGGTTCCTGCATGTTCTGCAACGGCACCGGGACGCGATTGACGTTGGGCCCGAACGGGACCCGAATCGGCACGTGCCTGAGCTGCGGAGGCCGAGGTCGCCTTGGGCCGGCCCTGTCCGGCCGTCTCAGCCGATACTGAAAGCGCCGTCGGGCGGCTCGGGCGACGCCACCGCGTCCGCGTCTCGTACGACCCTCGCGTCCCCGATGAACCGGGTCAGCGACGGGCCGTGCTCCAGCCGCGCCGGGAAGGCGTCGGCAGAGGTGCGGCGGGCGAGGAGCGCCGTGTCGATGGGGGTCTGCGAGGCGAGCAGCAGCGCGTTGCCGAAGCGCCGCCCGCGCAGTACGGAGGGTTCCGCGATCAGCGCGAGCTCGGTGAACACCACGGCGAATGTGACGAGTTGGGAGCGCAGGAAGGCGAAGGGCGCGCCGTCGGCCAGGTTGGCGGCGTAGATTCCGCCGGGCCGCAGGACGCGTTCGGCGGCCCGCGCGTACTCGACCGATGTGAGGTGGGCGGGCACCCGCGAGCCGCCGAAGACATCGCCGATCAGCAGGTCCACGGAGTCCGCGGGAGCCGCCTCGACCCAGGCACGGGCATCGGCGCCGTGCAGCTCGATCCCCGATCCCGCGGGCAGCGGCAGCTGCTCGGCGACCAGCGCCAGCAGTCCGCGGTCCGCCTCCACGACGTCCTGGCGCGAGCCCGGCCGGGTCTCGGCCACGTAGCGCGGCAGGGTCAGCGCCCCGCCGCCCAGATGCAGCACATCGAGAGGGGCGCCCTCGTCCGCGGCGCAGTCGACGACATGGCCGAGGCGCCGCGCGTACTCGAACTCCAGATGGGTGGGCGCGTCCAGGTCGACATACGACTGGGGCGCACCGTCCACCGTCAGCAGCCAGGCCCGGTCCCGGTCGATGTCCGGCATCAGTTTGGCGGTGCCGCGGTCAACCTCGCGGATGACGGGTAGCTGCTCGTTCACCGTCTCATTGTGCCCACACCGCGGCGACGGCCTTGACGTGCGCGGCGGCCTGGGCCAGCCCGGCGCGGGCGGCGGGGGCACGCAGTGCCGGGTCCAGGCGGCCGCGTCCGATGGCCTTCCTGGCGGCGGCGTCCGGGGTGATGACCTCGACGCGGGAGCCCGCCGCGGCGAGCTGTGCGGCCTGGGCGCGTGGGGAGGCGATCGCCTTGGTGCCGGAGGCGATGGGAGCCAGAACGACCACCCGCTCGCAACCGGCGGCGAGGTGGGCGTTGGCCGTGGTGTGCACTCCCCCGTCGATCCACCTGCGGCCTTCGATGGTGACCGGCGGCCAGACACCGGGGACCGCGCAGCTGGCCGCGACGGCGGTGACGAGCGGTACGCCGCTGTCCTTGTCGTAGGTCTTCAACGCGCCGGTGAGCGCGTCGACGGCGGTGACGAGCAGGCGCCGCTCCGGCCATGTGTGTGAGAGCAGCCGCCGGGCGATCACCTCACGGCGGGACGCCTCGTCACCGGTGTCGCGGGCGAGTGCCAGCCTGCCGAGCTTTCGTCCGTACTCCTCGGGCGTACGGGACGTGAGGATCGCCCGTGCGTACCTCAGCGTCATCGAAAGACCGAACCGGGCGGCGCTCTCGCCCTCGGGCGGGGCGAGCTGCCGCTCGTACAGCTCGGCGAGGTCCAGCCTGCCGGATGCGACCTGGGCGGCGACGACCGCGCCCGCGGAGCTGCCGACAAGGAGGTCGGCGGTGGTCAGATCCACGCCCGCGCGGGCGAGTCCGTGGAGGATACCGATCTCCCAGCCCACACCGGTGATTCCACCGGCGCCGAGTACAACTGCCGTGTCAGCCATGGGAGTCAGTCTGGCGCGGCCGCGTCCCGCGGGCTGCGGCGGGGGCGGGGGCCGGGGGACGCCAGCTTCGCGGTGCGGCTCGCACCCGCGCGCGGCGAAGCCCACTCGCCTCCCGCGGGTGCGGCAGGGGACGGCCGTGGGGGCTGAGGCCCCACCCCGGGGCGCCGGCTCCGCGGTGCACCTCTGCACCCCGGCCCAGCGGATCCGGGCGCCGCCTCCCACGGGTGCGGGAGGGCAGAGAAGCGGGGGCTGACGCCCCCGCGCCCCCGGGGACGCCAGCTTCGCGGCGAAGCCCGGGTATCGCCTCGCGTGGGATACGGGCGGGAAGGGACGCAGCAGCTGACGCCCCCCATGCCCCCGGGCGCCGGCTTCGCCGCGCGGCTCGCGCCAAGCCGCGCGGCGAAGCCGACGGCACCCCGGCGCACCACCCGCCGAACCGGCGCCGCCTCCCGCAGGGTGCAGGAGGTGGGACGCAGCAGCGGAGGACAGCCCGCCTGCCGGCGCAACCGGCGCCCCTCGCCGCCGCGTCCCACCCCGCAGTCACACCAGTTCCGTCACCGTCCCCGCGCCCACCGTGCGGCCGCCCTCGCGGATTGCGAAGCCGAGGCCCGGCTCCAGTGGGATGTCGCGGCCCAGCTCCACGGTCATCGTGACCGTGTCGCCGGGCCGGGCGACCGCCGCCTCGCCGAGGTCGATGTCGCCGACGACGTCCGCCGTCCGGATGTAGAACTGCGGGCGGTAGCCGGTGGAGACCGGTGTCGCTCGGCCGCCCTCGCGGGTGGACAGCACGTACACCTGCGCCGCGAAGCGCCGACTCGGCACGACGCTGCCCGGCGCCGCCACCACATGGCCGCGCCGGACCGCGTCACGCGCCATGCCGCGCAGCAGCAGGGCGACGTTGTCACCGGCCTCCGCGGACTCCATCGGCTTGCCGAAGGTCTCCAGACCCGTGACGACCGTCTCGGTGTCCGCGCCGAGGACCTGGACGCGGTCGCCGACGCGGACCGTGCCCCGCTCGACGGCGCCGGTGACGACCGTGCCGCGCCCCGTGATGGTGAGCACGTTCTCCACCGGGAGCAGGAACGGCGCGTCCGTGTACCTGATGGGCATCGGCACATACGTGTCGACGGCGTCGAGCAGCGCATCGACGGCGGCCGTCCAGCGTGGGTCGCCCTCCAGCGCCCTGAGCCCGGAGACCCGTACCACTGGCGCGGCGTCGCCGCCGTACCCATGGGCCGTCAGCAGCTCGCGGACTTCCAGCTCCACCAGGTCGGTGAGCTCGTCGTCGCCCGCGTCCGCCTTGTTGAGGGCGACGACGATGTGATCCACGCCCACCTGGCGGGCGAGCAGGACGTGCTCGGCGGTCTGCGGCATGACCCCGTCGAGCGCCGAGACGACGAGGATCGCCCCGTCCAGCTGCGCGGCTCCGGTGACCATGTTCTTGACGTAGTCGGCGTGACCCGGCATGTCCACGTGGGCGTAATGCCTGGTGTCGGTCTCGTACTCGACGTGCGCGATGTTGATGGTGATGCCGCGCTGCGCCTCCTCGGGCGCCCGGTCGATCCGGTCGAACGGCACGAACGTGCCGGTCCCGCGCTCGCTGAGGACCTTGGTGATGGCGGCGGTGAGTGTGGTCTTGCCGTGGTCGACGTGGCCCATGGTGCCGATGTTGAGGTGCGGCTTGGTGCGCACGTATGCCGTCTTGGGCATGACTGTTTTCCTCGGTTTCCTCGGAACTCGAAGCGTGATGGGACCCCTGGGCCTTGCCGACCCTCCCCCTGTGGGGTCCGCAGGACGATCCGGGAAGGGTCAGCTTCGGGCGCCGTCGAGGGGCGCTGCGGCAGCGGCGGCTGCGGCCGCTGCGGGGAATGCGGCAGCCTTCGGCGCGTCCGCGACTGCGGACGGCGCTGCGAGGAAGGCGTACCGGAACATGTCGACGATGATCGCTCAGGGCGCTTCGCCGCGTCGAATGGTTTTCCCCGCACGGGAGTTGCGAGGGAGCCGCGCGGGAGTTGTACGTGAGTTCAGCAGCTCACAGGTTCTTGAGAGCCTCGCGTACGGACAGCGGCGCGAGCCGGTCCCGGTGCCGCTCGACGAAGTCGCGTACCGCGTCCGCATCGGTCTTGGCGTACTCGCGCAGGCACCAGCCGATCGCCTTGCGGATGAAGAAGTCGGGGTGGTCGGCACGGCGCAGGCAGTAGGCGAAGAGCCGTTCCGTGTCGGTCGCGTCCTTGTAGCGGAGCTGATGGAGCAGCGCGGTGCGCGCGACCCACAGGTCGTCGTCCTCGATCCAGCTGTCCATGACGGACTTCAGCCCGGGATCGGCGCTCACGAGCGGTCCGGCGACATGTGAGGCGAGCGCGTCGACGGTGTCCCACCAGGAGACGGTGACGACGAGATGGCGTACGACCGGCAGCAAGCCGGAGGAGCAGCGCTTCACGTGGCGGCGCAGATAGTCGACGGCGAAGTAGTGGTACTCGCGCTCTGGCAGCTCCCAGCAGCGCAGGGCGATCGCCGTGCAGTCGGCCTCGTCGGGGACGGCGGTGCCGTCGAGAACGCTGCGGGAGAGCTCGCGGCGGGCGCCGGTGTAGAGCCCGAGGAAGGGTGCGATGCCCTTCATGTACGCGGCGGTCGACTCGGCCCTGACCGCATCGGCGCCGGTCGGGTACACGGCGGTGAGGCGCGGAAGGACGGTGTCGGCGAGCTCGCTGTGCGGGACGGCGGGCGGTTGGACCGGGGTCATGCGGCTCACATTACGGCGATCACATCCACGTGTCGGTTAGTCTCCCCGGATGCTCGACCCCGTCCCCCGGCCCGCATCGGGCCTTGCCGTGCGCTGCACGCGGGCGCTGTTCTCGCCGTGGTCGCGCCTGTCCCTGCTCGTGGCGATGCTGGCCGCCGCCGCGGTGACGGTGGTGTTGTACGAGCCGCAGCGGCTGCTCTCGGCGGGCTGGCCGCCGCAGCTGAGCGGGGCTGCCGCGGTGGTGCTGTTCGGCGTCGCGTACGGGGCGTGCACCGCGGCCTTCGTGCCGCGCCCGCTGCTCAATCTGGCGGCGGGCGCGCTCTTCGGCTCGCAGGCCGGGTTCGTTTCGGCGCTCGCCGGGACGGTGCTGGGTGCGGGTATCTCGTTCATGCTGGGGCGACTGCTCGGGCAGGACGCGCTGCGGCCGCTGCTGCGGGGGCGCTGGCTGAAGGCGGCCGACACCCAGCTGAGCAGGCACGGCTTCCGCTCGATGCTGGCGCTGCGGCTCTTCCCCGGCGTGCCCTTCGCCGCGGCGAACTACTGCGCCGCCGTCTCCCGTATGCGCTATGTCCCTTTTCTGCTGGCGACGGCGCTCGGCTCGATCCCGAACACGGCGGCGTATGTGGTCGCGGGCAGCCGGGCGGGCTCGCCGACGTCCCCGGCGTTCCTGATCGCGATGGGCTTCATCGTGGTGACGGGGCTGGCCGCGGCCTGGGTCGCCTGGTGCAAGCGGCACCGGCTGCGGACGCGTTAGACCGGGCGCGGCGGACGGTCAGGGGCAAGGTCTTGCTGGACCCGGACTTACGGTCCATGGCGACCCCGCCGCCTCATCTGCTCGCCACCACCGCCCAGGTGGCGTGGGGGGAGTTGAGCGCGCGCCGGGCCGCGCACCAAGGCGTGGGCCCGCGTCCGGGCGTTGAGCGGGCGACGATGGCGCGCGGCTCCATGGGCGCCCCGTCCGGCCCGCGAGGGGGCGGGCGCCCGGTGCGGGCGCTGACAGGGGCTGCGAGATTGCCGCCAATCGGGGGACGCTACGCTTCCTGAGACCTGGCGCATGATCGGGAACGCTACGCGCCGTCAGACCGTGATCATTTCTTGGGTGGCGTAGTTTTCGATGTCTTGGTTCGAATCATTCATCCTCGGGCTCGTCCAGGGACTGACCGAGTTCCTGCCGATCTCCTCCAGCGCGCATCTGCGGCTCACCGCCGCATTCGCCGGCTGGGAGGACCCGGGCGCCGCCTTCACCGCGATCACCCAGATCGGCACGGAGACGGCCGTCCTCATTTACTTCCGCAAGGACATCGCACGCATCGTCTCCGCCTGGTCCCGTTCCTTGACGAACAAGGAGCTGCGCAGTGACCACGACGCCCAGATGGGCTGGCTGGTCATCGTGGGCTCGATCCCGATCGGTGTGCTCGGCGTCGCGTTCAAGGACCAGATCGAGGGCCCGTTCCGAGATCTGCGGCTGATCGCCACGACCCTGATCGTGATGGGCATAGTCCTCGGCATCGCAGACCGTCTTGCCGCCCGTGACGAGCAGGGCGGCAAGCACCGGGCCATCAAGCAGCGCAAGACGCTGCAGGAGCTGAGTGTCAAGGACGGTCTGATCTACGGTGCCTGCCAGGCGATGGCCCTGATTCCGGGCGTCTCGCGCTCGGGCGCGACCATCAGCGGCGGTCTGCTGATGGGCTACACGCGTGAGGCGGCGGCTCGCTACTCGTTCCTGCTGGCCATCCCGGCCGTGCTGGCCTCGGGCGCCTTCGAGCTGAAGGACGCGAGCGAGGGCGGGCATGTGGACTGGCCGCAGACCTTCTTCGCGACGATCATCGCCTTCGCCGTGGGCTACGCGGTGATCGCCTGGTTCATGAAGTTCATCACTACGAAGAGCTTCATGCCCTTCGTGATCTACCGCATTCTGCTGGGAATCCTGCTGTTCGTCCTGGTCGGAACGGACGCGCTGAGCCCGCACGCGGGTGAGTCGGGCGGCTGAGGCGCGTTGACGCGGGACTGACGGTTGTCGTACCGAGGCCTTAGCCTGTCTGCATGTCCCCCTTGTCCCGCGAGTCAGAAACCGCGTTGTCCGCCGCCGAGCTCAATGCCCGGATCCGAGAGCTGTGGGCGGACGGCGAGCTGCCCGACGACCGGCGCCCGGAGTACGAGGCGCTGGTGGTGGAGTGGGCCGCGGCCGCGCTCGGGGACGTACAGCACGCCGCCTGACCGCAGGGCGGGCAGGCCGGGAGCGCTCGGCGTGATCGCGGGCTCGGCTAGCCTGAGTGCACAATGAACCGTTTGACGACGTCATGGGGCGGCTTCGAGCTCGCCCGCTTCCCCGAGGAACCCCGCGACACCCTCCGCGCCTGGGACGCCGCCGACGAGTACCTTCTGCGGCAGCTCAAAGGGATGGACGACGCCGCGCCCACGGACCTGAACGGCATGCTGGTCGTCGTCGGGGACCGCTGGGGCGCCCTCGCCACCTCGCTCGCAGCCCACCGGCCCGTACAGATCACGGACTCCTTCCTCGGCCAGGAGGCGACCCGGGCAAATCTGGCCCGCAACGGCACCGACATGGACGCGGTACGCCTCCAGTCGGTCAGGGACCTGCCGCCGGAGCGTGTCGACGTACTGCTGATCCGGGTGCCCAAGAGCCTCGCGCTGCTGGAGGACCAGCTGCACCGCCTCGCGCCCGCCGTGCACGCGGACACGGTTGTCATGGGCACCGGGATGGTCAGCGAGATCCACACCTCGACGCTGAAGCTGTTCGAGCGGATCCTCGGTCCGACCAGGACCTCGCTCGCGGTGAAGAAGGCGCGGCTCATCTTCTGTACGCCCGACCCCAGACTCGCCCGCACCCCCAGCCCCTGGCCGCTGCGCTATGCGCTGCCCGACGACGTGGGCGTTGTCGCCGGCCGGACCGTCACCAATCACGCGGGCATCTTCTGCGCCGAGCGCCTCGACATCGGCACCCGTTTCTTTCTGCGGAGCCTGCCACAGCGGCACGGTCCGGAGCGGGTCGTCGACCTGGGCTGCGGCAACGGCGTGGTCGGCACGGCGGCCGCGCTGGCCAATCCGGCGGCCTCGGTGACCTTCATCGACGAGTCGTTCTCGGCGGTCGCCTCGGCCGAGTCGACGTACCGCGACAACGTCCCGTCGGACATGAAGGCGGAGTTCCTGGTGGGCGACGGTCTGTCCGGTGTGCCGGACGCGTCCGTCGATCTGGTGCTGAACAATCCGCCGTTCCACTCGCACCGGGCGACGACGGACACGGCCGCCCGCCGGATGTTCGGCGGGGCGCGCCGTGCCCTGCGGCCGGGGGGCGAGCTCTGGGTCGTTGGAAACCGCCACCTCGGCTATCACCTGAGACTGCGCCGCCTCTTCGGGAACTGCGAAGTCGTCGCCGGCGACCCGAAGTTCGTGGTGCTGCGGGCTGTCAGGCAGTAGCCGCCGGGGCCCGGCTCAGCGGCCCAGGCCGTCGGCGCCGTCCTGCCACTCGGCGTACGGAACACGGGAGATCTCGCGTACGCCTCCGAGCGTGGCCCATTCGTCCTTGCCGAGCCGGGTGAGCGGCGCCAGCTTCGTCACCTCGGGGTGCCCGCCCGCCATCACTTCCTTGCTGACCGCGGCGTGGACGACGCGGCCGAAGACGACCGTCGAGTCGCCGAGTCGTACGGTGCTGTGCAGTTCGCACTCCAGGGCCACAGGGGAGGCCGCGACGCGCGGAGGCTTCACACGCAGGCTCGTCTCGCGGGCGATGCCCACCGCGTCGAACTCGCTGATGCCACGCGGAAAGTCGGTGGCGGTGGCGTTGATCTGCTCGAAGAGCGGCTCGGGTGCGAAGTTGACCACGAAGGCCCCGGTGTCCTCGATATTGCGCAGCGAGTCCTTGCGGCCGACCGAGGTGAACTGCACGACGGGCGGAGCCACGCACGAGATCGTGAAGAAGGAGTGCGGGGCGAGATTGTCCGTGCCGTCGGCCGATGTTGTCGAGACCCAGGCGATGGGCCTGGGGACGACGGTGGCGGTCAGCAGCCGGTAGAAGGTGTCGCGGTCGCACTGGGCCGGGTCGTAGTCGATGCGCATGGGGGAAGTATGGCGCCTGACGCCGAACTGGCGCAGATCGACCGTTTGCTGAACAAGAGCGGGTGAAGAGCAGGTGACTGGCGTGCACAGCCCTTGGCCTTGGGCCCTTACTGCCCGAAACTGACCCGATGACGCAGCGCGTGGATCTCGCGACCGTGATGGACCGACTGACCATCGATGAATTGATCACCAGTTATGCGGTGGCGGTGGACGACGGCGACTGGGACGCCTACCGCGCCCTGTTCACCGCCGAGGGGCGCGCGGACTACCGCAGCTCGGGCGGGATCGAGGGGCCGGCCGCCGAGGTCGCCGACTGGCTGGCGGAGACGATGCGTCTCTTCCCGGTACGCCAGCACCTCGTCGTCAACCGGCGGCTGCACATCCAGGACCTGGGCGGCTATCCGGGCGACCGGGCCGAGCTGCAGGCCGACTATGTGAACCCGATGCGTCTGGAGTCGGGGGACGACTTCGTCTCCGGCGGCCGGTACACCTTCGGCCTGCTGCGTACGGACGCGGGCTGGCGGCTGCGCACAGTGGTGATCCACGAGAAGTGGCGGCGGGCTCCGGACGCGCCCGGCGGCGCCTGACCGACCTGGGCGCACTGTTCTTGCAGGTTCTGCTCGCGCACACTGGAGACGACACCGCTCGCGGTCGCTGCGAGGCGGACGAGGAGGCGCGGTATGCGGATTCCGGTCGGCCGGCCTGGCTGGGCCCGCGCGCGAGAGCTCGCGGCGTCTGGGCGCTGGCGGGCCGTCGCCGCGCTGGCCGCCGGTGCGCTACCCGCGCTGGCCTTTCCCGAACCCTCGCTGTGGTGGTTCGCGTATGTCGCGCTGGTGCCGTGGATGCTGCTGGTCCGGGACGCGCCGACGGGCCGCCGGGCGGCGGTCGAGGGCTGGCTGGGCGGCATGGGCTTCATGATCGCCGTGCATCACTGGCTGATCCCGAGCCTGCATGTGTTCATCGTGCTGATCGCCGCGCTGCTGGGGCTGCTGTGGGCGCCCTGGGGGTGGCTGGTGTGGTCGCTGCTGTCCGGGAGGCGGCCGAGGCCGGCGAGAGCCGCCGTCGCTCTGGCGGTGGTGCCCTCGGGCTGGCTGATGATCGAACTGGTCAGGTCGTGGGAGGGGTTGGGCGGTCCCTGGGGGTTGCTGGGGGCGAGCCAGTGGCAGGTCTCCCCCGCTCTGCGGCTCGCCTCGGTGGGCGGCGTCTGGCTGGTGAGCCTGCTCGTGGTGACGGTGAACACCGCGGTGACGGTGCTGATCGCGGTGCCGCACGCCCGGACGGCCGCGGTGGGCGGCGGGGTCATCTGCGCGCTCACCACGACCGCGATATGGCTCTGGCTGCCGCAGCCGGAGCCGTCGGGGCGGGCGCGTATCGCTGTCGTACAGCCGGGCGTCGTCGACGGTATCGAGAGCGTCGAGCGGCGCTTCGCCCGCAGTGAGGAGCTGACCCGCCAACTGGCCGGTCAGGACATCGATCTGGTGGTCTGGGGCGAGAGCAGCGTCGGCGTGGATCTGCGCGAACGCCCCGATCTGGCGGCCCGTATCGCGGTGCTCTCGCGCGCGGTCGGCGCGGATCTGCTGGTCAATGTGGACGCCCGGAGCCAGGACGGCGACGGCCGGGCGGGGATCTTCAAGAGTTCGGTCCTGGTGGGCCCGCAGGGTCCGACCGGTGATCGCTACGACAAGATGCGGCTCGTCCCCTTCGGTGAGTACATACCGGCGCGAGGGCTGCTGGGCTGGGCGACCTCGGTGGGCAAGGCGGCCGGCGAGGACCGGCTGCGCGGCAGCCGTCCGGTGGTGATGGTGCTGCCCGGCGAGGGTACGGGCGGACTGCGTCTGGGGCCGCTGGTCTGCTTCGAGTCGGCGTTCCCCGACATGAGCAGGAGGCTGACCCGGGACGGCGCACAGCTGCTGATCGCCCAGTCGGCGACCTCGTCGTTCCAGGGGAGCTGGGCGCCCGAGCAGCATGCCTCGCTGGCGGCGCTGCGGGCGGCCGAGAGCGGCCGGCCGATGGTGCATGCCACGCTCACCGGCGTCAGCGCGGTGTACGGACCCGACGGCGGCCGGGTCGGCCGCCTGCTCGGTACGGACAGCAGTACCGCCGCCGTCTACGACGTCCCGCTGGCCCGCGGCACCACCCCCTTCGTCAGGTTCGGCGACTGGCCGGTCTACGGAGCGCTGGCGGTCCTCGCCGCGCTCTGCGCCGCCGAGGGTGCGCGCTCGCTCAGGAGGCCTGCTCCAGGGCTCGCAGCACCACCTGTTCGCACAGCGCATGAGTCCGCAGCGCGTCCTGTGCACTGAGGAACTTCCCGGCCCGTACGGCGTCGATGAAGGCCAGCACCGACTGCTCGATACCTCGCTGGCGCGCGACCGGCACCCAGTCGCCCCGCCGCCGTACGCTCGGCTGCCCCTTGTGGTCGACGACCTCCGCGAGATTGCGGACCTCGCGCTTGGTGTCCTGGCCCGACACTTCGAGGATCTCCTCGGTGGAGCCGCTCATCCGGTTCATCGTCCCGATGGCGGTGAAGCCGTCGCCGGACAGCTGCAGCACCACATGGTGCATCAGGCCGTCGACGATCCGGGCCCGTACATCGGTGTGGTCGACCGGTCCCGGGGCCAGAAAGCGCAGGGTGTCGACGACATGGATGAAGTCGTCGAGTACGAGGGTGCGCGGATCCTCGGCGAGGCCGACGCGGTTCTTCTGCATCAGGATCAGCTCGCGCGGGTGCTCCAGGCACTGGGCGTAGCCCGGTGCGAGACGGCGGTTGAAGCCGACTGCCAGACTGGTGCCACGCGCTTCGCCGAGGGCCACCAGCCGCTCGGAGTCGGCCAGTTCGTACGCGAGCGGCTTGTCGACGTACGTCGCCACACCCGCTTCCAGCAGCCGCGTCACGATCTCGGCGTGCACGGACGTCGGCGCGTGGACGAAAGCGGCGTCCAGGCCCTGGGCGAGCAGCGAGTCGAGGTCGGTGTGGCGGCGCCCGGCCGGGATGTGGTGGGTCTCGGCGATCCGCGCGAGGGTGGCGGGGGTCCGGGTCTGCAGATGCAGTTCGACCCCGGGCAGCGTGGTGAGCACGGGCAGATAGGCCTTCCGCGCGATGTCGCCGAGCCCGATGCAGCCGACCTTCACAGGGGCCTCCCTTGGCGCTGTGCCGGTTGTCCTTCGTGTGCGTCGTGTGCTCCGGCAGCATACGTGCGCTGCGGCGGCCCGAGTTGCTGCGCGGAATGCTCGGAGAATAAGGCCTGGCGGCAGGTGGGTCCGTGCTCCAGGATGATCACCATGACCACACCTGAGCGCACCGAACCGGCCCCCGCCGCAGATGAACGCACCATGCTGGACGGCTGGCTCGACTACCACCGGGCCACGTTGGAACTGAAATGCGCGGGGCTCGACGACGAGCAGCTGCGCACGGCGTCGGCGCCACCCTCCACGCTCTCCCTGCTCGGCCTGGTGCGGCACATGGCGGAGGTCGAGCGGCACTGGTTCCCGGTGACCATGGCCGGCGAGGAGCCTGCGCCGATCTACTACTCCAAGGACGACCCCGATGGCGACTTCAACGTCACCGAGGCCGACACCTGGGCCGAGGGGTACGCCACCTGGCAGGCCGAGATCGCGCGGGCCAGGCAGGCCGTCGCGGGACGATCGCTGGACGAGCTCTCGGTGAGGAAGGACGGCCGCACCGGAGAGCTGTTCAATCTGCGCTGGATCTACACGCACATGATCGAGGAATACGCGCGGCACAACGGCCAGGCCGACCTCCTCCGTGAGCGGATCGACGGCGCGACCGGCGAGTGACCGACGGCTCCCGCCGTCACCCGTGTGGGCCATTGTCTGCTCGTACGACGGTGAACGCGCGCCGCGCACAGCAGAGTTGATCAGGTGCATCGTACGAGAACAACCGTCCTGGCCGGGATGGCCGCCTTCGCCCTGTCCGGCTGCGTCGTCCTGACCGGATGCGTGGCCGTGAAGCCGCGGCCCGCGCCCGCAGCACCGCTGCCGCCGCCGGGGAGCGGCCGTCCGGCGCAGGTCGGTGAGCCGCAGATCGGGCAGGACCCGGCACGGGAGGACCTTGCGCCCCCGGCGGCCGAGAAGACCACGCCGCCCGCCGCCGGGGACGCCCCGCGCGATCGGTCAAGACCGGGGCCCGCGAAGCCCGTCACCGCGGAGCCGCCGGCCCGGCCGCACGAAATGCCCGCGCGCCCGGGGAGGCCCGTGGAGCCCGTCACGCCGGCGCCGGTCGTCGTCCCTCCTGGCGTCTGTGCGCTGAGTGAGGACTACGGCCACTGGCGCCCCGGCAGCACCGAAGCCCGGATCTGCCGGGAGGTCTACGGGAATTGAGCCTCACTCCCCCCGCAGCCGCCCCTCCAGCCGCTCGATCGCGGCCCTGACGCCGTTGCCGTATCCGTCGTCCCCCAGGGCGTCCGTCGCCGCGCGAGCCCGGTCGAGATGGACCCGCGCGGCCTCGGGGCGCTGGAGCTTGACATAGTCGGCGGCGAGGTTGAGGTGGAGCGAGGGGTAGAAGGCACGCACCGCGGACGCCGCCTCGTGCCGGGTCGGCTGCTCCTCGCTCAGCCCGTCCGCCGCAGCCAGCGCCCGCAGGTCCCAGGCGAGCTCGTCACCGGGGTCGTCCTGGGTGTCCGCCATGTAGTGCGCCAGGGTGCAGCGGTGCAGCCCACCACCGGCCTCGCCGATCTCCGACCAGAGGGCGCCGAAGCGATTGCGGGCCTCCTCGCGGTCTCCGCCGTGCAGCAGCATGATCGCCTGCCCGATCCGGGTCATGACGGCGTCCCCCGACGCCTCCGGCTGCTCCCTCACTGCGGCCTCCCACGTCCATGCGGCGATTGCGCGAAATGCGACGATTCACGGATCACGACGCTAGCCGCCGCGCGTGACAATGCCGCACAGGCTCGGGCACGGGCCCGAGCCTGTCAGCCGGGTGCGCGAACGCTCAGCCGAGGTTCGGGATCCGCCAGTCGATGGGCTCGTGGCCCTGGGCGGCGACCGCCTCGTTGATCTGCGTGAAGGGGTGCGAGCCGAAGAACTTCTTCGCGGACAGGGGCGAGGGGTGGGCGCCCTTCACCACCACATGCCGCGTCTCGTCGATCAGGGGCAGCTTCTTCTGCGCGTAGGCGCCCCAGAGCACGAACACCGCGGGGTCGGGCCGCGAGGCCACGGCACTGATCACCGCGTCCGTCACCTTCTCCCACCCCTTGCCCTTGTGGGAGTTGGCCTCGCCGGCCCGCACCGTCAGCACGGCGTTGAGCAGCAGGACACCCTGCTCGGCCCACGGCATCAGATAGCCGTTGTCCGGGATGGGGTGGCCCAGCTCCGCCTGCATCTCCTTGTAGATGTTCCGCAGGGAGGGCGGGGTCCTGACGCCCGGCCGCACGGAGAAGCAGAGGCCGTGCCCCTGCCCCTCTCCGTGGTACGGGTCCTGGCCGAGAATCAGGACCTTGACGCGGTCGTACGGTGTCGCGTCGAGGGCGGCGAAGACCTCCTCGCGCGGCGGATAGACCGGCCCCTTGGCCCGCTCCTCCTCGACGAACTCGGTGAGCTCCTTGAAGTAGGGCTTCTGCAGCTCTTCGCCGAGGACGCCGCGCCAGGACTCGGGCAGCATGTCGGTGTCGGTCACGTCAACAACCTCCGGAATGGGACCAGTTCTCGACAAGAGAACCTACCGGGGGCCACTGACAACGGGGTCTACCAGCTGGCCTTGCGGTACAGCTGCCACATCTGCATGAACGTCTGCGGGTTGATCGCGAGTTCGCCGCCGCCGATCTCCTCGCTGGAGGCGACGTACATCTTGCCCTGCCACAGCGGCAGCAGCCGTACGTCGTCGCCGAGGATCTCCTGTGCCCGTTCGAACTGCTTGGTGACCGCACCGCGGTCGCTCTCGCGCCGGGACGCGGGCAGCAGCTGGTCGGTGATCTCGGGGCTCTCGTACGGCATGCTGAGCGCGTTGTTCTTGCCGACGAACGGCGCCACAAAGTTGTCCGGGTCCGGGAAGTCGGGGAACCAGCCGCGTCCGAAGACGGGGTACTCGCCGGCCTGGTAGGCCTTCCTGAAGTCCTTCTCCGGCTTGCCCTCCACCGTGATCTTGAACAGGCCGGTGGCGTCGAGCTGCCGCCTGAGCTCGACGAACTCGGCCTTGGAGGCGGAGCCGTAGCGGTCGGAGGAGTACCCGAACGTCAGCGGCACCGGCTTGGTGATACCGGCGTCCTTGAGGATGGCGCGCGCCTTGGCCACGTCCGGCTCGCCATAACGGTCGAAGAACTCGGTGGTGTGGCCGGAAATACCCTTGGGGACCATGGAGTACAGCGGCTCGGCCGTGCCCTGGTAGACCTTGGCGACCAGCGCGCCGCGGTCGACGACCTGGGCGATCGCACGGCGTACGGCGAGCTTGCCCGCCATGGGGTCCTTGGAGTTGAAGACGAGGTAGCGGATGTCGGCGCCGACCGTCTCGACGAGCTGGAGGCCGCCGTACTCAGGCTGCTTCGACTGAAACTTGACGACCTCCTGCGCGGTGAGACCACGGTAGATCGTGTCGATCTTCTTCTTCTTGAGCTCTCCGACCATCACGTCGGAGTCCTGGAAGTAGCGGATGGTGACGGCTTCGTTCTTGAGCTTCGCGAACCCTTCGTACTTGGAGTTCTTGGTCAGCTCGGCCCGGTCGCCCTTCTTGTACGAACTCAGGACGTATGGCCCCGAACCGGTCAGCCCGCCGTCCTCGCGGAGCTTGTCCGCCGGGTACTCCTTGGGCGGGACGACAGCCATGGCGGGCGTGGCCAGGATGAACGGGAACGTGGCGTCAGGCGTCTTGAGGCTGAACTTCACGATGCGGTCCCCGGCGATCTCGACCTTGTCGAGCGAGCCGAGCAGACCGTTGGGGCCACCCTGCGCATCGATCGTCCGGATCCGCTCGATGGAGTACTTGACCGCCTGCGCGTCGAGCTTGTCGCCGTTGGAGAAGGTGAGGCCAGGCTTCAGCTCGCACTCGAAGAGCTTGTTGCTGGAATCGGTGAAGCGGCAGGATTTCGCGGCGTCGGGCTGCGGCGCCGCGCTGCCGGACGGGAAGCTCACCAGCGTCTGGAAGACATTACTCAGCAATTCCCATGAGCCGTCCCAGGCTGCGGCCGGATCGAGGGTGGTGGGCTCGCTCATCGTACCGACCGTAATCTTCTGCTGGCGCTCGGTGCTCTCACCCGAAAACAGGCTGCATCCGGCCAGCAGAGATATGGACGCTAGGGCTGCAGTGGCCTGCAGGCAGGTCCGGTAGAACACGTGCACGCTCCTCGTTCAGCCATGGGTCGGCCGACCATACCGCAGCGCCCTGCCGGGTCAATCTGATGGCCCGGCAGGGCACTTGACACATTCAGGAACAAAAGGGTCCAGGGGGCTCAGTGCACCCCGGCATTGAGGAAGATACCCCCGTCTACGACCAGCGTCTGCCCCGTGATCCAGTCGGATTGGTCAGAAGTCAAAAATGCCGCCGCTCCGCCGATGTCCTCGGGCACGCCGAGGCGCGCGAGCGGGTAGGCCGCGGCCGCCTCTTCCTCCCTGCCCTCGTACAGGGCCTGGGCGAACTTGGTCTTGACCACTGCCGGTGCGATCGCGTTGACCCGGACACCCGGCGCGAACTCGTGCGCCAGCTGCAGTGTCAGATTGATCATCGCCGCCTTGCTCATGCCGTAGGAACCGATGAAGGGCGAGGGAGCGAGACCGGCGACGGATGCGATGTTCACGATCGCACCGCCGTTCTCCTTCTGCCAGGCCTTCCAGGTCTGCTGGGCGAAGCCGAGCGCCGAGATCACGTTGGTCTCGTACACCTTGCGCGCCACGTTCAGGTCGAGCTCGGCCATCGGCGAGTAGACCGGGTTCGTACCCGCGTTGTTGATCAGGAAGTCGACGCGGCCGAAGGCCTCCATGGCACGCTCCACGGCGGCCGCCTGGTGGGCCTCGTCGTGAGCCTTGCCCGCGACGGCGATCACCCGGTCGGCGCCGAGCTTCTCCACGGCCTCCTTGAGCGCGTCCTCACCACGGCCGGTGATGCAGACCCTGTCGCCGCGGGCGACGAGCGCCTCGGCGACGCCGTAGCCGATGCCACGGCTCGCGCCGGTGATCAGCGCGACCTTTCCGCTGTCCTGTACCTCTGCGGTCATGTCCGTCGTCTCCCGATTCAGTTGAGCGGTCCGCCGGCCACGTACATGACCTGGCCGGAGACGAAGCCGGCCTCGTCGCCCGTGAAGAAGGCGATGGCGTTGGCGATGTCCTCGGGGAACCCGACGCGCGCGACCGGGATCTGGGTGGCGGCAGCGGCCTGGAACTCCTCGAAGCCCATGCCGACTCGGGCGGCCGTCTGGGCCGTCATCTCGGTGACGATGAAGCCGGGGGCGACGGCGTTGGCGGTGATGCCGAACTTGCCGAGCTCCTTCGCCAGGGTCTTGGTGAAGCCCTGCAGACCGGCCTTGACGGCGGAGTAGTTGGCCTGTCCGCGGTTGCCGAGCGCCGAACTGGAGGAGAGCGAGACGATACGGCCGAATCCGGCGTCCACCATGTACTTCTGGCAGGCCTTGGCCATCAGGAACGCGCCCTTGAGGTGCACGTTCATCACGGTGTCCCAGTCGGACTCGCTCATCTTGAAGAGCAGGTTGTCGCGGAGCACGCCCGCGTTGTTGACGAGGATCGTCGGCGCGCCGAGCTCGGCGGCGACGCGCGCGACGGCGGCCTCCACCTGGGCGCTGTCGGAGACGTCGCAGCCCACGGCGAGGGCCTTGCCGCCGGCCGCGGTGATCTTCTCGACGGTGTCCTTGCAGGCCGCCTCGTCGAGGTCGAGTACGGCTACGGCGCGGCCCTCGGCCGCCAGTCGTACCGCGGTGGCTGCGCCAATGCCGCGCGCAGCCCCGGTCACGACGGCGACGCGCTGCTCGGTGGTGGACATGCTGGTTCTCCTCGCCCTTGGATGCGGCTCACCCGGTACGTCCCACGTCCCAGGGATGAGCGACCGCTTAGTACCTTCAGCAGACGTGACGCTAGAAGCCCTGGCACCCGGTGTCAACGGCCCACCGGGTGCGCCCCATCACTCACGGAATCACTCACCGGACGAGCAGGTCGAGCAGCCGCTCCACCTCGGCCTGTGGATCGGAGGTCAGTCCGGTGTGCACAGGGCCCGGCTGTACGACGGTCGAGCGCGGCGCGATCAGCCAGCGGAAGCGGCGTCCCGCGTCGTCGCGCGCCGCCTGGCCTGCGTCCTCGCCGCCTCGGCAGACACCCTCGACGGCCCGCAGCGCGGCGCGTACCCCCGTCACATCGGCACGGGGGTCGAGGGCCTTGAGTTTCCCCTCGTCGAGATGCGTACGGGCGGCGACGAAGGACTTGGCGCGGCAGTAGACCACCACACCGGCGTTGAAACACTCACCGCGCTCGACCCGAGGCACCACACGCAGCAGCGCGTACTCGAAGACATCACGCTCGCTGACATCACGCTCGCTCACTGGCCCGCGTCCTTCGTGCTCTTGGTCGGGTGCGGCCAGGGGGTCAGATGCTCGGTCAGCCAGCCGGGCGCCTGCGAGGGCCGGGGCTTGGAGGGCGCGCTCAGCGAGATCCGCTCATGGATCGTCGCCGCACGGGGAAGCAGCGCCTCGACATAAGCCCTGCGCAGCGCGTCGGTGGTCCCGAAACCCGGCTCGTCGACCAGCCACTCGTCCGGGACGTCGGCGGCGACCTCGGTCAGCAGTTCCTCGGTGACCAGCGGTGCGAGTTCGGCGGCGGCCGCGGCGATGTCCGGCTTGAAGGGCGCGAGGGCATGGTCGGACGCGTCGTACGGCTTGGCCGCCGAGACCGCGGCGCCCGGCCAGTTGTGGTGCCAGATCATGGTGGCTCCATGGTCGATGAGCCACAGGTCGCCGTGCCACACCAGCATGTTGGGGTTGCGCCAGGAGCGGTCGACATTGTTGATCAGCGCGTCGAACCAGACGACCTTGCCGGCCTCGGCCGCGTCCACCTCGTACGCGAGCGGGTCGAAGCCGAGCGAACCGGGCAGGAAGTCCATCCCGAGGTTCAGCCCGCCGCTCGCCTTCAGCAGCTCCTGGACCTCCTGATCGGGCTCGCCGAGACCGATGACGGGGTCGAGCTGGATGGTGACCAGCTCGGGGACACGCAGACCGAGCCGCCTGCCGAGCTGTCCGCAGATGACTTCGGCGACCAGGGTCTTGCGGCCCTGTCCCGCTCCGGTGAACTTCATGACGTACGTGCCGAGATCGTCGGCCTCGACGATGCCGGGGAGCGAGCCGCCTTCACGCAGGGGCGTGACATAGCGGGTCGCCGTGACTTCTGTGAGCATTTTCCCAGGTTATCGAGCCCAACATCCGACGGCCGCTGCCAGGCGTTGGCCGTTGATGAGCGCGACGACCGAGGATCCCGTGGCGAGACCGAGGTCGGCGACGGCGTCCTTGGTGATCGCCGCGGTGAGGCCGCCGCCCTCGACGTCGACCTTGACGCTCGCCATGGCGCCACCCACCGCCACGTCGCTCACCGTTCCCGGGATCTGATTGCGGATGCTCAGCCCTTCGACGGGGCCGGTGGCCAGAGCCACTTCGGTGGACTTGACGAGGGCGCGTACGGCGGAACCCTCGGCAAGCCCCAGTTCCTTGACGGCCTCAGCGATGATGGCGGCCGTGATGTCCTGGCCCCCGTCGAGGCGGACCTTGACGGTCGCCTTGGCCTCTCCGGAGGTGACCGACGTGACGGTGCCGGGGATCTGGTTACGAATGCTCAGGCCCATGAAGAAACACCTCGGGGTTTTGGATGGAATGTCGGTTATATCCCTCCGCGCCTCCTGCACCCTACCCACACCCATCGCAGCCGTTCAGTCACGCATCGCAAGCAGCAGGGCGTCTCTGCGTCTGGCCTGGCAAACCAGAGGAGACCTGGTTGCCGCCCGAGGACAAGCAGGATGCCCTGCGCGATGCAATTGCTCGTTCCTCCAATCGCCACAGCACCTGCCATGGAGAATCAACTGATCAATTGCAAATGAGAGGAGAAACGCCATACCGTGTCGCACATGCAGTCCTACACCATCGGACAGGCGGCACGTCTGCTCGGCGTCAGTCCCGACACCGCGCGCCGCTGGGCGGATGCCGGCCGGGTCGCGACCCATCGCGACGACGGAGGCCGCCGTCTCATCGACGGCCGTGATCTGGCCGCCTTCTCCATCGAGGTCGCCCAGGGCGGCAACGGCGAGGAAGACGCCTCCTACACCTCGGCCCGCAACGCCTTCCCCGGCATCGTCACCGCGGTCAAGCTCGGCGACGTCGCCGCGCAGGTCGAGATCCAGGCAGGTCCGCACCGGCTCGTCTCACTCCTGACCCGGGAGGCCGTGGAGGAACTGGGTCTGGAGGTCGGCATGCAGGCCACCGCCCGCGTGAAGTCGACCAGCGTGCACATCGACCGCACCTGACCCCTCGCGCAACCAAGCGGCGTCGCCCGTCACCGGCGCGGCTCATCACCATCCGCTCGGACGGCACCAGCCGACCACGTCCCCAGGGAGTTCCACCCTCATGTCCCTCACCTTCACCAGACGCCGCGCCGCCGCTGCCGTAGTGGCTGCTGCACTCCTCGTTCCGCTCACGGCATGCGGCAACGACGACTCCAAGAAGGACACCGGCAGCGCGAAGTCCACCGAGTCCGCCACAGGTGCTCCCAAGGCCAACTTGACGGTGCTGGCAGCCGCTTCACTGACCGACGTGTTCAAGACCGCCGGCGCGGCATACGAGAAGAAGAACCCGGGCACGAAGATCACGTTCTCCTTCGCCGGGTCGCAGGAGCTGGTCGCCCAGGTGAAGCAGGGGGCTCCGGCAGACGCCCTGGTCACCGCCGACACCAAGAGCATGGACAGCGTGAAGGCGGACACCGGTACCCCGGCCGTCATCGCCAAGAACCGCCTCGTCATCGCGACCGTGGAGGGCAACCCGCACAAGGTCGACGAACTGGGGGACCTCGCGGACACGAAGCTGAAGGTCGTCCTCGCCGCCCCCGAGGTGCCGGCCGGCAAGTACAGCAAGAAGATCCTCGACGCCCAGAAGATCACGGTGAAGCCGGTCTCGCAGGAGCCGAACGTCCGGGCCGTCCTGAGCAAGGTCGAGCTCGGCGAGGCCGACGCGGGTCTCGTCTACAAGACGGACGCCGAATCGGCCCCCGACAAGGTCGACGCCGTCGAGATCCCCGACGCACAGAACGCCATCGCCGAATACCCGGCCGCCGCGCTGAAGCAGTCCAAGAACGCCGAGGCCGCCGCCGCGTTCGTCGCATGGCTGTCCACGCCCGAGGCACAGAAGATCCTCCAGGACGCAGGCTTCCAGAAGCCGTAGTGCCGGCGACTGCCGTGAGGGGGCTGTCCGTTCCGGGGGAACGGACAGCCCTTCACTCATCCATAACCCCGAGTCCCAGGGAACTCCGATGAAACGAATCCGCGGTCGCGCACCGGGCCCCCGCACGCCGATCACCCTGGCGATCCCCGCGCTGCTCGCCGTCGCGTTTCTGATGCTGCCGCTCATCGGGATCCTTGTCCGCACCGAATGGGGCCAACTCGCGGACCATCTCACCACTCCGGGTACCACCGAGGCGCTGCGGCTGTCGCTGCTCGTCTCGTTCTGGGCACTCGGCCTGTCTGTGGTCCTCGGCGTGCCGCTGGCGTGGCTGCTGGCACGTGTGCCGTTCCCCGGGAAGTCGCTCGTCCGGTCCCTCGTCCTGCTGCCGATGGTGCTGCCGCCCACCGTCGGCGGTGTCGCCCTGCTGCTCGCCTTCGGCCGCCGTGGGCTGCTCGGCCCCTGGCTGGAGAACACCTTCGGCATCACCCTGCCCTTCCACACCTCCGGCGCGGTTGTCGCGGCGACGTTCGTGGCGATGCCGTTCCTCGTCATCAGCCTCGAAGGGGCACTGGGCGGGCTGCGTCCGAGTTACGAGGAGACCGCCGCGTCCCTCGGGGCCTCTCCGGTGCGGGTGTTCTTCACGGTCACGATGCCCATGGTCGCCCCGGGCCTCATCGCGGGCGCCGCCCTCACCTGGGCCCGGGCGCTGGGCGAGTTCGGCGCCACCATCACCTTCGCCGGCAACCTCCCCGGCACCACCCAGACCCTGCCGCTGCAGGTGTATCTGCTGCTCCAGGACGAGCCGGAGGCAGCGACATCGGTCTCGCTGCTGCTGCTCGCCATCGCGATGCTGGTGCTTGTCGCGCTGCGCGGCCGCTGGACCGCTACGCCCGCCGCCCGCTCGCAGGTACCCGGACCTCCGGTGGACGAAGCCGAACCAGGTGTGGCCCCGGTGGCGCCCGAGCCCGCCGACGCACAGCCCGCGGCTCCGCAGGAGCTCTGGCCCCTGCACGCCGAGGTCACCGGCTTCAACCGGCTCACCCTGGACGCCGGACCCGGCACCACTGTCGCCGTCGTCGGCCCCAACGGCGCCGGGAAGACCACCCTGTTGCGCGCCCTCCTCGGCCTCACTCCACGCGCCCACGCCGAACTGCGGCTCGGCGACCACGATGTCACCGGCCTTCCCCCGCACCGCAGGGGCGTGGCCTGGGTGCCCCAGGAAGGTGCCCTCTTCCCGCACATGAGCGCCCTTGCCAACACGGCCTACGGACTGCGCGCCCACGGCGTCCCCCGCACCGAGGCCCGCCGCAGCGCCCAGGAATGGCTCGACCGGCTCGGCGTCGGCCACCTCGCCCATCGCAAACCGGCTCAGCTCTCCGGCGGTCAGGCCCAGCGTGTTGCGCTCGCCCGGGCGCTGGCCGCACGCCCCCGGCTCCTCCTGCTCGACGAGCCGCTCGCCGCACTCGACCAGACCACCCGCGCCCACGTCCGCCACACCCTCCGCCGTCATCTCGACGGCTTCGGCGGCGTGTGCCTGATCGTCACTCACGACCCCGTCGAAGCCGTCGCGCTCGCCGACCGGGTCCTCGTCCTCGACGACGGACGTGCCCTGCAGGACGCCCCGCCCACCGACGTCACCCGTCACCCCCGCTCCCCCTGGGTCGCCCGCATGCTCGGCCGCAACGCCTGGCCCGGCACCGCCACCGTCGAAGGCATCCAACTCACCGGCGGCGGCACGCTCGTCGTCGCGGACCCGCTCCCGGTCGGCACTGGCGCCCTCGCGATCATCGCTCCGGAAGCCGTCGCCGTGCACCGTGACAAGCCCAGCGGCAGTCCTCGCAACGTGTGGCCCGGCACCGTACGGGAGATCACCACCAGCGGGAGCCGGCTACGTGTCCTGATCACGTCGGAGCAGGCGCCGGACCTCGTCGCCGAGATCACCCCGCAGGCCGCCGCCGAGCTCGGCCTCGCCGACGGAACTCCCGTCTGGACCAGCGTCAAGGCGACCGAAGCAGCTGTCGTGGCCCTCTGAGCCGATCCGGTGATCGCTCGGATTTTCGCTTGTCATGGCCTGCGCGGACATGCCAACGATGCCTCATGGCCGAAGACACGCAAGACCTCATGGACGCCCAGGACTTCCCCCGTCAGTACGCCCGGACCCGGCGTTTCTCGCTCGGTGTCCCGCGGCACTTCACCGTCTCGCCGGACGGCTCGCGCGTGCTGTTCGTGCGCAGCACGGGCGGCGAGGACCGCGTCAGCAGGCTGTGGTTGTACGAGGACGGACAGGAGCGCGTACTCGCCGACCCTCCCCCAGCCTTCGGCCGGGCGTACCCCCATCTCGCTGCGCTCACGCTCGGCGGCGAGGCGGACGTGCCGGAGGCGGAGAAGGTCCGGCGGGAGCGCGCCAGGGAGACCTCCTCGGGTGTGGTGTCGTACGCGACCGACAGCGCGGCCCTGATGGTGGCCTTCACGCTGGGCGGCGAGCTCTGGACCGTACGGACGGACGGCGGCGCCCCCCGCAGAATCGCCACGGCGGGCCCGGCGGTCGATCCGCGTCCCTCGCCGGACGGGGACCGGATCGCGTACGTCTCCGGGGGCGCGCTCCACGTCGTACGGGCCGACGGCAGCGACGACCGGCTGCTGGCCGCGCCCGAGAGCCCCGAGGTGACCTACGGGCTCTCCGACCATGTGTCGGCAGAGTCGATCCACCGGACGCGCGGCCACTGGTGGTCGCCGGAGGGGGACGCGCTTCTGGTCGCCCGGGTGGACACCTCACCGGTGCAGCGCTGGTACATCGCGGACCCCGCGAATCCGGCGAAACAGCCGGTATCGCTGCCGTATCCGGCGGCGGGAACGGCGAACGCCGAGGTGTCGATGCACATCATGCGCCTCGAAGGGGCGGGGAGGACGGCGGTCGAGATCCCTGAGGCGGCGGGCGAGGACCACTTCGCCTCGCAGTGGACCGATCCGACCTTCGAGTACGTCACGGCGGCGAGCTGGGACAGCCACGGCCCGCTGATCTCCGTGCAGACCCGCGACCAGCGCTCGGAGTACGTCCTGGCCGTGGACCCCGCGACCGGGGCGACGCGGACGCAGCATCGCGCCCACGATCGGGCATGGGTGGCTCTGATGCCGGGCACTCCGGTCCGCCTCCCGTCGGGCACTCCCGTGATCCCCTGGTGCTGCTCGGACACGCACGGGCTGCGTATCGGGGACGCCTTCACCCCGGACGGGCTTCAGGTCCGCGAAGTCGTCGGCACGGTCGGCGAGCGCGTCTTTTTCACCGCGAGCGAGGATCCGACCGAGATCCATGTCTGGTCCCACGACCCGGACGCGGGCTTCGTCCGCGTCAGCGAGGAACCCGGCGTCCACACCGCCCACGTCGGCGGCGACACCGTCGTCCTGGACAGCGGGACGGACGAGGGGCAGACGGTGACCGTGCTGCACGGCGGCAAGCCCGTCGGGCAGATCGCCGTGCTCGCCGAGAAGCCACGGGTCACGCCCCGGCCGGAGTTTCTCACGCTCGGAGAGCGTGAACTGCGCAGCCAGCTCTTCCTGCCGTCGTGGCACGAGCCGGGTTCGGGAAAGCTGCCCTTGCTCCTCAACCCGTACTCAGGAGCCGGCATCCAGCTGGTGGTGCACGAGCGCGGTTGGTGGTCGGCCGTGTCGCAGTGGTTCGCCGAGCAGGGTTTCGCCGTGCTCGTCACGGACGGCCGCGGCACCCCCGGCCGGGGCCGCGCCTGGGCGAAGGCCATTCACGGCGACCGGCTGACGCCCGTACTCGAGGACCAGATCGACGCGCTGCACGAGGCGGCCTCGCGCCATCCCGATCTGGACCTGGACGCGGTGGCGATACGCGGCTGGTCCTACGGCGGCTATCTGGCGGCGGGCGCGGTGCTGCACCATCCGGAGATCTTTCACGCCGCGGTCGCGGGCGCCGCCCCCACCGACCGCAGGCTCTACGACACACACTGGGAAGAGCGGTTCCTCGGCCACCCGGACGTGCAGCCCGAGAACTACGAACGCAGCTCGCTCGTCCCGTACGCGCACAAGCTGACCCGTCCGCTGCTGCTGGTGCACGGCGTCGCCGACGACAACGTCGTCTTCGCGCACATGCTGCGCTTCTCGTCGGCGCTGCTCGCGGCGGGGCGCCCGCATACGGTTCTGCCGCTCTCGGGGGCCACCCATCTGGTCACTCAGGAGGACCAGGTCAGCAACCTGATGCTGCTCGAGACGGCCTTTCTGAAGAAATCCTTGAATTCCCCGAGTATCTGAACGTGCCGCGCCGCCCACTCGTACACCATCAAGAACCGGCCGTTGTGCGGGGGCCGGACAGGGACCGTTGAGAGGGAGCCATCATGACCGGATCGCAGGGGTCTGCGCGGAACATGACACGCCGTACCGTCGTCGCCGCGGTGGGCGGGGCCGGTCTCGCCGTCGCGCTGACCGCGTGCGGCAGCTCGGACGACGGCAGTACGTCGGTGGCCGACAAGCCGGCGGGCGGGGCGGGCGCCGGGGGTGGCGGCAAGGAGCTCGCCAAGATCACGGACATTCCCGAGGGCGGGGGGAAGGTCATCGGCGATGTGGTTGTCACCCAGCCGAAGCCCGGAGAGTTCAAGGCGTTCTCGTCCAAGTGCACCCACGCGGGCTGCGCGGTGAAGGACATCTCGAACGGCACCATCAACTGCCCCTGTCACGGGAGCCAGTTCAGCGCGGCGGACGGCAGCGTCACCAAGGGGCCCGCCACCAAACCGCTGCCCGCGGCCTCGATCACCGTCGACGGCGGCTCGATCAAGCTCGCGTAGCGCGCCGGGGCCGTTTCCAGCAGGACAGGACATCGTCGGTCGTGGTGATCGTGGCGACGAGCGCGAGCGTGTTGCGGACCATCGCGGGGATGTAGTCGGCGGGCACCCCCGCGATGGCGTCCTGCGGAACCACCGCCGTATAGCCGAGGTTGACCGCGTCGAAGACTGCGTTGGGGATGGCGACATTCGCCGAGACACCGGTGACGACCAGCGTGCGGCAGCCGAGATTGCGCAGCAGTGCGTCGACGTCCGTGCCCGCGATGGGTGACAGGCCGTGCAGCCGCCGTACGACGAGATCCTCGTCCGCCACCTGTATCGGAGGTGCGATACGGACGGCCGCCGTACCGGAGTGCTGCTGTACGGGCAGCCGGGCGGCGGCGCGGAACAGCCGGGCGTTGTGGTTGGCGCCGCGCCCGTCGGGGCGCCTCTCGGCGACCGCGTGCAGCACCTGCACGCCCGTCTCATGAGCCCCGGCGACCAGCCGGGCGACCCGGTGGAGCGCGCCGGACGACCTGGCCTGCGCGGCGAGTTCGGGCAGCGCGCTGTCCATGCCGACGACACCTTGCTGGCACTCGACGGTGAGCAGCACGGTGGTGGCCGGGTCGAGCTGCTCCGCGAGCTGTTCGAAGGACGGCACAGCTTCCCCCTCATGCGGCTGGGACTGGGCGCGCGACAGTAACCGCCATTGCGCGACGACGGAAGAGCCTCCATGATTTCTGACACACAGTCAGTTACATGGGCGAACTACGAGGAGGGGGCCGCGCATGGCCGTCACACAGCGCCGGGGCCGTCGCATCATGATGACGCCCGGCGAGCTGGACGAGTTCCTGGCCGGGCAGCGCACCTGCCGGGTGGCCACCGTGTCCGCGGACGGCCGTCCGCATGTCAGCGCCCTGTGGTTCGCCTGGGACGGGGGCTCGCTGTGGCTGTACTCCATCACCCGCAGCCGCCGCTGGACCGAACTGCGGGCCGATCCACGGATCGCGGTCGTGATCGACGACGGCGAGGAGTACGGGGAGCTGCGCGGCGTCGAGCTTTCCGGCACGGCCGTCTTCGTCGGCGAGGCGCCGCGCACCGGTGAGCCGTGCCCCGAACTGGACGTACCGGAAAGCCTGTTCGCGCGGAAGAACTTCGGCCTCGACGAGATGCCGCACGACGGCAGGCACGCCTGGCTGCGGCTGACTCCCGATGCGATCGCGTCATGGGACTTCAGAAAGCTGTCGGGCCTCTGAGCCGTCGGAACTGCTGTCGGACCGCCGAGCGGTCAGTGCTGCTGCCGGCCCGACGAGCCGTCGGAGGTGCTGTCAGGCCGCCGAGCCGTCCGCACCCTCCCGGCCGGCCGCCTCGCGCAGCGCCGCGACCGCCGCCCTGATCGACGGTCGACGGTCGGCGTCCGTCCGCCACACCGCGTAGATATGCCTGAGCATCCGCTGCCGTACGGGTACCAGCCGCACCCCCTCGGGCACCCAGCCCCGTCCCAGCCTGGGCGTCACGCACACCCCGAGCCCCGCCTCGATGAGCGCCAGTTGTGTGTGGTGCTCCTCCGCCATGTGCGCGATCCGCGGCTCGAAGCCCTTAGAGCGCAGCGTGAACATCAGCCACTCGTAGCAGAATTCGCCTTCCGGCCAGGACACCCACTCGTCCTTCGCGAACTCCTCCAGATCCACCTCGGTCCGGTCCGCCAGCGGATGATCCGCGGGCATGGCGACATCGGGGATGTCGTCGAGCAGATGAGCCTGGGCGAGCCCGCCGGGCATGGGCAGTCGTTTGTTGCTCCAGTCGAGGACCACGGCGAGGTCGAGGTCGCCCCTGACCACCTCCCTGATCCCCTGCTCGGGCTCCACCTCGCGTGAGCGCACACGCAGTTCGGGGTGGGCCGAGCGCAGCGCGGTCAAGGCGGCGGGAAAGAGCCCGCGGGCGGCCGTCGGAAACGCCCCGATCCGCACCTCGCCGACGACCTGTCCGCGCTGTGCCTCGATGTCGGACTGGGCGAGCTCGACCTGGGACAGGATGCGCGCGGCGTGGTCGGCGAGCAGCTGACCGGCGTCGGTGAGCCGGACTCCGCGTCCGTTCTTCGCCAGCAGCTGCTGGCCCACCTCCCGCTCCAGCTTCGCCATCTGCTGGGAGACGGCGGAAGTCGTCACATGCAGCCCGTCGGCCGCTCCGCTGACCGAGCCGTGGCGGGCCAGCGCGTCCAGGGTTCGCAGGCGCTCCAGATTCAACATGTAAGCAATGCTAAGCGAAGGCCGCAAATAATTCTCGCTTGTCCTACGAGATCGGGAACGGGATCGTTGACGCCATGAGCACCGCTGCCCCCTCCAGAGCCTCTTCGGCACCCACCCACACCCCGACCGGCTCCGTACGCCGCCGCGGCCTCGACTGGCGCATCCGGTTCGCGGTGCTCTCCACCGTCTGGGGCTTCAGCTTTCTCCTCATCAAGGTCGGCACCGGCGCGTACGCCCCCTTTCAAGTGACCTTCGGGCGGCTCTTCTTCGGCACGGCGGTGCTTGCCGTCGCGATGACGGTCCGGCGGGACCGGCTGCCGCACGGGATCCGCACCTGGATGCACCTGGCCGTGGCCGCCTTCCTCCTCAACGCTCTGCCGTTCTCACTCTTCGCCTACTCCGAGCTGACGATCCCCTCGACGCTCGCCGGGATCTGCAACGCCACCTCGCCGCTGTGGGGCATGGCCCTGTCGATGGTCGCCCTCTCCGAGGACCGGCCCACCCGCCGCCGCGTCGCCGGGCTCGGTATCGGCTTCCTCGGCGTGCTGACGGTGCTCGGTGCCTGGCAGGGTTTCTCGTGTCTCGACTTCGGCGGCACGGCGATGGCGCTTCTCGCCTCGCTCAGCTATCCGATCGGCTGGATCTACGTCCGCCGCACACTCGCCGGCAGCAGCCACTCCAACCTCTCGCTGACCGGTGCGCAGCTGCTGCTCGCCACGGTTCAACTCGCCGTCGTCACACCGCTGTTCACCACGCTGCCGACCTCCTTCCCACTCGTCCCCCTGCTGGCGGTGGTCGCGCTCGGCGCCCTGGGAACGGGCTTCGCGCTACTCATGCAGTACGGCCTGGTCGCGGAGGTAGGCCCGACGACCGCGCAGATGGTCACGTACTTCATTCCGGTCATCGCGACGGCGGCGGGCGTCGCGGTGCTGGACGAGCAGCTCAGCTGGAACACCCCGGTCGGCGCGCTGATCGTCCTGGCGGGCGCGGCGCTGAGCCAGAGCAGGCCGAAGACACGCGCCGCGGCTCAGCCGTAGCTGCGCGCGGGGGCCGGGCCGACCGCCGCGGCGACCGCGTCGGCGACCTGCCCGATCTCGTCCATCGCCAGGCCCGAGACGGTGAGCCGCACGCCGGGCGGCGAGGACATCCGAAAGCGCGCTCCGGGCGCGACCGCCCAGCCCGCGCGCAGCAGCCGGGTCACGGCTCCGGTCTCGTCGGGCACGGGCACCCAGACATTCATGCCGCTGCGGCCGTGGGCCTCGATACCGCGCCCGGTGAGGGCCTGGACGAGCGCGTCGCGGCGCTGTCCGTAGGAGCGGGCGACCTCTCGGGGATCCACCGCACCGGACGTCCACAGCTGGACGACCGCGCGCTGCAGCAGCCTGCTGACCCAACCGGGCCCGAGCCCCTGCCGCCCCATCACACGGTCGACGGTGACGGCGTCGCCGGTGAGCACGGCTACGCGAAGATCCGGGCCGTACGCCTTGGCCGTGGAGCGTACGAGCGCCCAGCTGTCCGTCGGCCCCGCGAGGGGGTACAGCGGCAGATCGACGATGGCGTGCCCGTGGTCGTCCTCGATGAGCAGGGTGTGGGGGAACTGGGCGAGTACCGCGCGCAGTTCACGCGCGCGTGCCTTGCTCACGGCGGCGCCGGTGGGGTTCTGGGCGCGGTCGGTGACGATGAGCGCCCTGGCTCCGCCGGCGAGCGCCCCCCGCACCTCGCCGGGCAGCGGCCCGTCGTCGTCGAGTGCCACCGGCACGGGCTTCAGCCCCAGCGCCGACACCAGATCCAGCAGGCTTCCCCAGCCGGGGTCCTCGACGGCGACGGCGTCGCCGGGCTTGAGGTGGGCGGCGAGTACGCGCTCGATGGCGTCCAGCGACCCCGATGTGACGGCGACCGGCCCGTCAGGCACCCCGTCGGCGTCCATCCCGGCACGGGCGAGACGCCCGAACTCCGCGTCGACGGGCGCCTGTCCGTACAGACCGGGCTCCTGGGCATTGCGCCGGGCCGCGGCTGCGAGCGCCTCGTGCAGCGGGGGCAGCAACGCGGGGTCCGGGTTTCCCTCACCGAGGTCCCGCACGCCGGGGGGCGCTTCGACCCCGATGGTCCCGCGGGCCGTACTGGCCGGGCGGGGCCGCACCCGGCTGCCCTTGCGTCCGGCTGTCTCGATCACCCCGCGCTCGCGCAGGGTCCGGTACGCGGACGCGACGGTGTTCGGGTTGACGCCGAGCTCGGTCGCCAACTCCCGCATGGGCGGCAGCAGTCGACCCGGCTCCAGGTCACCCGTGCCGACCCCGCGCTCGACGCTGGCGGCAATCTCCGATGCGCGGCGGCCTACGATCCGATACTCTCCTAGCACAAACAAGATTATGCACTAGTGCAATGGAGAAGGCAATGCCGGACGCATACGAGCCGACCGACCGCACCGTCCCGACGCGCGCCAAGGAGCGCGCGGCGTACGACCGCGAGCAGGTCCACTCGATACTGGACGAGGCGTACGTCTGCCACCTCGGTTTCGTCCGCGACGGCGCGCCGGTCGTTCTGCCGACGTTGTACGCCCGCGTCGACGACCACCTCTACGTCCACGGCTCGACGGGCTCACGCCCCCTCCGCATGGCGGGCGAGCCGGAACCGGGCCTCGCCGTATGCCTGACGGTCACCCATGTCGACGGCCTGGTCCTGGCCCGCTCGGCCTTCCACCACTCGATCAACTACCGCTCGGTCGTCGTCCACGGCACGGCCCACCCGGTCACGGACCCCGACGAGAAGCGCACGGCCCTGGACGCCCTGGTGGACCACGTGGTCCCGGGCCGCTCGCTCGACTCGCGCCCCGCCAACCCGAAGGAACTGGCGGCCACGGCGGTCCTGCGCCTGGACCTCACGGAGGTCTCGGCCAAGCTCCGCACAGGCGGCCCGAACGACGACCCGGAGGACGCGACGCTCCCGTACTGGACGGGAGTGGTCCCCGTGACCACGCGGCGGGGAACCCCGATCCCGGCGGCGGACCTGGACGAGTCGATCGGCGTACCGGCCTACCTGACGCGGAGCTGACCTCACGGCCCGCGGGGCGGGGGCAGCGCCCCCACCCCGCACCCCCTACCGCCGCCCCACCCGCGTCTCTGCCACCGCCAGCCCAGCCACCGCCACCAGCAGCAGCAAGGTCCCGGTCACCGTCGCCCCCGTCAGCCGCTCGTCCAGCACCGTCACCGCGATGACCGCCGCGCTCACCGGCTCGAGCAGCATGATCACCGAGACCGTCGCGGCTCGCACCACCGCCGCCCCGGCGAAGTAGAGGGCGTACGCAAACGCCGTCGGCACTGCCGCAACATAGGCCAGCAGCCAGACCACACGCCCCAGTTCCTCGGTGTGCGGCAGCAGCCCCTCCCCCAGCGCCATGGGCAGCAGCCCGACCGCTCCGATCGCGAACGCCCAGGCCGTCGTCGACAGCGAGTCGCCACCGCCCCCGCCGCGTCCGAGCCACCGCGTGAGCAAGGTGATCGCCGCGTATCCGGCGGCTGAGAGCAGCGCGAGGGCCACACCCCCCGGCCGCACCGTCCCGCCCTCGCCGCCGAGCACGAGCACGAAGAGGCCTGCCAATGCCCCCGTGACCGCCAGGACACCGCCGCGCCCGAGCCGCTCGCCCATCGTCAGCCGCGCACCCACCGCGATCAGCACGGGACCCGCGCCCAGCGTGACCACCGTGCCGACAGCGAGCCCGGTCGCCTCCACGGCCGCGAAGTAGGCGCTCTGGAAGACGGTGAGGCCGATGCCCGTGGCCAGAATCCGCAGCAGCCGACGACGACGCGGTTCACCGGCCGCGGCACGGCGCGCGGCAGGCGTACGCCGCGTACGCAACGCCAGCACGCCCAGCAGCAGCACCAAGCCCCCGGCGCAGCGCCAGAACGACAGCGCGAGAGGACCGAGATCGCTCACCTGGAAGACCAGCGAGGCAGCCGCGCCCGCGGTCCCCCAGGCGACCCCGGCGAAGATCAGATAGAGGAGGCTCCGCCCGACGGGCACAGGAGTGGGCAGAGGCGTCGGGGCCGGCACATGTGCGGGCACGCCGACAGCGGGAGTTGAGGAAAATTTCGACACGTGACTTCTCCGTGTGAAGAACGGGATGGCTGGTCGCTCGGCTCCGTCACGCGGGCAGCGACGAACCGCTCGGGGACACCCCGAGCCCGGTCTTCGTCAACGGCTGGCCGCCCGCGCTAAGCGGCAGGCGGCGGAAGTACGGTCGAATGCATGACCGGCACCCTACGGTGCGGCGTGCGGAGCCGACAACTGTCCCCCGGGGACAGCGGACTCGGTGGGCCCACCCCCCGCGACCGGCCCCGACGGCGCCTTCGGAGCCTGTGACTGCGCGATGAACGCCCCGACCAGCACCACCGCACCGCCGAAGATCTGCGGCGCCGACAGATGCTCCCGCAGCAGCACCCACGCCAGCACGGTCGCGACAACCGCCTCCAGGCATGCCACGACGCCCGCCACCTGCGGCGAGAGCCTGCGCACCGAGACGACCCCGGTGACGTACGCGAGCACCGTGGCGATCAGGACGATCCAGCCGAGGAGCAGCCCCGCGGGCACCTGCGTGCCGCCCATGTCCGCGCTCCCGCCGAGGAGCGAGAAGTCCATCCCCCACGGCCGCGCCACCAGCGTCAGCACAGCCGCGCCGATGAGCAGTCCGTACGCGATGACGCCCATCGGGTCCGCCGCGTCGTCACCGTCCCCGCCGTGGTCGGACAGGACGAAGTAGCCGACCTGGCAGCACGCGGCGGTCAGCGCCAGCAGCAGCCCGACCACGTCGAAGCCGACCCCCGACCACACCTCGACGACGCATGCGAGACCGGCGACGGCGAGAACGACGCCGAGGGCGGCGGCCCTGGTGACCGGCCTGCGCTGGACAAAACGCACCCATCCCAGGACGAGCGCGGGCGCGAGATATTCGATGAGGAGCGCGACACCGACCGGGATCCGGGAGATCGCCGCGAAGTAGCAGGCCTGTACGCCCGCGACGGCGAGCAGCCCGAAGCCGACGAGCAGAACCGGCCTGCGCAGCACGAGGTCCCGGTGGCGCCAGGCCACCGGCAGCATGACGAGCGCGGATCCGGCCACGCGCAGCCACACCACATGCAGCGGGTCAAGACCCGCTTCGATCAGCGGCTTGGCCGCGACACCCGATCCACCGAACGCGAACGCCGAGCCCAGGGCGAGTCCCAGGCCGGCGTTTCTTCCCTCAGACGCCTGCATCGGCACATCATGACAGCGCACGACAGGACCGTCACCCCCGTGACACATGTCGAGACGCCGCGGCCCGGAGCGCGCGTCGGGCGGTCAGCCAGCCGCTGTCCGCCCGCTCAGAACCGCCGCGTCCGCCCCGGCCCGCCGCAGCACCTCCACGGCCCGGCACCCCGGATCCGCGGCGAGACTGGCGAGCAGATCGATGCCCGCGGCCCGCGCCTCACCCCGCAGTTGTGCCCGCTCCAGCGCGCCCTCCATCGCGGCGCCGGCCGCGGGCGACCACCCCGACAGTTCGCCGTCCGTCTCGCGTACGACGGCAAGGGTGCCCGAGTCCTCCACCGAGCCCTGCCAGCGCAGGCCGTACCCGATGCTGCGCTGTACGAGATAGCCGAGGACGCGCGCGGCCTGCGGCCCGCCGCCAAGTGCCGTCCGCACCTCGGGGTCCGACTCGATCAGCGAGTGCAGCAGATGCGCCGTGTCGATCTGACGGTCGCCGTCGCGCAGGGCCCTGCGGCGCGCACCGGCCACCACCGGAACCAGCTCCGCGGTGAGCCGGGAATCGATGCCCGTACGGATGACGGCGGGCTGCCGAGGCACCCGCGGGGTAGGGCTTTGCACATCTCCCACCCCATCAGCTCCCGAAGGCCCGGGCGTCCTCGCCGGGGCCCATTTGCACATCCCACGGAGGTTGGGCACGCACGACCGGTTTCTCCTCCTTACGGATGAGATCGAGACACTTCTCCCCCAGGGGTGCGCGCCGCCTTGCCCGATCCAGATCTGACTGTTCATCAGTATTGAATGTTCGGGCAGGTCCGGCTACGTTCCGCGACACCGTAACCCGACATGGAGGGGTGGTCGTATGGCCGAAGTCAGTGCCGAAGCCCGGATCGAGGCGCCGGCCGAGAAGGTCTGGGCCCAGCTGACCGACTTCACCAGCTACGGCCAGTGGAACGCCACCCACACCAGCTTCCCCAAGGGCGGGCCGCAGACGCTGGAGCTGGGCGCCACCTACGACGAGAACATGAAGCTCATGGGATTCCCGGCCGAAGTCGCCTGGACCGTGGACGAGTTCGAGGCCGGCCGGGTGCTGGGAATCAAGGGCAAGGGACCGATGGGCGTCAGCGTCGGCAACCGCTACACGCTCACGCCGGACGGGAACGCCACGCAGGTGCGCATCGACGGGGAGTTCACCGGCGCTGCCGTGTCGCTGATGGCAGGCAAGCTCAAGGACTCGGCGACCGCCGCACTCAACGAGTCGCTGCGCAAGCTGGGGGGACTGGTCACCTGACGCCCGCAGGACACAGGAGAGAACCACAGGGCACACGGGAAGAGCCCCGCGCTCGCGCACGGGGCCCTTCTCGCGCCGTGAGTCAGTGCTCGTCGGCAAGGATCAGATAGAGCTTCTTACGGGCTTCATTGATGACGGCGACGGCCTTCTGCCGCTGCTCGGTGCTGCCGGTCTTCCAGACCTGACCGAAGGCCTCCATCAGACCGAAACCGGCCTGACGGATCTCGTTGACCGTGTCCCAGTCGACCCCGCGCCCGGCCTCTTCCCACGGGGCCTCCGGCCCCGACTCGGCCTCGGTGCGCCCGGCGTCGGTGAGCGTGAACAGCTTCTTGCCGCCCGCGGTCTCGTTGGTGATCAGGCCTTCGTCCTCGAGCAACTGGAGCGTCGGGTAGACCGAGCCGGGGCTGGGCCGCCAGGCCCCTCCGCTGCGCTCGCCGATCTCCTGGATCATCTCGTAACCGTGCATCGGCCGGTCCTTGAGCAGCGCCAGGATCGAGGCACGCACATCTCCGCGCCGCGCCCTTCCCCGACCGCCGCCACGACCGCGTCCGCCCCCGAAAGGTCCACCGAACGGCGGCCCGAACGAGCCGAACGCCGCGCGCCGCCCCTCGAAGTCACCCCGACCCTGATGGCCGGGTCCGCAGTGCCCATGTCCCTGACCGTGTTCATGTCCCTGTCCATGTGAACGCATCGCTACGCTCCTTCCATCGTTGATCTGTCGCGATGCGTCAACGATATATCGGAATGTGTCGGCTGGCAACACCCAATCGGTCCAGCAACCTCGAATTGGCCTTGGCCTGCGGCTTCGTGGCACCTCTACGGTCGCGGGATGCGGATTCGAATCGTCGACGCCTTCACCGACCGTCCCTTCACCGGCAACCCCGCCGGAGTCCTCCTGCTGGACTCCGACCGGTTCCCCGAGGACTCCTGGCTTCGGCACGTGGCCAGGGAGGTGAACCACGCCGAGACCGCCTTCGCTCACCGGCTCCCAGCAGGCGGCGAGGCCGACTGGGCGCTGCGCTGGTTCACGCCGGCCACCGAGGTCGACATGTGCGGCCACGCCACGCTGGCGACGGCCCATGTGCTGCACACCACCGGCGCGGCCACGGGCAGGGTGCGCTTCGCGGCACGCTGCGGCATCCTGTCCGCCACCGCCGACCCGAGCGGCACGATCACGCTCGACTTCCCCACCGCGAGGCTCACGCAGCTCAAGATCCCGGACGGAGTCGCCGAGGCGCTCGGCGCCGACGTGCTCTCCGCGCACGACACGGGCCCGCACATCGGTGATCTGCTCGTCGAGCTGGCCGACGAGCAGGCCGTACGCTCACTGGCCCCGGACATCCGCGCCCTGGTCGACCACTCGGAGCGCGGCATCATCGCCACGGCGGCCGCCGCGGACCCGGAGAACGGCTATCACTTCGCCTCGCGCTGCTTCTTCCCGCGGGTCGGTATCGACGAGGACCCGGTGACCGGCAGCGCCCACACGGCACTCGCGCCGTTCTGGTCGGCCCGGCTGGGGCGCACCGAGCTGACCGGGCTGCAGGCCTCCGCGCGTACCGGCCTGGTCCGCACCTCCGTGCGCGGCGAGCGCACCCGGCTGACCGGCCACGCTGTCACCGTCATCGACGGCGAGCTGCTCTCCGCCCCCTGATCCGCGAGCGCACATACCGATGGGGCGTACGGATCTGCCGTACGCCCCATCCATGCACCCCGCTCACGGCGTGGGCAGCCACCCCACCTTGCCCGCCAGCAGCCCGTATCCGACGAAGGCCACGATGTCGAGCAGCGCATGCGCCGCCACCAGCGGCCCGACCCGCCCCCACCGCCGGTAGAGCAGCACGAACAGCACGCCCATCACCATGTTGCCGACGAACCCGCCGACGCCCTGGTAGAGGTGGTACGAGCCGCGCAGCACCGAGCTCGCCACCAGCGCGGCCATCGGGCTCCAGCCCAACTGCCCCAGCCTGCGGAGCAGATATCCGACGACGATCACTTCCTCCAGTACGGAATTCTGGATCGCCGAGAGAATCAGTACCGGGTACTTCCACCAGACGTCCGGCAGCGACTCGGGCACCACCGTGAGGTTGAACCCGAGGGCGCGCGTCGCCAGATAGAAGGCCAGCCCGGCGCCCCCGATCCCCGCCGCGACGAGTGCGCCGCGCCCGAGATCGCTCCATGGCCTGCTCCGGTCGAAGCCGATCGACCGCAGCCCGGCGCCCTCCCGGAACAGGAAATGCGCGACGAGCAGAACAGGCACCAGGGCCGTCGCGATGTCGAAGAGCTGCCAGGCGAGATCGAGCCACGGCCGTCCGGGGGCGAACGACCCGTTCAGCGTCGCCGCCTGCTGCTTCAGGCTGCCCGGTTTCGTCAGCGATCCGACAAAGCTGATCAGCGCCGACACCGCGCTCGCACCCAGTGAGAGCGCCAGCACGAGCAGTGTCTCGGACCGCAAGATCCTTCGCGACATGCCCTCTTGAGGAAGAGAATCAGCCACGCGTCCCGCCTCCGCCTGCACACCTGCCTCCAGTTGTGTAATCCCGCCTCATCCCCATCCTCGCCCCGCTAGGGTCTCGAATACAGGTGCGAAGATCGCGCGCGACAGGCCGGGGGACGAGCGTCATCGCGATGACGCGGTCCCCTTTTCCTTGCTCATCGTTCAAGGAGGGGCACCACCGCATGGGACGTCACAGCTTGCCCGACGGCGAGGCGAGGGACGGAGGCAGGTCCCGTCCACGCGTACGCAGGCGCACGATCGCGATCGCCACGATGCTCGTTCTCGCCGTGGCGGCGGGGACGGGCATCGCAGCACAGAGCGGTCTGCTGTCCTTCGCCACGTCGTGCGAGGACCCCGCGGTACGCCTGGACGTCGTCGCCTCGCCCGACATCGCGCCCGCCGTGCGCGAGGTCGCCGACCGCGCCCGGGAGAAGCGGATCAGATCCGACGGCCAGTGCATGGACGTACGCGTCACGGCGCGCGAGAACTACCAGGTCGCGCAGGAACTCGCCGCGGGCAGGGCCGAACCCGGCTACGAGGTGTGGCTGCCCGACTCCAGTGTCTGGGCCGAGCGCGCCAAGGCGCTCACGGAGAGAGTCCCGCTCACACCGGCCGGCAATGTCGCCGTCTCCCCCGTCGCCCTGGCCACGGTCCACTCGGCGGGCTCCGCCCTCGGCTGGCCCAGGAAGACGTACACCTGGGCGCAGCTGACGCAGGCCGCCACAGCGACGGACAGGGTGCGTCTCGGCTCCGCCGACCCGGACCGCAGCGCGACCGGGCTGCTGGCGCTCACCAGCGTCGCCCAGTCCGTGGGGAAGGCGGGCGGCCCGGATGCCGACACCGAGGTCGCCGCCACCGCCAAACTCCTGTCGCAGCGTGTCTCGGACGCGGACGCCAAGGTGGTGGGCACCCTGGCGCCCGGTAAATCCGGCAAGGGTGGCGGCGACCCCCTGAGCAACCAGGCCGTGTATCTCTCCGAGCAGGCCGCCTTCGCGTACAACTCAGCCACCCGCGACAGCGCACGCGACCTCGACCTCTTCTATCCCAAGGACGGCGCGCCCCAGCTCGACTATCCGTACAACCTGGTCGACGAGAGCCGGCTGAGCACCGACGAGGGCCGGGCCGCCACGCGCTTCATGGGGCTGCTGGGTGAGACGGAGGCCCGGCGGACCCTGACGGCGCACGGCTTCCGCGCTGCCGACGGCGAGGCCGAGGAATCGGTCGTAAGCACCGCCGGCGGCCGTGCGCCCCAGCCCTACGCCCCGTCGGCGGTCACGGCCCAGCCGCTGCCGACGGACGCCCTGCAGGAGACGCTGGGCACATGGACCATCACCGTGCAGAGCGCCCGTCTCACCACGGTTGTCGATGTCTCGGGATCCATGCAGCAGCCTGTGCCGGGCCGTGAACCGGAGAGCCGGCTCGATGTCACCAAGGCGTCCCTGCTGCAGGCACTACGCCAGTTCACACCGCAGGACGAGATCGGGCTGTGGGAGTTCGCGACCGGCCTCGACGGACCGAACGACTACCGCAAGCTCGTGCCGACGGCCCGGCTGGGTGCCCCCGTCAAGGGCGAGGGCACCCAGCGGGCCCGGCTCTCCAAGGCGTTCAAGGCGCTCGCTCCCGTCCCGGACGGCGCGACCGGTCTGTACGACACGACGCTCGCCGCCTACAAGGAAGCCCGGGCGACCTATGCGAAGGGCAAGTTCAACGCCCTCGTCCTGCTCACGGACGGCTCCAACCAGGACCGGTTCAGCATCTCCCGCAGCGAGCTGATCTCCCGGCTGAAAGAGCTCACCGACCCCGATCGTCCGGTGCCCCTGATCGCGATCGCGGTCGGCCCCGACGCCGATCAGGCGGAGGTCGACGAGATCGCCAAGGCGACGGGCGGCGCCGGATACCAGGTGAGCGATCCCGCGGAGATCCAGGGCGTGATCCTGAAGGCGATCATGGCGGTCGGGCAGACGGGGCGGACCGCGGCTCAGGAGTGAGTCCCGCCCAGGAGTCGGCTCGCCGGGGGAGGTGGACCGCCCAGGAGTGAGGCGCCCGCGCAGGATGGGGACCCGCTCAGGATGGGGACCCGCTCAGGAGCGGGATCCGGGGAAGCCGACCGGCCAGGTGTGCACCGGCTCGCCCAGGTGCATCAACTCGCAGTAGCGACGGGTGGTGGCCGCGAGTGCGGCCTCCCGTCCGAGACCGGCCTCCAGCGCGCGGTGATAGGTGTCTGCCTGCCAGGTGGCCCCGTTCACGCGCCTCTTGCACCGCTCCTCGATGACGCCGAGATAGAAGTCGCGGTCGGCGGGCTCGACGTTCCACGCGTCGAGTCCCGCTGCGGCGAGCGGCAGCAGTTCGTCCCGTACGAGCTTGACGGCCGGCACCGTGGTGATGCCGCCCGCCCGGCCCGGGCGCGGCCACCGGAGTTCCGCGTCGATGCCGTGGCGGCACGCGGTGTCGAAATTCTCGGCCGCGGCGGAGAAGGGCAGTTTGCTCCACACCGGCCTGGCCTCTTCGGCGAGCGCGCGCACCAGCCCGTAGTAGAAGGCGACATTGGCGATCACGTCGGTGACCGTGGGCCCGGCCGGGAGCACGCGGTTCTCGACCCGCAGATGGGGTACGCCGTCGACGACCGCGTACACCGGGCGGTTCCAGCGGTAGACGGTTCCGTTGTGCAGCACGAGCTCCTGGAGCCTGGGGACCCCGCCTTCTTCGAGCACCCGCAGCGGGTCCTCCTCCTCGTCGCAGATCGGCAGCAGGGCGGGAAAGTAGCGCAGGTTCTCCTCGAAGAGGTCGTACGCCGAGCTCACCCAGCGCTCGCCGAACCAGGTCCGCGGCCTGACCCCCTGCGCCTGCAGTTCGGGCGGTCGGGTGTCGGTGGCCTGCTGGAAAAGGGGCGGCCGCGACTCGCGCCACAGTTCCCTGCCGAACAGGAAGGGGGAGTTGGCGCCGACGGCGACCTGGACGGCGGCCACCGCCTGCGCGGCGTTCCACACATCCGCGAATCTCGCGGGCGTCACCTGGAGGTGCAGCTGCACGGACGTACAGGCGGCTTCGGGCGCTATGGACGCCGAGGTGCAGGTCAGCCGCTCCACGCCTTCGATGTCGAGCGCGAATTCCTCGCCGCGGGCCGCGACGATCTGGTCGTTGAGGAGCGTGTACCGGTCGACGTCCGAGAGGTTCGCGGAAACCAGGTCGTCCTGGGCGAGCGTCGGAAGAATTCCGATCATGACGATCCCCGAGCCAAGTTCTACGGCCTTTCGGTGGGCGTATCCGAGGCCGGTGCGCAACTCCTCTGCCAGCTGGTCGAGAACCCGCCCGCTCAGCCTGTGCGGAACAATATTTACTTCCAGGTTGAACATTCCGAGCTCGGTCTGGAAATCCTGGCTTGCGATACGCTCGAGCACTTCCGCATTCATCATCCGTGGCAGCCCGTCGGAACCCGCGAGATTGAGCTCGATCTCAAGACCCATGAGATTCTTGGGCCGGTCGAACCTCTTCTCGGCCAGCAGCCTCCCCAGTCCCGCGAGGCACTGCTGCAACTTCCTCCGGTACCTTTGCCGATCGGACAGGTGGAACCCGCCTGCCACGACCTTCTCCCCCATCGAAGCGTCCCTCCTCGAGTGGGCACCACGCAGCACCAGCCGATCACGTCACGGTCGATAATGCCCACACTGACTGATCCATAACGCCCCATGGACGGTCCGCTGCCAGTAGGGTGTGCGAAGTGGCCGAGCGGCACATTCCCTCGGCATGATGCAGTTCGCAGTTTCCGCTGCCCGATGCCTGGTGAAAAACACCGACAGGTTTCAGCCTACCGTGCCGACAGTAAAGCCCCAGGCCGTGAACCTGCTCGCTCAAGGAATCGGCAGATACTTCGCAACAAATAGACCTGATTCCGCCTTGCCGGAAATACGCAGGAGCGCTAGCAGAAACATGGCGAGAACACGTGTCGTATAAACTTCGCGAACGAGGCAGAGAGTTGGCGCCCGGTGGGGTTTCCGGCCCCCTCTGACCCCGCCACGCTGACAGTGCCGTCCGCACCTGCCCCTGCACAAACGTGTCTCCGAAGTGAGAGGCGACCCACCATGCCGCTGCATGTCCCCCCGGCCCCCGCGCCTGCCCTCCGCAGCGTCCTCGCGGCTCTCGGTTCCCCGACCGCCGTCCGCGAGGCCCGCACACCCGCTCTGAGGTCCGTCCAGGGATCTTTGAGCCCCGAACTGCCGCTTCCCGTCCATGTGCTGGATCAGATCGTCCCGAGCAGCAGTGCCCCCTACACCCGCCTCACGGGCTGGCGCTTCCTCATCCGCAGCGGCGAACGCGCTGTGGCCGCGGCGGAGACGATGCTCACCCCAGACGGCTGGACCTTCTCGCATTTCTTCGAAGGCCCCTATCTGAGCTCCACCGAACGGGCGCTGCGGCAGGCCGAGTCGATGAGGACCCACTTCCAGCCGCGGCTGCTCTCCATCCCCGAGCTCTACATGCTGACCCTCTGGCTGCACGGCGACACCGACGCCGACGCCGGGACCGGCACACCCCGCCCCACCGACGTACTGGTACCGCTGGCTCCGGCGCCTCCGGGCATCACCGCGCACCGGCCGCACCAGGTCTCCGATCTGCTCCCGGTCATGACCCTGCGCCTCACTCCGGCCCCGCTGCTCGGCTCCCCCGCATGACCGCCGCGGTCTGAGGAGCGCCCCCAGGCGGCCCCTGCTCACACCCACTTCGCGCCCCGTGACCGTCCGGTCGCGGGGCGCATTTCTGCCCCGGGTGGACTAGCCCATACCGGCCCCCCCGAACCACCCGAAAGGACAATGCAGTTGAGCTGAACCGTCCGCCCGGGTGACACGTCATTAACCAGTAAGAAGAGCTGCCGCGAAATCCCTGCGGATTGACGCCCGTGGGGCAACACTGGGATCGGACCGAGAGATACGGGGGGCGGCCATGAACTCCTCATCGAGCCGCAGGACAGTCACATTCGACACAACGCAGCGAAAGAACCCAGCCATGTGCCAGCACCAGCCAGCCTGCCCGACATCCGACTCAGCCGACCGGGAAGCCGCGCGTCTCGTGGCGCACCACCCGGAGCAGGGCTGGAGCCTGCTGTGCAACGGCATCCTGCTCTTCGAGGACACCGGCGAGCTGCTGCCGGACGGGCAGATCATCGCGCCGCACCGGCAGGTGATGACGGCCGCCTAGAGCCGTCCGTACGGCGACGAAAGTCGTCCGTTACGACGAGGGGCCGGCACGGAGACTGACCTCCGCACCGGCCCTGACGCATGCGCGCCGCCTGTCTGGCCCCGTCTGCCGGTCGCCGTCCGTCAGTTCTCGTACTCGTCCATCGGCGGGCAGGAGCAGACGAGGTTACGGTCGCCGAACGCACCGTCGATCCGGCGCACCGGCGGCCAGTACTTGTCCGCGGCGCTCACCCCGGCCGGGAAGACCGCCTCCTCACGGCTGTAGGCGTGCTCCCACTCTCCGCCGAGCGCGGCCGCGGTGTGCGGGGCGTTGCTGAGCGGGTTGTCCTGCGCGGGCCACTCGCCCGAGGCGACCTTCTCGATCTCGCCCCGGATCGCGATCATGGTGTCGCAGAAGCGGTCGATCTCGGTCAGGTCCTCACTCTCGGTGGGCTCGATCATCAGCGTGCCGGCCACCGGGAAGGACATCGTCGGCGCGTGGAAGCCGTAGTCGATCAGCCGCTTGGCGATGTCGTCGACACTGACACCGGTCGACTTCGACAGCGGCCGCAGGTCCACGATGCACTCGTGGGCGACGAGGCCCGCCGGGCCCGTGTAGAGCACCGGGTAGTGCGGCTCCAGGCGCTTGGCGATGTAGTTGGCCGCGAGCACGGCGACCTGCGTCGCGCGCTTGAGGCCCTCGCCGCCCATGAGCCGTACGTACGCCCAGGAGATGGGCAGGATGCCCGCCGAGCCCCAGGGAGCGGCCGAGATCGGACCCACACCCGTCTCGGGTCCCGCGGTCGGCTGGAGCGGATGGTTGGGGAGGTACGGTGCGAGGTGCGCGCGCACACCCACCGGACCCACGCCCGGACCGCCGCCGCCGTGCGGGATGCAGAAGGTCTTGTGCAGGTTGAGGTGCGAGACGTCGCCGCCGAACTTGCCCGGCTTGGCGAGACCCACCAGCGCGTTGAGGTTCGCGCCGTCGACGTACACCTGGCCGCCGGCCTCGTGGACCTGGGCGCAGATGTCGGCCACGTGCTCCTCGAACACGCCGTGCGTGGACGGGTAGGTGATCATCAGGACCGAGAGCTCGTCGCGGTACTGCTCGATCTTGGCGCGCAGGTCCTCGATGTGCACCTCGCCGTCGTCGGCGGTCTTCACCACGACGACCTTCATGCCCGCCATCACCGCGCTGGCGGCGTTGGTGCCGTGCGCGGAGGAGGGGATCAGGCAGATGGTGCGCTGCTCGTCGCCGTTGGCGCGGTGGTACGCGCGCACGGCCAGCAGGCCCGCGAGCTCGCCCTGCGAACCGGCGTTGGGCTGGATGGAGACCGCGTCGTACCCGGTGACCTCGGCGAGGCGCTCCTCCAGCTCATGGATGAGCGTGAGGTATCCGGCGACCTGCTCGACGGGGGCGAAGGGGTGGATCTGCCCGAACTCCGGCCAGGTGACCGGCTCCATCTCCGTGGTCGCGTTCAGCTTCATGGTGCAGGAGCCGAGCGGGATCATGCCGCGGTCCAGCGCGTAGTCCCGGTCCGCGAGCTTGCGCAGGTAGCGCAGCATCGCCGTCTCGGAACGGTGCTGGTGGAAGACCGGGTGCGTGAGGTAGTCGTCCGTCCGCAGCAGCGACTGCGGCAGAGCGTCCTCGGTCGCCGCGTCCAGCGCCTCGATGTCGCCCTCGATGCCGAAGGCGGCCCAGACCACGTTCAGCTCCGTGCGTCCCGTGGTCTCGTCGCAGGAGATGGAGACGGTGTCGGCGTCGACGAGGTGGAGGTTGACACCGCCCTCGCGTGCGGCGGCGAGCACGTCGGCGGCCTTGCCGGGCACCCGCGCGGTGAGCGTGTCGAAGTACGAGCCGTGCACGACCTCGACGCCACCGGCCCGCAGGCCCTCGGCGAGCAGCGTCGCGAAGCGGTGGGTGCGCTGCGCGATCGACCGCAGTCCCTGGGGGCCGTGGTAGACCGCGTACATCCCGGCCATGACGGCGAGCAGCACCTGGGCGGTGCAGATGTTGCTGGTGGCCTTCTCGCGGCGGATGTGCTGCTCACGGGTCTGCAGCGCGAGGCGATAGGCCTTGTTCCCGTCCGCGTCGACGGAGACGCCGACGAGCCGGCCGGGCAGGCTGCGCGCGAACTTCTCGCGGACGGCCATGTAGCCGGCGTGCGGTCCGCCGAAGCCCATCGGCACGCCGAACCGCTGCGTCGTGCCGACCGCGATGTCGGCGCCAAGCTCGCCGGGCGAGGTGAGCACGGTCAGCGCCAGCAGATCGGCGGCGACGGTGACGATCGCGCCGAGCTCGTGCGCCTGCTCGATGACGGGCTTGAGGTCACGGACGGCACCGGAGGCGCCCGGGTACTGGAGCAGTACGCCGAAGACGCCGCGCTCGGCGATCTCGGCAGGGATGCCCTCGCTCAGGTCGGCGGTGACGACCTCGACACCGGTCGGCTCTGCGCGGGTCTCGATCACCGCGAGGGTCTGCGGCAGGGCGTCGGCGTCGACCAGGAAGACGCCGTTCTTGACCTTGCCCACGCGGCGGGCGAGCGACATGGCCTCGGCCGCGGCGGTGGCCTCGTCGAGCAGCGACGCGCCCGACGTGGGCAGGCCGGTCAGATCGGCGACCATCGTCTGGAAGTTGAGCAGCGCCTCGAGGCGGCCCTGGGAGATCTCCGGCTGGTAGGGCGTGTACGCCGTGTACCAGGCAGGGTTCTCCATGACATTGCGCAGGATGACCGGCGGCGTGAAGGTGCCGTAGTAGCCGAGGCCGATCATCGGCGCCAGCACCTGATTGCGGTCGGCCAGCGTGCGCAGCTCGGCGAGGACATCGGCCTCGGTGCGCGCGCCCGGGAGATTCAGCGCCTCCGCGCTCTTGATCACATCGGGCACCGCGGCGGCGGTCAGCTCGTCCAGCGAGCCGTACCCCACCTGCGCCAGCATCTTGGCCTGGGCCTCGGCGTCGGGCCCGATGTGGCGCTGTTCGAAGGGGATGCCCTGCTCCAGCTGGGAGAGCGGAATGCGGTTGGCGGTCATTTAGGAGGCCTCCTGGTCTGACACGACCGGCGAGGGGCATCGCGGCGCGGATGCCCGGACGGCCTCCCCCTCTGTCATCTCAACCTGAGAGCTTCACCGGCGCGCACGCAGGCGCGCCGGCTTTCACCGTCGGTGAGAGCGGACGCCGTCCGACGCCCGCCCTGCTTTCCAGAGTGACCTCGTCCGTGCGGTACAGGGGCCTGAGAGATTCCGGGGAGGATTTGCTCCTTCGGCGCCGCCGGTGTGTCACCGGTGGACTCTCCCGCACGGGGTCAGCAGCCGTCTGCCAGCGTACCAGCGCGGTCTCGCTCCGATCGCTCAAGTGGCCGACAGTCACGATGTGCACTTTTGTAGTATTTAAACAGCAGTTGCGACCTATTGGAGGGACCGTGCAGACCGACATCGATCCGCGCAGCCTGATCGGCCGCAAGGCGTTCGACCGCAACGGCACCAAGATCGGGACTGTGGACGAGGTATATCTCGACGATGCGACCGGCGTGCCCGAGTGGGCTGCTGTGCGCACCGGCCTCTTCGGCAGGGACGCTTTCGTCCCGCTGGAGCCCAGCAAGGTGGTCGACGACACCCTGCACGTCCCGTACGAACGCTCGCTGATCAAGGACGCGCCGGACTTCGGTGTCGGCCGTCATCTCTCCCCGGAGCAGGAACTGCAGCTCTACCACCACTACGGCCTCGATCTGTCCGAGGCCCCTGAGACGCCCACGCCGTCGGCGGACACCTCCTTCGGCCGCGTCGCGGGCCAGGAGGACTGACCCGCGCCCTGCTCCTTCTCGGGCAGCGGCACCAGCGGCAGGGGGTCGGAGGGCTCGAGATCGGGGTCGTCGACACGGAAGGTACGGACGCGTCCCGGCGGCGACCCCGGCTCCTCGAACCGCACGGTGACCCGTCCGACGCCGCTGCCCTGCACCCAGCCCGCCCCGTACTGGGCATGCCGTACGTCGTGCCCGGCCGCCCAGCGCCGCTCCGCATGCGCCACGGGCTCCGCGACGCCCGCCCCATCCGACTCGTCGCCGTCGCCCTCCGCCTCCGCTGACCCCTCGTGCGCCGATCCGGCATGATCGTCCGCGGCAGCCTGTTCCTCGGCAGCAGCCTGGGCGAAGAGGTCTTCCTGGGTGTAGTCGGTGAGCCCGGTGACGCCCACGCCGAGCAGCCGTACCCCGCCCGTGGTGTCCACGGCCTCCAGGAGCCGCCCGGCGGCCTCCCGCACCACCGAGGGATCGTCGGTCGGCCCGCGCAGCGTCTCGGAGCGCGTGAGCGTCGAGAAGTCGTATCGCCGCACCTTCAGCACGATGGTCCGCCCGGAGTGCCCTGAGGCCCGCAGCCTCTGCACACACCGGTCGGCGAGCCGCTCCACCTCGATCCGAACCCGCACCCGGTCGTGCAGATCCACATCGAAGGTGTCCTCGACCGATACCGACTTCGTGTCCCGCTCGGCCACCACAGGCCGGTCGTCGTACCCCATGGCCATCCGGAACAGCGAGGTGCCGTGCGCCCTGCCCAGGAGCCGTACGAGCTCGTCCTCGCCCGCCTCAGCGAGCTCGGCGACGGTCGTCATACCAGCCCGGCGCAGATGCTCCCCCGTCGCAGGTCCAACCCCGGGCAGCGTCCGCACGGACATCGGTCCCAGCAGCTCACGTTCCGTACCCGGCTCTATGAGCAACAGACCGTCGGGTTTCGCCTGCTCGGAGGCGATTTTGGCCAGCATCTTGGATCCGGCGAGCCCGACGGACCCGGTGAGACCCGTGACCGCGCGGATCTCCCCACGCAGCCGCTCCCCCCTCTCCCTGGCGGACGTGGAGTCGTCAGCGACCCCGCCCGCCTCCAGGTCCACGAACGCCTCGTCCAGGCTCAGCGGCTCCACCAGCGGCGAGAGCCTGCCCAGCAGCTCCATCACCTGCTCGCTGACCGTGCGGTAGAGCGAGAAGCGCGGCACGAGATACGCGGCGTTGGGCGCCAGCCGTCTCGCCTGCGCCATCGGCATCGCGGAGTGGACCCCGAAGCGCCGTGCCTCGTACGAGGCGGTGGCGACGACCCCGCGCGGCCCGAGCCCGCCGACCACGACGGGCTTTCCGCGCAGACTCGGCTTCGCCGCCTGCTCGGCGGCGGCGAAGAAGGCATCCATATCCAGATGCAGAATCGTCGGCGCGGATCTCACAACTCCGATGCTGCCCTACGCCACTGACAATGGCCCCGGCAGAGCGTGGTCCGTACGCCGCGCCGGCTCAGACGGCCCGGTCGCGTCTGCGTCTGGCCAGCTCGTCCGCGGGGTTGTTGCCGACCAGCGTCTCGCCCGTGTCGATCCGCTCGCCGTGGAGCTGCGACAGCGCCGCCTCGACATCACGCCAGACCACGCCGACGGCGATCCCGAAGATCCCCTGGCCGCCCTGGAGCAGATCCACGACCTCGTCCGGCGACGAGCATTCGTAGACGGTGGCACCGTCGCTCATCAGCGTCATGCGCTCCAGGTCCGAGACGCCGCGCGCCCGCAGATGCTGTACCGCGGTGCGGATGTTCTGCAGCGCTACGCCGGTGTCCAGGAAACGCTTGACGATCTTGAGTACAACCACATCGCGGAAGCTGTAGAGCCGCTGCGTGCCCGATCCGTACGCCGACCGCACGCTGGGCTCGACCAGCCCCGTGCGCGCCCAGTAGTCGAGCTGGCGGTAGGTGATACCCGCCGCCGCACACGCGGTCGGACCGCGGTAACCGATCGTCTCCCTGGCCTCGGCCGCACTTTCGTGAAGCGGATGCAGCCCGCCCTCCCCCAGACTCCGTCCGGGGACGCCCCCAGCCGTACCGTCGCCGCTGCTTCTCACGCCGACCTCCGTCCTTGACCTGCCGACTCGACGGTAGGCAGTCACCAGGGGTGCGTCAACGATCGCCACGCCGAGTGATAATCACCCTGAGAGTGGTTTCTCGTGCCCGTATTCGGGGAAAGGCTACTCGAATGCGCTGACGCCGACCGTTCGGACGGTCACTGGCTGTTGGTGCCGAAGTCCTCGGGCGAGATCTGATCGAGGAACTCGCGGAACTTCTCCACCTCGTCCTCCTGCTCGTCCGGGATGGCAATTCCCGCGTCGTCGAGGACCCCGTCGCTGCCGTAGATCGGCGTACCCGTACGCAGGGCCAGCGCTATGGCGTCGGACGGCCTGGCGCTCACCTCGACGCCACTGGCGAAGACCAGCTCCGCGTAGAAGACCCCTTCGCGCAGGTCAGTGATGCGCACCTCGGTGAGCTCCTGGCCCACCGCCTCCAGCACATCCTTGAAGAGGTCATGCGTCAGCGGCCTCGCCGGAGCCATGCCCTGCTGGGCAAAGGCAATGGCGGTGGCCTCCCCGGGACCGATCCAGATGGGGAGGTACCGGTCGCCTCCCACTTCACGCAGGAGCACGATCGGTTGGTTCGAGGGCATTTCGACCCGGACACCCACAACGTCGAGCTCGTTCACACAGCAACCCTAGGACGTGCCCGACCGGTTTGGGTAGTCGGGCTCTCCCATGATCAGTGCAGCCGGACCCCGAGAGCCGTCTGTACCAGGGCCGCATGCAGCCGCACGGACAGGGCAGCGAGCTCTTTCGTGGTCGCCTCGGCGTGCGCCCTGGTCTGCGGATTACGGTGCCGCCGCAAGGGTGCAACGACCTGCTCGACCAGGCTCGCCTCACGGTCCGCGGCGGCTTTCATCGCCCGCAGATGCCGCGGCTCCAGCCCGAATCTCCCCAGGTCCGCGACCAGCTTGGCCACTGTCACCGACTCGGCGTCGTAAGCGCCGTCCTCGTCCTGCGCCAGCAGGCCGTACGACTCCCACTCGGCCAGGTCCGCCTCGCTCACATCAGCGGCCGCGAGGAGCTCGGAACGGCCCACCCGTGCGGCAGTCGGCCGGTCGGCGCCGGCTTCCCACGGGCCGTCGAGCAGCTCCCGCTGCGGGCCCTGCGAGGGCAGCTGAAGCTGCTCACCGCGGCCCAGGGCGTCGAGATGCTCACGGATGACCTTCAGCGGAAGATAGTGATCCCGCTGCATCCGCAGCACCTGCGCCAGCCGCTCCACGTCCTCGGAAGTGAACTTGCGGTACCCGGACGGTGTCCGCCGCGGCTCGACCAGCCCTTCGGACTCCAAAAAACGGATCTTGGAGATGGTCACTTCGGGAAACTCGTCGCGCAGCCGACTGAGCACCGTACCGATGCTCATCAGCCTCTCGCCCGCGGTGGCGGTGCCGTGCCCGGCACCGCCCGTCGGTGTTCGCAGCATGTACCTTCCTGGGGGTCCCCCCGGACGGAGTCTGGGGGAGGGTTACACGCCCCGCTGGCTCGCGTAGAAGACCAGCCGGTACTTGCCGATCTGGACCTCGTCACCGTTCGACAGGACGGCGGAGTCGATCCGCTCGCGGTTGACGTACGTGCCGTTGAGGCTGCCGACGTCCGCGACGCTGAAGCGGCCGTCCGGTCCCCGGCGGAACTCCACGTGACGCCGCGAGACGGTCACGTCGTCGAGGAAGATGTCGCTCTGCGGGTGACGGCCGGCCGTGGTCAGCTCGCCGTCCAGCAAGAAGCGGCTTCCGGAGTTCGGACCGCGGCGCACCACCAGGAGCGCCGAGCCGAGCGGCAGCGCGTCGACGGCGGCCTGGGCCTCGGGAGACAGAGACGGAATCTGTGTCTGCCCCGTCACCTCCGAGTCGTACGCCTCAAGGCCGGAGATGGAGATCGTCGAGGTCGTCTCCGAAGCACGCTCGGCGGGCGCCCCGCCACGCAGCGGCGCACCGCAGTTGGAGCAAAACCGGCTGGCCTCGGCATTGCGGTGCCCGCACCTCGTACAAACCAAGGCCGACATGGACGGATCCTCCTGCCGCGGCTGCCCCGCGTGGGGATTGGTTGAATACGGGTCCGGAGCAAACCCTCCACCCGTACTTGAGGTTGATGGTTCCCCGAAACCTATGCGGCCGGAACCGGCAGGGTCAACAGACGACGCGCCCTGACCGCCCGAAATGTCACCGCCCGGACCAGCGACCTCATCCCGGAAGAGCGGCCGCTCAGCGCCCTGCTCCTCACTCTGGCCATGGCGCGGCGCGCGATGCCGGGCGTTGCCACCGTCCTCGCGTGCGCTCTTGCCGAACAACTTCCCAAACAACTTCACGGGCGATTCCCCTTGACCGAAATAGACCCGCCCGTGGGGCAGGACGAACCCTCAATGATCAGACCTGCCGACCCGGACATCATCACAACGTCCGTGACCACCAGACAGTTTCCACCACGCGGCACGCGTGTGATGTGCCGACCCCCCGCAAGCTCATGCCCTGGTCCGCCGGACCCCATGCACCCCCGCCTCACTGCGCCGACGACCGAGCGTAGTCAGGCCGCTTCGCGGGTCGCAAGGCGTCCACGACGATCTTCTGCGAGCGCGCCACCGTGGCGGTGGCCTGCTCCTTCTCCAGTGTCTGGACCACGCCGCCCGGGATGTTCAGGGCGGGCTCCAGATCCTGCGGCTTGCCGATGACCTTGAATCGGTACGGGGCCTTGACCGGTTTGCCGTCCACCTCGATGTCGGCACCGGTTCCCGTGAAGTAGGTGTCCGCGACGACCCGGACGCCGTTGACCTGGATCGCTTCGGCGCCCGCCGCGCGCAGTTCCTGGATCGCGTCGAGCAGCATGTCCGACTCCACCGTGCCGGACGGGTCCTCGACGGTGAGCGTGATGCCGGGGCCCTGCGCGGCGACCGTACCGGCCAGGATGCCGAGCTGCTGCTCCTTCTGCAGGGTCTGCTTTCGAGCCTCTTCGGCCTGGTCCGAGCTGTTCTCCAGCTCGGTGCGCTGGTCCTCCAGACGCTGCTTCTCGTCCTCGAGCCGCTGCGTGCGGTTGTCGAGCTCGTCGAGGATGCGCACCAGGTCCTCCTGGCGGGCGCCGCGCAGCGCGCTGTTGTCGCTGTTGGAGCGGACCTGGATGGCGAGGCCCAGACCGAGGACGAACAGCAGGAGGGCGACGATGAGTTGAGCGCGGCTGACCCGCGGGGGCCACAGCACCGCGACGAGCCGCTGCCGACCGGTCTGTTGCGCGGGCTCGGGCTTCTCGGCCTCGGACTTCTGAGCCTCAGGCTTCTGAGCCTCAGGCTGCTCCGGGCGGGGCTGTTCCGGCTCGGGCTGTTCCGGCTGGGTCTGCTCCGGCTCAGCGTTCCCGGAACCGGTGTTGGCGGCCGACGGCGTCACCGACTCCGGCTCATCGCCCTTGGGGTGCTCTTCGCCCTGCGGATTCTCTTCGCTGTTCATCGGCCTCACGCCCGGAACACGTGCCGGCGGATCGCGGCAGCGTTGGAGAAGATCCGGATACCGAGCACGACGACCACACCCGTCGACAGCTGGGCGCCCACGCCCAACTTGTCGCCCAGGAACACGATCAGCGCTGCCACCACCACGTTCGACAGGAAGGAGACGACGAAGACCTTGTCGACGAAGATTCCGTCGAGCATGGCCCGCAGGCCACCGAAGACCGCGTCGAGAGCCGCGACGACGGCGATCGGCAGATAGGGCTCGACCACCGCCGGCACTTCGGGCCGGACCAACAGTCCGACCACGACTCCGACGACGAGGCCCAGTACGGCGATCACGATGTGCCCTTCCCTGTGTCAGCCGTGCCCTGCCCGTTGCCCTTCCCGGCGTCGGGGGTCTTCGGCTCTGCTGTACGTACGATCAAGCTCGGCGCCGCCGGCAGGCGCAGCTTCTCCTCGGTGGAGATGCTGGTGCGGATACCGAAGTTCTCCTGCAACGCGTGCAGATACTGCCCGTCGGCACTGTCCTGGAACGCGGTGCTCAACTTCTTCCCGTCCCCGACCGCGAGCACCGTGTACGGCGGCACCAGCGGCTTGTTGTCGACCAGTATGGCGTCGCCCGCCGCGCGGATCGCCGACAGGGCGGTCAGCCGCTGCCCGTTGATCGCGACGGCCTCAGCGCCCGACTCCCAGAGCCCGTTCACGATCCGCTGCATGTCGCGGTCGCGCACCCGGCCCGTGTCGTTGAAGCCGCTGCTCTCCCGCGGCCCGCCGCCACCCTGATCGGTGTCCTTCGCGTCGTCGACGACGAGCTTCACCCCCGGCCCCTCCACCTCTGTGGCGCCGGAGAGCAGTGCGACAAGTTCTGCCTGTTCCCCGCCCTGCGTCTTGAGGGCCTTGCGCTGCCGGTTCCCCACCTCGTCGCGGAGCGTGTCGACACTCCGCTCCAGCGCGTCGGCGTCCGCGGTCTCCGCGTCGATCCGGTCGATGAGCTCCTCGCGCTCTTTTGCCACCACCGGTGCAGATATCCGCGCCTCGGCCGCTCCGACGGTCACGACGAGCGCGGCCAGCACGAGGCCGGCCGCGAGTCCGAGCTTGGCACGCAGCGTACGGGGAAGACCTCCGCCCTCGGCCTCCTTGCGGGCCGACGCCTCCGCGTATCCGTCGTCGAGGCTGTGCTCCATGACGTTCGTCAGCAGCGACATGGACGCATCGGGACGTGCGGGTGGAGAGCCGGTGCTCCGAACGGGGGGCTGCTGCGACATGCCGCACATCGTCGCACGTCGCAGGTGTTACCGCCGAATGGCCCCACCGGTGTGCCGGAAGCCGTCTGCGGACAACTCCCGGCACACCCGTCACACGTCAGTGACCTGCGCTGTCCACAACGGCGGACCATTCGTCGAGGAGCGCCTGCGCCGAAGCGTCATCCGGCCCCTCTGCCCACAAATGAGTGACGGCCTCCGCGGGGTCGGGAAGGACCATCACCCAGCGACCGTCGGCCTCGACCACACGTACACCGTCGGTCGTGTCGACATGCCGGTCACCGGCCGCCTCCACGACGCGCCGCATCACCAGCCCCTTGACCGCCCAAGGAGTGGCCAGATCGCGCCGCAGCACATGCGCCCGCGGAATGCGGGCATCGATCTGGCTCAGCGTGAGCTGCGTACGGGCCACGAGCCCGACCAGCCGTACAAGGGCCGCCGAGCCGTCGAAGACGCTGCTGAACTCCGGAATGATGAAGGCACCTCGGCCGTCACCACCGAAGATCGTGGTCTCCTCGCGCCCGACACGCGTCAGATCGTCGGGCGAGGTGGTCGTCCACTCCACCTGTGTGCCGTGGTACGCGGCGACCTGCTCGGCGATCCGCGTCGTGGTCACCGGAAGCGCCACCCGCCCACTGCGCCGCTCCGCCGCCACCAGGTCGAGCAGCACAAGCAGCGCGCGGTCGTCCTCGATGATGCGTCCTCGTTCGTCGACCAGCGACAGCCGCTCACCGACGGGGTCGAAACGCACCCCGAAGGCCGCCCGGGCGGAGGCCACGATCTCGCCCAGCCGCACCAGTCCGGACCGCCGGGTGTCGGCCGACTCCGTCGGCCTCGATTCGTCGAGCCCGGGGTTGATGACCAGGGCGTCCACGCCGAGCCGTCCGAGGAGGCTCGGCAGAACCAGTCCGGCGCTGCCGTTGGACGCATCGATGACGACCTTGAGACCCGACTCGGCGATGCCGGAGGTGTCGACATTGCGCAGCAGGGATCCGGTGTACGAGTCGAAGACGCTGGACGGGAAGTGCAGATCCCCGATCTCGCCGGGGAAGGCCCGCCGGTACTCCTGGCGCGCGTACACCCGGTCCAGCTTCCGCTGACCGGCCTGCGAGAGGTCCGCGCCGCGCTCGTCGAAGAACATGATGTCGACGGAGTCCGGCACACCGGGAGACGTGCGGATCATGATGCCGCCGGCACTGCCGCGGGCGGTCTGCTGCCGCGCCACGGGCAGCGGCACGTTCTCCAGGTCGCGTACGTCGATGGCGCTGGCCTGCAGCGCGGAAATGACGGCACGCTTGAGCGCACGGGCACCCCTGGAGTGGTCACGCGCCGTGGTGACCGTCGCCCCCTTCTTGAGGGTGGTGGCATACGCACCGGCCAGCCGCACGGCCAGTTCGGGCGTGATCTCGACATTGAGGATTCCGGACACTCCGCGGGCCCCGAAGAGATGCGCTTGGCCACGAGACTCCCAGATGACCGAGGTGTTGACGAAGGCGCCGGCCTCGATGGTTTTGAACGGGTAGACCCGGACATTGCCCTGGATAATCGATTCTTCGCCGACAAGGCACTCGTCGCCGATGACCGCGCCGTCCTCGATACGTGCGGCACGCATGATGTCGGTGTTCTTACCGATCACGCAGCCTCGGAGGTTGCAGTGCTCACCGATGTACACGTTGTCGTGGATCACGGCCTTATGGAGAAAGGCGCCGCTCTTGACGACGACGTTGGACCCGACGACGGTGTGCTCGCGGATCTCCACATCGGCCTCGACCTTGGCGTAGTCGCCGATATACAGCGGACCGCGCAGCACGGCGTCCGGATGGACCTCCGCGCCTTCGGCCACCCACACACCGGGAGAGATCTCGAATCCGTCGAGTTCGACATCGACCTTCCCCTCGAGGACATCGGCCTGGGCCTTCACATAGCTCTCGTGGGTGCCCACGTCCTCCCAGTAGCCCTCGGCGATATAGCCGTAGATCGGCTTGCCTTCCTTCATGAGCTGCGGGAACACATCTCCGGACCAGTCCACGGGAACATCGGCCTCGACATAGTCGAAGACCTCTGGCTCCATCACATAGATGCCCGTATTCACCGTGTCCGAGAAAACCTGTCCCCAGGTCGGCTTCTCGAGGAAGCGCTCGACCTTTCCTTCTTCGTCCACGATGGTGATACCGAATTCGAGAGGGTTCGGCACTCGCGTCAGACACACAGTGACCAGTGCACCCTTCTCCTTGTGGAAGGAGATCAGGTCGCTCAGGTCAAAGTCGGTGAGCGCGTCACCGGAGATGACGAGAAACGCGTCGTCCTTCAGCGCTTCTTCGGCATTCTTCACGCTCCCCGCAGTGCCGAGTGGCTTCTCCTCATTGGCATAGGTGAGCTCCATCCCGAGCTCTTCGCCGTCACCGAAGTAGTTCTTGACGAGTGAGGCGAGAAACTGCACGGTTACGACGGTCTCATTGAGCCCATGCCGCTTGAGCAGGCGCAGGACATGCTCCATGATCGGCCGATTGGCCACTGGCAGGAGCGGCTTGGGCATGCTCGAGGTCATTGGGCGAAGTCGGGTACCTTCGCCACCGGCCATCACGACGGCCTTCATGTCGGAAGCGTCCTCCTTGAAGAGACGACGGTCTAGCCGACTGGACCCGTCAAATGAGGCCCTTTGGCGTCATGCACGGCCGGCAACACTGCTCGGCACGGCATCGACGAGGTCAATCGGCCACTGCATCCGCCTTGACGAGGCGGCGGACCTGGACCACGTAGAGGATCCCTGCCCACCAATACAGAGTTGTACCCCATCCTGCGAACGCCCATCCGAAAATAGCAGCGAGTGACGCAAGCCACCCACTCCCGTCACTCAGGAGCAGGAGGGGGAACGCATACATGAGGTTGAACGTGGCTGCCTTCCCCAGGAAGTTGACCTGGGGCGGCGGATAGCCGTGCCGGCGGAGGATTCCCACCATCACCAGCAGCATCAGTTCCCGCGCCAATAGGGCGGCGGTGAGCCAGATGGGCAGAATCTCGCGCCAGGTCAGCCCGACGAGAGTGGAGAGGATGTACAGCCGGTCCGCAGCCGGGTCGAGGAGCCGCCCCAGACTGCTGATCTGGTTCCAGCGCCGCGCAAGCTTGCCGTCGAGATAGTCACTGACGCCGCTCAGCATCAGTACGAGCAAAGCCCAGCCATCGCTGTTGGGCCCCCCGAACTCGGGGCGGAGAATCAGCCACAGGAAGAGCGGCACACCGGCGAGACGCGCCATGCTGAGGATGTTGGGGATGGTGAGCACCCGGTCCGTCTGGACGCGGGTCTCCTGGACCTCCACCCGGGGGCCTCCTGTGCGGAACGTTCCAATGATGCTCCCTGACCCTACCCTCAGCCGCAGCCGCGGGATGCACAGGGGTAGGACGGCGGTATTGCCCCCTGAACGCAGAAAAGCCCCGCACCAGAAGGTGCGGGGCTCTCCCACAATAATTGTTCGGCGGCGTCCTACTCTCCCACAGGGTCCCCCCTGCAGTACCATCGGCGCTGAAAGGCTTAGCTTCCGGGTTCGGAATGTAACCGGGCGTTTCCCTAACGCAATGACCACCGAAACACTGTGAAGATATCGATTCCGGAATCCCCCTGTGACCGTGGGGGGACTCGACAGTTCGTTACTTCAGAACTGACACAGTGGACGCGAGCAACTGAGGACAAGCCCTCGGCCTATTAGTACCAGTCAGCTCCACCCCTTGCGGGGCTTCCACATCTGGCCTATCAACCCAGTCGTCTACTGGGAGCCTTAACCCCTCAAAGGGGGTGGGAGTCCTCATCTCGAAGCAGGCTTCCCGCTTAGATGCTTTCAGCGGTTATCCTTTCCGAACGTAGCCAACCAGCCATGCCCTTGGCAGGACAACTGGCACACCAGAGGTTCGTCCGTCCCGGTCCTCTCGTACTAGGGACAGCCCTTCTCAAGACTCCTACGCGCACAGCGGATAGGGACCGAACTGTCTCACGACGTTCTAAACCCAGCTCGCGTACCGCTTTAATGGGCGAACAGCCCAACCCTTGGGACCGACTCCAGCCCCAGGATGCGACGAGCCGACATCGAGGTGCCAAACCATCCCGTCGATATGGACTCTTGGGGAAGATCAGCCTGTTATCCCCGGGGTACCTTTTATCCGTTGAGCGACGGCGCTTCCACAAGCCACCGCCGGATCACTAGTCCCGACTTTCGTCCCTGCTCGACCCGTCGGTCTCACAGTCAAGCTCCCTTGTGCACTTACACTCAACACCTGATTGCCAACCAGGCTGAGGGAACCTTTGGGCGCCTCCGTTACCCTTTGGGAGGCAACCGCCCCAGTTAAACTACCCATCAGACACTGTCCCTGATCCGGATCACGGACCCAGGTTAGACATCCAGCACGACCAGAGTGGTATTTCAACGACGACTCCACCTGAACTGGCGTCCAAGCTTCACAGTCTCCCACCTATCCTACACAAGCCGAACCGAACACCAATATCAAACTGTAGTAAAGGTCCCGGGGTCTTTCCGTCCTGCTGCGCGAAACGAGCATCTTTACTCGTAGTGCAATTTCACCGGGCCTATGGTTGAGACAGTCGAGAAGTCGTTACGCCATTCGTGCAGGTCGGAACTTACCCGACAAGGAATTTCGCTACCTTAGGATGGTTATAGTTACCACCGCCGTTTACTGGCGCTTAAGTTCTCAGCTTCGCCACACCGAAATGTGACTAACCGGTCCCCTTAACGTTCCAGCACCGGGCAGGCGTCAGTCCGTATACATCGCCTTACGGCTTCGCACGGACCTGTGTTTTTAGTAAACAGTCGCTTCTCGCTGGTCTCTGCGGCCACCCCCAGCTCACTGTGCAAGACAGATCACCAGTGATGGCCCCCTTCTCCCGAAGTTACGGGGGCATTTTGCCGAGTTCCTTAACCATAGTTCACCCGAACGCCTCGGTATTCTCTACCTGACCACCTGAGTCGGTTTAGGGTACGGGCCGCCATGAAACTCGCTAGAGGCTTTTCTCGACAGCATAGGATCATCCACTTCACCACAATCGGCTCGGCATCAGGTCTCAGCCTCAATGTGTGACGGATTTGCCTATCACACGGCCTACACCCTTACCCCGGGACAACCACCGCCCGGGCTGGACTACCTTCCTGCGTCACCCCATCGCTTACCTACTACCACCTCGGTTCGGCGGCTCCACCACTCCCCTTTGCCCGAAGGCTCCGGGGCGGCTTCACGGCCTTAGCATTAATGGGCTCGATACTGGGCGTTTCAAAGCGGGTACCGGAATATCAACCGGTTGTCCATCGACTACGCCTGTCGGCCTCGCCTTAGGTCCCGACTTACCCTGGGCAGATCAGCTTGACCCAGGAACCCTTAGTCAATCGGCGCACACGTTTCTCACGTGTGTATCGCTACTCATGCCTGCATTCTCACTCGTGAACCGTCCACCACTCGCTTACGCGGCGGCTTCACCCGGCACACGACGCTCCCCTACCCATCCGTACTCCCGTTGGGGATATATGTACGAATGACACGACTTCGGCGGTACGCTTGAGCCCCGCTACATTGTCGGCGCGGAATCACTTGACCAGTGAGCTATTACGCACTCTTTCAAGGGTGGCTGCTTCTAAGCCAACCTCCTGGTTGTCTCTGCGACTCCACATCCTTTCCCACTTAGCGTACGCTTAGGGGCCTTAGTCGATGCTCTGGGCTGTTTCCCTCTCGACCATGGAGCTTATCCCCCACAGTCTCACTGCCGCGCTCTCACTTACCGGCATTCGGAGTTTGGCTAAGGTCAGTAACCCGGTAGGGCCCATCGCCTATCCAGTGCTCTACCTCCGGCAAGAAACACACGACGCTGCACCTAAATGCATTTCGGGGAGAACCAGCTATCACGGAGTTTGATTGGCCTTTCACCCCTAACCACAGGTCATCCCCCAGGTTTTCAACCCTGGTGGGTTCGGTCCTCCACGAAGTCTTACCTCCGCTTCAACCTGCCCATGGCTAGATCACTCCGCTTCGGGTCTTGAGCGCGCTACTAAACCGCCCTGTTCGGACTCGCTTTCGCTACGGCTTCCCCACACGGGTTAACCTCGCAACACACCGCAAACTCGCAGGCTCATTCTTCAAAAGGCACGCAGTCACGACGCACAGAGTAAACTCTGCGCGCGACGCTCCCACGGCTTGTAGGCACACGGTTTCAGGTACTATTTCACTCCGCTCCCGCGGTACTTTTCACCATTCCCTCACGGTACTATCCGCTATCGGTCACCAGGGAATATTTAGGCTTAACGGGTGGTCCCGCCAGATTCACACGGGATTTCTCGGGCCCCGTGCTACTTGGGTGTCTCTTAAACGAGCCGCTGATGTTTCAGCTACGGGGGTCTTACCCTCTACGCCGGACCTTTCGCATGTCCTTCGCCTACATCAACGGTTTCTGACTCGTCTCATCGCCGGCAGACGATGACAAAGAGATCCCACAACCCCGTATGCGCAACCCCTGCCGGGTATCACACGCATACGGTTTGGCCTCATCCGGTTTCGCTCGCCACTACTCCCGGAATCACGGTTGTTTTCTCTTCCTGAGGGTACTGAGATGTTTCACTTCCCCTCGTTCCCTCCACACTGCCTATGTGTTCAGCAGCGGGTGACAGCCCATGACGACTGCCGGGTTTCCCCATTCGGAAACCCCCGGATCAAAGCCTGGTTGACGGCTCCCCGGGGACTATCGTGGCCTCCCACGTCCTTCATCGGTTCCTGGTGCCAAGGCATCCACCGTGCGCCCTTAAAAACTTGGCCACAGATGCTCGCGTCCACTGTGCAGTTCTCAAGCAACGACCAGCCACCCACCACCCCACCCAACAGGGCGAGTTCACTGGGGCCGGCATCGCGAAGGTCCAGACGTTTCAGTCCGTACCCTCAGACACCCAACAGCGCGCCCGGCAGGTCTCCCGCCCCGGGCTCCGTTCCACGCTCCGAAGAGCAGTACTGGAAGACCGAGTTGGTCAGACCTGCCGAATAGTCAACGTTCCACCCATGAGCAACCAGCATCGGACGTACGCCGATGTACTGGCCTCTGGACCGGCGGAGCCGGCCTAGAAGTGCTCCTTAGAAAGGAGGTGATCCAGCCGCACCTTCCGGTACGGCTACCTTGTTACGACTTCGTCCCAATCGCCAGTCCCACCTTCGACAGCTCCCTCCCACAAGGGGTTGGGCCACCGGCTTCGGGTGTTACCGACTTTCGTGACGTGACGGGCGGTGTGTACAAGGCCCGGGAACGTATTCACCGCAGCAATGCTGATCTGCGATTACTAGCAACTCCGACTTCATGGGGTCGAGTTGCAGACCCCAATCCGAACTGAGACCGGCTTTTTGAGATTCGCTCCGCCTCGCGGCATCGCAGCTCTTTGTACCGGCCATTGTAGCACGTGTGCAGCCCAAGACATAAGGGGCATGATGACTTGACGTCGTCCCCACCTTCCTCCGAGTTGACCCCGGCAGTCTCCTGTGAGTCCCCATCACCCCGAAGGGCATGCTGGCAACACAGAACAAGGGTTGCGCTCGTTGCGGGACTTAACCCAACATCTCACGACACGAGCTGACGACAGCCATGCACCACCTGTATACCGACCACAAGGGGGGCACCATCTCTGATGCTTTCCGGTATATGTCAAGCCTTGGTAAGGTTCTTCGCGTTGCGTCGAATTAAGCCACATGCTCCGCTGCTTGTGCGGGCCCCCGTCAATTCCTTTGAGTTTTAGCCTTGCGGCCGTACTCCCCAGGCGGGGAACTTAATGCGTTAGCTGCGGCACCGACGACGTGGAATGTCGCCAACACCTAGTTCCCAACGTTTACGGCGTGGACTACCAGGGTATCTAATCCTGTTCGCTCCCCACGCTTTCGCTCCTCAGCGTCAGTAATGGCCCAGAGATCCGCCTTCGCCACCGGTGTTCCTCCTGATATCTGCGCATTTCACCGCTACACCAGGAATTCCGATCTCCCCTACCACACTCTAGCTAGCCCGTATCGAATGCAGACCCGGGGTTAAGCCCCGGGCTTTCACATCCGACGTGACAAGCCGCCTACGAGCTCTTTACGCCCAATAATTCCGGACAACGCTTGCGCCCTACGTATTACCGCGGCTGCTGGCACGTAGTTAGCCGGCGCTTCTTCTGCAGGTACCGTCACTTGCGCTTCTTCCCTGCTGAAAGAGGTTTACAACCCGAAGGCCGTCATCCCTCACGCGGCGTCGCTGCATCAGGCTTTCGCCCATTGTGCAATATTCCCCACTGCTGCCTCCCGTAGGAGTCTGGGCCGTGTCTCAGTCCCAGTGTGGCCGGTCGCCCTCTCAGGCCGGCTACCCGTCGTCGCCTTGGTAGGCCATCACCCCACCAACAAGCTGATAGGCCGCGGGCTCATCCTTCACCGCCGGAGCTTTCAACCCCCAAGATGCCTCGGGAGGTGGTATCCGGTATTAGACCCCGTTTCCAGGGCTTGTCCCAGAGTGAAGGGCAGATTGCCCACGTGTTACTCACCCGTTCGCCACTAATCCACCCCGAAGGGCTTCATCGTTCGACTTGCATGTGTTAAGCACGCCGCCAGCGTTCGTCCTGAGCCAGGATCAAACTCTCCATGAATGTTTACCCGTAATCGGGTCGAACACCACAAGAGCGGGACGACCGGTCGGAATAAGACCGATCGTCCACAGCGTCCTCGCTGTGTCATTGCCTGCCCGCCACAAAGGACCGACAGGACTTTCAAAGGAACCTCAACCCACCGAAATGGGCCGGGGTTGTCAATCTGGCGTTGACTTTTGGCACGCTGTTGAGTTCTCAAGGAACGGACGCTTCCTTCAGACCCTTTTCATCGGGCCCTCCGGGCGCTTCCCTTCGGTGTTTCCGTACACTATCAGGCTTTTTCGGTCTTCCTGACCACCGCCCTGCGGGCAGGCAGAGGTTTAGACCAGTTAGTATCTCGGCTTGATAGGTGCTGCCGACCCCCGACTCAATGTCGCGTTGGGGCCAGGCAGGGGTACGACAGTACAGCTCGCCGAGAGATGAGGCAAATCGTTTCCGGTGCGCCCCTAGGTCCGCGAACTGGTAGCTCTCAGGCGTAACTGGGACATCCAGTGACATACCCTTCTGAACAGTGCGTCGTCCAGGACAGCAGGGACGACGCCGTACGAATCTCCGCCCTGGGAGGCTCCATGACCACAGTGACGTCCCCTATTGCCGGACGGGCCATCGGACTCGCTGCCGTGCCGGACCCCGTCTTCTCCGGTGCGATGGTCGGTCCCGGTACCGCTATCGACCCCGTGCGTGAGCCTTCGGAGGCCGTCGCCCCCGTCGACGGAATCATCGTCTCCCTGCACCCGCACGCCTTCGTCGTCGTCGACGACCAGGGGCACGGTGTACTGACGCACCTCGGCATCGACACCGTCCAGCTCAACGGCGAGGGCTTCGAACTGCTCGTCAACAAGGGCGACACCGTCCAGCGCGGGCAGGCAGTTGTGCGCTGGAACCCGTCGGCCGTCGAAGAGGCCGGAAAGTCCGCCATCTGTCCCGTCGTGGCGCTCGAAGCCACGGCCGACTCCCTCTCCGACCTCCGTGAGGACGGCGACGTCAAGGCCGGCGACTCGCTCTTCGGCTGGCAGTGACGCCGGAGTCGCAATGACGGCTGGTCGGACATCCACCGCGGCGGCACGGGCCGTCGCTCAATCGGAGACGGGTGTAATGGAGACAACGCTGCGAGGCGTCGGCGTGAGCCATGGTGTGGCGATCGGCGAGGTCCGGCACATGGGTACGGCGGTTCTCGAGCCGCCGGCCAAGCAGATTCGGCCCGAGGACGCGGAGCGTGAACAGGGGCGCTCCCGCAAGGCCGTGGAGGCCGTGGCAGCAGACCTTATTGCCCGCGGCAATCTGGCCGGTGGCGAGGCGCAGGCCGTGCTGGAGGCGCAGGCCATGATGGCGCAGGACCCGGAACTCATGGCCGACGTGGAGCGCCGTATCGCCGTCGGCAGTACTGCCGAGCGCGGTGTGTACGACGCGTTCGCCATGTACCGGGAGATGCTCGCGGGTGCCGGTGAGTACATGGCCGGTCGGGTGGCGGACCTGGACGACGTGCGGAACCGGATTGTGGCGCGGCTGCTCGGTGTGCCGATGCCCGGTGTACCGGACAGCGACGAGCCGTATGTACTGATCGCGCGGGATCTCGCGCCCGCGGACACCGCGCTGCTCGACCCGGCACTTGTACTCGGGTTCGTCACCGAGGAGGGCGGGCCCACCAGCCACAGCGCGATTCTGGCGCGGGCACTGGGAGTGCCGGCCGTGGTGGCGCTGCCCGGTGCCAAGGAGCTGGCCGAGGGCACGCTCATCGCCGTCGACGGCAGTACTGGCGAGATCTTCGTCGAGCCGAGCCAGGAGAAGCGGGGTCAGCTGGAAAGGGCGGCGGCGGAGCGCAAGGCGGCGCTGGCCGCTTCCAGTGGGCCGGGGGCGACCTCCGACGGGCACAAGGTGCCGCTGCTGGCCAATGTCGGCGGGCCCGCCGATGTGCCGGCCGCGGTCGAGGCCGGTGCCGAGGGTGTCGGTCTGTTCCGTACTGAGTTCCTCTTCCTGGACGACAGTAAGCAGGCGCCCTCGGAGGAGAAGCAGGTCGAGGCGTACCGCAAGGTTCTCGAGGCCTTCCCCGAGGGCAGGGTGGTCGTGCGGGTGCTGGATGCCGGTGCGGACAAGCCGCTCGACTTCCTGACTCCGGCGGACGAGCCGAACCCGGCGCTGGGTGTGCGCGGGCTGCGGAGCCTGCTGGATCACCCGGAGGTGCTGCGTACGCAGTTGACGGCGCTGTCCAAGGCCGTCGCCGGGCTGCCGGTCTATCTCGAGGTCATGGCCCCGATGGTGGCGGACCGCACGGACGCGAAGGCGTTCGCGGACGCGTGCCGCGAGGCCGGGCTGCAGGCGAAGTTCGGTGCGATGGTGGAGATTCCGTCCGCCGCGCTGCGGGCGCGCTCGATCCTGCAGGAGGTGGAGTTCCTGTCGCTGGGCACCAATGACCTCGCGCAGTACACCTTCGCCGCCGACCGTCAGGTGGGTGCGGTGTCGCGTCTGCAGGACCCGTGGCAGCCAGCGCTGCTGGACCTGGTGGCGCTGTCGGCCGAGGCCGCGAAGGCCGAGGGCAAGAGCTGTGGTGTCTGTGGTGAGGCTGCCTCCGATCCGCTGCTCGCGTGTGTGCTCACCGGTCTTGGTGTGACCTCGCTGTCGATGGGTGCCGCGTCGATTCCGTACGTCCGCGCGACGCTGGCGAAGTACACGCTCGCGCAGTGCGAGCGCGCTGCCGCCGCGGCGCGTGCCGCGGACACGGCCGAGGAGGCGCGGGTCGCCGCGCAGGCGGTGCTCTCCGGCGAGTAGCCGGTGTGCCGTGGCTCGATGGTTGATCGATGGGGCTTCCTGCCGGGGGCGGCAGGAAGCCCCATCGGCGTTTCAGTGGTGGTTGTCCCGGTCGTCGGTGGTGATGGCGAATCCCGCGCAGTATTCGACGCCGGGCTCCGGGGACAGCGGCTCCCCGGTGTTGGCGTCGGTGCAGTAGGCGCTGAAGACCTCGCCCGCGGTGAGCGGGACGAGACTGCGCTCGTGGAGCCGCCAGCCGTGCAGGCGGTCGGGGGTGCCATCTGCGCTCGTACGGAGAACTACTCCCCCGGGCGTTTCGAGGGCGATGCCCGTGGCGAGGACGGTCACGAACTCCGCGCCCTCCGAGGCGTCCAACTGGGCCTGTGCGTCGGCGGCACCCTCGGCATGGAGGACGGCGACGAGCTGTTCGTCCGGGGCGGGGATGCTGCAGACCATGTGGTGTCTGCCCGGTCCGGCCGCTTCGAGCAGGCTCATCAGAATGCTGGAAGCCCTGTCGAAGGCGGCACGGCCGATGTCCTGGCCGCAGTCGGCGCAGTCCCCGAGGTCGGCGAGGAGCATCGTCGCGTACTCCCAAGTGGCCTGGCGCACTGCCTTGTTGATCAGCTGGGGCAGCAGGCTGGTGACCGGCTGGCCGGTGTACGCCAGGGTGGCGCCGCGGGCCGCGATGGCGGCGGTGTAGCGGCTGCGGCTGGCGGCGGCGTCGGGGTCGAGGCCCGCCTCGGTGCAGTACTCGGCGAAGTCCTCGGGGTCGAAGAGGGCGACGGTGGTGTGCAGCTGCCGGGAAGCCAGGGTCTTGAGCAGCGCCTCGATCTGGCGGAGATAGGTGGGGTGGTCGTCGAAGGTGAAGGTGCGGTACTGGCGCATCGCGCTGAAGTCGTACTCGTCGGCGATGAGACCCACGGTGCTGGGCACTTCGCGGCGGAGGGTGCGGCGCAGGGATGCGGTGGTCTTGTTGCGCCGGCGCGTGGACTGCTTGGTGTTTGCCATGTCTCCCCCTGTGTCGATTACTGGTGACTCACCGTAATCGACGGCACTGACAACGGGGCTTCGGGCAGCTTGTTCCGTACGAGACCGCTCTGCGCGAAGCAGGTGGCTACCAGTCCGGCCCCCATCAGGGCCCAGCCCGCGGGGCCTGCCGCGATGACGCCGGTGACGATCAATGGGCCCGCGCTGCGCTGGGCCGATGCGGCCACTCCATGCACTCCGAGGTAGGCGCCCTGTGCCTCGTCGGGGGCGAGGGCGACAGAGAGTTCCCAGGAGATGGTGGCGTGGATGATCTCCGCCAGGGTGAGCGCGGCGGCGGCGAGGACGAGGGCGGTGATCGCGAGCCACCGGCTGCCGACCGCGGAGGCGCTCATGGCGAGGGTGCCGACGGCGAAGGCCGCTGCGAGGGGGACCAGCAGCCGCCGTGCTGCTCGCGTCGTGGCGCCGAACTTGGCTATGGGGATCTGCAGCGCCACGACCATCACGTTGTTCAGTACGAGGAGCAGCGGGGCCAGGCCGTGCGGAGCTTCGGTGGCGTGCACGATCCAGAGCGGTAGTCCGACCATGAAGACGGCGTCGTCGAGGAAGAGCACCGTCTCACTGGCCACATAGAGGAGATAGGTACGGTCGCGCCAGGGGTTCGCAGGCTTCACCGGGACCGTCTCGCTGCCGGAGCCGGTGACGACACGCGAGGGTGAAGGGGCGTCACCGCAGCGCAGGGTGAGCAGTGCTGCGGCGAGGGAGCTGATCGCGTTGCCCACGAGGAGGGACTGATACGCGGCGGTGGTACCGATGCCGAGCGCGGCTGCGGCGGCCAGGCCGCCGATGGCGAAGCCGGTGTTGCCGACGGTGCGGTTCAGGGCCTGATAGCGAACGCGCTGGGAGCCCGTGATGCGAGTGGCGTAGAGCTTGGTGAGGACGTTCGCGCCGCGGTCTCCAACGCTGGCGAAGGCCGCGCAGACGAGCAGCAGTGCGTAGTGGTCGGTGGTCAGCAGGGCCAGGCCGGCGAGGGCGCGCAGGAGCTGTGCGGCGATCAGGACGCGGGTGACGGACAGCCGGTCGGCGACGCGGCCGGCGATCGGTGCTCCGGCGATGCCGACGCCGGCCGACAGCGCAATGAGGAGGCCGACTTCGGTGAGGGAGAGGCCGGTGACGTAGGTGAAGTAGAGGGCCTGCGTGGCGGTCCACAGGCCGTTGCCCGTCTTGTCGACCATGGTGATGGCAAGCATGCGGCGACCATCACGGCCGCCTGGGATGCGGTTCTTGAGTGTGCCTTTGGGTGTGTCTTCGAGTGCTGCCCGGCTCTTCGGCAGGCTCACCGGTTCCCCCCTTGACGTGAGTTATGTATTGATACATAGTTCATTACGTGGCAACACAATATTCGATCAGTGGTACGACCGCCAAGGGAATCGCCGCGTCCGTCGAACGGGCTGTGGCGGACGGCGGTTTGGGGCCCGGCGACGCGCTGCCGCCGGTGCGGCGGCTCGCGGACGATCTCGGGGTGAGCGCCGGGACGGTCGCCACGGCCTACAAGGAGCTGCGGCAGCGCGGGGTCGTGGTGACGCGCGGGCGGGGCGGAACCGTGGTCGCCGCCGCGCCCGCGGTCGCTTCCCGGCGGCCTCCGAAGGTGCCCGAGGGGCTCCGGGATCTGGCCGGGGGGCACCCTGATCCGGCGTTTCTGCCGGATCTGCTGCCACCGGGGCAGCTCTCCCCCGGCGCCCGCTCGCACCGTTCGGCCCCGCGACTGCCGGAGCTGGAGGAGGCTGTACGCGCCTGGATCGGCGGCCATGGGGTGCCGGTCGAGCATGTCACCTTCGCGCACGGCGCACTGGACTGTGTGGCGCGACTGCTGTCCACCGAGCTGCGGCCGGGCGACACGGTGGCGATGGAGGACCCCGGCTACCACCACCTGCTGGATCTCGTACAGGCATTGGGCCTGCGGTCGGTGGCCGTGCCGGTGGACGACGAGGGCATGCGTCCCGAGGCGCTTGCCGCGGCCGTGCGGGCGGGTGCGCGGGCGGTCGTGTGCAGCCCGCGGGCCCAGAATCCGTACGGCGGATGCTTCTCGGCCGGGCGACGCGACGCGCTCGTCGAGGTGTTGCGCGAGACGCCCGAGGTGCTGGTGATCGAGAACGATCACGCCTCGGACATCGCGGGCGCGGAGCTCAACTCTCTTGCCGCGGGCGGGCTCTCACGCTGGGCGCATGTGCGGACCGTCACCAAGTTTCTGGGGACGGATCTGCGGTGGGCAGCGGCGGCGTGCGATCCGACCACGCTGGCGCGGCACGACGGTCGGCTGCTGCTGACCTCGGGCTGGATCAGCCATCTGCTGCAGCGCACCGTGCTCGGCCTCATGAGCGATCGGGACACCATGGGGCTGGTGGGCAAGGCGCGTACGGCCTATGGAGAGCGGCGGCGGGCGCTGGTGGCTGCGCTCGGCTCGCATCGCATCGCCGCACATGGGGTGAGCGGGATGAATGTGTGGGTGCCGGTCGTGGACGAATCGGGTGTCGTCAACGGGCTGCGGTCCAGGGGCTGGTGGGTCGCGGCCGGGTTCCGCTTCCGGATCGCCTCGGGACCGGGTGTACGGATCTCGACAGCGGGTCTTGAGCCGAGTGATGCGGTGCTGCTCGCCTCGGACTTCGCGGAGGTGCTGGGCGAGTCCGAGGCGACGTACGGGGGGTAGAGGGTCTCGGCCGGGCCCGGCCCAGCACCTCAGCCTGGCGAGCCGGACTGTCCGGCAGACGGGCCTGATCCGCGGGTGCGGGCCAAGTTCTCGTAGAAGCGCAGCAGTTCCAGGTTGTCGACCGAGCCCGGGTTGACCGCCTTCGTCAGGGCTGTGCCCTGGAGCAGGCGCTTCACCGGGACCTCGATGCGCTTGCCGGTGAGGGTGTGCGGGACGCCCGGGACCTCGATGATGTCGTCGGGGACATGGCGTGGGGAGAGCTGTTCGCGGATCGTCCGCTTGATGCGGGCGCGCAGGTCGTCGTCGAGAGTGGCGCCGTCGACGAGGTGGACGAAGAGCGGCATCCAGTAGCCGCCGTCCGGTTCCTCCAGGCCGATGACCAGGGATTCGCGGATCTCGGGGAGTCGTTCGACGGCTTCGTAGATGTCGGCCGAGCCCATCCGTACGCCCTGGCGGTTGAGCGTCGAGTCGGAGCGGCCGTGGATGACGACGGAGCCGTGATCGGTGATGGTGATCCAGTCGCCGTGCCGCCAGACGCCCGGGAACATCTCGAAGTAGCTTTCGCGGTAGCGGCTGCCGTCGGGGTCGTTCCAGAAGCGGATCGGCATGGACGGCATAGGGTTGGTGACGACCAGTTCGCCGACCTCCCCGATGAGTGGCTTGCCCTGGGGGTCCCAGGCCTGGAGGTCGGTGCCGAGGCAGGCCGCCTGGAGTTCGCCGATGTGAACGGGCAGGGTCGGCACCGCGCCCGCGAAGCAGCTGCAGACGTCCGTACCGCCGCTGACGGAGGCGATCCACAGGTCGTCGGCCACCTCGTCGTGCAGCCAGCGGAAGGCGTCGGGCGGGAGCGGGGAGCCGGTCGTCGCGACGCACTTGACCGCGGACAGGTCGAAATCGCGCGACGGGTGGACCTCTGCCTTGCGGCAGGCCATGACGTACGCGGCGGAGGTGCCGAAGAGCGTGGCCTTGGTGCGCTCGGCGATACGCCACTGGGCCGCGGTGTCGGGATAGCCCGGGCTGCCGTCGTACAGGACGACCGTCGTGCCGGTGAGCAGGCCGGAGACGAGGAAGTTCCACATCATCCAGCCGGTCGAGGTGTACCAGAAGAAGCGGTCCTCGGGGCCGAGGTCGCAGTGCAGGCCGATCTGCTTGAAGTGCTCCAGCAGAATGCCGCCCTGTGACTGGACGATGGCCTTGGGCAGCCCGGTCGTGCCGGAGGAGTACAGGACCCACAGCGGGTGGTCGAAGGTGACCTGCTCGAAGACGGGCTCGACGTCCGCCGATGTGACCGCCGACCAGTCGAGAGCGCCCTCGGGGGCCTCGGTGCCGAGCAGCGGGATGTGGATCACCGCGCGCAGGGTGGGGAGCTCGCGGCGCAGCTCGGCGACCGTGTCGGTACGGTCGTGCTCCTTGCCGCCGTAGCGGTAGCCGTCCACCGTGAACAGGACGACCGGCTCGACCTGCTGGAAGCGGTCGAGGACGCTGCGGGCGCCGAAGTCGGGTGCGCAGGATGTCCACACCGCTCCGACCGCCGCGGTGGCGAGCAGCGCGGTGACGGCCTGCGGAATGTTGGGCAGATAGCCGCTGACCCGGTCCCCCGGGCGTACGCCGAGGGCGCGCAGTTCGTCGGCCAGCGCGCCTACCTGGCGGCGGAGCTCGGACCAGCTGATCGGGGTCGGCTCATGTGTCTCGTCCACATGAAGGAGAGCCGGATCGTGGGGGCGCTCCTCGGCGGCGCGCAGGGCGTGCTCGGCGTAGTTGATGGTGGCGCCGGGGAACCACCGGGCGCCGGGCATGGCCCGGTCGGCCAGCACGCGCTCGTACGGAGTGGAGAAACGTACGTCGAACCATTCGGCGACCGCTCGCCAGAAGGTTTCGAGCTCGTCGATCGACCAGCGGTGCAGCGCCGCGTAACCGCCCTCGGCAGGGGCCCCGTGGCGCTCGGCGGCCCAGGCCTGAAAGCGGGTGATCCGGGCGGCGGCGATGCGGTCGGGGTCCGGCTGCCACAGAGGGGCAGGGTTCGCTGCTGAGGTCATGGGGCGTCTCCGGGGTGGCTCTACGCGGTGTGTGCGTGTCTCGCGCGCACGAGCGGGGTGTGCGCGTGACACGGCTGACACGGACGATGCCATGTGATCGTCTTTCGCACCAGGGCTCCCCACCCATGGTCGGGCAAGGGAATATGTGCTCCCACCACGGGTGAACGGGAGTTGAACAAACCCCCGCGCACCTACGAGCGGATGGCAGGCTGAGCTGCATGGACGGTCGTGGTCTGGTGCGCTCAGTGAGAATCTTCGGAACGATGCAGGGGCTGCGCGCGGCACGCTCGGCCTGGCGACAGCGTCGGACCGATGCCCGGGCGCTGCCGGCGAGAGGTGCGGAACGGGCCAGAGTGCCCGGGCCGGTCACCGGGGCCGAGCCACTGCCGGGCGGCGGGATCGTCCGGTTCGCCCGTTCTCAACTGCGGATCCGGGTGGCTGCCGGCGGCGCGGTCTTCTGGGGCTGGGACGGCGCCGAGCCCGAACCCTCGTACGCCCTCGCCGGTGCCGCTCCCGAGCCGGACCCGCGGGCGGAGCTGGAACCCGACAAGGACGGGGGCTGGCGTGTGGTGTCGGAGCGCGTGACGGTGGAGGTCTCCCGACACGGCGCCGTGGAGATCCGTACGCCCGGAGGTGTCGTACTGCGCCGGGATCTGCCACCGCGCTGGTGGGAGCCGGTGCGGGGCGGGCCCGCTCGGTGGGTGCAGCGGACCGAAGTGCCCGCGGACGCGCGCTTCTTCGGGCTCGGCGGCCGGGCGTCCGGGCCGCGGCTGCGCGACGGCTCGTACCGGCTGTGGAACACCGACCCGCGCGGCAGCTTCGAGCCCGGCGACGACCCGCTGTACATCACCATGCCGGTCCAGCTGGTGGTGGCCGACGCGGGCACCCATCTGGCCTTCCACGACAACTCCTGGGACGGCCGGGTCACCCTCCGGGAGGGCGAGGAAGGCGCGGGCTCCGGGCACGACCGGCCGGGCACCAGCGAGGTGCGCATGGAGGGCGGGCCACTGCGCTGCTGGGTCGTGGTGGGCACACCCACGCGCGTACTGGCCGGCTGGACCCAGCTGACGGGCGCGCCCGCGGTGCCGCCGTCCTGGGCGCTCGGTCCGCAGCACGCACGGTGGGGGTTCGGCAGCGAGCAGGAAGTGCGCCGGATCGTCGCGGGCTATCAGGAGCGCGAGCTGCCGCTGTCCGCGGTTCATCTCGACATCGATCACTACGACGCGCATCAGGTCTTCACCGTCGACCGCGAGCACTTCCCCGATCTGCCGGGGATGGCGAAGGATCTGCGCGACGACGGTGTGCGGCTGGTGTCGATCGTCGATCCGGCGGTGAAGGCGGAGCGCGGGAACGCGGTGTACGACAGCGGTGCGGTGGCGGGGGTGTTCGTGCGGGACGCGGCGGGCCAGGAGGTCCGTGGCGTCGTCTGGCCCGGCGAGAGCGTCTATCCGGACTTCACCGATCCGGCGGCCCGCCGTTGGTGGGGAGAGCTGTACGAGGAGCGGCTCGCCCAGGGCTTCTCCGGCGTCTGGCACGACATGAACGAGCCCGTGTCCTTCACGCCCTTCGGCGACATGACCCTGCCGCGGTCCGCCCGGCACGCGCTGGACGGACAGGGTGGCGATCACCGCGAGGCCCACAACCTGTACGGCCTCACGATGGCCCGTGCCGGCTACGAGGGGCTGCGGCGGCTGCGTCCCGACGAGCGGCCGTTCCTGTTCTCGCGCTCCGGCTGGGCGGGCATGCAGCGGTACGGAGGCACCTGGTCCGGTGATGTGTCCACGGGCTGGCCGGGGTTGCGGGCCTCGCTTTCGCTGGTGCTGGGGCTCGGGCTGTGCGGGGTGCCGTACTCCGGGCCGGATGTGGGCGGCTTCGACGGCAGTCCGTCGCCGGAGCTGTATCTGCGCTGGTTCCAGCTGGGGGCGCTGCTGCCGCTGTTCCGTACGCATGCGGCGATCGACGCGGGGCGCAGGGAGCCGTGGGAGTTCGGGCCCACGGTCCTCGAGCACGCGCGGGCCGCGCTCGTCGAACGGGAGCGGCTGCGCCCCTACTTCGTCACCCTCGCGCATCTGGCGCGGCTGACCGGGGCGCCGTATGCGCGGCCGCTGTGGTGGGGCTGCCCGGAGGACCGGGTGCTGCGCGACTGCGAGGACGCGTATCTGCTCGGCGACGCGCTGCTGGTGGCGCCAGTGCTGGAGCGGGGGACGGACCGGCGGGCGGTGCGGCTGCCGAGGGGACGGTGGTACGACACGGCGACGGGCCGGGCGTACGACGGCCCGGGTCAGGTGCTGGTGGACGCGCCGCTGTCACGTATCCCCGTACTCGCGCGGGGTGGCTCGGTGATCCCGGTGCGGGGGGATGACGGCGGGATGGAGCTGGAGGTCTGGGCACCGGCGGAGGGCCGCAATGGCAGGGGCCTGGTGGTCACGGACCTGGGCGACGGCTGGGAGCAGCCGGAAGTGGAGCGGTACACGACACGGCTGGTGGACGGACGGGTCGTGGTGAAGCAACAGAAGGGCGGGGGGTCGGCGCAGCCGAGGTGGCGGGTGCGGGTGCGGGGGTTGGGAGCGCGGGGGTAGGTCCGGGGTGCGGGGCTCGGGGTTCGCGGGTACCCGGTGCCGTACGGTCCGGGTTCCGGGTCCCCTACGGGCTCGACTCCTCGGCGTCGGCGGCAATGAGGGGTTCGCAAGGGCACCCGGCGTTGGCCGCCAATCGGGGGTTCGCCCGCGAAACCACCCACCGGACAGCAACCACCAACGCCCCCCGGCCCACGCTCACCACGGACGCTGGAAACGCGGGGACGACCCTGCACGACCCCTCCCCACCGGAACGGTACGGGTGCAGGCCGCCGGGGTGCGCCGCGCGAGACACACCACCGGCAGCCACCGCCGACGCCACCTAGGGCGTGTTTTAGAAGTCGCTCCCCCAGAGCTTCGCCTGGGAGGTACCCCCACCCCGCGACGCCTGGCACGCACACTCGCGGTGTTGTCGGAGTCGCCCAAGTACGTCCAGTACGAGGGCGATCCTCCGCCGTGCGATTGCACGCACCAGACGCCGCGGGGCCCGCCCTGCGGGCGGACGGCGCTACTTCTCAAAAACGCCCTAGGCGTACGTGCCCACGAACCAGTTTCGGACCGCGATCGTGTGCAGCGGGAACGTCAGCTCCGTCGGCTCGTGGAGCACGTGCCAGCCCGTCGTCTCCGGGGTCGGGGCCGGTGGTGGAAAGGACTCCACCGCGCGCGGTGGCAGGAGGCCGAACAGGAGCAGATGGCCGTCCGGGGCGCTGAGTGCGTCTGCGAGGCGGACGTCTTCGCGGGGGACCTCGATGCCGGTTTCCTCCGACAGCTCCCGGACGACCGCCTGCTGCCAGTCCTCGCCGAGGTCGATATAGCCGCCCGGCAGCGCGATGCCGCCCCGCCCCGGGTCGATCGTGCGGGTGATGACGACGAGCCCGGTTCCGTCCGCGTCGTACGCGGGCAGCAGCGCGACGGCGACCGGCAGCGGGTTGCGGTAGGCCGTCTCGCCGCAGGTCGGGCAGGTGCGGGGCCAGCGGGTCAGGGAGCCGTACGGTGCCCCGCAGTTGCCGCAGTGGGAGTCCATGGACACGCGCGGACTGTATCCGATCACTGGTAAAGCGTCTGCCCATGACTGGACTTGCTTCCGCTTTCCGCACCCTTGTCGTGGCGGCCGCCGCGCTTTCCGCGCACGCCGGGGCCGATCCGACGGCGCCCAGGGAGTTCGTGGCACTGCGCTCCGTCGACGCGACGATCATCCAGGAGATGCGCTACACGAGCCGTCACAACTTCGTGGGCGCGCCCGTCGACGGCTATCAGCAGCCGCTCTGCATCGTCACCCGGCCCGCCGCGCGAGCCCTGCACCGGGCGCAGTCGAAGCTGCTGCGGCAGGGCTATTCGCTGAAGGTGTACGACTGCTACCGGCCCCAGCGGGCCGTCGACCACTTCGTACGGTGGGCCAAGGACCTCGATGACGAGGCCATGAAGAAGGAGTTCTATCCACAGGTCGACAAGTCGAGGCTGTTCGCCGACGGTTACATCGCGGAGAAGTCAGGGCACAGCCGCGGCAGCACCGTCGATCTCACCGTCGTTAAACTGCCCGCTCTCCCGACCAGGCCGTATGTCCCCGGTGAGCCTCTCGTCCCCTGCTTCGCGCCCCAGTCCGAGCGCTTCCCGGACAATTCCGTCGACATGGGGACCGGATTCGACTGCTTCGACACGCTGTCGCACACCGACGACCCCAGAATCCAGGGCGAGCGGCGCGCCAACCGGCAGTTTCTGAAGGACACCTTGAGCGCCGAAGGCTTTGTGAATCTGCCGCAGGAGTGGTGGCACTTCACCTTCAGGCCGGAGCCCTTCCCGGACACCTTCTTCGACTTCCCGGTCGCTCGACATCAGTGAACGGGCGGCCGGGACCACCCCCGTAGGCTCCGGCCGCCCGTTCACTGATGTCGGACGCGGCCGGGCCGTATCCGGTTCTCCGCGGAAGGAATACGGTGCGGCTATGACGCAGCAGACATTCGATTCGTACGAGGAGTTCTGGCCGTATTACGTCGCCATGCACTCCAAGGCAGCCACCCGCTGGGTGCATCTGACCGGCACACTCACCGGTCTCGCGATCAGCGCGTACGGGCTGGCGCGCGGCCGGAAACGGTATGCGGCCGCGCTGCCGCTCATCGGATACGGGACGGCCTGGCCCGCGCATTTCCTCATCGAGAAGAACAACCCCGCGACCTTCGGGCATCCGGCCTGGTCACTGCGCGGCGACATGCAGATGATCCGGATGATGCTGGCGGGCAGGGACGGCGAGCTGGCCGAGATCGCCGCCAAGTGGCTCGCTGCGAACCGCTGACCCGTGGCACACTTCTGACGTTCCGTCAGATTGCTGGGCCGGGGAGGAACCGTGACGCGCACGCCCGTGGTGGCCGGATGGTTCACACAGGACAGCGGTGAGGAGGACTTCCGGCTGCTCGGCACCCGCTGTGCCGCCTGTACGTCGGTCTTCTTCCCGCGCGAGGACACCTTCTGCCGCAACCCGGCCTGCGAGGGCGGGGAGTTGACGGAGGTCCCCCTGTCCAAGCGCGGACGGGTGTGGTCCTACACGGACGGGCGCTACCGACCGCCGGCGCCCTATGTCTCCGACCCGGACACGGAATGGGAGCCGTACACCCTCCTGGCCGTCGAGCTGGAGGCCGAGCGCATGGTCGTTCTCGGGCAGGCGGTGCCGGGTGTGTCCGTCGGTGACCTCTCGGTCGGCATGGAGGTCGAGGTCGTACCCGGAGTGCTCGACGAAACCCCCCACACGGTCTGGACGACCTGGCACTGGCGGCCCGTGGGGGCGGCGTCATGACCGGCGACGTGGCGGTCCTCGGGGCCGGCATGCACCCGTGGGGCAAATGGGGCCGCAGCTTCGTGGAGTACGGCACGGTCGCAGCCAGGGCCGCGCTCGCCGACGCCGGGATCGACTGGCGGCAGGTGCAGTCGGTGGTCGGCGCGGACACCGTGCGCTGCGGCTATCCCGGTTACGTGGCGGGCGCGACGTTCGCACAGGCGCTGGGCTGGCAGGGCGCACGCGTCACCAGCGTCTACGCCGCCTGCGCCTCGGGCGCTCAGGCGATCAACACCGCGCGGTCCCAGATCCTGGCGGGCATGGCCGACGTCGTGCTGGTGGTCGGCGCGGACTCGGCGCCGAAGGGTTTCTTCGCGCCGGCGGGCGGCGATCGGCCCGACGATCCCGACTGGGTGCGCTTCCGGGTGCTCGGCGCCACCAACCCCGCCTACTTCGGGCTCTACGCACGGCGCCGCATGGCCTTGTACGGCGATTCCCCCGAGGACTTCGCGCTGGTCAAGGTCAAGAACGCGGCAGCCGGGGCGCTGAACCCCAACGCCCGCTACCGCAAGACCGTTTCGGCCGAGGATGTCGCCGCGTCCGCGGTCGTCGCCGATCCGCTGCGGCTGCTCGACATCTGCGCGACCTCCGACGGCGCGGCCGCGCTGGTGCTGTCCGGCATGGACTTCGCGCGGCGGCACGGGGTCAGTGATCCGGTGCGTATCCGCGCCGTATCGACCGTCACCCCGACCTATCCGAGGACCGTGCTCGATCTCCCTGACATCGCGACCGACTCGGCGGCCGCCGTCGATCCCTTCCCGCACACCTTCCGGGCGTCCATCGCCCGGGCCGCGTACGAGGAAGCCGGCATCGGTCCCGACGACCTGTCGCTTGCCGAGGTGTACGACCTCTCCACCGCCCTGGAGCTGGAGTGGTACGAGGACATCGGCCTGTGCGGGTCGGGCGAGGGCGCCAAGCTGGTACGCGAGGGCGCCACCGCGCTCGGTGGGCGTATTCCGGTCAATGTCAGCGGCGGGCTCGCGTCCTTCGGCGAGGCGGTGCCCGCCCAGGCCATCGCGCAGGTGTGTGAGCTGACCTGGCAACTTCGCGGGGCCGCCGGAGAGCGCCAGGTGCCGGGCGCGCGCACCGGAATCACCGCGAACCAGGGGCTGTTCGGCCATGGCTCGGCCGTCGTCGCCGTGCGCTGAGCTGAGTGCCGAGGAATACTCCCGCCGCCTTACGTTCCCCGCTACCGTGTCAACACACCGGCTGTGAACTGCGCTTGCTGTCAACGACCTTGACGGTCCGTCACCGCCGGTGAACACTGCCTCTTCGTCGGCATCGCCGCACTTCGGCACGCTCACCACGCTCGTCAAGGACGCCGGGCGGGGTACGGGACTCCCCTGCCTCCTGCCCGTAGCCATGGCACGCCATGGAGCACGCACCCTGCACGCAGGACCGGGGCCGGGCCCCGGGCGAAGCCTAGGAGCCGCCATGAGCAATGGAGACATTTTCCTCGGTGAGGTCATCGGCACCGCGATACTCATCCTCTTCGGCGCCGGTGTCTGCGCCGCCGTCACCCTCCCTCATTCCAAGGCCAGGGCTTCGGGCTGGGTCGTCATCGCCTTCGGCTGGGGCTTCGGCGTGCTGGCGGGGGCGTACACCGCCGCGCCGCTGTCCGGAGGGCATCTCAATCCCGCCGTGACCCTGGGGGTCGCCGTCGACACCGGGGAGTGGAGCAAGGTCCCGCTCTACATCCTGGCGCAGATGGTCGGCGCGATCCTCGGCGCCGTACTCGCCTATCTCGTCTACTTCGCGCAGTTCCAGGCCAACGCCGACGAAAAGAACGCCCTGCCCACGCTCGGGATCTTCTCGACGGGACCGGAGATCCGCAGTCCCGTCGCCAACATGATGACCGAGATCATCGCGACGATCGGCCTGGTGCTGCCGATACTCGCCTTCGGCAGGAACGACGGTATCGGCGTCGGCCAGATACCCGGGCAGGACGCCGGCATCTACGGCTCCGGCATCTCCATCCTTCTGGTGTCGCTGCTGGTCGTCGGCATCGGTCTGTCGCTCGGCGGGCCGACCGGTTACGCCATCAACCCGGCACGTGACCTCGGACCGCGCATCACCCACGCGCTGCTGCCGATCCCCAACAAGGGCACATCGGACTGGGGTTACGCCTGGGTGCCGGTTGCCGGACCCGCGATCGGCGGGCTGCTGGCCGGCCTCATCTTCAACGCCGCCTTCTAGGCCTTCCAGTTCCAGGCCTTGCGGGCCTCATTGACAAGGGGAAGTCATGACGGACAAGTTCGTCGCCGCAATCGATCAGGGCACCACGTCCAGCCGCTGCATCATCTTCAACCAGGACGGCGCGATCGTCGCCGTCGACCAGCGTGAGCACCGTCAGATCTTCCCCAAGCCCGGCTGGGTGGAGCACGACGCCACCGAGATCTGGTCCAAGGTGCAGGCGGTGGTGGCCGGGGCGATCGCCAAGGCAGGGCTGCGCGCCGAACAGCTCAGCGCGCTCGGGATCACCAACCAGCGGGAGACCACGGTCCTGTGGGACCGGGCGACCGGCAAGCCCGTGCACAACGCGATCGTCTGGCAGGACACCCGTACCTCCGCGCTCTGCAACGAACTGGGCGCCACGGACGGGCAGGACCGCTTCCGCGATGCGACCGGGCTGCCGCTCGCGAGCTACTTCTCCGGGCCCAAGGCGGCCTGGCTGCTGGACAATGTGCCCGGGCTGCGCAGCCGGGCCGAGCGCGGCGAGATCGCCTTCGGCACCATCGACTCCTGGCTGATCTGGAACCTCACGGGCGGCACCGAGGGCGGCGTCCATGTCACCGATGTGACCAACGCGTCGCGCACGATGCTGATGAATCTGCAGACCCTCGAATGGGATCCGGCCATCCTGTCGGCGATGAATGTGCCGCAGGTGATGCTCCCGGAGATCAAGTCCTCGGCCCAGGTGTACGGGAACGCTGTCGGCCAGCTCTCGGGCGTGCCGGTGGCATCCGCGCTCGGCGACCAGCAGGCGGCGATCTTCGGGCAGGCCTGCTACGACACGGGAACGGCCAAGAACACCTACGGCACCGGCAGTTTCCTGCTGCTGAACACCGGCAGCCGGCCCGTGCCGTCGAAGAGCGGGCTGATCACGACACTCGGGTACAAGATCGGCGACGAGGCGCCGGTGTACTGCCTGGAGGGGTCGATCGCGATCACCGGCGCGCTGGTGCAGTGGTTCCGGGACCAGCTCGGCATCATCCGCAGCGCGGACGAGATCGAGACGCTGGCGGCGAGCGTGGACGACAACGGCGGGGCGTACATCGTGCCCGCCTTCTCGGGGCTGTTCGCCCCGTACTGGCGCTCCGACGCGCGCGGTGTCATCACCGGCCTGACGCGGTATGTCACCAAGGCACATCTGGCGCGCGCGGTGCTGGAGGCGACGAGCTGGCAGACGCGTGAGGTCGTCGACGCGATGTACCAGGACTCCGGGGTGCAGATCACCACGCTCAAGGTGGACGGCGGCATGACCTCCAACAACCTGCTGATGCAGCATCAGGCGGATGTGCTGGGGGTGCCGGTGATCCGCCCGAAGGTGTCCGAGACGACCTGTCTGGGTGCCGCGTACGCGGCGGGGCTGGCGACCGGCGTCTGGTCGGACCTCGACGAGCTGAAGGCGCACTGGCAGCGGGACGTGGAGTGGTCGCCGCGGATGGAGGCGCAGGACCGCGAGCGCGAGTACGGCAACTGGCGCAAGGCGGTGGAGCGCAGCTTCGGCTGGCACGAGGAGGACGGGGCGTAGGGGGTGGCTTTTGGATCAGGCCGGATCAGTGAGCGGGGTCTGGCGTGGTGCCTCGCAAGGCGGAGGATGGAGCCGACGCGGAGCGTAGGCGACTGACGACAACGCAGCGAGGTGCCGGGCCAGGGCACGCGAGCCCGGCAAGATCCGAAAGACACCCCCTGGCCCCCTCCCGTAACCGCCCGCGGTCCCCCAAGACCCACGGCCCGTACCCCTGTCGGTGGGGGTACGGGCCGTGTCCTGCCGTGCTGTCCGCGTCAGGTCGTGGCGTGCTCGCGCTGCCGGTCGGCGCGGGTCAGTGCGTGCTCGACCACCGCCACCAGCACCTCCTTGACGGACTCGCGCTCGCGCGCGTCGCACATCAGCAGCGGCACCTCGGGGTCGAGGTCGAGCGCCGACCGTACCGCCTCGCCGGGAAAACGCCCTGCCCCTTCGAAGCAGTTGACCGCGACGGTGAACGGAATGCCGCGGCGCTCGAAATAGTCGATGGCCGCGAAGGAGTCCTCCAGGCGGCGCGTGTCGGCGAGGACGACCGCGCCGAGCGCGCCCTGTGCCAACTCGTCCCAGAGGAACCAGAAGCGGTCCTGACCCGGTGTGCCGAAGATGTAGAGCACCAGGTCCTCGCGGAGCGTGATGCGCCCGAAGTCCATCGCGACGGTCGTGGTCGTCTTGCTCTCGACGCCCTCGGTGTCGTCGACGGGACGGCCCACCTCGCTCAGCGTCTCCTCGGTGCGCAGCGGTCTGATCTCACTGACCGCGCCCACCAGTGTCGTCTTGCCGACGCCGAATCCACCCGCGACCAGGAGTTTCAGCGTGACCGGCTCGATGGGCGGCGTTCGGCGGCTAGAGCGCCCGAAGACCATTGATCACCTCGCGGAGAATGCTCACATCCGGCAGCTCGGCCGGCGGAACGGGACGGGTTACATGCACCAGGGCGTCCTCGACGAGATCGCCGACCAGGACGCGGACCACCCCTACGGGGATGTCGAGGGTGGCCGCGAGTTCGGCGATCGACTGAGGCGTGTCGCCGCAGCGTTCGACGATCTCGACATGCTCCGGCGAGAGCAGCTGGTCGCGGCCGGGGTCCTCTGCCGCGACCTCCGGAACGACAAGGGCGATCAGATCGAGCCGATGGCGGGTCTTGCTGCTCGTCCGGCCGCGGGTCATGGCGTACGGACGGACAACCGGGCCTGCGTCGGCGTCGAAGAAATGGTGCGGGTCGGTTGCGTACTGAGCCGATTCACTCATGCCGGCCCTCACCCTCCGGCGGTCTGACCGGTCCGTGGAGCGGTGGACAGGTGGACGCCGACCCGCTTGACCATGAGCGTCATTTCGTACGCCACCAGGCCGACGTCGGAGTCCGCGTCGGTGAGCACGGCCAGACAGCTGCCGTCGCCCGCGGCCGTGACGAACAGGAACGCCTCGTCCAGCTCGACGACGGTCTGACGGACCCGGCCCGCCTCGAAGTGGCGGCCGACTCCCTTGGCCAGACTGTGGAAACCGGAGGCGACGGCGGCGAGATGCTCACTGTCCTCGCGGGTGAGATCCCGCGAGGTGCCGGTTGCCAGGCCGTCGCCGGAGAGCACCAGGGCCTTGCGGATGCTGGCGACGCGGTCGACCAGCTCGTCGAGCAGCCAGTTGAGCTCGCCCGCCCCCTGTGTGGTCGGCCTGGCGGCCATGGAGTTGATTGCTGCGGCATGTGGTGCGGTCATCGACCGTCCCCCTCAGATGTCGTTCGTGGTGCGGTCTCGCCGGGGCCGGTGGCCTGGTCGGAGTGTCCGGCCTCTTCGGCGTTGTGGCGGCGGCCTCGCTGCCACCCTCGTTGCATGGAAGCCATCCGGCTGCGAACTTGCTCCGCGTCCCGCTCGACGTCTCCTCCCGCGACCGGGGCCGGCGGCTGCCGGTCGGCGGCCGACTCCCTGAGCTGGTGGGCGAGGCTGGCCTGGCGGACGCGACGGGGCAGGCCGTCCGGCCGCGGGGCCGTTTCGGCAGCGGGCTGCGGGGTGGATCGCGGCGAAGGCGAAGGTGCGGCACCAAGTCGGGGTACGGGCGCCGGTGCGGCCGGGGCGGGTGCGGGCCATGGCCCCTGGCGCGGCTCGGGAAGCTGGCGGGACCCTGGACCCTGGCGCGGGCCGGGGACCTGCCACGGCTCGGGAGCGGGCGCGAGCGGCTGCTCGGCGGCGCTCCCGGGCTCGCGGGCGGGAGCCGGGTGGGTGCGGCCCCGCTCGTCCACCCTGCGGCCGTGGTCGGTGACCAGGGTCGGCGGCTTGCGGCGGGGCAGCGGCACCGGGCCGGAGTTGCGCTCGGGCGTCGGGTCCAGCGCCTGCTGGTGCTGCTCGTCGGCGGTCGCGGCCCGGCGGTCGCGGCCAGCGCGGGCGCGGAAGATCCCGCCGCGCTCGCTCTCGGTGTCCTCGATGTCGGCGACGGAGTCCATACCGCCGCGGACCGGGCGGTCGTCGAAGCCCAACGAGCCGACCGGCGCCTCCAGTTCGACGGGCCCGTCGAGCAACGGGGAGCCGCCCAGGCCGGTGGGGGCCTTGGCGAGCGCCGAGAATGTGCCGTCGCTGCCGCGCCGTCCGGCCGGGCTCTCGCTCTTGCGGTCGAGGCGGAAGCCGGTGCCCTGGGTCTCGGGGGCCTCGGTGAGCAGGGCCGCGGGGATGAAGACGACCGCGGTGGTCCCTCCGTACGGCGAAGGCTGCAGCGAGACCCGGACGTTCTGGCGCTGGGCGAGCCGGCTGACGACGAACAGGCCGAGCCGGTCGGTGTCCGAGAGTTCGAACTCGGGGGTCTCCGCGAGCCGCAGATTGGCGTCGAGCAGCATCTCGGGGGCCATGCCGAGACCGCGGTCGTGGATTTCGAGGGTGAAGCCGTTGGCGACCCGTTCGCCGTGGACCTGGACCCCGGTGTGCGGGGGCGAGAACACCGTGGCGTTCTCCAGGAGTTCGGCAATCAGGTGGGTGAGGTCGGCGACCGCGGGGCCGCCGACGCCGATGCGCGGAAGCCTGCGCACCTCGATGCGCTCGTAGTCCTCGACCTCGGCGACCGCGGCCCGTACGACGTCCATCAGCTGGATCGGCTTGCGCCACTGGCGCGAGGGGGCCGCGCCGGAAAGGATCACGAGGCCCTCGGCGTGCCTGCGCATACGGGTGGTGAGGTGGTCCAGGCGGAACAGGTCCGCGAGTTCCTCGGTGTCCTCGGTGCGGCGCTCCATGGTGTCGAGGAGCGTGAGCTGGCGGTGCAGCAGAACCTGGTTGCGGCGGGCCAGGTTGACGAAGACGTCGGAGACTCCGCGCCGCATGTCGGCCTGCCGGACGGCGGCCTCGACGGCGGCCCGCTGAAGGGTGTTGAGCGCCTGGCCGGCCTGCCCGATCTCGTCCTTGTCGTATTCGAGTCGCGGTGCCTCGGTCTCGACGTCCACATGTTCACCGGAGGCGAGCCGGCGCATCACGCTGGGCAGCCGCACGCCGGAGACCTCGTGGGCCTCCTTACGGAGGCGGGAGATGTCGCGGACGAGGTCACGGCCGATGCGTACGGAGACGATGACGGAAACGAGGAGCGCGAGGAAGCCGAGGACACCGGCGACGCCCGCTTTGACGAAGACGCTGTACGCGGCGGGCTCGACGCGGTCCTCGTAGCGGACGCCCGCTTCCTTTGCCTCGCGGGCGAGGTCGTCGAGGACAGGTGTGGCCGCGGCCTGCCAGCGCCCGGCTTCGGAGGCGCCCGTCTTCTTGGTGGCGCCCACGGAGATCAGGCGCTCTTCGACGTCGCGCAGGGGTGCCGTCTCGGGGCTGCGCCAGTACTGCTCGTAGATCTCGCGCTCGTCGGCGGGCAGGACCTCGAGATTGGTCTCGTAGTACAGCTTGCGGTTCGCGATGAAGTCGGAGAGCGCGCGGATCTCTTCGGCAGTGATTTGGCCCGTGGTCAGCGCGGAGTCGATCAGGGCATCCTCGCGGGAGAGCATTTCCGCTGCGCGGACGAGACCGACGAGAGCGCGGCCCTGGCGTTCCAGCTCGACGTCGCTGAGGGCGTGGAGCGTCGTCAGGAAGCTGAAGCCGGGATCGATGATGCGGTTGTAGAAGTCGAGCGCCTGCTTGCGGGAGATGGTGCCCGTCTCGACCGAACGGCGCAGGGCGCTCAGTCCGTCGAGGCCCTCGACGAGCGAGCGCAGTTCCTCGCGGGTGTCGGGCCGCATGTGGTCGCGGACGCCGGACTTGTTCATGTTCGCCGTGATCTTGGCGATGGCCTTGTCGGTGGCCTGGCGCTGGCGGCGCAGGGCGGGCAGGGCGTCGGAAGCACGTTGGTCCGCAAGGTAGATGAGCGTCTGGCGGCGTTCCTTCTGAACGTCGCCGAGAGCGTCCGCCACCGGATACCCGACTTCCTTGACGACGGAGGTGACGTCCAGGAGTTCGCTGGCCTCCCGACCGGTCAGTACGGTGGCGAAGCCCCAGAGGGCGGTCAGGGAGACAAGCGGCACCAGCAACAACGCCACGATCTTCCGGCGGATGGACTTCCCGCGAAAGCGCATGGCCTCCCCCTGCTCAACCCCCGCCCGGTGCGGGTGGTGTTCCGTCAACAAACGGCGCGAGCCTACTACTGTCACACAGACAACTCGAAGGCACGTCCGGACGATTTTCGGCCTACGGCAGACGCGTTGATCATGAGTTGTCCTGGTATTCGGGGAGATGGCATTCCCCGCGGTGTCGGACCACACCTGGCGGCACGTCATCTTTCGGACGGTGGGAGATGGCTGGAATTCTTCGCTCCACGGGAATCATCGGGCCTGGTCAATCGTCATTCTGTACGGGGGGCACGGGGGTTCGCGGGTAGCGCGGGCACATCGCATTCGGTTCGGCTCCGGCCCTCAGTCGATGCGGCGGCCGGAGTAAAGCAGCGGAATCCGGGCAGCCACCCTGAAGTCGGACAGAGGTGGGGAGTGACAGGGTCCATGGACACGGACGAGCGTCGCGTCGGGGTTCGGGCGGCGAGTTGTACGAATGTCCCGCGGCAACTCTGGGTGGAGGAGCCGGCGGTGCGACGGCGCATGGCCGATCCGGTCCGTACGGCAGCGGTGCGCGCGGTCATCATCGCCTCGCTGACGTTGATTCAGGGAATGATCGCGTTTCTCTGCACGCTGGCCGGGTCGTGGCTGGCCTTTCCGATGGTGCTCAGCAGCGTCGGCAGCACGGTCCTGGCGACCTGGGCGGTGCTGGACGTGTGGGTGACCCGCCAGGTCTGGAACCAGCGCCACGGGGTCGTGTCGGTGCCGAGCAGCACGGCGCGTCAGCTGCGCCGTGAGCGCCGCCGCGCGCGCCGGACGGCGCGGGCGGCGCAGCGGCAACCGGGGCGCGGCGCCAGACCCCGGTCCTCAATGGCCGGACGAGCCTGACGCCTGGGGCCTGTCGTTTGGATCAGGCCCTAGGGAGTGTCTTCAAAGTAGCGTCGTCCGCCCGAAGGGCGGGCCTGACGGCGTCTGGTGCGTGCGATCGCAAGGCGGAGGAAAGAGCCCACGCGGAGCGTCGGCGACTGACGACAACGCAGCGAGCGTGCGTGCCAGGCGTCGCCAGGCAGACGGGACTTTGAAGACACGACCTAGGTCCTGTCCGCTGCAGCGGGCTCCGGTGACGCCGGGGTTCGTTTGAACATGCGCGTCGCCGTGATTTCGCCGTGGACCGTCTCGCCCGAGGGGTCCTGTTGCGGCAGACCCGGGCGCAGATGTTCCTCGACACTGATGTACTTCAGGCCCGCGCGCAGATCCGCGTCATTGCGCAGCCGGATGACCAGCGGGAATTCGGCGAGAGCCGTGGTGTCGAAGAGCCCTGTCGTATAGAGCAATTGGACGCCCAGCGCATCGGAGACCGCCCGCTGGAGTTCCAGCAGATACGTCGCATTGGCGCGGCCGATGGGATTGTCCAGGAAGAGCGTGCCGGCATGCCGATGCTTGTCCCTGCCGCGGTCGTTGCTGCGCAGCGCGGCCATCGTGCAGTAGAGGGCGATGGCCGCGGTGAGCAGCTGGCCGCCGGAGAAGACGTCGCCCATCTGCCCCACCGGGACCCGCTCGGCACGCAGCACCGCGTCCGGCTTGAGGATCTCGACGGCGACGCCCTTGGGCTGAAGTGCCGCCTGAACGCCGCGCAGCAGCAGGGACATTCCGTCCCGTCGACCCTCTCCGTAGGCCGCCGCGGCGTTCTTCTTCACCGCCGCACGGGTCGCCTCGTCGATGACCTCGCCGAGCCGCTCGGCGAGTGTCGCCTGATCCGGCTCCTCGAAGCGGATGCGCAGGAACTCCTGTCCGGACCACTCGCCCAGGCCCTCGGGAAGCCGGGAGAGCCGCTGTGCCGAGCGGAGCGTCGTCAGCGCGGAGTCCACCAGACCGCGCAGCCGGTCGACGATGGTGTCGCGGTTGCGCTCCAGCTGCTCCAGCTCGTCGGTCAGTACGCGCAGCCGGGGCGCGAACGCCTCCGCCCACTTGGCGGCGTGCTCGGGCAGCGCGGCGGCAGGCAGTTCCCGGATCTGCTGGCGCGCGGGAGTGCGTACCTGCTCGTACCGGGTGGAGTTGGCGTGCCGTACGAGAATGTCGCTCGCTTCCCGCACGGCCGCCTCGGCGGCGGACAGGTCGGTGGCGCAGCCGCGCAGTGAGCGCCGGGCCTCCGCGGCGGAGTGCCGGGCCTCCTCCAGGCTGCCCGGGTACGGCTCGGGCGCGTCCGGCGGCTCCTCGTCGTGCTGCTCCCGCAGCAGGTCCCGCAGCAGCGCGGCGGTCTCGTCGAAGCCGCCGGCCGCGTCCTCGGCTGCCCGGTGGGCCTGGAGCAGGGCGGCGTGCGCGCCCCGGGCCGTCTCCAACGCGTCGGTGCGCGACCCCAGTTCGCCCGTCGCGGTACGCAGCAGGGCCTGCGCCTGCTCGGCGTCGGCCGGGATCAGATCGTCCGGGAGTCCGGTGTGCGACTCGCCGTCGGCGGGGGCCAGCCGCTCGGCCTCGCCGCGCAGCCGGCCCAGCTTCTCGCTGGCTTCCGAGGCGCGCGACTCCAGCATCTGTACGAGCGACTCGGCGCGGGCTGCCGCCGCCTGGCGGGAGGGACCGTCGGCGCCGTCCGTGCTCTGAAGGAGCTGGGCGGCCCGGGTGCGGACCTTGTTGGTGAGCCGGTCGAGCTCGGCCAGGGCGGCGCTCTCGTCACTCTCCGCGCGGGCCTGCTCGGCGCGCAGGTCGGCGCCGACGCCGACCTTCTCGTACAGCTGGGAGGCGGCGCGGTAGGCCTCGCGCAGGGCGGGCAGCGCGGCGTGCGGGGTGTCCTCGTCGGCCTCCGGCAGATTCTCGGGAGCCCCGGCGATCTCGGCCCGCTCGGCGCGCAGCGCGCGGGCGGTGCGGCGTGCGTCGTCTCCCGCGCGCTGGGCGGCACGGCGGTCCTCGTCGGCGGCCTTGGCCCGCTCCAGGCAGGTCGTGGCCCGGGCCTCGGACTCGGCCGCGTCGTCGGCGAGTTCGCGCAGTTTCACCTGCCAGCCCGCGCGCTCACGCAGCCGGAAGGCCAGGCCCGCGAGTGCGTCGGCGGCACGGCGGGCTCGCTGGGCAGCCTCCTGGCGCTCGTCGCGCACACGGGCGGCGTCGGCGGCCGCCTCGTCCGCCTCGGCGCGTGCGGTGCGGGCCTCGGCCAGCGCCTCCTGCGCCTCCTCTGCGGCCTCGCGGGCGCTCTGCGCACCCTGCGCGAGCTCGGCGAGCATGCCGGGCGGGCAGTCCGCGCGCCACGAGCCGAGCCGGGCGGCGATCGAACGGTCCCCCGCGAGCCGGGCCGCGAGCGCGCGGATCTCCTCGTCCCGCGCGGTCGCCCGGGCCCGTAGCGCCTGGCGCTCCTCGTCGGCTGCGTGCTCGTCGTGCATGGCCGGGTTCGGCGGTACGAGGAACACGTCCCCGTCCCCGCTGACACCGGTGCCTGGACCGGGCACGGGTGCGAGCAGCGCGGCTGCCGTTCCGACGGCGACGGTCGAGCGGGGCAACAGCGCGGCCCCGGTCAGGACTTCGCGTGCGCGGGCGTGCGAGGCGGGGTCGGTGATCACCACGCCGTCGACCAGCTCGGGGCGCGCGGCGAGGACCGCTGCGTGGTCGGCCGGGTCGACGGCCTGCGCAAGATAGCGCCAGCCGGGAAGGGCGGGGACGCCGTGCTCGCCGAGGTACTCGACGGTCGCGAGGACGTCGGGCCCCGGCGGCAGCAGCCCGCCGTCGCCGAGCGCGCCCAGGATGCGGGCGTCGTCGGCCGCGGCGGTACGCAGATCGAAGAGCTGCCGCTCGGCTGAGGCGACGTACTGGTCGAGCAGCTCGCGCAGCTCGTCGGCGTAGCCGTCCAACTCCTCGGCGGTGAGAGGCCCATCGGTGGCACGCAGGGGTGTGGCGGGGCGGCCGTCGTCGGACAGGCCACGCCCGGTGTCCGCGGCCCCACCCGATGCGGCGTCGCCTCCCGCATTGGAGCCGAAGAGCGGGCCACCGGACGCGCCACGCGCCCTGTCGGTCCCGTTCTGCGACGGGTCCACGCCGGCGCCACGCCGCGGTGAAGGCACCGCCGCGTGCACCGTCGGCGGCAGGCTCAGCAGCTCCGCCAGGCGTTCGTCCTGGGCGATCGACTGTGCGGCACGGCGCTCCGCCTCGTAGGCGCCCTCCGCCGCAAGCGCCGCGTCCGAGGCGCGGGCCGCCGCGAGTTCGGCACGGGACTCGGCCGCGGCTGCCTCCCTCGCACGGTCCGCCGTCGTACGACCGGCCTCCCGTGCCGCGTCCCATGCCGCGACCGCCGTCTTCTCCGCGTCGCTGGCCGCGAGCGCGGCGCGCGCCGGGTCGGCGTCCGGTGCGGTGTCGTCGAGCCAGCCCGCCCGTACCGCCTCGGCGGTCTCCTGCTCGACTTCGCTCAGCCGCTGCCGCAGATGGCCGATCTCGCTGCGGGCGCGCTGCGCCTCGGTGGCCGCGGCCGTCGCATCGCGGTGGGCTGCTTCGCCCGCCTCCTGGAGCGCAGCGGAACGCTCCTCCTGCTCGTTGGCCAGCCGCTCACCGTCCTCCGCGGCGGAGTGCAGCGCGCGGACGAGGTCGGCGGCGGCCCTCGCGCGGGCGGCGAGTGCCGGGGCCGCGTCCCGTTCGGCCTCGCGGATGGCCACGGCGACGCGTGCGGAACGGTCGGAGGCGGCGCGGTGACGCAGTACGGCCTCCGCCGCCTGCCAGGCGGCGTGCAGGGTGCGCGCGTCGGTCAGTTCACGGCGCTGGGCCGCTGCGCTCTTCTCGGCGACGGTCAGCGCCAGCGAGGCGTGCCGGTAGGCCAGTTCGGCGGCGATCAGCGAACTGCGGCTGCGCGCCTGCTCGGCCTCGGTGACCGTGTGGGCGGCGGAGGTGACCTGCTGGGCGAGCTCCGCCGTACGCCCCCGTTCCCCTGCGGCGCGCGCGGAGAGCCGGCGGGCGAGCGTACGCGTACGGCGCTCGGCGCCCGCGTGGATGTCCCGCGCCCTGGCCCGCGCTTCGGCCGCCTCGACGATCCGGCCGAGCAGATCGGCCGAACCTGCGGTGAAGTCGCGTTCCGCGGTCAGTTCGGCGCGGCGGCCGAGCTTGTTGCCGAAACTGCTGACGAGGTCGGCGAGTCCGTCCGTGTCACGTGTGTCGGTGACGGCACGCAGCAGCAGATCGGTGAAGTCGGAGTCCTTCTTGACGGCGAAGAGACCGGCCGCCTCGCCCTCGTCGGCGTTCATCTCCCGCTGGTAGCGGAACAGTTCGGGGTCGAGTCCCACATCGCCGAGGTGCTCGTTCCAGCGGTCGTGGATCTCCTCCCAGTAGACGTCGAGGTGCGGATACGCCTTGCCCGCCTCGGTGATGGCGTCCCTGAAGCCCTTCATCGTGCGACGGCGGCCCTGCGCACCCGACGCGCCCTCGACCGGCCGGCGGACGGCGGTGGACTCGGCGACGGGCAGCGAGTCAAGGCTGAGCCCGGGGCCAGGGCGGAACGAATACCAGGCTTCCGCGAACTTCCGCGGGTCGCCCGAGACCTGACGGCCGCGCCACTCGCTGACCTTGCCGACCACGACGAGCTCGCCGGTGAGCGTGTGCTGCCACTCCAGGGCGACATGTCCGCAGTCGTCGGCGAGGAGGAACTTGCGCAGCACGCCGGAGCTGGCGCCGCCGAGGGTGTTGCGGTGGCCGGGCAGCATCACCGAGAAGATCAGCTTGAGCAGTACGGACTTGCCGCCGCCGTTCTCCAGGAAGAGCACGCCCGCGGGGGCGGGGCGGCGCGGCGGGCCTACCGGCTCCTCCTCGAAGAACTCCGCCTGTGCGGGGGCGGGATGGGGCACGGGCTCGCCGACTCCGCGCAGGTCCAGCACGGTGTCGGCATAGCGCGCACCGGCGGGCCCGATGGAGTAGAGGCGTACCCGGGACAGCTCGTACATGGTGGCGGACTCTCGTAAGTGGCAGGTGGGTGATCAGGCGTGGAAGGGCAGGCCCGCGTCGGCGGCCAGCTCCAGGTCGTCCGCGTCGGGCGGCGGCAGGAGCGTGGCGCTGCCGTCGCCGACCGGTACGACGCCGAGTTCGAGCAGTTCGGCCATGGCCGCGCTGCCCGCCATGTCGCGCACCTGCAACTGGTAGCGGGCGGTGGTGCGGTACGCGCCTCCGGCGTCGTCGCCGGTCCGCTGGAGGAAGCCGGAGTCGGTGAGGAAAGCGACCGCCTTGCCGACGATGCCGGTGGTGGATCCGGCGAGTCGGCGCGCGTCCTTGGTGGCGCCGGTGGCGCTGCGCCGTGCGTAGATCCGCCAGGCCGCCTCCAGGCCGGGTGCGTCGGTGGCCGGGTCGGTGTTCTCTCCCTGTGCGTCGGCACGCTCCTCCAGGCGGCGGCAGGCCTGGCGTACGAAGGCGTCGACGCCGTTGACCGTGAGGCGGCCGATGTAGGCGTCGTCGGCGAGGTCCTCGGGGCGGGGGAACGCCATGGCGGCGACGGCGAGATGGGCCAGGCCGTGCAGGAAACGGTCCGCGGAGTCGGCCGAGGCGCGCCGGGCGTAGTCGCCCATGCGGACGGCGAAGACGGAGTCCTCACCGGCGGCGACGGCCATCCCCGCGCGCGGGGAGACTTCGAGGACGATGAGGCCGAGGCCGGTGGCGACGGCGTCGGCGAGCCGGGCGAAGGCGGGGTCTTCGCGGTAGCGGCGCAGGAGTTCGGCGTACTCGGCGTCGCGGGCGGGCAGCAGTTTGGGCTGCAGCCCGAAGGAGACGAGGCGGGCGGCGTCGGCGGCGTCTGCGGGGGTGACGGCGGCGGCGGTGGCCGGTGCGGGCGATGCGACGGTCTCGGCCGAGCCTGTCGGATCGCGGTCGCGGTCGCGGTCGCTCCACGCGGTGGTCGGTGCGTGGTCGTCACTCACTGGAGTGTGCTCCTTGCTGCGGATTGCTGGTGTGCGGTTCGGGTTGCCTGCGGCGCTGTTCCCCTACCCGCCCCTTCCCGCTGTGACATTGTGCGGCTCCGCCGCGTGGGGGGCTTCGCCCCAGACCCCGTATGCGACCTTCGGCCGCATGTCCTCAAACGCCGGACGGGCTGAACTTCAGCCCCGCCGGCATTTGAGGCGCGGGGGTCCGGGGGCAGCGCCCCCGGCGGGGTCTGAAATTCAGCCCCGGATGTCGTGTTCACGCTGCCTCCGTGCGGGCCGCCGTCATGCCCGCCGCGTCCAGCAGGGCCGTGCCGACGATCAGGTCCGCGCCGCCGAATTCGGGGTCGTCCAGTTCGGTGCCGTCGTCGACCGCGAACAGGAGCCGTTCCTCGCCCTGGCGGTAGGCCGTGCCGACCGGGGGACTTGCCGCGTGGATGGCCAGCAGGGCGACCAGGTACGGCAGTTCGGGGTCGCGGCGGCGCGCCTCGGCGAGCAGGCCGGAGAGGCGGCGCGGCGCGTCGTGTTCCAGGTCGAGCAGTTCCATCGCGCTCGCCAGCTGCTCCTCGCTGAAGCGGCTGTCGTCGGGCGTGGCGATCAGGTCGGGCTCTGGCATCTCCGCGCCCAGGTGTTCGCGCTCCGCCGGCGGCGTGAGCAGCATGTCGACCAGATCGCCGACCCGAACGCATGACGGCGTGCGAAGCCCTGTCCCGCGGGCGAAGAACGCGTCCGTGACACGGATCGCCGCCTCGACGGGGAGCGGCAGCAGCGGGGCGAGAAGCTGGCCGTACAGATCGAGTCCGGTCCGTGCGGTGGGGCGGGCGAAGGCCTGGCGGTCCTGTTCGGCGCGGAACAGCGGCCCCGCCTCCAGGAGCCGGGACTGCAGCTGGGTGTGGCGGCGGATGCAGTCCTTGACTATGTCGACGAGCTCGGCGGCGCGGCGCTTGTGCTCGGGGTCCTCGGCCTCGTCGCGTGCCTTGCGGATGTTCGTCAGGATCGCGTTCTCGTGGCGGTAGCGGTCGGCGACATGGTCGAGCGCCTCGGCGATCATGTCGGGCACGGCATTGAGCCAGTCGACGGCGCGCACATTGCGCCGGGTGGCCTCCAGGGTCCTGCGCAGCGTCTCGGCGTACTGCACGGTCCGGTATCTGGCCTGCTCGGCCGCGAGCTGGGCGTCGGCGAGCCTGCCCCGGCTGATCAGGACCTCCAGCTTCACCTCGGCGGCGATCTGCGCGCTGGTGACGTCCGTGTCGAGCGCGCCGACCAGGACGTTGACCGCTTCGTCGGTCGTACGGAGATAGACGCTGCCGCCGTATCCCGGCACTTCCTCGATGAGCTTGAAGTCGTAGTCACGGCGGGTGTAGACGCCGTCGGGGCCGAAGGTGCCGTACACCGCGCGGAAGCCGCGGTCCACGCTGCCCACGTTGATCAGGTTCTCCAGCACCCAGCGGGCGACCCGCTCGTGTTCGGCAACGGGGCGCCTCGGGGCCTGGGCCGCGACGCGCGGCAGGAGTCTCGCCACTATCTGGTCGTGGTCGGCACCGGTGTCGAAGTCCATGTTGAGCGTGACGAGGTCGATGGCCGCGAGGGCAACCTCCGCCATCGCGTACACCGTGTACTCCCCCGCGAGATTCGCCTTGCGGGTGTCGAGGTCGTGCAACGGCGCGGTGCATGCGAGCGCGCGAAGCCGCCGCGCCAGCCCTTCGTCGGCGGCCGGGCCCTGCGCGGGCCGCGGCCCCGCGCTGAGCTGGGGCGGAACGAATTCCGTCGAGGCAGTCGAGACAGGCGAAGTCACGCTGCACAGATTAGGTCCTCGCACTGACAACGGTCGAAACGGCGCAGAAGCGACCGTCCGGCTACGCTCCGTCCGCGTGCCTCCACGGACCTCCTCTCGGGCCTCGGTCCCGCGCCGCTTGCGGAAGGAGCCGTGATCCCCTTGCGCGGCGCGCACGCGCGCGTGGACGCCGTCCCGCATCCGGCCCCGCCGGCCGAGCTGATGCTGCGGGTACGGTTCGGGCCACGCCAGGACTGGTTCACGGATGTTGCGCTGAACACGCTGGCCCGTGGCGGTTACCTGGTCTCGGCCGTGAGCAACCGCATCGGGCTGCGCACCGAAGGCCCGTCCCCGGAGCGCGCGTGGAACGGCGAACTTCCAGCGAGGCATGGTCCTCGACGCCGTTCAGGTGCCGCCGGACGGCTGCCCTGTGGTCTCTCTCGCCGACCATCCCACCACCGGCGGCTATCCGGTGATCGCGGTTGTCGACGAGCGGGATCTCGCGGCGGCGGCACAGGCCGCCGCAGGGATACCCCACCGCTTCGTCGCGGTTCGCTGACTACGGTTCGGGGGTGCCGTATCCCCCGCCGCCCGGGGTCTTCATCACGAGCACGTCCCCGGGGCCGACATCCACGGAATCGACGCCCTGGAGCTGCGTCACGCTGCCGTCGGCCCGCTCCACCAGGTTCGCGCCGAGCGCGCCCGGCCCGCCGCCCGCCATGCCGTACGGCGGGACGCGGCGGTGCCCGGTGAGCAGAGCGACCGTCATCGGCTCCAGGAAGCGGATCCTGCGGACCACGCCGCGTCCGCCCATCCAGCGTCCGCGCCCGCCGCTGCCCTCCCGTACGGCGAAGGCGTCCACGCGCACCGGGTAGCGCCACTCCAGCACTTCGGGGTCGGTCAGGCGCGAGTTGGTCATATGGGTCTGTACGGCATCCGCCCCGTCGAAGCCCTCTCCCGCGCCCGAGCCGCTGGCCACCGTCTCGTAGTACTGCACGCGGTCGTTGCCGAAGGTCAGATTGTTCATGGTGCCCGAGCCCTCGGCCTGGACGCCGAGCGCCGCGTACAGCGCGCCCGTGACGGCCTGCGAGGTCTCCACATTGCCGGCGACGGTTGCCGCGGGATAGACGGGCGCGAGCATCGAGCCGTCCGGCACGCGCACCTCCAGCGGCTCAAGGCTGCCGCTGTTGAGGGGGATGTCCTCGGTAACGAGCGTGCGGAACACGTACAGCACCGCCGCCATCACCACGGACGTGGGGGCGTTGAAGTTCCCCGGCTGCTGCGGCGATGTGCCGGTGAAGTCGAGTACGGCGCTACGCGCCTCGCGGTCCACGCGCAGGGCCACCTGGATGACGGCGCCGTTGTCGGTCTCGTAGCGGTACTCGCCGTCGCTGAGATCGGCGACGATCCGGCGCACCGACTCCTCGGCGTTGTCCCGCACATGCTGCATATAGGCCTGGACCACGTCGAGCCCGAAATCGTCGACCATTCGGCGCAGTTCGGCGATGCCCTTCTCGTTGGCCGCGATCTGGGCGCGCAGGTCGGCGAGATTGGTGTCGGGCGCTCGGGACGGATATGCGGCGGTGGTCAGCAGTTCCCGCGTCTCGGCATCGCGCAGCTGCCCGTCCCGCACGAGGAGCCAGTTGTCGAAGAGCACGCCCTCCTCGTCGATGGTGCTGCTGAAGGCGGGCATGGAGCCGGGGGTGATGCCACCGATCTCGGCGTGGTGCCCGCGCGAGGCCACCAGGAAGCGCAGTTCATCGCCGTCGAACACGGGCGTCACGACGGTCACATCGGGCAAATGCGTGCCGCCGTGGTAGGGGTCGTTGATCGCGTACACATCGCCCGGTCGCATGCCGCTGCCGTCCTTGTTGCGGCGCAGCACCTCTTTGATGGACTCGCCCATCGAGCCGAGATGTACGGGGATGTGGGGAGCGTTGGCGACCAGGTTGCCGTGGTCGTCGAACAGGGCGCAGGAGAAGTCGAGCCGTTCCTTGATGTTGACGGAGTGGGCGGTGTTCTCCAGCCGTACGCCCATCTGCTCGGCGATGGCCATGAAGAGGTTGTTGAAGACCTCCAGGAGGACCGGGTCAACATCGGTGCCGAGGGCGGTCTTGCTGGGGCGCGGGCGTACGCGCGTCAGCAGCAGGTGCCCGTTCTCGTCGGCGGCGGCGCGCCAGCCGGGGTCGACGACAGTGGTGGCATCGGCTTCGGCGATGATCGCGGGCCCCTCGACGGCATCGCCCGGGCGCAGATCCCCGCGCCGGTACAGAGGCGTCTCGCGCCGCTTGCCGTCCACGAACATCGGCACGGAGGCGCGCGGGGCGAACTCGCCGTCACTCTCGGTCTCCTCGACGACGTACGCGCCGTGTTCACCCGCCGTTCCCACGGCTTCGACCGAGACCGCCTCGATGACCAGTGGCTTGTCCATGGTGAACGCGTAACGCGCCCGGTGGGTCGTCTCGAACGCCTCCTTCATGGCGGTGACAGTGTCCAGCGGCACGGGCAGGCTCGCGTCCGTGCCCGCGTAACGGAGCAGCACGCGCGCCTGTGTGCTGATCGCGTCGTCCGGGATGTTGTCGTCGCGCAGTTCGGCGCGGGTGCGGGCGGCGAGCTCGTCGCAGAGTGTGCGTACGCGCGTCACCACCCGCTCGTCCAGCTCCGCCTCCACGGACTGTTCACGCATGGCGGTCGCGTCGGCGAGACCGATGCCGTACGCGGAGAGCACCCCGGCCAGCGGCGGCACGAGCACGGTGTTGACGCCCAGGGCGTCGGCGACCGCGCAGGCGTGCTGGCCTCCGGCGCCGCCGAAGGAGGTCAGCGCGTAGCGGGTGATGTCATGGCCGCGCTGTACGGAGATCTTCTTGACCGCGTTCGCCATGTTGAGGACGGCGATCTCCAGGAAACCGGCGGCGACTTCTTCGGGGGTGCGCCGGGTGCCGCTCTCCTTGTGCACCTCCTCGGCAAGCGCCGCGAAACGCTCGCGCACGGTTTCGGCGTCCAGGGGCTCGTCGCCGCCGGGTCCGAAGACGGCGGGGAAGTGGTCGGGCTGGATGCGACCGAGCATCACATTGGCGTCGGTGACCGTGAGGGGGCCGCCGCGGCGGTAGCAGGCAGGGCCGGGTACGGCGCCCGCGGAGTCGGGGCCCACGCGGTAGCGGCGGCCGTCGAAGTGCAGGACGGAGCCGCCGCCCGCGGCGACTGTGTGGATGTTCATCATGGGTGCGCGCATCCGTACACCGGCGACCTGGGTACCGAGCTCGCGTTCGAACTCGCCGGCGTAGTGCGACACATCGGTGGATGTGCCGCCCATGTCGAAGCCGATGACCCGGCCGAATCCGGCCTGCTCGGAGGTGCGGGCCATGCCGACGACGCCGCCGGCCGGCCCTGACAGCACGGCGTCCTTGCCACGGAAGCTGGCCGCTTCGCGCAGGCCGCCGTTGGACTGCATGAACATCAGGCGGATGCCGCCCAGTTCGGCGGCGACCTCGTCGACGTACCGCCTCAGGATCGGTGACAGATAGGCATCAACGACGGTGGTGTCGCCGCGCGGCACGAGTTTGATCAGCGGGCTGACCTCGTGGGAGGAGCTGACCTGGGTGAAACCGAGGTCACGGGCTGCTTCGGCGATCCGGCTCTCGTGCGCGGGGTGACGGTAGCCGTGCAGCAGTACGACTGCGGCGCTGAGGAAGCCGTCGGCGCGGGCCTGCTTCAACTGCTCGGTGACGGCTGCCAGATCGAGCGGCCGGACGGTCTCGCCGTGCGCGTCGACGCGTTCGGGAACCTCGATGACGCGCTCGTACACCGCCTCGGGCAGCACGATCCGGCGGTCGAAGAGGCGGGGCCGGTTCTGGTACGCGATGCGCAGCGCGTCCTTGAAGCCTTCGGTGATGACCAGGACGGTCGGCTCGCCGCGCCGTTCCAGAAGGGCATTGGTGGCGACGGTGGTGCCCATCTTCACGCTGTCGACCCGGTCGGCCGGGACGGGCTCGTCCGGGCCGACGCCGAGCAGCAGCCGGATCCCGGCGACGGCCGCGTCCCGGTACCGCTCCGGGTTGTGCGAGAGCAGTTTCCGGGACACCAGCCGTCCGTCGGGGCGTTTGCCCACGATGTCGGTGAAGGTGCCGCCACGGTCGATCCAGAACTCCCAGCGCCCTGTCATTCCCCCATTCTGGCAAGGGGAACGTCCAGGGACACGGCGGCGAGCGCGGCCAAAAGCGCGTGTTCGGCGCTGCGGTCCAGCCGCGCGCTGGTGCCGCGGGCCCAGTGGCGTACCTCCGCGCCCGCCAGCCGCATCAGCTGCGGCAGCAGATCGGTGCAGCGGCGCGCCACCCAGGCGGTCCCGGCCGTGGCCAGCCACAGCGCGGCCGCGGCACGGCTCGGCGGGGCCTGCTCGGGGTCGCTGCCGGGCGCGGTCCCGTGGGCGAGACCGCACTCGGTCAGCAGCTCGTGGAAACGCCGCGCGATCATCCGGTGCCCGCGCTCGCCCGGATGCAGCCGGTCGGCGCTCCACATGGTCCGGTCGGCGACCCAGGACGCCTCCGCGGCATGCAGATGTATGGCGCCGTAACGGTCGGACAGGGCGTGGACGACCGCGTTGACCGCCCGCTGACGCCTCGCGAGGGGGCGGGCGAGCGGCAAAGGCAGCCCGAGCATGCTGCCGGGGTCGGGCAGGCAGGCGGTCAGCAGCACGGTGCCGCGCGCGGTGAGCCGGGCGCACACGGAGTCGAGCTGCCTGGCCATGTCCTCGATGTCGAACGTGCGGCGCAGGGTGTCGTTGACGCCGACGAGCACGGACGCGATGTCCGGTGCGAACGCCAGTGCCTCAGGGGTCTGCCGTTCGGCGACGTCCCGGGTGAGGGCGCCACTGACGGCGAGCTTCCGGAACTCCGCGGGCTCCTGGAGGCAGCCGAGCCCGCCGGCGAGCAGCGCGGCCCATCCGCGCCACCCGTCGGCCACGCGGTCCCCCACGCCTTCGGTGAGGGAGTCCCCGAGCGCGACGAAGCGCAGAGGCCTCGTCGTGGGTCCGGGAGCGAGCCCGGCCGCGCCGACACCTGTGGTGTGGTCGGTGCCGCCGCATTCGGTGAACTCGGCGACCTCGTGCTCCTCGACGGGCTGGACGAGGCCCCGCTCCCGTACGCCGCCGTGGCCGCCCAGGCGCACGATGCCGGCCTCCGGAGCGCGCGGTACGGGCAGCGTGGTGGCGGTGACCACCACGACTGCCGGGGCATCGCGGGCGCCACAGGCCCCGCCCTGCGACTCCGACTCGTCCGCGAGCGCGGTCGGGGGTGCGGACGTCATGCCGCCACTCCCTCTCCGTGTGCCCGCTCGCGCAGCCGGGGAGCGTCGTGCGCGGCGAGGAACGCGTCCACCGACCGCTGCCAGTCGAAGAGTTCCGCCCGGGCCCTGGCCGCCTCGCGGCGTTCGTCCTCGGGACGGGCCAGCAACTTCTGCACCGCGTCGGCGAAGTCCGTCGGTGTGTCGAGGGCTGCCGCTCCGGCGTCCCCGATCACCTCGGGCAGCGCGGACGAGGCGCTCGCCACGACCGGGGTGCCACAGGCGAGCGCTTCGAGTGCCGAGAGCCCGAAGGTCTCGGCGGGCCCCGGCGCCAGGCAGATGTCCGCCGCCGCCTGCAGGTCGGCCACCGCCTCGCGGTCGCCCACATAGCCGAGGAACTGGGCAGGCAGCCGCTCGGCGCGGGCCCGGCGGATCAGCGCTGCCCGCAGCGGACCGTCGCCCGCGACGACGAGGGAGGCCCGTACGCCCCGCTCGCGGAGCTCGGCGAGCGCGTCCAGGGCCATGCCCGGGCGCTTCTCCACCGACAGCCGGGAGCAGAGCAGCAGCAGCACCTCGGCGCCTGCGGCGTGCTTGGCGCGCAGCACCGTGCTGCGCCGCCCCGGCCGGCAGCGGCGCAGGTCGACGCCGAGGGGCGCTCGTACGACATTGCGCGCCCCGATGCGGATGAACTCCCGCTCCGCCCATTCCGTGGTGCACACGATCCGCGAATACGCCCAGGCGGTGCGACGGTTGAGCCGGTCCGCGGTCCGGGCGGCGACGGACTCGGAAAGACCCCAGGTGCGCAGCACCCCGTCGGCCGTCTCGTGGGAGACCATCACCGAGGGGATGCGGTGGCGCCGCGCCCACTCGCCCGTCCAGCGCAGGGTGGTGCGGTCGGAGACCTCGATCCGGTCGGGCTCGAGGAGCTCCAGGACGTCCCGCAGCCGCCGCCGGGCGGCCAGCACGCGGTATCCGCCGGTGCCGGGCAGCTCGGGCCCCGGCAGGGTGATGACGCGCCCTTGTGGCGTCATCCGGTCGCTCTCCACGTCACCGGGCACGATCAGCACGGGCTCGTGGCCCGCGGCGGCGTAGCCCTTGCCGAGCTCGCGCAGAGCGGTACGCAGCCCGCCGGAGGCGGGGGTGACGAAGTTCGCGAGCCGTACGATCCGCAGCGCGCTCATGCCGCCACCGCCGTGCGTGCTCCGAGCACCTCGGCGTAGTGGTCGAGGAGCAGATCCCCGATCACGGCCCAGGTCCTGCCCTCGACGGCGGCCCGGCCAGCCAGCCCGTAGGCGGCCCTCAAGTCCGGGTCGGCCGCCAGCGTGGCGACGGCCGTGGACACCGCGTCCACGTCCCGCGGCTCGACCAGCATGCCGGTACGCCCGTGGTCGACGAGGTCGAGCGGCCCGCCCGCGGCGGGGGCGATGACCGGAACACCGCTGGCCATGGCCTCCTGCACGGTCTGGCAGAAGGTCTCGTACGGACCGGTGTGGGCGAAGACGTCCAGCGAGGCGAAGATCCGGGCGAGGTCGTCGCCCGTCCTGCGGCCGAGGAAGACGGCCCCGGGCAGCGCTCCGCGCAGGGTGGTCTCGCTCGGCCCGTCGCCGACCACCACGACGCGTACGCCGGGCATCGCACAGGCCCCGGCGAGCAGCTCCACGTGCTTCTCGGGGGCGAGGCGGCCGACGTAGCCGACGATGAGCTCGCCGTTGGGTGCGAGCTCGCGACGGAGTTCGCCGTCCCGCAGTTCCGGCCGAAAACGTGCGGTGTCCACGCCGCGCGGCCACAGCCGCACCCGTTCGACACCGTGTTCCTCCAGATCGCGCAGGGCGGCGCTGGAGGGGGCGAGCGTGCGGTCCGCGGCGCTGTGGACCGTACGGATGCGCCGCCACGCGGCGCCCTCGCCGGCGCCCACATAGGTGCGCGCGTATCCGGCGAGGTCGGTCTGGTAGACGGCGACGGCCGGCAGGCCGAGCCGTGCGGCGGCCGCCATGCCCCGCACGCCGAGGACGAACGGGCTGGCCAGGTGGACGAGGTCGGCCCGGTGGGCGGCGATGGTCGCCGCGACGCGGCGGCTGGGGAGAGCCACCCGTACTTGGGGATATCCGGGCAGGGGCAGGGAGGGGACGCGCACCACGGGGCAGGGTGCGGTTCGGTCGGAGTCGTCGGCCCCGGCGACTGCCGGGGCTATGACGAGCGGGTCATGACCGCGCGCGGCGAGGTGCCGGGCGGTCTGCAGGGCGCAGTGCGCCACACCATTGACGTCTGGCGGAAAGGATTCGGTGACGATGACGACTCGCATACCCGTGTTGTCGTCGCACCCGGGGTGGCTGACCCAACGTGGATCTTTCCGCTCGGGAAACGTCCCATGAGCGTTTGTGGCCGACGCCGTTCCGCGCCCGGAATGTCACACCGCGGGCATGTCCGGGCCGATTCTGCTGCGTACGGCGGTTTGCACCTCTGCCTCTTCGGCCGGATCCGCGGCGAGGCGGCGCAAACGCTCGGCCACGCGCACGTCACCGGTCTCGGCGTGCAGGGCTGCGACTTCCCGGGTGGTCTCCTCGCAGTCCCACAGGCATTCGACGGCGAATCCGGTGGGGAAGGAGGGGTCGGTCGCGGCGAGCGCGCGGGCCGCGCGGCCGCGCAGCTGCGAGGACGCGGTCTCGCGGTAGACATGGCGCAGTACGGGTGCGGCGCAGGCGATGCCGAGCCGGCCGGCTCCGTCGACGAGGGTCCACAGCAGGGTGGCGTCGGGCCCGTCGGCCCGTACGGTCTCGCGCAGCGCGCCGAGCACCAGCGGGGCGTCGCCCGCCGTGCCCCTGCAGGCGAGCACGCCCGCCGCCGATGCGCCAAGCGCGTCGGGCCGGTGGACCCAGCCGCGGGCCCGGTCGACGGCTTCGTCGCCGCACATTCGCTCGAACGCCGAGACGGCTGCCTCGGCGACGGCGTGGGAGCCGCCGGACACGGCGGCCTCGATGAGGTCGAGCACGACGGTGTCGCGTGACTCGGCGAGATAGTGCAGTGCGGCGCAGCGCGCGCCGTCGGATCCCGCGCGTGCGGCTTCGACGATGGCGGGCCGGTCCTCGGGTCCTGCGACGGCGGACAGGCATCGGGCGGCGGGCACGTGGAGGGCACTGCCGCGCTCCAGGCCCTGGTCGGCCCAGTCGAAGACTGCCTGGACGCTCCAGCCGGGGCGGGGCCCGCTGGGCCGCATCTGGCGCTGCCAGCGGTCGAAGGAGCCCGCCTCCTGGGCGGCGCGCACCCGAGCGCCGATCGCCTCACTCCGGTCCTCGGCCCACAGCCGCCACGGCCGCGGTTCGAAGGCGTCGCGTACGGCGACGGCAAGTTCGGCGTCGCCCTCTGGGGTGGCCGGGAAACGGGCGAGTACGGAAGTGGCCAGCGCCCGCAGGCCGGAGTCGTTGTCGCGCAGGGCGAGCTCGTCGAGCGCCCAGGCCCAGTTGGCGCCGTTCGCGGCGTAGCGCCGCAGCAGTGAAAGGGCGTCGCCCCTTCCGTACGAAGCGAGATGCCCGAGCACCGAGAGCGCGAGGCCCGTCCTGGCCTCGTCGGTGTCGAGGTGGTCGTCGGTGTCGCACAGGTGGCGCTCGATCTCCTCGAGACTGCCGTGGAGATCCAGGTAGAGGCGCGCGTAGTACAGGGAGCGGTTCTCGACCTGCCAGTCGTGGCGGGGGTCGTTCAGTACGCAGTGGTTGAGCGCGGCGAGCGCTTCGGCGCGCGGCGCTGCCAGCGCGTGCAGCGTGCCGTCACCGCGGCCCCTCTGCAGCAGGCCGAGCAGCGTGCCGCTCGGCGCTATGACTGGATCGAACATGGGAAAAGCCTCACATCAAGCTGTCGACGCAACCGGGGAGTGGAGATACCTAGGCCGCGCAGCAACATGTCGGGCCGCCCGTTGTCTTCCGCTTGGTGTAGACCATCTTCCTCTGCCTCTCGTCGGTGGCCCCAGGGGAACTCCCGGATGAAGTCCGGGGTAGGGCCCGACGTCATGATGACCCACCCATATCGCCACCGCGACCACATTTACGGCGTCCCTCCCGGCGACCGCTCAACAATCCGTCAACGGCCTTCCGGCGACCGCTCATTGGTCGCCGAACAGCTCCAGGAGGTCCGCCTTCCCAAACATCCGCGCTGTATCCACGGCGGACGGCGTCCCTGCCTTCGGGTCGGCTCCGCCGGCCAGGAGTACGCGGATGACGGCGTCCTCGCTCTTGAAGACGGCACCGGCGAGCGGCGTCTGGCCGCGGTCATTGGCCCGGTCCGGCTCGGCGCCGCGGGCGAGTAGGGCCTCCACGGCCGGGGCGTGCCCGTGGTAGGCGGCCAGCATCACGAGGGTGTCGCCGCGGTCATTGGTGAGGTTGGCGGGCACCCCGGCGTCGATGTACGCGGCGAGTGCCTCGGTCTCTCCCTGGCGCGCCAGGTCGAAGACCTTGGTGGCGAGCTCGATCACCTCGGGATCCGGCGCTTCGCTCATCGGAAGGACCGCCTTTCACTGCGTTGACCTGGGGCGCACGGCAGGAGCAGCCGTACGAGTGAATCGACAGGGTACTGCCCGCACTCCGAGATGAGGCGGTCCGGCCGCGGCAAGGATCACCGCGGGGGAGGCACTGTGCAGCGCAACCGCGCAGTGTGCCCCCCGGCCGGAGGTCCGGCGTCCGCCATTGGAGTGAAATCACAGGAATTTCACCCATTTGCACCTTTTATCACATAGATGCTTCCTGTGAGCATGGAAGTACTCATGGTGACTGTCCCCTCAACCAGGAGAACCACTCATGATCCTCTCCATCTCAGGCGTCGTGCTGCTCGGCATCATCGTCTTCCTCTTCTTCAGGAAGGACGGGCTCAAGGGCTCTCACGCCTTCGTCTGCTCGCTGTTCGGCTTCTTCATCTCGGGCACGGCCATCGCGCCGAGCATCAAGGCCGGCAGCGCGAGCCTCGCCAGCCTCCTGGGCGGGATCAAGTTCTGACTCCGGCACTACCGGTCCTGACTCCCGCAGTACCGGCCGGCACCATGTGCACCACCAGCACCTTCAGGAGACCGATGTGGCCCGGCGACCACTCCCCCGCATTCTCAGCAGCGGCAGCGCACAGATCGCCCGGAGCCGGGAGATCGCGCGCACGGCCGCCGACAGCGCCACGGACGTCCTCCATCCGCTGATCACCATCACCCGCGGTCTGCGGCAGCTGGCGGTCATGGCCCGGCACAGGTGGGCCGCCACGCCCAAGGATCGGCGTGGTCCCACGCTGTTCCTGGCCGCGTCCTGCGTCCTGGTGGTCGCGCTCATCCCGTACGGGCCGCTGGTCGCCCTGATCTCGGTGATGGCCGCGGCCGCCTGGAAGGGCCGGGTGCGTACGCCGGTGAAGAACGGCCCGGACGAGGCGGAGGCCGGCCGGCTGCGAGCCCTGTACGAGGCGCTCGTGCCGCACTTCTCCGTCGCCGAGGACCCCGCTCCGCTGTTCGCCCACGGCGGCGACTGGAGCAAGGCCTTCAGCGACTACGAGTTCGACGGCAATGGGCGCCTCACCCGGCTCCGGGTGGCCTATCCCGCGTACTTCACCGACGGCGAGGCCGAGTCCCGGGCCCGCATCGAGCAGCTGCTGCACGCCAAGTCCGGGCGCGGCCGCGAGTATCTCTTCACCTGGGACGAGGAGGGCAACCGGCTCGTGATGAGCGTGCTGCCCGCCCTGTCCACCTCCATCGCCGCCCAGCGTTTTGTCACCGTCCCCGGCGAGACCGTGCTGGGCTTCACCGATGCCGACGCCGTGCGGCGGACCGTGCCGGTGTCGGAGGGCGAGGAGACCAATGACGCCCCGCCGGTCCTCTGGCGCACCGGACCGCGCTCGACGGAGCCGCATCTGCTGGCGGTCGGCGAGCCCGGCAGCGGCACCACGACCCTGCTGCGTTCGATCGCACTCCAGGCCCTGCAGCACGGCGACGTACTGATCGTGGAGGGCAGCGGCACCGGGGAGTACGCCTGTCTCACGGGGCGGGCGGGCGTGCTGGCCGTCGAGTGCTCTCTCGCCGGTGCGCTGGCGAGCCTGGAGTGGGCGGCGCACGAGACCGAGCGTCGGCTGATCGCCGCCAACCGCGCCCGGCAGGCCGGGCATCCCGCGCCCGACGACACCAAGCGCCCGCTGTGGATCCTGCTGGACAGGCCGAGCATCTTCGGCCATCTGGCGGCGGCCGACGGGGACACCGACCCGCAGCAGCTGCTTCAGGTGCCGCTGCGTCACGGCAGGGCCGCGCAGGTCACGGTGGTGGTGGCCGAGCAGTTCGACAGCCTGGACTCGCTCACCGAGACCCTGCGGACGCACACCCGCGCGCGGATCGTGCTGGGCCCGGCCGCCTTCGAGCAGGTCGAGTCCGTCCTCGGCACCCGGCCGCACACCACGCCGACGCCCGAGGTCCCGCCCGGCCGCGGCTACGCACGGCTCGGTACGGGTCCGGTGCTCAGGATTCAGGTACCGGCGACGCCGGACCCGTACGACGAGGCGACGAGCGAGGCACACCGCCGGGCCGTGCTGGAGCTGCTGCCGGAGCGGCAGGACGAGGCCGCGACCGGAGCCGTACCCGATCGGGTCGCGGATCCGGTGGCGAATCCCGTGGCGGCTCCCGTACCGGCCGAGAGCTGACGAGGTCCGTCAGGCGACGAACGTCCTCGGCGCTTCCGTCCCGGTCGTCGCGCCCGTCTCGACCAGCCGGGCCGCGGCTGCCAGCCGCGCTGCCGCCTCGACCGCGACCGGTCCGCCGACCGTGAACGGCAGCCGGACGTACCCCTCGAAGGCCCCGTCGACTCCGAAGCGGGGCCCCGAGGGCACCCGCACACCCACCCGTTCGCCGACCTCGGCGAGCCGGGAGCCGGAAAGACCGCCGGTGCGCACCCAGAGGGTGAGCCCGCCGCTCGGCACGTCGTACTCCCAGTCGGGCAGCTCCCTGCGCAGCGCCGCGACCAGAGCGTCGCGGTTCTCCCGCGCCTGGCCCCGCCGGATGGCGACCGCTTCCTCCCAACCACCGGTCTGCATCAGCCAGTTGACCGCGAGCTGTTCCAGGACGGGCGTGCCCAGGTCGGCATACGCACGGGCCGAGACCAGCGAGCGGATCACATCCGGGGCCGCGCGCACCCAGCCGATGCGCATCCCCGCCCAGAACGCCTTGCTGGCCGAGCCGACCGTGAGGACCGTGCTGCCCGCCGGATCGAAGGCGCAGACGGGCCGGGGCATGTCGATGCCCTCGTCCAGATGGAGCTCGGACATGGTCTCGTCGACGACGAGTACCGTGCCGGCGGAGCGTGCCGCGTCGACGAGGCGGCGGCGCTGGTCCTCGTCGGCCAGGGCGCCGGTCGGATTGTGGAAGTCGGCCACCACATAGGCGAGCCGGGGTGCGGCGTCCCGCAGCACCTGCCGCCAGCGCGGGATGTCCCAGCCGGTCAGCCCTTCGGCCATGGCGACCGGCACGAGCCGGGCGCCCGCTTCCCGCATCAGCTGAAGGATGTTGGCGTAGGAGGGGGACTCGACGGCGATGCGCTCGCCGCGACCGGCGAAGAGATGGCAGATGGCGTCGATCGCGCCCATCGCACCCGTGGTGACCATGATCTGCTCGGGCATGGTCGGGATGCCGCGCTCGCTGTAGCGGTCGGCGAGCATCTGGCGCAGCGTGGGCAGCCCTGCCGGATAGTCGCCATGGGTGTGGGCGTACGGCGGCAGCTCTTCGAGTGCGCCCTGGACACTGCGGGTGAGCCAGGGTTCGGGGGCGGGCAGGGCCGCGCAGCCGAGGTCGATCATCGAACCGAGCGACTCGGGCGGCAGGGGTTCCAGGCCGCGGGCGGGCAGCGGGTTCCCGGCGGGCACAGCCGTCCAGCTACCCGCCCCCCTGCGCGATTCGAGGAAGCCCTCGGCGCGCAGCGCCTCGTAGGCGGCGGCGACGGTCGTGCGGCTGACGGACAGCGACAGCGCGAGCTCGCGTTCGGCGGGCAGCCGGGCGGCGACGGGGACGCGGCCTTCGAGGACGAGCAGCCGGATGCCGTCGGCGAGTGCGCGGTAGGCGGGCGGCTTGCGGGCGCCGGGCCCGGCCGGGCGGGGCTGCTGGGAGGTGAGCTGCCGGGCGAGCTGCGCCGCCCCCACCGCAGAAGTCCACTGCGTCATGGAAGTCAGTCCACCTTCCTCGAATTGGCCATGGTTGGCATCTGTTCCGTAGCCACAGAGTGTCATGAGCCAGTCCACACCCACCACCAGGGGGCGTCAAGTGACCGCCGTGTCCACTCATCTCACCCGCAGGCTGCTGCAGCTCTACATCGGTCTGGCCCTCTACGGAGTGAGCTCGGCACTCCTGGTGCGCGGCGGTCTCGGGCTCGAACCCTGGGGGGTGCTCCATCAGGGTCTGGCCGAGCGGACGGGTCTGACGATCGGGGTCGTTTCGATCATCGTCGGCGCGGCCGTGCTCCTGCTGTGGATCCCGATCAGACAGCGGCCCGGGCTCGGCACGGTCTCCAATGTCTTCGTGATCGGTATCGCGATGGACGGCACGCTCGCCCTGATGCCGGACGCGCACGGACTCGCGGTGCAGATTCCGGTGCTGATCGGCGGCATCGTGCTCAACGGCGTGGCGACGGGCCTGTATATCGCGGCGCGCTTCGGTCCCGGGCCGCGTGATGGTCTGATGACGGGTCTGCACCAGGTCACGGGCCGTTCGATCCGGCTGGTCCGTACGGGCATCGAGGTGGCAGTGGTGGGGACCGGTTTCCTGCTCGGCGGCACGGTCGGCGTCGGCACGGTCGCCTACGCCCTGGCGATCGGTCCACTGGCGCAGCTGTTCCTGCGCGTCTTCGCCATCTCCGATCAGGGCACTGGCAGCACGGTCGTCGCCGCGGGGACACCGGAGCAGGCGATACTGCGAAAGTGACGCGCGTACTCCACCCCTATCTGGACCATCCCTCCACGCTCGCCTTTGCCCATCGCGGCGGTGCGGCCGACGGGATCGAGAACACCGCGGCCGCCTTCCGGCGCGCCGCCGATCTTGGTTACCGCTACTTCGAGACCGATGTGCATACGACCGTGGACGGCAAGCTGGTCGCCTTCCACGACACGACGCTGGACCGGGTGACGGACGCGAGCGGCAAGATCGCCGCGCTGCCCTGGAGCGACGTGCAGCAGGCCAGGGTGGGCGGCAGAGAACCGCTGGCACTGTTCGAAGAACTGCTGGAGGAGTTCCCGGACGCCCGCTGGAACGTCGACATCAAGGCCGAGCCCGCGCTGGTACCCCTGGTCGATCTGATCCGCCGGGCGGGCGCCTGGGAGCGGGTGTGCGTCGGCTCGTTCTCCGAGGGCCGGGTGGCCCGTGCCATACGGCTGGCAGGTCCGCGCCTCGCGACGTCGTACGGCGTGCGGGGCGTGCTGGGCCTGCGCCTGCGCTCGTACGGAATTCCCGCCGCCCTGCGGATGGGCGCGGTGTGTGCGCAGGTCCCCGAGTCGCAGAACGGCATCCGCGTGGTGGACCGGCGCTTCGTGCGGGCGGCACACGAGCGCGGTCTGCAGGTCCATGTCTGGACCGTGAACGACGCGGATCGGATGGCAGCGCTCCTGGACCTCGGCGTGGATGGCATCATGACCGATCATCTGGAGACGTTGCGCACGGTACTGACCGACCGGGGAGTCTGGGTCTGAACCTCGAACGTCTGCACAACGGGACGAGCGAGGGGGCGCGGCGTGACGATCGACACCGCGGATCGGGCGACCGGGACGAATGAGCGCAGACGCGAGCAACGCGGCTGGTACTTCTACGACTTCGCGTGCTCCGTCTATTCGACGAGTGTGCTGACCGTCTTCCTCGGGCCCTATCTGACCGCGGTGGCGAAGGCCGCCGCGGACGCCGACGGCTTTGTGCATCCGCTGGGCATCCCGGTGCGCGCGGGCTCGGTATTCGCGTACGCGGTCTCGGTCTCGGTGGTGGTCGCCGTACTGGTGATGCCGCTGGCGGGCGCGGCCGCGGACCGTACCGGGCGGAAGAAGCCGCTGCTGGCAGTGGCGGCCTATGTGGGGGCGGCCGCGACGACGGGAATGTTCTTCCTGGACGGCGAGCGGTATCTGCTCGGCGCGTTCCTGCTGATCGTCGCGAACGCCTCACTGTCGGTGTCGATGGTCCTCTACAACGCGTATCTGCCGCAGATCGCGGAGCCGGAGGAACGCGATGCGGTCTCCTCGCGCGGCTGGGCCTTCGGCTACACGTCCGGGGCACTGGTGCTGGTACTGAATCTGGTCCTGTACTCGGGCCACGATTCTTTCGGCCTCTCGGAGTCGGCGGCGGTACGGATCTGCCTGGCGTCGGCAGGACTGTGGTGGGGCGCCTTCACACTCGTACCGCTGCGGCGCCTGCGGGACCGGCGGGTGGCGCCGAGCGGCGAGGGCGCGGTCGGGTCCGGCTGGCGGCAGCTGCTGGCCACGCTGCGCGACATGCGCAGGCATCCGCTGACGCTGTCGTTCCTGCTGGCGTATCTGATCTACAACGACGGGGTCCAGACGGTGATCTCGCAGGCGTCGGTCTACGGCTCCGAGGAGCTGGGCCTCGATCAGACGACGCTGATCACCGCGGTGCTGCTGGTCCAGGTGCTCGCGGTCGTGGGCGCGCTGGGCATGGGACGGCTCGCCCGGACCCACGGGGCCAAGCGGACGATTCTCGCGTCGCTCGCCGTCTGGACGCTGATTCTGGCGGCGGGGTACTTCCTGCCGGCCGGGGCACCGGTCTGGTTCTTCGCTCTGGCGGGGGCGATCGGTCTGGTGCTGGGCGGCAGCCAGGCGCTGTCGAGGTCGCTGTTCTCACATCTGGTGCCGCGCGGCAAGGAGGCCGAGTACTTCTCCGCGTACGAGATGAGCGACCGGGGGCTGAGCTGGCTGGGACCGCTGGTGTTCGGCCTCGCATACCAGCTGACCGGCAGTTATCGGGATGCGATCATCTCTCTGGTGGTCTTCTTCGTGCTCGGTTCCGTACTGCTCGCGCGGGTACCGATCAAGCAGGCGGTGGCCGCCGCGGGCAACCCGGTGCCGGAGCGAATTTAGACGTTGAAGTGAAAGGCCGGTAGTGTACGCCTTTGGCTTGCCAGGCGGACCGTTACTGCGCGCTGAAGAAGTGAAATCACTGGGTGACACTTTCTATCAGATGTGACAAACCGGGCACTGGTGGGTACAACAAGGGGCGGCACGACGGGCGACGCATGACCCGGAACGGGAATCTTTACCGCCGACCGGACGTTGCACGGATGACGACGACAGCGACACATGTCCTGTGGGCGACAAGCCCGGGAGGCACGATTCATGAGTGAGCGAGCTCTCCGCGGTACGCGACTCGTGGTGACCAGCTACGAGACGGACCGCGGCATCGATCTGGCCCCGCGCCAGGCGGTGGAGTACGCATGCGAGAAGGGCCATCGTTTTGAGATGCCCTTCTCGGTTGAGGCGGAAATTCCGCCGGAGTGGGAGTGCAAGGTCTGCGGGACCCAGGCACTCCTGGTTGACGGGGATGGGCCCGAGGAGAAGAAGGGCAAGCCGGCGCGGACGCACTGGGACATGCTCATGGAGCGGCGCACTCGCGAGGAGCTGGAGGAGGTGCTGGCCGAGAGGCTGGCGGTCCTTCGTTCCGGCGCCATGAACATCGCCGTGCATCCGCGGGACAGCCGGAAGTCCGCCTGACCGCGTAACACCGCGCGAACAGCGTCATCAATACACAACAGCCGCGGGCCGTCTCACATCACTGTGAGACGGCCCGCGGCTGTTGTGATCTCAGGGCGTCAGCGGGGGCCGGGGCCCCTCGTCCTCGTAACCGCGCGAAGGCTGCGTCGCGTCAGGCCGGATGACCTCACCCTGCACGACCTTCCCGTCCGGCCGGTGAATTCTGGCCTGCTGGAAAGCGTCGCCCAGGCTGCCCGGCGATGCGGCACGCACACGGCGCTCCAGCGACCGCTCCGCGTACCGGCCGAGCGCGGTGCGGACCGGCGGCACCAGGAGAGCCAGACCCACGACGTCGGAGATCAGGCCGGGCAGCATCAGCAGCAAACCGCCGAGCATGAGGAATCCATTGCCCGTGGTGCCGTTGCCCGTGCCGTTGCCCGTGCCGTTGCCCGTGCCGTTGCCGTTGCTCGCCGTGGGGCTCTGACCCTGCTGTTGCTGCAGGGTCTCGGTGAGATTGCGGAAGGCCCGCCGACCGGCGCGCTTGATGACGACGGCACCGAGCACAGCGCCGCCGACGAGCAGAGCCAGCACGGTCAGCCCGCCCGCCGCCGAAGCGACGAGGGTCAGCAGCCAGACCTCCAGGACCACCCAGGCGGCGATGCCGAGCGGGACGAAGGTGCGGGCTCGTGAGCGCTTGGGGACCGTCGGGGTGGGTGAACCGGTCGTCATGCTCCCAGTGTGCCTGGGCGTCCGCCCGAGCGGCGTAAGGGGCCGGTCAGGAGGGCTTGCGGCCGAGTAGGCGATTCGCCCGGTCGCCGACTCCCCAAGCGGTGACCCTCCACAGCGCCTCGACGACGATGTCCCGGCTCATCTTGGAGTCGCCCAGCTCGCGCTCGACGAAGGTGATCGGTACTTCCACGACGTGATATCCGGCGGCGACGGCCCGGCGGGCGAGGTCGACCTGGAAGCAGTAGCCCTGGGAGGCGACTTCGGTCAGCCCGAGACCCTGGAGGGTCTCGGCGCGGAAGGCGCGGAAGCCGCCGGTGACATCCCGGATGGGGACGCCGAGCAACAGGCGGGAGTAGGTGCTGCCGCCGCGGGAGAGGAACTGGCGGTGCTTGGGCCAGTTCACCACGCGCCCGCCGGGGACCCAGCGCGAGCCGAGGACCAGGTCGGCGCCCTTGAGCGCGGTCAGCAGCCGCGGAAGCTCCTCGGGCTGGTGGGAGCCGTCGGCGTCCATTTCGACGAGTACGCCGAAGCCGTGCTCGATGCCCCAGGCGAAGCCCGCGAGATAGGCCGCGCCGAGACCTTCCTTGCCCTTGCGGTGCAGGACGTGCACCTTGTCGTCCTGGGCCACGAGTTCGTCGGCGACCTTGCCGGTTCCGTCGGGGCTGTTGTCGTCGGCGATCAGGATGTCCGCCTCGGGCACGGCTGCGCGCACCCGGGAGACGATCGGCTTGATGTTCTCGACCTCGTTGTAGGTCGGGATGATCACCAAGGCTCTGCCGAGCGGGCCGTACCGCCGCTGACCGCCGTCGTTCACTGCTGCCCCTTAAAGTCCGTGCACACAGCCCCACCATAGCGAGCGCTCGGCGCGCGGCTGCGGCGGCACGGACCTGGGGGGTCAGGGGGCCCGGCGAAGCCCGCGCGAGGGCCGCGCGGATATCGGCCGGAGGGGGTGGGGGCTGTCTTTTGGATCAGGCCGGATCAGCGAGCGGGGTCTGGCGATGGGGGTACCTCCCGTGCCCGAAGGGCTACGGGGGAGCATCGCAAGGCGGAGGAAAGAGCCCACGCGGAGCGTCGGCGACTGACGCAACGCAGCGTGGGGGCACCTCCCGTGCCCGAAGGGCTACGGGGGAGTGCCGGGCCAGGGCACGCGAGCCCGGCCTGATCCGAAAGACACCCCCCAAGGCCTGCGGATCGGGGCCCGGCGTCCTTCGGGCCGACCTGGGACCCGCTGGCTGCGGGTCGACCGAGAGCCGTTGTCTACTGAACGCCGGACCCCACCCGGGTCACACCTGCCAACCGGCTGAAACCTTCCCTCGCCCCCGAGGCGCGGGCGCTGAACCTGGCTCCCAGTGGCAGTGCGCCGGTGCGGCACGCTGCCCCATGGCCCAGCGGCGTTCGAAGACTGCGTGGAAGTTGCCGGTCGGACGTCCCGTGGTGGACTCGGCCGAACCTACCCGCCGGTGGGCGCTCCATGTCAACAGTCGTCTGATCTGCGAGCTTTGCCCAAATCACCAGGTCAGCGCCGAAGATCCGCAGGTCGCGGCCGAGCGCCCGGAACTTCGATCGGCGGTACGAAATGTCCGCACGTCACTCGTTCGGCCGCTCAAAGACGGTTCGTCCGAAGACCACTGTCCGCAGGCAGACCGGGAGTTCGGCGCCAGGGGTGAGATCGGGCAGGCCAGGGGTGCCGGAACGCGGGTCGGTGGACCAGCGGGCCACCCGGTCGTCGGGGGCCTGGACGACCAAATCCCCGGTGCGCCACAGGGCGTAGTCCGCGGGCGCGCCCGGGACCAGAACGCCGGCGTCGTCGCGCCCGACGGCCCGCCAGCCACCGCGCGTATGAGCGGTGAAGGCCGCGCGGACGGAGACCCGGTGCCCGGGAGTGCGGTGGAAGGCGGCCGCCCTGACGGTCCCCCAGGGATCCAGTGGCGTCACCGGACTGTCGGATCCGAAGGCGAGCGGGACTCCGGCGCGCAGGAGTGCGGCGTACGGGTTGAGCGTGCGGGCCCGGTCGACGCCCAGACGCTGCGCGTACATGCCCGTATCGCCGCCCCAGGCCGCGTCGAAGGCGGGCTGGACGGAGGCCGTGAGGCCGAACTCGGCGAAGGCGGCGATGGTTTCGGGGGTGAGCATCTCGGCGTGCTCGACACGATGGCGGGCGGCCCGGACGCGGGCGAGGCCGAGCGAGTCGGCCGCAGCCCTGATGCCTTCGGTGACCGCGGCCAGCGCGGCGTCGCCGATGGCGTGGAAGCCGGCCTGCAGCCCGGCCTCGGTGCAGGCGGCGACATGGGCGGCCACGTCGGCGGAGTCCAGGTGCGCGGCGCCGGTGTGCGCGGCATCGGCGTACGGGGTGTGCAGGCAGGCGGTGTGCGAGCCGAGCGAGCCGTCGACGAAGAGGTCCCCGGCGGCGCCGATCGCGCCGAGTTCGCGGATGCGCCGGGCGTCCTTCGCATTCGCGACCCGTTCGGCCCAGTACCCGACGACCCTGGGCCCGACTTCCGCCTCGGCCAGGGCCAGCAGGGACATGAAGTCGTCCTCGTCGGAGATGTCGGGTCCGGCGCATTCATGGACGCTTCCGATGCCCAGTGACGCGGCCCGGGCGAGTGCGGCCCGCTGGGCCGCGGCGCGCTGCTGCGGGGTGATCGCGCCATGGGCCGCCGCGCGCACGGCGTGGTGGGCGGCCGCGGTGAGCGGCGCGTCCGGGTGGTAGCCAGTGCGGCCGGTGACACCGGGGACCAGGTCGAGCAGGGCCGTGGTGACGACGGCGGAGTGGACGTCGATCCGGGGCAGATAGAGGGGGCGCCCGCCGGTCGCCTCGTCCAGTTCGGCGCGGGACGGCGGACGCTGCTCGGGCCAGCGCGTGGCGTCCCAGCCATGGCCGAGGAGCACCTTGTCGGCCCGGTGTGCGGCACTGTGCTCCCGTACGAGACGAAGCGCGTCGGCCAGGCTGTCCGCCCGGGACAGGTCGAGCCCGGTGAGGGCGAGGCCCGTCGCCGTGGTGTGCACATGTGCGTCGGTGAACGCCGGGGTGACCAGCGCCCCTTCGAGGTCGATCACTTCGTCGACGCCTGCGGCGAAGGCGTCGGCAGCGCCCTCGGAGCCCACCCAGGCGACATGCCCTCGTTCGACGACCATCGCGGTGGCGAAGGGGTCGGCGGGGCTGTGGACTTCTCCACCGCGCAGCAGCACGGTGCGGTGTTCGCTCTGGGGGGCGGTGCTCTCGGTCATGGGACCAGCCTAGATACGCGGCCGGGCTAGATACGCGGCGGGCGTGCCTCGTACGGGGTGGAGAGCACGACGGTCGTACGCGTGGAGACCCCGGACAGCGAGCGGATGCGGGTGAGCAGATGCTCCAGCTCCAGCGGGGTCGGGACGCGCACCTTGAGGATGTAGTTCTCGTCGCCCGCGACGCTGTGGCAGGCCTCGATCTCGGGCACGTCGGCGAGACGTTCCGCGATGTCGTCCGGCGCGCTCGGATCGAAGGGCTTGACCGAGATGAACGCGGTGAGCGGCAGCCCGACCGCCTCTGGGTCGACGACCGCGGCATAGCCGCGGATGACGCCACGCTGCTCCAGGCGGCGGACGCGCTGATGAACCGCCGATGTGGACAGGCCAGTGGCCTTGCCCAGGTCGGTGTAGCTCATCCGTCCGTCCTTGACGAGCAATTCCACGATCTGTCTGTCCAGCTCCTCCATGCGGATCAACCTATTGCCCCAGGCAGCTTCCGGCACAGTCGGCGGAGGCACCCGGAGGCACCTGCGGCGGGCATGTGACGAATGCCACAGGCCTGCGGGCCGCTCCCTCGTGACCGCACGGTTACCTCCTGGGCCGGTGGGGAATTGCTTGCTGTGGTCGAGGCCGCACGTGGCTGGTCGGCCCACCCGAGGGGGAGATTCACCATGCAGAGCGTCAAGAACAGCGGACGTACCGAACCGGAGCCCGTCGATTCGGCCGAACCGGCTGAGATCGACGAGCTCGACGCGTACGACACCTTTGAGATGTACCGGGTCATCTGCCCGGACTGCGCACAGCCGATCGCGCTGCTGGCGGACGAGGACGTCCTGCCGGAGCACGCGCTGTGCCCCACGCCCTGGAATCCCTTCGGGCTCACGGTGTGCGCCGGGACCGGCCGCGCCGCCTCGCAGGCACGTCCCGCGGACGAGAGCCTGGAAGTCCAGGAGCAGGACACCGCGCTCCTGTTGACGCTCCCTCAGGGACTCGACTGGCGGACGCAGCCCTTCTCGCACGTCGGCGGTCCGGGCTCACGTCCCCTGCGCGTGCCGCACATGCGGCGCCAAGCGGCCTGACCTCCTACGTCCAGTAGCTTCCCTGCACCATGGCGGCGAGAGTGCCGTGGTGCAGGATCAGACTGTCCGGGTCATCGGGGATCCGGGCCTCGCCGAAGTGGACCTGGCGGTAGGCGACGCGCAGCATGACGATCGCGTGCCGCAGCGCCGCGTACAGCGTGTAGAAGTCCATGTCGCGCGGTGTGTGGCCGGTGAGTTCGGCGTAGCGCCGCTCGATGGCCTCGCGGCTCAGGAAGTCGGGCAGGCCCGGCTGGCCGAAGCTCACGGTCAGGTCCTGGAAGAAGCGGTGGAGGTAGACCGTCCAGCCGAGGTCCACCTCGCGAGGGGCGTGTGCGGCCATCTCCCAATCGAGTACGGCCGCGGGCTCGAAGCCGTCGTAGATGATGTTGCCGATGCGGGCATCGCCCCAGTTCTGGACGGGCTCGCCCTCATCGGCCGGCCAGCGGGCGTCGAGCCGGTCGAAGCCGGACTCGATGAGCGGTGAGCGCGGCAGCCCGTTCACCACCCAGGCGTAGTACGCCCGTTGGGCATCGACATGGCGGCTCAGCGCGCTGCCCTCGGCGGCTTGGACGGGGTGCTGGTCGTGCAGCCGGGCAAGCAGCGAGATCGTGGCGGCTTCGAGGTGGGCGCGCTCGGCGTCGCTCGCGGCGTGCACCCAATTGCCCTCGTACGTATAGGGCATGACGTCGGGCGGCACCCGGCCCTCCACGCGTTCCATCACGAAGAAGGGTGCGCCCAGGGCTCCGGGGTCCTCCTCCAGCCACAGCACGCGCGGGACGGGGAGGTCGGTGTGCTCGGCGACGTCCCGCATGGTGCGGTACTGCAGTGCCATGTCGTACACGGGGAAGATCGTGTACGCGTCGGGGTCGGCGGCGAGCCGCAACGCGCAGGCCCTGACGGGCGGTTCGGGGTGCTCGATGTCGAAGAGGAGCGTCTCGCTGGACATGCCGTTGGACTCGGGGACCCGGATCCCGCCGACCTTCGCGCCGGGCAGTCGGGCCTCCAGCCAGGCGGTCAGACGACGGGCCAGCTCCTCGGGGTCGCGGGTGGTGGTGCGGGGGCGGGGTGCCGTTGCCATCTGCCGGTTCCTCTCGGAAGGTCCTCTCGGGAGGTCAGGGGGCGACCGATTCGTACCCGGTGAAGCCGCTCGGGTCGTGCCGGCCGAAGCTGCCGTGCTCGAAGATCCCGTGCCCGGTCCGGCCGTCCAGGGTGAAGCGGGCGGAGTGGTCGGTGACGCCGTAGGGGGCCATGGGGTGGGCGGTGGGATCGGAGAGGTCATAGACGTGCCGGTCGGTCCAGCCGCGGCCCTGCCAGGTGCCGTGCTGCCAATCGGCGGCGGGCGGATAGCCTGCGCCGACGGCCAGCGGCGAGGAGGCGAGGATCTCGACGCCGAGTTCGAGGTGCTTGCGTGCCGGGTCGGTGAGATGCACCACGGCGCTGCGCGGATCGCGGGTTCCGGGCCGGTAGGTGATGTCGGTATGGGGCCAGCCGAGCTGGATGTCGCGCTCCCCGTCGCGTACGAGCACGGCCTCGTTCAGGCTGCGGTGGCCGTCTGCGTCCTCATGGACGATCACCATCACGAAGCGGTCATCGAAGCGGACGGGGATCCAGAGCCAGTGGAAGCCCTCCGGCCGCAGCTCTTCGGCGGCGCGGCCGCCTTCCTCGCCCGGGATGGGCCGCACGCCCCAGCTGCGGTCGCGGGTGCCCGTCCACTCCCCCGCTGCCACCTGTATCTCTTCCCCGGCCACCCGGATCACGCCGGTGCAGCTGCCCGCCTGGACGAAGCGGCGGCCGTCGAGCATCAGCCGGTCGCCGCGGCGCTGTATGTGGTGCGGCTCCCAGACGGCGGGGAAGTCCGCGCTCCAGGTGATGTCGTACGAGAGCGAGCCCGGGTCGTCCGGGTCGGCGTCGCAGTGCAGGGTGAGGCGGCGCAGCGGCTCGTCGACGGTGATGCGCAGGGGGCCGACGGCGAGGTTCATCCGGTCGTCGGTCAGGGCGTCGGACGCGCGTACGGCATGCAGCCGGTCGCCGAGGCGCAGGGTGGCGTAGGCGTCGATGACCCCCGTGTTTGGGTAGACCCCGAGACCGGCGATGAGCAGGGCGTGGCCCTGGTGGTCGAAGACCTGGAAGATGCACCGGTCGTAGGCGTTGCGGTCGCCGGTGACCAGGTGCTTCATCGACAGGGGAGCCTGGTGGACGGGGTATTCGTCGAGGGCGATCGGGCGGTCGTCGGACACGGCTGACCTCCTGGGCGGCAGGGGAATTGACGGTACGTCAGAAACCCTGCCGGAGACCAGATGCGGGCGCCCACGGGGTGCCCCCGCGAACAGGGGGCCGATTTGCCCGGGTGGTAACCCGTGCCGGACCGGCGGCGTTGGCCAGGCATGACCCTGCTGTACTCGAAGCCCGCCCACGACCGGCGCCGCCTCGCGACACCGGCACCGGCACCCGAAGAATCGGTTCCGCACCCGGCCGATCCGCCCATCTACCGGGAGCTGCTCCAGCTCTGGGCAAGCAGAGGAAGAACCTTGCCGGGGCGCCGCGACCCTGAGTGGAGCAGGCTCGCGGCGCCGCCGGCTTTCGCGTCGGCGCGGGCCGCTCGGGTGCGAGCCTCCGAGACGACCTACCGGACGGCAACGATCAGCCGGCCCTGGCCCACGGCGCCCACGGCGCCCACGAACCCGGGCGACTAGGGCGTGTTTTAGAAGTAGCGCCGTCCGCCCGCAGGGCGGGCCCCGCGGCGTCTGGTGCATGCAATCGCAAGGCGGAGGATCGCCCTCGTACTGGACGTACTTGGGCGACTGACGACAACACCGCGAGTGCGCGTGCCAGGCGTCGCGGGGCAGGCGAAACTTCTAAAACACGCCCAAGGGCCTGCCCAGCCGACCAGGCCCTAGCATTCAGCGCGTCTCGGGCCCTGCCAGGTGTCGGGCGATGACCATGCGCTGGATCTGGTTGGTGCCCTCGACGATCTGGAGCACCTTCGCCTCGCGCATATAGCGCTCGACCGGGAAGTCCAGCGTGTAACCGTAGCCGCCGAGCACCTGGACCGCGTCGGTCGTGACGCTCATCGCCGTGTCCGTGCAGAAGAGCTTCGCCATCGCCGCCTGCCGGGAAAAGGGCCGTCCCGCGTCGCGCAGCCGCGCGGCGGCGAGATAGAGCGCGCGGCCCGCCTCGATCCGGGTCGCCATGTCGGCGAGCATGAAGCGCAGCCCCTGGAAGTCGGCGATGGGCCGGCCGAACTGCTGCCGCCCGGTCGCGTACGAGACCGCCTCGTCCAGGGCCGCCTGCGCGAGCCCGATGGCGCAGGCCGCGATGCCGAGCCGGCCGGAGTCGAGGGCGGACAGCGCGATCGCGAAGCCCTGGCCCTCCTCGCCGATCCGACGGGAGTCGGGGACGCGTACGCCGTCGAAGTTCAGCTGGGCGGTGGGCGAGCCCTTCATGCCCATCTTCTTCTCGGGCGCGGCGGCGTTCAGGCCGGGGGTGTCCCCGGGGACGAGGTAGGCCGTGATGCCGCGGGCCCCCTCGCCGCCGCTGCGGGCCATGACCGTGTAGAAGTCGGCGATGCCGCCGTGCGTGATCCAGGACTTGGTACCGGTGATCACCCAGCTGTCGCCGCCGCGCACCGCCTTGGTACGCAGGGACGCGGCGTCCGATCCCGAGGCGGGCTCGGACAGGCAGTACGCGCCGAGCAGGCCGCCGCCGAGCATGGCGGGCAGATGCTCGGCCTGCTGCTCCTTGGTGCCGTAGCCGGCCAGCGCGTGACAGGACAGGGTGTGGACGCTGACGCCGAGACCGACGGTGAGGCGGGCGGCGGCGAGCTCTTCGAGAACCTGCAGGTAGACCTCGTACGGCTGGTCTCCGCCGCCGTACTCGGAGTCGTACGGGAGGCCGAGCAGCCCGGACTCGGAGAGGAGCGAGAAGACCTCGCGCGGGAAGTGCCCGGCGTCCTCCTCCTCGGCCGCCCTGGGGGCGATCTCCCGCTGGACGATGTCGCGTACCAGGGTGATCAGATCCCTGGACTCCTCGGTGGGCAGCTGACGTTCCACCGGCTGCGGGGCGCGGTCGGGCATTGCGGCGCTCTCCTCCCTGTCGGGCGCTGCGGCGTCGCGCGCGAAGGGTGTGGGCGCGCCGCCGGTCTTCCTGCCAGGCCGATGCTGCCCTTCCGGATCACGGAAGTGGCTGACGGTGGCTGTTGGCGCGTCGAGTATGCCTGATCAGCTCAGTTCCGTCACGGGGCGGCAATTCCAGCTCCGCATCCCGGGCACCGTGGCGAGATTGGTCCGAACCATTGACCAAATGGTCTAGTCCTTCTACCGTTTCCCCCCAGTGCATGACCGCGTTCATGCCAAAGAAGCCCGACGGCCGACCGCACATCCCCACCCGATCTCCCTCCCCCACGAGGAGACCTGATGCCCGGATCACACCGTCCCCGCGCCCGCTTCCGGGCGCTCGTAGCCGCCGCCTGTACCGCAGCCCTCGGCGCGACCCTGTTCACCGGCGCCCACTTCGCCTCCGCCGGCGAATCGGCCCCCGCCGCCAAGGCCGCCGCCCCGAAGGCCGGGAGCAAGGTGATCGGCTACTTCACCGAATGGGGCGTCTACGACCGCAACTACCACGTCAAGAACATCCAGACGTCCGGATCGGCGAGCAAGCTGACCCATATCAACTACGCCTTCGGCAACGTCTCCGGCGGCAAGTGCACGGTCGGCGACTCCTTCGCCGACTATGAGAAGACCTACACCGCCGCGCAGAGCGTCGACGGCGTCGCCGACACCTGGGACCAGCCGCTGCGCGGCAGCTTCAACCAGCTGCGCAAGCTGAAGAAGCTGCACCCGGGCCTCAAGGTCCTCTGGTCCTTCGGCGGCTGGACCTGGTCGGGCGGCTTCGGCCAGGCCGCGGCCAACCCGGCGGCCTTCGCCCAGTCCTGCTACAACCTGGTCGAGGACCCCCGCTGGAAGGATGTCTTCGACGGCATCGACATCGACTGGGAGTACCCCAACACCTGCGGCCTGAGTTGCGACACCAGCGGCCGGGAGTCCTTCAAGAACCTGATGTCCGCGCTGCGTTCGAAGTTCGGCAGCTCCAACCTGGTGACGGCGGCGATCACGGCCGACGGCTCGTCCGGCGGCAAGATCGAGAAGGCGAACTACGCGGGCGCCGCCCAGTACGTCGACTGGTACAACCCGATGACGTACGACTTCTTCGGCGCCTGGGCGGCGCAGGGGCCCACGGCCCCGCACTCCCCGCTCACCTCCTACACCGGCATCCCGCAGCAGGGCTTCAACACCGACGCGGCGATCAAGAAGCTCAAGAGCCTCGGCATCCCGTCGTCGAAGCTGCTGCTCGGGATCGGCTTCTACGGACGCGGCTGGACCGGCGTGACCCAGAAGGCACCCGGTGGCACGGCGACCGGGCCCGCGCCGGGCAAGTACGAGCAGGGAATCGACGACTACAAGGTACTGAAGTCCAAGTGCCCGGCCAACGGAACCGTCGCCGGGACCGCGTACGCGCACTGCGGCAATCAGTGGTGGAGCTACGACACCCCCTCCACCATCGCCGGGAAGATGACCTACAAGAACCAGCAGAACCTGGGCGGCACCTTCTTCTGGGAGCTCAGCGGTGACACCTCGAACGGAGAGCTGATCAAGGCCATCAACTGACGCACGGGTGAGACGAGTCGAGGGCGGGCCGCCCGCACGGCGGCCCGCCCTCGCCTCACGCCTCGACCGGTGTGGGCATGGAACCGGCGTCGGTGAGCGCCGCAGGCAGGGGCTCCCTGGGCGGTTCCGGGCACTCCGGCTCGAACTCGGCGATCGTATGGAGCGTGCCGCGCAGCATCCGCATCAGCAGCGCGCACACGGTCTCCCGCGGGAGCTCCCGGCGGCCCAGCCAGTCCAGGGTGATTCCCTCCACGCTGCTGAGCCAGCCCAGCAGCGCGAGGCGGGCGAGCACGGGGATGTCGCGCCTGCCGTACGCGCCCTCGGCGATGGTGGCGATCAGCTCCTCGCGCACCGCGTCACGTATCGACTGCACCTGGGTGTCGAAGCCGACTCCGCCGGTGACGATGGTGCGGAACGCCGCCTGGTGATGGTGGGCGTAGCGCAGATAGCCGTCCACGGTGCGGTACACGCGCTCGGCGCGCGGCAACTCGCTCTCGCCCGCGGCGCGCGAGACGAGGTCGGCCACCGAGTCCTCGATGATGGCCAGGTAGTAGCCGCGTTTGCTCTTGAAGTAGTAGTAGATCAGCCCCTTGGCGACTCCGGCGTGTTTGGCGATGTCATCCATCGACAGCGCGTCATAGGAAGTGTCGGCGAACAGCTTCCGCCCGGTTGCGAGGAGTTCACCGCGGCGTACCTGCGATCGTTCGGTCGCGCCGCGCTGTTGACTATTATTCAAATTGCGCCCTAGTCTCCAACTGCCACAGGATCTCCGCAGTATGGCAGACCTGTGCATGCACTCCCCTTACGCGCCGGGCGCGGGCGGCCCCCAGGATCCGCTCGTGCTGTCAGTGGATGCCGAAGCCCGCCAGAGCCAGGCGCTGCGCGGCCGTCGGGCGCGCGGGCCAGTACAGGTAACAGACGCCGCCTGTGCCCGACACCACTTTGCCGCTCGCGTTGTAGCGCTTGGTGCGGAGCCAGATCTTCTCCCACTCGGCACGCTGGTAGACGCGGCGCACGGCGGCGTTGCTGGGCGACGCGGGATCGTTGGCGATCACATCGCCCCCGGCGGTGAAGCCGATCACGGTCATCAGATGGCCGGATGTGCCGTAGCCCGCGCCGGTCAGCTCCTCCTTGAGGAACGACTGGGACGTTATGGCCGGGATCCCGGCCCGGATCAGCGTCTCCAGGTCGGTGAGCGAGGACAGCCGGGTGACGACGGCGCTCATGTCCGGGTAGCTCGCCGCGTAGGCAGCGTTGAAGGGCCAGTTCCCGCAGCCGTTGTACTGGTAGTCGAAGGTGAAGCGGGCCGCGTGGCAGACCTGGGGGTCGGCGAAGGCGGGATTCACCCAGGCCAGGTCGGCGGCGCCGGGCCTGCGCCCCCAGTACTCGATGATCATCTGCGAGGAGGTGGGGCTGCACCAGGCCTCACCGCCGTTGTCGTACTCCGGGTACTGGCCGACGTGCGTGTTCTGCGAGTAGCGCGGCACCCCCAGCTCACGCGTGAGCCCCGGCGTCGACGCCGGCACCGTGAAGCGGTCCGGGATGTCGGAGGCCATCGCGCCGAGTCGCCAGACCGTGGGCGTGAGGCTCGTTCCCGGCTTGCGGTAGAGCGTGAGGCGCAGCTGGTACGAGTTCAGCCGCAGACCGCTCGCCGCATCGTCGATCGCGAAGGTGTCGGTCCAGATGGTGGCCTTGCCGTCCGTCTGGTCGTCGAGCGAGGTACGCCTGATGTCCGCGTCACCCGCCGCCCAGCGGCCCATCACGAACCAGGGCGTCGCGGTGCCGTCGGAGTAGCGGCCGCGCAGCTCGACCTGGAGCCAGGTGCCGGCCGGGGTATGGGCGTTCCAGGAGGCGATGACCTCGGTCGCGGGCACCGGGGAGACATGGACGGGCGAGGTCCAGGTGGCGTACTCCCAGGTGGTCGTCTGCCCGGTGTGCGGATCGATGTAGACGCGGCGGCCCGCGGCGGCGCCGATGACCAGGCCGGGGCGGGGGCCCGCGACGGCCTGAGTTCCGGTGGCAGCGCCACTGCGCCAGTCGGTGTACGAGGTCCAGAAGTGGTTGTCCACCTGCGGCAGCGGCTTGCCCAGTCCCGTCGGCTTCGAGGCGGGGGCGGCAGGCGCAGCGGCGGCGGACGATAAGGGTGCGCCCGCGCCCGCCGCCGCGGCGATCGCGGCGCTCAGCACGGTTCTACGCGAAGCAGGTCTGGACATGGGACCCCCAAGTCAGGTGCGCGACAGTGGGGCCACTATCGCGGGTCGCGGTGGCCTTCTGCCAGCGTCGGGAGCCGAGTCGCTCCACCAATATGGGTGGTGCGACTCGGCCCACCACTATGGGTCTGGTCCACTGGCTGAGCTGGGGTGGGTCGCCCGCGCCTCGTAGGCTGGCCGGATGAGCGACCTCGATCGGCGGGCCCGTGCGCTGCGCGCGCTGCCGCCCTCCTGCGGACCGGTGCGGCTGATCGCGGTCGACGGTCACGCGGGCTCGGGGAAGAGCACCTTCGCCGCCCGGCTCGCCGCGGCCGTCGGCGACGACGGCAGCGACGACAACGGCGACGGCGTGCCGGTGCTGCATCTCGACGATCTGGCCAGCCATGAGGAGCTCTTCAGCTGGACGGACCGGATGCTGGCCGAGGTGATCGAGCCGCTCTCGAACGGCAGAACCGCACACTTTCACCCCTACGACTGGAATCTGCGGCGCTTCGGGTCCCCGCATCCGCTGGAAGCGGCTCCCGTCGTGCTGATCGAGGGGGTCGGTGCCGGGAGACGGGTGTTGCGCCCGTATCTGGCGGGGCTGCTGTGGATGGAGAGGGAGGCCGAAGAGGCCTGGCAGCGGGGCCGCCAGCGCGACGGAAGCGAACTCTCCGCCTTCTGGGACGACTGGACGGTGGCGGAGACACGCCATTTCGCGGCGGACCCTTCTCGTCCGTTCGCGGATGCCCTGATACGGGAGTGCCGCGAGGGATACGAGTGGCTCCCGGGACCTGCTAAGACAGCACGGCCGAACTGGTTCATCACACAGGGTGACCGCTTTCCCCCTGCATACTGAGCAGTCGGAAATCGCACTCTCAAGAGAGCTACAACCCTTCTTGACCGACAGGGCGTACAGGTCTTACGTTCTCAATGTGCGGCTTTCCGGAGCCGCCGCAGACGCGAAGCCCCCGGTTGTTCCCCCGTGATCGGGGGCTTCGTTCTGCCCTCTCCCCACTTCACCGGCATGGCGACCTGCCTCCGCTTACCCAGGGTCACGACCACCGGTTCCCTTGTGCGGCCTTATTGGCAACCCCTTTGCGCAGGTACGATGCACGTCGGTGGGGTCAATTCCCGTCCACGGCAAGGCGGTTCAGTGCGTCAGCTCAGCACACGTGCACGTTTGTGGGGGACCTGATGGACATCGGCACGCAGGGCGCACCGGCCCCCGCCGACCTCGCCTGGGTGCGCGGCGTGGACGCCTACACGATGGGCGCCTATCCGCAGGCGGAGGAGGAGTTCCGTACCGCCGTGCGGCTCGACCCCGGGATGGCCGACGGCTGGCTCGGACTGCACGCGCTGCGCGTCGACACGACAACCGCTCTGCTGCGCATGTACCGCGCACGCGAACGCTTCGGCGAGCAGCGCGCCCGCCACCGCCGCACCCTCAACTCCTGGTACTGGCTGGGTTGGTGGGTCCAGCCGGTCCTCGAGAGCCCGCGCGATCTCTTACTCGCCCACGCCTCCCACTGGCTCGACGGCCGCCATGTGCCGGAGCTGGACCGGGCGCTCGCCGGGCTGCCGCCGGTGGACGCCGACCCGCAGGTGCGCTTTCTGCACGCCTGCCGGGCCTATCTGGTCAAGGACTGGGAACAGCTCGTACGCCACACCGAGCCGCTGGTCAACGATCCGCTCCTGGGCATCGAGGCCGGCCTCTTCGGCGGTATGGCACGCGTGCGCCTGGAGATGTACGGGCAGGCGGAGCCGCTGCTCTCCTCCGCCCTGATGCGCTGTCGCAGCGAGCAGCCACAGCGCAAGGAACTGCGGTACTGGCTGGCGCGGGCGCACGAGGGCACCGGCCGCAGCGCCGCCGCCCTGCCGCTGTACCGGGCGGTGCACCGGATCGATCCGGCCTTCATGGACACCTCGGCGCGCCTCGCCGCGATCGCGGAGTACGACGGCATCGACGGATACGACGACTCGGCGGGGCTCGCGGCCGTGTCCATCGCCGGTGTCGGGCAGGACGTCGCCGACGCGCAGGCCGACGGCGACGGGCCCCTGGCGGCGGAGGCGCGGAGCGGCCCCGATCCGCAGACCCAGCTCCCGGGCTCGGTGCCGAGCGTCCCGCCCGAGGGGGTGCGGCGCAAGGCGGTCGTTCCCGTACAGCCGTCGCCGCCGACGTTCCCGGCGGGCCCCACCGATCCGGTACTGCTCGCCGAAGCACTCGCCGAGCTGGAGCGGATGGTGGGCCTTGAACCGGTCAAACGGCAGGTCAAGGCCTTGTCGGCACAGCTGAAGATGGCTCGGCTGCGAGCCGGCCAGGGCCTTCCCGTCCAGCCTCCGAAACGTCACTTTGTCTTCTCGGGCCCCTCCGGCACCGGCAAGACCACCGTCGCCCGTATCCTCGGCCGGGTCTTCTACGCCCTCGGGCTGCTCGGCGGCGACCATCTGGTGGAGGCCCAGCGCTCCGATCTGGTGGGCGAGTTCCTGGGCCAGACGGCGGTGAAGGCCAATGAGCTGATCGACTCGGCGCTCGGCGGCGTGCTGTTCGTGGACGAGGCGTACAGCCTCTCCAACTCCGGCTACTCCAAGGGCGACGCATACGGCGACGAGGCCCTTCAGGTCCTCCTCAAGCGCGCCGAGGACAACCGCGACCATCTGGTGGTCATCCTGGCCGGCTACCCCGAGGGAATGGACCGCCTCCTCGCCACCAACCCCGGTCTTTCCTCCCGCTTCACCACCCGCGTCGACTTCCCCTCGTACCGCCCTCTCGAACTGACCGCGATCGGTGAGGTGCTGGCCGCCGAGAACGGCGATGTGTGGGACGACGAGTCACGCGACGAACTGCGCTCCATCAGCGGGCATGTGGTCGACCAGGGCTGGATCGACGAGCTCGGCAACGGCCGCTTTCTGCGCACCCTGTACGAGAAGAGCTGCGCCTACCGCGATCTGCGGCTGTCCGGATACCCGGGCACGCCGACCCGCGAGGACCTCTCGACGCTGCGGCTGCCCGATCTGATGCAGGCGTACGGCGAAGTCCTGTCGGGCCGCGGCCCGGTGGACCGCGGCCCGCAGGATCCTCCACCTGTCTGACTCAGCCCACCAGGGCGCTGTCCAGGGACGGCTGGGGCGTCCTGGGCACCGTGACCCGGTGGGACGGGTCACGGACCTCGCCTACCAGCATCTCCAGGACGTCCTCCAGTGCGACCAGACCCAGCACCCGCCCGGACGCGTCGGCGACCTGGGCGAGGTGGGTGGCCGCGCGGCGCATCACGGTGAGGGCATCGTCCAGGGGGAGCTCGGCCCGCAGGGTCGCCATGGGGCGCCAGATCTGCTGGGGCACGGCCCGTTCGCCGTCCTCCACGTCGAGTACGTCCTTGACGTGGAGGTAGCCCATGAAGGGGCCCACGCCCTCGGCGCAGACGGGGAAGCGGGAGTAGCCGGTGCGTACCGTCAGCTCCTCGATCTGGCGGGGGGTCACCGACGGCGGGACCGTCACCAGGGTGGAGCGGTCGATCAGCACATCCGTCACCGGGCGGCTGCCCAGCTCCAGCGCGTCCTCAAGACGTTCCTGCTCGGCGGGCTCAAGCAGCCCCGCCTGACCCGAGTCCTCGACCAGCCGGTTGAGCTGCTCACTGGTGAAGACCGCCTCCACCTCGTCCTTGGGCTCGACCCGGAAGGCCCGCAGCACCAGCCGGGCACAGGCGCCGAGGCCCACCGTGACCGGGCGGCACAGCCGGGCGAAGCCGACCAGGCCCGGGCCCAGCCAGATCGCGGTCTTCTCGGGCGCGGCCATCGCGAGGTTCTTCGGGACCATCTCGCCGATGACGAGATGCAGGAAGACGACCACGGCCAGGGCTATGACATAGCCCAGCGGATGGATCAGCCCCTCGGGCACATGGGCCGCGTGGAAGACCGGTTCCAGCAGATGGGCCACGGTCGGCTCGGCCACCGCGCCGAGGGTCAGCGAGCAGATGGTGATGCCGAACTGCGCGGCCGCCATCATCTGCGGCAGGTTCTCCAGCCCGTGCAGCACCTGCCGGGCCCGCGACGAGCCCTCGGCGGCACGCGGCTCGATCTGGCTACGGCGTACGGAGACGAGGGCGAACTCGGCTCCGACGAAGAACCCGTTCGCCAGCACCAGCAGCAGTGCGAACAGCAGTTGCAGGAGGCTCATCGCGCGGCCTCCGTCAGGGCCGGAAGGTCGGCGGTGCGCACCAGACGTACCCGCTCGGCGCGATAGCGGTCCACCTGGCGCACGGAGAGCCGCCAGCCGGGCAGTTCTGCCCGGTCGCCGGGGGCGGGGATGCGCCCCAGCAGATCGGCGACAAGACCGGCCACGGTCTCGTAGGGACCGTCCGGCACTTCGAGGCCTATCCGGCGCAGGGTGAGGACGCGGCAGCTGCCGTCGGCCTCCCAAGCGGGATGGCCGTCCTCGGCCGCCACCGGAGCGAGTTCGGGCCGGGCGTCGGCCTCGGCGTCGTGCTCGTCGCGGACCTCGCCGACAAGCTCCTCGATGATGTCCTCAAGGGTGACCACCCCGGCGGTGCCGCCGTACTCGTCGACCACCACGGCTATGGGCTGCTCACTGCGCAGCCGCTCCAGGAGCTGCTGCACGGGCAGCGTCTCGGGTACCAGCAGCGGAGCGACGGCCACCCGGTCCACCCGGGTGCGCAGCCGCTCGTCGACGGGCACCGCGAGGGCGTCCTTGAGATGCACCATGCCGACGATCTCGTCGATGCGCTCCCGGTAGACGGGAAAGCGCGAAAGGCCGGTCGCCCGGGTGAGGTTGAGGACGTCCGCCGCGGTGGCGTCGGACCGCAGGGCGCTCATCTTCACCCGCGGGGTCATCACATGCTGCGCGGTGAGATGTCCGAGGGACAGGGTCCGTACGAACAGATCGGCCGTGTCCTGCTCCAGCGCGCCCGCCTGGGCCGAGTGGCGCGCGAGCGAGACCAGCTCGCCGGGGGTGCGGGCGGACGCCAGCTCGTCGGCCGGTTCGACGCCGAGCAGCCGTACGAGACGGTTGGCGACGGTGTTGAGCAGGGTGATGACGGGGCGGAAGGCGGTCGAGAAGAGATGCTGCGGTCCGGCGACGAAGCGCGCGACCTGCAGCGGCCGGGAGACCGCCCAGTTCTTGGGGACGAGCTCTCCGATCACCATCTGGACGGCGGAGGCGAGCAGCATCCCGATCACCACCGCGATGCCGGAGACGGCCCCTTCGGGCAGCCCGGTCGCGGTCAGCGGCCAGTGGAGCAGCCGGGCCGTCGCGGGTTCGGCGAGCATGCCGACGACGAGCGAGGTGATGGTGATGCCGAGCTGGGTGCCGGAGAGCTGGAAGGAAAGCTCACGCAGTGCCGTGACGACGCGGCGGGCACGGCGGTCGCCGTCGGCGGCCGCGCGCTCTGCGTCGGGCCGCTCCACCGTGACGAGGCCGAACTCGGCCGCCACGAAGAAGCCGTTGGCGAGGATCAGGAGGAATGCCGCGGCGAGCAGCAACAGGGCGATGATCATGCCGCCGCCTCCAGGGAGGGGGCGGCGCAGGTACTACCGGACGATCCGTCCATTGCTGGAGGGAGTCACTCCTCGGGTCGCAGGTGTCCCGCGGGCCGGGGCCGGCCGGGTGGTGCGGGAGGGGGCGCACTTGGCGCCACCGTCACCAGAGTAATCACGACAGGGGCGGACGCGGCAGGGGCATCGCCGCGCGGGCTCGCCGTGGTCCTCGTCTCAATCGTTGTCCGGGCGGGTGCCGCGGCTCTCCGCGAGCGCTCGCAGCGCGCGGGCGTCACGGATGGCGTGTGCCCTGGCGATGCCGGGCTGGATGCCGAGCACCGGCAGGCTGGTGCCGTCGCTGAGGTCGAGGAAGACCCACGGGTCACCGGGCCGCAGATTCACCCGCAGGATCTCGGCCCACTCGAGACGGCGCGTACGGGTGAGGTTGACGACGGTGACGCCGTTCTCGTCGGCGACGACCTTGGGCCTGCTCAGCAGGGCCAGTACGCCGAAGAAGAGCAGCGCGGTGAAGATGAAGCTGCTCCGCTCCCCCGCGCTGAGCTTTTCGAGCAGCAGGGCGACCGCGGTGATCACGGCGAACATCGCCACGCCCACGGTCAGCAGGACGACCCGGGTTCGGGTGGGCCTGAACGTGACCGGAAGCGCGGGGACTTGGGGCGCGTCGGCGGACATGGTCTCCGGCATTTCTCAGAGCCTGCAGGCGTGGATGGCCGTGGTGAGGATCGCCCGCGCGCCGAGCTCGTACAGGTCGTCCATGATCCGCTGCGCCTCCTTGGCGGGGACCATGGCGCGGACCGCGACCCAGCCTTCGTTGTGCAGCGGCGAGATGGTCGGGGACTCGAGGCCCGGGGTGAGGGCGACGGCCTGCTCCAGGTGCTCGGCGCGGCAGTCGTAGTCCATCATCACGTAGCTGCGGGCGACCAGGACGCCCTGGAGGCGGCGCAGGAACTGCTGCACCTTGGGGTCGTCCGCCTCCGCGCCGGTACGGCGGATGACGACCGCCTCGGACGTCATGATCGGCTCGCCGATGACCTCCAGACCCGCGTTGCGCAGGCTGGTGCCGGTCTCCACGACGTCCGCGATGATCTGCGCCACGCCGAGCTGGATCGCCGTCTCGACGGCGCCGTCGAGGTGGACGACGGAGGCGTCGATGCCCTTGTCGGCCAGGTGCTTGGCGACGATGCCCTCGTAGGAGGTGGCGATGGTCATTGAGCCGAAGTCGCCGACGTCCTTGGCCGTGCCGGGCTTGGTGGCGTAGCGGAAGGTGGAGCGGGCGAAGCCGAGCTGGAGGATCTCCTCGGCGTTGGCCCCGGAGTCCAACAGCAGATCGCGGCCGGTGATGCCGATGTCGAGCTTGCCGGAGCTGACGTAGATCGCGATGTCGCGCGGGCGCAGATAGAAGAACTCGACGTCGTTCTCGGGGTCGACGAGAACGAGCTCCTTGGACTCCTTGCGCTGCTGGTAGCCGGCCTCATGGAGCATCGCCGACGCAGGTCCGGACAGTGAACCCTTGTTGGGGACGGCGATGCGCAGCATGAGACGGGCTTCCTTTGTTCGTGCGTATGTGACGGGGGCGGTGCTCAGAGGTGGGCGTAGACGTCGTCGAGAGAGATCCCGCGGGCGACCATCATCACCTGGACGTGGTACAGCAGCTGGGAGATCTCCTCGGCGGCGGCTTCCTTGCCCTCGTACTCGGCGGCCATCCACACCTCGGCGGCCTCCTCGACGACCTTCTTGCCGATGGCATGCACACCCTTGTCCACCAGCTCGGCGGTGCGGGAGGTGGCAGGGTCGCCGTTCTTCGCCTTGAGCTGCAGCTCGGCGAAGAGCTCTTCGAAGGTTTTGTTCGCCATGATGGTGCCCACCCTACGACGAAGGGCCTTCTCCTCAGCGCCAGGGTTCAGATACTGAACGCAGGATGGTCGCGGTGGAGAGTGCGGCGGTGACCGCCTCGTGGCCCTTGTCCTCGTTCGATCCCTCAAGTCCGGCCCGGTCCAGTGCCTGCTCCTCGGTGTCGCACGTCAGCACACCGAAGCCGACGGGGACGCCGGTGTCGATGGAGACCTGGGTGAGGCCCTGGGTGACGCCCTGGCACACGTACTCGAAGTGCGGGGTGCCGCCGCGGATGACGACACCGAGCGCGACGATCGCGTCGTAGCCGCGGCCGGCCAGCACCTTGGCGACCACCGGGAGCTCGAAGCTTCCGGGGACACGCAGCAGCGTCGGCTCGTCGATGCCCACCTCGTGCAGGGCACGCAGGGCGCCGTCGACGAGGCCGTCCATGACCTTCTCGTGCCACTGGGCCGCGATCACCGCCACCCGCAGGTCGCCGCAGTTGCGTACGGACAGTTCGGGTGCACCCTTGCCGCTCATTTTTCTCCCTTGACGCTTTCTGTCGTGCTTCTCGCGCTGGTTACTGGTTGCCGCAGGCGGACGCGGTGGAGGCGTCGAGCCAGGGCAGGTCGTGTCCCATCCGGTCCCGCTTGGTGCGCAGATACCGGAGGTTGTGCTCGCCCGCCTGGACGGGCATCGGCTCACGGCCGTGGACGGTGAGTCCGTGCCGGACGAGCGCGGTGATCTTGTCGGGGTTGTTGGTCATCAGCCGGAGGCTGCGTACGCCGAGGTCCTCGAGGATCTGGGCGCCCGCCGCGTAGTCGCGGGCGTCGGCGGGCAGGCCGAGTTCGAGATTGGCGTCGAGGGTGTCGCGACCGCGTTCCTGGAGTTCGTACGCGCGCAGCTTGGACAGCAGGCCGATGCCGCGGCCCTCGTGACCGCGCAGATAGACGACGACACCGCGGCCGGTCTCGGTGATGTGCTCCATGGAGGCCTGGAGCTGGGGGCCGCAGTCGCAGCGCAGCGAGTGGAAGATGTCGCCGGTCAGGCACTCGGAGTGGACGCGGACGAGGACGTCCTCGCCGTCGCCGATCTCCCCGTGGACGAGGGCGACATGCTCTATGCCGTCGACGGTGGAGCGGTAGCCGTAGGCGGTGAACTGCCCGAAGGAGGTGGGCAGATTGACCTCGGCCTCCCGCTTGACGGTGGGCTCGGAGGAGCGGCGGTAGGCGATCAGGTCCTCGATGGAGATGATCGTCAGGCCGTGCTTGCGGGCGAACGGAATCAGCTCGGGCAGCCGCAGCATGACCCCGTCCTCGCCCGCGATCTCCACGATCGCACCGGCCGGGCGCAGGCCCGCGAGCCGGGCGAGGTCGACGGCGGCCTCGGTGTGGCCGTTGCGCACCAGCACCCCGCCGGGCTTGGCGCGCAGCGGGAAGACATGCCCGGGGCGTACGAAGTCGGAGGCCTCGGCCTTGCCGCCGGCCAGCAACTGGAGGGTGGTGGCGCGGTCGGCGGCGGAGATACCGGTGGTGACGCCGAAGGCCGGGCCCGCGTCGACGGAGACGGTGAAGGCCGTCCGCATCGACTCGGTGTTGTGCTCGACCATCTGCGGCAGGTCGAGCCGCTCCAGCTCCTCGCCCTCCATGGGGGCGCAGATCAGGCCGCGGCACTCGCTCATCATGAAGGCGACGATCTCGGGTGTGGCCTTCTCGGCGGCGATGACGAGGTCGCCCTCGTTCTCGCGGTCCTCGTCGTCGACGACCACGACGGGCCGTCCCGCCGCGATGTCTCGGATGGCCTGCTCGACCGGGTCGAGGGCGAAGTCCTCGACGTTGTCGGTGGAGTACCAGGTGGGCTGAGCAGTCATGCTGCCGCTCCTTCCAGGGAGGGCTTGGCGCTCGTACGGGAGCGCAGCCACCAGTCGCGCATGCCCCACAGGACGAGCGCGCCGTAAATGACGTAGACGAATCCGGAGAAGGCGAAGCCGTTGGCGAAGTTGAGCGGCACGCCGACGAGGTCGACGAGCAGCCAGGCGAACCAGAACTCGACCATGCCGCGGGCCTGGGCGTACATGGCGACCAGCGTGCCGACGAAGATGTACGCGTCGGGCCATGCGTCCCAGGACAGCGACGGGTAGAGGGTGAACAGGCCGCCGACGGCGAGCGTGCCGACGGCCGCGGCGGCGGCGAGGACTCCTCGCTCGCGCCATGTGGCGAAGCGGACGGCGATCGAGCCGTCCTGCGCCTGCTGCCGGCCGCGGGTCCACTGCGACCAGCCCCAGGCCGCGACGACCATGACCACGACCTGCTTGCCCGCACTGCCGGTGAGATGCGCGGAGGCGAACGCGACGAGAAGAATGACACCGGAGGCGAACTGCGCGGGCCAGGTCCATATCGAGCGCCGCCAGCCGAGCGCGAGGGCGGTCAGGCCGACGAGGTTGCCGATCATGTCGGCCCACTTGATGTGCTGGTCGAAGGCCGTGAAGGCCTCGCTGTTCAGCCAGTTGACGGCACTCACTTCGCGCTCTCCTCGGCGTCCGCGGCGTCCGCCGACCGCGCGCCGAGCAGCCGCTCGACGTACTTGGCGATGACGTCGACCTCGAGGTTGACCGGGTCGCCGGGCTGCTTGATGCCGAGCGTGGTCAGCGCGAGGGTGGTGGGGATGAGGCTGATGGTGAAGTAGTCGGGTCCGGCGTCGACGACCGTGAGGCTGACGCCGTCGACGGTGATGGAGCCCTTCTCGACGACATAGCGGGTGAGGTCGGCGGGGAGGGAGATCTTCACGATCTCCCAGTTCTCCGAGGGCTTCCGCTCGACGATGGTGCCCGTGCCGTCGACATGGCCCTGGACGATGTGGCCGCCGAGCCTGCCACCGACGGCCATGGGCCGCTCCAGATTGACCCTGGAGCCTTCCTGGAGCGCGCCGAGGCTGGAGCGGCCCAGCGTCTCGGCCATCACATCGGCGGTGAACTCGCTGTCGCCGAAGTCGACGACGGTGAGGCAGACGCCGTTGACGGCGATGGAGTCGCCGTGCTTGGCACCTTCGGTGACGACGGGGCCGCGCAGTCGGAAGCGGGAGGAGTCGCCGAGGTTCTCGACGGCGGTGACCTCACCCAGTTCTTCAACGATTCCGGTGAACACGCTCAGCGCTCCTTCGGGGCGGTTTGGGGTACGGCAGTGATGCGCAGATCGGGTCCGATGCGTACGGTCTCGGTCAGCTCGAGCCGCAACGCTTCGGTGATCGTGGAGATTCCTGCGTCGGCGAGGGCGGCGGGGCCCGCGCCGAGGAGTACGGGGGCGAGATAGCCGACGACCTTGTCGACGGTGCCCGCGGCGACGAAGGCTCCGGCGAGGGTCGGGCCGCCTTCGAGAAGGACGGAGCGGATGCCGCGCTGGTGGAGGGCTTCCAGCAGGGCCGCCACGGACAGGCCCCGCCCGGCGCGAGGCAGCCTCACGACCTCTACGGCGTCGGGCAGTTGGGCCTCGGCGTCCTCGGCGACGGCGATCAGCGTGGGCGCGGCGTCGTCGAGAACACGGGCGCCGGGCCCGACCGCGGTGGCCTCGGTGTCGAGAACCACCCGCAGGGGCTGGTCGGCGCCCTCGATGCCGCGCACCGCGAGATGCGGGTCGTCGGCGCGGGCCGTCCCGGACCCGACGACCACGGCGTCGGCCTCGGCGCGCAGCCGGTGGACGTCGGCGCGCGACTCGGGCGAGGTGATCCAGCGGCTGCTGCGGTCCTTGGCCGCGATGCGGCCGTCGAGTGTGGCCGCGTACTTCCACAGGACGAAGGGGCGGCCGAGGCGTACGGAGGTGAGCCAGGCGATGTTGCCCGCTTCGGCCTCGTCGGCGAGCAGGCCCGACTCGACCCGGACTCCGGCGGCGCGCAGGGTGTCGCCGCCGCCGGTGGCCTGCGGGTTGGGGTCGCCGACCGCGTAGACGACCCGGCTGACCCCGGCCTCGATGAGCGCCTGGGCGCAGGGGCCGGTGCGGCCGGTGTGGTTGCAGGGTTCGAGGGTGACGTACGCGGTGCCGCCGCGGGCCCGATCGCCAGCGTCACTCAGAGCGTTGACCTCGGCGTGCGGGCCGCCGGCGCGCTGGTGGTGACCCGCGCCCGCAGGCTCTCCCGAGGCGTCGAGAATGACGCACCCGACGACCGGGTTGGGGCTGGTGGAGCCGAGTCCGCGGGCGGCGAGCGTGATTGCTCGGCGCATGGCGTCCACGTCGGCTGCGGTGGCCACCGGGTCCTCCTGCCTCTTCGGGCACGGACTCCGGGGCCTGTCGATGACGACAGAGAGCGGAACAACATTTCACGGCGGTCGCCGAGGCCGAGCACACCGATCGCCGTTGGAACGGCGATCAGCCACTACGGCCGGCGTACCGGAAAGGTCGCCCGCCGCGCACTGCCTCCCATCCGGACTTTCACCGTCGGTCCAGGAATTTCACCTGGTCAACCGACCGCTGGATGCGGACGGGTCGCGGACTGTAACCGCCGGTTCGGAATTACACCGACCCCGGAGTGCGCTGCTGCTGATACAGGGCCAGTGTGCCATGCCGGGCATGGGCTGTACGAGTGACCAACTGTGGACTGGCTCACAAGGTTCTGTCCGGTCGGCCGGTTCTGACCTATTGACCACTCTGGTCTAGTCCTTTTAATCTCGGCGGCACCTCCGCTGTCCGTGGAGTGTCGACCGCCCGGCGGCGGAGAACCGGCCCTTGCCGCCGCCGGGTCTTCGGCTTCCCGGCGCCTCTGACAGGCTGATGCCATGGCATCGATCCTGGTGACGGGTGGTACGGGAACGCTGGGCAGGCTGGTGTGCGACCGGCTGCGCGGGCGCGGACACGACGTACGGGCGCTCAGCCGCCATGCGAAGCCGTATGCCGTCGATCTGCGCGAGGGTACGGGCCTGGACGCGGCGGTCGAGGGTGTGGACGCGATCGTGCACTGCGCGACCAGTCCGCGCGGCGGTGACGACAGGGCGGCCGGGCATCTGCTCGCGGCCGCGCGCAGGGCCGTAGTGCCGCATCTCGTGTACATCTCGATCGTCGGCGTGGACCGGCTGCCGCTCGGCTATTACGGCGTCAAGCACAAGGTCGAGCGGATGATCGAGGAGTCGGGCTCGGGCTGGACGGTGCTGCGGACGACCCAGTTCCACGATCTGGTGCACCGCCTGATCGCGGGCGCTGCCCGGCTGCCGGTGCTGGCGCTGCCCTCGGGGGTGAGCGTGCAGCCGATCGACACGGGTGAAGTCGCCGACCGGCTGGCCGAGTTGGCCGTGGGCGCGCCTGCGGGGCGGGTCGCGGACATGGGCGGCCCGGATGTCCGCCCGCTCGCGGATCTGGCGCGCTCGTATCTCCGCGCGACGGGCAAGCGCCGTCCGATCCTGCCGGTGCGGCTGGCCGGGAAGGCGTACGCGGGCTTCCGCGACGGCGAGCATCTGGCGCCCGAACGGGCCGTCGGGAAGGTCACGTTCGAGGAATTCCTGACGCGACGGCTCGGCTGAGGCGCACCTCGCGTGCGGTTCAACCCCGTGGGGTGAAGAGCTCGTCCTGTGCCGCCTCGCGCGCCGTGAGCAGGGCGCCGCTCAGCACCGCCGTACCGCCCAGCTCCCCGGCACGTACCTCCGTACGCAGCGGGGAGAGCCCGGCCAGCCGGGACTCGACCCGCGCCGCCAGCTCCGTGCCGCCGGCGTGGCCGACCTCGCCGCCGAGGACGACGCAGCCCGGGTCGAGTACGGCGGCGACCGCGGCCACGCCGAGGGACAGCCGGTGGGCGAGGGCGTCGAGGAAGTCGCCCCGCCCGGCCGCCACTGCCGACTGCACCAGCGCCGCGGCCGGGGGCTCCCCGCCACGGTCGGCCTCGATGCCGTGCTCGGCGGCGAGCTGGCAGATCGCGGCGGATCCGGCCAGTGAATGGAAGCCGCCTCCGCAGTCGACCGCGGTGGGCGTGCCCGCAGTGCCGGGCACCGGCAGGAAGCCGATCTCCCCCGCGCCTCCCGAGGCACCCTTGCGGAGCCTGCCGTCGAGGAAGAGGGCCGCCCCGACGCCGTGTCCGAGCCACAGAAGGACAAAGGTGTCGCGGTCGCGTGCCGCGCCGAGGCGCTGTTCCGCGACAGCCGCCAGATTGGTCTCGTTCTCGACGAGCACCCTGGCAGGCAGCCTCTCCTGGAGGGCGGCGACCAGACGGCGGTGCCAGGCGGGCAGGCCGGAGGTGTCGCGCAGTTCGCCGGTGACCGGGTCGATCAGGCCGGGCGCACCGATGCCGACGCTGTGCAGCCGGGGCGCGCCCGCATCGCGTGCGGTCCGTTCCAGCAGCGCGACCGCCTGCTCGACCGCAGGCTCGGTGCCGGTGTCGCTGCCGATCGGGAGGGAGGCCTCGGCCAGGGTGACGCCGAGCAGATCCGCGACAACGACGGTCACGCTCTGGGTCCGTACGTCGAGAGCGGCCAGGTGCGCGCGGTCGGCGACGATCCCGTACACCCTGGCATTGGGGCCACGGCGCTCCGTGCCCGCCTCGCCGACGACCTGGATCAGGCCGGAGCCCTGCAGGCGCTCCACCAGGTCGGCGACGGTGGGCCTGGAGAGTCCGGTCCTGGTCTTCAGCTGCCCTGCCGTCAACGGCCCTTCCTGCTGCAGCAGTTGCAGGGCGTGCCGGTCATTGATGGCACGGGCGGTGCTCGGTGATGCGGGCATGCCGGAATCCTTCCAGATCCCCGCCTCACTATTTATCAGGCAGGGTTCCTGATAGTTTACGCGGCACGACGACGGGGAGGGGCAGGGCATGGCGAACGAAGTGGTCTTCGATCAGCAGAGATTGAGGCGGGCGCGGTATGCCATCGCCGCCGTCTTCTGCGTGCACGGCGCGGTCACCGGCAGTTTCGCCACCCGGATCCCCTGGATCCAGGACCACGCGTCGGTCGGCGCCGGGCAGCTCGGTCTCGCGCTCGCCTTCCCCGCGCTCGGCGCGTCCGTGGCCATGCCGCTGGCCGGAGCGGTCAGCCACCGCTTCGGCGCACGCAACGCCCTGCGGGGGCTGATCGTCCTGTGGACCCTCTCGCTGACCCTGCCGTCCTTCGCCCCGAATCTGCTCGCGCTGTGCGCGGCACTCTTCGTGTTCGGGGCTGCTGCTGGGATGTCCGACGTGGCGATGAACGCCCTCGGCGTCGAGACCGAGAACCGGCTCGACCGGTCGATCATGTCCGGGCTGCACGGCATGTGGAGCGCGGGCGCGCTGATCGGCTCGGCAGGCGGCACGCTCGCTGCGCATCTGGGCAGCGACGCCCGGCTGCACCACGCGCTCGCCGCCCTGACGCTCACCGTGCTCGGGCTCGCCGCCTGTCAGGGCGTGCTCGACCTGCGCAGCGCGCCCGACGAGGCACCGCCGCCGCGGTTCGCGCTGCCGCCCAGGTCGGCGCTGGTCATCGGCGCGATCGGGTTCTGCGCGGTGTTCGCGGAGGGCGCGAGCCTGGACTGGTCGGCGGTGTATCTGCGGGACGAGATGGACACATCGGCCGGTCTCGCCGCCGCGTCCACCACCGCGTTCGCGCTGACCATGGCGGTGGCGCGGCTGGCCGGCGACCGGATCGTGGACCGCTTCGGGCCGGTGCGCACCGTGCGGGTGGGAGGCGTGCTGGCGACGGCGGGCGGGCTGCTGGTGGTCGTCGCGCCGCATCCGGCCGTGGCGATGACCGGCTTCGCGTTCATCGGGCTCGGGGTCGCCGTCGTCGTACCGCTGGCCTTCGCGGCGGCGGGGCGCAGCGGGCCGAACCCGAGCCAGGCGATCGCGGGCGTCGCCACGATCACGTACACCTCGGGGCTGATCGCGCCCTCGGCGATCGGGGCGGTGGCCGACGCGACGAGCCTGGTGGTCTCCTTCGGCCTGGTGACGCTGCTTGCCTTCGGGCTGGTCGCGGGCGCGGGGGTACTGCGTTCGGCGGGGCGGGACAGCGTGAAGTCCGGCGTCGCGGACGCGGTTGTCGAGCGGCTGCCCTGACGCGAGGGCGTGTTTTGGAGGGCGTGTTGAGAAGTCCCTCCCCCAGAGCTTCGCCTGGGAGGTACCCCCACCCCGCGGGCGGACGGCGCTACTTCCAGAACACGCCCTGGGCCGAAGCGCTCAGCCCGCGATCGAGTCCAGTTGTTCCGCCGCGGGCCGCAGCGCCCACAGGTCACCGCCCGGCGGTGTCTGAAGCCTCGGCACCGCCGCCCTCGCCCTGGCGTCACCCGCGTCCGCCGCCGCGTGCACCACGTCGCTCGCCGCGTACCGGTAGAACTCGAGCTCGGGATGCGACCAGGCCGTCGCCCCCGTCGCCGCGGGCAGCAGATAGTCGACCGCCTTGAACAGGCCCTGTCCCTGCGGGCCCCGGTACGCCCACAGGTCCACGCCCACCTGCCTGCCGATGTCGGCGAGCCGGGTGTACGCGACGAGGTCGAAGGTCGAGTAGTGCCAGCTGCGGGTCCGCGCGAGCTCCTGCGGCTGACTGCCGTCGGCGGCTATCTGCGGGTCGATCCGCTTGCCGCGCGCGTCGAGGACGACCTTGCGTGCGAGGTCCCTGTCGCCGGTGGCCAGCGCCAGGGCGGCCACCTGCATGTCGTGGAACGTGCCGTGGTTGTTCTTGGCCGCCGACTCGTCCTTGCCGAAGCGCGAGTTCACCAGCCAGTCCAGGAAAGACGTGTTCCAGGCCCGCATGGCGGTCCGGTCGCTCTTCGACCAGCCGGGCGCCCCGCTCTGAAGGATCGCGACGGCGTCCAGGACGCTGGTGTACTGCTGCGAGAAGTCGATGATGCCGATCGCCCGGCCGTCGTACTTGCAGGGGATGAACTGCCCGTGGTTCAGATGGGGGTTCATCCGGGTCGCCGGGTCCAGGAACCAGGTGCGCAGGATCCTCGACGCGTGCTCGGCGTACTGCTTCCTGCCCGTGTAGTACCAGGCGAGGCTCAGCGTGGTGACCGAGTTCACGACCTTGCCGATGTCGGGGCGGTCGGTGCCGGTGTCGACCTCGGGATTGCGTTCGCCGTCGCGCTGGACGTACGGGCAACCCCAGGGATTCTCGGGCGTCTTGGGCTGCGAGGGCCACCAGTAGGGCGCCTGGCTCAGATAGTCGTGGACGTCGCCGCTCGGTGCGGGCTTGGGTTTGTCGACGACGGTCCATGGCCCCTGTCCGAGCCAGCCGTCGGCGCGTACGACAAGAGCCTGGGCCGCCTTGCGCAGTGCCGGATCGCCGTGGTCGAGCCGCGACTTGGCCTCTGTGAGCCGCTTGCCGTCGATCACCACTGTCTTCGGCACCGGACGCGAGCCGGACGTGGCCGCGGCCTGGGACGACGCGATCGGTACGAGCACGGTGACACAGGCGGCGACGGCGGTGAGCACAACTCCCCGGCGCCGTCGGGGTCTTCCGGTCATCGAATGCTCCCATCAGGTATGTGATCGCAATTCATGGACGAGACCGTGAGAGCGTAGAGCCACCAGGTACGGGTGACAATGCCGTGTGCACGATTCACGGATGGGACTGCCGCCCGGGAAGCCTCCGTGAACCCCGGCGAACGACGCCGATCCGCGCGTCCTCCGTTCTGGGGAAGCCCCGGCCCGTCACCGCGCCATTTCGCCTCCGGCTGGGACGCTGCCTGCATGGCGCAGATGGAACATGTCGCGGCCCGGGCCGACCGTCGCCCCTCTCCGGTCGACTCAGTGGTGGAACGGATGCACGCGCTGCGCGACGACTGGCCCGCCACGGACGGGGTCGCCGTCTTCAACCGGGTCTATCTGGCCGTCACGCAGGAGATCGACCGGCACATCGACGGCGGCGGCTTCCCGGACCGCCGGGCCGCGGCCACGCTGGACGTGCTCTTCGCCCGCCGCTATCTGGCCGCCGTGGACGCGGCGGCGGAGGGACGCCGCCCGCCGGCCTGCTGGCGGCCGCTCTTCCAGTACCGGCGCCATCCCGGCGTACGGCCACTGCAGTTCGCGCTCGCAGGCATCAACGCGCACATCGGGCACGATCTGGCACTCGCCGTGGTCGACGCCTGCCGGGCGCTCGACTGCGAACCGGCCGATCTCGAGGCCGAGTTCGACCGCGTCGGCGACATCCTCACGCTCCTGGAGGAGCGCATCCGCGAGGATCTGATGCCGGGCCCCGATCTGCTGGAGATCGCCGATCCGCTCACCCACCTGGTCGGCTCATGGAGCCTCGACCGGGCTCGCGAGGGCGCCTGGTCGGCGGCGCGACTGTTGTGGGGAGTACGAGAACTCCCGGGCCTGGCCGAGGAGTTCACCGAACGACTCGACACGGGCGTCGGTCTCGTCGGGCGCTGTCTGCTCACGCCCTGGCGCTGACCGGGCGTCCGGGCGGCGGGCGCCTCGGCAGTTGAACACCGTCCGGGGCCGGCCGGATCGCGGCCGGCCCCGGACGGTCGTCTCAGTCCTCCGGCAGTTCGACCGGAGCGATCTCGTCGTACAGGTCGCCGGGGCCCGGGTTGCTCGGGTCGGTCTCCCCGCCGAGCTGGTGCATCACGCCCCACACCGCGTTCAGCGCGGTCTGCACGGCGCCCTCGGCCCAGCCCGCCGTCCAGGAGATGTCGTCGCCCGCCAGGAAGATGCCGCGCTTGTCCTCGGGCAGCCCGTCCTGCATGAAGTGCGTGAACAGACGGCGCTGGTAGCGGTAGTGGCCCGGCAGGTTCGCCTTGAACGCGCCCATGAAGTACGGCTCGTTCTCCCAGGACACGGTGACCGGGTTGCCGATGATGTGGCTGCGGATGTCGACGTTCGGATAGATCTCGCCCAGCGACTTGAGCATGACCTCCATCCGCTCGTTCGCGGGCAGCGGCAGCCACTTGAGGCTGTCGTCGCACCAGGTGTACGAGAGGCAGATGACGGCCGGCTTGTCGGGCCCGTTGTCGAGCAGGTACGTGCCGCGGGTCATCCGGTCGGTGAGCGTCATCGACATGACGTCACGGCCAGTCGCGTTGCCCTGGCCGTCGACGGCCTTGTCCAGCCAGAACGGCCGGTCGACCGGGACGAACAGCTTGGACGACTCCATGTAGTGGGTGCGCTCCATCGCCGTCCAGTGGTCGATGGGGAAGAGCGAGTCGTCACAGGCGATCTTGGAGAGCAGCATCCAGGACTGCGCGGTGAAGATGGCCGCCCTGTACGTACGGATGTCGCCGGAGGCGTCGGTGACGGTGATCCGGTTGCCAGCGGTGCGGTGCATCCGGGTCACGGCCGGCTTCGGGTCGCCTTCGTGCAGGGAGGACAGCGAGGTACCGGGCGCCCAGTAGGTGATCTTGGCGGGCTCGCGGTCCCAGAGCCGCAGCGGCAGCTGCTGGCTGCCCTCGACGATGCCGCGGTGGTGGTCGTCGGCCTCGGAGTAGACGACGCGCAGGATCTCCAGGATGGAGTTGGGGAAGTCGGTGTCCCAGCCGCCGGTGCCGAAGCCGACCTGGCCGAAGATCTCGCGGTGCCGGAAGGACTTGAAGGCCTCGGACTCGCAGAGGAATCCGTAGAAGGTCTGGTTGTCGAGCTTCTCGACCAGCTTCGCCCAGATCTCGCGGATGCGCGGCACATCGCGCTCGCGCATGGCGCGGTTCATGTCGGAGAAGTCGGCGCCCTCCTCCAGACAGGCGTTCCAGGCGTCCATCACATCGCGATAGACCTGCGGCAGGTCGTCGATGGTCTCCGCGTAGTGCGACTCGCCCTTGAGGTCGACGACGGTCGACGGGGTGCTGGGGGCGAGGGGGTTGGGGAAGGGCTGCGTGGTCAGACCGACCAGGTCGATGTAGTGCTGCAGCGCGGTGGAGGAGGGCGGGAAGCGCATCGCGCCCATCTCGGCGGACAGCTCATCCGTGCCGGTGCCCTCGAAGCCGACGGTGCGCAGCCGGCCGCCGATCTGGTCCGCCTCGTAGACGACCGGCTTGAGGCCCATCTTCATCAGCTCGTACGCGGCGACGATGCCGGAGAGCCCGCCGCCGATGACGGCGACCTCGGTGCCGTGCTCGGTCGCGGGTATCTGGCCCAGGCCCGCCGGGTGGGCGAGGAAATCGTCGTACGCATAAGGAAAGTCCGGACCGAACATGGTGATGGGCGGCTGCTCGTCGGTGTGCTGGACAGCAGTGGTGGGCACCGTGGACGTCATGGGGTACGGACTCCTTGCGGGGAAAGCGTGTGCGGCGAGCGGGGAGAGGTTCAGATCAGGGAGCCGTAGAGGCCCGGGCGGCGGTCGCGCAGATAGGGATTGGCCTCACGGGAGGCGCTCAGCAGGGCCGGATCGACCTCGCCGACGACCAGTTCCTCGCCCCGCCCGGCGCGGACGCGGGTCGTGCCGTCGGGGCTCGCCAGGCAGCTGAGTCCGACGAACTCGAACTCCCCTTCCGGGCCTGTCCTGTTGACGTACGCGATGTACATCTGGCTCTCGAAGGCCCGCACCGGGACGACCGACTCGGCCACGAACTGGAAGGGGTGCATCTGGGCCGTGGGCACCAGCAGGAGATCGGTGCCGGCGAGCGCGTGCGCCCGGACGTTCTCCGGGAACTCCACGTCGTAGCAGATCAGCAGGCCGATCCGGATCCCGCCGAGCTCGGCCTGGACAACCGGCTGCTCGCCCGGGGTGAACCACTGCTGCTCGAAGCAGCCGAAGAGATGGGTCTTGCGGTAGTTCGCGAGGCTCTCGCCGTCGGGGCCGATCAGCTGCGCGGAGTTGAAGATCCTCTCGCCGTCCCGCTCGGGATAGCCGTACATCACGGCGATGCCGTGGCGGCGGGCGATCTCAGCGGCGGACCGGGCGGCGGGGCCGTCGGCGGGCTCGGCCAGCACGGGCACCTGGTCGCCGATCGCGTACCCCGTCAGGAACATCTCGGGGCCGATCAGCAGTCCGGCACCGGCCGCCGCTGCGCGGGCCGCGGCCTCGTCGAGCACCTTGAGGTTCTCGGCGACCGAGCCCGGGCGGCCGGAGCTCTGGAGCAGGGCGGTGCGCAGCGGGGGCATCGGCAACCTCTGGGCGATGTATGCGGGGTGAAGAAGACGTTAAAAACGGTACGGTCCGGACTCCCGCCGGGACAACCCGCGACCGTTGCGTGTCGATGGTCGATCCATTGCGCTGTGCCCGCCCGGAGCGGTGATTCGTTGCGTGCCGCCGAATCAGAGCGGCATCACAGGTCGGAGCGGAGTCGCAGAAACAGTCCGGGATCCGCCCGATCAGGCGGGAGCGCCCGAGGAGAAGCGCCGCAGCAGCGGGGAGAGCACCAGCACCGATTTGGTGCGCACCACGAACGGCTCGCCCGCGATCCGCTCCAGCACCCGCTCGAAGTGGCGCATGTCGGAGGCGAAGACCTGGACGATCGCGTCCGCCTCACCAGTGATGGTGGAGGCGGACACGACCTCTGGGTAGCGCTCCATGCCGCGGCGGATGGCGTCGGGCGAGGTGTTGTGGCGACAGTAGATCTCGACGAAGCCCTCGGTCTCCCAGCCGAGCGCCGCCGGGTCCACGCGGACGGTGAACCCGGTGATGGCGCCTTCGGCGCGCAGCCTGTCGACCCGCCGCTTGACGGCGGGCGCGGAGAGGCCGACCTCGGAGCCGATGTCCGCGTAGGAGCGTCGGGCGTCCTCGGCGAGGGCGTGGACGATGCGTTCGTCGAGTTCGTTCAGTCGCACTGCGGGTGGATCACTTCTCTGCCGTGGCCAGTCGGGAGCGGCGTATGCCGTATCCGAAGTAGAACACGAGGCCGACGATCATCCAGCCACCGAAGACCGTCCAGGTGGTGCCGGGCATCGTGTACATCAGGTAGGCGCAGAAGGCGAAGCCGAGGATCGGGGTGAGGGGGAAGAGCATCACCGTGAAGGTGCGGTTCATGTCGGGGCGCTTGTAGCGCAGGATCACCACGGCGACGTTGACCAGCGCGAAGGCGAAGAGCGTGCCGATGCTGGTGGCGTTGGCCAGTTCGCCGAGCGGGATGAAGGCCGCGAGGGCACCGCAGAAGAGCGAGACGATGACGGTGTTGGCGCGCGGGGCACCGGTGCGCGGGTTCACCTTGGCGAACAGCTTGGGAACCAGGCCGTCGCGGGACATGGCGAACAGGATGCGGGTCTGGCCGTACAGCACGGCGAAGACCACCGACGCGATGGCGACGACCGCGCCCGCGGCGAGCACGACGCCCCAGATGCTCTGGCCGGTGACGTCCTTCATGATCTGGGCCAGGGCCGCCTCGGTGCCCTCGAAGTCCTGCCACGGCATGGCGCCGACGGCGACGAGCGCGACCAGGCAGTACAGCACGGTGACGATCAGCAGCGACAGCATGATCGCGCGCGGCAGGTCCCGCTTGGGGTTCTTGGCCTCTTCACCTGCGGTGGAGGCCGCGTCGAAGCCGATGTACGAGAAGAAGAGGCTGGCCGCGGCGGCGCTGATCCCGGAGACGCCGAGCGGGGCGAGCGGGGTGTAGTTGCCGGCCTTGATGCCCATGAAGCCGATGCCGATGAAGAGCAGCAGCGTCACGATCTTCACGCCGACCATGATCGTGTTGATCCGGGCGCTCTCCTTGGCGCCGCCCATCAGGAAGACCATGGCGAGCAGTACGACCACCAGCGCCGGCAGGTTGATCAGGCCGCCCTCGCCCAGCGGTGCGGAGACCGCGTCGGGGATGGTGACACCGATGGTGCCGTCGAGCAGCTCGTTGAGGTATTCGCCCCAGCCGACGGCCACGGCGGCGACCGAGACGCCGTACTCCAGGATCAGACACCAGCCGCAGATCCAGGCGACGATCTCGCCCATGGTGGCGTACGAGTACGAGTACGAGGAGCCGGAGACGGGGATGGATCCGGCCAGCTCGGCGTAGGAGAGCGCCGAGAACAACGCGGTCAGGCCTGCGACGACGAACGAGATCGCGACCGCAGGGCCGGCCAGCGGGGTGGCCTCGCCGAGCACGACGAAGATGCCGGTGCCGAGCGTCGCACCGATGCTGATCATGGTCAGCTGCCACATGGTGAGCGAGCGGCGCAGTGCGCCGCCCTCGCCCTGGCCGCCCTCGGCGACCAGTTGCTCGACGGGCTTACGCCGCATCAGCCGGGCGCCGAGGCCCGGGCTTTGGGCGGTGGACGGCTGCTTGGCGGGTGGGGCTGCGCCGGCATCAAGCACTGCGGGGCTCCTTCATGGCTGCGGGTCGGCGGCGGGTGACCGGCGGCTCGCGGGCATGGCGAAGAAGCCCGCGCATGAGGGGAGGGAACCGCCGAGCAGACGGTCACCGCCACTCCTGGTACGGAGAGTGAGCCTACGAGCCGCACGCTCGTGCCCGTAATGCAGGGTTGTTGCGCATCCGCGAACGATCATTGCGCGATGACGGGCGCCACGGGGAAACATTGCGCTCCGGTGAACGAAAGCCTCACAGCTCCCGAAGACGGTCGACGATTTCGCGCAGCAGCTCGGGGTCGTCGAGACCCTCGTGAGTGACCGGTGCGGAGACCCTGACGAGTCCGGCTTCGACCAGATCGGCGAGCAGGACACGTACGACGGTCAGCGGCAGATCCGCGTCGGCGGCGATCTCGGCGACGGGGCGCGGCTCGCGGCGTACCAGGTCGAGCAGCGAGCTGCGGGCATGGTCGAGCGGCGGCTCGGACCCGTCGAGGTCGAGGGCCGTGACCTGGGACATCAGATCGATGCCGTGCTCGGAGGCGGGACGGGTCCGGCCCTGGGTGACGGTGTACGGCCGCACCAGGGGACCGGTCTCGTCCTCGTACCAGTGGTCGCTCACGGGTCAGGCGTCGGTGGCCTCGGCGGCCGAGCGCGTGGGGACGGCCATGTGTCGGCCCACCCGCCTGACCAGCAGTGCCATCTCATGGGCGAGCTGCCCGACGTCGGTCTCGATGTCGGAGAGCACCGCGAGCCTGCTGCCGTCGCCGGCCGGGGTGATGAAGAGGAAGGCGTTGTCGAGCATGACCATCGTCTGGCGGACGCTCCCCGCCTCGAAGCGGTCGCCCGCTTCCTTGGCGAGGCTGTGGAAGCCCGCGCACACGGCGGACAGATGCTCGATGTCCCGCCTGACCATGCCGCGGGACGCGCTGCTGACCAGACCGTCGGCCGTCAGCAGCACCGCCTGGCGGACGTGGTCGGTCCTGGCCAGCAGATCGTCCAGCAGCCAGCCGAGGCCCGACTGATCGCCGGTGCTTGTCTCAGCCATCGTCGTCCGTCCCTTCATCTGTCGTGCGGGGGCGCCGTGCGGCGCTCGGCGACGCGGGGCCGACGCTATCGCCCTTGCGGCCACGGTCGAGGCCGGCCTGGAAAGCTCCGAAGATCGAGCGCATCTCGTCCGGGGACACCTCACGTTCGGGTCCGTCGGCAGATGCCGGCGGCGTCTCGCGCAGCGGGGCGGCGAGCGAGGCCTGGCGGACCCGGGTGGGCAGCCCGCCCAGCGGCGGACCTGGGGTGGCCGGTGGCGCGGGCTCGGGTTCCTCCGGGGCACGGTCGTGCACCGCGGGCACGGCCTCCAGCGTTCTGGGAGCGGGCACGGCCCGCACGGGCCGGGGCCTGTCCCGGGGCTCGGTGGCGGCAGGCTCGTCGACGGGAGCGAGGATCGCGTGCGGCAGCAGCACCACGGCGGTGGTGCCGCCGTACGGCGACCTGGTGAGGGTCACCCCGATCCCGTGCCGCTCGGCGAGCCGCCCGACGACGTACAGGCCGAGGCGCTCGTCCTGCGCCGGGTCGAAGTCGCCGGGATGCGCCAGTGTCCGGTGCGCCTGCTCCAGTTCAGCGGCGTCCATGCCGAGCCCGCGGTCGTCGATCTCCAGCACGAAGCCGTTGCGCGCGTCCGAGGTCCGCATGGTGACCTGGGTGTGCGGCGGGGAGAAGGCGGCGGCGTTCTCGACGAGCTCGGCGAGCAGGTGCACCACGTCGGCCACGGCCTCCGCGCTGATGCCGACGGCGGGCATCGGCGGCACCACGACCCGGGTGTAGTCCTCGATCTCACCGGCCGCCGCGGACACGATGTCAGCCACCGGCACCGGCCGGCGCCAGCGGCGTCCCGGCGTCGCGCCGGAGAGGATGATGAGCCCCTCCGCATGACGTCGCATCCGGGTCGTCAGATGGTCGATCCGGAACAGGTCCTCCAGCGTGTCCGGGTCGCTGGTGCGCCGCTCCAGCGTGTCGACGAGCTTCGACTGACGGTGGACCAGCGCCTGGTTGCGGCGGGCGATGTTGAGCAGAACGGCGAAGATTCCGCGGCGCAGCGTCGCCTGCTTGACGGCGGCCTCGACCGCCGCCAGACGTGCGGCGTTGAGCGCCTGCCCGACCTGGCCGATCTCGTCCGGGCCCCGGTGGTCGTCGCCGAAGTCCAGTGGCGGGGCGGCCGCTGCCGCGTCCACCTCCTCGCCCGCGCCGAGCCGCTCCATCACGTCGGGCAGCTGACGGGTGGCCAGCACATCGGCGGCGTCGCGCAGCTCCTCCAGACGGCGCGAGATGCGCCGCCCGCTGACCATCGAGAACCGGATCGACAGACCGACGGCGACCAGCCCCAGCACGCCGACGACGGCCGCCTTGACCATCTCGCGGTAGGCGAAGGCCCGCCCGCGGTCGGCGGTGTTGAGCGCCGAGTCGGTGCACAGCAGCATGTACCGCTTGACCGCGCGATCCGTCGTGGTCCGCCACGACTCGGCGGCCATGGCCTTGCCCGCGCCGGAAGCACCCGCGCGCAGCAGGGCGTCCTCGCCCGCGGTCAGCGCCCGGTACTCCTCGCCCTTCTCGAAGTCGGCGAACAACTGCCGGGAGTCGTCGGGGAGATCGGCGACGTACGTACGGTGGAAGACCCGCCGGTCCTCGATGGTCGCGGTGAGCGTGTCGTACTGCTGGTCGGTGAGGCTGCCCGAGGCGCGCGCCCCGGCCACGAGCGCGTCCTCACGGGAGACGAACTCCCGTACCCGCACCAGCTCGATGACCACCTGGCCCTCACGGGCCATCTGACCGGCCTGCAGGGCGGTCAGCGTGGACTGCACGTCGAAGGTCGGCTCGACCATGGCGGTGTACGCGTCGACGGCGCCGTCCCAGGAGATCGTCCGCGCCATCACCTTCTCCCGCAGGTCTTCGAGACCGTCGACGGAGCGTGCCATCGCGTCGAGGGACTGCCGCTGACGGTCGGACAGATCCGAGCGCCGGTCCCGGTCGCCGATGGCTTCGCGCATGGCGCGCACGGCCCGGTCGGTCGAGCGCTGCTGCTGGGTCAGAGCGGCGACGGCTGCGGAACTGTCCTTGCGCCCTGCTCCCAGATAGTCGGCGGAGATCCGGCGTTCGATCTGGATCTGGCCGATGGCGGTGTCGACGGGCGTGCCGAAACTCTCGTACACACCCTGTACGCGGATCAGGGCCCGCAGGTCTCCCGTCACCGACACCATGGCGAAGGTCCACAGCGCCATGAGTGCGATGACGGGTATGACCGTCAGAGTCACGATCCGTCCACGGATCGTGGGGCGGCGCAATCGCCGGCGCATGGTCTCCCCAGAGCAATAGGACAACTGATCAGCGGTGGTTACCCCCCGGTAGGGGCAGTCAAGCTACGCGACGGGACATGGACAACGCAATGTTCCTGGAGGTAACCGCCCCCAACCCCTGGAGGTCCCCGGTGAGCTGGCTCGATCCCCGCCCCTTTCTGTGTGGTGTGGCCTGGCTGGAGGAGGGACGCGCGGTGCGCGCGGACCCCTCGGATCTGGGCAGGCTGCCGTGGGACACCGGGCAGCGCGCGGCACTGCCCATCGGCGTGCGGCTGGAGTTCACCGCCGAGGGCGCGCAGGCGGTGGAGATCCGCTACCGCGCCTCGGTGCCGGGAGAGAACGATGCCCTGCGCACCGTCGCCCACTGCTTCGCCCTCTGGCAGGGCGGCGGCCTCGTCTCCGAGACGATCGCCGAGCCCGCCGAGGAGACGGTGGTCACCGTTGCCCTCCCGGCCGGTGCCCGCGGCCGGTTCACGGTCCACCCGCCGGAGGCCCAGTCCCCCGTGATCCTCGGCCTGCGCGGCATCGGCGGCACCATCGCGCCCGCGCCCCGTCAGCCGCGCTGGCTCGTCCACGGCGACTCCATCACCGAGGGCTGGTGGTCCACCCGCCCCGCCCACTCCTGGCCCGCCATCGCCGGGCGAATGCTGGGCCTGGACACGGTGAACCTGGGCTACGCGGGCGCGGCCCGCGGCGAACTGGCCACCGCGGAGCAGCTGTCGGCCCTCCCCGCCGATGTGATCACCCTCGCCTTCGGCACCAACTGCTGGACCGGCGTTCCCTGTTCGGCCCCGCTGCTCTACGAGACGACGCGCGCGTTCATCGCGCTCGTACGGCAGGGGCATCCGCGGATCCCGCTGCTGGTCCTCTCCCCCGTGCTGCGGCCCGAGGCCGAGCAGACCGCCAACCGGCTGGGTGCGACGCTCGCCGAGCTGCGTACGGCGCTGGAGCGGGCCGTCCTCGACAGCGGGGAGGCCACCGGCGACGGGCGGCTCTCCCTTCTGCCCGGACGGGACCTGATCGGCCCCTCCCAGCTGGCCGACGGAGTGCACCCCGACGACGAGGGCCATGCCGCGATGGCGGCCGCGGTCGCCGGCGTACTGCGCACGAAACTTATCTAAGGGAACCGGCTGATAGAAGTGCGACAAGTGGGGTAGGCGAGCGGAGATGAACGCAGAACCACATGTGGTGATCGACCACTCGCCACACAGAGGCAGCGCGGGAGCCCGAGGGGCCACCGCGGAGTTTCTGCTGCAGCACTGCCCCTGGGCCGACCTGGACGCGGTGCTGCTGGTCGTTTCCGAACTGGTCGCCAATGCGGTACGGCACACCGCCGGCTGGTGGCAGCTGCATCTGAGGGCGGGACAGGACACGCTGGTGGTCGAGATGGACGACTCCAGCCCGCTGCCTCCCGTACCGCGCGAGCCCGACTTCGCCGGTGGCGGCGGTTTCGGCTGGCACATGGTGCTGAGTCTCGCCGCGCAGGTGGAGGTCTGCCCCCTGCCGTACGGAAAGCGGGTGCAGGCGACCTGGCTGCGGCAGTCGCACTGACCGCTCACACATGAACACGTGAAAGCGGCGTCCCGGACGGCCGGGACGCCGCTTCTCCCGTGGGGGGTCCTCGGGGGCGATGGGTGGATCACTCCACGACGAGCAGGCCCTCACGCAGCCGCTTGGTGATCCGCGTCAGCAGCCGCGACACATGCATCTGCGAGACGCCGAGCTCCACGCCGATCTCCGACTGGGTCATCTCCTCGCCGAAGCGCATGCGCAGGATCCTCTTGTCCCGGTCGTCCAGCTCCTCGATGAGTGGCTTGAGCGCCTGGACGTTCTCCGCGATCTCCAGATCGGCGTCCGGCGCGCCCAGCCGGTCGGACAGCGGCACCGGTGCGTGGTCGGAGGCGTCGTCGATGGGCATGTCGATCGAGCCCGCGGTGTAGCCGTTGCTGGCGACCACGCCCTCGATGATCTCCTCCTCGTCGAGCCCGAGGTGCCCGGCGAGCTCGGCCGTGGTCGGCGCCCGGTCCAGCTCCTGGGAGAGCTCGTCCGTCGCCTTCGCCAGATCGATCCGCAACTCCTGCAGCCTGCGCGGCACATGGACGGCCCAGCTGGTGTCGCGGAAGAACCGCTTGATCTCTCCGACGATGTACGGAACGGCGAACGTCGCGAACTCCACCTCGCGGCTCAGCTCGAACCGGTCGATCGCCTTGATCAGGCCGATGGTGCCGACCTGGACGATGTCGTCCATCTGCTCGGCCCGGTTGCGGAACCGGCCCGCCGCATACCTGACCAGCGCCAGGTTCAGCTCGATGAGCGTGTTCCGTACGTACTGGTGCTCATGCGTCCCCTCGTCCAGCGAGGCCAGCCGTACGAAGAAGAGCTTCGAGATCTCGCGCGCGTCTCTGGGTGCTACCTCTCCAGGATTCGGCACAGACGGAAGATCCAGCTCCGCCATGTTCGGGCGCTGTGTGCCAGGCTGTGTGAGTTCGGTCGTGACCGTGCTCGCCGTGGACACTTCGTCCTCCCCTGCTCGTGGTCAGTGCAGGGCGCGTATACCCAGGCATTCGCCACGCATGCCTGCGCGATCGGGAGTTGAGGAATTACCGCGTCCGGCCGCCGCGAGCTTCGCGAGGGCCGGACGTGGTGTGGTCGTTCCTGGGTCCTGTCCGGTCGATCTTGTCGGGCCCGAGCTAGTTCCAGCTGGCGTGCAGCGGCTTGCCCTCGGCGTAACCGGCGGCGCTCTGGATGCCGACGATCGCCTTCTCGGCGAACTCCTCCAGCGAGCCCGCACCGGCGTAGGTGCAGGAGGAGCGGACGCCCGCGATGATCGAGTCGATCAGGTCCTCGACGCCCGGACGGGTCGGGTCGAGGAACATCCGCGAGGTGGAGATGCCCTCCTCGAACAGCGCCTTGCGGGCGCGGTCGTACGCCGACTCCTCGCTCGTACGGTTGCGCACGGCGCGGGCGGACGCCATGCCGAAGGACTCCTTGTACAGACGCCCGTCGGCGGCCTGCTGGAGGTCGCCCGGGGACTCGTAGGTCCCGGCGAACCAGGAGCCGATCATGACGTTGGATGCACCGGCGGCGAGCGCCATGGCGACATCGCGCGGGTGGCGCACACCGCCGTCGGCCCAGACGTGCTTGCCGTACTTCTTCGCCTCGGCGGCGCACTCCAGCACGGCCGAGAACTGCGGGCGGCCGACGCCCGTCATCATGCGGGTGGTGCACATGGCGCCGGGGCCCACACCGACCTTGATGATGTCCGCGCCGGCCTCGACCAGGTCGCGTACACCCTCGGCGGCGACGATGTTGCCCGCGACGATGGGCACCTGCGGGTCGAGCCCGCGGACCGCCTTGATCGCGCTGATCATCGACTCCTGGTGGCCGTGCGCGGTGTCCACCACGATGGTGTCCGCACCGGCGTCGAGGAGCTGCTTGGCCTTGCCGGCGACATCGCCGTTGATGCCGACGGCGGCGGCGATGCGCAGCTTGCCGTTGGCGTCGACGGCCGGGGTGTAGAGGGTCGCGCGCAGGGCGCCCTTGCGGGTGAGGATGCCGACGAGCCGGCCGTCCTTGTCCACGGCGGGGGCGTAGCGGCGGTTGGCGTGGTCGAGCTTGTTGAAGGCGTCGCGCGGGTCGATGTCCGCGTCGAGCAGCAGCAGGTCCCGGGACATGACCTCGGACAGCTGCGTGAAGCGGTCGACGCCGGACAGGTCGGCGTCGGTGACGACACCGACGGGCCGGTGGTCGGCGTCGACGACGACGCCCGCGTCGTGGGCCCGCTTCGGCAGCAGGGACAGCGCGTCGGCGACGGTCTGGCCTGGGGCGAGCACGATCGGGGTGTCAAGGACGAGGTGGCGCGTCTTGACCCAGGAGATGACCTCGGTGACGACGTCGATCGGGATGTCCTGGGGAATGACGACGAGGCCGCCGCGGCGGGCGAGCGTCTCGGCCATCCGGCGGCCCGCGATGGCGGTCATGTTCGCGACGACCAGCGGGATGGTGGTGCCGCTGCCGTCCGGGGAGGACAGATCCACGCCCTGACGGGAGCCGACGGCCGAGCGGCTCGGCACCATGAATACGTCGTCGTACGTCAGGTCGTACGGCGGCTTCAGGTCATTGAGGAAACGCACGTGCAGAACATCCCAGTCGATCGGAGTTGGCCCCCGGGCATCTCAGCCGGGGAAATCGCACGTACTTCATTGTCCCATGGCCGTGCGGATGTGATGCCCAGGCAAAAACTCCAGCTCACGGGCATGGCCCCCGGCAGATCCTCCAAACGTTCCCCGCCGCTCGGGCGTCAGTCGTCCGGGTCGGCCCGGTCCAGCGCGGGCCGCGGTCCGGGAGGCGCCGCAAGCAGATGGTCCGCGGCAGCGGTGTCCGTCACCAGGCTGGTGACGAGCCCGGAGCGCAGGACGGCCGCGATCGCGTCCGCCTTGCGCTGACCGCCCGCGATCGCCACCACCTCGGGGATACGGCGCAGCCGGTCGGCCTCGACCGTGATGCACCGTTCGCCCAGGTCACGGCCGACCCGGCGGCCCTCCGCGTCGAAGAGGTGCGCGGACATCTCGGCGGCGACGCCGAGCGAGGCGTAGTGCGCGCGCTCCTCGTCGGTGAGCATGTCGTGCACGGTCGAGATGCCCGGCTCCCACGAACCGATGGAGACGGCAGCCACGGTGACCTTGTCGAAGTACTCGAAGGCACGGGCGATGCCGGTCTGGTTGCGCAGCGCCGCGGCGGTGGCCGGGTCGGGCAGCAGCATCGGGGCGTAGATGGGGTGGGCCTCGCCGCCGGAGACCTGCGCGGCGCGCCGGACGGCCTCGACCGAGCCGCGCTCGGCGGTCCCCGCGTCGTACACGCCCGTGAGCTGCACGACCGTGCACGGTGGCAGCCGGTCGAGCGCGGCGGCCATGTGGATGGTGGACCGGCCCCAGGCCAGCCCGAGCACATCGCCCTCGTTCACCAGCTCGCCGAGGAGGTCGGCGGCCACCTCGCCGAGGTTCTCCGGGTCGGGCGACTCCTCCTCGCCCTCCGCCGGGGATTCGACCACGACCGCGTGCCGCAGTCCGTAGCGGGCGCGGAGCGCGTCCGAGCGCTCCGCGTCCAGCTCTGCGGGTACGCGGATCTCGATCCTTACGAGATCACGTTCGAGTGCGGTTTCCAGGACCCGGGCGACTTTGAAGCGGCTGACGCCGAACTCCTCAGCGATCTGGATCTTGGATTTGCCCTCGAGGTAGAAGCGGCGGGCCATGGCCGCCGCCTGCACCAGCTCAGCGGGTCCCATCCGCATGGCTGACCGGCCCGTCGACACCGCGATCTCCTCACTGCTGTACACACTCCGGATCCGTCATCCTGTCAGATCCGGCGGTTCTTGATCAGCCCTGTTGGGTTGAGTTCACTTGCTTGTGGCTCAGTGGTTGCAAGCCCACGCCGCCGAGGAGATGGTCTCCTCGGCCTTGGCGCGCAGCGAGCGCACCGCCTGCGCCGGGTCCTTGGCCCCGTAGACCGCCGAACCGGCGACGAACACATCCGCGCCGGCTTCGGCACACCGTTCGATCGTCGCGTCCGATACGCCGCCGTCGACCTGAAGCCACAGCTCGAGGCCGTGCTTGGAGATCAGCTCACGGGTGCGGCGGATCTTCGGCAGCATGATGTCGAGGAAGGCCTGACCACCGAAGCCGGGCTCCACGGTCATGATCAGCAGCATGTCGAGCTCGGGGAGAAGGTCCTCGTACGGCTCGATGGGCGTCGCGGGCTTGAGCGCCATCGAGGCGCGGGCGCCCTTGGCCCGGATCTCCCGCGCGAGGCGTACGGGCGCGGCCGCCGCCTCGACATGGAAGGTGACGGATCCGGCCCCCGCTTCGACGTACTGCGGAGCCCATCGATCGGGGTCATCGATCATCAGATGGCAGTCCAGCGGGGTGTCCGTCGCCCGGCTGAGAGATTCCACGACCGGTACGCCCAGGGTCAGGTTGGGCACGAAGTGGTTGTCCATGACATCGACATGCAGCCAGTCGGCGCCTTCGACTGCCTTCGCCTCCTCCGCCAGGCGCGAGAAGTCGGCGGAGAGGATACTGGGGCTGATCTGTACGGCCATGGGCCAAGCCTGCCACGTTCCGGAGCGCTTCCCTTCCTCGGTACGACTCCCGGTACGGACCAAGGGCTCCCCGGATCGGCGCACTCCGTGCAATCCTGGCGAATCGGCCCACCAGTGAGGGCCATGCGGCCCGCCGCGAGGGGTAATTGGGGGCGTCATGCCGGACGCGATCAAGGGACAGGAGCGGCCCAAGAAGGGTGTCGCCCACTTCGTCTGCGGGCGGCGCAGCAAATGGGTCGTCGTCGTGCTGTGGCTGGCGGTGATGGTGCTCGCCTTCCCGCTGGCATCGAAGCTCGGCGACGCCCAGGACAATGACGCCGCGTCCTGGCTGCCAGGCAGTGCCGAATCCACCCAAGTGCTCGAGGAGTCCAAGGGGTTCAGGCCCGAGGTCATCCCCGCGGTCGTCGTGTACGCGCGCGACAGCGGCCTGACCCCGGCCGACCGGCAGCAGATCAGCGAGGACGTCGCGGCGATCAAGCAGCTGCGGGACCACGGCGTGCGCGGCAACGAGACCCGCGGTCCCGTTCTGGACCGGCCGGTCGACCCGCGGGCCGCCCAGGTCTTCGTACCGATCACGATGGACGAGAAGGGCTGGGACCGGATCGCGCCCGCCGTCGACTCCATCCGCGACATAACAGGCAAGAGCAGCACCGGACTGGAGGTGCACATCACCGGCCCCGGCGGCACGGCCGCCGACTTCTCCGAGGCCTTCGAGGGCATCGACTCGACCCTGCTGTTCGCGGCACTCGGCGTCGTGATCGTGATGCTGCTGATCACCTTCCGCAGTCCGACGCTGCTGCTGGTCCCGGTGATCTCGGTGATCGTCGCGCTCTCCGCCGCGCAGGCGCTGATCTATCTCCTGGCCACGCATGCCGATCTGACCGTCAACGGGCAGAGCGCGGGCATTTTGACCGTCCTCGTCTTCGGCGCGGGGACGGACTATGCCCTGTTGCTGGTCGCCCGCTACCGCGAGGAGCTGCGCCGGCACGAGGACCGGCACGAGGCGATGGCCCTGGCGCTGCACCGCGCCGGTCCCGCGGTGCTGGCCAGCGGCGCGACCGTGGTGCTCGGCATGCTGGTTCTGCTGTTCGCCGAGATGAACTCCACCAGCGGGCTCGGCCCGGTCGCCGCGATCGGTGTCGCGGTCGCCCTGGTGTCCATGCTGACGCTCTTCCCCGCCCTGCTGGTGATCTTGGGCCGCTGGATCTTCTGGCCCGCGATCCCGCACCTCGGTTCGCCCGAGCCCACCGAGCGGGGCTTCTGGGCCCGTACGGGACGGCGTATCGCCGGCCGCCCGCGTGCGACATGGGGCATCACCGCCGTCATCCTCGCGGCCTTCGCCCTGGGGCTGACCCAGCTGCGGGCCGACGGCATCAGCAACGCCGACGCCTTCACCGGCGAACCCGATTCGATCGTCGGGCAGTCCGTCCAGGCCCAGTACTTCCCCGCGGGCAGCGGCGACCCCCTGGTGATCATCACCAATGCGCCACAGGCCCGGACGGTCGGCGAGACCGTCGCCACGACCTCTGGCGTGGTTCCCCGGTCGATCACCATCCCGCCCGGCACCAAACCGGTCAACGACGGCCGCGTGCTGTTCGAGGCGACCATGTCGGACCCTGCGGACAGCCAGGCGGCCAGGGCCACGGTCGAGCGGGTACGGGACGCCGTGCACGCGGTCCCGGACGCCGATGCCCAGGTGGGCGGCGGCACGGCAGCGCTCCTGGACGCGGAGACCGCCACCACGCGGGACAACTATGTGATCATTCCGCTGGTCCTGGCCGTGGTGCTGCTGGTGCTCACGCTGCTGCTGCGCGCTGTGATCGCCCCGCTGCTGCTGATCGGGACGGTGGTGCTGTCCTTCGCGGCAGCGCTGGGCCTGAGCGCGCTCGCGTTCCGCTACATCTTCGACTACGCCGGCGAGGCGACCGACTTCCCGCTGTTCGTCTTCGTCTTCCTCGTGGCGCTGGGCATCGACTACAACATCTTCCTGACCACCCGTATCCGCGAGGAAGCGGGCCGCCTGGGCACCAGACGGGGCGTGCTGACCGGCCTGGCGGCGACGGGCGCGGTCATCACCTCGGCGGGCCTGGTCCTGGCGGGCACCTTCGCGGCGCTGGGCACTCTCCCGATGGTCGCCTTCGCGGAGATCGGCTTCGCGGTGGCGCTCGGCGTGCTGCTCGACACCCTCATCGTCCGGTCCGTGCTGGTCACAGGTCTGTTCCTGGACGTGGGGCCGAAGATCTGGTGGCCGCACCGACGGGCCCGCGAGGACGAGCCACGGACGCCGGAGCCCGCGGTGGCGGGAAGCGCCGTGTCCGGCGGCGCGGTGTCGGGCGGCGGTTCCTCACCGAACGAGCCCGAGGGGTCCTAGCCTGAGGGAGTGCCCGGTGAACCGGCCACGCTGTTTCTCAGCGGCGACGTGATGCTCGGCCGCGGTGTCGACCAGATCCTTCCGCACCCCGGTGATCCGACGCTGCCGGAGATCTGGCTCCGGGACGCCCGCGCCTACGTCGAGCTCGCGGAGGCGGCCAACGGCCCGATTCCACGACCCGCCGACTTCTCCTGGCCCTGGGGCGACGCGCTGCCGGTGCTGGACGAGGCCGCGCCCGACGCACGGATCGTCAATCTGGAAACCAGCGTTACTCAGCACGACGAGATCGCACCGGGCAAAGAGGTCCACTACCGGATGCACCCGGCCAACCTGCCCTGCCTGGCGGCCGCCCGTCCTGACGTGTGCGTACTGGCCAACAACCATGTCCTGGACTACGGCCGCCCCGGCCTGGAAGAGACACTTGACGCGCTGAGCGCCGCCGGGCTGCGTACGGCAGGCGCGGGACGCAGCTCCGGCGAGGCCCGGCGGCCCGCGATCGTCCCGGCAGGACACGGCCGGCGTGTCCTGGTCTTCTCCCTCGGGATGGCATCCAGCGGCATCCCGCGGAGCTGGGCCGCCACTCAGGACCGGAGCGGGATCGACTTCGCGGCCCCCTCGCTCACCGCCGCGGCCGACGTGGCCGCACGGGTACGGCAGGCCAGACAACCGGGCGACATCGCGGTCGCCTCGATCCACTGGGGTTCCAACTGGGGCTACGACGTCCCGCGCGACCAGATCCGCTTCGCCCACGCGCTCGTCGATGCCGGGGTGGATGTCGTGCACGGGCACTCCTCGCACCATCCAAGGCCGCTGGAGGTGTACGGAGGAAAGCTCATCGCCTACGGCTGCGGCGACCTGATCGACGACTACGAGGGCATCGGCGGCTACGAGCAGTACCGGGACGACCTGCGCCTGCTGTACTTCGTCTCGCTGGACCCCGAGACCGGCAGGCTCCAGGACGTACGCATCACACCGATGCAGGCCCGGCGGATGCGTCTGCGACATGCCTCGCCCGAGGACGCACGGTGGCTGCACGGCGTCCTCGACCGGATCAGCCACCGCTTCGGCTCCCGCGTCGAGTCCGGGCCGGACGGCAGCCTCGTCGTCCGGCCGTCCCGGGAATGAGCGGCCCGCCATCCGCCACGCCCGGCGTCCACTGACACGCTCCACCGCCGCATCGTGACCGCGGAACCGGCCCCATGAGGGGAAGTCCTTCGCCTCAGGCGCGCCATCACAAGAGAATCACATCGGTTCGTCCCCACTGCTCACTTCGGTGGACGCCATCTAGAGTCACGCCAGCCGCCATGCCAGAGGACCGATCTTCGGCCCGACAGCGCGGTCAAGCGCCTCGAAGGGGAAGGACCGAACGTGCGCAACCGTTCTCTCATAGCTGTCACCGCCGCGCTCGCCGCCGGAGCACTCTCGCTCACAGCGTGCGGCTCCCGTGACACAGGCAAAGCCAACGACGCCGCCGCCGACGGCACCGTCGTCACCATCGGTTTCGACGCGCCGTTGACCGGGGAGCTCTCCGCTCTCGGCCTCGGCATGAAGAACTCGGTCGACCTCGCCGTCAAGCAGGCCAACAAGAACAAGGAGGTGCCAGGCGTCACCTTCAAGATCGAGGCTCTCGACGACCAGGCACAGCCCTCCTCCGGCCAGCAGAACGCAACCAAGCTCGTCGCCGACAAGAGCGTCCTCGGAGTCGTCGGCCCGTTGAACTCCTCCGTGGCCCAGTCCATGCAGAAGGTCTTCGACGCAGCCCAGGTGGTCGAGGTCTCGGTCAACACCAACCCCGCCCTCACCCAAGGCGACAAGTGGGACACGGGGAAGAAGATCCGGCCGTTCAAGTCGTACTTCCGGACCGCGACCACGGACGCCATCCAGGGCCCGTTCGCCGCCGAGTACCTGTACAACACGGCCAAGAAGAAGAAGGTCTACGTCGTCGACGACAAGAAGACCTACGGCGCCGGCCTTGCGGCGACCTTCTCCGCCCACTTCAAGAAGCTCGGCGGCGCGGTCGTCGGCACCGAGCATGTCAACCCGGAGGCCAAGGACTTCGGCTCCGTGGCCACCAAGATCAAGAACTCGGGCGCGGACGTCGTCTACTACGGCGGTGAGTACCCGGTGGCCGGCCCGCTCAGCGCGCAGGTCAAGAAGTCGGGTGCCGCGATCCCGCTCATCGGTGGCGACGCGATCTACAGCGACGAGTACGTCAAGCTCACCGGCGCCCGCGGCGAAGGCGACATGGCCACCTCCGTCGGCGCACCCGTCGAGGACCTGCGCTCCGCCAAGAAGTTCATCGAGGACTACAAGGCCGCCGGGTACAAAGAGGCGTACGGAGCCTACGGCGGCTTCTCCTACGACTCGGCCTGGGCGATCATCCAGGCGGTCAAGGCCGTGGCCAAGGACGGCAAGCTGCCCTCCGACGCCCGCGCCAACGTCACCGAGGCCCTGCAGAAGGTCTCCTTCGACGGAGTCATGGGCAAGGTCTCCTTCGACGAATACGGCGACGCCACCAACAAGCAGCTCACCGTCTACGAGGTCTCGGGCGCTACCTGGAAGGCGGTCACCACCGGCACGTTCGGAGGCTGACCGACCGCGCAGTCACACCATCATCTCGCCGCTGTCCTGCTGCGACTCGCCCTTCCGGGCCTGCGCGGCCAGTGATCATCCACCGCAGAGGCCTCACGGGGCCGGGCTGCTCCCTCCTCAGGGAGGGAGCAGCCCGGCCTCGCCGCTGTGTCCGCTCCGTGTGAGTACGTACGCCCCGGCCCCGTGCTTTGAGAACCTACAGACGACGACGCCTCGTCTCAGGCCGTACGGCGCAGCAGCGCGAGGTACATCGCGTCCGTGCCGTGCAGATGCGGCCACAGCTGTACATCGGGCCCGTCGCCCAGCGCGGGAACACCAGGCATCAGGGGCCTGGCGTCCACCAACTCGGCCTCCACGGCCTCGCCGCCGCGGCCCTTGAGTACGTCGTCCACGACCACCCGGGTCTCGGCAAGGTGCGGCGAGCAGGTCGCGTATCCGACCACTCCCCCGACCCGTACGGCCTTCAACGCCTCGCGCAGCAGCCCGCGTTGGAGCGGCGCGAAGCCCTCCAGGTCCTCGGGACGGCGACGCCAGCGGGCCTCGGGACGGCGGCGCAGCGCGCCGAGGCCGGTGCACGGGACATCGACGAGTACGCGGTCGAAGGAGCCCTCACGCCACGGCGGACGCGTCCCGTCCGCGGCGATGACCTGGTACGGGCCGGGGTTTCCGGCGAGCGCCCGCTCCACCAGACGGGCGCGGTGCGGCTGCTTCTCGGAGGCCAGGAGCGATGCGCCCCGCTGCGCGGCGAGCGCGCCCAGCAGCGCCGCCTTGCCGCCGGGTCCTGCGCAGCCGTCGAGCCAGCGCTCGTCGGGTCCGTCCAGCGGCGCGTTCGCGAGGGCGATCGCGACGAGCTGGCTGCCCTCGTCCTGGACACCGGCCCGGCCGTCGCGTACGGCCTCGATGGCGCCGGGTTCGCCGCCCTCGGCCAGCCGCACGGCGTACGGCGACCAGCGCCCCGGCAGCCCGGACTCCTCGCCCAGCACATCGAGCAGTTCGCCGGTGGTGGAGCGGCCGGGCCGGGCGACGAGGGTCACCTCGGGCCGCTCGTTGTCGGCGTCCAGCAGGTCCTCGATCCCGGCGCGGGGGCCGCCCAGCGAGTCCCACAGCGCGGAGACGACCCACCGAGGATGCGAGTGCACCACGGCCAGGTGGTCCTCGGCGTCGTCCTCGTAGGGCGGAGCGACCCGCTCGAGCCAGGTGTCCAGATCGTCCTGCGAGATCTTGCGCAGCACGGCGTTGACGAACCTCGCCCGACCGTCGCCGAGCACCACCCGCGCCAGCTCCACGCTCGCGGAGACCGCCGCATGCGTGGGGATCCGCGTCCCGAGCAGCTGGTGGGCGCCGAGCGCCAGCACGTCGAGCACGGGCGGGTCGACCTCGCGCAGCGGCCGGTCGATGCATGCTGAGATGATCGCGTCGTACGTGCCCTGGCGGCGCAGCGTCCCGTACACGAGCTCGGTGGCGAGCGCCGCGTCGCGCGCGTCGAAGTCGTCCTTCTCCCGAGCCTTCTTCAGCAGGGGCGGCAGGACCAGGTTGGCGTACGCGTCCCTCTCGTCGACGGCCCTGAGCGCCTCGAAGGCGAGGATCCGCACGGGATCCTTCTTGGGGCGGCGGTACGGCTTCGGGGGACGGCGATGTGCCTGCTCGTTCAAAGGTGCTCCGCGATCGAAAGGGTCGAACGCCCTCAGCCTACGTCCGCCGCGCCCACCCTCACGCCCGGCTCTATGCGCCGACTCCTTCTCCCGGGGCGATGCGCACCCCGCGCGCCCAGTCGGCCGCGCGCATCGGCTTCTTGCCCTGGGGCTGGACCCAGAGCAGCTCGACGGCGTGCGATCCGGTGCCCACGTACACATTGTTCTTGCCTGCCGAGAGTTCGCCGGGCTTGAGCTCTGTGTGGTCAGGCACCGGTGCCACGTGGATCAGCTTGAGCCGCTCCCCACGGAAGGCCGTCCACGCGCCGGGCGCCGGGGTACATCCGCGGACGAGGCGGTCGACGCGCAGCGCCGGGGCCTTGAAGTCCACATGGGCGTTCTCCACGGTGATCTTCGGCGCGAGCGAGATGCCCTCGGCCGGCTGCGGCACGGCCTGCAGGGTGCCGTCCTCGATGCCGTCCATGGTCGCGGCGAGCAGCCCGGCGCCCGCGAAGGCGAGCCGGGTGAGCAGGTCGCCGCTGGTGTCGGTGGGCCGTACATGCTCGGTGATCACGCCGTAGACCGGCCCGGAGTCGAGGCCTTCCTCGATCAGGAAGGTCGATGCGCCGGTCATCTCGTCCCCCGCGAGGATCGCGTGCTGGACGGGTGCGGCTCCGCGCCAGGCGGGCAGCAGCGAGAAGTGCAGATTGACCCAGCCACGGGCGGGCACGTCGAGGGCCACCTTGGGCAGCAGCGCGCCGTAGGCCACGACCGGGCAGCAGTCGGGCGCGATCTCGCGCAGCCGCTCGAGGAACGCCTCGTCGCGCGGTCTGGCCGGCCTCAACACCTCGATCCCGGCCTCCTCTGCACGCTGCGCGACGGGGCTGGCCACCAGGCGGCGACCGCGCCCCGCGGGTGCGTCGGGCCGGGTGACGACGGCGGCCACTTCATGCCGGTCGGAGGCGATCAGGGCGTCCAGGGCGGGTACGGCGACCTCGGGGGTGCCTGCGAAGACGAGCTTCATCGGTGGCTGACTGCCTCTCAGGCTGATGCGTGCTGGCAACTACTGGTCCGTGCGGTGACGAGCAGCACACCAGTCTATGGGGCGGGCTGCAGGGGGCGTACGGGCGGCCGTGCGCCCCGCGCGCATACGCATACACCCCTGCCCCGTGACCACATCGCCGGGTGGAGCGTTGGTCAAGAGAGATTGACCGAAGCGGGCCGCCCCGGATGCGGCCCACCCCCTTTTCAACGCCGGTTCGAGAGGCTTGTCAATGGCCGACCACGCAACCCACGACGCCCAAGCCCGGGCAAGTCTGCACCTGTTGGTGCGTGACATCGAGCGGGTCCGCCGGCAGGTGGACGCCTTGCGCACGCTCACCGCCCAGCTGGGCAATGTCTACCGCCCGCGCCGCTCAGGCCCCTCCACGGGCTTCGTCGTCTACGGCAGAGCCCCGGCCCCGACCGTCCGTCTGGCGCAGGAGCTGCGGGACAGCGTCGAGACACTGGTGACCGCGGCGGTGGACTTCGACCGTTCGCTGGGCTTCTCGTGGGACGCGGTGGGCTCGGCCCTGGGAGTCACCAAGCAGGCGGTACACCGCCGATACGGAGCGCGGCGGGCTGCGCAGCAGGCGGGCACCGCTGATGTGGACCACGGCGGGGAGACGGCGACGACCCGCACGCTGCCGGTGGGCCCGAGCCTGTCGGCCGTCCCCGCAGCCCGTACGATGCCGACGCAGTCGGCGCCCGGCAGCCAATCCCACCGCGAGGAGGCCCGCCCGAGCGCCTTCCCCGGCCCGCGCAACGGCTGACCTCCCGCCCGGCTGCCCCTGCCCCGACGGGTGGGGGCAGTCGTCTGCTGTGCGAGGCGCGGGGTCCGGTGTGCGGGACCCCTCAGCCGATGTCCGGCGGGTCGACCCTGATCCGTACCTGCTCGGTGCCCCCGCGCGCCATCCGGGCCGCCTGGGCCGACTTCAGCGCCGCGGCCAGTGCCGCTCCGCTGCCCGGCGGCACCCTGAGCAGCACCCGCTCCCATGTCTCGCCCACTGGGGGATCACCCGGCCTGCGGGGCCTGCCCGGGTCCGTGACCCGGAGCGGGACCGGGCCCAACACCTCGGTGTCGCCCGGCAGTTCGGCACTCGCCACAAACGCGGCGACCGCCTCCGCCCGGCCCGACACCGCCGCCATCCGCGACACCGGCGGAAACCCGAGCTCCGCCCGCTCGGCCAGCTCGCGCTGTGCGTGCCCGACCGGGTCCCACCGCACCAGCGCCTGTACGGGACGCAGCGTCGGCTCGGCGACCACCACCACCGTGCCGCCCTCGCTCTGCCCGCGTACCAGCGAGGCCGCGTCTATCCAGCGCCGCAGCGCGTCCTCACCCGCCCGCAGATCGGGCCGCCCCAGCATCGCCCAGCCGTCGAGCAGCAGCGCCGCCGCGTATCCGCCCTCGGCGACGGGCTCCGCACCGGGCGTGCTCACCACGAGCGCGGGGCGCCCGGGCACGCTGTCCAGCACATGGTCCCGGCCCGATGTGCGCACCTGGACGGCGGGGAAGGCGCGGCCCAGCTCCTCCGCCGTGCGCCGGGCGCCCACGATCTGGGCGCGCAGTCTCGTACTGCCGCACTCGACGCAGTGCCAGTCGGGCGCACCGCGCCCGCACCAGCCGCACTTCAGATCGCGCTCGTCCGGCGCCTCCAGCGGGCCCGCGCAGTGGCGGCAGCGCGCGGGCGTACGGCACCGCTCGCAGGCGAGCCTCGGCACATAGCCGCGCCTGGGCACCTGGACCAGCACCGGTCCGCTCTTCAGCCCGTCCCGTACGGCCTGCCAGGCCAGACTCGGCAGCCGTGCCGCCCGCGCTGCCTCGTCGCGCGCCAGCTCGCCGTCCCCGACCGTACGCACGAGGGGCGCGGTCTCGCGCACCTGCTCGCGGTCGGCGATCAGCGGCAGCGCCCAGCCGCTCTCCACGAGCTGGGCCGCCTCGACCGTGCAGCTCGTACTCCCCAGCAGGAAGCCGCATCTGTCGTGGGCGGCCCGCAGCTCCAGCACCTCGCGCACATGCGGGAACGGCGCGTTCTCATCGCTGTGGCTGGAGTCGCCGTCGTCCCAGATCGCGACCAGGCCGAGGTTCTGTACGGGGGCGAACATCGCGGCCCGGGTGCCGACGACGGCGCGCACGGACCCGCGTCGCACGGCGAGCCACTGCCGGTAGCGCTTCTCGGGGCCGGACTCGGCGGTGAGCAGGGCGTGGCGCCCCTCCCCCAGCAGCGCGGTGAGCGCGGCGTCGACGCGCGCGGCGCGCCGCCCGTCGGGCACGACGACCAGCGCGCCCCGCCCGGAGGCGAGCGTCGCGGCAACGGCCCGCGCGAGCTCGTCCGGCCACTGGGGCCCGGGCAAGGCGGTCCACACCGCCCGCGGCGCTCCCCCAGTCGCGAGCGCCTCCAAAAACGCCGCCCCCCGGCCATACCGCACCCAGCTCCCGGGCTCCGGCGCACCGGGCGGCGCCAACGGCTCCGGCGAGGGCTTCGCCTCGGCCCGTCCGTTCCTCGGCGGAACGGCGAGCTGCAGCACATCCGCCAGGCTCCCCGCATAGCGATCGGCGACCGCACGCGCCAGGGCAAGCATCTGAGGGCTGAGCACCGGCTCGGGCGAGACCACATAGGCGAGCGCGGCCAGCGCTCCCCCGTAGTCCGACTCGGCACGCCGCTCGATGAGAAAGCCGTCGATCAGGCCGCCCCCTTCGCGCCGCCCTTCCCGCACCCGGTGCGCCCCGGCCCCGAACCGCACGCGGACACGCACCCCGGGCTGCGCGTCCGCGTCCAGCTCTTCGGGCACGGCGTAGTCGAAGTACTGATCGAGATGCAGCACCCCTTTGTTGACCATCACCCGTGCTACGGGCAATTCCTTGGCGAGCGCGGCCCCTCGCCAGGTCCGCGGCTTCGCCTTGGGCACCTTGGCCTTGCGCACCGTCTCCCGAATGAGCGCAAGCTGCTCCGGCCCACCGGCGGCGGGCTCTTCGGGCTGCTTGTTGTCGCTGCTCACAGCCAAATTCCTACCAGATGCCACTGACAGAGCCGGGCGCCGGAGATCCGGCCCGATCCTCGGGCGCCGGACGTGCGACGGCCCCGGACCATCCCGGTCCGGGGCCGTCGCACGAGCCTGGAGGCTCAGGTCGTCCTGCAGATCTCAGTCGTTCTAGAGACCCGCGGCCTTGCGCAGCGCGTCCACGCGGTCCGTGCGCTCCCACGTGAAGTCCGGCAGCTCGCGGCCGAAGTGTCCGTACGCCGCGGTCTGCGCGTAGATCGGGCGCAGCAGGTCCAGGTCGCGGATGATCGCCGCCGGGCGCAGGTCGAAGACCTCTCCGATGGCCTGCTCGATCTTGTCGACGTCGACCGCCGCGGTGCCGAAGGTCTCGACGAAGAGGCCCACCGGCTCGGCCTTGCCGATCGCGTAGGCGACCTGGACCTCGCAGCGAGCCGCGAGGCCGGCGGCCACGATGTTCTTCGCGACCCAGCGCATCGCATAGGCAGCCGAGCGGTCCACCTTCGACGGGTCCTTGCCGGAGAAGGCGCCGCCGCCGTGGCGGGCCATGCCGCCGTAGGTGTCGATGATGATCTTGCGGCCGGTGAGGCCGGCGTCGCCCATCGGGCCGCCGATCTCGAAGCGGCCGGTCGGGTTGACCAGCAGGCGGTAGCCGTCGGTGTCCAGCTTGATGCCGTCTTCGACGAGCTGCTTGAGCACGTGCTCGACGACGAACTCGCGGATGTCGGGCGCGAGCAGCGAGTCCAGGTCGATGTCCGACGCGTGCTGCGAGGAGACGACCACGGTGTCCAGGCGCACGGCCTTGTCGCCGTCGTACTCGATGGTGACCTGGGTCTTGCCGTCGGGGCGCAGGTACGGGATGGTCCCGTTCTTGCGGACCTCGGACAGACGGCGCGAGAGCCGGTGCGCCACGTAGATCGGCAGCGGCATCAGCTCGGGGGTCTCGTCGCAGGCGTAGCCGAACATCAGGCCCTGGTCGCCGGCGCCCTGCTTGTCGAGCTCGTCCTCGTCGCCCTCGACGCGCTTCTCGTACGCGGTGTCGACTCCCTGCGCGATGTCCGGGGACTGTGCGCCGATGGAGACCGAGACGCCGCAGGACGCGCCGTCGAAGCCCTTCTTCGAGGAGTCGTAGCCGATCTCGAGGATCTTGTTGCGCACCAGCGTGGGGATGTCGGCGTACGCCTTGGTGGTCACCTCGCCGGCGACATGCACCAGACCGGTGGTGATCAAGGTCTCCACGGCGACTCGGGAGGTGGGGTCCTCCCGCAGAAGGGCGTCGAGAATCGTGTCGCTGATCTGGTCAGCGATCTTGTCGGGGTGACCCTCGGTCACGGACTCCGAGGTGAACAGACGACGGGACACAATGCTCCCTGGGGTTGCAGCGGCTGCTGGCTGATCATTGGCGGACCGGCCGGGGGCTGCGCCCCGCGACGTTCCACGAGCAGTTTATCCGGCGCTCTCCCACCGTGGTCCACCCGTCTCGCTCCGTGGGAGCTGTGTGACGTGTGTTCCGACGCGGGGCTGCAGAGCGACAGACCTGGTTCCTGGGTCAGTATGCCGGACTTCTCGGGATTTCATCCGTACATCGAAGCGAACCCAAGAATTCACCCAAGGCGCGGCACGACCAGGTCCCAGACAGTGTCCGCCAAGGACTCCTTGGGTCCGTACGGAACCGGCGTCTCACCGCCGTCCGCGGCGAGCACCACGGCCTCGTTCTCCTCCGAGCCGAAGGTCTTGCGCTCCCCCACCTCATTGACCACCAGCAGGTCACAGCCCTTGCGGCGCAGCTTCTCGCGGCCGTTGGCGAGCACGTCGTCGGTCTCCGCGGCGAAGCCGACGATCACCTGGCCCAGGCGGGCCCGCTCGGTGGAGATCTCGGCGAGGATGTCCGGGTTGCGGACCAGCACGACAGGCGCGGGCTCCTGGCCGTCCTTCTTCTTGATCTTGCCCTCGGCGTACGCGGCGGGGCGGAAGTCCGCGACCGCCGCGGCCATCACGACGGCATCGGCGTCCGCCGCGGCCTTGAGCACGGCCTCGCGCAGCTGGACGGCCGTGCCGACGTGGACGACGTCGACGCCCGCCGGGCCGGCGATGCCGGTGTTGGCCTCGATGAGCGTGACGCGGGCGCCACGGGCCGCGGCGGTACGGGCCAGGGCGTACCCCTGCTTGCCCGAGGAGCGGTTGCCCAGATAGCGCACCGGGTCCAGCGGCTCGCGCGTGCCACCCGCGCTGACGACCACATGGCGGCCCGCGAGATCCGGGGCGGCAACGCCGCGGGCGAGCACCCGCCGGCAGACCTCGAAGATCTCGCCGGGCTCGGGCAGCCGCCCCTTGCCGGTGTCGACGCCGGTGAGCCGGCCGACCGCGGGGTCGATGACGACGGCGCCCCGGCGGCGCAGTGTCGCGACGTTCTCCTGGGTTGCGGGGTGCTCCCACATCTCGGTGTGCATGGCGGGCGCGAAGACCACCGGACAGCGGGCCGTGAGGAGCGTATTGGTGAGCAGGTCGTCGGCGAGGCCGTGGGCCGCCTTGGCGAGCATGTCGGCCGTGGCCGGGGCGACGACTACCAGGTCGGCGCCCTGCCCGATCCGTACGTGCGGAACCTCGTGGACATCGGACCAGACCTCGGTCGACACGGGGTGGCCGGAGAGCGCGGACCAGGTCGCGGCGCCGACGAAGTGCAGGGCCGACTGGGTCGGCACCACCCGTACGTCGTGGCCCGACTCCGTCAGCCTGCGCAGCAGCTCGCACGCCTTGTACGCGGCGATGCCTCCGCTGACCCCCAGAACGACCTTCGGCCTGTCCACCACGGAACTCCCCGCTCCCGACGATTCGTACATGCCCATGCTGCATCACTCCGGGGGGACGACCCCCCGGAGGGCCCCGAACAGACCACAGGCCCGGCGGATGTACCGCCGGGCCTGTGGTGAAAAGCGTTGAACGCTACTGAGCCGGGCCCTCAATGGCCTCCGAGGTCAGCAGACCCGCGTTGATCTCACGCAGGGCAATCGAGAGCGGCTTCTCGTGGACGTGGGTGTCCACCAGCGGACCGACGTACTCAAGGAGACCCTCGCCGAGCTGCGAGTAGTACGCATTGATCTGGCGCGCGCGCTTGGCCGCGTAGATCACAAGGCTGTACTTCGAGTCGGTGGCCTCGAGCAGCTCGTCGATCGGCGGGTTGATGATGCCCTCGGGCGCAGTGATGGAAGAGGACACTCTCTAGCCTTCCGAAGAACTTGCACAATGATCGGACAAAGATCAAACAACTGCCATCAAGGCTAGCAGCTCACGAGCCACGTCCTCGACGGAGGTATTGACCAGGGTGACATCGAACTCCGACTCGGCGGCCAGCTCCACCTTCGCGACCGCCAGCCGGCGTTCGATGACCTCGGCGGACTCGGTTCCGCGGCCGGTGAGCCGACGGACCAGTTCCTCCCAGCTCGGCGGGGCCAGGAAGACCAGTTGCGAATCCGGCATGGATTCCTTGACCTGCCGCGCACCCTGGAGATCGATCTCGAGCAGCACCGGCTCGCCCGCCTCCAGGCGTTCGAGGACCGCACGGCGCGGCGTGCCGTAGCGATTGCCCGCGAACTCTGCCCATTCCAGCAGCTCGCCATTGGCGATCAGCTTGTCGAATTCCTCGTCGGTGACGAAGAAATACTGAACGCCGTGGCGCTCGCCGGGGCGCGGCTTTCTTGTGGTGGCCGACACCGAGAGCCATACCTCGGGGTGGACCTTGCGCATATGGGCGACGACCGTGCTCTTGCCGACCCCTGAGGGGCCGGAGAGCACGGTCAGCCGCGGACGTACCTCTGCTGCCATGCAGCGATTATCCAGGTTCCCGGGAGTGCCCGAGAACGTCAGGCGGCGCCGCCGCCGAACTCGCGCTCCAGGGAGGCGATCTGGTTCGAGCCGAGACCGCGCACACGACGGCTCTCGGAGATGCCGAGCCGCTCCATGATCTGCTTGGCGCGGACCTTGCCCACGCCAGGCAGGGACTCAAGGAGAGCGGAGACCTTCATCTTGCCGATGACGTCGTTCTCCTGACCCTGCTTGATGACCTCGTGGAGCGAGGCGCCGGAGTGCTTGAGTCGATTCTTGACCTCGGCCCGCTCCCGGCGAGCCGCGGCGGCCTTTTCGAGCGCGGCTGCGCGCTGTTCAGGGGTAAGGGGCGGAAGAGCCACGCCTACGTCACCTCGGATGTCGAACTGTCGGATACGGACCGGTGAGGAACCTTGGCGCGCCTCACCAGGCGAGCAACGGGCAACGCAGTGCACGTTCGCTCTTCGACGGAGACTAGCGGCCAAGACCGCTCCAGTCAGCGAGAACAGACGAAAAGTCCTGGTCAGCATCGACCGACTAGGACATTTCCGACATATCGTCCAGGTTTTGAGCCAAGTTTTCGTCAACGTGGTCGATGCAGGGATTTTCGGCGACGTGTGCGAGGCCCCCGCCAGGGCCTAAACGCCGGAGACCGCCGCACGTACCTCGTCCGCGAAGCGCGTCGCCGACTCCCTCAGCGCCGCCACGTCCGGACCGTGCCGCAGGACGCCCCGGCTGACGCTCGGCACGACATTCCCGACGGCCCGGCCGAAGACTCCGGGAAGGTCCGCGGGCGTCGCGCCCTGGGCGCCGATTCCGGGTGCCAGGAGCGGCCCGTTGATGTCGAGGTTCACCCCCGCGTCGCCCAGCGTCGCGCCGACGACCGCGCCCACGGACCCCATCGGTTCGGCGCCCGCGTTCTCCGCCGCCATGTGGTCGAGCATCAGCTGCGCCAGCGACCGGCCGTCCGCTGCCGTGGAGCGCTGTACCTCCGCGCCCTCCGGATTCGAGGTGAGGGCCAGGACGAAGACGCCCGCACCCGAGACCGTCGCTGCGTCCAGCGCCGGACGCAGCGAGCCGAAGCCCAGATACGGCGAGAGGGTCACCGCATCGGAGAAGAGCGGCGAGTCCTTGTCGAGGTAGGTCGCCGCGTACGCGCCCATCGTCGAGCCGATGTCGCCCCGCTTGGCGTCCATGAGCACCAGCGCGCCCGCGGCCCGTGCCTCTTCGACCGCCTTCTCCAGTACCGCGATGCCGCGCGAGCCGAAGCGCTCGAAGAAAGCCGACTGCGGCTTGAGGACGGCGACCCGGTCGGCAAGCGCCTCGACCGTCGTACGCGTGAAGCGCTCCAGGCCCGCGATGTCGTCGCTGAGGCCCCAGGCGGTCAGCAGGGACGCGTGCGGGTCGATCCCGACGCAGAGGGGGCCGCGGGTGTCCATGGCGTGGCGCAGGCGTGCGCCGAAGGGTGCGAGGGTCACGTGGTCGCCTTCCGGGTCTCGGCGCCGACGGCGTCGGCGAGGGTTGCGTACGGGGAGGCCGCGAGCCGGGCCGCGAGGCCCTTGTGGATCGCGCGGGCGTAGAAAGGGCCCTCGTAGATGAAGGCGCTGTAGCCCTGGACGAGCGTGGCGCCCGCCAGGATGCGCTGCCAGGCGTCCTCGGCGCTCTCGACGCCGCCGACGCCCACCAGGGTGATCCGGTCGCCCACGCGCGCGTAGAGGCGCCTCAGGACCTCCAGGGAGCGTTGTTTGACCGGTGCCCCGGACAGGCCGCCGGTCTCCTTGATCAGCGCCGGGTCGGACTTCAGGCCGAGGCCCTCGCGCGCGATGGTCGTGTTGGTGGCGATGATGCCGTCCAGGCCGAGCTCCAGGGCCAGGTCGGCGACGGCGTCGACATCCTCGTCGGCGAGATCGGGGGCGATCTTGACCAGGAGGGGGACGCGGCGGTCGGTGACCGTGCGGTCGGCGGCCTCGCGTACGGCGGTCAGCAGCGGGCGCAGCGACTCGGTGGCCTGGAGGTTGCGCAGGCCGGGCGTGTTCGGCGAGGAGACGTTCACGACGAGGTAGTCGGCGTACGCAGCCAGCCGCTCGGTCGACTTCACGTAGTCGGCGGCCGCGTCGTCCTCCGGGACCACCTTGGTCTTGCCGATGTTGACGCCCACGACGGTCTTGAAGACCGGCACGCGTGCGTGCAGCCGCTCGGCGACGGCGGCGGAGCCCTCGTTGTTGAAGCCCATGCGGTTGATCAGCGCGCGGTCCGGAACGAGGCGGAAGAGGCGCTTCTTGGGGTTGCCGGGCTGAGCTTCCCCCGTGACCGTGCCGATCTCGATGTGGTCGAAGCCGAGCATCGACATGCCGTCGACGGCGACGGCGTTCTTGTCGAAGCCGGCGGCGAGGCCGAAGGGGCCGTGCATCCGCAGGCCGAACGCCTCCGTGCGCAGCGACGAGTACCGGGGCGCGAGCACGGCCGCGACGAACGTACGCAGCACGGGGACCCGGACCGCGAGCCGGATCCAGCGGAAGGCCAGGTAGTGGGCCTGCTCCGGGTCCATCCGCTTGAAGACGAGGTTGAAGAAGAACTTGTACATGCTGGTGTCCTCACGAAGAGGGGGACACCGTTTCCGGTGTCCCCCTCGCCGTTTGCTAGTCGCGGGCCGCGGTCAGGTGTTCTGCGTGTTCCTGGAGTGAACGCACGCCCACATCACCGCGGTTGAGCGCGTCGATGCCCTGGACGGCGGCGGCGAGCGCCTGGACCGTCGTCAGGCACGGCACGGAGCGCGCCACGGCTGCCGTACGGATCTCGTAGCCGTCGAGACGGCCACCCGTTCCGTACGGGGTGTTGACGATGAGGTCGACGTCTCCGTCGTGGATGAGCTGGACGATGGTCCGCTCCCCGTTCGGGCCCTGGCCCTCGCTCTGCTTGCGCACGATCGTGGCGTTGATGCCGTTGCGCTTGAGCACCTCGGCCGTGCCGGACGTGGCGAGCAGCTCGAAGCCGTGTGCCACCAGCTCGCGCGCCGGGAAGATCATCGAGCGCTTGTCGCGGTTGGCGACCGAGATGAACGCGCGGCCCTTCGTCGGCAGCGGTCCGTACGCACCCGCCTGCGACTTGGCGTACGCCGTGCCGAAGACCGAGTCGATGCCCATGACCTCGCCGGTGGAGCGCATCTCCGGGCCGAGGACGGTATCGACACCGCGACCGTGGATGTCGCGGAAGCGCGACCACGGCATCACGGCCTCCTTGACGGAGATCGGTGAGTCCATCGGCAGGGTGCCGCCGTCACCGTTCGCCGGGAGCATGCCCTCCGCGCGCAGCTCGGCGATGGTCGCGCCGAGCGAGATACGGGCCGCGGCCTTCGCCAGCGGTACGGCGGTCGCCTTCGAGGTGAAGGGGACGGTCCGGGAGGCGCGGGGGTTGGCTTCGAGGACGTACAGGATGTCGCCGGCCATCGCGAACTGGATGTTGATCAGGCCGCGTACGCCGACACCCTTGGCGATCGCCTCGGTCGAGGCGCGCAGGCGCTTGATGTCGAAGCCGCCGAGCGTGATGGGAGGCAGCGCGCACGCCGAGTCGCCGGAGTGGATACCGGCCTCCTCGATGTGCTCCATGACACCGCCGAGGTAGAGCTCGGTGCCGTCGTAGAGCGCGTCCACGTCGATCTCGATCGCGTCGTCGAGGAAGCGGTCGACCAGGACGGGACGGGTGGGGCTGATCTCGGTGGACTCGGCGATGTACGCCTCCAGGCGCGCCTCGTCGTACACGATCTCCATGCCGCGCCCGCCGAGCACGTACGACGGGCGTACGAGGACGGGGTAGCCGATCTCGTCGGCGATGGCCTTGGCCCCGGCGAAGGTGGTCGCGGTGCCGTGCTTGGGGGCCGGGAGACCGGCCTCGGCGAGCACCTGGCCGAAGGCGCCGCGGTCCTCGGCGGAGTGGATGGCCTCGGGCGAGGTGCCGACGATGGGCACGCCGTTGTCCTTGAGCGCCTGCGCGAGACCCAGCGGGGTCTGGCCGCCGAGCTGGACGATGACGCCGGCGATGGGCCCGGCCAGCGATTCGGCGTGGACGATCTCCAGGACGTCCTCCAGCGTGAGCGGTTCGAAGTAGAGCCGGTCGGAGGTGTCGTAGTCGGTGGAGACGGTCTCGGGGTTGCAGTTGACCATCACGGTCTCGTAGCCCGCGTCGCTCAGCGCGAAGGAGGCGTGGACACAGGAGTAGTCGAACTCGATGCCCTGACCGATCCGGTTCGGACCCGAGCCGAGGATGATCACGGCGGGCTTCTCGCGCGGCGCGACCTCGCTCTCCTCGTCGTACGAGGAGTAGAAGTACGGGGTCCTGGCGGCGAATTCGGCGGCGCAGGTGTCGACCGTCTTGTAGACCGGGCGGATGCCCAGCGCGTGCCGGACCTCGCGTACGACGTCCTCGCGCAGCCCGCGGATCTCGGCGATCTGGGCGTCGGAGAAGCCGTGGCGCTTGGCGTCCCCGAGCAGCTCGGGGTAGAGCTTCTCGGCGGCGGCGAGCTCGTCGGCGTGCTCCTTGATCAGGAAGAGCTGGTCGACGAACCACGGGTCGATCTTGGTGGCCTCGAAGACCTCCTCGGGCGTGGCGCCCGCGCGGATGGCCTGCATGACGGTGTTGATCCGGCCGTCGGTGGGGACCTGGGCGGTCTCCAGCAGCTCCGCCTTGTCGCCGGGCTCCGAGGTGAAGGAGAACTGGCTGCCCTTCTTCTCCAGCGAGCGCAGCGCCTTGTTCAGCGCCTCGGTGAAGTTCCGGCCGATCGCCATGGCCTCGCCCACCGACTTCATGGTGGTGGTGAGGGTGGCGTCGGCGGACGGGAACTTCTCGAAGGCGAATCGCGGCACCTTGACCACGACGTAGTCGAGCGTGGGCTCGAAGGACGCCGGGGTCTTCTCGGTGATGTCGTTGGGGATCTCGTCGAGGGTGTAACCGACGGCGAGACGGGCGGCGATCTTGGCGATCGGGAAGCCGGTCGCCTTCGAGGCCAGCGCCGAGGAGCGCGAGACGCGCGGGTTCATCTCGATGACGATGATCCGGCCGTCGTCGGGGTTGACCGCGAACTGGATGTTGCAGCCGCCGGTGTCCACGCCGACCTCGCGGATGATCGCGATACCGACGTCGCGCAGCCGCTGGTACTCACGGTCCGTCAGGGTCATCGCCGGGGCGACGGTGATCGAGTCACCGGTGTGCACGCCCATGGGGTCGAAGTTCTCGATGGAGCAGACGACCACGACGTTGTCGTGCTTGTCGCGCATCAGCTCCAGCTCGTACTCCTTCCAGCCGAGGATGGACTCCTCCAGGAGCACCTCGGTCGTCGGCGAGAGCGTGAGGCCCTGGCCGGCGATGCGGCGCAGCTCGTCCTCGTTGTGCGCGAAGCCGGAGCCGGCGCCGCCCATGGTGAAGGAGGGCCGTACGACCACGGGGTAGCCGCCGAGCTCGTCGACGCCCCCCAGGACGTCGTCCATCGAGTGGCAGATGACCGAGCGCGCGGACTCGCCGTGGCCGATCTTGGCGTTGACGGCCTCGACGACGCCCTTGAACAGGTCGCGGTCCTCGCCCTTGTTGATCGCCTCGACATTGGCGCCGATGAGCTCGACGCCGTACTTCTCCAGCACACCCTGCTCGTGCATGGAGATGGCGGTGTTCAGCGCGGTCTGGCCGCCGAGAGTGGGCAGCAGCGCGTCGGGGCGCTCCTTGGCGATGATCTTCTCGACGAACTCGGGGGTGATCGGCTCGACGTACGTGGCGTCGGCGATCTCCGGGTCGGTCATGATCGTCGCCGGGTTGGAGTTCACCAGGATGACACGCAGGCCCTCGGACTTGAGGACGCGGCAGGCCTGGGTGCCGGAGTAGTCGAACTCGGCGGCCTGCCCGATGACGATCGGGCCGGAGCCGATGACCAGGACGGACTGGATATCGGAGCGCTTAGGCACGCTGGCCCTCCATCAGGGTTACGAAGCGGTCGAACAGGTACGCGGCGTCGTGCGGGCCCGCGGCCGCCTCGGGGTGGTACTGGACGCTGAAGGCCGGCTGGTCGAGCAGCTGGAGGCCTTCGACCACGTTGTCGTTGAGGCAGACGTGGGAGACCTCGGCGCGGCCGTAGGGGGTGTCGGAGACCTTGTCGAGCGGCGCGTCGACGGCGAATCCGTGGTTGTGCGCGGTGACCTCGACCTTGCCGGTCGAGCGGTCCTGCACGGGCTGGTTGATGCCGCGGTGGCCGTACTTCAGCTTGTACGTGCCGAAGCCGAGGGAGCGGCCGAGGAGCTGGTTGCCGAAGCAGATGCCGAACAGGGGCGTCTTGCGCTCCAGGACGGCCTTGACCACGGTCAGGTCGGCGGTGGCCGGGTCGCCGGGGCCGTTGGAGAGGAACACCCCGTCAGGGTTGACCGCGTACACCTGCTCGACCGTGGCCGTGGCGGGCAGGACGTGCACCTCGATGCCGCGCTCCGCCATCAGCTGCGGGGTCATGCCCTTGATGCCGAGGTCTATGGCGGCGACGGTGAACTTCTTGGTGCCAATCGCGGGGACGACGTACGTCTCGGTGGTGGCCACCTCGGCGGACAGGTTCGCGCCCTTCATCTGCGGGGAGGCCTGCACCTTGCCGAGCAGCGTGGCGTCGTCCATCACCGCCGCGCCCGAGAAGATGCCGACGCGCATGGCGCCGCGCTCGCGCAGGTGGCGGGTGAGCGCGCGGGTGTCGATGCCGCTGATGCCGACGACGCCCTGGGCGACGAGTTCGTCGTCGAGGGAGCGGCGTGAGCGCCAGTTGGAGGGCACGCGCGCGGGGTCGCGTACGACATAGCCGGCGACCCAGATCCGCTTGGACTCGTCGTCCTCGTCGTTGACGCCGGTGTTGCCGACGTGCGGGGCGGTCATCACGACGACCTGGCGGTGGTAGGACGGGTCGGTGAGCGTCTCCTGGTAACCGGTCATGCCGGTGTTGAACACCGCCTCGCCGAAGGTCTCCCCCACGGCCCCGTAGGCACGGCCGCGGAAGGTACGGCCGTCCTCCAGGACGAGTACGGCGGGAACCTTGGCGGCTCCCCGGGTGGAGGTCGTCATCGTGCGCCTTCCGTCGTGCTGTTCTGGTTCAGGTTGTTGATCGCCTCGACCCAGGCGGCGTGCTCGGCCGCGTGGTCGGAGCGGAAGCCGGAGTCGATCAGCTTGTCGCCGTGCGCCCAGGTGACGATCAGCAGTCCGCCCTCGGCGAGGACCTTGCCCGCGATGGCCTTGTCGAGCCGTGCCTCGCGCAGGGCCGCCGTGGGGACGAAGAAGTCCTGCGCCCCGGGGCGTACGACGTCCAGTCCCGACTCGGTGAGCGTGAGCTCGACGCGGCTGCGGGTGCCCAGACCATGGGCCACGATCCGGTCCAGCCACTGACCGGCCGTGGTCGAGCCGTGGTAGCGACCGCTCATGCTCAGTGTCGCCTCGCCCGGGGACTCGGGCATTCCAGGCAACGGCGGCTTGCCGTCTCGGTTGAGGGTCGTGGTGGGAGACGGGCGGGCAGGCAGCTCGGGAAGGTCGGACTGGAGGCTGCCGCGCCACTTCCACCCCTGGCGCATCAGCCAGTAGACGAGGGCGATGAAGAGCAGCAGTCCGACCACCCAGCCGACGCGTCCGGCCCAGTTGGTCACCTCCGCCGACTTCTCCCCGGCGGCCAGGACGATGAGTGATGTCACGCGAGCTTCCCGTCGACGACCGTGGCCCTGCCCCGCAGGAAGGTGTGGGTCACGCGTCCCGGCAGCTCAAGGCCCTCGTAGGGGGTGTTGCGGCTGCGGGAGGCGAAGCCCGCGGGGTCCACGGCTCCACGGTATGCCGGATCGACGAGCGTGAGGTTCGCGGGCTCACCTGCCGAGACGGGGCGTCCGTGGCCCTCCAGGCGGCCGATGGCGGCCGGGCGGAAACTCATCCGGTCGGCGACGCCCGCCCAGTCGATGAGGCCGGTGTCGACCATCGTCTGCTGGACGACGGACAGGGCGGTTTCCAAGCCCACCATGCCCATGGCGGCCGCGGCCCACTCGCAGTCCTTGTCCTCGTGCGGGTGCGGGGCGTGGTCGGTGGCGACGCAGTCGATGGTGCCGTCGGCGAGGGCCTCGCGCAGGGCCAGGACGTCGGCCTCCGTGCGCAGCGGCGGATTGACCTTGTAGACGGGGTTGTACGTGCGCACCAGCTCGTCGGTGAGGAGGAGGTGGTGCGGGGTTACCTCGGCGGTGACGTTCCAGCCCTTGGACTTGGCCCAGCGGACGATCTCGACCGAGCCCGCGGTGGAGAGGTGGCAGATGTGGACGCGGGAGCCCACGTGGGCGGCGAGGAGGACATCGCGGGCGATGATCGACTCCTCCGCGACCGCCGGCCAGCCGCCGAGGCCGAGCTCGGCGGAGACGACGCCCTCGTTCATCTGGGCACCCTCGGTGAGGCGGGGCTCCTGGGCGTGCTGGGCGACGACACCGTCGAAGGCCTTCACGTACTCCAGGGCGCGGCGCATGATCACGGCGTCGTCGACGCACTTGCCGTCGTCCGAGAAGACCTTCACGCCCGCTGCCGAGTCGTGCATGGCACCGAGCTCGGCGAGCTTCTTGCCCTCCAGGCCGACCGTGACCGCGCCGACAGGCTGCACGTCGCAGTAGCCGGACTCCTTGCCGAGGCGGTAGACCTGCTCGACCACACCGGCCGTGTCGGCGACCGGGAAGGTGTTGGCCATGGCGTGGACGGCGGTGAAGCCGCCGACGGCGGCAGCCTTGGTGCCGGTGAGGACGGTCTCGGAGTCCTCGCGGCCGGGCTCGCGCAGATGGGTGTGCAGGTCGACGAGTCCGGGCAGCAGGATCCGCCCAGCGGCCTCGATCACCGTCGCGCCCTCGGCCGGCAGGCCCATACCGACCGCGGCGATGGTCTCGCCGTCGATCAGGACGTCCTGGGCCTCGCCGCCGAGCACCTTCGCGCCGCGAATAAGGATCTTGCTCATGGTTACTTGTTCTCCTCGGTGCGCGCGTGGGTGGGGCTGACGGCGGGCTCGTTGCCGCCCAGAAGCAGATACAGGACGGCCATCCGGGTCGAGACGCCGTTGGCGACCTGCTCGACGGCCGTGCAGCGGTCGGAGTCGGCGACCTGGGCGGTGATCTCCATGCCGCGGTTCATCGGTCCGGGGTGCATCACGATGGCGTGCTCGGGCATCCGCGCCATGCGGTCGCCGTCCAGGCCGTAGCGGCGCGAGTACTCGCGCTCGGTGGGGAAGAAGGCGGCGTTCATCCGCTCGCGCTGCACACGCAGCATCATCACCGCGTCGGACTTCGGCAGCACCTCGTCGAGGTCGTACGACACCTCGCACGGCCAGTTCTCGACGCCGATGGGGACCAGCGTGGGCGGGGCGACCAGGGTGACCTGGGCGCCGAGGGTGCCCAGCAGCAGGACGTTGGAGCGGGCGACGCGGCTGTGCAGGATGTCACCGACGATCGTGATCCGGCGGCCGTCGAGGCCACGCCCGATCCCGGCGTCCGCTCCGACGAGGCGGCGGCGCATGGTGAAGGCGTCGAGCAGCGCCTGGGTGGGGTGCTCGTGGGTACCGTCGCCGGCGTTCACGACGGCGCCGTCGATCCAGCCGGAAGTGGCCAGGCGGTAGGGGGCTCCGGAGGCGCCGTGCCGGATGACGACGGCGTCCGCGCCCATCGCCTCCAGCGTCAGCGCGGTGTCCTTGAGCGACTCGCCCTTGGAGACCGACGAGCCCTTGGCGGAGAAGTTGATGACATCGGCGGAGAGGCGCTTGGCGGCGGCCTCGAAGGAGATCCGGGTACGCGTCGAGTCCTCGAAGAAGAGGTTGACGACGGTACGGCCGCGCAAGGTGGGCAGCTTCTTGATCGGCCGGTCGGCGACCCGGGCCATCTCCTCGGCGGTGTCGAGGATCAGCACGGCGTCGTCGCGGGTGAGGTCGGCGGCCGAGATGAGGTGGCGCTTCATCTGGGTGTGCTCCGTTGTCTGAAGGTCGTGGGTCCGGGCCTGCGGCCGAGCCGCGGGTGGGTGCGGTCCCGGACAGGCTCAGCGGCATGCGGGCGCGCAGGTGGCACGTCCGTACGGGACTGGTGGGCGTACGGAGGGGTGCTACTGCTCGCCGGCCGGGGCGGTCTCTCGCACACCGAGCAGCACGGTGTCGCGACCGTCCTCCTCGGAGAGCAGGACCTTGACCGTCTCCCGCAGCGACGTGGGGAGGTTCTTGCCGACGTAGTCGGCGCGGATCGGGAGTTCGCGGTGGCCGCGGTCGACCAGGACCGCGAGCTGTACCGCGCGGGGCCGGCCGATGTCGCCGAGCGCGTCGAGCGCGGCGCGGATGGTGCGGCCGGAAAAGAGCACGTCGTCGACCAGGACGACCAGGCGGCCGTCGACGCCGTCACCGGGGATGTCGGTGCGGGCCAGCGCGCGGGCGGGCCGCAGCCGCAGGTCGTCGCGGTACATGGTGATGTCGAGCGAGCCGACCGGGATCGTGCGTCCGGTGATCTCTTCGAGCTTGTCGGCGAGCCGGCGGGCGAGGTACACACCGCGGGTCGGGATGCCGAGAAGCACCACGTCGTCGGCGCCCTTGGCGCGTTCGACGATCTCGTGGGCGATGCGGGTCAGTACCCGCGCGATGTCGGGGGCCTCGAGAACGGGGCGTGCCGCATCGGAACTGCCATGCGTGTCCATATGAAACGGACCTCCTTCTCCGCCTCACGGGACGGATCTTAAAGGACGTCGAAATTGCGCTCCCCACGCTACCAGGGCCTTGCCGCGCCCCGGGTCCCGCCCCTGCGCGAGATCCGGACGGACCTTTTCGGCTTGACGCATCCAAGTAACGCTGCGTAACCTCACAGTGAGTTACCAGCCGCGCGGCGGAGCCGCACGTTGTCTCAGCGTCCGGGGAGCTATATGTCCAGCGAATACGCAAAACAGCTCGGGGCCAAGCTCCGCGCCATCCGCACCCAGCAGGGGCTTTCCCTCCACGGCGTGGAAGAGAAGTCCCAGGGCCGCTGGAAGGCCGTTGTGGTCGGCTCGTACGAGCGCGGCGACCGCGCCGTGACCGTACAGCGACTTGCCGAGCTTGCGGACTTCTACGGCGTCCCGGTGCAGGAGCTGCTTCCCGGCACCACGCCGGGCGGTGCCGCCGAGCCGCCGCCGAAGCTCGTCCTGGATCTGGAGCGGCTGGCCCACGTGCCGCAGGAGAAGGCAGGCCCGCTGCAGCGCTATGCCGCCACGATCCAGTCCCAGCGTGGCGACTACAACGGCAAGGTGCTGTCGATCCGTCAGGACGACCTGCGCACCCTGGCCGTGATCTATGACCAGTCGCCGTCGGTCCTGACCGAGCAGCTCATCAGCTGGGGCGTTCTCGACGCGGACGCGCGGCGCGCGGTCACCCACGAAGAGGGCTGACGCCACTTCAGGAGAAACGTCACGTCGGAGGGCGAACCCGTCATGTGCGGGTTCGCCCTCCGCTGTGTTTGTGAGCCGCGTCAGCTGCAGCCGAAAACGCCGACGGGGCTGGAAGATCCAGCCCCGTCGGCGTTTCGCTGCGCGGGATTCGGGGACGAGCCCCGACAGCCCCCGGCTAGTCGCGCCGCAGGCTCGGCTTGAGGTCCTTGAAGCGGCCGAGCATGCCGTTCACGAACGACGGCGACTCGTCGGTGGAGAACTCCTTGGCGAGCTGCACCGCCTCGTCGATCACCACCGCGTCCGGCGTCTCGTCCACCCACACCAGCTCGTACGCGCCGAGCCGGATGATGTTGCGGTCGACGACCGGCATCCGGTCCAGCGTCCAGCCGACCGAGTAGGTGGCGATGAGATCGTCGATCCGGTCCGCGTGCTGCGCGTACCCCTCGACGAGCTCCATGGTGTACTCGCCGACCGGCGGCTGCCGGTCGTCGGACCGCGAGTGCCGGACCCAGTCCGCGAGGACCGTCTGCACGGACGCCCCGCGCTGGTCGGCCTCGAAGAGGATCTGGAAGGCGCGCTTGCGGGCCTTGTTCCGGGCAGCCACGGTTAGCTGTTCACCCGGCCGAGGTACTCACCGGAGCGGGTGTCGACCTTGATCTTCTCACCGGTGGTGATGAAGAGCGGGACGCCGATCTCGAAACCGGTCTCCAGCGTGGCGGGCTTGGTGCCGCCGGTGGAGCGGTCGCCCTGGACGCCCGGGTCGGTGTGCTGGATGGTCAGCTCGACGGCGGCGGGCAGCTCGACGTAGAGCACCTCGCCCTCGTGCTGCGCGACGCTGGCGGTGAAGCCCTCGATCAGGAAGTTGGCGGCGTCGCCGACGGCCTTGCGATCGATGTGCAGCTGGTCGTACGTCTGCATGTCCATGAAGACGAAGTGCTCGCCGTCCATGTACGAGAACTGCATGTCGCGGCGGTCGACGGTGGCCGTCTCGACCTTCACGCCGGCGTTGAACGTCTTGTCGACGACCTTGCCGGAGAGCACGTTCTTCAGCTTGGTGCGCACAAAGGCGGGGCCCTTGCCGGGCTTGACGTGCTGGAACTCGACGACGGACCAGAGCTGGCCTCCGTCGAGCTTGAGCACCATGCCGTTCTTGAGGTCGTTCGTGGAAGCCACGGTTGCGGAATCTCCTGGACTGACGCTGGTGGACGACCGAGGAAGCGCGCTGCAGCGAAAGCTAGAGCGCGAGCAGCTCCTTGGTCGTGATGGTGAGTAGCTCGGGTCCGCCGTCCGCCTCCTGGCGCACGACGAGCGTGTCATCGATCCGGACACCGCCCCGTCCCGGGAGGTGGACCCCCGGTTCGACGGTGACCGGCACACAAGCGTCCAGTTTACCCATGGCCGCAGGGGCGAGCTGCGGGTCCTCGTCGATTTCGAGCCCGACGCCGTGCCCGGTGCGGGGTGCGAGGCCCTCGCCATGGCCCGCCGCGTCCAGGATCTGACGGGCCGCGTGGTCCACATCGCGGTACCCGGCGCCCGGTGCGAGAGACTCGCGGGCGGCCCGCTGAGCGGCGAATACGAGGTCGTACAGCTCGATCTGCCAGTCCGCCGGGGTCGTCCCGATGACGAACGTACGGCCGATCTCGCAGCGGTAGCCGCGATAGTTCGCGCCGACGCAGACCGAAAGGAAATCACCCTCCTCGACGCGGCGGTCGCTGGGCCGGTGCCCCCCTCGGCCCGAATGGGGACCGGTGGCGACCGAGGTCGGGAAGGCGGGGCCGTCGGCGCCGTGGTCGACGAGCCGCCGCTCCAGCTCCAGGGCGAGATGCCGCTCGGTGCGGCCGACCAGGATCGACTCCAGCAGTTCGCCGAGGGCCTGGTCGGCGATCTCGGCCGCGATCCGCAGGCAGGCGATCTCCTCCTCGTCCTTGACGACCCGCTGCTGCTCGACGGCGAGGCCGAGGTCGGCGAGGCGCAGCCGCGGCGCGACCGAGGCCAGGGCGCGGTGGCGGGCGACGGTCAGATGGTGCTCCTCGACGGCGAGCGACTCGACGCCCGCGGTGCGCGCCTGCTCGGCGGCGGCGACCGCCGGATCGCCGGCCGAGGTGGGCAGGACGGTCAGCCGGAGCTGTTCGTCGGGGCGGCCGTCGGCGGGATCACTGGTGGGCGTGCCGGGGCAGAGCAGGACGTCCTCGCCGGGGCCGAGCAGCAGTACGGCGCCGGGCGGTGCAGCGCCCGCGAGGTAGCGGACGTTCGCGGGGCGGGAGACCAGTACCCCGGCGCTGCCGGTGGCCGCGCACCGGTCCCGCAGCCGGCCGCGGCGGACCCCATACACCTCTGACATGTTCCGAGCCTACGAGCGGTTGCGCGGTCCGGCCTGGTCAGCGCGTCCGACCGGGGAGCTCTGGGGGAGGGACTTCCAAAACACGCCCTAGTCCGGCCCGCGGGTTACCAGTTCGGCGGGCTGGCGATGGACCGGGCCAGCACGTCGTCGAGTACCCGGGCCGTGGTCTCCACGTCGTACTTGGAGTTGTCGATGATCGGCAGCCCTGATCCGTACCAGCCGGCCATCCGGCCATGGATGCTGGCCACTTCCTCGTCCGAGAGGCGACGGTTTCCGCTGCGCTCGGCATTGCGCTCCAGCACGACCTCGAGGCCGGGGAGCAGGACCACGGGCAGCAGCCCGGGGCCGACGTGGCGCTTCCAGCCGCCGAGGCCGACGACCGGGCGGTCGGGGAAGACGGCGTCGTCGAGGATGCAGGAGATGCCGTTGGCCAGGAAGTTCCGGGCGGCGAATCCGCAGGTTCGGCGGGCGAGGCGGTACTGCGCCTCGGAGTGGTCGTTCCAGCCGGACTGGGGGTCGGCGAAGCCGGAGCAGACCCATTCGCGTACGTCGTCGAGGCTGATGTGCGCGGTGGGGACGCGGCGGCCCCCGGCCCAGTGCCTCGCCACGGTCGTCTTGCCGGCGCCGGCCGGGCCGATGAGCAGGACCGCGAGCGTGGCCGTGCCGGTGCCGCTGTCGGCAGGGGGCGGCGCGGGTATCGGAACCGGTCCGCCGGGGGGCAGCTGGATGTGCCCCGTGGTCTCACGGGACGGCGGGGCTGAAGCGTGCCTCGGGGTGGGACCGGCCCAGCCGGGGGCGGGGCGCCCGCCGTGCGTGTGCGGGGGCCCAGCGGGGGCCACAGGGGGCGGTGCTGCGGGCTGCTGCTGCCCCTGCGAGTGCGGCGGGCCGCCCGGCGCGCCGGGCGGCCCGGCGGGAGCGCCCGGGTGAGGCCCGGCAGGCGGCTGGCCCTGCGGGTGCGGAGGCCGGGCAGGCGGCTGGCCCTGCGGCGGCGCGGCAGGATGGGGCGGCGGGGGTCCGGCCGGCGCACCGGGCGGAGGCCCGGCGGGGTGCCGGCCGTGCGGCGGCGGGGGTCCCGCGGGAGCTCCCGGCGGCGGTCCCGGGTGCCGGGCGCTGTGTGTCCATCCGGCCGGTCCCTGCCCCGGTTCCTGGGGCGGAGGCAGCGGACCCCCCACTGCGTGCTGCATCCGGTGCCACTCCGTCTCGTACGACTCACGCTGGTCAGGCGCCTACCCGGCCGCCTTGCTTCCGAACGGTACCTTCCCGTTCGCCCCCAGAGGGAACGGCCGGGAGCCGCCCGAAGTGCCCTATCAGCCAGTCAATTCCTCGGCCAGCGCCCGCAGAGCGAGCCGGTACGAGCCGATGCCGAAGCCCGCGATCGTGCCGCTGGCGACCGCCGCGACAACCGAAGTGTGCCGAAATGCCTCACGGGTGTACGGATTCGAGATGTGCACCTCGATCAGCGGGGCGGTCCGCTGGGCGGCCGCGTCGCGCATCCCGTACGAATAGTGCGTGAAGGCACCGGGGTTGAGAACGACCGGAATTGAGCCGTCCGCGGCCTCGTGCAGCCAGCGGATCATCTCGCCCTCGTCGTTCGTCTCCCGCACGTCGACGTCGAAGCCGAGCTCCTTGCCGAGTTCCTGGCAGGTCTCCACCAGACCCGCGTAGGAGGTCGCGCCGTAGACGTCGGGCTCGCGCGAGCCCAGCCGTCCGAGGTTGGGGCCGTTGAGTACCAGCACCTGACGCGTCATGCGGACACCTCTCCGTACGCGGCGAGCAGCACCGCCGGGTCCGGGCCCTCCAGCACGGTCGGCTTGGCGAGGCCGTCGAGGACGATGAACCGCAGCAGATTGCCCCGGGACTTCTTGTCGACCTTCATGGTCTGAAGGAGCTTGGGCCACTGGTCGCCGCGGTAGGTCAGCGGCAGCCCGACGGACTGAAGGACCGAGCGGTGCCGGTCGGCGGTCGCGTCGTCCAACCGGCCTGCCAGGCGGCCCAGTTCGGCGGCGAAGACCATACCGACCGAGACGGCCGCGCCGTGCCGCCACTTGTAGCGCTCGTTCTTCTCGATGGCGTGGGCGAGCGTGTGGCCGTAGTTGAGGATCTCCCGCAGGCCCGACTCCTTGAGGTCGTTGGAGACGACCTCCGCCTTGACCCGGATGGAGCGCTCGATCAGCTCGGCGGTGTGCGGTCCCGCGGGACTGCGCGCGCCCTGCGGATCGGACTCGACGAGGTCGAGGATCGCGGGGTCGGCGATGAAACCGGCCTTGATGATCTCGGCCATGCCGCTGACGTAGTCGTTGACGGGCAGCGAGTCGAGCGCGGCAAGGTCGCAGAGCACCCCGGCGGGCGGGTGGAAGGCACCGACGAGGTTCTTGCCCTCGGCGGTGTTGATGCCGGTCTTGCCGCCGACCGCCGCGTCGACCATGCCGAGCACGGTCGTGGGTACGGCGATCCAGCGCACACCTCGCAGCCACGTCGCCGCGACGAACCCCGCGACATCGGTGGTGGCGCCGCCGCCGACGCCGACGATGACATCGGAGCGGGTGAATCCGGTCTGGCCGAGCGCCTTCCAGCAGTACGCCGCGACCTCGACGGTCTTGGCCTCCTCGGCGTTGGGCAGCTGAATCGCGATGGCCTCGAAACCCTGCGAAGCGAGGTCCTCGCGGATCGCCTCACCCGTCTCGGCGAGGGCCTCCGGGTGCAGCACGGCCACCCGCCCCCTACCTGCGGCGGGGGGACCCCCAGCGCGGCCGATGAGCCCGGGCAGCTCACCGAGCAGCTGCCGGCCGACCAGCACCTCGTACGGATCGGAGCCTTCCGTGCCGCCGACCTGGATACGGGTCACTGCCTGGTCCGTCATACGTCCTTCAGCTCCAAAGCGTCGAGGACCGCCTGGGCGACCTCTTCGGGGGTGCGGTCGTCGGTGGCGACGACGACACGCGCGACTTCCGTGTACAGATGGCGGCGTGCGTCCATCAACTCGCGCCACTGGCGGCGCGGGTTGACGGCGAGCAGGGGGCGCGCCTGGTTGAGGCCGACCCGCCGTACCGCTTCCTCGACGTCCAGCGACAGGTAGACGACGGGCAGCCCGGCGAGCAGCTCGCGGGTCGAGTCGTCGAGGATCGCGCCGCCGCCGAGGGCGAGTACGCCCGGGTGCTCGGCGAGCGCGGCGCGTACGGCCTGCCGTTCGAGCTCACGGAAGTACGGCTCGCCCTCGTCGACGAAGATGTCCGAGATCTCCCGGCCCTGCGACGCGACGATATCGGCGTCGGTGTCCCGGTAGGGCACTCCAAGACGCTCGGCGAGCAGCCCGCCGACCGTGGACTTGCCCGAGCCCATGGGCCCGACCAGGACGATCAGGGGGACGCTCACCGGATGTGGAGGTTGTCGAGGTACGACTGCACGTTGCGGCGGGTCTCGCCGACGCTGTCGCCGCCGAACTTCTCCGCGACCGCGTCGGCCAGGACGAGCGCGACCATCGCCTCCGCGACGATCCCGGCCGCCGGTACCGCACAGACGTCGGAACGCTGGTGGTGAGCCACCGCGACCTCGCCGGTGGCGACATCGACGGTGGCCAGCGCACGCGGAACGGTCGCGATCGGCTTCATCGCGGCCCGTACGCGCAACAGCTCGCCCGTGGACATGCCGCCCTCGGTGCCGCCGGAGCGGCCCGTCGAGCGCCGGATACCGTCCGGTCCCGGCACGATCTCGTCGTGCGCCTTGGAACCGGGCACCCGGGCGAGCTCGAAGCCGTCACCGACCTCGACGCCCTTGATGGCCTGGATCCCCATCAGCGCGGCCGCGAGCCGGGCATCGAGCCGCCGGTCCCAGTGCACGTGCGAGCCGAGGCCGACCGGCACCCCGTAGGCCAGCACCTCGACGACACCGCCGAGGGTGTCGCCGTCCTTGTGGGCCTGGTCGATCTCCGCGACCATCGCCTTCGACGCGTCGGCGTCCAGGCAGCGCACCGGGTCGGCGTCGAGCTTGTCGACGTCGGCAGGGGTCGGGTACACGCCGTACGGGGCCTTGGCCGAGGCCAGTTCGGTGACGTGGGAGACGATCTCGATCCCCGCCGTCTCCTTGAGGTACGAGCGGGCCACCGCGCCCAGCGCGACCCGGGCAGCCGTCTCGCGGGCACTGGCGCGCTCCAGGATCGGCCGGGCCTCGTCGAGTGCGTACTTCTGCATACCCGCCAGGTCGGCATGACCGGGGCGCGGCCGGGTCAGGGGGGCGTTACGGGCCAGCTGGGCGAGCTCGTCGGGGTCGACCGGGTCCGCGGCCATGACCTTTTCCCACTTCGGCCACTCGGTGTTGCCCACCATGACCGCGACGGGCGAGCCCATCGTCAGGCCGTGCCGTACGCCACCGAGGAAGGTGACCTCGTCGCGCTCGAACTTCATCCGGGCACCGCGGCCATAACCGAGGCGCCGACGCGCGAGATGGTCCGCCACCATCTCCGTCGTGATCGGCACACCGGCGGGAAGACCCTCCAGCGTCGCCACCAGTGCGGGTCCGTGCGACTCCCCCGCCGTCAGCCAACGCAACCTGCTCAACGGTGCTCCTCCTGCTCGCGCCTGGGACTGCGACGGCGCGACCGGGTGCGCGGCCCTGGCCCGCCTCCCCCGATCCTCCCACGTCCGCGTCCGTGACCCGTTCTCCGGTCCATCACCCGGACGCCTGCGCCCGCCGCCTCGGCAGCACCAGCGGGACGATCACGGCGATGCCGACGGCCGGCCCCGCGTACACCTGGAGCGGAACCATCCGCAGGAGGTATTTCGCGATCGACTCCGGGAATCGGCCCGCGAGATTCACGCGGCTCCGCCGCCGCTCAGCGCCTGCTCCCCGGCGGCCCGCATGGCGGCGAGCGGCGCGGGGGCACGGCCTGTCATCTGTTCGACCTGGAGAACCGCCTGGTGGACCAGGAGGTCGAGACCGCCGACCACGTCCCCGCCGTGCCCCGACCATGCGGCGGCCAGGGCCGTCGGCCACGGCTCGTACAGCACGTCGAACAGCGTTCCCGGCCGCTCGGGCACCTCGGCCGCCAGCGCGTCGGTCGCGCCCGCCGGGGTGGTGGCGATGACCAGGGGTGCCTCCAGCACCGTCGCGGCCTCGGCCCAGTCGGCGATGACGACATCGACACCGAGCCGCTCGCCCCAGCCGCGCATCTCCGCGGCCCGGGCCTGGCTGCGTACGCAGGCGACGACGGGTCCCGTGCAGATCCGGGCAAGCGCGGCGAGCGCGGACGACGCCGTCGCACCCGCACCAAGCACCGCGGCCGATGCGACCTTGTCGACGCCCCGCTCACGCAGTGCGGCGATCATGCCGGGGATGTCGGTGTTGTCGCCGAGACGGCGGCCGTCCTCGGTGAAGACCACCGTGTTGACGGCTTCGACGGAGGCGGCGGTGTCGCTGATGCCGTCGAGCAGCGGCAGGATCGCGCGCTTGAGCGGCATGGTCAGCGAAAGACCGGCCCAGGATTCGTCGAGTCCCTCCACGAATCCCGGCAGACCGGCCTCGTCCACCTCGAAGCGGTCGTACGACCAGTCGTCGAGGCCGAGTTCGGCGTAGGCCGCACGGTGCAGCACCGGGGAGAGCGAGTGGGCGATCGGCGATCCGAGAACCGCCGCACGCCGCTTCGTCGTGCTCACTGGCCGTTCTTCTCCTGCTGCTCTTCGTACTTCTTGCGGTTGCGCTCGTGCTCCGCATTGGTGACCGCGAAGAGCGTCTTGTCCTCGGTGATCGACACGAAGTAGTACCAGGGACCGGGGGTCGGATTCAGAGCCGAGCCGAAAGCGTCCAGACCCGGATTCGCGATCGGTCCTGGCGGCAGCCCCTTTATGTCGTACGTGTTGTACGGATCCTTGATCTCCCGCAGGTCGTCCACGGCGCCGGTGTCGAGCTTGCTCTCGCTCTTGATGTAGTTGATCGTCGAGTCGAACTCAAGACGTCCGACCGTCTCGGCGTTGTTCGGCTTGAGGCGGTTGTAGACGACCCGCGAGACCTTGTCGAAGTCGTGCTTGTACTTGCCCTCGGCCTGGACGAGGCTCGCGACGGTGATCACCTGGAGCGGCGACTTCAGGCCCAGCCTCGCGGCCTCGGCCTTGAGGTCCTTCTTGCCGAACTCCTTGTTCGCCTGGGCGACCATCTTCTGCAGGACGGCCTCCGGCTTCATGCCCTTGGCGACCGGATAGGTCGCGGGGTAGAGGAATCCTTCCAGCGGGTCCTTGATGTCCTTGTTGTCATTTGCCCACTCGGGCAGGCCAAGGGTCTTCGCCTTCGCCTTGGCGACGGCCTTGGTGGTCCCTGCCTTGATGCCGAGGCGCGCGTCGATCTGCTCGTAGATCCAGGAGTTGCGCTTGCCCGGAATAACGATCAGGTTGTTGCGGCTGGCCGGGTCGAGCATGCGGGTCACGGCGTTCTTGCCGGACATGCCCTTGGGGAGCAGGTAGACGCCGGCCTGGATGCTCTTTCCGTCGGCGGCGGAGACGAAGGCGCCCGAGCTCTTGACGACACCGGCCGTCGTGAGGATGTTGCCGATCTCCAGCAGGCCCGCGCCCTTGGGGATCTCGACCTGCGTCGACCCGCTTCCCGCGCCCGCATAGTCCTCGGCCGGGCCGAACCGGCCCTGCCAGAACTGGTAGCCGAAGTAGCCGGCACCGCCGAGGCCGCCCGCGAGAATCAGCGAGACGACCAGGCACGCGCAGCCGTTGCGGCTCTTCTTCTTGGTCTTGCCTCGACGCTCACGGCCGCCGCCCCGGCGCGACTCACCCGGGTCGTCGTCGTACTCGCCGTCGTCGTCACGGTCGTCGTCGCCGCCAGTGAAGAAGGGGTGGGTCTCCTCCTGCTGCGCCTCGGCGTCCCAGTCGGTGGGAGCGGGCTGCGGCTGGGCCTGGCGGCGGCCGGGGGGCTGCGGCGGCGGATAGGCCTCGGGAGTGGCGTAGTAGTCGGCTTCCTGCTGGTTTCCGTAGCCGGGCTGCTGGCCGCCGTAGGTGTCGGCCGGGCCCGCTCCGTACGGCATGGCGGGCTGCTGGCCGGTGTCCCAGCCGCCGTTGTACTGCTGCTGGTTGTACTGCTGCTGTTGCTGGTTGTACTGCTGCTGTTGCTGTTGGTTGTACTGCTGCTGCTGTTGCTGCTGCTGCTGTTGCTGCTGCTGTTGCTGCTGTTGGTACGGGTCCTGCTGCTGGTTGCCGTACTGCTGCGGCTGCTGCGGGTACTGCTGCTGTGGCTGGCCGCCGTACGGAGTCTCGCCGGCTGCGGCCTGCTGTCCTCCCCACCCCTGGTCCCCGTACAAGGGGTCCTCGGGATGCCACGGTTCGGAGCCAGAGCCCCGGCCATACTCAGTCATCGATCCCCTAGGGCCGCGAGGCAGACGCGGAACGTGCCGGCCTCTTTTCTGTGCGGCAGCTGTTCGAACACCGCCGCATCGCGCGGAACGTTACCGTATCGCGATCAGACAACCACTTCGACGCCCTCGCCCGGCGCAGTCCCGGACGCCCGTTCGGACTCCAGAGCGTTCTGAAGGATCACCACAGCGGCAGCCTGATCGATGACGGAACGGCCTTTTTTGGACTTCACGCCCGAAGCGCGGAGCCCCTGACTGGCCGTCACTGTGGTCATCCTCTCGTCTACCAGTCGGACCGGAATGGGGGCGATGCCGCCTGCGAACTCCTGGGCGAAGCCGCGGATCTTGACGGCGGCCGGGCCTTCCCCGCCGCTGAGCGAACGAGGCAGGCCGACGATGACCTCGATGGGTTCGTACTCCTCGACGAGCTGCTTGAGGCGCCGGTGGGCGGCCGGGACATCGCGGCCCGGCACGGTCTCCACCGGAGTGGCGAGGATCCCGTCGGGGTCGCACGAGGCGACCCCGATGCGGGCGTCCCCGACATCGAGCGCGAGGCGACGGCCTCTGCGCATCAGGCGGTCTCGGTGACGAGGCGCTCGACGGCGGCCACGGCGTCGCCGATGGCGTCCGGGTTCTGTCCGCCGCCCTGGGCGACGTCCGGCTTGCCGCCACCGCCGCCGCCGAGGGTCTTGGCAGCCGTACGGACCAGGTCGCCGGCCTTGAGACCGCGCTCGCGGGCGGCCTCGTTGGTGGCGATGACCGTGAGCGGGCGGCCGTTGGCCGTGGTGAACAGGGCGACCACTGCCGGGCGGTCGCCGGGGATGCGGCCGCGGACGTCGAGGACCAGCTTGCGCAGGTCGTCGGCGCCGGTGCCGTCCGGCACCTGGCCGGTGACGACCGCGACACCGCGTACGTCCTTGGCGCCCGAGGCGAGACCGGCGGCGGCCTGCAGGACCTTCTCCGCGCGGAACTTCTCGATCTCCTTCTCGGCGTCCTTGAGCTTGGCGAGCATGCCGGAGATCTTCTCGGGAAGCTCCTCGGGACGGCCCTTGACCAGCTCCTGGAGCTGGGCGACGACCGTGTGCTCCCGGGCGAGGAAGTTGTAGGCGTCGACGCCGACGAGGGCTTCGATACGGCGCACACCGGAGCCGATCGAGGACTCGCCGAGCAGCTTCACCAGGCCCAGCTGGGCGGTGTTGTGCACGTGGGTGCCGCCGCACAGCTCCTTGGAGAAGTCGCCGATGGTGACGACGCGGACCCGCTCGCCGTACTTCTCGCCGAACTCGGCGATGGCGCCCTGCTTCTTGGCCTCGTCGATGCTCATGACCTCGGCCTGGACGTCGAGTTCACGGGCGAGCACTTCGTTGATCTTCTGCTCGACGTCGGTGAGAACCGGGCCGGGGACGGCCGAGGGCGAGCCGAAGTCGAAGCGGAAGCGGCCCGGGGAGTTCTCCGAACCGGCCTGGGCGGCCGTCGGGCCGAGCGCGTCGCGCAGCGCCTGGTGGGTCAGGTGTGTGGCGCTGTGGGCGCGGGCGATGGCGCGGCGGCGCCTGGTGTCGATGGCGGCGTAGGCAGAGGCACCGACCGTCACCTCGCCGACCTGCACCGAGCCCTTGTGCACGGAGACGCCGGGGACCGGCTGCTGGACGTCGCGGACCTCGATGACGGCGCCCGTGTCGAGCTTGATACGGCCCTGGTCGGCGAGCTGGCCGCCGCCCTCGGCGTAGAAGGGGCTGCGGTCGAGGACGACCTCGACCTCGTCGCCCTCGGTGGCGGCGGGCGAGGGGACTCCGTCGACGAGCAGGCCGACGATGGTCGACTCGCCCTCGGTGGAGGTGTAGCCGGTGAACTCCGTGGCGCCGGACGTGTCGGCGACCGAGCGATAGGCGGAGAGGTCGGCGTGGCCGGTCTTCTTGGCCTTGGCGTCGGCCTTGGCCTGGTCCCGCTGCTGCTTCATCAAACGGCGGAAACCGTCCTCGTCCACGGAAAGGCCCTGCTCGGCGGCCATCTCCAGGGTGAGGTCGATCGGGAAGCCCCAGGTGTCGTGGAGCAGGAAGGCCTTGTCGCCGGCGAGGACCGTGCCGCCGCCGGCCTTGGCCTCGGTGATGGCGGTGTCGAGGATGTTGGTACCGGCCCTGAGCGTCTTGAGGAAGGCGGCCTCCTCGGCGCCGGCCACCGTCTCGATGCGCTTGCGGTCGGTGATGAGCTCCGGGTACTGCCGGCCCATCGTCTTGATCACGACGTCGACCAGGTCCTGGACGACCGGCTCGGTGGCGCCCATGAGGCGCATGTTGCGGATGGCGCGGCGCATGATGCGGCGCAGGACGTAACCGCGGCCCTCGTTGCCCGGGGTGACTCCGTCGCCGATGAGCATCACGGACGTACGGATGTGGTCGGCGACGACGCGCATCGAGACATCGGTGTCGTGCTTGTCGCCGTACCGCACGCCGGTCAGTTCGGTGGCTTTGTCCATGACCACCCGCAGGGTGTCCGTCTCGTACATGTTCTGTACGCCCTGCAGGATCATGGCGAGACGCTCGAGACCCAGGCCGGTGTCGATGTTCTTCGACGGCAGGTCACCGAGGATCGGGAAGTCCTCCTTGCCCTCGCCGGCGCCGCGCTCGTACTGCATGAAGACCAGGTTCCAGATCTCCACGTACCGCTCGTCGTTGACGGCTGGGCCGCCCTCGACGCCGAACTCGGGACCGCGGTCGTAGTTGATCTCCGAGCACGGGCCGCAGGGGCCGGGGACGCCCATGGACCAGAAGTTGTCCTTCTTGCCCAGGCGCTGGATGCGCTCGGCCGGTACCCCGATCTTGTCGCGCCAGATCTGCTCGGCCTCGTCGTCGTCGAGGTAGACGGTGATCCAGAGCTTCTCGGGCTCCAGGCCGAAGCCGCCGTCGGCCACGGAGCTGGTGAGCAGCTCCCAGGCGTAGGTGATGGCGCCTTCCTTGAAGTAGTCGCCGAAGGAGAAGTTGCCGCACATCTGGAAGAAGGTGCCGTGCCGGGTGGTCTTGCCGACCTCTTCGATGTCCGGCGTACGGACGCACTTCTGCACGCTGGTGGCGCGCGGGGCGGGCGGCTTGGCCTCGCCGAGGAAGTACGGCTTGAAGGGAACCATGCCCGCGTTGACCAGCAGCAGAGTCGGGTCGTCCGCGATGAGCGACGCCGAAGGCACGACGGTGTGCCCGCGCTCCTCGAAGAAGCTCAGCCAGCGGCGGCGGATTTCAGCCGACTCCATCAGTGGTCCTCATTCCGGTTGTACGAGTTGTAGGAGTGCTTGTCGTTGGAAGGCCCGGGCCGGTCGATCGCGGCGTAGCGGCGCTGCGCGGGCAGTTCGGGGTCGACCGGTGCATCGATGCCGAGTGCTTCGCCCAGTTCGGCCTCGCGCTGGACCATGCCCGCCCGGACGTCGAGTGCGAAGTCCTTGAGCTTGTGGCCCGCGTCGATCGCCTTGTTCGCGGCCTGCGCCGCGAGGCTCTCGGGGGTCAGCTGCCTGAGCTTGCGATTGACCTTGGTGGTGGCCCAGATGCCGGCTGCGGCGCCGGCGGTGAACCAGAACGTACGGCGGAACATGGTGCGTCAGCCTTTCCGCTTACGCCGGGGCGACGGCACGGTACGGCCGACGATCACCGTTCGACGCGACGGCGCGGCGGGGGCGTCGTCGCTCTTGCGGCTCATGGCCCGGCGCACGCCGTAGCCAAAGGCTGCGACCTTGACCAGCGGCCCGCCGAAGGTCGAGGCGACCGTCGTGGAGAGCGCCGATGCGTTCGATGTGACTTCCTGGACGTCCGTCGCGATCGCGTCGACCCGGTCGAGCTGGGTCTGTGCGGAGCGCACCGTGGCGGAGGCGTCGGCCAGCAGGGGCACCGCCTGCTCGGTCACGTCCGCCACCAGTTTGGTGGTCGCTCTGAGCGTCTGGGCCAGCCTCACCAGCACCACGGCGAGGAAGGAGACCAAGATCGCCCAGAAGACGGCAACCAGGATCCCGGCAACCTCTCCACCGGTCACGCTGCACCGCTCTCTGCTCGTCGATGGACACCTCGGAAATCGTCCTTTGACCCTATCGCGCCCGGGGTCGCACCCCATACCGCATTCCCGCCCGGGAGGAAGGGAGTTGCGCAGGGCAATTGTACGGAGTGGATACGCGCGAGTACGTTGCGTGCACGGGCGGCGAGGTGCTGGTGCCGAGCGTTGTGCCGCGTGCGTACGGGAGGGCCGCGAGCTCGGGCGGCGGCGTTCGGTCCGCAAGTCGGCCCCGGAAACGCGAGAGCCCGCCGGCTCCCGCACCGGTAAGGGCGGGGAAGCGGCGGGCTGAAGCGTTGTGAGCTACTCCCCCAGCTGCTGCTGGGAGGGGCCCCCAGATCAGCGGGCGTAGTACTCGACGACCAGCTGCTCGTCGCAGATGACCGGAACTTCCTTGCGGTTCGGGTCACGGTCCAGACGGAACGCCAGGGCCTTCAGGTTGACCTGCAGGTAGCGCGGGGTCTCACCGTCGGCGGCGAAGCCACCCTCACGCGCGACCTGGAAGAGGGGCTTCTCGCGGCTGCGCTCGCGGACCATCACGACGTCGTCGGGACGGACGCGGAACGACGGCTTGTCGACCTTGCCACCGTTGACCTCGATGTGGCCGTGGACGACCATCTGGCGGGCCTGGTAGATGGTGCGGGCGATGCCCGAACGCAGGACCAGGGCGTCGAGGCGACGCTCGAGCTCGACGACAAGCGCCTCGCCGGTCTTGCCCTCGGCCTTGCGGGCGCGGTCGTAGGCGCGGGCCATCTGGCGCTCGCTGATGTCGTACTGGGCGCGCAGACGCTGCTTCTCGAGCAGACGGACCTTGTAGTCCGAGTTCTGCTTGCGGCCACGGCCGTGCTCGCCCGGCGGGTAGGGGCGGGCTTCGAAGTACTTGACGGCCTTCGGCGTCAGCGCGATACCGAGCGCACGGGACTTCTTGACCTTGGGACGCGACTGGTTAGGCACGTTCTCCAGACCTCCGTTGTAGGTTAGGTTAGGCTCACCTTACTCAAGGAGATCGCATGTCTCGCCCTGGGAACACCAAGCGCATCACGGACAGCACGAAGAACGTCGACGCATCTAATGGCGTCGAGGCGACGGAGGTCCGATCAGCTCATGGTCAGCCGCGTCCCAGCGGGCTTGAAATCGCGCGGATGCCGTCAGCAGCCGAGCGCACACGAACTCTCGTACAGAGTACATGCTCGGCGGTGCTGCTCATCCCGGGGGTGGACGCCGCACGCCCCGAGCAGCTGACCCCGCAGGCGCGGGTCGTGGGAACCGACGGTGAGGTGTTCCTGCTGTTTCCCGCGGACTCCCCGGCAGTACGCACCGCCACGCACGCGCAGGACGACGAACTCTCCGCCGTGCTGGAGATCACCGATGTCGCGCCGGTCTCGGTGCCCCATCGTATCCGCGGCCGGGCCTGGCTCCACGGCTGGCTCACCTGCGCACCCGGCCTGGCCGCGCCCGGCGCCATGATGCTGCGCCTCGAAACGGGCGAGGCATGGGTGGACGATCTGTGGGGTGCGGCCGGCGTCTCGCCGGAGGACTTCGCGCAGGCGTCCGTCGATCCGCTCGTCGCGCACGAGACCGAGCTGCTGCAGCATCTGCATTCCGCGCACAGCGAGCAGGTGCAGGGGCTGTGCGGGCTGCTGGGCGAGGGGACGCGCGCGAAGGGGCAGCGGGCGGTGCCGCTGTCGCTGGACAGGTTCGGGCTGCGGGTGCGGTTCGTCGGCGGGCGCAGCTTCGACGCGCGCTTCGACTTCCCCACGCCGGTGCGCGACGTCGCGGAACTGCGCCGGGCCATGCACAGGCTCTTCGAGGCCGCGTCGCAATAGTCCCGGAGCCTGCCCGGTTACTCGCCGCGCAGGCGTTCGCGGACCTTCTCGACCACGTCGGCGTACCGCGCCTCCGCGCCGTACCGCGTCGGTTCGTAGTAGCGCTTGCCCTGCACCGCGTCCGGGGCGTACTGCTGCGCGGCGATCCCGCCCGGGACGTCGTGCGGATACACATAGCCCTGCGCGTGGCCGAGCTTGGCCGCGCCCTTGTAGTGGCCGTCGCGCAGATGCGGCGGGACAGCTCCGGCGAGACCGGCGCGCACGTCCGCGAGCGCCGCGCCTATCGCGGTCGTCGCGGCGTTCGACTTGGGGGCCAGCGCCAGCGCGATCGTGGCGTGGCTGAGGGTGAGCGCGGCCTCCGGGAAACCGATCATCGCCACCGCCTGGGCCGCGGCGACGGCGGTGGGCAGGGCCGTCGGGTCGGCGAGGCCGATGTCCTCGCTCGCCGAGATCATCAGCCTGCGGGCGATGAAGCGAGGGTCCTCCCCCGCCTCGATCATGCGGGCCAGATAGTGCAGCGCCGCATCCACGTCGGAGCCCCGGATGGACTTGATCAGGGCGCTCGCCACGTCGTAGTGCTGATCGCCGTCGCGGTCGTACTTCACTGCCGCGCGGTCCACCGTCTCCTCCAGCGTCTGGAGGCTGATCTCGCTCTCGCTCTTGTCGATCGCCGCGCCCGCGGCCGCCTCGAGCGCGGTCAGCGCCCGGCGTGCGTCGCCGCCCGCGATCCGCAGCAGATGCGCCTCGGCGTCCGCGGGAAGGCCGACGGCTCCGCCCAGGCCCCGCGCCTCCGTGAGGGCCCGGCGCAGCAGTCCGCTCAGGTCCTCGTCGGTGAGCGACTCCAGGGTGAGCAGCAGGGAGCGGGAGAGCAGGGGCGAGATGATCGAGAAGTACGGATTCTCGGTGGTGGCGGCGATCAGCGTCACCCAGCGGTTCTCCACGGCGGGCAGCAGGGAGTCCTGCTGGGCCTTGGAGAAGCGGTGGATCTCGTCGAGGAAGAGGACGGTCTCCTTGCCGAAGCCGCCCGCGGCGCGGCGGGCACCGTCGATGACCGCCCGTACTTCCTTGACTCCGGCCGTGATCGCGGAGAGTTCGACGAAGCGCTTGTTGGTCGCCTTGGAAACGACGTACGCGAGGGTCGTCTTGCCGATGCCCGGCGGACCCCAGAGGATCACCGACGAGGGTCCGGCGGGGCCTCCGCCGCCCTCGCCGACGAGGCGGCGCAGCGGCGACCCGGGCTTCAACAGGTGCTGCTGGCCGACGACTTCGTCGAGGGTACGCGGGCGCATCCGGACGGCCAGGGGGCTGCTGGACGGGTCCTTCTCCTGGCGTTCTTCGGCTGCGGCGGTAAAGAGGTCGGGCTCCACGCTGTGCAGCCTATGTCAGCGGTCTGACAGTCCCCCGTGGCCGGGTCAGCCGGTCCAGAAGTCCCACCAGCGGGTCAGGACGAGCATCCCGATGATGCCGATCCAGAGCACCGGCGGCAGCCAGTGGAACTCCAGCAGTCCCTTGCGCAGCCCCTCCGGCACCTTGATGATCCGGTGCTCGATGTTGTGCAGCGTGACGTAGCAGAACATCACGATGGTGGCGATCCAGGCCAGCGAGCACCACAGGCACAGCGCGTTGATCTCGTACAGCGACTGGTACTGCAGCCAGGTGCAGAACCCCACCCCGAACAGACACCCGGCGTTGAGACCCAACCAGTACCAGCGCCGGTAACGCGCCCCCGCCAGCAGCGCCACACCGATCGCGATCACCATCGAGTACGCCACAAGACCCAGCATCGGATTCGGGAACCCGAACGCCGACGCCTGCTCGCTCTTCATGATGTTCCCGCAGGACACCACCGGATTCAGACTGCACCCCGGCGTGAAACCCGGATCCTCCAGCAGCTTGAACTTGTCGATCGTGATCACCCACGACGCCAGCAGACCCGCCGCACCCGTGATCACCAGAAGCCAGGAGAAAGCACGACTCCCGCCGATCGCACCCTTGGAGCCGTTCTCCCGCTCGGAGGACACGTCGTCAACCGCTGCAGTCGCCATATCCCGTTCCATCGCTCAGTAGCCTGCTGGGGCACGGTCATTCTGCCGCACCCGCACCTGTGTCCACCGTTCGATGGACATAAGGATGTACGGACGGTCGTCCCCCGGGGCTCACTTCGGCGCGAAGCTCATTGCCATGACAGAACTCGCGGTGAACGTGCGCGGACTGCGCAAGCGGTACGGCGATGTGACAGCGGTGGACGACCTGGACCTGGGCATTGACCGGGGCGAGGTCTTCGGCATTCTCGGCCCCAACGGCGCGGGCAAGAGCACCACGGTGGAGATCCTTCAGGGGCATCGCTCCCGGGACGCGGGCGAGGTGACCGTACTCGGCTCGGATCCAGCGACCGGAAACCGCCTCTGGAGGTCCAGGATCGGCATCGTCTGGCAGGACGAATCGGCGCCCGCGGAGTTGACGGTCCGGGAGACGGTGTCCCATTTCGCCCGCTACTACCCGAAACCGCGCGACCCCGAAGAGGTCATCTCGCTCGTGGGTCTCGAGGAGAAGGCGTCGAGCCGGATCAAGGCGCTCTCCGGCGGTCAGCGACGCCGGCTGGATGTGGCGCTGGGCGTGATCGGCAGTCCTGAGCTGCTGCTGCTCGACGAGCCCACGACGGGCTTCGACCCCGGCGCCCGACGCCGGTTCTGGGAGCTGATCCGGCGGCTGGCGGACGAGGGCACCACCATCGTCCTGACCACGCACTACCTGGAGGAGGCCGAGGTCCTCTCCGACCGGCTCGCCGTGATCGCGGCGGGCAAGGTGGTCGCCGAGGGCACCCCGGCCGCCCTGCGCGAGGAGTACGGCACGCAGGCCACGGTCACCTGGACGGAGCCGGACGGCGCGCCGCGCTCCGAGCAGACGGCGACCCCGACCCGTACCGTCGCCGAGCTCACGCGCCGCTTCGACGGCGAGATCCCGGGCCTGCTGATCAGCAGGCCGACCCTCGAAGACGTCTATCTGCGGCTCACCGGACAGGAGGCGGCGCGATGACCACGGTCACGGATCTGAAGAGCGGCGTACGCAGCACATCACCCCAGCTTCCCGGGGCCTGGCGGCTGGGGGTGTTGCGCGGCCGCCTGGAGGTGCTGGCGTTCTTCCGCCAGCGCGAACAAGCCATCTTCACCTTCGCCTTCCCGATCGTCTTCCTCTTCCTCTTCGCGTCGATCTTCAGCGACGACGTGAAGGGCGCGGGCATCACCGCGTCCCAGCTCTATGTGCCCGCGATGATCGCGGCAGGCATCATGTCGACCAGCTTCCAGTCGCTGGGCATCTCCATCGCGATCGAGCGGGACGAGAAGCAGCTGCGGCGGCTGCGCGGGACGCCGATGCCGCCTGCCGCGTACTTCCTCGGCAAGGTGTGGCTGGTCCTGGTCACCGGGCTGCTGGAGACGGCGGCGCTGCTGGTCGTCGGCACGGTGTTCTACGATGTCGATCTGCCCACCAGCGTGGGCAAGTGGCTCACCTTCGGCTGGATATTCGTCCTCGGCCTGACCGGGTGCGCGCTGCTCGGTATCGCCATCAGCAGTGTGCCGAAGTCAGGGCAGAGCGCCACCTCCGTGGTCGTACTCCCCTTCCTGGTACTGCAGTTCATCTCCGGGGTGTACATCGCGATCAACACCATCCCGGACTGGATGCTGAACATCGGCGCGATCTTCCCGCTGAAATGGATGTGCCAGGGTCTGCGCGGGGTGTTCCTGCCGGAGTCGGCCTCCGTGCTGGAACAGGCGGGCAGCTGGGAGTACGGCCGTATCGCCCTGGTACTGGGCGCCTGGTGCATCGGAGGACTGGTGCTGTGTCTGCTGACCTTCCGCTGGAAGAGCCGGCGCGACGGCTGAGCGAGCCGGCCGGGGCGCGCGACTCCGACGTCTGGGACCGCAACTTCCTGCCCTGGGACGTGTACTTCGCGGTCGTGTGGTCAGCGACGCTGATCTTCACGCTCGCCACCCCGAGCTCCAGCTGGCCGGTCCGTCTGGTCGCAGCCGCGCTGTTCGTGCTGCTCGCTCCCTGGTATATGGGGGTCGGGCGGCCCGAGCTGATGGCCCAGGCCGGGGCCGAGCGGCACCCGGTGCGCTATATCGCCGGGTCGGTGGTGCTGTTCCTGGCACCCGCGATTCTGGTGGGCGAAACGCGCATCGCCGCCTTCGCGCTGGTCCCCCAGTGCTTCATGCTGCTGCGGATGCGGCTCGCCCTGATCGCCGTGGCGGTCATCAACATCGCCCCGGTGGTCGGGTGGGCCGTCCTGTGGCGGCCCGACGCCCAGACCGTCTTCCTCCAGTCCCTGTTCGCGCTCGTCAGTCTGGCCTTCTCCGCGGTACTCGGCAGCTGGATCATCCGGATCATCGACCAGAGCAAGGAACGGGCAGCGCTGATCGCCGAGCTGGAGGCCGGCCGGGAGGAGATCGCGCGCCTCTCGGCGGACCGCGGGGCCCTGGCCGAGCGGGAACGGATGTCCCGCGAGATCCATGACACGCTCGCCCAGGGGTTCACCAGCGTGCTGATGCTGCTGCAGGCGGTGGACTCGGAACTGGAGCGCGATCTGCCGCAGGCGCGCCGCCATCTGGAACTGATGGCGGACACGGCACGGCAGAACCTCGCCGAGGCGCGCGCCCTGGTGGCCGGTGGCGCACCGGCGGACCTGGACGACAACTCGCTGCCGGACGCGCTGCGCAGGCTCGCCGCGCGCCAGGACACGGCCGCCTCCGTCGAAGTGACGGGCACCGCACGGCCGTTGGCCCCGGCACTGGAGGTGGTGGCGCTGCGCACCTGCCAGGAAGCCCTGGCCAACGCCGCCAAGCACGCGGGGCCCGCGACGACGGTGGCCATCGCGCTCGCGTACTCCGAAGCCGCACTGTCCGTGTCCGTACACGACACGGGCCGCGGCTTCGACGACTCGGTGCCGCTGCGGGGCTACGGGCTGAACGGGCTGCGGGCCCGGGCCGCCGAGGTCGGCGGCTGCGCCGACGTACGCAGCGCGCCGGGCCGGGGCACGACTGTCACCGTACGACTGCCACTACCCGATAGGAGCGGTACGTGATCCGCATTCTGCTCGCCGACGACCATCCCGTCGTACGGGAGGGCCTGCGCGGGATGCTCGGCGCCGAGCCCGATCTGACCGTGGTCGGCGAGGCGTCGAGCGGACCGCAGGCGGAGGCGCTGAGCGCCGAACTCCGGCCGGACATCGTGCTGATGGACCTGCGGATGCCGGGCGGCGGGGGCGTCGAGTCGATCAACCGGATGCGCGCGGCCGGACTGCCCTGCCGGGTGATCGTGCTGACGACGTACGAGACGGACACGGACATCCTGCGGGCCGTGGAGGCGGGGGCGGCGGGCTATCTGCTCAAGGATCTGGCCCGCGGCGAACTGGCCGACGCGGTACGGGCGGCGGCCCGCGGCGAGACGGTACTGGCACCTTCGGTGGCGGCGCGCCTGGTCGACCAGCTGCGCCGGCAGCCGGAGCGGCCGCGGCTGTCGGAACGCGAGACGGCGGTGCTGCGGCTGGTGGCGGAGGGGTGCACGAACGCGGAGGTCGGGCGTCGGCTGTACATCGGGGAGTCCACGGTGAAGACGCACCTGCTGCGGATCTTCGGGAAGCTGGGGGTGGACGACCGCACGGCGGCGGTGACGAGCGCGATGCGGAACGGGTTGCTGTGACCTGTTCCCCACCCCGCCCGTTTCCAGGGTCCGTGGTGAACCTGGGCCGGGGGCGTTGGTGGTTGCTGCCCGTGGGTGGTTTCGCGGGCGAACCCGGACCCCCGGCGCCTCAGACTCCTCCAGACTTCGTCCGGGGGGACCCTCACGGGGCTGAAATGTGCGGCAGGGCCGCACAATCAGCCCGTCCGGCGATTGAGGACATGCGGCCGAAGGTCGCATACGGGGTCCGGGGCGGAGCCCAAGTTCGCGCCGCGAAGCGGGCGCAGGGGGCTGGGGGCTTGCCCCCAGCCCTCCGTCAGGCCAGACGTTCGCGAACCGCGTCCAGGACCGCGTCCAAGGCCACCGGCGACTGCTCGCCGGACTGCATGTCCTTCAGCTGGACGACCCCCTCCGCGAGGTCCCTCTCGCCCGCTACCAACGCATACCGCGCTCCCGACCGGTTCGCACTCTTCATCGCGCCCTTGAGCCCCTTCCCGCCGTACGAGAAGTCCGTCGCGACACCTGCCCTGCGCAGCTGGGTGACGAGACCGAACAGCACGCGCCGCGCCTCCTCGCCGAGCGGGACCGCGAACACACTCGTGGTGGCGGGCAGTTCGAGCTCGATGCCCTCCGCCTCCAGCGCCAGGACCGTACGGTCCACGCCGAGCGCCCAGCCGACCGACGGGAGCGCCGGGCCGCCGATCATCTCGGAGAGGCCGTCGTAGCGGCCGCCGCCGCCCACCGCGGACTGCGAGCCGAGACCGTCGTGGACGAACTCGAAGGTCGTGCGCGTGTAGTAGTCGAGGCCGCGCACCAGCTTCTCGTCGTCCTGGTAGGCGACACCCGCCCCGGTCAGCAGCTCGCGCACCTCTTCGTGGTACGCCTTGCACGCGTCGCACAGGTAGTCGCGGAGCAACGGCGCGCCCACCAGCTGCTTCTGGACCACGGCCCGCTTGTCGTCGAGGACCCGCAGCGGGTTGATCTCGACCCGGCGCCGGGTGTCCTCGTCGAGCTCCAGCCCGCGCAGGAAGCCCTGCAGCGCGTCCCGGTAGACGGGCCGGCACTCCTTGTCGCCCAGGGAGTTGAGCAGGATGCGGAACTGGCTCAGGCCGAGCGAGCGGTACGCCTGGTCGGCCAGGATGATCAGCTCGGCGTCGAGCGCCGGGTCCTCCGCCCCGATCGCCTCGGCGCCGACCTGCGAGAAGTGCCTGTAGCGGCCCTTCTGCGGGCGCTCGTAGCGGTAGTACGAGCCGGAGTACCAGAGCTTGACCGGCAGATTGCCGAGCTTGTGCAGATTGGCCTCCAGGGCCGCGCGCAGCACGGACGCGGTGCCTTCGGGGCGCAGCGCCAGCTTGTCGCCCCCCTTGGTCTCGAAGGCGTACATCTCCTTGGAGACGATGTCGGTCGACTCGCCGACGCCACGCGAGAACAGCTCGACGTTCTCGAAGCCGGGCGTCTCGATGTAGCCGTAGCCGGAGTTCTTCAGGGGCGCGGCGATGGCCTCACGTACCGCGAGGTACTTCGCCGAGTCCGGCGGGATCAGGTCGTACGTGCCCTTGGGGGCCTGAAAGGTGCTCACGGAAACTCTCGTCACATTCCTCGTCGAGGAGCGGGTTCCGCTCCCGGCCGGGCGGCCTCGGGGGTCTGGGGGTGTCCCCCAGAAGACGCAGCCCGAAGGTACGGGTTGGCGGCACGCTCGCGGCCGATGGTCGTCTGGGGGCCGTGGCCGGACAGCACCACGGTCGAGTCGTCGAGCGGCAGGCACACACGCGCCAGCGACTCGAGCATCTCGGCGTGGTCGCCGCCGGGCAGGTCCGTGCGTCCGATGGAGCCGGCGAACAGCAGATCGCCCGAGAAGAAGACCGACGGGATGTCATCGGCCTCGGGCATCTGAAAGGTCACCGACCCCTTGGTATGGCCGGGCGCATGCGCGACCGAGAAGTCGAGACCGGCGAGGCGCAGCTGCGCGCCGTCGGCCAGTTCCTTGACGTCGTCCGGCTCCCCCACGGTCAGCTCGCCCATGAGCGGCATGCCGATCGACCGGCCCAGGGCCTTTTCCGGGTCGCTCATCATGTACCGGTCCGCGGGGTGGATCCACGCCGGTACGTCATGGGCTCCGCACACCGGGACGACGGAGGCGACATGGTCGATGTGGCCATGGGTGAGGACGACGGCGACGGGCTTGAGCCGATGCTTCTTGAGTGCTTCCTCGACGCCTTCGGTGGCCTGGTGACCTGGGTCGATGATCACGCACTCCTCGCCGGCGGCGGGGGCGACCAAGTAACAGTTGGTCCCCCAGGCCCCGGCGGGGAACCCGGCAATAAGCACGATCGTCCTCGGTGTGGTGGTGGAGAGCAGCAGATCAGAGCCTACCGGCGCTGCTCGTCCCACAGCCAACCCGTATACGGTACGGGGCACACTCGACCGGTCGGCATCACGCGACGTACAAGGAGAACACCCGGTGGTCACCAGCGATCAGCGGCGGCGGCAGCTCGCCAGGGAGAAGTTCGAGCGCCAGCAGCAGCGTCGGGCCCAGTCCCGCAAGAAGAAGCAGCGGTACACGATCGTCGCGGCGGTGCTCGCCGTGGTGCTCGCGGCGGGCGCCGCCGCCTATGCCTCGATCGGGCTCTCCGACGGGGACACCAAGGCCGACGGCTCGGCGGGCGACAGCCAGTCCCCCAGCGCCGCCCCTTCCAAGAGCGAGAGCGCCTCCCCCGAGCCCGCCATGTCGATCGACAAAAAGGCGAAGTACTCGATGGAGCTCGCCACGAACCAGGGCGCCGTCAAGATCGCGATGGACGCGGCCAAGACCCCGCACACCGTGAATTCGTTCAAGTCCCTGGCGGACAAGGGCTACTTCAACGGGACGAAGTGCCACCGGCTGACCACGGAGGGGATCTTCGTGCTGCAGTGCGGAGACCCGAAGGGCGACGGCACGGGCGGGCCGGGGTACACGATCCCGGACGAGAATCTGACCGCGCTGGGCAAGGCGGGCGCGGATGGCACCGTGACCTATCCGGCCGGGACCGTGGCGATGGCCAATACCGGCCAGCCGCACTCCGGAGGCAGCCAGTTCTTCCTCGTCTACAAGGACTCCAAGCTGCCGCCGAGCTACACACCGTTCGGAACCATGGACGCCGCGAGCCTCAAGGCCGTACAGACCGTGGCGAAGGACGGAGTGGCGGGCGGAGCCAAGGACGGGGCCCCCAAGAAGGCCGTCACCATTGAGAAGGCGGTCGTCCCGAAGGCGTGAGCCGGGGAATTTCGGCCGCGCTGAGTGCGGACAGCCGGGCGGCCGGTCGCCTAGATTGGGCGTTGTGCAGCGCGGCCCGGATTGTTGCGTTGTGGAAGGCGGGCGCGGCCCGTCCAGGAAACTGTGGACGATGCCCGGGGGCGAACCCCCTCGCAGGCATCAGGTGGAGGAGGCGCTGTGAGCAGCGACCCGTGGGGCCGTGTCGATGAGACGGGCACCGTGTACGTGCGTACTTCCGATGGCGAGAAGGTCGTCGGATCGTGGCAGGCAGGGACTCCCGAGGAGGCTCTGGCCTACTTCGAGCGCAAGTACGAGGGCTTGGTGGTCGAGATCGGCCTCCTCGAGCGGCGGGTGAAGACCACCGATCTCTCGGCCAAGGACGCCCAGACCGCCATCGACCATCTGCGCCAGCAGGTGGACGAGCATCACGCCGTCGGCGACCTCGACGCACTGAGCAAGCGCCTCGACGGGCTCGTCGCGACGGTCGAGAAGCGCCGCGAGGAGCGCAAGGTCCAGAAGGCGAAGCAGAACGACGAGGCGCGCCACGCCAAGGAGGCCCTGGTCACCGAGGCGGAGGAGCTGGCGCAGAGCGAGCAGTGGCGGGCGGCCGGCGAGCGGCTGCGGTCGCTGGTTGACACCTGGAAGGGCCTTCCCCGGCTCGACCGGAAGTCCGACGACGAGCTGTGGCACCGCTTCTCGCACGCCCGCTCGGCGTTCTCCAAGCGCCGCAAGGCGCACTTCGCCTCGCTGGACGCTCAGCGCGAGGAGGCCCGTAAGGCCAAGGAGAAGCTGGTCGCCGAGGCCGAGTCGCTGTCCGGCTCCACGGACTGGGGCACGACGGCCGCCCGCTACCGCGACCTGATGACGGAGTGGAAGGCCGCGGGCCGCGCCCAGCGCGAGGCCGAGGACGATCTGTGGAACCGTTTCCGCGGTGCCCAGGACGTCTTCTTCGCCGCCCGCAGCGAGGTATTCGCCGAGCGGGACGCCGAGCAGGGCGAGAACCTCAAGCTCAAGGAGGAGCTCGCCGCCGAGGCCGAGAAGCTGGTGCCGGTGACGGATCTGAAGGCCGCGCGAGCCGCCTTCCGGGCCATCAACGAGCGCTGGGAGGCCATCGGCCATGTGCCGCGGGACGCCCGTCCCAAGGTCGAGGGCCGGATGCACGCCGTGGAGCGGGCGCTGCAGGAGTCCGAGGAGACCGAGTGGCGCCGGACGAACCCGGAGGCGCGTGCGCGTGCCGAGGGTCTGACCGGTCAGCTGCAGGCGGCCGTGGACAAGCTGCGCGGGCAGATCGACGCGGCGCGCGCGGCGGGCAACAACGCCAAGGCCGACAAGCTCGCCAAGGAGCTCGAGGGCCGGCAGGCGCTGCTGGACCAGGCGCTGAAGGGCCTGGAGGAGTTCGGCGGCTGAAAGCTGCATGGAAGGGCCCCTGTACGTCACGCGTCACGTACAGGGGGCCCTTCGTCTGCGCTACGGCGGCGTCGCGCTACGGCCTGCGCGCCGATGTGACCCGGTAGACGTCGTAGACGCCCTCCACGCCCCGTACCGCCTTCAGTACGTGCCCGAGGTGCTTCGGGTCGCCCATCTCGAAGGTGAAGCGCGAGGTTGCCACCCGGTCGCGGGACGTCTGGACGGCCGCGGAGAGGATGTTGACGTGCTGGTCGGACAGGACCCTCGTGACGTCCGAGAGCAGCCTTGACCGGTCCAGCGCCTCGACCTGGATGGCGACCAGGAAGACCGAGGACTGGGTCGGGGCCCATTCGACGTCGAGGATGCGCTCCGGCTGCTGCGAGAGCGAGTCGACGTTGACGCAGTCCGCACGGTGAACCGATACGCCACTGCCGCGCGTGACGAAGCCGATGATGGGGTCACCGGGGACGGGCGTACAGCAGCGGGCCAGTTTGACCCAGACGTCATCGACACCCTTGACGACCACACCGGGGTCGGCGTTGGCCCGGCGCTTGGAGCGGCTGCGCGAGGGCGGTGTGCTCTCGGCGATGTCCTCGTTGGCGGCCTCCTCGCCGCCCAGGGCCTGCACCAGCTTCTGTACGACGCCCTGCGCGGCCACATGGCCCTCGCCGATCGCCGCGTACAGGGACGAGATGTCGGGGTAGCGCATCTCGTGCGCCAGCGTGACGAGCGAGTCGCCGGTGAGGATGCGCTGGATCGGCAGGTTCTGCTTGCGCATGGCCCGCGCGATGGCGTCCTTGCCGTGTTCGATCGCCTCCTCGCGGCGCTCCTTGGAGAACCAGGCGCGGATCTTGTTGCGTGCCCTCGGCGACTTGACGAAGCCGAGCCAGTCGCGCGAGGGGCCGGCACCTTCGGCCTTGGAGGTGAAGACCTCGACCAGGTCGCCGTTGTCGAGGGTCGATTCGAGCGGTACGAGCCGCCCGTTGACCCGCGCTCCTATGGTCCGGTGGCCGACCTCGGTATGGACGGCGTAGGCGAAGTCGACGGGAGTGGCACCCGCCGGAAGCGCTATGACGTCGCCCTTCGGCGTGAAGACGAAGACCTCGTTGCGGGAGAGGTCGAAGCGCAGGGACTCCAGGAACTCGCTGGGGTCCTCGGTCTCCTTCTGCCAGTCCAGGAGCTGGCGCAGCCACGCCATGTCGTTGACGGTGTCCTGGCCGGCGGTGCCCTTGCCCGCCTTGGGCACGTCGGTACGGACCTTGGAGGTGCCGGCGACGGTCTCCTGCTTGTACTTCCAGTGCGCGGCGATGCCGTACTCGGCGCGACGGTGCATGTCGAAGGTGCGGATCTGCAGCTCGACGGGCTTGCCGTTGGGACCGATCACCGTGGTGTGCAGCGACTGGTACATGTTGAACTTGGGCATCGCGATGTAGTCCTTGAACCGGCCGGGGACCGGGTTCCATCGCGCATGGACCGTGCCGAGCGCCGCGTAGCAGTCGCGGACGGTGTCGACGAGGACGCGGATGCCCACCAGGTCGTAGATCTCCGCGAAGTCGCGGCCGCGGACGATCATCTTCTGGTAGACGCTGTAGTAGTGCTTCGGCCGCCCGGTGACGGTGGCCTTGATACGGGCGGCGCGCAGATCCGACTGGACCTCGTCGGTCACTATGGCGAGGTACTCGTCGCGCTTGGGCGCCCGCTCGGCCACGAGCCGCACGATCTCGTCGTACATCTTGGGGTAGAGGATCGCGAAGGCGAGGTCCTCCAGCTCCCACTTGATGGTGTTCATGCCCAGCCGGTGGGCCAGGGGCGCGTAGATCTCAAGGGTCTCGCGGGCCTTCTTCTCCTGCTTCTCCCGCTTGAGATAGCGCATCGTGCGCATGTTGTGCAGCCGGTCGGCGAGCTTGATGACCAGGACGCGCGGGTCCTTGGCCATGGCGACGACCATCTTGCGTACGGTCTCGGCCTGGGCGGCCTCGCCGAACTTGACCTTGTCGAGCTTGGTGACGCCGTCGACGAGCAGGGCCACCTGGTCGCCGAAGTCGCGGCGCAGTGTGTCCAGGCCGTACTCGGTGTCCTCGACGGTGTCGTGCAGCAGCCCCGCCATCAGCGTCGCCGGGTCCATGCCGAGCTCGGCGAGGATCGTCGTGACGGCGAGCGGATGCGTGATGTACGGGTCGCCGCTCTTGCGCTTCTGGCCGCGGTGCCAGCGCTCGGCGACCTGGTAGGCGCGCTCGACCTGGCGCAGCGTGGAGGTCTCGATCTTGGGGTCGTTGCTGCGCACTATCCGCAGCAGCGGCTCCAGGACGGGGTTGTACGGCGACGAACGCTGGACGCCCAGGCGGGCCAGGCGGGCGCGCACCCGGTTCGAGGAGCCGCCCGTCCGGGGGACGGCGGCGGGCGTGGGCCTGGCGGTGGACGTCGGCAGGGGCGCAGGGACGGGGGCCGCACCGTTCGCACTCCCCCTGGGAGCACCTCCCAGCGGTAGCTGGGAGCCTTCGGCCGGGGGGATCGCCATCTCGCTCCGCTCGGACACTCCGGGCTTCGGCTTCTCGGCCGGCTTGTTCTCGGGCGTGACAGGGGCTGCCGCGGCCTTTTCGGCCCGCTGGTCGGGCTGCGCGGCGGCGTGCTGGGCCTCGTCTGGCAAGAGCGCTCCTCGTGCGGTTCCGGGTCCCCCGGTCAGGCCCGGAGAAGCAATGGTATCGACCTCGGCGTTCTGGTGCTCCCGAGGCGGCAGGTCCGGACATGGCGGGAGAGGACACCCGAATCACTCCGAATGCCCTCTCGTCACTCCGCGCTGCACGCAGATGGCGCAGAGGAACGGGCGACCCGGGAAGATCCCGGGTCGCCCGTTCCTCGATCGACCCATGGGGTCAGAGCGTGATCAGCGCCTCCAGCGGAGCCCCGCGCAGGGCAGGCTCCAGGCGGGTGCGGCCGCCGAGGAAGCCGAGCTCCATCAGGACCGCGACGCCCGCGACATCGGCTCCGGCCCGCCGGATGAGCTCCAGCGACGCCTCGGCGGTGCCGCCGGTGGCGAGGACGTCGTCGATGACCATGACGCGGTCGCCCGCCCGCAGGTCCTCGGCGTGCACCTCGATCTCGGCGGTGCCGTACTCCAGCTCGTACGCCTGCGAGAGCGTCGCTCCGGGGAGCTTGCCCGCCTTGCGTACGGGAATGAAGCCGAGCCCGGCCCGGATGGCGACCGGTGCGCCCAGGATGAAGCCGCGCGCCTCAAGACCGACGATCTTCGTGGCCTCGTGACGTACGCACAGCCCGGCGAGCACCTCGGTGAGAACCGTGAAGGCCTCCGGGTCCGCGAGCAGGGGCGTGATGTCCTTGAACATCACCCCCGGCTTCGGATAGTCCGGGACGTCACGGATGCGGCTGAGCAGCAGCTCCGAGGGAGCGGCGGTCATCGGCGCTTGCCCGAGGGACGGCCACGGCCCCGGTTGCCGCGCGGGCCCACGACGGCGCCGGCCGGCGCCGCGTCGCCGGTCACCGAGTCCTCCGGCTCACCGGAGTCCTCCGCCGACACGCCCTCGGCGGCTGCCTTCGCGCGCTTGGCGAGCACCCGCTTCTTCAGGGCCTTCATCTGCGGCTCGCGCTCCTTGAGGTCGGCGACGAGCGGCGTGGCGATGAAGATCGAGGAGTACGCACCGGCCGCGAGGCCGACGAACAGCGACAGCGAGATGTCGTTGAGCATGCCCGCACCGAGGACGCCGCCACCGATGAAGAGCAGTCCCGCGACCGGCAGCAGCGCGACGACGGTGGTGTTGATGGAACGCACCAGCGTGCCGTTGAGGCTGCGGTTGGCGATCTCGCTGTAGGTGTAGCGGGTCTGCTTGGTGATGTCCTTCGAGCCCTCCTTGAGACCGTCGAAGACGACGACGGTGTCGTAGAGGGAGTAACCGAGGATCGTCAGCAGACCGATCACGGTGCCCGGTGTGACCTCGAAGCCCACCAGTGCGTAGATACCGATGGTGATCGTGAGGTCGTGGATCAGCGCGATCAGGGCAGCGATGGCCATGCGCCACTCGAAGGCGATCGCGAGGTAGATCACCACCAGGAGCATGAAGACCGCGAGACCGGTCCATGCCTTGTTGGCGATCTGCTCACCCCAGCTGGGTCCGACGATCTCGGCGTTGATCTTGTTCACCGGGATGTCGAGCTTGTCGGACAGCGTCTCGTTGACCTTGTTGGCCTGGGCCTGGTCGAGCTCGCTGACCTGGATCCGCAGACCGCCGTTGCCGAGCTTCTGGACGATCGCCTCATGACCCGAGGCGTCTATGGCGTACGTCCGTGCCTGGCTGACGGAGACGCTCGTCTTCGGGGTGGTGAAGACGGCGCCACCCTTGAACTCGATACCCAGGTTGAGACCCTGCACCGCCAGGCCGAGGATGGCCGTGATGGTGATCAGGATCGAAACCCCGTACCAGATCTTCCGCTTGGCGACGAAGTCGTAGCCGACCTCGCCGCGGTAGAGACGGGCGCCGAGAGTGCCAAGTCGCGACATCTCACGCCTCCTTCGGGTCGGTGGGGGCGGAGGCGCGACGGGAGCGGCGCAGCGGGGGCTTGGCACCGAGCCGCTTCGGGTCGAGGCCGGACCAGGGGTGACCGTCCGCGAAGAACTTCTTGCGGGCGAGCAGGGTCATGATCGGCTTGGTGAAGAGGAACACCACGACCACGTCGAGCACAGTGGTCAGGCCGAGAGTGAACGCGAAGCCCTGGACCTTGCCGACCGTGACGATGAACAGCACCGCGGCGGCGAGGAACGACACGAAGTCGGAGACCAGGATCGTGCGCCGGGCGCGCGGCCAGGCACGCTCGACGGCGGGCCGCAGCGTACGGCCCTCGCGGATCTCGTCGCGGATTCTCTCGAAGTACACGATGAACGAGTCCGCCGTGATACCGATCGCAACGATCGCACCACACACCGCGGGCAGGTTCAGGGCGAAGCCGATACCGGGGCCGAGCAGAGCCATGATCGTGTACGTCAGGATCGCGGAGACGACGAGGCTGAGGATCGCGATCAGGGCCAGGCCGCGGTAGTACGCCACCAGGTAGATGATGACCAGCGCGAGACCGATCGCACCGGCGATGAGGCCCGCGTGCAGCTGCTCGCCGCCGAGGGCGGCGGTGACGGTCTGGACGCTCTGCTCCTGGAAGGAGAGCGGAAGCGCACCGTACGAGAGGATGTTGCCCAGATCCTGGGCGGACTGCTGGGTGAAGCTGCCGGAGATCTCGGCGTTCGCGCTCAGTGTCGTACGCACGGAAGGCGCGGAGACGACCTCACCGTCAAGGACGATCGCGAACTGGTTCATCGGAGGCTGCTGCTGCGACAGCTTGCTCGTGATCTTCTGGAACTTCTTGGAGCCACCGTCGGTGAAATCCATCTGCACGATCCACTGACCGGTCCGCTGGTCGATCGTGGCCTTGGCGTCGTCGACGTCCTTGCCGTTGACCTCGGCAGGGCCGAGAACGTACTTCTCCCACTGCCCCTCGGAGTTCTTGCCACAGGCGACGAGCGGGTCGCTGGGCTTGACGCCGACACCGGCCGCGACGCGGGCCTTCTTGTTCGTGCAGTCGAGAGCCAGGAACTGCTTCTGCAGCTTGTCGGCGCCCGCCGTGTCCCCGGAGGGGGGCGGCTTCGGCGTCGAGGAGGGCTTGCCCGAACCGGCGGGGGTCGGGGTCGGCTTCGGCGCCTTGAGGGCATCGGTCACCGCGCGGCCCTGCGTGGTCGGCGTGGCCGAGGGGGTGCCGGACGGCGCGTTGGCCGTCGGCTTGCCCGTCTCCTTCGCCTTGCCGTCCTTGGCCTTGCCGGGCGCCGAGGCGCTCGGGGTGGGCTGCGGAGCGGTGGGGGTGCCTGCGGCGACCGTCAGCACCGGCCGGAAGTAGAGCTGGGCGGTGGTACCGACCTGCTCACGGGCCTGCTGGGAATTGGTCCCCTTGGGGATGTTGACGATGATGTTGCGTTCGCCCTGAGTCTGAACCTCGGCCTCGGAGACGCCCAGACCATTCACCCGGCGCTCGATGATGCCGACCGCGGTGTTCATGTTGGTCTCGTTGATCGCGTCCGGTTTACCGGGTTCGTTCTTCGCCTCGAGCGTGATGGACGTACCGCCCGCCAGGTCGATACCCAGACGCGGCGTGAGCTGCCCCGCCAGGAACATCCCGCCAGTGAGCGCGACCATGGCGATCAGGATCAGAGCCAGGGCGCGCCCCGGCTTGCCCTGAGCCCCCGCGGGCCTTCGGCCCCTATTCGGTGCTGCCACCTTCTCGTTTCTCCCTGTCCAACCGCCCCGCGCCGGGTGTGCGCCGGGGCGGCCACGAAGTGTTGTGGGGACCTGCCCCCGCAGAATTCAACACGACCCGGGGACCGCCGGGCACCGGTAGGCGCCTGCGCGGTCCCCGATCACGGCTACTTCGCGTCGGTCTCGCCGTCGGCCTTGCCGTTCTTGGCCTCGGCGTCCTTGGGCTCGGCGTCCGCGACCTCGGTGTCCGTGACCTCGGTGTCGTCGGCCTCGGCATCGGCGGCCTCGGGCTTCTTGCCAAGGTCGATCTTGGCGTCGTCCGAGGAGTCGGAGTCGGTGGCCTCGGTCAGCGAGGAAGCGTCGTCCGGAACGATGGGGCCGTCGGACTTGAGGTCGCTTTCGCCGTGCACGATGCGGTTGTACTCCTCGTCGTCGAGGACCGCCCCGATCGAGTTCTTGGCGAACACCAAGTGCACGCCGGGCGCGGCCTCGAGGAGAACCGTGTCGTGGTTGACCTCCTTGACGGTGGCGTACAAGCCGCCGATGGTCCGCACGCCGGTGCCGGGCTGCATCTGGTCACGCATCTGCGCGGCCTGGTGCTGCTTCCTCTTGGCGGAGCGGGTCATCAGGAACATGGCCCCGATGAGCACGATAAAGGGGAGGAGGGTCAAGATATTCACGGGGCGGAATTCCTTCGCACGACCGCGCGGATGAACGGCCTGATCTACGGGGGTGGGCACGCCGACCTGGAAGGGCGGCATCGGCGGAGTCTAAGCGAGTCCGCATCATTGGAACAACGCCCAGCATCCCACCCTGGTTCCTGGCCCGGCGAGTATCCGCGCCGTCACGTCCCGAACAGACCCTGTTGTCCAGCCCCGCCAGGGGCCTGCTGAGGCGGTACGAGGCCCAGGTGGGCCCAGGCGGCAGGGGTGGCGACCCGGCCGCGCGGCGTGCGGGCCAGCAGTCCCTCCCGCACCAGGAAGGGCTCGGCCACCTCCTCGACCGTCTCGCGCTCCTCCCCCACGGCCACCGCGAGCGTCGACAGACCCACCGGGCCCCCGCCGAAGAGCTTCAGCAGCGCCTGGAGGACGGCACGGTCGAGGCGGTCGAGCCCGCGGGCGTCGACCTCGTACACCTTCAGGGCGGCGGCTGCCACCTCGCGGGTGATCAGGCCGTCCAGCTTGACCTGGGCATAGTCGCGGACGCGGCGCAGCAGCCGGTTGGCGATGCGGGGCGTGCCGCGGGAGCGTCCGGCGATCTCGGCGGCGCCGTCGGCCTCTATGTCGAGGTCGAGAAGCTGCGCGGAGCGGTGGATCACGCGCTCCAGCTCCGCGGGCTCGTAGAACTCCATGTGCGCGGTGAAGCCGAAGCGGTCGCGCAGCGGCGGCGGCAACAGCCCTGCCCGGGTGGTGGCCCCGACCAGGGTGAACGGAGGCAGCTCCAGCGGAATGGCGGTGGCTCCCGGGCCCTTGCCGACGATCACGTCGACCCGGAAGTCCTCCATGGCCATGTAGAGCATCTCCTCGGCGGGCCGCGACATCCGGTGGATCTCGTCGAGGAAGAGAACTTCCCCCTCCTGGAGCGAGGACAGGATCGCGGCCAGATCACCGGCGTGCTGGATGGCGGGGCCGGAGGTGATCCGGATCGGGGCGTTCATCTCCGCCGCGATGATCATGGACAGGGTGGTCTTGCCGAGGCCGGGGGCACCGGAGAGCAGGACATGGTCGGCGGTCGCGCCACGGGCGAGGGCCGCCTTCAGGACGAGGTCCAGCTGCTCCCGGACCCGTTCCTGGCCGACGAACTCGTCAAGCGACTTCGGCCGCAGTGCCGCCTCGACGGCCTGGTCCTCGCCGTCGGCGGACGCGCCGACGAGCCGCTCGGCGGCGATGTCGTCGGTCGTCGGTGCGGTGTCGTCCCAGTTCACAGTGGATTGCCTCGCGCGTCGATGGCTGGAGTCAGCGGGTGCGGTTCAGGGTCTGCAGGGCGGCCTTGAGGAGCGAGCCCACCGAAGGCGCTCCCTCGGCGGCCTCGGCCTGCGGGGCGACGGCGGCGACCGCCTCGTCCGCCTCGCGGGTGGCGTAGCCGAGGCCGATCAGCGCGGCGTGCAGCTGGTCGCGCCATGCCATCGGGGCCGCCGCGGCGGTGCCGATGCCCTGCCTGCCGATGTGGGCGCCGACCGGCTCGCCGAGCCGGTCCTTCAGTTCGAGCAGCAGCTTCTGCGCACCCTTCTTGCCGATGCCCGGCACCGCGGTGAGCGCCCTCTCGTCACCCGTGGCTACGGCGACGCGCAGGGCGTCCGGGGTGTGCACGGCGAGCATCGCCTGGGCGAGGCGCGGTCCGACTCCGCTCGCGGTCTGCAGCAGCTCGAAGACCTGGCGCTCGTCGTCGTCCGCGAAGCCGTACAGCGTGAGCGAGTCCTCCCGTACGACAAGAGAGGTGGCGAGCTTGGCCTCTTTGCCGATACGGAGCTCGGAGAGGGTGTTCGGGGTGCACTGGAGGGCCATGCCGACCCCGCCGACCTCGATGACCGCGGTGGTGGGGGCGAGGGCGGCGACCGGGCCGCTCACAAAGGCGATCATGCGGTACGGCCTTTCGGTGCGTGCACGGTGCGATGTGCGGCGACGGCTTGCTGGAGGCGATTGTGCGCGGGCGCCCGCCAGATGTGACAGATGGCGAGGGCGAGAGCGTCCGCGGCGTCGGCGGGCTTGGGCGGAGCGTCGAGCCGCAGCAGCCGGGTGACCATCGCGCCGACCTGTGCCTTGTCGGCCCGGCCGCTGCCGGTGACGGCGGCCTTGACCTCGCTGGGCGTGTGCAGGGCGACGGGGATGCCGCGGCGGGACGCGCAGAGCATGGCGATCGCGCTGGCCTGCGCGGTGCCCATGACCGTACGCACGTTGTGCTGGCTGAACACCCGCTCCACCGCGACGACTTCGGGCCGGTGCTCGTCCAGCCACCGCTCGATGCCCTGCTCGATGGCGACCAGCCTCAGGCCCAACTCGGCGTCCGCCGGGGTTCGTACGACACCGACGCCGAGCATGGTCAGGGGCCGGCCCGCGACGCCCTCGACCACGCCGACGCCGCAACGCGTCAGCCCTGGGTCCACACCGAGTACCCGCACCCCCGCCCCCTCCCCTCCCTGCGGCCAAACCGCCGCCGCTCTCGCGGAGGTGGTCACTCGCCGTCGTGCCATCTCAATTAATGGTTGCGGTCGTCAGGCTAACCGGAGTCACTGACAAAGCGGCGGGCCGACGGGGTGTGTCCCGTCGGCCCGCCGTTTGACTGCCTGTCAGGCGTCGACCTTCTCCATGATCTCGTCCGAGACATCGAAGTTGGCGAAGACGTTCTGCACGTCGTCGCTGTCCTCGAGCGCGTCGATCAGCTTGAAGATCTTGCGTGCGCCCTCTTCCTCCAGCTCGACCTGCATGGTCGGGACGAAGTTGGCCTCGGCCGAGTCGTAGTCGATGCCGGCCTCCTGGAGCGCGGTGCGCACCGCGACCATGTCGGTGGCCTCGCTGAGCACCTCGAAGGACTCACCGAGGTCGTTGACCTCTTCGGCGCCCGCGTCGAGGACGGCACCGAGAACGTCATCCTCGGAGAGCTCACCCTTGGGGACGATGACAACGCCCTTGCGGTTGAAGAGATACGAGACCGAACCGGGGTCGGCCATCGAGCCGCCGTTGCGGGTCATCGCGACGCGGACGTCGGAGGCCGCGCGGTTGCGGTTGTCCGTGAGGCACTCGATGAGCACCGCGACGCCGTTGGGGCCGTAGCCCTCGTACATGATCGTCTCGTAGTCGGCGCCACCGGCCTCAAGACCGGCGCCGCGCTTGACCGCGGAGTCGATGTTCTTGTTCGGGACCGAGCTCTTCTTCGCCTTCTGGATGGCGTCGAAGAGGGTCGGGTTGCCCTCGACATCGGCGCCGCCGGTGCGGGCCGCGACCTCGATGTTCTTGATCAGCTTCGCGAAGAGCTTGCCGCGCTTGGCATCGATCACGGCCTTCTTGTGCTTCGTCGTAGCCCATTTAGAGTGGCCGGACATCTGCCTGTCTCCTTCGCGTAACCCATTCCTGCTGCGTTCGGCAGAGATCCTACCGGGACGACGTCAGTGGACGGCGCGCACCATGTCCACAAACAGACCGTGCACCCGGTGATCGCCGGTGAGCTCAGGGTGGAACGAAGTGGCCAGGACTTTGCCCTGCCGTACGGCGACGATGTGACCGCCGTGCTCGGCGAGCACCTCGACCTGGGCGCCGACCGACTCCACCCAGGGGGCGCGGATGAAGACACCCTCGACCGGTCCGCCGTCCACGCCCGCGACCTCGACGGCCGCCTCGAAGGACTCGTTCTGCCGGCCGAAGGCGTTGCGGCGGACGATCATGTCGATGCCGCCGAGCGTCTCCTGGCCCGAACGCGGGTCGAGGATCTTGTCGGCGACCATGATCAGACCGGCACAGGTGCCGTAGACGGGCATGCCCGCGGCGATCCGCTCACGCAGCGGCTCCATCATGCCGAAAAGAACCGCGAGCTTGGACATGGTGGTGGACTCGCCGCCGGGGATGACCAGGCCGTCGACCTCGGCAAGCTCCTCGGGGCGCCTCACCGGCCTGGCCACGGCGTCAGCCGCGGCCAGGGCGATCAGGTGCTCCCGTACGTCGCCCTGCAGAGCCAGAACTCCGATCACAGGGGAGCCGGGAGTGCTCATTACCAGCCTCGGTTCGCGTAGCGCTCGGTCTCGGGCAGGGTGTCGCAGTTGATGCCGACCATGGCCTCACCGAGGTTGCGGGAGGCGTCCGCGATGATCTTGGGGTCGTCGTAGAAGGTGGTGGCCTTCACGATGGCCGCGGCGCGCTTGGCGGGGTCGCCCGACTTGAAGATGCCGGAGCCGACGAAGACGCCCTCGGCGCCGAGCTGGCGCATCAGCGCGGCGTCGGCGGGGGTGGCGACGCCACCGGCCGAGAAGAGGACCACCGGCAGCTTGCCCAGCTCGGAGACCTCCTTGACCAGCTCGTACGGGGCGCGGAGCTCCTTGGCGGCGGCGTACAGCTCGTTGTTGTCGAAGCCGCGCAGCTTGGCGATCTCGTTCTTGATCTGGCGCAGGTGACGGACGGCCTCGACGACGTTGCCGGTGCCGGCCTCGCCCTTGGAGCGGATCATGGCCGCGCCCTCGGCGATACGGCGCAGGGCCTCGCCCAGGTTGGTGGCGCCACACACGAAGGGGGTGGTGAAGGCCCACTTGTCGGAGTGGTTGACCTCGTCGGCCGGGGTCAGCACCTCGGACTCGTCGATGTAGTCGACGCCGAGGGACTGCAGCACCTGGGCCTCGACGAAGTGGCCGATCCGGGACTTGGCCATGACCGGGATGGAGACGGCCTCGATGATCTCTTCGATCATGGTGGGGTCGGACATCCGGGCCACGCCGCCGTCCTTGCGGATGTCGGCCGGGACCCGCTCCAGGGCCATGACGGCCACGGCGCCCGCGTCCTCGGCTATCTTCGCCTGCTCGGCGTTGACCACATCCATGATCACACCGCCCTTGAGCTGCTCGGCCATGCCGCGCTTGACGCGCGCGGTGCCGGTCTCGGGGGCCTGCGGGATGGTGGGAAGCGTGCTGGACACGGATGGACCTCACTCGGAGACGACGTTGTAGTGCCTCACCGATGGAACATGCGTGGACCAGTCCACTGCAAGGGCCAATGAACAGCCGGTGGATCGTTTTCGAAGCTCAGGTGCGGGTCGCTCAGGTGCGGATCATGTGCCGGGGCGGTCTGCCAGGGCGACCGGGGGCTCGTCGTCCATCTCGAAGGCCAGCGGGAACGGCGCGTGGCCGGCCAGCCGGAACCAGCGGACCTTGCGGTGACGACGCAGAGCGCGGGCCGCGCGTACGGCGTCGTTGTGGAAGCGGCGCGCCATCGGGACGCGGCGTACGGCCTGGGCGAGCTCGCCCGCGGCATCCTCGCCGCCCGGGACCGCGCGTACGGCCTCGACCTGCGCGGCTTCGCCGAAGACGGCCCGCAGCGCGGCACTGAGCTCGCTCTCGGCGACCTCGCGCTGCTCCTCCTCCGCCTGGCGGGCGGCGTGCGCGGCCTCGTACAGCACGATCGACGCGGCCGGATCGAGCACACCGGAGGTGGCGAGCTCCTGGGTGACCGAGGCGCGGCGCAACAACTGGGCGTCGAGCGCGGCGCGGGCGGCGTCGATACGGGAGTGCAGCCGGTCGAGCCGTCCGGCGGTCCAGCTCAGATACAGGCCGATCGCGACGAGGGCGACGACGATCCAGATGAGGGTTACGGTCACGGGCGGCAAGGCTACCGGTGCGCTCGTCGCGCCTGCGGCGGGGCTGTTCCCCTACCCGCCCTCCCCCTACGGCCTGGCGGCCGTGGGAGGTACCCCCATCCCGAACTGGGGCTCCGCCCCAGACCCCTTGCGGGGGCTCCGCCCCCGAACCCCCGCGCCTCAAACGCCGACGAGGTTGATCTTCAGCCCGTCCGGCGATTGAGGACATGCGGCCGAAGGTCGCATACGGGGGCCGGGGCGGAGCCCCCGGTTCGCGCCGCGAAGCCCGCGCGGCAGGGGTCTGGGGGCTTGCCCCCAGTTCGGGAAGGGGCGGGGTGGGGAGAAATCAGTCCCGCGCCAGCCCGAACCTCGCCCGGAACCCCGACCTCTCGTCCGCCGCCACCGACGCCGCCCCGTCCGTCACCGTCTCGTACACCGCCAGGATGTCCGCCCCGACCGTCGACCAGTCGAAGCGGCGTACGTGCGCGCTGCCCCGGGCGCGCAGTTCCTCCCGGCGCACCGGGTCGCCCAGGAGGCGGACCGCCGCCGTGGCCAGTGCGTCCGCGTCCTCGTTGGCGAAGAGTTCGCCGGCCGCGCCCTGGTCCAGGACCTGGGCGAAGGCGTCCAGGTCCGAGGCGAGCACCGGCGCGCCCGCCGACATCGCCTCGACAAGGATGATGCCGAAGCTCTCTCCGCCGGTGTTGGGCGCCACGTACACGTCGACGCTCCGCAGCAGCCGTGCCTTGTCCTCGTCGCTGACCATGCCGAGGAACTCCACCTGCCGCCGCATGTCGACGGGCAGTGACGCGACGGCTTCTTCCTCGTCGCCGCGCCCGGCCACCAGCAGTCTGGTCGCGGGCCGCTCCGCGAGGATCTTGGGCAGGGCCTTCATCAGCACCGGCAGGCCCTTACGGGGCTCGTCGATGCGCCCTATAAAGCCGATCGTGTCGCCCTGCCACTCGGCCTTCGGCTCGGCCTTGTCGAAGAAGCCGACGTCGACGCCGTTCGGGATGACGACCGCGTCACCGCCCAGGTGCTCGACCAGGGTCCGCCGGGCGTACTCGCTGACCGCGATCCGGGCGCTGATCTTCTCCAGCGCGGGCTGGAGGATCGGATACGCCGCGATCATGGCGCGGGAGCGAGGGTTCGAGGTGTGGAAGGTGGCCACGATCGGGCCCTGCGCCGCCCAGCAGCTGAGCAGGCCCAGCGACGGCGAGGTCGGCTCGTGGATGTGGATGACGTCGAAGGTGCCGTCGTGCAGCCAGCGCCGTACCCGCGCGGCCGACAGAAAGCCGAAGTTGAGCCTGGCGACCGAGCCGTTGTACGGGACCGGAACGGCCCGCCCCGCCGAGACCACGTACGGCGGCAGTGGTGTCTCGTCGTCCGCCGGTGCCAGCACCGACACGTCGTGGCCGAGCCGGATCAGATGTTCCGCCAGGTCTCTGATGTGGAATTGGACGCCACCCGGTACGTCCCAGGAGTACGGGCAGACGATGCCGATCTTCACAGCGGCCGCTCCTCGAGGTCCGCGAGCCACAGCCGCTGCAGCATGTGCCAGTCCTCCGGGTGCTCGGCGATTCCCGTGGCGTAGGCGTCGGCCAGCGCCTGTGTCATGGAGGACGTCTTCTCGTCCTTGGTACCTGTCTCGGGCACCTCGACAGGCGGGTGGATCTGTCCCCGCATGAGCGGCGCTTCGTCGTACCACAGCGTCACCGGCAGCAGCAGGGCACCGGTCTGCTGGGCCAGCATCGCCGGTCCGGCCGGCATCCGGGCGCTCTCGCCGAAGTACTTCACCTCGACGCCCGATGCCGACAGATCACGGTCGGCGACCAGGCAGACCAGGCCGCCGGAGCGCAGCCGCCGGGCCAGCGTGCCGAAGGCGGAGCCGCCCGTGTGCGGCAGCACCTCCATGCCGAGGCTCTCTCGGTAGGCGACGAACCGGTCGTACAGCGTCTCGGGCTTGAGCCGCTCGGCGACCGTGGTGAAGGGAACGCCCAGGGTTCTGGTGACCCACACGCCCGCGAGGTCCCAGTTCGCCAGGTGCGGCAGCGCGAGGATCACTCCACGGCCGGAGGCGAGGCCGTCCGTCAGGTAGTGGGAGTCCTTGATCTGGACGTTGTCGGTGACGCGCTCGGCGCTCCAGGTGGGCAGCCGGAAGGACTCCATCCAGTACCGCATGTACGAGCGCATACCGGCCTTCGACAGCTCGGCGAGGCGCTCGGGGCCCGCGTCGGGCACGACGCGGGCGAGGTTGGACTCAAGCCGCAGCACGCTCTTGCCGCGCCGCTTCCACGCGATGTCCGCGATGGTGCGGCCGAGAGCGGCGGCCGCCGGCTCGGGCAGCTTCTTGACCGTGCTCCAGCCCAGGCCGTACAGCCCGTCGGTCAGCCGCTCCCGCATCACGTCGCCTCAGCCTCGTTCCCCTGCCCCGCGGCGGCGTCGGCCTCCGCGGACTCCCGCCGTACCGTCACGACCCGCTGCCCGAGCGTGACCAGGCTGCCGACGGCGACGACCCACAGCGCGATCGGCAGCAGTACCTCGATCCCCGGCACCCCGAAGGTGTGCAGACCGGCGAGCCCGGCGGCGACCAGCGAGATCACCAGTCGCTCTGCCCGCTCGATCAGCCCGTTGACGGCGACCGGGAGGCCGATCGATTCCCCGCGCGCCTTGGTGTACGAGACGACCTGGCCGCTCGCCAGACAGAAGATGGCGACGGCACACAACACATTGTCGTCCCCCGTGCCCGCGTACCAGAGCGCGAAGCCGCCGAAGATCGCGCTGTCCGCGACCCGATCGAGCGTCGAGTCCAGGAAGGCTCCCCAGCGGCTCGAAACCCCCGCCTGCCGCGCCATGTTGCCGTCGACGAGGTCGGAGAAGACGAACGAGGTGATGACGATCGTGCCCCAGAAGAACTCTCCCCGGGGGAAGAAGACCAGCGCACCCGCCATCACTCCGGCCGTGCCGATGAGGGTGACCGCGTCGGGGCTCACCCCTCGGCGGAGCAGAAACGCGGCGAACGGTGTGAGGACACGCGTAAAAAATGCACGCGCGTACTTGTTCAGCATGGCCTTCCCGAGGGTCGGTGGGCCGAGTGGCCCCAACGGCCACCGGCTGGCCCATCGTAGCCAGGCCCCGCGCGCTCCACCGAGGCACACCCGGCTCCCGTGGTCGCGTACGACGTATGGACGCAACCTGACGGGAGTGTAAAGCTCGAAAGACGACCGCGGGCATCGCCGGAGCTGCCCCCGGACGCTGTCCGGGACCCTCCCTCATGGCTCCCCGCGCCCGCGGCCCCACTCTCCTCACCGGGCAATCGATCGGGAGGCAAGATCATGGGCGACAAGAACGCACACCCCGGAGCCGCCGGCAGGGCAGCTACGGCCGACCAGCCCTCATCCGTACGGAACGTGGTGCTGGTCGGCCACAGCGGATCGGGAAAAACAACATTGATCGAGGCCCTCGCGCTGACGGCGGGGGCGGTCAACCGGGCGGGCCGGGTCGAGGACGGCGGGACGGTCTCGGACTACGACGAGATCGAGCACCGGCAGCAACGTTCCGTCCAGCTGTCCCTGGTCCCCGTCGAATGGGGCGGGTACAAAATCAATCTCCTGGACACTCCCGGATATGCCGACTTCGTCGGGGAGCTCAGGGCCGGTCTGCGAGCCGCGGACGCGGCCCTTTTCGTTGTGTCGGCCGCGCAGGAGGCCGACGCGATCGCGGGCGCGACCCGGATGGTGTGGGAGGAGTGCGCGGCGGTCGGAATGCCGCGCGCGATCGTCGTCACGCATCTGGAGACAGCGCGGACCGACTTCGAGGAGCTGACCCGGGTCTGCGGGAACATCTTCGGCGGCGACGACCCCGACGCCGTACTGCCGCTGTATCTGCCGCAGTACGGGGCGCAGAATCCCGACGGGCACGCCCCGGTCACCGGCCTCGTCGGACTGCTCTCCCAGAAGATCTTCGACTACTCCTCCGGCGAACGGAAGGAGACCCCGCCCGATCCGGCCCAGACGCCGCTGATCGAGGAGGCCCGCAACCGGCTGATCGAAGGGATCATCGCCGAGAGCGAGGACGAGACCCTCATGGACCACTACCTCGGCGGCGGCGAGATCGACCTCAAGACGCTGATCGGGGACCTGGAGAAGGCCGTGGCGCGCGGCATCTTCCACCCGGTGCTGGCCGCGGCCGCCGCGCCCGAGGGCGCCAAACAGGGGCTCGGCACGGTTGAGCTTCTCGAACTCATCACGGGCGGCTTCCCGACCCCGCTGGAGACCACCGCCCCCGCCGTGACCACCCCGCAGGGCGCGCCGCGCCCGCAGGTCAGTTGCGACCCGGACGGTCCGCTGGTGGCCGAGGTGGTCAAGACCGCGTCCGACCCCTATGTCGGCCGGATTTCGCTCGTACGGGTCTTCTCCGGCACCCTGCGTCCCGACGAGACCGTCCATGTGTCCGGGCACGGTCTGGCCGACCGCGGCCATGAGGACCATGACGTCGACGAGCGCATCGGCGCGCTCTCCGCGCCCTTCGGCAAGCAGCAGCGCCCGCTCGGCCACGTCATCGCCGGAGATCTCGCCTGTGTGGCCAAGCTGGCCAGGGCGGAGACCGGGGACACGCTCTCGGCGAAGGACGACCCGCTGCTGATGGAGCCCTGGACGATGCCCGATCCGCTGCTGCCGCTGGCCATCCAGGCACACAGCAAGCCGGACGAGGACAAGCTCTCCCAGGGGCTTTCGCGACTGGTCGCCGAGGATCCGACGATGCGTCTCGAACAGAACCAGGCGACGCACCAGGTGGTGCTGTGGTGCCTCGGTGAGGCGCACGCGGATGTCGCGCTGGAGCGGCTGCGCAACCGCTACGGCGTCCAGGTCGACGTCGTACCGCACAAGGTGTCGCTGCGGGAGACCTTCGGCGAGCGGTCGGCGGGACGCGGGCGGCATGTGAAGCAGTCCGGCGGGCACGGCCAGTACGCGATCTGCGAGATCGAGGTGGATCCGCTGCCGGCGGGCTCGGGGATCGAGTTCGTCGACAAGGTGGTCGGCGGCGCGGTGCCGCGGCAGTTCATCCCGTCCGTGGAGAAGGGCGTACGCGCGCAGGCGGCGCGCGGCGTCGCGGCCGGATATCCGCTCGTCGACGTACGGATCACGCTGCTGGACGGCAAGGCGCACTCCGTGGACTCCTCCGACGCGGCCTTCCAGACGGCGGGCGCGCTCGCGCTGCGTGAGGCGGCGGGCGATGCGCGCATCGATCTGCTGGAGCCGGTGGCCGAGGTGCGGGTGCTGGTCTCGGACGAGTACGTGGGTCCGGTGATGAGCGATCTGTCGGGGCGGCGCGGCCGGGTGGTCGGCACCGAGCAGGCGGGCGGTGGGCGCACGCTCGTACGGGCCGAGGTGCCGGAGATCGAGATCGGGCGGTACGCGGTGGACATGCGGTCGATCTCGCACGGCACGGGGCAGTTCAGCCGCTCCTACGCCCGGCATGAGGCGATGCCGCCGCAGCTGGCCGACAAGATCCGCGAACAGGCCGAGCACGGCTCATAGGTCCTGTCCGGTCGATCGGGCCGGATCAGGGAGCGGGGTCTGGTGCGTGCAGCTGCAAGGCGGAGGATGGAGCCCACGCGGAGCGTAGGCGACTGACGACAACGCAGCAGATGGGCGTGCCAGGGCACGCGAGCCCGGCAAGATCGGCCGGGCAGGGCCTGGTTGACAGTGCCGCCCGCCGACCGCTCTGGGGCGGGCGGCACTTCAAACCTGTGACGTGGGCCGTGCGCCCCCGATACGCTGTAGTGCCCCAGCTCAGAAGGTGTGCGGGGCGCGGTAGTTGGGAACAGGCCGCAGTGCAGATGCTTGCGGCGATGGGGGCGGTAGTGGCGAACGACGCTTTCGATTTCACTCCCGGGGCGCAGGTCCCGCTCCTGGGCTCGGCCGGACAGACGGCGGCGACGCATGCGCTCGCCTCCGCCGCGTACCGCGACAGCCCGGTCAAGGACCTGCTCAAGGCCAACAGCGAGTGGCACAAGTCCGAGGTGAAGCCGGGGAAGTTCTCGCTGTTCGAGCCGAATCTGGGCGAGGCGTTCTCGCGGGCGGTGCAGCTGCGGATGCTCGGCGGCGCGCGCAAGGCGCTGATCCAGTCCTTCGGCACCGAGCCGCAGGCGGTGGTCGAGCACTGCCTGGCCGCCACCCGAATCCGAAAGGAGCGCGACGCCAGACTCACCGGTGTGATGGCCGTGTTCGGGCTGCTCTTCCTGCCCGGGCTGCTGCTCTGGCTGGTCGTATTCCAGCTCCGGCGGACGATCGCGGGCGCGTCCAACAAGCGAGCGGGGGCGCTCGGCACCCTGCTGCTCGTCGGCATCGGCGGCCTGGCCGTGATCTTCCTGATCCGGCTGCCGTTCGGTGGGCTGCTCGGCTACTACATCCGCGGCATGATCGTGGCGCCGGTCATCGGCTGGGTACTGGCCAAGCGCATCTGCGAGTCCACGGCCAAGGATCTGCGCGCGCGCTGGGACAGCCTGCTGTCGGGTGGCGGTCTCGGCGCCAAGGTGCCCGAGGCCGTCCCCGGGCACCCCAATGAGACCGCGCGCGAGCAGCTGCGCCAGGGACTTGAGAAGCTCACCGCCGAGCAGCAGTCCAACGCGGTCTTCTACGCGGGCCCGAAGGGGATACTCGGCATGGGCACCCGCTGGGGAAGCTGGCAGATGGCCGAGGAGCTGGTCTCCAAGGAGGCGGGCAAGGACATCAACCAGTTCCGCAGCTGGGACGTGATACGAGCGGTCCACGACAAGCTGAAGATGCTGGAGCGCGGCCCGCTGAACTCCGGCGGCTTCCCCACCCCCTCGGTCAAGCACTGGATCGTGGCGCCGGTCGGTGAGAACGCCGGGGAGGTGTCCCGGCCGGAGGGCCAGGACGTGGAGACCTTCCAGGTCAAGGGCCACGAGATACAGCGGATCTGCAATCACCAGCAGTTCGGCGGCGGGAACCGCCACTATCTGGGCGTGCAGTTCACGCTCTGGGACGGCCAGTTGGTGATCACGATGATGATCACCGTGACGGTGCTCCACGAGACACTGCGCATCGAGGTGACCGGGCATGCGCTCGGCCCGGTGCACTCGCTGTTCACCACCAAGCCCGCGCCCAAGACCGTCACGGTCGCCAAGACGGTCCGTTTCTGGGAGACCGTCGACCGGGCGCTGCCGCTGGTGGAGACGCCCGAGGTGGTGCGGCTCGCGGTGCGGGCGCCCTTCACCTGGTATCCGCCGCTGCTCGACTTCCTCGGCGGCAAGCTGGTGCTCCCCGAGCCCTTCGGGCTGCGCCACGCCTGGGCCGAGAAGCCCTGGCGGCACCGTTTCATGGCGGACGACGCGATGCGTGCGGCGACGCCCGTCCTGCGTGTGACGCACGCCGCGGCGATGAGGGTGCTCGAGGAGAACGGCGTGGACACCGAGCGCTTCGGCAACCGCTCCATGATCGTGAGCGGCTTCGTCCAGGACCCCACGCCCCGCAAGGCCGACCTCTACGACGCGTAGGAGTGGCCCGCCTCTTCAGGAGGCGGGCCAGGCCTCCGCCAGCATCTTGCGGGTGTCGGCGAGCAGCTGGGGCAGCACCTTCGTGTGCCCGACGACGGGCATGAAGTTGGTGTCCCCGCCCCACCGCGGTACGACGTGCTGGTGCAGATGCGCGGCGATCCCGGCGCCTGCGACCGTGCCCTGGTTCATTCCGATGTTGAAGCCGTGCGCGCCCGACGCCTTGCGCAGCGCGGTCATCGCATGCTTGGTGAACAGGGCGAGCTCGGCGGTCTCCGCGTCGTCCAGTTCGGTGTAGTCGGCGACATGGCGGTAGGGCACGACCATCAGATGCCCGCCGTTGTACGGGTAGAGGTTGAGCACCGCGTAGACGTCCGAGCCGCGGGCGATGACAAGCCCGTCCTCGTCCGACGTGGAGGGGATGAGGCAGAAGGGACAGCCGTCGTCGGCCCCCGGACCGGTCGGCTTGTTCTCTCCCTGGATGTACGCCATGCGGTGGGGTGTCCACAGGCGCTGGAACGCATCCTGCGTTCCGACTCCGATCTGCTGCTCCGGCTCAAGCGTCATGCTGTGCAGCATATGACTTCGCCCGGCCGCGCAGACGGGAGACCCCCGCAGCACTGATCGCGCTGCGGGGGTCTCGTACGGCATGCGTGCGCGCTGCCGAGTGGGCGGCGGTCGTCAGAGCTGGACCCGCTCCTCGACGACCTTCGCGATCTTCGCGATGGCCTCGTCGACCGGGATGCCGTTCTCCTGCGAGCCGTCGCGGTAGCGGAAGGAGACCGCGCCGGCGGCCATGTCCTCGTCGCCCGCGATGACCATGAAGGGCACCTTCTGCTTCTGCGCGTTGCGGATCTTCTTCTGCATACGGTCCGAGGAGGCGTCCACCTCGACCCGCAGCCCCTTGGCCTTCGCCTTGGCGGCGAACTCCTGCAGGTAGGGGATGTGCGCGTCGCCGATCGGGATGCCGAGCGCCTGGACCGGCGCGAGCCAGGCCGGGAACGCGCCCGCGTAGTGCTCCAGCAGCACCGCGAAGAACCGCTCGATCGAACCGAACAGCGCGCGGTGGATCATGACAGGGCGCTGCTTGGTGCCGTCGGGACCGGTGTACTCCAGGTCGAAGCGCTCCGGCAGGTTGAAGTCGAGCTGGACGGTGGACATCTGCCAGGTACGGCCGATGGCGTCCTTGGCCTGCACGGAGATCTTCGGCCCGTAGAACGCGGCGCCGCCCGGGTCGGGGACCAGCGGGAGGCCCTGCTTCTCGGCGACCTTGCGCAGCGTCTCGGTCGCCTCCTCCCAGATCTCGTCGGAGCCGACGAACTTCTCCGGGTCCTTGGTGGACAGCTCCAGATAGAAGTCGGTGAGGCCGTAGTCACGCAGCAGGTTCAGCACGAAGGTCAGCGTCGAGTCGAGCTCGTCCGCCATCTGCTCCTTGGTGCAGTAGATGTGCGCGTCGTCCTGGGTGAAGCCGCGGGCCCGGGTCAGGCCGTGCACGACGCCCGACTTCTCGTAGCGGTACACGGTCCCGAACTCGAAGAGACGCAGTGGCAGTTCACGGTAGGAGCGGCCGCGCGCATCGAAGATCAGGTTGTGCATCGGGCAGTTCATGGGCTTGAGGTAGTAGTCCGTGCCCTCGTCGAGCTGCATGGGCGGGTACATGCCCTCGGCGTACCAGTCCAGGTGGCCCGAGGTCTCGAAGAGCTTCCCCTTGGTGGCGTGGGGGGTGTAGACGAACTCGTACCCCTCCTCCTCGTGCCGCTTGCGGGAGTAGTCCTCCATGACCCGGCGTACGACACCGCCCTTGGGGTGGAAGACCGCGAGACCGGAGCCGATCTGGTCCGGGATGGAGAACAGGTCCAGCTCGTTGCCCAGCTTGCGGTGGTCGCGCTTCTCGGCCTCGGCGAGGAACTCCAGGTGAGCCTTGAGCTCTTCCTTGGAGGGCCAGGCGGTGCCGTAGATGCGCTGCAGCATCGGGTTCTTCTCGCTGCCGCGCCAGTACGCGGCTGCATTGCGCATCAGCTTGAACGCCGGGATGTTACGGGTGCTTTGCAGGTGCGGACCGCGGCACAGGTCCTTCCAGCACAGCTCGCCGGTCTTGGCGTCGAGGTTGTCGTAGATCGTCAGCTCACCGGCGCCGACCTCGACGTCCGCACCGTCGTCGGAGGAGGCGGAGCCCTTGATGCCGATGAGCTCCAGCTTGTACGGCTCGCCGGCGAGCTCCTCGCGGGCGGCCTCATCGGTGACGACGCGCCGCGAGAAGCGCTGGCCGCGCTTCTGGATCTCCTGCATCTTCTTCTCGATGGCCTTGAGGTCATCGGGGTGGAAGGGCTTCTCGACGTCGAAGTCGTAGTAGAAACCGTCCTTGACCGGCGGGCCGATGCCGAGCTTGGCCTCGGGGAAGAGCTCCTGGACGGCCTGCGCCATGACGTGCGCGGTGGAGTGCCGCAGGATGTTGAGGCCGTCCTCGGAGGAGATCTCGACCGGCTCGACCTCCTCGCCGTTCTTGACCTCGTACGCGAGGTCCTTCAGCTCACCGGCGACGCGGGCGGCGATGACGGTGCGCTCGCCGGGGAAGAGGTCGGCCGCTGTGGTGCCCGTGGTCACCACGCGCTCTTCCCGCTCGGAATCGCGTTGGATGATCACACGGACGTCTGACACCGGTCTCTCCTGACTGAAGGGGGACGCCGCGTTGGTAGTGGGCGCGCTACGAATCGTACCGAGCCGGTGGGCCCGCTCGCGAAACGGTTGTTTCCCCCACCCCCGCCCCTTCCCGTAGCTGGGGGCAAGCCCGCAGACCCCCATGCGCCCTTCGGGCGCGTCCTCAAACTCCGGACGGGCTGGATGTGCGGCTCGGGCGCACACTCCAGCCTCGTGGGGGTCCCCCCGGACGAAGTCTGGGGGAGTTTGAGGCGCGGGGTCTGGGGCGGAGCCCCAGTTCGGGAAGGGGCGGGTAGGGGAAAGCCCGCCGCAGGCGCACCGCAACCCCCGCACCCTCACTCCCCCTGACACGCCTCCTCGAAGAAGTCCAGATTCTCCTGGAGCGACTTCATCAGCCGGTCCCGCTCCGCCTCATCCACCTGTACCGGAACCACATTCGAGGCATCCGTCAGCCGCCGGAACCCCCCTCGGCTCTCCAGGCGCCCCACGACCCGGATCGGCAGGCCGACCAGGTGCGCATGGCCCGCCGTGCGGTAGGAGTCCTCGTCCAGGGCCACCCGCACGTGCGGCACCTCCGCTCCCGCCAGGACGCGCAGCCGTACCGTCCCCGCCCCCCGCGGCCCGGAGCGGCGCATCCGGACCACCGTGCCGGTGACGCGGACCGGCACGGACGGCTCGTCCTGGAGATAACGGGCGCCGGCCTCGCGCAGCGCGGGCAGGTCGCCCGGCGAGAACTCGACCGGTTCGTTCCGCGGCGCGCAGCCTGCCGGGACTCCCGCCGCGGGTGACCACTCCAGAGCCACCCGCGCCCCTTCGGAGCCACGCACCAGCGCGATGATCGCTTCCGTCAGCTCGCGGCTCACTCCCGCCTCGACGGCCGCGTCGAACGCCTCCATCCCGCCCGTCGCGCGCTGGTAGTCCGCCGCCTCCCGCGCCGCCTGCAGGGCGTGGTACAGCCGCACCACGACCGCCCGCCCGCTCTGCACCGGCACGAACGCGGTGAGGCTGCGCCCGCCGGGCGCCGGTCCCACCAGGACCCCGTCCAGCGAGGCCTGCGCCTGCCGCCGGTGCCGCGCGCCGTAGTACCCCGCGCGGCCGCGCGCCGCCAGCGCCCCGGCCATCAGCATCTGCCGTGCGGCTCCCCGCAGTTGCTCCTGTACGGTCCACGATGCCGCGCCCGAGGGACCCTGGGGCACATCACGCCACCACCGGATCTCGTCGCTCGGCACGGTCAGTCCGACGAGCACCTCACGGGCCGAGGGCGCGGCGCTGCGCGCGAGCGCGGTGAGCGCCTCGCCCAGCAGGTCCTCGCAGTCCGGGAACGACCTGCTCTCGGGCACCAGCAGACTCGTACCGCCCGCCCCCGGCCCCGGCGGCGTCCAGCGCGCGTAGCGCCCGGCCGCTCCCCCGCGCCGCCGCCAGCCGTGCCGGTCCAGGAGCGCCCCGAGGACAACGGGGTCGACCTGGGCGGGGTCCGGTTCGCCGCTCCCGTACCAGGCGCCCGGCAGGTCGCCCGTCGGATGGGGCCGTACCGACTCGTCGAAAGGCCGCTGCATCAAGGTCTCCCTCCCACCCCGACCCTGGTCATGATCTCGCAGAGCGCCCGGTCGTCGAAGATCCGCGAGGTCGGGATCCGCACAGTGGTCCTGCTCCTGCCCGTCACCGGGTGGCCTGCCAGGTTGGTCCAGTAGCAGCAGTGCCGCAGATCGAGCCGGTCGTGACTGGCGCGCAGCCACTCGCCCTGGGTCCGGGGGACGAGCATCACGACGAGGATCTTGTGCACGGACACCGGGGTGCGGGCCAGCTTCACCAGGTGGTCGTTGTCGAGGGTGAAGGAGAACGCGGGTCCCGGTGGGTGCGGTGGGATCTGGTATGTGCACTTGAGCTGCACCTTGATGGTCACCTCGTCGTCGACGGTGTGACCGGCCGAGCTGTGGCTGACATGCCAGTCGATGCCGTTGTCCGGAAAGGGCTGCGACAGGGAGCAGCCCGCCGCTGCGGCAACGGCGTGCAGATAGCCCACCTGGAGTGTCTCCATGCAGGCGGTGGTGGCGAGTGCTCCGCGCAGCGGTACGGTCCGCTGGGGCAGCAGCCCTCCCCCTTGGCCTTCGGCCTGGGAGGTACCCCCAGACTCAGGCTGCGTGAGCGCCATGGCTCCTCGTGCCTTCCGGGCTGTGCCGATCGATGTCCCCTGGACGGGATGTCAACTCACGTACCCGTCATCTGTGTTGTCACCGCCCGGCGTACGGCGCAAACAGCCCGGGTATCACCGATTCGGGCAGGGGGACATCGCCATCTGCCAGGCATGTGCAAGGAGTTCGGGGATGACGCGCTGGTATGACGGCCCCCTGGCCGCATTTGACACTGAAACCACCGGAGTCGACGTCGAGGAGGACCGCATCGTTTCGGCTGCGGTCGTCGTCCAGGACATGACGGGCGGCCGCCCGCGCGTCACACGCTGGCTGATCAATCCCGGGGTGCCCGTGCCGCCGGGAGCCACCGAGGTGCACGGGCTGACGGACGATCACCTTCAGCGCAACGGCCGCTGGCCGGCGCCCGTGATGGAGGAGATAGCCAGGCTGCTTGCCGAGCAGTGCGCCGCGGCCCGCCCGCTCGTGGTGATGAACGCACCCTTCGATCTGACCATCCTCGACCGGGAGTTGAGGCGCCACCGCGCGGCGTCGCTCGCCCACTATCTGGAGAACGTCCCGCTGTGCGTGCTGGATCCGAGGGTCCTGGACAAGCATCTGGACCGCTACCGCAAGGGCCGCCGTACCCTCTCGGACCTGTGCGACCAGTACGAGGTGGTGCTGGACGGCGCCCATGACGCGGCCGCGGACGCGATGGCGGCGCTCGAGGTCACCCGGGCGGTGGGGCGCCGTTTCGCCTCTCGCCTGGAGCGTCTTGCCCCCTCGGAGCTGCATACGCTGCAGGCGGTGTGGCATGCGGCGCAGGCACGCGGGCTGCAGGCGTGGTTCGCGCGCAGTGGTGCGCCGGAGGAGGTGGACCCGCACTGGCCGCTGCGTACGGATCTGCCCGCTGCGGCCTGAGTCCGGGAGGCGCCCCGAGAGGGGCGCCACCCGGTTTGGTCGGCCGATTTGGTCGGCCGGTTTCGTCAGCCGGTGAATCCCGCGGTGATGGAGGTGAATTGCCAGTTGCTCTGGCTGATGCCGGAGCAGTTGCTCACCACTCCGCCGCCGGGGCAGGGACGGTCACGGTTGACCGACCAGTACGCGAGCCGTGCGATGTGGTGGGAGTTGGCCCAGTCCTTGATCTGGGTCCAGGTCGCCGGACTGGTGAGTTCCTGCTGGTCGCTGAGGCCGTTCATGCCCGAGATGCCGATATGGGCGTAGGCGGTGGCGTCCGACCAGCCGAAGGTGCTCTTGAGCTTGGTCTCGAGCCCCTCGGTGGCGTTGACGGTGTTGCCGTACATGTCGGCGCCGCCGCCGAAGTCGAACGGCATGATCGTGAAGACGTCGATGTCGGCCTGGAGTGCGTTCGCACGCTCGATGAGCCGGCTGCCCCACCAGGTCGGGCCGGTGGTGCTGGTGCCGAAGGTGAGAATCGTCTTCAGGCCGGGGTTGTTCTGCTTGACGATCTTCAGCGCGCCGAGGATCCGGTCTTGGACGACCTCGTTCTCGAACTCGTCGCTGTTCTCGATGTCGACGTCGATGGCCTTCAGGCCATAGGCGCTGATCACCTTCTGGTAGGCGCCGGCCAGCGCCTCGGGGGTTGAGCAGTTCGGGCCGAGCTTATTGCCGCTCCAGCCACCGATGGACGGGACGATGTCGCCGCCCGCGCCTCGGATCGCGTTGATGGTGGACTGGTCGGTGCCACCGGTGAGCGGGCGGTTGCCGTCCCAGGCGGGGTTGCAGCCGCCGGAGGAGAGGATGAAGGCCATGGTGAACCACTTGATGCCGGTCGCGCTCATCACCGAGGTGGCGCTGGGCGGGTCGCCCCAGCCCAAGTAGAGGTACGGGGCCGCCTGCTTGAAGCCGGTGCCACCGCCGCCGCCCGCATCGGTCGTCACGCTGACCGCGGTCGAGGCCGGGGAGAGATTGCCTGCCGCGTCGCGGGCACGGACCGTGAAGCTGTACGCGGTGCTGGCCGCCAGGCCACTGACGGTCGCGCTGGTGCCGGTCACCGTGGTGGCTCTCGTCGAGCCCTGGTAGACGTCGTAGCCGGTGACGCCGACATTGTCGGTCGACGCGTTCCAAGCCAGTGAGACGCTGGAGGACGACTTGCCGGTGGAGCGCGGATTCGTGGGGGTGGTGGGCGCCTGGGTGTCGCCGCCGCCTCCGCCGCCGGGACCGTCGAGGCTGATGTCGTCGGCGTAGTAAGTGCCCTGCGCGTACCAGCCGTTGACGTATATCTCGGCGGTGGTCTGTGCTGCGCCGGTGGTGAACGAGACGGACAGTTTGGTGTACGCGGTCGCGGACGGGGTCCAGGTGGACGTCCCGCCGGTCACGCCGAGGTAGACATAGCTGCCGCGCACCCAGCCCGAGAGCGTGTACGCGGTGTTGGGCTGCACCGCGACGGTCTGGGTGCACTTGGCGTTGTCGCTCGCGCTCACGGCACCGGCGAGCGCCTTCGAACCGCTGTGTACGGGGCTGCTCACCACCGAGCCGAGTCCGCCGGTGCAGGACCAGCCGGACAGGGAGCCGGTTTCGAAGCCGGGATTGCTGAGCAGGTTGGCGGCCTGGGCCGTGCCGGGCACGGCGAGCGATGCGGCTGCGGCGAGCAGCGCCGCACCGAGTCCGGCCAGTAGGCGATTTCGGATACGCACATGACCTCCCGGTGAAGGGGTGGGGGCGGGTCGTTCGGACCGGACGCGGCGCCACGATTGGTCTGGACCTGCGAGGCGGATTAGAGCGGAGTGGCGCGCTCACGTCAAGAGCGGACGCGGGACAACGGTCGCCGCCGACCCGGGAGTTGGAGCCCGGAAAACGCAGTGAGGCCGGTCCGTCGACTGACGGACCGGCCTCTCCCGGTGGGCGATACTGGGTTCGAACCAGTGACCTCTTCGGTGTGAACGAAGCGCTCTCCCACTGAGCTAATCGCCCGGGAACGCACTGAACCATACAGGTCCCCGCGGGCTTCCTTCAAACTCCGTCCAGGTAGGCGGCAAGTCCGCGCCGACCGCCGCGCATCATCACCGCGTGGTTGGCACGGAAGGCCGGGCGGCACGGCACCGCCAGCCGCCTCATCAGCGGCTTGCACACCTCCACCTCCTGTTCGTACAGCGCCCGGGTGCCCGTGCCACGCGCCGAAAGCGTCCATCGCGCCCAGCCCTCCAGGTCCCCCTCCATTCCCACTTCGAGCACGCCTGCCCCCGGGTCGCGCCGCTGGGCGCGGGCGGTGACGAGCAGTTCGTACGGGAGGAAGGAGCGGAAGCGGGCGGTCCCGGTCAGCTCGTCGAGCTGGGTCACCTCTCGCACCTGCGGCCACCAGCGCGGGTAGTCCTCGGCCCGCTCGAGCACCGCGAACACGGCGGTGGGCCGGGCGGTCAGGTCCCAGATGCTGCGGAAGCGGTATCGGCACCAGTTCATGGCCCAAGTCTGCGCCCACGAAGGTGTACGGCGGGGGTACTCACACGCGAACTGAGTATGCGCGCCCATGCCTCGGGATGTGGCGGTGGCCACACTCCGCACTATGGAGAACGTTCCGCCACCCGCCGAGGAACTGGCGATCCTCGACCGCGAGCTCGTCCGACTGGACGCCCGCCGGGCCCAGTTGCTGGCTCGCAGAGCCTGGCTGCTCACCGTCGTACAGCCGCGTGTGGCGCCGCCGCCTCCGGCGGCGCGGCCCTTCGCCGCTCCCCCGCCGGATGCCGCGCCGCGCAGTGTGCAGAACCTGCTGCTCACCCTGGGCGGCATTCTGCTGACCATCGCCGCGATTGCGTTCACACTGGTCAGCTGGGGTCACTTGGGTATCGGCGGGCGCTCGGCGGTGCTCGGCGCCGTGACGGTCGCGGCGCTCGCCGCACCGGTCGCGCTGTTGCGGCGCACGCTCGCCTCCACGGCGGAGTCCCTGGCAGGTCTCGGCCTGGTGCTGATGGTGCTGGACGCGTACGCCCTGCACCGGGTCGCGCTGGCGGAGACCGGCGGGCTCGCCTACGCGGCCGTCGCCTCGGCCGTGCTCGCGGCGCTCTGGGCGGCGTACGGACTGTCCCTGGATCGGCTGCGGATTCCGCTGCCGGTGGCCGTGCTGACCGCGCAACTCCCGCTGCCGCTCTGGTCGCTGACCGCCGGCCCGGGCGCGCCGCCGATGGAGTGGGCCCTGCTGGCGACCGCCTCGCTCGATGTCGCGGTCGCGCTGCGGACACCCGCTAGGGGGTGTCCGGTGGATCAGGCTGGATCAGGGAGCGGCGTCATGCGGCTTCGGATCCAAGACGGAGGAGGGAGGCATGGCGGAGCCATGCCGACCGACGACAACGCAGGAGACGGAGTCGCAGGGCGTCGCGAGCCCAGCATGATCCACCGGACACCCCCTAAGCCGGGACTCCGGCCCTTCGCAGCCACCGGCGCCGCGGTGACGGGTGGCTGGGCGCTGCTCATCGGCTGCGCCCAGTCGGTGACCGCGGACACGCCGCTCGACGCGCTCGCCCCGGCCGGGCTGCTCCTCGCGGCGGCGGGCGTAGCGCTCTTCGCGGCCTGGCGCTCGCCGTCGGCCGCGATGCCCTGCTCCGCCGTGGCCGGTCTCGCGACGATCGCGGCGCTCGGCGCAGTGGCCCGCGCGGGCGTCCCCGAGGGATGGTCGGTGCTGGGGTATCTGCTGTGCGCGGTCGGCCTGTTGGTTCTCGTACGGACGGGCTCGCCGCGGCAACTGCGTCAGGGTCTGACGGCCGCGGCGGGCGCGGTCCACGCGCTCGCGGCTCTCCTGATGCTCCCCCTGGTGGCGCTCACCCTGGCGGGCCCACTGTCGACGACGGACACCATCTGGTCGTCGGTCACCGGGCCGACCGCCCGCGGCGCACTGGGCGTACCGCTCCCGGAGCCGGGCCTCACGGCGTCCCCGATTGTCCTGCTGATCGTGGCGGCGACTCTTGCGACGGCGTCGCGCTGGTGGCCGTCGCCGACGGCGACGCGGACGGCCGCTCACGGCGACGCCCCGGACGAGACCACACAGCACGACCGCGCGGGCGCGCCGGAAGCACCGACCCCGGCGGGGCACCCCGCCCCTGCGCCCGGCACGCCGGGTACACCGCCCTCGGCCGGACCGGCCGAACCCCCCGCGGGCCCGCCGCCCACCGGCGCCCCCTGGCCCGCCTGGGGCCCGCCCACCGGCGCTCCCGCAGCCTCAGCAACCCGGCCCGACCGGCGTGCCGCGGCCGGCACCGGGGCCCTCGCCCTCGCGTGGGCAGGGCTGTTCGTCGTGCCGCCCGCGCTCGATCTCGGCTACATCGCGACCCTGACGCTGCACGTGCTCCTCACCGCCGCCGCCCTGGCGCTCGCCGTACGTCCCGCGTCGACCGCCCGGCTCGCCCCGGCCGCCGTCCCCCTTGCCCTCGCCTGCTCTCTCGCGGGCGCCGGGAGCGTCACCGTACTGTCCCTGGCCACGCGCCCCGCGACGTTCACGGTGCTCGGCACCCTGACCGCCGCCCTCGCCGCGGCCGCGTTCGCCGCCCGGGGACCGCGCGCCGTGCAGGCGGTCCTCGCCGGCACCGCCACCGGCTTCGCGACCGCGCTGCTCGGCGCCGTCGCCGCGGCCGCCGAACTCCCGCCCCACCGGGCCGCGTTGCTGATCCTCGCCGTCCCCGCCGCCGTGGCCCTGCTCGCCGCCGGGCCGGGACGCCACCCCGTGGCCCTCCCCATGGAACTCACCGGCGCGGCCGCGGGCCTTGTCGCGGTCGTCCTCGCCGCCGGGGACGGGCCGACCCTCGCCCTGGTGCTGGCGCTCGGCGGCGTGATCGCCGCGGGCACCGCGGTCCGGGCCGAGCGCCGGCCCGCCGCCGGATATCTCGCCGCGGCGCTGTTCGTGCTCGCCACCTGGGTACGGCTGTACGCATCGGACGTCACCACCCCGGAGGCGTACACCCTGCCCGTGACCCTGCCCGCGCTCGCCGTGGGCGCGCTGCGCCGCCGCCGCGACCCGGAGACCTCGTCCTGGACGGCGTACGGACCCGGTCTCGCCGCGACGCTCCTGCCGAGCCTCGTCGCGGCCTGGGGAGACGACCACTGGCTGCGCCCGCTGCTGCTCGGCCTCGCGGCCCTGGCCCTCACACTCACCGGCGCCCGGCTGCGCCTGCAGGCGCTGCTGGTGCTCGGCGGCACGGTGCTCGCCCTCGACGCGCTGCACGAGCTCGCGCCGTACGTCGTCCAGGTCGTGGGCGCACTCCCCCGCTGGCTGCCGCCCGCGCTCGCGGGACTGCTGCTCCTCGCCGTCGGCGCGACCTACGAGCAGCGACTGCGCGACGCCCGCAGGCTGCGGGACACCCTGGGCCGGATGCGCTGACTCGGCACCGGACGCACAAACGCCGAAGGCCCGGAGACTCGACGTCTCCGGGCCTTCGGTCCGGGTGGGCGATACTGGGTTCGAACCAGTGACCTCTTCGGTGTGAACGAAGCGCTCTCCCACTGAGCTAATCGCCCGGGCACTCCGCAAAGATTACCCCATGTCAGAGTGTCCCCCTGACCATTTTCAGGTCACTCCTTGATCTTCCACGGCATCACGATGCCGAACTTCCAGACGTAGATTCCGACCAGCACGGCGATGATCACGAGGCCGATCGTGGTCAGGATGATGTTGCGCCGGCGGACGCTCGGATCGAGCGCGCGCTGCGCCGCCTCGGTCACCTTCCGCTTCGTCCAGCGCAGCACCAGCTGCGCCCAGACGAACTCCGTCGCCCAGATCGCCATGCCGCCGAAGATCACCAGCCAGCCGGGCCCCGGCAGCGGCAGCATCACGATGCCGGCGCCGACCACCGCGAGGCCGACGACGAAAACGCCGACCTGCCAGCTCAGATGCAGCGGCCTGGACCGCTTGATGAAGTGGGGCGCCCTCGAGCCGAGCACCGGCTCCCTCGCCGCCGTCACGTCCCCCGTGGCGGGAACCTCGGTCGTCTTTGCGACGACCTCGCCCCGCTCGTCACTCTCCGCATTCATGAAGCCAAACGTACCGGATTCGGCCCGGTCACCGGAATGGCCCTATAACACAAAGTGATGCACCGCTATACGAGCGACATGAAGGATCACAAAACGGTCAGAGGGGTTTACAACGGCACCGTAGGTGGCATGTCGATTTCGCCGACGTGCGAATCCCCGAGCGCACACTGAGCGAAAGGCCCTGGCGCTTATGAACACCACGGTCAGCTGCGAGCTGCACCTGCGCCTCGTTGTATCGAGCGAGTCTTCACTGCCTGTACCCGCGGGCCTGCGGTATGACACGGCCGATCCCTACGCCGTGCACGCCACCTTCCACACCGGAGCCGAAGAGACGGTCGAGTGGGTCTTCGCCCGCGATCTTCTCGCCGAGGGTCTGCACCGGCCCACCGGCACGGGCGACGTCAGAGTCTGGCCGTCACGCAGTCATGGCCAGGGCGTCGTCTGCATCGCGCTGAGCTCCCCGGAGGGCGAAGCCCTGCTCGAGGCCCCGGCGCGGGCCCTGGAGTCGTTCCTGAAGCGGACCGACGCCGCGGTGCCACCGGGCACCGAGCATCGTCACTTCGATCTCGACACGGAGCTCTCGCACATCCTCGCCGAGAGCTGAGCCAGGCCGAGAGCTGCACGGCGCCGTCCGACTCGGGGCGACGGCGCCGCGCGGACAACCACACACGTCAGACACCGGCGCCGTCACCGCGGATTCCACCGCAGTGACGGCGCCGGTGCGCTCTTGGCACCAACCGCTAGAGTCAGCGCAATTCGGCGGGCACCGGCCCGCAGCAGCCAGGGAGCGAATCGTGCTGATCCCCCACGACACCCGCATCGCCCTCGACACCGTCGTCGATCTGGTGAACACCGCCCCGGAGAGCGGGCAGGACGACGCGCTCGCGGACGTCGCCTCGCTGTACGACTTCGTACGAAGCCACAGTGTCAGCGGCGTGGGCGAGCTGGGCCACCGGGACCTGAAGGCCATGCAGGGCGTGCGGACACAGTTCGCGGAGATCTTCGCGGCGCCCGACAGCCGCACCGCGGCCGAGCTGGTCAACGAACTGGTGGCGGCCGCGGGAACCACCCCGCAGCTCACCGACCACGACGGCTACGACTGGCATGTGCACTACTTCGCTCCGGGTGCATCTGTCGCCGACCATCTCGCGGCGGACTGCGGGATGGCACTGGCCTTCATCGTCGTCGCGGGCGAGCAGGAGCGCCTGCGGCGCTGCGAGGCCCCGGACTGCGGGCGCGCCTTTGTCGACCTCTCCCGCAACCGCTCACGCCGCTACTGCGACAGCCGCACCTGCGGCAACCGCCTGCATGTCGCCGCGTACCGCGCCCGCCGCAAGGAAGCGGCCGGCTGAGGGGCCCCGATCCCCTCACAGCAGGAACAGATCGTGTACCGCGGCCATGAGCAGCAGAAAGCCGATCACCGCGAGAAAGATCATCAGGGGCGGCTGGGAGAGTGCGAAGAGGCAGCCACGCGGCTCTTCGGTCGGTGCGGGGGCCTCGCCCCGTGAGGTATCGAGCATCTCGGGGTGATGATGGCGCAGAGCAGCCTGCCGTGATCAATCAACACGCCCCTCGACTGCGGGAGTTCATCAGATCCCGTGTTTGTGGCCATGGTGTGATACGTCAGATGCCGTGCTTCTTGAGGATCGCCTCGATGTCGCTGAAATCCTCGCCGGAACCGGCAGCCTTCGGCTTCGCCTTGGGCTGGGTCGCGGGACGGCTGCCCGGCCCGAGCGAGGGCGCCGACGCGGCCGGGGCGACCACCCCCTGCTCCGCCGCCCTGGCGGCGGCCTTGCGTTCCTTACGGGTCCCACCGCCCCGCCGCTCGATGGCCCGGGTGGTCATGAAGAGCAGCCAGGCGCCGCCGAGCAGGGCGAAGCCGAACCAGGCGGACGGGCTGAAGGCCGTGTCCACGGCCCATTCGACCGCGCCGGTCAGCACCAGGCCGATGGGGACCAGCGAGTAGGCGGCTATCCGTGCCGCGGCGAGGAAACGCTTGCGGTACGCCGTGACGGCGGCGATGCCCAGGCCCGCCGCGGACACCGCGGAACAAATGGTCTCGGCAAGCATCCGGTCCTCCAGGCTCAGACGGGCATGAGGGGGTACGTCCCTTCCATCGTGCACCGTCCGGCCGCGTTGCGGCCACGGTCCCGTACGACCTCAGGGAGATCTCCGGGGCGGTCTCCTCCCCAGGTCCCGGTCGGTGCGCCTCGCCACGGACTGGGACACTGGACCCATGAGCGACTCCACCACCGCCCGCCCCGTCGTGCTCGACGTCTGGTGCGAGCTCCAGTGCCCCGACTGCCGCAGCGCCCTGAAGGATCTGCGGGCTCTGCGCGAGCGCTACGGCGACCGGCTCGAGCTGCGGCTGCGGCACTTCCCCCTCGACAAGCACAAGCACGCCTTCACGGCGGCCCAGGCCGCGGAGGAGGCTGCCGAGCAGGGCAAGGGCTGGCCGTACATCGAGGCGGTGCTCGGACGCGTCGACGAGCTCACCGCGAAGGGCGAGCCGCTCCTGCTCGACGTCGCGCGTGAACTGGGCCTGGACACAGAGGAGTTCGACACCGCCCTGATCGACGGCCGGCACATCCTGATCGTCGACGCCGACCAGGCCGAGGGCAAGGCGATCGGCGTGACGGGTACGCCGACGTACGTCATCGACGGCGAGCGTCTCGACGGCGGCAAGAGCCAGGAGGGCCTGCGGGAGCGCATCGAGGAGATCGCGGACCGGCTGCTCGGCTAGGGCCTGTCGTTTGGATCAGGCCGGATCAGTGAGCGGGGTCTGGTGCGTGCGATCGCAGGCCGGAGGATGGGGGTCCCCCCGCCGAAGGCAGGGGGAGAGCCGACGCGGAGCGTCGGCGACTGACGACAACGCAGCGAGCGTGCGTGCCAGGGCACGCGAGCCCGGCCTGATCCAAACGACAGGCCCTAGGGTCCTGTCCGGCCGATCTCGCCGGGCTCGCGTGCCCTGGCACGGCACTCCCCCGTAGCCCTTCGGGCACGGGAGGTGCCCCCATCGCCAGACCCCGCTCACTGATCCGGCCTGATCGACCGGACAGGACCTAGAGGAGCGGCTTGAAGCTGTTGATGTGGGTCGTCTCGTAGCCGAGCGACTCGTACAGCCTGAGCGCCGGGGTGTTGTCCGCGAAGACGTGCAGTCCGAGCAGCGGCAGCCCGGCGTCCAGCGCGACGCGTTCGGCGAGCAGCATCAGGGACCGGCCGTGGCCGCGGCCGCGCTGTCCCTCGACGACCTCGACGTCGTACACATACGCCCCCGGCTCACCAGGACGGACCTCGCGCCGGCCGACGAGGACATGGCCCACGAGCGCGCCCTCCCGCTCCAGGACATGGATCCGGATGCCGGGGCTGGCGAGGCCGTCGGGCAGGAGCGCGCTGTGCTGGGCCTCAGACTTGGCGCGCGCCTCGACCACGGGGACTCCCCTGTCGATCCAGTTCTGTGCGTAGGTCTCGACGGCCGTGGCACGCCACTGCGCGAACTCCACCTCGCTCATGGGACGGCTCTCGACATCCCGCGGCAGGGCGGGCCGGCCGTCGGGCAGCTCTTTGAGCATGTTGCGGCCGCGCTCGACGTAGCCGAGTGCGGTCGCGAGCCGCGTGGCTGCGGTCGCCTCCGGCGGAACCGCGACCTGCACCTGGGTGCAGCCCCAGCCGCGCAGCACCTCCTCGGCGGCGAGCGCGGCGACGGTCCCGCGCCCGCGCCGCCGGTCCCGCTCGTCGATGCTCAGCGAGCGGATGGTGCCCGCCGTGGCGCTGAGCGCGGGGAAGGTGGCGATCTCGATCCGGCCGACGGGACGGCTGTTGACACAGACCTCGTAGAGGCGTGACTGCGCGCCGTCCGCCTCGTGTTGAAGCGGCCGGGTCGGCCGCAGGGTGGTGGTCATCAGGGGTGTTCTACCTGCCCTGCGGCCGCTCGTCACGGGGTTTTACGAGGCCTTCGGATCCACGTCGGCGGCCGAACGCTCCTCGAAGATCCGCATGGCCTTGGCGGTGACCGGTCCCGGCGCCTCCGTGAGCGCGCGCCCGTCGACGCGCCGGACCGCCTGTACGTCGCGCAGCGTCGAGGTCAGGAAGATCTCCTCGGCCCGCTCCAGTACGTCCAAGGGCAGGTCGGTCTCCTTGGCCCCGGTCCACTCCACGGTCAGCGCGCGGGTGATGCCCGCCAGGCAGCCGGATGAGACGGGCGGGGTGTGCAGCTCGCCGTCGACGACCACGAAGACGTTCGAACCGGTGCCCTCGCAGAGCTGTCCGACGGTGTTGGCGAACAGCGACTCGGACGCGCCCTGCTCGCTCGCCCTGGCGAGCGCGACGACGTTCTCGCCGTACGACGTCGTCTTGAGCCCGGTCAGGGCGCCGCGCTCGTTGCGGGTCCACGGGACGGTGATCACCGCGGTGGCGTCGGGGCGGCGCCGGCTTTCACCGAGCGCCACGACCAGTGTGGGCCCCGCGGTGCCGCGGTCGGAGCCGAGTGGCGAGGGGCCGCCGGTGTAGGTGATGCGCAGCCGCCCGAGCTCCATGGGGTTGGCTTCCAGTACGGCCGTACAGGCGCGCCGCACCTCGTCCAGGTCTGGGTCGGGCAGGCCGAGGCCGCGGGCCGAGCGGGTCAGCCGGTCGAGGTGCCTGGTGAGGGCGAAGGGCTGTCCGTGCACCGCCTTGACGGTCTCGAAGATGCCGTCGCCCACGGTCAGACCGTGATCGAACACGGACACCCGGGCGTTCTCGGCGTCCGTGAGTCCGCCATTGACCCAGAGCTTCATCCAGCTGTCCTTCCGCTTGCCGCGTACACCCCCGACGCTACCGCGAGCAGCCGGGACGCCTTCAGCTCGGTCTCGTCCCACTCGCGCTCTGGGTCGGAGCCCCAGGTGATCCCGGCGCCCGTGCCGAAGCGCAGCACCGGTCCTCGGGGCCGGTCGCGGTCGATCCAGAACGTGCGTATGCCGACGGCGAGCTCGCCGGTGCCGCGGTCGGCGTCGACCCAGCCGATGCCTCCGCAGTACGGGCCCCGGGGTGCCGTCTCCAGCGCGTCGATGATCTTCAGCGCGCTGGACTTGGGCGCGCCCGTCACCGAACCGGGCGGGAAGGTGGCCGCCAGCAGCTCCGGCCAGCCCGCCTTGGGCCCCAGCTCGCCGCGGACGGTCGAGACGAGGTGCACAAGGCCGGGGTGGGCCTCGACGGCGCACAGGGCGGGGACGGTGACGGTGCCCGTCGCGCAGACCCGCCCCAGGTCGTTGCGGACCAGGTCCACGATCATCACGTTCTCCGCGCGGTCCTTCTCCTGCAGGTCCTCGGCGGTGCGGCCGGTGCCCTTGATCGGCCCGGACTCGACGATCTGCCCGTCGCGCCTGAGATAGAGCTCGGGGGACGCGGTGGCGATCTCGACGCCGTGGGCGGGCAGCCGAATCGTTCCGGCGTACGGAGCGGGGTTGCCGCGCGCCAGCAGGGCGGTCAGCGCGTCGACGTCGGCCGCATCGGGGTCGGGCAGGGGCGCGGAGAGAATTCGGCAGAGGTTCGCCTGGTAGACCTCGCCCGCCGCGATGTGTTCGCGGATGCGGCGTACACCGGCCGTGTACGCCTGCCGGTCCAGCGAGGAGGTCCAGTCGCCGGCGGCCGGTCCACGCCAGCGCCCCGGCACGGGCTCGGGTACCGGCTGCGTACGCACATTGTCGAAGCGGGCGCAGGTCAGACGGCCCTCGAAGTCCGCGGCGACCGCCCAGAAGCCGGCGGAGCCGAGTGCTTCCGGGTCGCTGGTGACATCACGGAGGTCCGTGGCGAGGAGGTGGCCGAAGCGGGCCAGAGGAGCAAGGTCGTGCACGTCTGCGAGTGTATGGCGGGCGCCGACGGGCCGCTGCGGCGCGAACACACCTCAGCACGCTGCGGAAACGCGTTTTTGTGCTGGCCCAGGAATCCGCTAGAGTTCAACACGTCGCCGGGCCGCGCAAGCGGGCCGGAAACGATACGCGGACGTAGCTCAGTTGGTAGAGCGCAACCTTGCCAAGGTTGAGGTCGCCAGTTCGAACCTGGTCGTCCGCTCGCAGGAAAGTGGGGGATCTTCCCGAACCCCTGCACTCCGGGTGGAGTGGCCGAGAGGCGAGGCAACGGCCTGCAAAGCCGTCTACACGGGTTCAAATCCCGTCTCCACCTCCAAGGACGATTAGCTCAGCGGGAGAGCGCTTCCCTGACACGGAAGAGGTCACTGGTTCAATCCCAGTATCGTCCACTGGATCCGCAAGGATTCCCGCGCGATTAGCTCAGCGGGAGAGCGCTTCCCTGACACGGAAGAGGTCACTGGTTCAATCCCAGTATCGCGCACGCAGTACCACGCAGGACCGCAGCACAACTCAAGATCGTCCCGCGCGATTAGCTCAGCGGGAGAGCGCTTCCCTGACACGGAAGAGGTCACTGGTTCAATCCCAGTATCGCGCACCAGCCAGAACCCCCGGCCGTCGAGACGGCCGGGGGTTCTGTCGTCCGTGGGGAGCGGCTCAGGAGGAGAAGAGCATCCGGCCGAAGCTCTTCTGGCGGTAGTGGCCGCCGTGGTGTCCGCCGTGGTGCGGGGCGCCCCAGGCGGGCGCGGCGGGCGCAGGGTAGGCCTGCGGAGCCGGCGGCGCGGGCGGGGCCTGCGTCCACTGCGACTCCAGGCGGGTCAGGGACTCCAGCTCGCCGTAGTCGAGGAATATCCCCCGGCAGCCGCTGCACTGCTCGATCTGAACGCCGTTGCGGTTGTACGTGTGCATCGCCGCATGGCACTTGGGACACTGCATGATCTGCTCAGCTCCTCGCGTTCGGTCGACGTCGCCGGGATGCATGCCCGGTGACAGGTGGTTCAGCCTACGACGGAGGCTCGAACTCCAACTCGGGCGGGAGGGCGGCAATTCGGGCACAGGCGTCGATCAGGGCCCGCTCCACCTCGTCCGGTTCGCGGTGTTCTGCGGCGGATTTCGCGAGGGCGAGGGCAGCGGTCTGGACGGTCAGCGCGCGGGCGGGGACGTCGAGTTGGGGCCAGGGGTCGCCGTCAACGCTGACCGCGGGCCCCTGTGCGGCCGTGTACGCCCCGAGGAAACGCCCCCAGATCTCCGGGGGCAGCAGACCCGCCGCGTACCAGGCGGCGGGCCGGGCCAGGTCCCAGGCGGGGTCGCCGAGACCGAGGTCGTCCACGTCGATGAGCAGCCAGGGGCCGGCGGGGGCGGGATGGCGGACGAGCTGGCCGAGGTGGAGGTCACCGTGGCAGAGCGTGTCGGCGCGGGGCGAGGGCGCTTCGTCGCGGGCCCAGGCGGGCAGGCGCGCCCAGGCCCGCTCCACGGTGGTAGCCGCGGGGTGGTCGCCCGCCGCCGCACGCATCCGCGCCAGGGCCGCGGCGGCCTTGGCGGGTCCGCGCATGGGCGGGAGAGGGCCGGGGAGCCCGGCGGGCTCGACGCGGTGGAGCCGAGCCAGCAGTACGGCGGCTTCCTCCCAGGGGGCGGTGTCGGGATCCGCGGGGTCCACGGGCAGGCCGTAGGGCCAGGCGGTGACGGGCCGGCCGTTGATGTCACCGGCTGGGAGGGGGACGGGGGCCAGGAGGATGCCGGTGAGGCGGGGGTGGGCGGCGACGGCAAGGCGGGCGTGGTGCGCGTCGGGGTCGGTGCCGGGAGCGTGCGCCTTGGCGACGGCTTCCCCGTGCCGTACGACGGCGCCGTCGTCCCGCTCGGCGAGAACGGCCTCGTCGCGCCCGCAGGCGCGGCACGCCTGCCGTGGCGTGACGAGGTGCGCGGCGTCGCGGGCGACGCGGGCGAGCGTGCGGACGACGTCTGCGGTCACGGTCTCCCCCCGGGGTGCGGTTTCCCTGGCGGGAGCCTACGCGGCGGGGGCGGTGGTCTTCCCCCACCCCGCCCCTTCCCGAAACTGGGGCGAGCCCCCAGCCCCCAGGGGGAGGGGAAGTGCGGGGGCTGACGCCCCCACTCCCCAGGGCGCCGGCTTCGCGGCGCAAGGCCCTTGACCCCGAGCGCAAGGTTCGCGGCGCAGTGCCCGTACCCCGTGGACCCCCGGCCTCGCCGCGCGGTGGTGGCACCGGGTAGGTGGACTAGGGCCTGTCGTTTGGATCAGGCCGGATCAGTGAGCGGCCCGCCGCGCAGCGGCTGATGTCACTGCGGTGCGTGCGATCGCAGGCCGGAGGATGGGGGTCCCCCCGCCGAAGGCAGGGGGAGAGCCGACGCGGAGCGTCGGCGACTGACGCAACGCAGCGAGCGCGCGTGCCAGGGCACGCGAACCCGGCAAGATCCAAACGACAGGCCCTAGCTGCGTGGCGCGGTGGACGCGCACGCGGAGCCGACCGGGCGTGCGGCTCAAGGGTGCCTCGCAGTCCGCACAAGGGAGCCAACCCCACCTTCACTACGCGGCTGGGCCCCTTCCGGCGGACGGAGTCCGGCGCAGTGGTCCGAAACCCCGAGGCCGCCAGAGCCGAGCGGTGCGAGGGGTGCACGCAAGAGGGGAAACAGCGCGATGGCCGGTCAGCTCCCCAGCTGACCGGCCAAACGCTGCCGTCCGCCGCACCCCCGTCCCCACGGGGTTGTTGGCCGGATGTCCCCGACCCGGACCGCTCTTCCGGGCCCGGGGCGCCGCTCAGCGCCCCAGCATCACGCCCACGGACGACGCTTGTGTGACCACTGCTTCCCAGCCGCCGAAAGCGACCACGAGCAGGGCTGCGAGAGGGAGCACCATCGCCGTCGCCACCAGCGGATGGCGTCGGCCCGACGGGCGGCCGCCGAACGCGGCGAATGCCCTGCGTCCCTGCGTGCGGATCATCGTCCGCGATGCCGTGTCGGCCATGGTCCCTCTCCTGTCGTATTTGGAAGCGGCGGGTGTCTGACCTCGGGGGACGAGTGCTGCACCCGCCGCTTGACTTCAACATTAGGGATCCGGGGGGTCCCGGGCGTCATGCCCTCGTACCGATTGCCGGGCCTCCCGGAGGATGAGCAGCGCCCCGGTGACGTACTCCCCTGGGTGGAGACGAGGTCCTAGGACTTGGGGTCTTCCCCGAGGGGACGCTCCGAGGAGTCCTCCCGCGGCACCGGCTGCTCGACCAGTGCCAGCACCCTCGTGGCCATGAAGCGCGCCGTCCGCACCACCGTTCCCGTGCGGGTGACTTCGCTCACTTCCACCACCCCTCTGCGCACCGCCGTCTCGACCCTGCGACCCGCCCGGCTTGCCACCACTTCGTACGTACGAGTCGTGTCTCCCGCGTCCACGACTATCTCCACGCGGTCACCCTTCACCGATCCAATCCCCCTTCTGCGACGGACCTTTGAGATCTCGCACGGGTCACGGGGGCCCGATCCGCGGCCCCCTGACCACTCTTCAAGTTTCCCACCCGGCACTGACAATCGATCGGGCCGCGAGGGCGCGGCCTATGAGCACACCGGGGCAGGGGTACGTAAGCTGTGCCACGTCAAACGGACGACCGTGGCAGCGGGGGTGGGGTCTCCCCACCGTAGGTAGGGGACGGACATGGCGATGATGCGGCTCCGGCGCGAGGACCCGCGTGTCGTCGGCTCGTTCAGGCTTCACCGGCGGCTCGGCGCGGGTGGCATGGGGGTTGTGTACCTCGGGTCCGACCGGCGCGGGCAGCGCGTGGCTCTGAAGGTGATCCGGCCGGACCTCGCGGAGGACCAGGAGTTCAGATCGCGCTTCGCGCGCGAGGTCTCGGCCGCGCGGCGGATCCGCGGCGGCTGTACGGCACGGCTGGTGGCCGCCGATCTGGAGGCGGAGCGCCCGTGGTTCGCCACCCAGTACGTCCCCGGTCCCTCCCTGCACGACAAGGTGGCCGAGGACGGCACGCTCCGGGCCGCCGAGGTGGCCGCGATCGGGGCCGCCCTGTCGGAGGGCCTGGTCGCGGTGCACGAGGCCGGGGTCGTCCACCGGGATCTGAAGCCGTCGAACATCCTGCTCTCGCCGAAGGGCCCACGGATCATCGACTTCGGTATCGCCTGGGCGACGGGAGCGAGCACACTCACGCACGTCGGCACGGCGGTCGGCTCCCCCGGTTTCCTCGCGCCCGAGCAGGTGCGCGGCGCCGCGGTCACCCCGGCGACGGACGTCTTCGCGCTGGGCGCCACGCTCGCGTACGCGGCGACCGCCGACTCGCCCTTCGGACACGGCAGTTCGGAAGTCATGCTGTACCGGGTGGTGCATGAGGAGCCGCAGCTGTACGGGGTTCCGGACGCGCTTGCTCCGCTCGTACGGGCCTGCCTGGCGAAGGACCCCGAGGAACGGCCCAGCACGCTGCAGCTGTCGATGCGGCTCAAGGAGATCGCGGCAAGGGAGGCCCAGGGGCTGTCGGAGGCCCGTCCGCCCGCCCAGCGCGAGCGGATCGAGCAGGACCGGCCGACCTCGCGCTATCCGCAGCGTACGGAACGCGTGGAGCGCTCCGAGAGGGTGGAGCGGACAGCGCGCCTCGATCGGCGGACGGCGGGCACGTCCATGCCGCGCCCGGCGCAGCCGCCGCGCACCGGCGGCACGCGCCCTCAGGCGCCGCGCAACACCTCCCGCACGAACGGGCGTCAGGGCACCAAGCCCGGCGTGCGCCCGACTTCGCCCGGGCGGCGGCCCGCCAACCCACGGCTGCTGCGACAGCGCATCATCGTCTTCGTCGTGGTGACGCTGATCGTGGCGCTCGGAATCGCCGCGGCCCAGCAGCTCTAGACGGGCGGCTGTCGCGGCTGTGGCTCAGGCGCCCGGGCGGCCCGTCGCGACCGCGTAGAAGGCGACCGCGGCGGCCGCGCCCACGTTGAGCGAGTCCACTCCGTGCGCCATCGGGATCCGCACCCACTCGTCGGCGGCGACCAGCGCCTGTGTCGAGAGCCCGTCGCCCTCCGCGCCGAGCATCAGCGCGACGCGCTCCAGCCGGTGCGGGGCCGCCTCGTCGATGGCGGAGGCCTTCTCGTCGGGAGTGAGGGCCAGAAGCTTGAAGCCCGCTTCCCGTACGGACTCCAGGCCCCTGGGCCAGGATTCGAGACGTGCGTACGGGACGGAGAAGACCGCGCCCATGGACACCTTCACCGAGCGGCGGTAGAGCGGGTCCGCGCAGTCCGGCGAGAGCAGTACCGCGTCCATGCCGAGGGCGGCGGCGCTGCGGAAGATCGCGCCATCATCTTCGCTTTAAGTCTACAATCGAAAGGATGAGATGAGAGGGGGCATCACGTGGGGGTGCCAGAGACTCTCCGGGTGAAGCGTGCCGTCATCTACGCACGAGTGTCTCTTGATGTTCCCGGCGAAGGACGGTCGGTCGAGCGCCAGCTCGAAGCCTGCCGACAGCTCTGTGAGCTGCGTGGCTGGGCGGTCGTAGCGGAGCGGGTCGACAACTCGATCTCCGCCTCGACCGGCAAGGAGCGACCGGCGTGGAAGTCCGTGCTGGCGATGGTCGAGGCCCGCGAAGTGGACCTGATCGTGGCGTGGCACATCGACCGCATGACGCGCTCGATGCTCGACCTGGAGGAGCTGATCCTCCTTGCTGAGAACGCTGGCGTCGGTGTCGCGACAGCCTCGGGTGACCTTGACTTGACCACCGACGTCGGCCGGATGGTGGCTCGCATCCTGGCGGCCGTCGCTCGCGCCGAGGTGGAGCGGAAGGGTGCTCGTCAGAAGCTGGCGAACGCTGCTCGTGCCGCCGAGGGAGACGTGCACTTCGGTGGCGTCCGGCCCTTCGGGTATACGAACGACCGCATCACGATCATCCCGAAGGAGGCCGACGCCATCCGCAAGGCGGCGGTCGACGTGCTCGCCGGCAAGCCACTGGCGCAGGTGGCGCGCGAGTGGAGCGACGACGGGCTCGTCTCCTCCCGGGCTGAGATCGGGTGGGAGAAGGGGAAGCGGAAGCCGAAGGCGGGCTGGTCTGCGCGGGGCGTGAAGAACGTCCTCGTGAATCCTCGGTACGCAGGCATCCGCGTCTACAACGGCGACGAGGTGGGCACCGGAGTCTGGGACAAGATCCTGGAACTGGAGAACTACCTCGCCCTGGTTCAGTTGCTCGTCGATCCGGACCGCAAGATGGGAGAGAACGCCGGGCGTAACGGGCGCAAGCCTCAGTCTCTGGTGACCGGCATCGGCGAGTGTGAGACGTGCCAGGAGACGGTACGGGCGGCCTCCAACCGCGGCGAGTTGACGTACTCGTGCCGGATGTCTCACGTACACACGAATCGGGCGTACGTCGACACCCGCGTGCATGGCGAGATGATCGACCGGCTGTCCCGGCCCGGTGTGCTGGCTCTGCTGGCACCGTCAGGGGACAACAAGGCGGAGGAGGCGAGGGCGGATGTCGAGAAGGCGCAGGTCAAGCTCGATCGGCTTGCCAAGCTCCTCGCCGCCGACCTGATGACCGACGAGCAGTTCATCACGGCCACCGCGACGGCGCGGGAGAAGATGAAGAAGGCCGAGGCGGTGCTGACCAAGGCTGGGACGGGCGCCTTGACTGTGGGGCTCGACCTGGGCACGCCGAAGGTCAAGGAGCAGTGGCTTGAACTGCCCCTGGAGCGTCAGCGGAAGCTCGTTGAGGCTCTGCTGAAGGTGACTCTGGTTCCGCGCGGACGGAAACGTCGGGAACCGAAGCCGCTGGAGGAGCAGGTCATCATCGCGGACCGTAAGCCCGAGTCTGAGGGCGAGTAGAACGCGCGAAGCCCCCCATCTCCAGACTCGGAGACGGGGGGCTTCGTCATGCGGCGAGCGCATGACGCTCGCGGTCCGGCGCGAGGAGTGTACATATGAGGCGAGCGTGCTCTGCGGTCAGTGGTGGAGGCGGTGTGCTCTGCCCTCGGCGCCTCGCGATCTCGATCGCCTCGTCGATGGTGAGGCTCACGGCACGACTCTCCCGTGCTTCTGAAAGGCGGCGTGCGTAACCGGCATGCGCTGGGCGAGGGCCTCTTCTATCTGCTCGTCCGCCATCTCGATCTCCCACGCACACCACGCACATGAAGGCGAAGGCGTTCGGCCGTCATCCCATCCCGACGACGCCTGCGTGATAGGCCATGTCGCAACGCCGAACCTGCGTCAGGTACTTGCCGGCGAGCAGGAAGGCGCTCGCACGCACCACGACGGCCTTCTGACGGGCCTCGTCCTCCTCGTAGAGGGTGACGGCGGCCTCGGCGTCGAGGATGCCAGGGAGGCGCTTAGCCACGCTGTGTCGTAGCAATCGGCGTGGTACAGGGAGTGGCTGTCGTCGATGTCGCGCTGAATGGCGCCAGAGTGGGCGCCTGCTCGGCTTCGAAGATCACTTCCCGCAGCCCGACCGGAGGCATGAGGGCTCGGCGGAGCTCGGAGAGCTTCGGGCCGTCGCCTTCGCCGATGTGGACCGGCTCGGGAGCCTCGGTGGCGAACAGGCTCGACGTCCTAGTTCAAGAGGGAGGACGGGAGCGTCGGCTTCCAGTGGATCTGGGGGTTCTCGTGCGGGGAGCCGGTGGCGACCCACATCGTCACGGTGTGCCGCGATCACCTGGAGCGCCGATGCTTCCCTGGCCCGACTGACGCTCAGGCGGGCCGCGGTCGGGTCGCGTAGAACGCGACGGCTGAGGCTGCCGCCACGTTGAGCGAGTCGATTCCGGCGGCCATAGGGATGCGTGCCCACTCATCCGCCGCTCGAAGGGCGTACGTGGAGAGCCCATGCCCCTCGGACCCGAGCATGATGGCGCACTTCTCCAAGCGGCCAGGGTCCAGCTCGTCGAGCGGCGTCGCCTTCTCATCCGGGGTCATGGCGAGGATGTTGTACCCGGCTTCGCGGACGGTATCGAGCCCGCCCGGCCAGTCTTCGAGTCGGGCGTACGGGAGGGTGAAGGTGGCACCCATTGAGACCTTGATCGCTCGCCGATAGAGGGGGTCTGCGCAGTCCGGGGACAGCAGGATGGCCTTGATCCCGAGGGCGGCGGCACTACGGAAGGCAGCCCCGAGATTGGCGTGATCGACGAATCCCTCGAAGATTGCGATCCGCTGACCTGCGGAATCTTGTAGATCCATGCTGTGGTCGTTGACCGACTCCATGACCACGACCCGGCGGGCGGTCAGCAGCAGTTCGTCGGCCGTGGGCAGGGGCTTGCGCTGCATGGAGGCGAGCGCGCCGCGGTGCACGTGGTAGCCGGTGACCCGTTCGGCGAGCTCGGGGCTCACCGCGTACACCGGTGCCGGGAGCTCGTCGATGACGTCCCGCATGACGTCGACCCACTTGGCGGAGAGCAGCATCGACCGCATCTCGTAACCGGCGTCCTTGGCGCGCCGGATGACCTTCTCGCCCTCGGCGATGAACAGGCCCTCCGCGGGTTCGCGCTTGCGCCGCAGCTCGACGTCGGTCAGACCCGTGTAGTCGCGCAGGCGCGGGTCGTCGGGGTCCTCGACAGTGATGAGATCAGCCACAGGGTGATACTGCCTTCTCCTGGGTGTGGTGCCAACGGCTGGGCGCAGGTCGGTTACTGGCGGTCACGCGGCGCGGAACGCTCATGCCTTGCGCGGGCCGACGGTGACGACGTCGCCGATGACGATGACCGCCGGCGGGCGTACGTCCTCGGCCCGGACCGTCTCGGCGACGGTCGCCAGGGTCGCGTCGACGCGGCGCTGGGACGCGGTCGTGCCCTCCTGGACCAGGGCCACCGGGGTGTCGGGGCTCTTTCCGTACGCGACGAGGGTCCGCGCGATCGCGCCGATCTTGTCCACGCCCATCAGGACGACGAGCGTGCCGCGGAGCTTGGCGAGCGACTCCCAGTCGACGAGCGAACGCTCGTCGTCGGGGGCGACATGGCCGCTGACCACCGTGAACTCATGGGCCACCCCGCGATGGGTCACCGGGATGCCGACGGCGCCGGGGACGCTGATGGAGCTGGAGATGCCGGGGACGACGGTGCACGGGATACCCGCCGCGGCGAGGGCTTCGGCCTCCTCCATGCCGCGGCCGAAGACGAAGGGGTCGCCACCCTTGAGGCGCACGACCGCCCTGCCCGCCTTCGCGTGCTCGATCAGGGCGTTGTTGATGGCCTCCTGGGCCATGTAGCGGCCGTACGGGATCTTCGCGGCGTCGATCACCTCGACGTGGGGCGGGAGTTCGTCGAGAAGGTCCCGCGGGCCGAGGCGGTCTGCGATGACGACGTCCGCCTCGGCGAGGAGCCGGCGGCCGCGGACGGTGATCAGGTCCGGGTCGCCGGGGCCGCCGCCGACGAGGGCGACGCCCGGGGTACGGGTGCGGTGGTGGGGCGCCGCGAGGGAGCCGTCGCGCAGACCCTCCACGATCGCGTCGCGCACGGCTGCCGAACGGCGCGGGTCGCGCCCCGTCAGCACGGCGACGGTCACGCCCTCGGACCGGCCGGTGGCCGGGGTCCAGGCGGTGGCGGCGCCGGCGTCGTCGGAGCGTACGCACCAGGTGCGGGTGCGCTCGGCCTCGGCGGACGCGCGCTCGTTCGCCTCTGCGTCGGAGGTCGCGATGAGGGCGTACCAGGTGTCCGCGAGGTCGCCCTCGGCGTACGGGCGCCGCTCCCAGCCGATCTCGCCGGCCGCGGCCATCGCCTCGACGGAGGGCGTCGCCTCCGGGGACACGAGGACGATGTCGGCACCGGCCGCGATGAGCGCGGGCAGGCGCCGCTGGGCGACCTGGCCACCGCCGAGGACGACGACGCGGCGCCCGGTGAGGCGAAGTCCGACGGGGTAGGCGGGATGCTCGGCTTGCTCAGCGGGCTCGGATTGCTCAGCGGGCTCTGCGTGCTCGGCCATGGCGGTCGTGGCTCCTCGTGCGGGGCGGTGCGTGTACGGGACCGCTGCGGCGGTGAAGCGGCTGGTGGGGTGGGGTGGGGGCCCTGGCGAATACCTTAAGGGGGTGGGGGGTTTCTCCCCTGCCCCGCCCCTTCCCGAACCTCGGGCGGTGCCCCAGACCCCGTAGGGGGAGGGCTACGCGGGGGCTGACGCCCCCATGGCCCCCGGCGGCAGCTTCGCGCCGCGGACCCTCGCCCCGGGAGGCGCCGACCAACCGGACGCCCTGAACGGGCAGGCGGGCCTGCCGGCCACCGGGCCGCAGCCGCCGTCGGCGCGCGGCCACCAACCAAAGGCCTCCAGCAACCGGTCGGCTGAAACGGGTGCGCGGGTGGGAATACGACCCGCCGAAGGCGGGCCCACCCACCACGGGGCCGCACCCACGACGGCGGCGAGCCACCGACCGGTCGCCCGAAAACGGGCGGCGGGCCTGTCGGCCACCGGACCGCAGCCGCCGTCGGCGCGCGGCCACCAACCAAAGGCCTCAGCAACCGGTCGCCCGAAACAGGCGGGCGGGGGGACAACAGGCCCGCCGAAGGCGGGCGCATCCCCCACCGGGTGGCAGGCGCCGATGGCATCGGCCAGCCACAGGCGTCCACTACCTGCCCGGAACGGGCGGCGGCGGGCGCATCCCCCACCGGGCCGCAGCGCCGACGTCGCGGCGGGCTACTTCTCCGTGACGCCCGCCGAGTCGAACGTCGCCACCTCGTGCATCGCCCGCGCAGCACTCTGCACCACCGGCAGCGCCAGCAGCGCCCCCGTGCCCTCCCCCAGCCGCAGGTCCAGGTCGACCAGCGGCCGCAGGCCCAGTTTGTTGAGGGCCGCCACGTGGCCCGGCTCCGCGCTGCGGTGGCCCGCGATGCACGCCGCCAGGGCCTCGGGCGCGATCGCCCGGGCGACCAGCGCGGCAGCGCCCGCCGAGACGCCGTCCAGCACCACCGGCGTACGCAGCGACGCGCCGCCGAGGATGAAGCCGACCAGCGCGGCGTGCTCCAGGCCGCCGACCGCCGACAGGACGCCGATCGGGTCGGCCGGGTCCGGCGCGTGGAGTTCGAGCGCGCGGCGCACCACGTCGACCTTGCGCGCGTGCATCTCGTCGTTGATGCCCGTACCGCGGCCGGTGATCTCGCCCGGGTCGATGCCCGTGTAGACGGCGATGAGCGCGGCCGAGACCGTCGTGTTCGCGATGCCCATCTCACCGGTGAGCAGCGCCTTGTTGCCCGCCGCCACCAGATCCCGCGCCGTCTCGATGCCGACCTCGACGGCCGAGAGGACCTCCTCGCGGCTCAGCGCGGGCCCGGTCGTGAAGTCGGCCGTGCCGGGCCGGACCTTGCGCGGCAGCAGTCCGGGCGTGGCGGGCAGGTCCCCGGCCACGCCTACGTCGATGACGCAGACCTCGGCGCCCACCTGGTTGGCGAACGCGTTGCAGACCGCGCCGCCGCCGAGGAAGTTGGCCACCATCTGGGCCGTGACCTCCTGGGGCCAGGCCGTGACGCCCTGCGCGTGCACCCCGTGGTCGCCCGCGAAGATCGCGACGGCCGCGGGCTCCGGGATCGGCGGCGGGCACATCCGCGACAGTCCGCTCAGCTGCGCGGAGATGATCTCCAGCATCCCGAGCGCGCCCGCGGGCTTGGTCATCCGCTTCTGCCGCTCCCACGCCTCGCCGAGCGCCTTCGCGTCCAGTGGACGGATGTTGGAAACGGTCTCCTGGAGGAGGTCGTGGGGCTCCTCACCGGGCAGGGCGCGACGCCCGTACGTCTCCTCGTGGACGACCCACGACAGCGGACGGCGCTTGGACCAGCCCGCCTGCATCAGCTCGGGCTCCTCGGGGAACTCGTCGACGTAACCGACACACAGGTACGCCACGACCTCCAGGTGCTCCGGCAGCCCCAGCGCGCGCACCATCTCGCGCTCGTCGAAGAAGCTGACCCAGCCGACGCCGAGGCCTTCCGCGCGGGCGGCGAGCCAGAGGTTCTCGACGGCGAGGGCGGAGGAGTACGGGGCCATCTGCGGCTGGGTGTGACGGCCCAGCGTGTGGCGGCCGCCGCGCGTCGGGTCGGCGGTGACCACGATGTTCACAGGGGTGTCGAGGATCGCCTCGATCTTCAGTTCCTTGAACTGCTTGGCTCTGCCCTTCGGCAGGGACTTCGCGTACGCCTCGCGCTGCCGCTGGGCGAGTTCGTGCATCGTCCGCCGGGTCTCGGCGGAGCGGATGACGACGAAGTCCCAGGGCTGGGAGTGGCCGACGCTGGGCGCCGTGTGGGCGGCTTCCAGGACGCGCAGCAGCACTTCGTGCGGGATGGGGTCGCTGCGGAACCCGTTACGGATGTCCCGGCGTTCACGCATGACACGCAGTACGGCTTCGCGCTCGGCGTCGTCGTATCCGGGCGCGGCCGCGCGACCGGCTGCAACCGGCTCGGGCGCGGGGACGGCGGCGGGCTCCGGCTCCGGCTCCGGTTCGGACGCGCGCTCGGGCTCGGGCTCGGGTTCTTCAGCCACGACAACCTCCTCGGGAGCCACGATCGGCACGGCCTCGGCGACAGGAACGGCGACAGGAACAGTGGCGGGCTCGACAGCCGCCTCGACGACAGGCAGGGCAGGAGGTACGGCGGCGGGCTCGACAGCCGCCTCGACAAGCGGTTCGGGGTCGCCTTCGCGCGGCGCGGGCACGAGGATCGGCTCGGCCTGAGCAGCCGGCTCCGGCACGAGCAGTGGCTCCGCCTCCGGCTCAGTGACCGCTGCCACGGTCTCGACCTCGACCTCCTCCACGGGCTCGGACGCCGGTTCGGGCTCGGCAAAATGCACCACTGCGGGGACCGGCGTCGGCGCGAGGTGGGGAGTGGTGGGCAGCGACCCGTTGACCGGGACGAACTGCCCGGCCGACGGCTGCTCGGGCTCCGCCTCCGCCTCCAACTGCGCCTGCGGCTCGGGCTCGGGCTCGGCGGCCGCGAGAGGAGCCTCGGCGACAACGGGAGGGACTGGTGCGACAGGAGCGGGCTCCGGGACGACCGCTTCTACCGACGCCGGAGGGGGCGTGTGGGACTGCGGGGGCTGAGGATCCCAGGGGGTCCCGCCCTGCGGCGGAATCTCGCCCAGCTGCGGTCCGGGCAGCACGGCAGCCGACCCCTCGCGCGGGATGTCGAGGTACTCCGGCCCGGCCGTGGGCGGCCCGGGGTTGGCGACCGCCATCGCGGGCGGGCGCGCGCCCGCCGGACCGCGGTCGGCGAGCGAGCGCACCACTCCGCCCGAGGTGTCGGGCAGCGGCGGGCCCATGTGCAGCGGCCGTCGCAGGGGCGGAGGCGTCGGCATGGCCGATGTGGGCGGAATGCGTACGCCATTGAGGTCGACGGAACCGGAGTCCCGGCCCCCGGCCTCGTGAGCACCCGACTCGTGAGCGTCGAAAACAGGCGGGGCGGGTGCCACCGCCTCGACCACCAGGGCCGGTTCGGCGACAGGCTCCGACACGGGCTGCTCTTCTCTGAACTCGGGCGCAACCTGCGCGGGAGCGGCGAACTCGGCAGCCGCGTACTCCGGCGCCGCGTACTCAGGTCCGGCGGGCGGCTGCGCCCCCACGAACGCCTCGGCATGAACCTCGGACACAAGGGACTCGGCGCCATGGTGCTCGGAGACGAGATGCTCGGGAGCGGAGGTGTGAGCCGTCGGCGCGGGCGGCGGCACGGCCACCGGAGCCTGTCCCACAGATTCCATGGATCCCGCAGACCCATGACCGGCCGGCGCCTGAGCCACCGGGCCCTGCTGCACGAACTGCACGGACTGCACGGGGACGGACTGCACGGGGACGGACTGCGCGGACGGCACGGACTGCATCGCCTGGACAGGCTGCGCCGACGGCACGGACTGCATCGGCTGCGGATCGCTCCACGCCCCCTGCGCGCCCGGCATCAGCAGCAGATCGTCCTCTTCGGAGCCGTTCTCGGAGGGGTCGAGGTAGGTGTACGCGCCAGGAGCGGGGATGCCCGGCTGCTCCACCATGCCTGCGTTCTCCGGCAGCCCCTCGCCCGGGATCTGGCCGGTGTCAGTCATGCGTACCCCTCGCCCATCGCTTGTGTTCCTTCGCCCGTCGCCCGGGACGCCCGATCGCGGCACACCTGACGCCCGTCAACAAGAACGAGCGTGTGCGCCGCGCGGCACGATGCCCCCACGGTCTCCAAGCATTCTCGCGGCCGTTCGGCGCCGCGGCCATGAGATCTGCCACGGCCCGCTGTGGGCTGCGCCACGTTGCGCTTCCCCCGGTTCTGACGTACCACATATCGGAACCAAAGCGGCCCCATTTTCCGGACATTGACGAACGAAGCGACGAACGTCCGGGTGCGGTACAACGATCGGCCAGCCTACCGCGCGCCGTCCGGCGGCAAGGTCATGGGGCGCTCTCCACCCGTCGGCCGGAGAGCAGGAAGACGACCGAACGCTCCCGCTCCGCCCATGCCGTCGTGTCCATGTCGACGCACTGCAGCAGCGCGCACTCCACCTCGTAACCGCCGGCCCCGAGGGCCGCACCGATCGCCTCCGCCTCGTCGCGGGTCGAGGCATGCGTGACGATGCGCTGCGGCCGCCGGTCGGCGCACGCGGTCACCACCGGCACTCCCCCGCCCCCGATCCGTACGACATCGGGCTCCGGCAGCCGCTCCAGCACATGCGGCGCGCGCCCCTGGACGACCTGGAGCTGGGCGCCCGCGTGCCGGGCCGTGGCCTCGGTGCGGGCGCAGGCGTCCGCGTCCGCGTCGACGGCGATGACCGCGGCGCCGAAGCGGGCCGCCTCCGCCGCGAGTGCGCCGCTGCCCGAGCCGATGTCCCAGACGAGGTCGCCGATGCGCGGCCCGAGGCGGGCCAGTTGGGCGGCGCGCAGCTGCACCGACTCGCCCTCGCCGAGACCTTCTCCGTACGAGTGTCCGTACGCCTGTGAAGGCAGCGCCCAGCCCCGTACCGCCGACGGGTAGCCGGGATCGTGCCCCGCGATCCAGCCTCCGCCCTGGACGGCCGCGGTCCCCGCTCCCCCGATGACGATGACGACGTTGGGGTCGCGCCAGGCGTGGTCGGCGGCCTTGTCGGAGGTCAGGACGGTGACCTGCTCGCGGTCGGTGCCCAGTTCCTCGCAGATGACGAAGGTGCGGTGCACGCCTTCGAGCAGCAGGGCGAGCTCGGCGGGCCCGGCGCCCGGGGAGGTGAGGACGGCGACCTTGGAGTGCGCCCGGCACACGTTGACGGCGCGGCGCAGCGTACGGCGGTGTGCGACGACGATCTGGGCGTCGTCCCAGGGCATCCCGGCCCGGGCGAAGGCCGTGGCGACGGACGAGACGGCGGGCACGACCTCGACCTCCAGGCCGTGCTCCGGCGCGCGCAGGGTGCGTACGACGCCGAAGAAGCCCGGGTCGCCGTCGGCGAGGACGACGGCGCTGCCGCGGTGCCCGGCGATTCGCCGGGCGGCGAGGCCGACGCTGCCGAGCCGGATGCGCTCGGCACCCGCCGGTACCTCGGGCAGCGCCAGATGGTGCGCGGCTCCGGCCACCAGCGTGGCGGCGGAGAGGGCGGACCTGGCCGCTGCGGTGAGGGGCGAACCGTCCCAGCCGATCACCGTGACGCGGTCGGCCATCGTCGTCAGTCTCCTGGTGTCGTCGCAGGTCGGGGCAGCCCGCAGGTGCGGGCATGGCGAGAGTACCTGGAGCGGGCGGCGGTCGGTCGTGGCCGGGTGGCGTCAGTTCCAGTCGGTGAAGGAGGCGTAGCCCGCGTCCGCCATCTGGCCCGAGACGCCCTCGATGTCCTCGGGGAGCAGGCTCCAGACGATCAGATCGGTGCGGATGTCGGCCCAGCCGCCGTCCTCGGTCTGGGTGCGCGCTATCCATGCGTTGCGCAGCACGCCCTCGCTGATGCAGCCGATCTTCTGCGCCACCTGCTGGGAGGCGGTGTTGTCGGCGGCGGTGCGCAGTTCCAGTCGCTCGAACTTCTGGACGCGGAACAGCCACTGGGCGACGGCGAGCACCGATTCGGTGGCGTAACCCTCGCCGCGCGCCCAGGGGGCGGTGACGTACGCGACCTCGGTGGCGAGGGTGCGCCAGTTGGTGTTCTTGAGATGGACGATGCCGACGAGCCGCTGGGTGAGGAACTCGGTGACGGCCAGAACGATTCCGCGGCCTTCGGTGCGCTCTGCAGGAGCGATCCTGCAGATCCACTCTTCGGAGTCTGCGGCCGTGTACGGGTGCGGCACCGAGGTCCAGGCGGTGACCATCTCGTCGTTCATCATCTCGGTGTGCGCCGGGATGTCGGCTTCTTCGAAGGGGCGCAGCACCAACCGCTCCGTGCTGATGGACACGTCCGGGAAGGTGGTAGTCATGCGCAGCTCCATGCCGAAGACCGTCGAAAGGGTCGTAGCCGTAAAGGCACAGCATGCAGCATCCGGTGACGGATGCGCATGGCCGGGTGGTGAGTTGAACGAGGCCCGGCGCACCTGTGGCGGTGCGCCGGGCCTCGTTCAAGGGGCATGCGGCTAGGGCGTGTTGTAGAAGTAGCGCCGTCCGCCCGAAGCCTTACTTGGCGGCGCCGAAGGCCGGGACGACCGAGCCGGCGTACTTGTCCTCGATGAACTTCTTCACCTCGGGGGAGTTGAGGAGCCGCGCGAGCTTCTGCACGCGCGCGTCCTTCTCGTTGCCCTGCTTGACGGCGAGGAAGTTGGCGTACGGGTTGCCCTCGGCCTTCTCCAGCGCCAGGGCGTCCTTCGCGGGCTTGAGGTCGGCCTCGATGGCGTAGTTGCCGTTGATGACCGCGGCGTCGACGTCATTCAGGGCGCGGGGCAGCGTGGCGGCCTCGATCTCCTTGAACTTCAGGCCCTTGCTGTCCTTGATGTCGGAGAGCTTGGCGCTGGTGCCCGCGCCGTCCTTGAGGGTGATCAGGCCGTTGTCGGCCAGCAGCTTGAGCGCGCGGCCCTCGTTGGTGGTGTCGTTCGGCACGGCCACACTCTGGCCGGACTTGATCTCCTTGAGGTCCTTGACCTTCTTGGAGTAGAGGCCGAGCGGCTCCAGGTGGACGTTGACGACCGGGACGATGTGGGTGTTGTTCTTCTTGTTGAAGTCGTCGAGGTACGGCTTGTGCTGGAAGAAGTTGGCGTCGACCTGGCCGCTCTCGGTGGCGGTGTTCGGCAGGACGTAGTCCGTGAACTCCTTGACCTCGAGGTTCAGTCCGGCCTTCTTCGCCAGGTTGTCCTTGACGTAGTTGAGGATGTCGGCGTGCGGCGTCGGGGACGCCGCGACGACCAGCGCCTTGGACTCGTCGGCCTTGGCGCCGGAGTCGGCCCTGGCGGCCGGGTCGGAGGCGGTGCCGCAGGCGGTGAGGCCGAGGGCGAGGGCCCCGAGAGCGGCGGCGGACACGGTGAGCTTGGTGTTCTTGCGCACGAAAAGTGCCTCTTTCTGGTGGAGCGGAACGACGCCCGGACAAGGAGTGCGGGCTGTGCGGGGGAAGGTCTGGTGGGTCAGGAAGCGGTACGGCCCCGGCGTGCCAGGAGTCGTACGACTCCGTCGCCGATGAGCTGTACGACGGTGACGACGGCGATCAGGACGACGACCGTGATCAGCATGAACTGGGTCTCGAAGCGCTGGAATCCGTAGGTGACGGCCTTGGACCCGAGCCCTTCACCGCCGACCGCGCCTGCCATCGCCGAGTAGCCGACGAGCACGATCACGGTGGTCGTGACGGCGGAGACGAGCGAGGGCAGAGCCTGCGGCAGCAGCACCTTGCGGACGATCGTCGGGATCGAGCCGCCCATCGACTGGACGGCCTCGACCAGACCGTGGTCGACCTCGCGAATCGCCGTCTCGACGAGCCGGGCGAAGAACGGAATCGCGCCGACGGCGAGCGGCACGATCATCGCGGTGGGGCCGATGAAGGTGCCGACGACCAGCGTGGTGAAGGGGATCAGCGCGATCAGCAGGATGATGAACGGCAGCGAACGGCCGATGTTCACGATCACGCCGACGACCTTGTTCACCGGGGTGTTCTGCAACAGTCCGCCCTTGTCGGTGAGGACCAGGAGCACACCGAGCGGCAGTCCGCCCGCGACGGTGACGAGGGTGGACCACAGCACCATGTAGAGGGTGTCGACGGTGCCCTGGCTCAGCAGCGGCTGCATTTCCGACCAGGTCACTTGGCGACCCCCTCGACCAGTGCGGCGGTGCTCTGCGCGGGGAGGGCGAACTGCTCGGCGGGGGCCTCGGAGTCGACGACCTCGACCTGGAGGCCCTGCTCGCGCAGGAAGCCGACCGGGACGACGTTCTCCTCGTACCGTCCGGGCAGTTCGATGCGCATCCGGCCGATCTGCTTGCCGCCGACGGTGTCCATCGCGGCGCCGAGGATCGAGATGTCGACGTTGTACGTGCGCGAGAGCTGGGAGATGACCGGCTGGGTCGCGGACTCACCGTGGAAGGTGACGTCGACTACGGTGCTTTCGGGGCCGGAGGCCTCGCCACCGACCGGGAACAGCTCCTGAGCCAGCTCGGAGCCGGGGGTCGCGAGCAGTTCGCTCACGGTGCCGGATTCGATGATCTTCCCCTTCTTCATCAGTGCTGCCGAGTCGCAGATGGTCTTGACGACGTCCATCTCGTGCGTGATGAGCAGGACGGTCAGTCCGAGCTGCCGGTTGAGGTCGCGCAGCAGCTGCAGGATCGAGCGGGTGGTCTCGGGGTCGAGGGCGCTGGTCGCCTCGTCGGAGAGCAGCACCTTGGGGTCACCGGCGAGCGCCCGGGCGATGCCGACGCGCTGCTTCTGGCCGCCGGAGAGCTGGCCGGGGTAGGCCTTCGCCTTGTCGGCGAGGCCCACCAGGTCGAGCAGTTCGAGTGCCTTGCGCGAACGCTCGGCGCCGGAGACACCGAGGATCTCCAGCGGCAGCTCGATGTTGTCCTTGACGGTGCGCGAGGACAGCAGGTTGAAGTGCTGGAAGACCATGCCGATACGGCTGCGTGCCTCGCGCAGTTCCCTGGAGGCGCGGCGGCCGCGGCCGGCGAGCGCGGTGAGGTCCTGGCCGGCCACGGTCACGGTGCCGGAGGTGGGGCGCTCGAGCAGGTTGACGCAGCGGATCAGCGAGGACTTACCGGCGCCGCTCTGGCCGATGACTCCGAAGACCTCGCCCTCACGGACATGCAGATCGACGCCGTCCAGGGCGGTGACCTCGCGGCCTCGTGACTCGTAGACCTTGGTAAGGCCCGTAGTGGTGATCACAGGGGGGTTTCCGTCACAGTCGAGTGCACGGCGAAGTGTCCGCCGGGCACGGGGCATTTCGGGTTGTGGACAGTCGGGCGCTGCACGGCTGATTCGGCTGGTGGCCGGGGGCAACGCGTGCGCGGGGCAGGCTCGGTCCGATGCGTCCTGGCGGAGCACCGGAGTCGGCTCGGCTGTCGGTCTCGCTTCGGGGCGCGAGACTCAGGCAGGGGCCCTCAGTTGGCGCACATTCGACACATACAACGAGCACCGGGCGTCGTGATCGCCTCGGTCGCAAGGGTGCGGCTGCTCGTCGTGGTCATGTCGGCAAGTAAAGCAGACAGGGGTACGAAGCGATCAAAGCTGTCCGAATAACGGACCGATTTGCTTCAGTATTCGGACAGCATACGGGCGGGCTCAGTCGGCGGCCGTGATCTCCACTCCCCCGTGCATGGCCTGCGCGGACACGGCCGAGAGGTCCCTGACGACGACATCGGCAAGCAGTTCGGAACGCTCGTGCGTTGTGGCCAAGGCCACGGTCCGCATGCCCGCCGCGCGACCCGCGGTCAGCCCCGCCGGGGCGTCCTCGAAGACGACGCAGCGCGCCGGGTCGACGCCGAGGCGGACGGCCCCGAGCAGATACGGCTCCGGGTCGGGCTTGCCGCGTGTGATGTCGTCGGCGGCGACGAGGACCTTGGGGCGGATGCCGACCTCTTCGAGCCGGGCCTCGGCCAGCCGGCGGGTCGCGGATGTGACCACGGCCCAGCGGTCGGCGGGCAGCCGGTCCAGCAGCTCGGCGGTGCCGGGCAGCAGCACGACTCCCCCGGCCACGTCCTCGACCTCGAGCTGTTCGATACGGGCCACCGCCTCGGGCACGACATCCGCGGGCAGCAGATCGGCGGCTATCTCCGCGGCGGGGCGGCCGTGCAGCTCGATGCGGGCGAAGTCCTCCGCCGTGATTCCGTATTCCCCCGCCCACCGTGTCCAGCAGCGCTGAACGGACTCCAGCGAGGAAACCAGGGTTCCGTCGTTGTCGAAGAGCAGGGCTTCGGCGGCAATCTTCATGGTCGTCGACCCTACGCGGCGGCCGGGGCCGCGCGCATCGGGCCTTTTGGCCCGTAATACGCTCGGGGCCATGCTTGACGCCCTGACGGTCGCGGTCGCCGTGACCGCGCTCGCCCTCGCCGCCTGGTGCGGCTACGCCGCCCTTCGCGACCAGCCCACCAAGGACTGGCACTTCATCGGCATGGCCGTGGTGTCGGTGCTGGCGCTGGCGCAACTGCTGGTCGGGATCGTGCAGCTGGCACGTGGCGAGGAGGCCGACGAGGGTTCGGTCATCTTCGTCGCGTATCTGATCGGGGCGTTCGCGGCCGTACCGGCGGCGGGTTTCCTCTCGCTGGCGGAGCGGACCCGCTGGGGCTCCGTGACGGTCGCGGCGGGCGCGATCGTCCTGGCCGTGCTCGAAGTGCGCCTCTACGACATCTGGAACGGCTGACCATGACCGAGACCGCGGAAAGCAAGAAGACCCGGCTGGTCCAGGGCCCCGGACTGCTGCTGGTCTGGGTGTACGGAGTGATGTCGGTGGGCGCCGTCTCGCGCTCCGTCTACCAGATCGTCACCGACTACGACTCGGCGCCGCTGGCCCACACGCTCTCCGCCGTCGCGGCCGTGGTGTACGCGTTCATCACGTACACGCTGGTACGCGGCGGGGAGCGGGCCCGCAGGGCGGCGCTGGTGTGCTGCGCCGCCGAGCTCGCGGGCGTGCTGATCGTAGGGACCTGGACGGTGGTGGAGCCTTCCGCCTTCCCCGACTCGACGGTCTGGTCGGCGTACGGCATGGGCTACATCTTCATCCCGGTACTGCTGCCGATCACCGGAATGCTCTGGCTGCGCCGCTCCCGTGCGGACGTGGCGCAGCCCACGGCCTAGACCTGGCGCTACGCGCTCGCGGCGAAGTCGCGCGCCACGGCCTCCTTCTCCAGCGTGAGCAGCGTCAGCCGCGGGCCGACCTGCTCGCTGGAGACCTGCAGATAGCCGCGGCTGCGGTACAGCCGCAGATTGCTCTCGCTGCGGTGGCCGGTGAAGAGCTGGAAGCGCTTGGCTGCGCCTTCGCCCGAAAAACGCTTCTCGATGGCGTCGAGCAGCCGGCCGCCCAGGCCGTGGCGCTGCATCCGGGGGTGCACGATCAGCTTGGCGATCCGGGCCGTTCCGCCCTCGTCGACGCTGCCGCGCACGGAGGCGACCACCTCGTCGCCGAGCTTGGCCACCAGGGCGTGCCCCTGGGCTATTTCGGCCCGCAGATCGTCCAGGGACTGGGTGAGGGGCTCGATTCCGTAGTCACCGTACAGCTCGGCCTCGCTCTGGTAGCACAGATACTGCAGCTTGAGGATCTGCTCCGCGTCCTGTGCTCTTGCCGCTGAGATGGTCACGCTCATGCCCATGTGCGCATGCCTCCCGCTCACCTGTCCGCCGGTTGTCTACCGCTCCTTTCCCCCAGGTTCAGGAGCCGCAACCTCTGCCGTCAGCATTCTGCGCAGGCATCCCAGGCAACGGGAACGCATCGGCCCCAGACTGCCTTGTGAGATTCCCAACTCCCCTGCGATTTCGCGGTAGGTCGGGTCGTCGGGCGACAGCATCGCAGTCAGCAGCCGCGGACAGTTGCCCGGCGTGCGGGCGATCGCGGCGCGCAGAGCACGGCGGCGCTCGGACCACAGTGCGGCCCGTTCCGGGCCGCCTGCCGGGTCCGCCGACGGCTCCGGACCGTAGGGCAGCTCCCGGGCCGCGGTGCGCCGGGCGCGGCGCGCTTCCGCGCGTACGGCCGACTTGACCCAGCGGGCGGCGTCCGGCGGCGGGCCGTCCCCGTCGAGACGTTCGAGCAGCCGCACCCAGACGGCCTGTTCGAGATCGCGGGCCTCCATCGCGGCGGCGGGGGCCTCGGCCGTCGCCTCGGCGCTCACGAGAGGACGAAGTTCTTCGAGAAGCGTCATGCCCGGCGGGACGTGCCGTCGCACGGCGGCGGTTGCCGTGCGACGACACAGTCACCCGTACGGGCGGCCGGGCCTCGTGTGCTGCCGGGCGCCGGTCAGCCGTTGAAGTCGGCGGCCGCCAGCAGTCCGGTGTCGGCGTTGTCGGTGAAGATGCCGTCGATGCCGGTCTCGAAGTAGATCTTGAACGCGCCGAACGCGTCGCCGTAGGCGTTCGGGTCGGTGCCGCGCCGGAAGTCGGCGGGCAGGAAGACGTTCTCGTTGCGCATCGTGTACGGGTGCAGGATCAGGCCCTCGGCGTGCGCGTCGGCCACCAGCGTCGTCGGCGTGCCCAGCTTGCCGCTCGCGTCCTTCGGGATGATCAGGTCGAGGGTGGGACCGATGCCCTGCGCGTAGGACGCGATCCACCGCAGACCCTCGGGCTTGACGAGGTCGGCGACCGTGCGCGGGTCGCCCGCCACGACGAAGTCCCACGGGCGGCTGCTCGCACCGGACAGCAGCACGACGCGCGGCGAGGACACCAGCTTCGCCAGTCGCTGGATGCTGCTTGGCTCGAACGACTGAAGGAAGACCGGCGAGTTGCGGCGGTCGCGGCCGTAGCGGCGCAGCAGCCGGGCGAGCGGCTCCTCGAGACCGAGGCCGAGCCCCCGGAAGTACGTGGGGTGCTTGGTCTCGACATGGAGCCATACGGGACGGCCGCGCCGGCGGCCCTCCTTCTCGGCCCAGCGCAGCACCTCTTCGAAGGTGGGGATCGTCCAGCGGCCGTCGTAGAGGGTGTTCTCCTGGCGGTTGGCCGGGATCCGCTCCTTGGCGCGCAGCGTCTTGAGCTCGGCGAGCGTGAAGTCCTCGGTAAACCAGCCGGTCAGGCTGACGCCGTCGACGGACTTGGTGGTCTTGCGGGAGGCGAACTCCGGGTGGGCGGCGACATCCGTGGTACCCGTGATGTCGTTCTCGTGACGGCATACGAGATGGCCGTCCTTGGTGGGCACCAGGTCCTGCTCGATGACGTGGGCGCCCAGGTCCAGGGCGAGCTGGTACGAGCCGAGAGTGTGCTCGGGCCGGTAGCCGCTGGCGCCGCGGTGACCGATGATGGTGGGGGAGGGCAGATCCCTGTACGACGAACCGTGTCCGTCATGGCTCAGTTGGCGCTCGTCGGCCCCGGCAGGTCCGGCGGTGAGGCCGCCGACGCCGAGAGCTGCCGTGCCGATTACCGCCGCGCCCAGGACGGTCCGACGTCCGGGACTTGTGTCCGCACCCTGTGTCATCGACATTCCTCCGTGTGATGTCCCGCACCTGCCAAGCGACCGCCCGATGGTAGGCAGCCGAGCCTTACCTGCGGCAGACCGTGGACGAACGCAGCGAAAACTCACGTCAACACTGCGTATCCGCTCCGTGAACCCGATGTGCGATCAGGTGCGACCCGCGAGTATGGTCCTCACCTGCACAGACTTCGCCGCCGTTACCGTCCGCCCCCACGCCACCGCTGTATGACACCGGAGGACCCGTTGTCCCGCTTGTCGCTCATCAAGGCCGTGCTAGGACCGATCCTGCGCCTGATGTTCCGCCCACGCGTGGAAGGCGCCGAGAACATCCCGGGGAGCGGACCCGTCATCCTCGCCGGCAACCATCTGACGTTCATCGACTCGATGATCCTCCCGCTGGTGTGCGCCCGTCCGGTCTACTTCATCGGCAAGGACGAGTACGTCACTGGCAAGGGCGTCAAGGGCCGGATGATGGCCTGGTTCTTCACCGGCTGCGGCATGATCCCGGTGGACCGCGACGGCGCGAACGGCGGTGTGGCCGCGCTGATGACGGGCCGTCGAGTGCTGGAGGAGGGCAAGATCTTCGGCATCTACCCGGAGGGCACCCGCTCCCCCGACGGCCGCCTGTACCGGGGGCGTACGGGCATCGCCCGGCTCACCCTGATGACCGGCGCGCCCGTCGTCCCGTTCGCGGTGATCGGCACGGACAAGCTGCAGCCGGGCGGCGCGGGTCTGCCGCGGCCGGGCCGGGTGACGATCCGGTTCGGCGAGCCGATGGAGTTCTCGCGCTACGACGGGATGGACCGCGACCGCTATGTGCTGCGGGCGGTGACGGACTCGGTGATGACGGAGGTCATGGAGCTGTCCGGCCAGGAGTACGTGGACATGTACGCGACGAAGGCGAAGGCGGCCTGACGGCCTTGCGGCTTGAGGTGGGCCGGACCCGGCGTGGGGTCCGGCCCTTCCGTCTGTGGGCGCTAGGGGGTGTCCTGGCACCCCCTAGGGGTGTTCGAGGCCGTCCTCGAGCTTCTGGCCGCGCAGCAGGAACCATGCGGCAACGGCGGTGGCGAGCAGCACCGCCGCGCCCACCCCCGTCGCGAACCGCAGGCCGTCGACGAACGCCTCCTGGGCGGCGCCAACCAGGGCCGCACCCTGGTGCTGCGGCAGTGCGGCCGCCGCATCGAAGGCCCCGCCGAGCGACTCATGAGCAGCGGATGCGGTGACGGACGGCACGCCGGCCGGGGTCGCGAAGTCACGGTAGACACCGGTGACGACGGAGCCCAGCAGTGCGATGCCGAGGGCCGCCCCGAGTTCGTACGCCGTCTCGGACACCGCGGACGCTGAGCCGGCCTGCTCCTTGGGCACGCTGGACAAAATGACGTCGGCGGTGACGGTGAAGGAGAATCCTGCGCCGACGCCGACGAAGAGCAGCGCGGCTCCGAGCAGCGGATAGCCGGTGGACTGGCTGATCATCGTCATCGCGGCCAGGGCGAGACCCACGGCGGCGAGCCCGCCGGCGACCACGGACCGTACGGAGAACCGCCGTGCGACGGTGCCCGCTATCAGGCCGGTCGCCACCGCGGCGATCGCGGCGGGCAATTCGGCAAGACCGGCCTCGAACGGCTCCCGGCCCTGGACCAGTTGCAGGAACTGGGACAGGAAGAACACCAGGCCGGAGAGCCCGAGGATGGTCAGCAGGTCGGCCAGAACCGCGCCCGAGAACCCCCGGTGGCGAAACAGCGTCATGTCGAGCAGCGGCGCCGGCAGCGTCAACTGCCTGCGGACGAAGCCGTGCAGCGCGCCGAGCCCGATGAGAGCCGCGGCACCGGCCTCCCAGGTGAGGCCGTGGGTCGCTGCCTCCTTGATGCCGTATACGACGCCGACTATGCCGACCAGGGACAGCGCGACGCTGATCAGGTCCCAGGGCCCGGACACCGGGCTCTTCGACTCCGGCAGCAGCTTGATGCCGACGAGCACCAGAACGGCCATCACGGGCAGGTTGATCAGGAAGACCGAGCCCCACCAGAAGTGCTCCAGCAGGAAGCCGCCGACGACCGGCCCGATCGCCGCGCCGGCGGAGGCCATCGCGCCCCAGATGCCGATGGCGAGGCTGCGCTCCTTGGGGTCGTGGAAGATGTTCCGGATCAGCGCGAGGGTCGACGGCATGAGGGTCGCGCCTGCCACGCCGAGGAGAGCCCTGGCGAGAATCATCATCTCGGGGGTGGTGGCGTACGCGTTGAGAACGGAGACGGCGCCGAACGCGACCGCCCCGACCAGCAGGAGCTTCTTGCGGCCGATCCGGTCACCGAGGCTGCCCATGGAGACGAGCAGACCCGCAATGACGAACGAGTAGACGTCGCCGATCCACAGCAGCTGGGTGCCGGAGGGCTTGAGGTCCTCGCTGAGGAACGGGGTGGCCAGGCCGAGGACGGTGGCGTCCACGGCCACCAGCAGGACGGCCAGCACCAGAACCGCGAGCGCGAGCCAGCGCCCGGGGCGGTACAGGGTCTCGTCCGTCCGGCTCGGGCGCTGGACGGTGCTGCTCATTTCTCCACACTCCGTCGTGCTCCGCCGAGCAGCAGCTCGGCGATCATGTACTGAAAGTCGTTCTTGGCGACGCGGCCGTCCATGACGGACCAGGCGCAGGCGCCAATGAGGCCATAGAGAGCCTCGGTCAGCCATGCGGGCGTCAGGTCGATCCGGAACTCGCCCTCTTCCTGGCCACGCTTGAAGAGCGCGGACACCCGGGCGTCGAGCCGTGCCCAGCCCTCGTGGACCTGTTCGCCCTCGAAGAGCTGGTTCTCGGTGACGAGAAACGCGAGCAGATCGGCGGCGGGCTCCATCTCGGCGATGAGCCGCCGCAGCCCGTCCCCCGCCCCACCCTCCTCCAGCCGCGCCCGGTCGAGCGCGGCCTCGAATTCCTGTATGCCGAGCGCTTCCAGGGCTTTGACCAGCGCGTCCCGCCCCGCGAAGTGCCGATGGAGGGTGGCCCGCCCGATACCGGCGGCGCGGGCGACCTCGTCCATGGTGGCGGTGGACTTGCGGGAGAGGAGGGCGGCGGCGGCGCGGAGCACCTGTTCACGATCCATGGCCATGAGACGAGAGTACACTAAATGAGACGTCATTGTCTCATGCGAGGTATGGATGTCTCATTCACGGCACCGGGTGCGGGAATGCCAAAGCCGCCCGACCGGGGCCGTGAGGCTCCCCGGTCAGGCGGCTGAAGTGAGCGCCGGCTCAGCCGACGGGCAGGCAGTCGGGCCGGAAGCCCGGGTCGGCGGGACCGGACCGCCCCAGGGCGTTCAGTACCCACTGGGCAACGACGAGATCTTTGGGGGCCTGGTCGTGCTCCGAAGTGTTGAGCGGACAGGCGTCCTGGAGCAGCACGTTGGTGACATACCGGCCAGAGCCCGAGAGATAGGAACTCGTGTACGGCACCACGACCTCGTCGTACCGAGTGGCGATCTGCGTGTAGTCGGGGCCGACCGGCGCCTCGGGGTCGGCGTTGAGCTGCGTCAGCAGCTCGGAGCCGGCCGTCTGGTCCACACAGGACGGGCAGACGGTGGCACCGGCGGCGAGCGCCAGCGGGTTCGAGGTGCCGTGGTTGGACGGCACGATGCCGACCAGGTCGTCCACCTTGGTCGCCCCGCCGAGGAACTTCACGTAGTAGCGCGGCATCATGCCGCCCTGACTGTGACCGACGAGGTCGACCTTCTTGGCACCTGTTCTGCTGCGCACGGTGTCGACGAAGTCGCGCAACTGCGCTGCCGAGTCGGGGATCGGGGCGGTGGCCGCCTCGCCGTAGTCGAACGCGAAGACGCAGTAGCCCTCCGCGGCCAGCTTCGGCGAGAGCGTGGCCCAGTTCTCCGCCATCGTCTTGAAGGTGCCGTTGACCAGAACGACGGGCTGCGGGTGCGCCGCGTCCGGCTTGCAGGACCAGTCGTTCGCGCCCGGCGGGGCGATGGCCACGTCCGCGGCCGAGGCGGTTCCGGATGCGGCGAGCCCCGCCGCACCGAGTACCGCCGCCGCGGCGGCCGAGATCAGCGGGCGGATGAGGGTGCGTAGACGCATGGCGTGGGGGCCTTTCCGTGCACCGGCCGACGCGGGTGTTCGGCAATGCCGACCGGAATACGGAATATTCGCTTCCACGTTACTGACGCGTCAAGACATGGGTCGTCGGAAAATGTCACACCGGCCAGGGCGCAGGCCCTGGCCGGTGTGACTGAGACTCGTATGCGGATGTCAGCGCTTGGCGTCCGCCCAGGCCCGCTGTACGGCCAGATCGGCCTTCAATTCGGCGAGTTGGACGGCCACCGCCGAGGGCGCCGTGCCACCGCGGCCGCTGCGTGAGGCGAGCGCGCCGGGCACATTGAGAACCTTGCGGACATCTGGCGTCAGATGCGCAGAAATCTTGGCAAACTGAGCATCCGTCAGCTGGTCGAGCTCGATACCGAGCGCCTCGCACTCCTTGACGCACTCCCCCGCCACCTCGTGCGCCACCCGGAACGGCACGCCCTGCTTGACCAGCCACTCCGCGATGTCCGTCGCGAGCGAGAAACCGGCCGGGGCCAGCTCCTCCATCCGCTCGCGGTTGACCGTCAGCGTCGCCATCATCCCGGTGAAGGCCGGGAGCAGAACCTCCAGCTGGTCGCAGGAGTCGAAGACCGGCTCCTTGTCCTCTTGGAGGTCGCGGTTGTACGCGAGCGGCAGGGCCTTCAGCGTGGCCATCAGCCCCGTCAGATTGCCGATCAGACGGCCCGACTTGCCGCGCGCCAGCTCCGCGATGTCCGGGTTCTTCTTCTGCGGCATGATCGACGACCCGGTCGAGAACGCGTCGTGCAAGGTCACGAAGGAGAACTCCTTCGTGTTCCAGATGATGATCTCCTCCGCGATCCGCGACAGATTGACACCGATCATCGCGGTGATGAAGGCGAACTCCGCCGCGAAGTCACGCGAGGCCGTGCCGTCGATGGAGTTGCCCACCGAGCCGTGTTCGAAGCCCAGGTCCGCGGCGACCGCCTCCGGGTCGAGGCCGAGCGAGGAGCCGGCGAGCGCGCCCGAGCCGTACGGGGAGACCGCGGTCCGCTCGTCCCACTGCCGCAGCCGCTCCGCGTCCCGGGACAGCGACTGGACATGCGCGAGGACGTGGTGGGCGAAGAGCACCGGCTGTGCGTGCTGAAGATGCGTACGGCCGGGCATCGCGACGTCCGGGTGCGCCTCGGCCAGACCCACCAGCGCGTCCTGGAGGTCGGCGATCAGTCCGCCGACGATGCGGGCGTGGTCCCGCAAATACATCCGGAAGAGGGTGGCCACCTGGTCGTTCCGCGACCGCCCGGCCCGCAGTTTGCCGCCGAGGTCGGGGCCGAGGCGCTCCAGCAGGCCCCGCTCGAGGGCGGTGTGCACGTCCTCGTCCGCGATCGTGCCCACGAAGGACCCGTCGGCGACATCCGCTTCGAGCTGGTCGAGCCCGGCCAGCATGCGCTGGAGCTCGTCGTCCGTGAGCAGGCCCGCCTTGTGCAGCACGCGCGCGTGCGCCCGCGAACCGGCGATGTCGTACGGCGCGAGACGCCAGTCGAAGTGGACCGACGCGGACAGCTTGGCCAGCGCCTCGGCAGGACCGTCGGCGAACCGGCCGCCCCAGAGCCGGACGTCACCGTTGTTGCTGCTCACAGCTGAAGCTCCTCATGAGGGTGGATGTGCAACCGCCTCCCCGCCGCGGAGCAACGGGGAGGCGGCCTGGTACGAGTATGGAATCAGGCGAGGTCGCGCTTCGCCGCGATCTTCGACGACAGGCCGAAGAGCTCGATGAAACCCTGTGCCTTCGACTGGTCGAAGGTGTCGCCCGAGTCGTAGGTGGCGAGGTTGAAGTCGTACAGCGACTCGTCCGACCTCCGGCCGGTGACGACCGCGCGGCCGCCCTGCAGGGTCATCCGGATGTCGCCGGTGACGTGCTGGTTGGCCTCGTTGATGAAGCCGTCCAGGGCCCGCTTGAGCGGGGAGAACCACAGGCCGTCGTAGACCATCTCGCCCCAGCGCTGCTCGACCTGCCGCTTGTACCGAGCCAGCTCACGCTCGACCGTGACGTTCTCCAGCTCCTGGTGGGCGGTGATCAGCGCGATCGCTCCCGGCGCCTCGTACACCTCACGGGACTTGATGCCGACGAGCCGGTCCTCGACCATGTCGATCCGGCCGATGCCGTGCGCGCCGGCCCGCTCGTTGAGCTGCTGGATGGCCTGCAGGACGGAGACGGGCTTGCCGTCGATGGCGACCGGGACGCCTTCCTTGAAGGAGATGACGACCTCGTCGGCCTCCCGCTGCACCGCGGGGTTCGAGGTGTACTCGTAGATGTCCTCGATCGGCCCGTTCCAGATGTCCTCCAGGAAGCCGGTCTCGACGGCCCGCCCGAAGACGTTCTGGTCGATGGAGTACGGCGACTTCTTGGTGGTCGCGATCGGGAGCTGCTTCTCCTCGCAGAAGGCGATCGCCTTGTCCCGGGTCATCGCGTAGTCACGGACCGGGGCGATGCACTTCAGGTCGGGACCGAGGGCGGAGATACCGGCCTCGAACCGCACCTGGTCGTTGCCCTTGCCGGTGCAGCCGTGGGCGACGATGCCGGCGCCGTGCTTCTTGGCGGCGGCGACGAGGTGCTTGACGATCGTCGGCCGGGAGAGGGCGGAGACCAGCGGGTAGCGGTCCATGTAGAGGGCGTTTGCCTTGATCGCCGGAAGGCAGTACTCGTCCGCGAACTCGTCCTTGGCGTCGGCGACCTCGGCCTCCACTGCACCGCAGGCGAGCGCGCGCTTGCGGATGACGTCCAGGTCCTCGCCGCCCTGGCCGACGTCCACGGCGACGGCGATGACCTCGGCGCCCGTCTCCTCGGCGATCCAGCCGATGGCGACGGAGGTGTCCAGGCCGCCCGAGTAGGCGAGTACGACGCGCTCGGTCACGGGTTTCTCCTTACGGTGCATTCAACGATAGGCATAACTATGCACTACACCGTATGTTTCGTCAACGCGGTCCCTGGGCGGGCCCATATTTCGGCGGCGCGCGGCCATGCGGCCCGCCTACGATCGCCTCTCTTGGCAGGTACAACCAGGGGGAGCGGCAGTGACGAGGGACCTTCGGACCGGGTGGGCGTTGGCGGGCAGGCTCCTGGACGGCGAGCCGCTCAACGCGGTCGTCGACACGGCCGATGTCTCAGCCTGGACGGCTCTCGATGTGGGCATACGCGATCGGGCGCAGTTCCGGCCGGCCGTCCTTCCATCCCGCACCCGCATCGAGGGCCGACGGATCGCGTGGGACCAGATCGAGGGGCTTCGGCTGAACCTCCGGGGCCGTGCTCCGCTCAGCGAGAGCGAGCTCGCTCTCGCGCTGTGCCACGTCGACGGCCGGATCCGGGAGGCCGTGATCGAGCGGGTCGCGGACTTCCCCGGGCTGCTGCCGCTGATCGTGATCCGCTGCACGGACTGGGCCGCGCCGGTGCGTGAGCGGGCCCGGCCGCTGCTGGCGAGCGCGCTGCCCGAAGTCGGCGGGCCGTACCTGGTCGCCCTTGCCGCCCTGGTGCTCCGGGTCGCCGGGCGCGGCCACGGCATCTTCGCCCGAGACCTGCTGGAACGGACTCTGCGGGAGGGGCCGCGTGAGAATGTCGAAGCGCTGCTCGCGAGCGGGGATCGCACCACTCGCCGGTTCGCTCATCGCCTGGCGGTCCAGGAGCGGCTGCTCTCCCCGGCGAGCCTCGCCCGTGCCGCCGCCGGTGACGGAGACGTCGTCATCCAGGACCTCTGCGCCGAGGCGGCCCACGCCGCCGTGCGCGAGGGTGCGTACGACGAGGTACTGGGCCCGCTGCTCTTGTCTCGACAGCCGCGGGTGCGCTCGGCTGGGGTCACCGCGTTGCGCCGGGCGGGGCGCCCGGCGCAGGCCGAACCCTTTCTCGTCGACCGCTCCGGACTCGTACGCGCCTGTGCGCGCTGGGTGCTGCGGCAGCACGGCACCGACCCGCTGCCGCTCTATCGGGAGCTGTGCGCCGACCCGTCCGACCCGAAACTGCCGCCCGCCGCACCGCTGGGGCTGGCCGAGTCCGGAACGCGCACGGACGCAGCGCTGCTGATCCCCCTGCTCTCCCACCCGTCCGGGCCGGTCCGCGCCGCCGCGGTCGCCGGTCTGCGTCTGCTCGACCGGGCCGACACCGAACTGCTGCTGGCGCTGCTGGACGACTCCTCGCCGTCCGTGGCCCGCGAGACGGCTGCCGCCCTCCTCCCGTCCGCGGAACATCTGCCCGAGGCGTGGCTGACGCAGCGGATCGCCGCGGACCGCCCCGCCCACACCAGGAAGGCCGCCTTCCGGCTGCTGCGCGCGCAGGGCGGCGTCGCCCAACTCCGGGCGGCGGTGCATCTGCTGACAGACGAGAACCCCAGGCTTCGGGCACTGGCCGGGCAGACCATCCAGCTGTGGACGGTGCCGCCGACCGATGTCCCGCTCGGCGACGCCGAGGTGGATGCGCTGCTCGACCGCTGCACCCATCTGTTCAGCGACTACGTCCTGCGCCGACTGCGCCGGCAGTTGGGTATCAGCAGGTGAAATCTGACCCGGCGACCGGACCCGGTCGCCGATAATCCGTGGCATGGGAAAGCTCTACGAACGGATAGACGGCCGACTGCGCACCTTCATCGAGGAACAGCCCCTCTTCTTCACGGCGACCGCGCCGCTGTCCGGCGACGGGACGGTGAACCTGTCCCCCAAGGGTCTGACGGGCTCCTTCGCCGTCATCGACGACCGGACAGTGGCCTACCTCGACTTCGCCGGGAGCCACAACGAGACCATCGCCCACCTCCGCGAGAACGGCCGCATCACCCTGATGTGGTGCGCCTTCCAGGGGCCGCCGAACATCGTGCGGGTGCACGGCCACGGCGAGCCCGTCTATCGGGACGATCCGCGCTGGAAGGAGCTGCTGGCGCACTTCCCGGACATCGACACCACCCCGCACGGGCTGCGCGCCATCATCGTCGTACGGGCCGAAGTCGTCCGGGACAGCTGCGGATTCGCGGTGCCGTACATGACGTACGACGGGGACCGTGAGACGCACGGCCAGCGGTTCTCGCGCGAGGACGACGCGTCGCTCAGTGCGTACTTCGAGAAGAAGCCGGACATCGCCAGCAGCATGGACGGGCTTCCGGGGCTCCCCCTGCCGCTGCCGCCGACACCCTGAGCCGTACGGACCAACGGCGCTGCCGCCGGGGCCGGGGGCGCATACCGTCGCCCCTATGCGCAAGGCTTCTCTCCTCGGTCCTGTTCTGTTCGTCGTCTCCTTCGTGGTCGCTTTCGTGCTGTCCGCATCGGCAGGCGCCGCGCCGGTTCACGCGCCTGTCCGCGCGCCGCTGCCCGCGCGGATGGCCGACACCGGCGGCGGGTCCCAGCTGATCACCGCCGAGGCCGCGCGGCCCGGCTCCACCACGGGCACGGTGACCTGGTGGGACCGCCGCAATGACGGGCGGTGGGTGGTCGCGGGATCGGCCGTGGCGCGGTTCGGCGCGAAGGGACTGGTCGAGGGCGCCGGCCGAAAGCAGGGCACCAGCACCACGCCGACCGGGCTGTACCGACTGCCGTACGCCTTCGGGATCGAGGCCGCGCCCGCCGGAACCGCGTACACCTATCGCCGTGTGACGAATACCTCCTGGTGGTGCCAGGACACCGCGTCCCGCGCGTACAACCGCTGGGTGGAGTCACTGCCCGCGGACTGCCGGGCCGCCGAGTCCGAGCATCTGACTGCCTACAGCCCGCAGTACGCCCACGCGATGGTCATCGGCTTCAATTACGACCGTCCGGTGCGCGGCCGCGGCGCCGGGATCTTTCTGCACGTCAACGGGCGCGGCGCGACGGCCGGTTGTGTCTCGGTGCCCGAGGCGGCCATGAACCGGATCCTGGCCTGGGCCGACCAGCACCGCAACCCGCACATCGCCATCGGCACCGCTTCTGGACGCACCGCCGTCACGCGCTACTGACCGGGCGGCCGAGCCACATATTGCACAAGCGTCCCTCAAGTTGAACTCCACGCGCCTCGTATGCGTATCCCCGTACGCGAAAGTGGTACAGGCGAGGAGCAGCCGTGGCGATGTTGCAGAGCGGTCGGGCCGCGAGGCGTCAGACCATGCGTGCCATCCGCCCGCGGCGTGACCCGGCGGTGGCGCTGCTGGCCGTCACCTGGGCAGGGGCGGTGGCCGTCCTTTCCCTGTGGTGGCAGAACACGGCGGTGGTGCACATGACCACCGCCGAGTGGCTGATCGGTGCCGGCAGGATCACCGGCCTGCTGGGCGGATACGTGATCGCGCTGGTGGTGCTGCTGATGGCACGCGTCCCGGCTCTGGAACGGCGGGTGGGTTCCGACCGGGTGACCCGCTGGCACGCGATGAGCGGACGCTACGCGATCAGTCTGATCGTCACGCATGTCGTGCTGACCGTCTGGGGGTACGCCGTTCAGGCCCGTACCGGCCTCGTGGAGCAGACCGTCACCGTCGTCGTCGACTTCCCCGAAATGATCAAGGCGGCGATCGGCACCGGGCTCCTGCTGCTCATCGGCTTCGTCTCGGCAGGCGCGGTGCGTCGGCGGATGTCGTACGAGACGTGGTACTACCTGCACCTTCTCACCTATGCCGCGGTGTATCTGACCTTCTGGCACCAGTTGGCGACGGGTTCCGAGTTCGTGGCGAACCCGACGGTGCGCACCGTCTGGTACGTGCTGTACGGAACGGTCGGCGCGCTGCTGCTCTGGTACCGCGTCCTCGCGCCCGTCCGGCTCAATCTCTGGCACCGGATGCGGGTCGAGTCGACGGTGGACGAGGCACCCGGTGTGGTCTCCGTGCTGATCACCGGGCGACGGCTGCACCGGCTCGGCGCCGAGGCGGGTCAGTTCTTCCGCTGGCGGTTCCTCACCAAGGGGCTGCGCTGGAGCGCCAATCCGTACTCACTCTCCGCCGCGCCCCGCCCCACTCTGATGCGTATCACCGTCAAGGCGGTCGGCAAGCACAGCACCGCCCTCTCCCGGCTGGAGCCGGGGACGCGGATCTGGGCGGAGGGCCCGTACGGAGCCATGACCGCCGGCCGCCGGAGCCGCAACAAGGTGCTGCTGATCGCGGGCGGCGCCGGAATCACCCCGCTGCGAGCACTGTTCGAGACGCTGCCCGGCGGCCCGGGCGACCTGACACTGCTTTACCGGGCCAGCAAGAAGCAGGACCTGGCGCTCTGGAGCGAGCTCCAGCAGATCGCTCAGCGCCGGGACGCACAGCTGATGTACGCGGTGAACGGTCCGGACGGAGCCCGGCCCGAGATCACCTCCGAGCGGCTGAGAGAAGTGCTGCCGGACATCGACGAGCACGACGTCTATCTCTGTGGGCCGCCCGGCCTCGCCGAGGAGTCGTACCAGGCACTGCGCGAAGCGGGAGTGCCGTCCCGCCGGATCCACCACGAGTCCTTCGAGATGTGAGGCCGTCCTTGAAGAGGAAACATCCACTTCGCCGGATCATGATCGGCGCCGCCGCCACCACGTCCGGCGTCGTCCTTCTGCTCGCACTGAAGCAGCCTGGCACCAGCGTGGCGGAGGCGTCGTCGCAGGCCGGCTCGCAGGTGCCGCCCGCCGGCTCGGCGTCCGCCGGAAACGGAGCCGGGGCGGGAGAGACGGTCCTCGGTGACAGCGCCGACACGCAGTACGGCGACGTCCAGGTCCAGCTCACCCTCAGCGGCGGACGAATCACCGGAGCGCGGGCGGTGAAAGCGCCCAGCGCCGAGGCCAGAAGCCGGCAGATCGCCGCCGACGCGATCCCCCGGCTCAACCAGGCCGTGCTGAGGGCGCAGAGCGCACAGATCGATGCCGTCTCCGGGGCCAGCTACACCAGCGATGGCTACATCAAGTCCCTGCAGAGCGCGCTCGACAGGGCGGGAGCCGCGGGGGCGGGGGGCTCCGGTGCCGCGGATACCGGCAGCGACGGTTCCGGCGCGCAGTCCGGGACACAACCAGGACCGGGGACGCAGCCCGGAGGGGCTTCGGGTTCCGCTGAGGCCGACGGCTCGGGCTCGGGGTCAAGCCCCGGTGGCGCCCCGGCGGCGAAGACCGTCCTCGGCAACGTGGCCGACACCCAGTACGGCCCCGTGCAGGTCCGGATCACGGTCAGCGGCGGCAGGGTCACCGCGGCCGACGCCGTCAAGGCACCCGACTCCGACGCCAAAAGCCGACGGATCGCCGCCACCGCTGTCCCCCAGCTCAACCAGGCAGCACTCACGGCGCAGACCGCACAGATCGACGCCGTCTCCGGGGCCAGCTACACCAGCGAGGGCTACATCAAGTCCCTGCAGAGCGCGCTCGACAAGGCGGGTCTGTGATGCCCGGCGGGCGGGAGCGCCTGCGCCATGTCGAGCACTCCATGGGCACCGTCTTCTCCTTCGACATCCGTATCGCCGACGGCAGCGCCTCTCCCCGGGTGCGCGCCGGGCTCGCCGCCGCCGTGGCCGGGCTGCACCGTGTGGACGAGACCTTCTCGACGTACCGTCAAGGCAGCCAGCTCAGCCGGCTCGCCCGCGGCGAACTCTCGCTCGGAGACTGCGTCACCGAGGTCGCCGAAGTGCTCGATCTGTGCGCAGCCGCCGAGCGGGAGAGCGAAGGCTGGTTCACCGCCCGCTACGCCGGCGAGCTGGATCCGACCGGCCTGGTCAAGGGCTGGGCGGTGGAGTGCGCGGTCCGTATGCTCGCCTCGTCCGGTGCGGATTCGGTCTGCCTCAACGGAGGCGGCGACATCCAGCTGTACGGCGGACCCTGGCGGGTGGGAGTCAGTGACCCGCTGCACCCCGGCGAGCTCCTCACGGTGCTCGAGGCCGACGAGGGCCTCGCCGTCGCCACCTCGGGTCCGGCCGAGCGCGGCTGCCACATTCTCGACCCGCACACTCGCCGGCCACCCGCCGAGCCCATGGCGTCGATGACCGTCGTCTGCCCGGGGCTGACCCACGCGGACGCCCGGGCGACCGCCGCGTACGCCATGGGCGGGCGGGCCCGGGACTGGCTGGAGGAACTGCCCGACACGGAGGGATTTGCGGTCAATGCCGACGGCAGCACCTGGCGGACCAGCGGATTCGCCCGCCACACGGCGAAGTTGGCTGTCTGACGACCGGACCGCCGGCGGCCTCAGCGGTCGTTCTGAGCCAGACGCAGCAGATGGTCGGCGAGCGCCTGGCCGCCCGCCGGGTCCCGGCTGATGAGCATCAGCGTGTCGTCGCCCGCGATGGTGCCGAGGATGTCGTGCAGTTCGGCCTGGTCGATGGCCGAGGCCAGGAACTGCGCGGCGCCCGGCGGCGTACGCAGGACCACGAGGTTGGCGGAGGCCTCCGCGGAGATGAGGAGTTCCGCGGAAAGGCGCCGCATTCGCTCCTCCTTCGCCGACTCGCCGAGCGGCGCCTGCGGGGTGCGGAAGCCGCCCTCGCTGGGCACCGCGTAGATCAGCTCGCCGCCGGTGTTGCGGATCTTCACCGCGCCCAGCTCGTCGAGGTCCCGGGAGAGCGTCGCCTGGGTGACGCTCAGTCCGTTGTCCGCGAGGAGCTTGGCCAGCTGGCTCTGCGAGCGCACCGGCTGCCGGTTGAGGATGTCCACGATCCGGCGGTGGCGGGCCATACGGGTCTGGGGTACGGCGGGCCCGCCGTGCTCGGTGTCCTGCGCCTCGGTCATCGTCGTCTCATTCTCCGGCTCGTCCATCCCCGTTGGCTGCGTCGAGAACGCCCGGCAGGGCCCGGAGGAATCCGTCCACGTCCGCCTCGCCGATGATCAGCGGCGGCATCAGCCGTACGACATCGGGGGCGGGGGCGTTCACCAGGAAGCCGGCGTTCTGAGCCGCCTGCTGCACCTGGGGCGCGAGGGGCTCGTTGAGCACGATACCCAGCAACAGGCCCGCGCCACGGACATGGGAGACCAGCGGATGACCCAGGGATTCGATTCCGTCCCTGATCTTCTCGCCGAGCCGCTTGACCTCGTCGAGGATTCCGTCGGCCGCGAGCGTGTCGAGCACGGCGAGTCCGGCGGCGCAGGCGACCGGGTTCCCGCCGAAGGTGGTGCCGTGCTGCCCCGGCTTCAGCAGCTCGGCCGCCTCGCCGAACGCGATCGTCGCGCCGAGGGGGAGCCCGCCGCCGAGCCCCTTTGCGAGCGTGACGAGATCGGGCTCGATGCCCTGGTGGGCCTGGTGCTCGAACCAGTGGCCGGTCCGCCCGATGCCCGTCTGGACCTCGTCGAGCACGAGAAGCGTGCCGGTGGCCCGGGTGATCTCCCGGGCGGCCTCCAGATAGCCCTTGGGCGGGACGACCACGCCGTTCTCGCCCTGGATCGGCTCGATGATCACGAGCGCGGTCTCCTCGGTGACCTGGGCTCGCAGCGCCTCAGCATCACCGTAGGGCACGTGGCTGACATCACCGGGCAGAGGCAGGAACGGCTCCTGCTTGCCCGGCTGTCCGGTGAGCGCGAGGGCGCCCATCGTGCGGCCGTGGAAGCCGCCGACGGTGGCGACCATGTACCGGCGGCCCGTGAGCCGGCCGATCTTGAACGCGGCTTCGTTGGCCTCCGCGCCGGAATTGCAGAAGAAAACGCGTCCGGGGCGCCCTAGGAGCTGGACCAGCCGCTCGGCGAGCGCGACGGGCGGCTCGGCGACGTACAGGTTGGAGACATGGCCCAGGGAGGCGATCTGGCGCGAGACGGCCTCGACGACGGCGGGATGGGCATGGCCGAGCGCGTTGACGGCGATACCGCCGACGAAGTCGGTGTACTGCACGCCGTCCGCGTCCCAGACGGTGGCGCCCTCGCCGCGGACGAGCGACAGCTTGGGCGTGCCGTAGTTGTCCGCCATCACGCCCTGCCACCGCTGTGTGAACTCCCGGTTGGTCATGATTCCCCCAGTGCGTCGGGCAGGACCATCGTGCCGATGCCCTCGTCGGTGAAGATCTCCAGCAGGATCGAGTGCGGCACGCGGCCGTCGATCACACGGGCGGTGTTGACCCCGTTGCGCACGGCGAACAGGCAGCCCTCCATCTTGGGGACCATGCCGCTGGAGAGGTCCGGCAGCAGCTTCTCCAGCTCGCTCGCGGTGAGCCTGCTGATCACCTCGTCGCTCTGCGGCCAGTCCTCGTACAGGCCCTCGACATCGGTGAGAACCATCAGCGTCTCCGCACCCAGCGCCGCGGCCAGCGCGGCCGCGGCGGTGTCGGCGTTGACGTTGTAGACGTGGTGGTCGTCGGCGGAGCGCGCGATGGAGGAGATGACCGGGATGCGTCCGTCGTCGAGGAGCGCCTGGATGGCGCCCGTGTCGATCTCGGTGATCTCGCCGACCCGGCCGATGTCGACGAGCTCTCCGTCGATCTGCGGCTGGTGCTTTGTCGCGGTCATGGTGTGGGCGTCCTCGCCGGTCATACCGACGGCGAGCGGCCCGTGCTGGTTGAGCAGCCCGACGAGCTCGCGCTGGACCTGTCCGGCGAGCACCATCCGTACGACGTCCATGGCTTCGGGCGTGGTGACCCGAAGGCCCGCCTTGAACTCGCTGACCAGGCCGTGCCGGTCCAGCTGCGCGTTGATCTGCGGGCCGCCGCCGTGCACGACGACCGGCTTGAGCCCGGCGTGGCGCAGGAAGACGACGTCCTGGGCGAAGGCTGCTTTGAGATCCTCGTCGATCATGGCGTTGCCGCCGAACTTGATGACGACGGTCCTGCCGTTGTGCCGAGTCAGCCAGGGCAGCGCCTCGATGAGGATCTGGGCCTTCGGCAGTGCGGTGTGCTTGCGCGTGGTGTTCGTCATGAGCTGTACGCGCTGTTCTCGTGGACGTAGTCCGCGGTGAGGTCGTTGGCCCAGATGACGGCGGACTCGGACCCGGCGGCGAGGTCGGCGGTGATCTTCACCTCGCGGTAGCGCATGTCGACGAGCTCACGGTCCTCGCCGACGCTGCCGTTCTTGCACACCCACACGTCGTTGATGGCGACATTGAGCCGGTCCGGCTCGAACGCGGCCTTCGTGGTGCCGATGGCCGACAGGACCCGGCCCCAGTTGGGGTCCTCGCCGTGGATGGCGCACTTGAGGAGGTTGTTACGGGCAATCGAGCGGCCCACCTCGACGGCGTCGTCCTCGGTCGCGGCGTTGACGACTTCGATACGGATGTCCTTGCTGGCTCCCTCCGCGTCACCGATGAGCTGACGGGCGAGGTCGTCGCAGACGCTCTTCACGGCCTCGGCGAAGTCCTCGTACCGGGGCGTGATCCCGCTCGCTCCGGACGCCAGCAGCAGCACGGTGTCATTGGTGGACATGCAGCCGTCGGAGTCGATCCGGTCGAAGGTCAGGCGGGTCGACTCGCGCAGGGCCTTGTCGAGGGTCGCGGCTTCGAGGTCGGCGTCGGTGGTGAGGACGACGAGCATGGTGGCGAGTCCGGGGGCGAGCATGCCCGCGCCCTTGGCCATTCCGCCGACGGTCCAGCCGTCCTTGGAGGCCACGGACGTCTTGTGGACGGTGTCGGTGGTCTTGATGGCGATGGCGGCCTTCTCGCCTCCGTGCTCGCTCAGCTCTGCCGCGGCCCTGTCGATGCCGGGCAGCACCTTGTCCATGGGCAGCAGCAGACCGATGAGGCCGGTGGAGGCGACGGCGACCTCTCCGGCGGAGACCTCGGAGGCACCGTGGCCTTCAAGAGCCTCGGCGACCTTTTCGGCGGTGGCGTGGGTGTCCTGGAAGCCCTTGGGGCCCGTACAGGCGTTGGCGCCGCCGGAGTTGAGGACGACGGCACTTACCTCGCCGCCGCGCAGGACCTGCTCGGACCACAGGACCGGGGCGGCCTTGACGCGGTTGGAGGTGAAGACGCCCGCGGCGGCGCGGCGCGGACCGTTGTTGACCACGAGGGCCAGGTCCGGATTGCCGTTCTCCTTGATCCCGGCGGCGATACCGGCCGCCGTGAATCCCTTTGCTGCCGTGACGCTCACGGTGCCACTCCGATCGTGGAAAGTCCTGTGCCCTCGGGGAGCCCGAGGGCGATGTTCATGCTCTGCACCGCGCCGCCGGCGGTGCCCTTGGTGAGGTTGTCGATGGCGCTGATCGCGATGATGCGGCCCGCGGCCCCGTCGTACGCGACCTGGACCTGAACGGCGTTGGAACCGTAGACGGACGCGGTCGACGGCCACTGCCCCTCGGGGAGCAGGTGGACGAACGGCTCGTCCGCGTACGCCTTCTCGTACGCGGTCCGCACATCGGCCGCGGTCGTGCCCGGCCTGGCCTTCGCACTGCACGTGGCGAGGATGCCGCGGGGCATCGGCGCGAGGGTCGGCGTGAAGGAGACGGTGACCCGCTCCCCCGCCGCCGCGCTGAGGTTCTGGATCATCTCGGGCGTGTGGCGGTGGCCGCCGCCGACGCCGTACGGGGTCATGGACCCCATCACCTCGGAGCCGAGCAGATGCGGCTTGGGCGTCTTGCCCGCGCCGGATGTCCCGGACGCCGCGGTGATCACGGCCTCGGGCTCGGCGAGGGAGGCGACGTACGCGGGAAACAGCGCGAGCAGCACGGCGGTGGGGAAGCAGCCGGGCACCGCGATGCGCTTGGACCCCTCCAGCGCGGCGCGGGCACCCGGCAGTTCGGGCAGGCCATAGGGCCAGGTCCCGGCGTGCGGGGAACCGTAGAACGCCTCCCAGTCGGCGGCGTCCTCGAGCCGGAAGTCGGCACCCATGTCGATGACGAGCACGTCGTCACCGAGCTGCTCGGCGACGGCGGCGGACTGCCCGTGCGGGAGGGCGAGAAAGACGGCATCGTGCCCGGCGAGCACCTCGGGGGTGGTCGGTTCGAGCACGCGGTCGGCGAGCGGCAGCAGATGCCGCTGCAGGCCACCGAGCTTCTGACCTGCGTTGGAATTGCCGGTGAGGGCGCCGATCTCGGTCCCGGGGTGGGCCAGGAGCAGTCGGAGCAGTTCCCCGCCCGCGTATCCGCTCGCCCCTGCGACTGCTGCGCGTACTGCCATCGAACCCTCCATCAGTGATGGCATGACTATACGCATCTCCGCACTTTTATGCAATCAGCGCCAAGACGATCCGGCGGTCATGTTCGGTGATCAGCCGTCGGGGTGCGCGGCTGCCCAGCCGTGTTCGAGCAGGGCGAAGACTTCTCCGGCGGCCCGCATCGGGTCGGGATTCCGCCCCACGAGGTCCCGGGCCTCCAATGCGAAACGGGCCAGGGCGGCGCAGGTGACATCGCCTTCGGGGGCGCCGACCTCCTCGGCGATGGCCCGGGCCACCGCCGCTTCGTGGCGCATCCACATGCGGTGGGCGTGCTCACGCAGTGCCGGAGTGTCCTCCACCATGCGCCTGAACTCGCCGAACCGCGGGTCCGCGGTGGGAGCCTGCGCCCGCAGGGCGTGCTCGCACAGGGCACGCGGAATCGACTGCCCGGGGGCGCGTTCACGCACCGCGGCGACGAGCGCCGCCTCGATGTCGTCGTCCTGATCGAAGACCAGCGCTTCCTTGCTGGGGAAGTGCTTGAACAGGGTGGTCACCGACACGTCGGCGGCCTCGGCGACGTCCTTGACGCCGACCTGGTCGTATCCGCGGTCGAGAAAGAGCTCGAGCGCGGCGTCGGCCAGGGACCTGCGGGTTTGGGCCTTCTTGCGCTCGCGGCGCCCGGTCGGTTCGGTCACCGGCACACCGTACCTCGGAGCACACTCACTACGAAAGTTTAGTCATTGCACTTATTTAGTGAGTGTGCTTTCTTGGTGGTGCGCCGGGGACCTCCCGGCGAACACCCGCCTTCCGAGGGGACAGCCCCATGCACTCCGCCCATGACGCCCGCATCGCGATCGTCGGCGCCGGCCTCGGCGGCCTTGCCTGCGCCCGCGTCCTGCAACTCCACGGTCGCTCCGTAACCGTCTTCGAAGGCGAGGCGTCCGTCGACGCCCGCCCTCAGGGCGGCACTCTCGACATGCACGCCGACACCGGGCAGATCGCCCTGCGCGCGGCGGGCCTGCTCGATCGGTTCCGCACCCTCTCCCGTCCCGAAGGCCAGGAGTGGCGCGTGCTCGACACCGCCACCGCCGCCCTCCTGCCTGATCAGGGGCCCGCGGACGACGAGGGCGACGGCGACAGGCCGGAAATCGACCGAGGCCAATTGCGCGGCCTGCTCCTGGAGTCCCTCACCGCGGGCACCGTGCGGTGGGGCCGCGCCGTCAGCGGGGTCACCCCGCTCGGGGACGGCACCTGCCGCCTGCTCTTCGGTGACGGCACCGCCGAGGACTTCGACCTGGTCGTCGGCGCCGACGGCGCCTGGTCCCGGGTCCGCCCGGCCCTGTCGGACGCCACGCCCGGCTACACCGGTGTCACCTTCGTGGAAGCCGGCTTCGACGACTGCGACACCCGCCATGCAGGGCTCGCGCGGCTGGTCGGCGACGGCACCATGCTCGCCAAGGCCGGCGGCAAGGCCCTGTTCGCCCAGCGCAACAGCACCGGCCACATCCGCGCCTACATCGCGTTCCGCGCCCCGGAGAACTGGCACGTGGCCGCCGGTGTGGACCTCGGTGACGCGGCGGCCGTGCGCACGCACCTGCTGAAGACCTTCGACGGCTGGCACGAGAGCCTGCTCCATCTCCTGCGGTACAGCGACAGCGGCTTCGTCAATCGCCCCCTGTTCGCGCTGCCCGTCCCGCACACCTGGGAGCACACCCCCGGCGTCACCCTGCTGGGCGACGCCGCGCACTTGATGCCCCCGCTGGGGCTGGGCGCCAACCTCGCCATGCTCGACGGCACCGATCTCGCCCACGCCCTCGTTCGCGAACCAGGCCTCGACGACGGCGTCCGTGCCTACGAGAGCATCATGCTGCCGCGCTCGGCCGAGGCCGCGAAGGGCTGCGCGGAAGGACTCGGCCACCTGCTGCCCCCGACGGACTCCTGAGCACGTTCCGTCACGTCATACGCCCGGTGGCCAGCGGTGGCCGGCAACCACCCGGCGGGCAAAAATTGAGGTGGATCCGTTCATACCGGGGGCTCTCGCCGGGAGACGCCAGTGGTGCACACCGACGTAACGGACGTACTGATCGCGGGCGCCGGCCCTGTCGGGTTGACCGCGGCCGCGGAGCTTCGACGGCGGTCCGTCGCCTGCCGCATCGTCGACCGGCTGCCGGCCAGGTTGCCGTTCGCGAAGGCCGTGGGCATCCAGCCACGCACCCTGGAGATCTGGGACCGGATGGGCCTGGTACGGGCCGCGCTGGACGCGGCCGTCCCGATGCGCGGGCAGCTGACCTACGTCAACGGCGTGGAGCAGGCCCGGATCGACCTCGCCCTGCCGCCCGAAGTGCCGTACGGATTCGCCGCGCTGCCGCAGTACGAGACCGAGCGCATCCTCGATGAGTTCCTGTCTCGCTTCGGGACCCGGATCGAGCGCGGTACCGAGCTGGTGTCGTTCACCCAGGACGCCGACGGAGTGACCAGCCGGCTGGTCACCTCCTCCGGGGCGGAGGAGGAGGTCCGCTCCCGGTTCCTGGTGGGGTGCGACGGCGCGCACAGCGTTGTCCGCAAGGCACTCGGGCTCACCTTCGAAGGGGGCGCCTTCCCCGATGAGTACATGCTCGCCGACGTGGAAGCCGACTGGGACCTGCCGCACGGGTACGGCGTACGCGCCATGCATCGCGGTGCCGACGGCGTCGTCGACGACCTGCTGGTGTGCATTCCGCTGCCCGGCCTGGGCCGGTACCGGATGTCGATGCTCGTGCCGCCCGAGCTCTCGACCGCCCGGCAGAGCGAGGGAGCCGACCGGAGCCGGGACGGGGTGGAGCATGGCCTGGAGGGCGGCCGGGCGCCCTCGCTCCCCCACATCCAGGCGGTCCTGGACCGGTTGGCGCCGCAGCCGACCACCGCGTCGGCCATGCGCTGGTCCTCGGTGTTCCGGATCAGCCACCGGATGGTCGACCGGTACGCCGAGGGCCGGGTCTTCGTCGCGGGGGACGCGGCGCACATCCATCCGCCGACGGGCGCGCAGGGCATGAACACCGGCATCCAGGACGCGTACAACCTGGCCTGGAAGCTCGCCCTCGCGGCCGAGGGTGCCGCGGATCCCCGGCTGCTCACGAGTTACGACGCCGAGCGCCGGCCGGTCGGCGAGGAGGTCGTCGGCCGCACCGTGCGGCACGCGGCCGAGGGCATCCAGGCCGACCCGACGGACCCGGCGACCCTGATGCTGCGCGAAGCGCAACTGCTCGTCGCCTACCGCGGCAGCCCGATCGTGGGGCGGCCCGACCCGGACGGCAACGGGGACGGCCCCCAGCCCGGCGACCGGGCCCCGGACTGCGGCGGCCTCGCCGGGGAGATCGCCGCGTACCCGTCGCGACTGTACGACGTGCTGCGGGACCGTGGGCACGTGCTGCTGCTGTACGGGCACGACCCGGCGGGCAACCAGTTCGACGAACTCGCCGCCGCGGCAAAGGAGTTGTCACAGGGCAGGGTGGAGGCATGCGCGGTGCTGGCCGACGGCGGGCCGGCCGACGGGACGCGGCTGCCCGTATACCGCGACAGCCGCGGCGAGTTCGGGCGGATCTACCGGGCGCAGGATCCGACGGCATTTGTCGTGCGCCCGGACGGCTACCTGGGCGCCCGGCTCTGCCCGCCGACCGCCCAGGAGCTGGCCGCCCACCTCGCGGGCGTGTTCCGGACGGGCTGAGCCACGCGCACGCTGGCCGCCACCAGGGCGCGAGAGGGGTTCACCCGCGGCGTGGTCAGCCGTCTTCGCCGCAGCTGGCGGACATGGGCTGCGTCTACTGCGAGGACTGCGAGATCGCGGAGCTCGTGGACGAGGCCGAGGTTCAGCTCGTCAAGGCGTCGATGAAGCCGGGCAGCCCCTCGGGCACCGGAGCCTGCGCAGAGAAGCCCTCCTCGGGGAAGAGCAATATGAACTCCCGGTCCAGATCGTCACGGCGGGTGCACGCCGCCATGCGGACCAGTCGCTTGTCGTTCACGTCCTCGCCCTTCACGCCCTCGTTGCCGTCGGCCCCATGCGCTCGGCCTCGCGCCACAGCAGGGCGCAGCTCAGCGCGGCGAGCAACTGGCATGCGGCGGCCGTCAGCAGGGCTCCGGGCAGGGAGCGGACGGCCAGGGGCCCGGCGATGGCCGCGCCGACAGCGAAGGCGGTCAGCTTGAGACTGGCGCCCGTGGTGAAGATCTGGGCGCGCAGCCGCTCGGGTGCCTCCCGGTGACGTACCGCGATCAGCACGCTGAGGGCGATCGGGATACGACCGAGGGCGACCAGGATGACGACGAGCGAGGAGGCGTAACCCGTCAGAGCCCCGGTCAGCAGGCGGCCCGGCCTGGCGGACCTGTCGAGCAGTACGCCGAAAACGGGGCCGCCGACCGCGGCCGCGATCATGATGCCCGCCAGCAGTGAGGAGGCCACGGCGGCCGATCCTGTGACGGCGAGCCCGGCGAGGAGCAAGGCCGGGCCCGACATCTCGTCGCCGGTGCGGGCGGCGGCCGCTCCTGCGGTGTAGCGCCCCAGCTCGTAACCCTTTTTCATCTGGATCACGTTACGCACGTAACTCAAAACCACACCAGGTGCGTTACATTGGCAGAGTGTTCCCCTTGAACGGCGCTGGCGCTGACGGCACATGGTCGGCCCGGCATTCGGTTCAGGCCGTCGCCCTGCGAACGGCCGCCCTGATCAACGCCCTTGCCGATGAGAGCCCGCCGGCCGGCCGCATCTCCGAGGTGCTGCGCGAGCACGGCGAGACGGACCCGGTCGAGCTGTCGGACAGCGACATCGCCGGGATGCGCGCGGCCGCCCTGCGACTGCGCGAGGTCTTCGCCGCCGATCACGTCGACGCCGCCGCGGCCTGCCTGAACCGCCTGCTGCCGCAGAGCACCGGCCCCCTGCGCCTCACCTCGCACGGCGGCCGCTCCCCCTGGCACCCGCATCTCGACAGCCATGACGACGCGCCCTGGGGTGAGTGGTTCCTCGCCTCGTCCTGCCTGGCCCTGACCGTCCTCGTCTGGGACCGCCAGCGCCCGCCCGGCGGCGTCTGCGCCTCCTCCGCCTGCCGCAATGTCTTTCTCACTCAGGGCAGCGGACCGACACGTCGCTACTGCTCACGGCGGTGCGCGACACGTGAACGCGTGGCCGCCCACCGGCGGGCGAAAAATCCTGCGGACCTGGCCGCGTCCCCTGTCGATCCGGCCGGGGGCCGTTCGTATAGGGGATGAGAGCCCGGCCGCCCGGCGCCGGCCACCACACCGAGGAGGGACGCCATGCAGAACTATCTGCTCAGCATCTACCAGCCCGACGGGGGCCCGCCGCCGCCCGAGGTCCTGGATCCGATCATGCGGGATCTCGAAGAGGTGAACGCCGAGATCAAGGCGGCCGGTGCCTGGGTGTTCTCCGGAGGTCTGCACCCGCCGAGCACGGCCACCGTCGTACGGGTGAAGGACGACGAGGCGCTCATGACCGACGGTCCTTACGTCGAGGGCAAAGAGCACATCGGCGGGTTCACGGTCATCCGGGCGGCCGATCTCGACGCCGCGCTCGAATGGGGCCGCAAGCTCGCCCGGGCAATCACCCTCCCGATCGAAGTGAGGCCGCTGCAGCACGTGTCCGGCGGGTGAGTTCCGGCATGCCGGAGGTGACCGCGTCGGTGATGGAGCGGGTGTTCCGCGAGGAGTACGGTCGCGCGGTCGCCGTCCTGGTCCGCGTCTTCGGTGACATTGACATCGCCGAGGAGGCGGTCCAGGACGCGTTCACCACGGCCCTGGAACGGTGGCCGTCCACCGGGCTGCCGCCCAGCCCGGCCGGCTGGATCATCACCACCGCCCGCAACCGGGCGATCGACCGGCTCCGCAGGGAGGCGTCACGCGCGGACCGGCACGCGCAGGCCGCCCTGCTGTCCGCCGACGGCGAACCGTTCGAGGAGGGCCCCGTGCGCGACGACCGGCTGCGTCTGATCTTCACCTGCTGCCACCCGGCGCTGGCGCCCGCCGCCCGGGTCGCGCTGACGCTGCGCCTGCTGGGCGGGCTCACCACGGCCGAGATCGCGTCGGCCTTCCTGGTCGCCGAGCCGACCATGGCGCAGCGGCTGGTCCGCGCCAAGGGCAAGATCCGTGATGCGGGCATCCCCTACCGGGTCCCGCGCGACACCGATCTGCCGGACCGTCTGCGGGCCGTGCTCGCCGTCGTCTACCTCATCTTCAACGAGGGCTACACGGCCAGTTCGGGCGAGCGGCTTGTCCGCGAGGACCTGTGCGCGGAGGCGATCCGCCTCGGCCGGCTGCTGGCCGAGCTGATGCCCGACGAATCTGAGGTCAAGGGGCTGTTGGCGCTGATGCTGCTCACCGAGTCGCGCCGGGCCGCCCGCACCACGCCCGACGGCGACCTCGTACGGCTGGCCGAGCAGGACCGCGAGCTCTGGGACCGCGGTCTCATCACCGAGGGCCAGGATCTCGTCCGGCAGTGTCTGAGACGTGATCAGCCCGGTCCGTACCAGATCCAGGCTGCCATCAACGCGGTCCACAGCGACGCGCCGGTCGCGGCCGCGACCGACTGGCGGCAGATCCTCCAGCTGTACGACCAGCTGCTCGCCCTCGGTCCACATCCGGTCGTGTCTCTCAACCGCGCGGTCGCGGTGGCCGAGGTCGAGGGCCCGGCGGCGGCGCTCGCCCTGGTCGACGATCTCGATCTCGACGGTCACCACCTCTTCCACGCGATCCGCGCGGATCTGCTGCGTCGCCTGGGGCACAAGGCGGGGGCCGCGCGCGCCTATGAGGCGGCGATCGAGCGCGCGGAGAATTCCGCCGAGCGTGCCTTCCTGCGGCGTACCCTCCTGGGCATGTCCATCACATTCGGCGAAGACGCACTCAGACTCCTCGACGAGCCGAACCCCGCGGTCCTGGCGACCGTCAACCCGGATGGAAGCCCGCAGACTTCGGTCGTCTGGGTGGCCAGGGACGGGAACGAACTGCTCATCTCCACCGAAGCCGGACGCCGCAAGGACAAGAACGTACGGCGCGAGCCGCGGGTCAGCCTCACCGTGTACGACCGGAACGATCCGCTCCAGTACATCGAGGTGCGCGGCACGGCCACCGTGAGCGAAGACGCCGGGAGGAAGCTCGCCGTGTCGCTGGCCGAGGAGTACGAGGGGTCGGGCGCGGGCGAGGAGTATCTGGAGCTGCCGCCGGAGGTCGTACGCATCGTCATCCGGATCACGCCGGAGCGGGTGGTGGGCAGCGCCGCCGGGTGATGCCGGGCCCGCCTCGGTCGCGGCTGTGGGGCCCGCCCGTCAGACGGTCGTCCCCAGGCGCAGGCTCCAGCGGCCCGCCCCGCCGGCCAGCGTCACCGTCGACAGGGGGCGGACGTCCACGTTCCAGTACGACGAGGGCGGCGCTTTCAGCGCGTAGACGAGGGCTGCCTTGACGACCGCCGGTTCGGCTACGGCGACCATGGAGCCGCCGTCCTCGGGGGGCCTGGTGTCCAGCCAGCCCCCTATGCGCGATATGAACGCGAGCAGCGGCTCACCGCCGTGCGGCGCCGCGCGCGGGTCGGCGAGCCAGGCGTCGACGGCGGCGGGCTCGCGGGCCGCGACCTCGGCCAGGGTGTAGCCGCGCCAGCGGCCCATGTCGCAGTCGCGCAGGGCGGGCTGCGCGATCGGCGCGAAGCCGAGTGCCTCGCCGGTCGCCCGGCTGCGGGCGGTCGGCGAGCAGTACCGCAGCTCGGCGGTGTTGAGCGGCACCAGGGCGTACGCGGAGCGCTGCACCTCGTGCCAGCCCGCGTAGTCGAGTGGCCGGTCGTCGTCGAAGCGCTCCGCGAGCACGGCGGAGCTGCGGGCCGCGGCGACCAACGTGATCCGGACAGTCATGGCGTGATCGTGGTTCCCAAAGCCCCGCAGGTCAAGAGGCGACCGGAGGGGCGTGCTCCGGGTGGTCGCGGCCCTGGCGGGGGCTTCGCCGGTTCAGCGCCGCCGGGTTTCCGGGGGGTGCGGCTGCTCTGCCGGGTCGCTGCTGACGGCCCGTCGGCCGAGCACCTCGTCGCAGGCGGCGCGCAGTCTTCGGACACCCTCGGCGATCTCGGCCGGGCCCGCCACACCCGCGAAGCCCAACCGCACATGACCGGCGGGGGGTTCGGCGCAGAAGTAGGGTCGGCCGGTGGCGATGGCGACGCCTGCGCGCAGGGCGGCGGAGAGCAGGGCCGCCTCGTCCGTGCCGTCGGGGAGGCGCAGCCAGAGGTGATAGCCGCCGGACGGGATGTGCGGGAGAGCGAGTTCGGGCAGGACGAGGCGCAGGGCGGCTGACATGGTGTCACGTCGGGCCTTCAACTCGGCGGCCACGGCGCGCAGATGGCGATTCCACGCCGGTGAGCCGACCAGCTCCAGAGCTGCTTCCTGGAGCGGGCGGGGCACGAAGAAGGTGTCGACGACATGGATGGCGCGCAGCCGCTCAAGGACCGGGCCGCGGGCCGCCAGCATGCCCACCCGCAGGCTGGGCGAGGTCACCTTGGTGAGGGAGCTGACATGAACGACGACTCCGTCGTGGTCGTCCGCGGCGAGCGGGCCGGGCAGCGGGCCCGCGTCCTCGTGGACCAGTCGGCGGGCGAAGTCGTCCTCGATGACAAATGCCCCGAAGTCGCGGGCGATGCGCAGCACGTCGCCGCGGCGCTCCGGCGCGAGCACCGCACCGGTCGGGTTCTGGAAGAGCGGCTGACAGACGAAGACCCGGGCGCCGGTGGCCTTGAAGGCGGCGGCGAGCAGTTCCGTACGCACCCCCTGGGCGTCCACCGGGACGGGCACCGGCCGCAGCCCGGCGGCGCGGGCGATCGCCAGCATGCCCGGGTAGGTGGGTGACTCGACAAGGACGGGGGCGCCGGGCGGGGCGAGCGCGCGCAGGGCGGTGGTCAGCGCCGACTGGCCGCCGGCCGTGATCAGCACATCGGCCGCGCCGCAGCCTTCGCCGAGGCCGCGGGCGAACCATTCGCGCAGCTCGGGCAGACCGTCGGTGGGCGGCCGCCCCCAGGCGCCGGGCCGCCGTCCGGCCCTGGCCAGTGCGGCGGCCATGGCTCGTTCCGGCTGGAGGGAGTGGTGCAGATAGCCGCCGTTGAACTCCACCACGCCCGGCGCCGGAGCGGCGAGCGTCGCGAGGACTCCGGAGGCGTCCACGGCACGCGGCACCAGCTCGGTCGCCGCGTCCGCACTGAGGGTGACCTCCTGCCAGGAGGTGTCCCCGTGCGCGGGGCCGGTGTCGGTGCGGGGCTGCGCCCGGAAGGCTCCCGCGCCGGGGCGGGTGACGACCAGACCCTCGGCGGCGAGCTGGGCGATCGCGCGCGAGACGGTCACCGGGGAGACGCGGTATCGCTCGACCAGCGCCCGGCTCGACGGCAGCTTCTCTCCCGGTGAGTAGCGGTCGAGCTCACGCTTCAGGGAGTTCGCCAGTTCCGTGACACTGCTACGCTCATACATGAAGGCACAGGATAGCGCTACTGCACGCACCTCGATAGCGGTCGCCGACCCGGCGCAAGCCACCACGGCCGACCGCGCCGACGCCCTCGCACCTCGGTACCGGAGCCCCGCCGCGGGACGCAGCGGCACGCTCCTCGCCGCGCTGGGCGTCGTCGCGTTCTCGCTCACCTTCCCGTCCACCGTCTGGGGCCTGGAGAGCTTCGGCCCCTGGTCGCTCGTCGCCGTACGCAGCGTCCTGGCGGCCGTCGTCGCGGGTGGCTTTCTGCTGGCGCTGCGCGTCCCGCTGCCCGAGTCGCGCCGCTGGGCGGGCCTCGCCGTGGTGGCGGGCGGTGTGGTCATCGGCTTTCCGCTGCTGACCACGCTGGCCCTGCGGACCTCCACCACCTCGCATGCCGCCGTGGTCGTGGGACTGCTGCCCTTGACGACCGCCGCCTTCGCCGCGCTGCGTACCGGCCGCCGCCCCTCGCGCGCCTTCTGGCTGGCGGCGCTCGCCGGCGCGGCCGTGGTGATCGCCTTCACCGTGCAGCAGAGCGGCGGCGCACTGCAGAGGGGCGATCTGTATCTCTTCGGCGCGCTGCTGGTCTGCGCGGCCGGCTACACCGAGGGCGGCAGGCTGGCCGGCCGGATGCCGGGCTGGCACGTGATCGGCTGGGCGCTGATCCTCTGCCTCCCGCTGAGCCTGGCGGGCTCGGCTCTCGCCCTGTCCGTCGAGCCGGTCCGGCTCACCGCGCACGGCGTGATCGGACTCGCCTGGGTCGCGGCCGGTTCAACCTTTTTCGGTCTGTACGTCTGGTATCGGGGCATGGCCTCGATCGGCATCGCCAAGGCCAGCCAGCTCCAGCTCGCGCAGCCGCTGCTCACCCTGGTCTGGTCGGTGTCGCTGCTCGGTGAGCAGCTCTCCCCCGCCGCTCCGGTCGCGGCTGTCGCGGTCCTGGTCTGTATCGCGGTCACCCAGCGGTCCCGCAGCTGACGACCGGGCGCCGGGAACGACCCAGAGCCTCGGGGGTGCAACTCCCGGCCCCGGCCGTAGACTCGAAACACGGACCACCGCCTTCGAGGAGGTCACTCCCGATGCAAGCGAACGTGGGCGACACACTGCTGGTGCACGGCAGGATCGTGGGACAGCACGACAAGACCGCCGAAGTCGTCGAGGTACTGGGGCGGGAAGGCAACCCCCCGTACCGGGTGCGCTTCGACGACGGCCACGAGGCTCTGCTGTCCCCGGGCCCCGACACCGTCGTACGCCACCACGAGCAGGCCTGACTCAGTCCGGCGGGCGCACTCTGGTCGGATAGTGATCGGCCACCACCCTGGCCATCGCCCCGATCGGGTCCGTCCTGACCTCCTTCGCCGAGAAGAAGCAGTGCCCGCGCACTCCTTCGTACGCGCGCGCCAGCGTGAGATGGCGTGAGAGCTCGGCGGGGTCCTGCCAGGGCGCGGGCTGGGCGGGGTCACCCGCCTTGTAGAGAGCCTCACCCGCATAGAGATCGACGTCCGTGTCCTGTACGACGTCGTTCCACCAGGGGAGCAACCGGGCGTAATCGGCTACCGGGAACCCGATGTTCCAGTAGATCTGCGGGACGACGTAGTCGATCCAGCCCTTCTTGACCCACTTGCGGGTGTCGGCGTGCAGATCGTCGTAGGTCTGCACGCCCGCCGCGGTGTCCGAGCCGCGCGGATCGGTGGCGGCGTTGCGCCACACTCCGAAGGGACTGATCCCGAAGGGAATGCCCTTCCTGGACTTCTTGATCCGGTCGGCCATCTCGCGCACCAGCCGGTCGGTGTTGTCGCGCCGCCAGACGGCCTTGTCGGGGAAACCGGCGCCGTAGCGTGCGTAGGTCGCGTCGTCGTCGAAGACCTGGCCTGCGACCGGATAGGGGTAGAAGTAGTCGTCGAAGTGCACGCCGTCGATGTCGTAGCGGCGGACGGCGTCCATCATCGCGTCCTGGACGAAGCTGCGGACCTCGGGAATGCCGGGGTTGTAGTACAGCTTTCCGCCGTACGGAAGCACCCACTCCGGGTGCACCCGGGCCGGGTGGCTCTCGACCAGCCGGGACGGATCGGTGTGCACGGCGACGCGGTAGGGATTGAACCAGGCGTGAAGCTGTAGATCGCGCCGGTGGGCCTCGGCCACGGCGGTGCCGAGCGGGTCCCAGCCGGGGTCTCGCCCCTGTAATCCGGTGAGGTACTGCGTCCAGGGCTCGTACGGTGATGGCCACAGGGCGTCCGCGGTTGGCCTGACCTGGAGGACGACGACGTTCAGCTTCCGGGCGACCGCCGTGTCGAGATGGGCGCGGAGTTCGGCTCGCTGCTGTGCCGGGGTGAGGCCGGGCGCGGAGGGCCAGTCACGGTTGGCGACGGTCGCGATCCACATCCCGCGGAACTCCCGGGCTGTCGCATACCGCCTCGACGCCTGTGCCGCGGACTGCGCTGCCGCGTCCCCAGGAGTCGCGTCCCCAGCTGTCGCCAGTGCGGCCATGGCTCCGGCCGCCGTCATCACGAATCCTCTTCTCCCGATCCGCCCCATATGCCGCCCTCAGCTCCCTCGCTGCCGACCGTCGTATCCGCACAGCATGCCCGCCGAAGGACACCCCCTAGCCGTGGTCCACGCATACATCCGGAGTAACGTCGGGGGGTCGAGGCGGGCGCCGGAATCACACGGGGGACTCGCCGCACGAATCAGCGAAAGGCACGAGGTGACGGACTCAATGGCCGACATTGCACGCGTCGGAGTGGTGGGCTGCGGCCAGATGGGCGCGGGCATCGCGGAGGTGTGCGCCCGCAGCGGCCTCGAGGTGAAGGTCGCCGAGACCACGGGCGAGGCCCTGGAGATCGGTCGCACCCGCCTCTACAACTCCCTCTCGAAGGCCGCCGAACGCGGCAAGATCACTGAGGAGGAGCGCGACGCGACCTTGGCGCGCCTCAGCTTCACCACCGACCTCGGGGAGTTCGCCGACCGCGATCTCGTCATCGAGGCCGTCGTGGAGAACGAGCAGGTCAAGACCGAGATCTTCCAGGTGCTCGACCAGGTGGTGACCCGGCAGGACGCGATCCTCGCCTCCAACACCTCCTCCATCCCGCTGGTGAAGCTCGCCGTCGCGACCTCCCGCCCGGACCAGGTCATCGGCATCCACTTCTTCAACCCGGCCCCGGTCCAGAAGCTCGTCGAGCTGATCCCGGCGCTCACCACCTCCGAGGAGACGATCAAGCGCTCCGAGGCCGTGGTGCAGCAGGTGCTCGACAAGCACCCGATCCGCGCCCAGGACCGCTCAGGATTCGTGGTGAACGCCCTGCTCATCCCGTATCTGCTGTCCGCGATCCGGATGTTCGAGTCGGGCATCGCCAGCCGCGAGGACATCGACAACGGCATGGAGCTGGGCTGCGCCCACCCGATGGGTCCGCTCAAGCTCTCCGACCTGATCGGTCTGGACACCGTGGCCTCGGTCGCCGACTCGATGTACGCGGAGTTCAAGGAGCCGCTGTACGCCGCTCCCCCGCTGCTGCAGCGGATGGTGGACGCGGGTCGCCTCGGCCGCAAGTCGGGCTCCGGGTTCTATCCGTACTCCTGATTCACACGGAGTGTGCGGGGCGTGCCCGCATATGCCCTGCGCACACGCTCCCGCCCTCCTATCAGGGAGAGTTGACTCGGTTCCGCTCAACCAAGGGTCCGCTGTACAACCTTCCGAAGAGGAGTTGAATCCGTGACCACCGACCCTGATCATTTAGTGGTCGTCGAGGAGTTCGCCGAGTTACGCCGCTGCCTCGACGTCGGCCTCGCCCGTATCGACGGGCATCTGGCACTGCTCGCACAGCGCAACGACCAGATCGACCGCGATCTCACCGATCTGGCCGCGCGCGTCGGGGCACTCGAGCACGCCAGGTGGCCGCTGCCCGCCGTGGCCGCGCTGACCGCGCTCGGAGCGCTGGCGGTGGCGGTCTGGCAGGCGCTCGGACACTAGCTGTTGAGGTCAGCCCAGCCGCAGATGGTGAAGCATCAGCAGCCCGGCCGCCATGTTGGCGGCCGGGACCTCACCCCGGGCGATCATGTCCGGGACCAGCTTGAGCGGTATCCATTCGCGGCGCGAGGACTCGAAGTCGTCCTCGGGGTGCCCGATGTACGTCGCGTCCTCGGACCAGTAGAGATGGTGCCGAGCGTCGGTGAGGCCGTTGGACGGCTCGACGGTCATCAGGTGCTGGAGGGGGCCCGGGCGCCAGCCCGTCTCCTCCTCCATCTCCCGGGCGGCCGCGGCCTCGATGTCCTCGCCGTCCTCGACGACCCCCGCGGCGAGCTCCCAGCCCCAGCTGTTGGTGATGAAGCGGTGCCGCCAGAGCATCAGCACCTCGTTGGCCCGGTTGACCGCGGTCGCGACGGCGACCGGGCGGAGCCGTATGAGGAAGTGGTCCAGGTGTCGGCCGTCGGGGAGTACGACGTCTGCCAGGTTGACCCTGAACCAGCGGTTTTCATACACAGTTTGTTCGCTTAAGTTCGTCCACTGCACTTTTCTGCCACCTTCCGACAAGTAGATGGCAATATCGCAGCAGGAGCTAGGTCAGAGGGGAACGCGCAGTGCCCCGTCGATGAGTTCGGCCGCCTCGTCCGCGTTCGTGCAACCGCTCGCCACGAGATGCTCCCGCACCGCGCGCAGCCGGTCCCTCAGACGCTGCGACTCCATCCCCCTCGCCCGCTCCACCATCTCCGCGGCCGTGTTCGCCGCCCGGTCCACCTCGCCCTGGCGCAGCTCGATCTGGCTGAGCATGGCGAGCCGGTGGACCCGGCCGCGGTCGTGCGCGGGGGTGTCGACGGCAGCCGCGGCGTGCGCGCGCGCGGCCGGGAGATCACCGAGACTCAGCAGGGCCTCCGCGACCTGGACGTTCACCAGGCCCGGCTGGACATAGCCCGTCTCGTCCGGCTCATACCCCGGACGGATCCGTTCCGCCTCCAGTTCGGCCCGCCGGATGCACCGCAGCGCGCTGCTGCCGTCGCCGAGATGCGCGTAGGCCTTGGCCTGCATCGCGTACAGATCGGCGGCCAGCGCCGGGGTGATCTGCTGCCCGGCCGCCCGCAGGGCCGCCTCCGCGAAGGCCACCGCCTGCCGGTGCTCGGCCATGAACAGCGCCTGGTTGACCAGCAGCGCGATGACATACGCGCCAAGTCCCCTGTCCCCGCTGGCCTTTGCGAGCCGCAGCGCCTGATGGAAGTAGCGCTGGGCGAGACCGTGCGCGTCGGAGTCGTAGGCGCAGATACCGGCCACCGCCACCAGCCCGCCCGTCGCCCGGTGCAGTTGGCGGCCCAGCGCGTCGCTGTAGCCGCCGCGCAGCAGCGGCGCGGTCTCGGCGTTGAGAAAGCCGACGATGCGGGCGCGGGTCGCGATGCCGCCCGCCTTGCGGTACATCAGCTCGTAGTGCGCCCGTGCGGCCCGCAGCATCTTGATGTCGGCCATGCTGACGCGGGTCTGCCCCGAGCGCGAGACGTCGGAGTCCTCCGGCGGGTTCTCCCACTCCCATACGGGCATCACGGCGGGGGTGCCGGTGACGGCGGGCGCCTCGATGATGTGCGGCCGCTGCTGTTCGTCGCAGCGCCACAGTGCGGTGGCGCGCTCCACGAAGCCGCACAGCGGCGAGCCGGGCGGTGTGTCGAGCTCGCCGGGCCCGCCGAGACCGATGTCGCCGAGCGTTATGGCCCGGTGCAGCCGGCCCGCGAGGACCTCACAGATCAGGTCGGGCACCTGGCCGCGCGGACGTTGGCCCTTCAACCAGCGTGCTACGGCCGTGTGTTCGTAGCGCAGCGACAGGCCTCGTGCCCGGCCCGCCTGGTTGACGCGGGCGGCGAGACCCGCGTTGGAGATACCCGCCTCGTCGAGCAGGGCGTCGAGCAGGGTGTTGGGCTGCATGGGGCAACTCCGGTGGCTCGGTGGCCTCAGCGTAGTGGAGGGGGATTCGCACGGGGTGTGAACCAAGTGCCCCGATCTGTGCCTCGCGCGCTCTGCCGCCGTACCGCACACCCCGGTTGACTGAAATGCCTCTCACAGAGGCGGCCGGGCCGCCGGCTCCCCCTCGTACAGTGCGGCGGCCCTCGATCGCGTCGTCTGCCCTGCTGATCTGCCCGACACTCCGCGGCAGGGCGGGCGGCGCCGGCCGCACGGCAATCCCTTGGTTGCCGAAGCTGCACATGGCTGCAGGTGACGGCTATCGATTGGAGGGTTCCCGCCGGGTACGGCGCAGTGTGGCGTCCCCGCACTGCGCCGGCACCCGGGAGCGGTCATTGCGCAGCACCAGCAGCGCCACATCGTCGGCGAGCCGCCCACGGGTGTGCCGCAGCAACTGCGAGTGAACGGTGGTGATCACGGCGGCGGGCGAGACCGGCGAGCCGAGCGCCGCCTCGGCGAGCACGGCTTCCAGAGCGAAGAACTTCCCCGACGCGTCACGGGCGTCCGCCGCCCCGTCCGTGTGCAGGAACAGCGCCTCACCGGGAAGCAGCCGCGCGCACCGGTGCACCGGCAGCTCGGCGGGCAGCGGAAACAGGCCAACGGGTGGCAGCGGATCCACACAGGCGAGCGGCGACACCCCGTGGCAGCCGAGCCGATAGGGCCAGGGGTGACCGCAGTTGAGAGCCACCAGGCTTCCGTCGGGACCGATCTCCAGCAGCAGTACGGTGACGAACTCCTCCGCCGACGGGCAGTCGGGCTCACCTCCGCCGGCCGCCGGATGCTCGTCCATGCCACGCTCCCGCAGATGCCGCTGGACCGCCCGGTCCAACCGGCCGAGCACACCGCCCAGTTCGGGCTCGTCGTGGGCGGCCTCCCGAAAGCTGCCGAGCACCGCGGCGACCGCCCCTATCGCGGCCAGGCCATGACCCCGGACATCGCCGATGACGATCCGCACGCCGTACTCAGTGGCCACCGCCTCGTACAGATCACCGCCGACCGCAGCGCCGCGGCTCACCGAGAGCTGCCCGGCGGCGAGCGCCAGACCGTCCAGGCGCGGTGGCAGCGGCCGCAGCAGCACCCGCTGTGCGGCATGGGCGACTTCGCGCACCCGCCTGAGCTCGCGGCTCAGCTCCCGCCGGATGCCCAGCACAAAACCGGTGCCCACGGCGAAGAAGACGACGGCGGTGACGATCCGCCGGACAAGACTCTCCGGCTGGTCCGGCGGCCAGACGACCCTCCAGATCAGAGCGGCGACGCCCCACGCGGCGGGAAGCAGCAGAGGCAGCAGTCGTCTGATCCGTGAGCCGCCGACGTGCGCTGCCCTCGCCCGCCGCGGGGTCCGCAAGGGACCCCCAGACCTGTAACGGATCATGCGGATGGTCCCCTCGTAGGCCCTCCGGCGCGCAGGCAGGCCCCTACGGCCGCGTCGATTCTGTCGATCGATCAGGCCCTGCGGGAACGTCGCCCCGCGTTCTCACCCGAATGAGTGAGGGGCTCACCCGGTGGTCCGGGTGAGCCCCTCATCAGGCGGTACGGCATATCCACACGCAGTCAGGCTCCGCGCAGGACCGCCCCCGTGCGCTCGGCGGCCAGCGCCACGGCGGCGTCACGGGCGGCCGATGCCTCCTCGACCGTCAGCGTCCGGTCGGCGGCACGGAACCGCAGCGCGTACGCCAGTGACTTCTTGCCCTCGCCGATCTGCTCACCGGTGAAGACGTCGAACAGCCGGATGGACTCCAGCAGTTCACCCGCGCCTTCCCTGAGCACCCGCTCGACCTCGGCGGCCGGAACGCTGTGGTCCACGACCAGCGCGACGTCCTGGGTCGCCACCGGGAAGGTGGAGATCCGCGGCGCCTGGAGGGCGCCCTGGGAGGAGCGCTCCAGCAGGTCCAGGTTCAGCTCCATCGCACAGCTGCGCGCGGGCAGATGCAGCGCCTTGACCACGCGCGGGTGAAGCTCACCTGCGTAACCGACGGTCTGCTCCACTCCGTCGATCACCACGGCCAGCTCGGCGCAGCGGCCCGGGTGCCACGGACCGTACTGCCCCTGGCGGACGATCAGTTCGGCCACGGCCTCGCGGGCTACCGCGCGGGCGGACTCGACCGCGTCGGCCCAGTCGGCCGGGCGGCCCTTGCCCCACCAGCCGGCCTGCTCGCGGGCACCGGTGAGCACGACCGCGACATGGCGCGGCTGCACGGGCAGCACTCCGCTCAGACCGGCGATCTCCTCGTCGGTCGGACGGCGGTGGACCGGCAGCCGGACCGCGATGCCCTCCTTCTCGGGAGCCCGGAAGACCAGGCCGGTCTCGAAGAGCGCCAGGTCGTGGCTGCCGCGGCCGTCGTTGCGGCGCAGCGCGCCGAGCAGCCCGGGCAGCAGCGTCGTGCGCAGCGCGGGCTCCTCGTCGGAGAGCGGGTTGACCAGCTTGACCAGGCGGCGGCTCTCGTCGTCCGCCGGGATGTCGAGCTGGTCGAGGACCTGCTCGCCGATGAACGGGTAGTTCAGCGCCTCGACATAACCGGCACCGGCCAGCGCCCGGCCGACGCGGCGGTACAGCCGCTGCCGTTCGGTGAGCCCGCGGCCCGAGGGGGGCTTGGGCAGCGTCGAGGGGAGGTTCTCGTACCCCTCGAGACGAATGACTTCCTCGGCGAGGTCGTTCGGCTCGACGAGGTCGGGACGCCAGGACGGGACGGTGACGACCAGCTCGTCCTGTCCGTAGACGTCGCAGCCGACCTCCTGGAGGCGGCGTACGACGGTCTCGCGACCGTAGCCGACACCCGCGACACGGTCGGGGTGGTCCGACGGCATGGTGATCGTGCGGGGCGCGGACGGGGCGACGATCTCGGTGACCCCGGCCTCGGCGGTGCCGCCCGCGAGCAGTACCAGCAGGTCCACGGTCCGCTGGGCCGCGGCGGCCGCGGCCTGCGGGTCGACGCCGCGCTCGAAGCGCTTGGACGCCTCGGAGGCCAGCTTGTGCCGACGCGCGGTACGGGCGATGGAGATCGCGTCGAAGTGCGCGGCCTCGATGACGACCCCGGTGGTGGCACCGGCCTCGTCGTCGTGGTCGGCGATCTCGGTGTTGGCGCCGCCCATGACGCCCGCGAGACCGATCGGACCGCGGTTGTCGGTGATCACCAGGTCCTCGGCGTCCAGCACCCGCTGGACTCCGTCGAGGGTGGTGAGCTTCTCGCCGGGCTCGGCGCGGCGCACCCCGATCGGCCCGTCGAGACGGGAGCGGTCGTAGGCGTGCAGCGGCTGGCCGAGCTCGAGCATCACGTAGTTGGTGACGTCGACGGCGAGCGAGATCGGGCGCATTCCGGCCTTCTGCAGCCTGCGCTGCAGCCAGATCGGGGAGCGGGCCTCGGGCTCCAGGCCGACGACGGTGCGCGCGGTGAAGCGGTCGCAGCCGATCGGGTCGGCGACCTTCACCACGTAGCCGTACGAGTTCGGGGCGGGGACGTCGAGTAGCGCCGGGTCGCGCAGCGGCAGCCCGTAGGCGATGGCGGTCTCGCGGGCGACTCCGCGCATCGAGAGGCAGTAGCCGCGGTCGGGCGTGACCGCGATGTCGAGGACCTCGTCGACCAGCTCGAGCAGCTCGATGGCGTCGGTGCCGACCTCGTACTCCGGCGGCAGCACGATGATGCCGCCGCTGCCGTCGTCGCCCATGCCGAGCTCGGCGCCGGAGCAGATCATGCCGTGCGAGGTCTTGCCGTACGTCTTGCGCGCGGCGATCGCGAAGTCGCCGGGCAGGATGGCGCCCGGCAGGACCACGACGACCTTGTCGCCGACGGAGAAGTTGCGCGCGCCGCAGACGATCTCCTGCGGCTCACCGGTGCCGTTGGCCTGGCCGACGTCGACGGTGCAGAAGCGGATGGGCTTCTTGAACTCCGTCAGTTCCTCGATGGTGAGGACCTTGCCGACGACGAGGGGGCCCTTGAGCCCGGCGCCGAGCTGCTCGACGGTCTCGACCTCGAGGCCGGCGGCAACGAGCTTGGCCTGGACGTCACGGCCGGTCTCCGTCGCCGGCAGGTCGACGTACTCCCGCAGCCAAGAAAGCGGGACCCGCATCAGATCTCCATCCCGAACGGCCGGGTGAACCGGACGTCACCCTCGACCATGTCTCGCATGTCTTCGACGTTGTGGCGGAACATCAGCATCCGCTCGATGCCGAACCCGAAGGCGAATCCGCTGTACTTCTGGGGGTCGACGCCGCAGGCGATGAGCACCTTCGGGTTGACCATGCCGCAGCCACCGAGCTCGATCCAGCCCTCGCTGCCGCAGGTGCGGCAGGGCCGGTCCGGGTTGCCGACGGACTCGCCGCGGCACACGTAGCAGACCATGTCCATCTCGGCGGACGGCTCGGTGAAGGGGAAGAAGTTCGGGCGCAGCCGCGTCTTCATGTCCCTGCCGAAGAGCGCCTGGACCATGTGGTCCAGGGTGCCCTTGAGGTCGGCCATGGTCAGGCCCTCGTCGACGGCCAGCAGCTCGATCTGGTGGAAGACCGGGGTGTGCGTCGCGTCCAGCTCGTCGGTGCGGTACACGCGGCCGGGTACGACGACATAGACCGGCGGCTCGCGGTCGAGCAGCGTGCGGGCCTGCACCGGGGAGGTGTGCGTACGCAGCACGATGCCGGACTCGTCGTCGACGGTGCCCTTGGGGCCCTGGACGAAGAAGGTGTCCTGCATCTGCCGGGCCGGGTGGTCGGGCACGAAGTTCAGGGCGTCGAAGTTGAACCACTCCGCCTCGACCTCGGGGCCCTCGGCGACCTCGTATCCCATGGATACGAAGATGTCCTCGAGCCGCTCCATGAGCGTGGTCAGCGGGTGGCGGGCGCCGGCCGGGACGCGGTCGTGGGGCAGCGTGACATCGACCGCCTCCTCGACGAGCACCCGGGCGTCGCGCTCGGCCTCCAGCTCGGCCTGGCGGGCGGCCAGCGCCTTGCTCACGGCGCCGCGGGCCTGGCCCACGCGCTTGCCGGCCTCGGCCTTGGCCTGCGGCGGCAGGGCGCCGATCTCCCGGTTGGCGAGCGCGAGCGGCGAGGCACCGCCGGTGTGCGCGACCTTCGCGTGAGCGAGCTCTTCGAGGTCGCCCGCTGCGGCGAAGGCGGCGAGCGCCTCGTCCCGCATGCGCTCGATCTCTTCCGGTTTCAGTGCCTCGACCTCAACAGGGTCGTACGACTTATTGGGTGCGGACATCTCTTCCCGTACTTCCGATGGGCTGGCTGGGGCCCCCGCTCGTCGACCTGGGACGGACCGAGGACGCAAAGGTGCCAAAGGCCGAGTCTAACGGGGTGTGGAGTGGCGAATGAGCCCGCGGGCCGCTCAGGCCAGGTAGGCCGGGGCGCCGACGGGCAGAATAAATCGGAACTCGGCGCCGCCGCCTGGTCCGCGGCCGACGGTGATCGTCCCGCCGTGCGCCTCGACGATGCCCTTGACGATGTAGAGGCCCAGGCCCGTGCCGCCGCGCTTGCTCCCCCGCCAGAAGCGGGTGAAGACGCGCCCCATCGACTCCTCGGGGATGCCGGGGCCTTCGTCGCTCACGGTGACGGCCGTACCCTTCTCGTCGTCCTTCGCCGCTGCCGGCGCCACCTCGATGGTGACCGTTCCGGCGCCGTGGCGCACCGCATTTTCCAGCAGATTGCCGAGCACCTGGTCGATCTTGTCGGGGTCGGCCCACAGATCGGGCAGTCGGCGCTGGATGCGGACGAAGAAGCGGTCAGGAGACTGGCCGCTGGCTATGTGTGCCTGGATGTGGCGTCCGACGGCCGCCGCGATGTCGATGGGCTGACGGCGTACTTCGAGCCGGCCGGAGTCGATACGGGAGATGTCGAGCAGTTCGGCGATGAGCCGGGTGACGCGGCTGGCGTCGGCGTCGACGGTCTCCAGCATGAGCCGCTTCTGGTCGTCGGTGAAGCGTTCCCACTTGGCCAGGAGCGTCGCGGTGAAGCCCTTGACGGAGGTCAGCGGCGAACGCAGCTCATGGGCGACGGTGGCGATCAGCTCGGCGTGGCTGCGTTCGGTGCGGCGCCGGGCTTCGGTGCCCCGCAGGCTGATGACCAGGCGGCGTATCGGCCCGGTGGGGCGCTCGCGCACATAGCGCGCGGAGACGAGGACTTCGCGGCCGCCTGGCAGCAGCAGATTGCGCTCGGGCTGGCCGACGCGGGTGGCGAGTCCGCCGTACGGATCGGTCAGCGTCCACCAGCGGCGGCCCTTGAGGTCCTCCAGCGGCAGCGCGGTCTCCAGCGGGTGATCGAGCGCATCGGCCTTGGCGACGGCCGTGATCCTGACGGCCGCGTCGTTGAAGCAGATCACCCGGCCGGTTTCGTCGGCGACGACCAGTCCGTCGGGGAGGTCGTCGGGGTCGATGCCGAGCGCCTCGGGGCCGCTGGAACGGCACAGCAATGCCCCGTGTGTCTCCGCGGGCCTGCTCGTCCCGACAGCCATCCCCGTACCCCACCTCTCCGCCTGTGCAGTGGGCCCCCGAGCCCGTCACCCTACTAGCTGGAAGTGACGGAGCGGACCCCCTGAGCGAGTACTCGAGCTCAGCGAGCACTGCCTGCGCGCTGGGCGCGCGCCGAGGCATAGAGGCATACGGCTGCGGCGGTCGCGAGGTTCAGACTTTCGGCTTTTCCGTGGATGGGGACGCGCACGACGGCGTCGGCGAGCGCGCGGGTCTCCTCGGGAAGCCCCCAGGCCTCGTTGCCGAAGATCCACGCGGTGGGTCCGCCCATGGTGCCCGCGTCCAGCTCGTCGTCGAGGTCGTCATCGCCCGCGCCGTCGGCCGCCAGTACGCGCACTCCGGCGTCGCGCAGTCCCTGCACCGCCTCTTCGACGGGGACGCCGACGACGACGGGCAGATGGAAGTGCGAACCGACCGAAGCGCGTACGGACTTGGGGTTGTACAGGTCCACGGACGCGTCGGTCAGGACGACGGCGTCGGCGCCGGCGGCGTCCGCACAGCGCAGCACCGTGCCCGCGTTGCCGGGGTCGCGTACGTGCGCGAGTACGGCGACGAGCTTCGGCCGGGCCGCGAGGATCTCCTCGAAGGGCGAGTCGAGAAAACGGCACACGCCGACGAGACCCTGCGGGGTGACGGTCTGCGAGACCTCGGCGAGGACGGCGTCGGACGCGTAGTGCACCCGGACTCCGGCGGCCCGGGCGGCATCCACGATGTCCGCGTACCGCTCGGCTGCCTCGACGGTGCTGAACAGCTCCACGAGGGTGGGCCCACCGCCCGGCCCGCGGTGCGCGACGGCCTCGCGCACGGCCTGCGGCCCCTCGGCGATGAACAGGCGCTCCTTGCTCCGGAAGGCACGCCTGGCCAGCCGCCGTGCGGCGGTGACGCGCGGGGATCGCGGGGAGATCAGCTCGGGAGTAGGCATGTGCCTGCGGCTCTCTGACTCAGGTCCGGGAGTGTCCCGGACGCGCCTGCGGGGGTGGTGGGTGGCGGCACCGGTCGGGCCGCACCGGCGGGGTGCGGGAGGTCTCGGCCGGACCGCCGGGGGCGGGCCATCCCGGACGCGCGGGCCGGGGTCGGTCCCTGGCGCGTACCAGACGGCCGCCGCCGGCCGACCGGGCGTCCCGCGCGGGCCCGCGTAGGTCCGGGGCCACCGTCCGGCGACTCGCCCCCTGGGGGGCGGGTCCGGATGGGACACACCCGCCGGGGCGGACAGTCCCGTACGTGCCACGCGAAAGCCCGCGCCCGTACCGGCAGACCCGCAGGCCGACCGGGGCGGGGGCGCGGCTCGGCCACCCATGCCGGAGGCGGTCCCTGCCGGAGCGGGCGGCAGTCCCGTACGGGCCACGCACACGTCCCGGGCCGCCCGCAGGCCGACCGGGGCAGGAGGCGCGCCCCCGAAGCGAGGCCAAACACGCCGGACCCGCAGGCCGAAGGCCTGCGGGTCCGGTCGGCTCGGCGCGGCCGTCAGGCCGCCGACGCGGCCTTCGGCGCGTTGACGTCGCTCGGAAGCGCCTTCTGCGCAACCTCGACCAGCGCGGCGAACGCGTTGGCGTCGTTGACCGCCAGCTCGGCCAGGATCTTGCGGTCCACCTCGATGTTGGCGGCCTTCAGACCCTGGATGAGGCGGTTGTACGTCATGCCGTTCTGGCGGGCAGCGGCATTGATGCGCTGGATCCACAGCTGACGGAAGTCGCCCTTGCGCTTCTTGCGGTCGTTGTAGTTGTAGACCAGAGAGTGGGTGACCTGCTCCTTGGCCTTGCGGTACAGGCGCGAACGCTGACCGCGGTAACCGCTGGCGGCCTCGAGAATTGCCCGGCGCTTCTTGTGGGCGTTGACTGCCCGCTTGACGCGTGCCACTTGTTAACTCCTTGTAGCGGGGCCGCGGTTGGACTCACACGGCCCGGAAACGAATTGGTCCCGGTCTCGGCGTGTGTCCCCGGGGACCGGGGACACGAACGTCACTTGCCGAGAAGCTTCTTGATGGTCTTCGAGTCACCCGGGGCCATCTCGGCGTTGCCGGTGAGGCGACGCGTCAGCTTGGACGACTTGTGCTCGAGCAGGTGGCGCTTGCCGGCGCGCTCACGGAGCACCTTGCCGGAGCCGGTGATCTTGAAGCGCTTCTTGGCACCGCTGTGCGTCTTGTTCTTCGGCATCGCGCCGTATCTCCTCGTCAGTGGCGCTCCCCCGGTGCGGACACCGGACAACAGGAGCGTCAGATCTTGGTTTGTGGTTCCGGGCGGGACCCGGGGCGCCTGGATGGCCGCCCCTCAGGTCACGCCTCGGAAGTCTCGGCGGGTGCTTCGGCCGGAGCCTCGGCAGCCTCGTCCGAGGTCCCCTCGTTCGCGTAGCCCTGGCGCTCCGCCTTGCGGGCGGCCTGAGCCTCACGTGCCTCGGCCATGGCCTCGGTCTTCTTCTTGTGCGGGCCGAGAACCATGATCATGTTCCGGCCGTCCTGCTTGGGGTTCGACTCGATGAATCCGAGGTCCTCGACGTCGGAAGCGAGACGCTGCAGCAGGCGGAAGCCAAGCTCGGGGCGGGACTGCTCACGACCACGGAACATGATCGTGATCTTGACCTTGTCACCCTGCTTGAGGAACCGGACGACGTGACCCTTCTTGGTGTCATAGTCGTGCGGGTCGATCTTCGGCCGGAGCTTCATCTCCTTGATGACCGTGTGCGCCTGGTTCTTGCGCGCCTCACGGGCCTTCATGGCCGACTCGTACTTGAACTTCCCGTAGTCCATGAGCTTGCACACGGGCGGGCGGGCGTTCGCCGCCACCTCGACGAGGTCGAGGTCGTACTCCTGAGCAAGCTCAAGGGCCTTGGCAAGCGGAACAATCCCGACCTGCTCGCCGCTGGGACCGACAAGTCGCACTTCGGGAACGCGAATCCGGTCGTTGATGCGGGGCTCGGCGCTGATGGATCCTCCTCGGTAGCACCACACGGCTGGCTGGCAGGCAGCCGCGTAACGTCTGTTTGTTGGACCAACCGCACCGGAACGTCAAAAATGCCCCGGACGGAACACAGGCGGGAGCTCCTGGAATACCGGAACACCGCCGCGTGCAACCGCGGGGCTTATCGGGTGGCTCCATCGTCCGTACGGAACGATGGGCGCCGCCTGACCGGTGACCCGCCGTCCCGGAGGACAGCCAGGTGGGAGATCGGAGCCTCCACTTGTGGGCCGGGCACACACGTGTCCGGCCGGTCGTTACACAAGGTTAGCAGCTCTGGCCGGAACGGGCTAACCGGTGGCCGGGACCGGGCGCCGGGCGCCGGGGCATATCGTGTGGGTCATGAGTGACGCGACCACACCCAATGAGTCCCCCGGCTTCGACGACATGACCCGCGACATCGCCGAGGTCCCCGCCGTCGAGGTGATCGTCACGGTCGCGGTGAACCTGATGAGCGCGGCGGCCGTGAAGCTCGGTCTGACCGAGGACGGCGCCGACCACAAGGACCTGGACGAGGCCCGGAAGCTGGTCCATGCGCTGGCCGGCCTGATGGACGCCAGCGCGACGGAGATCAGCTCCTTCCACGCGGCGCCGCTGCGCGACGGACTCAAGTCGCTGCAGCTGGCCTTCCGCGAGGCCTCGCTGGTCCCGGACGAGCCGGGCCAGGGTCCGGGCGAGAAGTACACCGGTCCGGTCTACGGCTAGCCGCTACGACGGCAACCGCTACTCACGTACGAACAGGGGCTCGCCCGGAAGCGACGCCTCGGCCGGCAGCAGTGCCAGGTCGAGGCCACGCACCAGGCGGGCCCTCAGTACGTCGTCGGCCGCCAGCGCCTCGGCGACGCGGCGGGCCGACCGGGCCGGGTCGGCGTCCGCCGAGAGAACCAGGGCGAGGGTGCCGTCCGCGCCGCCCGGGCCCAGATGGGCGCGGAGCACCCCGGGTTCGGCCGCCACCGCGTCCCGTACAGCCGTCGTGACGGCCGGGTCGTGGAGCGGGTCCGTACTGGTGCGCCCCTCCGCAAGGGCGAGCAGCGCACGGCCGGCCAGCTGGTACGTGACGGGCCCGGCCAGGTCGAGTACGAGCGTGTCGGCCTTCTCGTGCGCGGCCGCCTGGAGCGCCTGATGGAGCGGCACGGCGACGGGCCGCGCCTCAGGGTCCCAGCGGGCGAGTGAGGCGATCGAGGTGAAGGCGGGCAGCGCCCGGCGGTCGCCTGCCGTCAGGGTGGGCACGGCCATGTCGCTGGTCTTCTCACGGCGCAGACCGCCCACCCGTCTCCCACCACCACCCTTGCCTGACGCTTCGCGGCCCCCCTGATCGTCCTCCTCGACCTCGCCTAGGACGGCGACGACCGGGACGAGCAGCCGGGCCCCTTTGAGGGCTTCGAGCACCGGCCCCTCGGCCGTGCGGTCGGCGGACCACGCGGCGAGGGCCGCGGTCAGCCGGGGATCGGCCGTGCCGTCGTCGTCGGAGAAACCGGGGTCAGGGATGTTCTTGAGCGCCACGCGACGAGCCTAGCCGCCCCCGCTCCGGCGATTTCTCACCGGACCCGAATGTTGGACACAGGCCGCGCCCCGCGCCGTATCGTCGGCCCCGCCGCCCGAGTCCCCGTCGTGGAGTCCCGAGCCAGCGGAGGTCACCGTGGATCTCGATACGGTGCTCGCCGCCGCGGTCGAGCCGGTCCTCGCCCGGTCCGGCGCGTCGCTGTCGGTCGCGGTGCTCGACACCGCGAGCGGGGAGAGCGCGGTGTACGGCGAGGAGACGTACGACACCGCGAGCATCGTCAAGGTCGACATCCTGGCGGCTCTGCTGCTCGCGGTGCAGGACGCGGGCCGTTCGCTCACCGCACAAGAGAAGACGCAGGCAGCCGCCATGATCCGACTCAGCGACAACACGGCGGCCACGGCGCTGTGGGGGACGATCGGCGGGGCGCAGGGGCTCGACGCGGCCAATGAGCGGCTCGGTCTCACCGAGACGGCCGGGGCCGATGCCTGGGGGCTGACGCAGACCACCGCCCGCGATCAACTCGCTCTGCTTCAGACCGTGTTCGGTACGGACTCGGTGCTGAGCGAGGCATCACGTACGTATCTGCAGGGGCTGATGGAGCAGATCTCGACGGACCAGGACTGGGGGGTGTCGGCGGCCGGTAGCGGCTGGGCGCTCAAGAACGGCTGGATGCCACGGACCGCCACCGGGCTGTGGGACGTCAACAGCATCGGCCGGGTCTCGGTGGACGGCCGAGTCTGCCTGGTGGCGGTGCTCTCGGACGGGCATGCGACGAAGGAGGCGGGCATCGCGCTCGTCGAGGCGGCGGCGCGGAAAGCGGTCAGTTCCCTCTGACCGGGCCGCCGCGCCAGAGGGCGGCCGCGCCCAGCAGCACCAGCACGCCCATGCCGCCCGCGAGCGGGGCGAGCCAGGCGGCCGGTTCCGAGTCCTTGTCCGCGCGGGCGGGGCCCGGGCCGAAGTACTGCTTGCCGAAGCCCGCGGATGCGGCCTTCAGATCCGCGGGGCGCAGCTTCGCGCCCGCCTTGATCGCGGCGGCCGGGTCGACGCTGCCGTAGCCCTTGGCATCGTCGCGTCCCCCCTTGGGGCCGTTGCGGGCGGTGTCCGCGAGGAGCTTCTTGATCTGGGCCGGGGTGAGAGCGGGATGGGCCGCGCGCACCAGGGCGACCGCGCCGGAGACGAAGGCGGACGCGGCACTGGTGCCCCAGCCCTGGTAGTACTCCCGGTCGGGGTCGGCGATGACGATGTCGACGCCGGGGGCGCTGACCGTGGCGTACCAGCGGCGGGTGGAGAAGGCGGCGTGCGTGCCGAAGCGGTCGACTGCCGTCACGGCGATCACACCGGGGTAGGCAGCGGGATACGAGATGTGGTCGCCCTTCTCTCCGCCGTTGCCGGCCGAGGCGACGACGACGCAGCCCTTGGCGAGCGCGTACTGCACGGCGGCGTCCTCACCGGCCTCCGGGTGCGCGGACTCGCTGTCGTCCCCGAGCGAGAGGTTGATGACGTCCGCGCCGTTGTCGGCGGCCCAGCGGATGCCCTGGGCGAGGGCGTTGCCGCGGGTCTTGCGGGCCTTCTCGCGGGCCTTGTCGGTGCCTTCGAGGATGACGCGGACGGGGAGGATCTTGGCCTCGGGGGCGATGCCGATGACGCCCTCCTCGTCGTCGAGGCCGTGGCCGTGGGCGGCGATGATGCCCGCCATCGCGGTGCCGTGCCGGGCCCAGGAGCGGTCACCCTGCTGGGCGCCGAAGCCGATGAAGTCCTTGCCGGGCAGGACCGAGCCGACCAGGTCGGGGTGGCTGTCGTCGACTCCCGTGTCCAGGACCGCGACGGTGATGCCCTTGCCCTTGGTGGTGTTCCAGGCCTGGTCGGTGTGCAGGGCGTCGAGGCCCCACTGCTGGGCCCGGATACCGTCCGCGTGCGCGGGCGTCGCCGGGAGCAGGGCGAGGGCGGCGGCCGCGAGGGCCGCGGCGATGCGGTGGCGGTGGCGGTGGCGGCGGTTCATTCGGGCTTCTCCGTGGCCGTGCTGACGGACTTGCGCAGACCGCCCTCGATCCGGTCCGCGATGCCCGTCGCCTCATGGCCGAGGCCCGCCTGCGCCGGCGCCGACGTCGCGCCCTCCGCCTTGGCCTCGGCGGCGGGCAGCGGGTCGGTGACGGTGCGTCCGTCGGCGAAGCCGGACACGGCGTAGACGACGACGGGCATCTCGGTCAGGACGCTGACCGTCCAGCTCGCGCGCTGCCGGTCGCCGAAGCCTGCGGCGGCGGTGCCCTTGGAGGGGAGGGTGCGGGGCATCAGATCGTGGCGCTCGTCGAGACCCTGCTCGGTGAAACGGGAGTTCAGTGTGCCCATCGCTTCCGCGTCGGCCTCAGTGAAGATCATTCCGACCGTGGTGACACTGCTCGCGGTGGCGTCGGTGTAGGTGGCGCGCAGCACCCGGACGCAGCCGACCGGCTGGAGCGTCTTGAGCAGCAGCGGGTCGAGTGCGGGTGCGCAGGGGCCGTCCGGCGCGACGGCGATCCGCGTCCAGACGCGGTCCGCGCCGCCGGGTCCTGCGCCCTCGCCCCTGAGGGTGCGGGGGAAGAGCGTGTCCACGGGGACGCTGTGCCACAGCGTCCGGGTCTCGGTGTAGCCGGTGCGGGCGCTGGGGTCCGCACTCGAGTCGCCGGTCAGCCAGCTGCCGGTGGCGGCGCCGCCGATCAGCCCGAGGCCGAGGACGACACAGGCGAGGGCGCCGATGGTCCGTGCCGGGCGCCGGGTCCGTACGGGGCGGAGCCGGGTGGTCATTTCGGCCGGGGTCTCCGGCGGCACCCAGGAGTAGGCGGCGGGTCCCGGGTGCGCGGGGCGTGTGCCGGGTGCGGGAGGCGTGAGGTCGACGGAACCGACGGGCCTGCGGCGGGCGGGGGCGACGACGGGCCGCGGCGGGGCCTCGGGCGGCAGGGGTGCGGAGCGGGGCGCGGCGATGGGCCGCAGCCTGGCGGTGGTCTCGACGGGTGCGACGGGCGGCTCCGCGCCGGCGGACGGCCGCGCGGGCGGTACGTCGGGACGCGGGGGTATGGCGGCCGGCGGCTGGGACGCGGGGGCGCTCGGGGTCGGCTCGGGACGCGGGGGTGTACCGGTCGGCGGCCGGTGTACGGGCACGCTCGGTGACGGGGCGGCGGTGGGTGCGGGCCGGGGCGCCTCGGAACGCCCGGCGGCGGGCGGGCGGGCCCCGGTGGAGGGCGTACTCGGCGACGCGTCGGAGGCGGACGGGCGAGGAGGTCCGTCGGCTTCGGGGCGACCGGCCGCGGGCGTCGAGGGCGCCGGGCGACCGGCTCCACCAGCAGGACCGGGACGGCCGTCAGGAGCCGGGACCGGCGTAGCGGGCGCGGGGCGACGAGGTCCGTCGGCGTCAGCGCGACCGACGGCGGGTGCCGTCGAAGGCGCCGGGCGTGCGGCCGCGGGCGTACTCGGGGCCCCAGCTCGGTCGTCGTCGCCCGGGTCCGGGGGCAGGAGCTTGGCGATGCCCGAGATGCGCAGTTCCTTCGGGGCCGTCTCCGGCGGGACCAGCGCATCCGTGATGCGCGAGGCGCCGGGCGTCGTCTCCCCGTCGTCGGGCTGAGACGAGGCAGAGCCGGAAGGGCGCTGCGCCTCCGTGCTCATCCCGCCCCCTGTTCCTCGTCCACGTACACCAACGGATCGCCTTTCGGGGCAGGCCCGTTCGTCACCGCGTGTGCGTCACTCTACGGGCTCGAACGCACCCGGCGGCAACGAGACCGGGGGTCCGGGCGGATCTGCCCAGAACATCCCCCTACCCTGCGGTAATCGGGTCTGGCAAGCTCGGGCCATGACGCCCCTTGCCGCTGACCGGGCCCGCTACGACAGGGCCACCGCCCATCTCGACGCGCCGCTCGCGGTCGTCGATCTAGACGCGTTCGACGCGAACGCCGACGACCTGGTGCGCAGAGCGGGCGGCAAGCCGATCCGGGTGGCGAGCAAATCCGTACGCTGCCGGGCGCTGCTGGAGCGGGTCCTGGCGCGGGACGGTTTCGCGGGAATCATGTCGTTCACGCTGGACGAGTCGCTGTGGCTGGCACGGGCCGGGTTCGACGACGTACTGCTGGCCTACCCGTCCGCGGACCGGTCCGGTTTCGCCGAGCTCGCGGCTGATCCGAAGCTCGCTGCCGCCGTGACCGTGATGGTCGACGACGCGGCTCAGCTCGAACTGATCGACCGCTCGCGCGCCGGCGGCAAGGAGGAGATCCGGGTCTGTCTGGAACTCGACACCGCGCTGCAGCTGCTGAGCGGTCGGGTACGGATCGGGGCGCGCCGTTCGCCGCTGCGTGAGCCCGCCCAGCTGGCCGAGCTGGCTCGTTCGATCGCGCGCCGCCCGGGCTTCCGGCTGGTGGGGCTGATGGCGTACGAGGGGCATGTCGCCGGTGTCGGCGACTCGCTCGCGGGCCGTCCGCTGCGCTCACGGGCGATCAGGCTGATGCAGGCGGCGGCCCGCAGGGAGCTGGCGGAGCGGCGGGCGGCCGTGGTGCGTGCGGTGCGGGCGGTGACGCCGGACCTGGAGTTCGTGAACGGCGGCGGCACCGGCAGCGTCCAGCACACGGCGGCCGAGGACGCGGTGACCGAGATCGCCGCGGGCTCCGGGCTGTATGTCCCGAGGCTGTTCGACAACTACACGTCGTTCACGGGGCGTCCGGCCGCCCTTTTCGCGCAGCCCGTGGTGCGCAGGCCCGGCGTGGGCGTGGTGACCGTGCTCGGCGGCGGGTATCCCGCCTCGGGTGCCGCGGGCGCGGACCGGCTGCCCGTGCCGTACCTCCCGGAAGGGCTGCGTTACGACCCGCAGGAGGGCCCCGGCGAGGTGCAGACCCCGCTGCTCGGCTCACCCGCCGACGATCTGCTGATCGGCGACAAGGTGTGGTTCCGGCACGCCAAGGCCGGGGAGTTGTGCGAGCGCTTCGACACGCTGCACCTGATCGAGGGCGACCGTGTGACGGGGACGGCGCCCACCTATCGGGGCGAGGGCCAGACCTTCCTGTAAAAGGCGAGCAGCCCTAGGGAGTGTCTTCAAAGTAGCGTCGTCCGCCCGGAGGGCGGGCCTGGCGGCGTCTGGTGCGTGCGATCGCAAGGCGGAGGAAAGAGCCCACGCGGAGCGTCGGCGACTGACGACAACGCAGCGAGCGTGCGTGCCAGGCGTCGCCAGGTGGGGGTACCTCCCAGGCGAAGCTCTGGGGGAGGGACTTTGAAGACACGACCTAGGGCCTGATCCGAACGACAGGCCCTAGCCCGGGCCGATGCTGCTGCCCACCCCGCCGCTCGTCGCGTCGCCGATGGGCCGGATGCTCGCGGCGATCTTGTCCATGTCCGCGAGCTTCGGCGCCTCGGGGCTCGCGTCGAAGGCGAAGCGGACGATCACCATCGACTCGCTCCCCACCGACGAGGGGAAGACCAGCGACTGCACGTACCCGCCGGGGCCCGCTCCGGTGACAACCCGCCAGCGGACGAGATGGCCGGCGCGCCCGGCGACCGCGGCGGACTGGGACTTGAGCACCGTGTGGGACCTGATGCCGCCGTAGATGCGGGTGCCGACGGCATCTTCCTCGTACGCCTTGTCCGCCGCCGTCGCGATGTCCTGCTCGGCCAGCGCCGCGGGCGATTTCCCGTCCGTGCGCGATGCGGTGATGGAGGACACCCGGCCTCGTCGGCAGAGCGGCGAGCCGCCCGCCGGGCAGTCGTAGGTCTCGTCCGTGACCATCGTCGCGCCCTCGTCGAGCGAGCTGTCCGATTTCTCCCAGCCCTCGGGGATCGGGATGGTGATGCCGTTGAGCTGGTCGGTCAGTGACCCGGAGTCGTCCGTCGCGGGCGGAGTCGTGGACTGGCTGTTCTTCGGGTCCGCCGTGGTCGCGGCCGGCTCCGAGACGTTCGGCGCGGCACCGGGGTCCGCGTCGTCGCCCTTCCCGAGCAGCACCGCACCGACGGCGACAGCGCCCACGAGGACGACACCCGCGGCGGCGAGCGCCAACAGCCGCCCCCTGCCGCCGCCTCCGGACGCCGCGTGCGCCATCGGCACGGTCGGCGGTCCGAACCCGGCGGGCCCGGCCGGGACCGGCGGCGGGACCGGGACCTGCGCCTGGACCGGGCGGGTGTGCGCGGTCCAGACGGTCCCGTCCCACCAGCGTTCGGTGCCGGGCGTGTTCGGATCCGGAAACCATCCGGCCGGGGTCGTCATGCTCATCCGGCCACCCTAGGGGGCCGAACGAGCCCCTTCCACGGGCGTTATACGGGAGTGACGTACGCGCCCGCGATACCGCCGTCGACGAGGAAGTCCGTCGCGTTGATGAAGGAGGAGTCGTCGCTGGCGAGGAAGGCCACGGCGGAGGCGATCTCGTCCGCCTCCGCGAAGCGTCCGGCCGGGATGTGCACCAGGCGGCGCGCGGCACGCTCCGGGTCCTTGGCGAACAGTTCCTGCAGGAGTGGGGTGTTGACCGGCCCCGGGCACAGCGCGTTGACGCGGATCCCGTCGCGCGCGAACTGCACGCCGAGCTCGCGCGACATGGCGAGCACGCCGCCCTTGGACGCGGTGTACGAGATCTGCGAGGTCGCCGCGCCCATCCGGGCCACGAAGGAGGCGGTGTTGATGATGGAGCCGCGGCGCTGGCGGCGCATGTAGGGGATGGCGGCCTTGCAGCACAGGTAGACGGAGGTGAGGTTGACCTCCTGGACGCGCTTCCATGCTTCCAGACCCGTGGTGAGGATGGAGTCGTCGTCGGGGGGCGAGATGCCCGCGTTGTTGAAGGCGATGTCGACGCTGCCGTAGGTGTCGAACGCCGTCTTGAACAGCGCCTCGACCTGCTCGGGGTCGGTGACGTCGACGCGTACGAACGTGCCGCCGACCTCGTCGGCCGCGGCCTTGCCCGCGCTCTCGTCGATGTCGGCGCACACGACGTTCGCGCCCTCGGAGGCGAGACGGCGCGCGGTGGCCAGCCCGATGCCGCTGCCTGCGCCGGTGACGACTGCGGTACGGCCCACGAGGCGGCGGCAGATGGGGGTCTCAACGGTCATGATGCTTCAGGCCTCCGTGCTGATGAAGACGTTCTTGGTTTCGGTGAAAGCGGTGAGGGCGTCGGGGCCCAGTTCACGGCCGAGGCCGGACTGCTTGTAGCCGCCGAACGGCGTCCAGTAGCGGACGCTGGAGTGGGAGTTGACCGACAGGTTTCCGGCCGCGACGGCACGCGAGACGCGGATCGCGCGGCCGATGTCGCGGGTCCAGATCGATCCCGACAGGCCGTACTCGGTGGAGTTGGCGAGCCGGACCGCATCGGCCTCGTCCTCGAAGGGGAGGACGACGGCGACCGGGCCGAACACCTCCTCGCAGGCCGCGGGGGCGTCCGGCGCGAGGCCGGTGAGAACGGTCGGCGGGAACCAGAAGCCGGGGCCCTCGGGGGCGGTGCCTCGGATCCCCTGCAGCTCGTCGGTGACGTACGAACGCACCCGGTCCAGCTGCACCCGGGAGATCAGCGGGCCCATCTGCGTCTTCTCGTCGGCCGGGTCGCCGACGACGACGGACTCGATCGCGGGCGCGAGGAGGTCCAGGAAGCGGTCGTACACCGAACGCTGCACCAGGATGCGCGTGCGCGCGCAGCAGTCCTGGCCACTGTTGTCGAGGAAGGACATGGGGGTCGCGGCGACCGCGGCCTCGATGTCGGAGTCGGCGAAGACGATGTTGGGGCTCTTGCCGCCGAGTTCGAGCGTCACGCGCTTCACGCGCTCGGCGCATCTGGCCATGATGCTCTTGCCGACCCTGGTCGAGCCGGTGAACACGATCTTCGCGACGCCGGGGTGCTCGACGAGCGCGCTGCCCGCCACGTCGCCCGCGCCGGGCAGTACCTGGAACAGATCCTGCGGAAGGCCTGCCTCCAGGGCGAGTTCGGCCAGCCGCAGTGCGGTCAGCGGGGTCGTCTCCGCAGGCTTGAGGAGGACGGCGTTGCCGGCCGCCAGCGCGGGGGCCGTGCCCCAGGCGGCGATCGGCATGGGGAAGTTCCAGGGCGCGATCACACCGATGACGCCGAGCGGTTCGAGGATCGTGATGTCGAGGCCGCCCGCGACGGGGATCTGGCGGCCGCTGAGGCGCTCCACTCCCCCGGCCGCGAAGTCGAGGAGATCGCGCACGTTGCCCGCTTCCCAGCGGGCGTTGCCGATGGTGTGCCCGGCCTCCCGGACCTCCAACCGGGCCAGTTCTTCAAGGTGTTCGTCGACGACGACGGCGAAGCGGCGCAGCAGCCTTGCCCGGTCGGCGGGTGCGGCCGCCGCCCAGCCCTGCTGTGCCTTCGCGGCCCGGGCGACGGCGGCATCGACCTCGGCGGCCGTCGTCGCGGGGACGCTCGCGACGACTTCTTCGGTCGCCGGGTTCAGTACCTGGAGCTCGTACGACAAGTGGTTCCTCACAGACGTTCGAAGGAGCGGCGCAGCTCCCAGTCGGTCACCGCGGCGTCGAAGGCCTGGAGTTCGACCCGCGCCATGTTGCGGTAGTGCGCGACCACCTCGTCGCCGAACGCGGCCTTGGCGATGGGGCTGTTCTCCCACAGTTCGGCGGCTTCGCGCAGCGTGGTGGGGACCTGTTCGTACCCGGCGGTGTAGGCGTTTCCGGTGCACTCGTCCGGGAGTTCCAGCTGCTGCTCGATGCCGTACAGACCGGCGGCGACGAGTCCGGCGACGGCCAGGTGCGGGTTGACGTCGCCGCCCGGCAGCCGGTTCTCGAAGCGCATCGAGCGGCCGTGGCCGACGACGCGCAGCGCGCACGTGCGGTTGTCGTAGCCCCAGGCAACGGCGGTGGGCGCGAAGGAGCCGGGCTGGAAGCGCTTGTAGGAGTTGATGTTGGGCGCGTACAGCAGCGAGAAGTCACGCAGCGCGGCCAGCTGTCCGGCCAGGAAGTGCCGCATGACCCTCGACATTCCGCCGGCTCCCTCGCCCGCCATCACATTGCGGCCGTCGGCGTCCTGGAGCGAGAGGTGGATATGACAGGAGTTGCCCTCGCGCTCGTTGTACTTGGCCATGAAGGTGAGCGAGACGCCCTCCTGGGCGGCGATCTCCTTCGAGCCGGTCTTGTAGACGGCGTGCTGGTCGCAGGTGACCAGGGCCTCGTCGTACTTGAACGCGATCTCGTGCTGGCCGGGGTTGCACTCGCCCTTGGCCGACTCGACGGTGAGGCCGGCCGCGGCCATTTCGTTGCGGATCCGGCGCAGCAGCGGCTCGATACGGCCGGTGCCGAGGACGGAATAGTCGATGTTGTACTGGTTGGCCGGGGTGAGATCGCGGTAGTTGCGGTCCCAGGCCTGCTCGTAGGTGTCCTTGAAGACGATGAACTCCAGCTCCGTGCCCACATGCGCGGTGAAGCCGTGTTCGGCGAGGCGCTCCAGCTGGCGGCGCAGGACCTGGCGGGGTGCGGCGACGACGGGTGAGCCGTCGTTCCAGGCGAGGTCGGCGACGAGCAGAGCGGTGCCCTGGTTCCAGGGGACTCGTCGCAGTGTGGTGAGGTCGGGGTGCATGGCGAAGTCGCCGTAGCCGCGGTCCCACGAGGACATCTCGTAGCCGTCGACGGTGTTCATCTCGGTGTCGACGGCGAGAAGGTAGTTGCAGCCCTCGGTGCCGTGTTCCAGGACCTCGTCCAGGAAGAAGGGTGCGGCGAACCGCTTGCCCTGGAGTCGCCCTTGCATGTCGGGGAAGGCCAGGACGACTGTGTCGATCTCACCGCTCGCTACGAGGGCGCGAAGCTCCTCGACCCCGAGCGGGGGTTTGCGGTCTGCCACGGGATTACGCCTCCTTGGGTCAGCCGGAAGCCATAAGGTATTACCCAAGACCATTGCCTGGGAAGAGGAAACGGCAACGTGGCGGAGAAGAACAATGCGGGCGACCCGCTGACACCCGTACTGCGCACCGTACGCGCGGGCAACGGCTTCGAAGAGGCGCTGGAACAGATTCTTCAGCTGCTGCGCCTCGGCCTGGTCCCGGGCGGTGAGCGGCTGCCCGCGGAACGTGAGCTCGCCGAGCGGATGGGGATCAGCCGGGTCACGCTGCGCGAGGTGCTGAAGGTCCTGACCGACCAGGGGCTCGTGGAGAGCAGGCGCGGCCGGTACGGCGGCACCTTCGTGCTGCACCGCCCGGACGCCCATGGCGAGGACGAGCTGCGCAGGCGCGTCGCGGCGGTGGACGTCGAGGACACCCTGCGTTTCCGCGAGGTCCTGGAGGTGGGGGCCGCCGGACTGTGCGCCGCGTACGGCCTGACCGACGAGGGCGCGGACCGGCTGCGTACGGCGCTTTCCGCGACGCACGACGCGCCGCTCACCGAGTACCGGCGCCAGGACACCCTGCTGCATCTGACCCTCGCCGAGCTCTCCGGCTCGCCCACCCTGACCGCCCAGTACGCCGCCGTGCGGGCGACGCTGAACGAACTGCTGGACTGCATTCCGCTGCTCGTACGCAATCTGGAGCACTCCCAGCATCAGCACACCGCGCTGGTCGAGGCGGTTCTGGACGGGGACGCGGACGCGGCGCGCGAGGTGATGCGGGAGCACTGCGAGGGGACCGCGGCGCTGCTGCGCGGCTTCCTGTCCTGACACCCGTCGTCGGCCGAGCCGTAACCACAGGTTTACGCACGGGGCTTGCGCATCCCCGACGGCTACCGCAATGGTGTCCGCACAAACCTTTGAACCTCTGCACCTGCCAGGAGCGACTCATGGCCCAGGGCACCACCACGCGCGAATCCTCCCCAGCCGACGACGCCTATCTGAAGGCCCGCACGCTGCGCCGCGGCAGCGCCGGCTGGCTGCTGCTCACCGGCCTCGGCGTCGCCTATGTCGTCTCCGGGGACTTCTCCGGCTGGAACATCGGCCTTGCCAAGGGCGGCTTCGGCGGGCTCGCGATCGCGACCCTCCTGATGGGCGTGATGTACGCCTGTCTCGTCTTCGCACTCGCCGAGCTGTCGGCGATCCTTCCCACCGCGGGCGGCGGCTACGGCTTCGCCCGGCGTGCACTGGGCACCTGGGGCGGGTTCCTGACCGGCACCGCGATCCTCATCGAGTACATCCTCGCCCCCGCCGCGATCTCCATCTTCATCGGCGACTACGTCGAATCGCTCGGCCTCTTCGGGCTGGAGTCGGGCTGGCCCGTCTATCTCGCCTGTTTCGCGATCTTCATCGGCATCCATCTGTGGGGCGTCGGCGAGGCGCTGCGCTTCAGCCTCATCGTGACGGCGATCGCGGTCGCGGCACTGCTGATCTTCGCGGTCGGCGCCTTCACAGACTTCAGCACGGGCAATCTGGACGACATCCCCGTCGACAAGGACGCCCTCGGCTCGGGTTCCTGGCTGCCGTTCGGGCTGCTGGGCATCTGGGCCGCGTTCCCCTTCGGGATGTGGTTCTTCCTGGGCGTCGAGGGCGTACCGCTGGCGGCGGAGGAGGCGAAGGACCCGGTGCGCTCGATGCCGCGGGCACTCGCCATCTCGATGGCGATCCTGGTGCTGCTGGCCGTGGTGACATTCTTCGCGTCGACCGGCGCGCGGGGCTCGGCGGCCATCCAGGAAGCCGGAAACCCGCTCGTGGTCGCCCTGCAGGGCAACGGCGATCCGACACCGCTCAGCCGCTTCGTCAACTACGCGGGCCTGGCCGGCCTGGTCGCGTCCTTCTTCTCGCTCATCTACGCGGGCTCGCGCCAGCTCTTCGCGCTCTCCCGCGCCGGCTATCTCCCCCGCTTCCTCTCCCTCACCAGCCGCCGCAAGTCGCCGTACCTCGGGCTGCTGATCCCCGGGGCGATCGGCTTCGCGCTGGCGGCGGGCACCGGGAACGGAGCGCGGATGCTCAACATCGCTGTCTTCGGCGCGACGATCTCGTACGCGCTGATGGCCCTCTCGCACATCGTCCTGCGCCGTCGCGAGCCGGGCCTCGAGCGCCCGTACCGCACGCCGGGAGGTGTGCTGACCTCCTCCGTGGCGTTCGTACTGGCGCTCTCCGCGCTGGTGGCGACGTTCCTGGTGGACAAGGACGCGGCGTTCATCGCGCTCGGCGTCTACGCCGTCGCCCTCGCCTACTTCGCGATCTACAGTCGGCATCATCTGGTCGCTCGCGCGCCGGAGGAGGAGTTCGCGGCGCTGGCGGCGGCGGAGGCCGAACTCGAACGCAACTGAACAGGACCGGAACGGAACGGGAGTCGCTGTGTCCAAGCCGCTCATCGGTGTCACCACCTACCTGGAAACGGCCGCGTGGGGCGTGTGGGAGATGCCCGCGGCTGTACTGCCCGCCGGATATCCCCGCCTCGTCCAGGCGGCGGGCGGCCTCGCCGCACTGCTCCCGCCGGACGAACCGGCCTCGGCCGAGTCGGTCGTGGCCCGGCTGGACGGCCTGGTCGTCGCGGGCGGCGCGGACGTCGAGCCCGTACGGTACGGAGCCGAGCCCGACCCGCGCACGGGCCCACCCGCGCGGGACCGGGACGCCTGGGAACTCGCCCTGATCCGGGCGGCGTTGGCGGCCGGAACCCCGCTGCTCGGGATCTGCCGCGGCCTCCAACTGCTGAACGTGGCGCTCGGAGGGACGCTGGTCCAGCACCTGGACGGGCACGTCGGGGGTGTGGGCGTCTTCGGCCGCCACACGGTCAAGCCGGTACCGGGCACGCGGTACGCCTCGATCGTGCCGGAGGCGACGTCCGTCCCGACCTACCACCACCAGTCGGTGGACCGCCTCGCCACCGCGCTCACGGCGAGCGCCCACGCGGAGGACGGCACGGTTGAGGCGGCGGAGCTGGCGGGGGCGGGGTGGGTGCTGGGGGTGCAGTGGCATCCGGAGGCGGGTGAGGACGTGCGGGTGATGTCGGCGCTGGTGGAGGCGGCGGGGTGATTTTCCCGCGCCCCTTCCCGGAACTGGGGCCGGCCCCATTCCCTGGGGCGGGAACGTTGGGCTGCCGCCCGCCCCCACGAGCGCCGGCTTCGCGGCGCGGGGCGACCAAGCGGCCACCCGGCAAGGGGGCCGCGGAGCGGGTGGAGTCGGGACGTAGAGCGTGATGTGTGGCGCCCGGCGCAGCCGCCAGACGGTCACCGACACCACACCGGGCACCCCCGCGGCCCGCACCCCGGACCGCTCACCCCGACCTCGTCAGCGTGAGCAAATCCCTCGCCGGGCCCGTCGGGCGGTGCGAGGTCGGCCAGACCGCGCGCAGGGCCCGGCGCAGGTCGACCCCCTCCAGCGGGATGCGCGTCAGGCGGCGCGACGCCAGCTCCTCCGTGACGGCCAGTTCGCTCATCACCGCCGGCCCCGCCCCGCTCACCGCCGCCGCCTTGACCGCCGTCGTCGAGGCGAGTTCAAGCAGCGGCTCCGCCAGCCCCCCGCACCCGCTCAGCGCCGAGTCGAGGACCTGCCGCGTCCCCGACCCCCGCTCCCGCAGGATCAGCGGGGCCGCCGCCAGTTCGGGGGCCGAGAGCGGCGTACGGCGCCGCGCCCACGCGTGGCTCGGCGCCGCCACCACCACGAGCCGGTCGTGGCCGATCACCGCGCCGTCCAGGCCTTCCGGCACGGACAGGCCCTCGACGAACCCCAGGTCCGCCTCGCCCGCGAGCAGCCGCTGAGCGACGGCCGCGGAGTTTCCGGCCGACAGCGAGACGGCCGTGCCGGGCCGTGCCGCACGGAGCGCGATCAGCCAGCCGGGCAGCAGATACTCCGCGATCGTCATCGAGGCAGCCACCCGCAGCCGCGAGTCCCGTCGCCCCCGTAGCGCCTGCGCCCCCGCGTCGAACGCCTCGGCCGCCTCCACGACCCGCCGGGCCCAGTCGGTGACGAGCGCCCCCGCATCCGTGAGCCGGGAGCCGCGCGGGGACCGGTCGACGAGCGCCACTCCCAGTTGGCGCTCCATCGAGCGGATCCGGCTGCTCGCGGCGGGCTGGGTGATCCCGAGCTCACGCGCCGCGCGCCCGAGGCTGCCGTGCCGGGCGACGGCCAGCAGCAGCTCCATCGCGCCCAGATCCGGCACCCGGTGTGCGAGCGGAATCCGCTCTTCATCCCCATCGCTCATAAACCCAGCTTATGGGGCCATAGGGCAGCGGTCCGTGGTGGGGAGCCTCGCCCGGCCCGACAGTGGGGAAATGGTCACAGCCGTGCAGCCCCGCACCCGCACCACCGCGTCAGCTCTCACCACCGTCCGGCTGCCGTCGCTCCGCCATTTCGGCCCCAATTGGTACGCGACGGTCATGGGCACGGCCATCGTCGCGACCGCCGGCGCCGGCCTCCCGGTCGATGTGCCCGGCCTGCGGACCGCCTGCACCGCGGTGTGGGCGCTGTCCGCCGCGATGCTCGCCGTCGTTCTGACCGCCCGCGCCGCCCACTGGGTCCACCACCGCGACCAGGCCCACGACCATCTCGTCGACCCGGCGATCGCGCCGTTCTACGGCTGTCTGTCGATGGCACTGCTGGCCGTCGGCACCGGCACCCTGACCGTGGGCCAGGACGTGATCGGCCACAGAGCCGCGGTGGCGACGGCGGCGGGGCTCTTCGGCGTCGGCACGCTCATCGGCCTCGCGGCCGCCGTCGTCGTCCCGTACCTGATGGTCGTACGACGGCGCGTCGGGCCCGCCACCGCCTCGCCCGTATGGCTGCTTCCGGTCGTCCCGCCGATGGTCTCCGCGTCGCTCGGCCCCCTGCTGGTGCCGCATCTGCCCGCCGGACAGTGGCGCGAGGCGCTGCTGCTCGCGAGCTACGCCATGTTCGGGATCAGCCTGCTCGCGACGCTCACCATCCTGCCGGTGGTCTTCTCCCGGCTGATCCACCACGGCGCCCTGCCGCTCGCGCTCACCCCCTCCCTCTTGCTGGTGCTCGGCCCGCTGGGCCAGTCCACGACCGCGGTCAACAAGCTCGCGGACGCGGCCCCGGGGGCGATCGACGCCCAGTACGCGCAGGGCTTCGGCGCGTTCGCCGTGATCTATGGCGTACCGGTGCTGGGCTTCGCCCTGCTCTGGCTGGTACTCGCCGCCGCGATGGTGGTGCGGGCCGCCCGGAAGGGCATGCCGTTCTCGATGAGCTGGTGGGCCTTCACCTTCCCGGTCGGCACGTGTGTGACCGGCGCGGAGGGCCTCGCCCACCACACCGGCCTGGTGGCCCTCGAATGGCTGGCCGTCGGCCTGTACGTACTCCTGGTCACCGCCTGGGCGGTGACCGGCTTCCGTACGCTGCGCGGCCTGCTCGGCGGAGCGCTGCTCGCGGCGCCCCGGCAGACGTGACTACGGGATCAGTGAGTTGTGCAGCACCACCACGGACGTGTCGAAGGGCGGCGCTCCGAGCTCCTGTGCGACAGGCATGAGCTTCCCTTCCACGAACTGCCGGAACGCGGCTTCCGACTCCCATACGTCGACGACCTGCCAGCCGCCGTTCTCCCCGGGCGCCGCGAGGTGGGCGATGAGCCCCGTGGGCGGCTTCGTACGGTCCGGGATCGCCCGGTCGAAAGTCGCCTGGTACAACTCCTCGTTCCAGCCGGCGCCGTAGTTCTGCACCAGAACTGCCATCTCAGCTCCTCGATTCACGTCCGAAATCAGCTTGCCTGCCACGCTATGTCCACACCTCGGTTACAGCGAGTGGTGGCGAAGGACCCTGCGCCGTCCGACGGAATCCAGAAGGAACGCAGGTACCAGGCAGCTACAGCCGGCCGAGTCCTCGTCGCAGCGCCGTGCCGAGAACCGCCGGCGCCTCGGCCAGTGACGGCCCGTACCAGGTGAGATGCCGGCCGCTGACCAGCGCGGCCGGCAGCGAAGGAAAGGCTTCGGGCCCGTCGTCCGCCGTGAAGCGGTACGGCTCGTCCGGCAGGACCGCCAACTGGGCGCCGCAGTCCCGCAGTTCCTCCAGCGGGATACGGGGATAGCGCTCGGCGTGCCCCGCGTACACGTTGCCGACGCCGAGCCGGGCCAGCAGATCACCGGCGAAGGTGTCGCGCCCGAGCACCATCCACGGCCGCCGCCAGATGGGCACGACCGCCCGCAACTCCCCCAGCGACGCGAGCCCGGCCCAAGCCGCCTGCGCCTCGTCCAGCCAGCGGGGACGCGTGAGGCCGCACCCGGCCACCAGGACCCGCTCCAGCTCGCGGAAGGCCTGGTCGAGGTCGCGTATCTCCGTTTCGAGCACCTGGATGCCCGCCGCCCTGAGCGCCGCCAGGTCGGGCGCCCGGTTCTCCTCCTCGTTCGCGATCACCAGCTCGGGGCGCAGCCGGATCACGGCTGCCACGTCCGGGTTCTTGGTGCCGCCGATCCGTACGACGTCGAGCCCGGCGGGATGGCTGCACCAGTCCGTGGCCCCGACCAGCAGCCCGGGCGCGCTGACGGCCACGGCCTCGGTCAGCGAGGGCACCAGGGAGACGACGCGCATGACGGCTTCCTACGGCTCCGGCGTCTCGATGTGGTCGGAGACCGTGACGACGATGATCCGGGTGTCGGGTGCGGTCGCGCGCCAGCGGTGCCGTACGCCTCCGGAGAGGAAGAGGGTGTCGCCCCGTGCCAGGCGGTAGGCGCGGCCTTCCGCCTCGACCTCCGCCGCGCCGTCGGCGACGTACATCAGCTCGTCGTTACGGTGCTCGAACTCGCGCCCCGTGTCCTGCTCTCCGGTGAATTCGAGGGCCTGCAACTGGTGCTGCCCCCGCACGAGCCGACGGGTCCTCGCAGTGGGCGGCAGCTCACCGCCGTGCGGGGCGCGTACGACCTTGATGGTGCGGGCGGCGTCGGAAGCGGCGAGCAGCCGTGCGGTCGTGGTTTCCAGGGCGTCGGCGACCCGCTGGAGCGAGCGGGTGCTGGGGCGGGCCCGCTCGTTCTCGATCTGGCTGAGGAAGGGCACAGAGAGGCCGCTGCGCTCCGCCACCGCGGCGAGCGTGAGGTCCAGGGCGCGGCGGCGTCTGCGGACAGCGGCGCCCACCCGAAGGGGTTCGGTCTCCTTCGGGTCCTTCGCGTCCTTCGCGTCCATCTGGCGGACTCCCCTCCCCTTCCCTGGTCCTGTCCTCACCTTACGCAGCTTCCGGCTCCGGTTTCCCGCGCAGGCCACCGCACCCGGGTACGCACGGGCCCGCTACCGGCGGGGCAGCCCGAAGGGGTGGCCCCGCCACCGGCGAGGACCACCCCTTGTGCGTACTGAAGGCTACTGCGCAGCGATCTCGTCCGCGCTCGAACGCTCCACCACGGCTCGTGAAATCCTCGAGCGCGCAGCCGCGGGCCCTCCAGGACCTCCCCTGCCCGGACAGTTCACTCACGGTGACTGTCAGTGCGGTGCGGCATCATCAGGGTTGTGACGCGACGCCTGATGCTCCTCGACACCGCTTCCCTGTACTTCCGCGCCTACTTCGGCGTCCCCGACTCGGTCCGGGCCCCCGACGGCACCCCGGTCAACGCCGTGCGCGGACTGCTCGACTTCATCGCACGGCTGGTCCAGGACCACCGCCCCGACGACCTGGTGGCCTGCTGGGACAACGACTGGCGGCCGCACTGGCGGGTGGAGCTGATCCCCTCGTACAAGGCGCATCGCGTCGCCGTCGAGACGGAGACGGGACCCGACGCGGAGGAGATCCCCGACACCCTCTCCCCCCAGGTCCCGGTGATCGAGGATGTCCTCGACGCGCTGGGCATCGCCCGTGTCGGAGCCGACGGCTATGAGGCGGACGACATCATCGGCACCCTCACCGGGCGGGCCACCGGACCCGTCGACATCGTCACCGGCGACCGGGACCTCTTCCAGCTGGTGGACGACGCCCGCGGCCGGCGGGTGCTGTATCCGCTGAAGGGGGTGGGGACGCTCCAGGTGACGGACGAGGCGTGGCTGCGCGAGAAGTACGGCGTGGACGGCCCGGGCTATGTCGATCTGGCGCTGCTGCGGGGCGACCCGAGCGACGGGCTCCCGGGTGTGCCCGGGATCGGCGAGAAGACCGCGGCCAAACTCCTGGACACCTTCGGCGATCTGGCCGGGATCATGGCCGCGGTCGACGATCCGCGCGCCAAGCTGACGCCCGCGCAGCGCAAGCGGTTGGACGAGGCCAGAGACTATGTCGCGGTCGCCCCCAAGGTGGTGCGGGTCGCCTCGGACGTGCAGTTGCCCGACTTCGATCCGGCCCTGCCCGCCGAGCCGCGCGATCCGGCGACCCTGGACGAGCTCGCGACCCGCTGGGGATTGGGCGGAGCGCTCCAGCGTCTGCTGTCCACACTTCAGGGCTGAGGTGTTAGCTTAGGCAAGCCTAAGCACACACAAGCCCAGGGAGACCGCCGTGGCAGAACGACCGGCCCGCAAGGCACCCAAGCCGTACGAGGCGCGGGTGGTGCGCACCGAGCGGATCACTCCGCACATGGTGCGCGTCGTCCTGGGCGGTGAGGGGCTGGCCGGTTTCACCCTCGGCGCGTACACCGATCATTACGTCAAGCTGCTGTTCGCGCCCGAGGGCGTGAGCTATCCGGAGCCATTCGACATCGAGCGGATCCGTGAGGAGTTCCCGCGCGAGCAGTGGCCCGCCAACCGCACCTACACGGCCCGGAGCTGGGACCCGGTCCTTGGCGAACTCGCGGTCGACTTCGTGGTGCACGGCGACGAGGGACTCGCCGGTCCCTGGGCGGCGCGGGCGCAGGTGGGCGACATCATGCGCATCACCGGCCCGGGCGGTGGTTACGCCCCGGCGCCGGAGGCCGACTGGCATCTGCTGGTGGGCGACGAGAGCGCCCTGCCCGCGATCGCCGCGGCCGTGGAGCGGATGCCCTCGGGTGCGGTCGTCCACGCCTTCGTCGAGGTCGCGGGCCCGGAGGAGGAGCAGAAGGTCGTCACGCCTGACGGCGTCGTGATCACCTGGCTGCACCGCGGGAACCTCCCGGCGGGCGAGCAGCTGATCGCGGCGGTGAAGACGCTGGACTTCCCCGAGGGCGCCGTCTGCGCGTTCGTCCACGGCGAGGCGGCGTTCGTGAAGGAGCTGCGCCGCCATCTGCGCCTGGACCGGCAGATTCCGCGCGAGCAGCTGTCGATCTCGGGCTACTGGCGGCTCGGTCAGAGCGACGAGGCGTGGCGCGCGGTCAAGCGCGAGTGGAACGAGCAGGTGGAGCGCGAGCAGGAACGCGTGGCCTGACGCCCGCTGCCCCACGGACCCCCGGCTGCGTCAGCCGGGGGTCTTGTCGTTGGCCGAAGTCCCGCGGCCCGCGCGGGCCTTGAGGCCGCCACGGCTCTTGCCGTCCGCCCGGGCCTTGTCGCCGGGGGTCTCGTCGTCCGCCCCCGCCACGTCGTCCGCCCCCGCCTCGTCGTTCTCGTACACGCGGGCCGAGCCGTCGGCCTGGGCGAGCCTGCGCAGCGAGGCGATCAGGCTGTCCCCGAGCACGGTGCCGACGACAGCGCTCTCCACCAGGTCGTCCAGCCCCGCGAGCCGGGCCACATAGGCGAGGTCGGCCCGTGCGATCTGCTCTGCCGCGTCCGCGTACGCGTCCAGGACCTCGGCGAAGGCGCCGTGTCCGGCTCGGTTCAGCGCGGCCAGCGCCATAGCGAGCGCCTCGCCGGCGGGAGAGTCGTCGTCCGTCAGCCAGCCGCGCCGGGCGATCAGGTCCCGGACCTCCTTGCGGGCCGCGTCCAGTGCGGCGTCGGGCTCGACGTCCGCATAGGTCGGGACGATCAGTTCCGTCGCCACGCCCAGCACTTTGTGGACCGATGTGCCGGGCTTGTCCACGGCCGTGAGGACCTCCGCGATGGCCGCTACTTTCAGCCCTCCTACGTCGAGGAGCGCGCGGATCAGCCGAAGCCTGCGCTCGTGCGCTTCGTCGTAGCTCGCCTGATTGGGGCTGGTCAGCTGCCCGGCGGGGAGCAGGCCCTCCCGTATGTAGTACTTGATCGTCGGTACCGGAACACCGGTTCTGCGACTCAACTCGCCAATGCGCACTGCCCGTTCATCCTTCCGCCCTTGCCAACGCCACACACCAGCATAGATAGTTTCACTACCGGATAGCAGATGGTGTCACTATCCATTCCACTCGGGAGGGAGTTCCGCATGCCTTCATGGCGTTCCTGGCACCGGCCGCTCATGATCTTCGCCGCGTCGATGGCCGTACTGACGGTGGTGTCGGGCATCGGCATGATCACCGACGACCGCGTTCTGGTCGGCTCACCGATCTGGTTCAAGCCCTTCAAGTTCTCGATCTCGCTGATGATCTACGCTCCCGCACTGGCCTGGATGCTCTCGATGGCCACCCGCGGCCGACGGGTGGGCTGGTGGGCGGGCACGGTCGTCGCCCTGGCCGGGGCGATCGAGATGGTGATCATCGTCGGTCAGGTGATCCGCGGCAAACGCAGCCACTTCAACTACGCAACCGCCTTCGACACTCTGCTGTTCAACATCATGGGCGCCACCATCATCACTCTCTGGGTGAGCTCGATGGTGATCGCGTTCCTGCTCTTCCGCTCACACCTCGCCGACCGCGCAGCCGCCTGGGCCATGCGGCTCGGCGCGGCCATCGCCCTGGTGGGCGCCGGACTGGGCAACCTGATGACGCGCCCCACCTCCGAGCAGCGGGCGGAAGGCGAGCTCGCCAAGGTCATCGGTTCCCACAACGTCGGCGTTCCGGAGGGCGGCCCCTCCATGCCGATCACGGGCTGGTCGACGACCGGCGGTGATCTGCGCATCCCGCACTTCGTCGGGATGCACGCCCTTCAGCTCATCCCCCTCTTCCTGCTCGCCCTCATCGCTCTGGCGCCGCGCTTCGCCCGGCTGCGTGACGAGCGCGTACGCCTGCGGCTCGTGCTCGTGGCCTGCGGGGCGTACGCCGCCGTGGTCGCCCTGGTCACCTGGCAGGCGCTCCGCGGCCAGGCCCTGATCCACCCGGACGGCTCGACGCTCACCGCCGCGACCGCGATCCTCGTCGCCGCGGCGGCCGGATCACTCCTCGCACTGCGGACAACTTCGCCGTCGCGTACGGCAGACGACACCCACAAGGAGCTCGTGACATGACCGAATTTCTCTTCGACCTGTCCTTCTATCTGGCAAGCCCCATATGGCTGCTGATGATCTTCGCCCCCAACTGGCGCCCCACGGCCAGGATCGCCGCCTCGCCGCTGACGGTCATCCCGATCCTGGCGGTCTACCTGACCATGGCGATTCCCGTCTTCCCCGAACTGTGGGCAGCCGTGAGCAGCCCGTCCCTCGACGGATTCCGGGATCTGGCAGCCCTCGCGAACGGCGCGGGAGCCGTCTGGGCGCAGGTCATCGCATGGGATCTGCTGCTGGGCCAGTGGATGTTCCTCCAGTCGCGCCGGCTGGGGATCCACCCGCTGGTGATGGGCCCGCTGCTGGTGCTGACGATCCTGCTCTCGCCGATCGGGCTGCTGATCTTCCTGGCGCTGCGCGCGGCGAAGGCCCGGTCCGCGACCGGAGTCGAGGACCGGGCCGTACAGCCGTCGTCGTACTAGCCTCGTTTCAGCCCGCGTCCAAGCCTGCGCACTGGCCCGCGTTGTGGCTAGACCGACTTCTGGTACGAGCGCAGAGCGCGCGTCGACAGCCACACCGCGACCACCGCGAGGCCGACGAGCGCTCCCCCGCGACCGAGCACATCAGCCCAGTCCGGCTCGGCGGCAAGCGCCGAACGGCCCGCCACCATCGCCCAGTTGACCGGGTTGAAGTCCGCGATGCGGGCCATCCAGGACGGCATCTGGCTCGGGGCCATGAAGGCGGAGGAGAGGAAGGTCAGCGGCAGCAGCAGGAAGGTGTTGAAGCCGATGATCGACTCCCGCTGGCGGACCAGCATGCCCACCGCGTTCGAGAAGGCGCCGAAGACCGCGCCCAGCAGCACCGAGGCGAGGAGGAGGACAGCGATCCCGACCACGCCGCCGGGGTACTCCGCTCCCCCGGCCAGGCCGAGCAGCACGATGATCACGGACTGCAGGGCGGTAGTGACGCCGTTCTGCACGACATTGGCGTTCATCAGCGCGCTGCGGCTCACGGGCGTGGTCAGGAAGCGGTTGAGCGTGCCGCGCTCGATCTCCTCCAGCGTGCCCATCCCTGCCCACATGCTGGAGTTGAGCGCGCTCATCACCACGATGCCGGGGATCAGGTAGTCGAGATAGGTCGTGGTGCCGAAGCCGCCCAGCTCCACGATCTTCTTGAAGAGATTGCCGAAGAGGAACAGCCAGATCACGGGCTGGATCAGCATCATCACCAGATAGGCGGGCTGGCGGGCGACCGCGACGAGCTGACGCTGAGTCATGTACCAGGTCTGGGCGACTGTGTTGGTGCTCATCGGGTGCCTCCGGAAGCGGCGAGGGCGGCCTCGTCCTGGGTGTCGGCCGCCATCGGCACGGACTCCGCCTGAGACTCGGCTTCGGACTCGGCTTCGGCGAACCGGCGTCCCGCGTACCGCAGATAGACGTCGTCGAGCGAGGGCCGGGCTACTGTCGCCGCGGCGACGGCGGCTCCCGCCCGCTCCAGCGCGCCGAGCAGTACGGGCACGGCGGCGGCGCCGTCGTCGGCGCGGACGCTGACGCGGCGGCCGTCGACGAGGACCTCGTGGATGCCCGGCAGCGGGGCGAGGGCTCCGGTGAGTTGCGTCCGGTCCCCCTCCGTCCGCAGTTCCAGGTGCACGGCGTCGCCGCGCAGTTCGCCCTTGAGTCCCTCGGGGGTGCCCTCGACGACGACCCTGCCGCGGTCGACGATCGCGATCCGCTCGGCCAGCCGGTCGGCCTCCTCCAGATAGTGGGTGGTGAGGACGATGGTCAGGCCGTCGTCACCGGCGAGGCGTGAGATCTCCTCCCACATGGCGGTACGGGATTCGGGGTCGAGGCCCGTCGTCGGCTCGTCCAGAAAGAGCACCTCAGGGCGGTGCACCAGTCCCAGCGCCACGTCCAGGCGCCGCTGCATCCCGCCGGAGTATCCCCTGACCTGGCGCTTCGCGGCGCCGGTGAGGTCGAAGCGGCCGAGCAGCTCATCGACGCGGCGGCCCAGCGCGGCGCCCCCGAGCCCGTACAGCCTGCCCTGGAGCAGAAGGTTCTCACGGCCGGTGGCGACCGGGTCGGCGCCGGACTTCTGGGCGACGACGCCGATCGAGCGGCGCACCCGGTCGGGGTGGCGCAGCACATCGTGGCCCGCCACGACGGCGCTGCCGCTGTCGGGCCTGGCCAGGGTGGTGAGGATCTTGACGGTGGTGGACTTGCCGGCGCCGTTGGGGCCGAGCAGTCCGAAGACGGTGCCGGTCTCGACGGTGAGATCCATGCCGCGCAGGGCGGTGACATCACCGGGGTAGGTCTTGATCAGTTGCCGCGCCTCGACGGCGGGCACAGGGGTACTCATGACGGAGCTCTCCTCGGGGTTCGTCGGCTTCTCGGGTATGCCGGGCCGAACCGCGTGAAGAGCATCGGGCTATCCTGGGTGTGCCGCACCTCGATCGCCCGGTCTGCCTTCTCGGCGGGTCCGGTCCGGGGTTCGAGACCCTGGCGGGAGCTGCTCCAACAGCCTCCGCCGGGGTCTTTTCTGGTTACGTATCCGTGGAGCGGCCCTCGGCTCTCTTCTGAAGTTCCTTGAATTCCGGGGGCAGTTCACCGGTCTCGTGGAAGGTCCGCCACTCCGCGACACCCTGGTAGGTGCCGTGCTCGACCTCCTTGAGGAAGCCGCGGACCCACTCCGCCTCGGCCTCGAGCATGTGGAGCTGGTACTCGTTCTCCACGACGAAGATCCGGGGCAGCGTGCCGTACAGCATCTGCAGCGCGCCACGCGCGGAGGCGATCTGGACGTCCAGGGCGGCGAGCCGGTCCGTGAGCAGCTGGATGACCTCGTCGGGCGGCAGGACGGCCATGAGTGAGAGCGCTGTCTCGAAGAGCGGGTACTCACGGGCGGGCACCGCGAGCAGATCGGACAGCCACTCCGCCATTTCCGCGCGGCCGGCTTCGGTGATGCCGTAGAGCGTGCGCTCGGGCCGGTTGCCCTGGCGCTGCACATCGGTGACCTCGACCAGGCCGTGCTTCTCGAGGTTCTGCACGACGGTGTAGAGGGAGCCGAAGTTGACCTTGACGCTGTTCTCCTTGCCCCGCTGGCGGATCGTCTGCGCGATCTCGTAGGGATGCATGGCCCGCTCGGAGAGCAGCACCATCACCACGAGCGCCAGCGGGTTGCTGAGCCTGCGCCGCTTGGCGGCCATTCCGATCACCTCGCTCCCGAATACTCGTGACCGAACATATCGCGAGACAGACCCCTCGTCAACCACGACATATCGCGAATCTGTGAGGCGTGCGGAGCCGCACGTGCAACCATCTGCGGATCCCTACCAATCCACCGCCCCACGGGCTCCGAATGCCTGGTGAAATCCTGTCCGGACTACATGCCCGCACAGTGGAGGAAAGCCGCGTGAAAGAAGCCGTACATATCGGCGGATCCGCCCCGGCGGGACCCGATCTGCAACAGCTGCTCGGACTGGTCGCCCGCGGGGACCAGCAGGCCTTCTCCCGCCTGTACGACGCTGTTTGCGGTCCGATCTTGGGGCTGGTGCGCGCCGTGTTGCGCGACCCGGCCCAGTCCGAGGAGGTGACCCAGGAAGTGCTGATCGAGGTCTGGCGCAGCGCGGCGCGCTTCCAGCCGTCCCGCGGATCGGCGATGACCTGGATCCTGACGCTCGCGCACCGCAGGGCCGTGGACCGGGTCCGCTCGGCCCAGGCAGCCACCGACCGGGAGCGCAGAGCGGCGCTGCTGGAGCAGACGCCCGCCTACGACGAGGTCACCGAACAGGTCGAGGCCCGGCTTGAGCGCGAGCAGGTACGACGCTGTCTGCGCACCCTCACCGAGCTGCAACGGCAGTCGGTGACGCTCGCGTACTACCGCGGGCTGGCCTACCGCGAAGTGGCCGAACTGCTCGCCGTGCCACTCGGCACGGTCAAGACACGACTGCGCGACGGGCTCATCCGGCTGCGCGACTGCCTGGGGGTGAGCGCATGACCATCGCTGATCTGCACACGCTGACCGGCGCCTATGTGCTGCACGCGCTGGCGCCCGACGAGCGTGCCGAGTTCGAGCGGCATCTGCAGGTGTGTCCTGCCTGCGCCCAGGAAGTGCGTGAACTGGCCGCCACGGTCGGCAAGCTGGGCCTCGCGGTGGCCGTGACGCCGCCGCCCGCGCTGAAGCAGCAGGTGCTGCGCCGGATCGCCGCCGAGCGCCAGGATCCGCCCCGGGTCGTGCGACAGGGCCGCTCCGGCGGTGCCCACCGCAGCCGGACGATGTCGCGCTTCGTACTGGCCGCCTGTCTGGCCGCTGCCGCCGCGTTCGGCGGTGTCTCGTTCTGGCAGCACCAGGAGGCCCAGGACGCGCGCCAGGAGGCGCAGCGCGCACAGCAGCGGGCCGAGGAGCTGGCCTCGGTGCTCGCCGCGCCCGACGCCCGGGTGAGCGGTGCGAAGCTGACGGGCGGTGCGCGCGGCACGGTCGTGGTCTCGCAAAGCAGGAACAAAGTGGCCTTCCTGACCTCGGGGCTGCCCAGGCCGCCGCAGGGCGAGGTCTACCAACTCTGGTTCTCCGACGGGGGGAAGTTCCGCTCGGCCGGTCTGATGGACCCGGTCGTCACCAACAACGCCGTGCTGATGGACGGTCCGTTGGACGCCGCGTCGGGCATGGGGATCACGGTCGAACCGGCCGGCGGCTCTGCTCAGCCGACGACCGATCCGCTGGCCCTGGTGCAGTTCCCGACGTGATGACCGCCCGGGTCCGACGCGTGTCTGCTGCCTGTCCGACGCCCCGTTCGAGGAAGGACACCGCATGAGCGTTGCGGTGATGCTCTTCACCTCCGATCTGCGACTCCACGACCAGCCGGCGCTGAGTGCCGCACTGCGCGAGGCCGACGAGATCGTGCCGTTGTTCGTGCTGGACAGGGGCATACGGAAGGCGGGCTTCGACGCGCCCAACCGGCGGGCGTTTCTGGCCGACTGTCTGCACGCGCTGGACGCCGGGCTGCGGGAGCGCGGCGGCCGGCTGGTGGTTCGTACAGGCGATGTCACCGAGCAGGTCTGCCGGGTGATCACCGAGAGCGGCGCCCGTTCGGTGCATGTCGCGGGCGGCGTCAGCGCGTACGCGCTGCGCAGGGAGGAGCGACTGAGGGAGGGGCTGAGCGCCCTCCGCTGCGCCCTGCACGTCCACGACGGGGTGGTGACCGCGCTGCCGCCGGGGCGGGTGACACCGGACGGCGGCGACCACTTCGCGGTGTTCACGCCGTACTTCCACACGTGGCAGGACACCGCGCCGCGCGAGACGCTGCCCGCTCCGCGCGCCGTGCCGGTTCCCGAACTCGCCGGCCATCCCATGCCCCGGCGCACCGCGGTCGGCGGGGTGTCGCCGGGGCTGGCCCTGGGCGGGGAGACCGAGGCCAGACGGCGGCTGCGGACCTGGCTCGCCGACGAAAGCCACGGCATCGCGGCGTACGACAGGCGGCAGAACGATCTGCCGGGCGATGCCACCTCCCGGCTGTCCCCACACCTCCACTTCGGCACGCTGTCGGCCGCCGAAGTCGTCCAGCGGGCACGCGCCAAGGGCGGCCCCGGCGCGGACGCGTTCGTACGGCAGCTGGCCTGGCGGGACTTCAACCATCAGATACTCGCCGCCCGGCCCGACGCGTCCCACGCCGACTACCGCGGCCGCGACGACCACTGGCGCGGCGACGAGAAGGAGATCGCCGCCTGGAAGGAGGGCCGCACGGGCTGCCCGATCGTGGACGCCGCGATGCGCCAGCTGCTGCACGAGGGCTGGATGCACAACCGGGCGCGGCTGCTGACGGCGAGCTATCTCACCAAGACGCTGTACGTGGACTGGCGCGTCGGCGCCCGCCACTTCCTGGAACTGCTGGTGGACGGGGACATCGCCAACAACCAGCTCAACTGGCAGTGGGCGGCGGGCACCGGGACCGACACCCGCCCCCATCGTGTCCTCAATCCGTCAGCACAGGCGAAGCGCTGCGACCCGAACGGCGACTATGTCCGGCGCTGGGTGCCGGAGCTCGCGGAGCTGGCCGGGCCCGCCGTCCACGAGCCGTGGAAGCTGGACGTGCTCCAGCGGGACCGGCTGGACTACCCGGATCCACTGGTGGACCACGCGGAGGGGCGGGCCCGGTTCGAGCGGGCCCGCAGTCTCGGCTGATCCGCCTAGGGCGTGTTTGAGAAGTCCCTCCCCCAGGGCTTCGCCTGGGAGGTACCCCCACCCCGCGACGCCTGGCACGCGCACTCGCGGTGTTGTCGTCAGTCGCCCAAGTACGTCCAGTACGAGGGCGATCCTCCGCCTTGCGCTCGCACGCACCAGACGCCGCGGGGCCCGCCCTGCGGGCGGACGGCGCTACTTCTCAAACACGCCCTAGTCGGCCAACTCCTCCTTCGTGAGCAGCAGTTGCTGCACATCCAGGGTTCCGGACCGGAAGCCCGCCTCCATGTGGGCGAGGTGGAAGGTCCACATCCGGCAGAAGATCTCGTCGAAGCCGAGGGCGTCGGCATGCGCGGCGTTGTGCGTGAAGCGTTCGCGCCACAGCCGCAGCGTCTCGGCGTAGTGCGGGCCGAAGCTGTCCCGTCCGGCCAGGCTCAGCCCGGTGCGGCGGGTGACGATGTGCTCGATCGCCTCGGCCGACGGCAGCAGCCCGCCGGGAACGATGTACTTCTGGGTCCAGGTGCGGTTGCCGCGCGAGGCGAGCAGCCGGTCGTGCGGCATGGTGCTTGTCTGCAGGGCGACACGTCCGCCGGGCGCGAGCACTCGGTCGAGCGTCAGGAAGTACTGCGCCCAGCACTCCTCGCCGACGGCCTCGATCATCTCCACGCTGACGATGGCGTCGAAACGGCCGAGCACCCTGCCGAAGTCGCGCACGAGGACACTCACCCGGTTCTCGAAGCCCGCGTCACGGATGCGCCGCCGTGCCAGTTCCTGCTGCTCCGACGACTGGGCGACGGTCAGCACCCGCGCGCCGCGCTGCGCCGCCCTGATCGCCAACTCACCCGATCCGGTGCCGAGTTCGAGGAGCTGGGTGCCGCTGCCTACCTGGGCGAGGTCGAGCAGCCGGTCGGTCTTGCGGTGCTGCGCCGCCGCCAGGAGGTACTGCTCGGCCGGGAAGCCGCGAAAGAGCGCGGAGGAGTACGTCAACGTCTCGTCGAGGAAGAGCGCGAGCAGCTCGCCGGAGAGGTACGGGCTCGGGCGACCGTCGGAATGCTGGGCTCCGCGCGTCCGCTGGAGCGGCCTGCGAACGAGGGCGGCCTCGTGCTGGGCGAGCACGGTCAGCACACCGACGAGATCGCGCGCCTCCCACTCACCCGCCATGTACGACTCACCGAGGCCGACAAGGCCGCCGGCGCCGATCCTGCGGAAGAAGGCGTCCGGATCGTGCACCTCCATGAGGGGTCCGCCCCGTCCGACCGGGTCGCCGCCGCCGAAGCGCACTCGTATCGGCAGCGCGCCGAGCGCATGCCGAACACGCCGTCCGGCCGCGGCCGTCCGCAGTCGGGAGGACGGGGGCACGGTTGCCACATCGGGCCAACGGCGTGCGGCGACGGGCGCGGTTGGCCGGGCCTGGGACCAGGATGCCGGGGACAGGGACACGCTCAATTCACACCCTCCTGGGGAGCCGGACTCCACTGGACACGGCGACGGTGGCGCCGTCCTCAGTGGACATTCGGCGCGGGGGCGACCGCGGATTGGTACCGCGGCGGGATCTTTCGGCGAACGCAGCTCCGCCGCGCACCCGGCACGGGGCAAGCCCGAAACCCGCGCCCCGGACGCCTCGGGCCCGCCGAGCCGGGCAAGCCCGGACCCCCGGACCCCCGCCTCAGCCCCGCTCCGCTCCCACTATCCGCAGCGCCGCGTCCGCCATCGCCCCCGCCAGGCCCGACACCGCCCGGCCCGGCCTGCCCCTGTGGATCAGGATGACGCCCTCGATCAGGCCGAACACCAGGTCCGTGCGCAGCGCCCGCTCCATGCGCGAGAGTTCCGAACCCGCCGCCGTCGCCGCCAGCAGCTGCCCGTACGCCGCCTTCAGGTCCGCTCGTACGCCGTGGAAGCGCTGGAAGCGTTCGCTCTGTACCTCCGGCAGCAGGTACAGCGCGCCCAGGTTGTGCGGGCCCTGGCACAGCAGTCCCACGTCGGAGCGGCACAGCTCCCACAGGCGGTCCTCCGCCGGGCGCCCGTCGTCCGCCAGCAGTGCGCGCGCGAGGGTCAGGGACGGCGTGACCGTCGACTCGAGGAGCTCCGCCAGCAGGTCTTCCTTGCCGGTGAAGTAGTGGTACATCGTCGCCTGCCGCATGCCCGCGCTCTCGGCGACCGCCCGCGTCGTCGTCGCCGCGTATCCCCGCGTCGTGAACAACTCCGCGGCGGACAGAAGGAGTTCGTCCCGTGCGGACATCCCGCTGTCCGGCCGCTGCGTCGCGCGCGGCCTGCCGACTCGTCGTCCCGTGGTGGTGCCCATGAAGCCGATCGTCGCACACGCCCGGCACGCCCCCGTCGCCAAGATCACGGCGAGCGTTCCGTAACGGTCCGGCAGTCGCCCGGACCCGCGGAGACAGGCGTACAGAGACAGGTGACAACCCCCTGCGTGGACAGCCCTCCACGCCCGGCGGAACATGGAGCAAAGGGGAAGTTATAGGGATGGAAGGCGTGATTCGTATGGCTGAGCACCCGGACTGTGCCCTGGTACGCCGGGGTTACGCAGCGTTCGGAGCGGGTGACATGGAGACACTCGGCTCTCTGATGACGGCGGACGTCGTCCACCACGTGCCCGGGAACAACATCTTCTCCGGGCATCACAAGGGCCGGGACGCGGTTCTCACGTTGTACCGCCGCCTGGGCGAGGAGACCAACGGCTCCATGCAGGTCGAACTCGAAGCGGTGCTCGCCGACGGGCGCGGGCACGCCATGACACTCCACCTGACCCGGGCCGACCGGCGCGACCGTGGAATCGAGATCCGCGAGGGCCTCTTCTTCACGATCGTCGGCGGCAAGATCACCGACATCGACCAGTGCGCCGAGGACATCGACGAAGAGGACGCGTTCTGGGCAGCCTGACCGGGCGAAGGCCCCGTTTCGCCGCCGGATACGCGCGTCGGCCCCGTTCGGCGCCCGAAAGCGGTGAACGGGGCCGACGTGCCGTCGTCCCGCTCAGCCGACCGAGCTGTACGCCACGACACCTCGCAGCAGGGCATCGACCGCCTTGCGTGCGTTCTTCGCGACCGTGCTGCCCTCGCGCGGCGCCGCGGCCGCGATCTGCCCGAGCACGTCGATGACCTGCTTCGTCCACCGTACGAAGTCACCCGCGGGCATCTCCGCCTCGCGCAGCACCTCGTCCAGCGTCCGGTCCGAGGCCCACTGGTGCGCGGCCCAGGCGAAGCCGAGATCGGGCTCCCGCTGCCCGACACCCTCCGCCTGGTTGATCTTGAACTCTTCCTCCAGCGCGTCGAGCCGGCCCCAGATGTGGACCATCTCGCCGAGCGCGGCCTTCGCCTTGCCCGCCGGGACCTTGGGTGCGACCGCGTCGTCCGACTGACGCGCCTCGTACACCAACGCCGAGACGCACGCCGCCAGTTCGGCCGGGGTGAGCCCCTCCCACACGCCGGCGCGCAGGCACTCGCTCGCCAGCAGATCCAGCTCCCCGTACAGCCGGGCGAGCCGCTTGCCGTGCTCGGTGACCTCGTCGGCGCGCAGATAGTCCAGCTCGGTCAGCAGCGCCACGATCCGGTCGAAGGTGCGGGCGATGGTGTTCGTCCGGCCCTCGATACGGCGCTCCAGCTGGCGGGTGTCACGCTGCAGCCGGTGGTAACGCTCCGCCCAGCGCGCATGGTCCTCGCGCTCGTCGCAGCCGTGGCACGGATGCGCACGCAACTCCGTGCGCAGCCGCGCGATCTCGCGGTCGTCGGCCGCGGCGGCCCGGTGCCTTCGGTGCCGCTCGGGCTCGATGTGCCCGGCCTTCGTCCGCAGCGCGGAGGCCAGGTCGCGGCGCGACTGCGGCGAGCGCGGGTTGAAGGACTTCGGGATCCGCATCCGCTCCAGCGGCTCCACCGGCACCGGGAAGTCCATCGACGCCAGCCGCTTGACCTGCCGTTCGGCCGTCAGCACCAGCGGACGGGGGCCGTCGTGGTGCTCGAATCCGCGGTGGCCGTTGCTCCGTCCCGCCGGGATCCCCGGGTCGAGGACGAGCGCGAGCCCCGCGAACTTGCCCGTGGGGACATGGATGACGTCGCCCGGCTTCAGCTTTTCCAACGACGTGGCAGCCGCGGCCCGACGCTGGGCCGCGCCCTGCTTGGCCAGTTCCGTCTCGCGGTCCTTGAGGTCGCGGCGCAGCCGCGCGTACTCCTCGAAGTCCCCCAGGTGGCAGGTCATTCCCTCGCGGTAGCCCTCAAGTCCCTCTTCGTTCTTCTGCACCTGGCGGGAGATGCCGACGACGGACTTGTCCGCCTGGAACTGCGCGAACGACGTCTCGAGCAGCTCGCGCGAGCGGTGCCGCCCGAACTGCTGCACAAGATTGACGGCCATGTTGTACGAGGGCTTGAAGCTGGAGCGCAGGGGGTAGGTGCGCGTGCCCGCGAGTCCGGCGAGACCTACGGGATCCATGCCCCGCTGCCACAGCACGACCGCATGGCCCTCGACGTCGATGCCCCGCCGCCCGGCCCGTCCGGTGAGCTGGGTGTACTCACCGGGGGTGATGTCGGCGTGCTGCTCGCCGTTCCACTTGACGAGCTTCTCCAACACCACTGAGCGGGCGGGCATGTTGATGCCGAGCGCCAGGGTCTCGGTGGCGAAGACGGCCTTCACCAGACCACGGACGAACAGCTCTTCGACAACCTCCTTGAAGGTCGGCAGCATGCCCGCGTGGTGCGCGGCGATGCCCCGCTCAAGTCCTTCCAACCACTCGTAATAGCCAAGGACATGAAGGTCCTCGGACGGAATGGCGGAGGTCCGCTCCTCGACGATTTCGCGCACCCTCGCACGCGCCGCGTCGTTGTTCAGCCGCAGTCCCGCGTACATGCACTGCTGTACGGCGGCCTCGCACGCGGCGCGGCTGAAGATGAAGGTGATCGCGGGCAGCAGCCCTTCCGCGTCCAGCCGCTCGATGACCTCCGGCCGTCCCGGTGTCCAGATCCGGGTGCGCTGGCGCCGCTCGCGCTCCCGGTCCGCCTCGCGCACCATCTTTCCGCGGCGGCGGTCCTTGGGGTTGTACGTGCGCTGGTTCTCCATCCGTGCCAGACGGGCGAGTTCGGGATTGACCTCGCGCCTGCCGGGGCCGCGGCCGCCGTGGTCGGTCTCCTCCTCGAAGAGGTCGTACATCCGGCGGCCGGCCATGACGTGCTGCCACAGCGGCACGGGCCGCTCCTCGGAGACGATGACGTCGGTGTCGCCGCGGACGGTGTCGAGCCAGTCGCCGAACTCCTCGGCATTGGACACGGTCGCCGACAGGGACACCAGAGTCACCGACTCGGGGAGGTGAATGATCACTTCCTCCCACACGGCCCCGCGGAAGCGGTCGGAGAGGTAGTGCACCTCGTCCATGACCACATAGCCGAGTCCGAGCAGCGACTGCGAGCCCGCGTACAGCATGTTGCGCAGCACCTCGGTGGTCATCACGACCACGGGCGCTTCGGAGTTGACGCTGTTGTCGCCGGTGAGCAGGCCGACCTTCTCCGGGCCGTAACGCCTGGCCAGGTCGGTGTACTTCTGGTTGGAAAGGGCCTTGATGGGCGTGGTGTAGAAGCACTTGCGGCCCTGCTGAAGGGCCAGATGGACGGCGAATTCGCCGACGATGGTCTTGCCCGAGCCGGTGGGCGCGGCGACCAGCACGCCCTTACCCGCCTCCAGGCTCTGACAGGCTTCGATCTGGAAGGGGTCCAGCTCGAATTCGTACATCGCGCGGAAGGGGGCCAGCGCAGTGGCCTCCTCAACAGCGCGGATGCGGGCGGCGGCGTAGCGCTCGGCGGGAGAGAGGTCCTCGGTCATCTTGCTCACGAGCCTACCCGCCACCACTGACAGTCAGGCGATCTTTAATTGACCGGGGCAAGCACCGGCGAGAGCACTCGTACCGCACCGGGCACGCACTGGGCGGTCAGCGGCAGCGCGCCCAGTGGCTCACCGTCGGCGTATCCCGTGACCCCGTCGGCCTGGAGCGTGATCGTCCGGACGCGGTGGGTGCTCACCTTGGGGTGGCTGAGGTGCGTTCCCCTGTAGACCTTCGGGAACACCCTGAGCAGGGTCGTACGCGTACAGTCCCCGACCACCGTCACATCGAAGAGTCCGTCGTCCGTGCGGGCGCCGGAGCAGATCCGCATGCCGCCGCCGTACGAGGATCCGTTGCCCACGGCGACCAGGGTGGCCTCGATCTCCCGGACCTCTCCGCCGTCGAGAGTGATCCGGTACGGGATGGGCTTGAAGGCCGCCAACTCGGCGATCATCGCCAGGTCGTACCTGAAGCGCCCGCCGGGCCACCGCATCCTGTTTCCCCGGTCGTTGACCCGGGAGTCGAAGCCGGAGGCGAGGACGGTCCCGAACCACCGCTCCCCCACGCGGCCCAGATCCACGTCCCTTATCCGATTGCCCTTGAGCGCCTCGGCGGCCAGTTTCCCTGCGGCCGCCGGGTCGCGTACGGGCAGCCCGAGCGTGTGGGCGAAGTCATTGCCGGTCCCGACGGCCACCACGCCCAGCGGAGTCCTGGTCCCGGCGAGGGCCTGCAGGGCGAGCGACATCATCCCGTCACCGCCGACGGCGACAACGGCTCCGGTCCCGCCGGCGACGGCTTCGCGGACCCGCCGCAGGGCGTCGTCGGCGTCCTCGCCCAGGACGGTGCGTACGCAGAACCCGGCATCGCGCAGGGCACGGGCGGCGGGCTGGGCGGCATGAGCGCCGCGTCCGCGGCCCGCCGTGGGATTGACGAAGAGGGTGATCTCGCTGGTCACCCGCGCGAGGGTACTCCACGGCCCATGGACAAGGCCGGATGGATTCCCATCCGGCCCCTCGCGCAGTCCGCGTCTCAGGTGATGTCGTCGTAACCGTTGAGCCGCTCCGAGCGGCTGCCGTCCGCCTGCTCGGGCAGGACACGGCTGGCCGGTACGGACTCGATCTCGCCGATGTCCCCGGGGGTGAGGTCGAGGTCGGACGCCTCGTCGTCGTCGAGTTCGGCGTCGGGGTTGTTCCGAGCGCGCCGCTTGTCGTTGAGGATCGAGAAACCGACCGCCATGAAGTAGAGCACGATGATCGGCCCGGCGAGCGCGACCATGCCCAGCGGGTCGGTCGACGGCGTGGCGACGGCTCCGAAGACGAAGATCCCCATGACCACGCCCCGCCACCAGCCGGCCATCCGGCGTCCAGTGACGACGCCGGCCGCGTTGAGCATGATCAGCAGGAGCGGCAGCTCGAAGGAGAAGCCGAAGATCAGCACCATCCGGACGGCGAAGTCCAGGATCTTGTCGACCTCGAGGAAGTTCGCTGCAGTGTCCGGAGTGATGCTCAGCAGCACCTTCATGCTGACCGGCATGACCACGAAGGCGAGATAGGCACCGGCCGCGAAGAGCGGAACGGCCGCGGCGGCGAAGTAGTACGTGTACTTCTTCTCGTTCCTGTGCAGACCCGGGGCCACGAAGGCCCACAGCTGGTAGAGCCAGACCGGGCAGGACGCGATGATGCCCGCCATCATGACCACCTTCACCGTGGTGGTGAACGGCGACAGCAGGTCGGTGTACACGATCGTGGCGCACTTGCCGCCGGTCTCGAGCACGCCCTTTTCACAGGCGGTGACCGGCGAGGCCAGGAGATGCATCAGCTCCTGGCTGTAGAACGCAGCCACGACAGACGCGATCGTGACCGCAAGCATCGCCTTCGCAAGCCGGTTGCGGAGCTCACGCAGATGGTCCGCGAGCGGCATCCGCCCCTCGGGGTCCTTCTCCTTCTGTTTAGAGCGGGCAGGCTTGAGCAACCCACGTCCTCATCTCGTGCGGCAGGCCGCTGTGGGCGGCCTTGGGGTCAGCGCTGGGGGGTGGTGTCGGTCGGCTCGTTCACCGGGCGAGCGCTCGTCACATCGCCGGGGGACGCCTGGATAGTCCGAGGAGCGGCCTGACCCTGGGCCGGGTCCTGCGGCGGGTCGGCAGGAGTGGCAGCCGGCTGCCCCTCGGACTTCATGGCCTTGGCCTCGCTCTTGAGGATCCGGGCCGACTTGCCCAGCGAGCGGGCCATCTCGGGAAGCTTCTTGGCTCCGAAGAGCAAGACCACGACGACGAGAATGAGAATGATCTCGGTGGGGCCGATCTGTCGGAACATAACTGGTGTCTACCTTCTCACCGAGGCGGCATGGGGCTGAGCTGCTGATCGCGGTGGACTGCTGTCCGCGCCGCGACTGGCTGCGATCGTAACTCTCACGGGTAAACGCAGGGCAATCCCTCTGCGTACACCCGTTTGCGGCCGGCGCCTCATTGCCTGTTGCCGCCATCTATCAGCCTACCGCCCGGGTCACCCCCGCATCAGGGTGCACCCGTCCCAGCAGTGCTTCTAGCGCAGGGCCTCGCCGGTACGGGCAAGATCGGTCGCCGCGTGTTCCAGATCCTCCGCCGCGCGGTTGATCCGCTCGGTGGTGCGTGCCACCTCACGGCCCAGGCGCTGGGCCTCGACGAAGACCCGGATACCGAGGATGCCGAGCACGGCGATCCCGAGGAAACCGAAGGCGATGGCGAGCATGGGCCAGAACATGCGCAGAGCCTAGACCGTTCTAGACGGTGGAGTGCAGGCGCAGCGTCCGCACTCCACCCCCGGTGAGGAGTTCGATGATGCGCTCACCGGCCGGCTTGCGGACGGCGGCCTCGCACTCGGGACAGGTGAAGGAGTAGAAGGTGGTGCGACGGCTTGCGCCGATGGCCAGTCGCAGCGCCCCCGCCGACAACTCCAAGCGAGCCCGGCACTCGGGGCACGCGGCCTTGAAGAGAACCGGGCCCACCTGGGCAGGGATGGAAGACATCAGAGACATCCGGCGCAGATCTCCTTATTCCTGACCGTCATAGGCCTCGAGGGCTTCGCGCGCCGCGAGCCGGGCGCTGTCCGCCAGGTCCTGCGGCGAGACGATCCGCCCGTCCTGTCCCAGCCGCAGGGCGAGCCGTCGCAGCGAGGCGGGAGCAGGCGTACGCAGCGTGATGCGCAGCCCTCCGTCGGGCAGCTCCTCCGCGCTGTCGTGCGGGTAGTACTCCGCGACCCAGCGCCCGCCCGGACCGACCTCGACCACGACCTCGGGATCGTCGGCGGACGGCTGGACCAGCCCCTCCGAAAGATCACGCAGTTCGATCTCGGGCGGCGCGGCGGGGGCGTCGAGCAGCCTGATCTCGGCCACCCGGTCGAGACGGAAGGTCCGGCGCGCCTCGGAGAGCCGGCACCAAGCCTCCATATACGTGTGTCCGACGGCGAAGAGCCTGATCGGGTCGACCTCGCGCTCGGTGAGTTCGTCGCGCGCGGGCGAGTAGTACTTGAGCCACAGCCGGCGCCGTTCCGAGATCGCCCGGTCGACCTCGGCGAAGACGCCGCCCTCGGACTCGAAGGTGACCGACAGCCGGGAGCTGGCCCCGGCCACCTCGCCGGCGGCGGTCTCCAGCTTCGCGGTGGCGCGCAGCAGCGCCTGCCGGTCGCTCTCGCGCAGGCCCGGCAGCGTGGCCACGGCGCGCGCGGCGACCAGCAGCGCGGTCGCCTCGTCGGCCGCGAGCCGCAGCGGCTCGGCGACATCGTCGGGGTTGTGCCACCAGATGCGGTCACCGTCCGTGTCGATGTCGAGCAGATCGCCACCGCGGAAGCTCGTCCCGCACATCGGCAGGACGTCGAGGTCGGAGATCAGCTCGTCCTCGGTGATGCCGAAGGCGCGGGCGACATCACCGACGCGCGCGCCGGGGCGCTCGCGCAGATAGGTCACCAGCGAGAGCATCCGCCGGGTCTGGTCGATGGCATTGGCGGCCATGGTTGTCCGAGTCCCCCTCAGCCCTTGGCCACGGCGCGCAGCCGCTCGACCACATCGGCCCGCAGATCCGCGGGCTCCAGTACGACGACGTCCGGGCCGAACTCCACGAGCCAGGCGTCGAGCCCGTGTCCGTACGGAATCTCCAACTCGTCCCAGCCCTCCCCCAGTTCCCGTATGGACTGGGCCCTGGAGCGCAGCGGGTAGCCGCAGTCGGTGCGCAGCCGGATCCGCGCGGAGCGGGTGGCGGTCTCCCCGGCCCAGGTCTCGACGGTCTCCCGGACGGTGACGACATCGGGCACGGGCGCGGTGAACGAGCCGGCGCGCGAGCGGACCCGGCCGGTGATGCGCGAAAGCCGGAAGACCCGTTCGGCGTCGCGGTCGCGGTCCCAGCCCGCCAGATACCAGTGCCCGCGCCAGCATTCGAGGGTCCATGGTTCGACATGGCGCTGCCCGGGGCGCGCGGCGTTGGCCTTGCGGTAGTCGAAGACGACGGGGCGGCGGTCGCGGCAGGCGAGCATCAGCGGCTCAAAGGCCGCCTCGTGGACGGGAATTCGGGGTTCGAGGGCACTGTAGTGCGCCTCGTAGGAGTCCTCTGCCTCGGGCATGCCGGCCGCGCGCAGCTTCTGCAGGGCGCCACTTGCGGCTCCGGCGAGGCGCGCCTGCTGCCAGACCTTGGCCGCGAGGCCGAGTGCGGCCGCCTCCTCGGCGTCGAGTGTGATGGCGGGCAGCCGGTTGGAGTCGCGCCGTGCGAGATAGCCGGTCTCACCGTCGAGGTTCTCCACCGTCGCGATGACCAGGCCGAGTTCGCGCAAGTCGTCCTTGTCACGCTCGAACATCCGGTTGAAGGAGTCGTCGGAACCGGCCTCCAGGTAGGCCTCGATGGACCCGCGCAGTTCGCGCTTGCTGAGCGGGCGGCGGGTGCCCAGCAGACACAGCGCCAGATTCATCAGCCGCTCGGCCTTGGCAATGGCCATCGACGCCCTTCCTCACAGTGCTTCTGATCGTCGACCGTACCGCCCCGGGGTGTCGCGGCAAAGCCGAGGGCCCATGCCGACCGGCATGGGCCCTCTTACTGTCCGTACGTGATCAGACGGCGACCAGATCGCAGACGAAGATCAGCGTCTCGCCGGGGGCGATGGCGCCGCCACCGGCGCCGCGGTCGCCGTACGCGAGGTGCGCGGGGATGATCAGCTGGCGGCGGCCGCCGACCTTCATGCCCTGCACGCCCTGGTCCCAGCCGGAGATGACCTGGCCGACACCGAGCTGGAACTGCAGCGGGGTGCCGCGGTTCCAGGAAGCGTCGAACTCCTCGCCGGTGGAGAAGGCCACGCCCACGTAGTGGACGGAGACGGTGTCGCCCGCCTTGGCCACCGGGCCGTCGCCCTCCCAGATGTCCTTGATCTCCAGGTCGGCCGGCGGCTCGCCACCCGGGAAGTCGATCTCGGGCTTCTCGATGCTCACTGAACTGCTCCTCTTAATGATGAACGGGGCAACCAGGACAGTCTTACATCTTTGCCCTTACGGCTTCGTCAGAAGGTCCATGGCGAAGACAAGCGTCGAGTTCTTCGGGATGCCCTGCTGCTCCTTGGCACCGAAGGCCTGGTCCGGCGGGATGACCAGCAGCACACGGCTGCCGACCTTCTTGCCGATGATGCCGTCCTTGAGGCCCTTGAGCGTGACCTGCGCCAGCGGGAAGGTCTGGGTCTTGCCTGCGGCGTAGGTGCTGTCGAACTTCTTGCCGCCGGCCCAGAGGAAGGCCTCGTACTTCACGACGATGGTGTCCTTCGCCGTGAGCACCGGGCCCGTGCCCTCGATCACGTAATTCGAGACGAGCTTCTTCGGCGGGTCGGCCTTCTTGGGGAAGGTCACCGAGGGGGCCTTGCCGTCGGTGTTGGTGCCCACCTTCGGCAGATCGATGTTGTCCTGCGCGACGTCGGTGCCCTTGGCGGAGAGGGGAATGACGGTGGCCTTGACGATGTCCATGACGAACACCAGCGTGGCGTTGGGCTTGATCTCGCCCTGACCCTGCTTGCCGTAGCCGAGCGCCGGCGGGATCGACACCTCGAGACGGCTGCCGACCTTCTGGCCGTCGAGGGCCTTCTGCCAGCCCTCGATGACACCGCCGCCGCCGATCGTCACGTCGAAGGGCTGGCCCCGGTCGAAGCTGTTGTCGAAGGGCTTGTCGGAGTCCCACATCTGGCCGAGGTAGTTGACCTGGGCCTGGTCGCCCTTCTTCAGCTTCGCGCCCTTGCCCTCGCTGATCACGACGACCTTGAGGTCCTTGGGTGGATCACCCTCACCCTTGGCCAGGGTCGGCTTCTCGCCGAACTTGGCGCCCGCGGTGATGGCGGGCAGCCCGCCGGACGAGGTGGAGTCGGAGTCCTTGTCGTCGCTGCCGCACGCCACTGCCGACAGCAGCAGCAAGGGGACGACGAGAAGGCCGGCAAGTCGGCGCACGTGTTCCTCAGATCTCAGACGGCACAGTAGGTCCCGGACACTCTAGGGCGTGGAACGGGCCCCGTACGAGAACGTACGGGGCCCGAGTGGCGTTCCACTCAACGTGTCGTTACATCCCTGCGATCAGTTTCTCCACCCGGTCGTCGACCGACCGGAACGGGTCCTTGCACAACACGGTGCGCTGCGCCTGGTCGTTGAGCTTGAGGTGCACCCAGTCGACGGTGAAGTCCCGCCGCTGCTCCTGCGCCCGGCGGATGAAGTCGCCGCGCAGCCGAGCCCTGGTGGTCTGCGGGGGCACCGACTTGCCCTCGAAGATCTTCAGGTCGTTGCAGATGCGAGCGGCCTGGCCCTTGCGTTCCAGCAGGTAGTAGAGCCCTCGGCGGCGGTGGATGTCGTGGTAGGCGAGGTCTATCTGGGCGACTCGCGGATGCGACATGGTCATGTTGTGCTTGGCGCGGTACCGCTCGATGAGCTTGTACTTCATGACCCAGTCGATCTCGGTGCCGATCCGGTCGAGGTCCTCGGCCTCGATCGCGTCCAGCGTGCGGCCCCAGAGCTCCAGGACCTGCTCGACGACGCCGGTGCGGATCCCTCGGCGCTCGACGAAGTCCACGGCCTTCTCGAAGTACTCCCGCTGGACCTCCAGGGCGGAGGCCTCACGGCCGCTGGCCAGGCGCACCTTGCGCTGGCCAGTGATGTCGTGGCTGACCTCGCGGATCGCCCGGATCGGGTTCTCCAGGGTCAGGTCGCGCATCACGGTGCCCGCCTCGATCATGCGCAGAACGAGATCGGTCGCTCCGACCTTCAGCAGCATGGTCGTCTCGGACATGTTCGAGTCGCCGACGATGACATGCAGGCGGCGGTAGCGCTCGGCGTCGGCGTGCGGCTCGTCGCGGGTGTTGATGATCGGGCGCGAGCGGGTGGTGGCGGAGCTGACGCCCTCCCAGATGTGCTCGGCGCGCTGGCTGACGCAGTAGACCGCGCCGCGCGGGGTCTGCAGCACCTTGCCCGCGCCACACAGCAGCTGACGGGTCACCAGGAACGGGATGAGGATGTCCGCGAGCCGGGAGAACTCTCCGTGGCGGGCGACGAGATAGTTCTCGTGGCAGCCGTAGGAGTTTCCCGCCGAGTCGGTGTTGTTCTTGAAGAGATAGACGTCGCCCGCGATTCCCTCCTCGTGCAGGCGGCGTTCGGCGTCGACGAGCAGGCCTTCGAGAATGCGCTCGCCGGCCTTGTCGTGGGTGACCAGCTCGGTCACGTTGTCGCATTCGGGAGTTGCATATTCCGGATGCGAACCCACGTCGAGGTAGAGGCGGGCGCCGTTCCGCAGGAAGACATTGCTGCTGCGGCCCCATGAGACAACACGGCGGAAGAGGTAGCGCGCCACTTCGTCAGGTGACAGTCGGCGCTGTCCCCTGAACGTGCACGTGACGCCGTACTCGTTCTCCAGCCCGAAAATGCGGCGGTCCATGTCTGAACATTACGCCTCACGGCCTGAGCTGAAACCGGGTTCGGCAGCACCGTTTCGATCATTTTCCGATGAGCCCGGGATTGCGACCGCGATGCCCTTGCTGCGGGCGGGAACTGCCAGGACCCGCTGAGTGGTCATCAGAACCAGGAGTGCGGCAATGCCTCCGGCTCCCGCGACGGCAAAACTCCAAGAGGTTCCGCCGAGCTCGACGGCCGGGCCCGCGACGGCCGTTCCGACCGCCGCGCCGACGCCGAAGGTGGTGACGAGCCAGGAGAAGGACTCGGTGACCGTGCCGCTGGGGGCGTGCCGGTCGACGACGATGAAGGCGCAGGCGATCGCGGGTGCGAGGAAGACACCGGAGACCGCGGCAAGCACCGTCATGGCGACGACACCGGGCGTGAGCGCGAGCGGCAGATAGCCGAGGGCGAGCAGGGCGACGATGGCACGCAGCCGGCGCTCGGGGACTCCGGCCCACTGCCGCGCGCCGTACACCGTGCCGCCGATGAGGGCGCCGAGGCCCAGTGCCGCCATCAGCCAGCCGTACACCGACTCCTGACCTTGGTCGTCCGCGTACGCGATTGCGGCCACGGTGATCGAGCCGAGCGCGAGGCCGACGAAGAAGAGGGCCCCGAGGAGCGCGAGCAGCCCGGGCGAGCGCAGGGCGCCCAGCCAGTGGGCCTCGCGGGGTGCGGAGCGCCAGCCTCGGGAGGGCTCCGAGAGGACGACGGAGAGCGCGCCGAGGACGCCGATGACGTTGATGACGAGGAGGGCGGCTCCCGCCGACCAGAGCGAGACGAGCAGCGTCACCAGCAGGGGGCCGACGGTGAACATCACTTCCTGGGCGACGGCGTCCATGGCGTAGGCCCGGTGCACCCGGTCCTCGCGGCCGAGGACGCTGGGCCACAGGGCCCGCAGGCCGCCTTCGAGCGGTGGTGTGAACACGCCCGCGACCGCGACGGCCGCGTACGCGAGCGGCAGCGCGCCGATCCCGACGGCGGCCAGCAGCGCCATGCCGATGGCCGAGACGACGGCGGCGGGGAACTGGACGCGGGGCTGCCCGTGCAGGTCGACCGCCCGACCGAGGAGGGGCTGGCCTATCGCGGTGGCTATGCCGTACACGGCGGCGAGCCCGCCGGCGAGGCTGTAGCTGCCGCCCTCGGCGCGGGTGAACAGGACGATCGCCACGGGCGCGGTGGCGTTGGGCAGCCGCCCGATGAGCGTGCCGGTGAGCAGCCGCGCGGCGTGCGGCGCCTTGAGGATGTCCCGGTAGCCGGCGGTTCCCTCGGCCATGCTCTGCTCCTCTTCCCCCGGCTTTCCACGGGTCCGACCCGAGGTTTTACGTATAACGTGTTCCGTCATACGTACCATGTCGGCAGTCCGCGGGTCCACCGCGGACGCACGGCGAGCGGCAAGGGCTGAGGACGGCATCGATGGCACACGGGTTCACCCAGCCCGGCGGCGTGCGCCCCACCAGTCGGGATGTCGCCAGGGTTGCCGGGGTTTCGCAGGCCACGGTTTCCCTCGTCCTCGGTGAGAAGTGGCGCGGGCGCGTCTCCGAGCGGACCGCCGGGATGGTGCGGGACGCCGCCCGCGAGCTCGGCTACCGGCCCAATCTCGCCGCGCGGAATCTGCGGCTCGGGCGGACCAGGACCGCGCTGCTCGTGGTGCCCGCGCTCACCAATGAGTTCTTCGCCCGCGTCTACTCCGGCGCTGCGACCGTCGCCGCCGAGCACGGCTTCGGCGTGGTGCTCTACCCGTCCCCCGAGGGCGTCGGACCCGCCAAGGACCCCTTCGCCTCGGCGCGGGCCGCGCTCGACGGCGTGATCGCCTCCTCGATGGCCGCCGAGGCGCTGACCGCCATCCGCGGCACGGATCTCCCGCTCGTGATGCTCGACAGCGACCCGGCGGATCCCGGCGCGGCCGCTCACGTCAACCTCGACATCGCCGACGGCATGCGGCAGATGACGGACCATCTGCTGTCCCTCGGCCATCGCCGCTTTGTCCATCTCGCGTCGGCCATCAGCTCCTGGACCTTCGATGTACGGGCCCGGGCACTGCACGAGGCACTGCGCACCGTTCCCGGCGCGGTGGTGCGGACCGTCTCCGCGCCCCTGGAAGTCAACGGCGCGCGCGAGGCCGCCGAGCGGGCGCTGGCCGCCCCCGGACCCCGGCCCACCGCGATCATCTGCGACGACGACATCATGGGCGCCGGAGCCTGCAAGGCCGTACGCCGGGTGGGCCTGCGGGTGCCCGAGGACGTGTCCGTCACCGGCTTCGACGACCTCGCACTCGCCACCGCCGTGGAGCCCGAGCTCACCACACTCAGCCTGCCCGCGGAACGCGTGGGCGAGCGGGGCATGGCGGCCCTGCTCGCCGTTCTCGAGGGCCGCCGCCCCGAGGAGGGCGATCTCCCGGTCCGCCTGGTCGTACGCGGCTCCTCGGCCCCCGCCCGGATCGTGTGAACCCGAACGTCCGGGGTCGTGAGAACCCGTACGTATGGTCCTGACCCAGCGGCCTTGAGACCGCGCCGTCCGCCGTGGAACGATCACGATCATGATGAGTACGGCGGAGAGCCCGATCGACGCGACGCTGATCGGGACGGCCCCCGCGGCGGGCTCCGTGACACCGCTCCTGGACGGGCGGCTTTCCGTCAGGACGGACGAAGGGCTGGAGATACACGACGCGGACACCTTCCTCTCCGGCACCCTCGCACCCACCCGGAGCCTGCGCCTGCCGCCGTACTGCGCGGCGGCCCCGCTGCCCGGCGGCAGCGCGGTCGTCGCCGAGGGCAGCAGGATCCGCGCACTCGGTCCCGACGGAGCCACCCGCTGGGAGCTGTCGCACGCCCGCTGGCACGGCGCACACCGCGACCCCCGCCCGCCCGGCAGGCCCGCCGTGAGCCCGGACGGGGCCCTCGTCAGCGTCCTCGTGCCCACGCCGACCATGAACGAGCGCGCCGCGATACTGATCTGCGACAACCCGCCACGGCGCCGTTATGGCCGGGACACGCTGCTCCTGCTCGACGCGGCAACCGGCGACATCCGGGCCCGGCGCCCCATCGGAGCGGTCTCCTCGGACGTGACACAGCGGTGGCATCCGGACGGCTCACTGCTCGCCCTCTCCTGCTGGACGGCCTGGTACAGCTGGTCGACGTGGTGGATCGAGCCCCGCCACGACGGGCTGCACATCCGCGGCGGCACCACGATGCGCGAGGTGATCGACTTCCTGCCGGACCAGGGCCGGGTCCTCACCCTGCGACGCGCCGAGGGCATCGCGCACAACGACGACCGCGACGAGCTCGCCTCGCACGATGTGGCCGCCGACGACCCGGCCGGTCTTTTCGACCTCGGGGAGCTGGCGACCGACCGCGACAACGACGAGGTCGCCGGCGCGTTCCTGATCGACGCGGATCATGTCCTGGTCACCGGCCGGATCTATCTGCCCGGGCGGCCGGTCTCGATCCGTCACTGGCTGTGCGATACAGCGACGCTCCGCCCCCTGGGACGGCTGCGGTACCCGGTGGCGGTCGGGGGCGATGTGACCCCGCTCGGCGACGGAAGCTGGCTCACCCGGGACCGCGAACGCCTCCACCACTGGGCGCTCCCCTGAGCACAGAGGAACCGGACAGACGGCTGCGCCCCGGCCCGCACGGGCGGTCTGGGGCGCAGTCGCGCGTGTGGCGGAAACTCCGGCGGGGCTACTCCCCGCCCTCTTCAGTCTCCTCGGTCTCCTCCGTGTCCGACGGCGCGTCCGTCGGGGTCGACGCGGCACCGTCCGCCTCCAGCAGCCGGGCCAGCTGCCTGCCGACGATGCGCTTGAACTTCCGCTGCTGCGGTCGCGTCCGGTCCAGGACCGCGACTTCCAGGCGATCCGCGGGGATCTCCCGCTCGCTGCCGTTGGACTGGTTGGACAGGGCCTGTACCGCCAGTTTCAGCGCCTCCGCCAGCGACATCCCTTCGCGGTGACGCTGATCGAGATAGGTGCTGATCTGTTCGGCATTGCCGCCGACCGCGACCGAGCCGTGCTCGTCCACGATCGATCCGTCGTGCGGCAGGCGGTAGATCTGGTCGCCCTCGGGAGTCGCACCGACCTCGGCGACGACCAGCTCCACCTCGTACGGCTTCTCGGCCGCACTGGAGAAGATGGTGCCCAGCGTCTGGGCATAGACATTGGCGAGCCCACGGGCCGTCACATCGTCACGGTCGTAGGTGTATCCACGCAGATCGGCATAGCGCACGCCACCGATCCGCAGGTTCTCGTACTCGTTGTACTTACCGGCCGCGGCGAAGCCGATCCGGTCGTAGATCTCACTGAATTTGTGCAGCGCACGGGACGGGTTCTCGCCGACGAACACGATGCCGTCGGTGTACTGCAGCACAACGAGGCTGCGACCACGGGCGATGCCCTTGCGGGCGTATTCCGCCCGGTCGGCCATGGCCTGCTGGGGTGAGACGTAGAACGGCGTCGACACCGGTTATCCGTCCCTTTCTGTCAGTGGCATGTGTTCCGAAGAGGGGGTCATCAGAGCAGCGCGGCGCGGGGGCCGTCGGGCTGTTCGAGGCGGCGCTCCAGGATCGAGCGGGCGATCTCGGAGGACTCGGCCTCGGTGAGCTTGCGGAAGCCCTCGTCGGTGATGACCGTAACGATCGGATAGATCCGCCGGGCCACATCGGGTCCGCCGGTCGCCGAGTCGTCGTCGGCCGCGTCGTACAGCGCCTGGATGACCAGGGTGGTGGCCTGCTGCTCCGTCAGGTCCTCGCGGTAGAGCTTCTTCATGGCCCCGCGGGCGAAGATCGAGCCGGAGCCGGTGGCGGCGAATCCGTGCTCCTCGGAGCGGCCGCCCGTGACGTCGTACGAGAAGATGCGGCCCTTCTCGCGGTCGACGTCGTAGCCGGCGAAGAGAGGCACCACGGCCAGGCCCTGCATGGCCATGCCGAGGTTGCTGCGGATCATGGTGGAGAGCCGGTTCGCCTTGCCCTCCAGGGAGAGTTGGGCGCCTTCCACCTTCTCGAAGTGCTCCAGCTCCAGTTGGAACAGCTTGACCATCTCCACCGCGAGGCCGGCGGTGCCGGCGATGCCCACGGCCGAGTACTCGTCTGCCGGGAAGACCTTCTCGATGTCGCGCTGGGCGATCATGTTGCCCATGGTCGCCCGCCGGTCACCGGCCAGCACCACACCGCCGGGGAACGTCGTCGCGACGATGGTCGTGCCGTGCGGTGCCTCGATGGCACCCTGCACGGGCGGCAGGACCCGCCTTCCGGGCAGCATCTCCGGGGAGTGCTGACCAAGGAAGTCCATGAACGAAGAGGAGCCCGGTGTCAGGAAGGCAGCTGGTAGACGCCCGGTGCTACGAGTGTTGGCTTCCACGCGTTTCCTTCCACATATGCGGCTGCACGCCTTATGGCATCCGGCCGATCCTTGAACTGCCCCAGTGCGGCATTGCAGCTGAAGCACAGTACGCCTCGGACCCTACCCGTCTCGTGGTCGTGATCCACATGCTCGGCCGGAGCAGCAAGGCAGATCACGCAGACACCGCCTTGCTCGTCGATGAGTTGAGTCAACTCAGCCTCAGTAATGCCGTACTTGCGCTTCAGGTGACCCGCCCGCCCCTCGACGGCCTTGCACGCTTTGCAGCGTGTCGACAGGCCATCGGAGGCGGTCGCGTTGCGATGCCAATCGCTGTGAGGCTTCACCTCGCCACACCCGTGGCAGCGCTTGAACCCGGAGGGCACGGCAGGGTTCTTGAGCTCACGGCGCTCTTGCCGCTTCCGCTGATCCCACTGCTTCGCGTACTCACGAGCGCACGACCGGCAGGAGTCCTGCAAGCCGTCACGTCGTCCCCGGTGCCGCCCGAAGGCGTCGCGCGCCAGGAACTTCTCGCAGCGAGAGCACCACTTCAGATCCTCGCGGTCCATAGCGAGACCTACTGTCCACCCTTCTGAACGAAAGACCTCACGAAATCCTCGGCATTCTCTTCGAGGACGTCGTCAATCTCGTCCAGTACGGAGTCGACGTCGTCCGACAGCTTCTCCTGGCGCTCCTTGAGGTCCTCGGAGGCCTGCGCGTCCTGCGCCTGCTCCTCGACCTCCTCAGTGGAACGCGTCGCCTTCTGCTGTCCGCCGCCGGTGTCCTTGGTCGCCATATCCCTCACCCCGCTCGGTTTGCCCTGACGTGAGTTCGTTCGGTCAAGATCAGACCCTACAAGCAGGGTCCGACATCGGCCCCGCACTTTCCTCAACGTCCGGGGACCACCTCGATGATTCCCGGACCTGAGCCATTTCAGCCGCCGGACAGCACCCGGACCAGGTCTTCCGCGGTCCGGCACCGGTCAAGGAGCTCCTTGACGTGATTACGCGTTCCGCGTAGCGGTTCGAGGGTTGGCACCCGCTGCAGCGAGTCACGGCCGGGCAGATCGAAGATCACCGAGTCCCACGAGGCCGCGGCGACGTCGTCCGCGTACTGCTCCAGACAGCGACCGCGGAAGTACGCCCTGGTGTCCTCGGGGGGCTTTGTCCCGGCCCGTACGACGTCCGGCTCGTCCAGGAGCCGCTTCATCTTTCCGCGGGCGGCCAGCCGGTTGTACAGGCCCTTCTCGGGGCGTACGTCGGCGTACTGGAGGTCCACCAGGTGCAGCCGCGCCGCGTCCCACTCCAGGCCGTCGCGCCTGCGGTAGCCCTCCATGAGCTCCTTCTTGGCGATCCAGTCCAGTTCCCCGGCGAGGCTCATCGGGTCGTTCTCGAGCCGGTTGAGGGTGTCCTCCCAGCGGATCAGGACGTCCTTGGTCTGCTCGTCGGCGTCCGCGCCGAAGCGCTCCTCGACGTACTTGCGGGCCAGCTCGAAGTACTCCATCTGAAGCTGCACTGCGGTGAGTGTCCGGCCGCTGCGCAGCGTGACCAGCCGCTTGAGGGTCGGATCGTGCGAGACCTGGTGCAGGGTGCGCACCGGCTGCTCGACCGCCAGGTCCACCGCGATGAAGCCGTCCTCGATCATCGAAAGCACCAGGGCCGTGGTGCCCAGCTTCAGGTACGTGGAGATCTCCGACAGGTTCGCGTCGCCGATGATCACATGGAGCCTGCGATACTTCTCGGCGTCGGAGTGGGGCTCGTCCCGAGTGTTGATGATGGGCCGCTTCAGCGTGGTCTCGAGCCCGACCTCGACCTCGAAATAGTCGGCGCGCTGGCTGATCTGGAAGCCGTGTTCATGGCCGTCCTGGCCGATTCCGACCCGTCCGGCGCCGGTGACGACCTGGCGGGAGACGAAGAACGGCGTCAGGTGGCGCACGATGTCCGAGAAGGCGGTCTCCCGCTTCATCAGGTAGTTCTCGTGCGTGCCGTAGGACGCGCCCTTGTTGTCGGTGTTGTTCTTGTACAGGTGGATCGGCTGGGCGCCGGGGAGCTGGGCCGCGCGCTCGGCGGCCTCCGCCATGATCCGCTCGCCGGCCTTGTCCCACAGCACGGCGTCGCGCGGGTTGGTGACCTCGGGCGAGCTGTACTCCGGGTGCGCATGGTCGACGTACAGCCGGGCACCGTTGGTGAGGATCACATTGGCCAGGCCGATGTCCTCGTCGGTGAGCTGACTGGAGTCGGCGGCCTCGCGGGCGAGGTCGAAGCCGCGGGCGTCCCGCAGCGGATTCTCCTCCTCGAAGTCCCAGCGGGCGCGCCGCGCCCTGTGCATCGCCGCCGCGTAGGCGTTGACGATCTGGGACGAGGTGAGCATGGCATTGGCGTTCGGGTGGCCCGGGACGGAGATGCCGTACTCCGTCTCGATGCCCATTACTCGCCGTACGGTCATGCGGCCCTCCTTGCCCGGCGGCGCTCCCCTCCGGGAACGGCGCTCAAGTACCGCTGTAGCTCCGGTGCGTGTGCGGTGCCCGTCCCCGCACTGCGCGACTCGGCGGTACCGACGAGCCTAGAACGCCTCTGCGCTGGTGGGGAGATCAATTTCGTCATTGCTCCGGTATGGCTGGACCTGTCGGAAAAGCATTCGGCTGCGGATGCCCGGCCGGGCATCCGCAGCCGGTCTGCGTTCTACAGGTACTGACCGGTGTTCGCCACCGTGTCGATGGAACGTCCGGTGTCCGCGCCCTGTTTTCCGGTGACAAGGGTGCGGATGAAGACGATCCGCTCGCCCTTCTTTCCGGAGATCCGGGCCCAGTCGTCCGGGTTGGTGGTGTTCGGCAGGTCCTCGTTCTCCTTGAACTCGTCCACGCATGCCTGGAGGAGATGGGAGACCCGAAGGCCCTTCTGGTTGTGGTCGAGGAAGGCCTTGATGGCCATTTTCTTGGCCCGGTCGACGATGTTCTGAATCATCGCGCCGGAGTTGAAGTCCTTGAAGTACAGGACTTCCTTGTCGCCATTGGCGTACGTGACCTCGAGGAAGCGGTTTTCCTCGGACTCGGCGTACATCTGCTCGACGACGGACTGGATCATCGCGTGAGCGGCGGCGTCCTTGGAGCCGCTGTGCTCGGCGAGGTCGTCGGCGTGCAGCGGCAGCGAGGACGTCAGGTACTTGGCGAAGATGTCCTTCGCGGCCTCCGCGTCCGGACGCTCGATCTTGATCTTCACATCGAGTCGGCCGGGGCGCAGGATCGCGGGGTCGATCATGTCCTCGCGGTTGGAGGCGCCGATGACGATGACGTTCTCCAGGCCCTCCACGCCGTCGATCTCGGCGAGCAGCTGCGGGACGATGGTGTTCTCCACGTCCGAGCTGACGCCGGAACCACGGGTGCGGAAGAGGGATTCCATCTCGTCGAAGAAGACGATGACGGGGGTGCCCTCGCTCGCCTTCTCCCGGGCACGCTGGAAGACGAGGCGGATGTGCCGCTCGGTCTCACCGACGTACTTGTTGAGGAGCTCGGGGCCCTTGATGTTGAGGAAGTAGCTCTTCCCCGCGGGCTGGCCGGTCACCTCGGCGACCTTCTTGGCAAGGGAGTTGGCGACGGCCTTGGCGATCAGCGTCTTGCCGCATCCGGGCGGGCCGTAGAGCAGGATGCCCTTCGGCGGCCGCAGTTCGTGCTCCTTGAAGAGGTCCGGGTAGAGGTACGGAAGCTCGACCGCGTCACGGATCATCTCGATCTGGCTGCCCAGACCGCCGATCTTGGTGTAGTCGACGTCCGGGACCTCTTCGAGGACGAGCTCTTCGACCTCGCTCTTGGGGATCACTTCGTAGACGTAGCCGGAGCGGGACTCGAGCAGCAGGGCGTCGCCGGGGCGGATGGTGGTGTCCAGCAGCGTGTCCGCGAGCCTCACCACCCTTTCCTCGTCGGTGTGCCCGATCACCAGGGCGCGCTCGCCGTCCTCGAGGATCTCCTTGAGGGTGACGATGTCCCCGGCGCGCTCGAACTCCATGGCCTCGACCACGTTGAGCGCCTCGTTGAGCATGACTTCCTGGCCGCGCCGGAGCTCTTCGAGCTCGACGCTGGGACTGACGTTCACCCGGAGCTTGCGGCCCCCGGTGAAGATGTCGCACGTGCCGTCCTCGTTCGCCTGCAGGAAGACACCGAAGCCGGCCGGCGGCTGTGCGAGCCGGTCGACCTCCTCCTTGAGGGCCACGATCTGGTCGCGGGCCTCACGGAGCGTGTTGGCGAGCCGCTCATTCTGTGCGGAGACGCCGGCCAGGTTTGTCTGGAGCTCGACGATCCGCTCTTCGAGAATCCTCGTATGACGCGGAGAGTCGGCGAGCTTGCGGCGCAGGACGGCGATTTCCTGCTCGAGATAGGCAACCTGACCGGCGGGGTCTTCAGACCCCCGCCCCGGCCGGATGCCGCGGTTGATGTCGTCGTCGTGGGCTGCCACGGTCCTCACCTCCTCCAAGGGGAGCTGGACGCTTCCTGACCCTACCTGGGTGGGTGATGATTGAAACCCCTAGATCACAAAGACGGTAGAGGTGTGTCCGATCTTCACCCTTGCGCTCTCCCTCACGCCAGGGGAATACCCACCCATCAACATCGGAAAGCGGGCGGAGGTATCGTCGAAGTGTTCAACACCCGTCAGGGCTGGCGCGACTTGCTTCATTTTGCTACACCCGGCGAAGGAAACGGCAGGAGAGATGACCGTGCAGCACGAGGTCCCCACGGAAGCCGTCGGCGAGGCCCTTGAGGTCTGGATCGACCAGGACCTCTGTACCGGAGACGGGATCTGCGCGCAGTACGCCCCCGAGGTCTTCGAGCTGGACATCGACGGGCTCGCCTACGTGAAGAGCACCGACGACGAACTGCTCCAGAACCCGGGCGCCACAACGCCCGTGCCGCTGCCGTTGCTGAGCGATGTCGTGGACTCCGCGAAGGAGTGCCCGGGCGATTGCATCCATGTCCGCCGCGTTTCGGACAGGGTCGAGGTCTTCGGACCCGACGCAGAGTGACGGATCACATACCGCGTGCTGTGGGCTGGGCGGTACGGACGAACTTCCCGCCCTGCCACTGCCACTTGACCTTCTCGAGCTGGTCGGGGCAGCAGCTCGGCACGTCCGGCGAGGAGTAGCCGAGCAGGGTCGCCGTAATCGCGCCGTCACGTACAGCGAAGTCCTTGACGCTGAGCTTCTGCGCGGGCTCCACGAGGGTCGCGACGACGCGCGGGCCCGTACCCCGGCCCTGGGTCAGTACGTAGACGCCGCTCGGCGGGGTGCCGGAGCCCGCGTCGCAGCGGGCCACCGCCACGGTTTCGAGGCTGCCGTCGCCGTCCAGGTCGCCCGAGGCTTTCTTGGTCACCACGCTCTTCGCGCCGCCGCACTCCAGTGGAAGCCGCACTCCCGCCGGATCGGGCGCGGGGGCAGGCGCAGCGGCCGTTCCGGTGTTCTGCGGGCCTGCCTGGGGGGCGGCCTGGGCCGTGGGCTGCAGCAGTCCGGCGGCGGCCACGACCCCGGCCATCGCCGTCGCGGTGGCGAGCCAGTGCACCGGGCGGGCGTGCGTGTGCGCGAGGTCCGGGACGGCGGAGGTCTGCACGCGGGATGTCTCCTGGGAAGGCGGAACCGGCGGGGATTGGCCTGCATCGTGCCATACGTCACAGCGGGTGCGGAACAGCGGGGTCCGAGTGTGTAGGTCAAGAAAGTGTGTAGGTCGGGAAAGCGGTCAACACGAAGACGCCGCCGCCGAGTTCCCCAGGGTGCCTGGGGAACTCGGCGGCGGCGTCAGTACATTGTGCGGGCGTCAGCCCGATTTGGGGCGTTCCGTCAGCCCTTGTTGGGGCCTTCGTAGTCCTCGCCGTACGCGCCCTTGGCGGGGCGGCGGCGGCGCATCGGGGGCTCCACACCGTCCGCGAGACGGCGGGCCGTGACGAGGAATCCGGTGTGGCCGATCATCCGGTGGTCCGGGCGGACGGCCAGACCTTCGACGTGCCAGTTGCGGATCATCGACTCCCAGGGCTGAGGCTCGGCGAAGCAGCCGATCTCGCGGATGGACTCGACGGTGCGCGCGAGCTGGGTGGTGGTCGCGACGTAGCAGCAGAGGATGCCGCCGGGGACGAGGGCCTTGGAGACGGCCTCCAGGCACTCCCAGGGCGCGAGCATGTCCAGGATCACGCGGTCGACGTCGGCGTCCGTCAGGTTGTCCTGGAGATCGCCCACGGTGAGCTGCCAGGCCGGGTGCGGGCCGCCGAAGTAGCGCTCCACATTCTGTTGGGCGATCTCGGCGAAGTCCTGGCGGCGCTCGTAGGAGTGCAGCATGCCGTGGTCGCCGATGGCTCGCAGCAGGAAGGCGCTGAGCGAGCCGGAGCCCACGCCCGCCTCGACGACGCGGGCGCCGGCGAAGATGTCGGCGAAGGCCAGGATCTGCCCCGCGTCCTTGGGGTAGACCACGGCGGCGCCGCGGGGCATGGACAGGACATAGTCGGGGAGCAGGGGGCGCAGCGCGAGGTAGGCGACGTTTCCCGTGGTACGGACAACACTGCCCTCGGGAGCGCCGATCAGCTCGTCGTGCGGGAAGGAACCCTTGTGGGTGTGGAAATTCTTCCCGGCCTCGAGCGTGAACGTGTAGTGGCGTCCCTTGGGGTCGGTGAGCTGGACCTGGTCCCCGACCTTGAAGGGCCCGCGTCGGCGGGCGGCACCGGTCGGTTCGGACATGTGACCAGCCTACCGGCCCGGAACGGACCCGTTCACCACGGCGAGCCCCGGCGGGCCCGGCGCCCCGGAGGCGATCCGAGCCCCCAGGTCCTGTCCGGCCGATCCTGCCGGGCTCGCGTGCCCTGGCACGGCACCTCGCTGCGTTGTCGTCAGTCGCCTACGCTCCGCGTCGGCTCCATCCTCCGCCTTGCGATGCACCACGCCAGACCCCGCTCCCTGATCCGGCCTGATCGACCGGACAGGACCTAGGAAGAGGCGGGCCGGGCCATCGCGGCGACAAAGGCGCGCTCGACGTCCGCAGTGGAAAGGACGCCGTAGATCGCGCCCGACTCCTCGACCACCAGGTACTCCGTCGCCGGCGAGGCCCGGAGCTTGTCCAAAAGCGCCTCGCCGGCCAGCTCCGCCGAGACCTTCATGCCCTCGGTGAGCTCCTGGGCGAGGCCGCTGACCGCGACCCAGGGGCGGCGGTGTTCCGGGACGCCGACGATGGCCGTCTCGCGCACCAGGGCCGTCGGGTCGCCGTGGCCGTCGACGACGACCAGCGCGCGGGCGCCCGCCTCGTTGGCGCGGCGCAGGGCCTCGGAGAGCGGGGTGTCGGACTCGACCGGGACGGCGCGCCTGGTGAGCGTCCGGGCTTCGAGCTCGGGGAGGTGTTCGCGCAGCCGGGCCATGCGCAGGCTGTTGCCCGCCCCGGTCCAGATGATCGCGGCGAGGATCGCGGCGAGCAGCGCGTCCGTGACCGTCTCCATGCCGCCGATGTCCTCGGTGGCATTGCCAAGGGCGCCGGTGTGGGTGAGGAGCGGCAGGCCGATGAGGACGGCGACGGCGAGCGCCCGGCCCACCCAGGCCGCGGCGACGGTGCCCGACATCGGCTTCCCGGTGATCTTCCACACGACGGCGCGCAGCATGCGGCCGCCGTCGAGCGGCAGACCGGGCAGCAGATTGAACGCGGCGACGATCAGGTTGGAGATCATCAGCCCGGCGAGCAGCACCCCGGGGACCGTACCGGGATCGACGGCCTGCATCCCGAGGTAGAAGAGACCGGCCAGGACGAGGGAGAGCAGCGGTCCGACGAAGGCCAGGACGAACTCGCGACCGGGGGTCTCGGACTCCTTCTCGATCTCGGACACACCGCCGAAGAACTGCAGCTGGATTCGGCGTACCGGAAGTTTGAAGCGCAGCGCCGCGACGGTGTGGGCGAGTTCGTGGACCAGTACGGAGGCGTAGAAGGCGACCGCGAAGAAGAGCGAGACGAGATAGCGCGTACCGCCGAGCTCGGGGAGCACACGGTCGAGCTGACCGCCGAAGACCCAGGTGATGAGCGCGGCGACGATGAACCAGCTCGGGGCGACATAGACGGGCACACCGAAGGGACGGCCCATGAGAATGCCACCGCCGGGGCCGTCGGAACGCCGCGGCTTGCTGCCCTCGGGGTCCGTTCCTCCCGCACCGGACTGCGCCCGCTCACGCTTGCCGCTCGTGTCGTCCTCGTCCACGGGTCCCCTTTTTGTCGCGAATGTGTCGCGAATGCTTCGCTCGCTCGATCATGCTGTTTCGAGGGTCTGACGTCGATGGTATTCCGCTCGCTGTCAGTGGCGGGCCGTAGGGTCTGCGTCATGAGTACGAGTCAGCAGCCCACATCGCTGTCGCCCTCGCGTGCGAGCGACTTCATGCAGTGTCCCCTGCTGTACCGGTTCCGGGTGATCGACAAGCTGCCGGAGAAGCCCAGCGAGGCGGCTACCCGCGGGACGCTGGTGCATGCGGTGCTGGAGCGGCTCTTCGACGCCCCGGCGGCGGAGCGGACGGCTCCGCGTGCCAGGGCCCTGATCCCGGGTCAGTGGGACCGGCTGCTGGAGACGAAACCGGAGCTGGGCGAGCTGTTCGCGCAGGACGCCGAGGGCGAGCGGCTGACCCGTTGGCTCGGCGAGGCGGAGCAGTTGGTGGAGCGGTGGTTCTCGCTGGAGGACCCGACCCGCCTGGAGCCGGCCGAGCGGGAGCTGTTCGTCGAGACGGAGCTGGAGTCGGGGCTGCGGCTGCGCGGTGTCATCGACCGGGTCGATGTGGCGCCCACCGGCGAGGTCCGGATCGTCGACTACAAGACGGGCAAGGCCCCGCGCCCCGAGTACAGCGAGGGCGCGCTGTTCCAGATGAAGTTCTACGCCCTGGTGATCTGGCGGCTGAAGAACGTGGTGCCGCGCCGCCTCCAGCTCGTCTATCTGGGCAGCGGAGAGGTGCTGACGTACGACCCGGCCCCGGCGGACCTGGAGCGCGTGGAGCGCAAGCTGCTGGCGCTCTGGGACGCGATCAGGCTGGCCACCGAGACGGGCGACTGGCGGCCGCGGCCGACGAAGCTGTGCGGCTGGTGCGACCACCAGGCGGTCTGTCCGGAATTCGGCGGCACTCCCCCGGTTTATCCGCTGAGCATCTCCCCGACCGCTTCGGCAGAGGATGGTCAGGGCAGAATGGGCCCGGTCTAACTAAGGAGTACCCGTGGCTATCCGCGTCCTACTGGTCGACGACCAACCGCTGCTGCGCACCGGCTTCCGGATGATCCTGGAGGCGGAGCAGGACATCGCGGTGGTCGGCGAGGCCGGGGACGGTCTGCAGGCCCTCGACCAGGTGCGTGCGCTGCAGCCCGATGTGGTGCTGATGGACATCCGGATGCCCCGTATGGACGGCGTCGAGGCGACCCGTCAGATCACCGGTCCCGGGCGGGACGGCCCGGCGAAGGTGCTGGTGCTGACCACCTTCGACCTCGATGAGTACGTGGTGGAGGCGCTGCGGGCCGGGGCGAGCGGCTTCCTGCTGAAGGACGCGCCCGCCAATGAGCTGGTCCAGGCGATCCGGGTGGTCGCGGCGGGCGAGGCGATGCTCGCGCCGAGCATCACCCGCAGGCTTCTCGACAAGTACGCGGACCATCTGCCCTCGGGCGAGGAGCCGGTCCCGGACACGCTGCACACGCTGACCGAGCGCGAGGTGGAGGTGCTCAAGCTGGTCGCGCGGGGGCTGTCCAATGCCGAGATCGCGGCCGATCTTTTCGTCAGTGAGACCACTGTCAAGACGCATGTCGGCCATGTGCTGACGAAGCTGGGCCTGCGGGACCGGGTGCAGGCGGCGGTGTACGCGTACGAGAGCGGTCTGGTGCGCCCCGGCGCGCAGTAGTCCTCCGGACGGAGCACGCGAAAAGCGGCGGCGGGCATCGGCCCGCCGCCGCTTGTTCATGGCCCGCAGCTCACGCGGTGCCGCGGCCCAGCTCCCACAGCTGAAGGTCCGAGCTGGAGTTGACCACCCGCTCGACGCCGGTGACACCGGTCCGCGCCGCGACGTACTGCTTGCCCTGCCACAGCGGCAGGAAAGGCACGTCGTTGGCGACGATCTCCTGTATCTGCGTGAAGGCCTGGGACGCGGAGGTGCGGTCGGCGGCCTTCCGCGACTGCGGGATGAGTTCCCGCGCCTCGGTGCTCACGTACGGGGTGTTGAGGAAGTTGCCCTTGTCCAGGAACGGCGCGATGAAGCTGTCCGGGTCCGGGAAGTCGGGGAACCAGCCCATTCCGTAGACCGCGTACTCACCGCGCTTCTGGGCGGGGACGAATTTCGACCACTCGGTGCCCTCGATGGTGACGTCGAAGAGCTTGGTGGCGTTCAGCTGCTGCTTGAGCGCCTCGAACTCCTTGGCCGTACCGGCACCGTAGTGGTCGGTCGTGTAGTGGAGCTTCAGCTTCACCGGGGTGGTGATGTCGGCCTTGCGCAGCAGCTCCGCGGCCTTCTTCTGGTTCGGCTCGCCGTACTTGTTGTAGAAGGAGTTGGTGTGCGCCCCGATGCTCGCCGGGATGAGCGAGTAGAGCGGCTCGGCGGTGGAGCCGTACACCTTGCCCGCGATGTGGCCACGGTCGACGACAGCGGCCATGGCCTGGCGGACGGCCTTGTCCTTCACCGACGGGTCGTTGGTGTTGAAGGCGAGGTAGCGGATCTCCAGGCCCGGCATCTCGGTGAGCTCGATGCCTTCCTTCGGGCTCTCGGACATGCTCTTGATCTGCTCGGGCGACATCGCCCGGGTCATCATGTCGATGTCGCCGGACTCGAGCGCCTTGCCCATCGAGTCGGCGTCCGCGAAGGACCGCAGCTCAACCTTGTCGTTACGAAGCTTGATGTCACCCAAGTAGTTGGGGTTCTTGTTGAAGGTGACCTTGGCGACGTGGCCGTCCTTGGTCTCGGCCTTCATGGTGTACGGGCCGGAGCCGTCGACCTGGAAGCCCTCGCGGAGCTTCTTGCCCTCGTACTTCTCCTTGCTGACGATGGCGGCGACGGGGGTCGAGAGCTTGTACGGGAAGGTCGCGTCCGGCGTGGCGAGGTGGAAGACCACCTCGTCGCCGTTGGCCTCGATCGTGTCGATGTTCGCCAGGAGGGAGGCCACGCCACTGTCGGCGTTGATGTCCAGCACACGCTGGATGGAGAACTTCACGTCCTCGGCGGTGATGGCACTGCCGTCGGCGAACTTCAGCCCGCTGCGCAGCTTGCAGCGGTAGCTCTCGCTGACCTTGTCCGTGAAGTCGCACGACTGGGCCGCTTCGGGCACCGGTGCGCCGCCGCCGCGCGGGGCGTGCAGCAGCGTCTGGAAGGTCTGCCGCAGGACGCTCCACGAACCGGTGTCGTACGCGTAGGCGGGGTCGAGCGGCGCGGGCGCGTCGTCGGTGGCGATGAACTGGTCCGTGGTGCCCACGACAATGGCGTCGCCGCCGGCGGACCCGCCTTGTGCCCCGCCGCAGGCGACAAGCACGGGCGCGAGCAGGCCGACCAAGGCCGGCAGCACCAAAGTCTTACGGTTCATCCTGGACGTTCTCCTCATCCGGCACTGGGATACAGCGATGTCTTCGGGAGCCTCCGTCGCGGCCGCCCGTTCGGAGCGGTGCGATCGGGTCGGGGAAACAGAGCGATCGGCACTGAGTTCCCCATGACTGGGTGGCGCCGAGACACATCGATGATGCGACGAAGTTCTCGCGACGAGATTAGTCGGCAACGCCAGGAAAGCGTGACCGGGCCCGAGTTGGGGGCGTATTCGCTCAGTGATCGGTTATGCCTGTGAGTGGATGCCCCACGGTGGAATGATTCGTGCACATCTCCACCAATGCGGACACAATGGCGCGTCCCGCACCCCACGGATGGGGTGTGGAGTGGTCCGGACCAACATCACCCCGGGCACCCACAGTGACGAACGTCACGTCGTGAATTCCGCACCAACCGCGCCCGATAACCGTCCGCCCTCGTCACGGAAAAGGCACGCTCGACTGCCCAGAGTTTCCACTGCATTCGAGAAACACGGACAGTACAGGCATCAGTTCATCGCGGTGATGAGCGTGCGCAGAAAACCAAGGTCCACTTCTTCGAGCGACCGTACGACCAGGCGCCCGTCGGCCGGCGCGATCGGGTGCACGGACGGCACGGCCACCACCCGACAGCCCGCTGCCTCGGCGGAGGCGACACCGGTGGCCGTGTCCTCGATGACCGCGCATCTCGCGGGCTCGGCCCGTAGTCCGCGCGCGGCCAGCAGATAGGGGTCGGGGTGCGGCTTCGTGCGCGGCACCTCGTCGCCCGCGACCGACAGTGCGAAGTTGTGCCGGCCCAGCGAGGCGAGGACGCGGTCGATGATGCGGCGATGGGAGGCGGAGACCAGCGCGGTGGGCACATTGTGCCTGGCCAGCTCGGCGAGCAGCCGTTCGGCGCCCGGCATCATGGGCACACCGCGCCCGATCCGGTCCTCGAAGCGGTCATTGAGCAGCACGGTCAGCTCGGCGAGCGTGATGTCCGCGCCGGTCGCCTCGATGAGGTAGGCGGCACTGCGCGTCATGGGGCCGCCGACCACTACCTCCCGCCATGCCTCGTCGAGATCGTGGCCGAGGTCCGCGAAGACCTCCACCTCCGCGTCCCACCAGAAGCCTTCGGTGTCCACAAGGGTGCCGTCCATGTCGAGAAACACGGCCTGAAGGGCAGAGCCTTCCGCCGAACGGGTCAGGGACGCGGGGACCGTACTGGTCATCCGGCACACCTCCACTAGGGACGAGAAGGCCGGCCGCCTCCCAAGTGGGGAAGGCAACCGGCCTGCACTGGACCGACCAGTGTACGTCTCGGGCGGCTAACGTGCGTTGAAGTACTTCGCCTCGGGGTGGTGGATCACGATCGCGTCGGTGGACTGCTCGGGGTGGAGCTGGAACTCCTCCGAGAGCTGGACGCCGATCCGCTCGGGCTCCAGCAGCTCGGCGATCTTCGCCCGGTCCTCCAGGTCCGGGCACGCTCCGTAACCGAGCGAGAAGCGCGCACCCCGGTACTTCAGGGCGAACATGTCCTCCACATCGGCCGGGTCCTCGCCGCCGAAGCCGAGCTCGGCACGCACACGGGCGTGCCAGTACTCGGCCAGCGCCTCCGCCAACTGCACGGACAGGCCGTGCAGTTCGAGGTAGTCGCGGTACGAGTCCGACTCGAAGAGCTCTGCCGTGGCTTCACCGATCTTCGAGCCGACGGTGACGACCTGAAGCCCGACGACGTCCCGCTCGCCGGACTCCTCGGGGCGGAAGAAGTCGGCGAGGCACAGACGGCGGCCGCGGCGCTGGCGGGGGAAGGAGAAGCGGGTGCGCTCGGAGCCGTCCTCGTTCAGCAGGATCAGGTCGTCGCCCTTGGACACGCAGGGGAAGTAGCCGTAGACGACGGCCGCCTCCAGCAGGTTCCGGGTGTGCAGCTGGTCCAGCCAGCCTCGCAGCCGCGGCCGTCCCTCGGTCTCGACGAGCTCCTCGTACGTCGGTCCGTCGCCGACGCGTGCCTGCTTGAGGCCCCACTGGCCCTTGAACAGCGCGCCCTCGTCCAGCCAGGACGCGTACTCCTTGAGCTGGATGCCCTTGATCACCCGGGTGCCCCAGAACGGCGGCTCGGGGACCGGGTTGTCGATGGCGACGTCGGAGCGCACGGCGCCCTCTTCCGGGCGCTCCTCGACCACGGCGTTCGTGGTGGCGCGGACCCGGCGCTGCTTGAGCTCGGGCAGGACCGCCCCGGGGACGCCGCGCTTCACCGCGATCAGCGCGTCCATCAGGCGCAGGCCCTCGAAGGCGTCGCGCGCGTAGCGAACCTCGCCCTCGTAGATCTCATGCAGGTCCTGCTCGACATACGCCCTGGTCAGCGCGGCTCCGCCGAGGATGACCGGGTAGTCGGCGGCCATCTTGCGCTGGTTGAGCTCCTCCAGGTTCTCCTTCATGATCACCGTGGACTTCACCAGCAGGCCGGACATGCCGATCACATCGGCGCGGTGTTCCTCGGCCGCCTCCAGGATCGCCGAGACCGGCTGCTTGATGCCCAGGTTGACGACGTTGTAGCCGTTGTTGGAGAGGATGATGTCGACGAGGTTCTTGCCGATGTCGTGGACGTCGCCACGGACGGTCGCCAGGACGATGGTGCCCTTGCCCTCCGCATCGGACTTCTCCATGTGCGGTTCGAGAAAGGCGACCGCGTTCTTCATGACCTCGGCGGACTGCAGGACGAACGGCAGCTGCATCTGGCCGGAGCCGAAGAGCTCGCCGACGACCTTCATGCCGTCCAGCAGCGTCTCGTTGACGATGTCGAGGGCGGGGCGGGTCTGGAGCGCCTCGTCGAGGTCGGCCTCCAGGCCGTTCTTCTCTCCGTCGATGATGCGGCGCTTGAGGCGCTCGTCCAGCGGCAGGGCGAGGAGTTCCTCGGCCTTGCCCGCCTTCATCGACTTCATGTTGACGCCCTCGAAGAGCTCCATGAGCTTCTGCAGGGGGTCGTAGCCCTCGCTGCGGCGGTCGTAGATCAGGTCCAGGGCGACCTTGACCTGCTCCTCCTCGAGACGCGCGATGGGAAGGATCTTGGATGCGTGCACGATGGCCGAGTCGAGGCCGGCCTTGACGCACTCGTCGAGGAACACGGAGTTGAGGACGACCCTCGCGGCCGGGTTCAGGCCGAAGGAGATGTTCGACAGGCCCAGCGTGGTCTGCACATCCGGGCGGCGGCGCTTGAGCTCACGGATCGCCTCGATGGTGGCGATGCCGTCCTTGCGGGACTCCTCCTGGCCGGTGCAGATCGTGAAGGTCAGCGTGTCGATGAGGATGTCGCACTCGTGCACACCCCAGTTGCCGGTCAGATCGTCGATGAGCCGCTCGGCGATGGCGACCTTGTTCTCGACCGTACGGGCCTGGCCCTCTTCGTCGATGGTGAGCGCGATGAGTGCGGCGCCGTGCTCGGCCGCGAGCTCGGTGACCTTCGCGAACCGCGACTCGGGCCCGTCCCCGTCCTCGTAGTTGACGGAGTTCAGGACGGCGCGGCCACCCAGCTTCTCCAACCCGGCCCGAAGGACGTCGACTTCGGTGGAGTCGAGCACGATGGGGAGCGTCGACGCGGTGGCGAAACGGCCGGCCAGTTCCTCCATGTCGGCGACGCCGTCGCGGCCTACGTAGTCGACGCAGAGGTCGAGCATGTGCGCGCCCTCGCGGATCTGGTCCCTGGCCATCTCCACGCAGTCGTCCCAGCGGGCGTCCAGCATGGCCTCGCGGAACTTCTTGGACCCGTTAGCGTTCGTCCGCTCGCCGATGGCCATGAAGGAGGTGTCCTGGCGGAACGGCACGGTCTGGTAGAGGGACGCGGCGCCCGGCTCGGGGTGCGGCTCGCGGTCGGTGGGCGCGAGATCGCGTACGCGCTCGACGACCTGGCGCAGATGCTCGGGTGTCGTACCGCAGCAGCCGCCGACCAGGGAGAGGCCGTATTCGCGTACGAAGGTCTCCTGCGCGTCGGCCAGCTCGCCCGCCGACAGGGGGTAGTGCGCGCCGTTCTTGCCGAGCACCGGCAGGCCCGCGTTCGGCATGCAGGACAGCGGGATGCGGGAGTGCCGGGCGAGGTAGCGCAGGTGCTCGCTCATCTCGGCCGGGCCGGTGGCGCAGTTCAGGCCGATCATGTCGATGCCCAGCGGCTCCAGCGCGGTCAGGGCCGCGCCGATCTCCGAGCCGAGCAGCATCGTTCCCGTCGTCTCGACCGTCACGGAGCAGATGAGGGGGAGGTTGGTGCCGGTCGCCTCCAGAGCGCGGCGGGCGCCCAGGACGGCGGCCTTGGTCTGGAGCAGGTCCTGGGTCGTCTCCACCAGGAGGGCGTCGGCGCCGCCCGCGATCATGCCTTCGGCGTTCTGCTGGTAGGCGTCGCGCAGCTTCACGTACGGGGCGTGTCCCAGGGTCGGCAGCTTGGTGCCCGGTCCCATCGAGCCCAGCACCCAGCGCTGCTGCCCGGTCGACGCCGTGAACTCGTCGGCGGCCTCGCGCGCGATCCGCGCGCCGGACTCGGAGAGCTCGAAGACCCGCTCGGGGATGTCGTACTCACCGAGGGCCGCGAGGTTCGCGCCGAAGGTGTTCGTCTCGACGCAGTCGACGCCGACCTCGAAATAGGCCGAATGGACGGACCGGACGATGTCCGGGCGGGTCACATTCAGGATTTCGTTGCAGCCTTCGAGGTTCTCGAAGTCCTCGAGTGTCGGGTCCTGGGCCTGGAGCATCGTGCCCATCGCCCCGTCGGCTACGACCACTCGGGTGGCGAGCGCTTCGCGAAGGGCGTCGATTCGGGTCCGGCTGTCAGCGGAAGGGGTCGGCAGCGAGGCCATGGATGTGCTCCCTGGGATGCGACGGCTGTCGGCTTTGCGCCCTCCGGTGGAAGGCGCACGGAGCCAGCCTAGCCGTGCCTGGCGAAACAGGGCGTGGCCGTCCCACGGGACGGGACAGCATCATGTCCTCGCCGCACCAGATGGCCTTTCGGCCGCGAAGGATTCACTCTGTGGTGACCAAGGTCGGCATCGACCGATAGTGTTCAGCATTGTCGAACCGCAGTGAGAAGGGCCGAGCGATGGCGAAAAACATCCAGTCACTCGAGCGGGCGGCGGCGATGCTGCGACTGCTCGCGGGCGGGGAACGCCGACTGGGCCTGTCGGACATCGCTTCCTCGCTCGATCTTGCCAAGGGCACCGCCCATGGCATTCTGCGCACGCTGCAGGCCGAGGGCTTCGTCGAACAGGACCCGGCATCCGGCCGCTACCAGCTGGGGGCCGAGCTGCTCAGGCTCGGCAACAGCTATCTGGACGTCCACGAGCTGCGCGCCCGCGCTCTGGTCTGGACGGACGACCTGGCGCGGTCCAGCGGCGAGAGCGTCCATCTCGGGGTGCTGCACCAGCACGGCGTGCTCATCGTGCACCACGTCTTCAGGCCCGACGACAGCCGCCAGGTGCTGGAGGTGGGGGCCATGCAGCCGCTGCACTCCACCGCGCTGGGCAAGGTGCTCACGGCGTTCGACCCGGTGGCCCACACCGAGGTCATGGAGGTGGAGCGCAAGAGCTTCACCCCGCGGACGGTGACCGGCGTGGAGGAGTTCGAGCTGGTGCTCGACCACACCCGGGCGCGGGGCTGGGCGGCCGATGTGGAAGAGACCTGGGAGGGCGTGGCCGCTGTGGCCGCCCCCATCCACGACCGGCGCCGGATGCCGGTAGGGGCGGTCGCCATCACTGGTGCGGTCGAACGGGTCTGCAGCGCGGGCGAGTTGCGGTCGGAGCTGGTCGCGGCTGTACGGGACTGCGCACGCTCCGTTTCGCGCGACCTCGGCGCCGGGCGATTCTGACCGTTCTGTCGCATCATCGATAACGATCCGATTTTCGGCCACACAACCCTTGACGTCGTGTTAACCCTGGGGCAAAACTGCCGTGCATCGGTCGGCATTGCCGAACACCTACCGGCAATACACGCTAGAGTGTGGCAACGCCAAGCCGAGAAACGCCCTCACCTGAGGGCGCGGACCACCGGAGGGACCCGGGGTTCGCCTTCCCCCGAAGGACAAAGGAGTCGCGGGTGTCCAACTCCGACATCTTCATCGGCGAGATCATTGGTACCGCCGTACTCATCCTGCTCGGCGGCGGCGTGGTCGCCGCAGTCGTACTCAAGCGCTCGAAGGCGCAGAACGCCGGCTGGCTGGCGATCACCTTCGGGTGGGGCTTCGCGGTCATGATCGCGGTCTACATGACGGGCACACTGTCCGGCGCCCACCTGAACCCGGCCGTCACCGTCGGCATCGCGATCAAGGACAACGACTGGAGCAACGTTCCGGTCTACATCGCCGGACAGATGGTCGGCGCCATGCTCGGTGCCGCCCTGGTCTGGATCGCGTACTACGGGCAGTTCCGGGCCCACCTCACGGACCCGGAGATCATCTCCGCGCCTCCGCACGAGGAAGGCCTGGTCAGCGAAGAGGCCGCGCCGAAGGCCGGCCCGGTGCTCGGCGTCTTCTCCACCGGACCCGAGGTCCGCGTGGTGTGGCAGAACCTGGCCACCGAGATCATCGGCACCACTGTGCTCGTCCTCGCGGTGCTCACACAGGGCCTCAACGACAGCGGCAAGGGTCTGGGCGTCATCGGCGGACTGATCGTCGCGCTCACCGTCGTCGGCATCGGCCTCTCGCTCGGCGGCCCGACGGGCTACGCCATCAACCCCGCCCGCGACCTGGGCCCGCGTATCGTGCACGCCCTGCTTCCGCTGCCCAACAAGGGCGGCTCGGACTGGGGCTACGCCTGGATCCCCGTCGTCGGACCGCTGGCCGGCGGAGCCCTCGCGGCGGGTATCTACAACCTCGCGTTCGCCTAAGCCCTCCCTTCGATCTCGCAGGAGCACCCCGTGACCGACGCACACACCACCGGCCCGTTCATCGCGGCCATCGACCAGGGCACCACCTCCAGCCGCTGCATCGTCTTCGACACCGACGGCCGCATCGTCTCCGTCGACCAGAAGGAGCACGAGCAGATCTTCCCGAAGCCGGGCTGGGTGGAGCACAACGCCGCCGAGATCTGGACCAACGTCCAGGAGGTTGTCGACAGCGCCGTCGCGAAGGCGGGCATCACCTCCGCCGACGTCAAGGCCATCGGCATCACCAACCAGCGTGAGACCACCGTCCTGTGGGACAAGAACACCGGCGAGCCGGTGCACAACGCTCTCGTCTGGCAGGACACCCGTACCGACGCGCTCTGCAAGGAGCTCGGCCGCAACGTGGGCCAGGACCGCTTCCGGCGCGAGACGGGCCTTCCCCTCGCCTCGTACTTCGCCGGACCGAAGATCCGCTGGCTGCTCGACAACGTGGAGGGCCTGCGCGAGCGCGCCGAGCGCGGCGAGATCCTCTTCGGCACGATGGACTCCTGGGTCATCTGGAACCTGACCGGCGGCGTCGACGGCGGCCACCACGTCACCGACGTCACCAACGCCTCACGCACCATGCTGATGAACCTGCACACCCTCGACTGGGACGAGAAGATCCTCCAGTCGATGGACGTCCCGGCCGCGGTGCTGCCGGAGATCCGTTCCTCCGCAGAGGTGTACGGAGTCGCCAAGGGCGGCGCCCTCGCCGGTGTGCCGGTCGCCTCGGCGCTCGGTGACCAGCAGGCGGCGCTGTTCGGCCAGACCTGTTTCTCCGAGGGCGAGGCCAAGTCCACGTACGGCACCGGCACCTTCATGCTGATGAACACCGGTCACGAGCCGGTCAACTCGTACAACGGACTGCTGACGACCGTCGGTTACCGGATCGGCGACCAGCCCCCCGTGTACGCGCTGGAGGGTTCCATCGCCGTCACCGGTTCGCTGGTGCAGTGGATGCGCGACCAGATGGGCCTGATCAGCACCGCCGCGGAGATCGAGACCCTCGCGCTGAGTGTCGAGGACAACGGCGGCGCCTACTTCGTACCGGCCTTCTCCGGCCTGTTCGCCCCGTACTGGCGCGACGACGCCCGCGGTGTGATCGCCGGCCTGACCCGCTACGTCACCAAGGCGCACATCGCGCGTGCCGTGCTCGAGGCCACCGCCTGGCAGACCCGCGAGATCAGTGACGCCATGACCAAGGACTCCGGCGTCGAGCTGACCGCGCTCAAGGTCGACGGCGGCATGACCTCCAACAACCTGCTGATGCAGACCCTCTCGGACTTCCTGGACGCACCGGTGGTGCGCCCGATGGTCGCCGAGACGACCTGCCTCGGCGCTGCCTACGCCGCCGGTCTTGCCGTCGGCTACTGGCCGGACACCGACGCGCTGCGCGCCAACTGGCGCCGGGCCGCCGAGTGGACCCCCCACATGGAAGCGGCCCAACGGGACCGCGAGTACAAGAGCTGGCTCAAGGCCGTCGAGCGGACCATGGGCTGGCTCGAAGACGACGCTGACGAGGAGTAATTCGAGATGACCACCCTGCGATGCGTCCCTGCCCTGGGGACGCACCCGGCCGGCTCCCTTCCGAGCCGCGCCGAGACTCGGGAGCAGCTTTCCAAGGCGACATACGACCTCCTGGTGATCGGCGGCGGCATCCTGGGCATCTCCACCGCCTGGCATGCGGCGCAGTCCGGGCTGCGGGTGGCTCTGGTGGACGCCGGCGACTTCGCCGGCGCCACCTCCTCCGCCTCCTCCAAACTCCTCCACGGCGGTCTGCGCTATCTGCAGACCGGCGCGGTGAAGCTGGTCGCGGAGAACCACTTCGAACGACGCGCGGTCTCCCGCCAGGTGGCTCCCCACCTGGCGAACCCGCTCACCTTCTATCTGCCGGTCTACAAGGGCGGACCGCACGGCGCGGCGAAGCTCGGCGCGGGCGTCTTCGCCTACTCCGCGCTCTCCGCGTTCGGTGACGGCGTCGGCCATGTCATCAGCGCATCCAAGGCGCAGCGTGACGTTCCCGAGCTGCGTACGGAGAACCTGAAGGCCGTTGCCGTGTACGGCGACGACCAGATGAACGACTCCCGGATGGCGCTGATGACCGTCCGCGCGGCCGTCGCGTCCGGCGCCACCGTGCTCAACCACGCCGAGGTCACCGGGCTGCGCTTCACCAAGGGCCGGGTCACGGGCGCGGAGCTCAAGGACCGCATGGACGGCACCGAGTTCGGCGTCAGCGCGCGTCTCGTACTCAATGCCACCGGGCCGTGGGTCGACCACCTGCGCACGATGGAGGACCCGAACGCGGCCCCGTCCATCCGGCTGTCCAAGGGCGCGCACCTGGTGCTCAAGCGCACCTCGCCCTGGAAGGCCGCGCTCGCGACCCCGATAGACAAGTACCGCATCACCTTCGCCCTCCCCTGGGAGGACATGCTGCTGCTCGGCACGACGGACGAGGAGTACGAGGGCGATCCGGCGGATGTCGCGGTCAACGACAAGGACGTCACGCAGATCCTGGACGAGGCAGCGTTCTCCATCCGCGACCAGCAGCTGTCCCGCGATCTGATCACGTACTCCTTCGCGGGTCTGCGGGTGCTCCCGGGCGGTCCCGGCAACACCTCCAAGGCCAAGCGCGAGACGGTCGTCACCGAGGGCCGCGGCGGCATGCTGTCGGTGGCCGGCGGCAAGTGGACGACCTTCCGCCACATCGGCCGTACGGTGATGAACAAGCTGGCCGCCCTGCCCGGGCAGCCGCTGGCCGACGACATGGAGCCGATCTCGCGGCTGCCGAAGAAGGTCCCGCTGCCCGGTATCGCCAACCCGAACGCGGTGGCGCACCGGCTGCTGGTCGACGGTGGCACGCCGGGCCCGCGGATGGCCGCGGACACCGCGCGCCACCTGGCCACGCACTACGGCTCGCTCTCCTTCGACATCGCGCGGCTCGCCAACGACGACCCGGCGCTGGCCGAGCGCATCCACCCGGACGCTCCGGAGATCTGGGCGCAGGTCGTGTACGCGCGTGACCACGAGTGGGCCGAGACGGCCGACGATGTGCTGCGTCGTCGTACGACGCTGACGATCAGGGGTCTCGCGACGGACGAGATCCGGAGCAAGGTCGAGGATCTGCTCGGCAAGTAGCGCAGGTTGGTAAGGGGCGGTCGCAAGGGCGGCCGCCCCTTACGCATGCCTCCTGGGGGACGCATAATGGGGCCCGATACATCGGATGTATGGAGGTCGCCCATGGCCGTGACCGACGAGGCCATCGAGAAGATCAAGGGAATGATCGTCTCGGGTGCGCTGCGGCCCGGCGACCGCCTCCCCAAAGAGAGCGAACTCGCCGCCGAGCTGGGCCTGTCCCGTAATTCACTGCGCGAGGCGGTGCGCGCGCTGTCACTGATCCGCATCCTCGATGTGCGGCAGGGCGACGGCACGTATGTCACCAGCCTGGACCCGCAGTTGCTGCTCGAGGCGCTGAGCTTCGTCGTGGACTTCCACCGGGACGACACGGTGCTGGAGTTCCTGGCCGTACGCCGCATCCTGGAGCCCGCTGCCACGGCGATGGCCGCGACGCGGATCAGCGAGAGCGAACTGGACGTACTGAGCGCGCGGTTGGACGCGCTCGGTCCGCAGCCCTCGGTGGAGGAGCTCGTCGCCGCCGACCTCGAATTCCACCGGGACATCGTCCAGTCGTCGGGCAATTCGGTGCTCTGCTCCCTGCTGGACGGCCTCTCAGGTCCGACCACCCGGGCCCGCGTGTGGCGCGGCCTGACCCAGGAGGACGCGGTCAGCCGCACGCTCCACGAGCACCGGGCGATTCTGTCGGCGCTGCGGGACCGGGACGGAGAGGCGGCGAGGTCGTGGGCGACGGTGCACATCGCAAGCGTGGAGCAGTGGCTGAGGTCCACGCTGTAGCGCCTGCGGCGGGCTTTCACCCCACCCACCCCGCCCCTTCCCGTAACCGGGGGCGCTGCCCGGACCCCCGCGCCTCAAACTCCCCCAGACTTCGTCCGGGGGGACCCCCACGGGGCTGGATTGTGCGGCGGGGCCGCACATTCAGCCCGTCCGGCGTTTGAGGACATGCGGCCGGAGGTCGCATACGGGGGTCCAGGGGGCGAAGCCCCCTTGGTTACGGGAAGGGGCGGGGTGGGGAACAAGCCCCGCGCAGCGGCACGCTCAGTTCGGCGGGCGCAGGCGCAGGCCCTGCATTCCGCCGTCGACCGCGAGGGCCGTGCCCGTGACGGCGGCCGCGGCAGGACTGGCGAGATACACGATGGCCGCGGCGACCTCGTCCGCCGCGACCAGCCGTCCGGTGGGCTGGCGGGCTTCCAGCGCGGCGCGTTCGGCGGCGGGGTCGTCGGCCTGGTCGAGCAGGCGGCCGATCCACGGGGTGTCGGCGGTGCCGGGGTTGACGCAATTGACGCGGATTCCCTCGCGCACATGGTCGGCGGCCATGGCGAGTGTGAGGGAGAGGACGGCTCCCTTGCTCGCGCTGTAGAGCGCGCGCTGGGGCAGTCCCGCGGTGGCAGCGATGGAGCAGGTGTGGGTGATGGAGACATGGCCCGGGCGGCCGGCGGCCGCCCGGCGCAGATGCGGCAGGGCGTGCCGGGCGACGCGCACCATGCCGAGGACATTGATGTCGAGGACGCGCTGCCATTCCTCGTCGTCGTTGTCGGCGACGGTTCCGATGGCGCCGACACCGGCGTTGGAGACGAGGGTGTGCAGCGCGCCGAACTCCGTGACCGCCCGGTCGACCGCGACCCGTACGGCCTCGTCGTCGGTGACGTCGGCCTTGAGGGCGAGGACACCGTCGGGCGCTCCCGCGGTCTCCCGGTCGAGTACGGCGACCCGCGCCCCGCGGCTGAGCAGCAGCCTCGCCACGGCGGCCCCGATGCCCGATGCCCCGCCGGTCAACACCGCGGACAGTGACTCAAAGTCCCTCGGCTGCCTCATGAGTTGACCTCCTCTGTGGCGCGTCGTGCCTCCCAGACAGCCCCGTGCGGATAGGTGTGGGCTGCGATCGACTCGGGCAGCATGCGGGCGGAGAAGCCCGGGGCGCGCGGGGCGACATAGCGTCCGGAGTCGATCACGGCGGGGTCGGTGAAGTGCTCGTGCAGGTGGTCGACGTACTCGATGACGCGGTCCTCCCAGCTGGCGGAGACGGCGACGTAGTCGAACATGGCCAGATGCTGGACGAGTTCGCACAGTCCTACCCCGCCGGCGTGCGGGCAGACGGGGACCTGGTACTTGGCGGCGAGCAGCAGGACGGCGAGGTTCTCGTTGACGCCGGCGACGCGGGCGGCGTCGATCTGGACGAAGTCGACGGCCCCTGCCTGGAGCAGCTGTTTGAACACGACGCGGTTGGCGGCATGTTCGCCGGTGGCGACCTTGACGGGCTGGCCCGCCCGTACGGCGGCGTGGCCGAGGATGTCGTCGGGGCTGGTCGGCTCCTCGATCCAGTGCGGTTCGTACGGCGCGAGCGCGGTCATCCAGCGCACCGCGTCGCCGACGTCCCAGCGCTGGTTGGCGTCCACGGCGATACGTATGGACGGTCCGACGGCGGCGCGGGCGAGCTTCATGCGCCGGATGTCGTCGTCGATGTCCCCGCCGACCTTCAGCTTGATCTGGCCGAATCCGTCGGCGACGGCCTCCTTGGCGAGTCGGACGAGCTTCTCGTCACAGTAGCCGAGCCAGCCCGGCGATGTGGTGTACGCGGGGTAGCCCTCCTCGCGCAGCCGCGCGGCCCGTTCGGCCCTGCCCGGTTCGGCCGCCCGGAGGATGGCCAGGGCTTCGTCGCGGGTGAGGACATCGGTGAGATAGCGGAAGTCGACGAGCGAGACGAGCTCTTCGGGGCTCATCGAGGCGAGGAACTCCCAGACGGGCTGTCCCGCGCGCTTGGCCGCCAGGTCCCAGGCGGCGTTGACGACCGCGCCGGCCGCCATGTGCATCACGCCCTTCTCCGGGCCGAGCCAGCGCAGCTGCGAGTCATGGGTCAGCGCGATATGGAGCGCGGCCAGGTCGGCTGCCGTCCGGGGGGCCGGGCGTCCGACGACAAAGGGGCGCAGCGCCTCGATGGCGGCGGCGGTGACGTCGTTGCCGCGCCCGATGGTGAAGCAGAAGCCGTGTCCCTCGGCCCCGTCGGTCGCGCGCATCACCACATAGGCGGCGGAGTAGTCGGGGTCGGGGTTCATCGCGTCGGAGCCGTCGAGCTGTTCCGAGGTGGGGAAGCGGATGTCGTGAACCTCGAACTCCGTGACGGTCTGCCTCATACACGCACCCCCGTCGGGTAGAACATCGGACCTCTGTCGGTCATCCGATGTATAGCGCCGCTCACGCGCCACCGTCCAGGTCCGGAACCACATTTCTCGTGCACAGCTCGGATGAATCGAGGGGTGAGTACGAGGGTTCTCCGACGTATGCCCTATAGAGCGGAAGTTCACCCTGCCGTGCACGGGGGCTGCGGCCGGGCACCAGGTAAGCCGTAAGGTTGGGGCGTAGACAAGGGAACTTCGGAAGGGAGGCACTGGGTGATCGAGCTCGAGGGGGTACCCGAGCTGATCGACCCGGTCATGGTGGCCGCGTTCGAGGGCTGGAACGACGCCGGCGACGCCGCCTCCACCGCGGTCGCACACCTGGACCGGGAGTGGAAGGGCGAGGTGTTCGCGGCGCTCGACGCCGAGGACTACTACGACTTCCAGGTCAACCGTCCCACGGTGTGGCTGGACGGCGGGGTACGGAAGATCACCTGGCCCACCACCCGGCTCTCCGTGGTCCGCATCGGCGGCGACAAGCCGCGCGACCTGGTGCTCGTGCGCGGCATCGAGCCGTCCATGCGCTGGCGCTCGTTCTGCAACGAGATTCTGGGCTTCGCCCATGAGCTGGGCGTCGAGATGGTGGTGATTCTGGGCGCGCTGCTCGGCGACACCCCGCACACCAGGCCGGTGCCGGTCAGCGGGATCACCTCGGACCCGGACCTGGCCAGGACCATGGATCTGGAGGAGACCAGATACGAGGGTCCGACCGGGATCGTCGGCATTCTCCAGGAGGCCTGCACCCACGCGGGTGTTCCGGCGGTGAGCCTGTGGGCCGCGGTGCCGCACTATGTGTCGCAGCCGCCCAATCCCAAGGCGACACTGGCGCTGCTCAACCGTCTGGAGGATCTGATCGGTCTGCGGATCCCGCTTGGCGAACTGGCCGAGGACGCCCGGGCGTGGCAGCTCGGCGTGGACCAACTGGCCGCCGAGGACAGCGAAGTTGCGGAGTACGTCCAGACGCTGGAGGAGGCGCGGGACACCGCGGAGCTTCCCGAGGCCACGGGCGAGGCGATCGCCCGGGAATTCGAACGGTATCTGCGGCGACGCGACGGCGGTCCGGGGCATGCGACCGACGGCGGCGAGGGCAGTTCGTATCTGCGCGACACCTCCAGCGGGCGCACCCGTCCGCCGATGCCGCCCCGTGCGGAGCCCGATGCCGACGCGGACGGCGATACCGGCGACGAGGACGATTCGTCGAAGGACTGAGTACGGCAATGAGGCACGGATACGAGAAGCGGGGCGGCACCTCACCGGTGCCGCCCCGCTCTCGTACGGTGCTCAGACCTGATCCACCGCTACGGCGTCGTACGTCGTGTCGGGTGTGGGCTCCGCATCGAAGCGGGCGTTGGGCAGATAGATCCGGTCGCCCCAGGCGGCCGCCGTGGTGGGGATCTTGAAGCGCGGATCGGTGATGCGCGCGATCGCCGTGCCTCGGGTGCCCGACTCGTTGAGCCGCAGCACGTCGATGGCGTTCTGCTGCTGTTGTACGACATAGAGCGTGCGGCCGAGCAGCAACAGGCCGTCCCCGTTGGGGAGTTTGGTGTCGCCGATGTCGACGCCGCCGGCGACCCCGGTGCGCGGGTCGACGCGCATCAGACCGCCGCCGCCGGCAAAGGCGTTGACCAACAGCAGCGCGCTGCGGTCCGGTGTGCGCTCGATGCCGTTGGCCGTGAAGCTCGGGCCCTGCTGCCAGTCGCCGGTCAGCGGGACGGTGGTCACCGCGTCTCCCGGCTCGCCGTGCCGGTCCAGTGGAAGCCGGTAGATCTGCGGTGCGAACGAATCCGTGAACCAGGCGGCGCCCGGCGTGAGGATCACGTCGTTGACGAAGGTGGAGTCCGAGCCGACGGTAAAGGTCTTCAGCAGCTTCCCCGAGCGGACATCGGCGACCCGGATCTCCCGGCTCGCGCCGCCGCTGAGGAACAGCAGGCGCTCGCGCCGGTCGATTTTCAGTCCGATCACGGGGTGAGCGGCGCCGCCGCCCTGGCTGATGACGCGTCCACGGCCCGTGGCCAGGCTCGCTCGGTAGATGTCGCCGTTCGCTATCGATCCGAAACAGGCAGAGGGACTCTTTCCGATGGTGATGCCCTCGGGTTGAAAGCCATTCGGCAACGGGAATTGGGTGGGCCATCGCGCCCCGGTGGATTCGGCCGCGCGCGCCACCCCTTCCAGAGGGGCGAGCAGAGCCGCGCCGCCGAGGGCGGCGACCGCCCCGAGAACTCTTCGACGTGCTAAGGGACCGTTCATTTGAGCGTCCTTCCGACACATGTTCCACAGACGCTCTCACCCCAGCACACACCAGGCGACCCTGCAGTGTTTGGCCGAATTGCGGCGTGACATCGGCTTCAAGCCGAAATGCACGGGCTGCCCAACCAGCTTGAATTCAAACGTATTTCGCGCAACGGGGTGGACGTACCGCGGTGTCGGTAGCAGGGTGGCCACCGGCAGCACGGAGCACAGCCACGGAGCACGCACCCGGCACAGACACGGAGCACGCACCCGAAGGGAGCGGTCACCGCGATGACCGATCAGGCACTCCCAGGTCAGGGCCCCGGAACGACGGGCCCTGGACCCGACGGAGCTGGATTCACCTATCAAGGAGCCGAGCCGGAGCTGATCGTCGTCGCCCGGGCCGAGGCCCGGCTGCGCGCCGGCACGGACCGCGTACGGTCGGCCTCCGGGGCGGACATCTCCGCCCTCAACATGTTCCTCAGCGACGAACAGCTCGCCCTGGAGCCGCTGTTCGGCAATGAGGAGCGGACCCGGTCCGCCCTGCCATCGCCGCCCGCCGGGCCCGCCGGACGGGGCACGATGCCGGACCTCTCGCTCTTCTATCGCGTACGGGGCGGGGGCGACCGGGCCCTGGAGCTGACCGCCCGGCTGGCGGCCCTCCCCGAGATCGAGACGGCGTACGTCAAGCCCGGCGCCGTGCCCGCGCGAACGGCACCAACGGGCCCGCCGGCACCTGCCGTCCTGACGGAAGAAGCCAAGCGGCTCAAGGAGGGCGCGCCCGCGACCCCCGACTACACCGGCCGCCAGGGCTATCTGCGGCCCGCGCCCGAAGGAGTGGACGCGTACTGGTCCTGGCAGCGTCCCGGCGGCTCGGGACAGGGTGTCACCGTCGTCGATGTCGAGGGCGCCTGGCAGCTGGGCCACGAGGACCTGGCGGACAGGCTCGCGGGCATCGTCGTCGGCAATCCGGTCCAGGATGTCGCCTGGCGCAACCACGGCACGGCGGTCCTCGGCGTCATCGGTGGCGACCGCGACGAGAAGGGCATCACCGGGATCGCGCCGGAGGCGGTGACCGCGGCCGCCTCGTTCCAGGGCACCGGCTCGGCGGCGGCCATCCACGCGGCGGCCGAACGGCTCTCCCCCGGCGACATCCTGCTCGTCGAACTCCACCGGCCGGGACCGCGGTTCGACTTCGAGGAGCGCGACGACCAGCGCGGCTACATCGCGCTGGAGTGGTGGCCGGACGACTGCGCGGCGATCCGCTGGGCGAGCGAGAAGGGCGTCCTGGTCGTCGAGGCCGCGGGCAACGGCGCCGAGAGCCTGGACGACGCGCTGTACGAGCGCAGGCCCGACGAGTTCCCCGAGTGGTGGCGCAACCCCTTCAACCCGTCGAACCAGTCGTCCGGGGCGATCCTCGTCGGAGCGGGCGCTCCCCCGCCCGGGACGCACGGCCGCGACCACGGTCCCGACCGCTCGCGGCTGGCGTTCTCCAACTACGGGGCGCGTATCGACGCCCAGGGCTGGGGCCGCGAGGTCACCACGACCGGCGGTTTCTGGGACCGGGCGGGTGATCTCCAGGGCGGCGCCGAGGAGATCGCCTGGTACACCGACACCTTCTCGGGCACCTCGTCCGCATCGCCGGTCGTGGTCGGCGCCCTGGCCTGCCTGCAGGGCATCCTCAGGGCGGCACAGCTCGCCGCGATGAACCCCGAGCAGGCGCGCGACGTCCTGCGCAGGACCGGTTCGGCGCAGCAGGACGCCCCGGGACGGCCCGCCTCGCAGCGGATCGGCAACCGCCCCGACATCAAGGCCGCCGTCACCCACCTGATCCCGGCCTCGGTCGGCTCGGGCCGGGCGGAGCGGTACTGGGACGAGCTGATGCCGTATCCCCGTGAACTTCCGCCGCGCATGAGGCTGTTCGTGGCCGGCGCGTGGCGCAACCTCAACCACCCCGCCCCCGACATCCGCCAGGCGGTCCATGCCGCCTTCGCGGGGGGACGGCCGGACGTTCGCGTCTGGTACTCGGACGACGAGGTCGTGGGCCTGGTCGTCGCTGGATGAACCGCCGGATCAACCGCCGGATCAACCGCCGGATCAACCGCCGGAGCAACTGCCGGAGGAAATCGAAAGGGAAGGTGAACATCGCATGAGCACCACCCCGCAGATGAACCCCAGCACCATGAGCCAGCAGTACGGGCAGCAGCAGTACGCGCAGCAGGGCGCGAGCACGGCACCGCCCCAGATGGGCCAGAGCCAGCAGAGCCACATCCCGCTCGCACAGGAGATGCAGCAGCTCAGCCAGCAGCAGCCCTACCAGCAGCTGCTCCAGCAGCTGGCCGGGCAGCAACACCAGCAGCCGCTGGTGCTGCCGGGCGCGGTCGACAGCCAGGCCATCACGAGCGGTATCGCGACGAAGTTCTGGGACGTCGTGACCCCGCTGCCCGGCCAGCCGTCGATCCTCTACCTGTTCATCAACAACGGCTGGCGCCGTCTGGTCAACCCCAACGCGGTGACGCATGACGAGGTCCAGGAGGCCTTCGCCTTCGGGCAGCAGGTCATCGGGATCTACGAGTCGACGAACGACGTCATCCAGGCCGTCATCGTGAACAAGCAGTAGCGGCAACTCCCGCACAGAGGGCGCCGGGTGGGCAAGGGACCACCCGGCGCCCGATCATGCTCCGGCCACGTACCTATGCGCAGCTGAAACGGGCCGCCGCCCAGTCGCCGTGGTCGCCGGTCTTCGAGCCGTTCGTGTCGGTGACCTTCAGCCGCACATGCCGCGCCCCGCCGAGTGGCACATCGACCGGTACGGTCGCCGACGCGCCCGTCACCTTGGGCGAGGTCCACAGCACCTTGCCGTCCGCCTCGACCGAGAAGGCCACCTCCCCATAGCCGTTGATCTCGTCGTCGATGCCGACGTCGGCGGTCAGCGCGGTGCAGCGCCCGCCGAGATAGACCTCGATGTCGGAGTCGGCGTGGGCGCCGATTCCCTTCTCGTACGTCTTTCCCGCCAGGGTCAGCGCGTGCCCGTCGGCCGCGCCCGACTCGCCGTTGCTGCGGTCGCGTTCGGCGGGACCGTAGCCGTTGGCCGCGGTGAGCCAGAGAAGATCGCTCGCCCATGCGTCCGCGACCGGCGGCTGCGGCACCACCCCAACGGCGAACCGCTGGAGTGACGTGCGGTCGGCTCCCGCCGCCCGATGGCGTGCGAGCGCGGTCAGCGTCGCCTCGCCGGGCGTGGCGTCCTTGGCCGGAGTGACAGCCACCTGGACGCGCTTGGTGGTCCCTGCCGGGATACGGTCCACGGCCTGGGCCGGGCTCATCTGCCAGCCCGCCGGGGCGTTCAGCGAGACCTGGACCGCGGTGGCGTCCCGGGTACCCGCCGTGACATCGACGGCGAGGGTGCCCGCGACGCCCGCGCCGAGCTCCTGACCGGCCGGGACGGCGACGGCCGCGGCGGCTCCGGCCACGGCGCCGCCGACGGCGCTGGTGTCCTTCAGCTCAAGACCGAAGCTCCGGTCGGTGCGCAGGGACGGCGTCTTGACGTTCACCACTCCGCCGCGGTCGTCCTGGTCGTACCACCAGCCCTGCGCGGCCTTCTCGTACGCCGCCTTCGAGCTCAGCCTCGGCAGCGCGCGGCCGTCGAGTGCGACCCTGCTGGGCGCGTCGCCGGTGTGCACGCTGAAGCGGTATGGGCGCGTGGCCTGCTTGCCCGTGAACTGCCCCTGGCTCGCGCCGATCCGGACGGTCACATCGCCGGCTCCGCTGCTCGGCGCGTCCACGTCGGCGCGCTGGGTGGCGTACTTCCCCGCGCGGTGCTCGCGGGTGACGCCGTCGTCCTCGTACATCGTGAAGGACGAGCGCCCCTGCGGGTAGATGTCCCAGGCCAGCGGGGAATCGGCGGTGCGGTCCGCGTACGAGCGGATGCCCGGCCACATCGGGACAGCCGCCCCCGCTTTCACGAAGAGCGGCAGTGTGTCGAGCGGCGCGCTGTAGCCGTCGACGGTGACGGGGCCTTCGTAGGTCCGTCCGCTCCAGTAGTCGATCCAGGTGCCCTTGGGCAGATAGATCCCGTCCCGCTTGACGGCGTCCTGGTGGACGGGCGCGACCAGGAAGTCCTCACCGCTCAGGAACTCGTACTTGGCCGCGTCCGTGGCCGCCTTGGGGTCGTCCGGGTACTCCAGGGCGAGCGGCCTGGCCAGTCCCACGCCCGTGCTCGTCGCCTCGTGCGCGTAGGAGTAGATGTACGGGAGCAGGGACTCGTGCAGCTTGAGATAGCCGCGGTTGACGGAGGTGTACGGCTCGCCGTACCGGAAGGGCTGCTTATCGTGTGCCGCCCAGCCGTCCATGGTCATCGTGACCGGCAGGAACATCTTCCACTGCAGATCGCGGGTGTACGTCTTGGGGCTGCCGCCGAAGATCCCGTCCACGTCGCCCGTGGTGTACGCGAGACCGGACATGCTCGCGCCCGCGTAGGTCGGGATCTGCCAGCGGATGTACTCCCAGCTGCCCGACTGGTCGCCGGACCACTGCACTCCGCAGCGCTGCGCTCCCGACCAGCTCTCCGGCGCCCAGGTGAAGCCGCGGGCGTCGCTGTTGTCCTCGATCCCCTTGTGCGCGTCCTTGCAGCCGTCGAGCGCGAACTTGTAGCCGTCGCCGACCCAGGCGACATCGAGTTTGGCGACGCGCTGGCCCGCCTTGACCTGCTCGGCGAGCTTGCCGATGCCGTCCTCGGTCCACAGGCCCATCTGCGTCTTGCGGTCCCGGAGGCCATGGCCGGTCTCCGCCAGGTTCTCGTAGCCGCACCCGTAGCCGTCGTTGACGAGCATCCAGCCGTTGGGCATGTCGTTCTGGACGTAGCCGTCGGCGACCTTGAGGGCGTCGAGGGTGTGGCGCTCGCCGCGGTTGGCATTGTGCAAGTAGCAGTCGGCGTCGCCGATTTCGAGGCCGTAGACGGGCGGCATGAAGGGCTTGCCGGTCAGCCTCGTGTACTGGCCGATGACGTCCTTGGCGCTCGGGCCCGCGAAGTAGTAGGCGTCGAAGCGCTGTTCCTTGGCGGTGGCCGTCACCGGGTCGTCGAAGGCGTACGTATTGGGCGCGTACGTGTTGCGGTAGACGCCGTAACCGGCCGAAGAGAGGTAGAACGGCACGGAGTTGGGGTGCCCGCCGTCATTCCAGTTGTAGTCGACGCCGACCTCGACTCTCTTGCCGCGGTGGGAGGTGTTGCCGCGGCCGTTCTGCATTCCGGCACCGTAGTACTGCTCGTCGGCGCCGCGGGCCAGGGTCTGGGTGGTCCTGTCCTGGTTCCAGGTCAGGCCCTTGGTCTCGGCCCAGAGCCGGGTGCCGTCGGCCCGGTGGAGAGCGAAGCGGAGGGGCGACTTGTACGCCCGCAGTGTGACCTTGGAGGTGCTGAGTTCGTACCGGTCGCCTCTGTCGCGCCAGGTGGTCGCGGGCGGAGCGCCCTGAGGCAGAACGATGTCCGTGCCGGTGGGGTCCGTGAAAGCGCCGTCCGGGGCGAGTTCGATACGGAACGTCTCGGCGGAGACGAAGCTGACGCGGGCGGTGGCGCGGCCGGCGGTCAGCCGGAAGACGGCTCCGTCGTGAGCGAACCCGGTGACGTCACCGACCGTCGTGTCGGCCGGTTCGGCCTGTGCGCCCGTGACCTGCGGCACGAGGGCGGCGAACAGGCCGAGGAGCGCGGCAACGACCGCTGATCTGAAGCGTTTTGGGGATCTCATGGCGCTGTGTGTAACGCGTTGCCGCGTACATGACCATGGACTTGTGTCCGGCCGCTCCTGGACTTATCGAAGCCCGGGAGCGGCCGGAGCGGGTCTACAGGGCTACGCCCAGCAGGGCGTCGACACCGCGCGAGACGAGGCCGGGCGCGCCCTCGTCCGTACCGCCTTCGGACTGCTGGAGCGCGGCCCAGCGGTCGACGGCGGCGAGCGCGGCGGGGGCGTCGAGGTCGTTCGCGAGGGCGTCGCGGATCTCCTCTACGAGCGCGTCGGCGGACGGCCCGTCGGGCCGGGACACGGCCGCGCGCCAGCGGCCGAGCCGCTCCACGGCGTCCCGGAGCACGTCGTCGGTCCACTCCCAGTCGGCCCGGTAGTGGTGCGAGAGGAGCGCGAGGCGTATCGCGGCGGGGTCCACGCCGTCACGGCGCAGCTTGGAGACGAAGACCAGGTTGCCCTTGGACTTCGACATCTTCTCGCCGTTCAGGGCGACCATGCCCGCGTGGACGTACGACGTGGCGAAGGGGTACTCGCCGGTGAGCGCCTGGGCGTGCGACGCGCCCATCTCGTGGTGCGGGAAGGCGAGATCGGATCCGCCGCCCTGCACGTCGAAGCCCATGCCCAGGTGGTCAAGGGCGATGGCCACGCACTCGATGTGCCAGCCGGGGCGCCCGCGGCCGAGGCTGCCGCCGTCCCAACTCGGCTCGCCCTCGCGGGCGGCCATCCAGAGCATCGGGTCGAGCGGGTTCTTCTTGCCGGGGCGCTCGGGGTCGCCGCCGCGCTCGGCGGACAGCGCCTTCATGACGTCGGCGTCGTAGTGGGACACCCCACCGAAGTGCGGGTCGGACTCGACCGAGAAGTACACGTCGCCTTCGAGCTCGTACGCGGCGCCGGCGTCCCGAAGACGCTCGACGAGCGGCACGATGCCGGGTATGGCCTCGACGGCGCCGATGTAGTGCTGGGGCGGAAGCATCCGCAGGGCGGTCATGTCCTCGCGGAAGAGCGCGGTCTCGCGCTCGGCCAGCTCGGTCCAGTCGTGCCCGTCGCGGATGGCGCGCTCGAGGAGCGGGTCGTCGACGTCCGTCACGTTCTGGACGTACTGAACCTGCCGCTTGTTGTCGAGCCACACACGCTGAACGAGGTCGAACGCGTTGTAGGTCGCCGCGTGACCCATGTGGGTCGCGTCGTACGGAGTGATGCCGCAGACGTAGATACGGGCGACGGGACCGGGGTCGAGGGTCACAGGACCACCGGTCGCGGTGTCGTGGATCCGGAGGTCGCGGCCCTTGCCAGGCAGGGCGGGGACCTCAGAAGCGGGCCAGGCATGCATGACACGAGCCTAACCGGACGGCGGTTCCACATACGACCGGGAGTCGGGTCGGGGTTCCCCGGCACCTTTCGGTGCGGGGCGCGGGGTTGCCCGGAGCGGTATCGGTGACCGTCTGGCGCCCGCGCCGGGGTTGCCCAGTGCCGCGGGGTGGCCGTCCGGCGGTGCGGGGCGCGGGGTTGCCCGGTGCCGTGGGCGCGCCGTTTGGGGTCCGCTCCGGGGTAGAGCCGGGACTGCATGATCTACGGCGCGCTTCTGGCGTGCTGTGCGGTGCGGGCGACCCGCGCCACACATCACGCTCCACGTCCCGACTCCACCCGCGCCGCGGCCCCCTTGCCCGGTGCCGCTTGTCAGTCCCCCGGCGACGCGAGGCGGGAGGGGGTGGGTTTCGCGCCGCGAAGTCGCGCGCCGGGAGGCGTTCAGCTCGCGCCGCGAAGCTGGCGCCTCCCGGGGGTGTGGGGGCGTCAGCCCCCACGTTCCCCCTCCTGCCCGGTTGGGGGGCTGGGGGCTTGCCCCCAGTTTCGGGAAGGGGCGGGGTGGGGGAACAAGCCCCCGCGCCCCGAAACCGGCGCCCCGACGTTCCCCTTCCCTCTGGGGACCTGCGGCCCTGCGCCGCGAAGCCGGCGCCCGCGGCGCGGGGCGCGGGGCGGCAGCCCCGCCTCCTCAGGGGTCCGGGGCGCAGCCCCGGTTCGGGAAGGGGCGGGGTGGGGGAACAACCCCCCGCCTCACACCGGAGGCCACGGAATCGCCGGCCACTCCCCCGACGGCACCGGATGCCTCCCCGCCCCCCTCAGCGCGTCCACCCGCCCCCTCAGCGCCTCCACCTCCGCCGCCGTCAGCAGTTGCGCCAGACGGGTGGCCAGCGGCCCGTCGGCCGACAGGGAGTCCGACAGGGACACCAGTGCCGACAGCGTGTCCGCCGGGAGCGGATCCCCCGCCCACCCCCACAGCAGCGTCCGCAGTTTGTCGTCCACGTTGAAAGTGACCCCGTGGTCGATCGCGTACAGATGGCCGTCCGCCGTCGGCAGCAGATGCCCGCCCTTGCGGTCGCCGTTGTTGATCACCGCGTCCAGCACGGCCAGGCGCCGAAGCCGTTCGTCGTCCGCGTGGACCAGCAGCGCCGTACGCCCCTCGCCCACCTCCGCGAAGCCGACCGCCTTCCAGCCCTCGCCCGGCTCCTCGTCCTCGACCAGGGCGAGGAGGGACTGTTCGGGGTCGGCCTCGATCCAGAGCTGGACCATGCCCTGGCCGTACGGGCCGTCCCGCAGGACCGTCGGCGGGACCAGGCTCCACCCCGTTGCCTCGGAGACCTCGTACGCCGCGACCTCGCGCTGCGCGAGCGTCCCGTCGGGGAAGTCCCACAGCGGCCGCTCCCCGGCGACCGGCTTGTACACGCAGTGGGCCTCTTCGCCCTCGTACGAGACGGAGCAGTACAGCACCGCGTTGGACGCCTCGCGGACCCGTCCGCGCACCTTGAGCTCACCCTTGACGAGGAGATCGAGTGCCGTCAGACTCCGCGGCGGTATCCGTTCTGGCGCGGGCATACGTGTCCTTCCGGATCGAGCGGCAGGCTGCACAGCGGGCACGGCGGCCGGCCGGCGTTGACCACGTCCAGCGCGCGTTTGGCGAAGGCCCTGGCCTGCGAACCGCTCAGCCGGACGCGCAGCATCGGCGGGCCGTTCTCCTCGTCCTGGAGCAGCCGCTCCTCGGCCTCGGCGAGGTCCTCCTCGGAGTCCGCGTCCAGCTCGACGAGCGCCTGCGCCTCGACGATCATGCGCTGTTCCTCGCCGTCCCAGGCCAGCGCCATCGTGCCGACCCGGAACTCCTCCTCGACCGGAGCGTCCAGCGGCGCCGTGTCCGAGACGTCGGCGGGCGCTACGGCCGGCACCGGCGCATTGCCCCCGGTCCGGCGTACCACTTCGTCCAGCAACTCGTCGATCCGCTCGGCGAGCGCGGCCACCTGGGTCTTCTCCAGGGCCACGCTGGTGACGCGCCCTGCGGCCGAAGCCTGCAGGAAGAACGTACGGCGTCCAGGCAGCCCGACCGTACCGGCCACGAACCGGTCCGGCGGGTCGTAGAGGAACACCTGACGGGACACGTTCTGTCTCCCTCTGGACGATTGCGGACGGTTGTCGAGCAGGCATACGGGTTTTCGGCCCGTCCACCCTACTGCGCGGATCGATCACGGGGCGCCCGCGCCGCCCCCGACGACTCCGGCCCCGCCACCGCCGTTCCCGCGCGGCACCAGCGAGCCGAAGTCCCCGGTGTCACCGAGGCGCAGGAGAAACGGGCGGGTGCGTGTGTACCGGATCGCGGAGACGGAACACGGCTCCACATGAATCCGCTGGAACAGGTCGAGATGCATGCCCAGCGCGTCCGCCACCAGGGACTTGATGAGGTCGCCGTGCGAGCACATCACATACACCGCGTCCTCGCCGTGCGCGGCCTCCACGCGCGCGTTCCAGTCGCGTACGGCGTCGACGGCCCGCGCCTGCATCGCCCTCATCGACTCTCCGCCGGGAAACTGCGCCGCCGACGGGTGCTGCTGCACGACCTCCATCAGCGGCTCGTCGGCGAGCTCGGCGAGCTTGCGGCCGGACCAGTCGCCGTAGTGGCACTCGCCGATCCGCTCGTCGGTCTGCAGCTCCAGTCCGGGGCGGGCGTCGAGGAGGGGCCGCAGTGTCTGCACACAGCGCTCCAGCGGGCTGCTGACGGCCGCGGCGAGCGCCACATCGGCGAGGCGTCCGGGCAGCTCGGCGGCCTGCGCGGCGCCGCGCTGGTCGAGGAAGACGCCGGGGGTCCAGCCGGCGAGCACCCCCGCGGTGTTGGCGGTGGAGCGTCCGTGGCGTACGAGGATCAGCGTGGCCATGCCCGTCAGCCTAGGCCGACCTGTGCCAAGGGGTGCGCCTGGGCCGTGTGCGGGGAAGAATGCCTTCGTGATCGTGGACTGCGCCATCTATCGCGCGGGGCGCCGAACACCGGGCCCGGCCGACTTCTCCGATGCCCTGGCCGAGGCGCGGGCCACGGGGGACGCCTTCCTCTGGATCGGTCTGTACGAGCCGACGGAGAAGGAGTTCGACCACGTCTCGGCGGAGTTCGGGCTGCATCCGCTGGCGGTGGAGGACGCACTGGACGCCCACCAGCGGCCCAAGCTCGAGGTGTACGACGATTCGCTGTTCGTGGTCCTCAAGCCGGTGGTGTACGCGCCGGAGAGCGGCGCCGTCACGACGGACGAGCTGATGGTCTTCATCGGTGACTCGTTCGTGGTGACCGTGCGGCACGGCGAGAGCTCGCCGTTGCATGCCGTACGGCTGCGTCTGGAGGCCGAGCCGGAGGTTCTCAAGCACGGTCCGACGGCTGTGCTGTACGCGATCAGCGACGCGATCGTCGACCACTACATCGATGTCGTCGCCGAGCTCCAGGTGGACCTGGAGGAATTGGAGACCGAGGTCTTCGCGCCGGTCGGCGGCGGCGCGCGCAACAGCGCGGTGCGGATCTACACCTTCAAGCGGCAGGTGCTGGAGTTCCGCCGGGCCGCCGCGCCGCTGGCGGCTCCGATGGCTCGTCTCGCGAGCGCGGGCGTGCCGTTCGTCCACCAGCACTCGCAGCCGTTCTTCCGGGACGTGAATGACCATCTGACGCGGGCGAACGAGCAGGTGGAGGGGCTGGACCGGCTTCTGTCGGACGTCCTGTCCGCCCATCTCGCGCAGATGGGCGTGCGGCAGAACGACGACATGCGCAAGATCTCGGCGTGGGCGGCCATGGTCGCGGTCCCCACGATGGTCGCGGGGATCTACGGCATGAACTTCGACCACATGCCCGAGCTGAGGTGGGTGTGGGCGTATCCGGTGGTCGTGGTGCTGATGGCCGGTGCGGTGTACGGGTTGTTCCGGCTGTTCAAGCGCCGGGGCTGGCTGTAGGTCGTCAGAAGGCGGGGGCGGCTGTCGGCGGACCGTCGAGCGCGCCCCGGCGGGCCGGCATCCGCAGGCTGACCATCCGGTGCCAGCCGCCGAAGCGTTCGTAGCCGTACATCGCGTGGATCCCCGCGGCCAGTGCGGCGGACTTGGTCCTGGGCCAGTGCAGCACGCGTCCCATGTGGCCCATCACCGCGAGGCTCACATCGCGGTAGACCTGGATCTCGGCGAGGGCGCTCTCGCGCAGGACCTGCTGAATGGTGCGGCCGTGACCCGCGGCGGCCAGACGCAGCAACTCCTCGTGGCAGTACGCCAGATGGTTGTCCTCGTCGTTGCAGATCATGGTTATGGCCTTGCCCACCTCGGGGTGGTCGCCGAAGTACTTCACCAGCATGTCCATCTGGTCTGCGGCCCGCTGTTCGGTGACCCGGCTGTGCGAGAGGTAGACGACGATATCCGCCTCGGTCAGCGTCTGGTCGCGGCGCAGCTTCTCGTGGGTGAGTCCGATGCCCCGCTGCTCGAGCAGCATCGTGTAGTCGGTCCCGGGCGGGACGGGCACCGGCTGAAGATTCCGCTTCTTGAGCAGGGCGTTGAAGAGTCTGCCGTGCTTGTCCTCGTCGGCGCCGTGCCGGGTGATCTTGGGTGCGAGGGCACGCATGCTCTCGGGTACGAGGGCGGCGATACGGCCGTTCTCCCAGCCGCCCTGCGCCTCGCCGCTGGCGGCGATCGAGCAGAAGAGCTGGAATGCGTCGTCGCTGTCGACGATTTCCTGAAAAAGACTTCGGGCCGAAAGCATCACTGCACCTCCCAGAAGATGTCCGCAAATAAAGAGTCAAATGCGGTACGGGAGGCGAGGCAACAGATAAGTCGCACAACTCCGCCGAACGGACGACAGCGGTACGCGACACGAAGGGGGGCTTCGGGGAGTAACCCTGAGGGCCTGTCGGGCGTTGTGCTGCATGACGGCCGTGGCGGGGAAGACCCCCCGAGCCCCCACCACGGCCGCGGACCTCTTCTCGACGGCGACGCCGGCATTGCTCGGCTTTGCTCGGCCCCAGGGGGCCGACCGTGCTACGACAGGCCTGCGCGCTCCAGCGCTTCCGTACCCGCCCGCAGGGCGGTCAGGCGCTCGTCGAGCGTGAAGCCGGCCGGTGCGAGGGTCAGCGTCGTGACCCCGGCCGCCGCGTACGCCTGCATCCGCTCCGCGATCCGCTCCACCGGGCCCAGCAGCGTCGTCTGGTCGATCAGCTGGTGCGGGACCGCCGTGGCCGCGCCCGCCTTGTCGCCGGACAGGTACTTGTCCTGGATCTCGGCCGCTTCCTTCTCGTAACCCATACGCTGCGCAAGCTGGTTGTAGAAGTTCTGCTTGCGGCTGCCCATGCCGCCGACGTACAGCGCGGTGTACGGACGGAACATGTCGGCCAGACCGCCTACGTCATCACCGACCGCGAGCGGCAGCGTCGGGCAGACGTCGAAGCCCTCCATGGTCAGCCCGGCCTTCTCGCGGCCCGCCCGAAGGTACTTGATCGCGGTGTCCTCAAGGTGGTCCGCGGACGGGAAGATCAGCAGCGCGCCGTCCGCGATCTCGCCCGTCTGCTCCAGGTTCTTGGGACCGATCGCGGCGATGTAGAGCGGAATATGCTCACGCTGGGGGTGCACGGTGAGCTTGATCGGCTTGCCCGGTCCGTCCGGCAGCGGAAGCGTCCAGTGCTCGCCCTCGTACGACAGGCGCTCGCGGGACATCGCCCTGCGGACGATCTCGACGTACTCACGGGTGCGGGAGAGCGGCTTGTCGAACTTGATGCCGTACCAGCCCTCGGAGACCTGCGGACCCGAGACGCCGAGGCCGAGACGGAAGCGGCCGCCGGAGAGGGAGTCGAGGGTGGCCGCGGTCATCGCGGTCATGGCGGGCTGGCGGGCCGGGATCTGCATGATGGCCGAGCCGACGTCGATGCGCTCGGTCTGCGCGGCGACCCAGGTGAGCACGGTGGGGGCGTCGGAGCCGTATGCCTCGGCGGCCCAGCAGACGTCGTAGCCGAGCTGGTCGGCCTCCTTGGCGACCGCGAGATTGTCGCTGTCCATCCCCGCGCCCCAGTAGCCGAGGTTGATGCCGAGCCGCATAACCGCTCCCTCTTACTGATCAGTAACGTCCCTGTTCCGGGGACTCTAGCGCGGGTTCGGGCGATCCGGCAGAGGGACGTTGTCCACAGGCTCTCTCAGGGTGGGCCGATGGCCAGTAATCTCGCGCCCATGGAGCAGAGGCATCTCGGCCGTACCGGCCTGCGCGTGTCCCGGATCGGGCTCGGCACCCTGACATGGGGGCGTGACACCGACGAGCATGACGCTGCCGACCAGTTGAAGGCGTTCTGGGAGGCGGGCGGCACGCTGGTCGACACGGCCGATGTGTACGGCGGCGGGGATGCCGAGTATCTGCTGGGGCAGCTCGTCGAGCGGCTCGTGCCGAGGCGCGATCTGGTCATCGCGACCAAGGCGGGCAGCGTGCCGGATCCGGACCGGCGCTTCGACGGCTCGCGCGGGCATCTCCTCGCCGCTCTGGACGCCTCACTGGAGCGCCTCGGTACGGACTATGTGGATCTGTGGCAGGTCCACGCCTTCGATCCGGAAACACCGCTGGAGGAGACGCTCCAGGCGCTGGACATCGCGGTGAGCAGCGGGCGTGCGCGCTATGCGGGCGTGTCGAACTTCTGTGGCTGGCAGCTGGCGAAGGCGGCGACCTGGCAGCTTGCGTCGCCCGGGGTGCGCACGCGACTTGCGAGTACGCAGATGGAGTACTCCTTGCTGCAGCGGGGCATCGAGCGGGAGGTGCTGCCCGCGGCGCTGGACCTGGGGGTCGGCCTGCTGCCGTCGTCGCCGCTCGGCCGCGGGGTACTGACGGGGAAGTACCGGCATGCGACTCCGGCGGATTCGCGGGGCGCTTCGGAGCAGTTGGCGCCGTTCGTGGAGCCGTATCTCGACGAGGCGGCGAGCAGCATCGTGGACGCGGTGGCCACCGCGGCGGACGGGCTTGCGGCGACGACGCTCCAGGTGGCGCTGGCGTGGGTGCGGGACCGGCCGGGAGTGGTGGCGCCGATCGTCGGCGCGCGCAATGCGCAGCAGCTCACGGCCGCGTTGTCAGTGGAGGCGCTTAGTCTTCCTGACGAGATCTGCCAGGCGCTCGACGATGTGTCGGCGCCCGTGCACCGCTATCCCGACCAGGACTGGAGCACGCTGTGACCGAGCCGGACGCGCCCGAGGCCGCGGACGCCACTGAGGCTGTTGACGCCCCTGCGGCCGCGGACGCCATCGAGGCCCCGGACGCCGCCGACGGTGACGCCGCTGAGGCCGCCGCACCCGAGGAAGGCACGGCGGACACCGCCGCCGGTGACGCCGGGAAGGCCGCCGAGCTGTCCGAGGCCGAGGCCGAGCTTGCCGCGCAGCGGGAGTTGCGGGCCAGGATCGAGCAGCGCAAGGCCGAGAAGGCGGCTCCCATCGAGGCCGGCACCAAGCTGAGCGGGACGGCCGCCGATCTGCTCGCTGCGGTGCGGGCCGTGGAGAGCGGCGAGAAGTCGGGCACCGCTTTCTTCGACTCTCCCCCTCGCTCCGCTGGGGGGACCCCCACCGCACCCGCGCCGAGGCGACCCGCCCCCGCGGCTGCCGAGCCGGTGCGGCCGCGGGTTCCCGAGCCCTCCGGGGCACCCGGGGCGGCCCCGCCGGAGACCGTCGACGGCGTGCGGTCCGTACTCGTCGAGGGCGGCGCGCCCGAGGCGCTGGCGGGGCAGGTCGCACAGGCGCTCGGGGAACAGGCCGCGGACATCCTGCGCGCGGATCCCTGGCGGCTGCTGTCGGTGGCCGGTGTGCGGCCGGAACAGGCCGACGGTTTCGCCCGGGCGCTGCTCGGCGCCGAGTGCGGCCCCGGGGACGAGCGCCGCACGACGGCCCTGGTGGGCTGGCAGTTGGAGCGCGCGGCGCTGCAGGGTCACACCGCGCTCGAGTCGTCGGCCGTGCGCGGTGCGCTGGCCGAGCGGTCGGTGCCGGATCCGGACGAGGCCTTGCAGCAGGCCATCGCGGAGGGCGCCGTGCTGGTCTTCCAGGACGGCGTCGAGGAGATCGAGCAGGCCGGGGACGAGTCGGAGTCCGAACAGCCTGCCGTGCCGGTGCTGCTGGGCCTCGACCGTTACGCACTCGCCGAGGAGAGCCTCGCGGACGGCCTGGCGCGGCTGGCGAAGACCGGCGCCGACGCCCGATGGGAGGCGGCGCAGCCGACCGAGCTGATCCGCGCGGTCGCGGCGAGCGGTCTGGTTCTGCACACCGGAGGTGAGGCGGCGCGCGCCGAGCCGGTCGCGCTGGCCGGGGCCGCCGCAGAGCTGGGGCTGCGCGCGGTGATCGCGGTCCACAGCGAGAACGGCAGCAGGCGGCTCGGCAGCGACGCGGTCACGTTCGCCGGGCTGATCTCGGGTTCGGAGGGACCGGGCAGGGACGCGGACGGGGCCTTCGCACTCGACCTCCTGGTGGCGTTGGACGCACCGCAGCTCGATGTGGAGACCGCCGCGATGCTGGTCGAGTCGATGCCGGACGGGAGCCGTCTGGTGCTGAGCGGCGATCCCGGTGTGCTGTGGTCGGCGGGCGCGGGCCGGGTGTTCGCCGATGTGCTGGCGGCCGGGGTGTGCCCACAGATCGCATCACGCACGCCGGATCCGGGCCCGATCGGGGAGCTGGTCTCGGGCATCGGGATCGGCGAGCTGAACCAGGTGGAGGCGCCCGGCAAGGAGGTCGTCATCGTCCCGGTGCGCGACGCGGGCGAGGCGGTCCACCGTACGGTCCAGCTCGTCGCCGACTCGGTGCCCCGGGCCATCGGGGTGCCGACCGAGCAGACCCAGGTCATCACCGTCGGGCACGGCGGCTCCGCGGGCACCCGCGCGCTCAACGCGGCCCTCAAGGAGCGACTGAACCCCGGTCCCGGCCGGTTCGGCGGCTTCGACCCGGGCGACCGAGTGGCCTACGCCCCGGCGCTCGGCCGGACGCTTCCCGGCACCGTCGTCTCGGCGGACGCGGACGGCCTGCACCTGGACTGCGAGGGCACGCCCGTCGTCGTACCGAAGGAGCGGGTCGAGTCGGGCGTGCGCCACGGCTGGGCGCTCACCGCGCACCAGGCAGCCGGGATGCGCTGGCCCGCGGCGGTGGTCGTGCTGCCGGGCGACGCGGCGCAGGGGCTGAGCCGACCGTGGGTCTACACCGCGTTCAGCCGCGGCGAGCGTCATCTGTCGGTGGTGCACGGCGTGGACCAGGCGCTGCCGCGTGCGGTGGCGGAGATCCCGTCCCAGGACCGTACGACCCGGCTGCGGCCGCTGCTCGAAGGTCTGCTCGCCCCGGAACCGAATCCCTAGGCACATCCGGCTCCGAACCCGTAGGCAGAAAAACGCGGGGCGCCCGCCGCTGGGAAGCGACGGGGCCCGCGTTGAAGATCAAACCGGCCGGTCCGCTCAGGACTCCGACTCGTCGAGATCGTCCAGCCCCTCGCCCAGCTCGTCCTCGTCGAAGACCGAGCTGACGTCGAAGCGGCACACGACCCGCTGCGGGTCCGCCTGGTCGAAGGGCGTGCTCAGCCACTCCCCCGGCTCCGGAAGATCGTCCGCGGCCGACACCCACAGCGTGGAGTCGCCCTCCTCCAGGCCGAACTCCTTGTGCCGGGAAGCGATTTCATCCGGTTCGTACTCGCCGAAGAGCACACCGAGCGCCGCGTGCACGCTCGTGCCGACCAACGGCGCGTCCTCCGAGCGGTCCTCCTCGGGGTCCAGATCGGCGATGCGCTGTGCCTGTGCGAGCAGCCGCTGTGGCTCGACCACCGCGTAGTCCCGGCGGATCAGCACGCTGAGCGCGTTCGGCTCCTCGGGGCCCGCGTACGGCGGAAGCGAGTCGTCCGCGCCCGGGATCTCGAAGGGCGTCACCTCGTCATAGCGGTCGTAGAGGCGTTCGTCGTACGCCTCCGCCGCCGCGGCAAGGATGTTGAACGCGTCGTAAACGGCCGGGTCGTCCTCACCCGAGCGGTTCTCGACCGCCGCGAGGTGACGGTCCAGTGCGGCTTTGACCGCCTCGGCGGCGGCACGTACCTCGGCAGCGGTGGGCTGCGCAGCATCAGACATAGTGCAGACGCTATCCGTACTGGGGCTCTGCCCGCACAATAGATGCGATGCCGGAATACGAATTTGTCGACGTGTACGTGCCGCGCGGGGTCTCCCGCAAGGAAGCGACCCGTCTGCTGACCGACCACGCCGAGTACGGACACTGGGAGTTGGACCGACTGAGTCTGCACCGGGACGGCAGCCGCAGGGTGCGGCTGCGCCGGCGCATCATTCGTCAGGTGCGCGCCACCTGGTGAGCGAGTGAGTGCAGCGGAGCGGGCCTCGCGACCGCGGGACCCGCTCCGTTTCATGCACCTTCGTACTGCTTCTTACCGCTTCACCTCACGGTGACCGCGTGGTTACGCGGAAGCGCGGGCACGACGGTAGAGCACCGTTCCCGCCAGCAGCAGACCCGCACCCGCCGGGGCCAGCAGGCCGATCGGACTGGATCCGGTGTGCGCGAGCTGGCCGGTGGTGACGGGGTGGTCGACGTTCCGCGTGCCGGGGGTGTTCGGCACGGCCGGGGTGACCGGAGTTGCGGGAGTGACCGGCTGCGGAGTGGAGGGCGTCGCGGGCACACCCGGGACTGCCGGGGTGGTGGGCTCACCGGGGGTTGCCGGCTCCTCCGGGTTCCCTGGCTCGTTGGGGACGGAGGGCGGCGTGTTGGTCTCGTCGCCACCGCCGTTGTCGCATTCGTTGCCGAACGCCGGGTTGAGCACCGCGCCGGCATCGACCGTGTTCCCGCAGACGTTCACGGGTACATCGAGCGGGACCTGGACGGTGTTGCCCGAGGCGACGCCGGGCGAATTGCTGGTCGCCCCCTCGGTGTGGGCTCCGCCGGTCGAGGCGTCGTCGGACCCGTTGCCGCTGTCGCTCGCGCAGCCGTTGCCGAACGTGGGGTTCAGCAGCGCGATGACATTGACCGTGTTCCCGCACACATTGACGGGCACGTGAACCGGGACCTGGACCGCATTCCCGGACGCGACGCCCGGAGAATTCGATGCGCTCCCGTACGCGCCGGCATCCGCCTGCGCATAACCGCCACCGAGGGCGAGTACCCCGCCCGCAGCCGCGACGGTGATCAGACCCTTGCGAGAGAGTTGTCGCATAGGTTGTTCCCTGCTTTCCGCTTCAGGAAGTCCCGGACGTCGTGCCCGGGGCTGGAATGCCCGACGGCCCCGGAGTGCATGGGACGCACTCCGGGACCGCCCGAGTTCAAACCCAAGCCCTTTTGGGCCGAGTCACAACGTCAGTCGTTGACGCAGGTGTTGCCGAAGGTGGGGTTCAGCAGCCCGATCACGGAGACCGTGTTGCCGCACGCGTTCACCGGCACGTGGACGGGCACCTGCAGGACGTTTCCGGAGAGCACGCCGGGGGAGTTCACGGCGGCACCCTGGGCACCCGCGTCGGCCATGGCCACACCCGCACCCGCGAGCACCAGACCGCCAGTGACAGCCGCAGCAGCGACGACCTTCTTGATCATTATTCCTCCTTGTTGGCAATGCGATCCCAGCCGCGGACCGCATCACCTGTAACGAGGAGGAGACGGGTGGGCTACGAGCCCATGCTTCCTTTCACTCTTTTCAGTCAAGTGCGCACGCATTGACGATTATTGGAGTTTCGTTTCAGCGGATTTCACCCACAGCGACTCAGCACCCGTCCAGGAATCGGTCAAGCACCCGCACACCGAACTTCAGACCGTCGACGGGCACTCGCTCGTCGACCCCGTGGAACATTCCCGCGAAGTCCAGCTCCGGAGGCAGCTTGAGCGGCGCGAAGCCGAAGCAGCGGATACCGAGATCGTCGAAGGACTTGGCGTCGGTGCCGCCGGAGAGCATGTACGGAACGGCACGGGCGATGGGGTCCTCGGCCTTGAGCGCGATCTGCATCGCGTCCACGAGGTCCCCGTCGAAGCTGGTCTCCAGCGCCTTGTCGCCGTGCACGTCCTCCCGCTTGACCCGCGGGCCGAGCAGCCGGTCGAGGTCGGCCAGGAACTCCTCCTCGTACCCCGGCAGGAAGCGCCCGTCGACGTGTGCGGTCGCCTGCCCGGGGATGACGTTCACCTTGTAACCCGCGCCCAGCATGGTGGGGGCCGCGGAGTTGCGCAGCGTCGCGCCGATCATCTTCGCGATGCCGCCGAGCTTGGCGAGCGTCGCGTCCATGTCCTCCGGGTCGAGCGGCGTACCGAGCGCGTCGGAGAGCTCGTCCAGGAAGGACCGTACGGTCTTGGTCATCCTGACCGGCCACCTGTGCCGTCCGAGCCGGCCGACGGCCTCGCAGAGCTCGGTGATGGCGTTGTCGTTGTTGGTCATCGAGCCGTGCCCCGCCGTGCCCTCGACGGTGAGGCGCATCCAGTGCATGCCCTTCTGCGCGGTCTCGACGAGATAGAGCCGCAGATTCTCGTTCACGGTGAAGGAGAAGCCACCGACCTCGCCGATGGCCTCGGTGACTCCCTCGAAGAGGTCCGGGTGCTTGTCGACGAGATACCGCGCGCCGTATGTGCCGCCCGCCTCCTCGTCCGCGAGGAAGGCCAGCACCACATCGCGCGGGGGCTTGCGGCCGCTGCGCAGCCTGTCCCGTACGACGGCGAGGGTCATCGCGTCCATGTCCTTCATGTCGACCGCCCCGCGGCCCCAGACGCAGTCGTCGGCGATCTCGCCGGAGAAGGGGTCGTGGGTCCAGTCGTGGGCGTTCGCCGGTACGACGTCGAGGTGACCGTGGATGAGCAGCGCGGGCCGCGACGGGTCTTCGCCCTCGATCCGGGCGACCGTGGAGGCGCGCCCCTTGTGGGACTCGATGATCCTGGGTTCGAGTCCGACCTCGGCGAGCTTCTCCGCGACGTACTCGGCCGCACCCCGCTCCCCCGGCCCCGAATGGTCGCCGTAGTTGCTGGTGTCGATGCGGATCAGCTCACGACAGAGGTCCACGACCTCGTCCTCGCCCGAGACGGTACGGGCCGTGTTCGACTCGCTCACGCTGATTCCTCCCACTGTCGCTGCTGGTGGTTCCCCCTCATCCTCCCGCGAGCGGGCCCGGACCCCAAGGCGGCAGTCCGCCGTCATGCGCCCTTCACAAGGACCGGCTCGTGATCGGGCACCTCCGAATGTTTGCTATGGTTTTCCACGTCGGAACGGCCCAGGGCCGCGAGACAGACACCTTGTCCGGGTGGCGGAATGGCAGACGCGCTAGCTTGAGGTGCTAGTGCCCTTTATCGGGCGTGGGGGTTCAAGTCCCCCCTCGGACACCACCAAGATCCCCACGGAATCCCGTGGGGATCTTCGCGTTCTGCCTGTTCGCGAGGCGCTGCGCATACAGTCGTCTCGGTGAGACGCAGACACAAGGCCCCGGCCGCGCCGCTCCCCCAGCGCGACGGCATCGATCCGGTACGGCTACGGCTGCCCGCCGATCCCGACGGTGCGTGGAAGACGGTGTACGACCATCTCCTCGCCCGGTACGCCGATGCCATCGGGGCCGACAGGGTCGACGCCCTCCTCCGGGAGGGGCGCATCGTCTCCACGGACGGCCCGGTCGCCGCCGACGAGCCGTACACCGCCGGGCGCTATCTCTGGTTCCACCGCGAGTTCGCGCCCGAGGAGCGCGTGCCCTTCGAGGTCGGGATCGTCCACCGCGACGAGCGTCTGGTGATCGCCGACAAGCCGCACTTCCTGGCCACCACCCCGCGCGGCAGGCACATCACCGAGACGGCGCTCGCGCGGCTGCGACGCGATCTCGGTCTGCCCGAGCTGCAGCCCGCGCACCGGCTCGACCGGCTGACCGCGGGGCTCGCACTCTTCGTCGTACGGCCCGGGGACCGCGGGGCGTACCAGACGCTGTTCCGCGACCGGCGGGTGCGCAAGGAGTACGAGGCGATCGCGCCGTACGACCCGGCCCTCACCCTGCCCGTGACCGTACGCAGCAGGATCGTGAAGGAGCGCGGGGTGATGGCGGCGCGCGAGGAGCCCGGCGAGCCGAACAGCGAGAGCCGGATCGAGCTGCTCGATCACCGGCGCGGGCTCGGCCGGTACCGGCTGCTGCCGGCCACCGGCCGCACCCATCAGCTGCGGGTCCATATGAACAGCCTCGGGCTGCCGCTCCTGAACGACCCGGTCTATCCGGTCGTCCAGGAGCCGGGGCCCGACGACTACTCCCGGCCGCTGCAACTCCTCGCGAAGGTGCTGGAGTTCACCGATCCGGTGACGGGAGGGCCGTACCGCTTCGAGAGCCGCCTGTGCCTGACGCAGTGGCCCGTGCCCGCAGCGGAGCCGCCCACTTGATGCAGCCCCCTCCCCGGACGGGGGGCCGCTACCTCAAGGCGTCCTGGCGCTCCGCGGCGATCGCGCGCACCCGGCCGCGGACGACGAACCAGCCGCCGACCAGCGCCGCCGCGATCAGCGGCAGCAACATCACGGTCGTACGGCCGACGCCGCCGCCCCACCACATCAGGAAGGCCACGCCGGCCAGGAAGAACAGCGTGACGATCTGGGTGTACGGGGCCCAGGGCAGCCGGTAGGAGGGGCGGGTGACCCGGCCGTCCTGGGCGCGGTGCCAGAACAGCAGCGAGCAGAGCATGATCATGCCCCAGGTGCCGAGGATGCCGATCGAGGCGAGGTTCAGAACGATCTCGAAGGCCTCGTCGGGCACCTTGTAGTTGAGCGCGACGCCCAGCACACCGAAGCCCGCGGTCAGCAGGATGCCGCCGTAGGGCACCTGGCCCTTGTTCATCCGGCCGGTGAACTTGGGCGCGGAGCCCGACAGCGCCATGGAGCGCAGGATGCGACCGGTGGAGTACAGGCCGGAGTTCAGGCTGGACAGGGCGGCGGTCAGCACCACGAGGTTCATGACGCCGGCCGTGCCGGGGACACCGAGCTTTTCCATGACGGTGACGAACGGGCTCTGGTCACCGGAGTACGCCGTGTACGGGAGGAGCAGCGCGAGCAGCACCACCGAGCCCACGTAGAACAGGCCCACGCGCCACATGATCGAGTTGATCGCCTTGGGCATGATCTTCTCGGGGCTCTCGGTCTCGCCGGCCGCGACGCCGCACAGCTCGACGGAGGCGTACGCGAAGACGACGCCCTGGATGACCAGCAGCATCGGCAGCATGCCCGTCGGGAAGATGCCGCCGTTGTCGCTGACGGTGGAGAAGCCGGGGGTGTGGCCGTCGACCGGGTGCTGGGTGACCACCAGGAAGATGCCGACCAGCATGAAGGCGACGAGCGCGGCGACCTTGATGATCGCGAACCAGAACTCCATCTCGCCGAAGTACTTCACCGAGATGAGGTTGGCGGTGAGGACGACGGCGAGCGCGATCAGCGCGAGGACCCACTGCGGGACGTCGCTGAACATGGCCCAGAAGTGGGCGTAGGTGGCAGCCGCGGTGATGTCGGCGACCGCGGTGGTCGACCAGTTGAGGAAGTAGAGCCAGCCTGCCGCGAAGGCGCCCTTCTCGCCCATGAACTCACGGGCGTACGAGACGAAGGCACCGGAGGACGGGCGGTAGAGGACCAGCTCGCCGAGCGCGCGGACGACGAAGAAGGCGAAGACGCCGCAGACCGCGTAGGCGATGGCGAGGGAGGGGCCGGCATCCGCCATCCGGCCGCCCGCTCCGAGGAACAGGCCGGTGCCTATCGCTCCACCGATCGCGATCATGTTGATGTGGCGGGACTTGAGGTCCTTGCTGTAGCCGGCGTCTCCTGCGTCGACGTGGGGGGTGTTCTTCGCCGGTGCCCCGGCGGCGAGCGTTTCGGCCGCAGTGGTGCGGTCACTCATGGAGGGGTTCGCCTTCGTGAGGGGATATGGGCGGTCCCGGCCGTGGCCGGTGGGGGGCGTCACCGTGCCATGGCCCGACGGCACATATTCAGGGCAACCCTGGGATTTTGACAGTGGCCAAGGTCACGCAGATATAGATCTGAGGTGTTTCAGAGGTTACGGCGCAGTAAAGCAAGGTCATCGAGGGACGCGTCAATCGGGCGTCACACCCCCGCCAAGCCTTCGGGGTGCGAGTATGTCCAGCTCCGCGAGCGCCCCGACGGCGATCCGGCGGGAGATTTCTACTCGTCCTCGAGCCACAGCGGGTGCTCCCGCTTCGCCCACGGGCGCTCGACCGAGCCCGTACGCATACCCCTGCGTGCCTCGGGATCGGCGAGCGCCATGCCGATGTGTCCGGCCAGCACGATGCCGACGGCCAGTGACAGCCAGTCGTGCACGAACGTCGCGCTCGTACGCCACACCAGCGGCGTCAGATGCGTGAACCACATCAGCAGCCCGGTCGCCAGCATCACGAGCACCGCGCCCGCGATCCACGCCGCGTACACCTTCTGCCCGGCGTTGAACTTGCCCGCCGGACGCGACGAGGGCCTGCGATCACGCCTCCGGGCAGCGCGCAGCCAGGTCCTGTCGTGCGGCCCGAAGCGGTTCAGCCTGCGCAGATCGGCTCTGAAGGCGGGCGAGGCGAGACCCAGCAGGAAGGGCGCGGGCAGCAGGATCCCGGACCACTCATGAACGGTGACCACCAGATAGCGGCGCCCCACGAGCTCGGCGATCTGCGGTACGTACAGGGCCGCCGCGGTCGCCACGCACAGCAGCATCAGCCCGGCGGTCGTACGGTGCACCCAGCGCTCGGCCCGGCTGAACCGCTTGACGCGGGCGCGCCGTTCAGACGGTGGGGGTGTCACTGCGGCCATTGGACCGGCCGACCCAGGCGTCGACGTCATATCCCCGCTCCTCCCAGTAGCCGGGCCGGACGCGGGAGGTGACGGTGATCCCGGAGAGCCATTTCGCCGACTTGTAGAAGTACATCGGCGCCACATACAGCCGGACCGGGCCGCCGTGCGAATGGCTGACCGGCTTGTCCTGCATCTTCAGGCAGACCAGCACATCGTCGCGGCGGGCCTGCGGAAGGGCGAGGCTCTCGCTGTACGTGCCGTCGAAGCAGGTGAAACGGATGGCCTTCGCCTCGGCGCGTACGCCCGCTGCGTTGAGCAGCAGGGACAGCTTCACGCCCGAGAAGGGGGTGTTGGGGACCCGCCAGCCGGTGACGCACTGGACGTCGCGCACGACCCGGGTCTGCGGCAGCTTGCGCAGCTCGGCGAGCGTATACGTCGCGGGGCGGTCGACGAGGCCGTCGACGGTGAGGCGGTAGCTCTGCTCGCTCTTGTGCGGCACGGAGGAGGCGACCGAGTAGTAGCGGAAGCCGCCGCCGTTGGGAAGCAGTCCGGTCAGGCCGGTCGGGTCCTTGTCCGAGGCCGCGCCCAGAAAGGACTCGAGCCCTCGCTGGAGATACGGCGCGGCGGCGATTCCGGCCCCGCCCAGCCCGATCATGCCGAGCACCAGGCGGCGGCCGACGGGGGCACCCTCGGCGTCGGGGTGGTGTGTGGTCACGCTTCGATTCGAACACTCGGGGACGGGAGAAGCCAGCGGATCCGGCCGCACGTCAGACTTCCGTCACACTTGGGGCTCCGCCGCTGGACCCCGTATGCGACCTTCGGCCGCATGTCCCAAACGCCGGACGGGCTGAAATTCACCCCACCGCCCGCGCCGCCGCCCGGCCCGCCGCGCGACCCGAGAAGATGCAGCCGCCCAGGAACGTGCCCTCCAGCGAGCGGTAGCCGTGCACCCCGCCGCCGCCGAATCCCGCCGCCTCCCCCGCCGCGTACAGTCCCGCCAGCGGCTCGCCGTCATCGCTGAGTACCCGCGAGGACAGGTCCGTCTCCAGGCCGCCGAGCGACTTACGGGTGAGGATGTTCAGCCGGACGGCGATCAGCGGACCGGCCTTCGGGTCGAGGATGCGGTGCGGCGCCGCCGTGCGGATGAGCTTGTCGCCCAGGTACTTGCGGGCTCCGCGGATCGCCGTGACCTGGAGGTCCTTGGTGAAGGGGTTCGTGATCTCCCGGTCCCGCGCGGTGATCTCGCGCCGCAGCTGCGCCTCGTCGATCAGCGGCTCCTTGGTGAGCGCGTTCATGCCGCGTACGAGCGCGGAGAGCTCCTTCTCGACGACGAAGTCGACGCCGTTGTCCATGAACGCCTTCACCGGCCCCGGCACATCCGTCGTCGCGCGCCGGATCACGTCGCGGATCGACTTCCCGGTCAGATCCGGGTTCTGCTCGGAGCCCGAGAGCGCGAACTCCTTGCCGATGATCTTCTGGTCGAGCACGAACCAGGTGTGGTCGTAACCGGACTTCATGATGTGCTCGAGCGTGCCTAGCGTGTCGAAGCCGGGGAAGAGCGGGACGGGCAGCCGCTTGCCGCGCGCGTCGAGCCAGAGCGAGGAGGGTCCGGGCAGGATGCGGATTCCGTGCTTGGCCCAGATCGGGTTCCAGTTCTCGATGCCCTCGGTGTAGTGCCACATCCGGTCGCGGTTGATGTGGCTCGCGCCCGCGCGTTCGGCGATGCCGATCATCAACCCGTCGACATGGGCGGGGACGCCGGAGAGCAGCTTCTCGGGCGGGGTGCCGAGCCGCTCGGGCCACTGTGCGCGTACGAGGTCGTGGTTGCCGCCGATGCCGCCGGAGGTGACGATCACCGCCTGTGCGCGGAACTCGAAGGCCCCAACGACCTCCCGGCTGCTCGCGGTGCCGCGCTCGGCGCCGGAGGGCTCGAGGACTTCGCCGCCGACCGTGTCGAGCGTGCCTCCGCTGCTGCTCAGCCCGGTGACCCGGTGGCGGAACTTCAGCTGGACGAGTCCGCGGGCGACGCCTGCTCTGACGCGCCGCTCGAAGGGGGCGACGACTCCGGGGCCCGTGCCCCAGGTGATGTGGAAGCGGGGTACGGAGTTGCCGTGCCCGGTGGCGTCGTAGCCGCCGCGTTCGGCCCAGCCCACGACCGGGAAGAACCGCATCCCCTGGGCGTGCAGCCAGGCGCGCTTCTCGCCGGACGCGAAGTCGACGTACGCCTCCCCCCATTGGCGGGGCCAGTGGTCCTCCTCGCGGTCGAAGCCCGCCGTGCCGAGCCAGTCCTGGAGCGCCAGCTCCCGGCTGTCCCTGATCCGCATCCGGCGCTGTTCGGGCGAGTCGACGAAGAAGAGTCCGCCGAAGGACCAGTGTGCCTGTCCGCCGATCGACTGTTCCGGCTCCTGGTCGAGCAGGATGACCTTGCGTCCGGCGTCGACGAGCTCCGCGGTGGCCACCAGGCCTGCGAGTCCTGCCCCGATCACGATCACATCAGCGTCGTACGCCATGGGTTCCATCCTTGTCGGGGGCCGGAGTGCGATGGCTCCGATCTTCGGTACGCGGCAGTAACTCGTCAACCGTTCGGCCGGTGCTTGGATGGGGACATGAATCCCGCTGACGAAATCCTGGACATCGTCGACGAGAACGACGAGGTCATCGGCCAGGCCCCGCGCGGCGAGGTGTACGCGCGCGGCATGCGCCACCGTGCCGTCTTCGTTCTGGCGAGGGACACGCAGGACCGGATCTTCGTTCACCGCCGGACGGCGACCAAGCTGGTCTTCCCCTCCCTCTACGACATGTTCGTGGGCGGTGTCGTCGGCGCGGGTGAGAGCTATGACGCGGCGGCGCTGCGCGAGGCCGAGGAGGAGCTGGGGGTCTCAGGACTCCCCGCGCCCGTGCCGCTGTTCAAGTTCCTCTACGAGCGCGGCGATCAGACCTGGTGGTCCGCCGTGTACGAGGTCCGCTGCGAGCTGCCGGTGAACCCGCAGGCCGAAGAGGTCGCCTGGCACGACTTCCTGCCCGCGCGGGAGTTGGAGCGGCGGCTCGGGGAGTGGGAGTGGGTGCCGGACGGTCTCGCGGCGTACGAACGGCTGCGGGAGTCGGGCACGTAGGGTGCGACGCGTGAGCGATTTCGGACGGAGTCTGCGGCTGTGGTTCGCGCCCCAGCGGGTGAGCGAGGAGGGCGAGACTCCCGACTACCGGTTCTCGCTCGCCAATGAGCGGACCTTTCTCGCCTGGCTGCGGACGGCGCTGGCCCTGATCGGCGGCGGCTTCGCGGTCGATCAGTTTCTGCCGGAGCTGGCCCGGTGGCTGCGGACCGGGATGGCGCTCGGGCTGCTGGGCGCCGGGGTGTTGTGTGCGCTGCGGGCCGTGAATCACTGGGTGCGCTGCGAGCGGGCGATGCGGCGGGGCGAGGATCTGCCCGTTTCGCGGTTTCCGACGGTGCTGAGCCTGGTGGTCGCCGCTGTCGCGGTGGCGATGGTGGTGGTCGTGCTCTTCGGCTGGGAGGGCGGGCGTTGACGGCCGCGTCCGAACGGGATCCGGGGCTGCAGCCGGAGCGGACCAGGCTGGCGTGGCGCAGGACCACGCTGGCGTTCACCGTGGCGGCCGTGCTCGCGGCCCGGCAGGTGGCGGGCGGTGATCTGAGCACGGCCGGGCTGGTGGCGGTGGCGTTGAGTGCGCTGGTGTGGCTGGCTTTTCTGCGGGTGGCCCACTGGCGGGTGCGCGCGTTGGGCGCAGGGCCGAGGCCGCGGGTGCTGTCGAACCGGGCGGCGCTGGCCGCGGTGGCGTGCACCATCGCCCTGGCCGGGTTCGCGGTGGCGATGGTGGTCTGAGGTGAGGCTTCCTAGGTCTCCCAGTCGACGGTGACGACGATCTTTCCGCGGGTGCGCCCCTCGGCGTTCACCGCCTGCGCCTCGGCCGTCTGCTCCAGGGGGAAGGTCCGGTCCACATGGACGGAGATCACGCCTCGCTCGGCGAGCTCGCCGAGCGCCGCCAGCTCCGCCGCGTCGGGCCGCACCCAGCAGTAGTTGCCGCCGAGGCTCAGGACTTCGCGGTCCGCGATCGAGGCGAGCCGGCCCTCGGGCGCGAGCACCTCGGCCGCGGACTTGAGCGCGTCCCCGCCGATCGTGTCGAAGGCCGCGTCGACACCGTCAGGAGCCAGCGCGCGGACCCGGTCGGCGAGCCCATCCCCGTACGTCACCGCCTCCGCGCCGAGCTCGCGCACATGGTCGTGGTTGCGTTCGCTGGCCGTGCCGATCACGCGTGCCCCCGCGTGCTTGGCGAGCTGCACGGCGAGTGACCCGACGCCGCCGGCGGCGGCGTGCACCAGGACCGTGTCCCCGCTGTTCACCTTGAGCGCGCCGCGCAGCACCTGGTACGCGGTGAGACCGGCCAGCGGCAGCCCCGCGGCCTGCTCGAAGCTCAGGTTCAGGGGTTTGCGGGCGAGCGTGCGGACGGGGGCCGCAACGTATTCGGCGAAGGTGCCGCGGCTGACGAAGTCCTCGCGTACGTATCCCATCACCTCGTCGCCGACCGCGAACTCCGTGACGGCGATGCCCGGTTGGACCACCACGCCCGAGACGTCCCAGCCGGGGATCACCGGGAACACCGGTTCGAAGAGGGCGTCGATGTAGCCCTCGCGAGCCTTCCAGTCGACCGGGTTGACGGCCGCCGCGCGCACCTTGACCAGGACGGAGTCGGGTCCGACCTTGGGCTCGGGACGGTCCCCGTACTCAAGGACCTCGGGGCCGCCGTACCGGCTGTAGCTGATCGCCTTCATGATCCGACCCTCGGCCGGGGGCGGCACCCGCGCAAGCCGGGCTGGGGCACAGGGGGTGCGGGCCCGGGTTTTCCCGGGTGCGGCACGTCGCCGGGACCCGGACGAGCCGGATCTTGAGGGCTAGCCTGAACTATGACAGAAGGCCGCATATCCGATCAAAGGTGAGCTTTATGACCGTCCTCCACCATGAGCACCCCGCGCACGAGCACGTCCACGGTCCGGCCTGCGGACACGCCGAGGTCCCGCACGGCGACCATGTCGACTACGCCCACGACGGACACCTCCACCGCTCCCACTCCGGCCACTGGGACGAGTGCGAGCCCGGCGAGCATGTCTCGCACAGCGGCCACGCGCACGAGCACGGTCCCGGCTGCGGCCACCCGGCCGTGGAACACGGTGACCATGTCGACTACGTCCATGACGGACACCGGCACGCCGAGCACGAAGGGCACTGGGACGACCACTGAACACACCCCCCGACTTCCCCCGCGCCGGGGCCGACTGGCAGGCTCCTGCTGACCGGTTCGGCCTCGACTCGGGGGAGTTCAGTTGTCCGTCAGCGATCCGTACATCGTCCAGCTCGCACCAGAGGTGCACGCCTACGTCCAGCCGGACGGCGGCTGGTGCCTGAACAACGCGGGGTTCGTCAGCGACGGGGAGTCCACTCTCCTCGTCGACACCGCCGCCACCGAGCGGCGCGCACGGGCGCTGCGGGAGGCGCTCGTCGCGACCGGGGTCCCGCTTCCGCGGACTCTCGTCAACACGCACCACCACGGCGACCACACCTACGGCAACGGGGTCTTCCTGCCCGAGGCCGTGGTGATCGGCCACGACTCCTGCCGCAGCGAGCAGCTGGCGGCCGGGCATCAGCTCCATCTCCTGTGGCCGGGGACCGACTTCGGCGACATCTCGATCATCGCCCCGACCGTGACGTATAACGACCGGCTCACGGTCCATGTCGGGGACATCGAGGTCCGGCTCATCCACCCCGGCGGCGTCGCGCACACCCCCGGGGACACGATCGTGCATCTGCCGCGGCAGCGGGTGGTCTTCACCGGGGACCTGATCTTCGAGGGCGGCACACCCTTCATCCCGATGGGCTCGCTGAGCGGGTCGCTGCGGGCGCTGGACGTGCTGCGATCGCTGGACGCGACGACCGTGGTGCCGGGCCACGGTCCGATCACCGACCCGTCGGCGTACGACGCGACAGAGCGCTATCTGCGCTACGTCGCCGAGCTGGCCGGGCAGGGGCGCGCCAGGGGGCTCACTCCGCTGGAGACCGCCCGCCAGGCCGATCTCGGGGCCTTCGCCGAGCTGAGGGAAGCCGAACGGCTGGTGGCGAATCTGCACCGGGCGTACGCGGAGCTGGACGGCCTGCCGGAGGGCTCCCCACTGGATCCCGCCGCCGTCTTCGGTGACATGGCGGCGATGAACGGCGGCGTTCCGGTGGCCTGCCACGCCTGAACCGCCCGGCGGACACTCGACCGCCGTTCCCATATATGTCCAGCATGTATGGATGTGGGTCTGGAGCCTGTGATCCAGACCCCGGTTCAGCGCGCGCACTGGACGACATACCGACTGGTCGGTCATCATGAGCGGGACCTGCCCTACCGCCCCTCGGAGGTGCCACCGATGAGCTCAGTCCCCCCGCCAGGCCTCGATCCCGAGCAGTTGCGCGGCTATCTCGACCGCGAGCGCCCGGGTCTGGTGAGCGGACCGCTCGATGCCCGGCTGATCCAGGGCGGTCGCTCCAACCTCACGTACTCCGTCACCGACGGCGTCGGCCGCTGGGTCGTCCGGCGGCCCCCGCTCGGGCACGTACTGGCCACCGCGCACGACATGAAGCGCGAATACCGGGTGATCAGCGCCCTCTACCCGACCGCGGTGCCGGTGCCCGAGCCGGTGCTGCTGTGCGAGGACGAGTCGGTGATCGGATCGCCGTTCTACGTCATGGAGTTCGTGGACGGCACTCCGTACCGCACGGCCGAGGAACTGGCCCCGCTCGGGCCCGAGCGCACCCGGAACGCCCTTCTCGGCCTGGTCGACACACTGGTCGAACTGCACGCCGTGGACCCCGAGTCGGTGGGTCTGTCGGACTTCGGCCGACCCGAGGGCTTCCTCGACCGGCAGCTGCGCCGCTGGGGCAAGCAGCTGGATGCCTCACGCAACCGCGAACTGGCCGGCATCGACGAGCTGCACGCCGCCCTCGGCCGCTCGCTGCCCGACTCCCCCGCTCCCGCCGTCATCCACGGCGACTACCGGCTGGACAACGTCCTGGTCGGCCCGGACGACCGGATCAAGGCGATCCTCGACTGGGAGATGTCGACGCTGGGCGATCCGCTGACCGACCTCGGTCTGCTGGTGATGTACAGCGTCAAGCTGGAGCTGCCCGAATCCCCCGTCAGCACCACCGCGGGCGCGGCGGGTCACCCGGAAGCGGCCGAGCTCATCGAGCGGTACGCCGCCCGCTCCGGGCGAGACACCTCCGCCATCTCCTGGTACACGGCCTTCGCCTGGTTCAAGCTCGCCGTGATCCTCGAGGGCATCCACTACCGCTACACCCTCGGCCAGACCGTCGGCCCCGGCTTCGACCGGATCGGCGCGCTGGTGCCCCTCTTCATCGAGCACGGCCTCACCACCCTCCAGGAAGGCTGAGTACACATGGACTTCGCATTCGACACGCGAACCGAGGAGCTGCGGGCCAAGCTGCTCGCCTTCATGGACGAGCACGTCTACCCGGCAGAGGCCATCGAGCACGAGCAGCGCGCCGAGCTGGCCTCGCCGTGGGACACCCCGGCGATCGTGGAGGAGCTCAAGGCCGAGGCACGCAAGCAGGGCCTGTGGAATCTCTTCCTCCCCGACACGGAGCACGGCGCGGGCCTGACCAATCTGCAGTACGCGCCGCTCGCCGAGATCACCGGCCGCAGCCCGCACCTGGCACCGACGGCGCTGAACTGCGCCGCTCCCGACACCGGGAACATGGAGGTGCTCGCGCAGTTCGCCACCGACGAGCAGAAGAAGCAGTGGCTGGAGCCGCTGCTCGCCGGGGAGATCCGCTCCGCCTTCGCGATGACCGAGCCCGAGGTCGCCTCCTCGGACGCGACGAACATCCAGACGCGGATCGACCGCGACGGCGACGACTACGTCATCAACGGCCGTAAGTGGTACATCTCCGGCGCGATGAACCCCGACTGCAAGATCTTCATCGTGATGGGCAAGACCGACCCGGACGGCGAGGACATCCGCCGCCAGCAGTCGATGATCCTGGTGCCGCGCGACGCCCCGGGCCTGGAGGTCCGGCGCGCCATGCAGGTGTACGGCTACGAGGACCACTCCCACGGCGGTCACGCCGAGGTGGTCTTCACCGATGTACGGGTACCCGCGTCGAACCTGATCGGCGAGGAGGGCGGCGGCTTCGCCATCGCCCAGGCGCGGCTCGGCCCCGGCCGTATCCACCACTGCATGCGGCTGATCGGCATGGCCGAGCGGGCGATCGAGCTCATGTGCAGGCGGGCGGTGTCCCGTCAGGCCTTCGGCAAGGCGATCGCCCAGCAGGGCGTCGTACAGAACTGGATCGCCGACGCCAGGGTCACGGTCGAGCAGCTGCGGCTGCTCGTGCTGAAGACGGCCTGGCTGATGGACACGGTGGGCAACCGCGGGGCGCACACCGAGATCCAGGCGATCAAGATCGCGACTCCGCGGGCGGTCGTGGACATCCTCGACAAGGCGGTGCAGGTGCATGGCGCGGGCGGGGTGAGCCAGGACTTCCCGCTGGCGGAGCTGTGGGCGGCGGCGAGGACGCTGAAGCTGGCGGACGGGCCTGACGAGGTGCACCAGCGGTCGCTGGCGCGGCGGGAGTTGAAGCGGTACGTGTAGGGGGGGCGGGGGGCGCCTGCGGCGGGCCTGTTCCCCTACCCGCCCTCCCCCAGACTCCGTCCGGGGGGACCCCCAACCTCCCCGTATGCGACCTCCGGCCGCATGTCCTCAAACGCCGGACGGGCTGAACAATCAGCCCCTCCGGCGATTGAGGCGCAGGGGGTCCGCGGGCAGCGCCCCCGGCTAAATCACGGGCGCAGCGCGCGCAGCAAGAGGTCTGCCAGGTGGTCCGCCACCTGCTGGGGGGTCAGGGGGCCGTCCGGGCGGTACCACGTCGACAGGTGGTGAACCGAGCCGAAGTGGTAGTCCACCACCAGGTCCGCGGGCGTGGCCGAGGAGAAGACCCCGCTCTGCTGGCCCTCTTCGACCAGCGCCCGGAACCGCTCGTGGTAGCGGCGGCGCTCGGCCCGCACCTGCTTGTGCTTCTCCGGGCTCAGATGGTGCATGGAGCGGAAGAAGATCGCCGCGTCGTCGAGGTTGTCGATGGTCGTCACCACGACGTCCGCCGCCGCGCCGCGCAGCCGCGTCTGAACCGGCTCGTCCGCGTCGGCGAAGGCGTCGAGGCGTTCCTGCTGGAGCCGCAGCACCCGGGCGTAGACCTCCTGGAGCAGGTCTTCCTTGGAGCCGAAGTAGTGGTAGAGCGCTCCCTTGGTGACGCCGGCCGCCTCGACGATCTCCTGGACGGAGGTACGGTCGTAGCCGCGTTCGGCGAAGAGCCGGGTGGCGGCGGCCAGCAGCCTCTGCGGGACGGGGGTGCCGTCCCCGTCCGTCGTCCTGGCCATTGCCGCCACCCGCCTTTCACTTCGTTCACTCGGATTGCTCGGTGTCTTGAATTACCCGGGGAAACGCAGTTCCCGCCTGAGGATCTTCCCACTTGTCGTCTTCGGGAGCTCCGGCAGGATCTCCACCTCGCGCGGGTACTTGTACGCGGCCAGGCGCTCCGCACAGTACGCGGAGATTTCGGCCGGTTCCACGCTCGCCCCGGGGCGCAGACTGATGTAGGCCTTGACGGTCTCTCCGCGGTAGTCGTCGGGTACGCCGACGACGGCCGCCTCGCGAACCGCCGGGTGCGTGTAGAGGACGTCCTCCACCTCGCGCGGCCAGACCTTGAAGCCCGAGGCGTTGATCATGTCCTTCTTGCGGTCGACGATGTAGAGCCAGCCGTCGGTGTCCATGAAGCCGATGTCGCCGGTGCGCAGTTCACCGTCCGGGAACGCCTCGGCCGTGGCGTCGGGCAGCCGCCAGTAGCCAGGCACGACCTGGGGGCCGCTCACCGCTATCTCGCCCTGCTCGCCGAGGGGGACGTCCTGGCCCTTCTCGTCGACGATCCGCACGATCGTGTCGGGTCCGGGTACGCCGACGGAGAGGGTGCCGGACGCCGGGTCGATGGGGGCCTGTTTCTCGGGCGGTACGGAGGCGCAGGGGGCGGTGCACTCGGTGAGGCCGTAGCCGTTGCTGAGGTAGGGGCCGAAGCCCGTACGGAACTTCTCGACCAGCGCGGGAGGCACCGGTGCGCCGCCGGAGGAGATCACCCGGAAGGATGCGAAGTGCTCGCGGGTGGCGGCGGGATGCGCGGCCAGCGCCATGAAGGCCGTGGAGGGGCCGACGGTGTACGCGGGCCGGTGCTCGGCGAACGCGTCGAGGACGACGCCCGCCTCGAAGCGGTAGGCGAGGGCGAGGGTGCCCGCGTTGGCGATACAGGCGGCGAGCTCGCAGACCATGCCGGTGATGTGGAACAGCGGCGCGAGCGCGAAGTAGCAGGAGCCCTCGGGCACGGGGTGGCCGGTGCGCTGCCGTTCGGCGTTGTGGACGATGCCGCCGTGGAGGTTCATGGCGCCCTTGGGGGTGCCGCTGGTGCCGGAGGTGTAGCTGATCAACGCCACGTCGGCGGGGGTGAGTTCGCGGCCTTCCGGCGCGCTCAGCCCCTGCCGGGCCACGGCCAGCAGGTCGTGGGTGTCCACCGGGGCCGGCTGCCGCTCGAAGCCCAGGACGCGTTCGTCGTCGCGGCTCTGCAGGTCCAGCTCGCAGGCCGTGAGGGCGAGGCGTACGGGCGAGTCGGCGGCGCTGTCGCGCAGATACGACTCCCAGGCGCGGTCCGAGCAGATCAGCACGGTGACGTCGGCGTCGCTCAGGACATGCGCGACCTCGGCCGACTTGTACATCGGGTTGAGCGGGACGACGGTCGCCCCGGCCTTCCAGGCGCCGAGAAGTGCGATCACGAAGTGCGGGGTGTTCTGCAGCATGATCGCCACGCGGTCGCCGCGCCCGACTCCGCGGGAGCCGAGATGGCCGGCGACGGAGTCGGAGAGCTCGTCGGTCTCGCGGTAGCTCAGCCGCCCGTCGAAGTAGGCGAGTGCGGTGTGCTCGGGGGCCCGGGCCACGGCGGCGCGGAAGGAGTGCACGACGCTCGCGGGCGGGGTGATCGTGGCCCGCTGGGCCTCGGTGAGCTGGGCGAGCCATGGCCTGGCCGCGTAGACGGATGTCACCTCTGCGCTCCTTCCCACTTCTGCTGGATGTGGTTCATGCCGGCCAGCCAGCGCTCGGGCGTCGCGGCGCGTGCCTGGTAGAAGTCGGCGACCTCGGGGTGCGGCAGGATCAGGAAGCGGTCGGCCTCGATGCCCTCGAACAGCGCGTCGGCGACGTCCTCGGGCTCGATCGCGGTGGGGGCGAGGACAAGTTGGCCCGCCGATCCGGCCGCGGTGAGCATGTCCGTACGCACTCCCTGAGGGCAGATGGCGTGCACCTTCAGGCCCCGGTGGGCGTAGGTGAGCTGGAGCCACTCGGCGAAGGCGTACGCGCCGTGCTTGGAGACGCTGTACGGGGCCGCGCCCACCATGGTGAGCAGGCCGGCGGCGGAGACGGTGGAGACGAAGCGGCCGCTGCCGCGCTCCAGCCAGTCGGGCAGCAGGGCGCGGGCCGCGCGGACGTGCGCCATCACATTGACGTCCCAGGCGGCGGCCCACACCTGCTCGTCGGCGAAGACGTCGCCGGGGGAGGCGAGTCCGGCGTTGGCGCAGTAGACGTCGACGGTGCCGTCCAGTGCGTCGCGGGCCTCTGCCACGATCTCGGAGGCGTCGCCCGGCACGGCGGTCGCGCCGATCTCGTCGGCCACCGCCTTGGTCCGGGCCGGGTCGATGTCGTCGACGACGACACGGGCGCCCTCCGCCGCGAACCGGCGGGCCAGGGCGGCTCCGATGCCGCCGCCCGCGCCCGTAACCACAACCCCAGCGCCCTGTACCGCACTCATCAAGCTCCGCCTCTCCGCGTACCGTCCCGTCCGAGCAGACTAACCAGTCGGTATGTCGCGAGGGAAGGGGGCGTGCGGCCACGGGCACAGGGGGCCGAACCGCGCTGTCGCAATCGTTCCGTACGCCCGCCGTGCACGCTAGCGTGCGTGGCCATGACAGACAGCGACCACGGAGGTAACCCGATGAGCCTGTCCAGACGGGGTCTGCTGGCCGCCGGTGGCGCGGTGGGCGCGCTGGCCGCGGCCTCTTCGCCCGCCGCCGCACACGCGGTCGCCCGCCGGGTCCGCACCGGCTTCGAGCGGCTGGCAGCCGACGGCTACGCGCCCCTGGCCGGACAGCGGGTCGGTGTCGTCACCAACCCGACCGGGATCACCCGGGACGTACAGCACATCGTGGATGTGATGCACGCCGACGACCGGGTGAACCTTCTCGCCGTCTTCGGCCCCGAGCACGGCTTCCGCGGCACCGCCCAGGCCGGCGGCTCAGAGGGCCGCTACGACGACCCGGCGACCGGGCTGCCCGTCTACGACACGTACACCAAGAGCGGGCAGGCCCTCGCCGACATCTTCACCGCGTCCGGCGTGGAGACGATCGTCTTCGACATCCAGGATGTCGGCGCGCGCTTCTACACCTACATCTGGACCCTCTACGACTGCATGGAGGCGGCCGCGCTCGCGGGCAAGCGCTTCGTGGTCCTGGACCGGCCCAATCCGGTGACGGGCCGGGCCGCGCTGGGGCCCGTCCTGGACAAGGCCTTCGCGACCTTCGTGGGCCGCGAGCCCATCGCGCAGGCGCACGGGATGACGGTCACCGAGCTGGCGCTGCTGTTCAACGGCGAGTTCCTGACCCGTCCGGTGGAGCTGGAGACGGTGCGGATGACCGGCTGGCGGCGCTCGGACTTCTTCGACGAGACGGGTCTGCCCTGGGTCCCGCCGAGCCCGAACATGCCGACGCCGGACACCGCGCTGGTCTACTCGGGCACCTGCCTGTTCGAGGGCACCAATCTGTCGGAGGGCCGCGGCACGACACGTCCTTTCGAGCTGCTGGGCGCCGAAGGCATCAACCAGGCCTGGGCAGCAGCCGCAAATGGGCTCGCGCTGCCCGGTGTCCGCTTCCGCGAGGCGTACTTCGCGCCGACGTTCTCCAAGTTCCAGGGCAAGACGGTCGGCGGGGTTCAGCTGCATGTCCACGACCGCACGTCGTACGACCCCGTGCGCACGGGGATCGGCCTGCTGGTGACGGCGAAGCGGGTGTGGAGCGGCTTCGCCTGGCGGCCCGACAACTGGATCGACAAGCTGACGGGATCGGCGAGGGTGCGGACGATGATCGACGCGGGGGCGGGGGCCGACGAGGTGGTGGCGGCGTGGCAGGGCGAGCTGGCCGCCTTCAGGGCCGTACGGAGGACGTACCTGCGGTACTGAGGCAAGCCCTACCCAGTACAAGGGGGTTGACTGGTTGGTGGGGCCCCGTGCCGGACTGGAGCGGCAGCGGCTGGGGGCCGACCGCGACGACTCTGTCAGCGCCGGATTCACCTTCGGACAGGGGGCGTTCAACGCGCTCGATCTGACGGATCCCGCCGAGCCGATCCGCGCCTTCAGGGTCGGACCGCCGGAGCCCGGCGGCAACGAGGAGACCCTGGAGCGGGTGTCGCGCGGCGACTACTACCTCGACATGCGTACGGCACCACCGGTCGCGCGGGATTGGCTGAATGTGGTACGCCAGACCCGGACCATCGGTAACGCCTGGCCGGTCGACACCGAGCCGGTACGGCTGGGCTCGACGTACGACGTACTGATCCATCTCCACCGGGTGCGCGCGGCCGACCGTCTCTGACCGACCGCCTGTGACCGACTGGGACCAGGCGCGATCGAGCGCGGTCGTAGGTATGGCCGTTCCTCCCTTCACGCAGGATGCTGGGGCATCGGCGGACAAAAACGGGGAGGGCCGGTCATGCCGGAAATGAGCGTGGAGCCGTACCGGGAAGTCACCTTCGACAAGGACGGCGATGTGGACGCCGCGCAGCGCGACTGTCTGGCTGAAATGGACGTCACCGATCTGGTGATGTTCGCGCACGGGTGGAACAACTCGCCGTCCGTCGCCCACCGGCTGTACTCGGCCTTCTTCGCGCCCTTCCCGGGGCTGACGGGCGACGGGGTACGGCTCGGATACGTGGGCGTCGTGTGGCCGTCCATGAAGTTCACGGACGAGCCGATTCCGGACTTCCGGCCATCCGCCACGGCTCACCCACTGGACGCCGCACTGGACGAGGCGACGCAGGACGCCCTGGTCGAGCTGTTTCCCGGGCACGACGGGACGGTGCGACGGCTCGCTCAACTGCTCCGCGAGCAGCCCGAGTCGGAGGCGGCCTTCGCGGACTTCGGCTCACTGGCACGGCAGCTGGCCGAGGCACCGGTCGGCGGAGTCGGAGGTAGCTGTTTCACAGACGATCTGCCCCGCGACGAACAGGGCCCGCCCGCCGTCCTGTTCGAGGATTCCCTGACGATGTGCCGGAGGTTCGCGCTCGCGCTGGAGGAGAGCGTGGAGGTGACGGAGAAGGAGCCCGCCGTCGAGTCCTTCGCCATCGGCGGTGGGCTCAAGAAGGTGTGGAAGGGCGCGAAGGAACTGCTGCGGCAGACGACGTACTACGCGATGAAGCGGCGCGCCGGGAGGGTCGGCGAGCTGGGTCTCGGCCCGCTGCTGGGCCGGCTCGCCCGGTCGTCCCCCGCCGTGCGGGTGCATCTGGTGGGGCACAGCCAGGGGGCGCGGCTGGTTTCCTTCGCGCTGCGCGGGCTGCCCCACGGCGTGAACAACGTGAAGTCGCTGACGCTCCTCCAGGGAGCCTTCTCGCACTATGCGTTCGCGCAGAGCCTGCCGCACGCGGCACACAGCGGCGGCGCCCTGCGCAGCATGGAGCAGCGGGTCGACGGGCCTGTGGTGGCCTGCTATTCGCGGCACGACAGCGCGCTCGGTGTGATCTATCCGCTGGCCTCCAGCCTGGCCGGGGAAGAGGCCGACGTGGTCGGGCTCGACAAGCGGTGGTGGGCGATGGGGCACGACGGCATCCAGGCCGTGCAGCCGCTCGTCAGGCTGACGCTGGAGGAGGCGCTGCGGCAGGGGATCCCCGGCTCGGGCTGCGTCAGCGTGGACACGGCTTCGGTGGTGCGGCGCGGCGGGCCTCCTGCCGGTGCGCACAGCGACATCTGCCACGAGGAGCTGGCGCGGGTGGTACTCGCCGCGGGTCGCATCGGACGCTGAGCATTCTCAGCGTCCGTGCGGCCCGCGGCTGTTGCGCTTAGGTCCTGTCCGGCCGATCTTGCCGGGCTCGCGTGCCCTGGCACGGCACTCCCCCGTAGCCCTTCGGGCACGGGAGGTACCCCCATCGCCAGACCCCGCTCCCTGATCAGGCCTGATCGACCGGACAGGACCTATCGATGCGACGGGAACTCCACGACCTGCTGATAGGTCGGCCGGTTCTGCCAGCTGATCGCCGGGTGGGTGATGCCGCCCAGCGCCCGGTGGATGATCGCGTCCGTGCACCACTGTTCCCCGGCCTTGCAGCTGCCGTCGCCGGGATAGACCTCGGTCGCGGGCTTCGCCGTGGCCTGCTTCAGCGTGGCGAGGAGCGCGTCACGGCAGGCGGCGAGATTCCCGCCGCCGCAGTATGTCGTGGCCAGCGGGCCCTGCACCGGCCGGCCCAGCACCTGGCGCAGATCCTTGTCGGCGAAGGCCCACCAGCCGTACTGGAAGGAGGAGCCGCTGTGCGCGCCGGTCGCGCCGTGGGCCGCCGCCGGTGACTCGTCCGTCGGCAGGCTCCCGGTCAGCGCGGTGTACAGGTCGGCGCCGAGGCCCGGTTTGAACTCTGCCTCGATCAGCAGCGGCCACCAGGCGTCCATGATGCGGACGGCGTCGGCATGGGTGTAGGTGTGCGAACCGGGCGCGGTCTCCCTGCGCTGTGAGCCCGCGGCTCGCCATGCCTCCAACTGCTGTATCGCGGCGTTCAGTTGGGGATCGGTCACGGGTCCCGAGCGCAGCACCGCGAGCAGCTCGGGCAGCAGCTGCTCCCCGCGCAGGTCGGTGACCGCGGCCTCAGCCATCGCCCGGGTGAGCGAGGCGCGGGTCACCCCGCCGTCCGCGGCGAGTCTGGCCACCCGGTCGTCCAGCAGATCGCCGCGGTGCACGGCGCCGAAGCCGAAGACCGCGGTGGCGTACCCCTTGGCCTGCCGGTTGTTCCAGGAGATGTAGTAGTCCTGGCCGACGGACTGCGGATGCTGGGCGAAGGGCGTGTAGGCGGCGGTGTTGGCGGCCGGGTCGTAGCCCTGCCACTCGTACTGCCGCTCCGCCGCGACGGGCAGCGCCGGGTCGACGTCGGCGGCGCGCACCGGGTTCATGCCGCTGTTGTAGTACGCGGCGGTGCGGGAGTCGGCGTAGAACCAGTTGAAGGCGTAGTCGATGTTGTGGACGGCCTGCTGGAAGGACGCGGCGTCCGTGACGAACGAGGGGTCGTTGAGCATCTGGAAGCCGATGATCGAGTCGGCCTCGTGACGGTAGGTGGTGCGCAGCGAGGTGTACGCGACGCGCTTGCCGCCCACCGTGGCGCGGTGGGTGACGATGCCGTACTGGGTACGGAAGACCTGCATCCGGTAGGAGCCCGCGGCGGTGGAGTCGGCGACGGACGGCTTCCAGGCGTTGGTCTTCTCCAGCTTCTCCATGGGGGTGCAGGCGCCCCGGAAGAGGTAGTGGGTGTCGTCCTGGCAGAGCTCGACGGCATACGTGTCGGTGATGTCCTGGGCGGCGGAGGTGGCGGACCAGGCGTAGTCCTTGCCGCGGCCCATCTGGACGTACATGCCGACGCCCGCGAAGGAGACACCGCGCGCGGAGATGCCGGGGCCCTGGAGCTCCTGGAGCATCATCAGCTGTGGCGCGAAATAGCCGGTTTGCGGACCGAATACGGCGATGGGGTGGCCGCTCGCGGTGGCCCTGCCGGAGACGAGGAGCGCGTTGGACATACCGCGCCTGCCGCCGAGTGAGCCGGGTTCGATCACTCCGTCGTCGTACATGCCCTGTGCGGGCTTCAGCGCCGCGGGCGCCCGCAGCGGGGATTTGACTCCCGTGCCCGCGGAGCCGGTTCTGTCGTGGACGAGCTGCTCGGGGACGACCGAACCGGCGTCGGGCAGTGCCGTGCCGCGCGGGTTCGCCGGCTTTTGGGCGTACGGGAAGCTGCTGCCGTCGTGGACGGTGAGCACGGCTTCGGGATCTTCGCGCTGCCGGAAGGACTCCCAGACCCTGGTGCCTTCCACCAGGCCGTACTTCTTCTGGGCGGCGAGCAGGGAGAGCGCGGCCTGCACCTCACCGCCGCCTCCGCCGCCGAACTGGCCGCCGACCACTGAGGCGATGGAGATCAGATCGGTAAGCCTGAAGGGCTGGATCTCCCCGACGTTGGTGATCGAGTCGATGTGGCCGGTGAGGACGTATTCACCGGGGAAGTAGCGCCCGTTCTTGGACTGCACGCGATAGGCGTTGATGCCGTCGACATAGGCCTGGGCATCGGCCATGGCCTGCTCGCCGCGGGCGCCCTCGGTTGCCCGGATCCGGTCGATCTGAGCCTGGTAGTCGGCCTCGGTGTAGGGGGCAGATGGCCAGAACTGCTGCTCCAGGCCCTGGTTGGCGAGCGCACCGCCGGCGAACGGGGTAAGTTCGCCGCGGCCGATGTGCCGGAAGAGGTCCATCATCCACAGGCGGTCCTGGCCCGCGGCGAATCCGGCGCCGAACTCGGTTCCGTAGCGGGTGGTGCCCTTGATGTGGGGGACGCCGGTCTTCTTGTCGCGGGTGATGGTGACGTCGGGGCGGGGGGTGGCGACGGATTCGGCCTGGCCGTCGGGCACGCCGAAGGAGGAGTCGTTGAAGAAGTCGTTGAGTTTGGCGTCGGTGAGTCCGCCGTAGCCGCCCACCAGGGAGTCGTAGCGGCCGAGTTGGTCGGAGCTGTGGGCGGGGCGGGTGCCGAAGACCTTGTGGACCAGGATGTCGGCGAGGGTGGCGTTGCCGTTCTGCCCGGGAGGCAGGATGTCGGCGCACTGGCCCTGGCAGAGATCGCCGTCGGCTGCGGTTGCGGTGGGGGCTGCGGTGGCGACGGCCGCGGCCTGTGGCAGGGGGGCCAACAGACCGGCGGCGAGCGCGAACACCGCGGCGGCGGTGGCAGTTGCGAGTCTTCCGGTGCGTCGTCGCATGGGTGCTCCTCGGGGAGGCCGATGCGCCGGAGGTTACTGGCGGTAAGAGGCGCGAGTAAGGTGAACATGCGTCACCTTTTCCCCATCGCCAAGCGGAGTGGGGCAGTTGACCACGGCATCAGGGCCGCCCGCCCGGGCGATCCCGACGAACCGGCGTGATCACCACCACCGGACAGTGATGACACCCATCGAATTTTCGATGGAGCCGGATCGGGTACTCGTACGTCCATTCCACAACGCCGAAGTACCAGCGACGGAGGTGGCAGTGCGATGGCAGGTTTCCGCAGTCTTGCGAGACAGGTGCGCGACGCGCGGTGTGATCTGGCGCTACGACGCTATTCGCTGCGCAAGTGCCTGGAGCGATTTGCCCCTTACGGGCACCGGGCAACCTGGGCTCATCTGTGCGCCAGGCACAGCATCGAGCCCGAGGACCGGGCCCCCGATCCGGCGCGGCTGGTGGCCGCGCTCGACGAGTTGGAACATGCGCGGGCCGTCTGGCTCGCGTACGAGGAGAGTTTCGCTGACCGCCGCAAGCGCGAGAAGCACGACGGACTACGACGGCCGGCGTCGATCGACGACTGGCACCGGCGAACCTGGGGCGGGAACGGGGTCGCCCGCTGCGACAGCCCGGCCGCCCATCCGTCGGCACCGCTCGACGAGGTCCTGCGGCGGCTGATATCCGCGCTGGAGACCGAACCCGGAAAGGGCTGCCCGGTGTGCGGGGGGACGCACATCGTGTGGCGGCAGGATCTGGGGAACGAGCCCTGGTTCGGTCCGGTTTGCACGGGCTGCGGGATTGTCGTGCCGCAGCCTGTACTGACGTCCGAGGCGGTGGCGGCGGCGAAGCGGGCGGGGCGCAGGGAGCTGGCGTCGGTGGCCTGAACGGTTGGGCAGGGCCCTGCGGGGCCGTTTTCCCCACCCCGCCCTCTCCCTACGGCCTGGCGGCCGTGGGAGGTACCCCCATCCCGTAACTGGGGGCAAGCCCCCAGACCCCCGTATGCGACCTTCGGCCGCATGTCCTCAAACGCCGGACGGGCTGAAATGTGCGGCCCCGCCGGCGTTTGAGGCGACGCGGGGTCCGGGGCGGAGCCCCGGTTACGGAGAGGGCGGTCGATATTCAGTGGCCGACCGCCGGTCACCGCCCGCACAGTGGACGCGGAAATCCGTAATCGAGGAGACGCCGATGTCCACGCTGCGTGTCACCGCAGAGCTGCTGACCGTCCACGAGCACCCGAACGCCGACGCGCTCGAACTGGCCCAGGTGGGCCTGTACCGCGCTGTCGTTGCCAAGGGCGCGTACCGCAGTGGTGACGCCGCCGTCTACATCCCGGAACAGTCCGTGCTCCCCGCCGAGTTGATCGAGGAGCTCGGGCTGACCGGACGGCTGGCCGGCGGAGAGTCCAACCGGGTCAAGGCGGTGCGGCTGCGCGGCGAGCTGTCGCAGGGCATCGTGTGCCGGCCGCAGGCCCTCGTGGACATCGATCTGGCGCAGGCGGCCGCCGACGGCACTGACTTCGCGGAGCTGCTCTCGATCACCAAGTGGTCGCCGCCCATCCCGCCCACGATGAGCGGCGATGTGGAACGGGCTCCCGATCTGCTGCCCTGGGTCGACATCGAGAACATCCAGCGCTATCCGGAGATCTTCGAGCCCGGCGAGCCGGTGGTGATCACCGAGAAGCTGCACGGCTCGGCCTGCCTGCTGACGTACAGCGTGACTGACGACGGGAAGGGGCGTGTCCAGGTCTCGTCGAAGGGCTTCGGCGCCAAGGGCCTTGCCCTCACGGAGGATCCGCGCAATCTGTACTGGCGTGCGATGCTCGGCCATGACGTCCCGGCGGTCGCGGCGCGCCTTGCCGAGAAGCTGGGGGCGAGCCGGGTCGGGATCTTCGGCGAGGTGTACGGCGCCGGGGTGCAGGACCTCGCCTATGGGGCCAACGCCCGCTCCGAGGCGCTCGGTTACGCCGTCTTCGACGTGTCGGCCGAGATCGACGGCCAGGTCCGCTGGCTGGAGACGGCCGGGCTGCTTGAGGGTGAACTGCCGCTGGTGCCACGACTGTTCGAGGGTCCGTACCACATCGACACGGTGCTGGAACTGGCGAGCGGCCGGGAGACCGTGTCCGGGCGCGAGCTGCATCTGCGCGAAGGCGTCGTGATCCGTCCCGCTGCCGAGCGCTACAGCCCGGTGGTGGGCGGCCGGGCGATCGCCAAGGCGGTCAGCCCGGCGTATCTGACGCGCAAGGGCGGCACGGAGTACGAGTAGTCCCGCGCGGCTGGGGGGGTGTCCGCCCCGCACACCCCCCAGGGAAGAGGCGGGCCCGTCACGGGGGTGCGGGCCCGCCTGTACGTCATGGCTCAGGCACGGTCCTTCGCGGGCCGTCCGCGCTCGGGCAGCAGCCGGGAGCCGGTCAGCCGCTCGCCGAAGATGTCGTCCGGGTTGGACAGGACGCAGGTCTGCAGGGAGAGACAGCCGCAGCCGATGCAGTCGGTGAGATGGTCGCGGAGCCGGCCGAGCTGTCTGATGCGCTCGTCGAGCTCCGCGCGCCACGCCTCGGACAGCCGCGCCCAGTCCTCGCGGTCGGGCGTGCGCTCCTCGGGCAGTTCGGCCAGCGCGTCCCTGATCGTGGCGAGCGGAATGCCCACCCGCTGCGCGGCCCGTACGAAGGCGACGCGGCGCAGCGCGTCCCTGCTGTACCGGCGCTGGTTTCCGCTGGTCCGGCGGCTGCTGATCAGCCCTTTGGACTCGTAGAAGTGCAGGGCGGAAACGGCGGCGCCGCTGCGCGCGGAGAGCTGGCCGACGGTGAGCTCGTGAATCTTCTCGGGAATCTGTGGCACTCCTCGAAGCCTACTGGGCCCGTCGTTGACAGGAGCTGTCCGCCCAACCATGCTGAGCAAGCGCTTAGACATTGGTGTTCCGCAGAGACAAGACGCAGGGAGCAGGGACATGGCCGAGCCGAGGATCTTCACGTCCGCCGAGGAGCTGCGCGCCGGGGTCGGCGAGCAGCTGGGGCACAGCGACTGGCTGGAGATCGAGCAGAAGCGGATCGATCTCTTCGCCGAGGCGACCGGTGACCACCAGTGGATCCACGTGGACCCGGAGCGGGCGGCGACCGGCCCCTTCGGCACGACGATCGCGCACGGCTATCTCACGCTGTCGCTGCTCCCGGTTCTCGTCCCGCAGGTCCTGCGCGTCGAGGGTATGAAGATGGGCATCAACTACGGCGCGAACAAGGTCCGTTTCCCCTCTCCCGTACCGGTGGGCTCGCGGCTGCGCGCGACGGCTGTGCTGCAGAACGTGGAGGAGGCGGGTGGCGGCGTGCAGGTGACCGCCCTCGTCAGGGTGGAGCGCGAGGGCGGCGACAAGCCGGTGTGCGTGGCCGAGTCGGTGTCCCGCTACTTCTTCTGAGTCCCGCCGGCTCTTACGGGTCCTAGTCCTTCCGGGCGGAGACCATGCGCAGGACGAGGTCGGCGTACAGCGCGCCGACCTCGTCGGGCGTCCTGCGGCCCCGCGTGTTGAACCAGCGCGCCACGTCGATGCAGAGCGACAGCACGGCGACCGTGGTGCCGGGCACGTCCGGGACGTCGAACTCCCCCGACTCGACGCCCTCGTGCAGAATTCCGCGTACGACGGCGTCGCTGCGGCGGCGCAGCTCGACGATCTCGTCGCGGTGTTCACCGGAAAGCGCGTCGAGCTCGTACTGCACCACACGTGCGGTGTCGTGCCGTCCTGCGTGCCAGCGGACGAAGGAACTCACGGCCGCGGCGAGCCGCTCGGAGGGCGTACCGCCGGTGTCGGCCGCCGTCGACAGGACCTCCAGGGCCTTGTCGTGCCCGATCCGGCTGATCCGGTGGAGCAGCTCTTCCTTGGTCTTGTAGTGGATGTAGAGCGCGGCGGGGCTCATTCCGGCGCGGCCCGCGATGTCCCGGGTCGTCGTCGCGTGATAGCCCCGCTCGGCGAAAGCCTCGACGGCGGCGACCAGCAGCTTCCTCGCCGCCTCGGGCGTGACCTCGCCCCACGGCATGTCCTCGTCGGCCGTGTCCTCCGCCGTACCCATCGCTCGCCCCTTCCGTTCATCAGAAGGCACACCATACCCCGAGGGTGAGCAAGCGCTTAGAGCTTAGAGCTTCTGGAAGGGGTCGTGCTCGGCGAGCAGCTTCTCCAGCCTGGCCTGGTCGACCCGGCTGACGATCTGCCCGGCCTCCTGGCGGTCCCGGATCACCTTGGCCAGGGTGAACGCCGACGTCGTGAGGTAGAGGACGGCGATGGCGAGGAAGCCGCGCACCCAGACGTCGGCGTCGAGATAGAGGATGCCGAGGCCGACAGCGCCGAGCGCGACGGCGAAGGAGGCGACGGACTGTCCGTAGAAGGCCGCGGTGTTCTGGTGCTTGACCTGTGTCTCACTCATAGGCGTCAGCATCGGACGGCGTGGCCCGCGCCACATCCGCTCCCGTACTTACACGCGTACTCAGAAGGCCCTGGCTCAGCCTCGCTACCCTGGCTCAGAAGGCGGAGACGCCGGTCAGGGCGCGGCCGATGATCAGCTTCTGGATCTGGCTGGTGCCTTCGTAGAGGGTCATCACACGGGCGTCGCGCAGCAGCTTGCCGACCGGGTACTCGTCGATGTAGCCGTAGCCGCCGAAGACCTGCAGGGCGTTGTTGGCCGCGCGGACCGCCGCCTCGGAGGCGAAGAGCTTGGCCTGGGACGCGGCGGTGGCGAAGTCCTCGCCGCGGTCGACGAGGTCGGCGACCCGCCAGGTGAGCAGCCGGGCCGCGTCAACGTCGACCGAGATGTCGCTGATCAGCTCCTGCACGAGCTGGTAGGAGGCGATGGGCTTGCCGAACTGTTCACGCTCGCCCGCGTAGCCGACCGCCGCGTCGAGGGCCGCCTGGGCGATGCCGACGCAGCCCGCCGCGACCGACATCCGCCCCTTGGCGAGCGCCGACATGGCGATGGAGAAGCCCTTGCCCTCGGGGCCGAGCATCGCGGCGGCGGGCACGGTTGCGTCTTCGAGCACCAGCTCGGCCGTGGCCTGGCCGCGCAGGCCGAGCTTTCCGTGGATGGTGCGGCGGGTCAGCCCGGGAGTGTCCATGGGCACCAGAAAGGCGGATATGCCCTTGTGTCCGGGCGTGTCATTGGTGCGGGCGAACAGGAGCACCACGTCGGCCCAGCTGCCGTTGGTGATGAACATCTTGGAGCCGTTGACGACATAACCGTCGCCGTCGCGCACGGCCCTGGTGGCGAGATTCCCGGCGTCGGATCCGGTGCCCGGCTCGGTGAGCCCGAAGCAGCCGAGCGCGTCACCGGCGGTGAGCCGGGGCAACCACTGGCGCTTCTGTGCCTCGTCGCCCCAGGCGGCGATGGTCTTGGTGACCAGGCCGAGGGATACGGACACGATGCCGCGCACCGAGGAGTCGCCGCGGCCGAGTTCTTCGGTGACCAGGCAGTACGTCAGATGGTCGCCGCCACAGCCGCCGTACTCCTCGTCGATGGTGAGGCCGAGGAAGCCCAGCGCGCCGAGTTTCTTCACGATCGATCTGTCGACGCTCTCGGCACGGTCCCACTCGACGGCGTTCGGGGTGATCTCGCGGCCGACGAAGTCCTTGGCCAGCTGCCGGACGGCTGTCTGCTCCTCACTGAGCTCCAGGTTCATACGCCCACCCCGTTTTAACTATCACTGCTAGTTTCCCGTTGGCAGGCCCTACTATGTGCCGCATGGCCCGCCCGCGCAAGCCCCTGCTCAGCCGAGAACGCATCGTCGAGACGGCGAGCGCGCTCGTGGACGCCGAGGGCCTCGACGCCGTCTCCACCCGCAGGCTCGCCGCCGAGCTGGGGGTCAGCGGCCCCTCCCTCTACAACCACTTCCGCAACAAGGACGAGATCCTCGACGCCGTCGCCGACGCGGTCAGCGCCCAGGTCGACCTGTCGATGTTCGACGAGGGCGACGAGCGGGACTGGCGCACCGCGCTGCACGACTGGGCCGTCTCCTACCGCGCGGCCCTGACCGACCACCCCAACACCGTGCCGGTCCTCGCCCGCGGCCCGGGCCGCCGCCCGGCGGGCCTCAAGGTGGCCGACGCCGTCTTCGGCGCAATGGTCCGCGCGGGCTGGCCGCCGGCCCAGGCGACCTACATCGGCGCCCTGATGCGGTACTTCATCACCGGCTCGGCGCTCGGTTCGTTCGCCCGCGGCTTCGTCGACGACGAGTCCGCGTACGACCCGGCCGACTATCCGCATCTCGGGCAGGCGCACCTGCTCGCCGAGCGACAGCAGAAGGTGGACGAGGGCGCGTTCGAGACGGGCCTGCGCGCGCTCATCGACGGTCTGTCCGTGCAGTACGAGGCCCTGGTGCGCGCCTGACGGGGACTGTTCGGCGGCCGCCGAACAGTGGTGGCGCCATCCTGGACACATGCAATCCAGAGACCTTGCCGCGCTGGCCGCGCTCCTCGCCGACGAGACCCGGGCCTCCTTCTGTCTCGCGCTGCTGGACGGCCGTGCCTGGACCGCGGGCGAACTCGCCCGGCACGCGCGCGTGGCGCCGTCGACCGCCAGTGAGCATCTGGGCAAGCTCGTCGCGGGCGGACTGCTCGCCGAGGAGCGCCAGGGGCGCCACCGGTATGTGCGGCTCGCGGGCGAGAGCGTCGCCCGTCTCGTCGAGGAGCTGGCCGCGCACACCGCACCCGCCCCGGACGCGCCCCCCGCCTCGCTGAGGGCGGCGAGCACACGCAGTGCCATGGCCCGCGGACGCACCTGTTACGACCATCTCGCCGGGCGGCTCGGCATCGCGATCACCCAGGCCATGACGGCACGCGGGCTGCTGCACCAGGACAACGGCTTCGCGCTGACCGCCCAAGGCATCGCCTGGTTCGGCGAGTTGGGGCTCACGCTGGAGCGGAAGGGGCGGCGTCCGCTCGTACGGTCGTGTTTGGACTGGACCGAGCGCAAACCACATCTCGCGGGGCTCGCGGGAGCGGAGCTGTGCCGCCACGCCCTGGATGCGGGCTGGTGCGTACGGATCGGGTCCGAGCGCGCGGTGAAGGTGACCGCGGACGGCGAGCGGGCGCTGGCCGAGCTGCTCGGCATCGAGCCAGGGATATTGCGGTGAACGCCGAACAGTCGACGCCGTACGGTCGGCGCATGACGCACTCCTCGCGCCCCGCCCGTGCGCAGTGGCCCGCCCTCGCCGCCGCGGGCGTCACCGTCGTTCTGTGGGCCTCCGCCTTTGTGTCCATCCGCAGCGCCGGTGATGCCTACTCCCCCGGCGCGCTCGCCCTCGGGCGGCTCCTCGCCGGGTCGCTCGCCCTCGGCTGCGTCCTGCTGGTCCGGCGCGAGGGGCTGCCGCCGCGGGCCGCCTGGCCGGGGATCGCCATATCCGGGCTGCTGTGGTTCGGCGTCTACATGGTGGTGCTCAACTGGGGTGAGCAGGAGGTCGACGCGGGCACGGCCGCGATGGTCGTGAACATCGGCCCGATTCTCATCGCGCTGCTCGGTGCCCGGCTGCTCGGCGAGGCACTGCCGCCGCGGCTGCTGGCCGGGATGGCGGTGTCGTTCGCGGGGGCGGTGACCGTCGGCCTCTCGATGTCGGGCGAGGGCAGCGCCTCAACGCTGGGCGTACTGCTGTGCCTGCTGGCGGCGGTGGGATACGCGGGCGGGGTGGTGGGCCAGAAGCCCGCGCTGGCGCACGCGAGCGCACTGCAGGTGACGACGTTCGGCTGCCTGGTCGGGGCGGTGGCCACTCTGCCGTTCGTCGGACAACTGGTGTCCCAGGCGGAACGGGCTCCGCTGTCGGCCACCCTCAACATGGTCTACCTGGGCGTCTTCCCGACCGCGCTGGCGTTCACGACCTGGGCCTACGCGCTGGCTCGTACGACCGCGGGGCGGATGGGCGCGACGACCTATGCCGTGCCCGCGCTGGTCGTGCTGATGTCGTGGCTGGCGCTGGACGAGGTGCCGGCCGGACTCACGCTGGCGGGTGGGGCGCTGTGCCTGGCGGGAGTGGCCGTCTCGCGCTCCCGGGCCCGGAAGTCGGCTTCACCGGATGCCCCGGTCGCGCCGGTTGCCCCGGATGCCCCGGTCGCGCCGGCGGACACCGCTACGTGCGCGCCGGACACCGGGGCGACCGAGGCCGGCGGCCGTCAGGACTGATCCGCCGCCTCCCGCAACTGGGCCAGCCTCAGCAGACCGCCCTTCTCGCTCGTGAGGGGGATGCGGCCGCCCCGGCGGGGGATGACGGGGCGGCCGCACATAGGGGTCTCACGGGCGGGATGCGCGACCGGCTCAATCCAATCGAGGACGCGGTTTCTGCGGTGCGTGGGGGTGTCCGCGGTTTGCTCAGGTGGTGGGTTTTCCCCTACCCGCCCCTTCCCGTAACTGGGGGCAAGCCCCCAGACCCCTGTATGCGACCTTCGGCCGCATGTCCTCAAACGCCGGACGGGCTGAATACGCAGCCCCGTCGGCGATTGAGGCGCGGGGGTCCGGGGACAGCGCCCCAGTTACGGGATGGGGGTACCTCCCACGGCCGCCAGGCCGTAGGGGGAGGGCGGGGTGGGGAACGCTAAAAGACCACCAGCGCACGCCCGCCCCGGCCCGCCAGCATGTTGGCGAACGCATCCGCGATCCCGTCCAGGCCGATCCGGTCCGTCACCAGGGCCGCCAGGTCCAGCCGCCCCGCGCGCACATGCTCCGCCAGGACCGGCAGGTCGACCGCCGGGTTGCTGTTGCCGTAGACGCAGCCCGAGAGCGTGCGGCCCCAGTGGAAGAGTTCCAGCGCGTTGAAGGTGACCTGCTGGTCCTTGCCGCCGATGCCGACGACCGTCGTGCGGCCGCCCCGGCGGGTGGATTCCCAGGCGGTTCGGATCGTCGCGGCCCGCCCGACGCACTCGATCGCCACGTCCGCGCCCTGGCCGCCCGTGAGTTTGCGGATCTCCTTCGCGGTGGTGTCGGAGGCGAGAACGTACTCGGTCGCACCCGCCCCCCGCGCGAGGGACTCCTTCTCCTCGGACACGTCGACCGCGATGATCGTCGACGCGCCCGCGATCCGGGCGGACTGGAGCGTGGCGAGGCCGACGCCGCCGACGCCGTAGACGACGACCGTCTCGCCCTCGCGGACGCGGGCGGAGTGGTGGACCGCGCCGTACCCGGTGAGGACCGCGCAGCCGAGCAGGGCGGCGTCGGTGAGCGGGACGCCGTCCGGGACGGGGAGGACGCAGTTCGCGGCGACGACGGTTTCTTCGGCGAAGGCCGCGACGTTCAGGCCGGGGTACAGCTCCGCGCCATCGCCAGTACGGGCGTAGACGTTCGCCGCGCCCGCGAGTGCATTGGCGCACAGCCATACTTCGCCGATCGAGCAGTGGTGGCAATTGCCGCAGGACGGCGCCCAGTTGAGGACGACGCCGTCGCCCGGGGCGACATGCGTGACCCCCTCGCCGACGGAGACGACAATGCCCGCGCCCTCATGGCCGAGGACGCACGGCGTCGGCACCCGCATGGTGCCGTTGGACAGGGACAGGTCGGAGTGGCAGACCCCGGCCGCGGCGAGGCGGACCCGCACCTGACCCGGGCCGGGTTCGGGCAGGTGGATGTCTGTGATCTCCAGCGGAGAGCCGACGGCGGGCAGTACGGCGGCGCGGACCATGATGCGTAGGACTCCCGGCTCAGAACTGGAGGGACTTGGTCTGGAGGTACTCGGACAGACCGTGCTGGCCGAGCTCCCGGCCGACGCCCGACTGCTTGTAACCGCCGAAGGGCGCAAGGGGGTTGAAGCGGCCGCCGTTGATGTCGACCTGCCCGGTGTCCATCCGCCGGGCGAAGGCGACGGCTTCGGCCTCGTCGGCGGCCCAGACCGCGCCCGCGAGCCCGTACACGGTGCCGTTGGCGATACGGAGGGCGTCGTCCTCGTCCTCGTACTTGAGCAGCGAGACGACCGGGCCGAAGATCTCCTCCTGCGCGATGGTCATCTCGGGGGTGACATCGGCGAAGACGGTGGGGCTGACGTAGTAGCCCGTCTCGCGCGGGGCTTCGGGGCCGCCGGCGACCAGGCGGGCGCCCTCGGCCACGCCCTTCTCGATGTAGCCACGTACGCGCTGCTGCTGCCTGGCGCTGACCAGCGGGCCGATCCGCTCGCCCGGTACGTACTTGGCGACCGCGGCCCTCGCGAGCGCCACCGCCTCGTCGTACTGGTCCTTGTGGACCAGCATCCGGGTCCATGCGCTGCACGTCTGGCCGGAGTTGGACATGACGTTGGCGATGCCCACGTTGACGGCCTTGGCCAGGTCGGCGCTCGGCAGGATGACATTGGCGGATTTGCCGCCGAGCTCCAGGGCGACCCGCTTGACCGCGCCGCCCGCGGTCGCGCCGATCTGCCTGCCGACCGCGGTCGAGCCGGTGAAGGAGACCAGGTCGACGTCCTCGTGGGCGGCGAGTGCCTGCCCGGCGACCGGGCCGAGACCCGTCACCAGGTTGAACACGCCTGCGGGCAGCCCGGCCTCGTCGACGGCCTCGGCGAAGAGCTGCGCGGTCAGCGGGGTGTCCTCGGCGGGCTTGAGTACGACGGTGCAGCCCGCCGCGAGCGCCGGGGCGACCTTGGCGACGACCTGGTGCAGCGGGTAGTTCCAGGGCGTGATCGCACCGACCACGCCGACCGGCTCCAGCAGCACCGTGGAGTTCCCGGTCTTCTCCTCGAAGGAGTACGAGGCGGCGAGCTCCGCGTACGAACCGGCGACCAGGACCGGCACGCCCGCGTGGACCGTCTGCGAGAGCTGAAGCGGCGCGCCGAGCTCGGCGGTGACGGTCTCGGCGATCTCGTCCGCGCGGGCCACGAGCACATCGCGCAGGGCCGCGATCCGGGCGGCGCGTTCGGCGGGCGGGGTGGCGGCCCAGCCGGGGAGCGCCTCGCGGGCCGCGCGTACGGCGTCGTCGACGTCCAGTGCCGTACCGGCCGGGACGTGGGCGATGACCTGCTCGTCGGCCGGGTTCACCACCGCGATCGTGTCCGGCCCCCGGGCGGGCCGCCACTGGCCTCCGATGTACATCCCGTCGCGAGCCTTCATCGCACTCCTCCAGAAGCTGCCGTCAGTCGTCCGCACCCCCAAACTAGCGGTGTTAGTTTTTGGACGCCAGGGCACCTGGAGCGTAGCGGGGACCTCTCAGGCGTCCAGGCCCGGGAGGTCCATCGGAGCAGGGCAGATTCTGCGGCCGTGGTGATCGAAGACATAGAGATGCGCGAGATCGACGAGCAGCGGCACCTGCGCGCCGGTGCGCAGCCGCACATCGGGGCCGGTTCGCACCACCAGATCGCTCGCTGCCACGGACGGGCGCTCGGCGGTGATGGTCCCCGGCCGCGGCTCCGGGTCGTCCAGGGCCACCACGGGCCCCGAGACGTGGGCGACCGCGCGCTTCCTGAGGCGGGTCAGCACGCTCGGGCCGCTGCGGGTCCGGCGCCTGCGGACGGGGCCCTGCGGCCTGGGCGACTCGAGGTCGGCGACCACGGCGGGCTGTGAGCCGGTGTTGAAGTGCACGAGCGCCTCATGGCCCTGGTACTCCATGTGCTCGACGATCCCGGTCAGCGCGACCTCGCCGGGGCGGGCCTGGCTCGGCGGGGCTATCCGCGTGGCCTCCGAGCGCAGGCCGACGATGATCTGCCGGCCCTGCTGGATGCGGAGCAACTGGTGGTCGGTGCTGAGGGGTTCGGGCAGCGGAAGCCGCTGTTTGCCGAGATCGATGGACATCCGGCCGTCCAGCGGCGCGTAGACGACCGCCTGCAGCAGATTGATCCGCGGCGTGCCGATGAACGCGGCGACGAAGACGTTCGCGGGCAGGGCATAGGTCTCGCGCGGGGTGCTCACCTGCTGGAGTACGCCGCCGCGCATCACCGCGACCCGGTCGCCGAGGGACATCGCCTCGGCCTGGTCGTGCGTGACGTACACGGTCGTCACCCCCAGCTCCGAGGTGAGCTGGGATATTTCGGCGCGCAGATGGTTGCGCAGCTTCGCGTCGAGGTTGGACAGCGGCTCGTCCATCAGAAAGACGGAGGGCCGTCGGGAGATGGCCCGGCCCATCGCGACCCGCTGGCGTTCGCCGCCGGAGAGCTGGCTGGGGTAGCGGTCCAGAACGTCCTCGATGCCGAGCATGCGGGCGGTGGCCTCGATCTGCGGGCCGCTGTCCGCACGCGGGTTCTCCAGCCGCAGCGGGAAGCCGATGTTCTCGCGGTTCGTCATGGTCGGGTAGAGCGCGAAGTTCTGGAACACCATCGCCATGGCGCGCTCGCGGGGCGGGATGTGGTTGGCGTACTCGCCGTCCAGCAGCAACTCCCCCTCGGTGATGTCCTCGAGGCCCGCGATCATGCGCAGCACGGTCGACTTTCCGCAGCCCGAAGGGCCGAGCAGCACCACGAACTCTCCCGGCTCGATGTCGAGGGAGAAACGGTCGACGGCGCGATTGGCGCGTTCGTACCTCTTGCTGACACTGCGCAGGGAGATGGCGCGACTCATATGTTCCGCCGGGAGGAAGAGGGGAGCGACTGAGACGCCTGAAACTAGCCGACTACTCCCGGTCAGGGAATGAGTCGCGCGAAGGTTGGGGCTGGGCTTTTTGTACGGAGCCGTCCGCAGGGGTAGGAGACGGCGGGCCGCGACACCGACACCGCCGCCCGGGCGAAGCCGAAGGCGGCGGTGTCGAGGCGCAGTCAGCCCCTGGAAGGCATCAGATGATGCCGAAGAGAATTCCCGCGCCGAGCACGATCAGCGACGTCAGGGCGGCCCACTTGACGACGAACCGCGTGTGGTCGCCGAATTCGACCTTGGCCATGCCGACGAGGACGTACACGGCGGGGACGAGCGGGCTCGACATGTGCAGGACCTGTCCGGTGAGCGAGGCTCGGGCGATCTCCAGCGAGGAGACGCCGTGTGCGGAGCCGGCCTCGGCGAGGACGGGCAGAACACCGAAGTAGAAACCGTCGTTCGACATGAAGTAGGTGAGCGGGATGCTCAGGACGCCGGTGACGAGCGCCATGTGCGGGCCCATCCCCTCGGGGATGGCGCCGACGAGCCAGTCGGCCATGTGCTTGACCATCCCGGTGCCGGTGAGGACTCCGGTGAAGACGGCGGCGGCGAAGACCATGCCTGCGACATTCAAGACATTCTCGGCATGGGCGGCGATCCGCGCCCTCTGGTCCGTCATCTTCGGATAGTTGACCGTCAGGGCGAGCGCGGCGCCGAGCAGGAACAGCACCGGGATCGGCAGCCATTCCATGATCATTGCGGTGAGGAGGCCGACGGTGAGCGCCGCGTTGAACCAGTACAGCTTGGGCCGCAGGGTCGCGCGGTTCGGGTCGAGGCCCTGAAAGCCCTCGTCGCCGTCGTCCTGCTGGGGAACATCCGCACCGGTACCGGCACTTGTGGACGTGCCTCGCCCGCCGCCGCCCGCCTTGACCAGGACCGTCTCGGTCTCCGGCTCCAGCACCTCGTCGAGGCTGAGGACACCCAGGCGCTTGCGCTCGCGCCGGCCCAGCACATAGGAGAGGACGAAGACGAAGAGCAGTCCGACACCGAGCGCCGGGATCATCGGGACGAAGATGTCGCCCGCATCCACCTTCAGCGCGGTCGCCGCACGGGCGGTGGGGCCGCCCCAGGGGAGGGTGTTCATCACGCCGTTGGCCATGGCGGCGACGCCGGTCATCACGACCAGGCTCATCTTGAGGCGCTTGTAGAGCGGATACATCGCCGAGACGGTGATCATGAAGGTGGTGGAGCCGTCGCCGTCGAGGGAGACGATCGCGGCGAGCACCGCCGTACCGACCACGACGCGCAGCGGATCCGCCTTGCAGAAGCGCAGAATGCCGCGCACGATCGGGTCGAAGAGACCGACGTCGATCATCACGCCGAAATAGACGATCGCGAACATCAGCATCGCCGCGGTGGGGGCGAGGTTCCCGACGCCTTCGATGACGTAGTCACCGAGGTGCGCGCCCTTCCCGACGAATACGCAGAAGAGTGCGGGGATGAGGACCAGCGCCGCGATGGGCGACATCTTCTTCATCATGATCAGGACCAGGAAGGTCGCAATCATGGCGAAGCCGAGGATTGTCAGCATGGGGACACCTAACGTTCATCCTTGAACTCCCACCAGAGCGGCGGTTCGGATGACGTTAGGTGCCGCCAAGAGCCGTTAACAAGATGTTGACGTGTGAGCAATACGAGCAAAACCCCAGGTCATCGCACCGGTGACAGCTCGACGGGGAATCCGTTGAGCACGGCGGTGCCGGACAGCGGGTCGAGCCGTGAGCCGTCGAGCAGCTGATTGACATTGACTCCGGGGCGCGCCGCCGCCACCGACATCCGGGTGCCGGGCCGGTCGTGGCCCCAGCCGTGCGGCAGGCTCACCACACCGGTCCGTACCGCGTCCGTGATCTCCACCGGCGCTTCGACCTGGCCGCCCTCAGCGGTGATACGGGCGGAGGCGCCGTCCTCGAGTCCAAGCCGGGCCGCGTCGGCGGGATGGATCTGCAGGGTGCAGCGGTTGGAGCCGCCGTTGAGCGTCGCGACGTTGTGCATCCAGCTGTTGTTGGAACGCAGATGGCGGCGGCCGACGAGCACGAGGGCGGTGGGCCGCTCGTCCAGCGCGCGCCGCAGCCTGGGCAGATCGGCGGCGATCGGGTCGGGCAGCAGCTCGATGCGTCCGCTGCGGGTCTTGAGGATCTGCGGAACGCGCGGCTGGAGCGGGCCGAGGTCGACGCCGTGCGGGTTCTCCAGGAGCTTGTCCAGGGTGAGGTCGTACGGGCCGAGGCGCAGCATCATGTCGAGCCGCCGCTCCGGTCCGGTGCGGCCGGTGAGCTGCTCGGCCAGCTCCTTGGGAGCTCCCGCCTTGGTGAGGGTGTTCTCGATGACCATGTCGTCGACGGCGTTCGGCTCCGCGCCGTGCATCCCTCCAACGGCGAGCACCAGACGGGCCTGGATCTCGCACTCACCCATCCGCCCCTCCTCCAAGGGGACGACCGCCGGGGTGTAGCGGGCCTGGTTGCGGACGGCGAAGGCGTTGAACGCGAAGTCGAAGTGGGAGCTCTGGGACGGCGGCGGCGGAGGCAGGACCACATCCGCGTGCCGGGACGTCTCGTTGAGATACGGATCGACGCTGACCATGAAGTCGAGCCCGGCCAGCGCGCGGTCGAGGCGGTCGCCGTCAGGGGCGGAGAGCACCGGGTTGGCGGCGATGGAGATGACCGCGCGGATGCGGCCGTCGCCCGGGGTGTCGATCTCCTCGGCCAGCGCGGCCATGGGCAGTTCGCCCTTGGCCTCGGGGTGTCCGCTGACCCTGCTCGCCCAGCGGCCGAGCGCGAAGCCCTTGCCGGGGGCGGCGGGGCGGGGAGCGCGATCGGTGGCGGACAGCGGGAAGAGCGCGCCGCCGGGGCGGTCGAGATTGCCCGTGATCACATTGAGCACGTCCACCAGCCAGTTGGTGAGAGTGCCGTACTCGACGGTGGAGCTGCCGACCCGGCCGTAGACGGCGGCGGTGGGCGCGGCGGCGAGCTCGCGGGCGATCGTACGGATCTCCTCGGCGTCCATGTCACAGGCGGCGGCGACCGCCTCGGGCGTGAACTCCTGTACCGCTTCCTGGACTTCGGCCACCTGCTCGACATGCGCTTCGAGCGCGCCGAGGTCGGTGAGCTTCTCCTCGAAGAGGACATTGGCGACGGCGGCGAGCAGCAGTGCGTCGGTCCCGGGCCGGATGGCGACATGCCGGTCGGCCAGCTGCGCGGTGCGCGTGCGGCGCGGATCGACGACGGTCAGTGTGCCGCCGCGCTTGCGCAGCGCCTTGAGCTTGCCGGGGAAGTCGGCGGCGGTGCACAGACTGCCGTTGGAGTCCAGGGGGTTGGCGCCGAGCAGGAGCAGATGGTCCGTGCGGTCCAGGTCCGGGACCGGGATGGCGACGGCGCTGCCGAAGAGGAGCCCGCTGGAGACGTGCTTGGGCATCTGGTCCAGGGTGCTGGCGGTGAAGAGGTTGCGGGTGCGCAGCAGGGTGAGCAGGACGGGCGGGTAGAGGGCGCCGGCCATGGTGTGGACGTTCGGATTGCCGAGGACGACGCCGACGGCATTGGCCCCGTGCTCCTCGATCAGCGGCCGGATCCGGGCCGCGACCAGGTCGAAGGCCTCGTCCCAGGTGGCTTCCCGCAGCTCCCCGTTCTCGCGCACGAGGGGGGTGCGCAACCGGTCGGGGTCGGCGTCGAGCTCACCGAAGGAGGCGCCCTTGGGACAGATGAAGCCCTTGCTGAAGACATCCTCACGATCGCCTCGGGCGCCGGTGACGCGGGTGCCCTCGATGGTGAGGGTCAGCCCGCAGGTGGCCTCGCAGAGGGGACAGATCCGGAGGGCGGTACGGGTGGGGGCTGTGCGGGGCATGGGCCCTCCCTGGGGCGACGGCGGTGTCTCGATCGAGCATACCGACCGGTATGGAGGGTGGGGAGGGGGCGGTGCGGTCCGGGTTGCGGTGGTGCGGGCTGCCTGCCGCGCTGTCCCCCTACCCGCCCTCCCCCAGACTCCGTCCGGGGGGACCGCCAACCTCCCCGCGCCTCAATCGCCGGCGGGGCTGGATTGTGCGGCCCTGCCGCACATTTCAGCCCGTCCGAACCGCACCGCACCGCCCCCTAATCCAGCACCCTCGCCAGATACGCCCGCAGCAACTCCCTCGTCTCCCCCACGATCCCCTCGTCCCCCGACGCCTCCACCCTGAACGCCAGCTGCAGCAACGCATCCGCCGCCTCCACCGAGATCAGGATCGCCAGGCGCAGCTCCGCGTCGGCCGGGCGGTCCAGATGGGCCGCGAGCAGTTCGGTGAGGCGGTCGGCGACCTGGTGGTTCGCGCCGGATACGGGGGAGCCCACCGGAATCTGGTAGCCGAAGTCGATCAGGGCGAAGCCGGGAACGGTCCGCTTCATCGCCAGGTACTCGTCCAGTACGGCATCGAGCGCGCCCCGCCAGTCCCCCTCCCCGAGTCCGGCGAGACGCCCGCTGATCCGTTCGGTGTAACTGTCCAGATTCCGATGGGCCAGCGCGTCGGCCAGAGCACGCTTGTTGCCGAAGAAGCGGTAGACGGAACCGATGGGAACCCCGGCCCTGGCAGCCACCGCCCGGGTGGACAGGTCTTCGTAACCGGTCTCGTCGAGGAGTTCGGCACAGGCGTCCAGTATCCGGGCGAGCCGCTCGGTGCTGCGCTGCTGCACGGGCGTACGTCGGAGGTGGGCGTGGGACACGCGGTCCATCATGCCGTCCTGTTGCCGTTGACGGAGCGGTCCCGCAATCCTACGGTTATCCATAGGATTCCTTCAGCACCGGGAGCGGACGATGAGCGGCATCGAGCAGGCGCGGAAGACGGCCGAGGGCCTTGGGCATCTGGCCGGCTTCGGCAATGAACACAGCTCGGAGGCCGTGCCTGGCGCGCTTCCGCATGGACGCAATTCACCGCAGCGCGCCCCGCTGGGGCTGTATGCCGAGCAGCTGAGCGGCAGTGCGTTCACCGAGCCGCGCGCCCACAACCGCCGCTCGTGGCTGTACCGCATCCGCCCCTCGGCCGCGCACCCGGCCTTCGTACGCATCGACAACGGCGGCGTACGCAGCGCTCCCTTCACCGAGACCGTCCCCGACCCCAACCGGCTGCGCTGGAACCCACTGCCGGATCCCGCGCCCGGGACGGACTGGCTGGCCGGTCTGTGGACACTCGGCGGAAACGGTGACGCGACCCAGCGCACGGGTATGGCCGTGCACCTGTACCACACCAACTCCTCCATGACGGAACGGGTGTTCAGCGACGCGGACGGCGAGCTGCTGATCGTGCCCGAGAGGGGCGGCCTGCTGCTCCGCACAGAGCTCGGGCTGCTCACGGCCCGCCCCGGCGAGGTCGCGCTGATCCCCCGTGGCGTCCGTTTCCGCGTCGAGCTGCTCGACGAGAGCGCCCGCGGCTATGTCTGTGAGAACTACGGTCAGCCGTTCCAGCTGCCCGACCTCGGCCCGATCGGCGCGAACGGCCTGGCCAATGCCCGCGACTTCCTCGCGCCGGTGGCGGCGTACGAGGACGTGGAGGGCCCGGTCGAGGTCGTCAACAAGTTCTGCGGGAACCTCTGGGCCGCGACGTACGACCACTCGCCACTGGATGTCGTGGCCTGGCACGGCAACCATGTTCCGTACGTCTACGACCTGCGCCGCTTCAATGTGATCGGGACGATCTCGTACGACCACCCGGATCCGTCGATCTTCACCGTGCTGACCTCGCCGAGCGACACCCCCGGCCTGGCCGGTGTGGACTTCGTCGTGTTCGCGCCGCGCTGGCTGGTCGGGGAGGACACCTTCCGGCCGCCGTACTTCCACCGGAATGTGATGAGCGAGTACATGGGCCTGATCGAGGGCGCGTACGACGCCAAGGCGGAGGGCTTTGTCCCGGGCGGCGGCTCGCTGCACAACATGATGTCCGCGCACGGACCGGACCGGGAGACGTTCGACAAGGCCAGCGCCGCCGAGCTGAAGCCGCAGAAGATCGACGACGGTCTTGCGTTCATGTTCGAGACGCGCTGGCCGGTCACGGCAACCGGGCAGGCGGCGAACGCCGGCCATCTGCAGAAGGGGTACGACGACGTGTGGCAGGGTCTTGAGCGCCACTTCCGGTCGTAGTACGGAGTACGCCGTGACCGCCTTCGCCCCCGATTCGCTGGTCCTGAACCGCAAGCTGCCGCTGTGGTACCAGGTCTCGCAGTCGCTGCGCGCCTCGATACTGGGCCGAACGCCCGAGGCGTCACTGCGACTGCCCACCGAGGAGCAGCTCGCCGCGCACTACGGCGTCAGCGTGCTCACGATGCGCCAGGCACTCAAGGAGCTTGAGGAGGAGGGCCTGATCAGCAGGCACCGGCGGCGCGGCACGTTCATCGAACCGGGGGCGCGGCGGGGAGCGCCGAGGCGGCTGCTGGGCTCGATCGACGCGATCGTGGCCCAGCAGTCGGGCGAGCGCACGACGATCCTGGGGCACGGCCCCGAGCCGGTGCCCGGCGAACTCGCGGAACACTTCCCCGACGACGCCGAGGTCGTGACCTACCGGCGCCTGCGCTGCGACGGCGAGAGCGGTGAGCCGACCAACTGGGCGGAGAACGCGGTCCGTCCGGACATCGCGGCGCGGCTGGACCTCGCGGATCTGGAGCGCTGGCCGATGACGAAGGCGCTGCGGGACGGGGTGGGCGTGCGGATCAGCCGCATCACGGACACGGTGGAGGCCCGCCTCGCGGACCCGCAGACGGCGGAACTGCTGAAGGTGCCGCTGCTGAGCCCGATCCTGCACTACACGGGCGTGACGTACGACGATGCGGGCCGCGTGGTGGACGTGGCCCGGATCCGCTACCGGGGGGACCGTTTCTCGTTCTCGGTCACCGTCGACGCGGAGTGAGCGCTGTCAGGGCCCGCGGTTAGCATTTCCGCATGCCGATGCTGGACGAGCTCATGCCGTGGGGCACAGCACCCCTGCGGCTGGGGCGACCCTGGGTGATGGCTCCGGATGCCGCTTCTCTCAAGGCGCGCTGGGATGCTCTTGTACGGGCGGAGGGCGTCGAGCAGGACGCGTTGTTCGGGTGCACCCGGGCGCGTACGCCGCGCAGTGCCGTCAGTCAGCTGCCCGGGCAGACCACCGGGACCGGCAGGTTCGTGCGCGAGGACGGACCCTGTCCCGCGCCGGTGCGGGTCTGGCACGGGGCCTTCGACGAGCAGTGGCTGATCCCCGACCACCGGCTCATCGACGTCGCCAGGCCCGAGCTGTGGCGGGTGGCCGACGAGCGGCAGCTGTTCGTGGTGGAGCACGGCTGGGTGGCTCAGTCCGCGGGCCCCGCCGTCAGCGTCTGCGCGCTGCTGCCCGACGGGCGCTCCCTTGCCGGACGGCCCGGCCGGATCCGGCCCCTCTACCGGCGGCCCGGCGGCCGGGAGCCGAATCTCGCGCCGGGTCTGCTGGCCGCCCTCGGCAGCCACTACGGGCGCGAGGTCGACGCCGACGAGCTGGTGGCCTGGATCGTCGCGGCCGCCGAACCCTCGGCCGCCGGATGCGTGGTGCCGCTGCCCGCCGACCCCGAAGTGTGGAGGTCCGGGGCTGAGTTGGGGCGAGAGATGACGTGGGTCCAGCTGCGCGGGGCGCGGGGCGGCGGGCGCCCCCGGCTGCCCGGCGGACGGCGGCCGTATGTGCGGGCCGCCGTGCCCGCGCGGCCCGACGCGATCGCGTACGACGCCGAGGAGGAGGCGCTCAGCCTGGGCGACGGCCGCATCTCACCCGTGCCCGCCGAGGCCTGGGACTTCCACGTCGGCGGCGTACGCGTGCTGGAGCTCTGGTTCGAGCGCCGCACCGCAGCGGCCGAACCCGGGACGCTGGAGGCGATACGGCCGGCCGTATGGCCGCAGGAGTGGACCTCCGAGCTGCTTGAGCTGATCACCGTCCTGGCCCTGCTGGGTGAACTCCGCAGCAGGCAGGACGAGTTGAAGGTGGAGCAGGAGATCACCGAACTCCCGGGCGTGCTTCCACCGCCCGCCGCGACCCGGCGGCCCGCCTCCGTGCTCGACCACCACGAAGAGGGCCCGGAGGGTCAGTTCACCCTGGTATGAGGGCACTGGCACTGTTCGTACCGCTCGCGGTCCGCCGTTTCGCGAAAAACGCCAGGTGACACCCATCGGGGGATGACAAAGGTGGCACGTACACGGTAGGCACGGCCTCATGAACCATCAGCCCCTCCCCCTCGACGGCATCACGGTCGTCGCCGTCGAACAGGCCGTCTCGGCGCCGTTCGCCACGCGCCAGCTGGCCGATCTCGGTGCCCGCGTCATCAAGATCGAGCGGCCTGACGGCGGCGACTTCGCCCGCGGCTACGACACCGCGGCCCGCGGGCTGGCCTCGCATTTCGTCTGGTGCAACCGCGGCAAGGAGTCCATCGCCGTCGACCTCAAGGACCCCCGCGGCCTCGACATCGCGCGTCAACTCCTCGCGGGCGCCGATGTGTTCGTGCAGAACCTCGCCCAGGGAGCGGCGGCCAGGCTCGGTCTGGACGCCGCCACCCTCTGCGCCGCACACCCGCGGCTCGTCGCCGTGGACATCTCCGGATACGGCGCGGAGGGACCGTACGCCCACAAGCGCGCCTACGACATGCTCGTGCAGTGCGAGGCGGGCCTGGTCTCGGTGACCGGGACCGCCGAGCACCCCGTCAAGGCGGGCATTCCGGCGGCCGACATCGCCGCGGCGATGTACGCCTTCTCGGGGGTGCTGGCGGCTCTGCTGCGACGGGGGACCACAGGGCTCGGCGGGCCGGTGGAGATCTCGATGCTGGACTCGCTGGCCGAGTGGATGGGGCATCCGCTGCACCACGGGATGCATGGGGGCGAGGCCCCGGCGCGCACCGGGGTGGCGCACGCCGTCATTTCTCCGTACGACGCCTATGCGACGGCGGACGGCGGCCAGGTTCTGCTGTCCGTACAGAACGACCGGGAGTGGCGTCGGCTGGCCGAGCAGGTACTCGGCCGGCCCGAACTGGCGGACGATCCGGTCTTCGCGACCAACAGGGCCCGCACGACGAACAGGGAGAAGACCGACGCGGTGGTGGCCGACGGCCTGTCGTCCCTGAGCCGCGACGAGGCGATCGACAGGCTGGAGGCGGCGGGCATCGCGTGCGCGCGGCTCAACAGCGTGAGCGACCTGGCCGCGCATCCGCAGCTCGCGGCGCGCGACCGGTGGCGGGACGTGGACTCACCGGCGGGGCCGCTGAGGGCTCTGCTTCCGCCGATCGTCCTGCCGGGCGGGGACGAGGCCCGGATGGGTGCTGTTCCCGCGCTCGGCGAGCACACCGACGCGCTGCTGAGGGCCCTGGGGATGACTGATGCCGGGACAGCGGCGCTGCGCCGGGACGGTGTGATCGCCTGAGCGCGTTCGCGTACACGGGTGAAGCGGAGGGAGGGGCGCCTAGGCCCTGTCCGGTCGATCAGGCCGGATCAGGGAGCGGGGTCTGGCGTGGTGCATCGCAAGGCGGAGGATGGAGCCCACGCGGAGCGTAGGCGACTGACGACAACGCAGCGAGGTGCCGTGCCAGGGCACGCGAGCCCGGCAAGATCGGCCGGACAGGACCTAGCGGCGGCTGCCGAAGAGTGAGCGACGCAGCCGCTTGAGCGGCGCGAAGAGCGAGAGCCGCTCACTCTTGCTCTTGCGGGTGTGCGCGACATCACGCGAGGTGAGCTCGAGCATCAGCGATGTCGCCTCGGCCGCCTCGCCCTGCGGGACGGCGGGACCGCCCAGCACCGAGAGATGTCGGTCGAGACGCGTGCTGGTCGCACTGCTCCCACATGTGATCGCAGGGACACGCGCCCTGCTGCGCATTGCTATCTGTTCCATGTCACTCCCCACCCGTACGAGGGCACCCGGCCCGGGCAGGTTAACCCTATCGCCCCGCCGACACACTCGTGTATCCCGCCCGCAGGATTCACCACACCCGTACGTGAGTTGACGACTACTCACCGAATCCATGTGATTCCAGGGCGACTTGGGACAGCACATCGACAAAACTTCTCGGACTGGCGACCAATCCGTTCCGCTCTCCGCACCGAATGGCTGGCATCGGAGCAGAACCAGCACTCGCGAAGGACGGATTCGATGACCGCAATGAGCAGCAGCGGGCGGGGGCCCAGGAGGCTCGCCGCTCTTACCTGCGTGGCGCTGGGGGCCGGGGCGCTCGTGGCCTCCGGCGTGACCGGGGTCGAGCCGGGCACGGCCAAGGCTTCCAGCCACCGGGAGGCACCGCTGATCTCCGGGCAGCCGCAGTACGACAACACGGACCTGTACGCGTTCGTCAGCCCCGACAAGCCCGACACCACCACGATCGTCGCCAACGTGCTGCCGTTCGAGGAACCGGGCGGCGGGCCGAACTTCTACAAGTTCGCCGACGACGCCCAGTACGACATCCACATCGACAGCGACGGTGACGCCCAGGGCGACCTGATCTACCGGTGGACCTTCAAGAACCACGTCAAGAACGGCAATACGTTCCTGTACAACACCGGTCCCGTCACCACCATCGACGACCCGGACCTCAACATCACGCAGACGTACGACATCGATCTGCTGAGGCTGAAGAACCAGCATGTGATGCACTCCACGAAGGTCGCGGACGATCTGCCGGTGGCACCGTCGAACGTGGGCAAGGCGTCCATGCCCGACTATCAGGCCCTGCGTGACCAGGCCGTGCAGAAACTCGCGGGCGGATCAACGGCGTTCGCCGGTCAGGCGGACGACCCCTTCTTCGCCGACCTGCGCGTCTTCGACCTGCTCTACGGCGGGAACCTCTCCGAGGTCGGCAATGACACGCTCAAGGGCTACAGCGTCAACTCCGTCGCCCTGCAGGTGCCGACCGCGTACATCCGGCAGTCGGAGAAGCAGCCGATCGTCGGCATCTGGTCCACCACCCAGCGCAAGAGCGCGAGCGGTCACTGGGCGCAGGTGTCCCGGCTCGGTATGCCGCTGGTCAACGAGGTCGTCATACCCGTGAAGGACAAGGACAAGTTCAACGCGTCCCACCCGTGGAACGACGGTGACTTCCTCCAGTTCGTCACCCAGCCCGAACTGCCGAAGCTGATCGAGGGCATCTACAAGATCAAGGCCCCGGCCGAACCGCGCAACGACCTGGTCTCGGTGTTCCTGACGGGCGTCGACAAGGTCAACAAGCCGCCGCACGTGAAGCCCGCGGAGGCCCTGCGGCTCAACACCTCCATCGCGCCGACCGCCGAGCCCAAGAGGCTGGGTGTGCTGGACGGCGACAACGCCGGATTCCCCAACGGCCGGCGTCTGAGCGACGACGTCCTGGACATCGCGCTGCAGGTCGTCGAGGGCGAACTGGTCGGCTCGAAGAACGACTTGGGCGACGCGGTCAACGAGAACGACCAGAAGTTCGGCGGCACCTTCCCGTATCTCGCGCTGCCGACGGAGGGCTCGCGCGGCCCGCTCGCCAAGGAGGGCGCCGCCAAGGACGCCCAGGGCAATCTGCTCAGCGGGGGTGCTTCGTCCGCCTCCTCAAGCAGCGCATTCACCGACAACACGCTGATCGCCTCCGCGGTCGCAGCGGGCGTGGGCGTGCTGCTCGTCGCGCTGGGTCTGAGCTGGTGGCGGATGCGGCGCCGCAACAGCTACCGCTGAACGGCCCGACGCGACAACGACAGGAAAGGGCAGAGAGATGTCCCTGCGAAGGGCGCCAGGAACGACAGCGGCCGACGGCCGCGACCCGGGGGGCCGGGAAACCGGCCCCCGGTTCGGGGCGGGACGTGTGGCCGGGGTGCTGCTGCCGGCCGGGATGCTCGCCGTCGCCCTGACCGTGGGCATCGTGGTGTCCGGCGGCGCGGGCGACGAGCCCCCGGCGGCCCGGACCGCCGCGCCCGTGGCGGACGCGCCGTTCGAGCGGATCGGCACCGGTGACCTCGCCCGCGGGGTCACCGGCCTCCAGGCGCATCTGCGGGCGCAGCCCAAGGACGCGCGGGGGTGGGCGGCTCTGGGTGCCGCCTATGTCGAGCAGGCCAGGACCAGCGGTGATCCGACCCGGTATCCGCAGGCCGCGAAGGCGCTTGCCCGTTCCCTGGCGCTCCAGCCGCAGGACAACGACACGGCACTCGCGGGTCGTGCCGCGCTCGCGGCGGCGCGGCACGACTTCCGCGGGGCGCTGCGCGCGTCGGAGGCGGCGCTGAAGGTCAACCCGTACAGCGAACGCGCACTGGCGTCCCGGATCGACGCCCTCGTCGAACTGGGCAGCTACTCCAAGGCGCTGGCGGCGGCCGAGCAGGCCGACGGCCGCCGCCCCGGCATCCCCGTCTTCACGCGCTACGCGTACGTCCTGGAGCTGCGCGGCGACATCGCGGGCGCCCGGCGGGTGCTCGGCGGCGCGCTGAAGTCGGCCTCGTCCCCCGGCGACACGGCCTATGTCGCGACCGCTCTCGGCCAGTTGGAGTGGAGCCAGGGGGCGTACGCCCGGGCGCAGCGGTACTTCACGACGGCGCTCGACGCGGACCCGGGGTATCTTCCCGCCCTTGAGGGCCGGGCCCGCACCCAGGCCGCGCGGGGCGACACCAAGGGCGCGTTGCCGGGGCTCGAAGCGGTGGTGGACCGGCTGCCGCTGCCGGGGCAGCTGGTGGCGCTGGGTGAGGTGTACGAGGCGGGAGGCCGGGCGGCCGATGCCCGGGCCCAGTACGAACTCATCGGCACCTGGACCGAGCTGGCCCGCGCCAACGGCGTCGACACCGATCTGGACACCGCTCTGGCGCTGGCCGACCACGGCGACAGGGCCGAGGCGCTCAAGGCCGCGCGCGCCGAGTGGGGCAAGCGCCGGACCGTGCACACGGCGGACGCGCTGGCCTGGGCGCTCCACGTCAACGGCCGTTCCGCCGAAGCCCTCCCGTATCTCGCCACATCGGCGCCGGCCGGCTGCCGCAACGCCATGTTCCTGTACCACCGCGGCATGATCGAGCGCGCCGCCGGCAGGACGGACGCCGCCCGTGCGTCGCTCGCCGCCGCGCTGAAGATCAACCCCGGCTTCTCCCCCACCGGTTCACGTGCGGCCAGGGCCGCGCTGAAGGCTCTGGAGGCGTCATGAAGAGGCGTACGACCGCTGTCGGCGCGGCGGTCCTCGTCGCCGGTGCCGCGCTCGCGATACTGCCCGCCGGGACGGCCGCGGCGCATCCCCTGGGGAACTTCACGGTCAACCGCTACGACGGACTCCTCGTCGCGCCCGGGCGGCTCGGCGTCGACCACGTCGAGGACCTGGCGGAGATACCCGCGGCCCAGGCCCGTAGGAAGATCGACCGCGACGGCGACCGGGAGATGTCCCCGGGGGAGCTGTCCGCGTGGGCGGGGACGCGCTGCCGGGACGCGGCGCGGGACAGCCGCGTCACGGTCGAACGGCGCACCGTGGCGCTCACGCCCGGCGCGAGCCGCGCCGAGGTGCGCCCCGGGCAGGCCGGACTGCCGACGCTGCGCGTCGAGTGCAGGCTCACGGCCGAACTGCCCGGCGGGCAGCGGACGATCGCCTTCCGGGCCGCGGGCGAGGCCGAGGGACCGGGCTGGCGGGAGGTCACGGCCCGCGGCGACCGGATGACGCTCACCTCCTCCGACGTACCGCAGACGTCCGAGTCGGGGCGTCTGACGAAGTACCCCGAGGGGCAGCTCTCCTCTGCGCCGGACCGCACGGCCGCGTCGGTCTCGGTCACGCCAGGCGGCGCGGCGGCGGACCGGCAGGAGGCGGCGGCCCCCACATCCGTACTGCCGCGCGGCGCCGACCGCTGGACGCAGGCGCTGACCGGCCTGGTGTCCCACCGCGACCTGACCGCGGGATTCGCCGCGCTGGCTCTGGCGACCGCCCTGCTGCTCGGCGCGATGCACGCGCTCGCGCCCGGCCACGGCAAGACGGTCATGGCGGCCGCGGCGGCCGCGGGCGGGCGCAACTCCCTGCGCGACGTGCTGTCCCTGGGCGCATCGGTGACGGTCACACACACGCTCGGGGTGTTCGCGCTCGGCGGCCTGATCGCGGTGGGCTCGGCGGCAGCGCCGTCGGTGGTCGCCTGGCTGGGTGTCGCAAGCGGGGCACTGGTGGCGGTGGCCGGTGCGGTGCTCGTACGCAGGGCATGGAGGACGCGGGCGGCCGCACATGCGCACGGGCACAGTCATGACCACGGACACGGTCACAGCCATGACCACGGGCACAGCCACGCGCACGGGCACACCCACTCCCATGAACACCGCTCCCTCGGTCTCCGCTCCACCATCCTGCTCGGCTTCGCCGGCGGGCTCGTCCCCAGTCCCTCCGCCGTCGTCGTCCTCGTGGGCGCCGCCGCCCTCGGGCGAGCCTGGTTCGGGCTCCTGCTCGTCCTCGCGTACGGCGCCGGGCTCGCCCTCACCCTCGCCGCCGCGGGCTTCGCGGCGGTGCGGCTCGGCGAACGCGCCACCCGCCTGCTCGCCGATCGCAGCCGCCGCAAGGGGCGGCTGTTCACCGCCGCCCAGCGCGCGCTCCCCCTGGGTACGGCCTGCATCGTGCTCGCCATCGGATGCGGATTGGCTCTCAGGGGGGCGGCAACAGCCCTTGCGTGAGGTAATTTGGGGTAGTTCCTCTGCTACCGATGGGGGCTCGCTGTGAGCGAAGTGCCGGGCGATTCGCGGCTGGTGGCAGGGCGCTACCGACTGCTGAGCCCCCTGGGCGAGGGCGGGATGGGCGTGGTCTGGCGCGCCCTCGACGAAGTACTGAACCGCGAGGTGGCCGTAAAGGAGGTCCGCGCCCCGGCCGGGCTCGGCACCGCGGACGAGCAGCGGCTGTACGCGCGTCTCGAACGGGAGGCCTGGGCCGCGGGCCGGATCTCCCACCGCAATGTGGTGACCGTCTACGACGTGGCGACCGAGGACGGCCGACCGTGGATCGTGATGGAACTCGTGCGCGGGCTCGCCCTGTCCGACGTACTGGACGCGGAGGGCCCGCTCGCCCCGCAGCGCGCCGCGCACATCGGTGCGGAGATCCTCGCCGCCCTGCGCGCCGCGCACGAGGCGGGTGTACTGCACCGGGACGTGAAGCCCGGGAACGTGCTGATCGGCAACGACGGCCGTGTGGTGCTCTCCGACTTCGGTATCGCGATGGTGGAGGGGACCTCCAATCTGACGATGACGGGCGAGCTGATCGGCTCCCCCGAGTTCCTCGCGCCCGAGCGGGCGCTGGGACGTACGCCGGGGCCCGAGTCCGACCTGTGGTCGCTCGGCGTGCTGCTGTACGCGGCGGTCGAGGGCAACTCCCCGTTCCGACAGAACACCCCGCTGAGCACCCTGCGTGCCGTCGTCGACGAGGAACTGCCCCCGCCGCGCAGGGCCGGGGCCCTCGCGCCGGTGATCGCGGGGCTGTTGCGCAAGGATCCTGCGCAGCGGCTTTCGGCCGAGGAGGCCGAGCGTCTGCTGCGAGTGGTGAGTGCGGGCGGCACGGCGCCCACGACTCCGGTGCCGCCCAGGCCGTACAGCCCCACCGTCTCGTCGACCCCGACACCTGTCGCGCATCCGCTCCCCCAGACGCCCACGCCCGTGCCCGGTCCGGCCACCACGGCCACGACCGGTGTGCCGCCCGATCGCGCGCGGCGTGCGACGGTGGTGCTGGTCGCAGGGGTGACGGCGCTGCTCCTGTCCGTCGGCGGTCTCGCCTGGGCGCTGGTCAACCAGGGCAAGGGGAACCAGGGCGGCGGTGACGACAACGGCAGCGTGAGTCCCGCGGCCGGGAGTTCGAGCGCGAGCCCCGGCAATACGGCCACCGCCCCCGGAGGCGGCGGGACGGACGGCGGCACCACCGGCAACAGCGGAAACAATGGCAACAACGGCGGCGGCAACGGCGGTACGTACACCCCGCCGCAGACCGTCAAGGTCTACGCCGAGACGCTGCACGGCAGTTACTCGGGCACCTGCCCGCCGCCCGAGGCGGAGGCTCCGGCCTTCCGGGCGACGATCACGGTGGGCCGCACCCCCGCCTCCGTCGATTACCGCTGGGCAACGAAGAGCGGCGAGAGCTCGGACCCGGAGTGGAAGACGCTCGACTTCGAGGCCGGTGGTTCGAAGCAGAAGCAGGTCAACCACGTCGAGCTGACGTACAAGCAGGGCGAGACGCACCACGACCGGATCCGGGTGGAAGTCCGGAGTCCGGTCGAGGCACGCTCCAACTGGATCGACTTCTCGGTCACCTGCGAGCAGGAGAGCCCGACGGACGCGGGCTCCTACACCGCCAACGCCACGAACGCCGTTCTCAGGCGCGCGAGCTGAAGACGGGCAGGTAGCCGCCGGACTGTCCGGAGGCGGTGGGGTGGTACGACTCGCCGATGTTGAGCCAGTTCAGGCTGTGCAGCCAGGCCGACCCGGAGCAGATCTCGTGTCCGGTGAAGGCGGGGGTGACATCAGCGAAGGAGTAGCCGTGGTCGGCCGCTCGCTTCGCGGTGGCGGCGTTGAGATAGTCCGCGGCGCCGTTGATCGCGGACCGTTCGTTCTCGCTCAGTCCTGCGATGCAGCTGCCGCCGAGCTTGTAGAAGCGGGGGTAGCCGAGGACGACGACCCGGGCAGCGGGTGCCTTGGAACTGATGGCCGAGTACACGGAGTCGAGCTTGCCGGGCAGGGTTGTGTCGACGTACGCCTTGGCCTGGTTGATGCGGTTGATGCAGCTGGACTCGGACTGCAGCACGCACGTGGTCATGACGTCGGAGAAGCCCGCGTCATTGCCTCCGATGGTGATCGAGACGAGGTCGGTCGCGGAGCTGAGGGGGCCGAGCTGACCGGCCGTGACATCACCCGTACGAGCGCCCGAGCAAGCGGTGAACGCGAACGACGAGGGTGAATGCGCGGCCGCCCAGAGCTTGGGGTAGGCCTTGGTGCTGCGCTTGCAGTCGCCGCTCGCACTGTCGTAGCTGCCGGCACCGACGCCTGACGAGTAGGAGTCGCCCAAGGCCACGTAGTCAAGGGCGAGGGCGCTGTCCGAGGCCTGTGCCTGGCCGGCTCCGGTGAGAGCGAGGACGGCGCCGAGGAGGAGTGAGGATGAGAATGCCGCGATTCGGGACAGTTTCATGGAACCTCCCTTTAGCAGGATCTCTGCCTCAACTTTCGTAGCAGCGGGCATACTTCACCGGAAGTGTCCATGCCAAGAATGTTGCGTGAGGGCTTCTTGACAGCGCACGAGCTGCGCAGCATGGAGGGTCAGCAACCGATGCATCCGACGCCTCGCGCGGCGCCCATGACGAGGGCGGCGCGCTCGGCACCATGCTCGACTGGGACCGGGTGCGCGAACTGGCCGCCGCGGGCACGGAGATCGGCGGCCGCACCCACACTCATCCGCAGATGGACCACTACCCGTACGGCTACTCCAGCCGCCGGGTGCGCCGAGCGGTCGGGCGGCGGGCTTCGCGCAGTCGCTCTCCGTGGGCAACGCCCTCGCCCTACCCCGGCGGGGGCCGTACGCCATCCAGCGGGTGACCGTACGGCGCTCCACCGGCATCGAGGAGTTCGAGCGGCTCGTCGAGGGGAGGTCGATCGCCCGGAACTTCGCCAAGGACCCGCCCCCGCCAAGGGGTACGCCGTGGTGCGCCGCACACGCCGGGCCGTCGGGCTGATCCGCGGGACCCTCAGCTGATGCCGGAGCCGGCGGCCGGCCCGCGGCCCGGGCCGCGCCACCGGTCAAAACACCGTGCGCGCGGCGGTCCCGTGCCGGATCATGGGCGCATGTCTGCAAAGCCTCAGGACGCACTGCCGATCCGGCTCACCGTCGACGACAGCGATTCACCTTCGGACGTCGTCGACGCGCTGTTCCTCGGCCGCTTCGCGACGGGCGAGCAGCCGTACTCCCACAGCTCCACCATCGACCGTGTCAGGCCCGGCGCCACCCTGCTGCCTCCCGCAGCTTCCGTACTGCGCTCCGCGCGGGACGACGACCGCAGCGCCACGCTCGCCGAGGGCGAGGGCTGGACTCTGCTCATCTCCCGCTGGAACCGCGGCGCGGACGTCACGGTCACAGCGGTCACCTCCGAGCTCGCCGAGAAGGTCCTCAAGCAGGCCACGGACGGTGCGGCCGACGAACCGGAGCCGCAGCCGGAGAACGTGACCATGGGATTCTGGTACGTCTCGCCGCGCCGCGGCCCGCACCGCACCACCCGCCAGATCGCCGCCGGTACCTGGGACGAGGTCCGGCCCAACTACACGGCGCCGGTGGCCGATGCGATGGACGGGCTGATGAAGGTCACGCCGGACGACATCGCCGGACGGCTGCTCCTGCTGCACGGCCCGCCCGGCACGGGCAAGACGTCCGCGCTGCGCACGCTCGCCCGCTCCTGGCGGGACTGGTGCCAGGTCGACTGCGTACTCGACCCCGAGCGGCTCTTCAACGACGTCGGCTACTTGATGGACATCGCGATCGGCGAGGACGAAGGCACCTCGAAGGGCCGCTGGCGACTGCTGCTCCTGGAGGACTGCGACGAACTGATCCGCGGCGAGGCCAAGCACACCGCGGGCCAGGCGCTGTCCCGGCTGCTCAATCTCACGGACGGTCTGCTGGGCCAGGGCCGCAATGTCCTCGTGGGCGTGACGACCAACGAGGACCTGGAACGGCTCCACCCGGCGGTGGTCCGCCCGGGCCGCTGTCTGGCCCGGATCGAGGTGGGGGCGCTGACCCGCAAGGAGTCGGTGAACTGGCTGGGCACGGAGGAGGGGGTCGGCCGCGAGGGCGCGACGCTGGCCGAGCTGTACGCCCTGCGCCGCGGCCACAGCCCCACGTCGGTCCCCCTCCAGCACGACGGCGCGGACGCGGGCTTGTACCTCTGAGAGACCCGGAAATCCAAGCCCGTCCGGCGTTTGAGGACATGCGGCCGAAGGTCGCATACGGGTCCGGGGCGGAGCCCCAGCGGCACGGGGTCAGCCCCCGTACGCCGCCCGCAGCGCATCCCGCACCGCGGACAGCGCCGCCGCTTGCGACAGGCCCAGGCGATGCACCTGATCGGCAAAGGCCGCCGCGGCCACCGCGGCCTGCCGCTCCGCCGCATCCCCCGCCGCCGCGACGAACGTCCCGTTGCGCCCGCGCGTCTCGATGACCCCGTCCGCCTCCAGCGCCCGGTACGCCTTGGCGACGGTGTTCGCGGCAAGCCCGAGGTCTTCGGCCAGTCCCCGTACGGTCGGCAGCCGGTAGCCGACCGGCAGCGCGCCCGAGCGTGCCTGTTCGGAGATCTGCGCGCGCAGCTGTTCGTACGGGGCAACGGCCGCACCGGAATCGATGGTGATGTTCAAGGTCACCCGCCGATTCTCCCCCACCGGCGGAAATTGGGAGGCGACACGGCCCGGCCGCCACGTAGCGTCCGTCTCCATGACATTGATCGTCCGTGATTTCCGCCCCGAGGACGCAGCAGCCGTGTCCCGGATCCGGCGCGCCACCGTCCCCTACATGGTGACGACGCCCGACGCCGTCCGCTTCGGCGTGGGGACGGCCAACCCCGCCAAGAAGTACCGGCTGTTGATCGCCGAGGTGGACGGGGAGGTCGTCGGCACGGCGCATGTGGGCATCGCGTACGACGCGAGCGAGCCCGGGCAGTCCTATGTCACCCCGCACATCCACCCCGACCACCGGGGCACGGGCGCGGGCGGACTGCTGCTGCGTACCGCCGAGGAGCATCTGACGGTGGAGGGCGCGCTCGCCGTCTACGCCTGGGTCACCGATGAGCCCGCGTCCCTCTCCTTCGCCCGCAAGCGCGGCTACCTGCCGACCCGCCCGGCACACTTCCAGCGCCTCGACCTGGCGAACGGCCCCCTGCCCGAGCTGCCCGAGCTGCCCGCGGGCGTCGAACTGCGCACCGCGAAGGACTTCGAGGCCGATCCACGGCCGCTGTTCCAGGCCGATGCCGAGGCCACCTCGGACGAGCCGGGCGACATCAGCACGGACTTCGACGACTACGACGACTGGGTCCGCCACACCTGGAACGACCCGCTGCTCGACCGCGAACTCACCACGGTCGTGCTGGTGGACGGCGAGGTCGCGGCGTACACCGCGGCTCTTTCGGACGGCGAGACCCGCTATGTGTCCGGCATGACGGGCACCCTGCGCGCCCACCGCGGCCGGGGGCTCGCGAAGCTCGCCAAGACCGACTCGCTGCGCCGCGCCCGCGCGGCGGGTCACACCGAGGCGTTCACCAACAATGACGCCGACAATGGCCCCATGCTGGCGATCAACAAGTGGTTCGGTTACGAGATCTGCGCGACGGAGGTACGGCATGTCCGCACGCTCGGTTGAGGTGGTCCTGGTCAAGGCGGGCCGGACCAAGATCCGTTACACCGCGGAGCTGCTCGCGGACGACGGCACCCATGTGACGGTGCGCGCGCCGTGGGCGGGCGAGGGGGCTCGTGACTTCGGCTTCGTACGCTTCGAGGCGGGCGATGTGTTCACCGAGCACTACTGGCGGGACCGCTGGTACTCGGTGAAGGAGGTCAGCTCCGGCGACGGCGTGCTGAAGGGCTGGTACTGCGACATCACCCGCCCCGCCGTCCTCGACGGCGACGAGCTGGTCGTCGAGGACCTGGACCTCGATCTGTGGGTGTCGGCGGACGGGGCCCAGGTGCTGCGGCTGGACGAGGACGAGTTCGAGGAGAGCGGCCTCGCCGTCCGCGACCCGGGGGCCGCGGAGCGTGCGGTGGACGCGCTGGACGAGCTCGAAGTCCTCGCCCACCGGGGCAAGTTGACCGACCTCCTCGATCGGACCGGTCGTTAGGCGAGCTGCTTGCGGTAGTGGATGCGGTCGTCCGGACCGCCCACGCGGGGCGCCCTCAGAAGCGCCAGCTGTAGCGGCGCTCGGGTCTGCCCGCGGCTCCGTACCGCAAGGACACCTCAGCGTGGCCCGTGCACTGGAAGTGTTCGAGGTAACGGCGGGCGCTGACGCGGGAAATGCCGGCCCGGGCCGCGCACTCGGCGGCGGAGAGCGATCCGTCGATACCGCGCAGCGTCCGCTCGACGAGTCCCGCGGTCTCGACGCTCATGCCCTTCGGCAGCGCAGGGCTCGATGAGGGCAGGGCGGTCCCGGCCAGCACCCGGTCCACGTCGGTCTGGTCCCTGACGACTGAGGCGAGCAGGCTGCTGCGCTGGGCGGCGTATCGTTCGAGGCGGGGGCGCAGGTCTTCGAACTCGAACGGTTTCAACAGGTAGTTGACCACGCCCTGGCGGACGGAGCGGCGGACCGCGGCTGCCTCGCGCGCGGCAGTGATCACCATGACGTCACAGTCATGGCCGGCGGTCCGGAGACGTGGAATGACATCCAGTCCGAACATGTCCGGAAGATACAGATCGAGCAGGACCAGGTCGGGGCGCAGCTCGCCGACGGCTGTGACCGCCTGTTCGCCGGTGTTCGCCGTGCCGACGACCCGGAACGGCTCGACGCGGTCGACGAAGGCCCGGTGGACTTTCGCCACCATGAAGTCGTCGTCGACAACCAGCACGTCGATCATGAGGAGGCTCCTTCCGGTACCGCATCGGCCGGGCTGCCGACGGACATCCGAGCGGTGAACATGGCACCGTCGGGCGTGTTGGCCACCGCGACCTCGCCGCCGCGGCGCTTGCAGACGAGCCGGGTGAGGGCCAGTCCGATGCCCCGCTCCCCCTCTTGGGCGGCCTTCGTGGTGAACCCGTGTGAGAACACCTCGTGGGCGAGTTCGGGCGCTACTCCAGGGCCGGAGTCGCGCACCACGATCTCGACGCTGGACGCGTCCTGCCGCAGTTCGACCTCCACCCAGGCCTCGTGGCCGTGGTCGTCGCCGGCCCCGCCCGCCCCGGCGGCATCGACGGCATTGTCGACGAGGTTGCCGAGTACCGTCGCCACGTCCGCGGAGTCGTCGGGCGCCAGCCGGTCGAGCGACGTACGCTCCGAGACACGCAGCGCGACCTTCCGTTCCGCCGCAAATGAGGACTTCGCCATCAGCAGAGCGCCGACGGGCATGTCGCGGATTCGTCTGTTCACGGTCATGTCCAGCGACTGGCGGTGCCTGCTCAGCGCGCGGACGTACCGCACCACATCGTCGTGCTTGCCTATCTGGATCAGTCCAGAGATCGTGTGCAGCTGATTGGCGAACTCATGGCCCTGCGCGCGCAGCAGCTCGGCGGAACTGCGGAACGATCCGATCTCGCGTTCCAGCTGGGCCAGTTCGGTACGGTCCCGCAGGGTCGTGACCGAGCCGAGCCGGCGGCCGTCCTTGGTGACCGTCATCCGGTTCATCACCAGCACCCGCCCCCGGCGTATGACGACCTCGTCGCGTCGCCCGGCTGTGTCACTGGAGGATCCGGCCAGCACGTCGTGCAGTCGGCCCTCGATCCCGAGGTCGGCCAGGCTCATCCCCACACAGTTCTCGGGCAGATCGAGCAACCGCCTGCCGACCGCGTTCACCAAGGTGAGCCGCAACTGAGGGTCGAGGGCGATCACGCCTTCCGCAATCCCGTACAGCATCGCCTCGCGGTGCTCGGCCAGCCCGGCGATCTCGCGGGGCTCAAGTCCGAGGGTCTGGCGCTTGGTACGCCGGGCCAGCAGCCACGATCCGATCAGGCCGATCCCACTCGCGATGCCGAGGTATGCGAGCAGATACGACGACGCGTTGCTCAGCCGCTGCCAGGCCGTCGGTGACGCCTCGCTGACCATCACCGTCCCCAGGTGGCGGCCGAGGTTGTGCTGAGCCGCACCGATCACCGGGACCTGGGCCGCCATGAGGCTGGAGCCGTCCAGCGTCACTTCGCCGGACCAGCCGCGGGCTTCGGCGACGCCGGGACCGAGTGACATCCGGTCACCGACCGTCGTGGGATTCGTGGAGCTGACGATCTTGCCGCTGCCGTCGGCGACGGCCACGGACGTAACGCCGGACTGGGTCAGCGTGGTCTGCACCAGGGGGGCGAGTACCTCTCCCGGTGCCGGCCGGTCGAGCTGGCTGCGCGCCAAGGGGTTCCCGGCCATCTGTTCTGCCAACGCGGTGACCCGGCGTCCTTCCACCCGTTCGAAGGTCGCTTCGGACTGAGCCAGTGAGATCGCGGCGACCGCCACCAGCACCGCCACGATGATGGCGAGCTGCAGCACCAGCAGCTCGCCGGCGAGTGTATGGCGGCGAAACTTCACGACCACAATGAACTCAACCTTCAGTGCTGACACAACGCAGACGGGGTGTCCGCCGAGTCGCACAATCATGGCGTCCGAGTGCCCGAAGCGAAAGAGACCAGCCATGAGAGCAAGAAGAGCCGCCCTCGTCGGTGCCCTGACCGCCGTGTCGATTCTCACTGTCAGTGCCTGCGGCGCCACTGGGCAGAAGCAGGAGAAGGGCAAGAGCGACGGGCCCGTCACCGGCCTGCGGATCATGGTCCCCAACACCCCGGGCGGCGGGTACGACACCACGGCGCGCACCGCGGCCAAGGTGATGGAGGACACCAAGATCGCGTCCGGTATCCAGGTCTTCAACCTTCCGGGCGCAGGCGGCACGGTCGGCCTGCAGCGCACGGTGAACGAAAAGGGCAACGGCAAGCTGGCCATGCAGATGGGGCTGGGAGTCGTCGGCGCGTCGTACGCCGCGAAGTCGAAGGCGACGCTCTCGCAGACCACCCCGATCGCCAAGCTGATGGAGGAGGCGGGCGCGATCGTCGTGCCCAAGGACTCGCCCTACAAGACGATCGGCGATCTCGTCACCGCGTGGAAGAAGAACCCCAAGGGCATCGCTGTCGGCGGCGGCTCGTCGCCCGGCGGACCGGACCATCTTCTGCCGATGCAGCTCGCCAAGACGGTCGGCATCGACCCGAAGAAGGTCAACTACATCGGTTACGACGGCGGCGGCGAGCTGCTCCCGGCCATCCTCGGCAACAAGATCGCCTTCGGTGCCAGCGGTTTCGGTGAGTTCCTCGACCAGATCGAGGCGGGTCAGGTGCGGGTGCTCGCGGTGACCAGCGAGAAGGGGGTCGAAGCCCTTGGGTATGTCCCGACGCTGAAGTCTGAGGGTATCGACTTGGTCTTCACCAACTGGCGCGGAATCGTCGCCCCGCCCGGCATCAGCGACGCCGACAAGCAGGTCTGGGTCGACTCGCTGACCGCGATGCACGACTCCAAGGAGTGGAAGGACGAGCTGGCCAAGCACGGCTGGACCGACGCGTTCATGGCAGGCGACAAGTTCGCCACCTACCTGACGGAACAGGACAAGGCCGTCGCCGACATCCTCACAGAGCTCGGCCTGGCATGAGCCTGCACGTCAACGAGCGGGACGAAACGAGTCACCGCCCGACGCCGGGCGGGGACCGCGCACAGTACGGCGTGTGCGCGTTCCTCGCCCTGGTGGGGGTGCTCGTCATCGTCGACGCCGTCCGGACCGGGAATTCGACCAGCAGCACCGATCCGCTCGGCCCGCGCACGCTGCCGGTGATCCTCGGCGTTCTTCTTCTCGTGGTCGCGCTGGTGTACGTCATCGACGTCGCGCGAGGCGGTCGCGGCGAACCGGAGGCCGGCGAGGACGTCGACCTGACGACCCCAATCGACTGGCGCACTGTGCTGCTGATGATGGGCGCCTTCGCCGTCAATGCGGTGCTGATCGAACCCCTCGGCTGGGTGATCAGCGGGTCCGTCCTCTTCTGGGGAACGGCCTTCGCCCTGGGCAACCGGCACTACGTGCGCAACCTCGCGATCTCGGTCGCGCTGTCGCTGATCACCTTCTACGCCTTCGCGATCGGGCTCGGCGTCAATCTCCCGGCCGGCGTGCTGCAAGGAATCCTGTGATGGACAACCTGAATCATCTGCTCGAGGGGTTCGCGCACGTCGTCACCCCGATGAACCTCCTGCTGGCGCTGATCGGCGTCACCATCGGCACGGCGGTCGGGGTCCTCCCCGGTATAGGCCCGGCCATGACCGTGGCCCTGCTGCTGCCCGTGACCTACGGAATGGAGCCGACGCGGGCATTCATCATGTTCGCCGGCATCTTCTACGGAGGCATGTACGGCGGGTCGACCACCTCGATCCTGCTGAACACCCCCGGCGAATCGTCCTCGGTCGTCACAGCCATCGAGGGCAACAAGATGGCCAAGGCCGGCCGGGCGGCGCAGGCGCTCGCCACCGCGGCGATCGGATCCTTCGTCGCCGGAACGATCGGCACCCTGCTGCTGGTACTGGTCGCGCCGCTGGTGGTGCAGTTCGCGGTCAGCCTCGGCGCACCGGACTACTTCGCGATCATGCTGCTGTCCTTCATCGCGGTCACCGCGGTGCTCGGCGCGTCCCGCGTCCGCGGATTCGCCTCGCTGCTCATCGGACTGGTGATCGGCATCGTCGGAATCGACTCGGTGTCCGGACAGCAGCGACTCACCTTCGGCATCCCCCAACTCGCCGACGGCATCGATGTGGTGGTGGTCGCGGTCGGCATCTTCGCCGTCGGCGAGGCCCTGTGGGTGGCCGCGCATCTGCGAAGCAAGCCCACGGGGGTCATCCCGGTCGGCGTGCCGTGGATGGGCCGACAGGACTGGAAACGGTCATGGAAGCCGTGGTTGCGCGGCACAGCGTACGGTTTTCCGTTCGGGGCCATGCCGGCCGGCGGCGCGGAGATCCCGACGTTTCTGTCGTACGCCACTGAAAAGAAGCTGACCAAGCACCCCGAGGAGTTCGGCAAGGGGGCGATCGAGGGTGTGGCGGGCCCCGAAGCCGCCAACAACGCGTCCGCGGCGGGCACTCTGGTGCCGATGCTCGCCATCGGGCTGCCGACGAACGCGACCGCCGCGGTGATGCTCGCGGCGTTCCAGTCGTACGGCATCCAGCCGGGCCCGCTGCTGTTCGAGCGTGAGTCGACCCTTGTATGGGCGCTGATCGCCAGCCTTTTCATCGGCAACCTGTTGCTGCTCCTGCTGAACCTTCCGCTTGCGCCTGCCTGGGCCAGGCTGCTGCGCATCCCGCGCCCCTACCTGTATGCGGGGATCGTGTTCTTCGCATCCATGGGCGCCTACGCGGTCAACGCACAGCCGCTGGACCTGTTCCTCCTCCTGCTGCTGGGCCTGCTCGGATTCGCCATGCGGAGATTCGGGCTGCCGGTCCTGCCGCTGATCGTGGGCGTCATCCTCGGCCCGCGCGCAGAACTGCAGGGCCGGCGGTCGCTCCAGCTGTCGGGCGGTGACCTGTCCGGCCTGCTGGGCGGGCCGGTGTCCTACGTGATCTACACGGTGATCGTGCTGTTGCTGGCCTGGCCGCTGGTCCGCCGGTACATCGTGCGTCCGGCCCTCGAGCGACGTGCCTGAGAAGGAGGCAGCCATGACCGTACTGGTCGGATATGTACCGACGCCGGAAGGCGAGGCCGCCCTGCGGGCGGGAATCGACGAGGCCCGCACCAAGGGCGAGACCCTGCTGGTGGTGAACACAACGCGAGGCGACGCTTATGCCGACCGCGCCTTCGCGGAGCAGAGATACCTCGACCACGTCCGGCGGGAACTGACCGGGCTGGGTGTCGACTTCGAGATTCGCCAGGTGGTCGGCGGGCGCGACGCCGACGAAGAGATCCTCGACCTGGCGGCGTCGTCCGAAGCCTCCCTGATAGTGATCGGGCTGAGGCACCGCAGCCCGGTCGGCAAACTCATCATGGGCTCCGCGGCGCAGCGGATCCTCCTGGGCGCGCCGTGCCCGGTTCTCGCGGTGAAAGCCAATTCCTGACGTCCCGGCCCTGGGTAGTCCCCCGGAACATAGCCGCGTGCGGCCCCGGGGAGGCCCGTGCGAACGGGGACCCGTACACAACGATTGGGTAGCCAGTGGTACTGAAAACCTTCGGCTGGTCGTTCGCAGTCACTGCGCTCGGCCTGGTCGCTGCGGTGTTCTACGGAGGCTGGGCGGCCTTGGGGCTCGTCGCCATCCTCTCGATTCTCGAGATCTCGCTGTCCTTCGACAACGCGGTGGTCAACGCCGGCGTGCTGAAGAAGATGAGCGAGTTCTGGCAGAAGATCTTCCTCACCATTGGTGTCCTGATCGCCGTCTTCGGCATGCGGCTGATCTTCCCTGTGGTGATCGTCGCGATCACCGCGAAGATCGGGCCCATCGAGGCCGTCGACCTCGCGTTGAACAACCACGACAAGTACGAGCAGCTGGTCACCGACGCCCACCCGGCGATCGCCGCCTTCGGTGGCATCTTCCTGCTGATGATCTTCCTCGACTTCATCTTCGAGGACCGGGACATCAAGTGGCTGGGCTGGATCGAGCGTCCGCTCGCCAAGCTCGGCAAGGTCGACATGCTTTCGGCCTGCATCGCGCTGATCGTTCTGCTGGTCACCGCGGCGACCTTCGCGGTCCACGCGCACCAGTACGGCGGGGAGCACGTCGACAAGTCGGGGACGGTGCTCACCGCGGGTATCGCCGGCCTCATCACGTACATGGTCGTCGGCGGTCTCTCCGGCTACTTCGAGAACAAGCTCGAGGAAGATGAGGAGCGCGAGCACGAGGCCGAGGAGGAGGCCAGGAAGGCCGGCAAGCCGGTCTCGGCCGTCAAACTCGTCGGCAGGGCCGCCTTCTTCATGTTCCTGTACCTCGAGGTCCTCGACGCGTCGTTCTCCTTCGACGGCGTCATCGGCGCCTTCGCGATCAGCAACGACCCGGTGGTCATCGCGCTCGGCCTCGGTATCGGCGCCATGTACGTCCGGTCGCTCACGGTCTACCTGGTCCGCCAGGGCACCCTCGACGACTACGTCTACCTGGAGCACGGCGCGCACTACGCGATCGGCGCCCTCGCCGTGATCCTGCTCGTCACCATCCAGTACGAGATCAACGAGGTCATCACCGGTCTCGTCGGCGTCGTGCTGATCGCCTGGTCCTTCTGGTCCTCGGTACGCCGCAACAAGGCGCTGGCGACCGCAGATCTCTGTGCAATTTCGCAGGCTGACGGAACCGCTGCCTGACGGGGCCTGTCGGGCTGGATGCAGGCCGTCGTCGCGAAGACGGCTACCGCAGGAGCCAGTTCCTGGTCAGGGCCATGACCTCCGCGCGGCTGTGGCCGCCGTGGTCGGCGGCGATGACATAGCTGCCGATCCGCACCGAGAAGGTGAGCATGCAGCGGACCTCGACGTCGTCCTCGTCGAGACAGAACTCGCCGAACAGCGAACGCAGGTAGTCCATGCGCCGGTTGTCGGCGCGCCGCAGCCGCTCGGCGACAGCCTCGTCGCGCCGGGCCCAGTCGCGGATCGCGAGGTCGGCCGCCACTCCCGTCGTCGGCTCGTCGCCGTAGGAGGCGACGATCGTGAACAGCCGGTCCAGCCTGGCCCTGGCGTCTCCGCCGCCGCTCTCGACCCGCTCGATCACCGCCTCGGTGACCTCGCGCTCCCACGTGTCGAGCATCTCGGTGACCAGCGCGCCCCGGTTGCGGAAGTACCCGTAGAAGCCGCCCTTGCTGACGCCGAGCGCCTGCGCCAGCGACTCGATCCGGACGGCCTCCGGGCCGCCTACGGCGAGCGCCCGCAGCCCCTCCTCGATCCACTTGCCGCGAGGCGTGCGGGTCGTGCCCATGATGTGTCTCCGCTCCCGTCTCCACCCATCTATACGGTGCCGTATAGATGAGTGCTAGCCTTTTTCTATACGGCATCGTATAGATAGGGGCTTGCTCATGAGACTCCCGAAAACCGCCCACACCTCCCGTCCCTGGCGGATCCACGAGATCGCCGGTGACTTCCGCATTGAGGACGTGTGGGCACTGCCGACACCAGGCGGCCCCGACGACCTCGCACGGCTCGTGGACCAGTTCGCCAGCGGCAAGGGGGATCCCGTCCCCTCTCCCGTGGGGCGCATGCTCTTCGCACTCCGCTGGAAGCTCGGGGCCCTGCTCGGCTGGGACAAGCCCGCCGACGGCCTCGGCGGCCGGGTTCCGACGCTGCGCGACCGGCTGCCGGCGGACCTCCGCGAGGGCCCCCGCGGGCCGGACCTCAACGCGGTTCCGTTCACCTCCGTCTACCAGACACACGACGAGTGGGCGGCCGAGACAGCCAACCGGACCATGCATGGGGTGATGCACATCGGCTGGGTCCCGGACGGGGCCGGTGGCTACCGCGGCCAGATGACCGTCCTGGTGAAACCGAACGGGGTGTTCGGCGCCATATACATGCTGGGTATCAAGCCCTTCCGGTACCTGGGGGTGTATCCGGCGCTGCTTCGAGGGATCGGACGCGAGTGGGAGGCGAGGACCGGGGAGAAGAGCGCGGGCTGACGATCCGATGCGTTTGCCGAAGCGGCAACAAGACTCGCGACGACCGCGCCGAACCCCGCATGATCGGGAACAGGATCTTGGCAGACGGCGGATCGAGAGTCCCGGAGGATTCATGTCGCAGCAGTCGACGCAGCAGGCCACTTGGCAGCCCACGGAGGTCACTCACCGGCTGGTCCCCTCGCCCACGGGCCGGATCCACCTGGTGGAGCAGGGCACCGGGCCGCTGGTGCTCCTCGTGCACGGCTTCCCCGAGTCCTGGTACTCCTGGCGCCACCAGCTGCCGGTGCTGGCCGCGGCCGGGTACCGCGCGGTCGCCATCGACGTCCGCGGCTACGGCCGTTCCTCCAAGCCCGGTGGCACGGACGCGTACCGGATGCTCGATCTGGTGGCGGACAACGCGGCGGTCGTGCACGCCCTGGGCGAACAGTCCGCGGTGATCGTCGGCCACGACTGGGGGGCGGCCATCGCCGCCAACTCCGCCCTGATCAGGCCGGACGTCTTCCGCGCGGTGGGGCTGCTCAGTATTCCCTACGCCCCGCGCGGCGGACCGAGGCCCAGCGAGCTCTTCCAACAGATGGGCGGCGAAGAGGAGTTCTACGTCTCCTACTTCCAGGAGCCCGGTCGCGCCGAGGCCGAGATCGAGCCCGACGTGCGCGGCTGGCTCGCGGGCTTCTACGCCGCCCTGTCCGCCGACACCATGCCCGCACCCGGCGCGCCCGCCCCGCACTTCGTCAGCCGGGGCGGGACGCTGCGTGAGAGGTTCCCCGCCGGCCGGCTGCCCGCCTGGCTCAGTGAAAGCGACCTCGACGTCTACGCCGGGGAGTTCGAGCGGACCGGCTTGAGCGGGCCGCTCAACCGCTACCGGAACATGGACCGCGACTGGGAAGACCTCGCCGCGTTCGACGGCGCCCCCATCACCCAGCCGTCCCTGTTCATCGGCGGCAGCCAGGACGCCTCCACCACCTGGCTGGCCGACGCGATCAAGGCGTACCCCGTCACGCTGCCCGGCCTGACCGCCTCCCACATCCTCGACGGCTGCGGCCACTGGATCCAGCAGGAGCAGCCCACCGAGGTCAACCGGCTCCTGACCGACTGGCTCGCCGCCCTGCCCGTCTGAAGTCCGACTCGAAGCCCGGACACCTGTCCGGAGAGCGACTTCCCCCCTCACCCGCCAGACGTAATTCCCCCGCCGAGGTTTCGACGAGATCCGGGGCGCAGCGCAAGCGCGCACCATATGGCCGCCGCCGTCAGTGCGGCCGCGGCCATCGCACTCAGCACCGGTGTCTCCGGCCGCCAGCCCAGCGAAAGGTGGGTGCCCAGCATGGTGAGCACGACCGCGATCGGCCCCGGGGCGTAGACCGGCACCCTGGCGGCGGCAGCCCGCAGTACGGCTGCCGCCGCCAGGCCGGTCACCGTCCAGGCGACCAGATACGGCCATTTGGGCCCCGCAGCGGCGGCCGGCAGCCCGTACTCCTCGGGGCCGATACGGAACAAGGCGCCTGCCCAGCCCAGGCCCACTCCGAGGACGGTGATGCCCGCCACCCACAGGGCGTGGCGCCACAGCGGTCCGGACAGCAGGGCTTCTTCGTCATTGTCAGGGCTGGAGGGGGTGAGGAGTTCGGTCACGCCCAGAAGGACGCGCCCCGGCGGCCGCACGTTGCCCCCGAACGTCATCCGCCGCACTCGTTCAATACGTCCCACCATGAGCCCGGAGGCGTATCGTCCCGGCCGTGACCAGCGGTGGAAGCCGGTGGAACACCGGCCGCTGACGACTCTGGTGAGGACCGCGATGCGAAAGATCATCCTGATGATGTCGGTGTCCCTCGACGGCTTCTTCGAGGGCCCGGACCGCCAGATCGACTGGCACCTCGTCGACGACGAGCTGCACCGCCACTTCAACGACCAGCTCAGGACGATGGGCGCCTTCCTGCACGGCCGCTTCACCTACGAACTCATGGCGGAGTTCTGGCCCACGGCCGACGCCGACCCGTCAATTACCGCTCCCATGGCGGAGTTTGCCGGAATCTGGCGGGAGATGCCGAAGATCGTGTACTCCCGCACCCTGAAGCGGGCCGACTGGAACACGACGATCGTGCGGGACGTCGTCGTGGACGAGGTCATGGCCCTCAAGTCCCAGCCGGGCGGCGACCTGGCCCTCGGCGGGGCGGACCTCGCGGCGACCTTCATGGAGCACGACCTGATCGACGAGTACCGCGTCTACATCCACCCGGTCCTCATCGGCCGGGGCAGGCCCCTGTTCCCGATGTCGGACGCGAGGACGCCGCTCCGGCTCGCGGAAACGCGGGCGTTCGGTAACGGGGTTGTGCTCCTGCGGTACGAGCGCGCCGGGTCTCCCTCGCCCGGGTAGTCGTCGCGCAAGTACAGGGGGCCGGTGTGGAGGCGGCGGGCCTGACCGCACACGGCGTCAAGCAGTGGACGGAGTTGCTGCTGTGGCGTACCCACGCCGGGGCGAGGTGACCAAGGCTTGCTAGGCCTCGATCGCGTAGATGCCTCAGGCTGAGCCGGGCTGAGGCTCGCAGGAGTTCAAGCTGCCTGCTGGCCTGTCACTCCGGGGTGAACTCGTACTGCAGCTCGTAGAGATGTCCTGCCTTGACCATGACCGTGGCTTCGATGGGGCGGTCGTGGTCGCTGTACACCACGCGCAGGGTCCGGAGGACGGGCAGATCGCTGGGCAGTTGAAGTGCCGTGTACTGCTCCTGCGTGGGAACTCGCGCGGAGATCCTGTCCACGCTCAGCCGAGGCGGGTGTCCGAGTTCGGCGAGGAGCGTCGGTGTGCCGCCCTTGATCTTGCGGCGCTCCATCATCGCCGTACCGCGGGCAATCTCCAGTGGGTAGTAGGACGTGACCAGTTCCGCCGGCTCTTCGCCAAGCATGAGCACCTGGCGACGCATCAGCGCCGTGCCGCCCTCCGGAAGATTCAGGGCGGCGCAGACGTCCGCAGGGGGCACGGCTTCCCCGACCTCGAGCAGACGGCTCCGCGCGGGCGCGCCGTGCTTGGCAGCCTCGGTGAGCCACCGGTACGGCGCACCTGCCTCCGCCGGAGCCATGTACGACGCAGGCCGCATGGTCCGCTGCCGGTGCTCGCGGACCGTCACGGCGGCGCCTGCCCGTCCGATGACCAGGCCCTCGTCCTTGAGAAGCTGCAATGCCTTCTGCAGGTCGCGTTCGAGGCGTCGAACCTGGCCTTGAGCTGCACGGTCGATGGCAGCTTGGCCCCGGGGCCGAGGTCGCCGCTCATGATTTCGTCGCGCAGGTCGGCGGCGATCCGCTCGTGCAGGGAGCGGTGGTCGAACGCGTTCGCTTCGGTCGTGGGCACTGTCCGCGAAGACTTCCTTGTCGGCCAGTCGGTCGTTTTCTCGACCGAGGCGCTCATGCGCAGCCGGGGCGACATCGTGCACGGCCCAACCGCGCTCGTGATCGGCTTCGGCAAGCTCGGGTCCAGCATCGCCCGCCTGCTGCACGCCAAGGGTGTACGGGTCACGGTGTACGACATCGATCCCGTGCGCCGAACCCAGGCACTCTCCCAGGGCTTCACCGTGGCCCGCGACCGCGACGCCGGACTGGCCGACGCCGGGCTCGTGTTGTGCGCGACCGGGGGCGCTCTCCCTGCGCGGCGAGGACTTCCCCCGACTGCGCAACGGCGCCCACGTCGCCACCGTGACCAGCAGCGAGGACGAACTCGAACTCGAAGGCCTTCCAGACGTGTACGAGCGATCCCACATCGGTGAACACGTCACCCGCTACTTGACGACCGGCCACTACTTCTACCTGCTCAACGGCGGCAACGCCGTCAACTTCCTGCACGGCGCCGGCGTGGGCCCGTTCATCTTCCTCGTCCAAGCCGAGATACTCGCCGCCTCCACCGCACTCGCCCGAGGCGGCCTCGACCCCGGCATGCACGAGACCAGCCCCACCGATCGCGCCGCCATCGCGGCCACCTGGCTCGACTACTTCAACCGGTAAGGACACCCGTGCCCATCACGCCCGACCACATTCGCGAAACCCTCGACGACTATCTGGACGCCCACCCCGACGAGAAGTGGCAACTCGCAGTCATCGCCGAACTCCTCGACGCCGCAGCCGACCTCGCCTGCCGCAAGGAGTTCCGCGGCCACGTCACCGCCGGAGCGATCCTCACCGATCCCATCGGCCGCGTACTTCACATCAAACACCGCGCCCTCAGCCGCTGGCTCCTACCCGGCGGCCACCTCGAACCCGACGACACCAGCCTCCTCGCCGCCGCACAGCGCGAACTGACCGAAGAAACCGGCATCACCGCCTCGGTCGTCATCCCGGCCGGACGCCGCCCCCTACACATCGACGCCCACCACATCCCCGCCAACCCCACCAAGGGCGAACTCGACCACCAGCACTTCGACTTCCGATTCCACTTCCACACCTCGGCCGACGTCATCGAGCTTCAAACCGAAGAAGTCACCGCCGCCGCCTGGCACCACGCAGACACCATCGAGAACGACACCCTGCGCAACCGCATCCTCGATGCGGTTCGGTGAGCCGGCCTTTACCTCCACTGGCACAACCAGCGTTGATTGACTCCGTGGCGGCGGGCATCGCCCTTTTATTCAACGCCGCTAGCCAAGGTTTCATTCGGGACGGGTTCGGACTTCGGGAAGATCAGCCGGTAAAGGCCGGCCGCCAGGATGCCACCCGCGAGGGGGGCGATGATGAAGAGCCAGACCTGGGAAAGGGCCGTCCCGCCGACGATGAGGGCAGGACCGAGACTGCGGGCCGGGTTCACCGACGTTCCAGTGATCGGAATCCCGATGAGGTGGCACACGGCGAGCGCCAGCCCGATTGTCAGCCCTGCCACGGTGGCATTCGCGGCCTCATCGGTCGCGCCGAGGGCGACGAAGACAAAGAGAGTGGTCAGCACCACCTCGGTCAGGAAGGCGCCGCCTCCATTGATGTGGATAGCGCTGGCGGCACCCCAGCCGTCGGCCCCAAGGCCGGTGACCGAACGGCTGTACCTGGGTGAACCGGCGAACGTGGCCCACAGGAGCAAAGCCCCGAGGATGCCGCCGATGAACTGCGCAACCCAGTAACCGACCGCCTGGACCAGCGGAATTCGGCCCGTCAACAGGGCTCCGATGGTGACGGCTGGGTTGACGTGACAGCCGGAGACAGGCCCGAGCACGTACGCCAGTGCCAATAGGACGAGACCGAACGCGAGCGCGGTAGCGACCACACCAGCGGCGTAACTGCTCCCCGCAGTCCCGAAGCCGAACGACAGGGTTGCCACCCCGACGGCGAAATATACGAGCAGTCCTGTTCCCAGCAGTTCCGCAGCCAGCTTACGGATCATATTGTTCCCTTCCCGGACGGATGGGCGCCCGGCGAGTATTTCGGTCTGCGAAGTCCCGGGCTGAGCCAGAATCTCTACCCTATACATGGAGTCATCGAATAATTGCGTAGAGTGAGGCTTGTTCCAGGCCGGTCAGAGAGTGCGACGGGCAGGCACGGGAGGTGACGCCGACCGAGCACAGCCTGATTCGGGCCCTGGCCAAGGACCCTCGTCAGCTGATCCCCTGGCGCCGCAAGGTGGTGCAGGCAGGCCGCATGGGCGCGGCGGGTTGCCCGGTCTGGCGTTTCCGCGCAGTCGGTCAGGGCTTCGACCACGGCCTCGACGCGCTCGCACGCAGCTACGGAGTAGACGTCGAAGGCTCACGATGTAGGGGCACCAGGGTGGGCGGCGCCCCCACGGAGCCGGACAGCCAGTGCTGTTGGACGACTGCTCTCCCACTTCGGAGCACCGCTAAGAGGCGCCCTCGGGGTCGAGGGAGAAGTCAGCTTCGAGGTCCTCGACGTACAGGCGCTGTCCCGAGCGGTAGGTGAATCGGCATCCTTCGGTGCGCCCGGTGCCCGGAGCCGTCGTCGGCTCGACCCGGAGGTAGTAGTGGATGGGGCTCTGTTCGCCGGGGGCGATGCGCACGGGCTTGGTGGAGTAGTCCTTGTTCATGCCGGGCTCTTCGGCGAACGTTTCGTCGTAGGCGCCCAGCCCCAGGACGCCGACGTCGGTCAGGCTGACGGCCCGGACAGGGCCGGTCTTCCATACGGCCGGCGGGCCGATCAGCTCCACGTCGATCACCTCGATGGGCGCGGACGACGTGTTCTCCAAGGAGGGGCAGGTGAACCAGTATCCCTTGCCCACGGTTACCTGCCAGAAGCCGAGCGAATAGGCCGACCCTTCCGCGCCGCCGGCCAGCGCCTGTCCCGCCGCCTCGGCCCCGGACGCACCGATTCCCAGCCCCGCCACCACCATGACGGCCCCCGCAACGAGCATGCTTCGCCTCATCGCAACCCCTCCCCTTTGTTGTTCTCTGCGCAGGGGATCACACGATCTGACCAGCGCAAAGCTATTTGAGGCGCCTCAGAGGTAGGAGCGGAGGCGGGGGACGGGCGCGGCGGTCCTCCCTGGACGACCACGGACGATGAGCCGCCTTCACAGGGGGCGGGCCGCCTCAGCGCTGCCGCTTCCTGAGCCCCTCCTTACCGCGTCCTTAAACGCACCATAAGGATGGCCATCACCCCCTCCCAGCAGGCGATTTCCCCCTTCCGAGCGGCTAGCTTGCTCGTCGTCGGGGCCGGTTCGAGCGGTCGGCGCAGATGTCCTACGGGGGGCCGCGCCGCCCGGTCGGGCCCGCCGCCGGTCCCCCCATATGCCGCCGCTGAAGGAGTACGTCACCATGACCGCTCGCCGTAAGGCCATCTCCCTCGCCGCCCTCGGGTTCGCGCCCCTCGCGCTCGCCGGGGTGGCTGCGGGGCCGGCCTTCGCGCACGGGTCGATGACCGACCCGGTCAGCCGGGTGTCAGCCTGTTTCGCCGAGGGGCCCGAGAGTCCGAAGTCCGCGGCGTGCAAGGCCGCGGTCGCCGCCAGCGGGACGCAGGCCTTCTACGACTGGAACGAAGTCAACATCGCCAACGCCGCGGGCAATCACCAGCAGTTGATACCGGACGGCAAGCTGTGCAGCGCTGGCCGTGACAAGTACAAGGGGCTCGACCTGCCGCGCGCCGACTGGCCCGCCTCGACGTTCGCCTCGGGCAATCACACCTTCCACTACAAGGCGACCGCCCCGCACAAGGGGTCCTTCGAGTTGTACCTCACGAAGGACGGGTACGACCCGGGCAAGCCCCTCAAGTGGTCGGATCTGGAGGACAAGCCCTTCGCGAAGGTCTCCGACCCCAAGCTGGTCAACGGTGAGTACGTCTTCGACGGCGTCGTCCCCAACAAGTCCGGGCGGCACCTGATCTACTCCATCTGGCAGCGCTCGGACTCTCCCGAGGCCTTCTACACCTGCTCCGACGTGGTGTTCGGGCAGGACAACGCCAACACCGGCGGTGCGCCCGCGCCGACCGCGTCCGCTCCGTCCGACGAGGAGATCGCGGACGACGCCGACAAGTCCACGGTCGACCACGGCGGTCACGGGGGCGATCACGCGGAGAATTCGACGGCTCCGGAGAACACGACGGCTCCGGCTGCTCCCGCCGACAACGCTCCCGAGGTCAACGGCTCCGCCGGGTCCGAGAACCTCGCCGCGACCGGCGGCGAGAGCAGCACCCCGTACATCGCCATCGGCGGTGCCGCCGCCCTCGCCCTCGGTGCCGCGGTGATGTTCGGCTCCGTCCGCCGTAGCCGTCACTCCCGCTAGGGCAGGGCACGACTGCGGTCCGCCCCCACAGAGGGGGCGGACCGCAGTTGCGTGCTCCTAGGAGAAGACGGACGCGCAGTTCGTCGGCGACGCATGCGCCGGGTCCAGCGCGTTCGCCACCTCGTGGTACGCGATCCGGTCGAGCAGCCCGATCGCCACATGCTCCGACAGGTCGACCGCACACAGGTCCTGCAGCAGGACATTGTGTACGTTCGCCCCGTCCAGGTACTGCGAGCGCCAGGGGGTCGCCACCTCGTCGTACTTGGTGGAGATGACGGTGTAGCGCACGCCGGGCACGGTGTCGCCGCCCGCGTTGAGCTTGCTGAGGAAGTCGGAGCCGACCATCTGGTCGGCCAGCCCCGGGGTGGCCGCGTTGAGCAGGTCCTCCGCGCCCGGGAAGTACGGCAGCAGCTTGGTCAGGCCGCTCAGCGTCGTCCCGTGGTTGTCGGGCGCGAGGCCGATCAGGGCGTTCACCTTGTCCGCCCCACCCAGGAACTTGAGGTAGTAGCGCGGCATCATGCCGCCCTGGGAGTGGCCGACGAGGTCCGCTTTCGACGCGCCGGTCGCGGCGAGCACGTTGTCGACGTACGTGTCGAGCTGCTCGGCCGACTTGTCGATCGGGCCGAGGCCGTGGAAGAAGGGCACGCCGGGGAGCTGCCCGTAGTCCAGGCTGAAGACGCAGTAACCGCGGTTCACCAGGTACGGAGCGAGGGCGAGCCAGTTGTCCACGGAGTTCCCGAGGGTGCCGTGGACGAGGACGACGGGGCGGGGGTGGGTGGTGGAGGGCTTGCAGGAGTAGTTGTTCCAGCCGCTGTGGGGAGCCGATTCGGTGGCTGAATCGGCGTTCGCGGCGGCGGCGGGCGTGAGGACGGCAGACGCGGCCAGCAGTAAGGCGGCCAGCGGTCTGAGGGCACGTTTCCAGGGCAGCATCGGGCAGTCTCCTTGCGGCTCAAGGGAGTAGCGATGGCTGGTGCGATGGGCGGTCGCGATGGGTGGTCGCGATGGCTGGTTTTGCAGCTCGCTCATGTCAAATTACGCACGGGTAACCGAAGAATGGAAGTTACGCGCGAGTAAAAACTGAATCCGTGTCAATAAGCCGCGTCTGTACAGCGTTACGCGACCAGTGCGTCACGCGGCGAGTGAGCCCGGCACGACCGCCCGCGGCCCGAACCTCGCCCGCGCCCGGTCCGCCACCGCCTCGATCCGCCGCGCCCGTTCGTCCGCGGGGTCGAACGTCAGCTGTCGCGCGGCCCGTTCGACGGGTGTCAGGTCCTCGGCCCGCAGGGTGAGGCTCCGGACCCGGGCCCGCTGCAGGCCGAGCGACTCATGGATCCGGTACGCGGCATCGGTGAGCGCAGCGGAGTGGGCGGTCGGCTCGCGCAGGGTGCGCGCCCGGGTGGTCATGGACCGGTCGGCGTACCGCACGGTCAGGCTCAGCGCGCGGCACACCTGGCCCTCGCCGCGCATCCTCAGCCCCAGCTCCTCGGCGATCGAGAGCAGCGCCCTGCGATGGCGTACGGGGTCCAGCTCGTCGCGCGAGAAAGCCCGTTCGGCCGCGACCGAGCGCGCGGCGGCGTTCGGGACGACCGTCGTACGGTCGATGCCGCGCGCCCGCTCCCACAGCTCGCGGCCGGCCCGCGCGCCGACGATCCGCTGGAGCACGGCGAGCGGCGCCTCGGCGACCTTGCCGACGGAGTCGAGGCCGTACGCACACAGGGTGCGGGCCGTCGCCGTCCCCACGCCGTCCAGCGCGGCGACCGGTTTGCCGGCCAGGAACCCGGCCGTCTCGGCGTCCGTCACCACCAGGGTCGTCCCGGGCGCGGCTTCCCGTGCCGCCATCCTGGCCAGCATCGGGCCGGGGCCCGCTCCGATCGCGCAGTCCACCCCGCAGTGTGCGAGCGCCCGCACCCGCAGCAGCGAGGCGAGCTGGGCCGCGTCCCGGCCGAAGTACCGTTCGGCGCCGCGCACATCGATGAGCGCGGCGTCGGGCGGGAGCGCCTGCACGAGGGGGCTGATGTCCTCGGCCAGGCCGAGCAGGGACGGCAGGGCCGCCTCGACCCCGCCGGTTCCGAGCGCCGGGGCGAGCCGGAAGCGTACGTAGAGGATCATCCCGCGCTCCCCGGACTCTGGTGCCACAACTTCCGTCCGGTGGGGGTCCCTTCGCCCGGCGGCTGGAGGTCCGCCCAGGGGTTCATCTCATAGCCCGTCGAGAGCTGGATACGGCGGCCGCTGTCCGCCGGAGCCGCGTCCGGAACCTCCGCGGGTACGGGCTCCGCCAGCCGTGCCGCGACCGCGTCGAGCCCGCCCGTACGCCGCAGCTCCACCAGTTCCGCCAGATTCCAGGCCGCCGCGCCGACCACGCTGAGGCTGCGCGGTCCGCGCCGCTGCACCACTCCGCGTACCAGCAGCAGCCAGGAGTGGAAGACGGTGTGCGCGCACGCGGCATGGCTGTCGTCGAAGAAGGCGAGGTCGACCAGGCCCGTGCCGTCGTCGAGCGTGGTGAAGATGACCCGCTTGCCGGACCGGATCGGCGGGGTCTGGGTGGCCGCCTTCGCACCCGCGACCAGCACCGTCTGCCCGTGCTCCGCCGAGCGCAGCCGGTGTGCCGAGACCACTCCCAGCTCCTTCAGGAAGGCGTGGTGATCCGCCATCAGATGGCGGGAGGCGTCCATGCCGAGGACGCCGAGCTCGGCGCTGAGGCGTTCCGCGTCGCCCAGGTCCGGGAGGCCGACGGGGGCGGTCTTCTGCCCGTCGTCGAGCGGGAGTTGACTGCCGTACCTGCCCGAACCCCGCTGCCCGCGGTGGAGTTCGGCGAGATGCAGCAGCAGATCGCGGCGGTTCGCGCCGAAGGCGTCCAACGCACCGACCTGCGCGAGCCGTTCGGCGACCGGGCGCCCGGGACGGGCCCGCTGCCAGAAGTCCAGCAGTGAGGAGTAGGGCTGCCCGGCCTCGATCCGTGCCGCCTCGGCCTCGCTGATGCCATGGACGTCCGAGAGCGCGAGCCGCAGGCCCCACCGATCAGGAGAACCAGACACCAGTTCGATTCGATGGGCGGCCGCTGACCGGTTCACATCCAGCGGCAGCACCGGCACCCCGCGCCGCCTCGCGTCCGCCAGCAGCAGCCGCTTCGGATACATCCCGGGGTCATGCGTGAGCAGCCCGGCGTAGAAGGCCGCCGGATGGTGCGCCTTGAGCCAGGCCGACTGATAGGTCGGTACGGCGAAGGCCACCGCGTGCGCCTTGCAGAAGCCGTACGAGCCGAAGGCCTCGATGATCTCCCAGGCGCGGGCGATCACTTCGGGCGCGTACCCCTTCGCCTCCGCGTGCTGGGCGAACCAGACCTTGATCTTCCCCTGCGACTCGGGGTGGGACAGCCCGCGCCGTACCCGGTCGGCCTCGTCGCGACCGCAGCCGGTCATGATGTTCACCATCTCGATGATCTGCTCGTGGAAGACGACCACTCCGTACGTCTCCTCCAGCGGCCCCTTCAGGTCCGGGTGCGGATAGCGGACGGGCGCCCGGCCGTGCCGGGCCTCGATGAACGGCCGCACCATGTCGGCGGCGACCGGCCCCGGCCTGAAGAGCGAGATGTCGACGACCAGATCGTGGAAGTCCGACGGCTGCAGCCTGCCGACCAGATCTCGCTGGCCCGGCGACTCGATCTGGAAGCAGCCCAAGGTCTCGGTGGACTGGATGAGCCGATACGTGGCCGGGTCGCCCGGCGGCACCTGCTCCGGGTCGTCGAGGTCGAGCTCCTGACCCGTCGTGCGCCGCAGCTCCGCGACCGCGTGCGCCATCGCCGACTGCATCCGCACCCCCAGGACATCGAGCTTGAGCAGCCCAAGGTCCTCCACGTCCTCCTTGTCGAACTGCGACATGGGAAAGCCCTCGCCGCTGGTGGGCATCACCGGCGTACGGGTGAGGAGGGCGGCGTCCGAGAGCAGCACCCCGCACGGGTGCATGGCGATCCCGCGCGGCAGCGCGTCCAGCGCCTCGACCAGCTCCCACAGCCGTCCGTATCTGTCCTTCTCCCCTGCCAGCGAACGGAGTTCGGGCAGTTCCTCCATGGCCGCGCGGGCGTCGCGGGCGCGGATGTGCGGGAAGGACTTGGCGATCTTGTCGATCTCGGCCGGGTCCATGGAGAGCGCGGCGCCCACGTCCCGTACCGCATGGCGCACCCGATAGGTCTCGGGCATGGCGACGGTCGCGACCCGCTCCTCGCCGAAACGGCCGATGATCGCGCGGTAGACCTCGAGCCGGCGGGCGGACTCCACATCGATGTCGATGTCGGGCAGTACGGAACGCCGCTTGGACAGGAAGCGCTCCATCAGCAGCCCCTGCTCGACGGGGTCGGCGTGCGCGATGCCGAGGAGATGGTTGACGAGCGACCCGGCGCCGGAGCCGCGTGCCGCGACCCGGATACCCATCTTCTTTACGTCGTCGACGACTTGAGCAACCGTCAGGAAGTACGAGGCGTAGCCCCAGTGCGCGATGATGTCCAGCTCGTGATGCATCCGCTCCCAGTACTCACGACGGCCGTCGTAGCCACGCAGCACCATTCCGGCGGCGGCCCGGGAGGCCAGCACCCGCTGCGGGGTACGGCGCCCGGCGCCGACCAGATGCGGCTCTGGGAAGTGGACGGAACCGAGCCCCAGATCGTCCTCGGGGTCGACCAGGCATGCGGCCGCCGCCTCCTCCGTCATGGCGAGCAGCCGGTGCGCGGTGTCGCGGCGGAAGCCGGCGGCCTCGGCGACGCGCTCGGCGATCCGGGCCATTGCGGCCGGTTCCTTGAGCCAGCGCTCACCGCTGTCGAGGCCCTTGTGAGGGTCGATCGGGACCAGGCGGCGGGCCGAGTCGAGGACGTCGGCGACCGGGCCCTGTCCCTGGTCGGCGTACCGGACGGCATTGGTGAGCACGGCCCGTACGCCCTGTTCGGTGGCGAAGCCGAGCGTGCGGGCGGCCTGGCGCAGCGAGCCGGGCCCGGTGCCCTTGAGGCCGTGGTGCACGACCTCCAGGCGCAGACTGTCGCCGTAGCACTCCCGCCAGGGCACGAGCAGCTTGGCCGCACGGTCGGGGCGTCCCGCGGTCAGCGCACGGCCGATCTCGGAGGCCGGTCCGAGCAGCACGGTCAGGTCCTCGCCGTGGTTGTCGGCCCAGGGCAGCAGCGGGCTGCCGTCGCCGGCGGCGTGGGCGGCGGTCACCAGTCGGCACAGTTCGGCCCAGCCCTCGCGGGACCGGGCGAGATAGACCGTACGGGGCGCGGACTCGTCGACGAACGCGCCGCCGCGCACCGGGGTGCGCCGCCGCTCGGAGGGTCCCTCCTTGTGCGCCCGCTCCCCCACCGCGAGATCGACACCGAAGAGCGGCCGCACCCCCACGCCCTCTTTCGCGCAGGCCTTGGCGAAGCGGACCACGCCCGCGACGGTGTCGCGGTCGGTCAGCGCGAGGGCGTCCATACCCCTCTCGGCGGCGCGCTCCGCAAGCCGCTCCGGGTGTGAGGCCCCGTACCGCAGGGAGAACCCGGAAACGGTGTGCAGATGCGTGAACCCGGGCACCTGCACCTCCTGGATCTCAGTCCGTCTCACCTCCCCCGCTTCCACCATAGACCAAGTTTCGAACATTCGTGCGACACGTGTCACGCGCGCGCCACCTCAGCCATTCGGCCCCGTCCCACCTGCGAAAACACCGGGCGACACGGAGCGTGGGGCCCATGAACCGGACATCTGACGGCCCGCGCACCGGCTTCGTCGACGAGCTCAAGGACGCGGTGAGCGTGCGGGCGGCGGTCCTGGTCATCGGGGTGCTGGCGCTCCAGCTCGCCTTCATCACGTCGTACATCGGCGCCTTCCACAATCCGAAGCCGCACGAGATCCCTCTCGCCGTCGTCACGCCCGCGGCGCAGATCACCGACCAGGCAGTACAGCGGCTCTCCGCGCTGCCCGGCGATCCGCTCGACCCGCGGGCCGTCGAGGACGAGGCGACGGCGGTGCGTCAGATCCAGAACCGCGACGTCGACGGGGCGCTGATCGTCGACCCGCGGGGCGCCGCCGACAAACTCCTGGTCGCCGGCGCATCGGGCGCCTCGCTCTCGCAGGCTCTCACCGAGGTCATCGCCACGACGGAAAGAGCGCAGCGGCGGACGGTGGCCGTCGTGGACGTGGTCCCCAACGCCAGTGGCGACGCGCGCGGGCTCTCCTCGTTCTACCTGGTCATCGGCTGGTGCGTGGGCGGCTATCTGTGCGCCGCGATCCTCGCGATCAGCCATGGCGCGCGGCCCGCCAATACGGCGCGTGCCCTGATCAGACTGGGTGTGCTGCTCGTGTACTCGATCGCGGCCGGCCTGCTGGGTACGGTGATCGCGGGCCCGATCCTGGACGCGCTGCCCGGCAGCATCATGGCCCTGTGGGGGCTCGGCACACTGCTGGTCTTCGCGGTCGGGGCGATCACGCTGGCCTTCCAGGGCCTCGCGGGCATCGTCGGTGTCGGACTGGCGATCCTGCTGGTGGTCGTCTTCGGCAATCCGAGCGCCGGCGGGGCGTATGCCTACCCGCTGCTGCCGCCGTTCTGGCGGGCCATCGGACCGGCGCTGCCGCCGGGCGCGGGCACCTTCTCGGCGCGCTCGATCGCGTACTTCAAGGGCAACGGCATGACGGGCCCGATGTGGGTCCTCGCCGCATGGGCGGCGGGAGGGGCACTGGTCACGACGGTGCTGGCGCTGCTGCGAAGCCGTCGGCGGACGGCCTGAACCGTGGGCTTCGCCCCGGACCCAGCGCCTCGATCGGCCAAGGGTCCGGGGCGAAGCCCCCAGAGCGTCAGCCGATCTCGGCGCCGAACGTGGACAGCGCCTCCGTCACCGGCTGGAAGAAGGTCTCACCGCCCGATGAGCAGTCGCCGCTGCCGCCCGAGGTCAGCCCGATCGCGGTGTCGCCCGCGAAGAGCGAGCCGCCGCTGTCACCCGGCTCGGCGCAGACCGTGGTCTGGATGAGGCCGTTGACGATGTCGCCGTTGCCGTAGTTCACGGTGGCGTCGAGCCCGGTGACCTCGCCGTCGTGCACCTGGGTGGTCGAGCCGCTGCGGGTCACCTTCATGCCGACGGTGGCGTCGCCCGCCTTGGTGATGGCCTGCGTGCTGCCGTTGTAGAGGTTGACCTCGCTGGGGTGCTCGACATCAGCGGTGTACTTGACCAGGCCGAAGTCGTTGTCGGGGAAGCTGGACTCCGCGTTCTGGCCGATCTCCTTGCCGCTGCTGTCGGACCAGGTGGAGATCGACTCGGTGCAGTGCCCGGCCGTGATGAAGAACGGCTCGCCGTCCTTGACGACGTTGAACCCGAGCGAGCAGCGGCCGCTGCCGCCGGTGATCGCGTCGCCGCCCGCGATGAAGGGCTTGAACTCCCCTGCGGACTTCTTCAGTTCGGCCTTGCCGCCCAGAGCCTCGACGACCTGGGTGAGCTTGGTCCACCGGGCACCCTTGACCGTACGGTCGGCGGTGACGACAACCCGGTTGGTGACCGGGTCGACGGCCCACGAGGTGCCGGGGATGGTGGCCTTGGCGGTGAGGGTCTGCCGGGCGGACTTCAGCTCGGCGAGAGTGTTCTCCACGATCCGGGCCTTGCCGCCCGCCTTGCGTACGGAGTCGGCCGCCTTCTCGTCGAGGACGTTCACGACGAGCGCCTTGGTGTCGGCGTCGTAGTACGTGCCTGCGGCGTCGCCACCCAGGGTCTTGCCCAGGGTGGAGGCAAGATTTCCGGCCGCAACCGCCGACAGCGGCTTGACGGCGAACTGCTCAGTGTCGTCACTGGCGTTCGCACTCTGGAAGGTGACGCCCGCGGCCACCAGGGCGGCAACCGCGCCGCCCGCCATCGCCGCTTTTCTCTTGGGTATCCGTCGGTGCTTCAACATCGACCTCCTGTGGGGCCGCGCCCGGGCAAGTGGGGTGCCAGGACACGGAGGATGGGGCGCCCACTATTCCGATACCGACTAGTAGGACACAAGGTCGACTTCAGGACGGGCACACGACAACACAGGTGCGTTCACAGCGCCTTCACAGGAAGCGTTCACACTGGGCGGTTCCGATATGCGAACACCGCGTGCAATCGGCCCATGGGCGAGGCGTAAGGACTAGTCCTGTCCTGTTCCCGACTGCGCAGGGCCGGAATCCGGCGGCGGCAGTGGCTGCTGGGGCGGCTGTGGCTGCTGTGCCCGCTCGAGGAAGCGCAGCAGCTCCACCGGGAACGGCAGCACCAGCGTGGAGTTCTTCTCCGCCGCGACGGCCACCACGGTCTGCAGCAGCCGGAGTTGGAGCGCTGCGGGCTGCTCCGACATCACGCCGGCCGCCTCGGCCAGCTTCTTGGACGCCTGCAACTCCGCGTCGGCGTTGATGACCCTCGCCCGCCGCTCACGGTCCGCCTCCGCCTGCCGCGCCATCGAGCGCTTCATCGTCTCCGGCAGGGACACGTCCTTGATCTCGACCCGGTCGATCTGCACACCCCAGCCGATCGCCGGACTGTCGATCATCAACTCCAGCCCCTGGTTGAGTTTTTCGCGGTTCGACAGCAGATCGTCCAGATCGCTCTTGCCGATGATCGACCGCAGCGAGGTCTGCGCCATCTGCGAGACCGCGAACCGGTAGTCCTCCACCTGCACGATGGCCTCGCTGGCGTCCACGACCTTGAAGTAGATCACCGCGTCCACGCGCACCGTCACGTTGTCCCTGGTGATGCCGTCCTGCGCGGGCACCGGCATCGTCACGATCTGCATATTGACTTTACGGAGCCGGTCCACGAAGGGGACTATCAGCGTGAAACCCGGGCCGCGTACGGAAGATCGGACCCTTCCGAGCCGGAAGACCACACCTCGTTCGTACTGCTTCACGACCCGGGCCGCCGCCATGACATAGACGACGCCCGCGGACGCGACGGTCGCTGCGGCCGCCACCAGTGCCTCTACCATCACGGCCCCCTGGGGTGCGATGTGGACGCGCATGCACGTTCCTCTTCGACGGTAACCCCCAAATGACGTCAAAGGGAGTCCCGGTGAGGACCCTGATGGGTAATCATCGAATGGGCGGGGAATGCCTGGCTCAGCCTGTCTGCACAGGGCACGTACTGGCGCGGACCGGCACGTACTACGGAGGGGGGCGCGGGAGTGCTGCGACGTCGGGTGCGCGCGACGGACGGGCGGCATCTGATGGTCGAGCGGCTGGGGGATCCGCGCGGCAGACCCGTCTTCCTGCTGCACGGCACCCCGGGCAGCAGGCTCGGCCCGGCGCCGCGCGGCATGGTCCTGTATCAGCGCGGCACCCAGCTGATCGCGTACGACCGTCCCGGCTACGGCGGTTCGGACCGGCTCGCGGGCCGCAGCGTCGCCGATGTGGCCCAGGACGTACGGGCGATCGCCGACGAGCTCGGCCTGGACCGGTTCGCCGTGGTGGGCCGCTCGGGAGGGGCGCCGCACGCGCTGGCCTGCGCGGCCCTGATGCCGGAACGGATCACCCGCACCGCCGCGCTGGTAACGCTCGCGCCCAGGGACGCGGACGGGCTCGACTGGTTCGAGGGCATGGCCGCGTCGAATGTCCTGGAGTACACCACGGCGTCCGACGACCCGGCGGGGCTGACCCAGCGGTTCATCCTGCGGTCCGCCGAGATCAGAAAGGATCCGATCCGGCTCCTCAATGATCTGCGCCGGGAACTGACGGACTCCGACCGGATGGTGGTGGCGGATGCCGGCGTCAGGTCCATGCTTCTTCGCAACTACCAGGAGGCGCTGCGCACTTCGGCGTACGGGTGGATCGACGATGCGCTCGCGTTCTGCAGCCCTTGGGGGTTCGACCCGGCGGACATCAAGGGACCGGTGATGCTGTGGCACGGCGAGAAGGACGTGTTCTCGCCGGTGGGGCACTCGAGGTGGCTGGCGCAGCGGATTCCGGGGGCGACGGCGGTGCTCGAACCGGCGGCGGCGCATTTTGATGCGCTGCATGCGTTGCCACGGGTGCTGACGTGGCTGCTGGAGGCGTGACCTTTCCCCACCCCGCCCCTTCCCGAACTGGGGGCAGGCCCCCAGACCCCGAGCGGGGGCTCCGCCCCCGAACCCCCGCGCCTCAAACGCCGGCGGGGCTGGATTTTCCGCCGGTCGGCCTGAATTTTCAGGCCGACCGGCGGAAATTCAGCCCGTCCGGCGTTTGAGGACATGCGGCCGGAGGTCGCCTTCGGGGGCTTGGGGCGGAGCCCAGGGCAGGGCCGAGCCGTCGTCAGCCCACCCCGGGCCCCGGGGCGGGCATCCGGCCGGGCCCGGGGCGGAGCCCCTGTCAGACTGCCAGGGGCTCCAGGTCACGGTGGACGCGGCGTTCGTCGCGGGCGATTCGCGTCAGTGCGTGCTCCTCGCCTAGGAGCCGCTGCAGCTCCTCCACTGTCTCCGCCCTCAGCTGCGCCGACTCGTCCTTGCGGCCGAGCAGGCCGAGCGTGACGGACATGTTCGACGCGATGCCCAGCACCTCGGGATGGTGCTGCCCCAGCACGTCCCGCAGCCGGGTCACCGTCCGCTGTTCGATCTCCAGCGCCTCCTCCAGACCGCCCAGATCGGCAAGGGCGTTGGCCAGGTTGATCGTGCCGTATAAGGCGTGCGGATGGCTTTCGCCCAGGACCTCCCGCATCGTCCTGGACACCTTCAGCAGCACCGCCTCCGCGGCCTCCGCATCGCCGCAGCCCCACAGGAAGATGCCGAGGTTGTTGCTGGCGGCGAGGGTGTACGGATGCCGTTCGCCCGGCACCTTCCGGTACTGGTCGACGACCTCCTGCGCCAGGTCCCGCGCGGCCACCGGCTCCCCGGCCGCGAACAGGTCGGCCGCAAGGTTCAGATCGCAGGCGAGCGAGTCCGGGTTGGCCGAGGTGTACTTGGCGCGATAGCGGTTGCGCGTGGCGGTGGTCAGCCGGCGCGCGTCCTCCAGCCTGCCTGCCCTGCGCAGCGAGACGGCGAGGCTCTTGGCCGCGGCCAGCGTGCCGGGGAAGGTCCGGCCCAACTGCTCCTTGTAGAGCTCGTACGTGCGGCTGAGCAGCGAGACCGAGTCCTCGTACCGTCCGACCTCACGCAGGTCGCGCGCCAGGTTCATCGCAGAGGACAGGGTGTACGGGTGCTCCGGGCCCAGGACTTCGGTGCGCCGGTCGAAGACCTCCTGGTCGATCTCGCGCGCCCTGGCGTACTGGCCGACCATGCGCAGATTCAGCGCCAGGTTGTTGGCGGCGGCGAGCGTACGCGGATGGGACTCGTGGAAGATCTGGCTGAATCCCTCGTGCGCCTCGGTGGCCAGTTCCATCGCCCTGCCGTACTGGCCGAGCGTGCCCAGGTCCATCGCGAGGCCGCTGGTGGTCATGTACGTGTGCGGATGGGACGGGCCCAGAACCGCCTGCTGGCGCTCCAGGGTGACCTCGTCCAGCTCCTTGGCCTCCACGTAACGCCCTTGTGAGCGAAGGATGTTGGAGAGGTGGAAGCGCAGATACAGATACTGGAGATCGTCGTTGCCGAGCATCTCGCGCCAGCTCTCGCGCAGTTCTTCGGCGAGCGTGTACGCGGTGTTCAGGTCGCCGCGCTTCCACAGGTAGCGCACCCGGTCGATCAGCAGCCGCCGGGTCTCCGGCTCCTTGCAGAACCGGGCCTCGGAGGTGCCCAGATGCGGCCAGATGGTGGCGAACCGTGGCCATGTCTCGGGGTTGTCGATCGGCTCGTCGTCGTCGGGCCGGGCGCCGGCGAGGACGCGGTGGACGGCGTGCCGTGCGTCCTGCTGCTCCTGCTCGGTCAGCTGGGCCCGGATGACCGCCTGCACGAGCCGGTGCACCTGGATGGAGTTGGAGACCTGATCGACCTTGGCCAGCGCGAACCGGCCGATCTCGCGGATGACCCGGCCGAGGACGAGCTTCTCCTGGAGGGAGGCGTCGTACGGCTTGAGCGCGTCGATCATCTCCTTGCTGTAGAGGAGGTTTGCGGAGATCGGTTCGGGCGCGAAGAAGGCGCAGAGCTGCAGCAGGCGCACCGCGGCTGGCGAGCGTTCCTTGAGCCGCTCGATGGAGACGTTCCAGGTCGCGGCCACCGGCTCGGGGTAACCGGCGGGCTGGTTGAGCGCGAGGACGCTCGCGGCCTGGTCCTTGAGCTGTTCCAGATACTCGGCGACCGGTGTGGCGGTCTCCGCGATCCAGGCAGCGGCCTGTTCGACGGCGAGCGGCAGATCGCCGACGGCGGTGGCGACCTGGTCCGCGTCCTCGATGCTCAGCCCGCGGGCGCGCCGCTGGAGGTGCTCGATGGACTCCTCGCGCAGGAACACGTCGACGGGCAGCGCGTCCCCGTACTGCGACCAGGTCTGGTTCCTGGAGGTGACGAGGATGTGCCCGGGTCCCTGGGGCGGGAAGAACCTCTTCAGCTGCTCGGGGTCGTCGGCGTTGTCGAAGACCAGCAGCCAGCGAGAGGACGGCACTCCGCGCCGCAGCAGATCGATGGCTTCCTGGGACGCGGCGGCCATGTCCTCGCCGCCCTGGGCGCCCAGGCGTACGGCGAGTTCGGCGAGGCCCGCGACCACGTCGTCGGGCTGCTCGGAGGAGATCCACCACACCAGGTCGTAGTCCGCCATGAAGCGGTGGACGTACTCCAGGGCGACCTGGGTCTTGCCTACGCCGCCGAGCCCGTACAGCGTCTGCGGCTGGGGCAGTACCGCGGCCACCGCCATGCCGCCGCCGAGCTGGTCGCGCATCCGCTCCAGCACCACCGAGCGCCCGGTGAATCCGGGGTTGCGGGGCGGCGCGTTCCAGATCTTGGGCACCGTGCCGGGGAATCGCGGACCGGGCGATGCGCTGTCGGGCAGCTGGACCGGGCGGTCGAGTGCGCGCAGCAGCGCGGTGGTGGCGTGCACCTCGTCGAGCCGGAAGAGATCGACCGGGTTGCGGTCGATGTAGGGGGTGGTGAGTCTGACGTCCCCGACCCGGATCGGCAGCAGATGGTGCCGACCGCCGCCGGGGTCCTCGGCCGCGGCGCGCGACCATACCTCCACCGCGCGGGAGGACTTGAGATAGGCGCTGGACAGCAGCACGACGGTGCGCGCGGCGTTCTCGGCGGCGAGTTCGGCCGCGTCGGCCGGATCCCGCTCGGCCGAGACGTCGCGCGGCACGACCCGGAACCCGGCCCGGGTGAGCTGGTACTCGACCCAGTCGGCCCACATGCGGTTCTCTGCCACGTAACTGAGGTAGAGGTCGGCGGGCAGGGCAGGGCGTCGGCGGGTGAAGGCGTCCCTGATGCGGAGCCTGACCTCTTCGCCGACCGCGGGCATCGAGGTGATCCGCTGTTCGGTGACGACCGAGGTGAGCCGTTCGAAGGCGGAGAGCAGGGAGTTGGTCAGACCCGCTTCGTCACCGAAGGTGGCGAGGGTCTCCTCGTAGGCGTAGTAAGGGCGATACGGAATCTCCACCGCGCCCCAGTAGGCGGTGAGGTCCTCGCCCGCGAGACCGTTGGGGAACCGGTCGAACTTCAGCCGGGCCAGGGCCCGTCCGGCGTCCGCCTTCTCCTTCTCGCCCTCGTCGATCCGCATCGGGACCGGGTAGATCTTGATGCCGCGGCCGCCGTAGCGCTCGTCGATCTGCCGGGCCACCGCTGCCGCGCCGTCGATGGACTGGTCGCTGAGGGTGAAGCAGTCCACGAGCACGTCGGGCAGATGGACGGTGCAGATGTCGGCGATGTCGCTGAGGCCGGTACGGCTGTCGATGAGGACGTAGTCGTAGTTGGCCTTCATGTCCTCGCGCAGCGCGTCGAAGAAGTGGCCGCCGCCGAGACGGTCGTAGAAGTTGTCCCAGTCGAAGGTGGAGACGGTCGCGGAGTACTCGCGGTTCTGCTTGCCCGCGGAGACGAAGTCGAGCGTGCCCCCGTCGGGGAACTCCCAGCCCAGGTTCTCGGGGGTGAGCGAGACGGCATGTGGCTGGATACGCGCGTAGTCACGGTGCCAGTCGTCGCGGCGCGGCTCGGGGCTGGTCGCCGCCCAGGCGTACTCGGTGATCAGATCGATGACCCCGGTGGTGGCACCGAGCGTGGAGGGGTCGAGGAAGGGATGGAAGAAACGGTGCAGGCCGGGGGCTTCGAGATCCCAGTCGACCGCCAGGACCCGCTTGCCGTTCGCGGCGAGGATCCAGGCCACGTTGGCCAGGGCCATCGTGCGGCCCGTACCTCCCTTGTACGAATAGAAGGTGACGATGCGCCCGTCACGACTGGCTGTCATCCGTGTCCTCCGCATCGGGGGCGATTCCACGCGTGTTCGGGACGTAGTGAGTGGTGCCGTACTCGGCCATCGGACCGCGCAGCCGGGGCCGCTCGGACGAACGGGCTCCGGGGGGCGGCGGCGCCGCGGGCGGGAAGACCTCCGCGTGCCGCAGATACTCCTGGGCCGCCGATTCCACCACCTGGGGCAGGATCTGGCCGAAGGCCTCCATGCTGAGCACTCCTCTGGCGGCTGCCCGGCTTGCCGCCCGGCCGTGGCGCAGCTGATGCGGCATGGTCCGCTCCAGTTTCTCGGCCAACTCGGCCTCGGTGGCCCGGCTCTGCGGGTCGTCACGGTTCCAGGGGACGATCACGCTCACCCAGGGGCGCGGCTCCGCGTCGAAGGCGGCGAGGCGCTGACGGCGGTCCTCGTCCTCCAGGGCCCAGCGGTCGACGAGAAGTATCTCGGGCCGGGTGGGCGGCTGGCCGGCGTCGGGCGGCGACTCGTGGTCGAACGAGGAGACCGTCGCCTGGTAGTTGAGCGAGCGCACCAGATCCTGGGCGACATACGCCAACGGCCTCGCGGAGTCCGGGTGGTACGGATTCCAGTCCTGGGACTGTTTGCCGTAGTAGTCGGGGGCCCGTCCTTCGGGCAGGTCGTGGCTGGTCGGCGCGGCAACCGTCACATGCATCGGACGGGGGCCGCCGGTGGGCTTGCCGAAGGCGCTGGGCGCCTGCCGGTAGTCCACCGGGCTGCCGGAGCCGACGCGCGTAGTGTCGGCGACGCTGACGATGCGTTTGGCGAGTTCATAGACGGCAGCCTCGTACTCCTCTGCGAATATCCGGAGTTTGATCAGTCCGTAGAGCCCGTCGGTGACATAGCGGTCGCCGAAGGCGCGGTGATTGAACTGCAACCGCTCCGCGGGGCCCGGCAGTTGCTCCGGCGGTATGGGCACCCACAGGGCGGGCACGATCGCCTCGGCGGGTCTGTTGCTCTTCGCCTGGTGGTAGATCGCCCGCTGGGCGAAGGCGTACCACTCCTTGCCGCACATCTCGCTGGCGAAGTACCGCGGCGAGAAGAGCGGGACGAACACCCGGCAGGTGGCCAGAACTTCACCCAGCCGCTCCGACCAGCCCTCGCCCGAGCGGATCTCGCGGTCCATGAACCCGGCCGGCGCTCCGGCCGGCAGATCGGTCATGGCCATCACATGGCCGCACAGATCACGGAAGAGCCGCTCCACCCACATGTCCGGGTCCGGGCCCCCAGCCCCGTACCTCGGCGTATGCGCATAACTCAAGAAGAAGTACGGCCGATGATCCGCCGCCCGTTGCGCTGAATCCGACACACGACCCCCGTCCTGCTGAACGCCCGACCTCACACCCAGCATCGATGAGAGATGCGAGCGAATTAATCATTCCGGAGCCCGACACACTCCATCCCCCCGACGTTCAGTCAATCAACACCGCTTTTCGGTCATCCAGCGCTCCGCATGGTCGACCGCTTCCTTGATCGAGAAGAACCTTGCCGGTCTTCCCCCCAGTTGTCCCTTCTGCTCCATACCCCAGGCGAAGGCAGCGCCGATCGCGCCGAAATCGCTGTCGTCAAGTTCGATGTCTTCGTACTCAGTCCATTCGTTACCCCCACCATGTCGCTGCACCACACAACGGTAGGTCCGGGCAGGAGCACGGGTCTTGTATTCGGCGAGATGGAATGCGGTGCAGACATCGAAATCCACATTGATCATCAACACCTGGGCCCGCGCCCGGTACAGGGCTCCGAGCGGCGAGTCCTCGCCGAGATGCGAGGTCAGCGGATGCACGGCGAGCAATTCGGCGGCCCGCCGTCCCACCGCGGCGAAGGAGGTCTGCGGATGGGCGCTGCGCACGGCCCCCTCGGCGGTCCGCACGGACTCGGCCAACCGGCCCATGCCCTGACTGGGCGTCGTCGCGGCGTCGAAGGCCGGCATTTCCGCCCGGAAGGCCGCCGACTGCTCGGGTGTCATGCCGCGCACGCGGGCCCGGTACGAGGGCGAGGTGTCGGAGTTGCTTGCGGTGAAGGCGGGCACGACGAGCGTGCCGTCCTCGCCCAGCACCTCGAGGAGCGCGTCACGGAGGCTTTCCGCCTGAAGTCCGGTGGCGCGCAGGGAGGCATGGACGAGCAGCGTCATGCCGTCCTGTACGCCCAGCCCCCGTAAGGACCGCGTCAGTCCTCGCAGGGACGGCGCCAGTGCGCTTCTTGGCCCGCCCTCACCCACGGCCGGCCTCTTTCCAGAGTTCGTCCAGCAGGCGCTGCCCACCGACGGTCAGCTCCGCCGCCCGTCCCAGGGTCTCCAGCGCGCGCTTGGCCTCCTCGGCCAGGTCCGGCTCGAAGGGCGCGAGCCCCACACGCTCGTACGCCCCCGCCAGCAGCTCGGACACCACGACCGGTTCGTCCTGCCAGGGCGCGGGGTGGCGCCACGAGCCGTCCTGCGCGTACAGATCCGTGACGTCGAGCAGCGCGTGCAGCCGGGCCCGCCGAAATCCGCGCAGCAGCGCGGGCGCGAGCTCTCCGGGCGTGGCGGGCAGGGCGATACCGAGTGCCCCGAAGCCGTGCAGGCGCGCCGTCGGCTCGCCCGCGGCCAGCGGGGTCAGGGTGGTCAGACAGTCCGCGGCGTCGGTCGCCTGCTCCGGTGCGGCCCGCCGCAGCAGGGCCCATGCCTCGGCCAGCCGTGCGCCCCACAGGGCAGCCTCCCGCGAGCTGAGGCGCTCCCGTACCGGGACGCCGAAGCAGTCGCGGTACGGGTCGAGGTCGTCGAGCCGCAGCGCGGGCTGGCCTTCGGCGGCGAGTGTGCGGACGGGCCGCCAGTCGGCGCTCTCCTCGATGGTGTGTACGTGGCGCGGCTCGCGCCCCTCCACGCGTACCAGGAGCCCGTTGTCGGCGGGCCGCACCTCGGCCTCGCCCCGCCGGGCCGGGCTCGTCAGCCGCAGTTCGCCGAGCGTGGGAAGCCGGAGCCTGCCGCCCTCGTACGGCACCCGGACGGGGACGTCGAGCCCGCCCCGTACCGCTGCGGCGGCGAGGTACGCGGGCAGCCGGAGAGCGAGGGCGGGCGCCTCGGGCAGCCCGTCACGCAGGGCGGCCAGGCAGGCCTGCAGCCAGGTGTAGGTGTAGGGATGGCCGTAGACGGCGTCGAGCGCGTCGGAGCGCCCTTCCAGAGCGGAGGCCAGCTCCCAGGCCTCGTCCCAGGTTTCGCCGCCGCGCCCGTCGAGTTCCGCATGGAGGTCGGCGAGCAGCATGCGCGTCAGGTCCTGGTGCTCGGCCATGAGTACGCCGGGATCCGTGACCGCGAGGGAGACCGTCGATGCGGCCGTGCGCTGCTCGATGCCCCGGATCAGTGCTTCGAGGTCGGTGCAGTACACGGAGGTGTTGTCGAAGTCGTTGCGGGAGCTGTAGCGGTGGGTGTAGAGCCCGCCGCCGCAGGACCGTACGACGGGACACTGCCGGCAGGTCGCGCTGACTCCCGCGAGCCCCAGTTGACGCGCCCTCACACCGGGATGGGCCGCGACAGCGTCGAAGGGGTGCGTGAAGACGTCGAATCCGGTCGCTGCCGCGCCTTCGTAGGCGCTCTTGAGCGAGTCGACCTGCTCCAGGGTGCCGTCGGTTTCCACGACGACGAGGTCGGTGGGGGCAAGGCCGAGGGACTCGGTGAGGCTGGGGCCGCCGCTGAGGGTGGAGAGTACGGACTCGAAGAGCCGTACCGGCACGTTCCTGCCCTGCTGGTTCCAGCGGTCGAAGATCGCCAGGATCCAGTCGGCGTAGGCGGTGGGTGAGCCGTCGGGGCGGGCGGGCGGGTCGTCCCAGGTGCTGTGCGGCAGGAGGAAGTCGATCCGCGGGGGTTCCAGCTCGGTGAGCGCGTCGTACACGGCGATCGGGTCGTTGGCCACGTCGATCGTGCAGAGAAGGCCGAGGTAGAGATGGCGGTAGCGGTCCTGCCTGAGCAGGTCGACGGCTCTGAGGACCAGAGGGTGGCTGGTGCGGCCGTCGGCGAAGCGGCGATGGCGGTCGTTCGCGGCCTTGTCGCCGTCGAGGGAGATCCCGACCCTGACGTTAAACTCGCTGAAGAGGTCGAGGTACGAGCGGCTCAGTTGTAAGCCGTTCGTATGGATGCGAAGGTCGAGTCCGGCGACCGGGTCGAGTGCTCTCGTGAGCTCCTCACAGACGCGTCGCAGTCGTGCGGGCCCCGCCAGAAGAGGCTCCCCTCCGTGCAGGATCACTGACACGGAGGGCAGGGCATGGCTCTTGGCATGCTCGGCCAGTCGCAGAGCTGTCCAGGAAATCGCTTCGTCAGAGATTGCCTTCGGGCGGGTACGCCAGCTCTGATCAGCGTGTTCGTAGATATAGCAATGGTCACATGCAAGATCACATCTGCTGTGGACCTTCAAAACGATCTCGCGGAATGGGACCAGGGGTCCTGTCATTCCGCCAGTCTAGAGCGCCGAGTTGAAGGTGGAAGCACGCAGAGAGCGGTCGGTGGCGGCCGGGAGGACCCGGGCCAGCTTGCTCGCGGCATCGGTGCCACGCACATCGATCTGTGCCAGTGGAACGCGGTTCTTCTTCGCAGCGGCGAAGGAGGCAGAGGTTTGAAACGTCATGGAGGCCGTCCTTGATGTTGTGTCCAGCACAGATACCATGCACCGTTGCGATGCCGGCGGCACGACTTTACTCTCATGGCCACTCGCAGCAACTCAGCACGTGGATACGCAACAAAAGAGTTGCGGCGCATTCTCGCAGGACGGCACGGAACAAGCCATTCCGCCTAAAGGGTGAAGACAAAACTGCAGACGGGGGTGCACATGACCGGTTTTACCGGCCCACTGCAAAGCATGGTCTTCCGTAACACTGATCTGCCGGTTCTCTACCACCACACGGACTCCATCGCGATCGCGCGCCAGCGTGAGGCCGTGGGCGCCACGCGCTACCAGCTGCTGTTGCTGGTGGCGGGTGCCGCTCTGGCCGCGCTGCCGTCGTCGCTCAAGCTGGGCTCCAGTTTCCAACTCCCCGGCGCCCTCAGCGCGTTGGCATACGCCGGGGTGTTGATCTTCAGCTATCGCTCGTCGAGCCGTAGAGCAAAGTCGCATTGGCAACTCAACCGCTCCGCAGCGGAGTTCATCAAGTCTCTCTGCTGGCGGTACTCCGTCCATGGAGCGCCGTTCGACTCGCACTCCACCGACGCCGACGCTTTGTTCACCGTGAGGCTGGAGGAAGGACTGCGGGAGCTGACCAAGGTCGGCTGGGAGGACCCCCGCACCAGCGTGCCCAAGGTGGCCGCCGGGGAGCTGATCACGACACCGATGCGGCAATTGAGGGCCAAGTCATTCAGTGTGCGCAAGGAGACCTATGTGAGGGACCGCCTGATTGAACAGCGCAATTGGTACCACCGGCGCACGGAGATATCCCGCCGCGCCACCCTTCTGTGGTCCGCGTCCATCGGACTGCTCACGATGCTCGCGCTCTTCCTCGCCCTGCTGAGGACCTTCTCGCTCGCCGAATCGGTCGATCTGGCGGGCCTGTTGTCGGCAGCGGCGGCCGCGTGTCTGGCGTGGAGCGAGATCCGTCGCCATCAACCACTCATCGCCGCACACTCGTTGGTCGAACAGGATCTGGCGACGATGCACACGGCGATGGAGACGTCAGTGAGTGAGGTGGAGTGGCCGTCCGCGGTCTACGAGACCGAGCGCATTGTGTCCCCGCAGCACACGGACTGGCTGGTCAGACACCGCAGTTGAGGGCCACTTCAGTCACAGGCGCTCCAGACCGTCGCGCCAGATGACCGTGACGGGCTTGCCCCGGTCTCGTGCGTAACGGACGATGTCGCCCGTGCCGCCGAGGCCGCGGGCGGGGTGGCCGTCCCAGACCGCCAGGAGCCGGTCGCAGTTGTCGGCGATATAGGCGCCCGCCGCGTAATAGGCCTCGTCGGTGGAGTAGGGAAAGGCCAGCTGGATCTCCCGGCTGGCAAGGCCTCGAAGGTGCTGGAAGCGGGCCAGCTCCCCGGGGACGGTGAAGCCGTCCTCGTAGTCCCCGCTGGGAATCACCACGGTCAGCTCGGCCCCGCAGTCCAGCGCCACGTCGGCGAACAGCTGGTCGGCGCCCGCAGCAAGGCTGGAGAGGGCTTCCATCGAACCCTGATGGCCGCACAGGACGGCACGCATTCCGGCGCGGATATGGCCGTACGCCTCGGGAGGGATTCCCCTGTGGCCGGTCACTCCGATGCGTTTCACTGACCGCAACCCCCGTCCCTCCACGCCCGACCGCCCTCACATCCTCTCAAATGGGGGCGCGACGTCGAGCCCCCGTCCTGTTATACGGACGAGGGCTCGACTGCTGCCGACTGCACAAGTGGTGCGTCAGTAGACGCTGACCCCATAGGCGCTGAGCGCTTCGGTCACCGGCTGGAAGAACGTCGTGCCGCCGGAGGAGCAGTTGCCGCTGCCGCCGGACGTCAGGCCGATGGCCCGGCTGCCGGAGTAGAGCGAGCCGCCGCTGTCGCCCGGTTCGGCGCAGACGTTGGTGCGGATCATGCCGTAGACGATGTCACCGCCGCCGTAGTTGACGGTGGCGTTCAGCCCGGTGACGGAGCCGCAGTGGATGCCGGTGGTCGAGCCGCGGCGGCAGACGGACATGCCGACGGTCGCGTTGGCGGCGCTGGTGATGTCCTGGCTGCCGACCATGCCCGGGTGGGAGAGCGAGGTGTTGGAGTACCTCACGATGCCGTAGTCGTTGCCCGGGAAGCTGGATCCGGCCGTGGGGCCGATGCTCGTGGTGCGCGAGGAGTTGGTGTACCAGGGCGGGTTGCCGTCGGTGCAGTGACCGGCGGTCAGGAAGTAGTAGGTGCCGCTGCTGCTGCGGACGTTGAAGCCCAGGGAACAGCGCCAGCTGGTGGCGTAGATCGCGTCGCCGCCCGAGATGAGCTTGGAGAACTTGCCGGCGGTGCGCTCGATGCGTATCGCACCGGCATTCGCCCCGGCTTCCTTCTTGATCTTGGCGATCCCGGCCTGGGAGACGGTGCTGTCGGCCGTGACGACCAGGGTGTTGGTCGTCTTGTCGATGAGCCAGGCGGTGCCTGCCACATCCGCGTCGAGTACGGCGTCGCTCGCGGCGCTGAGCTGGTTGACGCTGAAGGTCTGTGCCTGGGTGGCGTTGGCGGCGGGGACGGCCAGCGCGGCGGCGGTGATCAGGCCAGTAGTGACGGCGAGCAGACGCAAACGTCTCGCCATGCCACTGCGTGGGGTGGTGCGCTTGATCCTCACTTGTCGTTCCTCCAGAGGGGAATCGGGGGCCCGTTGTGGGGTTCGGGGCCCGTGAGGCGCAGTCATGAAGCACGGGGGACGTGTTCGGCTTCCGGACACGACGTGCTCCTGACAAGCGCTGCTCGGGAGTATTGGGTGCGCCAACATCCCGCGCAAGGGCGTCTTTCGGCCGCTCGCTCACGCACGACGTACGGCCCCGGCAGCTCGATGGCTGCCGGGGCTGTGCCGTACGTGTCCGCCTGTAAGACGGGTCAGCCGCCGAGAAGGTTCCGTTCACCGTCGTACGAGGTCGCACCGATGGCCTTGACGGTTTACGTCGGCTTGCGCCGAGACGGATTCGGCCGGTGAGCGGCTTGCTGTCGGCGGCGGGACCGTCCTCGTGGGCGGCGGTCGGCGCTACCTCGTCGCTGTCCTCACGCCACACGCGGGGACGGCCGGAATTCGCCCTTCCGCCGCCCGGTCAGCAGCCGTCGCAGGGGCAGCAGCAGTCACAGCCACCGCAGTCGCAGTCGCAGTCCCGGCAGCAGCCCTCGCGCTTCTTGCGGGACCAGGGGCCCTCGTACTCCTTGGCGCAGCAGATCTGGCAGGTGCAGAACAGCCCGGTGAAGACCGCGCAGCCCGCCCAGAAGCCGCGCCGTTTGGGCTTGGGCGGTTCACTGCCGAACTGCGGAGGGAGCCCGCCGGGGCCGCCTGGGCCGCCCGGCGCTCCCGGGTTGCCCCCGCCGTAGGGGTTGTTCGAGCCGTACGGTCCCTGGCCGTGCGGCCCGTAGCCGCCGCCCTGGTGGGGATTCTGCGGGTCCTGCGCCGGCCCGTACCCCTGGTGCGAGCAGGTCGTGGTGCCGAAGGCACGGTTCACCGAGGTCCGCAGCTCATGGGCGAGCAGCACATGCACCAGTGCGTCGTCCACGAATCGCGCGTCGCGCAGCGCGAGGCGCACCCCGTGCACCGCGTCGTCGGCGAGCCTGCGTGCCTCGGCGAGCGAGGTGCCGGTCGCCGTGAGCGGGTTCCACGCACCCGACGTCGCGTCAGCTTCCCTGTCCTCCACGGCATCCAGCAGATGCGCGAGCCGCCCGAAGAGCTTTCCGGCCTCGGCCAGCGGCGCGATGTTCTCCGGCCGCCCGGCCAGTACGGCGGTGTGCGCGAAGGCGGCCGCGGTCGCCGTCTCGGTCGGCTCGGTGACCGTGAGCAGCGGGGTACCGGGACCGGCCAGCGCCTCGATGCCGCTCTGGCGGTCGACCGCGTCGAGCAGCACCGCCGTGTCGAAGCCGAGCTCCGCGCCGGTGCGGGCGCCCGCACGGTCCCAGCCCGCGGCGATCTTGCGGGCGGTGGCGGCCACGGGCCTGCGGGCCAACACCCCGTCCCGGTCGACGACGTGGTCGCGTATCTTCGCCGACGCCAGCACCAGCGAGACGGTGGCCGCCAGCCGTGCTCCCTCGCCCAGGGCGACGGGCGCGGTGCGCATGGCCCGCAGCGGGCAGGGGCCCGCGGTGCGCCGGGAGGCGGGGGTCCGCTCGGTCTGAGCCTCCGTCAGAACCGAGACGATCAGGCCGTCGTAGTTGGTCACGACCCGGGCGAACTGGCCGTGGTCGGCGCGAAGTGCCAGGCAGAGCCCGCAGAGATGGGCCATCCACTCGGTCTTCAGCCCCTCGCTGAGCCGGTGTGTGCATGGCCTGACGATTCCGAACACGACGGTCCCCCGAGATCGTTCGACAGTGCGGTGCGCATCGTATCGAGCAATCCGTTCACCCGTACGCCCCACGATCACCCGTCTGGCCCGACTTTCATATTTTGGGCTCGCCACGCCCCGTACGCAGCAGGAATCTTGACGAATCGCCACATGTTCTGCACCAGTACCGTCACGAATCCCCTGCGCGGCGACTATCTACTTGGCGCGCGATCCGCATTATGGACGACGATAGGGACGCGGAACGGAAGAAGACCGCAGTGAGCGGACCGCAGTGAAAGGAGGCGTCCATGGGATCTGTGCGCAAGGCGAGCGCCTGGCTGGGACTCGTCGAGGACAGCGACGAGCGTTACTACGACGACGAGTACGCCGAGGGTGCGGAGTCGAGTGAAGCGTGGGTCACCGACCCGCGGGTGCGCGTTGCCTCCGAGGCCGCCCAGGAAGAGGGCCGGCGGATCGCCACGGTGTCGCCCTCCAGCTTCCGGGACGCCCGCGGTATCGGTGAGCTGTTCCGCGACGGCGTCCCGGTCATCGTGAACCTCACGGCCATGGAGCCCTCCGACGCCAAGCGCGTCGTGGACTTCGCCGCCGGGCTGACCTTCGGGCTGCGTGGCTCCATCGACCGCGTCGCGACCCGGGTCTTCCTGCTGAGCCCCGCGGACACCCAGGTGGTCAGCGGGGAAGCCGCGGGTCGTGGGCAGGACGGTTTCTTCAACCAGAGCTGAGCAAGGGTCTCTCCGGCCGCTTCCCGGTCACCGGAAAGCGTCGAGGCCGGTGAGCGCCTTGCCCAGCACCAGCTGATGCATCTCGACGGTGCCCTCGTAGGTGAGCACCGATTCGAGGTTCGTCGCATGCCGCATCACGGGGTACTCCAGCGAAATTCCGTTCGCACCGAGGATGGTGCGCGCGGTGCGGCAGATCTCGATCGCCTCGCGCACATTGTTGAGCTTCCCGAAACTGACCTGCTCGGGCCGGAGCTTGCCGGCGTCCATGCGGCGGCCCAGATGGTGGGCGAGCAGGATGCCCTTGTGCAGTTCGACGGCCATGTCCGCGAGTTTGGCCTGGGTGAGCTGGAAGCCGCCGATCGGCCTGCCGAACTGCTCGCGCGTCTTCGAGTACTCCAGGGCCGACTCGAAACTGGACCGGGCGGCCCCCATCGAGCCCCAGACGATTCCGTAGCGGGCGTGCGTGAGGCAGCTCAACGGCCCCTTGAGGCCGGTGACGTCCGGCAGTACGGCGTCGGCGGGCAGCCGCACCTCGTCCATGACCAGTTCGCTGGTGACGCTCGCGCGCAGCGACCACTTGTGCTTGATCTCGGGTGCGGAGAAGCCGGGGGTGTCCGTCGGTACGGCGAAGCCACGAATGCCCTCGTCGGTCTGCGCCCACACCACGGCGACGCCGGCCACCGAACCATTGGTGATCCACATCTTGCGGCCGGTCAGCACCCAGTCGGAGCCGTCCCGTTTGGCGAAGGTGCGCATCCCGGCCGGGTCGGAGCCGTGGTCGGGCTCGGTGAGGCCGAAGCAGCCGATGATCTCGCCCGCCGCCATGCCGGGCAGCCAGCGCTGCTTCTGCTCCTCGGAGCCGAAGCGGTGGATCGCGTACATGGCCAGCGAGCCCTGGACTGAGACCAGCGAACGGATGCCGGAGTCGGCGGCCTCCAGCTCAAGACAGGCGAGGCCGTACTGGACGGCGGTGGCGCCCGCGCAGCCGTAGCCCTTGAGCGACATGCCGAGGGCGCCGATCGAGCCGAGTTCGCGGGCGAGTTCGCGGATGCCGGGGAGCTCGCCGCGCTCGTACCAGTCGGCGATGTACGGCAGGACCCGGTCAGCGGCCCAGCTGCGGACGGTGTCGCGGATCGCCAGTTCCTCGGGGTCGAGCAGATCGTCGATGCCGAGAGGGTCGCTCGGGTCGAAGGGCGCGGGCTTCGAGGGTGCGGACATGACATGGCCTCCGACGGCGCTCACACAGCGGAACACGAAAACTAGCAGTGTTAGTTACGGGCTCCGCCCGACGTTACGACTCAGTGTGCCGCGCGTCCAGACCCGGTCGCTTCGGCGGGCTCACGGCTCGCCGGAAGCGAGACCTCCGGGCGCCTCGGCGCCGGGCACTTCTCGGCCGCGGCCGCGCACTCCATGACCCTCGGCAGCCGCAGCGCGGCGAGCGCGCCGAGCAGCAGCAGACCAGCGCTGACCAGCAGCGTGACATGGAGACCGTTGACGAAGGAGTGGCGGGCCGTGGAGCGCAGCATCTCGCCGCTCGACCCGCCGAGGCGGTCGGCCACCTGATAGGCCTCGCCCAGGGAATTCGACGCGGCCGCGCCCACCGAGCCGGGGACGCCGCTCAGTGAGGTGAGCGCGGGCGCGTACGCGGCGTTCATGACGCTGCCGAGCAGGGCGATGCCCATCCCGGCGCCGAGCTGGTAGGAGGTCTCGCCTATCGCGGCGGCCCCGCCCGCCTGGTCCGGCGGGGCCTCGCTGAGCATCGACTCGTACGCGCCGAAGAGCGTCGTCTGCAGTCCGAAGCCGAGCAGGACGAATCCGGTGGTCAGCAGCCAGGGCCGGTCGTGCTGTCCCATCAGGGTGAGCAGCAGGACGGCCGCCGCGGTCAGGACGAAGCCCCAGGCGACCATCCGGCGCGGGCCGACGCGGTGCAGGGTGTGGGAGCCGGTGGCGCCCGCGGCCATCGCGGCGAAGGTGAGCGGCAGCAGCCGCAGGCCGGTCTCCAGCGGGCTGAGTCCGAGCACCAGCTGGAGGTACTGGACGGCGATCAGCTCCAGGCCGACCAGCGCGAGCATCGCGAGGATGATGCAGCCGACCGAGGTCGAGAACGTGGCCCTGGCGAACATCCGCATGTCGATCAGCGGGTGTTCGCGGCGCTTCTGGCGGCGTACGAACAGGGCGAGCAGCACACCGCCCAGCAGCAGCGGCCCCACGGCCTTGACATCGAGGACGCTGTCACCGGCGCCCAGGCGCTTGACGCCGAGGACCGCGCCGAGCACGCCGCCCGCGGCCATCAGCGCACCGAGCACGTCCCAGGGCCCGTCGACGCCACCGCGGGATTCGGGCAGCAGCCAGCGCCCGACGGGCAGTATCAGCGCCATCAGCGGGATGTTGATCAGGAAGACCGAGCCCCACCAGAAGTTCTCGACCAGAAAGCCGCCGAGGACCGGGCCGGTGGCGGCGCCGACCGCGGCGACGGCGGTCCATATGCCGATCGCCATGGCGCGCTCGCGCCGGTCGGGGAAGACCGCGCGGAGGATCGAGAGCGTCGCGGGCATGATCATCGCGCCGCCGACGCCGAGCAGGGCCCGCGCACCGATCAGTACTTCCGGGGTGGTCGCGAGTGCGGCGACCGCCGATGCGAGGCCGAAGATTCCGTAACCGATCAACAGCACACGGCGACGACCGAAGCGGTCACCGAGCGTGCCGAAAAGGATCAGAAGCGAGGCGCAGATGAGGGGATACGCGTCCACGATCCACAGGAGCTCGACCCCGGTGGGACGCAGATCCTCCGTGACGGCGGGGACTGCGACATGCAGCACGGTCGCGTCGAGCGCGACCAGCAGCAGGCTGATACAGAGGACGACAAGAACGACCCAGCGGTTGGCACCGCCGCCGGCGGCACGCAGTCGTGCTCCGGCCGTGGTCGTCCCGGACATGTACGTACCTCCCAATGAGTCCCTCGCGCTCGGCGGGCCAGCCGGGGACGGTGCTGCTGTCCCACAGGGCGGTCCGGCATCGACGGGCGAGTGAGCCGTCAGAGTACGCGAGTTCGGGCGCCCGTTGCATGGTCAAGCTCTCACCTCTGTGGACACAGACGTGTGGCGTGCGCCACGCCACGCCCGGCACGGAACTGAATCTTGGGTGGTCCGAACGGGGGGAAAATTCCGCACGGGGCGGCGGTGAACTGTTATTCGCGGCGCCGAAAGACCCCGGCGTGACCCGCTCCAGAGCAATATGACGGGCAGCCTGCGGGATTTCCGAATTGGCCCGGAATAAATCCCGAACTGAGAGATAGTCCACATCACATCGTCATCACAAAGCCGCTGGTTCGGCCTAGTCGCACACTCACTCGCTGTAACGTCGATTGGGTGCGTACCGACATCTTTGCCCGCCTGGACCGAGAGCCGGAACCGCCGAAGATAGAGATCCCGCGGATGAGCCGCACGCGTCTCACGCTCTTCGGCGGGACGTTGGCGTTCTATCTCGCCATCGTCGTGGCGGTGCTCGCCCCGACCTGGCTGGTGATCATCGACTGGAAGGTCATGCTCTTCCGGCCCTACCAGCAGTGGCCGGAACTCCACGCCTTTCTCGACTACTTCGTGGTGCTCGGCCAGCGCGGACCCACAGCCGTGATGGTCGCGGCCTGGCTGGGCTGGCGCTCCTGGCGTCAGCACACGCTGCGCCCCCTCCTCGCGCTCGGCGCCGCCCTGCTCCTGCTCAACGCGACGGTGGGCGCCGTCAAGATCGGTCTCGGCCGCCTCGGCCCCCACTACGCGACGGAGATCGGTTCCGCCGAGCTCTTCGCCGGCGGCGATATATTTCCCTCCGGGCACACCGCGAACGCGGTCGTGACCTGGGGAATCCTGGCGTATCTGGCCACCACTCCGCGGGCTCGGCGCTATCTGTCGGCACTCTCGGCAGTGGTCTCCCTGGGCGTCGGCCTGACCACCGTGTACCTCGGTACGCACTGGCTGAGCGATGTGCTGCTCGGCTGGGCGGCCGGGCTGCTGATCCTGCTCGCACTGCCCTGGTGCGAGACCCTGATCGGCACGGCGGAGGCCTGGATCCTCTCGTTGCGCGAGCAGTGGCGTGCGCGCCGCCGGCTCGCTCCCTCCCTGCCGGTCGCCGTCGGCGGCCTGGGGCCGGGGATATTCCCGCAGCGCGGGCCCTCGGGAGAGCAGGAGCCGGCCCGCGAGCCGGTGGCCGCCGTCGGCGGCCGCCCCACCGCACGCACGGCCACCCAACTCGACCGTCAGAGACCGCACACGGTGCGTTCCGAGCGGACGCCGGTCACGCCCTCGGGCAGCCGCCGCCCGCCCACGTCACGCCCCGTCACGGGCGGCTGAAGCCCGGCCGCTCAGCTGCGTACGGCGAAGGCCCCGACCATGACGGTCGGGGCCTTCTTCGCATGCAGTCGTCCGTCTCGCGATCCTTGTCAGCCCGGCCAGCAGCGGATGACCGTGCCGCCCTCCACCTCGAAATTGAGCCGTCCCGCCAGATACTCCATGGTGATGATCGCGCCCGGTGGCAGCGCTCTGACGGTGGTCCAGCCGCGCTCGCGGGCCAACTGCCCGGCGCTCTCGGCTTCGAGGCCGACATACGACGAGGGGGCGTCGTCGGGCTGTGCGGGAGGGGTCGGTATCGGTGCCATGACACCCACCGTAGGCGGGAGCGGACGGTGACGGAAGCCGGGACAAGGCGAGCTGCAGCAGCCTCGTGTACGCCACCGGTCACGCTTCTGTCACAGGATCCCGACACGCGTTCAGCTCAAACTCCGTCACTCGAACGAGCAGTTCAACGCCACCCGCGTGGTAATTCCACATGCCTTGCCGATCATGCTAAATTCCGCTCTGGAATTGCCCGAGGCCGGCGCCGGAGGGTGAATTGACGGACCGTGGAGAATTCACCGGTTCCTTACACAATCCACCCTCACGTTCGAACGGTCTCGCCGCAGTGGACACATCCCGCCGGGGACACACCCTGTTGGAGTGGACATCTCGGCGAGCATCATGGCCCCAGCCCGATACCGACGAGACGAAGCCCGAGCCGCGGACAGCGAGGGGGCAGGGATGGGTACGCAGACCGCCGAGGCAAAGGCCGAACCGGCGCGGGAACGGCATCCGGGCCGGGTGGTGGTGGACTGGCTGACCACCACCGACCACAAGAAGATCGGGCACCTGTACCTGATCACCTCGTTCGTCTTCTTCCTCATCGCCGGCCTGCTGGCCATGATGATGCGCGCCGAGCTGGCCCGTCCCGGGCTGCAGCTGATGAGCAACCAGGAGTTCAACCAGGCCTTCACGCTGCACGGCACGATCATGCTGCTGCTCTTCGCGACCCCAACCTTCGCGGGGTTCGCCAACGAGATCGTGCCGCTGCAGATCGGCGCGCCCGACGTCGCCTTCCCGCGGCTGAACATGTTCTCGTACTGGCTGTTCCTCTTCGGCGGGCTGATGGTGGTCGGCTCCCTGCTGGTGCCCAGCGGTCCCCCGGCCTTCGGCTGGACCGCCTACGCGCCGCTCAACGGCCTGGAGCGGTCCCCCGGCATCGGCGCCGACCTGTGGATCATGGGCCTTGCTCTCTCCGGCTTCGGCACGATCCTGACCTCGGTGAACTTCCTGGCCACCATCGTCGGGATGCGCGCGCCCGGCATGACGATGTTCCGGATGCCGATCTTCACCTGGAACATCCTCTTCACCACGATCCTGGTGCTGATGGCCTTCCCCGTACTGGCCGCGGCGCTGCTGGTACTCGAGGCGGACCGGCGCTTCGGATCGGTGGTCTTCGACGCGGAGAACGGCGGGGCGCTGCTGTGGCAGCACCTGTTCTGGTTCTTCGGCCATCCCGAGGTCTACATCATCGCGCTGCCGTTCTTCGGCATCATCTCGGAGATCATCCCGGTCTTCTCGCGCAAGCCGATCTTCGGTTACATCACCCTGATCGGCGCGACCATGACGATCACCGGGCTCTCGGTGGTGGTGTGGGCGCACCACATGTTCGTCACCGGAGCGGTGCTGCTTCCGTTCTTCTCACTGCTGTCCTTCCTGATCGCGATCCCGACCGGGGTGAAGTTCTTCAACTGGACGGGCACGATGCTCAAGGGCTCGCTGTCCTTCGAGACGCCGATGCTGTGGGCGGTCGGCTTCCTGGTGACGTTCCTCTTCGGCGGTCTCACCGGCGTCATCCTGGCCTCGCCGCCGATGGACTTCCAGGTCACGGACTCGTACTTCGTCGTGGCGCACTTCCACTACGTGGTCTTCGGCACCGTCGCCTTCGCGACCTTCGCCGGCTTCCACTTCTGGTGGCCCAAGTTCACCGGCAAGATGCTCGACGAACGGCTCGGCAAGATCCATTTCTGGACCCTGTTCGTCGGCTTCCACACCACCTTCCTCGTGATGCACTGGCTGGGCGCCGAGGGCATGCCCCGGCGGTACGCCGACTATCTGGCCGCCGACGGCTTCACGGTCCTCAACACCATCTCGACCATCGGCTCGTTCCTGCTCGGCCTCTCGACGCTGCCGTTCCTCTACAACGTCTGGAAGACCACCAAGTACGGCAAGAAGATCGAGATGGACGACCCGTGGGGCTTCGGCCGCTCGCTGGAGTGGGCGACCTCCTGTCCGCCGCCCCGGCACAACTTCATCACCATCCCCCGCATCCGCACCGAGTCGCCCGCCTTCGATCTGCACCACCCGGAGTTCGCGGCCATCGAGCACGATGTGGCAGAGGCGGGCCGGCTCAGTCGAGGGCCCGGGACAGGCGGTCCCGGACCGTCCTGATATGCTCGGTCAGCTCTTCGGGCTCGACCACCTCGAAGTCGACGCCCATGAGCATCACATGGATCACCAGCACGTCCAGGCTCGCGGCCCCGGTGCGCAGCAGACAGGTCTTCTCGTCGACCGCCTCCAGCGCGCCGTCGGACGGTCCGACGACCTGGGCGGCCAGTTCGGCGGAGGTGTGCAGCCGGATGACCGCCTGGGCGGCGTAGGCGTGCGTGGAAACGCCCTTCGAGACATACGCGGCCAGATCCTCGGCCGGCGGGGTGCGCGGGGCGAAGCGCGGGCCGTGCGGCGGCTTCGGGGTGATCCGGTCAGCACGGAACGTACGCCAGTCACCGCGGTCCAGGTCCCAGGCGACCAGATACCAGCGGCGCTCGGTGCACACCAGACGGTGCGGCTCGACGCTGCGGCGGGTGGCGGAGCCGCCGTGGTCGCGGTACTCGAAGCGCAGCCGCTCGCTGTCGCGGCAGGCGTTGGCCAGCTCGGTGAGGACGGAAGGGTCGACCTGCGCCTGCGGGGCCCGCATCATCGGCACGGTGAACGCGTTGAGCGCGCCCACGCGTCGGCGCAGCCGGCTCGGCAGCACCTGCTCCAGCTTGGCCAGGGCGCGTACGGAGGTCTCGCCGATGCCCTCGATGCCCTGGCCGGCGGCGGTACGCAGGCCGACCGCGACGGCCACCGCCTCCTCGTCGTCGAGCAGCAGCGGCGGCAACTCGGCCCCCGCGCCGAGCTGATAGCCGCCGCCGGTGCCGGGGCTGGCGTTCACCGGATAGCCGAGCTCGCGCAGCCGGTCGACGTCGCGCCGCACGGTGCGCGGCGTGACGCCGAGCCGGTCGGCGAGATCGGCGCCGGACCAGTCGCGGTGGGCCTGGAGGAGTGAGAGCAGGCGGAGGAGTCTTGCGGAGGTCTCCAGCATGGGGTCGAGTGTGGCAGGGGTTGAGGACGGTTTCTGTCCGCGAGGTGGAGCGGGGCGGGGGCGCCTGCGGCGGGCTTGTTCCCCACCCCGCCGCTTCCCGTGACTGAGGCTTCGCCCCAGACCCCGTACGCGCTTCGCGCGTGTCCTCGAACGCCGGACGGGCTGAACATCCAGCCCCGTGGGAGTCCCCCCGGACGAAGTCTGGGGGAGTTTGAGGCGCGGGGGTCCGGGGGCAGCGCCCCGCCACGCGGCGGAGCCGCAAAATGTCACAGCGGGAAGGGGCGGGGTGGGGAACAAGCCCCGGGCAGCGGCCCTCGCTCAGCGCGCCGCGGTGAGGCGGACACACAAGTCGTTGTCGACCGTGTAGCACGGCTCCGCGAACTGCCCCGTCTCCGTCCGCTGCTTCGGGTACACGAAGACATTCCGCCTGTCCCAGACGTCGTCGAGGACGCGGGACACCCGCACCGCCGCGGCCCCGGCCGCCGGGACCAGCCACAGGTCCCACCACTGATCCTTGCCGCCCGACGCCTCGGCCAGCGGGGCGAACGGCAGTGTGAAGCCGAAGGCCCCGTCCTTGCCCGTCGCCGGGACCCGGTGCACCAGGTCGCCGCCGCGCAGGCGGGCCTCGGCGGCGGCTCCCTCGCCCACTTCGGTTCCGTACAGCCGGCCCTCGACCGTCATCGCGCAGTGCTCCGCCACCACGCCGATGTCCCCGGCCTCGGCGTGCGGCGCGCGCACCCAGCAGCGCAGGGCGAGGCTGCCTCCCGCCGTGGGATACGGGACGCGTGGGGCGATCCGGTCGGTGTCCGGCGTGCGGTCGAGGAGGGCCCGGACGTCCCGGATGCCGGACTCGACAGGCCGGTCCCCGGCATACGCGTCCCAATGGCCTTCGGCCAGCTCGACCGTCCCGGGCAGTACGGCACGCGAAGTCCCGTCGCCCGACGGCGTGAGCGGCAGTCGCGTCTCGTCCTGCTCCCCCTCGCAGCCGCGCCGCCTCAGCACGAGTTCGGCGTCGCTCGCGCCGATGCCCGCCAGGTCGAAGGTGACGGCGCCCGCCGCGTCGGCGAGACAGTCGGCGCGCGGAGTGCGCCGCTCGGTGTCCGTGGTCATCAGGACTTCTTCCCCTTACGGATCGCGTCGGTTGCCCTGTAGCGCGCGGAGTAGATCCCGTCGTACAGCGCGCTCCTGCCACGGCGCAGCGTGTCGCGTACCGCGCCGCGCCAGAATCCGCTCCCTCCCTGTCCGACGAGTTCGGTGAACATGGCCTCGTGGCGCTCGGCGATCCGCGCCGGGTCGAAGCGGGCGGAGGCGGCGAGCGCCGCCTGTCCGGTGCGGCGGCGCAGTTCGTCGTCCTCGATCAGGGCGATGAGGGCGTCGGCGATAGCGTCCACGTCGCCGACCGGCACGAGACGGCCGTCGACGCCGTCCTCGATGATCTCGCCGGGCCCGTGCGGGCAGTCGGTCGAGACGACGGGGACGCCGCAGCGCATCGCCTCGACGATGGTCATGCCGAAGGACTCCAAGCTGGAGGTGACCGCGGCGATCGAGCCCTTGACCCACTCCGGCTCCAGCGGGTTGGCGGGCCCCATCAGGTAGACGTGGTTGTGCAGTTGGCGCTCTTCGACGAGGGCGAGCAGCGCGTTTCTCTCGTTGCCCGTCGCGTCTGGGCCACCGTAGATCCGCAGCCGCCAGTCGGGGTGCGCGGCGACCACCTTGGAGAAGGCCTTGACCAGCAGGTCGTACCGCTTGACCTTGGTCAGCCGGCCGGCCGCGACGATCCACTTGCTTTCGTGGTCCGCGGGCGCGACGGTCAACGCGGGCACACTGTTGGGCACGGCTACGACCCGTACGCCGGGCAGCTTCAGCTGGGCGCGGTAGGCCCGCGCGTCCGCCTCGGTGACGGTGGTGACCGCGTCCAGGAGCGGGTAGCGGTGCCCGATCTCGCGGCGCAGCCGGTGGCCGTGGCTGTCCAGCGTGAGATGTTCCTGGGCGATGCGGACCGGGCCGCGGCGGGTCTGGCGGGCGATGTGCACATTGAGCCCGGGGCGGGTGCCGACGACGACATCGGCCCGCAGGGAGCCGAGATGGGCGGCGATCCGGGCGTCGCTGAGGCGGCTGTACTGCTTGTAGCGGCCCTCGCCGCGCGGGAAGACCCGGGCGGGTCGTTTGTGGTCCGGGTGGTCGCCGTCGTAGCCGGGGCTCTTTCCGCGCAGATCCACGAGGTGCTTCATGGTGACGCCGGCGGGCGCGCCCATCATGGGTTCGTCACGGTGCCGGAACACGGAGACGATCTCGACGTCATGACGCTCGGCCAGGTTCCGGGCGAGGTTGAACGTCGTGCGGATCGTGCCGCCGATGCCGTACGCGTTGTGGAGCAGAAAAGAGATGTGCATGCGCCGTAGCGACCCCCGTTATTCGTATGTGCAAAGAGGGACTGTACTTGTCGGCTAGGGCCGATAGGGGAGCTGGGGCACGGTGAAGCAGTTCTTGGTCATGTCGCCCTCGGTGACCCAGCCCTTGCCGTCCTGCCAGCGTGCGACGGACAGACAGGTGTGGCGGGTCTTCGGCGGCTCGGCCAGTTTCTCGAAGACCACGGGCAGCAGCAGGCCGCGCGCGGTGTACGGCTCGGGCCGGTTGACGAAGCGTTCGACGCAGTCGCGGGTGAGATCGGCCGTGCAGGAGCGGGCCGCGTCGGTGAACCACATGGCGGCGGCCCAGCCCTCCAGCTGCCACTGGGAGAGCTGACGGCCCTTCATCGCCTCACGGAACTCACGTACGGCGGGCTGATCGGCGTCCTCGTAGTTGCGGCTCGATCCGGTCACCCACAGGGCGTTTCGGCAGCTCGGCGCGTTCTTGAAGTCCTTCGGTACCGAGGAGTCCCAGTTCTGCACGTTGGTGACCTTGGCGGTGACATGCACGCCGACCGCGTCCATCGCCTCGCACAGCTGGGCGTTGCCGTGGGTGTCCATCGCGTCGAAGACCAGGTCGGCGCCCTGCTGTTGGAGGTCGGCGGCGACGGCGCGGAAGTTCGGCAGCGCGAAGTCGACCTGTTCGGTGACCACGCGATAGCCCTCGGCTTTCAAGCCTTGGGTGATCAGCCGGGCGTACGCGGCGGACGAGGCCTGGTTGTAGGAGACGACGGCGGCGGTACGGGCGCCCTGCGTGCTCTTGAAGTAGCGGTAGACCTCGGTGCCGCCGTACAGCGTGCCGTGCCAGCCGGGGGCGTCGCCGGTGCGCGGGGCGAGGCTGCCGTAGATCCCGTACAGATGCGGATAGGTGTCGTACGCGGGGCCGATCGGCTGGCCGCCGATGTCGGGGACGCCCGCCTTGGCGACGAGGGGTGCGCCCGCGTAGTCGAGTGCGGTCGTCGCGACGAGCGCGAAGACCTTCTTCTCGTCGAGCAGCTTGTGCACGCACTCGTTGTTGCCGACGCCGCTGCCGCCGTCGTCGCAGGTGATCACCTCGATACGGCGGCCGTCGATGCCGCCCTTCGCGTTCAGCGCGTCGAAGTAGGCCTTGGCCCCGTCCCCCGGGCCGGAGAAGGCGGCGCCGCCGACCGGGCTGGTGGCGCTGCTGATGATCCCGATGCGGATCGGCTGGGCAGCGCTACTGCGTACGGGTGGCGCCGAGCTCTCGAAGGCGCTCTCGGGCAAGCGGCTGCCGCAGGCGGCGCTCCCGGTCAGGAGAGCCGCGAGCAGCAGGGCTTCAGCAGCCGGGCGCGGCCGCATTACCGCTGAGCTTGACCAGGGCGCACAGGGTCTTCACGGAGACCTTCCAGGTCTGGTCCTGGTAGATCGCCGTGCCCTTGGAGCCGGGCAGGGCCGGCGCGCCGCCGACCAGCAGGTCATAGGTGACCGTGGCGTCGGTGGGCGAGGTGAACTGCACGGCCGTGACCTTCACCGAGGTCTGCGCGGCGTTCTTGTCGCCGCTGAACGCGGCGAGCAGCGGACGCAGTAGCGCACCGTTCTCCAGCACCTTGACCTTGGCGTCCGTGGTCGCCTTGGGGTCGAAGAACGTCGTCCAGTTCTTCTCGATCTCCGCCTTCGCGGCCGCGGGGTCGGCCGGGCCGTTGGCGGCCGGTGCGCTGCTGGAGGGCGGGGCCGTCGCGGACGGGGTCGGCGTGGCCTTGGACCCGCCGCCGTTGTCGTCCGAGCATCCTGCCGCGGCCGGTACGAGTATCAGGACCGCGGCGGCCGCCCATGCCGCGGTTCTCGGGTGCCTGACATGGACCATCTGGCTCACCACCGGTTGTCGGCTTCCAGCGTCTGTCGGTTCAGGGCATAGTGCAAGGAATCGCCGTACATCACCAGACCGTCACCAGACCGGGAGGGCCGCGCGATGCCGACGTCCCGACTTCTGTGGTGGGGCGGGCTCGCGGCCGCCGCCGCAGGCGCCGTGCTGTCCGTGATCGGCTGGTACGGAGTGTCCGGCGAGCGCTTCGCCGAGCGGCAGATCCCCTATCTGGCCTCCTGCACGGTGCCGGGTGCGGCCCTGCTGGTGGCCGGGGCGGTGCTGCTCGCGGCGGCGGGGCGGATGGCCGGGACGACGGGCCGGGAGGAGACCGGGGCACCGACGGCGGCCGTGCCGTCCCCGGACGTGCCGCCCTTCGAACCGCCCTCGTCGGACGGGCCGGTGGTGTGCGTACCGGGCGGGACGCTGGCGCACCGGCCCGACTGCCCCCTGGTCGCGGGCAAGCCGGAGGTGGAGCCGGTCGGCGACAGAGTCCTGGGCCCGTGCCCCGTGTGCGAGCCCCAGGTCTGAACACGTGAGCTCGCTGACGTACGACCTCACCCTCGCGGGGCTCGCGGTCGGCAGTGCGGCCGCACTCACGGGGATCGGGCTGATCGTCACCTACCGGGCCACGGGTGTGCTGAACCTGGCGCAGGGCGCGATCGCGATGGTCTGCGCGTATGTGCTGCGGGAGTTCGCGGTGGAGTGGGGCTGGCCGCTGCCGCTCGCCGCCGCGGTGACACTGCTGGTCGTCGCTCCGGGGATCGGACTTGTCCTGGACCGGCTCGTCTTCCGCCCGATCGCGGTTGTGGAGATGGACCCGGCGCGCGCTCTGGTGGCGTCCATCGGTGTGTTCGTCCTGCTCGTCGGGGGCGCGGCACTGCTGTGGGGCAACGGGGCGCGGTCGGATGCGCCGGAGCTGCTGCCGGACGATCCGTGGGTGCAGCTCGGTGCCGTGCTGCTGCTCGCCGTGCTGGTCACGGCGGTCACCCGGTGGACCCGTTTCGGCCGTGAGCTGCGCGCGGTCGTCGACAACCGCGCGCTCGCGGCACTCGGCGGGATCGACGCGGACCGGGTGTCGGCGGTGGGCTGGGCGTTCGGCTCGTTCACGGCCGGTCTTACGGGTGTGCTGCTCGCGCCTTACGTACGCCTCGATCCCTACGGGCTGCCGCTGCTGGTCGTCGAGGTGATCGCGGTCGCGGTGGTGGCCCGGATGCGGAGTCTCTCGGTGGCCGTGGCCGCCGCCCTGGCGATCGGCGTGGCGCAGGCCCAGCTGACGCGGCTGCATCCCTCGGGGTGGGGCGAGCAGCTGCTCCAGGCGGTGGGGGCGAACCTCTTCGTGGTGGCACTGCTGATCGCGGCGTTGATGCTGCCGGGGGTGGGGGCGCAGAGCACGGTGGCGCGGGCGGCGGCGCCCGCGGTACGCGTCCCCGGCGTGGTCTGGTTGGTGGCCGGGATCCTGTTCCTGCTCCCGCTCGGCTTCGCGGGCACCGACCTGCACGCCTCGATCCAGGTACCGGCGCTGGCGGTGATTCTGCTGTCGCTGGTGGTCGTGACGGGGCGGGGCGGACAGATCTCGCTGGGCCAGGCGGCGTACGCGGGCCTCGGCGCGCTCTTCACGGCACTGCTGGCGGCCGGGCGCTTCCCGGGCCTGCCCGCGATGCCCGAACTGCTCGCGCTGGTCGTCGCGGTCCTGCTGGTCGCGCCCCTGGGACTGCTGACGGGGTGGCCCGCGATCGGCCGCCACGGTCTGGCGCTGGCGCTCGCGACGCTGGCGGTGGGGGTGGGGGTGAGCCGTTTCGTCTTCGCGCAGCCGTACGCGACGGCGGGGCTCTCGCTGTCCCGCCCGACAGGTCTGACGTCCGACCGCGCGTACTACGTGGTCGAACTGGCCGTCCTCGCCTGCGCGCTGCTCGCCGTCTCGGCACTGCGGCGGGGCCGCACGGGCCGCGCGCTGGCGGCCCTGCGCGACCACGAACCCGGCGCGTCGGCGGCTGGTGTGCCCGTCGCGTCCCTCAAACTCCTGGCCTTCGTCCTCGGCGCGGCTCTCGCGGCCCTGGGCGGCGGCCTGCTGGGCATGGGCGTGCGCGCCTTCGACCCCGAGGCGTACGACCCGGTACGCGGCCTGCTCTGGTTCGCCGCGGTGGTGGTCCTGGGCGCGGACAACCTCGTGGGCCCCCTGGTGGCGGCTGCGCTCCTCGTGGGCCTGGACGCGGGCACCCGCGGCGGCGTGGCAGCGGCGGTCATCGGCATCCTGGCTGTCCTGATCGGCCGCTTCCCGGACGCCCCGAGCTGGACCTTCAGACGCCTGGGCCTGACGGCCTCCCGCCACGGCCAGGCGCGTCCGACGCAGCAGCGGGCGGGGGCCGCGTCGACCGACCAAACGGGCCGCGGCGCGGCCGCACGGACCGCCGGCTTGAGTGAAGCCCGGCCCACCATGCCCGGCGGCGAAGCCCGGCCCCCGTCGGCCGGTCCGGCACCAACCCCCGGGCCCGGACCGGTCCCTCGCACCGGCGAAGCCGAGGGCCCAGCGCGCGGCAGCGGCGACCGACAGCCCGGCCGCCCGGCCCGTGGCGGAGCCACTCGTCCACCTCCCGCGCATACCCTCGTCGCCCGTGGCGTGCGGCTGCGGTACCGCGACTTCACCGCCCTCGACGGCGTCGACCTGGTCCTTCCCTCCGGCCAGGTCACCGCCCTCATCGGGGCCAACGGCGCCGGAAAGACCACCCTGTTCAACTGTCTCTGCGGGACGCTGCGGCCCGATCGCGGGAGGGTCGAGCTCGACGGGGTCGACATCACCCGGCTGGCCGCGCACGCGCGCACACGGCTCGGGATTGCCCGGACCTTTCAGCAGCTCGCCGTCTTTGCTTCGCTGACCGTCGAGGAGAACGTACGCATCGGCGCCGAGCAGGGGCACCGGCGGGACCTCTCCGCCGTCGGGCCCGTACTGCGGCTGCTCGGGCTCGACGGGCCCATGCGGGATCTGCCCGCCGCCGGGCTGTCCACCGGGGCCCTGCGCCGCGTCGAGTTGGGCCGGGCGCTCGCCGGGGGCCCGCACACGCTGCTGCTCGACGAGCCTGCCGCCGGGCTCGACGCCGTCGAGGCGGAGGCCCTCGCGCGGATTCTCTGCGCGCTCGCCGCGGACGGGATGGCCGTGCTCGTCGTCGAGCACGATCTCGATCTCGTCGCGCGCATCGCGCAGACGGTGCATGTCATGGAGGCGGGGCGGATCGTGCGATGACCGTCGAGATCGAACTCCGCGCCGCCCGCGTACGCTACGGCCCCCTGGAGGCCCTGCACGGCGTCGATCTCCCCGTGCCCGCGGCCGCCCTCACCGTCCTGATCGGGCGCAACGGCTCGGGCCGTACCACCGCGCTGCGCGCCCTGGCGGGCACCGTGCCGCTGTCCGCCGGCCGGGTGGTGTGGCGCGGCACGGACGTGAGCGGCCTGCACGCCCACGAACGGGCCCGCCGCGGGCTGTGCTTCGTACCGGATCTGCGTGCCGTGTACGACACCCTCACCGTCGCCGAGAACCTCGAACTCGCCGCGCCGGACGGGGACTTCGCCCGTGCTGTCGACGGCTATCCCGCCCTGCGCCCGCTCCTCGCCCGCCGCGCGGGCACCCTCTCCGGCGGCGAGCAGCGCATGCTCGCCGTCTCGCGCGCCCTGCTGATGCCCGCCCGCGTCGTCCTCCTCGACGAGCCCGCCCAGGGCATGTCGCCGCCCGTCGCGGCCCGTACGTACGAACTGCTGCGTGCCCTCGACGCGGCCGTCGTCGTCGCGGAACAGCGTCTGCCGCCCGGAATCGGCGACGGCCGGGGGCCGGTCCTCGTCCATGAACTGCGCCGCGGCACAGTCGCGTTCAGCGGAGAGCCCGCCGAACTCACCCCCCGATAGCCAGCATCATGCCCACCTGCAGCCGGTCCGGCGAGCTCCCGACGACGGCCTTGTTGGCCGCGTAGAGGGCCGGCCAGCCGCCCTTGACCCCGAAGCGCACCGCGATCGAGGAGAGCGTGTCGCCCGGCTGGACGGTGTGGACGCGGCCGTGGAGGCCGTATCTCACGGAGCAGACGGGCCAGGCCCCCCAGCCCTGCGTACGCAGCACGTCCTCCGCCACCGTGATCTGCTGCCGCCGGGTCGCGAGGTCGGCGCGCGGCGCGTACAGGAGACCGCCGTACTCGATCCAGGTCGGCTGCCAGAACTGCAGCCCGCCGTAGTAGCCGTTGCCCGTGTTGGCGTCCCACCGGCCGCTGCTCTCGCACTCGGCGACACAGCTCCAGGGCCACCCGGACGATGCACAGTCGGTCGTCGTGGCGTACGCACCGCTGTGTGGTACGAGGGCCAGAAGTACGGCCACCAGTGCCGCCGGCCACAATCTGATCTTCGACATCGGGCCACGCTAGGCAGCGTGGCCGGGCGAGAAGCGGTGCCGCGCCCGGGCGGCGGGCAGCCCCACCCGGTCGGACCCGGGCGGGGCTGCCGGAGCACACCTCAGAGCGCGAGCCTCTGCCCGGGCACGATGAGGTTCGGATCGCCGCCGATGACGGCCTTGTTAGCGGCAAACACGGAGCGCCAGTTCATGCCGTGCGCCGCCGCGATCCCGCTGAGGGTGTCGCCGCGCCGGACGGTGTAGTCGCCGCGGGAGCTGCCGCGGTCGGTGTGGCCCGATGCCCGCTCCGGCGCCTTTGCCAGAGCGGACGACTTCCTAGCCGAGGACCTGGGGGTGGAGGACTTCGGGGTCGAGGTCTTGTGCGAGGCGGACTCGGGCGCCGCCGGCGCCTTTCCGTACGCCCCCGCCCGCGCCGCGCAGGTGGGCCACGCACCCCACCCCTGCGCCCGCTGGACCTTCGTCGCCACCGCGATCTGCTGGCCCTTGCTCGCCCGGTCCGCGGTGGACGCGTACGCCCCACCGCCGTAGGCACGCCAGGTCCCGGCCGAGAACTGCAGCCCGCCGTAGTAGCCGTTGCCTGTGTTGATGTGCCAGTTTCCGCCGCTCTCGCACGCTGCGATGCGGTCCCATACTCCGGTGTCCGCCGCCCGGGCCTCGCCCGTGGTCGCGGCGAGCAGTGCCAGCGGTGCCACCAGTGCGGCACTGACCAGCGCCGCCGTGTCACGCCTGCGTATGGAACGGGAACTCGTGAACATCAAATTCCTCTCGAAGGACCCGGGGTCCCTCCGGGCGGTGCGGTCCTCGGCGCATCCGGCGCCTGCGTCCGCTCCGCCCAGCCCGCCTGAGGTGGTGATGCGTGGTGCTGTTGTGCGCCGCACTGGCTGTGCGGCCGGGCGGGCTGTCCCGGGCGGTGCTCTCTGCACACGACGGAGGAATCTAGGCAGCGCAGCACTCCGGTATCAACCAATCCCCTGTCATTCCAGGCCAGTTGCCCGTTACCTGAAGTAGCGGCGAAATCCGGCCACCCACTTGATTCGCTGATTTCATGATTTGTCGACCTGCCGACGAGCCGACGTGTGAGCCGCTTCACGGCCCCAACTTCCGTGCACACAGCAGCTGTTGACGGTGAGTAGTCGATTCCGCCCGCTGTCTCACCGCTTGCGTCGGATGGTTCGATTCCATTCCTCTCCGTGCGTGACTCCGGCCACAGATCGCCCGTTGAGCTCTTTATGAGCCGGGACCCGCCCGGCACACACTGATCAAGTCCGAGGAGCCACCCGTGCCGCGCATGCTCGACGTCAGCCAGGACGTCCGCGCCGAGATCGGCGACGAAGAAGCCGACCGGTTGCTCGCCGGCGAGAACGCCCCGGGCAGCTACGACTGCACCTCCTGCCGCACCCCCGGCGACTGTGAGCAGGAACGCACGAGCACCGTCCTGTTCGTCGGCGAGGAGACCGCCGTTCTCGCCTTCGCCCACGCCACCTGCATCCCCTCACAGGTCGTCCAGGTCGCCGAGGACCAGCTGCAGGGCGCCGTCAGGTCCATCACCGGCGAGGAGCCACCGCACCCCGGCGCCCCCCGGTCGGCCGGAGGTTCGGAGCAGGCCGTGCTCGGGATCACCAGCGGCCTCGTACTGATCGACGGCGAACTGCACCCCGCCCTGGTCGTCGAACCGACCGCTCCGATCGCCCGGCCCGGCACGACCGGCAACGGCGGTGACGACTTCCTCCCGCTGCTCATCGAGCAGGGCTTCGTGCCCATCTCCGAGGTCAGCCACCGGCCCACCACCCAGCTGCACGGCTGGTCCGTCCTGGTCGCCATGGGCCAGCTGCACGCCGTGCTCCAGCCCGGCACCGGCGGTGGCAGCCAGGTCGCCTGGTGGCAGGCCCATCAGCCCCTCCAGGTCACCGACGGCTGGCGTGCGGCCGCCAACAAGTCGCACACGGTGCTGGTGTTCGCCGCACCGGTCGGCTCGATCGGCCAGCAGCCGCGCGAGGATCTGCTGCGCGACGCGCTGGAGAGGGCCGCGGCGGGCGGCCGTCTGGTGGCGGCGACGATGCCGCTCGCGGGCACCTGACAGACGTTTGACGAGGGCATGAAGACCCGGGGGTGCGGAAACGCACCCCCGGCGCACGTTGCGCCTCCCCCGGAAGAATGCAGCTCCACGCAGCCCGCATCCGTCCGACGGCCGGGTCGTTGCAGGTACGTGCACTCCTCATACGACGCCTCCCGCCAGCCGTATCAGAGTCAGATCCCCGCCATGCGCCCCGCGTACGACGCGACATCCGGCCAGTCGCCAACGCCGATCTACGACGCGCTGTACTCCGAGTACCGCAGGGCCTTCAAGGCCCTGCCGGGCGACCGGAGCGGGGAGGAGGATCTCGACTTCAAGGCCTTCGGCGCCGGACTGCACAGCAGTCGTGGCGGGCCCGGCAGCCATCAGAGCCACCCGGTGCACCAGACCCATGTGGGCAGCTGGCAGCCGTACCAGGGAAGCCGTCCGCACCACGGGACGCATGTGCCGGCCGCCCTGCCGCCGAGCCCCCGCCGGGGGACGTGACGCACAAGCCGTACGCGAAGGCGCTGCCCCGGACCGTTCACCCGGTCCGGGGCAGCGCCTTCGTTCATGTCACTTCTCGTACGTCACTTCTTATACGTCACTTCTTGCGGCCGCGCTTCTCGCGCACCCGCACCGAGATGTGGATCGGGGTCCCCTCGAAACCGAACTCCTCGCGCAGTCGGCGCTCGACGAAGCGCCGGTAGCCGTGCTCCAGGAAGCCGGAGGCGAAGAGCACGAACCTCGGCGGCTTGGTGCCCGCCTGGGTGCCGAAGAGGATGCGGGGCTGCTTGCCGCCGCGGATCGGGTGCGGGTGGGAGGCGACGATCTCGCCGAGGAACGCGTTCAGCCGGCCCGTCGGGATACGCGTCTCCCAGCCGTCGATCGCGGTCTCGATCGCCGGGACCAGCTTCTCCATGTGGCGGCCGGTGATGGCCGAGACATTGACCCGGGGCGCCCAGGCGATCTGCGCGAGCTCGGTCTCGATCTCGCGCTCCAGGTAGTAGCGGCGCTCCTCGTCGAGGGTGTCCCACTTGTTGTACGCGATGACCAGGGCGCGGCCCGCCTCGACGGCCATCGTGATGATCCGCTGGTCCTGGACGCTGATGGACTCGCTGGCGTCGATCAGGACGACGGCGACCTCCGCCTTCTCGACGGCGGCCGCGGTGCGCAGCGAGGCGTAGTAGTCCGCGCCCTCCTGGAGGTGGACCCGGCGGCGGATACCGGCCGTGTCGATGAACTTCCAGGTGATGCCGCCGAGTTCGATGAGCTCGTCGACCGGGTCGCGCGTGGTGCCGGCGATTTCGTTGACGACGACGCGGTCCTCGTTGGCGACCTTGTTCAGGAGGGAGGACTTGCCGACGTTCGGGCGGCCGATCAGGGCGATACGGCGCGGGCCGCCGACAGCGTTGCCGAAGGTCTGGGCCGGGGCTTCGGGCAGCGCCTCCAGGACGGCGTCGAGCATGTCGCCCGTACCGCGGCCGTGCAGCGAGGAGACGGGGTGCGGCTGGCCCAGGCCGAGCGACCACAGGGCGGTGGCGTCCGCCTCACCGCTGGGTCCGTCGACCTTGTTGGCGCAGAGCACGACGGGCTTTCCGGCCCGGCGCAGCAGCTTGACGACGGCCTCGTCGGTGTCGGTCGCGCCGACCGTGGAGTCGACGACGAAGACGACCGCGTCGGCCGCCTCGATGGCGTACTCGGCCTGGGCGGCGACGGAGGCGTCGATGCCCAGCACGTCCTGCTCCCAGCCGCCGGTGTCGACGAGCTTGAAGCGGCGGCCCGCCCACTCGGCCTCGTAGGTGACACGGTCGCGGGTGACGCCGGGCTTGTCCTCGACGACGGCCTCACGCCGGCCGATGATGCGGTTCACCAGGGTCGACTTGCCGACATTGGGGCGGCCGACGACGGCGAGGACGGGCAGCGGGCCGTGACCGGCCTCGCCGATCGCGTCCTCGACATCCTCGACGTCGAAGCCCTCTTCCGCGGCGAGCTCCATGAACTCCGCGTACTCGGCGTCGCCAAGCGCTCCGTGCTCGTGCTCGTCGCCGGAGTGGATCTGGTCGTTCATGAAGTGCTTACCTCGTTACGTTGCATCATCGATGGACCGCTTGTCGTGCGATCCACTACTCAAGTCTTACCTAGCGCCCGGTGAGACGCTTGGCGTTTTCCAGGTGGGCGGTCAGCCGCTCCTGGATGCGTACGGTCGCCTCGTCCAGCGCCTTGCGCGTACGGCGGGCGCCGTCGCCCGCCGCGAAGGCGTCGCCGAAGACGACGTCGACCCGGCTGCGCAGCGGAGGCAGTGCCCGTACCAACCGTCCGCGGCGCTCGGTGCTTCCCAGCACCGCGACCGGGACGATCGGGGCGCCGGAGCGCACGGCGAAGTAGGCGAGCCCCGCGCGCAGCGAGGCGAAGTCTCCCTCGCCCCGGGTGCCCTCGGGGAATATCCCGAGGACGCCGCCGCCGGCCAGCACGCCGAGCGCGTTGGTGATGGCGGTCCGGTCGGCGGTCGTACGGTCCACCTTCAGCTGACCGATTCCCAGCAGGAACGGGTCCAGGGGGCCGACGAACGCCTCCTTCTTGATCAGGAAGTGCACGGGCCGGGGCGCGGTGCCCATCAGCATCGGCCCGTCGATCATGTGCGAGTGGTTCACGGCCAGGATCACCGGGCCGCTCGCCGGGACCCGCCAGGCGCCGAGCACGCGCGGCCGCCACAGCCCGTACATGAGCCCGATGCCCATGCCACGCCCGACTGCCGCGCCCCTCTCGGACGGTACGCCCTTCCCGGACGATTCGGTCACCGCGCGGCCCGCTTCTCCTCGACGAGGGTGACGACACACTCGATGACCTGCTGCAGGGTCAGGCCGGTGGTGTCCACCTCGACCGCGTCGTCCGCCTTGGCGAGCGGGGAGGTCTTACGGCTGGAGTCGGCCGCGTCCCGCTTGATCAGGGCCTCCCTGGTGGCCGCGACGTCGGAGCCCTTGAGCTCCCCGCTGCGGCGGGCGGCGCGGGCCTCGGGCGAGGCGGTCAGGAAGATCTTCAGGTCCGCGTCGGGCAGGACGGTGGTGCCGATGTCGCGCCCCTCGACGACGATGCCCTTCTCGGCGGCCGCGGCGATGGAACGCTGCAGCTCGGTGATCCGGGCGCGCACCTCGGGCACGGCACTGACCGCGCTCACCTTGGAGGTCACGTCCTGGGTACGGATCGGCCCCGAGGCGTCCTCGCCGTCGACCGTGATGGTGGGGACGGCCGGGTCGGTGCCGGAGACGATGACGGGCTTGCCTGCGGCGGTCGCGATCGCCGTGGGGTCCTGGGTGTCGACGCCGTTGCTGATCATCCACCAGGTGATCGCCCGGTACTGGGCGCCGGTGTCCAGGTAGCTGAGCCCCAGGGCGGCGGCGACAGCCTTGGAGGTGCTCGACTTGCCCGTGCCGGAGGGGCCGTCAATGGCGACGATCACGGATTCCACGGTGTCGGACACCTTCCTGGTACGCGGAGAGGGCAGGCGGAATTGCCGGTGGGCCCTGAACAAGGTTACCGAGTACTTGGGCCTGCCTTTACACACGTACGGCGGCACGGCTTCACCCGGACGCCGGGCTCGCACCACTCGGCTCCATGAGTCTCCCCGGATGCGGATGGGTGGGACCGCTGCGGGGCAGCCCGTCCGCCGCAGGAGCCAGCACCGCCGGCTACTGCCGGATCGACCAGCCCCGTTCCCGCAGTGCCGTCTTCAGGACCGTCGCGGCCGTAGGTTCCACCATGAGCTGCACCAGGCCGGCCTGCTGACCCGTGGCGTGTTCGATGCGGACGTCCTCGATGTTCACGCCCGCGCGGCCCGCGTCCGCGAAGATCCGGGCCAGTTCGCCGGGCTGGTCGCTGATCAGGACCGCGACGATCTCGTACGACGTCGGGGCCTGGCCGTGCTTGCCCGGGACCCGGACGCGGCCCGCGTTGCCGCGGCGCAGGACGTCCTCGATGCCCTCGGCGCCGCCCTGGCGCTTGGACTCGTCCGAGGACTGCAGGGCCCGCAGCGCCTGGACCGTCTCGTCCAGGTCGGCCGCGACACCGGCGAGTACGTCGGCCACCGGGCCCGGGTTGGCGGAGAGGATCTCGACCCACATGCGAGGGTCGGACGCCGCGATCCGGGTGACGTCGCGGATGCCCTGGCCACAGAGCCGTACCGCCGTGTCGTCCGCGTCCTCCAGCCGCGCAGCGACCATCGAGGAGATCAGCTGCGGGGTGTGCGAGACCAGGGCGACGGCCCGGTCGTGGGCGTCGGCGTCCATGACCACGGGGACCGCGCGGCACAGCGCGACCAGTTCGAGGGCGAGGTTGAGGACCTCGGTGTCCGTGTCGCGGGTGGGCGTGAGCACCCACGGGCGGCCCTCGAAGAGGTCCGCGGTCGCGGCGAGCGGACCGGATCGTTCCTTGCCCGACATCGGATGCGTACCGATGTAGGCGCTGAGGTCGAGGCCCAGGGCCTCCAGCTCACGGCGCGGGCCACCCTTGACGCTCGCCACGTCGAGGTAGCCGCGCGCGACCCCGGCGCGCATCGCTTCGGCGAGCGCGGTGGCGACATGCGCCGGCGGTACGGCGACGATCGCGAGGTCGACCCGCCCCTCCGGCGGATCGTCGGTCCCCGCGCCGAGCGCGGCCGCGGTACGGGCCCGCTCCGGGTCGTGGTCCACGAGGTGGACGGCGACCCCGCGCCCCGCCAGGGCCTGGGCCGCCGAGGTGCCGATCAGGCCGGTTCCGATGACGACGGCGGTTCTCACTGGGCGATGTCCTTGCGCAGGGCGGCCGCGGCACCGAGGTAGACGTGCGCGATCTCCGATTTGGGCAGGTCGGACTCGACATGCGCGAGTATCCGTACGACACGCGGCATGGCCCCGACGATGTCCAGCTCCTGCGCGCAGATCAGCGGTACGTCGACGATGCCGAGCTTGCGCGCGGCGGCCGCCGGGAAGTCGCTGTGCAGATCGGGCGTGGCCGTGAACCAGACGCTGATCAGGTCGTCCGCGACGAGTCCGTTCCGCTCGAGCACGGCGGTGAGCAGATCGCTGACCTGCTCGTCCATGTGTCCGGCGTCGTCCCGTTCCAGCTGGACGGCTCCACGGACCGCTCGTACCGCCACGTCGTGCTCCTTACTGTGCGAGTGCTTCATTCAGCGTAGTCAGGCGCGACGGAACAGGGCCGGCTCGACCGCCCTCCGAGACGAATCGCAAGGGCGACCCTGCGCGGCCCGGCCGTGCGCTACAACTGGCGGCATGCTCTTTCACGTCGTGCCCGTGGACGAATGGACGGCGGACATGGACCGTCCGTACGCCCCGGCCTCCCTCGCCACCGAAGGCTTCGTGCACTGCTCGCCGGACGGGCCCGCCGCCCTCGCCATCGCCGACGGCCCCTACCGCGACGTGCCCGACCTGCTGGTCCTCCAGATCGACGAGGCCGGGCTGAGCGCCGAGATCCGCTGGGAGGGTTCCGAGGACATGCTCTTCCCGCATGTGTACGGGCCGATCGAACGGGCGGCCGTCACCGCCGTGTTCACCGTGTGCCGGGACGCGGACGGGCACGCGCGGGAGCTCACTCCCTGGGCGTGAGGGAGCGTAACCCTGGACGCGGCGCCGCGGGTGCAGTTGCATGGGGGTCTGCGCACGCCCCACCACTCGGGGGAGGCCGTCCGTGAAGCCCTCAGGACCACTGTTCACCTTGCTGGCCGGGCTGTTGCTGGGCATTTTCATGCTGTCGCTCAATGCCACGACCGGGACGCGCGCCACATCCTCGTCCCATGACGTCACGGCGACGCCGACGCCGGCCGCACCCGTGCCGAGTACGGCACCGCCCACGTCCCCCTCCCCCACCGAGACCCTGCCCGCCGATTCCGACTACGCGGGCCGTACCGCCGACGACACCGCGTCCGTCGCCGTATCCGTACGCGACGGAAAGGCGATCGGATACTTCTGCGACGGCCGCAGCCGGGAGTCCTGGCTGAAGGGTGATGTCAAGGACGACGGCAGCATGGCGCTGAGCGGCACGGACGGCGCCCGGCTCGACGGCGTCCTGCGGGCCGGGAAGATCGACGGCAAGGTGAAAGTCGGCGACCGGACCTGGCAGTTCACCGCCGCCCCGGCCGTCAAGCCGTCCGGCCTGTACCGCGCCACCGCCGAGGTGCGCGGCGCGAAGATCGTCGGCGGCTGGATCGTCCTCCAGAACGGCCGCCAGGTCGGCATCCTCAACCGCGACGGCAAGCCCGCCGCCGCACCCCGGATCGACCCCGCGTCCGGCGCCGTCACGGTGGACGGCACCCGGCTCACCGCCCGCCCCGTCGTCCCCTGAGCCCGACAACTGAGGTGCGTCATGAGCTTCGGTCCCCCCGTCGATCCCAACGCCCGCACCACCTCGTTCCCCGCGGGCCCGAGCGGCCCCGCTCGCCCCGGCGCCGCCCGCCTCATCGTCCCGGCGCTCGCGGCCGCCGCGGTGGCTGTCGGGCTCGGGGCGTACGGAAAAGTGCACGACCCGGCAGGCACGGCGTTCAACCTCGCCGGCTTCAGCAGCACCGGGGCGGTGAAGTCCTGGCTCGGCACGGCGGCCTTCGCCTTCGCCCTCGTACAGATCGCCTCGGCACTCGCGATGTACGGACGACTGCCGGGCGTCCGGGCGGCCTCCTGGACGCCCGCACTGCACCGCTGGTCGGGGCGGATCGCGTTCCTGCTGGCCGTGCCCGTCGCCGTCCACTGTCTGTACGCGTTCGGCTATCAGACGTACAGCACGCGCGCGATGTGGCACTCGCTGCTCGGTTGCTTCTTCTTCGGTGCCTTCACCGCCAAGATGCTCCTGCTCCGAGCGGAACGACTGCCCGGCTGGCTGCTGCCGATCGTCGGCGGAGCGGTCTTCACGGCCCTCACGGTGATCTGGCTGACCTCGGCGCTGTGGTTCTTCCGCACGGTCGGGGTCACGACATAGGGAGACACGGCCATGGACGCGCGACGACGGACGGTACTGGCAGCGGGGGCGGCCGGCGCGGCCGCGCTGGTGGCGGGCTGCAGTGAGTACGGGGACGACGGCGGTGCCCCGGCGTCCGAGCAGCCGACGCCGACCGCGCCGGGCACGGGCACGAGCGGTCCGCCCGAGAGCTCGGGCGCTCCGGCGGGCGAGGAGCTCGCCAGGACCTCCGAGATCCCGGTGGGCGGCGGCAAGGTCTTCGCCGAGCAGAAGGTCGTGGTGACCCAGCCGACGGCGGGCGACTTCAAGGCCTTCTCCGCGATCTGCACGCACGCGGGCTGCACGGTCAACAAGGTCGCCGACGGCACCATCAACTGCCCGTGCCACGGCAGCAAATACGCCATCGCGGACGCCGCGGTCGTCGGCGGCCCGGCGCCCAGGCCGCTCCCGCCGAAGCAGATCACCGTCGCCGGGGACACCATCCGGCTGACCTGAAGGGCTCGCGTACTCTCTCGCGCATGACCCCGGAAGACCTGGTGCGCGACCACACGATCTACTCCTGTGTCATGGGCTCCCGCGCCTTCGGGCTCGCGACGGAGGGCAGCGACACCGACCTCCGCGGCGTCTTCCTCGCGCCCACGCCGCTCTTCTGGCGTTTCGACAAGCCGCCGAGCCATGTCGAGGGCCCTGCCGACGAGCAGTTCGGCTGGGAGCTGGAGCGGTTCTGCGAACTGGCTCTGCGCGCCAACCCCAATGTGCTGGAGTGCCTGCACTCCCCGCTCGTCGAGCACATCGACGACACCGGGCGCGAACTGCTCGCCCTGCGCGGGGCGTTCCTGTCGCGCCAGGCCCACCAGACCTTCGTGCGCTATGCGATCGGCCAGCGGAAGAAGCTGGAGGCGGATGTCCGGCAACACGGCGCGCCGCGCTGGAAGCACGCGATGCACCTGCTGCGGCTGCTGGGCTCCTGCCGTGATCTTCTGCGTACGGGCGAGCTGGTGATCGACGTGGGCGACGAGCGGAACGCCCTGCTCGCGGTCAAGCGGGGCGAGGTGGCGTGGCCACGGGTGGAGTCCTGGATAACGCGCCTGGCGGACGAGGCCTCGGCGGCGGCCCCAGGCTCCCCGCTCCCACCGGAGCCGGACCGGGCGCGGGTGGAGGACTTCCTGGTCCGGGTGCGGCGGGAGTCAGCACTCAGTGCGTCTCTTCCTCCCGCTGAGCGAGCAGCTCAGCGGTGAGGTTCCCCGGCCGCCGCACGGCCCGGACCTGTTCCGTGGCTGTTTCTACCGGGTGCGCAAGCCGCCTGCGTACGACGAAGTCGTGCAGCGCACCGTATGCCGACGGCTGGTCCGGCAGTCCCGTACCTGCCTGCGCCTCGTCCAGCACCGCATACAGTGTCTCGACGTCACTCGCCACCCGCTCCGGATCGAGCCCCATCGCAGTACCGTGCTCGGCCTCCGCCTTGGTTGCGATCAGGTCGGGCAGATACGCGGGCGCCGCCACCTCCCTGATAAGGGTCGGCAGGTCCGCCTGCACCTCGCCGCTGTGCATCAGATGGATGCCGGTCAGCAGCACACGGAACGTGTAGAGCAGCGGCTTGAGTTCACCGGTCTTCTCGAAGAGCCGCCACTGGGTGCCGGCGAACCCGCGGTAGTGGTGCGCGTGATGCGAGGTCAGCACACCGGGCACCAGCGCCACCAGCTCCGCATGCGAATCCGTGGTGTGCACCACCAGCGGCGAGAGCAGCTGCTCCAGTACGTAGCCGTTCGGGCGCAGCATCAGCCGTACGAACTTTCGCAGGTCGTGCGTGACCAGGTCCATCTCGACCCCGTCCCGGTCCCACATCCGGGACCGGGTCTCCTCCGGCTCGCGCAGACCCACCAGCGCTTCCACCGGCAGTAGATGGACCCCGCGCAGATCAATGTCCGAGTCCCGGGAGGGGAAGCCGTACAGATGGGCACCCGACACCGTCGCGAAGACCAGCGGGTCGGGCGTGCGGGCGATCGCCGACCTCAGGTCGGCGATCCTCAGCTCGATCATGCGCAAAGCATCCCAGACGGCTCACCGACCCCCAACGGAATTACGCATCCCAGAGCGCCCCCAGCGACATCAGATCGCTCCGGTACTCGATCCGCTCCGACCACTCCTTGGGCCATGCCCCCGCCCCCAGATGCGCCCCCGCGAACGCCCCCGCCAGGGCCGCGATGGAGTCCGAGTCGCCTCTCGTGCACGCCGCCCGGCGCAGCGCCATGACCGGCTGTTCCGGGAAGAGCAGGAAGCACAGCAGGGCCGTGGCCAAAGCCTCCTCCGCGATCCAGCCGTCTCCCGTCGCCAGGCACGGGTCCGTCTCCGGGTTCGCCGTGCGCACCGCGGTCGCGAGCCGTTCCAGGACCTGCAGGCACTCGTCCCAGCCGCGGGCGATGAACGCCTCGGGCGTGGGGTCGTGGGAGTAGGTCCACAGATTGCCGAGCCACTGGTGGTAGTAGTGGCCGCGCATCTCGTACGCGTACGAGCGCAACTGGCCCACGAGCCCCATCGGCTCCGCACCTTGCGCGAGCAGGAACACGGCCCGGGCCGTGAGGTCACTGGCCGCCAGCGCCGTGGGATGGCCGTGAGTGAGTGCGGACTGCAACTGCGCAGCCCCCGCGCGCTGCTCCTCGCTCAGGCCGGGTACGAGTCCCACCGGCGCGACCCGCATGTTCGCGCCGCAGCCCTTGGAGCCGATCTGACTGGCCTCCTGCCAGGGCCGGTCGCTGTCGAGCTTCTGGCAGGCGACCATGCAAGTGCGGCCTGGCGCCCGGTTGTTCTCCGGGGAGTGGTACCAGTCGACGAACTCCTCGCGCACCGGCGGGATCAGCCGCGGCGCCACGAGCAGCCCGCGGTCCATGGCCGTGCGGATGCCGCGCGCCAGGGCGAGCGTCATCTGGGTGTCGTCCGAGACGATCGCGGGCCTGACGAGCTCCATCTCCCTCCACGGCCCGCACTTGGCGAGGATCTGAGGCACATCGTTGAACTCGGTCGGGAAGCCCAGCGCGTCCCCGAGCGCGAGCCCGATCAGCGTGCCGGTGGCCGCTTGTTTGGTGACGGTCCTCGTGGTCCTGATGGCGGTCATGCCTGCCGTCCTTCCGGTCGCAGGAGTGGTGGGTGCAGTGCCGATGCGGCACCCGCCCGGTACAGCGCGGCCGGTTTCCCGCGGCCGCCGGTGCGGCGCGGCGGGCCCTCGACCTGCTCGACGAAGCCGGGCGTGGTGAGGACTTTCCGCCGGAAGTTGGGGCGGTCGAGTTCGACACCCCAGACCGTCTCGTACACCTGCTGCAGCTCACCGAGAGTGAACTCGCGCGGGCAGAAGCTGGTGGCGAGGCAGGTGTATTCGAGCTTGGCGCCGATGCGTTCGTGCGCGTCGGCGAGGATCCGGTCGTGGTCGAAGGCGAGGCGGTCGGCGGATGACAGGTCCACCCACTGGGCGTGGGCCGCGTCTCCGCCACCGCGCGGCTCTGGCAGGTCCGGTACGAGCGCGGTGTACGCGACGGACACGACCCGCATCCGGGGATCGCGGTCGGGGTCGCTGTAGGTCCGCAGCTGTTCCAGATGAAGGTCGGCGACGGTCTCGTGGGACAGGCTGGTCTCCTCCGCGAGTTCACGGCGGGCTGCCTGCCCGGCCGACTCCCTGGGGCGTACGAAGCCGCCGGGGAGCGCCCAGGCGCCCTTGTACGGGTCCTCTCCGCGCTGGACGAGCAGCACGTGCAGCCGTCCCTCGCGGACCGTGAAGACGGCGAGGTCGACGGTGACCGCGAAGGGCGGGAAGGCGCCCGGGTCGTAGCCCTCCATCAGCTGCTCCTCGTCATCTCTTCTCCGGCAGGGGGGCGGCGAGGTCCCAGCCCTCGTCGATCAGTGCGTCCACGGCGGCGACGGCGGTGGCCAGGCGCTCCTCGTGCGGTCCGGTCAGCGTGATGAACGGGCGTCCGGTGCGGGTGAGTTCGTCCCGGAAGCGCCCGGTCATCCAGGGCCGCAGCTCCTCGCCGTCACGCAGCCCGTCGTCCTCGAAGGCCACGCCCTCGTGGTCGGTGAGCAGCCAGAGGTGGCGGGTGACCCGGCCGGCGATCTCCTCGACGAGAGGATTGCGCCCGCCGACGTACCGCTCGTGCCAGACGGCGGTCGCGAAGGAGTCGGTGTCGCAGAAGAGCACGGGCGAGCCGTTGCGGGCGAGCCGGTTCTCCCTGCGGTTCTGCCGCTTGGCTATCACCGGGAACTCCTCGGAGGTGAACTCCACGTCCTCCCACTGGCCTTCCGGCCACTTCTCACGCAGCGCGGCCAGCTTCTCCTCGCTGTAGTCGCGGCCGCATTCGGGCACCCACCGCGTGCTCGACCAGACTCCGCCGCGCCGCCGGTAGTACTCGGCCAGCGCGCGGGCCATGGTGGTGGTGCCGGTGGACTCGGCCCCGAGCACGACGACCCGGCGGGTGAGCCAGGCCCGTACCGGCTGCTCCAGGTAGTCCCAGCAGCCGACGGGGTCCTTGCGGACGGCGGTCCCGGAGACCGGGAACAGCGAGCGGTCCACGTCGACGCAGACATGCTCGGCGCCGAAGCGCCGGGCGAGTTCGTCCCCGTACGGCTCCGAGGTGAAGACGGCGTCCACGGCGTCACCCCAGTCCGGAACGGCCTCCTTGAAGATCGCCATGTGGGCGTCCCAGACGGCCGGATCCGTGAGGTCCACCGGGATGTCGTCCACGGCTCCGACGACCCACACGTCCTGGTGGATCTCCTCCATCCAGCGGACGCGCTCGTGCACCGGGATCGACTCCACCGAGGCGGCGCAGACGAGGACGGTCAGCCGCTCGCAGCGGTCCTTGGCCGTGCGAACGAGATGGTGGTGCCCCGCGTGCGGCGGATAGAACTTGCCGAGGACCAGCCCGTGCCGGTAGCGCTTCATGCCCGTACCACCGCCAAGTCCCGCTGCCCGGTGGCAAGATCACGCGACCAGTTGCGCAGTCCGATGACGCAGAGGGTCATGAATCCGGCGTACAGCAGCGAGGTGAGGTAGAGCTCCTTGTACGCGTAGAGCGGGATGTAGACCACGTCGGCGGCGATCCACAGCCACCAGGACTCCAGGCGCTTGCGGCACTGCCCGTACGTCGCCATCAGCGACAGGGCGGTGGTGAGCGCGTCCCAGAAGGGGACGCCCGAGTCCGTGGCCCGGCCGAGAAGGAGCGTCAGACCGAGGGTCCCCACCACCCCCGCCGCGAGCAGCCAGGTCCACTCGGCGCGGCTCGTGCGCCGTACCGGGAGGCCGTCGGGACCTGGTCCACCCCCGTGGGTCCAGGTCCACCAGCCGTACACGGCGAGGGTGATGAAGACGATTTGCAGGCCCGCGTCGGCGTACAGGCCGGCCTGGGTGAACAGCAGGATGAAGAAGAGGTTGTTGGCGATGCCGATCGGCCAGTTGGCGATGTGCTGGCGGGCGACGAGCCACACGCAGAGCGCGCCGCTGCCGAAGCCGAGGACCTCGGTCCAGCTCACCGGGGTGTCGAGCACGGTGAACAGCGGCTGCTGCAGTGGTTCGAGGATGTCCGCGAGACTCACGCCCGCCTCCTTTATAGTCACCTTGACTATAAAGGCCAACTGGCCCGTCCCACAAGACGCGAGAAGCCCGCGGCCTGAGATGACCGCGGGCTTCGTGCGAGAACTGGTGCGAGAACTGCTGGGACTACAGGCCGACTTCCTTCATCAGCATGCCGACCTCGGTGTTGGTCAGGCGGCGCAGCCAGCCGGACTTCTGGTCGCCCAGGCCGATGGGCCCGAAGGCCGTCCGTACGAGCCGGTCGACCGGGAAACCGGCCTCGGAGAGCATGCGGCGGACGATGTGCTTGCGGCCCTCGTGGAGTGTGACCTCGACCAGGTAGTTCTTGCCGGTGTTCTCGACGACCCGGAAGTGGTCCGCGCGGGCGTAGCCGTCCTCGAGCTGAATGCCGTCCTTGAGCCGCTTGCCCAGCTCGCGCGGGAGCGGACCCTGGATCGCGGCGAGGTAGGTCTTCTTCACGCCGTACTTGGGGTGGGTCAGCCGGTGGGCCAGCTCGCCGTGGTTGGTGAGCAGGATGATGCCCTCGGTCTCGGTGTCGAGCCGGCCGACATGGAAGAGACGCGTCTCACGGTTGGTGACGTAGTCACCGAGGCACTGGCGGCCGTCCGGGTCCTCCATCGTCGACACGACACCGGCGGGCTTGTTCAGCGCGAAGAAGAGGTGCGACTGGGTGGCGACGGTCAGCCCGTCGACCTTGATCTCGTCCTTGTCGGGGTCCACGCGCATGCCCTGCTCGACGACGATCTTGCCGTTGACCTCGACGCGTGCCTGGTCGATGAGCTCCTCGCAGGCGCGGCGCGAGCCCATGCCGGCGCGGGCGAGCACCTTCTGCAGCCGCTCGCCCTCCTGCTCGGCGCCCGGGAAGGTCTTCGGGGTCTTGACCTGCGGCTTGTCGGCGTACCTGTCCCGGTTGCGCTGCTCGATCTTGGCGTCGAGCTCACGGGGGCGGGACGGGGCGCTGCCGCGCCGGGTGCCCTGGGGCTTCTGCGCGGGCTTCGGGCCGCCCTTGGCGCCGCCGCGCGCGGCCGCGCCACGGCCCTTGCGGGGGCCGGCTTCCTCGGCGGAACCGCCCACGTCGTAGCGGCGCTCCTCGGGCCGGGGGCGGCGGGGGCGCTGCCCCTCCTTGTCGTCGCGCCCCTTGGCGCCCGCTCCACGGGAGTCCCGGTTCCCGCCTGCGCCCCGGGAGTCCCGGTTGCCGCTTCCGCTGTTCCTGCCGCTGCTTCGCATCAAAATTCCGTCTTGTCGTCTGCGTCGGTGTCCGGTGCGTCCGGATCGAACGACGGCACACCCTCTTGTGTCTCGGCCTCGATCGCTTCCGCCTCGGGGAGGAAGGGCGCGAGCTCCGGGAGCTCGTCCAGGCCTCGCAGGCCCATCCGCTCCAGAAAGTAGTTCGTCGTCCTGTACAGGATCGCACCTGTTTCAGGTTCCGCGCCCGCCTCCTCGACCAGACCGCGCTGAAGGAGGGTGCGCATGACGCCGTCGCAGTTCACTCCACGTACGGCCGAGACGCGAGAACGGCTGACCGGCTGCCGGTAGGCGACGACCGCGAGGGTCTCGAGAGCAGCCTGCGTGAGCCGGGCCTGCTGCCCGTCGAGGACGAAGCGCTCGACGGCGTCGGCGTGCTCGGCGCGGGAGTAGAACCGCCAGCCGCCCGCGACGAGCCGCAGCTCGAATCCGCGGCCCTGGACGGTGTACTCGTCCGCGAGCTCGCGCAGCGCGTCGGCGACGGCTCGGCGCGGCTGCTCCAGCACCTTGGCGAGGTGCTCCTCGGTGGCCGGCTCGTCGACGACCATGAGGACCGCTTCGAGCGCGGGCTTGAGATCACTCACGCGTTCTCGTCCTCCTCCTGGTTCTCGCGAACCTCAGAATCGAATTCGTCGGTCACGGTGGGCTGATCGGCGCCCTCGCCACCGGTCCAGCGCACCATGAGCTCCCCGAGGGCGTCCTCCTGCTCCAGGACGACGGCCTTCTCGCGGTAGAGCTCCAGCAGGGCGAGGAAGCGGGCTACGACGGTGAGGGTGTCGGGAGCGTCCGCGGCGAGCTCCCTGAAGCTCACCTGCCCGGCCTCCCGCAGCCGCGCGACGACCACCTCGGCCTGCTCGCGCACGGACACGAGGGGTGCGTGGATGTGGTCGATGTACACCTGCGGCTTGGGCCGGGGCTGCATGGCCTTGACGGCGAGTTTGGCGAAGCCCTCGGCGCCGATGCTGATGACGACCTCGGGCAACAGCTCGGCGTGATGGGGTTCGAGCCCGACGGTACGCGGATACCGCCTGCTCTCGTCCTCCAGCCGCCCGCTGAAGATCTCGGCGATCTGCTTGTACGCGCGGTACTGCAACAGCCGGGCGAAGAGCAGGTCACGCGCCTCGAGCAGCGCGAGATCGGCCTCGTCCTCCACCTCGGCGGCGGGGAGCAGCCGGGCGGCCTTGAGGTCGAGCAGGGTGGCGGCGACGACGAGGAACTCGGTGGTCTGATCGAGATCCCAGTCGTTGCCCATGGCGCGGATGTGCACCATGAACTCATCGGTGACCTTGGAGAGGGCGACCTCGGTCACGTCCAGCTTGTGCTTGGAGATGAGCTGCAACAGCAGATCGAAGGGCCCCTCGAAGTTCGCGAGCCGCACCTTGAACCGCCCGTCGTCGACGACGGGGACAGCGGACGCACCACCTTCGGCGGGCTCCGGCTCACCGGCGGGACGGGCCTGCGCGGCAGCGTCGCCGCGGGAACCGGGAGCGTCCTCCGCAGCCCCGGGCTCGGCCTCGGCCGGTCGACTCTCGGCGCCCCGAAGCGGCGCACTGCGCTCGGCCGGGGCCTCGCCGACCGCCTCCGGTGCGCCGGACGGAGGGGCCTCCGCTGCCTCGGCACCGCCGGAATCAGGGGACTCTCCCCCAGCCGCAGGCTCGACCGGACGGCCGACATCCGCAGGCTCGCCGTCGTCGCGAAGCGGGCGACCAGCCGCTGAGGGTTCGCCCACGGCCTCGCCGAAGTCGGAGCCGGAAGGCTCCTCCCCATCAGCCGTCCCCGGCTCAGCCGGACGACTCCCGGCGCCGCGCAGCCGGCGGCGGGGGGCCGGGGGCTCGGCCCCGGTTTCGGGAAGGGGCGGGGTGGGGGAAACCACCACCGCCTCCCCAGGCGCACGCGCCCCGCCCCGGTCCGCGCCAGGGCCGCGGCCCAGCGAGCGGCGGGGCGGCGGGGCGGATTCGTCGGTCGTGGGCATCGTGGTCCAGGGGCAAAAGGAGCAGGCGGGGCAGCGCGCAGGCTACCGTCAGCGCCCGCGCAGGCGTCGTACGAGAATGCTCGCGTCGCCGCGCTGCTCAAGATCCGCCAGCACCACGGCCACCGCCTCGCGGACGATACGCCCACGGTCGACGGCCAGCCCGTGCTCGCCGCGCAGCACCAGCCGCGCGTGTTCGAGGTCCATGAGTTCCTCGGCCGAGACATAGACCGTGATCTTCTCGTCGTGCCGTTCGCGCCCGCTGGGGCGGCGGTTCGCGCCACGGCCGCCGCGGCGCCGCGCCTGCCCGGCCGGAGCGGCGGCAGCGGACGCCTCCTGCGGACGCCGCGGCGCCCCGCCGGAAGCCTCGGCCTCCGCCGTCCGGCTGCGCCCCTCCGCTCCGGAGTCCGCCTCGGCCGCGGAGTGCTCCGCCGAGGAAGCGGACGCTGAAGCCGAGGAGGACGGCTCGGCCGCACCGTCCCCGACCGGATCGCTCTCCCCCGCCGGCGCCGGCACCCTCGGCTCGCCGTTGGCCTGCCTGCGCGGGGACGAGGACTGGAGCGCCATGCCCCCGGTCGTACGGAACAGCTCGTCGGCCCCGGGCAGACTCACTCGGCGTGACACCGGGCGAGCACCTCCCTGGCGAGCTGACGGTACGCGGCGGCGCCCACGGAGTTCGATGCGTACGTGGTGATGGGCTCACCGGCGACCGTCGTCTCGGGGAAGCGCACCGTCCGGCCGATCACCGTGTGGTAGACGTGATCGTCGAAGGCCTCGACGACCCGCGCCAGGACCTCACGGCTGTGCACCGTACGGGAGTCGTACATCGTGGCGAGGATGCCGTCGAGCTCCAGGTCGGGGTTGAGCCGCTCCTGGACCTTCTCGATCGTCTCGGTCAGCAGAGCCACACCACGCAGCGCGAAGAACTCGCACTCGAGCGGCACGATCACCTTGTGCGCCGCGGTCAGCGCGTTCACCGTGAGCAGGCCGAGCGAGGGCTGACAGTCGATCACGATGTAGTCGTAGTCGGACATCAGCGGCTTCAGCGCACGCTGCAGCGTCGACTCGCGCGCGACCTCGCTCACCAACTGCACTTCCGCGGCCGAGAGATCGATATTGCTCGGCAGCAGGTCCATGTTGGGGACCGCGGTCTTCAGCAGTACCTCGTCCGCCGACATGCCCCGCTCCATGAGCAGGTTGTAGACGGTGAGGTCCAGCTCCATCGGATTGACGCCGAGGCCGACCGACAGGGCTCCCTGCGGGTCGAAGTCGACGAGCAGCACTCGCCGTCCGTACTCCGCGAGCGCGGCGCCCAGGTTGATCGTCGACGTCGTCTTGCCGACGCCGCCCTTCTGGTTGCACATCGCGATGATCTTCGCGGGGCCGTGAGAGGTCAGCGGGCCCGGGATCGGGAAGTACGGCAGCGGCCGCCCGGTGGGGCCGATCCGCTCGCGGCGCTGACGCGCGGCGTCAGGGGCGAGGGTGGCCGCGTACTCGGGATCGGGCTCGTACTCGGCATCGGGGTCGTAGAAGTGCCCCTCGGGGACTTCCTCGTAGGCGGCGAAGTGGGTGGACTCTCGGCCACTCTCGTTGCCGGCCATGGCGTTCACGTGTTGGCCGTCCATCATCTTCATCGTGTGGGCTGTCGTCATGTGCGTCGGGTGCGTCGTGTGCTGAAGCGTCTCGAAGGTTCGGACAGCGACGGAGCCGACAGCCTCGGGCCCGGGCTGCTCTGTTGACGGGACCCGGCCCCTCGCAGGCATCCCTGGTTGACCACCCCCGGGAGTAAATGTCGACTCATTCACAAGTCGTCTTACCTCCTTGGACGTGACCAGGACTTTATCGATAGGTCAGCGTGGCACCATGCCGACGGTTTGCGACTCTATGGCGTGTCACCGGTCCGCAGCAACACAATCCGCCGGACCCGGCCCGATGTGTCGGCAACCGAACACCCTTCTGTCAAGGGTGCTCAGGACTCACGGCGTGACCTGGGCGTCAAGTTTCGAGGGTGCGCGAAACGGTTAAAGGGTTACGTTCGAGGCGAGTTGAACGAGCGTCGCAAAGTGGTCGTATACACGTCCGGCCGGACCTTGCTCGGCAAGGTCCGGCCGTTGGCATGATGTTGACGACGCGGTTGACTGTCAGCCGAGAAGCGCGCTCAGTTCGATGCTCTGCAGGCCGTGGGCCTCGGCGACCGGGCCGTAAACGACCTGGCCGTCATGGGTGTTGAGGCCCTTGGCGAGCGCCGGGTCACGGCGCAGCGCCTCGACCCAGCCGCGGTTGGCGAGCTCCAGGATGTAGGGAAGCGTCGCGTTGGTGAGCGCGTACGTCGAGGTGTTCGGCACCGCGCCCGGCATGTTGGCGACGCAGTAGAAGACCGAGTTGTGGACCATGAAGGTCGGCTCGGCGTGGGTGGTCGGACGCGAGTCCTCGAAGCAGCCACCCTGATCGATTGCAATGTCGACAAGTACACTTCCGGGCTTCATCTTGGCGACGAGCTCGTTGGTGACCAGCTTCGGCGCCTTGGCACCCGGGATGAGAACCGCGCCGATGACGAGGTCGGCCTCCACGACGGCCTTCTCGAGCTCGTAGGCGTTGGAGACGATCGTCTTCACCTTGGTGCCGAAGATCTTGTCGGCCTCACGCAGCTTGTTGATGTCGCGGTCGAGCAGGGTCACGTGGAAGCCCATGCCGACGGCGATCTGCGTGGCGTTCCAGCCGGAGACACCACCGCCGATGACGACAGCCTCGCCGGCCGACGTGCCCGGGACGCCGCCCGGCAGGACGCCGCGGCCGCCGACCGAGCGCATCAGGTGGTACGCGCCGACCTGCGGGGCCAGCCGGCCCGCGACCTCGGACATCGGGGCGAGCAGCGGCAGCGCCCGGTTCGCGGTCTCGACCGTCTCGTACGCGATGGCGGTGGTGCCGGACTCCAGCAGGGCGTCCGTGCACTCCCGGGAGGCGGCGAGGTGCAGGTAGGTGAAGAGCGTCTGGTCCTTGCGGAGGCGGTGGTACTCCTCGGCGATGGGCTCCTTGACCTTCAGCAGCAGGTCGGCGGTCGCCCAGACCTCGTCGGCGGTGGGCAGGATCTGCGCACCCGCGGCGACGAACTCGCCATCCGTGATCGAGGAGCCGACACCGGCGTCCTGCTCGATGAAGACCTGGTGGCCGTGGCGCACCAGCTCGTGCACACCAGCGGGGGTGATGGCCACCCGGAACTCGTTGTTCTTGACCTCGCGGGGGATGCCGACCTTCACGTCGATCACGGTCCTTGGCTCAGGGGATACGGGGGCAATGCCATACATACCCGGATACGCACGGCGCACCGGAGGACACCACGAGAACATGTGGCGGAGCCAGTCTAATGAAGGATTTCCGACTGTCTAGCCTTACAAAGCATCAATCTTTGGCTGAAGTGCTGCGGATTTCGTAGGCGGAACCTTCCTCTCCGAGCAGTCTTCCCGCGGTCGCACGGTGCAGCCGGGCCGCCGCCGGGTCACCCAGCCGGTCGAGGGTGTCGGCCAGCCTGAGCTGCAGCGCTGCCTGCAGCCGGGCGTCCCCGGCCTGCCGCGCCCACTCCACCGCCTCGCGGCAGGTGTGCAGGGATTCCTCCGGCCGGCCGGCGTATTCCTGTACGCGGGCCACCTCACTCAACGCCCGCGCCTGGGACGGGAGATCGCCGAGCCTGCGGTATCCGGCCGCGGCGGCCCGCCAGCTGCGCAGGGCCTCGCCGTACCGGCCCGCATACGTGTGCGCGGTGCCGAGCCTCCCGTAGAGCCTCGCCTCGTCCGCCCGCTCGCCGCGCGTCTGGCGCTGGGCGAGCGCCCTCCCGTACCAGTCGGCGGCCCGCTGCCAGTCCCCCAGATCCTGGTGGGCAGCGCCTACGGATTCCATCGCACGGCCGGTCGCGTACGGGTCATGTGCCGCCCGTCCGGCGTCCAGAGCGGCCCGGTAGCGGACCAGCGCGTCCTTGGCACGGCCAGTCTGCGCATCCAGATCGGCGAGATTGAGCAGGGCTGCGGCCTCCTCCCGGTGCAGCCCGCGGCGCTGGGCGACGGAGAGCACCAGTTGGTGCAGACCGTAGAGATCCGGCGCCGCCGCCTCGGTGCCGCGGTGTGCGGCCAGTGCCCGGACCAAGGCGGCGACCAGCCGTCGCGCCAGGGTGTCCAGATCGCCGTCCTCGACCGCCAGACGCGCAGCGGCCAGCAGCGCGGGCCGTCGCAGCCGCAGCCACTCCGCCGCGGCGGCCGCGTTGGCGAAGCGCAGCGCGCGCGGCATCCCGGCCAGCTTCTTGACGGCCGGGGAGCCGTCCGGCTCGGTGACGGCACGGCAGGCCCGCAGCTGTCGAACGGTCCGCTCCAGCATCCGGGCCCGGGCCAGCTGCACCTCGGCCGGCCGGTCCTGCGCCTCCATCAGCGCGCGCAGCAGCGGCGCGAGGGCGCCCGGCACCTCGTACTGAACGTCCGCCGCCGTCGACGAGGGCCCCGCGACGGTGTGCAGAAAGCCCAGGGCCGCGAGTTCGTGGAGCGTCGAGCCGGCGGCCTGGACCGAGCAGCCGACCAGTGCGGACGCGGTGTGGGCGTCGGCCGTCCCACCCGGCGCGAGGGCCAGCAGTCGCAGCATCCCGGCGGCCGACGGCGGCAGGGATTCGTAGCCGAGCCGGAAGGCACGGGCGAGCGGCCGGGCACTCGTGGGCTGCTCCCCCACGTCCGGCAGTCCCCGCAGCCGCTTGGCCACGTCGGCGACCGACGCCCGCGGCCGGGCGGCCAGCCAGCCGCCGATCAGGACCAGTGCGGCGGGCAGCCCGCCGCACTCCTCGGCGATGGACTCGGCGGCCTGCGGATCCACGGTGATCCGCACCGAGCCGGTGAAGGTGCGGAGCAGCTCGATCGCGGATTTGGCGTCCATGCCGCCGAGGGTGCACGGCCGTACGTCGGGAATGCCGGTGAGCGGGCCCTGGGCCACGGCGAGGACCAGGCAGTCGGAGTTGTCGGGCAGCAGCGGGTCGACCTGTTCGGCGTCGCCGGCGTCGTCGAGGAACAGCAGCGTGCGGCGTACGGCGAGCGCCTCGCGGACCATCTCGGTCAGCTCGTCCTCGTCCGCGCCGGGCGGCGATGCGATGGAGAGGGAGTCGAGCAGTGCGCGGGCCGCCTGTTCCATGGGGACCCGTCGTCCGCCCGGCTCGGTCAGCCGGGTGCGCAGTACCCCGTCGGGGTAGTCGTCGGCGAGCCTGCGCGCCAGTTCATCGGCGAGTGCGGTTCGGCCCGATCCCGGCCGCCCGGCGATCAGGAGCACCCGGGCGCGCGGAGCCTTGCGTCCGGAGATGGTGTCCAGGCCGGCCCGTTCGATGTCGGCCCGCAGGGCCTTCAACTCCCGCTGGCGACCGAAGAATTGGTTGCCCGACGCACCGGCCTGGCCGCCCACGTCCACCGCCTGATCCGTCACGGGCCACGCTCCCGTCCAGTCCGCGCACGAGCCGAGCCCGCAGGGACTCCGCACGGGCGTTCCGAGCGTAGTTCACGCTCTGCTACGAACCGTGCGGAGCATGGCGGGCGCATCGCCCGATCGGATCAGCAGATCGTCGGACCGGAGCGGGTACCTGAGCTGGTTCAGGCCTCGAAGGGGCGGGCCGGCCAGGGAGCCTCGGCCGGGCGCAGCGAGTCGAAGCCCTCCCCGTTCAGTACCGCGGTCAGCGAGAGGACGCCCACGATCAGGCAGTTGTTGTGCAGATCGCCCGCGAGTGCGCCGTGCACGATCTCCTGGAGCGGAACCCGCGCGAGCTCCATGTCGGCCTCCTCCTCGGAGACCTCGAAGCGCTCCCCCTCCGCCTCCGACAGATCGCGGGCGAGGAAGATCCGTACGGCCTCGTCGCAGCCGCCCGGCGTGGGGTAGACGTCGGCCAGTACCCGCCAGTCCTCGGCCTTGACGTGCGCCTCCTCGTACAGCTCGCGCTGTGCGGCGTGCAGCGGGTTCTCCCCGGGCACGTCCAGGAGGCCGGCCGGGATCTCCCAGAGCTTGTGGCGCACGGGGTGACGGTACTGGCGCAGTACGAGAACACGGCCGGCGTCGTCGAGGGCGAGCACCGCCACCGAACCGGGGTGGACCTGGTAGTCACGCCGTGCCACCGTGCCGTCGGGCATGACCACGTCGTCGGTGCGGACACTGGTCTTGTTGCCCCGGAAAGGCGTCGCGGTCGCGACGACCTGCCACTGCTCGGGCGTGTCCTTGATGGTCATGAAAAACGTCCTCCCGCCACGTACATGCAGAACCGGGGCACGCGCCCGCGGGGCCTTGTGCGGGGATACCCCCGGACCCCGAGGCCCGGGCCCCGGTCAACCGTAACGCCTGTGCGCTACTTGGCCGTCTTGCGCTCCACCGCGGCCTTCACCAGACCGGCGAAGAGCGGGTGCGGACGCGTCGGGCGCGAGCGCAGTTCCGGGTGCGCCTGGGTGGCGACCAGGTAGGGGTGCACCTCGCGCGGGTACTCGACGTACTCGACGAGCCTGTTGTCGGGGGACGTGCCCGAGAAGAGGATGCCCGCCTTCTTCTCCAGCTCCGCGCGGTAGGCGTTGTTCACCTCGTAGCGGTGGCGGTGGCGCTCCTCGACGTAGGGCTGGTCGCCGTAGACCTCGCGGACGATCGAGCCCTCGGCGAGCTTGGCCGGGTAGAGGCCGAGGCGCATCGTTCCGCCGAGGTCGCCCGCGCCCTCCACATAGGCCAGCTGCTCCTCCATGGTGGAGATCACCGGGTGGGCGGTGGCGGAGTCGAACTCGGTGGAGTTGGCCTCGGGGATCTCGGCCAGGTTGCGCGCGGCCTCGATCACGATGCACTGCAGGCCGAGGCACAGGCCGAGCAGCGGGATCTTGTTCTCGCGGGCGTAGGTGATCGCGCCGACCTTGCCGTTCACACCGCGGTCGCCGAAGCCGCCGGGGATGAGGACCGCGTCGACGTCAGCGAGCTGCTTGGCGGCGCCGGCCGGGGTCTTGCAGTCGTCGGAGGTGACCCACTTGACCGTGACACGGGCCTTGTTGGCGAAGCCGCCGGCGCGCAGCGCCTCGGTCACCGAGAGATAGGCGTCAGGGAGATCGATGTACTTGCCGACCAGCGCGACCGTGACCTCGTGGTCGGGGTTGTGCACCCGGTCCAGCAGGTCGTCCCACGTGGTCCAGTCGACATCGCGGAACGGCAGGTCGAGCTTGCGTACGACATAGGCGTCCAGGCCCTCGGTGTGCAGCACCTTGGGGATGTCGTAGATCGACTTGGCGTCGATGGCCGCGACCACGGCCGCCTCGTCCACGTCGCACATCAGCGAGATCTTGCGCTTGATCGCGATCGGAACATCGCGGTCCGCTCGCAGCACGATCGCGTCTGGCTGAATACCGATGTTCCGAAGGGCGGCTACGGAGTGCTGGGTCGGCTTGGTCTTGAGCTCGCCGGAGGGGCCGATGTAGGGCAGCAGCGAGATGTGCACGACGAAGACGTTGTCCCGGCCGACCTCGTGGCGGACCTGGCGGACGGTCTCCAGGAACGGCAGTGACTCGATGTCGCCGACGGTGCCGCCGACCTCGGTGATGACGACATCGACGTCGTCGGTCGCCATGCGACGGATGCGGTGCTTGATCTCGTTGGTGATGTGCGGGATGACCTGGACGGTGTCGCCCAGGTACTCACCGCGCCGCTCCTTGGCGATGACCTGGGAGTAGACCTGCCCCGTGGTGACGTTGGCCGAGCCGTCGAGGTCGACGTCGAGGAAGCGCTCGTAGTGGCCGATGTCCAGGTCGGTCTCGGCGCCGTCGTTGGTGACGAACACCTCACCGTGCTGGAAGGGGTTCATCGTGCCCGGGTCGACGTTCAGATACGGGTCGAGCTTCTGCATGGTGACCCGCAGGCCCCGCGCCTTGAGCAGCGCGCCCAGGCTGGAGGCCGTGAGGCCCTTGCCGAGGGAGGAGGCGACACCCCCGGTGACGAAGATGTGCTTGGTCGTCATGGATTTGGGCGGCATCGCCAAGAGGGGGCTCCCGTGGTCGCGAGGTGAGGTGCGTACCGGCGTCCCTTCCGGTCGTCCGGAGGGGGCCGTCGCTGCGGTTTCGGGGCCTCTGATTCGCACAGGACGGCCACCGGTCCACGGGGTACCAGGGTATCAGCGCCGACGGGAGACTGCTTCCGGCCACGCGTCGCCACTTGCGTACGCCGCTCACCAGGACTCACCCTTGGCTCACTCGTTCGGCTGAGTTGTGTTGCCGAGACGGGCGCGCAGATCATTACTGTGCGTCGTATCCTGCTCGGACACTCGCTCGCCGAGCGATGCAGAGGGGCGCGCGAAGCGCATCGAGCAGGGTGGTGGAGGGCGACGGGTGGGACGTCACATGACACCATCATCCGTCGACCGGAACACCGCGCTCGTCGACGACCCTTGACAGCAGTAAGCGCCCCGCGGGGCGGACGTGGCCGTTCGACTGGAGATGCACGTGGCCGGGCGCATCGAGGATTACGCACTTATCGGAGACATGCAGACCGCAGCACTGGTCTGCAGGGACGGAACAGCGGACTGGCTGTGCCTACCCCGCTTCGACTCGCATGCCATTTTCGCGGGCCTCCTCGGTACCGAGGAGCACGGTTTCTGGCGGCTCGGTCCTGCGCACTCCGCGGAGGCGGGGCCTCCAGCCGCCGACCGGCGTCGCTACCGCGGTGACTCGCTGATCCTCGAATCGGAGTGGGACACGCCCCGCGGCACGGTCCGCGTGACGGACTTCATGCCGCCGCGTGACGGCGCGCCCCAGCTCATCCGGATCGTGGAGGGCGTGAGCGGGCGCGTGCCGATGCGCTCCGCACTGCGCATGCGCTTCAGTTACGGGCGTGTGGTGCCCTGGGTCCACAAGGTCGACGGGCGCACGGTCGCCGTCGCCGGACCGGACTCGGTCTGGCTGGACACCTCCACGGAGACGTACGGCAAGAACCTCACCACGTACTCCGACTTCACCGTCGCTCCCGGCGAGCGGATCGCGTTCACGATCAGCTGGCAGCCCTCGCACCACCAGCCGCCGGCGCTGCCGGACCCGGAGGGCTCGCTGGAGGCGACCGAGGACTTCTGGCGGGAGTGGGTCGAGCACTGCACGTACCACGGGCCCTACCGCGAGGCCGTGGTCCGCTCGCTGATCACGCTGAAGGCGCTGACCTACGCGCCGACGGGCGGAATCGTGGCCGCGCCGACGACCTCGCTGCCGGAGGAGATCGGCGGCGTACGCAACTGGGACTACCGCTACACCTGGCTGCGCGACGCCGCGATCACCCTGTCCTCGCTGCTGCGCACCGGCTACCGCGAGGAGGCCCGCGCCTGGCGCGAGTGGCTGCTGCGCTCGGTGGCGGGCGACCCGGAGAACCTGCAGATCATGTACGGGATCGCGGGCGAACGGGAGCTGGGCGAGGCCGAGTTGGACTGGCTGCCCGGCTATGAGAACTCCGCTCCGGTACGCGTCGGCAACGGCGCGGCGCACCAGCTCCAGCTGGATGTGTACGGCGAGGTCACCGAGGCGCTGCATCTGGCGCACATGACCGGCCTGGCGCGCAACGACTACGCCTCGCTGCTCCAGCTCAAGCTGATCCGCTACCTGGAGAAGCACTGGGACCAGCCCGACGAGGGCATCTGGGAGGTGCGCGGGCCGCGCAGGCACTTCGTGCACTCGAAGGTGATGGCGTGGGTCGCGGTCGACCGGACGATCAAGCTGATCGAGTCCGGCGACGCGGACGGTCCCATCGAGCGGTGGCGCGAGATGCGTGACGACATCCACCGCGATGTCTGCGAGAAGGGGTACGACCAGGAGCGCAACACGTTCACGCAGTCGTACGGCTCCAAGGAGCTGGACGCCTCCCTGCTGCTGATTCCGCAGATGGGCTTTCTGCCGCCGGACGACAAGCGCGTCATCGGCACGATCGAGGCGATCCAGCGGGAGCTGGGCACGGAGGACGGTTTCGTCCTGCGCTACCCGACCGCGGGCGAGGACGCCGGTGTGGACGGTCTGGAGGGCGACGAGGGCGCGTTCCTGGCCTGCTCGTTCTGGCTCGCGGACGACCTGGCGATGATCGGCCGGGTGGACGAGGCGAGGCGGCTCTTCGAGAAGCTGCTCTCGCTCCGCAACGACCTGGGGCTGCTTGCCGAGGAGTGGGACGCGAAGCTGCAGCGGCAGGTGGGGAACTTCCCACAGGCGTTCAGCCATGTCCCGCTGATCGACACGGCGCTGCGGCTGACGGCCTCGGGCGCGTACGGAGGATAGAGCGCGAGGAGCGCGGCACGACGAAGAGCGCGGCAGGACCAGGTGCGCGGCAGGACGGCTCGACCGATCATGTCTTCCTTGTCGGGACTACGATGAAAATGTCCTGTCGCGCCCTCGGAAGGGGGCCACTATGGCGCCCCAAGACATCACGGAGGTCGCGCTGGCCGGCCTCCGCAGGGAACTGACCGGCGATGCGTACGCCCCCGGCGATGCGGGGTACGACGACGCTCGCGCCATCTTCAACGGCATGATCGACCGGCGTCCCGCCGTCATCGCCCAGTGCGAGACGGGACCGGATGTCGCCAGGGCGGTCCGCTTCGGCCGCGACAACGATCTGGAGATCGCCGTCCGCGGCGGCGGCCACAGCGTCGCGGGCATGGCCGTGACCGACGGCGGAATCGTCGTCGACCTGCGCCGCATCCACACCGTGGTCGTCGATCCCCAGTCCCGGGCGGCACGGATCGGCGGTGGCGCCACCATGAGCCATCTCGACCGGGCGACCCAGCCCCACGATCTGGCGACCACCGGCGGGCGGGCGTCCACCACCGGCGTCGGCGGCTTCACACTGGGCGGCGGATCGGGCTGGCTGGAGCGCAAGTGGGGCCTGGCCTGCGACAATCTCATCGCCGTGGAGCTGGTGACCGCCGACGGCGACACCGTCCACGCCAGTGCGGACGAGAACCCGGAGCTGTTCTGGGCGCTGCACGGCGGCGGCGGCAACTTCGGCGTGGCCACAGCCATCACCCTGCAACTGCATGCGCTCCCGGCGATGTCGATGGTCATGCTGCTGTTCCAGCCCGAGGCCGGACCTGAAGTCGTGCGCGCCTACCGTGACTTCATCGAGTCCGCGCCGGACGAGGTCGGCGGTGGCTGTATCTATCTCACCGGGCCGCCCGAGCCGTTCGTTCCCGAGCACATGGTCGGCAAGCTCGTACTCGCCGTGCTGGTGACATACGCGGGCCCGGAAGCGGAGGCCCGTGATGTGAGCGAGCCGATGCTGGGTCTCGGCCACGAGGCGGAAGTCATCGCCGAACTGCCGTACGCGGAGCTGCAGTGCATGCTCGACGACCCGCCGCTCATGCGTAACTACTGGTCCGCGGAGTTCATGGCGGGTTTCCCGGACGAGGCCGTCGACGCCTACTGCTCCCGCGCGGCCGACATGCCCATACCCACCGGCACACAGCACGTCCTGTTCCCGATGGGCGGCGCGGTGGCCAGGGGCCCGGCCGACTATCCGGTGCCCTGGCGCGAGGCGCCGTGGGCCGTGCATCCTTTCGGGATCTGGGAGAGCCCCGACGACGACGAGCGCGCCAAGCAGTGGGTGCGGGACGTACGCGCCGATGTGAAGCCCTGGTCGCTGAGCGCGACGTATCTGAACTTCATCGGGAACGAGGGACAGGAGCGCGTGGTCGCCGCCTACGGCGAGGACAACTACAAGCGCCTGGCCGCGGTCAAGGCGGAGTACGACCCCGAGAACGTGTTCCGGCTGAACCACAACATCAAACCAGCGTCCCCGAACGGGGCATGACGATTGCCCGCGGGGCCCTGGTGATGAGCGCGGACGCACCGGCCCGGTAGCGTCCGCGTCGCCGGTCCGGCCCGAGTGAAAGCGCGAGGCGACAGTCAGTGGAGACCCAAGGTGGCATCACGGTGCAGCGGGCGCTGGAACTGCCCGGACTGCGCGCCGGACTTCCGGAGGTCGTCGCCGGCGCGGACCGGCTGCAGCGGACGGTGCGCTGGGTGCACGCCGGCGAGGTGCCCAACATCGCCTCCCTGCTCAAGGGCGGAGAGCTCCTGCTCACCACGGGCATGGGGCTCGGCACCCGGCCCGCCGAACAGCGGGCCTTCGTACGCCGGCTCGCGGACCGCGGCATCGCCGCGCTCGTGGTGGAGCTGGGGCCGCGCTTCAGCCGACTGCCCTCGGTGGTCGTGGAGACCGCGCGGGCGGCCGGACTGCCGCTCGTGCAGTTGCACCGCGAGGTGCCCTTCGTCTCGGTGACCGAGGAGGTCCACACCGAGATCGTCAACGGGCACTACGCCCTGCTGCGGCAGGCCGAGGAAGTGCACCGGCGGTGTACGGAGGTGCTGCTCGACGGGGGCGGGGTGCCCCAAGTGCTGCGTATCCTCGCCGACTTCACCGCGAACCCCGTCTTCCTGGAGACGGCGGACGGACAGCTCCTGTACGCGGCCGGATCCGATTCGGGGCGGGCCGGGGCGGATCCGCTCCAGGTCTGGGACGGGCTGCGGGGCCAGCGTGCGGCACGGGAGTCGCCGCCGGCCGGGACGGTCCTGGTTGACGTCCCCGGCGGCGGGCAGGGCGCCGCGTCGGTACGCGCCCGCCTCGTCCTGCTGGCCGTCGGATCCCCGCCGCTGACGGTGCACCGGATGGCGGCGGAGCGGGCGGCCGGGCTGCTGGCGGTCGTCCTGATGCAGGCCCGCCAGGAGGAGGAGCTGGCGGCGCGCGGCCGCGGCGACTTCCTGACGGACCTCGCGGAGGGCCGCATCACGGCGGAGGACGCACCGGCCCAGGCGAAGGTCCTTGGCTTCAAGCCGGGCGAGGGACCGCTGCTGCCGGTCGTCATGCGCCTGGCCGCGGAGCTCTCGCCGTCCGGGAACTGGGCGTTGCTCGCCCGCGCGGTGCTGGAGGAGCTGTCGGCGGTCGGGGTACCGGTGCTGCTGGGCGTACGCCCCGTGGAGGGCCGGGTTCCGCTCCTGCTCGGCCTGCGCTCCGAGTCCGAACGCACAGCCGTCGCCGACCGGGTCGCCGCGGCGCTGCGGGCGGGTGTCGAACGGGCCGGCCTGGAACGCGCGGGCGCGCACCCGCCGGTCGTGGTCGTCGGCATGGCGGGCGGCTGGGCGGCGGCATCGGCGGGCCTGCGCCACGCCTCCGAGGCGGCGACGGCGGCGCAGGGCCTCTCGGACCGCCCGTGGTACGACGCCCGCCGCCTGGACATCGACCTCCTGCTGTGGCGCTTGCGGGACCACCCGGACCTGTCGGCCTTCGTGGAGCGCGCGATCGGGCCCCTGCGCGACCACGACGCGTCTTCGCGCCCGCCGCTGCTCCCGACGCTGCAGACGTACTTGGCCCACGCGGGCCGCAAGGCGGAAACGGCCCGCGAACTCCACCTGAACCGCCAGACGCTGTACAACCGCCTGGCGCGCATCTCGGAACTCCTGGGCACGGACTTGGACGACCCGCAGACGGTACTGGCCTTGAGCCTGGCGCTGAGGGCGAGGCGGCACGTGGGGTGAGGCGCGGGTCTTGGGGGTGCGGGCTTTGGGGGTGCGGGCTTTGAGGGCCCGGTGCCGTGGGGTGGGAGCGTTGGCGGTGCGGGTCGCGGGGTTGCCCGGTGCCGCGGGGTTGCCGTTTGGGGTCCGCTCCGGAGTGGAGCCGGGACTGCACGATTTACGGCGCGTCTCTGGCGTGCTGCGAGGCGCGGGCGTCCCCGCGCCACACATCACGCTCTACGTCCCGACTCCACCCGCTCCGCAGCCCCCATACCGGCGCCGCAGTTGGTCGCCCCGCGCGGCGGTGTGGATGCGCCGCGAACCGTCAGCTCGCGCCGCGGAGCCCGCGCGCCGGTTGGCGCTCAGTCCGCCCCGCGAAGCGGGCGCACTTGGGGTGTGGGGGCAGCAGCCCCACGTTCCGCTTTCCCCTCTGGGGGTTGGGGTGTGCGCCGCGAAGCGGGCGCATCGGGGTGTGGGGCGTCAGCCCCCACATAACCCGAGGGGTCCGGGGCCGAGCCCCGGTTCGGGAAGGGGCGGGGTGGGGGAGATTCACCGCCCCGCCACCACCTCGTCGTACACGCTCAGAACCTGCGCGATCGTCTCGTCCTCCGTCGGCCACGTCCCCGCCTGCACCCGCCCCGCCGCCGCCAGTTCCCCCCGCCGCCCCTCGTCCGCCAGCAGTCGTGTCACCGCGTCGGCCAGCGCGGCCGCGTCCCCGTACGGGACCAGTTCCGCCGCGTCACCCACAAGTTCCGGGATGCCGCCGACCGCCGTCGCAACCAGAGGGACGCCCAGGCGCAGGGCCTCCTGGGCGAGCAGGGAGCGGGCCTCCCAGCGGCTCGGGAGGAGGGCGACGTCCGCCGCCGGGAGGAGGTCGCCGATGTCGTCCCGGCGGCCCACCAGCCGGACCGGAAGACCCTCCGCCTCGATGCGGCGCTGGAGCGCACCCCGCTCCCGCCCCTCCCCCGCGATCACCACCAGCGGCAGCGGGTCGAGGCCGCGCCACAGCCGGGCCGCGTCCAGCAGGGTCCCGTACCCCCGGTGCGGCACGAGGCTGCCCACCGCCATCAGCAACGGCCGGTCCACCGCGCCCAGTTCGGCCCGTGACTTGTCCTCGGCGTGGCCCGGACGCCCCCGCGGTGCGGGCACCGCGACCGGTGCGAGGCGGGCGTCTCGCGCGCCGCGCCGGCGGGCCCGGTCGACCAGTTCGGAGCAGGTGCCGAACACAACCGCCGCCGCCCGCACGGCCCTTCGCTCCAGCAACCGCAGCACCTGACCGCGCGCGCCCTCGTCGTGCGAGCGGGTGTGCCAGGTGACGACGAGCGGCACGCGCTGCCCGCTGAGCGCCAGCGTGGCGCGTACGGCGGCGTGCAGCCCGTGCGCGTGCACGACGTCCGCCTTCGCGCAGGCCGCGCGCAACGCCCCGATCGCCGCCGGATCGCTTCGCCGCGGTACGGCGGCGAAGTGCGCCCCGGCGCCGGGGAAGTCGTAGAGGTGCTTCAGTTCGGCGGGGGCGCACACCGTCACCCGCACGCCCCGCGCCACCAGCCCCGCGGCCAGCGACCTGACGTGCGCGCTGCTGCCCGCACTGCCGCCGCCCAGCACCTGGACCGTACGCAGCTGTGTCACGCGCCAAGGATGCCAGCCCGTACGCACGTTCCGGCACTGTCGGGGTGTCGTTGACGTGTCCCGGCCGGGCGGCGCGGGGCGCGGTGTCACTCACATGGGTGATCCCGCGAGCCTGCTGACCTCGTCCCCGTACACGGCCGCCGCGATCAGGCCCGCCGCGTGAACGGCAAGCCCGGCACGGCCGTTGCCCGCGACGATCGCGGTGCCGAGTGCCGCGCCCAGGGCATGCGCCCCGGTGTCGCCGAGCATGGTCCGCTCGCCCAGGTCCTCGGTGACGATCGCGGCGGCGGCTCCCATGGGCGCGGCGGCGAGCGCACCGGCGGCGCCCCGGCGCAGCAGGCCGGGCGCGCCGATCCCGAGCACGGCGACGGCGGCCCGTCCCGGCGCGACGTCCACGAGGTTGACCAGGTGGGCCGTGCCTGCGATCACGATCCCGGCGAGGAGCTTGTCGACGGGCCGCTCCTTGAGCAGCGCCCCCGCGGCGAGCCCCGCGGCCCCGATCCCGAAGAGCTTCACGGCCCCGCTGGTCACCTCGCCCTGCCCAAGCGCGCTCAGGTGCGCCCTGAAGCCGCGCCGGTGGTCGCCCTTCACATCGTCGTACGCCCCGCACGCCCCCGCCGCGACCACCGCGACAGCCGCCGGGCCCGAAGCCGCCAGCGCGGCCCCGACCGCGGCGGCCGGTCCGGCGTAGAGGTCGACCGTGCGGCCCGCGTAGTTCTTGCGCTGCCACCGCGCGGGGTCACCGGGCGCCCGCCTGCGCAGCACCTCGTACACCGACCGGGTCGCCCCGAAGGCGGTGGCGAACGCGGTCGCGCGCCTCATCAGCCGTCCGCCCGCGCCGTGGCGAGCAGTTCCTCCGCGTGCGCCCGCGCCGTCTGGGAGTCCTCCTGGCCCGCCAGCATCCGCGACAGCTCGCGCACCCTGTCCTCCCCTTCGAGAACCGTGACTCCGGACCGGGTCACCGACCCGTCGTTGGTCTTCTCGACCAGCAGCTGCCGGTCGGCGAACGCCGCCACCTGCGGCAGATGTGTCACGACCACCACCTGCGCCGTCTTCGCGAGCTTCGCCAGACGGCGCCCGATCTCGACCGCGGCCTTTCCGCCCACGCCCGCGTCGACCTCGTCGAAGAGATACGTCGGCACCGGGTCGGTCCCGGCGAAGACGACCTCGACCGCGAGCATCACGCGCGAGAGCTCACCGCCCGAAGCCCCCTTGGCGATCGGCCGCGGCGGCGCGCCCGGGTGCGGGGCCAGCAGCAGTTCGACCTCGTCGACGCCGGAGGGGCCGTACGCCACGGTGCGGCCGCCGACCTCGACGCCCTCCGGGTCCTCACTCTGGCGGATCTCGAACGACACGCGCGCGTGCGGCATCGCGAGCGAGGCCAGCTCCTCGGTGACCGCTTCGGCGAACCGCGCCGCCGCCTCCGTACGTGCGTCGGTCAACGTCTGTGCCAGGCCCGACAGTTCGCTGCGCAGCGCGTCCCGCTCGGCCGCCAGCTCCCCGATCCGGTCGTCGTCGCCGTCCAGCTCGGTGAGGCGCTCGGCGCTCTGTTCCGACCACGCGAGTACGCCGTCGATATTCGCGCCGTACTTGCGCGTCAGCGCGGTCAGCGCCGCCCGCCGTTCCTCCACAGCGGCGAGGCGCAGCGGATCGGCGTCCAGATTGTCCGCGTACCCGGCGAGCTCCCCGGCCACATCGCCGAGCAGGATGGAGATCTCGCCCATCCGGTCGGCGAGCGCGGCGAGCGCCGGGTCGTGGGAGCGCACGGCGTCCAGCGCCCGTCCCGCGCCCGCTACGAGCGTCGTGGCGTCGACGCCCTCCGGGTCCTCGGGATTGCCCGCCAGCGCGGCGTGGGCGACGGACGCGGCGGAGGCGAGGGCCTCGGCGTGCCCGAGCCGTTCGGCCTCGGCGGCGAGTTCGACATCCTCGCCCGCGCGCGGCTCGACGCCCTCGATCTCGCTGAGACCGAAACGCAGCAGATCGGCTTCCTGCGCTCGCTCACGCGCGCGCGTGGTCAGCTCGTCCAGCTCCACGGAGACGGCCCGCAGCCGCCGGTACGCGGCCGCGTACTTGGCATGCGGCCCGGTGACCGCGTCGCCCGCGTACCGGTCGAGTGCCTCCCGCTGCCGCGCGGGCCGCAGCAGCCCCTGCTGGTCGGTCTGGCCGTGTACGGCCACGAGCTCGTCGGCCAGCTCGGACAGCATGCCCACCGGCACGGACCGCCCGCCGATGTGGGCGCGCGAGCGCCCCTCCGCCGAGACGGTTCTGCTGATCAGCAGGGTGCCGTCGTCGAGTTCCGCCCCGGCCTCCTCGGCCCGCAGCGCGGCGGGGGCACCCGGGGACACGCTGATCCGCCCCTCCACCACCGCCGACTTGGCGCCGATCCGCACCAGCGCGGGGTCGGCGCGCCCGCCGAGCAGCAGCCCCAGGCTGGTGACGACCATGGTCTTGCCCGCGCCCGTCTCGCCGGTCACCGCGGTGAAACCGGGCGACAGCTCGACGACAGCGTCGTCGATGACCCCGAGCGACCGTATCCGCATCTCCTCCAACACGGACACGACCTTACGAGGTCCGGGGCCCGCTGTGCGACGGACCCCGGGCCCTGGTTCACTCTCCCGGGCCGAGACCACGTAAAACGCCGGGGGTCCGGGGGTTGCCCCCCGGAAAGACACAGCACTCGACCGGGAAGAACCGCGTGACCCGCCGATGCGTGGGGTCTAGGCCGTGTCTGACAAATCTCGCCTGGCGCGCGACGCCCGGCACGCACACTCGCTGCGTTGTCGGAGTCATCCAAGTACGTCCAGTACGAGGATGGTCCTCCGCCTTGCGATTGCACGCACCGGACGCCGCGCACCCCGCCCTGCGGGCGGACGGCGCTATTTGTCAGACACGGCCTAGTGCGGCTTGCCCCGCCACCCCGACACCGGCAGCGCGAACTTCGCCACGAGCCGGTCCGTGAACGACGCGTGATGCAGCCGTGCCAGCCGCACCGGAACAGCCCCACGCCGCACCTCAACCCGTGCCGCGGGCGGCAGTTCGATGGTCCGGCGCCCGTCGCACCACAGCACCCCGTGCGGAGTGTTCCGCTGCACCTCGACCGCGAGCACCGACGTCGGAGACGTCACCAGCGGCTTGGCGAACAGCGCGTGCGCGCTGATCGGCACCATCAGCAGCGCCTCCACCTCCGGCCAGACCACCGGCCCGCCCGCCGAGAAGGCGTACGCCGTCGAGCCGGTCGGTGTCGCGCAGACGATGCCGTCGCAGCCGAAGCCGGTCACCGGGCGCCCGTCGATCTCCAGGACGACCTCCAGCATCCGGTCGGGCGAGACCTTCTGCACGGCTGCCTCGTTCAGCGCCCAGTCCCGGTGCACGACATCGCCGTTGGTGTGCACGACGACATCGATGGTCATGCGCTCCTCGACCTCGTACGCGCGCGTGACGACCCGGTCGACGACCTTGTCGAGGTCGTCGCGCTCGGCCTCCGCGAGAAAGCCGACCCTCCCCAGGTTGACGCCGAGCATCGGCACCCCGGACGCACGGGCGAACTCGGCGCCGCGCAGCAGCGTTCCGTCCCCGCCGAGGACGATCAGCAGCTCACAGCCGTCGAGCACTTCCGGGGTCGCCTCGTTCACCGTCTCGACGGACGGCGGCAGCGGCAGATCGGCCGCCTCCGCCGCCAGTACGCGTACGCCGAGACCGCTGCGCAGCAGCCCCTGTACGACGAGTTCCGCGCTGCGGATCGCCGCCGGGCGGCCGGTGTGCGCGAGCAGGAAAACGGTGCGCGCCGGTGTCGCTGCTGGTGTCTTGGTCAACGAGGTCCCTCCGCCACTGCACGGTCGACATCCGCCGGATCGAGCTGGGGCGCTCCGGCCCGGAGCCACAGAAAGTACTCGACGTTTCCGGAGGGTCCCGGCAGCGGACTGGCCGTGACGCCCTGCACGCCGAGACCGAGCTCGGCGGCCTTGCGCGCCACGGCCTTGACCGCGTCCGCGCGCAGCTCGGAGCTGCGGACGACCCCGCCGCTGCCGAGGCGGTCCTTGCCCACCTCGAACTGCGGCTTGACCATCAGCACCAGGTCCGCGTCGGGCGCGGCACAGCGCGCAAGCGCGGGCAGCACAAGACCGAGCGGAATGAACGACAGATCGCCCACCACAAGGTCCACCGGCACTCCGTCGATCGACTCCAATGTCAATTCACGCACGTTGGTACGGTCTTTGACACTCACGCGTTCATCACTCTGAAGAGACCACGCGAGTTGCCCGTAGCCGACGTCGACGGCCACGACATGTCCGGCACCCGATCGCAGCAGTACGTCCGTGAAGCCGCCCGTCGACGCACCCGCGTCCAGCGCCCGCCGTCCCTCGATCTTGAGACCGAGCGGCATGAACGCGGCGAGCGCCCCGGCGAGCTTGTGGCCGCCGCGCGAGACGTAGTCGGGGTCGCTGTCGTCGGAGGCGACGACGATGGCCGCGCTGGTCTCGACCTGGGTGGCGGACTTCGTCGCGGTGTTGCCGCCGACGGTCACCCGCCCCGCGGCGATCAGCTGGCTCGCGTGCTCGCGCGAGCGCGCGAGGTTGCGGCGTACCAGCTCGGCGTCGAGACGGCGGCGGGCCACTCCTGCCACGTTCGGTTCAGCTCCTGTGGTTGTACGAAGGCGAGGGCAAGGGCCCCGCGGGTGCGGGCGCCGGGCGTGCGTCGAGCGCGGTCAGCGCGTCCCGCAGCCCCCGGTGTACATCCTCGTACACCTCGAGATGTCCGTCCGCCGGGAGGTGGTCGGCGTCGGCCAGCCGCTCCAGCTGGGCGTCCACGCCTGCGTTGCCGGTGGGCACGCGCTGGACGCCCAGGGGCGCCGGCCCGGCGGGCTCGTACGGCTGAGGCACGGCGGGTTCGTACGCCTGAGGGGCAGTGGATTCCGCGTGGATCCCCTGCTCGTCGATCTGCGGTCCCGGCAGCGAGTCGCTCATGCCCAGACGCTACCGCGAAGCCCTGCGGTACGGTCGATCACGATGGCGACGACGGAAGAGTGCCGCAGCGCACTCGACAAACTCTCGGACAACCTGGCACAGGCGGACGGCGATGTGCGGGGCGCGGCCGCGCTCGACCGTTCCCTCAGCTGCCACATCAAGGACCTGGACATCACCTTCACCGGCCGTCTCGACGACGGCCGGATCGAGGTGACGGACACCGTCCAGGGGCCGCCGCTCGAGAAGGCGCAGATCCGCCTCGCGATGAGCGGCGACGACCTGGTGGCGATGGTGAACGGCGAGCTCAACTTCGCGAAGGCCTGGGCCTCGGGCCGGGTAAGGCTCGAGGCGGGCTTCCGCGATCTGCTGCGTCTGCGGACGCTGCTGTAGCCAGTACGAGGGCAGCCGCTACGACGCGGTGGTGGCGCGCCTGCGTGCCGCCGGCACCACCAGCGGCGTTCCGGACTCCGGATCGTCGATGACCTGGCTCTTCACCCCGAAGACCTGTTCCACCAGCTCGGCGGTGACCACGTCGGCGGGTGTGCCCTCGGCGACGACCGTCCCCTCGCGCAGGGCGATGAGGTGCGTCGCGTAGCGGGCGGCCTGGTTGAGGTCGTGGAGTACGGCGACGAGTGTGCGCCCCTGCGTCTCGTGCAGCTCGGCGCACAGGTCGAGCACCTCCAGCTGATGCTGGATGTCGAGGAAGGTCGTGGGCTCGTCGAGCAGGAGCAGCGGCGTCTGCTGGGCGAGCGCCATCGCGATCCATACGCGCTGGCGCTGGCCGCCGGACAATTCGTCGACATAGCGCTCTGCCAGTTCGCCGACTCCGGTCGCGGCCATCGACTCCTCGACAATCCGCTCGTCCAGCGGTGACCACTGGCGCAGCAGCCCCTGGTGCGGATAGCGGCCGCGCGCGACCAGGTCGGCGACGGTGATCCCGTCCGGCGCGATCGACGACTGCGGCAGCAGGCCGAGCGTCCTGGCGACCTTCTTGGCGGGCAGGGAGTGGATGGAGTGTCCGTCGAGCAGGACGCGGCCGTGGGACGGCTTGAGCATCCGGGACAGGGCGCGCAGCAGTGTCGACTTTCCGCAGGCGTTGGGGCCGACGATCACCGTGAAGGAGTTGTCCGGGATCTCCACCGAGAGGTTCTCGGCGATGACGCGCTGGTCGTAGCCGAGGGTGACCGATTCCGCGGTGAGGCGCTGCATGGGGGGCGTACTCCTGGATTCGTTGTTCACGGGGTTCATATGCGGCCCGCCTTGCGTTCGGTGACCAGCAGCCAGAGCAGATAGCAGCCGCCCAGCACCCCGGTGACCACGCCGACCGGCAGCTGGCGGTCGCCGAAAGCGGTGGTGGCGGCCCAGTCGGCGATCAGCAGCAGCGCGGCACCCATCACGGAGGCCGCGGCCAGGTTCGGCCCCGGCGAGCGGGTCAGCCGGCGGGCGAGCTGCGGGGCGCTCAGGGCCACGAAGGCGATCGGCCCGGCGGCCGCCGTCGCGACCGCGATGAGCAGGACGCCCGAGCCCATGAGCACCAGGCGGGTGCGCTCGACGGGCACTCCCAGGGCGTACGCGGCGTCGTCGCCCATCTCCAGCATCCGCAGCGGCCGTCCGTGCGCGAGGATCACCGGGACGAGTGCGGCGAACACGCCGAGCAGCGGCCAGACCTGCGCCCAGTCGCGGCCGTCGAGCGAGCCGGTCATCCACAGCGTGGCCTGAGTGGCGTCGACCAGGCTGGCCTTGGTGACCAGGTAGTGGTTGGCCGCGGTGAGCATCGCGGCGATGCCGATGCCGACGAGGACGAGGCGGTAGCCGTGCACACCGCGCTTCCACGCCAGAACGTAGACCCCGACACCCGTCACCAGTCCGCCGACGACCGCGCCGCCCGCCACCGCGAGCGATCCGCCGTCGAAAAGGACGATCACGGCGAGCGCGCCGACGGTGGCACCCTGCCCGAAGCCGATCACATCCGGACTGCCCAGCGGATTGCGGGAGATGGACTGGAAGATCGCGCCGCTGAGGGCGAGCGAGGCGCCGACGAGCAGCCCGACCAGCACGCGCGGCAGCCGCAGGTCCTGGACGATGAACTCCTGGGCCTGGGTGCCGTTCCCGAGCAGCGTGGCGACGACCTCGCCGGGTGAGATGGGGAAGTCGCCGCTGCCGATGAGTACGACTCCGGCCGCCACGGTGACCGCGGCCAGCAGCAGAAGAACGGCAACCGACCGCGGATCGACCCGCAGGGAGAGCCCGCCGGGGGTCCGTATGGCTTTCACGGCTTTCACAGCTGGGCCATCCTCTTGCGGCGTACAAGGTGAATGAAGACCGGCCCGCCGATCAGCGCGGTGACTACGCCGACCTGCAGCTCGGAGGGGCGGGTGACGACCCGGCCGATGACATCGGCGCCCAGCAGCAGAACCGGCGACAGGATCGTGGCGTACGGCAGGATCCACCGCATGTCGGGCCCCGTGAGGGAGCGCACGAGATGCGGGATCATCAGCCCGATGAAGACGATCGGCCCGCAGGCTGCGGTCGCGGCCCCGCACAGCAGGGTGACGGTGAGCATCGCCAGTGCGCGCGTACGGTTCAGATGGGCGCCGAGCGCGCGGGCGGTGTCGTCGCCCATCTCCATCGCGTTGAGCGGCCGTGCGAGCAGCAGCGCGAGCACTACGCCGATGCCGATGAAGGGCGCGATCTTACGGATGGTCTCCATGTCGGCCGATGCGAGCGAGCCGACCGTCCAGAACCGGAGCCGTTCGAGCGCGGCCGAGTCCAGCAGTTGTACGGCGTTGATGTAGCCGTAGAGCGCGGCGGTGGCAGCGGTCCCGGCGAGGGCGAGTCGTACCGGAGTCGCGCCGCGGCTGCCGCCGAGGACGTACACGAGTACGGAGACGACGGCAGCGCCGATGAACGCGAACCAGACATATCCGGTCAGCGATGTGACGCCGAGGAAGCTGACGGCGGAGACGACCGCGGCCGACGCCCCCGCGTTCACGCCCAGCAGGCCGGGTTCCGCCAGCGGGTTGCGCGTCAGGGCCTGCATCACCGCGCCCGAGAGCCCGAGGGCGGCGCCGACGATCAGTCCGAGCAGGGTCCGCGGCACCCGGACATCGTGGATGATCACGTCGTTGCCGACGCCCGCGTTGTGGAACAGCCCGTGCCACACCTCGGAGAGCGGAATCGACTTGGCACCGACGACGATGCTCGCGACGCAGATCAGCAGCAGGACGCCGAGAGACACGAGCAACCCGGCGGCGCGCAGGGCATGGCGCTTGCGGGGCCCGGTCGCGGATATCGGCTCCGCGCTCTGTTTGGGGGGACTGTCGACCAACACGAGGTTAGGTTAGCCTACCCTCCCATCGCGACAGGTGCGGAGCTGCAAGCTCAACCCCCGGGCGAGCACCCCCGATTCGCGCGCCGAGCGGTCCTACAGCCCCAGCCGGGACAGCGCCTTGCCCGTGTCCAGCGTGCACACCCCGTCCCCGGCCTGCGTCCAGGCCGCCGCACACAGCGCCCTCAGCGCGTCCAGCGGCTCACCCTCACCGTCGAGAGCGAGCGCATCGTCCCGTACGGACGCGGTCCACCCTCCGCACACGAATCCACCGTCCGTCTCGGCCACTTCGGGCTGCCCGGTCAGCATCCCGCGCAGATCGGCGTCCACATAGGTCGGCCGGTGCTCGGGCGGCGCGGCCAACAGTTGCGCACCGTCGGTCACCCCGGTCAGTACGAGCAAGGAGTCGACGCCTCCGTTGAACGCGCCCTCGATGTCCGTGTCCAGCCGGTCCCCCACGACCAGCGGCCGGCGCGCGCCCGTCCGCAGGATCGTCTCCTTGTGCATCGGCGGCAGCGGCTTCCCGGCCACCTGCGGCTCCGCGCCCGTCGCTATCCGTACGACCTCCACGGCCGCGCCGTTTCCGGGCGCGATGCCCCGGGCGCTGGGAATCGTCAGATCCGTGTTGGACGCGAACCACGGCACACCGCGCGCGATCGCGTAGCACGCCTCCGCGAAGCGCCCCCACGTCAGATCCGGCCCGCCGTACCCCTGCACCACCGCGGCCGGATCGTCGTCGGCGGACTCCACCGGCACAAGACCCCGCTCACGCAGGGCGACCCGCAGCCCTTCCCCGCCGATCACCAGCACCCGGGACCCGGCCGGCACCTGCTCGGAGATCAACCGGGCGACCGCCTGCGCGGAGTTGATGACATCCGCCGCAACGGTCGGGACACCGAGCTCGGTGATGTGCTCGGCCACGGCCTCGGGCGGCCGCAGCGCGTTGTTCGTCACATACGCGAGGTGCATCCCGCCCTCGCGCGCCGTCAGCAGCGAGTCCACTGCGTGTGCGATCGCCTCACCGCCCGCGTAGACCACCCCGTCCAGGTCCAGCAGCGCCGTGTCGTACGCCTCGCTCAGCGCCGTCCCACTCCCGCTCGGCCGGGTCCTGTGCTGCTGACTCATTCGCATACGCTCCTCGTTCCGGGCCACTCCCCCGATCATCGCTCATCCCCGGAGCGCACATACGATGCTCAAATGAACACCGAAGGTCCCGCGGCCAACGACGGTCTGCACCTGATCCCGTTCCGTGGGCTGCGCTATGTCCCCGAGCGGGTCGGCAGCCTCGCCGCCGTGACCTCGCCGCCGTACGACGTCGTCGTCAGGCCCGACGGCCTGCACCACCTGGAGTCGGCGGACCCCCACAACATCGTCCGGCTGATCCTCCCGCAGGCGAACTCCACCGGCGACCGCAACCAGAAGGCCGCCGACACCCTCGCCCGCTGGCTGACCGAGGGCATCCTGGCCGCGGACCCGGAGCCCGCGCTGTATGTGTACGAGCAGCGCCAGGGCGATCTCCTGCAGCGAGGCGTCATCGGCGCGCTCGCCCTGTCCGAACCGTCCGAGGGAGTCGTTCTCCCCCACGAGGACGTGATGCCGGACATCGTCGCGGACCGCGCGGCCCTGATGCGTACGACCGCCGCCAACCTGGAACCACTGCTGCTGACGTATCGCAGCATGGGCAGCCCGACCGGCGCGACCGTCGTCATCGAACGCACCGTCCTGCGCTCCCCGCTCCTGGAGACCACCACCGAGGACGGCTTCAGCCACCGTCTGTGGTCGGTGACGGACCCCGCCGATCTGGCCGAGATCCGCTCCGACCTGTCCGAACGTCAGGCCCTGATCGCCGACGGCCACCACCGCTGGGCGACCTACCTGCGGCTGCGCGCCGAGCACCCCACGCCCGGCCCCTGGAACTACGGCCTCGTCCTGCTGATCGACACGGCCCGCTACCCGCTGCGGGTGCGCGCCATCCACCGTGTACTGCACCGCCTCCCGGTCTCCGAAGCACTGGCGGCCGTGGGCGACTCCTTCCGCGCCCGGCGCCTGGACGTGCCGCTCCCGCAGGCGCTGGAGGCGCTCGGGGAGGCTGCCGCGGAGGGGAACGCCTTCCTGCTCGCGGGCGACGGCCCCTTCCACCTCCTCGACCGCCCGGACCCGGAGCTGCTGTCCCGCACGGTGCGCGCCGACCGTCCCGAAGCCTGGCGCACGCTCGATGCGACGGTCCTGCACTCCACGCTCCTGGACCACATCTGGCGGATCCCGGACACCCCGGAGTACATCGCGTACATCCACGACACCGAGGCGGCCGTCACCCAGGCCGAACGCCGGGGCGGGACCGCGGTGTTGATGCATCCGGTACCGGAGGACGTCGTACGGGACCTCGCCCGCGAGGGCGTCACGATGCCCCGAAAGTCCACGTCCTTCGGCCCGAAGCCGGCGACGGGGCTGGTGCTGCGGAGCCTGACGCTGGACTGAAACGAGAAAGGGCGGCACCCGCTGGGGTGCCGCCCTTCTTCGTTTACGTCCTGCTACTCGGACTTGTCGCCCTCGACGTCGCCCGACTCATCGCCCGACTCATCGTCCGACTCGTCGTCCGACTCGTCATCGGAGAGGTCATCGGAGTCGGCTTCCGGCTCGGCGTCCACGTCACCCTCGTCGATGGCGTCGACGAACTCGACACCGTCCAGCTCGGCCAGCCGGTCCGACGCGTCGGTCGCCCCGTCCTTGTCGGCCTCGAGCGCCTTGGCGAACCACTCACGCGCCTCGCCCTCGCGCCCGGCCGCCAGCAGAGCGTCGGCATAGGCGTAGCGCAGCCGCGCGGTCCAGGGCTGTACGGAGCTGGACGCGAGCTCCGGGCTCTGCAGGGTCACGATGGCGGCCTCGATCTGCCCCATGTCCCTGCGCGCACCGGCCGCGACCAGCCGCATCTCGACCTGACCCGCCTTGTCGAGCTTCTGTACCTCGGGCTCACCGGCCATCGCCATCGCCCGCTCGGGCCGCCCGAGTCCGCGCTCGCAGTCCGCCATGACGGGCCACAGCTCGACACTGCCGGTCATCCGCTTGGCCGCCCGGAACTCGGCCAGCGCCTCCGCGTACTTCTGGTTCGCGTACGCGGCGAAGCCGGCGGCCTCGCGCACAGCGGCCACACGCGAGGCGAGCCGCAGCGCCACCTTGGAGTAGGCGTACGCCTGCTCCGGGTCCTCGTCGATCAGATTGGCGACCATGACGAGGTTCCTCGCGACGTCCTCGGCAAGACCCTTCGGCAGGCTCTGCAGCTCCTGCCGTACGTCCTTGTCGATCTCGTCGCCCGTGACGTCGTCGGGAATCGGCAGCCGCTTGATCGGCTCGCGGTCGGGGCGGTCGCGCTCGTCACGGCGTCCGTAGCCACCACGGTCGTCGCGCTGTCCGCCGCGGTACCCACCGCGGTCGTCGCGACGGTCGTCACGACGCGGTCCGCTCGGGCGCTCGTCGCGGCGTCCGTAGCCGCCGCCACCGCTGGGGCGCCCGCTGGGACGTCCACCGCGGTCGTCATCGCGACGGGGCCCGCTCGGCCGCTCGTCCCGACGCCCATAGCCACCGCTGCTGGGGCGTGAGCCGCCACGGTCGTCGCGCTGCCCACCGCGGTAGCCACCACGGTCACGGTCGTCATCACGACGGAACGACGGACGCTCATCACGCCGGTCATCACGACGCGGCCCACTCGGACGCTCATCACGACGTCCGTAACCGCCACCGCCACTGGGGCGCTCGTCACGACGGTCATCGCGGGGGCGCTCGTCGCGGCGTCCGTAACCGCCACCGCCACTGGGGCGCCCACCACGGTCGTCATCGCGGCGCGGCCCACTCGGGCGCTCGTCACGGCGGAACCCGCCCGGACGCTCGTCACGACGGTCGTCGCGCGGTCCTCGGTATCCACCACCGGAGCGGTCGTCACGCCGGAAACCGCCACCACCACCGCTGCTGCTGCTGGGGCGTGAGCCGCCACGGTCGTCGCGCTGCCCACCGCGGTAGCCACCACGGTCACGGTCGTCATCACGACGGAACGACGGACGCTCATCACGCCGGTCATCACGACGCGGCCCACTCGGACGCTCATCACGACGTCCGTAACCGCCACCGCCACTGGGGCGCCCACCACGGTCGTCATCGCGACGCGGCCCGCTCGGCCGGTCATCACGACGCCCATAGCCACCGCCGCCACCGGAACGGTCGTCACGCCGGAAACCGCCGCCACCACCACTGCTGCTCGGGCGCGAGCCGCCACGGTCGTCGCGCTGCCCACCGCGGTAGCCACCACGGTCACGGTCATCATCACGACGGAACGACGGACGCTCATCACGACGGTCATCACGACGCGGCCCACTCGGACGCTCATCACGACGCGGCCCACTCGGGCGGTCGTCACGACGCGGCCCACTCGGGCGGTCGTCACGACGGTCGTCGCGCGGACCGCGGTAGCCACCACGGTCGTTGTCACGCCGCGGCCCACGGTCCCGGTCGTCACGGCCACCGCGGAAGCCGCCCCGGTCACCACCGTCCCTACGACGCGGCTCGCGCTCCGGACGGTCGTCGGGAGAGTTGGTGGACATCGGCGTAACTCCTGTCTTCGGGTACTGCAGTCATTCTCGCGCAGCCGGCCATCGGACGCGCTTCGGAAAAGCAAGCAAACAAAAAAGGACCCGTGGTCCAGCGTGAACGCTGGACCACGGGTCCTTGAAAGATTGTTCGGCGGCGTCCTACTCTCCCACAGGGTCCCCCCTGCAGTACCATCGGCGCTGAAAGGCTTAGCTTCCGGGTTCGGAATGTAACCGGGCGTTTCCCTAACGCAATGACCACCGAAACCCTATCGGGCTCTAGCGAACAAGCACACTTTTCAATTAAGTAAATTAATTAGTGAAACTGGTTCAACCGGTGCGACTGTTCGCAACCCGGGAACCACACAGTGGACGCGAGCAACTGAGGACAAGCCCTCGGCCTATTAGTACCAGTCAGCTCCACCCCTTGCGGGGCTTCCACATCTGGCCTATCAACCCAGTCGTCTACTGGGAGCCTTAACCCCTCAAAGGGGGTGGGAGTCCTCATCTCGAAGCAGGCTTCCCGCTTAGATGCTTTCAGCGGTTATCCTTTCCGAACGTAGCCAACCAGCCATGCCCTTGGCAGGACAACTGGCACACCAGAGGTTCGTCCGTCCCGGTCCTCTCGTACTAGGGACAGCCCTTCTCAAGACTCCTACGCGCACAGCGGATAGGGACCGAACTGTCTCACGACGTTCTAAACCCAGCTCGCGTACCGCTTTAATGGGCGAACAGCCCAACCCTTGGGACCGACTCCAGCCCCAGGATGCGACGAGCCGACATCGAGGTGCCAAACCATCCCGTCGATATGGACTCTTGGGGAAGATCAGCCTGTTATCCCCGGGGTACCTTTTATCCGTTGAGCGACGGCGCTTCCACAAGCCACCGCCGGATCACTAGTCCCGACTTTCGTCCCTGCTCGACCCGTCGGTCTCACAGTCAAGCTCCCTTGTGCACTTACACTCAACACCTGATTGCCAACCAGGCTGAGGGAACCTTTGGGCGCCTCCGTTACCCTTTGGGAGGCAACCGCCCCAGTTAAACTACCCATCAGACACTGTCCCTGATCCGGATCACGGACCCAGGTTAGACATCCAGCACGACCAGAGTGGTATTTCAACGACGACTCCACCTGAACTGGCGTCCAAGCTTCACAGTCTCCCACCTATCCTACACAAGCCGAACCGAACACCAATATCAAACTGTAGTAAAGGTCCCGGGGTCTTTCCGTCCTGCTGCGCGAAACGAGCATCTTTACTCGTAGTGCAATTTCACCGGGCCTATGGTTGAGACAGTCGAGAAGTCGTTACGCCATTCGTGCAGGTCGGAACTTACCCGACAAGGAATTTCGCTACCTTAGGATGGTTATAGTTACCACCGCCGTTTACTGGCGCTTAAGTTCTCAGCTTCGCCACACCGAAATGTGACTAACCGGTCCCCTTAACGTTCCAGCACCGGGCAGGCGTCAGTCCGTATACATCGCCTTACGGCTTCGCACGGACCTGTGTTTTTAGTAAACAGTCGCTTCTCGCTGGTCTCTGCGGCCACCCCCAGCTCACTGTGCAAGACAGATCACCAGTGATGGCCCCCTTCTCCCGAAGTTACGGGGGCATTTTGCCGAGTTCCTTAACCATAGTTCACCCGAACGCCTCGGTATTCTCTACCTGACCACCTGAGTCGGTTTAGGGTACGGGCCGCCATGAAACTCGCTAGAGGCTTTTCTCGACAGCGTAGGATCATCCACTTCACCACAATCGGCTCGGCATCAGGTCTCAGCCTTAATGTGTGACGGATTTGCCTATCACACGGCCTACACCCTTACCCCGGGACAACCACCGCCCGGGCTGGACTACCTTCCTGCGTCACCCCATCGCTTACCTACTACCACCTCGGTTCGGCGGCTCCACCACTCCCCTTTGCCCGAAGGCTCCGGGGCGGCTTCACGGCCTTAGCATTAATGGGCTCGATACTGGGCGTTTCAAAGCGGGTACCGGAATATCAACCGGTTGTCCATCGACTACGCCTGTCGGCCTCGCCTTAGGTCCCGACTTACCCTGGGCAGATCAGCTTGACCCAGGAACCCTTAGTCAATCGGCGCACACGTTTCTCACGTGTGTATCGCTACTCATGCCTGCATTCTCACTCGTGAACCGTCCACCACTCGCTTACGCGGCGGCTTCACCCGGCACACGACGCTCCCCTACCCATCCGTACTCCCGTTGGGGATATATGTACGAATGACACGACTTCGGCGGTACGCTTGAGCCCCGCTACATTGTCGGCGCGGAATCACTTGACCAGTGAGCTATTACGCACTCTTTCAAGGGTGGCTGCTTCTAAGCCAACCTCCTGGTTGTCTCTGCGACTCCACATCCTTTCCCACTTAGCGTACGCTTAGGGGCCTTAGTCGATGCTCTGGGCTGTTTCCCTCTCGACCATGGAGCTTATCCCCCACAGTCTCACTGCCGCGCTCTCACTTACCGGCATTCGGAGTTTGGCTAAGGTCAGTAACCCGGTAGGGCCCATCGCCTATCCAGTGCTCTACCTCCGGCAAGAAACACACGACGCTGCACCTAAATGCATTTCGGGGAGAACCAGCTATCACGGAGTTTGATTGGCCTTTCACCCCTAACCACAGGTCATCCCCCAGGTTTTCAACCCTGGTGGGTTCGGTCCTCCACGAAGTCTTACCTCCGCTTCAACCTGCCCATGGCTAGATCACTCCGCTTCGGGTCTTGAGCGCGCTACTAAACCGCCCTGTTCGGACTCGCTTTCGCTACGGCTTCCCCACACGGGTTAACCTCGCAACACACCGCAAACTCGCAGGCTCATTCTTCAAAAGGCACGCAGTCACGACGCACAGAGTAAACTCTGCGCGCGACGCTCCCACGGCTTGTAGGCACACGGTTTCAGGTACTATTTCACTCCGCTCCCGCGGTACTTTTCACCATTCCCTCACGGTACTATCCGCTATCGGTCACCAGGGAATATTTAGGCTTAACGGGTGGTCCCGCCAGATTCACACGGGATTTCTCGGGCCCCGTGCTACTTGGGTGTCTCTTAAACGAGCCGCTGATGTTTCAGCTACGGGGGTCTTACCCTCTACGCCGGACCTTTCGCATGTCCTTCGCCTACATCAACGGTTTCTGACTCGTCTCATCGCCGGCAGACGATGACAAAGAGATCCCACAACCCCGTATGCGCAACCCCTGCCGGGTATCACACGCATACGGTTTGGCCTCATCCGGTTTCGCTCGCCACTACTCCCGGAATCACGGTTGTTTTCTCTTCCTGAGGGTACTGAGATGTTTCACTTCCCCTCGTTCCCTCCACACTGCCTATGTGTTCAGCAGCGGGTGACAGCCCATGACGACTGCCGGGTTTCCCCATTCGGAAACCCCCGGATCAAAGCCTGGTTGACGGCTCCCCGGGGACTATCGTGGCCTCCCACGTCCTTCATCGGTTCCTGGTGCCAAGGCATCCACCGTGCGCCCTTAAAAACTTGGCCACAGATGCTCGCGTCCACTGTGCAGTTCTCAAGCAACGACCAGCCACCCACCACCCCACCCAACAGGGCGAGTTCACTGGGGCCGGCATCGCGAAGGTCCAGACGTTTCAGTCCGTACCCTCAGACACCCAACAGCGCGCCCGGCAGGTCTCCCGCCCCGGGCTCCGTTCCACGCTCCGAAGAGCAGTACTGGAAGACCGAGTTGGTCAGACCTGCCGAATAGTCAACGTTCCACCCATGAGCAACCAGCATCGGACGTACGCCGATGTACTGGCCTCTGGACCGGCGGAGCCGGCCTAGAAGTGCTCCTTAGAAAGGAGGTGATCCAGCCGCACCTTCCGGTACGGCTACCTTGTTACGACTTCGTCCCAATCGCCAGTCCCACCTTCGACAGCTCCCTCCCACAAGGGGTTGGGCCACCGGCTTCGGGTGTTACCGACTTTCGTGACGTGACGGGCGGTGTGTACAAGGCCCGGGAACGTATTCACCGCAGCAATGCTGATCTGCGATTACTAGCAACTCCGACTTCATGGGGTCGAGTTGCAGACCCCAATCCGAACTGAGACCGGCTTTTTGAGATTCGCTCCGCCTCGCGGCATCGCAGCTCTTTGTACCGGCCATTGTAGCACGTGTGCAGCCCAAGACATAAGGGGCATGATGACTTGACGTCGTCCCCACCTTCCTCCGAGTTGACCCCGGCAGTCTCCTGTGAGTCCCCATCACCCCGAAGGGCATGCTGGCAACACAGAACAAGGGTTGCGCTCGTTGCGGGACTTAACCCAACATCTCACGACACGAGCTGACGACAGCCATGCACCACCTGTATACCGACCACAAGGGGGGCACCATCTCTGATGCTTTCCGGTATATGTCAAGCCTTGGTAAGGTTCTTCGCGTTGCGTCGAATTAAGCCACATGCTCCGCTGCTTGTGCGGGCCCCCGTCAATTCCTTTGAGTTTTAGCCTTGCGGCCGTACTCCCCAGGCGGGGAACTTAATGCGTTAGCTGCGGCACCGACGACGTGGAATGTCGCCAACACCTAGTTCCCAACGTTTACGGCGTGGACTACCAGGGTATCTAATCCTGTTCGCTCCCCACGCTTTCGCTCCTCAGCGTCAGTAATGGCCCAGAGATCCGCCTTCGCCACCGGTGTTCCTCCTGATATCTGCGCATTTCACCGCTACACCAGGAATTCCGATCTCCCCTACCACACTCTAGCTAGCCCGTATCGAATGCAGACCCGGGGTTAAGCCCCGGGCTTTCACATCCGACGTGACAAGCCGCCTACGAGCTCTTTACGCCCAATAATTCCGGACAACGCTTGCGCCCTACGTATTACCGCGGCTGCTGGCACGTAGTTAGCCGGCGCTTCTTCTGCAGGTACCGTCACTTGCGCTTCTTCCCTGCTGAAAGAGGTTTACAACCCGAAGGCCGTCATCCCTCACGCGGCGTCGCTGCATCAGGCTTTCGCCCATTGTGCAATATTCCCCACTGCTGCCTCCCGTAGGAGTCTGGGCCGTGTCTCAGTCCCAGTGTGGCCGGTCGCCCTCTCAGGCCGGCTACCCGTCGTCGCCTTGGTAGGCCATCACCCCACCAACAAGCTGATAGGCCGCGGGCTCATCCTTCACCGCCGGAGCTTTCAACCCCCAAGATGCCTCGGGAGGTGGTATCCGGTATTAGACCCCGTTTCCAGGGCTTGTCCCAGAGTGAAGGGCAGATTGCCCACGTGTTACTCACCCGTTCGCCACTAATCCACCCCGAAGGGCTTCATCGTTCGACTTGCATGTGTTAAGCACGCCGCCAGCGTTCGTCCTGAGCCAGGATCAAACTCTCCATGAATGTTTACCCGTAATCGGGTCGAACACCACAAGAGCGGGACGACCGGTCGGAATAAGACCGATCGTCCACAGCGTCCTCGCTGTGTCATTGCCTGCCCGCCACAAAGGACCGACAGGACTTTCAAAGGAACCTCAACCCACCGAAATGGGCCGGGGTTGTCAATCTGGCGTTGACTTTTGGCACGCTGTTGAGTTCTCAAGGAACGGACGCTTCCTTCGTACTCACCCTCACGGGCTTTCCTCCGGGCGCTTCCCTTCGGTCTTGCGTTTCCAACCCTACCAGACTCTTTTTCCATTCCGTTTCCGGTGAGGAATTCGAATCCAGTGGCCGTTGGAAGGCCTTTGCCTTTCGGCGTGTTCACTACTTTAGCCGATTCCCCCGGCGACTCATAATTGAGTCACTGGGCTTGAATTTCGGCATGCCGAAACCGCACCCGGTTGGGGTTCGTCGTAAAGGAGTGGATGGCCGCTCCGGGTTGCTGAACAGCAGGGCCCGTTTCAAGCGGCTCGGGCTACGTTAGGCGTCGCGCCAACCAGAGTCAAGTTGCCCTGCGCCGCCTCATATGGGCCCGGTAAGGGCTGACCGTGGGGTCGTCCTCGATCCAGAAGCGCCAGGGGTGGTGTGCCCCGTCGCCGCCCACCCCCGTGCGGGGGCCGTTGCGCACCAGGTCAGGGTCGGGCGGGGTGCCCCGTAGCAGGGACAGGGGGGCGTCGCCGCCGGCGCAGAGGTCGGTGCCGTTCAGGGCGCGGTCGACATCGAGGGCCGTGGCCAGGCGTGCCGGGCCTTTGGCGAGTTCCTTGTCATGACGGGCCGAGAACCGACGTCTGCGGGCGTGGTCGGCGCCCACAAGGATCTCGCCTGCGCGCAGCAGGATCCCGCTCGCTCTGCCCTCCGGGCCGCACACCACATTGAGGCAGTGCCACATGCCGTAGGTGAAGTAGACGTACGCATGACCCGGCGGACCGAACATCACCTCGTTTCGCGCGGTGCGTCCGCGGTACGCGTGGGACCCCGGATCGAGCTCCCCCGCGTACGCCTCCACTTCGGTGAGCCGCACCTCGATGGGTCCGTCGTCGGTGAGGCGTGCCAGGGTGCAGCCAAGGAGTTCGGGCGCGACCTCCAGCACAGGGCGGTCGAAGAACTCCCGGGGCAGCGGCGTACGGTCGGGGCTCTCGATCATGGCGTCCGAGGGTACCGGGGAACCGGTTACGGTCGTCGCGCGTATGTAGTGGTCAAGACGAAGAAGGAGTGGACATGGGGTTCAAGAAGCTGCTCGCGAGCCTGGGCGCCGGTGGCGCGTCCGTCGAGACGGTGCTCACCGAGGCGAACGTCGTACCGGGCGGTGTCGTCCAGGGCGAGGTACGCATCCAGGGCGGCTCGGTGGACCAGCAGATCGAGGGGCTCTCCGTCGGTCTGCAGGCGCGGGTCGAGGTCGAGGGTGGTGACCAGGAGGTCAAGCAGGACATCGAGTTCACCAAGCAGCGGCTCGGTGGCGCGTTCGAGGTGAAGGCCGGGGCGGTGCATGTGGTGCCGTTCGGTCTTGAGATTCCGTGGGAGACCCCGGTCACCAGCATCGCGGGACAGCAGCTGCGCGGGATGAACATCGGTGTGACGACGGAGCTGGAGATCGCGCGGGCCGTTGACTCGGGCGACCTGGACCCGATCAATGTGCACCCTCTGCCGTCGCAGCAGGCCATCCTGGACGCGTTCATCCAGCTGGGCTTCCGCTTCAAGAGCGCGGACATGGAGCGCGGGCACATCCGTGGGACGCGGCAGCGGCTGCCGTTCTACCAGGAGATCGAGTTCTTCCCGCCGCAGCAGTACCGCGGACTGAACCAGGTCGAGCTGACCTTCGTCGCGGACGACCGCGAGATGGACGTCATCCTCGAAATGGACAAGAAGCCGGGCCTGTTCAGCGAGGGCAGCGACTCGTACAAGGCCTTCAAGGTGGGGCACCACGACTTCCACTCGACCGACTGGGCCGGATTCCTCAACCAGTGGCTGGCGGATGTCGGCGGGCGCCGTAACTGGCTCTAGGCTCGGATTCGGCAGAGCACGCAGGGCAGACAGAACAGCCGAATCGGAGGTTCAGACGTGACCGAGCTCAAGAGGGCGCCCCTTCCGCACGACTTCCATCCTGCGGTGCCGTCGTTCACGGTGGTGAGCGATGACATCGCGCCGGGGTCGGTGCTGAAGGACGCCCAGGTCTACGCGGCGGGCAACACCTCGCCGCACCTGCGGTGGGAGGGCTTCCCGGCACAGACCAAGAGCTTCGCCGTGACGTGCTTCGATCCGGACGCGCCCACGGGCAGCGGGTTCTGGCACTGGGTGCTCTTCGATATCCCGGCATCGGTCACTGAGCTGTCGGCCGGTGCGGGCAGCGGGAAGTTCGAGGGGCTGCCCAAGGGCGCCGTTCAGGTCCGTAACGACTACGGGTCGAAGGATTTCGGCGGAGCGGCTCCCCCGGCGGGCGAGAACCACCGGTATGTGTTCACGGTGTACGCGGTGGACAAGGAGAAGCTCGGCCCTGGTGATGATGTGTCGGCGGCGGCCGTGGGCTTCAATCTCCGCTTCCACACGATTGCGCGTGCGCAGCTGGTCGCGGAGTACGAAGCTCCTTCGAAGAGCTGATCGTTCGTTTGTTGTTTGCCCTGCCCTGGTCTTGGAGAGATCAGGGCAGGGCATCTTTTATTGCGTTGTCCATCTCGGCGCGCCCGGCCAGAGTTGATCCAAGCCCAAGGCCCGCAACGGGTTGGGCCGGCGAACGGGAGGTGGGCGAGATGCGGGACACGCTGGTACTGAATGCGAGCTTCGAGCCGCTGTCGACGGTGACACTCAACCGCGCGGTGGTTCTGGTGCTGCAGGACAAGGCCGTCGTCGAGCAGGCCCACCCCGGACTCCGTGTGCGTGCGGCCGCAGTTGATCTTCCGGTGCCGCGGGTGATCAGGCTCTGCCGGTATGTCCGGGTGCCGTTCCGAAGACAGGCGCCGTGGTCCAGGCGGGGTGTGCTGGTACGGGACCAGCACCGGTGCGCGTACTGCGGAAGGCGCGCCACGACCGTGGACCATGTGGTGCCGCGGTCGCACGGTGGTCAGGACAGCTGGCTGAATACGGTGGCCTCCTGTGCCGAGGACAACCACCGCAAGGCCGACCGTACGCCGGATCAGGCGGGGATGCCGCTGCTGCACGAGCCGTTCGTACCGTCTCCGGCGGACGCGATGCTGCTGGGCCTGCGGGCCGGTGAGCGGTCGGCGCTGCCTGAGTGGCTGGCGGCGCAGCCCGCCGCGTAAGTGGTGACGTGCGAAAGCCCGCTCCCTGTCGGGGGCGGGCTTTCGCGTGTCAGCGCAGCAGGAGCTGGATGATCGCGAAGGTGCCGACCACGACGATCAGCGCGCGCAGCGCTGTCGGCGGCAGACGGCGGCCGATCTTGGCGCCGAGCTGGCCGCCGATGGCGGAGCCGACCGCGATCAGTGCGACCGCCGTCCAGTCGAAGTCCGCGACGAAGAGGAAGAAGACCGCGGCGATGCTGTTGACGACGGCGGCAAGGATGTTCTTGGTGGCGTTGAGGCGCTGGAGGGTGTCGTCGAGCAGCATGCCCATGAGAGCGAGGTAGATGATCCCCTGGGCCGCGGTGAAGTAGCCGCCGTAGACGCTGGCGAGCATCAGTCCGACGAAGAGCAGCGGGCCGCCGTCGGGGTTGGTGGGTGTGCCCTTGCGGTCGCGGCGGCGCTGCACGGCTTTGGTGATGCGCGGCTGGAGGATCACCAGGACCAGGGCGAGTGCCACCAGGACCGGGACGATCGTCTCGAAGGCGGTGGAGGGGAGCATCAGGAGCAGTACGGCTCCGCTGAGGCCGCCGATCGCGGCGGCGATGCTCAGGCGCAGGACGCGGCTGCGCTGGCCGGTGAGTTCGGCGCGGTAGCCGATGGCCCCGCTGATCGAGCCGGGGATCAGGCCGAGCGCGTTGGAGACGGTGGCGGTGACCGGGGGCAGGCCGGTGGCGAGGAGCACCGGGAAGGTGATCAGTGTCCCCGAGCCGACGATGGTGTTGATGGTGCCGGCGCTGATGCCCGCGGCGAAGACGGCGAGCATCTCCCAGATGGTCACGCTGTGCCCCTCGATGATCGGTGCCGGATGCACCGATCATGCCTGAGGGGTGCCCGGGTCAGTCGATGGGGGGCTGTTCGCGGCGCTCCGTGCCGTTTCCGCCGCCGGACTTGCCGGAGGATCCCGAGCCCGAGCCGCCGCCCATTCCGGCCATCGGGTTGAAGTTGCCCATGGCGCCGGAGAGTCCCTTGAGGGCGTCGCCGATCTCGCTGGGCACGATCCAGAGCTTGTTGGCGTCGCCCTCGGCGATCTTCGGAAGCATCTGGAGGTACTGGTAGGCGAGGAGCTTCTGGTCCGCGTCTCCGGCGTGGATGGACTCGAAGACCGTACGGATCGCCTGGGCCTCGCCCTCCGCGCGCAGGGCGGCCGCCTTGGCCTCACCTTCTGCGCGCAGGATCGCGGACTGCTTCTCGCCCTCGGCGGTGAGGATCGCGGACTGCCTGATGCCTTCCGCGGTGAGGATCGCGGCGCGCTTGTCACGGTCGGCGCGCATCTGCTTCTCCATCGAGTCCTGGATGGAGGTGGGCGGTTCGATCGCCTTCAGCTCGACGCGGTTGACGCGGATGCCCCACTTGCCGGTGGCTTCGTCGAGGACGCCGCGCAGGGCCGCGTTGATCTCCTCGCGGGAGGTGAGGGTCCGCTCCAGGTCCATGCCACCGATGATGTTGCGCAGGGTGGTGACGGTGAGCTGCTCGATCGCCTGGATGTAGCTGGCGACTTCGTAGGTCGCGGCGCGGGCGTCGGTCACCTGGTAGTAGATGACGGTGTCGATGTTGACGACCAGGTTGTCCTGGGTGATCACCGGCTGGGGCGGGAACGGGACGACCTGTTCACGCAGATCGATGCGGTTGCGGATCGAGTCGATGAACGGGACGACGATGTTCAGGCCCGCGTTGAGGGTGCGGGTGTAGCGCCCGAAGCGCTCAACGATGGCGGCGCTGGCCTGCGGGATGACCTGGATCGTCTTGATCAGGGCGATGAAGACCAGCACCACCAGAATGATCAGGACGATGATGATCGGTTGCATCGAGTTCCCTGTGCCCTTCGCTGCCGGATAATTCTGATGATCGAGTTTCCCAGAACACGGGCTGGTATGGGGGGCGTTCGGCATTCATTTGTCACATGACCACGGCAGTGGCTCCGTCGATCTCCACGACATCGACCTGCTGGCCCACCTCGAAGGACATTCCCGCGTCGAGTGTGCGCGCGGACCAGATCTCACCGGCGAGTTTGATACGGCCCCCGCCACTGTCGACTCGTTCGAGCACAACGGCCTGGCGGCCCTTGAGCGCGTCAACTCCGCTGGCGAACTGGGGCCGTTGGGCGCGGTGCCGGGTCGCGATGGGCCGTACGACGGCGATGAGCGCGACGGAAACCACGGCGAACACGAGGACTTGGGCGACCGTGCCGCCGCCGAGCGCCGCGACGATCGCCCCGGCCACCGCTCCGGCGGACAGCATTCCGAACTCCGGCATCGCCGTCAGGACGAGCGGAATGCCCAGTCCGACCGCGCCGATCAGCCACCACACCCATGCGTCGATTTCCACATGGTCATGGTAGGTCCGGCGGTCGCGGTCGGGACAGGGGGCGAAAGCGGGGGCGGGATCAGGTCAGCCGCTCCGGCCGGACGCCGGGTCAGCCGAGCGGGAGGCCCTGGGCGGTCCAGCGCTCGCCGTTGCGCTCGACGAGCAGCGGGAGGCCGAAGCAGAGCGAGAGGTTGCGGGAGGTGAGTTCGGTCTCCATCGGACCGGCGGCCAGCACCTTGCCCTGACGGATCATCAGGACGTGGGTGAAGCCCGGGGCGATCTCCTCGACATGGTGCGTCACCATCACCATGGAGGGGGCGAACTGGTCGCGGGCCAGGCGGCCGAGCCGGCGCACCAGGTCCTCGCGGCCGCCGAGGTCGAGACCGGCGGCGGGCTCGTCGAGGAGCAGCAGTTCGGGGTCGGTCATCATGGCGCGGGCGATCAGGGTGCGCTTGCGCTCGCCCTCGGAGAGCGTGCCGAACTTGCGGTCCAAGTACTCGGTCATGCCGAGCCGGTCGAGGAAGGCACGGGCGCGCTCCTCGTCGACGGCGTCGTAGTCCTCGTGCCAGGTGGCGGTCATTCCGTAGGCGGCGGTGAGGACGGTCTGGAGCACGGTCTGGCGCTTGGGCAGCTTCTCGGACATGGCGATGCCGGCCATGCCGATACGCGGGCGGAGCTCGAAGACGTCGACGGCGCCGAGGCGCTCGCCCAGGATCGTCGCCGTGCCGGTGGTCGGGAAGAGGTAGCTGGACGCGATGTTGAGGAGGGTGGTCTTGCCGGCGCCGTTCGGGCCGAGGATGACCCAGCGCTCGCCCTCCTTGACCGACCAGGAGACGTCGTCCACCAGAGCGCGTCCGTCGCGGACCACGGATACGTCCACCAGCTCCAGTACATCGCTCATGAGCGCGTTGTCTCCCCATGCAATCGTCTTGAGGTATTGGGGGCGGTTTATGCACCTGTGGGCACAGCTCCCAGGGAAAACCTACGCCACCGGCCGAGTAGCCCTGCCCCCCGGTCCGGTACCTAGGCTGGGTCCATGCTTTCCGAACCACGCTCAGGACGGCTGGCCGCATGGGGAAACGCCCTGTTGGCCGGATTTGTATCACCCGACGACGCGGCGCTCGCGATCGTCGGCGACGACGCGGTGCACCGGGTCGAAGGTCTGCCGGGCGAGACGGGCCCCGTCGGGCTCACCCTCGCGCTGGGGCGCCTGCGGGCGCTCGGGGTGACCGGGTACCGGGTCGCGCTGCCCGCGCCGGGGCATCCGCTGGGGCTCAGTGGACCACCCGACTTCAACGCGCGGGCGCTCGACGCGGAGGAGGCCGTGGTCGCCTCGGGCGGGGCGTACGGGCTGGTGCCCGAGGTGTACGAGGCCGGGCCCGCGGGTGATGTGCACGTCGAGGTCGTCTGGCACTGCCTGCCGGTACGGGAGGCGCCACCGGCGGACGTGCCCTCGCTCGGGGAGGCGGAGCGGGAGCTCGCGGAGGCCCTGCGCGATGCGACGGACGTGCTCTCGCGCCTCGACGTGGCGGCATCGGGACCGGTGGCGGAGGCGGCGATCGACGCGTACCGGGCGCGGGCGTCGCGGGGCGCGGGCGAGACGCTGGCCCCCGGATATCCGCCGCGTGCGGTACGCGTGCTGGAGCTGGCCCAGCGGATCGGGCTGCTGATCTCGGTGGCGTACGAGAACGGGCACGGCGGGGCGGTGAGCGCGTCGGAGATGGCGGCTCGGGGGGAGGCGCTGCGGCCGGTGGAACGGGTGGCGAGGCGGGCGCAGGTGGCGGCGTACAACGCGTATGTGGAGGAGCGGGAGCGGGGGCGCTGACGGGGCCTCGCGGTGGGGGTGCGGGTCGCCTGCGGCGGGCCTGTTCCCCTACCCGCCCTCCCCCAGACTCCGTCCGGGGGGACCCCCAACCTCCCCGCTCCTCAATCGCCGGAGGGGCTGGATATGCGGCTCGGCCGCACATACAGCCCGTCCGGCGATTGAGGACAAGCTCGCACCGCAGGGTGGTAGGTGACCGTCAGCCGTTGTAGCCCTCGTTGGCGAACGCCGGGTTCAGCGCGCCGATCACGTTGACCGTGTTGCCGACCACGTTCACCGGGACGTGGACGGGGGCCTGGACCAGGTTGCCCGAGAGGACACCCGGGGAGTTCACGGCGTGGCCGTCGGCGTACGCGCCGTCCGTGGCGGAGGCGACACCCGCGCCCGCGGCGAGCAGGCTGCCGGCGATCATGGTGAGGGCAGCGGCCTTCTTGACGTTCTTCACTTCGAAATCCTCCTGAGCATTCGCTGCGGCCGGCCGCCGCAGCACGCCATGGAGAACGCCGCCGAGTCGATCAGGATGCGCCGGACGGGTGACATACACCCGACAGTATGAATCTCGGATCGGAGGGAGACGGTCCGGTTAGTCCGTCAGGCCATGTCTGACCGCCCACAACGCCGCCTGCGTGCGATCCGCCAGGTCCAGCTTCATCAGGATGTTCGAGACGTGCGTCTTGACGGTCTTCTCCGACAGGACGAGCGCGCGGGCGATCTCCCGGTTGGAGCGGCCGTCGGCGATCAGGCCCAGGACCTCGCGCTCGCGTTCGGTGAGGGTGGTGCCGCGGCCCGTCCCGCTGCTCTGGTCGTCCTGGGAGAGAAGAGCTCCCGCGACCTCCGGCTGGAGCAGTACATGGCCCGCGTGGACGGAGCGGATGGCGCCGGCCAGCGCCTCGGGGTCGACGTCCTTGTACACGTAGCCCGAAGCACCCGCGCGCAACGCGGGGACGACCGTGCGCTGTTCGGTGAAGCTCGTGACGATCAACACCTTGGCGGGGTTGGCCAGTTCGCGCATTTTGCGGAGCGCGTCGATGCCGTCCATGCCGGGCATCTTGACGTCCATCAGGACGACGTCCGGCTTCAACTCCTCGGCGCGGGCGACCCCTTCAGCCCCGTCCGCCGCTTCGCCGACGACCTCGATGTCGTCCTGGACCTCGAGGAAGGTGCGCAGGCCGCGGCGGACCACCTGGTGGTCGTCGACCAGGAGGACGTGAATCGTCTTGTCAGCCACCGGGGACCTCCATCTCGATCGTCGTGCCCTTTCCGGGCGCTGATTGAACGGTGAGCCGTCCGCCGACACCGCTCGCCCGGTCCCGCATCGAGACGAGTCCCAGATGGCGGCCCGCCCGGCGGACCGCCCTCGGCTCGAAGCCCCTGCCGTTGTCGGTGATGCTGAGGACCGTGCCCTGGCCTCGGCGGACCAGCACCACATCGACCTCGCCGGCGCCGGAGTGCCGCAGGGCATTGTGCAGCGCTTCCTGCGCGACCCGGAGCAGAGCCTCCTCCTGCGCGGCGGGCAGGGCGCGGATGCCGCGGCTGTCGAAGGTGACCTTGGCGCTGTGCGCGCGGTCGAGGACCTGTATATGCGTACGGAGGGTGTTGACCAGGCCGTCCTCGTCGAGGGCGGCGGGGCGCAACTCCACGACCGCGGCGCGCAGTTCGTCCGCCGCCTCGGCGGCGAGCACCGCGACCTGCTGCAGTTCCCCCTTGGCGCGGGCCGGATCGCGGTCCACCAGGGCGGCCGCGGCCTGTGCGGTGAGGCGGAGTGAGAAGAGCTTCTGGCTCACCGCGTCGTGCAGCTCGTGGGCGAGGCGGGAGCGCTCCTCGGCGATGGTGAGCTCGCGGCTGCGCTCGTAGAGCCGGGCGTTGGTCAGGGCTATCGCCGCGTGCTGGGCGAGGATCGAGAGCAGTTCCTCGTCCTCTTCCGTGAAGCCGCAGCTGCCTTGCGCCTTCGGACACCTCTTGTTCGCGAGGAACAGCGCGCCGATCGTCTCCTCGCCGTCCTTGACGGGCAGGCCGAGGAAGTCGGACATGTCGGGGTGGGCGGCCGGCCAGCCCTCGAAGCGGGGGTCTTCGCGGACATCCGCGAGCCGCTCGGTCTTCGCGTCGCGCAGCATCGCGGCGAGGATGCCGTGCTGGCGCGGGAGCGGGCCGATCGCCTTCCACTGCGCGTCGGTGACGCCGTCGACCACGAACTGCGCGAAGCCTCCGTGGTCGTCGGGCACGCCCAGTGCCGCGTACTCGGCGTCGAGGAGCTCGCGCGCGGACGCCACGATCGTCTTCAGGACGTCACGCACCTCGAGATGCCTGCTCATCGCGAGGAGGGCGGTGCTCACGGCTGCCAGGCCCGAGCTGGGTCGATGGCTCATGACCTCACCGTACCGGCGGGGTGTGACAGTCCGTATCGGCCCGGGGACGGGGCCGCTCAGGGCTGAGGTCGTAGGTCGAATTGCCTTGTCCGATGGGGCCCCGCGCACGAGGCGGCGGGCCGGGCCGCGTTCCTACGTTGGGGACATCGACGCGGAACAGCGCAAGATCCGGACAAGGGGATGGACATCATGCCGGTAGCGGTGATCACTGGAGCTTCCAAGGGACTGGGGCGTGCTCTCGCGGCGGCCCTGGCCGAGCGCGGCTGGGATCTGGTGCTGGGGGCCAGGACCGCGAGCGTCCTGGAGGAGAGCGCGCGTCACATCGGTACGGCGTACGGGACGCGGGTGGTAGCAGTGGCGGGGGACGTCACCGACGGCGGGCACCGTACGGAGCTGGTGGCCGCGGCCCGCGGGCTCGGCGGGCTCGATCTGCTGGTGAGCAACGCGAGCGCGCTGGGCGCCGAGCCGCTGGTGCGGCTGGAGGCGCTGTCGCTGGATGGCCTGCGGGCGGCTCTGGAGACGAATGTGGTGGCGGCGCTCGGACTCGTACAGGAGGCACTGCCGCTGCTGCGGGCGGCCGAGGCGGGCACGGTGATCGCGGTCAGCTCGGACGCCGCGGCGGAGGCGTACGAGACGTGGGGCGGCTACGGGGCGTCCAAGGCGGCGCTCGACCATCTGGCGGCAGTCCTCGCGGTCGAAGAGCCGCAGCTGCGGGTGTGGACGGTCGACCCGGGTGACATGCAGACGGACCTCTACGCGGCGGCCGTGCCCGGAGACGACGATCCGCGCCCCTCGCCCCACTCGGTGGTGCCGGGCTTCCTGCGCCTGCTGGACGCACGGCCCGTGAGCGGCCGGTACACCGCCCCCGCGCTGCTCCAGGTGGCTCGATGAGAGCCGGGCCGACACCGGGAGGAGCCGCCGTGCTGGAGGCCTTGGTGGTGCCCGACGAGCTCTCGGCCCGTGTGCCCCCGGAGGTGCGCGGGTCGGGGCGGGACGACGTGCGGCTGATGGTCTCGCGCGGGATGGAGGTGTCCCACCACGCCTTCCGGGACCTGCCCGGGCAGCTGCGGGCCGGTGACGTCCTGGTGGTCAACACGTCCACCACACTGCCCGCGGCCGTCAACGGGCGGGTCGGCGGCGAGGCGGTCGTGGTGCACTTCTCGACCCGCGGCGACGACGGGCGCTGGGCGGTGGAGCTGCGCAGCCCCGACGGCTCGGGCAGCACCGTGAGGCGGGCCGGGGGCCCTGTGGGGGCCGTCGTACGTCTTCCCGGAGGCGAGCACCTCGTACTGGACGCGCCCCTGGGCCCCGGCGCGGACCGGCTGTGGTGGGCGACGGTGTCCGTGGAGGTGCCGGGACTGCTGTACCGGTACGGCCGCGCGATCCGGTACCGGTACACGGCACAGGATCAGTCCCTGTCCGCGTATCAGACGGTCTTCGCGCTCCCCTCCCCCGGCGGCGCGGGCTCGGCGGAGATGCCGAGCGCGGCGCGGCCCTTCACGACGCGGCTGGTGGCGGAGCTGGTGAGCCGTGGTGTGCAGTTCGCTCCGCTCACCCTGCATACGGGGGTGGCCTCGGCGGAGGCGCACGAGCCGCCGTATCCGGAGCGCTTCGAGGTGCCGGCGACGACGGCGTGGCTGGTGAACGCCGCTCGGGCGGGCGGAGGGAGGATCCTCGCGGTCGGCACGACGGCCGTACGCGCCCTGGAGTCGGCCGTGGATGCCGATGGGGTGGTGCGGGCGGCCGCGGGCTGGACGGACCTGGTCATCACGCCGGGGCGCGGGGTGCGCGCGGTGGACGGGCTGCTGACCGGGCTGCACGAGCCGGAGGCCTCGCATCTGCTGATGCTGGAGGCGATCGCCGGGCGGGAAGCCCTTGTCCGTTCGTACACCGAGGCGCTGCGGCGTCTCTATCTCTGGCACGAGTTCGGCGACATCCACCTCATTCTTCCAACGACACTCCTCACGCTTTGAATTGCTGGAGCAACACCTGGTGAAACCGTTACGTGCCCGATGTGAGCCCGCACATAGGACGCAGATCACTTACGAACGGCTCTAGTGGATATATAAAGGACGCGTGAGCGGGAACTATGCAGGAGGAACAGCACCATTCGGACACCCTGATCCACTATTGCGGATAGTACGTCACACCTTTGCCACAGCATTTTGCTGGCGCTAAGAATTGCAGCCGTCGCCCGCCGAGGAGCGCAGCGCCGCTCCGGCCTGATGCGACTTCCGCTATTCGAAGAGGTACGACTGTATGTCCGCGTCCAGCACCCGCCTGACCAAGACTCACAAGGTCTCGATCGCCGGCATCGCCGCCGCCGCCGTTGCAGCCGTCACGTTCTCCCTCGTTCCGGGCAACGCCTCCGCCGGCACGGAGACCGAGGCCCTGTCCTCCACCCCCGTCGCCCAGACGAGCGTCGCCAAGCAGCAGACGGCCCTCGCTGCCAAGGCCAAGGCTGACGCCGCCGCCAAGGCCAAGGCTGAGGCCGCTGCCAAGGCCAAGGCCGCCGCTGCCGCCAAGGCCAAGGCTGCCGCTGCCGCGGCCAAGAAGAAGGCCGAAGCCGCGGCCAAGAAGAAGGCTGCTGCCAAGGCCGCCGCCAAGGCCGCCGCGAAGAAGCGCGCGAAGCAGCAGGCCGCCAGCCGTGCCGCCGCTCGCAAGCCGATCTACGCCAACAACCTTGACGGCTGGATCAAGGAGTCGCTGGCCATCATGAAGAAGCACCACATCCCCGGCACGTACAACGGGCTGCACCGCAACATCATTCGTGAGTCCAGCGGCAACCCGAACGCCATCAACAACTGGGACATCAACGCGATCAACGGCGTCCCGTCGATCGGCCTGCTGCAGGTCATCAAGCCGACGTTCGACGCGTACCACGTCGCCGGCACCAAGCACAGCCAGTACGACCCGGTCGCCAACATCGTCGCCGCGGCCAACTACGCCGCCGACCGTTACGGCTCGATCGACAACGTCAACAGTGCCTACTGAGCCGACCTGACGCGAAGCTCAGCAGACGCCGGAGGGCGGCACCCAGTGCGGGGTGCCGCCCTTCGGCGTATCGCGGATGCCGCTTCGGCGGATGGTGCTTACTTGCGCATGACCTCGGGCTCGTGGCGGCGCAGCAGTCGCGCGACCGCGACACCACAGATGACGCCGATCACGAGCAGGATGGTGATGTTCATGCCCCACTGGCCCGCCGAGTGCTCCCACAGGGGGTCCAGGTCGGTGGGCTTGTTCGGGTCCCACGGCGGCATCAGGTGCGACAGGTCGAGGGTCGCGCCCGCACCGGCGATGGCCCAGCGGGACGGCATCAGCCAGGCGAACTGCTCCAGGCCGGGCGAACCGTAGACCTGGAAGAGGATGCCGGTGAAGACGACCTGGACGATGGCGAACATGACCAGCAGCGGCATGGTCTTCTCGGCGGTCTTCACCAGCGCGGAGATGACCAGGCCGAACATCATCGAGGTGAAGCCCAGCGCGATGACGACGAGGCAGATCTCGACGGCCGGCGGCATGATCAGGCCCTCTTCGGGCAGCTCGCGGGTGGCGAAGCCGATCGCGCAGATGATGACGCCCTGGATGGCCGTGATCACGCCGAGGACGATCACCTTGGACATCAGATACGCCGAGCGGGCCAGGCCGGTGGCCCGTTCCCGTTCGTAGATGACCCGTTCCTTGATCAGTTCTCGAACGGAGTTGGCGGCGCCCGAGAAGCACATGCCGACCGCGAGGATCAGCATGATCGTGCCCGCGTCGCCGTTGAACTTGCTCGGCGGCGTGGGCGGCGCGAGGCCGAACTTCGCCGGGATGACCACGCTGACCAGGCCGAGGACCGCGGGCAGGATCACCATCAGGCCCATGAAGCCCTTGTCGGACGCGATGACCGAGGAGTAGCGGCGGATCAGCGTCCACAGCTGGGAGCCCCAGCTCTGCGGCTTCGGCGGGCGCATCTGCTGCGGCGGCGGCATGTGCACCGACTGCGCGGCGACGGCGTCGATGTCGGCCGCGTACATCTGGTAGTGCTGCGAGCCGCGCCAGCGGCCCGCCCAGTCGTAGTCGCGGTAGTTCTCGAACGCCGAGAAGACATCCGCCCAGGTGCTGTAGCCGAAGAAGTTGAGCGCTTCCTCCGGCGGACCGAAGTACGCCACCGAGCCGCCGGGGGCCATGACGAGGAGCTTGTCGCACAGCGCCAGCTCGGCCACGGAGTGGGTGACCACCAGGACCGTACGGCCGTCGTCGGCGAGGCCGCGCAGCAGCTGCATGACGTCGCGGTCCATGCCCGGGTCGAGGCCGGAGGTCGGCTCGTCCAGGAATATCAGCGACGGCTTGGTCAGCAGCTCCAGGGCGACGGAGACGCGCTTGCGCTGGCCGCCGGAGAGCGAAGTGACCTTCTTTTCCTTGTGGATGTCGAGCTTGAGCTCGCGCAGCACCTCGTCGATACGGGCCTCGCGCTCGGCCTCGGCGGTGTCACCGGGGAAGCGGAGCTTGGCCGCGTACTTGAGCGCCTTACGGACCGTGAGTTCCTTGTGCAGGATGTCGTCCTGCGGGACCAGACCGATGCGCTGGCGCAGTTCGGCGAACTGCTTGTAGAGGCTGCGGTTGTCGTAGAGGACGTCGCCCTGGTTGGCGGGCCGGTAGCCGGTGAGCGCCTTGAGCAGGGTGGACTTGCCGGAGCCGGAGGGGCCGATGACGCCGATGAGCGACTTCTCCGGTACGCCGAAGGAGACGTCCCGCAGGATCTGCTTGCCGCCGTCGACCGTCACCGTGAGGTGGCGGGCGGAGAAGGAGACCTCACCGGTGTCGACGAACTCCTCGAGCCGGTCGCCGACGAGACGGAACGTCGAGTGGCCGACGCCGACGATGTCGTTCGGGCCGATGAGCACCGTGCCGGACTTGGCTATCGGCTGACCGTTGACGTACGTGCCGTTGTGGGATCCGAGGTCCCGGATCTCGAAGCGGCCGTCGGGCGTGGCCACGAACTCGGCGTGGTGGCGCGAGACCTGGAGGTCGGAGACGACCAGTTCGTTCTCGAGCGCACGACCGATACGCATCACGCGGCCCAGCGCCAGCTGGTGGAAGGTGGTCGGGCTGCGGTCCCCGTACACCGGCGGGGCCCCCGCGACACCGCCGGCACCGCCGGGTCCTTGCTGGTGCGGGACCTGCGCCTGGGGCTGCGGCCAGGCCTGCTGTGGCTGTTGGGCAGGGGCCTGCGCCTGCTGCGGCCAGGCTTGTTGCGGCTGGGCCGGGGCCTGGTGGGCCGGGGCCTGCTGCTTGACCGCCTGCTGCTGCGGTGCCTGCTGGGGCGCGGCACCCTGGGCGCTGTAGGCACCGGCCGCCGCGGCCGAAAGGTTCAGCCTGGGGCCGTCGGTGGCATTGCCCAGGTGCACGGCCGAGCCGGGGCCGATCTCCATCTGATGGATGCGCTGGCCCTGCACGTATGTGCCGTTGGTACTGCCGTGGTCCTCGATCACCCAACTGCGGCCGCCCCAGCTGATGCTGGCGTGCCGCCACGAGACCCTTGCGTCGTCGATCACCAGGTCGCCCTGCGGATCACGTCCGAGGGTGTATGACCTGGACGGATCGAGAGTCCAGGTCCTTCCGTTCAATTCCAGTACGAGTTCCGGCACTCCATGCCCCACTAGTTGTCCCCCGAGTTACCCCCATCACAGGGAGTCTAGGGATGGCGAACATCGTGAGGAACTATTTCAGGCGTCGTCCCGTAACCGAAAGCCGGGCCATGTGAAGACCGTGTCCGGGATGACCGTTGACGGAGGAGAAACGCGCACGGAGCATGGTAAGCGCCCATGAGTGCGTACGGATCATGCGCGAATAGGGGTAACTGGGGCAAACCCAGCAAGGATCGGGGGGTCCGATGGACGCAGGCGGCAGTGGCGAGAGGGTGCCATGGGTCGATGTGCTGCTGGCGTCGATTGCCGCGGTGAGCTGGGCGCTCGTGGGAATGGTGGGCGCGGCCGCGCTCGGACTGCATCTGCTGGGCGCGGATTCGGCGGGGTCGCTCGGGCCGATGACCGCGGCGGTGGTGGTGCTCGCGGTGGGCGGATCGGTCACTCCCACAGGCGATGTGTCCGCGTTCGGGCTGGAAGGTGCGCAGGCGCGGACGGCCGTCGAGATCACGCCACTTGGGATCGGTCTCGTCGGGGCACTGTTCCTTGCGTACTTCTTTCTACGTTCGCTGCGGCGCGCGGGGCCGTACATCTCGGGGAGTGAACTCGCCGCGCGGGCGGGCGGGGTGGTGATCCTGTTCGTCGCGACGATCGGCGGCTTGGCGTGGGCAGGTCACGACGTCATCACGATCGACGGAGCAGAGCTGGGTCTTCACGATCTGCCGGGCGGCGGGGGCGGGGGCGACGGCGGCATCGAAGTGCCGGGGCTCGGCGACATCGGTGACATCGGAGGGCTGCTGCCCGACCGGCTCGGCGACTTGGTGGACGCGAAGGCGGCGGTGGGGTTCAGCGTGAACACCGCGGATTCGCTGGCGGGCGCGCTGTTCTGGGTGCTCGGGGTGCTTGTCGTCTCGCTGCTCGCCTCGCGCCGTTCGCCGCTGCCGGGCGGGGCTCTGGCCGCGGCGGTGCGGCGGAACGTACGTCCGGCGGCGTCCGCGCTCGTGGCGGTGCTGCTGGTCGCGGTCCTCGCGGGGTACGCGGCTGCGGGGTACGCGGCGATCGGCGACGACCACCCGAAACGGATCGCGGGCGCCGCGCTGCTCGGGGCGCCGAACGGGGTGTGGCTCGGTGTGCCGCTGGGGTTGTTCGTGCCGTGGGACGGCAAGGCGACGGGCGAACTCGCGAAACTGCTGCCGGATCCCCTCGACGAACTGCTGAGGGTGTCCGCGGACGAGCCCGTGACCGTCGGCAGGCTGGCCGAGCTGGACGGGCGGGTGTGGCTGCTGGCGGTCGCGGCGGCGGTGATGATGCTGTACGCGGGGGTGCTGGCGGCGGCCCGTACGCCTGCGGGCTGCGGGGTTCTTGAGTTCGCGGGACGGTGCGCGGTGCGGCTGGGCCTGGTCACGGCCCTGGCCCTGCCCCTGTTGGTGTGGCTGACCGACGTCTCGGCGGACGCGTCGCTGTCGGTGCTCGGCTTCGACGCGTTCGGCGCGGGCATCGAGCTGCACGGGGCGCTGGGGATGGCGCTGCTGCTGGGGGCGGCGTGGGGGGCGGGGGCCGGTGGGCTGGGGGCGGTGCTGGTGTACGCGACGCGGGGTGGCGGCGTGGCGGAGGTGCCGGGGCCGTCGGTGGCGGAGGTGCCGGGGCCGTACCGTCCGGCGCCGCCGTACCGGCCGTCGAACGACGACACGAACCCGTATCTGCGCCCTCCGCCGGAGATCCACGGCGCGCCGACGATGGCGGGCCCTTTCCCGACCCCGCCCCCGCCTCCACCACGCCCGCGCCCGCCGGTGCCCCCGGAGGACGGCCCGCCACCCCCTCCGCGCCCACCGACGAGGGGCCGCTGAGGACGCGTCGGGGTGCGGGGTGGCCGTCCGGCGGTGCGGGTGGCCGTCCGGGGTTCGGGTCGCGGGGGTGCCCGGTGCCGCGGGCGTGCCGTTTGGGGTCCGTGACCGCAGGTGCGTGGCCCCGCGCCGCGAAGCAGGCGGCTTCCAGGGTGTGGGGGCGTCCCCCAGGGGTCCGGGGCGCAGCACCGGTTTCGGGAAGGGGCGGGGTGGGGGAACAAACCCGCGCCGGACGGTCAGCTCACACGGCCGCCCCGCCTCGTGGCGAAGCCGCAAAGCGCACCCAGCGCCGCCCCGCCCCGGGGGTTCGGGGCGCAGCCCGGTCCGGGACCCCCGCCGCGTCCGGCAGGCGGGACGGCCCGTCTCGTGTCCGCCCGCGCCCGATACGGTGGAAGCACCATGAGCGCATCGCAGACCTCCGACGTACGTACCCTCCTCGTCAAGATCTTCGGGAAGGACCGTCCCGGGATCACCGCCGGGCTCTTCGACACCCTCGCCGCCTACTCCGTCGATGTCGTCGACATCGAGCAGGTCGTCACCCGGGGCCGCATCGTGCTGTGCGCCCTCGTCACCGCCCCGACCGCCGGTGTCGCCACCGAGGGGGAGCTCCGGGCCACCGTCCACAGCTGGGCCGAGTCGCTGAAGCTGCAGGCCGAGATCATCTCGGGCACCGGCGACAACCGCCCCCGTGGCAGCGGACGTTCGCATGTCACCGTCCTCGGGCACCCGCTGACCGCCGAGTCGACCGCCGCCATAGCGGCGAGGATCACCGCCACCGGCGGGAACATCGACCGGATCTTCCGGCTGGCCAAGTATCCGGTCACCGCCGTGGAGTTCGCGGTGTCCGGTGCGGAGACCGAGGCGCTGCGGACCGTGCTGGCGACGGAGGCCGCCGGGATCGGGGTCGATGTCGCCGTCGTGTCGGCCGGGCTGCACCGTCGTGCGCAGCGACTGGTCGTGATGGATGTGGATTCGACGCTCATCCAGGACGAGGTCATCGAGCTGTTCGCGGCGCACGCGGGCTGCGAGGACAAGGTCGCCGAGGTCACGGCCGCCGCGATGCGCGGGGAGCTGGACTTCGAGCAGTCGCTGCACGCGCGCGTGGCGCTGCTCGCCGGGCTCGACGCCTCGGTGGTGGACAAGGTGCGCGAGGAGGTGCGGATGACTCCCGGCGCCCGCACCCTGATCCGTACACTCAAGCGGCTCGGCTTCCAAGTGGGCGTCGTGTCGGGCGGGTTCACGCAGGTCACAGACGACCTCAAGGAGCGGCTCGGGCTCGATTTCGCCTCGGCGAACACGCTGGAGATCGTGGACGGGAAGCTCACGGGACGGGTGACCGGCGAGATCGTGGACCGCGCGGGCAAGGCGCGGCTGCTGCGGCGGTTCGCCGCGGAGGCGGGTGTGCCGCTCGCGCAGACCGTCGCGATCGGCGACGGCGCGAATGATCTGGACATGCTGAACGCGGCCGGTCTGGGCGTGGCCTTCAACGCCAAGCCCGTGGTCCGCCGCGCGGCCCACACCGCGGTCAATGTGCCATTCCTGGACACCGTGCTGTATCTGCTGGGCATCACCCGCGAAGAGGTCGAGGCCGCGGACGACCCGGGCGCGGAGCACTAGCCCGGCAAGATCCAAACGACAGGCCCTACTAGGTCCTGTCCGGTCGATCGAGCCCGGCAAGATCGACCGGACAGGAACTGGCCCGTACGGCAGAAGGCCCCGGTGCGAGGACTCGCGCCGGGGCCGTTTGTCGGATCGGGGGTGTTACTCGTGAGGCGCCCAGTAGTCGAGCAGCGTGCCCACACCGTGCTCCACTGACTTCCAGGAGCCGGTGAAGCCGACCACCGCGAAGGCCGCGGTCGGGAAGCCGGTCTTGGTCATCCGGGCCGGTGCTTCGCCCTCGGCCTTGCCGGCGAGCGCGTCCGCGAGGGCGTGCATCCCGGGGTTGTGGCCGATGACGAGCAGCTCGTTCACCTCGTCGGGGGTCTCGTTCAGCAGCGCGAGAAGTTCGCCGAGGGAGGCGTCGTACAGCCTCTCCTCGTACACCGTCTTCGGGCGGTGCGGCAGCTCGTGGACCGCCAGCTTCCAGGTCTCGCGGGTTCTGCTCGCGGTCGAGCACAGTGCCAGGTCGAAGGCGATACCTGTATCGGCCAGCTTGCGGCCTGCCACCGCCGCGTCCTGACGGCCGCGCTCGGCGAGCGGGCGGTCGTGGTCGGACACCTGCGGCCAGTCCGCCTTCGCATGCCGAAGGAGGACGATCCTGCGGGATTCGGGAGATCCGGGGGCTGTCCCCCCGGAAGACACGGCGTCGCTCATGCACCCCAGCTTCGCATGAAATGAGCCAGCGGGCGCAGGGTGTTGACGCGCTCCCCCGTCATGGGTGAATACGTCACCGGGACAGGGTCTGCTGGATGCGCTCCAGGATCTGGCCGACCGCGGGCTCGCCGCCCGCGGCCTGCGCCTGGGCGGGGTCGGCGATCAGCAGGAACAGTACGGCGAAGGCGAGCATCGGCAGGGCGAGGGCCCACCACGGCAGCCGGATGTCGACGCCGCCGGTGGCCTTGGGGTGAGGCCGGGTGTGCGTGTGGGCCGACATGGCCGCCTCCGTGACTCCGTAGGTCTGCGGTTCGATGCTTCAAACCTACGGATCATGGGGTCCTTGGCCCATCCGGTGACCCACCCACTTCACCCTGAGCCTGACCCCCTAGGGGATGGTGGTGCTAGCCCCCCTTTTCGTGTGGCTCGGTTCGCCTCCGGGGCACTCGCCGGGCGGCGGCCAACTCCCGGGTCAGGGCGAGGCGATGGAGGCGATGATCGCGATCACGACGGTAATGGCGATCATGGCTCCGAAGACGTAGAGGAGCTTCTTCTGGCCGTCTTGGGGGTTCGGGTCGAGCACAGGCATGGAACCAGTCTCGCACCTCAGCATTCGTCCTCGATCGTCCGGTCCCGCCCGGCCAGGACGCCGACCGCCATCTGCGGCACGATCAGCCCCGCCATCAGCGCGATCGGCAGTTCCCAGCCGCCGCTGTGCTGGTAGAGCACGCCCACCAGCAGCGGGCCGGGGATGGAGATCAGATAGCCGGTGGACTGCGCGAAGGCCGACAGGCGCCCGACTCCGGCGCCGGTGCGCGAGCGCATGCCGATCATGGTGAGGGCCAGCGGGAAGGAGCAGTTGGAGATGCCGAGCAGCAGCGCCCACGCCCAGGCTCCGGCGGCGGGTGCGAAGAGCAGGCCCGTGTATCCGGTCAGCCCGCACAGGCCGAGGGCGACGACGATCGGGCCCTGGGTCCTCATCCGGGTGGCGAGCCGCGGGATGACGAAGGCGAGCGGTACGCCCATCACCATGGTCACGGCGAGCAGCACTCCCGCCGTGCCCGCCGGGACCCCGGCGTCGCGGAAGATCTGCGGCATCCAGCCCATGGTGATGTACGCGCCGGTGGCCTGGAGGCCGAAGAAGCAGGCCAGCGCCCAGGCGGTGGGGCTGCGGGTGATCCGGGGCGCCGGGGAGTCCTGGGCCTGTGCGGCGAGCGTGCTCCGCGCGGCCGCGCCGCGGTCGCGGGCGAGGCCGATCCAGGGCAGTACCGCGAGGACGGCGAGGAGGGCCCAGATCCCGAGGCCGACGCGCCAACTGCCGCCCAGCGCCGCGGTCATGGGCACGGTCGCGGCCGCGGCGACGGAGGTGCCGAGCGCCAGTGCCATCGAATAGAGCCCGGTCATGGAGCCGACGCGGTCGGGGAAGTACCGCTTGACGATCACCGGCATCAGGACGTTGCTGACGGCGATGCCCATCAGGGCGAGCGCGCTGGCGGCGAGGAAGCCCGCCGTACCGCCGGCGAAGGGCCTGATCAGCAGGCCGGTGGCGATGGCCGCCATGCCGGCGCAGACGACGGCGCCCGGGCCGAAGCGGCGGGCGAGCCGGGGTGCCGCGATCCCGAAGATCGCGAAGCAGAGCGGCGGCACGGAGGTCAGGACGCCGGCCACGCTGCCGCTCATGTGCAGTCCGACCCGGGCCTCTTCGAGGAGTGCGCCGAGGCTGGTGATGGCGGGGCGGAGATTGAGGGCCGCGAGGACGATCCCGACGATCACGAGGCGGGTGAGCCAGATCGCGGGCCGCCGGTCCGCAGCGACCACGGCGGTACGGTCGGTGAGGGCGGGGCTATGGGCCGGGGGCTCGGTCAGGGTCTGGGTCCGGGTCTCGTCCTGCATGAGGCCATCATAGAATCATGGGATGATTGGTTGTCCAATCCTTCACCACTCTCGTACGCAAGGAGCACCATGGCGCTGACCTCTCCCCGGCGTTCCGCGCTCTCCGATCAGGTGATCGCCGAGCTGCGGAACCAGATCACCTCGGGCGAGTGGCCGGTGGGCTCGCGCATCCCCACCGAACCGGAACTGGTCGAGCAGCTGGGCGTGGCCCGCAACACCGTCCGCGAGGCGGTCCGCGCACTCGCCCACAACGGCCTTCTGGACATCCGCCAGGGCTCGGGGACGTATGTCGTGGCGACGAGCGAGCTGGCCGGCGTCATGCACCGCCGCTTCGCCGACGCCGACCCGCGGCACATCGCCGAGCTGCGCTCCACGCTGGAGTCCTCGGCGGCCAGGCTGGCCGCGCAGCGGCGTACGGCCAAGGACCTGAAGCAGCTGGACACGCTTCTGGCCCGGCGCGAGGAGGCCTGGGCCTCGGGGGACGCGGAGCGGTTCGTCGCCGCCGACGCGACCTTCCATCTCGCGGTGGTGGCGGCCTCGCACAACGAGGTGCTCAGCGAGCTCTACGCGGACCTGGGCGATCTGCTGCGCGACTGGCTCCGCGACGACGTGGGCCACGAGCTGCGCCCGGAGCACCACATGGATCACGCGCGGATGGTCGAGGCGATCCGCGAGGGCGACGGCGACACGGCGGCGACCGAGGCGGCGGGCTATCCGTTCATGTGCCTGCGGACTCCTGCAGCGGCTGATGGCTGACCCAGACGGCGCCGATCTCTTTCCAGCAGCGGTCGGTGAGTTCCGCGTAGTCGGCGGGGCCCACCTCGACGGGCGCGCTGTCCGCGTCGATGTCCCACCAGCGCTCGCACTCGACATGCAGCCGGACGCGGTCGATGGAGGGGTACGGATTGTGGCAGTAGGCGGTGGCCCGGGAGCCCTCTACGACGGTGCGGCAGTCGGCCTCGTGCATCTGAGGCCGGGGCGGGGGCTCCGGCTCTTGGCGGTGCGGCTGGGAGACGGCGGCCGGCGCCGCCCACACGAGGACGGTCACCGTGGCCGGTACGAACGCGGAGCGCCAGGTCGTACGCACAAGCGGGACCTCCTCGGCCGTACTGCGGCAGGGTAGCCGCGGCTGCACCACAAGGGGGATTGCCCCTCAAGCCTCGCCGCCGGGGCGCGGTACCGCGCGGCTTTGGGGGCCGAACGGGCGACGCCCCGTCCCCCGCACGCTGCGGGGGACGGGGCGTCGATGCCGTACGAAATACGGAAGGCCGTACGAAGGGGTCGTACGAGAGGCTAGGCGCCCATCATGTGCACGCCGCCGTCGACGTGGACGATCTCGCCGGTGGTCTTCGGGAACCAGTCCGAGAGCAGGGCGACGACACCGCGGCCGGTCGGCTCCGGGTCCGCCATGTTCCACTCCAGCGGGGAGCGGTGGTTCCACACGTCCGCGAGCTCCGAGAAGCCCGGGATGGACTTGGCGGCCATGGAGCCGATGGGTCCGGCCGAGATCAGGTTGCAGCGGATGTTCTGCTTGCCCAGGTCACGGGCGAGGTAGCGGGAGGTGGCCTCCAGCGCCGCCTTCGCCGGGCCCATCCAGTCGTACTGCGGCCAGGCGAACTGTGCGTCGAAGGTGAGGCCGACGACCGAACCGCCCTCCTGCATCAGCGGCAGGCAGGCCATCGTCAGCGACTTCAGGGAGAACGCCGAGACGTGCATCGCGGTCGAGACGGACTCGAACGGGGTGTTGAGGAAGTTGCCGCCGAGGGCGTCCTGCGGCGCGAAGCCGATGGAGTGGACGACACCGTCGAGGCTGCCGAGCTCCTCACGGACCAGGTCGGCGAGCCGGTCCAGGTGCTCGCTGTTGGTCACATCCAGCTCGATGACCTTGGCGGGCTTGGGCAGCTTCTTGGCGATGCGCTCGGTCAGCGTGGGCCGGGGAAAGGCGGTGAGGATGACCTCGGCGCCCTGCTCCTGTGCCAGCTTCGCGGTGTGGAAGGCGATGGAGGACTCCATCAGCACACCGGTGATCAAGATGCGCTTGCCGGCGAGGATTCCACTCATGTGATCAGTGACCCATGCCCAATCCGCCGTCAACGGGGATGACGGCTCCAGTGATGTACGAGGCGTCGTCGGAGGCGAGGAAGCGCACCGCGGCGGCGATCTCCTCCGGCTGCGCGTAACGGCCGAGCGGCACCTGCGAGACGATGCCCGCGCGCTGCTCGTCGTTGAGCACCTTGGTCATGTCGGTGTCGACAAAACCGGGCGCGACGACGTTGAAGGTGATGTTCCGCGAACCGAGTTCGCGGGCCAGCGAGCGGGCGAAGCCGACGAGACCCGCCTTGGAGGCGGCGTAGTTGGCCTGTCCCGCCGAGCCCAGCAGCCCGACCACGGAGGAGATCAGCACGACACGGCCCTTCTTGGCACGCAGCATGCCGCGGTTGGCGCGCTTGACGACCCGGAAGGTGCCGGTGAGGTTGGTGTCGAGGACGGAGGTGAAGTCCTCCTCGGACATCCGCATCAGCAGCTGGTCCTTGGTGACACCGGCGTTGGCCACCAGCACCTCGACGGGACCGTGCTTCTCCTCGATCTCCTTGTAGGCCTGCTCCACCTGCTCGGAGTCGGTGATGTCGCACTTGACGGCCAGGAAGCCGGCCGGCGGCTCGCCCGAGCGGTAGGTGATCGCGACCTTGTCGCCGGCCTCGGCGAACGCGCTGGCGATGGCGAGGCCGATGCCCCGGTTTCCTCCGGTGACGAGAACCGAGCGGCTCAACGGATCACCCTTTCGATAGCGGTCTGGTACTCGAAAACCTATCGGTCCCGCACCCCCCGCGGAGAATCGGGCCCTGACAGCGCCTTCATCCAGTCACTGTCGGGTCCCTACAGAATGGCGCTGGGCAAGGGCCCCTCCGGCGCGACATGATCGGAACGACCGTCTCAACGACAGGAGACATCCGTGCCTCATTCCCTCGACGAAGCCTTCACAGCGCTGCCGCTGCGGGCCCTCGCCGACGCGGCACTCGCCCGGGCGCGTGCGCTCGGCGCCGAGCACGCCGACTTCCGCTTCGAGCGCGTACGCAGTGCGGCGTGGCGGCTGCGCGACGCCAAGCCCGCAGGATCGTCCGACACCACCGACATCGGGTACGCGGTGCGGGTGGTGCACGGCGGCGCCTGGGGGTTCGCCTCCGGGGTCGACATGACCATGGACGCGGCCGCCCGGGTCGCGGGCCAGGCGGTCGCGATGGCCAAGCTGTCGGCGAAGGTGATCGCCGCGGCCGGCTCCGACGAGCGGGTGGAGCTGGCCGAGGAGCCGGTGCACGCGGACCGCACCTGGATCTCCTCGTACGAGATCAACCCGTTCGAGGTACCCGACGAGGACAAGACCGCGCTGCTCACCGAGTGGAGCACACGGCTGCTGCGGGCGGAGGGCGTGGCGCATGTGGACGCGTCGCTGCTCACCGTGCAGGAGAACAAGTTCTACGCGGACACGGCGGGCACCGTCACCACCCAGCAGCGGGTGCGGCTGCATCCGGCGCTCACTGCCGTCGCGGTCGACGAGACGACCGGTGAGTTCGACTCGATGCGCACGATCGCCCCGCCGGTGGGCCGCGGCTGGGAGTACCTGACCGGCACGGGCTGGGACTGGGACTCCGAACTGGAGCAGATCCCGGGGCTGCTGGCGGAGAAGATGCGCGCGCAGAGCGTCGAGGCCGGGCGGTACGACCTGGTGGTCGACCCGTCGAATCTCTGGCTGACCATCCATGAGTCGATCGGCCACGCCACCGAGCTGGACCGGGCGCTGGGGTACGAGGCGGCCTACGCGGGGACGTCCTTCGCCACCTTCGACAAGCTGGGGAAGCTGGCGTACGGCTCGTCGGTGATGAATGTGACCGGCGACCGGACCGCCGAGCACGGGCTCGCGACCATCGGCTACGACGACGAGGGCGTCGAGGCGCAGTCGTGGGACCTGGTCAAGGACGGGACGCTGGTGGGCTACCAGCTGGACCGGCGGATCGCGAAGCTGACGGGCCTCGGTCGTTCCAACGGCTGCGCGTTCGCGGACTCCCCCGGTCATGTGCCGGTGCAGCGGATGGCGAACGTGTCGCTGCAGCCGGATCCGGGCGGGCTCTCCACGGAGGATCTGATCGGCGGGGTGGAGCGCGGGATCTATGTGGTCGGCGACCGGTCGTGGTCGATCGACATGCAGCGCTACAACTTCCAGTTCACCGGGCAGCGCTTCTTCCGTATCGAGAACGGCAAGCTGGCGGGTCAGCTGCGCGATGTCGCGTACCAGGCGACGACGACGGACTTCTGGGGCTCGATGGAGAAGGTGGGCGGCCCACAGACCTATGTCCTGGGCGGCGCCTTCAACTGCGGCAAGGCCCAGCCGGGCCAGGTCGCGGCGGTCTCCCACGGCTGCCCGTCCGCGCTGTTCCGCGGCGTGAACATTCTCAACACGACTCAGGAGGCCGGTCGATGAGCGCCGACCGCGCCCGCACCGCCCCTTGCTGGGGGTCCGGGGGTCGTCCCCCGGGCAAGCACAGTCTCAACACGACTCAGGAGGCCGGTCGATGAGCCGCAACAGCAAGCCGCACGAGATCGTCGAGCGGGCCCTCGAACTGTCCACCGCCGACAGTTGCGTCGTCATCGCCGACGAGCACTCCTCCGCCAATCTGCGCTGGGCGGGCAATGCCCTGACCACCAACGGCGTCACCCGCGGCCGCACCCTCACCGTCGTCGCCACCGTCGACGGCTCCGAGGGCACCGCGTCCGGTGTCGTATCGCGCTCCGCCGTCACCGCGGACGACCTGGAGCCGCTGGTGCGCGCCGCCGAGGCCGCCGCGCGCGGGGCGGCCCCCGCCGAGGACGCCCAGCCACTCGTCGAAGGGGTCCCCGCGTCCCCCGACTTCACTGACGCGCCCGACGAAACCTCCTCCGCCGTCTTCGCGGACTTCGCTCCCGCGCTGGGCGAGGCGTTCGCCCGCGCACGGGCCGGCGGGCGTGAGCTGTACGGCTTCGCCAACCACGAGCTCACCTCCACCTACCTCGGTACGTCGACGGGGCTGCGGCTGCGCCACGACCAGCCCAACGGCACGCTGGAGCTCAACGCCAAGTCCCCCGACCGCTCCCGTTCCGCCTGGGCGGGCCGCTCGACGCGGGACTTCAAGGACGTCGACCCCGCGCTGCTCGACGCGGAGCTCGCAGGCCGGCTCGGCTGGGCCGAGCGCCGGATCGATCTGCCCGCGGGCCGGTACGAGACGCTGCTGCCGCCCACCGCGGTGGCCGATCTGCTGATCTACCAGCTGTGGTCGTCGGCGGCCCGGGACGCGGCCGAGGGCCGTACGGTCTTCTCCAAGCCGGGCGGCGGCACCCGTATCGGCGAGACGCTCTCGCCCCTGCCGCTGACCCTGCGCAGCGACCCGAACGAACCGGGTCTGGAGTCCGCGCCGTTCGTGATCGCCCACTCCTCGGGCGACGACGCATCGGTCTTCGACAACGGCCTGCCGTTGTCGGCGACGGACTGGGTACGCGACGGAAAGCTGGAGCACCTGGTCACCACCCGGCACAGTGCCGCCCTGACCGGCCTGCCCGTCGCGCCCGGAGCGGGCAATCTGATCCTGGACGGCGGCGGCGAGCGCTCGCTGGACGAGATGGTCTCGGCGACCGCCCGCGGGCTGCTGCTGACCTGCCTCTGGTACATCCGCGAGGTCGACCCGGCCACGCTGCTGCTGACCGGGCTGACCAGGGACGGCGTCTACCTGGTGGAGAACGGCGAGGTGGTCGGCGAGGTGAACAACTTCCGCTTCAACGAGTCGCCCGTCGATCTGCTCTCGCGGACCACCGAGGCGGGACGTACCGAGAAGACGCTGCCGCGCGAGTGGGGCGACTGGTTCACCCGGGCCGCGATGCCCGCGCTGCGCATCCCCGATTTCAATATGAGTTCGGTCAGCCAGGGCGTATAACCTCGTACTCGACCCTGGACACACCGAACGATGGCACATCGAAGGAGACGCGAGAGACGTGACGGACATCGTCGACGAACTGCAGTGGCGTGGGCTGATCGCCCTCTCCACTGACGAGGACGCATTGCGCAAGGCGTTCGCGGACGGTCCCGTCACGTTCTATTGCGGCTTCGACCCGACCGCGCCCAGCCTGCACCTGGGCAATCTGGTCCAGATCCTCACCATGCGCCGGATCCAGCTGGCGGGGAACCGCCCGCTGGGTCTGGTCGGCGGCGCCACCGGTCTGATCGGGGACCCGAAGCCGAACTCCGAGCGCACGCTCAACGCGCCGGAGGTCGTCGCGGGCTGGGTGGAGCGGCTGCGCGGGCAGATCGAGCGCTTCCTCGACTTCGAGGGACCGCACGCCGCGACCATGGTCAACAACCTGGACTGGACGTCGGGCCTGTCGGCGATCGACTTCCTGCGCGACGTCGGCAAGTACTTCCGGGTCAACAAGATGATCGCCAAGGAGGCGGTCGCCCGGCGACTGAACTCCGACGCGGGCATCAGCTACACCGAGTTCAGCTACCAGATCCTGCAGGGCATGGACTTCCTGGAGCTGAACCGGCGCTACGGCTGCACGCTGCAGACCGGCGGCAGCGACCAGTGGGGCAATCTGACCGCGGGCACCGACCTGATCCACCGGGTCGAGCCGGAGGCCGAGGTGCATGCGCTGGCCACCCCGCTGATCACCAAGGCGGACGGTACGAAGTTCGGCAAGACGGAGACCGGCACGGTCTGGCTCGACCCGGAGCGCACGACTCCGTACGCCTTCTACCAGTTCTGGCTGAACGCGGACGACCGGGACGTCTCCAAGTTCCTGCGGATCTTCAGCTTCAGGTCCCGCGAGGAGATCGAGGAGCTGGAGACGCTGACCGAGGAGCGGCCGCAGGCGCGTGCCGCGCAGCGGGCGCTGGCGGAGGAGCTGACGACGCTCGTGCATGGCGCGGACGAATGCGCGGCCGTCGTCAATGCCTCGAAGGCGCTGTTCGGGCAGGGGGAGCTGGCAGGGCTCGACGAGCCGACGCTGCGGGCGGCGCTCTCCGAGCTGCCGCATGCCCAGGTCGCCGAGCTGGCTCCGGTCGTGGACCTGTTCGCGGAGGTGGGGCTCGTGGCCAGCAAGTCGGCCGCCCGCCGCACCGTGAAGGAGGGTGGAGCCTACGTGAACAACGTCAAGGTCGCCGCGGAGGACGCGGTGCCGGCGCGTGAGGATCTGCTGCACGGGCGCTGGCTGGTGCTGCGCCGGGGCAAGAAGAACCTGGCCGCGGTCGAGGTCACCGCGGGCTGACCGGCTGTGGCAATGGCTCCGCCCCGAACCCCCGCTGCGGGGTTCGGGGCGGAGCCTTTGCCGGCGCTCAGGCTCTCTGCCTGTTGCCGCGTACGGCGGTGTAGGCCATGTCTCCCAGGAGCACGATCACCACGGCCGCCGCGAGCTGGAGTACGTGACGCCCCCAGTCGATGCCGCTGGTCTCGTCGATGCCGAACCCACGCGCCAGCGCATTGCCGATCAGGGCGCCGATGATGCCGAAGATGGTGGTCAGCCAGAGCGGACTGTGCTGCTTGCCCGGGATGATCGCCTTGGCGAGCAGACCGAGCACGAATCCCACGATGATCGCCCACAACCAGCCCATGGCTGCCTCCTCGTAAGGCTCTGCGTGTGCAGTTACGCCTCAGTCTCGGCCTGCCCGCCGTACAGCGCATGTCGGGCACAGCCGTACGCACTACGGCGCAGCCGCGACCACGCAGGTGGGGCCCGCCCCGGTCTCGTAGGTGTCCGATGCGCGGCGTACGGTGGAAGGCGTCAGGACCGGGGAGTGTCCGACGCGGAAATCGGGTGGTGGAACGTGATGCGGAAGCATGGCAGCACGGAGGTCTTCCGGATCACCGGAGCGCGCCAGGGTCTCGCGGACGATGTGCGCGGACGGCAGCGCCGCTATGTGATCTCGATGTCGGTTCGAACCGTGGCGGTGATCCTTGCCGCGGTCCTGTGGAATGTGGAACGCCCTGTGGCCATCGTGGCACTCGTGCTCGGCGGGATTCTCCCGTACATTTCCGTGGTGATCGCCAACGCGGGCCGGGAGAGCGCCCCTTCAGCACCCTCGACGTTCGTCCCCGCCCCGTCCCGGCCGGTGATCGCGCCGGTCACGCCCACCGCCGCGGAAGGAGAGCCGGAAGCCGACGGAGCCCGGCAGGAGGCCCATGGGCGGGAACAGAGCTGATTCCAGGGGGCTCCCGAAGCTCAGGAAAAGCTCAGCCAATCGTGAAGTTCCAGTGCACCTCACCCCACTCCCCGTGACATACTTCGTAGGCGCTCCGCATCCCCCGTCGGAGCGACGGACCGACGCCGGGCAGCTCCCCCCGTGGCTGCTCGGCGTCGCCATGTGGTGGCCACTTCGGTACGGACGTAAGAGTGAGTGACGAGACCCCGATCTGCTCCGCGAAGGGCTGCCGCGCCGAGGCCGTCTGGGTGCTCGCGTGGAACAACCCGAAGCTGCACACTCCGGAGCGCCGCAAGACCTGGCTCGCCTGTGACGAGCACCGCGAGCACCTGTCCAACTTCCTTGGCCTGCGCGGCTTTCTGAAGGATGTCGTGACGCTCGACGAATGGGAGCGGAAACAGCCCTAGGCGGCCCTTCTCGAGCGCCCTCGACCACCGATCACCGCACAACTCAGCGCGCATTGCTGACCGTTGGCGCGGTCAGCCGGCTCCCGCTCAGCCGCCGATCGCCGACATCGGGCGGTCGGGCTGCAGGAACGACGGGTCGTCGAGGCCCGAGCCCGCCTTCTTGCCCCACATCGCCAGCTTCCAGATGCGGGCGATCTCCTCGTCCGGCGCGTCCGAGCGCAGGGCGGCCCGCAGGTCCGTCTCCTCACGGGCGAACAGACAGGTGCGCACCTGGCCGTCGGCGGTGAGCCTGGTGCGGTCGCAGGCGGAGCAGAAGGGGCGGGTGACGGAGGCGATGACTCCGACGCGGTGCGACCCGCCGTCCACGATCCAGCGCTCGGCGGGCGCGGAGCCGCGCTCCTGCTCGCCCTCGGCGGTGAGGGTGAAGCGCGTACGCAGCGACTCGAGGATGTCGCCCGCGGTGATCATGCCGTCGCGCTTCCAGCCGTGCTGGGCGTCCAGCGGCATCTGCTCGATGAAGCGCAGCTCGTAGTCATGAGCAACGGCCCAGGCCAGCAGCTCGGGGGCCTCGTCGTCATTGAGGCCCGGCATCAGGACCGTGTTGACCTTGACCGGGGTGAGGCCCGCCTCGCGGGCGGCCTCCAGGCCGTCCAGCACGTCGTGGTGGCGGTCCCGGCGGGTGAGGGTCTTGAAGACCTCGGGCCGCAGGGTGTCCAGCGAGACATTGACCCGGTCCAGACCCGCCGTCTTGAGGGCGGCAGCGGTGCGCTTGAGGCCTATGCCATTGGTGGTCAGGGACATCTTGGGGCGGGGTGCGAGAGCGGCGCAGCGCTCCACTATCCCGACCAGGCCGGGCCGCAGCAGCGGCTCCCCACCGGTGAAGCGGACCTCGGTGATGCCGAGATCGGTGACGGCGATACGGATCAGCCGGACGATCTCGTCGTCACTGAGCAGATCTGGCTTGGCAAGCCACTGCAGGCCCTCTTCCGGCATGCAGTACGTACACCGCAGATTGCAGCGGTCGGTCAGTGAAACACGCAGGTCAGTGGCCACACGGCCATAGGTGTCGATGAGCACGGTGGGCCCCCTCCCCTGTTCAGCGGATCTTATTGCTACCGAGCCTACGCCAGGGCACCGACAACGCACGGGGCCCGATTGTCACGAGGAGCGGTGCGGCCGCGTCGTAGGACTCTACGACGCGGCCGCGGCACGAACTCGTACGATGCCGTCTCTCAGTGGGCTCCGGTGCCGGTGAGGGACTTGACCTCGAGCTCCGCGTACTTGCCCTTGTCGGGCTCCTCCTTGGACAGCACGGTGCCGAGCCAGCCGAGCAGGAAGCCCAGCGGGATCGAGACGATGCCCGGGTTCTCCAGCGGGAACCAGTAGAAGTCCGCCTCCTTGAACATGGAGGTGGGCTTGCCGGAGACGACCGGCGAGAAGAGCACCAGCACCACGGCCGAGGTCAGACCGCCGTAGATGGACCACAGCGCGCCCTGCGTGGTGAACCTCTTCCAGAACAGGCTGTAGAGGATCGTCGGCAGGTTCGCGGACGCGGCGACCGCGAAGGCGAGGGCGACCAGACCGGCGACGTTCAGATCGCGGGCCATCGCGCCGAGCGCGATGGAGACGATGCCGATGGCGACCGTCGCCCAGCGGGCCGCCCGGACCTCTTCCTTCTCGGTCGCCTTGCCCTTGCGGATGACGTTGGCGTAGATGTCGTGCGCGAAGGAGGACGAGGAGGCCAGGGTCAGGCCCGCGACCACCGCGAGGATGGTGGCGAAGGCGACCGCGGAGATCACCGCCAGCAGGACGGAGCCTCCCGTGGAGCCCGAGCCGCCGCCGATCTCCAGGGCCGCCAGTGGCGCCGCCGTATTGCCCGCCTTGTTGGAGGCGATGATGTCGCCCGGCTTGAGCAGGGCCGCCGCGCCGAAGCCGAGCACGATGGTCATCAGATAGAAGGCGCCGATGATGCCGATCGCCCAGTTGACCGACTTACGCGCGGCCTTGGCGGTGGGCACGGTGTAGAAGCGGATCAGGATGTGCGGCAGTCCCGCGGTGCCGAGCACCAGCGCGATGCCGAGCGAGATGAAGTCCAGCTTCGATGTGCCGGTCTTGCCGTACTTGAGCCCCGGCTCCAGGAAGGACGCTCCCTTTCCGCTGTTCTCGGCCGCCTTGCCGAGCAGGTCGGAGAGGTTGAAGTTGAACTTCAGCAGGATCAGGAAGGTGATGAGCACGGTGCCCGCGATGAGCAGGACGGCCTTGACCATCTGCACCCAGGTGGTGCCCTTCATGCCGCCGATGGTCACGTACACGATCATCAGTACGCCGACCAGCGCGACGATCGCGATCTTGCCCGCGTCGCTGGTGATGCCGAGCAGCAGCGAGACCAGCACGCCCGCGCCCGCCATCTGCGCCAGCAGATAGAAGATCGAGACGACGATGGTGGAGGTGCCGGCGGCGGTACGGACCGGGCGCTGGCGCATGCGGTAGGCGAGGACGTCGCCCATCGTGTAGCGGCCGGAGTTGCGGAGCGGTTCGGCGACCAGCAGCAGCGCGACCAGCCAGGCGACGAGGAAGCCGATCGAGTAGAGGAAGCCGTCGTAGCCGAAGAGGGCGATGGCGCCCGCGATACCGAGGAAGGACGCGGCCGACATGTAGTCGCCGGAGACCGCGAGCCCGTTCTGGAATGCGGTGAACTGGCGGCCGCCCGCGTAGAAGTCGGCGGCGCTCTTGGTCTGGCGTCCGGCCCACACGGTGATGAACAGGGTGGCGACGACGAAGCATGCGAAGAGCGTGATGATCAGCGGCCGGTGTTCGCTCGCTTCTTCGGCGGCGAGCTGGACCGTGGGATAGGCGGCGTACGCGGCGCTCATGCGTCGTCCTCCATGCGGGACTTGATCGCCTCGGCCTTGGGGTCGAGCTTCTCGGCTGCGTGACGCGAGTAGAGCCAGGCGATGAGGAACGTGGTGGCGAATTGGGCGAGTCCGAAGACGAGGGCGACATTGATGTTGCCGAATAGCTTGGTGCCCATAAAGCCGCCGGCGTAGTTGGACAGCAGTACGTAGAGCAGGTACCAGGCGATGAAGGCGACGGTCAGGGGGAAGGCGAAGGAGCGGTATGCGCGGCGCAGTTCGCCGAATTCCGCACTCTCCTGCACCTCGACAAACGACTCTGTCGTGGGCTGAACGGGGCTGGTGTCCGTACCGCCCTGGGGCGGCGGTGCATCGGTGGCCACGGAATCTCCTCGCGACGCGGGTGCGGTGGGGTTGGACATGGGGACCTCACTGGTCGGGGGTGGTTTTGATGTTGCTCCACCCCCTGACAACGGCACGGAGAGCACGCCGGGCCGGTTCAACATCGGCCTTTTTCTTACCGATTTCTTCCAGAACTCATTGATGGCGGCCCATGATCGGCGATAGCTTCGCTGGTCATGTACCCGCCCATTCACAGGGGTCTGGGCGGTTGACACGGATGATGTGGAGAACCCATGGCTCATCTGGGATCCAGACGGCGGCGCGCACTCGCTCTGCCCGCAGGTCTGGCGCTCACAGCCTCGCTCGGTTTCCTTCCCGCGGGAGCCGCATCGGCGGCCCAGGCGGACGAGGTACCCGCCGCGGTCGTGACCGACGGCCCGAAGCTGTCGTACGTCGTGAACGTCAAGGGCGGGCACCACACCGCCACATCGGTGAAGAAGGCGATAGCCAAGGCCGGCGGCACGGTGGTGATCGCCTATGACCAGATAGGCGTCATCGTCGTCCACTCGCAGAACCCCGACTTCGCCAAGACGATCCGTCAGGTCCGGGGCGTGGCCTCGGCGGGCGCGACGCGCACCGCGCCGATCGCCCCCGCGAGCGACACGGCGATCGACTCCGAGCGCCCGCTGACCGCCGACGAGGCGAAGACCGCGGCCGCACAGGCGGACGCCGGTCAGGACCCGCTCGAGCCCCTTCAGTGGGACCTGCCCGCCATCAAGGCGGACAAGGCACACGAGAAGACGCTGGGCAGCAAGAAGGTCACGGTCGCGGTCATCGACACCGGTGTCGACGACACCCACCCCGATCTCGCGCCCAACTTCGACGTCGGGGCGTCCGCCAACTGTGTGAGCGGCAAGCCCGACACGACTCCCGGCTCCTGGCGGCCGGCCGCCAACGAGAGCGACCACGGCACGCATGTCGCGGGCACGATAGCCGCGGCCAAGAACGGCGTCGGCATCACGGGTGTCGCCCCGGGCGTCAAGGTCTCCGGCATCAAGGTGGCGACCACGGACGGCTTCTTCTACACCGAGGCCGTCGTCTGCGGCTTCGTGTGGGCCGCCGAGCACGGCGTCGATGTGACCAACAACAGCTACTACACGGACCCGTGGCTGTTCAACTGCAAGAACGACCTCGACCAGGGCGCTCTCGTCGAGGCGCACCGCCGGGCCATCGGCTACGCGGAGCACAAGGGCGTGGTGAACGTCGCCGCGGCCGGCAACTCGAAGATGGACCTCGCCGCCGACGAGCTCACCGACACGACGAGCCCGAACGACACCACCCCGGGCACGCGGGTCATCAACCCCCGTGAGTGCCTGGACATTCCGACCCAGATTCCCGGGGTCGTCACCGTCTCGGCGCTGGGTGCGAAGAACCTGAAGTCCTCGTACTCCAACTACGGTCTCGGCGTCATCGACATCTCCGCCCCCGGCGGTGACTCGACCGCCTTCCAGAAGCCGGACGCGCCGGCCGTCGACGGCCGGATCCTGTCCACGCTGCCGGGCGGCAAGTACGGCTACAAGGCCGGTACGTCGATGGCCTCGCCGCATGTCGCGGGCGTCGTCGCGCTCATCAAGTCGCAGCACCCGCACGCTTCGGCGGCTGCGGTGAAGGCCCTGCTGTACGCGGAGGCGGACGACACGGCCTGCACGAACCCGTACGACATCAACGGCGACGGCACGGTCGACGCGGTGTGCGAGGGCGGCACGCGCAAGAACAGCTTCTACGGCACCGGTGTCGCGGACGCGCTGGACGCGGTTCGCCGCTGACGGCTGAGGAGTTCAGGGGGCCGGACGCGCAGGTCGCGTCCGGCCTCTCTGCGCTGTGTCACGGCTTGATGAGGACCTTCAGCGCGGTGCGCTCGTCCATCGCCCGGTAGCCCGCGGGAACACCGTCGAGGCCGACCGACAGGTCGAAGACCGGCGACGGGTCGATCGTGCCGTCCAGGATGTCGGGCAGCAGCTCGGGGATGTACGCGCGCACGGGCGCGACGCCGCCGCGCAGGGCGATGTTCCGGTCGAACATGACGCCCAGGTCCAGGCCGGTGCCGCTGCCGTGGGGCACCCCGACATAGCCGATCGCGCCGCCGTCGCGGGCGATCCCGACGGCCGTACGCATCGACTGCTCGGTGCCGACGGCCTCGATCACGGCATGCGCGCCCTGCCCGCCGGTCAGTTCACGGACGGCCGCGACGGCCCCGTCGCCGCGCTCGGCGACGACATCGGTGGCGCCGAAGGTCCTGGCGATGTCGGTACGCACCTGGTGGCGGCCGAGCGCGATGATCCGCTCGGCGCCGAGCCGCTTGGCGGCCAGCACTCCGCACAGGCCGACCGCGCCGTCGCCGACGACCGCGACGGTGGAGCCTTTGGTGACCCCCGCGCCGATGGCGGCGTGGTGCCCCGTGCCCATGACGTCGGAGAGCGCGAGCAGCCCGGTCAGCAGCCGGTCGTCGGACGCGGCGTCCGCGGGGAGCTTGACGAGGGTGCCGTCGGCGAAGGGAACGCGTACGGCCTCGCCCTGACCGCCGTCGGACGCCTGGCCCCCGGCGTCGATCGAGCCCCAGAAGCCGCCCTGCGGGCAGGAGGTCTGCAGGCCTTCGGCGCAGTACTCGCAGCTGCCGTCGGACCAGACGAACGGAGCGACGACCAGATCGCCGGGCTCGAAGCCGGTGACCGCGGAACCGGCCTCCTCGACCACGCCCAGGAACTCGTGGCCGATGCGCTGCCCCGGCTGCCGGGCCGACTCACCTCGGTACGCCCACAGGTCGCTGCCGCATATACAGGCGCGCAGGACGCGCAGCACCACGTCGGTCGGCTGCCGGATCGCCGGATCGGGCACCTCCTCCACGCGGATGTCGTGCGGGGCGTGGATGACGGTGGCGCGCATGAGGCAGGTCCTTGCTGATCAGACGGTGAAACGTGGAACGGGCCTTTCACGGTACGCCTGTGCGAGCAGTGCCTGTGCGCCGAGATAGGTCAGCATGATCCAGAAGTCGGGGCGCGGCAGCTGCGGCCACTCCGCGACACCGGTGGCGATGAGCATGTCGGAGAGCAGGAAGAGCGCCCCGCCGAGCCCGACCACGAGCCCGAGCCGCGAGGAGCGGTATGCCATGGCGGTGAGCAGCACGCTGTATCCGGCGACCGGAATGCGCAGATCGGCCGGAAGGTCCGGCCAGAGCGCGGCAACGGCCGCGACCAGTGCGATGCCGTAGCCGATGCCCAGCCCGGGGTGTGTACGTCCCCGCCCGAAGAGCAGCAGGTAGCAGACGTGCCCGGCCGCGAAGCACCCCATACCGAGAAGGAAGGCGATGTCGGCCGAGGCCAGCAGGAACACGTCCCCGCCCCAGCCGCAGAGCAGCGCGGCGACCAGCAGCCGCCGCCCGCCCCGTGCGTACACATGGCCCGCGAGCAGCGGCATGAGCAGGGGCTTGGCGATCTGGTGACCGGCCTCGGTCCCTGCGAGGAGGGATCCGAGGTCGACGGCGACGGCGAGGCCGAAGGCGATGAGCAGGACACGGGCGAGCGCCTCGCGGCCCGAGCGGGATTCCGCGGCCGCCTGCCGTCGGACCAGGTCGCGGGCGCCGACGCCTTCCGGTGTGCTCACGCGGCAGGCTCCGCGGCCGTTTTGGCCACCGGTGCGACAGCCGGCTGCGTGGCGGCGGGCTGCCAGCCGGGCCCGCGGAAGATGCGCCCGGCCCGCTCGCGCCAGGTGCCGGCCGCCCGTACGTCCCTCGCGATGGCCGCGTACTCGTGTGTCGCGACCCGCAGCGGGTTGTACGTCTCGATGTTCTTGGTGAGCCCGAAGACGGGCCGCTCGGTCTCCGGTGCGAAGGACCCGAAGAGCCGGTCCCACACGATGAGGATCCCGCCGAAGTTCCGGTCCAGGTAGCCGCCTTGGGAGGCGTGGTGCACCCGGTGGTGGGAGGGCGTGTTCAGTACGTACTCGAAGGGCCGCGGCAGCTTGTCGATCCGCTCGGTGTGCACCCAGAACTGGTAGACGAGGTTGGCCGAGGAGCAGAAGGCGAGCGCGGCGGGATGCACTCCGCACGCGATGAGCGGCAGATAGAACGGCCAGACGGTCAGACTCGTCCAGGGCTGGCGCAGCGCGGTGCTGAGGTTGAACTTCCGGCTGGAGTGGTGCACGACATGGCAGGCCCACAGGATCCGGATGACGTGGTGGCCTCGGTGGGACCAGTAGTAGAAGAAGTCCTGCGCGAGCAGCATCAGCAGCACGGTCCACCACAGGACGGGGACGCGGGCCGGGGTGAGCTCGTAGACCGCGGTGTAGATCGCGACGATGGGGATCTTCCAGAGGAAGTCGAAGGCGAGACTGCCGAGCCCCATACCGATGCTGGTGGCGGCGTCCTTGGTCTCGTAGCCTGCGGCGTCCTCGTCGGGATGGATCCGGTAGCTCACGACCTCCAGGACGGTGAGCAGCACGAAGGCGGGTATCGACCACAGCACGGCATCGGGCAGGTTCGGCATGCGAGCACCGTAGAGGCGGGGGCGGGGCTCGGCTAGATGTTGCTACCGACAAGTATGTGAGACGACTTGTCAGCTGCAGTTGGTGACTTCTGCCAACCTGCCCCTCAAACCCCCACCGCGCCGAGCAGCGACCCCGCCCCATAGGTGACCGCCATCGCCAGCGCTCCCCCGCCCACGTTCCGCAGCACCGCGGGCCCCGCCGACGCGGCGCCCAGGCGGGCGCTCCACCAGCCCGTCAGGGCCAGGGCCGCGAGGACCGAGAGGACCGTGACCGGCAGGCGCAGCCACGAGGGCGGAAGCACGATCGCCAGCAGGGGCAGCAGCGCGCCCGCCGTGAACGCGAGGAAGCTCGCGCCGGCCGCATGCCACGGGTTGGCAAGATCGTCCGGGTCGATGCCGAGCTCCACGCGCGCGTGGGCGCGCAGGGCGTCGCGTTCGGTGAGCTGCTCGGCGGCCTCGCGGGCCACGTCCTGCGACAGGCCGCGGGCCACCAACAGGCCGGTCAGTTCCTCCAGTTCCTCCTCCGGCTCCTCCCGCAGCTCGCGCCGTTCCACGGCCAGGGCCGCCTTCTCGGAGTCGCGCTGGGTGGAGACGGAGACGTACTCGCCGGCCGCCATGGACATCGATCCGGCAAGCAGTCCCGTGAGGCCCGCCGTGAGGAGGGTGGCGCGCGAGTCGGTGGCGCCTGCCACGCCGACGACGAGACCCGCGGTGGACACGACGCCGTCGTTGGCGCCGAGGACCGCGGCACGCAGCCAGTTGAGGCGCGCGCCGAGAGCCCCGCCGTGGGCTTCGTCGTGCGGTGTGTCGGTCACCACGGGAGGGTCTCACCCTCCCTCTCACCAGACGCGCACCGACCCGCCCCGGGCGAACGCGGGGCTGGTCGCCGCCGCCGGGATCTCGGTCAGGGGCTCGGCGATCTCCTCGACCGTCGGGCCGACCTTGGCCGCGATGGGGTCGAGTACGCCGAGGTCGAAGCCGTAGACCCGGGCGGCGTTGCCGCCGGCCATCGCCGCGACCTCGTTCCTCGGCAGCCCCGCGTAGGCGATGCGGAGGCCTTCGCGGGAGTAGGGAGTGGTGCCTTCGTCGTGCGGATAGTCGCAGCCCCACATGATCTTGTCGAGGCCGATCCGGTCGCGCAGCGGCACTTCGTGCGGGCGCATGAAGCTCGCGCCGACGAAGCAGTTCTCGCGCCAGACCTCACTCGGGCCCCTGCCCATCGAAGCGGCAAGCCCCGCGCCGAACTTGGACTCCGCGGTGGCGGCTCTCGTCGCCGCGGCCACCAGGCGCGCGTGGTAGTAGTCCAGCATGTCGAGCACGCCCGGGATCCAGCCCGAGCCCTGTTCGGTGAGGACCAGCTTCAGCTCCGGGTGGCGGCGGAAGGCCCCGCCGAAGATCAGATGCCACAGGGCCCGGTGCGAGAACCAGGTCGTCTCCACCATGAACACCGCACGGGCCGCCGGTTCTTCACCCAGTGGCGGGGACGCCGAGCCGCCGTGGTGGTTGACGGGTACGCCGAGCTCGTCGCAGACCGCCCAGATCGGGTCGTACGTCCCCGAGTACAGCTCAGGTAGGCCCGAGCCGGGTGGTGTGCCCGGCAGCAGGATCCCGCCGGTGAGGCCCGCCCGGCTCGTGCGGCGGATCTCGCGGACCGCCTCGTCGACGTCGTTGAGCAGGATCTGTGCCACGCCCGCCCGCCGTCCGGGCGCCGCCGCGCAGAAGTCGGCGAGCCAGCGGTTGTGGGCACGCAGCCCGGCCCAGCGCAGTTCGTATTCCTCCCGCGTGGGCGCCGGGGCCATCAGCGAGGCGCTGGGGAAGAACGGCGGGATGGTGTTGGGGAAGACGACCTCGGCGACGATGCCGTCGGCCTCCAGCTCACTGAGGCGGCGCTCCGAGTTCCAGTTGCGGTCGGCGGTGTCGGCGAGCAGATCCTCGTACGGATTGACGTAGGTGGCCGCCCAGGCGTCGAAGTCGTCGTGGTACCTCTTCTCCAGATACGGCTTGTAGTCGAGGAGATCGGCCCCGGCGTGACAGTCGGCGGAGATGACGGTGTAGCGGTCGGCTCCGTCTCTCATGACGAGGCTCCCAGGACAGGGAAGTCGTGCTCGGTCAGCCAGTGGCGGCCCACCTCCCGCGACCTCGCCCAGGATGCCTCGACGGCCGACTGGTCCTCGGACTGGCCCAGTTCGGCCGGGGTCGGGCCGATGCGCCGGGCGATCGGGGCGAGCTTTTCGGTGTCGAAGCCGAAGACGTCCGCGGCGGCCAGGCCCAGCATGCGGCGGGTCTCGGCGACGGGGATGTCGTGGAAGGTTTTCGCCAGCCACGCGCGCGTGTCGGGCCAGGTGCCCTCGGGGTGCGGGAAGTCGCTGCCCCACAGGATGTTGTCGACGCCGATCTCGTAGCGCTGGGCGAGTTCGCGCCGCTTGGTGTTGGTGGCGCAGATGAAGATCTGCCGGTCGAGATACTCGCTCGGCGGCCGCTTCAGCTCGGCGAAGGGCGAGAGCTTCTTGCCGCCGTGCGCACCGAGATAGAGCCGGTCCATGAACCAGAGCTGGTTGGGAAGCCACCAGCAGCCGGACTCGGCGACGCCGAACTTCAGGCCGGGATGGCGCTCGAAGACGCCGGACCAGAGCAGGAACCACAGCGGCCGCGCCGGCCACCAGGTGACCTCGGAGACATAGATGCCGAGGTGGTCGCCATACTCGTGGCGCGGCGCCGCGCCGGAGTGGGTGACCACCGGCATCCCGCTCTCCGCGGCGGCAGCCCACACCGGGTCGTAACGCCGGTCGTGGTACGGCTCCTTGTCGACCCACATCGAGGGGATCATCAGCGCGCCGAGCCCGGACTCCTTGGCGCGGTGGATCTCGGCGACGACCTTCGCGGGCTCCGCCGTGATGGGCAGCAGGGCGACCCCGCAGTGGCGCTCCGGATTCTGGCCGACGAATTCGGCCAGCCAGCGGTTGTGCGCCTGCGCACCCGCCATGCCGAGTCCGGGGTCCTGGTCGCCGCTCAGGCCGAGCCCCACTCCGAAGGGCGCCGCGGTCTGGCTGTCGACGGCGTCCGCGTCCGGGAAGACGACCTCGGCCGCCACTCCGTCGCCGTCGAGCTCCTTGAGCCGCTGGGCGGTGTCCCAACCGCCCTTGAGGCCTTCCTCGTTGTCGCTGAACCACTTGTCGGCGAAGGCTTCGTTGCGTACGCCGAGCCGGGTCATCTCCTCGCGGCGGCGGCCCTGCCCGGCGAGGAAGGCGTCGAAGTCCCGGTGGACGCGGGACTCCAGATAGGGCCGGTACTGCTCGGTCGGCAGTCCGGCGTGGCAGTCGGAGGAAATGATCAGGTACGGGTCTGACCTCACGTCTGACATCAGGTGTCCCTCAGTCGAGAATGAAGCTTTCCAGGTACGACGGGTCCGCGCGGTCGAGCATCGACTGCGACCTGGCGCGGATCTGCCGGTCGCTGTGCTCGCTCGCGGGCAGCATCCAGAAACGGTCCGCTCGGATCGAGTCCACGACGAAGTCGGCGACCTCCTCGACCGGGGTGAACCTCACCTCCTGGCCGGCGTCCTTCATCGCCTTCTCCCACTGGTCCAGGCTGCGGTACGGCGTCTTGCGCGGGCGCTCCTTCGCGTACCGCCGGGGCCGGTTGCGGTGCGACTCCCACAGTCCGGTGCGCAGCATGTGCGGCCCCGGGAAGAGGACGGACGCGCCCACGCGCGCGTGCTCCGCCTTCAGATGCGCGTACAGCGACTCCGTCATCGTCACCACCGCCGACTTGGTGACCGCGTACACGGACGCGGTGGGCAGGGGTGCGATCCCGCCGTCGCCGGACGAGGTGTTGACGACATGGCCCGGCTCGCCGCTCGCGATCATGCGCGGCACGAAGGCCTGGATGCCGTGGAAGACACCCCAGACGTTGACGGCGAAGGCCCATTTCCAGTCGTTGGGCTCGTGCTCCCACATCCGGCCCTCGGCGCCGGAGCCGACCCCCGCGTTGTTGCACAGCACATGGACGGCGCCGAAGGTCTCATGCGCGGCGTCGGCAAGCTCGAAGACGGAGGCGCGGTCCGCCACGTCGACGGTGTGCGCGAGCACCCGCGCCCCGTCCGCGGTGAGTTCGTCCGCCGCCTTGTGCAGGGCCTGTTCCTCGACGTCAGCGAGGACGACCCTGAGCCCTTCGGCCGCGAACCGCCGTGCCATGGCGAGCCCGATGCCGCCGGCCGCGCCCGTGACGACGGCGACCTGTCCCTGCCTCAGCCGCATCAGACGCTCCCCGCAGGGGGACCGTCGAGGATCTGCTGCGGGTCGTCGTAGCGCTGGTGGATGTAGGGCAGCAGGGCCTGGGCGCTCACCCGCTCGGCGACTCTGCCCTTCTGGTCGGTGGTCTTGTCGCCGATGGTGAGCTCGACGACACGGCGCACGGGCAGGTCCGCGACGGGGTCGTACATCGACTCGCGCAGCACCACATCGCCGGTGAGCTTCTCCAGCTTGCGGAACTTCTCGTTGCGCGTGCAGTGCACGAGGACGGGGTCGGCGTCGAAGCCCTGTCCGTCGACCGCGGGCAGGAACTTGAAGTAGAAGTCGAGCTTCGCCGCCGGTTCGGGCAGCGGAAGCGGGCCGTCCACCGCTCCGCGCACCTCGACGAAGGCGATGCCGTGCCGGGCGAGCACGGCCCGTACGACCAGTCCGTCGCGTTCGACACCGACCTCGCCCAGCTTCTTCGGCTCGCCGAAGACTTCCCGTCCCCCGATCAGCGCGCGCTCATGGGTCATCGGCATGACGAGCGGGTACCAGCCCTCGCGCCCGTCGTGCAGCGCCGCGACGGCCACCGAGCCGGCGCCTGGGGGTACCTCCCGCGCCGAAGGCTGTGGGGGAGGATAGCCGGGCAGGTCGACCTTGCTGATACTGGCCCGCACCAGGGGCCGTTCGGTGGGTTTGAGCGGCGGCGGAAGTACGGCCGCCACCGCGTCGGGGTCGCTCTCCCAGACCGCCACGACGCCGGTGGACCAGATGTCGGGGAGCTTGGTGCTGGATGCGCGGGCCGCGGCGATCTCCGCCTCGGTGCGCGCGCCGTACCGTACGCGTGCCATGTCGTACCGCCCTTCGTCAGTCGGCCTGTAACACAGTTACACCGGGGGCGATGAAGGGTAAAGAGCCATGCACGTACCGGAATTGGGGGCACCATGCCGAGAACCGCGCTGACCCGCGAGGAGGTACTCGAAGCCGCCGCCTCGCTCGTCAAGCAGCACGGGCCGGGGGCCCTCACCATGCGCAAGCTCGCCGCCGAGCTCGGCACGGCCGTCACCTCGATCTACTGGCACGTCGGCAATCGCGAGTCGCTGCTCGACGCACTGGTGGAGCGGACGGTTCAGGAGATGGGCGCGATCCGGCCCGTCGGCCGTACGCCCGCACAGCGCATCGTCTCGGTCGCCCGGCGGCTGCGCCGTGAGCTGCGCGAGCGCCCCCATCTGATCGCGATGGTCCATGAACGGGGGCTCACGGAACGGATGTTCCTGCCCGCGCAGCAGGCGCTCGTCCACGAGGTGCACGCCGCGGGACTGCGGGGGGCGCGCGCGGCCGAGGCGGTGCGCGCCGTCCAGTTCCAGGTCGTCGGCTTCGTGCTCGTCGAGCGCAACCGGGAACGCTCGCCGGTCCAGTCGCCCGGGGAGCAGGAACTGTGGGACACGAGGACGGCGGAGCACGACCCGGCGCTGGCCCGCGCGCTGGCGCGGCCCGCCGATCCGGAGAAGCTGTTCACCGCCTCCGCCAGGGCACTGGTGAGCGCGCTGCTCGCACCCGCGCGACACACGGTCAGGTGACACCCGGTCGGGCGACACTGGCCTTATCTCGCCTGCCGCCGGGGCCTGTTGACGGCGGTGGCCTGGAACAGCGCACTGCCGGGCACCTCGTCGCCGCGCCGGACCGGCCGGCCGACGGACCGGGCCCATCCTGAGTTGTCAGTGCGGGCCCGTATTCTCTGTGACCATGCTCGACGACCGTACAACCGCAGCTACAGCGTGGCCGACCGCGTATCCCCAGGGATACGCGGTCGTCGACGTGGAGACCACCGGACTCGCTCGCGACGACCGGATAATCTCCGCTGCTGTGTACCGTCTCGACGCCCGGGGAAATGTCGAGGACCACTGGTACACCCTCGTCAACCCGGAACGGGATCCGGGTCCGGTGTGGATCCACGGTCTGACGAGCGATGTGCTGGAAGGCGCACCGCTCTTCGGTGATATCGCCGAAGAGTTCTCCGAGCGGCTCGACGGCCGGGTCCTCGTCGCGCACAACGCCATCTTCGACTGGTCGATGATCTCCCGGGAGTACGCGCGCGCGAGCACCACCGCGCCCACCCGGCAGCGGCTCTGCACCATCGCGCTCTCCAAGGAGCTGCGGCTGCCGCTGCCCAATCACAAGCTGGAGTCGCTCGCCGCGCACTTCGGCGTCGTACAGCAGCGGGCCCACCACGCCCTGGACGACGCCCGCGTGCTGGCCGAGGCGTTCCGCCCGAGTCTGCACACCGCGGCGCGTGACGGGGTGCGGCTGCCGCTGCTCGAATGCCGTCCGCTGACCGAGTGGTCGGACTCGCCCGCGACCCCGAGGATCGGTTACCAGGCTTCGTACGGCCAGAGCGCGTACGGGCACAGCAGCTGGCGGCCCTCGCGCAAGCGCCCCGCGTGCCCCTACCCCAACCCGGGACGGTACGAGGTGGGCGAGGCGCTCGTGCAGGGCATGCGGGTGGCCTTCTCCGGCGACACCTCCGTCGACCGCGAACTGCTGGAGGACCGGGCGATCGAGGCGGGCCTGCATGTCGCCACGAGCGTGTCCCGGCTGACGAGCCTTCTGGTGACCAACGATCCCGGGGCCTCGACGTCGAAGACGGTGAAGGCGAAGGCGTACGGCACGCCGGTCATCGACGAGGCGGCCTTCACCCACCTGTTGCGGGACGTGGCTCAGGCACCCGCATCGGAGTGAACCGGACGCGACTCGCCCGCCGCCCGCTCGCACCGCGGCCGCCTCGCGTCCCACCCTGTGGCGCATGGCACGTTGCGAGGTTTGCGGAAACGACTACGGCATGTCCTTCGAGGTGCACGCGCAGGGCGCGATTCACGTCTTCGACTGCTTCTCCTGCGCCATTCACCGCATGGCGCCCATCTGTGAGCACTGCCGGGTCCAGATCATCGGACAGGGCGTCGAGGTCGAGGGCCACTGGTACTGCGGCGGGCACTGCGCCCGCGCGGAGGGGAGGGCGGGCATCGTCGACAAGGTCTGACCCGGCTGCGCCCCGGTCGTTGAGCACCACGCCGCGGCGAGCGCGACGGGCTCCGGTCCCCGCGACAGCTGGTTCGCGGGCCCGGGCGGGACCCCCGCTCCGGGCCCCGGCGCCGCAGCGGGTACGGTCGAAGCCGTGTACCGCTTCCTGTTGTCCCGCCAGTGGGTGATCCTCACCCTCATCGGCCTCGTACTCATCCCCACGATGATCGAGCTGGGCTTCTGGCAGCTCCACCGGCATCAGCACCGGGTCGCGCAGAACACACTCATCGCGAAGAACCTCCGGACGAAGCCCGTCCCCGTGACCGAGCTCACCTCCCCCGGGCACACCGTCCCCAGCGCCGACTACTGGCGCCGGGTCACCGCCACCGGCACTTTCGACACCGCGCACGAAGTCGTCGTACGCCGCCGCACCTCCGCCGACGAACGCATCGGATTCCATGTCCTGACCCCGCTGGTCCTCGCCGACGGCCGGGCGGTCCTGATCAACCGCGGCTGGATCCCGACGGCGGCCGAGCAGCAGGCCTTCCCCTCCGTGCCGCCCGCGCCCAAGGGGACGGTGACGGTGACCGGCCGGCTCAAGGCCGACGAGACGACGAAGGCCAGCGGCATCAAGGACCTCGCCGGTCTGCCGCCCCGCCAGATCATGCTGATCAGCAGCGCGCAGCAGGCGAAGGCGCTGGGCCGCACCGTGCTCGGCGGCTATCTGGAGCAGACCGCGCCCGAGCCCGCGGGCAGCAGCCCGGAACTGATCCCGGACCCCGACCACGACTCCATCGGCTCGCACATGGCGTACGCCGTCCAGTGGTGGCTGTTCACCGCGGCGGTACCCGTCGGCTGGGTGATTCTCGTACGCCGCGAGAAGCGCGACCGCGAGGCCTCCGCGGCGCAAACGGCACAGGAGCCGGCCCCCGCGAACGCCTAGCCGTGGCCCCGGCCCAGCTCCGCGGCTGCTTAATCACCGCGCTGGGCGGGAACACGCGAATGCGTGACCCTACGCATCGAGGACTACGCCCTCATCGGCGATCTCCAGACCGCCGCGCTGGTGGGCAACAACGGCTCCATCGACTGGCTGTGCCTGCCCCGCTTCGACTCCGGAGCCTGTTTCGCCGCGCTGCTCGGGAACAAGGACAACGGCCACTGGACGCTCGCGCCCAAGGGCGCCGGTCCCTGCACCCGCCGCGGCTACATCGGGGAATCGCTCGTCCTGGAGTCGGTGTGGGAGACGCGTACCGGCACGGTCAAGGTCATCGACTTCATGCCGCAGCGCGACACGGTCCCCGATGTCGTCCGCATCGTGGAGGGCGTCAGCGGCTCGGTCGAGATGAGCGGCACGCTGCGGCTGCGCTTCGACTACGGCTCCGTGGTGCCGTGGATGCGCAGGGCGGAAGGTCACCGGGTGGCGGTCGCGGGCCCCGACTCCGTATGGGTGCGCAGCGAGCCGGACGTCAAGACCTGGGGGCAGGAGTTCAGCACCCGCACGTCATTCACGGTCGGCGAGGGCGAGTCGGTGGCGTTCGTCATGACCTGGCATCCCTCGAACGAGCCGCGGCCGACCCTCATCGATCCGTACGACGCGTTGCGCAGCAGCCTGGACGACTGGGCCGAATGGTCCCGGCGCTGCCGGGGCGGGGGTCCCTACCGCGAGGCCGTGGTCCGCTCGCTCATCACGCTGCGGGCGCTGACCTACGCCCCGACCGGCGGGATCGTCGCCGCGCCCACCACCTCCCTGCCGGAGGAGCTCGGCGGCGTACGCAACTGGGACTACCGCTACTGCTGGCTGCGGGATGCCACCCTCACGCTGGGCGCGCTGGTGATGGCGGGCTACCAGGAGGAAGCCTGGGCCTGGCGCAACTGGCTGCTGCGGGCGGTGGCCGGAGACCCGGCGGATCTGCAGATCATGTACGGGCTGTCGGGAGAGCGCCGACTGCCCGAGACGGAGCTGGAGTGGCTGAGCGGCTACGAGGGCTCCGCGCCGGTCCGCACGGGCAACGAGGCGGTCAAGCAGCTGCAGCTCGATGTGTACGGAGAGGTGCTCGACTCCCTCTTCGTGGCCCGGGAGGCGGGTCTGCCCGCGGAGAAGCACGCCTGGAATCTGCAGCTCAGCCTGCTCGGCTTCCTGGAGTCCAAGTGGCGCGAGCCGGACGAGGGGCTGTGGGAAGTACGGGGCCCCCGGCGCCACTTCGTGCACTCCAAGGTGATGGCGTGGGTGGCGGCGGACCGAGCCGTGCGCACCCTGGAGAGGCATCGTTGGCTGCACGGCGACGCGGACCGGTGGCGCGCGATGCGCGACGAGGTGCACCGGGAGGTGTGCGAGAAGGGGTTCGACCCGGTGCGGAACACCTTCACGCAGTCCTACGGCTCCGTCGAACTCGACGCGGCTGCACTGCTGATCCCACGGGTCGGCTTTCTGCCGCCGGACGACCCGAGGGTGATCGGGACGGTGGACGCGGTGCGCGAGGAGCTGGGGACGGCAGGTCTCGTACGCCGCTACAGCACCGACAGCCGGACGGTGGACGGGCTGCCCGGGAGCGAAGGGGCGTTTCTGGCCTGCTCGTTCTGGCTGGTCGACGCGTTGCGGCTGACGGGGCGGGTGAAGGATGCGCGGGAGCTGTTCGAGCGGCTGCTCGCCCTGCGCAACGACGTCGGGCTGCTGGCCGAGGAGTACGACCCCGTGGCCGGCCGGCAGGTCGGGAACTTCCCGCAGGCGTTCAGCCATATCGGGCTGGTCGTCTCGGCCCTCGCGCTGGCCGGGGAGGAGACGGCAGGATAGGCCCATGGATCTTGGACTGAAGGACCGCGTCTATGTCGTCACTGGCGCGTCGCGGGGACTGGGGAACGCGTCGGCGCGGGCGCTCGTGGCCGACGGCGCGAAGGTCGTCATCACCGGCCGCGACAAGAAGTCGGTCGCGGACGCGGCGGCCGAGCTGGGCCCGAACGCCATCGGTATCGCCGCGGACAATGCCGACCCGGCGGGCGCCGAACGCCTCGTCGCCGCGGCACGGGCACACTTCGGGCGCTTCGACGGCATCCTGATCAGCGTGGGCGGCCCGGCACCGGGCTTCGCCGCGGACAACACGGACGAGCAGTGGCTCATGGCGTTCGAAGCGGTGTTCCTGGGCGCGGTACGGCTGGCCCGCACGGCGGCTGCGGCGCTGGACGAGGGCGGCGTGATCGGCTTCGTCCTGTCCGGCTCGGTCCACGAACCGATCCCCGGCCTGACGATTTCCAACGGCCTCCGCCCGGGCCTCGCGGGCTTCGCGAAGTCCCTGGCGGACGAACTGGGCCCCCAGGGCATCCGGGTCGTCGGCCTGCTCCCCTCCCGCATCGACACGGACCGCGTCCGCGAACTCGACGCCCTGTCGGGCGACGCGGAGGCGGCCCGCACGGCGAACGAGTCCCGCATCCCGCTGCGCCGCTACGGCACGCGGGAGGAGTTCGGCAACACGGCGGCGTTCCTGCTGTCACCGGCGGCGTCGTACCTGACGGGCGTCATGCTCCCGGTGGACGGTGGCGCGCGCCACGGCTTCTGACGGGCCGCGGGCGGTCGGTGCCCCGCGGCTCGTGGCGGGAGGCTCGCCCCACCCACCCGCCCGATCACCGCGTTTCGCAGGTGCGGGGTTTGTGCGGTGCGTCGGCGCTGCGGCCGCCCGCCCGGGTGGCCGGTGCCCCGCGCTCCGCGCGGTCGGCTCGTCCCACCCATCCGCCCGATCACCGCAGTCCGCAGGTGCGGGGTTGTGCGATGCGTCGGCGCCGCGGCCGCAGCGCTCGCGATGCTCGCTGCACAGAGGCTCGCCCCCGAGGGCAGGTGGCGAGCCAGCAGCGAACGCTGCGGCGCCGAACAGTGCGCCCATCCGGGAGATGCCGCAGCTGTCGCCGCTGGAGGTGCCGGTGATCGGTGCCCGCGCTCCGCGCGGGCGGCCGTCCCATCCATCCGCCCGATCACCGCGGTGCGCAAGCGCGGGTCGCGCGTTGCGCCCGCGCTGCAGCGCCAAGCAGCCCGCGCTCGGCGAGGACTTGCCGTCCCAGCAGCGCCAAGCAGCCCGCGCTCGGCGAGGACTTGCCGTCCCAGCAGCGCCAAGCTGCCGACCCCGGCAGGGACTGGCACGCGCCGGGGCGCGAAGCCCCCGGCCCTGCCTCCGACGGCAAGTGGCGAGCTCGCCGACAATCCGCCGCCACGGCGCCAAGCAGCCGCGCTCGGCCGGGACATGCCGTGCACCCGCGGCGCAAAGCTGCCGCCCCCCGGGGCCTTTGGGTACCCCGCACCCCCACCTCACCTCAGTGGGTCCTGGGCGCAGCCCCCCACGCGGCGGAAAGGCCCCGCGCAGCGGCCGGGTCGCCCGGCTCCGCGTCAGCTCACCCGCTCCGCACCGTGCTTCGCCGCCCTCAGCCGCACCTCCGCCGGCAGCACCTCCAGCCCCGCCGAGTCCCTCGCGTGCCCCACCGCTTCCTCCGTCAGCCGCTGCAGCGACTCCCCGGGGGAGGCGTGCGGCTCCAGCAGCAGCGCGACCCGCGCCGACGGCGTGCTGCGGCGGCCCGTCAGGGTGACGTGGGCTCGGGACACGCCCTTCAGGGACTCCGCCTCGCTCTCCAGGACGCCCTCCAGCGCCCGCCCCCGCAGCAGCGCGCCCTCCCCGTCGCCGCTGTCCACGAGCACCTCCGCCAGCCGGGCGCGCCGCAGTTGGGCGATCAGCCACCACAGGGCGAGCAGCACGAGCACCGCGAGCGCGGCGATGACCGCGGGCCACCACCAGCCCTCGTCACGCCAGCGGTAGCGGTCCGCTTTGCTCAGCAGTACGTCGTTCGGCCCGTCCCAGGGCCACCAGGACGGCACCGCCCATCCGGCCCCCGCCGCGAGCACCCCGCCGCCCACGCACAGCAGCACCAGCCCGGCCAGAGCGAGCAGTACGCGATTGACGATCCCGAGCATCCGCCCTCACCTCTTCTTCGCCGACGGCCGGGCGACGTGCACGGTCAGAGCAGGCGGCCTGGTGAGGCCGAGTTCCTTGATGCCGCCGGCCAGCGCCACGTCCAGGTCCGCCCGTACGTCGTCGAGTTCGCGGAAGTGTGAAAGGGCCCGCACGGAAACCTTCGTGCGCCGCATCCGGACCCGTACGGACTGCACCCCGGAGATCTCCATCGCCCGGTCCCGCAGTACCAGCGCCGCGGCGTCCCGGTCGAGCCCCGCCCGTACGGAGGCGACGTCGCGCCGCATCGGCAGCAGCGCCCGCAGTCCGGGCGTGACGGCGATGACGACGAGGCAGACGCCGAGGACCATCGCGGCCACCGCGACGGCCAGCACCCCCAGCTCGTCCAGCCGCCATTTCGCGAGGTCCGCCGCGAACACCCTCCGCCAGTGCATGGCGGGGCGGTCGGCCCGTACCGCCGCGATGTCGTACAGCAGGAGTCCCGCGCCACCGAGCACCACGAGGGCCACAAGCCCGGCCGGAATCCTGCGCTCGGACCAGAAGCGCCCTGCCCTGCCTCCGTCGCCCTCGGCCTGACCGGAAGAGTGATAGGCCGCAGCCGACGCCGACTGGTCCAGTTCGAGTACGGGCCGTTGCGGCTCGCTCATCGGATCCTCCCCTGTGCCGCCCTGCGCGAGTGCACCGAGTGCAGCCGCTCGACCAGCACCGCGACCTCGGGCACATCCATCCCCGCCAACGCCTTTACCCGCTGTGCGACTCGATGACGCACGGCCCCGCACTGACCGCCGATGTCGGAGGGATAGCCGAGCTCCAGGCTGACCCGGACCCGGGCCATGTCATGGTGCACCGTGACCGTGGCCCGGGGTGCCGTGCTGCCCTCCGGTACGACGTCGAGCGCTTCCCGCGCCGCCTGCGCGGCGATCTTCGCGACGACCCGGTCGGCGATCGCGGTCGCCCCGCGCTCCGCGGCTTCGACGCGGTCGGCGGCTTCGACGCGGTCGGCGGCCACCGCGGCTCACCGCCGCCGGTCGCCGCGCTCGCGGCCGCGGAAGAAGTCGCCGGGTTCGAGGTCGCCGTCCAGGAACCGGCCTGCCACAAAGCCGACCGCCCCCAGTGCGGCGACCAGCAGAAAGGCACCGAACCCGCCGAAGTATCCGGCGAAGCCGAGTGCCATGCCGGCGATCATGCCGGCCACAGCCATGCTCATCGTGGGCTCCTCTACTGGAGACGCTGTTCCGGCTCTTCCTCTTCCTCATCGGGCAGTTTCACATCGCTGACCGCGATATTGACCTCGACGACCTCGAGTCCCGTCATGCGTTCCACCGCGGCGATGACGTTCTCGCGGACCGCGCGGGCGACCTCGGTGATGGAGACGCCGTAGTCGACGACGATCTCCAGGTCGAGGGCCGTCTGCACCTCGCCGACCTCGGCCTTCACACCGCGGGTGACGCTGGACTTGCTGGCACCCGGAACCCGGTCGCGGACAGCGCCGAAGGTGCGGGAGATGCCGCTGCCCATCGCATGGACTCCGAGAACATCGCGGGCGGCGAGTCCGGCGATCTTCTCGACGACGCCGTCGGCGATGGTGGTACGGCCACGGGATGCGGGATCCCCGCCGCCGCGCTTGGTCGTGGAGGTTCTCCTGGGTTCGTCGCCCGTGCCCGACGGTTCGTTGGGCTCGGGCCGGTTGCGCTGAGCGGTGTCGGTCATCGTCGTGCGTCCTTTCCGGGCGGGTTGGACTCCGTTGTCCACATTAAGTGCGCTTGCCCGCTCTCGCGCCGGGGATGCGGCACGCTGGAGCAATGACCACCGCTGATGCAGTACGGCGACGGCTCGGGCTCGGCAGGCTGCTTCCGCTGGGCGGGGCCGCTGACGGGGCGTGGCTGGCGGAACAGGCGGCCGACGCGGTGCTTCGGCACGCGGCGGCCCAGGTGCCCGGGGTGGCGCCGGGCAGGCTGAGGCTGGCGCTCGCGGATCCGGACACGGCGGGCCTTCCCTCCGTACCGCCACCGCCGAGCGCGCTGCCGCCGGGGCCGCTGCGCATCGAGGCGGATTTCGCGGGGGTGGCGTGGGAGCCGCTCCCGGTGACGGCGTCCCTGCTGCGTGCGGCGCTGTTCACGGCTGCGGCGGACCTGCTGGATCTGAGGGTCACGGAGGTGGATCTGCGGGTGACGGACGTACTGGACGCCGCTCCGGAAACCCCGCAGGCCACTCCCCCACCCGGTGTACGGGTCGCCGCCCCGAAGGATCCAGCGGGATGGGCCACGTCCGGGGCCCCGGGAGTGGCCCATCTGACGGCGTCCCTGGGCGCGGCGGTGCATCTCGCCCCGGACCATGTCCGTGTCGAGGTGGCGACGGCGAGGGGTCACCGTCCGCTGGCGGTGGTCCGGGCGGTCCGCGAGGCGGTGACGGCCGCGCTCGCGGACGGCCGCCCGGTGTCGGTACTGGTCACGGCCGTGGAGCCATGACCTGGGCCGCGCCCACGGCGGACCGGGCGGGCCAGGCGGACCCGGCGGATCAGTCGCCGATGCCGGCGAGGTCGCGCAGTCGGCGCGCCTGCGCCGCCCGCTCGGCGGTGCGCTGTTCCTCGTAGGAGCGGCCGCTCACACCCTGCAGCAGCGTCTTGGTCTCGATCACCGCGTCCCGCGGCGCCGCGAGCAGTGCCGCCGCCAGGTCCCGTACCGCGCTGTCGAGCTCGTCACCGGGCACGACAAGGTTGGCCAGCCCGGTGCGCTCGGCCTCCTCGGCATGGACGAAGCGGCCGGTGGCGCAGATCTCCAGCGCACGGGCATAGCCGACCAGCGAGACGAGCGGGTGCGTGCCCGTGAGGTCGGGGACGAGCCCGAGGCTGGTCTCGCGCATGGCGAACTGCACGTCCTGCGCGACGACCCGAAGGTCGCAGGCGAGGGCGAGCTGGAATCCGGCACCGATCGCATGACCCTGGACGGCCGCAATGGTGACGATGTCACTGCGGCGCCACCAGGTGAACGCCTCCTGGTACTCGGCGATGACCGCGTCGAGCTCCGCGTCGGAGCCGCGCGCGAGGTCGAGAAAGGACGGCTCGCCGTCGAAGCCCTCGGGCGTGAACGCCTGCCGGTCGAGCCCCGCGGAGAAGGACTTGCCCTCGCCGCGCAGCACCACGACCCGCACGTCGCCCGGCAATGACCGACCCGCCTGCGCCAACGCCCGCCACAGAGCGGGAGATTGGGCGTTGCGCTTGTCCGGGTTGGTCAGGGCCACCGTGGCAACCGCGTCCTCGACGGTGAGCCGTACGCCGTCCTTGTCGAGCACAGAGTCGAGCGAAGTCATGGGGCGCCTCCGGTTCGGGTGCAGTCACTGCATACGAAGCTAAGTGACTGCACAGTAACCACCCGGCCGACCCTGCGACCGACCGGGTGGCCACCGTTGGAAACCGGTGGACCGGAGGAGCCTCGACGGTCAGGCCGAAGCTTTCTTGCCTCGCGTCGCTCCGCCGCGTCCCCGCAGCGTGACTCCGGACTCACTGAGCATCCGGTGGACGAATCCGTAGGAGCGGCCGGTCTCTTCGGCCAACGCCCGGATGCTCGCACCGGAGTCGTACTTCTTCTTCAGGTCTGCCGCGAGCTTGTCGCGCGCGGCGCCGGTTACCCGGCTGCCCTTCTTCAGAGTCTCGGCCACCCGTGCCTCCTCATGGGAAGTGCGCTCTGGACTCTCATGATCACCCCTCGGGGGCTTCCTGGCCACCCATTCGGCAAGGTCCGTGCGACAAGCTTTGGCGTCCGATATGAGGCCGACACGAGCGGAATCTCTAATTCCGCGTGCGGCTGTCCGCACGCCCGCACGGATTCCCCGTAGAAGTCGCAGGTCAGCGCCGCGCGAGCGGGATGGACGGGGCAGCGCACCGGACGGAGCGGATCCGCTCGGTGCCACGCCGGGGTACGAGACGTTCTCACTCAGATGATGGATCACGCGTAGGCCGAATGATCCATACGGAGTGGATCAGAGCCCGACCGGACCGGAAAAGGCCGGTCCGGCACGGGTGCGGCATCGGTCCGGCACGGTTGAAACCCCATCCGGCACGCCTGAGGCACCGGTCCGGGGACCGGTCAGGCCAGCGCCACCAGGTCCGCGTAGTCCGCGCCCCACAGGTCCTCGACGCCGTCCGGCAGCAGGATGATGCGCTCGGGCTCCAGCGCCTCGACCGCTCCCTCGTCGTGCGTGACGAGGATGACCGCGCCCTTGTAGGTGCGCAGCGCGCCGAGGATCTCCTCGCGGCTGGCCGGGTCGAGGTTGTTGGTCGGCTCGTCGAGGAGCAGGACGTTCGCGGACGAGACGACCAGGGTGGCCAGCGCCAGACGGGTCTTCTCACCGCCGGAGAGCACCCCGGCCGGCTTGTCGACGTCGTCGCCGGAGAACAGGAAGGAGCCCAGCGTCTTGCGCACCTGGACCAGATCGAGGTCCGGCGCGGACGAGCGCATGTTCTCCAGAACCGTGCGCTCCGGGTCCAGCGTCTCGTGCTCCTGGGCGTAGTAGCCGAGCTTGAGGCCGTGGCCGGGGGTGACCGCTCCGGTGTCCGGAGTTTCCACGCCCGCGAGCAGGCGCAGCAGTGTCGTCTTGCCCGCGCCGTTGAGGCCGAGGATGACGACCCGGGAGCCCTTGTCGATCGCGAGGTCCACGTCGGTGAAGATTTCGAGGGAGCCGTACGACTTGGACAGGCCCTCGGCGGTCAGCGGCGTCTTGCCGCAGGGTGCGGGCTCCGGGAAGCGCAGCTTGGCGACCTTGTCGGAGACGCGGACCTCGTCGAGCCCCGCGAGCAGCCGCTCGGCCCGCTTGGCCATGTTCTGCGCGGCCACGGTTTTGGTGGCCTTGGCGCGCATCTTGTCGGCCTGGGAGTTGAGGGCCGCCGCCTTCTTCTCGGCGTTCTGCCGCTCGCGCTTGCGGCGCTTCTCGTCGGCCTCGCGCTGCTGCTGGTAGAGCTTCCAGCCCATGTTGTAGACGTCGATCGTGGAGCGGTTGGCGTCCAGGTAGAAGACCTTGTTGACGACCGTCTCGACGAGGTCGACATCGTGGGAGATGACGATGAAGCCGCCGCGGTAGGTCTTGAGGTAGTCGCGCAGCCAGACGATCGAATCGGCGTCGAGGTGGTTGGTGGGCTCGTCGAGCAGCAGGGTGTCGGCGTCCGAGAAGAGGATGCGCGCGAGCTCGACGCGGCGGCGCTGACCACCGGAGAGCGTATGGAGCGGCTGGCCGAGGACCCGGTCGGGCAGGCCGAGCGCGGCGGCGATGGTGGCTGCCTCGGCCTCGGCGGCATAACCGCCCTTGGTGAGGAACTCCGTCTCCAGGCGCTCGTACTTCTTCATCGCCTTCTCGCGGGTGGCGCCCTTGCCGTTCGCCATCCGGTCCTCGTTCTCCCGCATCTTCTTCAGAACGGAGTCGAGGTCACGGGCCGAGAGGATGCGGTCGCTGGCGAGGGTCTCGAGGTCGCCGGTGCGCGGGTCCTGCGGAAGATAGCCGACCTCGCCGGAGCGGGCGATGGCGCCGGCCGCGGGGATGCCTTCGCCCGCAAGGCATTTGGTGAGGGTGGTCTTGCCCGCTCCGTTGCGGCCTACCAGGCCGATGCGATCGCCTTTGGCGATACGGAAGGAAGCGGACTCGATGAGGACACGTGCGCCGGCGCGCAGCTCGATGCCGGAAGCGGTGATCACGGAAAGACTCCAGGGCGGTATGGACGGCGGAAGGGACGGGCGCGGGAGCTTCGACGCCGCCTAATGCGCAAGGAGAATTGCCATACGGGCCAGTCTACCGGGGCCCTGCAAGTGGTTTTGCGCCAGCTTTCGCTGCCGCGGCCCCAGGGGCAGAGGGGGCGGACGACGACGACTTCACCAACGGCGACATGGCCCGGTGCAACACCTGCGGCTGACTGTCAGTGGCGACTGTCAGACTGAGATGCAGATCACATTTCCACCGTCGAGCCTGAGGAGTGATCGAGATGACTCAGTCACCAAGTATCTGTCCGACGTTGAGGTACGCCGACGCGAAGGCCGCGATCAAACAGCTCAACGAGGCCTTCGGCTTCACCGAGCACGCGGTGTACGAGGACGAGGCGGGCGCCGTGGTGCATGCCGAACTGACCTTCGGCAACGGCATGGTGATGCTGGGCAGCAAGGGCACCGGCAGCGAGTTCGACAAGCTGATGGAGAGCGGCGGGCCGATGGGGGTGTTCGTCCATGTCGACGACGTCGACGCGCACCACAGCAGGGCGCTGGAGCACGGCGCGGACGTCGTGATGCCGCCGACCGACCAGGACTACGGGGCGCGGGACTACATGGCGCGGGACATCGAGGGCAATGTGTGGAGCTTCGGGACATACGCGCCGGGGGCGGAGGGGTCGTAGCCCCCGCCCCCGGACAACCGTTACGCGCCGCCGGTGTGCACCTGGAACGCCGCCCGGCGTACGGCCTTCGCGAGGGCCGGGTCCGGGTGCGCGGCGGCCAGGGCGACCAGGACCTGCACCGTGCGGGGGTGACCCCCGGCACGGACCTCGTCGAGCAGCGCGGGGACTGTGCCCTGGACCGCGGAGTCGAGATGGCGCAGCAGCAGCTGGGGCTCGCCGTGGTCGGCGACGGCCGCCGCGGTGTCCACCCAGAGCCAGGTGGCTTCCTCGCGGGTGAGGACGTCGGCGGCGTCCTCGGGGTCCGCGCCCTCGTGCTCGGCGAGCCAGAGCAGGACGTAGGGACGCAGCGAGGGCTCGTCGGCGGCGACGCGGACCTCCCCCTCGGCGGGGGCGCCGACGACACGCAGCGCCTCGAAGGCGAGGCCGCGCAACAGGGCGTCCTCGCCGCGGGCGACGCCCAGGAGTTCGGCGACGGCGCTGGAGACGGTGCGGGCGGCGAGCCAGGCGCGGTACTCGGCGCGGGCCGGGCCGGGGGTGAGGCGGGCGCAGCCGCGCAGCATGTCCTCGGCGGACTGCTCGATATTGCCCGCCGGGCTCTGGGCGGCGACGCAGATCTGCTCCAGCTTGACCCAGACCGCCCAGTTGCCGAGCGGGGTCAGGGTGGCCGAGCGGCCCTTGTCGAGCGTGAGCGCGCCGACGGCCGACAGCCCTTCCAGGGCCCAGTCGAGCAGGAGGGCGACGGGTACGGGAGTACCAGCGTCGGGTTCGGGGTCGGGTTCGGAGTCAGACCCGCGGTCGGGGTCGGCGTCGGCGTCCTCGGGCTGAGGGCCGTAGGGGACTTCGCAGCGCTCCTCGCGCAGTTCGGCTACCCGTTGCTGGAGCAGATCGAGCAGCACCGGTACGAGCACAGGGCCGGCCGAGAGCTGGAGGAGGGAGAGGACCTGGGGCACGGCCTCGACGACCTCGGCGACCGCCGTGGGGGCGACGTCATCGGGAGCCGGGTGGACCAGCGACCAGGCGTCGAAGAGTGCGACCCAGCCACGCAGTACGGCCATGTCGTCGCGGTCCCAGGCGCGCAGCCGCCAGCCGGGGCGGGCCGTGTCGCCGTGCAGCTCGACGAGTCCGGCCAGGCGGGCACGGTCCCAGCCGGCGCGCACCTGGAGCGCGGTCAACTCCAGTGCGACGGCGGCCCGTTCCTGGGTCCGCCCGGTGAGCTGGGCGGTGCTGGGGTCCCTCTCGACCGCCGCCCAGCGGGCGATGCGGACGGCGTCGGCGAGGACTGTCCTGGCCTGTCGGGCCAGTTCCGAGGGGGCCGGGGTGCCCTCGGGAGGCCGGGGGGCCGGCCTGGTACCCCGGGTCGTCACGGCCCGCCGTGCGGTGGCCAGCGATCGCGGGCGGACAAGACGGAGTCTGGAGTTGCGCGCCAATTGCTCATCAGGCTTTCGGGACGTCACGGGGAGCAGTCTTCCCGCTGACGGCCCGAAAGCCCAAACGGAACCACCTCGGTCCGTTCAGGAGCCCTCCCGGCAGGGTCGGCGCAGGGCGCCGCCGGACACCTCCGAAGGACGGCAGGGCGCTACATCAGGGGGGTGAGGAAGCGGCGGAGGGCCTCTTCGTAGCGTTCCGGGTCCGCGTTCCACATGGCGGCGTGCGGCGCGTTCCGCACGGTGTGAAGGCTGACCAGTTCGGGGCGGCGTGCGGCGAGTTCGCGGGAGAGCTGCCAGGAGGCCAGGGCGTCGTCCGGGCCGTGGAAGATCAGGGTCGGCACCCGCATGGCCTTGGGATCGGCGGCTTCGAGCAGCCGGTCGCCGTGCAGTCCCGTCCTGCCCTGGGCCGCCCTGACGGCGAGCGGCAGCAGGGGCGCCGGGGTGCCGCGGGCGGCCGCCAGGCTGCGCAGCGTGGCTTCCCAGTCGAGGACCGGGGAGTCCAGGACGAGGCCCCTGATCCGGCCGCGCAGGGCTGAGTTGGCGGCGGCGTGCAGGGCCATCGACGCGCCGGTTGACCAGCCGTGCACGATGACGCGCTCGGCGCCCTGGCTCACGGCGTAGCGGATGGCCGCGTCCAGGTCGCGCCACTCGGAGTCGCCGAGGTGCCCGAGCCCGTCGGGCGGCGGAGGTGCGCCGGGGTCTCCGCGGTAGCCGAGGTTGAGCACCGGGAAACGCAGGGTGTGCAGGAACGGCAGGAGGTTCAGCGGATGTTCCCGGGTGGCGCCCAGACCGTGCACCGTGATGACCCAGGTCCCGCGGGGACCCGGCACGAACCAGGCGGGCAGCGTGCCGAGTTCGCCGGGTATGTCGAGGTCCTTGTGGTCGAGGCCGAGCGCGCTGGACGGGTCGCCGTCGTGCACGCGCGGGGTGAGCCGGACCTTGGTGCCGGGCTCGAGGCTGCCGTGGCTGACCCGCTCCAGCCGGCGTACGACGGTGTCGGCGCGGCGCGGCACCTCGTCGAGTATGGCCCCGATGACGGCGTGGACGTCCTCGCCCTCGATTCCGTACCGGCCGGGGCGCTGGGTGGCGAGGCTGCGGGTGAGCGTCACATGACCGGCGGCCGTGGAGTGCACGGTGAGCCGCGGGTCGCCGGGCAGCGGGCGTCCCGGCGTCGCCTTGAGCGCGGCGTCGCTTGCGTAGCGGCCGGCCGCGATCACGGCCGCGCCGACGCCGATCAGTGTGGTGACGGCTGCTGCCGTCGCGGTAACCGGGCGCACCGTTCCAGTGTCGGCACCCGCGGGCCGCCCTGCCAGCGGAGGGAGCCGTCGGTGTCCGGACACCCCCTAACCCGGTTGCCCGTAACTTCGGAGCTTCTCGGACGCCTCGTGCAGCTGCGAGCTCGTCAGGAGGGTGGGCGCGTGTCCGGGCACGGACGCGGCGGTGAGCCAGAGGCGGCACATCCACTCCAGCTGGGCGGTGCGGTCGTAGGCCTGGTCGAGGGAGTCCGCGTAGGCGACGGTTCCGTGGTTCTGCAGGAGGCAGGCGGTGCGGTCGCGCAGGGCGCGGAGCATGTTCTGGGCCAGTTCCTCGGTTCCGTACAGGGCGTACGCCGCGACCCTGACGGGCCCTCCCATGGCCCCGGACATGTAGTGGATGGGCGGGAGTTCGGGGACGAGGGTGGAGACGGCGGTGGCGTGCACGGCATGCGTGTGGACCACGGCGCCGGCGGAGGTGTTGCGGTAGAGCTCCAGGTGAAGGGGCAGCTCGCTGGTGGGGGCGAGGTCACCGCGGACCTGGTTGCCGTCGAGGTCGACGGCAACGGCGTCCTCCGGGGTGAGCCGGTCGTACGGGACTCCACTCGGGGTGACCAGGACGAGAGGGCCGACCCGTACCGAGACATTGCCCGACGTGCCCACCACCAGGCCTTCCGTCGCCGTCCTGCGGGCCGTGGCCACGAGGTCCCGCCACGCCCGCTCGATCGCGTCCTGCCGCTCCTGATCGGTCATGCGGCGATCCTGTCAGGCGTGGGCCGGTGCCACGGGACGGGCGGGTGACAGAGATCACGCGAATCCCCACGAAAGCCGTATGTCAGCGGTACTGCCGCCACCCCCGACAAGCGGAGCGCCAAATCCCCACTTCAGAACACCTTGAAGCCCACCCCAGTTCACCTTACGTTCATCCAGGTTAACTACGTTCACCGCGCCACTGACGTCAAGAGATTGCCTGGGTAAATGGAACACATCACGCTGCTGCTAGCGATCGTGATCGTGACAGCTCTCGTGTTCGATTTCACAAACGGTTTCCACGACACCGCCAACGCGATGGCGACGACCATCTCGACCGGCGCCCTGAAGCCCAAGACGGCGGTGGCCATGTCCGCCGCGCTCAATCTCGTCGGCGCGTTCCTGTCCGTCGAGGTCGCCAAAACGATATCCAGCGGCATCGTCACCGAGTCCGGCATCACTCCGGAAGTCATCTTCGCGGCGCTCGTCGGCGCCATCCTCTGGAACCTGATGACCTGGCTGATCGGTCTGCCGTCCAGCTCCTCGCACGCCCTGATGGGCGGACTGATCGGCGCCACCGTCGCCTCGGTCGGCATCGGCGGCGTCAACGGCGGCACCGTCGTCACCAAGGTCCTGATCCCCGCGATCGCCGCCCCCCTGGTGGCCGGCATCGCCGCGTTCCTGGCCTCCCGCCTGACGTTCAAGATCGGCAAGAACGCCGACGAGAAGGCCACGGCGAAGGGCTACCGCGCCGGCCAGATCACCTCGGCGGGCCTCGTCTCACTGGCCCACGGCACCAACGACGCGCAGAAGACGATGGGCATCATCACGCTGGCGCTCATCGCCGGCGGCGTGCTCTCGCCCGGTTCCAACCCCCCGATGTGGGTCATCCTCTCCGCCGGTCTCGCGATCGCGATGGGCACCTACCTCGGCGGCTGGCGCATCATCCGCACCATGGGCAAGGGCCTGACGGACCTTCGGCCGCAGCAGGGCTTCGCCGCCCAGACCAGTGCGGCCAGCGTCATCCTCGCCTCCTCCAACCTCGGCTTCTCGCTGTCGACGACGCACTCCTGCTCCGGCGCCGTGATGGGCGCGGGCCTGGGCCGCAAGGGGGGCGTGGTCCGCTGGTCCACCGCCACCCGGATGTTCGTCGCCTGGGGCCTGACGCTGCCCGCCGCCGCTCTGGTCGCCGCGGGCTCGGAGTTCGTGACCAAGCAGGGCGACTGGGGTGTCGCGGTCGTCGCGGCCTTCCTGATCGGCGCCTGCGCCGCGATCTGGTTCGTCTCCCGCCGCCAGGTGGTCGACCACACCAACGTCAATGACACGGACGCCGAGCCCGCGGGCGTCGTGACCGCCGCCATCGCGGCCGTCACGCCGCCGCCGGTTGGCACGCCCGCGCAGGACTTCAAGACGACCATCCCGGCTCCGGCCCCCGCCTCCGGCTCCGAGCCGACGCGTTCGGCCACGGTGTAAGGACAGATCAGCATGAAAATCGACTGGGCAGCACTCGGCTCCGTCTTCGGCGTGAGCCTCGTCGCCACCGTCGCCCTGGTGGGTCTGTTCACCCTGGGCGTGGTGGGCCTGACCAAGCAGGAGTCCGCGGCCACGAGCGGCGGCTCCGCGGTTCTGGCGCGCACCGGGGCGTACGCGTGCTTCGCGCTCTGCGCGGCGGCTGTGGCGTACGGGATCTATCTGATCGTCACCTGACAGCCGTTTCCGATACATCGGGTCCGGGCCGGGTCACCCCATCGGGTGACCCGGCTCGCGTGTGTGCCCCAACACACTCTTCCCATGCAGGTCAAAGGCCAGTTGACGCCCGTTCTCGCAGCGTGGTGGACTGCCGGAGCCATCTACGGCGGCAGAAGAGGAAGCCGGTGCGAATCCGGCGCGGTCCCGCCACTGTCACGGGGGAGCACTCCTCCGGAAGCCAGGAACTCTCACCGCCGGTCACGTCGAACCAGGGCGCGGACACCCTGAGTGAGGACATATCGCCATGCGCGGCTGCGGTTCGGTTCCTGCTGTGAGTACGAGGTTCCAACGAGGCGGAACGACGGCCTGAACCCATGCGTGCCGACCGCCGATTCGTGTACGGCGCCACCGCCGGCCTGGCCGGTGACCTGCTTCTGGGCGATCCCCGCCGAGGGCATCCGGTCGCCGCGTTCGGGCGGGCCGCGGGTGGTGTCGAGCGTGTGCTGTGGCGTGACCACCGGGGGTGGGGCGCGCTGCACACCGTGGTGTGCGCCGGAGGCGCCGCTGCTGCCGCCGCACTGCTGAGCCGTGGAGTACGGGGCCGCTCGGCCACCTCCGTCGCACTGACCGCCGCCGTCACCTGGGCCGTCGTCGGCGGCACGTCGCTGGGCCGGGAGGCACGCGCCATCGGTGGCGCGCTGGCCGCCGGGGACGTGGAGGTGGCCAGGGAACGGCTGCCGCATCTGTGCGGGCGCGATCCGCAGGCCCTGGACGAGCAGCAGATCGCGCGAGCGGTCGTCGAATCCGTCGCGGAGAACACCTCCGACGCCGTGGTGGGCGCGCTGGTCTGGGGGGCGCTCGCGGGCGTGCCGGGGCTGGTCGGCTTCCGGGCGGTCAACACCCTGGACGCGATGGTCGGCCACAAGTCGCTCCGCTACCGGCGGTTCGGCTGGGCCTCGGCCCGGCTCGACGACGTCGTGGGCTGGCCGGGCGCCCGGCTCACCGCGGCGCTGGCGGTGCTCGCGGGCGGGGACGCGCACGGAGCCGCCCGGGCCTGGCGAGACGACGCGAAGAAGCATCCGAGCCCCAACGCGGGCCCGGTCGAGGCGGCTTTCGCCGGTGCACTCGGTGTACGGCTCGGCGGAACGCTCTCCTACGCCGGACGCGTCGAGCACCGTCCCGTACTCAACGGTGATGGCCGCGCTGTCCAGTTCGGCGACATCGAACGTGCCGTGCGGCTCTCGCGCCGCGTCGGCTGGCTGACACTCGCGACCTGCGCGGCGGGGCGCCTCGCGGGGCATGCGCTGCGTGCGCGGCGCGCGGGAAAGGGGCGGGGATGAGCGGGCACAGGGGCGGCGGACTGATGGTCGCGGGGACCACGTCCGACGCGGGCAAGAGCGTCGTGACGGCAGGGATCTGCCGCTGGCTGGTGCGGCAGGGGGTGAAGGTCGCGCCCTTCAAGGGGCAGAACATGTCGCTCAACTCGTTCGTGACGCGCGAGGGCGCGGAGATCGGACGGGCGCAGGCCATGCAGGCGCAGGCGGCCCGCGTGGAGCCGAGCGCGCTGATGAACCCGGTGCTGCTCAAGCCCGGCAGCGACCGCTCCAGTCAGGTCGTGCTGATGGGCAGGCCGGTGGGTGAACTCAGCGCCCGCGGCTACCACGGCGGGCGGCAGGAGTCCCTGTTCGGGACCGTCGTGGAGTGCCTGGAGGAGCTGCGGGGCACGTATGAAGCCGTGATCTGCGAGGGGGCGGGCAGTCCGGCCGAGATCAATCTGCGGCGTACGGACATCGTGAACATGGGCATCGCACGGGCCGCGCGCCTGCCGGTGCTCGTGGTCGGAGACATCGACCGCGGCGGCGTCTTCGCCTCCTTCTTCGGTACGACCGCACTGCTCGCCCCCGAGGACCAGTCGCTGATCGCGGGCTATCTCGTCAATAAGTTCCGGGGCGATGTGACGCTCCTCGAACCCGGCCTGGAGATGCTGCACGGGCTGACCGGGCGGCACACCTATGGCGTGCTGCCCTTCGCGCACGGCCTCGGCATCGACGAGGAGGACGGTCTGCGGGTCTCGCTGCGCGGCGCGGTACGGGAGTCGGTGGTCGCGCCGCCCGTCGGCGAGGACGTGCTGCGCGTCGCCGTGTGTGCCGTACCGCTGATGTCGAACTTCACGGACGTGGACGCGCTCGCCGCCGAACCCGGCGTCGTCGTGCGCTTCGTGGACCGGGCCGAGGAGCTGGTCGACGCCGATCTGGTGGTCGTGCCGGGCACGAGGGGCACGGTCAAGGCGCTGGCGTGGCTGCGCGAGCGCGGGCTCGCCGACGCTCTGGCACGCCGGGCCGCCGAGGGGCGCCCGGTGCTCGGCATCTGCGGCGGCTTCCAGGTGCTGGGGGAGCACATCGAGGACGAGGTCGAGTCGCGCGCGGGCGCCGTCGACGGACTCGGGCTGCTGCCGGTACGGGTGCGGTTCGCCCGGGACAAGACCCTCGCGCGGCCCGTGGGCACGGCGCTCGGCGAGAGCGTCGAGGGGTACGAGATCCATCACGGGGTCGCCGAAGTGCTGGGCGGAGAAGCGTTCATCTCTGATGAGAGTGGACACAGCTTGGACGGCTGCCGGGTGGGGTCGGTGTGGGGCACGCACTGGCACGGCTCGCTGGAGAGCGACGGCTTCAGGCGCGCCTTTCTGCGGGAGGTGGCAGCGGCCTCCGGACGGCGATTCGTACCAGCGCCGGACACCAGCTTCGGGGCGCTGCGCGAGGAGCAGCTGGACCGTCTCGGCGATCTGATCGAAGAACACGCGGACACGGACGCGCTGTTGCGGCTCATCGAGTCGGGCGCTCCGAGGGGACTGCCCTTCATTCCACCGGGAGCGCCATGAGCACCGTGCTGTTGCTGTCCACCGCCGACACCGATCTGCTGGCGGCCCGGGCCTCCGGGGCGCCGTACCGGATCGGCAACCCCACCCGTGTCGACGTGACCGAGGAACTGCCCGCGCTGATCGAGGGCGCCGACATCGCCGTCGTACGTCTCCTTGGCGGGAAGCGGGCCTGGGAGGACGGCCTCGCGGCCCTGCGTGCCGCGCGGATCCCGACGGTGCTGCTGGGCGGAGAGGCCGTCCCGGACGCGGAGTTGATGGCCGAGTCCACGGTGCACGCGGGTGCGGTGACGGAGGCGCTGCGCTATCTGGTCGAGGGCGGTCAGGGGAACCTCGTCGAGCTGGCGCGCTTCCTCCTCCAGGACGTGCTGCTGACGGGGCACGGTCGTGCCGGAGGCGCGCAGAACAGGCACAGCGCCGAGCCGCAGAAGATGCCCGAGTGGGGCGTGCACGGCACGCGCGCGTATGTCGAGGGCCGGCCGACTGTGGGCGTGCTCTTCTACCGGGCGCACCAGCTCTCGGGGAACACCGCCTTCGTCGACACGCTCTGCGACCGCATCGAGGAGCGGGGCGCCAACGCCCTTCCCGTGTACTGCGGTTCGCTGCGCGGCGCCGACCCCGGGCTGTACGAGCTGCTCGGCAGGGCCGACGCGCTGATCGCCACCGTGCTCGCCGCCGGCGGCACGCGCGCGAGCGACGCCAGTGCGGGCGGCGACGACGAGGCCTGGGACATCGGGGCGCTCGCCGAGCTCGACATCCCGGTGCTCCAGGGTCTGTGCCTGACGTCCTCGCGGGCGCTCTGGGAGGCGTCGGACGCGGCGCTGTCCCCGATGGACGCGGCGATGCAGGTGGCGATCCCGGAGTTCGACGGGCGGCTGATCACGGTCCCGTTCTCCTTCAAGGAGCAGGGCCCCGACGATGTGCCGGTGTACGTCGCCGACCCGGAGCGGGCCGGGCGGGTCGCCGGAATCGCCGTGCGCCACGCGGAGTTGAAGCACAAGCCGAACGCGCAGAAGCGGCTTGCGCTGGTCTTCACCGCCTACCCGACCAAGCACTCACGCGTCGGCAACGCGGTGGGCCTGGACACCCCGGCCTCGGCGGTACGGGTCCTGGACGCCCTGCGCGATGCCGGTTACGCCGTCGAAGGCCACCCGGACAACGGCGACGAGCTGATCCACCGGCTCATCAACGCCGGTGGCCACGACGTCGAGTGGCTGACCGAGAAGCAGTTGGCCGCTGCCCCCGCGCGCGTGCCGCTCGCCGACTACCGGGCCTGGTTCGACACCGTGGATCCCGGGCTGCGCGAGGCGATGCTGGAGCACTGGGGCGAGCCGCCGGGCTCGCTCTATGTCGACGGCGACGACATCGTGCTGGCCTCGCTCCGGTTCGGGAACGTCGTGGTCATGATCCAGCCGCCGCGCGGCTTCGGCGAGAACCCGATCGCGATCTACCACGACCCGGACATGCCGCCCTCGCACCACTACCTGGCGGCGTACCGCTGGCTGGAGGCCCCGGCATCGGAGGGGGGCTTCGGCGCGGACGCGATCGTGCACATGGGCAAGCACGGCACCATGGAATGGCTGCCGGGCAAGGGCCTCGGCCTGTCGGCGGGCTGCGGACCGGACGCCGTGCTGGGCGAACTGCCGCTGATCTACCCCTTCATCGTCAACGACCCGGGCGAGGGCACCCAGGCCAAGCGCCGCGGCCACGCCACTGTCGTGGACCATCTCGTGCCGCCGATGGCTCGTGCGGACACCTACGGCGATCTGGCAAAGCTCGAACAGCTCCTGGACGAGTACGCCCTCGTGTCCGATCTCGATCCGGCGAAGGCCCCGGCCGTACGGGCACAGATCTGGACGCTCGTGAAGGCCGCCGAGCTCCACCACGACCTGCATGTCGACGAACAGCCGGACGACGGCGAGTTCGACTCGTTCGTCATGCACATCGACGGCTACCTCTGTGAGATCAAGGACGTCCAGATCAGGGACGGTCTGCACATCCTGGGCGGCGGCCCCGAGTCGGAGGCCCGGGTCAATCTCGTCCTGGCCGTGCTGCGCGCCTCCCAGGTGTGGGGCGGACAGTCCAACGCGCTGCCGGGGCTGCGGGCCGCGCTCGCCGAGCACTTCGGGCTCGTCGAGAAGGATCTGCTCGCCGAGCCGGGCGCGCCGGTGAAGGTCCCGGTGGAGCTGACCGCGCTGGTCGGCGGTCCGGCCAGGACCGGCGCCGACGCGATCGATCTGCTGGAGCAGCTGTGCCGACGGCTCGCCGAGGGCATGGAGGAGCGCGGCTGGTCCACCGACGACTGCGCGGCTCTGGTGCGCGACACTCTCGGCACCGAGCTCCCCGCCGCCGTCGCCGTGCTGGGCTTCGCCTGCGAGGAGGTCGTGCCGCGCCTCGCCCGTACGACCGACGAGATCGGCAACATCCTGCGGGCCCTGAACGGCGGCTATGTGCCCGCCGGCCCCTCCGGCTCGCCGACGCGCGGCCTCGTCAACGTCCTGCCGACCGGCCGCAACTTCTACTCCGTCGACCCCAAGGCGATCCCGTCGCGGCTGTCCTGGGAGGTCGGCCAGGCGCTCGCCGACTCGCTGGTGGCGCGCTTCCTGACGGACACCGGCGCCTACCCGAAGTCGGTGGGCCTGACGGTGTGGGGCACCTCCGCGATGCGCACCCAGGGCGACGACATCGCCGAGATCCTGGCGCTGCTCGGCTGCCGCCCGGTCTGGGACGACGCGTCCCGGCGCGTGACGGGCTTCGAGGTGGTGCCGCTGCGGGAGCTCGCGCGGCCGCGCATCGATGTGACGGTACGCATCTCCGGCTTCTTCCGGGACGCCTTCCCTCATGTGGTGGGGCTGATCGACGACGCCGTACGGGCGGTGGCCGAGCTGGACGAACCGGCCGAGTCCAACTACGTACGGGCGCACGCGGAAGAGGACACGGCCCTGCACGGCGACCGGCGGCGGGCCACGGCGCGGATCTTCGGCTCCAAGCCCGGGGCGTACGGAGCGGGTCTGCTGCCGCTGATCGACGCACGGAACTGGCGCTCCGACGCGGACCTCGCGGAGGTGTACGCGGTGTGGGGCGGATACGCGTACGGGCGCGGGCTGAACGGGCGTGCGGCACGCGGGGACATGGAGACGGCGTTCCGCAGGATCGCGGTCGCCGCGAAGAACGTGGACACGCGGGAGCACGATCTCGTCGACGCGGACGACTACTTCCAGTACCACGGCGGGATGGTCGCCATGGTGCGCCATCTGACGGGCGACTCGCCCGAGGCGTACGTGGGCGACTCGGCGGTCCCGGACCAGATCAGGACACGCACCCTGGGCGAGGAGACGCACCGCGTGTTCCGGGCGCGGGTGGTCAACCCGCGCTGGATGGCGGCGATGCGGCGGCACGGCTACAAGGGCGCGTTCGAGATGGCCGCGACGGTGGACTATCTGTTCGGGTACGACGCGACGGCGGGTGTCGTCGACGACTGGATGTACGAGAAGTTGTCGGCGGAGTACGTCTTCGATCCGGAGAACCGGGAGTTCATGCAGAAGTCCAATCCCTGGGCGCTGCGGGGGATCACGGAAAGGCTGCTGGAGGCGGCGGAGCGGCGGCTGTGGGCGGAGCCGGACGAGGGGACGCTGGAGCGGCTTCGGGCGACGTACCTGGAGCTTGAGGGCGAGCTGGAGGGGGACGCGTGAACGTCTTTTCCTGCTGGGGGCTCCGCCCCCGGACCCCGCGCCTCAATCTCCCCCAGACTTCGTCCGGGGGGACCCGCACGAGGCTGATCTTTACCACCAAGGAGACCGCATGAGCACCCCCTACCCCTTCACCGCCATCGTCGGGCAGGACGACCTGCGGCTCGCGCTGCTGCTGAACGCCGTGTCGCCCGCCGTCGGCGGTGTGCTCGTGCGCGGTGAGAAGGGGACCGCCAAGTCGACCGCCGTACGCGCCCTTTCCGCGTTGATACCGGAGGTCCCCGTGGTCCCCGGGTGCCGGTTCTCCTGCGACCCGGCCGCGCCCGACCCGGCATGTCCTGATGGGCCTCACGAGACGGGCGGCGGCACGGCGCGCCCCGCGCGGATGGTCGAGCTGCCCGTCGGGGCGTCCGAGGACCGGCTCGTCGGCGCGCTCGACATCGAGCGGGCGCTCGCCGAGGGCGTGAAGGCCTTCGAGCCGGGGCTGCTCGCCGACGCGCACCGCGGGCTCCTCTACGTCGACGAAGTGAACCTGCTCCACGACCACTTGGTGGACCTGCTCCTCGACGCGGCGGCCATGGGCGCCTCGTACGTCGAGCGTGAAGGCGTCTCGGTACGGCATGCGGCTCGCTTCCTGCTGGTCGGGACGATGAACCCCGAAGAGGGCGAGCTGCGGCCGCAGTTGCTGGACCGGTTCGGGCTCACCGTCGAGGTCGCGGCCTCCCGCGAGCCCGAACAGCGGGTCGAGGTGGTGCGCCGCCGCCTCGCGTACGACGACGATCCCGGCGGCTTCACCGGGCGCTGGGCGGACGACGAGACGGCTCTGCGGGCGCGGATCGTGGCCGCACGGGCGCTGCTGCCCGAGGTGCGGCTCGGCGACGGCGCGCTGCGGCAGATCGCCGCGACCTGCGCGGCCTTCGAGGTCGACGGCATGCGCGCGGACATCGTGATGGCGCGGACGGCCACGGCGCTGGCCGCGTGGGCGGGGCGGAGCGACGTACTGGCCGAGGACGTGCGCCAGGCCGCGCTGCTGGCACTCCCCCACCGGCGGCGGCGCAATCCCTTCGACGCGCCCGGTCTCGACGAGGACAAGCTCGACGAGACGCTGGAGGAGTTCGGCGACGACGATCCCGACACCGATCCGGACGGGCCGGGCGGGGGTGGTGGGCAGCCGCCGCAGGACGGTCCGGGCACGCCGCCGCAGGGCGACGCGAGCCAGGGTGACACTCCCGCCGAGCCGCAGGAGGCCGAAGGCGGTCGGCCGCAGGCCGCGGGCGGCGGTGAGCAGCAGCCCGTACGGGCCGCGGAGCCGTTCCGTACGAAGGTGCTCAGCGTGCCCGGGCTCGGCGAGGGCGCGGCGGGGCGCAGGTCCCGTGCGCGGACCGAGCACGGGCGGACGACGGGAGCCCGGCGGCCACGGGGGGCGCTCACCAAGCTGCACTTGGCGGCGACCGTGCAGGCGGCCGCTCCGCACCAGCGGGCGCGCGGGCGCAGCGGCCGCGGTCTGGTGGTCCGGCGTGACGACCTGCGGCAGGCCACCCGGGAGGGGCGGGAGGGGAACCTCGTGCTGTTCCTGGTGGACGCCTCGGGTTCGATGGCGGCCCGGCAGCGGATGAGCGCGGTCAAGGGCGCCGTGCTGTCGCTGCTGCTCGACGCGTATCAGCGGCGCGACAAGGTCGGGCTGATCACCTTCCGCGGCAAGGACGCGGAGGTGGCGCTGCCGCCGACCTCGTCGGTGGACGCGGCCGCGGCCCGTCTCGAACTGCTGCCCACGGGTGGCCGGACGCCGCTGGCGGCCGGGCTGCTGCGGGCGCACGACGTACTGCGCGTGGAGCGTCTGCGCGATCCGGCGCGCCGCCCGCTGCTCGTCGTGGTGACGGACGGCCGCGCTACGGGCGGCGTCGATCCGGTGGCGCTCGCCTCGCGGTCCGCGCGGCTGCACGCCGCCGAGGGCACAGCCTCGGTCGTCGTGGACTGCGAGTCGGGGCCGGTGCGCCTCGGGCTCGCCGGGGAACTCGCCCGTGATCTCGGCGGCACCGCCGTCACCCTGGACGAGCTGCGCGCCGACAGCATCGCCGGACTCGTCAGGGACGTCACCGCAACCAGGAGGGCCGCTTAATGCCGCAGGGACAGCCGACCGTCGTTCCCCAGGACGGGCTCACCACCCGCCAGCGCCGCAACCGGCCGCTGGTGATGGTGCACACGGGGGTGGGCAAGGGGAAGTCGACGGCCGCCTTCGGGATGGCGCTGCGCGCCTGGAACCAGGGCTGGCCGGTCGGGGTGTTCCAGTTCGTCAAGTCCGCGAAGTGGAAGGTCGGCGAGGAGAACGCCCTGAAGGTCCTCGGCGCGAGCGGCGAGGGCGGCAAGGTGGACTGGCACAAGATGGGCGAGGGCTGGTCCTGGATCCAGCGCGCACCCGCGGACGGCGAGGTGTCGAACGAGGAGAAGGCGCGCGAGGGCTGGGAACAGGTCAAGCGCGACCTGACCGCCGAGTCGTACAAGTTCTACGTCCTGGACGAGTTCGCGTATCCGATGCACTGGGGCTGGGTGGACCCCGCCGAGGTGATCCAGGTGCTGCGCGACCGCCCCGGCACCCAGCATGTCGTGATCACCGGCCGCAACGCGCCCGCCGAACTCCTCGACTTCGCCGACCTCGTCACCGACATGTCCAAGGTCAAGCACCCGATGGACGCGGGTCAGAAGGGGCAGCGGGGCATCGAGTGGTAGCACGTCTCGTCATCGCCGCGCCGTCCTCGGGCAGCGGCAAGACCACCGTCGCGACGGGCCTGATGGCGGCCTTCGTTGCGGCGGGCCTGACCGTGTCCCCGCACAAGGTCGGCCCGGACTACATAGACCCCGGCTACCACTCGCTCGCGACGGGACGCCCGGGACGCAATCTCGACGCGTACATGTGCGGTACGGAACTGATGGAACCGCTGTTCGCGCACGGCGCCGCGGGGTGCGACGTGGCCGTCGTCGAGGGCGTGATGGGGCTCTACGACGGCGCGGCGGGCGCGGGTGAACTGGCCTCCACGGCCCAGGTGGCGAAGCTGCTGCGGGCGCCGGTGGTGCTGGTGGTCGACGCGTCGTCGCAGTCGCGGTCGGTGGCGGCGCTGGTGCACGGTTTCGCGTCGTGGGACCCGCAGGTGCGGATCGGTGGCGTGATCCTCAACAAGGTCGCGTCGGACCGGCACGAGGAGCTGCTGCGGGAGGCGCTGGAGGAGTCGGGGGTGCCGGTGCTGGGGGTGCTGCGGCGGGTGCCTCAGGTCGCCTCGCCATCGCGGCACCTTGGTCTTGTGCCGGTGGCCGAGCGGCGGGCGGAGGCGGTGGACGCGGTTGCCGCGATGGCCGAACAGGTTCGGCGTGGCTGCGACTTGGAGGGGTTGCTGGGGTTGGCGCGGTCGGCTCCGCGGCTGGGTGCGGCGGCGTGGGACGCGGAGGCCGCCGCCGTCCCCCAGACTCCGTCCGGGGGGACCCCCAAGCTCCCCGCTCCTCAAACGCCGGAGGGGCTGAAAAACAGGCGCCCCCTCGTCGCCGTCGCCGGCGGACCCGCCTTCACCTTCTCCTACGCCGAGCACTCCGAACTCCTCACCGCCGCCGGCGCCGACGTCGTCCCCTTCGACCCCCTGCGGGACGAGCAACTACCCACCAACACCGCCGGACTCGTCATCGGCGGTGGATTCCCCGAGGTGTACGCCCCCGAGCTGTCCGCCAACGAACCCCTCCGCAAGGCCGTCGCCGAGTTCGCGCACTCCGGCGCGCCCGTCGCCGCCGAGTGTGCCGGGCTGTTGTATCTCGCCCGTTCTCTGGACGGGCAGCCGATGTGCGGTGTGCTGGACGCCGAGGCGCGGATGAGCGGGCGGCTGACGCTCGGCTACCGGGAGGCCGTTGCCGTCAGCGACAGCGTCCTCGCCGCGGCCGGGACGCGGCTGCGCGGGCACGAGTTCCACCGGACCGTCATCGAGCCCGCCGCAGGACCCGACCCCGCCTGGGGCGTGCACCGGCCGGAGCGCCGGGTCGAGGGGTTCGTCCAGCGGGGCGTGCATGCGAGCTATCTGCATACGCACTGGGCCTCCGCACCCGGTGTCGCCCGCCGATTCGTTGAGGGGTGTGCGCGATGAGCAGGCTGATCGGTGTCGGAGTGGGGCCGGGCGACCCGGAGTTGGTGACCGTGAAGGGCGTGCGCGCGCTTCAGGAGGCCGATGTCGTCGTCGTACCGGTGATGGACACGCTGGAGCGGGGCCGCGCCGAGGCGACGGTCCTGCACTACGTCGGCGCCGAGAAGGTCGTACGGGTCGTGTTCGCGCTCAACGAGCGCACCGACCGGGCCCGTCGTGAGGCCGCCTGGGACGCCGCGGGCGAGCGCGTCGCCGAACTCCTGCGCGCTCACGACGTCGTCTCCTTCGCGACGATCGGCGACCCGAACGTGTACTCCACGTTCACCTATCTCGCGCAGACGATCGGCGAACTGGTCCCGGGGACGGCCGTGGAGACCGTGCCCGGTATCACCGCGATGCAGGATCTGGCGGCCCGCAGCGGCGCGGTCCTCACCGAGGGCACCGAGCCGCTGACCCTGGTGCCGGTGACGGCCGGTGCGGCCGTTCTGAAGGGTGCCCTGGAGGGGCCCGGGACGGTGGTGGCATACAAGTTCGGGCGACTGGCCGCCGAGGTGGCGACCGCCCTGCGGGAGACGGGACGTACCGAGGGCGCGGTGTGGGGCTCGGCGCTCGGGCTGCCGGAGGAGTCGATCCGGCCTGCCGCCGAGCTGGCCGAGGGCCCGTTGCCGTATCTGTCGACGCTGATCGCGCCGGCCCCGCGGGACAGCGGCCGTGGGGGCAAGTTGTGAACGCGTCACTCGGACAGGCCGACCACGCCGAGCATCAGCCCGCCCGCCAGGCCGAGCACGAGGTGGCGGCGGTCGGTGACGCGCCCGGCCGTCCAGCCGCCGAACAGCGTCATGAGGAACGCGCCGAGCGCGACGAACACCGCCATGCGCCCTTGCTAGCGGATTGACCTGCTCCTTCGCACATCAAGGACCACCGGATCCACCCGAATGACACGAGAGGACAGCCGCTCATGGCCGAAGCCGACACCCGTGGGAAGGTGACCTTCGTCGGCGCCGGCCCGGGCGCCGCCGATCTGCTGACGTTCCGGGCCGCGCGGGCCATCGCGGAGGCCGACATCGTCATCTGGGCGGCGAGCCTGGTGCAGGCGGACGTCCTCGACCACGCGCGCGAGGGGGCCGAGATCCTCGACTCGGCGGCGATGTCGCTGGAAGACGTCGTCGGGGTGTACGAGCGGGCGTACGAGGGGGACTTGAGGGTCGCCCGTATCCACTCCGGCGACCCCGCACTGTGGGGCGGTACGCAGGAGCAGCTCGACCGCTGCGTGGAGCTGGGTCTCGCGGTCGAGATCGTGCCGGGTGTCTCGTCGTTCTCGGCGGTCGCCGCGATCGCGCAGCGCGAGCTGACGATCCCGGAGGTCGCGCAGTCGGTGGTCCTGACCCGGCTCGGCGGCGGCAAGACGCCGATGCCGCCGGGCGAGGAGGTACGGGAGTTCGCGCGGCACGGCACGACGATGGCGCTGTTCCTGTCGGCGGCGAGATCCGGCCAGTTGACGCAGGAACTGCTGGAGGGCGGCTATCCGACGAGCACGCCGGTTGTCGTCGCGTATCAGGCGACGTGGCCCGAGGAGCTGATCCTGCGCTGCACGATCGGCACGCTGGAGGAGACCGTCAAGGAGCACAAGCTCTGGAAGCACACGCTGTTCCTGGTCGGGCCCGCGCTGGCGGCTGCGGGGACGCGTTCGCATCTCTACCACCCGGGTCACTTCCATGGTTTCCGGAAGGCGGATCCGGCCGCCCGCAAGGCACTTCGCGCACAGGGAGCGGCTCAGTGATCGGCCTGATCTCCGCGACGGCTGCGGGTGCCGCGGCCCGCGACCGGCTGGCCGCGGCCTGGCCCGGACGCACCCGGGTGTACGAGGGTCCGGTGGGCCGGTCGGTGGAGCTGGCGTTCGCCGAGTGCGATCAGCTGGTGTGTTTCCTCGCTACGGGCGCGGTCGTGCGGCTGATCGCCCCGCTGCTCGCGGGCAAGTCCGCCGACCCCGGTGTGGTGTGCGTGGACGAGGGGCAGCGGTACGCGGTGTCCCTGCTCGGCGGCCACGGCGGCGGCGCGAACGAGCTGGCGGCGCAGGTCGCCGATGTTCTCGGCTGCGCCCCGGTGGTGACGACGGCGACGGATGCGGCCGATGTCCCGGGTCTGGACACCCTGGGATGGCCGGTGGAGGGCGCGGTCGCGCCCGTGACCCGGGCGGTGCTGGACGGCGAACCGGTGGCGCTGCGTGCCGACGCGGTGTGGCCGCTGCCGCCGCTGCCGGGAAATGTGGGTGCCGACGGCGACGCGGTTCTGCGGGTAACGGACCGGGTCGTCGAACCGGGCGCGCGGGAGGCCGTGTTGCGGCCGCCGTCGCTCGTCGTCGGAGTCGGGGCCTCCAAGAACGCTCCCCTCGACGAGGTCCTCGGCCTGGTCGAGGAGACCCTGCGCGATGCGGGACTCTCGGCGCTGAGCATCTCCGCGCTGGCGACCGTCGACGCGAAGGCGCAGGAGCCGGGGATCGTCGGGGCGGCACAGCGTCTTGGCGTGCCACTGGTGACGTACGCCCCCGAACGGCTCGCGTCGATCACCGTGCCGAACCCGTCCGGCGCGCCGCTCGCCGCCGTGGGCACCCCGTCCGTCGCCGAGGCCGCGGCGCTCGCGGAGGGCGGTGAACTCCTCGTCCCGAAGCGGAAGTCCCGGACGCCCCCTGGCCCCGCCGGCCGGGCCGCGATGGCGACCTGCGCCGTGGTGCGCCGGGCGCCGCGCGGCCGCCTCGCCGTGGTCGGAGTCGGCCCCGGCGCCCGCGATCTGCTCACCCCGCGCGCCACGCGGGAGCTTCGCCGCGCCGCCGTCCTGGTCGGGCTCGATCAGTACGTCGACCAGATCCGCGATCTGCTCAGGCCCGGCACCCGGATCGTCGAATCCGGCCTGGGCGCCGAGGAGGAGCGGGCCCGTACGGCTGTCGCCGAGGCACGCGCCGGTCATGCGGTCGCGCTGATCGGCAGCGGTGACGCGGGCGTGTACGCGATGGCCTCACCGGCGCTCGCCGAGGCGTCCGGCGACATTGACGTCGTCGGCGTGCCGGGGGTGACCGCGGCGCTGGCCGCCGCCGCGGTCCTGGGCGCGCCGCTCGGGCACGACCATGCCTCGATCAGCCTCTCGGACCTGCACACACCGTGGGAGGTCATCGAGCGCCGGGTGCGGGCGGCTGCGGAGGCGGACATCGTCGTGACCTTCTACAACCCCCGTAGCCGCGGGCGTGACTGGCAGCTTCCGAAGGCGCTGTCGATCCTCGCGGAGCACCGCGATCCGGGCACACCGACAGGTGTCGTACGCAATGCGTCCCGGGCGGACGAATCCAGCCGCGTCACCACACTGGCCGGACTGGATCCGGCGACGGTGGACATGATGACGGTCGTGACGGTCGGCAACACGGCGACGCGAGAGGTCGCGGGCCGCATGGTGACCCCGCGGGGCTACCGCTGGCAGTCATGATCACGCACGTCACGACCACGCAGGTCACGAAATCGCATGTTCCGAGGGCGAGTCCCCGCCGTACCCTCGCCGCAGCCGTCGCCACGCGGAATGCTCTGCCGTACCACCCCCACTTCAAGGAGAACGCGTGACCACCCCGCCCGCACTGCTCATCGCCGGTCACGGCACCCGTGACGAAGCCGGGGCCGAGGCCTTCCGTGACTTCGTACGGGAGCTGGGGCGGCGCCATCCCGAACTCCCCGTCGGGGGCGGCTTCATCGAGCTGTCCCCGCCGCCCCTCGGCGAGGCCGTCGCCGGGCTGGTCGAGCGGGGAGTGACCCGCTTCGCCGCGGTGCCGCTGATGCTGGTGTCCGCGGGGCACGCCAAGGGCGACATCCCGGCCGCGCTGGCCCGCGAGCGGGAGCGTCACCCCGGGATCTCGTACGCCTACGGCCGTCCGCTGGGCCCGCACCCCTCGCTGCTGCGCGTCCTGGAGCGGCGGCTGGACGAGGCGCTGGGCTCCGCGACCCGCAGGCCCGGGGACCGCGCGGATGTGACGGTGCTGCTGGTGGGCCGCGGTTCGACCGATCCGGACGCCAACGCCGAGGTGCACAAGGCGGCCAGGCTGCTGTGGGAGGGGCGGGGTTACGCCGGCGTGGAGACGGCGTTCGTCTCGCTCGCCGCGCCCGATGTGCCCAGCGGCCTGGACCGGTGCGTGAAACTGGGCGCCCGGCGGATCGTGGTGCTGCCGTACTTTCTGTTCACCGGGGTCCTGCCGGACCGGGTGCATCAGCAGACGCAGGGCTGGGCGGAGGCGCACCCCGGGGTGGAGGTCGTCTCGGCCGATGTGATCGGCCCGACCGAGGAGTTGCTCGACCTGGTGCTCGACCGCTACCGGGAGGCCGTCGAGGGCGACATCCGGATGAACTGCGACTCGTGCGTCTACCGGATCGCGATGCCGGGCTTCGAGGACAAGGTCGGTGCTCCGCAGCGGCCGCACTTTCACCCCGCCGACGACGGCCACGGCCACGACGGCCACACCCACCACAGCCACGGCAGCCATGCACACGCACACTGACGCACACGACCTGCGCCACCACGGTGACGCGGAGGTACGGGACGCCGGTCTCATCGACCTCGCGGTCAATGTCCGCGCCGGGACTCCCCCGGACTGGCTCCGCGCGCGCATCGCGGACTCGCTGACCGGACTCGCCGCGTATCCGGACGCCCGGGCGGCACGGGCAGCGGTCGCGCGGCGCCACGGGCTGCCGGTGGAGCGCGTGCTGCTGACGGCGGGGGCGGCGGAGGCTTTCGTCCTGCTCGCGCGCGCCCTGAAGGTACGTCACCCGCTGGTCGTGCACCCGCAGTTCACGGAGCCGGAGGCGGCGCTGCGGGACGCGGGGCACGAGGTCGCGCGGCTGCTGCTGCGCGAGGAGGACGGCTTCCGGCTCGATCCGGCGGCCGTGCCCGAGACGGCGGACCTGGTGATCATCGGCAATCCCACCAACCCCACGTCCGTGCTGCACCCGGCCGACGACATCGCCGAACTGGCCCGCCCCGGGCGGCTGCTGGTGGTGGACGAGGCCTTCATGGACGCGGTGCCGGACGAGCCCGAGGCACTGGCGGGCCGGACCGACATCCCTGGGCTTGTGGTGCTGCGCAGCCTCACCAAGACCTGGGGGCTCGCGGGCCTGCGCATCGGCTATGTACTGGCCGACGCGGACACGATCGCAACGCTGGAGCGGGCGCAGCCGCTGTGGCCGGTGTCGACTCCCGCGCTGGCGGCTGCCGAGGCGTGCATGGAGCCCGCCGCGCTCAAGGAGGCGGCGCGGGCGGCGCAGTTGCTCGCGACGGAGCGGGCGCATCTGCTGGCGGGGCTCGCGGAGTTCGACGAGGTACGGGTGGTGGCGTCGGCGGAGGGCCCGTTCGTCCTGGCCCACGTCCGCCGGGGCGCCGAGGTCCGCGTGCGCCTGCGCGCCCTGGGCTTCGCCGCCCGTCGCGGCGACACGTTCCCGGGCCTGGGCCCCGGCTGGCTGCGGCTGGCGGTCCGCGACCGGGCGACGACGAACCGCTTCCTGCAGGCGCTGGACCAGGCGTTGACGGTGGTGGGTGGGTAGGGGGTTTCCAGGGTCCGTGGTGAACCTGGGCCAGGGGGCGTTGGTGGTTGCTGCCCGGTGGGTGGTTTCGCGGGCGAACCCGGACGCCCCGCGCCCCTTCCAACGCCGGAGGGGCTGAAGTTCAGCCTGCCCCCAGTTCGGGATGGGGGTACATCCCACGGCCGCCAGGCCGTTGGGGGAGGGCGGGTCGGGGAACAGGCCCGCCGCAGGCGCACCCCCTCAGCCGATCACCCTCCCGTTCAGGACCACCCGCCGCGGCCCCGCCAGCACCCTGACGTCCGCCCGCGGGTCCTCCTCGTACACCACCAGATCCGCCGGTGCGCCCTCCTCCAGGACCGGGCGGCCCAGCCACTGGCGCGCGCCCCAGGTCGTCGCCGACAGCGCCCGGATCGGCGGGATGCCCGCCTTCACCAGTTCGGCCACCTCCGCCGCGACCAGACCGTGGGCCAGCGAGCCACCCGCGTCCGTGCCGACGAAGACCGGGATACCGGCGTCGTAGGCCGCGCGCACGGTGTCGTAACGGTTTTCGTGCAGCCGCCGCATATGGGCGGACCACTTCGGGAACCTGGACTCGCCGCCCGCCGCGAGCGCCGGGAACGTGGCGATGTTGACGAGGGTCGGCACGATCGCGACGCCCCGCTCGGCGAACAGCGGGATCGTGTCCTCGGTCAGCCCGGTGGCGTGCTCGACGCAGTCGATGCCCGCCTCGACGAGGTCCCTCAGCGAGTCCTCGGCGAAGCAGTGCGCTGTCACCCGGGCGCCGAGCCGGTGCGCCTCCGCGATCGCCGCCTCGACCGCTTCCCGCGGCCAGCAGGCGGTCAGGTCGCCGGCGTCCCGGTCGATCCAGTCGCCGACGAGCTTGACCCAGCCGTCGCCGCGGCGGGCCTCCTGGGCCACGTAGGCGACCAGGTCGTCCGGCTCGATCTCGTGGGCGAAGTTACGGATGTAGCGCCGGGTGCGTGCGATGTGGCGGCCCGCCCGGATGATCTTCGGCAGATCCTCACGGTCGTCGATCCAGCGGGTGTCGGCCGGGGATCCGGCGTCGCGGATGAGCAGCGTGCCCGCGTCCCGGTCGGTGAGCGCCTGTTTCTCGCTGGTCGCTTCGTCCACGGCGCCATGGTGGTCGAGCCCGACATGGCAGTGTGCGTCGACCAGCCCGGGCAGCGCCCAGCCGCGCACGGTGACGGCCTCGGCGCGCGGCCGTTCGTACGAGATGCGGCCGTCGACCACCCACAGCTCGTCCTTCACCTCCTCGGGTCCGACGAGCACCCGTCCCTTCACATGCAGCACCGCGTGATCGCTCATACGAGCACTGTACGAGGCTCGCGGGCGCCGCGGCCCGTCAGTGCGGACAGCGGTGAACAGCATTTCCCCGGACAGCAAAGTCGGCGTTAATTCGAAATTCCGGAAGCTGCTTTATTACGGGCAGCTTCCCGTATTCGTCTGCCCCCGTTTCGCGAGTCTAAACACCAAGGTTTCGTCAGGGTCGAAGGCCGTAATTCGGACGGGTCTCACGGTGGTTACAGATATGTGACCGACTCCACAAGCCTGCCCGATTCACCCCTTATTTGCCGCACAAATCGCCCGAAAAGACCACCGGCCGACCTGGGTGTCCGCGCACGCGCGATAACACAGCCGAGCACTTCACCCAACCCCTTCCCTCAATGCATTTTCGAAATTAGCTGGGTAAATTTCCTCGACATGACCGCCGCGCAAGAAGACCTTGTACGAGCCAACCCCCAAAGCGAATTCACGGAGATCGACAGCCCACGAGTGGAGGACGGAGCCGCGATCTGGCGCATCGCCCGCGACTCCGAGGTCCTGGACCTCAACTCCTCGTACAGCTATCTGCTGTGGTGTCGCGACTTCGCGGCCACCTCCCTGGTGGCGCGCGGCGCCGACGGCGAGCCCATCGCCTTCGTCACCGGTTACGTACGCCCCGACCGCCCCGAGGCCCTGGTCGTCTGGCAGGTCGCCGTCGACCACGCGCACCGCGGCCGGGGACTGGCCGGTGTGCTGCTCGACGCGCTGACCTCGAGGGTGAGGGGCGGGCGCGGGGTGCGGGAGGTCGAGACGACCATCACGCCCGACAACACCGCGTCCGACCGGCTGTTCACGTCGTACGCGAAGCGCCACGACGCCCCCCTTGCGCGCGAAGTCCTCTTCGACGGCGGGCTGTTCCCCGAGGGGACGCACCAGCCGGAAGTCCTGTACCGCATCGGCCCCTTCTCCGCCTGACACCCCCCACACCTGGAGACTTGCTGTGACCATCACCCCGCCCGCCCTGAGTGTCTTCGAGACCCTGGAGTCCGAGGTGCGCAGCTACTGCCGCGGCTGGCCCGCCGTGTTCGACCGTGCGCAGGGCAGCTACCTCCACGACGAGGACGGCCACACCTACCTCGACTTCTTCGCCGGCGCCGGATCACTCAACTACGGCCACAACAACGCGGTGCTGAAACGCGCGCTGATCGACTACATCGAGCGCGACGGCATCACCCACGGCCTGGACATGGCCACCACCGCCAAGCGCGCCTTCCTGGAGTCGTTCCAGAACGTGGTCCTGCGGCCGCGCGACCTGCCCTACAAGGTCATGTTCCCCGGCCCGACCGGCACCAACGCGGTCGAGTCGGCGCTCAAGCTGGCCCGCAAGGTGAAGGGACGCGAGTCCGTCGTCTCCTTCACCAACGCCTTCCACGGCATGTCACTCGGCTCGCTCGCCGTCACCGGCAACGCCTTCAAGCGGGCCGGCGCCGGCATCCCGCTGGTGCACGGCACGCCCATGCCGTTCGACAACTACTTCGACGGCCAGGTCCCGGACTTCCTCTGGTTCGAGCGTCTGCTGGAGGACCAGGGCTCCGGCCTCAACAAGCCCGCCGCCGTCATCGTCGAGACCGTGCAGGGCGAGGGCGGCATCAATGTCGCCCGGCCGGAGTGGCTGCGCGCGCTCCAGGAGCTGTGCCACCGCCAGGACATGCTCCTGATCGTCGACGACATCCAGATGGGCTGCGGCCGCACCGGTGGTTTCTTCTCCTTCGAGGAGGCGGGCATCACGCCGGACATCGTCACCCTGTCGAAATCCATCAGCGGCTACGGACTGCCCATGGCGCTCTGCCTGTTCAAGCCGGAGCTGGACATCTGGGAGCCGGGCGAGCACAACGGCACCTTCCGCGGCAACAACCCCGCCTTCGTCACCGCGGCCGCCGCGCTGGAGACCTACTGGGCGGACGGCCAGATGGAGAAGCAGACCCTCGCGCGCGGCGAGCAGGTCGAGCAGGCGCTGCTGGCCATCGTGGCCGAGAGCACCGAGGACGGGGTGAGCTTCAGGGGCCGCGGTCTGGTGTGGGGCCTGGAGTTCGCGGACAAGTCGCGTGCCACCGCGATCTGCGCCCGCGCCTTCGAGCTGGGGCTGCTGCTGGAGACCTCGGGCCCGGAGAGCGAAGTGGTCAAACTGCTGCCGGCGCTCACGGTCTCGCCCGACGAGCTCGACGAGGGCCTTCGCATCCTGGCCCGGTCCGTACGCGAGACCGCCTGACACCCCCGTACGAGAAAGGCAACAACTCACCGTGATCGTCCGATCGTTCAAGGACATCGAGAACACCGAGCGCCACGTGAAGGCCGCGTCCGGCACCTGGGAGAGCAAGCGCATCGTGCTCGCCAAGGAGAGGGTCGGCTTCTCGCTCCACGAGACCACGCTGTACGCGGGTACGGAGACGTCGATGTGGTACGCGAACCACATCGAGGCCGTGCTCTGTGTGGAGGGCGAGGCCGAGCTCACCAACGACGAGACCGGCGAGACCCACTGGATCGAGCCCGGCACGATGTATCTGCTGGACGGCCATGAGCGTCACACCATGCGTCCCAAGACCGATTTCCGCTGTGTCTGCGTCTTCAACCCGCCCGTCACCGGACGGGAGGACCACGACGAGAACGGCGTCTATCCGCTGCTGACCGAGTCCGAGGAGGGCTGAGAAATGACCACCGCCGCTGTACGCGCCGACCTGTACCCGACCCGTGGCGTGGGCGAGGTGACGACCCCGCGCCAGGACCCGGTCCTCTGGTCCGCGCCCGGCGTGCCGGGGCCGATCGTCCCGTCCGAGCTGATGGGCTTCGAGCGGGACGGCTTCCTGACCGTCGACGAGCTGATCTCGCAGGACGAAGTCGCCCTGTACCGCAGCGAGTTGGACCGGCTGATCGCCGATCCAGCCGTCCGGGCGGATGAGCGCTCGATCATCGAGCCGAAGTCGAGGGACGTACGCTCGGTCTTCGAGGTGCACCGGCTCAGCGAGGTCTTCGCCTCGCTGGTGCGGGACGAGCGGGTGGTGGGCCGGGCCCGGCAGATCCTCGGTTCCGATGTGTATGTCCACCAGTCGCGGATCAATGTGAAGCCGGGCTTCGGCGCGTCGGGCTTCTACTGGCACTCGGACTTCGAGACCTGGCACGCCGAGGACGGACTGCCGAACATGCGCGCCGTCTCGGTCTCGATCGCCCTGACCGAGAACCGTGACACCAACGGCGGCCTGATGATCATGCCCGGCTCGCACAAGACGTTCCTGGGCTGCGCGGGCGAGACGCCGAAGGACAACTACAAGAAGTCGCTGCAGATGCAGGACGCGGGCACCCCGTCGGACGCTGCGCTGACCCGTTTCGCGGACCGGCACGGCATCCGGCTGTTCACCGGCCGGGCCGGGTCCGCGACCTGGTTCGACTGCAACTGCATGCACGGCTCCGGGGACAACATCACCCCGTATCCGCGCAGTAATGTCTTCATCGTCTTCAACAGCGTGGAGAACGCGGCGGAGGAGCCCTTCGCGGCGCCGGTGCCGCGGCCCTCCTTCATCGGTGCGCGGGACTTCACACCGGTGCGCTGACCGTACGACCCGTGCGCTGACCGCCGCGCGGCACGAGGGCGGGGCCGGTCCGATGGGACCGGCCCCGCCCTCGTGCCGCGCGGCGGTCAGTTCGCGCTCAGCGCCGGGTAGTCGATGTAGCCCTTGTCGTCACCGCCGAAGAAGGAGGCGGTGTCCGGGGTGTTGTACGGGCCCTCGGACTTGAGCCTCACCGGCAGGTCGGGGTTGGCCAGGAACAGCGCGCCGAAGGCGAGGATGTCCGCGGTCCCGTCCTCGATCAGCCCGAGCGCCGCGTGGTCGGTCGGGCCCTCGGTCGCCGGGTTGAGGATCAGGGTGCCGCTGAACTTCTCGCGCAGCTCCCGCGTGATCTCCCGGTAGCCGGGGACCATCTCGACGATGTGCAGATATCCGATGCCCAGCGGCTCGATCTCGTTGATCAGCGCGGGGTAGACCGCCTCGGTGTCGGTCTCGGCGATGTCGTTGTACGCGTTGCCGGGAGAGACGCGCAGTCCGGTCCGCTCCGGGCCGATCGCCTCGGCCACGGCCTTGGTCACCTCGACGGCGAAGCGGATGCGGTTCTCGACGGAGCCGCCCCACTCGTCGGTGCGCAGATTGGTGTTGGGGGCGAGGAACTGGTGGATGAGATAGCCGTTGGCGCCGTGCAGCTCGACACCGTCGAAGCCGGCGGCGACGGCGTTACGGGCCGCCTCGACGAACTCCGCGATGATGGCCGGGATTTCGTCGGCGCCCAGCTCTCGCGGGGCGATGAAGTCCTTGGGTCCCTCGTGCGTGTACAGCTGCCCGGCGGGGGCGACGGCCGAGGGCGCCACACTGACCAGTTCCTGGTCCGGCCAGAGCACCGGGTGGCCGATGCGTCCGGCGTGCATGATCTGGGCGAAGATCTTGCCGCCCTTGGCGTGCACGGCGTCGGTGACCTTGCGCCAGGCGGCGACCTGCTCGTCGCTGTGCAGGCCCGGAGTGTTCGGGTATCCCTGGCCCAGTACGGAGGGCTGGATGCCCTCGGTGACGATCAGCCCGGCCGATGCGCGCTGGCTGTAGTACTCGACGGTGGACTCGGTGACCGTGAGGCCGTCGCCGTACGCGCGGCTGCGGGTCATCGGCGCCATGGCGATGCGGTTCGCGAGCTGCGTGCCGGACAGTTCGATGGGGTCGAACGCGGTGGTCATGGGTGCTCCCAAAGAGTTATATGGTCGGCCAAGTATTCGCGCCGGATGCCACTGTAGACCATTAATTGGCCGACCAAGGTAAAATTTTCGGAGACACTGTCCACGCGACAGTCGCACCCCTGCCGAGGAGGCCCCGATGACGCCCGAGACCGCGGCCGATCCCGTCTGTACCGAGTCGCTGCCGACCGCCGCCCTCGGCGGACCCGTCAGCCTCGCCGTCTCCCGGGTCGCCCGGCTGCACCGCATGGCGGCGGGCAAGCTGCTGCGGGGAGCCGGGCTCTACCCGGGGCAGGAACTGGTGATGATGCATCTGTGGGACGCCGGTGCCGTGCGCCAGTCGGAGCTGATCAAGGCCGTCGAGCTCGACCCGTCCACCGTGACCAAGATGCTCCAGCGACTGGAACAGGCCGGACACGTCCGCCGCCGCCCCGACCCCTGCGACCGGCGCGCGGTGCTGGTCGAGGCGACCCAGGACAGCTGCGCCCTGCACTCCGCCGTCGAGGCGGCCTGGGCGAACCTGGAGGAGCACACGCTCGCCGGGCTCGACCCCGACGAGCGCCGTGAGCTGACCCGGCTGCTCGGGAAGGTCGAGGAGAATCTCTGCATGCAGACCGCGGACTGCCCCGGCCGGCCTCAGCCGGACAGCACGTCCAGCACCCAGTCGACGTCGGCGGCCGTGTTGTAGAGATGGAAGGCGGCGCGCAGATTGCCCGCCCGCTCCGAGACGATCACTCCCGCACCGGCCAGACCGGGGACCCGGTCGCCGAGCCCCGGCACGGCCACGATCGCCGAATCGCCGGGCACCGGCCGGTGCCCGAGCTCCGTCAGGCCGTCCCTGAACCGCCTGGCGAGCGCCGTGTCATACGCGTGTACGGCGTCGATGCCGGTCTCTTCGAGCAGCGCGAGGGACTCCTTGGCGCCGTGGTACGAGAGGAATGCGGGCGGTTCGTCGAACCGGCGGGCCGAGCGGGCCAGTTCCTCGATCCGCCCGTAGGTGGTGGCCCACAGATCCTCGGCGGCGTAGGTCCCGGCGTGGATGGGCACCAGGGTCTCCTGGGCCTCCTCGGTCATCGTGAGGAACGAGACGCCGCGCGGGCAGAGCAGAAACTTGAAGGCGCCGGTGACGGTGAAGTCCCAGGAGGCCGCGTCCAACGGCAGCCAGCCCGCCGACTGGCTGGCGTCGACGAGCGTACGGGCCCCGTGCGCGGCCGCGGCGGCACGGATGGCGGGCATATCGGCGATCCGGCCGTCCGAGGACTGCACCGAGGAGAAGGCCACCATATAGGTGCCCGGACCCACCGCGTCGGCCAGATGTTCCAGCGGGGCGTACCGCACCTTGAGATCGCCGCGCACGGTGAAGGGCGTGATGACCGAGGCGTACTCCCCCTCCGGGAAGAGGACTTCGGCGCCGGGGCGCAGTGAGGACGCGATCAGCCCGACGTGCACCGAGACCGAACCGCCGACGGCGACGCGCCCCTCGTCCACACCGCTCAGCCGGGCGAAGGACTGGCGGGCGGCGGTCACCGCCGACCATTCACCGGCGCCGCCCGGACGCCCTGCCGCGAGCTCGTCGGCGAGCAGCTTCACCGCCTCGACGGTCCGGCGCGGCAGCAGCCCGCACGTGGAGGTGTTCAGATAGGTCATCTGCGGCGCGAACTCGGCGCCGCCCAGGGTCTCCATGAGATCACCCTGCGGCGCCCTCAACGCCAGGTCAATCGCGAATCTTTGAGACACACCCCTCAGCAGCGCTTAAGCATGGGCTCCGGCCTGCGGAACCTCACACGAACCGTCGGCGTCGCAGGCCGCCGCGTCCGCGCCGATCGGGGTGATGACCCGGCCCTGCCACGCCTGCTCCAGCGCCTTTGTGAAGACCTCGGCGGGCTGGCCGCCCGAGAGCCCGTAGCGCCGGTCCAGCACGAAGAACGGCACCCCGGTCGCGCCCAGCTCGGCGGCCTCGCGCTCGTCGGCCCGTACGTCGTCGGCGTACGCGTCCTCGTCGGCGAGGACCGCCCGGGCCTCGTCCGCGTCCAGACCCGCCTCGAGCGCGAGGTCCACCAGGATCTCGGGGTCGAAGACGGACCGCTCCTCGGCGAAGTTCGCCCGGTAGGCGAGGTCGAGCAGCTCGTCCTGACGGCCGCGGGCCCTGGCCAGGTGCAACAGTCGGTGGATGTCGAAGGTGTTGCCGTGGTCACGGCCCTCGGTGCGGTAGCCGAGCCCCTCGGAGCGCGCGTTGGCGGCCACGTGCTCCTCCATCGACCGCGCCTCTTCGAGGGTCCGTCCGTACTTCAGCGCGAGCATGTCGATGACCGGGGCGGTGTCGCCCTTGGCCCGGCCCGGGTCGAGCTCGAAGGAGCGGTGCACGACCTCGACCTCGTCGCGGTGGGCGAAGGCCGCGAGCCCCTTCTCGAAGCGGGCCTTGCCGATGTAGCACCAGGGACAGGCGATGTCGCTCCAGATCTCGACGCGCATGCTTCATTCACTCCAGGGTCGTGCGGGGGCGGGGCTGTGCGGAGGCATCCTCCGCTGCGGGCTCAACGCGCTGCGGGCACCCTTCATTCCGCCGCGGGCGGCACTGTGAAGCGCAGCACCAGATGGTCGCCCGCGCGCGGCTCGTCCCGGTCGGGGAGCCAGCCCTGGCGGGCGTAGAAGGACTGGGCGCGTGTGTTGTGCTCGAAGACCTCCAGGCGGACCGAGTCCACGCCCGCGCACTGCCAGGCCCCTACGCAGGCACTGTGCAGGGCGGCACCGATGCCGACGCGCCACAGCCCGGGGTCGACATGGAGCTGGGTAAGTGTCATGACCGTGTCGACCTCGCGGAACGCCGCCACTCCGGCAACGGTCCCGTCCTGCTCTGCGCACAGCACCGCGCCGCGCTCGATGGCCGCCGCCCAGCCCGCTCGGGTGCGGGCGTGCTCGGCGGGGCTGTCAAACGCCTCGTCCGGGATATGACCGCGGTAGTAACTGGCGCGGGCTGCTGCGTGCAGGTCGGCGATGGCGTCCAGGTCAGCGGGGGTGGCAGGCCTGATCATGGTGATAGGGACGAGCGACGTCAGCCCGCGGTTGCACGCCGCGTGAAGGCCGCACGTCAGCTGCCGTCGCGCAGCCCGTCCGGCCAGCCCGGCCGGAACTCGATCCGGTCGAAGGTCACCACACAGCCCTCGCCCACCGGGGACTGCGCCAGAAAGCCGACGAGCGCGGCCCCGGCCTGCTCCTCGGCGCCCAGGGCGAAGATCCGTACGAAGGTCCAGTGCTCGCCGTCCGTCGACGCGTGGAAGGCGAAGGCCTTGCCCGTGCGGCTGACCCGCAGCCACGCGCTGTCGCCGTCGACCGCGAAGGAGTTGGCGTCGTCGGAGTGGCCGCGGGTGACGACCGTGCAGATGGTGGGCTTGTCCGGGGAGAGTTCCAGGCAGAGCTTGGCCCACTCCCTTTCGCCGACGTGCAGATAGAGCACGCCGGCGTCGAAGGCCGCTGCGAAGCCGACCGTGACCCGCGCGATGAGCTGGAAGTCGCCCTCCGGCGCGCCGAGCAGGCGCGGCGCGTCGGATGCCGGTTCCAGCGCATCGCCCGCGGGCGGGACGAAACGGTCCTGCCGGGCTCCGGCCCAGCCGGTCAGCACGCCCTTCTCGTACGACCAGTTGGCGTCGGGGCCGTAGGGGCGCAGTGGGAAGGGGAGTTCGGGCAGTTCGATCTGGTCGCTCACAGCGCTCAGCTTCGCGGAGTCTCCTGGCGGCCGTCCACCCGACGCGGCAGACCGAGCGGGTTGTCGTCGCGCAGCTCCGGCGGAAGCAGCGCCTGAGGCGTCGTCTGGTACGTCACCGGGCGCAGCCAGCGCTCGATCGCGGTCGCGCCGACCGAGGTGGAGGTGGAGGTGGTGGCCGGGTAGGGGCCACCGTGGTGCTGGGCGGGGGCGACGGCGACGCCGGTGGGCCAGCCGCCGACCAGGACGCGGCCCGCGAGCGGGGTGAGTTCGGCGAGCAGCTCGGCGCCCCGGCCCTCGCCCGCGGCCTCGCCGTCGGAGAGGTGGAGGGTGGCGGTGAGGTTGCCCGGGAGGCGGCCGAGGACCCCGGTGATCTCGGCGTCGGACTCGTAGCGCGCGACGACGGTGACCGGCCCGAAGCACTCTTCGAGCAGCAGGTCGTGCGGGCCTTCGGCGGCCAGCAGCCTGGCCGGTACGGAGAGGAAGCCCGCGCTGACGGTGTGCTCGCCGCCCGCGCCGGGGGTGATGGGGGCCTCCACCTGAGGCAGTGCTGCCCGCTCCCGTACGCCGTCGACGAAGGCCGCGCGCATCCGGTGGTCGAGCATCACGCCGGGTTCGGTCTCGCTGACGGCGTCCGTCAGGGACTTCAGCAGCCGGTCGCCCGCGTCACCGGCGGGGGCCAGGACGAAGCCGGGCTTGGTGCAGAACTGGCCCTCCCCCAGGGTCATCGAGCCCGCGAGCCCGGCGCCGAGCTCCTCCGCGTGCTCCCCGGCCGCCGCCTCGGTGACCACGACGGGGTTGAGGGAGCCGAGTTCGCCGTGGAAGGGGATGGGCGCGGGCCGGGCGGCCGCGGCGTCGAACAGCGCTCGCCCGCCGCGTACGGATCCGGTGAATCCTGCCGCCGTGATCAACGGGTGGCGCACCAGCTCGATGCCCGCTTCGAAGCCGTGCACCAGGGCCACGACGTCCTCGGGCAGGCCGACGTGCTGGGCGGCCCTGCGCAGGACGGACGCGCACAGTTCGGAGGTGCCGGGGTGGTCGGGGTGCGCCTTGACGACGACGGGGCAGCCGGCAGCGAGGGCGCTGGCGGTGTCGCCGCCGGGCACGGAGAAGGCGAGCGGGAAGTTGCTCGCGGCGTAGACGGCGACGACACCGAGGGGGATCTTGTAACGGCGCAGGTCCGGCCAGGGCGGCGTGCGGCTGCCGTCCGCGTGGTCGATGTGGATGTCGAGATAGGCGCCCTCGTCGACGATGTCGGCGAAGGCACGCAACTGGCCGGTGGTGCGGGCGAGTTCTCCGGTGAGGCGGGTCGGGCCGAGCGCGGTCTCGGCGTCGGCGGCCTCGATGACGTGCTCGCGCGCCTCGTCGAGGAGGTCGGCGGCGGTACGCAGCAGGAGCGCGCGTACACTCCGGTCGGCGAGCGCGGGGCGGGCGGCGTGTGCGGCGCGGACCGCGCGGTCGATCTCCTCGGTTGTGGACTCCACCGCAACCTGCTCACGCGGGTTCCCGGTTCGGGGGTCGACACTCCAGACTGGTGCTGCTGCCACCGCGGCTTCCTTCCCGCTCTACTGCCACCCATCAGGGCTTTTGTTCGGTATTCTGAACAAAGTTCCTGATGATGAATGTGTGGGGACTCTATTTCCGGGCGTTCTGCGCGGTCAAGAAGGGGCGAGGAGCAATGACAACTGCCGATTCCGGTGGGGCACAGGTCAAGTCCGCGGTGCGGACGGTGGAATTGCTCGAGTATTTCGCCGGACGCCCCGGCATGCACTCCCTCGCCGCGGTCCAGGAGGCGGTCGGCTACCCCAAGTCCAGCCTCTACATGCTGCTGCGCACCCTGGTGGAGCTCGGCTGGGTGGAGACGGACGCGACCGGTACGCGCTACGGCATCGGCGTACGGGCACTGCTTGTGGGCACCTCCTACATCGACGGCGACGAGGTCGTGGCCGCCGCCCGGCCCACCCTGGACCGGCTCTCCGACGACACCACGGAGACGATCCACCTCGCCCGGCTCGACGGCACCAATGTCGTCTATCTCGCCACCCGGCAGTCGCAGCACTATCTGCGCCCCTTCACCCGTGTCGGCCGCCGGCTGCCCGCCCACTCCACCTCGCTGGGAAAGGCGCTGCTCGCCACCCACAGCGACGAGCAGGTGCGCAAGATGCTGCCCGAGACCCTGGCCTCGCTGACCGAGCACACGATCACCGACCGCGAGAAGCTCATCGAGGAGCTGCATCTGATCCGCGAGCAGGGCTATGCGGTGGACCGCGAGGAGAACACTCTCGGGCTGCGCTGCTTCGGCATCGCGATTCCCTACCGCACCCCGGCGCGCGACGCGATCAGCTGCTCGGTGCCGGTGGCCCGGCTCACTCCCGGCCACGAGCAGATGATCAAGGACGCGCTCTTCGACGCCCGCGACCGGCTCACCCTCGCCACCCGGAGGCTCTGAATGTCCCTGTCCATAGCCCTGCGCGAGGTCATCGACAGCGATGTGCCGGAATTCTTCCGGCACATGAACGACCCCGAGTCGAACCGGATGGCCGCTTTCACCAGTGAGAACACTGCCGACCGTGCCCTCTTCGACGCCCACTGGGCACGGATCCGCGCCTCGGACGCCATGACACGGACCGTGCTGGCCGACGGTGTGGTCGTCGGCCACACCGCGGTCTACGGACCGCCCGAGGAGCGCGAGGTCACGTACTTCATCGACCGCGCGTACTGGGGCCGCGGCGTCGCCACCGCCGCACTGCGCGCGCTGCTCGAACTCGTACCGACGCGTCCGCTGCACGCCCGCGCCGCCGCCGACAACGCGGGCTCGATCCGGGTCCTTGAGAAGTGCGGATTCACCGTCACCGGCAAGGACCGGGGCTTCGCGCACGCCAGAGGTGCACAGACCGACGAGCTGCTCCTCACCCTGGCGGGCTGAGCCTCCTCCGCCGTGCGGCGGAGGGGAATCGTCGCAGCGCATGAGGTGCCGGAAGGGCCGTGCCGGGAGCGTGGTCGCTATGACACGGACACCGCTCGCTCCCGTCTCGGGGGCCCCCGTTCCGCTTCGCGCCCCGCGTGTGCGCAGGGTGCTGCGCACCGTCACCGTCGCCTCCTGCGTCCCGTATCTCTCGCTCAAGATCGCCTGGATCGCGGGCAGCCGGATCGGCATCCCCGACGGAAGCGTGCTGCTGGAGCACCGCGGTCTGATGGCCGTCGCCAACAGCGTCACCGTCCTGATGGACGGCGCCGTCGTCGTCCTGGCGCTGCTGCTCACCCAGGCCTGGGGCCGCCGCGTCCCCGCCTGGCTGCTTGTCACGCCCGTGTGGATCGCCGGCGGTCTGCTCGCCCCGATCATGGTCGGCTTCCCGGTCCAGTTGCTGACCCAAGCCCTCACCGGAGCCCGGTCCCAGCCGGCCGGGGACAAACCCTTCCTCGACGAGTGGGTCTTCGGGGTCGTCTACCCGGGCTTCATCGTCCAGGGCCTGGCCCTGGGAACTCTCTTCGTGCTGTACGCCCGGGAGCGCTGGAGCCATGTGTGGCGGGGCCGGATCTGGGACCTGCCCAGTGCCGCCACCGGGCGGACGCTGAAGGTGACCGCCGTGGCCGGCGCCGTGCTGGCGCTGTTCCCCGCCACGATGCACCTACTGTGGGCCTGCGGCGCGACGACCGGTCTCTCCGCGAAGCGGATCGAGCAGCGTACGGCCGACTTCTATGTGCTCGAGGCGATCGACGTCGTGTTCGTGGCCGTCGCCGTGGCCGGAGCGCTGCTGCTCGCCTTCCGCCCGGTCCCCGAACTGCCGCTGAAGACTCCGCTGGCCATGGCATGGCTGGGCTCGGGCACGGTGGGCTGCTGGGGCATCTGGCTGCTGATCGCCGCGGTACTGCCGGGCGCCGAAGAGGGCGAGCGGGCATCGGGGTTGATGGCCCTGACCTACGCTGTGGGCATGATCGTCGGTCTGCTCGTCGTCACCGGAACCGCCTCGTTCGTGCGGCGGCGCGGCGCGTGAGGAGAGCGCTCAAAGCGTCCGCCCGGGCGCTGTTCGGGACGCGGGCCGGGCTTCGCTGGCTCCATCTGATCCTGGGCGGCGCCCTGTTGATGCCGTACTGGCTGGTGGGCACGGTGATCGTCGGCCCGGTCGTCGGCGCGAAGAGCCTGTTCTCCGACTCCCTCGCCCTGCAGTTCGGTGCGTACGCAATCGCGCTGCCGACAGCCGCGGTGACCGCGCTGTTCTTCCCGCTCACCAGACCGCTGGCCGTCGGCCTGGCGAAGGCGCTGTGCGGGGTGCCCGCCGAGCGCTTCGCGGAGGGGCCGGCACGCTCACGGGCCGCGCGGCTGCGGGCCTCGGGCTGGTTCACGCTGCATGCGGGAATCGGCGCGCTGATCAGCGGCGCCACGCTGGCGCTGCCGCCGTTCGCCGTGAGCCTGATGGTGCTGCCGTTCTTCCCTGCGCTGCGGGGCCGGCTCGAGTTGCCCCACTACCCTGCCTGGCAGCTGGCTCTGTTCCCGTTCGCCGGAGTGGCCATGCTGATCGCGCTCGCGGGCTGTGCGGCGGCGGCCGGGGCACTGCTGGCCCGCCAGGCGCCGGTCCTGCTCGGCCCCACACCCGCGGACCGGCTGGCCGCCGCTGAGCGCCGGGCCACCGAACTGGCCGAGCGCAACCGGCTCGCCCGCGAACTGCACGACTCGGTGGGCCACGCCCTGAGCGCCGTCACCCTGCAGGCGGGCGCGGCCCGCCGGGTCCTGGACAGCGATCCGGGGTTCGTACGGGAAGCGCTGGCCGCGATCGAGGAGACCACCCGGCGCACGGTGGGCGAACTCGACTCCGTACTGGGCCTGTTGCGCCAGGACGACGACAACACCACCCAGCTCGACGGCCCGACCCTGGACACCCTGGACGGACTTCTCGCGCGCAGTGGCGTCCCGGTGTCGCTCAGCGCCGACGGCGACCTGGCCGCCGTCCCCGCGCCCGTCTCGCGCGAGGCGTACCGCATCGTCCAGGAGGGGCTGAGCAACGCCCTGCGCCACGCCGGGGCGTCCCCGGTGACCCTGTGGATCGCCCTGCGCGGCGAGGAGTTGGAGATCATGATGGAGAATCCGCTGCCCGACACGGCCCCGGTGGTCCGCCCGGGAGGCGGCCGCGGAGTGCGCGGCATAGCCGAGCGGGCCGCGCTGCTGGGCGGACGGGCGCAGGCGGGAGCGCAGGGCGCGGTGTGGCTGCTGTGCGCGCGGCTGCCGCTGGGCGGTGACCGGTGAACGTGATCCGGATCGTCCTCGCCGACGACGAGCGCATGGTACGTACGGCGCTGCGCGTCATCCTGGATGCCGAGCCCGACCTGGAGGTGATCGGCGAGGCGTCCACCGGCGCGGAGGCGGTGCCGGTGGTGCGTCAGCTGCGCCCCGACGTGGTCCTGATGGATGTGCGGATGCCGGAGATCGACGGCATACGGGCCACGGAGCAGATCCTGGCCACGCTCGACGAACCGCCGCGGATCCTTGTGGTGACGACCTTCGAGAACGACTCCTATGTGTACGACGCGCTGCGCGCGGGGGCCGCGGGCTTTCTGCTCAAGCGCGCGGCGGCCGAGGAACTCGTCCAGGCGGTCCGTCTGGTGGCCCGCAGCGACTCGCTGCTCTTCCCGGCGGCCGTGCGCTCGCTGGCCGCCGAGTACGGGGGCCGCCGCACCACCGCCGCACCACCGTGGGCGGCGCGGCTGACCGAGCGCGAGGCCGAGGTGCTGCGGCTGATGGCGACGGGGCTGACGAACGCGGAGATCGCCGGGCGGATGGGCGTGGGTCCCGCGACGACCAAGACGCATGTGGCCTCGGTCCTGGCGAAGACCGGCGCCAGGGACCGTACCCAGGCGGTGATCGCGGCGTACGAGTCGGGGTTCATCTCACCGGGCTGAGGCACGGCTCGTCACCGCGCTGAGGCACGGCTCGCGGATGAGGATTCCCTGAGAAGCCCGGCCGGCCGGAACGCCACGTCCCGCCCGGGCGTCCCCCATATGGGATGAACAAGACGATCAGGAACGCCGCGGTCTTCTCGCTGCTGCTGGTGCTCGCCCTGCTGATACGGGCGACCTGGGTGCAGGCGTACGAAGCCCGGGCCCTCGCGGACGACGAACACAACCGGCGGAAGATCATCGCGCAATACGCGCAGCCGCTGGGCGACATCATCGTGGCCGGGTCACCGATCACGGGCTCGAAGAGGACGGAGGGCAGCGACCTCGCCTACAAACGCACCTACACCGACGGCTCGCTCTACGCCGCGGTCACCGGTTACAGCTCTCAGGCATACGGCGCGACCCAGCTGGAAGGCATCTACAGCCATGTCCTGGACGGCACGGACAGCCGGCTGAAGAACCCCGTCGACGCGCTCACCGGCAAGCAGCAGGAACCCGGCGACGTGCTCACCACCATCGACCCCGCGGTGCAGAAGGCGGCCTACGAAGCGCTCGGCGACACCAAGGGCGCGGCCGTCGCCATCGACCCGAAGACCGGGAAGATCCTGGGCATGGTCAGCACGCCCTCGTACGACCCCTCGAAGATCAGCGGGACGACGAACGGCGACGCCTGGAAGAAGCTGCTGTCCGACAAGGACAAGCCGCTGGTCAACCGCGCGCTGCGGCAGCCGCTGCCGCCCGGTTCCACCTTCAAGCTGGTGGTCGCGGCGGCGGCCCTGGAGGACGGTCTCTACGACTCGGTGGACACGAAGACGGACAGTCCCGATCCGTATACCCCGCCCGGCACGACCAGGGTCCTGGAGAACGAGAACAAGTCCGCACCCTGCGAGAACGCGAGCCTGCGCACCGCGCTCCAGTACTCCTGCAACAACGTCTTCGGGAAGCTGGCGGTCGACCTCGGCCAGGACAAGGTCCGGGCGATGGCGGAGAAGTTCGGCTTCAACGACGAGAAGCAGGACTCCCCGGTGCGGGCCCTGCCCAGTGTGTATCCGACCGGGATGGACAAGCCCTCGACCGCCTACAGCGGCATCGGCCAGTTCGATGTGACCGCGACCCCGATGCAGCTCGCCATGGTCTCCGCGGCGATCGCCGACGACGGCGTCTTGCAGGCGCCGCACATGGTCTCCAAGGTCGTGGACGCGGACGGCAACACGCTTCAGTCGTACGAGGACGCGGCATCGAAGCGGATCGTCTCCTCGTCCACCGCCGAGCAGCTGCGCAGCGCGATGGTGACCGTCGTGGAGGACGGCACCGGGACCAATGCCAAGGTCGAAGGCGCCGAGGTGGGCGGAAAGACGGGCACCGCCCAGCACGGCGAGAACAACAGCAAGACGCCGTACGCCTGGTTCACGTCCTACGCCAAGGACTCCGACAGCGGCAAGGAGGTCGCGGTCGCCGTCCTGATCGAGGACTCGGGCGCGGCCCGCTCCGAGGTCAGCGGCAACGGGCTGGCCGCGCCCATCGCCCAGAAGATGATGGCCGCGGCCCTGAAGTCCTGACCGCCCACGGCGGCTTGAAGCCCGACGGCTACTTCACGCCGAAGAGCGCGGGCGCCGCCGCCTGGGCGGGGACGACCGTGGCGAGCGCGGGGTCAACCCGCGTACGGATCCGGGCTCTTGCCCTGTCTGGCAAGGAATGCGAAGTCGCAGCCGGTGTCCGCCTGGGTGATCTGCTCGCCGTAGAGGGCGCCGTACCCCCGCTCGTACCGCTCGGGCGGCGGCGTCCAGGCGGCCCTGCGCCGCGCCAGCTCCTCGTCCGTGATCTCCAGCCGCAGCGTGCGCGCGGCGACGTCCAGGGTGATCAGGTCGCCGTTCTCGACCAGCGCCAGCGGTCCGCCGACGTGCGACTCGGGCGCGATGTGCAGCACACAGGTGCCGTAACTCGTCCCGCTCATCCTGGCGTCCGAGATCCGCACCATGTCCCGTACGCCCTGCTTGAGGAGATGGTCGGGCAGCGGCAGCATCCCGTACTCGGGCATGCCGGGGCCGCCCTTGGGGCCCGCGCCCTGGAGCACCAGTACATGGTCGGCGGTGATCCCGAGTTCCGGGTCGTTGATGGTCCGCTGCAGGGTGCGGTAGTCGGGGAAGACCACCGCGGGGCCCGTGTGACGGAGGAGCCGGGGCTCGGCGGCGATGTGCTTGATGACCGCGCCGTCGGGGCAGAGGTTGCCGCGCAGCACCGCCACACCGCCCTCCTGGGCGAGGGGGTTGTCGCGCGGGCGGATGACATCGGGATTGTGGACGCGGGCGCCCGCGAGCTGCTCGCGCAGGGTCGGATACGCGACGGTGGGCCGGTCCAGATGCAGTACGTCGGTCAACTGCCCCAGAAACGCCGGGAGTCCGCCCGCGAAGTGGAAGTCCTCCATCAGATACCGGCCGCCGGGCCGGAGGTCGGCGAGCACCGGCACCGTACGGGCGATGCGGTCGAAGTCGTCGAGCGTGAGCCGAACCACCGAGCGTCCGGCCATGGCGATCAGATGGATCACGGCGTTCGTCGAGCCGCCGAGGGCGAGGACGGTGGCGACCGCGTCCTCGTACGCCTCCCGCGTGAGGATCTTCGACAGCTTCAGGTCCTGCCGCACCAGCTCGACGATCCGGCGGCCGGACGCGGCCGCCATCCGCTCGTGCCCGGAGTCGACGGCGGGGATCGAGGACGCGCCGGGGACGGTGACACCGAGCGCTTCCGCGGCGGCGGTCAGGGTGGATGCGGTGCCCATGGTCATACAGGTGCCCGGCGAGCGGGCCAGGCCGTTCTCCAGCTCGGCCAGCTCGGCTTCCCCGATCAGTCCGGCTCGCTTGTCGTCCCAGTACTTCCACATGTCCGTGCCGGAGCCGAGCACTTCATTGCGCCAGTGGCCCGGCAGCATCGGCCCCGCCGGTACGAAGACGGCGGGCAGATCGGCGCTGGCGGCTCCCATCAGCAGCGCGGGCGTGGACTTGTCGCAGCCGCCCATCAGTACCGCGCCGTCCACCGGATAGGAGCGCAGGAGCTCTTCCGTCTCCATCGCCAGCATGTTGCGGTAGAGCATCGGGGTCGGCTTCTGGAAGGTCTCGGAGAGCGTGGAGACCGGGAATTCGAGGGGGAAGCCGCCCGCCTGCCAGACGCCGCGCTTGACGGCCTGGGCCCGCTCGCGCAGGTGGACATGGCAGGGGTTGATGTCGGACCAGGTGTTGAGGACGGCGACGACCGGCTTGCCGAGGTGTTCCTCGGGGAGGTAGCCGAGCTGGCGGGTGCGGGCTCGGTGGCTGAACGAGCGCAGTCCGTCCGTGCCGTACCACTGCTGGCTGCGGAGTTCCTTGGGGCGCCTGGCGGTCATGCGTCCCATCCCGCGACCAGGGCGGCGACCTCGGCGCGCTGGTCCGCGGGCAGGGTGCGGCCGGGCGGGCGCACCTCGCGGCGGCACAGGCCGAGGGAGGCGAGGGCCTCCTTGACGACGGTCACGTTGTTGGCGGACTGGTAAGCCGCGCGCAGTTCCTCGAAGGGCCTGATCCGCTCCCAGACGGTCATGGCGTCCGCGTAGCGACCTTCGCGCAGCGCGTCGCGCATGGCGAGCGAGACGGCGGGGGCGACATTGACGAGCCCCGAGGTGAAGCCGGTCGCGCCGGCGGACCAGTAGGAGGGCGCGTACAGCTCGGCGAGTCCGGCCACCCAGACGAAGCGGTGCAGGCCGGCGTCGCGCGCGAAGGCGGCGAAGCGGGCCGCGTCGGGGACCGCGTACTTGACGCCGACGACATTGGGGCAGTGGTCGCCGAGCTCGGCCAGTGCCCGGCCCGCGAGCAGGGGATTGCGGATGTACGCGACGACGCCGAGTCCGGGAACGGCGTCGGCGATCGCCCGGTGATAGTCGATCCAGCCGTCCTGTGCGACGTACGGGTGCACGGGCTGGTGCACCATCACCAGCTGGGCGCCCGCGTCGCGCGCGTGCAGCGCGGCGGCGACGGCCGTGGGCACCTCGTGACCCACCCCGGCCACGATCGTCGCGGCTCCCGCGGCCTCCTCGGCGGTCAGCTCGACGGCGCGCCGGCGCTCGTCGGGGGTGAGGGCGTAGAACTCGCCGGTGTTGCCGTTCGGCGTCAGGGTGGTGACCCCGGCGTCGAGCAGCCGCCGCAGCACGGCTCGCTGGGCCTTCTCGTCGACGCTGCCGTCCGCGGCGAACGGCGTCACCGGGATCGCCACCACATCGGCGAGCGCCGTGCGCAGGGCGGGGAGTTGGGGCTCGGTCATCGCGTCCTCCTCATACGGGGTCTGGGGCGAAGCCCCTTGTACGGGATGGGGGTACCTCCCACGGCGGCCAGGCCGAAGGGGGAGGGCGGGGTGGGGAACGAAACCCCCTTCAGCCCAGCCGCGACAGCGCCGCCCCCACCGCCGCCAGGTCCGTGTCCGACGCCAACCCCGCGTGGTACAGCCGCAGTTCATTCGCCCCCAGAGCCGCCGCACGCGCCGCGTCCTCCCCCAGCGTCCCCGGGCTGCCGCCCATCCCGCTCACGACCGTGAGGTTCGCCGCGAGCACCGACCCGGCCGCCTCCTGTTCCGCGAAGGGCAAGACCGGCGCAGGCCCGCCCGTGCACGGCACGACCACGCCGTCGGCGACGGATAGGATGTGCGCCGGGTCGACGCCCGCGTTGGCGCCGCAGTGGTGGGCGACCGGGTCGGCGTGCAGCAGGACCTGGAAGCCGTCGGGAGCCGCCGCCCGCACCGCGGTGACGGCGGCCTCCTGGAGGGTGCGGGCCGTCCGCGCCCTGAACTCCAGTGTCGTCGCGGTCAGTTCGCGGCCGAGCAGCTTCTCGATCCCGGCGTCGGCCGGCGCCGCACCCGCCCAGACGGGCTCGAGCGCGTTGCGTACGGCCGCGGCCAGCAGCTCCGCCTCCAGGCCATGCCCCGCGTAACCGTCCCGGCACGAGCCGCAGAAGCACAGGGACATCAGATACTGCGCCGCGTCGCCGAGCGCGACGCCCGCGGTCTTGTCGTGGGCGTGCAGATGCGCGAGGCCGTACCAGCCGCAGGACTCCAGCTCGGTGCCGCGGGCACCTGGCCGGTTCGCCGCCTCGGCCGCGAGGTCGACCAGGAGGGCACGGACAGCGGGTTGGGCGATGCACGGCGCCCAGGGGTAGCGGTCGCCGTACGCGTTGACGACGGAGGTGTCCGGATGGTCGGCGCCCAGGCGGGAGTTGTGGGCGAGGACCACCCAGGTGTGGACCTCGAGCCCGGCGTCCGCGAGGGCCGATGCGGCTTCCCCGTACGCGTCCCCGACGGCCCAGTCCCCCGCGGCGTACGGGCGCAGCTCGCGGCCCGCCCAGCGCTGCTCGTCCGGCTCGTAGAGCACGGCGGCGTGCTGCGCGGTGACGATCCGGTGCCGGGGGTGGCGCGGGGTCAGGGCGCGCGTGGAGTGGTAGGCGGCGGCGAGGGTGACCTGCTGGACGCCGAGATCGGCGACGCGGGCCGCGGCGTCGGGGTCGCCGAGGACGTCCCAGGGGTAGAGGAAGGCGGCGGTCCTCACGCGCCGTCCTCCAGCAGCGCGCGGCCCCGTTCGATGAGGTCGGCGAGGGCGGTGATGTGCTCGGGGAGGGGTTCGCTCAGCGGCGGCCGCACTTCGCCGACGTCGAGCCCCTCGAGCCGTACGCCCGCTTTGACGAGGGAGACGGCATAGCCGCGGCCGAGATTGCGCAGTTCGACCAGGGGTCCGTAGAAGCCGTCGAGCAGCCGGCCCACGGTCTTGTCGTCACCGGTGATCAGCGCGCGGTAGAAGGCGAGGGCGATGTCGGGCGCGAAGGCGAAGACGGCCGAGGAGTACAGGGTGATGCCGATGCCGCGGTAGGCGAGGCCGGTGAGTTCGGCGGTGGGCAGTCCGTTGAAGTAGAGGAACTCCTCGTCGGGCAGGTCGCGGCGGACGGCGCCGACGATGCGCTGCATCAGGTCGAGGTCGCCGTAGCCGTCCTTGAGGCCGATGATGCCGTCGGCCCGGGCGAGTTCGACGACGGTCTCGGGGGTGAAGACGGCGTTGTCGCGCTGGTAGACGATGACGTCGAGGGAGGTGGCTTCGGCGAGCGCGGTGTAGTGCCGCAGCAGTCCGTGCTGGTCGGCGACGACGAGATAGGGCGGCATCGCGAGCAGTCCGTCCGCTCCCGCGGCTTCGGCGATCTTCGCGAACCGGACGGCGAGCGCGGTGCCGTAGCCCGCGCCGGCGACGACCGGCACCTCGCCCGCGGTCTCGGCGACGGCCGCGGCGACGCATTCGCCGAACTCCTCGGGGGTCAGGGCGTGGAACTCGCCCGTGCCGCAGCACGCGAAGACCGCGGCCGCACCGGCGTCGATGCCGCGTCTGACATGGGTGCGGAAGGCATCGAGGTCCAGGGCGCCGTCCGGTCCGTACGCGGTGACGGGGAAGAACAGCGGTCCTTGGACCCGGGTGAGCCGGGCGGCGAGCGGGGCTGAGGTCACGGGCGCTCCCTGGGCGTGCACCGAGCCTACGACACGTGCACAATTCTGATCGACGTCCATATTCCTGAACGCCATAACGCTAGGGCAGCCGCGAAGGGCGGGTCAAGACGGAAAGCCGCAACTCAGAGGCGAAGTCGACCCGTCCGCGCCACACTTGACAGCGGTCGGACCACTTCCCCGCACGTCCATGCATGTGAATTCCATCTATGGACCTGAGCTTCGAGGAGAACCATCCATGCCCGCTCCCCGCACCGTCCTGCTCACCGGCGCCGCCGGCGGCCTCGGCACGCTGATGCGGGGGCTCCTGCCCGCGTACGGCTACGAGCTCCGGCTCTTCGACGCCACCTCCATGGAGGGCGTGCCGGACGCGATCACCGCAGACCTCGCCGACAAAGAGGCGCTGCGCGAGGCGGTACGGGGCGTCGACGCGATCATCCACCTCGCCGGTATTTCCCTGGAAGCCCCGTTCGAGAAGATCCTCCGCGCCAATATCGAAGGGACGTACAACCTCTACGAGGCGGCCCGCGAAGAGGGCGTGGAGCGCATCGTCTTCGCCTCCAGCAACCACGCCGTCGGCTTCACCCCGCGCCCCCAGGGGGACGACCCCCTGATCCCCGTCGACACCCCGCGCCGCCCGGACACCTTCTACGGTCTGTCGAAGTGCTTCGGTGAGGACCTGGCCCAGCTGTACTGGGACCTGCACGGCGTTCAGACCGTCTCCGTCCGCATCGGCTCCTGCTTCATGGAGCCCACCTCGGTGCGGATGCTGTCGGTCTGGCTGAGCCCCGGCGACTGCGCCCGCCTCTTCCACGCGGCGCTCACCGCCGAGAACGTCGGCCACACCGTCGTCTACGGCTCGTCCGCCAACACCCGCCTGTGGTGGGACCTGTCGACGGCGCGCTCGCTGGGCTACGAGCCGCAGGACGACTCGGAGCAGTACGCCGAGAAGCTCGTCGCCGAACAGGGCGAACTCGACCCGGACAACCCGGACCACGCGCATCTGGGCGGCCACTTCACCACCAACCCGCCCCGGTGGCCGTACTGACCGGTCGCGCCGGGCATCCACGGGGGGAGGAAAAATCGCGTGCCGAACGGGCCGTGCCCCGGCCAGGATGTCGGGCATGGCCAAGCCCTTCGGATTCAGTTACGCGCAGCACGGCGACGGCAGCGTTGTCATCGCCCACCGCGGCCGCGCGGCCGGGACGCTGCGCGGCACTCGCGCCGAGAAGTTCCTGGCCGAGGTGGGCTCGGGCGACCCCCAGTTGGTCATGGCCCGCTGGACCGGCGCGTACAAATTCGGCAACGAGCGGACGGCCCGCAACCACCCGCGCAACCGATAGCGCGGGAGATGAATCGAGAGTCGGCCCAAAGGTAAGGGAACGGTAAAGCGCGTTCGCTCGTTACATCTGGCATGACAGCTATGACCCCCGGCTCGAACATCCCTCTCTCCGCCGCCCGCGTGGCGGTGGACGTCGCCGCCCCGGTGCGGCTCGACGTATCGGGCCTGCTGCTCACCGCCGACGGCAAGGTGCGCTCCGACGACGACTTCATCTTCTACAACCAGCCGGCGGGCCCCGGCGTCAGCTACCGCTCCGGCGGGGGCACCGCCCCCGACGCGATCGTGGTGGACACCTCCGCCGTCCCGACCGGCATCGAGAAGATCGTCGTCACGGCGAGCCCGGACGCCGCCGGCCAGACCTTCCAGGGCATCGAGCCCACCGCCACCATCCGCAATGCCGACGACGGCAGCGCGCTGGCCACCTTCACCCCGCCGCAGCTCGGCCCCGAGACCGCGCTGGTCGTCGTGGAGATCTATCGGCGCAACGGCGTCTGGAAGGCCCGTGCGGTCGGCCAGGGCTATGCGAACGGGCTGGCGGGCATCGCCACGGACTTCGGCGTCTCCGTCGACGAGGAGCCCGCGGTCGCACCCTCAGCCCCCACTCCCGTCGCCCCGGCACCGGTCGCACCCGCCCCGCCTGCCGATCCGCTTCTCTCCGCGCCCGTGCCGCCCCCGCCGAGCGCTCCCCCCGCGGCTCCGGCCCCCGGCGCCGGGAAGATCAACCTGGACAAGGGACGGGTCAGCCTCCAGAAGAACCAGACGGTCTCGCTGGTCAAGGGCGGCCGCCCGCTGCTCTCCCAGGTCAAGATGGGCCTCGGCTGGGAGCCCGCCTTCCGCGGCAAGGACATCGACCTCGACGCCTCCGTCATCGCCTACGGTCCGAACCGCAACCACGTGGACAGCTGCTACTTCGGCAAGCTGTCGATCCTGAACGGCGCGATCAAGCACTCCGGCGACAATCTGACGGGTGAGGGTGCGGGTGACGACGAGGTGATCGTCGTGGATCTCGGCCGGATCCCGGCCGATGTGACGGGTCTGGTCTTCACCGTCAATTCGTTCTCGGGACAGAAGTTCACCGAGGTCGCCAAGGCCTACTGCCGGCTGATCGACGCGGCGTCGGGCGAGGAGCTGGTCCGCTTCGACCTGACCGGCGCGGAGCCGCAGACCGGCGTGATGATGGCCAAGCTGATCAAGCAGTTCTCCGGCGAATGGGAGATGACCGCGATGGGCGACTTCGCGAAGTCCCGCACGGTGCGGGGCATGGTCAAGCCCGCCGCCCAGGCGCTGTGACCAGGACAGCCCCCTACGACCGACACCGCCGGGTCCGCCACCGCTTCTCAGGTGATGGCGGGCCCGGCGGCCACGGTCTTCAGAGTTTGGCCAGCTTGGAGTATGGGCTCAGGATTCTTCCCTGGCGCCCCGAGAAGTCGACAAGCACGGCGGCGTTGTCTCCTTCGACTGCGATGACTCTTCCGAGCCCGAACTGGTCGTGCGAGACCCGGTCGCCCACTTCGTACTGCTCAATCGGCGGGGCGGCCGCGGCCGGTTTGTTGAAGGGACTGGAGGGCAAATAGCGGCGGGATCCGGCTGACTTTGTCATTACCTGGAGTATGGGCCCTCGGGGGCCCGCCACGCCACGTCGGAACCGCGCGCTGTCGACGCTGAGCGCCGGCCGGCCGCCGAGACAGGCCGGAAACACCCTCGGTACCGCGCCGATTTCCCCGCGTTTGACCAGGTCGTTCAGGCTCCAGCTCGATGTCCGTGTCCCTCAGTGCGCGCTCCACTCCGATGAGTGAGGCGGCGTTCGGGAGCCCCGAAATCCCGCGGCCGTCCCGGCCTGTGTGCTGCCGGTCACCGAGCACACCACCACGGTGTCGAAGAACACACGGCAATCGGCGGCGCTCAGGCCCAGGGCCAGTCGGCGTCCCGGCCCCGCATAAGGAGCGGCACCATACGGAAAGCCGCGTCCGTGAGGCCCCCGAAGGTGTGCCGGTTCGGCTTGCCCGAGGGCGCGTGCCCCGCCCGGTACCCCGCCAGGTTCCAGGTGTAGACCGGGATGTGCGCCGGGACCTGCTCGGTCGGGTCGCCGTAGTAGCTGTACGCCGCCTGCTCGTCGGTGACGATCAGCACCCGGTCGTGCTTCTTGTAGTGCTTACGGACGGCTTCGGTGGTGTTGGTGCCGCCGAGCTCGCCGAAGCGCCCGAGGACCTTCAGTACGGACTCGCCCGAGCGGTACTTCACCCGCGCGCTGCCCGTGCCGAACTCGACGAGGTCCGCGCTCTGAGCCCGCATGGCCACCGCCGCGCCGAACACCGCGGCGGCGTCCGCCCGGTTGAGCTCGGAGCGGTCCGAAAGGCGCGACCACATGGAACCCGAGCGGTCGACCAGGATCAGCGTCCGGCCGGGCAGCGCGGGCACATTGGCCAGCGAGTGGCCGAGCGCCTTCTCCAGTGCGTACGCCCAGCGCAGCGACGGGGCGTGCTGATACGCCGCGAGATAGCGGAACGGGAACTGCCGCGACGCCGCGACGACTTCGGGGTCCGAGATCTGCGCCGCGATCTGGGCCGCGACCGTGTCCGAGACCCCGGCCTGGTCGAAGTTCCGCAGATTGCGCAGCAGTGCCATCGCTCCCATGGACGGGATGACGGCCTCCCAGGCCGCCGCGTCCATCGGGCCCTGCAGCCAGCCCGCCAGCGCCTCCCAGGTCATCCCCGCCTCGGCGAGCCGCTCGGCGGCGCCGGGCGCGGTGATCACCGCGCGCCGCTCGGCGACCGGCAGGGCCATCAGCGCCCGATGGGCGGTGAGGGTACGGATCGAGGCGGGCGGCTCGGCGCTGTCCGGGTTGTGCCGGCGGTCGAGGGCGTACTGAAACAGCGCGCCCTGCCACGGCTTCGCGGGATCGGGCGCCGCGTGCACCAGATTGAGGATGTCGCCGAAGCGATAGCCCTTGGACGCGGTGTCGTACTTCAGCAGCGACTTTCCGCTGTAGAGGCGCGCCACGGCATCCGCGATGCCGCGCTTGACGGGCTTGGGCACATTGCGGCCGTACTGCGAGGTCCAGTAGCCGAGCAGTTCGCCGGGCTCGTCGGCGCGGCGCAGTACGGAATCAACGACCTGACGGTTCGTCGGACCCGCGGTCGCGGATGCGTCGAGGCGCGCCTTGACGTATTCGGCGGCACCGACGATGGAGGCGGTTCGCATATTGCCCTCGCCGCGCAGCCAGCCGAGCAGTCCCGCGGTCCACGCGGGGTCCTCGACAGCGAGCTTGCGCACAAGACGGGTGAAGCGGTCGTCGCGGCCGCCGGCGGACTCGTAGAAGGTCTGCTGCGAAACGAAGTTGGCGACGGCGAGCAGAAAGAGCTCGGAGCGTGCGTCACGCTCGGAGCCGGTGCCGCCCTGATGGGTACGCAGGGCGCGGCCGGTCGAGCGCACGGGCGAGGTCGCTCCCGCCTTCGCGGTGCGGGTGTTGAAGCGTGCCATGTGAATTCCCCCGAATTCCTGGGGAAAGCGCAGCAAAAGGGGTGCCCGAGATCAGGGGTCGGCGACGGACTGTAGCCGGGCGAGCTTCCTGATTGCTCCACCAACCGTGGCTGGGCGGGATTTGAACCCGCATCCTCCCGGTCCGAGAAGTAACCGTTGCCTGCGCACCGGGCATCCCGAATGCTGAGCCTCCCGAGATCAAAGGTGGCGGCGGCGTGATTTCGTAAGAGGAAGTAGCCGCAGCCTGCGCACCGGGAGGTGCATGAGTTTGTGATGTCCCGGAAAGGCCCTGCCTTCCCCCTCGGACATGGATCACTCTAGGAGGGCAACCTTCGGCTGCGCCAAGGGTTTTACGGCCGCGGGTGGGATGACGCGGCGGGCTGGTACGCCCGCACCGCGAAGACGGTACGGGCGTACAACCGCGTCGTCTGACGCCTGTTCCTAGTCGCGCTGCGCGTGGCGCTTCCAGGGCCCGGTGATCGCGAGCATGATGCCCGGGGTCTGGATGTTGGCGTAGAGCGTCCGTCCGTCGGGCGAGAAGACGACACCCGTGAACTCGCTGAACTCCGGCTCCTCCTCGGTGCCGATGTTCAGTTCGTTGCGGGCGATCGGGTAGGTGCGCCCGCGGTCGGTCGCGCCGAACAGGTGCTGGACACCCTCGCCGTCCTCGGCGATGACCAGGCCGCCGTACGGAGAGACGGTGATGTTGTCGGGGCCGTCGAACGCGCCGTCCTTGGACGGGTCGGGGTTGACGCCGAGCAGCACCCTCAGGGTGAGGGTGCGGCGCTTGGGGTCGTAGAACCAGACCTGGCCGTCGTGCGCCGCGCCGGGGCTCTCCGCGCGGGCGTAGGAGGAGACGATGTACACGCCGCCGTCGCCCCACCACATGCCTTCGAGCTTGCGGGCGCGGGTGATGTCCTTGTCCGCGAACTGCTTGCGTACGGGGGTCGTGCGGCCGTCGCGGTCGGGCACGTCGACCCAGTCGACGCCGTAGACCGTGCCGATCTTCGTGGCGCGGGACAGGTCGTCGACGAAACGGCCCCCGGAGTCGTAGCACTTGGTCGCCTGGAGTACGCCCGCGTCGTCGGCGAGGTGCCGGAGGTGCCCGCGGCCGTGCTTGAAACCGTGCGGCGGGACCCAGCGGTAGAGCAGGCCGTTCGGGCCGGAGGCGTCCTCGGTCAGATAGGCGTGGTCGCGCTTGGGGTCGATGACGACGGCCTCGTGGGCGTACCGTCCGAAGGCCTTGACGGGCTTCGGGTCACGGTTGACGCGCCGGTCGTAGGGGTCGACCTCGAAGACGTAGCCGTGGTCCTTGGTCATGCCGTTCTTGCCGGCGAGATCCTCGGTCTCCTCGCAGGTGAGCCAGGTGCCCCACGGGGTGTGGCCGCCGGCGCAGTTGGTGGAGGTGCCCGCGATGCCGACCCACTGGGCGACCTCGCCGCTGCGGTGGACCTCGACGACCGAACAGCCGCCGGACGCGGCCGGGTCGTAGACGAGACCCTCGGCGAGCGGCACCGGGTACTTCCAGCCGGAGCGGGGGCCCTTGAGCTCGTGGTTGTTGACGAGGAGGGTCACCCCGCGCGGCCCGTCGAAGGTGGCCGTGCCGTCGTGGTTGGAGGGGGTGAACTCACCCGAGTCCAGTTTGGTGACGCCACTGTGCGTGATGATCTGGTAGCTGAATCCGGCGGGCAGCGCGAGGATCTGCTTCGGGTCGGGGATCAGCGGCCCGTAGCCGGGCTCGTGGTGGCCGTGACCGGCGGTCTCGGCGGTCTCGGCCGTGTCCTCCGCGGCGAGCGCGCCGGGCGCGGTGGCGAGCGAGCCGACGACGCCGGTGAGGGCGACGCCGGCGCCGGTGAGCGCGGACTGTTTGGTGAATTCCCTGCGGGTGAGCGGCATCGAGTACTCCTGAAGGAACACATCCGGCTGGCTGATGACGGGCACACACTTCCGCGCGTGCCTGAACGGCGATTGAACTCCGGCCGACATTGAGAGGCCCCGACGAGCATGAATGCCTCCGGAGGGTTGGGCAACCTCAACTCGGCTTTGCGTCCGCGTACTTGACGACCCGTCCGAATAATCTTCATAAAGAAGGTCATCAGGAACGGATCATAACCAAACCCATGATTTAGTGCGGTACTCCTTGACCCCCGAGGGCCCTGGCAATAGACATGCCCTACACCTGCACCACCTGCGGGGGGAGGCGAGCCATCGCGGATGGACGTGAAACGGGCTCGCGAACTCCATGAGAGCCGGCTCATGCGGCTGGCCAATGTGACCGGTGTCGGCACCGGGAGGGACGAGCACTCGGGCGTGGACGTGATCGTCGTCTTCGTCACCCGCAAAGTGCCCCGTGACCGGCTCCGGGAAGAAGACGTGGTTCCCGCACAGCTCGAGGGCGTACCGGTGCGCGTGCTCGCCATCGGTGATGTGACCGCCCATGACCAGGAGCGCTGAGGGAACCCCTTCGGACCAGGGGAAGAGGTGGACTGGCGTGACAAGCCAGCCCGAAATGATGCGAGGACCGACCGGCGGGCAGGTCAGTGACAGCTCGCGGCAACAAGCGATGAGCGACTTCCTGCGACCGCAGGCGCCGCTCGCCAATGTCGTCGGCTTCGGCCACGGCGTGAAGTGGAGTGACGGACGCGCGACGGGCGAAGAGGCCGTGCTCGTCTTCGTGACCCAGAAGGTCCCGGAGTCGATGCTGCCCGAACGGGATGTGATCCCACGGCAGATGGACGACGGAACGCCGACCGATGTGATCGCGGTCGGTCATGTCTCCGCGCAGCGCCGGCAGCGGCAGCAGCCGCGTCGCGGGGTGGAGCCGGAGGCGGCGTACCGGCCCGACGGCAGTGTCGCCGACCAGCTCTCACAGCTGTCGCAGCCGCTGCTCGAAGAGCTCCGTGAGATGGGCACGCTGGAGCCCCAGCTCCTGCGGCGCCGGCTGCGGCCCGCGCCCTCCGGGATCTCGGTGGGCAATGTACGGGTGACGGCCGGAACGCTCGGCACCGTGGTGTACGACTTCCTGCCCGGGGCCACGACGGATCCGCCGGGGCCGGGGCTCGGTCTGCCGGGGAAGTTCTACATCCTCAGCAACAACCACGTGCTCGCGGACTCCAACCGCGCGCAACTGGGCAGCCCGATCGTGCAGCCCGGTGTGTTCGACGGAGGTCAGGACCCGGCGGACCGGATCGCGACGCTGGACCGGTTCATCACCATCCAGTTCGCACCGCAGATCCCGCTGGACCGGCACAACAACGTCGTCGACGCGGCGCTCGGCAAGGTCGAGTTCGAGGACGCGACGCGCGAACAGTACTTCGGCGCGGCGCCGCGGGCCTGGCGGCGCAGGGCGAATGTGGCGGTCGGCGACCTGGTCAAGAAGACCGGGCGTACGACGAACGTCAGCTTCGGCCGGATCGTGGCGGTCGACGCGACGATCGACGTCAACTACGGCACGGCGGGTACGGCCCGCTTCAAGGACCAGATCCTCACGACGAACATCTCGGCGGGCGGCGACTCCGGCTCGCTGGTGACCTCCTTCGACAATGTCGCGGTCGGTCTGCTGTTCGCGGGTTCGTCGGTCGTGACCGTGGCGAACCACATCGAGAACGTCCGCGCGCTGCTGCGCGTCGAAATCGCCGAGCAGCTGGCCTGACGGGAGGGGGCACCATGACCACGCAGGCACGCAAGCAGAAGGGCGGCGCGCAGGCTCACGCCGAGCACCGCTATCTCAACCCGCAGGGCGCGGAGGTCAAGACGCGCGACGAGGCGTTCGCCAGGCCGATGGAGGTCTCCGCGGAGGCGCTCCAGGCGACGGCGAAGCTGGAACTGCACAACGGCCAGGTGACGTTCGCGATCGAGCTGAAGTACAACCCGAACACCTACCCGCATGTGGTGACGGGCGGCCAGATCACATCCGGCATCTGCGGCGCGCCGTGGAACATCACGGGCGGCACGATCGGCGACCAGCTCCGGCTGGACGCGAAGCGGGCGGGCCAGGGCTCGTGCGCGAACACGATCACGATCGTCGGTGAGTACCAGAACCCGCCGGCGTACCGGGGTACGTACGGCTTCGAGGGCGCGACGTCGTCGTTCAAGCACACGACCCGGTACGAGTGCTGACGATCCCCTGGCGGTTCGCCTGATGAACCGGGGCTCCGCCCCGGACCCCGCGCCTCAAACTCCCCCAGACTTCGTCCGGGGGGACCCCCACGGGGCTGAATGTGCGGCCCTGCCGCACATTTCAGCACCGTCCGGCGTTTGAGGACATGCGGCCGAAGGTCGCATACGGGGGTCTGGGGCGGAGCCCCACCGCGCCGCGAAGCGTGCGCGCCCCGGGGGGACCTGGGGGCGTCAGCCCCCTGTCCCCTCCTCCCCCGAGGGGTCTGGGGGCTCGCCCCCAGTTACGGGAAGGGCGGGGTGGGGGAATCTCAACCCCCCGACCGCGACCGCGCCTTGAACGCCGCCTTGCGCGCCTCCTTCGCCACCCGCTTGTCCGGGTGCAGCCTCCCCATCGCCTCCAGCACATCCGCCGTCCCCGGGTGCTCCACCCGCCACGCCGCGTCGAAGAAGCCGCTGTGCTGGCCCACCAGGCCCTCGACGAGGCCCTGGAGCTCCTCCAGGTCCCCGTCCGACGCGTCCAGTTGCGCCGCGATCGTGTCGATGGCCAGCCAGAAGATCATCGACTCCGGCGGCGCCGGCACGTCCGAAGCGCCGCGTTCCGCCAGCCAGACCCGTGCCAGGCCGCCCAGTTCCACATCGTCGAGGACCGCCCGGACCGCCGGTTCGGCCTGCGGGCCGACCAGGGTCAGCGCCTGCTGGCAGTGCAGGCGCCGCAGCGGGGCGCCAGTGTCCGCGCCCCGCGCCGCCGCCAGCAGATCGCGTGCCGAGTCGGCGGGCTCACGCCGGGCGAGCCACTGTTCCGTCTCGGCCCGCGCCGCCAGTTCGGGGTAGCGCGCGAGCCCGTCGAGCAGCACGTCCGCGCCCTTGCCGGCCAGCTCCCCGACCGCCGGCGCGTCGATCCCCGCCTCCAGCATCCGCGCCCGGATGCCGTAGAGCCCGAGCGGCGTGAGCTTGACCATCCCGTACCGGGAGACGTCCTCGTCGTCCACGGGCGGTGCGGGCTCCTCGCCCTCCTCCGCCATCAACGCCTCGTCCACGGGGCGGTATTCGACCAGGCCGACCGGCTCGAACAGCTGGAACTGGTCGTCCAGACGCATCATCGCCACCGACACCTGCTCCAGGACGTCGTCGGTCGGCTCGCCCATGTCGTCGGGGACAATCATCGACGCGGCGAGCGCGGGCAGCGGCACCGGCTCGTCCCCCGCGCCGCCCTCCGTGACGGTCAGCAGATACAGGTTCCCGAGGACCCCGTCGAGGAATTCGGCCTCCGCGTCCGGGTCCCAGTCCAGCGACTCGTAGTCGATCTCGCCGTCCTCACGGATCGCGTCGGCCAGGTCGTCGAGGAGCGGCGCGATGGCATCGGCGTGCACGGCCTCCAGCGCGTCCAGCCAGATCGCGAGGATGTCCTGCGGCGAGCCCGAGGTGATCACCGCGAGGTTCTCGCCCTCCGTGACCGTGCCGTGCTCGGCATCGTCGTCGGCGGGGTCGTGGACCTCGACGAGCCCGGTGTCGACGGCTGCCCGCCACGCCTCACTGGCATACGCGGGGCCGTCGCCCTCGGCCCCGAGGCCCAGCTCTTCGGCGGCCGCGGGAAGCTGCTCGTCGACGAGTTCGCCGCCCGCGCCGACCCGCGTGTCCGGCCCCGCCCAGCGGGCGAGCCGAACGGCCCTGGTCAGCAGCGGCGTGGCCAGCGCGTCCCGCGCCAGCTCAGCTTCCGAGTGCAGACGAACCGGCGGGAGGGTGGGGCGGTCTTCGGGCATCTGGTGCTTCTCCTCGCGGGCATACGGGGTCCGGGCGGCACCCAGCGTAGACGTATTTCACCGGGTTTCGCCGCGCCCGGACACTGCGCGCGGGACAGCCGCCCAGGGCGTGTTTCAGAAGTAGCGCCGTCCCCCCGCGGGGCAGGCCAGATCCCAAAACACGCCCTGGCGCCCAGGGCAGTCCTGCCCGACGCCACCCCGCCCGCACCCGGGTTCACCGTCCCGTCCCCCTCCGTACACCCGTCGACTCTTGACAACTCCCCCGCCCAGCAAAGAGATTGACGCGCGTAGAACTTTGGCACCACCCCTCATCCCTCACATCCGGAGAACCCTTGATGCCTTCCTCCGTCGTACCGAGAACCGCCGCCGTCGCGGCCGTCGTCTCCGTCGCGCTGGCCGCCGGCCTGCTCGCAGGCTCCTCCGCCGCATCCGCCGCCGCCGGAGTCCGGATCCATGACATCCAGGGCGCCACCCGGATATCCCCGCTGGCCGGCCAGCAGGTGACCGAGGTCCCCGGCATCGTCACGGGCGTACGGACCTACGGCTCCAAGGGCTTCTGGTTCCAGGACCCGCAGGCCGACGACAACCCGGCCACCAGCGAGGGCGTCTTCGTCTACACGGGCTCCGCCCCCACCGTCGCGGTCGGCGACAGCGTGCTCGTCTCTGGCACGGTCGGCGAGTACATCCCCGGCGGCACGTCCTCCGGCAACCAGTCGCTCACCCAGATCGCCAAGCCCGCGGTCACCGTGGTCTCCTCCGGCAACGCGCTGCCCGCGCCGGTCACGGTCTCCGCCCGGTCGGTGCCCTCGGCGTACGCCCCCACCGGCGACGCCGCCGCGGGCAACAGCATCAACGCGCTCCCGCTCGACCCCGACACGTACGCCCTGGACTACTACGAGTCCCTGGAGGGCACCGACGTACGCATCGGCACCTCCCGCGTCGTCGGCGCCACCGACCCGTACGCCGAGCTGTGGGTGACGGTGAAGCCGTCCGAGCACCGCACCCCCCGCGGCGGCACGCTCTACGGCTCCTACACCGCGCAGAACACCGGCCGGCTCCAGATCCAGCAGCTGGCGCCGCTCGCCGAGAAGCCCTTCCCCAAGGCGAACGTCGGCGATGTGCTCTCCGGCACGACCGAAGGCCCCCTGGACTTCAACCAGTTCGGCGGCTACACGATCACCGCGCGCACGCTGGGCACGGTCACCGACCAGGGCCTGAAGCGTGAGTCGACGCGCAAGCAGAGCCGCGGCGAACTCGCGGTCGCCACGTACAACGTCGAGAACCTCGACCCGAGCGACCCGCAGGAGAAGTTCGACGCGCTCGCAGCCGCGGTGGTCGACAACCTCGCCTCGCCCGACATCCTCGCCCTGGAGGAGATCCAGGACGACAACGGCGCCAAGAACACCGGCGTCGTCACGGCGGGCGAGACGCTGAAGAAGTTCACCGCGGCGATCGCGGCAGCCGACGGCCCGGCGTACGAGTGGCGCAGCATCGACCCCGAGAACAACAAGGACGGCGGCGAGCCCGGCGGCAACATCCGCCAGGTCTTCCTCTTCAACCCCGAGCGGGTCTCCTTCACGGACCGTCCGGGCGGCGACGCGAAGACGGCGACCGCCGTCGTCGAGGGGGAGCGGGGCCGTGCGGCCCTGACGCTCTCCCCCGGCAGGATCGACCCGGCGAACACCGCCTGGGAGAATAGCCGCAAGCCGCTGGCCGGTGAGTTCACCTTCCGCGGCCGCACGGTCTTCGTGATAGCCAACCACTTCGGTTCGAAGGGCGGCGACGAGAGCCTGGTCTCGCACCACCAGCCGCCGAACCGGTCCTCCGAGGCAAAGCGCCTGCAGCAGGCGCAGGCCGTGAACACCTTCGTCAAGGACATCATCAAGACCGACTGCCGCGCCGACGTCCTGGTCCTGGGCGACATCAACGACTTCGAGTTCTCGGCGACGACGAAGGCGCTGACCGACGGCGGCGCGCTGTACCCGGCGGTCAAGTCCCTGCCGCGCTCGCAGCGTTACTCGTACGTCTTCCAGGGCAACAGCCAGGTTCTGGACCAGATCCTGACCAGCCCGGCGATCGACGACTTCAGTTACGACAGCGTGCACATCAACGCAGAGTTCGCGGACCAGAACAGCGACCACGACCCTCAGGTCCTGCGCTTCCGCCCGTAGGCCGTATGCCGGTACACGCCCGCGCGGTAGCTCAGCGCGGGCGTGTACCGGTCAACCATCAACGTTGGCTGAGGTCAACAGCCCAGGCCGTGACGTCCAGTTCGGCCGCGGTGCCCATGTCGAGCGTGAAGGGCAGCGTCTGCTTCTCCTCGTCCGCGGACGGCGCGATCACCAGATACGCGCCGGGCTTCGGCGGGTCGAAGGAGGTGACGCGGTTCGTCCAGTTCAGCACGGACACCGCGCTCTTCCCGGGCGCGAGCGTGATCGGCTCAGGGCCCCGGACCCTGCCCGCGTCCGCCTCACCGTGTGTGATCTTCAGTTTGAGTTGTTCGCGATCCTTGTCCAGGGCCCCCACCTGCGGATAGCCGTTGACGTGGTACGCGCTTCGCCCGCAGTTCCGCAACGTGATCACGGTGGCCCGGCGGCCCGTCGCGGCGTTCACCTCACCGCTGGTGATCACCACACCGGAGGCGGGGCACGCCGTCGGCGTGGGCGTCGGACCCTGCGTCGGAGTCCCTGGCAGCGCACCGTACTGGGGGACGGGGGACGCGGACAGCGAGTCGGGCTTCACCCGCCACTTCCAACTGGGGTCCGCCGCGCCCCGCGGCGGCTCCTTCTCGCTCGTACAGCCGCCCAGCACCACAGCCGCCATCAGAGCCGCCGTCACCACTCCGGTCCGCTTCACAGCAGATGCCCCCCATGTCGGTCCTGCCTCGCCCGGAACCCGATCATGTCAGAGGTGAACGCGCAAGCCATGCCTGCCCGTTCAAGGTGATGCCGGCGGGCCGCCGAGTGCCACTCTTGAGCACTGCTTGCCCCTCACCCCAAGCAGATCTAAGTGGACCTTCACTGTCCAGCGGGCCGACACTGCGGAACATGAGCCCTTCACGCCCTTTCGGCCGCGCGCTCTGCGCGATGATCACGCCCTTCACCGCCACCGGGGAGCTGGACCTGGAGGCGGCCGCCCGCCACGCGGCCCATCTGGTGGCCGAGGGCTGCGACGGACTGGTCCTGAACGGCACCACCGGCGAGTCCCCGACCACGACCGACGCCGAGAAGACGGCGCTGGTACGCGCCGTGCGCGAGACGGTCGGTGACACCGCGTCCGTCGTGGCGGGCGTCGGCAGCGCGTCCACGCGACACACGGTCGAGCTGGCACGCGCGGCCGAACAGGCGGGCGCGGACGGCCTGTTGGTGGTCACTCCGTACTACAGCCGCCCGCCGCAGGACGCGATCGAGGCGCACTTCCTTACGGTCGCGGACGCGACGGCACTGCCGGTGATGCTGTACGACATCCCCGGGCGCACCGGCACCCGTATCGAGGTCGACACGATGCTGCGCCTGGCCTGTCATCCTCGGATCGTCGCCGTCAAGGACTGCGCGTACGACCTGCTCGGCTCGGCCAAGGTGATCACCCGCACCTCGCTGGCGTACTACTCGGGCTGCGAGGAGCTGAACCTGCCGCTGTACGCGGTGGGCGCCGCGGGCTATGTCAGCACGGTCGCGAACGTCGCACCGCGCCGGTTGCGCGCGGTGCTCGACGCGTACGACAAGGGCGACACCGCCGAGGCCGCCCGCCTCAACGGCCGCACGCTCCCGCTGGCCGAACTGATGATGGCCTCGGGCCTGCCGGGCACGGTGACGGCGAAGGCCCTCCTGGACGCGGGCCCGGTCCGCGAGCCGCTGCGGCCCGCGGGGCGCGAGGCGGTCGACCGGCTGCGTGCGGCGTACGAGGAGCTGGAACCCGGCCCCTCCGGCGTTTGACGGAGGAGCTGAGGAGTCCGGGGGCCGGAGCCCCCGGCCGGCTAGTTGTGGCTGTGCAGGACCTCGTTGAGTCCGCCCCACACCGCGTTGTTCGGACGCGCCTCCACCGACCCGGTGACCGAGTTCCGGCGGAAGAGGATGTTGCTCGCGCCGGAGAGCTCGCGCGCCTTGACGATCTGCCCGTCGGGCATCGTGACCCGGGTCCCCGCCGTGACGTACAGCCCCGCCTCGACCACGCACTCGTCGCCGAGCGCGATCCCGACGCCCGCCTCGGCACCGATCAGGCAGCGCTCGCCGATGACGATCCGGACGTTGCCGCCACCGGAGAGCGTGCCCATCGTGGACGCGCCGCCGCCGATGTCGGAGCCGTCGCCGACGACGACGCCCGCGGAGATGCGGCCCTCGACCATCGACGTACCGAGCGTGCCGGCGTTGAAGTTCACAAAGCCCTCGTGCATGACGGTCGTGCCCTCGGCGAGGTGCGCGCCGAGGCGGACGCGGTCGGCGTCGGCGATGCGCACGCCCTTGGGCGCGACGTAGTCCGTCATCCGCGGGAACTTGTCGATGCTGGTCACGGCGAGGTGCAGGCCCTCGGCGCGGGCGTTGAGACGCACGGTCTCGACCTGGTCGACGGCGACCGGGCCGAGCGAGGTCCAGGCGACGTTGGAAAGCAGCCCGAAGACGCCGTCCAGGTTCTGGCCGTGCGGCTGGACGAGCCGGTGGCTCAGCAGGTGCAGGCGCAGATACGCGTCGTGTGCGTCCAGCGGCTTGTCGTCGAGCGAGGCGATGACCGTACGGACGGCCACGACCTCGACGCCACGGCGGGCGTCCGGGCCGATGGCCTTGGCGGCGCCCTCGCCGAGCAGCTCGACGGCACGCTCGGCGGTCAGCCGCTCGGTCCCGGCGGGGCCGGACTCGGCGGACAGCTCGGGGGCGGGGAACCAGGTGTCGAGTACGGTGCCGTCGGTGGTGAGGGTGGCGAGCCCGGCGGCGACGGCGCCGGTGGTGCGAGGAGCAGTGGTGTCGGTCATGAGGAGAACCTAACCGGCGAGGGCGGGCGGGTGCGAACCGGTCTCACGTCGCGGTCGCGGGCCCGCCGTCAGGCAGCGCCCCGATGATCCGGGCCAGCATCTCCCGCGCGTACTCGGCCTCGTACGGCGTGTCCGTCAGCAGCACCTGCAGACAGATCCCGTCCATCAGCGCCACCAGCGCCCGTGCCGTGACCGGATCGGTCCGCCGGGCCAGGATCTCGGCGAGGCCCTCGCACCACTCCGCGGCGACCGGCCGCAGCGCGGGCCGCCGCAGGGCCGCCAGATAGAGCTCGTACTCCAGCTCCACGCCGGTGCGCTCCCCGGCGAGCCACTCCCCCATCAGCCGGGCGAGTTCCTCGGCGACATCGGCGCCGGGGTCGGCGAGCGCGCCGCTGTCCCGTACCGCCGCCCCGAATCCCTCGTTGGTCCGGCGCAGCGCGGCGACCATCAGCTCGTCCAGAGAGGCGAAGTGGTAGGTCGTCGAGCCGAGTGGAACATCCGCCTCGGCCGCGACCGTGCGGTGGCTGAGTCCCCCGATGCCGTTCGTGGCGACCACCCGGATCGCCGCGTCGATGATGCGCCGGCGCCGCTCGGGGTCGTACCGCCGCGCCATCAGTGCGCACCGCCCAGGGTGAGCACGACGACCCCGACGATCACCAGGGCGATCCCGGCGAGCTTGACGAGGCTGGTCGACTCGCCCAGGAAGAGCATGCCGATCGCGGCGACGGCGGCCGTGCCGACGCCCGCCCAGATCGCGTACGCGGTGCCCACCGACAGGGTCTTGAGCGTCTGCGCGAGCAGTGTGAAGGCGAGCAGATAGCCCGCGACGGTGAGCAGCGAAGGCCACAGCCTGGTGAAGCCCTCGCTGTACTTCATGGCCGTCGTCCCGGCCACCTCCGCCGCGATCGCCGCGGCCAGCAGTCCGTATCCCATGTGTACGAGGGTACACATCGTTGCGTACGCTCGTACACATCGGCGGATCGGGCAATATATATGTACGGGCGCAAGCAACCGGCAGGGTAAGACCCGACGAAAGGCGGCGGACGATGTCCGACCAGGACGAGCTCGCACGCATCCACCGCTCCTATCTGACCGCCGTCGTCCTGCACGGCCAGGCCGCCGCCGCGACCCTCGGCCAGAACCCCACCGATGTCTACGCCCTCAGCACACTGGAGCTCGCGGGCCCCCTCACCACCGGCGGGCTCGCCGAGCGCATCGGCCTCTCGCAGAGCGCCACCACCCGGCTCGTCGACCGGCTGGAGCGGGCCGGCCGGGTCCGCCGCGGCCTGGACGCCGCCGACCGCCGCCGGGTCGTGGTCGAGTCCGTGCCCCTCACCCCGGAGCAGGACGAGGCGGCGTTCGGCGCCGCCCGCCGCCGGATGGCCGAGGTCTTCGCGGGCTTCAGCCCCGACGAACTGCGCGTCCTGGTCCGCTACTTCGAGCAGGCCACACCCGCGCTGCGCAAGGCGACGGCCGAGACGAGAGAGGCGAAGCGGGGGGCACGGTGACCCGGCCCGCCCCATCCCGCTACGGTGTCCCGTCCGACCAGGCAGAACACACCGGGGCTCATGGCGCCCGGGCCGACGACGCGCGGGAGACAACTCAGTGGCATACGGAAACACACCTCCGCCCGGACCACCTCCGGGGTGGGGCGGCTGGACGCCCCCGCCGCCGCCCAGGCCCGGGGTGATCCCGCTGGCCCCGCTCGGCCTCGGCGACATCCTCGGCGGGGCCTTCAGCACGATCGGCCGCTACTGGAAGCAGCTGTTCGGCATAGCCGCGGCCGTCTACGGCGCGGCGGCGGTCGCTGTCGGTGTCGCACTGGCGATCATGTACGCCGTCGTCGGCGACCACCTGCGCGCGATCTACGACGCGACGCGCGACGAGCCTCCCGTCTGGGACGACATCCGTCCGCTGCTCTTCGCCTTCCTCGCCGTCTGGGGCATCGGCATGATCACCTTCCTGCTGGCCACCGCGATGGTGTACGCCTCCGTTCCGGCGATCCTCCAGGATGCGGTGCTGGGCAGGCCGACCACGTTCGGCGTCGTCTGGCGGCGGGCGGCAGCCCGCGTACCGGCCGTGATCGGCACGGTGTTCCTCGTCGCCCTGGTCTCCGTGATCCCGGTCGCCCTGTTCCTCACCGCTTTCGTCGGCCTGATGATCGCGCTCCTGGCCGCAGGCACGGGGCCGCTGATCGTGCCCCCGCTGGCCTTCGTCGGCGCCATGGCGACGGCGCCGCTTGCCGTCTGGCTGTGGGTGAAGTTCTCCCTCGCCCCGGCCGCCGCGGTCTTCGAGGGCCAGGGCGCGATCGCGGCGATGCGCCGCTCGTCGAAGCTGGTCCGCGGCGACTGGTGGCGGATTTTCGGCATCACGCTGCTCACCGGCGTCATGGCCGGTATCGCGGCCTATGTCATCCAACTGCCGCTCAGCCTCGTCCAGATGCTCCCCGGCGCGATCGGCAGCTCGGACCTCGGCTCCGACCCGACCGGATCGCAGGTCATGGTCTTCCTCGGTGGTGCGATCGTCCTGAGTCTGGTGAGCCAGCTGATCGGACAGGTGGTGGTCGCCGCGTTCCCGCAGCTGATCGCGAGCCTGCTCTACATCGACCGCCGCATCCGCACGGAGAACCTGGCCCCGACCCTCGCCGAGGCCGCCGCCGTACCGCCCGCCGGCTACTAGGGCGTGTTTTAGAAGTCGCGCCTGCCCCGCGACGCCTGGCACGCACACTCGCGGTGTTGTCGGAGCCGCCCAAGTACGTCCAGTACGAGGGCGATCCTCCGCCTTGCGATTGCACGCACCAGACGCCGCGGGGCCCGCCCTGCGGGCGGACGGCGCTACTTCTAAAACACGCCCTAGTCGAGCAGCGTCTTCTTCGGACGCAGTACGCAGAACTCATTGCCCTCGGGGTCGGCGAGCACCACCCAGGTCGCTTCCGGCCCCTGCCCGGCGTCGGCCCGCCGGGCCCCGAGCCCGATGATCCGCTCGACCTCGGCGGCCTGGTCGTCGGGTGTGAGGTCGATGTGCAGCCTGTTCTTGACGGTCTTGCGCTCGGGGACGGGCACGAAGGTGATCCCCGGCAGGGAGAACTCGTCCGCGCCGATGGTGATCTCGTCCTCGGCCTCGAAGACCATCTTCCAGTCCAGGACCTGGCTCCAGAAGCGGGCGAGCGCCGGCAGATCGTGGGCGTCGATGACGACGGTGTACAGCGAAACGGCCATGCCCGCCAGTGTGCCTGGCATGCATGGCCGTTTCGAGGATCTTGGGACAATCCGGCCCGGACGTTGAAGCTCGTACGTTGAAGCTCAGACGTTGAAGCCCAGCGCGCGCAGCTGCTCGCGCCCGTCGTCCGTGATCTTGTCCGGGCCCCACGGCGGCATCCAGACCCAGTTGATCTTCAGCTCGTTGACGATGCCGTCCGTCGCCGCCTTCGCCTGGTCCTCGATCACATCGGTCAGCGGGCAGGCCGCGGAGGTCAGTGTCATGTCCAGGGTGGCGATGTTGGACTCGTCGATGTGGATGCCGTAGATCAGGCCGAGGTTGACGACGTCGATGCCCAGCTCGGGGTCGACGACGTCGTACAGCGCCTCGCGGACCTCCTCCTCGGAGGCCGGCTTCATCGTGGCGGTCTCGTTGTCAGTCATGCCGTTTTCCCTTCGGACAGCGCCTGCGCCGTCGCGTCCTTCCACGCCATCCAGCTCAGCAGAGCACACTTCACCCGGGCGGGGTACTTGGAGACGCCGGCGAACGCGACCGCGTCCTCCAGCACCTCCTCCATCGCGTCGTCGGGCTCGATCTGGCCCTTGGACTGCATCAGCTCCAGGAACGTCGCCTGGATCTTCTGCGCCTCGGCCAGCTCCTTGCCGACCAGCAGCTCGTTCAGTACGGAGGCGGAGGCCTGGCTGATCGAGCAGCCCTGGCCCTCGTACGACACGTCCTCGATCCGAGTACCGTCGTACTTCACCCGGAGCGTGATCTCGTCACCGCACGTCGGATTGACGTGGTGCACCTCGGCGTCGCCATCGCGCAGACCACGCCCGTGGGGGTGCTTGTAGTGGTCCAGGATGACTTCCTGGTACATCGAATCCAGCTTCACGCGTCAGTCCCTCATCCGAAGAAGTTACGGACGTGCTCCAGGCCGTCGATCAAGGCATCGACCTCGCCGGGCGTGGAGTACAGATAGAACGACGCCCGCGTGGTCGCAGGAATTCCGTACCGCAGGCAGACCGGCCGCGCGCAGTGGTGGCCGACCCGGACCGCGATGCCCTGCTCGTCGAGGACCTGGCCCACGTCGTGCGGGTGGATGTCTCCCAGGGTGAAGGAGATCGCGGCGCCGCGCTCCTCGGCCGTGGTGGGGCCGATGATCCGCAGGTCGGGGACCTCCAGGAGACGCTTCACCGCGTACTCGGTGAGGGCGTGCTCATGCTGGGCGATCTTGTCCATGCCGATCGAGGTGAGGTAGTCCACGGCCGCGCCGAGGCCGACGGCCTGGGCGATCGGGGGCGTACCGGCCTCGAACTTGTGCGGCGCGGGAGCGTACGTGGAGGAGTGCATCGAGACGGTCTCGATCATCTCGCCGCCGCCGAGGAACGGCGGAAGGTCCTCCAGCAGCTCCTGGCGGCCCCACAGCACGCCGATGCCCGTCGGGCCGCACATCTTGTGGCCGGTGAAGGCCACGAAGTCGGCACCGAGCGCCTGTACGTCCAGAGGCATGTGCGGCGCGGCCTGCGAGGCGTCGATGAGGACCAGCGCGCCCACGTCCTGCGCTCGGCGCACGAGCGCATCGACCGGGTTGACCGTGCCCATGATGTTGGAGACCAGCGTGAAGGAGACGATCTTCGTCTTCTCGGTGATGATCTCGTCGATGTTGGACAGGTCGAGGCGGCCGTCGTCGGTGAGGCCGAACCACTTCAGCTTCGCGCCGGTGCGCTGCGCGAGCAGCTGCCACGGGACGATGTTGGAGTGGTGCTCCATCTCCGTGATGACGATCTCGGTCTCGTGGTCCACGCGGTAGGGCTCGTCCGCCCAGCCGAGCATGTTGGCCACGAGGTTGAGCGACTCGGAGGCGTTCTTGGTGAAGATCACCTCGTCGCGGCTCGGCGCGTTGATGAAGGCGGCGACCTTGTCGCGGGCACCCTCGTACAGCGCCGTGGCCTCCTCGGCGAGCACATGGATACCGCGGTGGACGTTGGCATTGTGCTGTTCGTAGTACTCGCTCAGCACATCGAGCACCTGGCGCGGCGTCTGGGACGTCGCCGCGTTGTCCAGGTACACGAGCTTCTTCCCGTCGTGGATCAAGCGGTCCAGGATCGGGAAGTCCTTGCGGATCGCCTCGGTGTCGAGGAGGCCCGGCAGCTGTGTCACGCGGATACGCCACCCTTCGTGTATGCCTCGTAGCCCTCGGCCTCGAGCTTGTCGGCGAGCTCGGCGCCGCCGGACTCGGCGATGCGGCCGTTCGCGAACACGTGCACGAAGTCGGGCTTGATGTAGCGCAGGATGCGCGTGTAGTGGGTGATCAGCAGGGTGCCGACCTCGCCGCTCGCGTGGACGCGGTTGACGCCCTCGGAGACCTGGCGCAGCGCGTCGACGTCCAGACCGGAGTCGGTCTCGTCGAGGATCGCGATCTTCGGCTTGAGCAGCTCCAGCTGAAGGATCTCGTGGCGCTTCTTCTCACCGCCGGAGAAGCCCTCGTTCACATTGCGCTCGGCGAAGGCCGGGTCCATCTGGAGCGTCTCCATCGCGGACTTGACCTCCTTCACCCAGGTACGCAGCTTGGGGGCCTCGCCGCGGATCGCCGTCGCCGACGTACGCAGGAAGTTGGAGACCGAGACGCCGGGGACCTCGACCGGGTACTGCATGGCCAGGAACATGCCGGCGCGGGCGCGCTCGTCGACGGTCATCTCAAGGACGTCCTCGCCGTCCAGGGTCACGGTGCCACGGGTGATCGTGTACTTGGGGTGGCCCGCGATGGAGTACGCGAGGGTCGACTTGCCGGAGCCGTTGGGGCCCATGATGGCGTGGGTCTCGCCCTGTTTCACGGTCAGGTCGACGCCCTTGAGGATCTCCCGGGGGCCGTTCTCGGCCTCGACGGAAACGTGCAGGTCGCGGATTTCAAGCGTTGCCATGGGTGACTCAGGACTCCTGGGTGACGGAGACGAGCACATCGTCCCCTTCGATCTTGACGGGGTATACGGGGACGGGGCGCGTCGCCGGGAGGCCGGACGGCTTGCCGGTGCGGAGGTCGAAGCTGGAGCCGTGCAGCCAGCACTCGATCTGGCAGTCCTCCACCTCGCCCTCGGACAGCGAGACATTCGCGTGCGAGCAGACGTCGTTGATGGCGAAGACCTCGCCATCGGTCCGGACGACGGAGATCGGCGTGCCGTCGAGTTCCACCCGCTTGGGGGTGTCCTCCTCCAGCTCGCTCAGCCCACAGGCTCGGACGAAGGCGGCCATCAGACGGAAGCCTCCAGCTCCGCGTCGATCTTGGCGAGCAGGCGCTCCTCGACGTCGGGCAGACCGATCTTCTGGACCAGCTCGGCGAAGAAACCGCGGACCACGAGGCGGCGGGCCTCGTCGGCGGGGATGCCACGGGACTGGAGGTAGAAGAGCTGCTCGTCGTCGAAGCGGCCGGTGGCGGAGGCGTGACCGGCGCCGACGATCTCGCCGGTCTCGATCTCCAGGTTCGGTACGGAGTCGACCCGAGCGCCGTCGGTGAGGACGAGGTTGCGGTTCATCTCGTAGGTGTCCGTGCCCTCGGCCTTCGCCTCGATGAGGACATCGCCGATCCACACCGCGTGCGCGTCCTGGCCCTGCAGCGCGCCCTTGTAGGCGGCGTTGGAGCGGCAGTGCGGGGCGTTGTGGTCGACCATGAGCCGGTGCTCCTGGTGCTGGCCGGCGTCGGTGAAGTAGAGGCCGAGGAGCTCGGCCTCGCCGCCGGTGCCCGCGTAGGAGACGCGCGGGTGCAGACGTACGAGATCGCCGCCGAAGGTGACCACGATCGACTTGAACGAGGCGTCGCGGCCGACCAGCGCATTGTGCTGGGAGACGTGGACGGCCTTGTCGTCCCAGTCCTGGACGGAGACGACAGTGAGCTTCGCGCCGTCGCCGAGCAGGTAGTCGACATTGGCGGCGAGGACCGCGTCGCCGGTGTGGTCGATGACCACGACGGCCTCGGCGAAGGCGCCGAGCTCGATGATCTGGTGGGCGAAGGCGGTGCCGCCCTCGCCGTGGACGGCGATCCGGACCGGCTCGGTGAGCACGGTCTCCTTGGGCACGCTGACGACCGAGGCCTTCTCGAAGGAGGAGTACGCCTGGGCGGCCACGCGGTCCACCGGGGTGCCGGCCTTGCCGAGCCGCGCGTCGTCCCGGCCCACGGTCTCGACGACGACGCCGTCGGGCGCGTCGATGTCGACCTTGATGCCGGTGCCGTTCGCGACGGCGGTGCCGTCGTGCAGACCGGCCAGCCGCTCCAGCGGAGTGAAACGCCACTCCTCCTCGCGGCCGTGCGGGACCGGGAAGTCCGCCACGTCGAAGGACGGCGGCGCACTCATGCGGGTGGCGACGGTCGACTCGGCGGCCACCGCGATCGAGCCGGCAGTGGTGGACCCCGCCGGAATGTTCTGAGCCTCAGCCATGGCTGTCGTCGTGCTCTCTCTCTGCCTCTGCGTAAGAAATCAGTCGCTGCTGGGGAGGGCGGGCGCTAGCCGACCGACCCCTCCATCTGCAGCTCGATCAGCCGGTTGAGCTCCAGTGCGTACTCCATGGGGAGTTCCTTGGCGATCGGCTCGACGAAGCCGCGCACGATCATCGCCATCGCCTCGAACTCCGTCATGCCACGGCTCATCAGGTAGAAGAGCTGGTCCTCGGAGACCTTGGAGACGGTCGCCTCGTGGCCCATGGACACGTCGTCCTCGCGCACGTCCACGTAGGGGTACGTGTCGGAGCGGGAGATCGTGTCGACCAGCAGCGCGTCACAGAGCACGTTGGACTTCGCGCCCGGAGCGCCCTCGCCGATCTCGATCAGACCGCGGTAGGAGGTACGGCCACCGCCTCGCGCCACCGACTTGGAGACGATGTTGGAGGAGGTGTTCGGGGCCATGTGGACCATCTTGGCGCCGGCGTCCTGGTGCTGGCCCTCGCCCGCGAAGGCGATGGACAGGGTCTCGCCCTTGGCGTGCTCGCCCATGAGGTAGACGGCCGGGTACTTCATGGTGACCTTGGAGCCGATGTTGCCGTCGACCCACTCCATGGTCGCGCCCTCGTACGCCACGGCGCGCTTGGTGACCAGGTTGTAGACGTTGTTCGACCAGTTCTGGATCGTCGTGTAGCGGCAGCGGCCGCCCTTCTTGACGATGATCTCGACGACGGCGCTGTGCAGCGAGTCCGAGGAGTAGATCGGGGCGGTACAGCCCTCGACGTAGTGGACGTAGGCGTCCTCGTCGACGATGATCAGCGTCCGCTCGAACTGGCCCATGTTCTCCGTGTTGATACGGAAGTAGGCCTGCAGCGGGATGTCGACGCGCACGCCCTTCGGCACGTAGATGAACGAGCCGCCGGACCACACGGCGGAGTTCAGCGAGGCGAACTTGTTGTCGCCGACCGGGATGACGGTGCCGAAGTACTCCTGGAAGAGCTCCGGGTGCTGCTTCAGCGCGGTGTCCGTGTCGAGGAAGATGACGCCCTGCTCCTCCAGGTCCTCACGGATCTGGTGGTAGACGACCTCGGACTCGTACTGGGCGGCGACACCGGCGACCAGGCGCTGCTTCTCCGCCTCCGGGATGCCGAGCTTGTCGTACGTGTTCTTGATGTCCTCGGGCAGGTCCTCCCAGGACTCCGCCTGCTTCTCCGTGGACCGCACGAAGTACTTGATGTTGTCGAAGTCGATGCCCGACAGGTCCGAGCCCCAGCTCGGCATGGGCTTCTTGCCGAACAGCCGCAGGCCCTTCAGGCGCAGCTTCAGCATCCACTCCGGCTCGTTCTTCTTCGCCGAGATGTCGCGGACGACTGCCTCGGAGAGGCCGCGCTTGGCAGCGGCACCCGCCGCGTCGGAGTCGGCCCAGCCGAATTCGTACGTACCCAGGCCCTCGAGTTCGGGGTGGGCAGTCTCCGTGGGGAGAGTCATGCGGGGTTCCTCCCGGCCGTGCTTGTGGATGCTGATTCTGTGGTGGTCTGTGGGGCGCTGTGCGGGATGAACGTGGTGCAGACGCCGTCACCGTGGGCGATGGTGGCCAGACGCTGCACATGCGTGCCCAAGAGGCGGGAGAAGACCTCGGTCTCCGCCTCGCACAGCTGGGGGTACTGCTCGGCGACATGGGCGACCGGGCAGTGGTGCTGGCAGAGCTGTTCGCCGACCGGTGCGCTACGCGCCGTAGCAGCGTACCCGTCGGCACTCAAGGCCTTGGCCAGGGCTTCGGTGCGTTCCTCGGGGGGAGCGGCGTCGACCGCCGTGCGATAGGCCTCGGCCTGCGCTTCGAGCCGGTCCCGGGCGAAGGCGGAGACGGCCGCCTCGCCTGCCGCTCCTCCACCTGCGGTCCGCTCTATCCAGCGGAGCGCGTCGACGGCCAGCGTGTCGTACGACTGGTCGAAGGCGTCCCGGCCGCAGTCGGTCAGGGCGAACACCTTCGCGGGCCGCCCGCGCGTGCGCGCGCCGTAGACCCGCTGCTCACGGGCTTCGATGACGTTCTCGTGGACGAGCGAGTCGAGATGGCGGCGGACGGCTGCCTGGGTGAGGCCCAGGCGTCCCGCGAGATCGGCCACGGTGGACGGGCCGTGGTCCAGGATGGAGCGCGCGACCCGGTTGCGCGTAGAGCGCTCTCCGGTCGCGAGTTCCTCCTGCGGAGCCTCGCCAACGTTTTTCACAACGCCATTGTTGCGTAATTCCTCTGAGCGTGACAACTGCCGTCCAAGGCGTGAGCCGGTGCGCTTCATCACTAAGGGTCACCTAAGAACAGTGCCCGCCCGGCTGCTGCCGAACGGGCCCTGACCAGGCAATTCCCGAGAATTTAGCCTGCAAGATCGGGACGGTCGCCGACCCTGATCGAATGCACCAGAGTCCTGCCGGAATTCGCCACGAAATCTGAAGTTGAGCCGGCCGTCCGTGCCCTGAACCGTGAAGGCCCGGTCGTGGGCGGTGCGGACGCCCGCCTCCAGGGCCCCGCGATCTGCCCGTTGCGCCACTCGACGACGATTTTCCGGTGCGAGGCGGTGAGGGTGCTGTTGCTGCCGGATACGCCTCAGGCGCCAGTTCAGGCCATTCACGTCACGGCCGTCCCATGGGTCTCGGCCCCCGCTCCCGGGGGTCCTCCACCCCCGCCTAGACTCCTCGGCATGCGAAGCGAGTCCGTCGTCCAGATCCGGCGCCTGGTGAAGCGGTACGGATCCAAGACGGCCGTGAACGGCCTCGACCTCGAGGTCCCCCGGGGCTCCGTGACCGCCGTCCTCGGCCCCAACGGAGCCGGTAAGACCACCACGGTCGAGACCTGCGAGGGCTACCGCCGCGCCGACGCGGGCACAGTGCGCGTCCTCGGGCTCGACCCGGTCGCCGACGCCGCGAAGCTGCGACCGAGGATCGGCGTGATGCTCCAGTCCGGCGGCGTGTACTCGGGCGCCCGCGCGGAGGAGATGCTGCGCCACATGGCGAAACTCCACGCCCACCCGCTGGACGTGGACGCACTCATCGAGCGCCTCGGCCTCGGCAACTGCGGCCGCACCACCTACCGGCGCCTGTCCGGCGGCCAGCAGCAGCGCCTCGCGCTGGCCATGGCCGTCGTCGGCCGCCCCGAACTGGTCTTCCTCGACGAGCCGACCGCCGGTCTCGACCCGCAGGCCCGGCGCTCCACCTGGGAGCTCGTACGCGAACTCCGCCAGGACGGCGTCTCCACCGTCCTGACCACGCACTTCATGGACGAGGCCGAAGCGCTCGCCGACGATGTCGCGATCATCGACGCGGGCAAGGTCATCGCCCAGGGCAGCCCGGAACAGCTCTGCCGCGGCGGCGCCGAGAACACCCTGCGCTTCACCGGGCGGCCCGGCCTCGACGTCGGCTCGCTGCTCAAGGCACTGCCCGACGGGACGGAGGCGGTCGAGCTCACCCCGGGCGCGTACCGCATCACCGGCCAGGTCGACCCGCAGCTGCTGGCGACCGTGACCTCCTGGTGCGCGCAGCACGGCGTGATGCCCGACGGCATCTCGGTCGAGCGCCACACCCTGGAGGACGTGTTTTTGGAGCTGACCGGCAAGGAGCTGCGCTGATGAGCGCCGGTACGTACACACCGCGGCCCGGCGCCGCTCCGGTCGGGCGGATGATCGCGGCGCAGGCCGCGTTCGAGACGAAGATGCTGCTGCGCAACGGCGAGCAGCTGCTGCTCACCGTGATCATCCCGTCGCTGCTGCTCGTCCTCTTCTCGACGGTCGATGTCGTCGACACAGGCAGTGGCGAGCCCGTCGACTTCCTGGCCCCGGGCGTCCTCGCGCTGGCCGTGATGTCCACCGCCTTCACCGGCCAGGCCATCGCGACCGGCTTCGAGCGGCGGTACGGAGTCCTCAAGAGGCTCGGCGCGTCGCCGCTCCCCCGCTGGGCGCTGATGGCCGCGAAGACCCTCTCCGTACTGGTCACCGAAGTGCTGCAGATCGTCCTGCTGACGGTCATCGCCTTCGGGCTCGGCTGGTCGCCGCACGGAAACCCCTTCGCCGTCCTGCTGCTGCTCGTCCTCGGCACCGCCGCCTTCTCCGGCCTTGGTCTGCTGATGGCCGGAACGCTCAAGGCAGAGGCGACGCTCGCCGCGGCCAACCTGGTCTTTCTGCTGCTCCTGGTGGGCGGCGGGGTGATCGTGCCGCTGGACAGGTTCCCGGACGGGGTCGAGTCGGTGCTCGCGCTGCTGCCGATCTCGGCGCTCTCGGACGGACTGCGCGATGTGCTCCAGCACGGCGCGGGAGTGCCGTGGGGCGATCTGGGCATCCTCGCCCTCTGGGCGGTGCTCGGACTCGGGGCCGCCGCCCGGCTGTTCCGCTGGGAGTAGCTCACGCGGCATCCGCCGACTCACGCGTCTTCCGCCGGGACTGACTCACGGGCCAGTATGAGCCTGCCAAGATCCGCACGGTGGGAGGCGTCGATGGAGCGGACTGCCGCACTGCGAATGGACGCGGAATGGACCAAGATCAGGTCCCGCAGGGCCGGTGTCTCACCCCGCGAACGCGAGCGCATGCTGACGGATCTCATCGCGGCGCTCGCCCCGCACGCCGAGGACGACCTCTCGCTCACCGCGCGGCTCAGCCTGCGATACGGCGATCTCGCCCGGCACCACTTCGACACGGGCCGCCGCGCCGAGGCCCTGAAGGCGGTCCACGAGGCGGTCCGGCGCTGCGAGGAGCCCGCCGGGCACGACGCCGAGCACGCCCGCTGGTACGCCAGGGCGCTGATCAGCCAGGCCGTCTATCTCGCCGAGCCGCTCAGCGACGAGCTGGGCATGCCGCGGTACGCCTTCCAGCCGGGCGGTGAGCAGCCTCCCCCCGACGACCACGCGGACGGGCACGCCGCCCTCGCCGCCACCCTGCGGGCCATCGAGGTCTGGGAGCGCCTCGACCGGACCGAACCGCGCAACCGCGAGGGTCTGGCCCAGGCCCATGCCTTCCTCGGCGACCGTCTCGAGGAGCTGGGGCAGCCGGCGGACGCGGCGGCCTGGGCGGTGCGGGCGGAGCGTGAGTTCCACGCCCTGTGGTCGGCCCCCGACGCGCGCGAGCCGGCCCATGCCGCCGCGCTGGAGCACCTGAGCGACCAGTTGGAGCGCAGGCTGCGACGCTGCCCCTTCGACAGCGGGCTGACGCGGCTGCGCTCGGAGGGACTGCTTCCGCAGCGGCTGCTGCCGCTCGCGGTGGTGGCGGCGCGCATCGAGGGCATCGAGCCGGACGCGATCGCCGAGGGTCTCCAGCTGGACGGCACGGAGGTACGGCGGATCCTGCGGGCGCGTTCCTGGCGGGCGGTGTGGCGGTTCGACGTACGCGACGGAGCCGACGGGTCCTGGACCCCGATGAGGCACCCCTGGCGCGGCACGGACGCGGTGACGGACCGCAGCGCTGAGGCGGTCGCGGCCGAGCTGACGGATGCGTTTCTCGACTCGCCCGATCGCCCGCCGCCGTCGGTGCCGTGGCGGATCGCGGTGTGGTGGGAGGAGGAGGACCGCCTCGACGGCTCCCGCTACCGCCGGACGTACACCCCAGCACCCCCCTCGTGACTGTGCTTTCCCGGGGGACACCCCCGGACCCCCGGCATGCACAAGGCCCCGCCTACGATAGGGCGCGTGCAAACCCCCCTCGCCTCTATCGCCCAGCGCTGGACGCCCACCCCGCAGACCGTCCGGCGTGCCGCGCTCTCCGCCGTCGTGATGAGCGTGGTCATCATCGTCACCGGCGGCGCGGTCCGGCTGACCGGCTCCGGCCTCGGCTGCGACACCTGGCCCAAGTGCACGGACGACAGCCTCTTCGCCACGCCCGAGCAGGGCATCCACGGCGCGATCGAGTTCGGCAACCGGATGCTGACGTATGTCCTGTCGGCCGCGGTCGGCTGGGCGATCGTCGCGGCGAGCGCGGCGAAGCCGGTGCGCCGCGGGCTGTCCCGGCTGGCCTGGTCGCAGTTCTGGATCGTCATGGGCAACGCCGTCCTCGGCGGCATCACCGTGTGGGCGGGCCTCAACCCCTGGACCGTGGCGGGGCACTTCCTGCTCGCCACTGGGCTCCTCACGGTCGCCACGGTCACCTGGCAGCGGGCCGGCGAGGGTGACGGCGCAGCGCGCCCGCGCGTCCCGCGCCCGGTGCGCAAGCTGTCCTGGGCGATCGTCGTCACCTCCGCGCTGCTGATCGCGCTCGGCACCTCGGTGACCGGCTCCGGCAAGCACGCGGGCGACAGCAGCGATGTGCCGCGTATGCCCTGGGACTGGGCGAACGCCGCGCACGTCCACGCGATCGCCGCCTGGGTCGTCTGTGCGCTGGCCGTCGCGATGTGGCTGGTGCTGCGCGTGGTCGACGCCCCCGACGACACCCGGGCACGCGCCCGCGATCTGCTGATCGTGCTGCTCGCGCAGGGGGCGATCGGTTACGTCCAGTACTTCACGCATGTCCCCGAGGCCCTGGTCGCCGCCCATATGCTCGGCTCCGCGCTGATGTGGATCGCGGTGGTGCGGCTCGCGCTGAGCCTGCGCGAGCGTCCGGATACGACGGCGGCGGAGATCCCGGTCCAGGCCGACTCCGCGCTATCGAACGCCTGACAGCGCGTTGTCCGACAGTCCGTAGACGCGGCGGGCATTGCCCGCCGCGATCATCCCGGCGACCCGGTCCGCGTCCGTACGGGACCAGGCGCCGTCGCCGACCCAGCCGTCGAGCACCCGCGCCAGCGCCTCCTTGAAGATCCGCGCGCCCACCACATGCAGTTCGGGCAGCCCGCGCGCGCCGCTGGAGAAGAGCAGCTTCCCGAACGGCGCGAGCTCCAGGATCTCCGCGAGCACTGCCGCCGCCCGCGCCCCCGTATGCACGAGGGCGGGCCCCAGATCGGCGTACACATGCGGGAACACGCTCGCCAGATGTGCGGCGTGACGGTGGTACGGATAGCCGTGCAGCAGCACCAGATCGGTGCCCAGACCCGCCGAGGCGGCCGCGAAGCCGGTCATCAGCATCGGGTCCTCGACGCCGACGTGCAGCTGGAGGGGCAGTGCCGAGGCGACCGCGATCCACAGCAGATGCCGCACCAGCACCGGATCGGTGAGCCTGCCGCCGACCTGCCGTCCGGCCAGCCAGCGCCCCGCGGCCCCGCGTACCTCCCCCGGGCCCGGCGGTTCCGGGGCCAGGGCCAGCCCGTGCCCGACGGCCGCGACCGAGGTGAAGGCGACGGCGGAGGCGGCGGCCCCGTGCACGGCCTCGGCGAGGTTCGCGAGGAAGCTGTCGACGGTGCCGGAGGTGTCGGCGACCTGTTCGGCGAGCAGTTCGAGGCGCACGATCTCCCGCGCCTCGGCCGCGCCCGCGGCGGCGATCTCGGGTGGCCCGGTGAGATCCCCGGGCAGTCCCGTGTCCACCAGATAGGTGGAGATCCCGCTGCCCCTCAGCAGCCGTCTGCCCGCCTCCAGCACCCCCAGCTCGCGGCGGCGGGCGAGATAGTGGGCGGGCGGGCAGTGCGGCTCAAGATCCAGCAGCGGCGGGCACCAGCGCCGTACCGCGAAGCCGGTCTGGGTGTCGAAGAACGTGGTGCCGGGTGCGGGCGGCCCGGCGGTCCTGCCCAGGTGCGCCTCGAAGGTGCCGAGGCCCAGCTCCGTACGGAGCACGCCGTGGCAGTACTGGTCCACGAGGGTCGGGGTGTCGATCATCCGGGCTCCCAGTCATGGACCGTGTTTCCACAGTCCTAACGGGTGACACCCCGACGAGGTGTTGCTCAGCCGTTGGACGGACCGCCGAGCTGGATGCCTGCCATCCGGCTCCATTCGTACGGACCGGTGCGGACCTTCGCGGCGAACTCGCCGTCGAACGACTCGTGCAGCGTGATCCCGGCCTTCTCGGCCGCGGCCTCGGCGACGGAGTGGTTCGGCGCGACGAGGTCGCCCCAGCCGCCGTCCTCGCCGACGAGCACGATGCGGGTGCCCATCTGGCCCATGTACGCGAGCTGCCCCTCGGCGCCGCCGTGCGCCTTGGAGAAGGCGCCGATCTGCTTGGCGAGCCTGGCCGCCTTGCGCTCTGCCTGCTTCGCCTGCTTGGTGTCTGCCATGCCGCGATGCTACTCGCCGGTACGGCGGATGTGCCAGCGCCGGTATCAGCTCAGGAAGGGGTCGATCGCGACGGCGACGAAGAGCAGCGACACATAGGTGATGGACCAGTGGAAGAGCCGCATCTCCTTGAGCTTGCCGCCCGTCTCGCCGGCTTTGGCGCGGTTCTGCAGGGAGTGCGCCTCCCACAGCCACCAGCCGCCCGACGCCAGTGCCACCGCGGTGTAGAACCAGCCGGTGTAGCCGAGCGGCGTGAGCAGCAGCGAGACCGCGACCATCACCCAGCTGTAGAAGACGATCTGGCGGGCGACGACCCGGTTGGAGGCGACGACGGGGAGCATCGGAACGCCCACGCGCGCGTAGTCCTCCTTGACCTTCATCGACAGCGGCCAGTAGTGCGGCGGCGTCCAGAAGAAGATGACGAGGAAGAGGATGACCGCGGCCCACGACACCGAGTCGGTGACGGCGGACCAGCCGATCAGGACCGGCATACAGCCCGCGATGCCGCCCCAGACGATGTTCTGTGCGGTGCGGCGCTTGAGGATCATCGTGTAGACGATGACGTAGAAGAGCAGGGCGCCGAGCGACAGGGCGGCGGACAGCCAGTTGACCAGCAGCCCGAACCAGAGCGTGGAGACGACGGCGAGTACGAGGCCGAAGACCAGGCCCTCGCGCGGCGACACCATTCCGGTGACCAGCGGGCGCTGGTTCGTACGGTCCATCAGCGCGTCGATGTCGCGGTCGATGTACATGTTCAGCGCGTTGGCACCACCCGCCGACAGGTAGCCGCCCACGCACGTCGTGAGCACGAGCCAGAGGTCGGGCACATCCTGCGCGGCCAGGAACATCACCGGAACGGTGGTGATCAGCAGCAGTTCGATGATCCGCGGCTTGGTCAGCGCCACGAATGCCTTGACGCGGGCCCCGAACGGCCGATGGCCCCCCGGGCTGAGAGTCAAGACGACCCCTGCGGGTCGGGACTCGACGGCCGTCACGCACACCCCTGACAGAGAAAATCCCAGCAAGCTCCCGGAGTGCATACCGGGCAAAGACTTGCGCGTACCACGCCACTCTAGACGTTGCCCAGATGCCGATCTTCGCGGGGGTGGCCTCGTGTTGAGCGGTGACCGGGCGGCGCGCGTATACATCGCCGACAGGCGGGGACCCGGCTGTCGCGGCACCCTGGCTGTGTCCGGCGTTTTGAATGGCGAGCACTCGAAAAGCCGGGCGTTGCTCCGGGGGTAGGCTCGACATCGGTCGCCCGGTGTCAGGAAGCGCGGGAGAAGGAGCGGGTCGAGGGCCGAGCATGGCAAGGCGGAGGAGCCGAGCGCAGCGGCGCTGCGCGCGGCGACGACTCGCAGCCAGGCGACAGCCGTCGGCACGCGATGCCGCGGGTCCTGAGACCGGGTGGCCGCAAGCCCGGTGCTTCCGTCGTCACCGGATATGAACATGTGGAGAGGAGCCCTGACCCAGGGTGAGCACCAAGCCGACGACCACAGACCTCGAGTGGACCGATCTGGACCAGCGGGCCGTCGATACCGTCCGCGTCCTGGCCATGGATTCCGTACAGAAGGTCGGCAACGGCCACCCCGGTACGGCCATGAGCCTCGCGCCCGCCGCGTACGTGCTGTTCCAGAAGCTGATGCGGCACGACCCCGCCGACGCGGACTGGACCGGCCGCGACCGCTTCGTGCTGTCCGCCGGGCACTCGTCGCTGACGCTCTACATCCAGCTCTACCTGGCCGGGTACGGCCTGGAGCTCGACGACCTGAAGGCCTTCAGGACCTGGGGCTCCAAGACCCCGGGCCACCCGGAGTACGGGCACACGACGGGCGTCGAGACGACGACCGGCCCGCTCGGCCAGGGTGTCGCCAACGCGGTGGGCATGGCCATGGCCTCCCGCTACGAGCGCGGCCTGTTCGACCCGGAAGCCGCCGCGGGCACCTCCCCGTTCGACCACACCATCTGGGCCATCGCCGGTGACGGCTGCCTCCAGGAGGGCATCTCCGCTGAGGCGTCCTCGCTGGCCGGGCACCAGAAGCTGGGCAACCTGGTGCTGCTGTGGGACGACAACCACATCTCCATCGAGGGCGACACGGAGACGGCCGTCTCCGAGGACACCCTCAAGCGGTACGAGGCGTACGGCTGGCACGTCCAGCGCGTCGAGCAGCTGCCGAGCGGCGACCTCGACCCGGCCGGTCTCTACCGGGCCCTGAAGGCGGCGCAGGCCGAGACGGAGCGCCCCTCCTTCATCGCGGCCCGCTCGATCATCGCCTGGCCCGCCCCGCACGCGCAGAACACCGAGGCCGCGCACGGCTCGGCGCTCGGCGACGAGGAGGTCGCGGCCACCAAGCGCGTCCTGGGCTTCGACCCGGACAAGAGCTTCGAGGTCTCCGAGTCCGTCCTCGCGCACACCCGCGAGGCGCTCGACCGCGGCCGTGAGGCGCGGGGCGAGTGGGAGAAGACCTTCGCCGCGTGGCGTACCGCCAACCCGCAGCGCGCCGCCGAGTTCGACCGGATCCGCGCGGGCGAGCTGCCCGCGGGCTGGGAGGAGAAGCTGCCGGAGTTCGAGACCGGCAAGGGTGTGGCCACCCGCGCCGCCTCCGGCAAGATCCTCCAGGCGCTGGGCGCGGTCATCCCCGAGCTGTGGGGCGGCTCCGCCGACCTGGCGGGCTCGAACAACACGACGATCGACAAGACGTCCTCGTTCCTGCCCGACGGCAACCCGCTGCCGGGCGCGGACAAGTACGGCCGCACGATCCACTTCGGCATCCGCGAGCACGCCATGGCCGCGACCATGAACGGCATCGCGCTGCACGGCAACACCCGTATCTACGGCGGCACTTTCCTGGTGTTCTCCGACTACATGCGCAATGCCGTGCGGCTCGCCGCGCTGATGCACCTGCCCGTGACGCACGTGTGGACGCACGACTCGATCGGCCTCGGCGAGGACGGCCCGACCCACCAGCCCATCGAGCACCTGGCCTCGCTGCGCGCCATCCCGGGCCTGAACGTCGTCCGCCCGGCCGACGCGAACGAGACCGCGATCGCCTGGCGCGAGATCCTCAAGCGCTACACCAAGGAGTTCGGTGTGGGCGCCCCGCACGGTCTCGCGCTGACCCGCCAGGGTGTGCCGACGTACGAGCGCAACGAGGAAGCCGCAAAGGGCGGTTACGTGATGTTCGACGCCGAGGGCGGCAAGCCCGAGGTGGTCCTCATCGGTACCGGCTCCGAGGTGCAGCTCGCCGTCGAGGCGCGCGAGCAGCTGCAGGCCGCGGGCATCCCGACCCGGGTCGTCTCGATGCCGTGCGTCGAGTGGTTCGAGCAGCAGGACCAGCAGTACCGCGACTCGGTGCTGCCGCCGGCCGTGAAGGCGCGCGTGGCGGTCGAGGCAGGTATCGGTCTGACCTGGCACCGTTTCGTCGGTGACGCCGGTCGCATCGTTTCGCTGGAGCACTTCGGCGCTTCGGCCGACGGCAAGGTTCTCTTCCGTGAGTTCGGCTTCACTGGCGACGCGGTGGCCGCCGCCGCGCGGGAATCTCTTGAGGCCGCGGCGCGCTGACGCCCGTATACGACAAGTAGGAGATGCAACTCTCATGACAGACGCACTCAAGCGCCTCTCCGACGAAGGCGTCGCGATCTGGCTCGACGACCTGTCCCGCAAGCGGATCACGTCCGGCAATCTCGCCGAACTGATCGACCAGCAGCACGTCGTGGGCGTCACCACCAACCCCTCGATCTTCCAGAAGGCGATCTCGCACGGTGACGGTTACGAGCAGCAGCTCACCGACCTCGCCGTGCGCAAGGTGACAGTCGAGGAAGCCGTACGCATGATCACGACGGCGGACGTCCGCGACGCCGCCGACATCCTGCGCCCGGTCTTCGACGCCACCGGCGGCCAGGACGGCCGGGTCTCCATCGAGGTCGACCCGCGCCTGGCGCACAACACCCCGGCGACCATCGCCGAGGCCAAGCAGCTCGCCTGGCTGGTGGACCGTCCCAACACCCTCATCAAGATCCCGGCGACGAAGGCCGGTCTGCCGGCGATCACCGAGGTCATCGGCAAGGGCATCAGCGTCAATGTCACGCTGATCTTCTCGCTGGAGCGCTACCGCGAGGTCATGGACGCCTACCTGGCCGGTCTGGAGAAGGCCAAGGCCGCCGGCCTGGAGCTGTCCAAGATCCAGTCCGTCGCCTCCTTCTTCGTGTCCCGCGTGGACACCGAGATCGACAAGCGCCTGGACGCCCTGGGCACGCCCGAGGCCAAGGAGGCCCGCGGCAAGGCGGCCGTCGCCAACGCCCGTCTGGCGTACGAGGCGTACGAGGAGGTCTTCTCGTCGGACCGCTGGGCCGCGCTCGACAAGGCGCAGGCCAATAAGCAGCGTCCGCTGTGGGCCTCGACCGGCGTCAAGGACCCGGCGTACAAGGACACGCTGTACGTCGACGACCTGGTCGCGCCCGGCACGGTGAACACCATGCCGGAGGCCACCCTCGACGCCACCGCCGACCACGGCGAGATCACTGGTGACACCGTGCGCGGCACCTACGAGCAGGCGCGCGCCGACCTCGACGCGGTCGCGAAGCTCGGGATCTCCTACGACGATGTCGTCCAGGTCCTCGAGGACGAGGGTGTCGACAAGTTCGCCGTGTCCTGGAACGACCTGCTCAAGTCGACCGAGGCCGAGCTCAAGCGCCTCGCTCCTTCGGAGGGCTGACCACCTTGTCCGGTACTGGCGGAGCCAACCCGCTCCGTGACGCCGCAGACCGACGGCTCCCGCGTATCGCGGGGCCGTCGGGCCTGGTCATCTTTGGCGTTACGGGCGATTTGTCACGTAAAAAGTTGATGCCCGCTATCTATGACCTGGCCAATCGCGGCCTGCTGCCGCCGGGCTTCTCGCTCGTCGGCTTCGCCCGCCGCGAGTGGCAGCACGAGGACTTCGCCCAGGAGGTCCACGACGCCGTCAAGGCCCATGCCCGTACGCCGTTCCGCGAGGAGGTCTGGCAGCAGCTCATCCAGGGGATGCGCTTCGTCCAGGGCGACTTCGACGACGACGACGCCTTCGAGACGCTGAAGTCCACCATCGAGGACCTCGACAAGGTCCAGGGAACCGGCGGCAATTTCGCCTTCTACCTCTCCGTGCCGCCGAAGTTCTTCCCCAAGGTCGTCCAGCAGCTCAAGAAGCACGGTCTGGCCGACCAGACGGACGGCTCCTGGCGCCGCGCCGTCATCGAGAAGCCCTTCGGCCACGACCTGGTCTCCGCCATGGAGCTCAACCAGGTGGTGCACGAGGTCTTCCCGGCCAACGAGGTCTTCCGGATCGACCACTACCTCGGCAAGGAGACGGTCCAGAACATCCTGGCGCTGCGCTTCGCCAACACGCTCTTCGAGCCGATCTGGAACCGCTCGTACGTCGACCATGTCCAGATCACCATGGCCGAGGACATCGGCATCGGCGGTCGCGCCGGCTACTACGACGGCATCGGCGCCGCCCGTGACGTCATCCAGAACCACCTGCTCCAACTGCTCGCACTGACCGCGATGGAGGAGCCCGCCTCCTTCGACGCGGACGCGCTCGCGGCCGAGAAGACCAAGGTGCTCGGCGCGGTGAAGCTGCCCAAGAACCTGGCCACCGGCACGGTGCGCGCGCAGTACGCCGCGGGCTGGCAGGGCGGCGAGAAGGCCGTCGGCTATCTCCAGGAAGACGGCATCGACCCCAAGTCGAAGACCGACACCTACGCGGCAATCAAGCTGGAGATCGACAACCGCCGCTGGGCGGGCGTCCCGTTCTACCTCCGTACGGGCAAGCGGCTCGGCCGCCGGGTCACCGAGATCGCGGTGATCTTCCAGCGCGCCCCGCACTCCCCCTTCGACCACACGGCCACCGAGGAGCTGGGGCAGAACGCCCTGGTGATCCGGGTCCAGCCGGACGAGGGTGTGACGATGCGGTTCGGCTCGAAGGTGCCGGGCACCTCGATGGAGGTCCGGGACGTCTCGATGGACTTCGCGTACGGCGAGTCCTTCACCGAATCAAGCCCCGAGGCGTACGAGCGCCTCATCCTCGACGTCCTGCTCGGTGACTCCAACCTCTTCCCGAGGCTGGCCGAGGTCGAGCTCTCCTGGAAGATCCTCGACCCGATCGAGCAGTTCTGGGACAGGCACGGCAAGCCCGCGCAGTACCAGGCCGGTACATGGGGCCCGGTCGAGGCGGACGAAATGCTCGCACGAGACGGACGGAGCTGGCGTCGGCCATGAAGATCGACCTTACGGACACCACCTCCAGCAAGATCAACAAGGCCCTGGTGCAGGGGCGCCGGGCGATCGGCACCCCGGCCGTCGGCATGGTGCTCACCCTTGTCATCGTCACCGACGAGGAGAACGCCTACGACGCGCTGAAGGCCGCCACCGAGGCCTCGCGCGAACACCCTTCGCGCACCCTCGTCGTCATCAAGCGCGTCTCGCGCTCGCCACGCGACCGGGCCAAGGCGCGCCTGGACGCCGAGGTGCGCGTCGGGGCGGACGCGGGCACCGGCGAGACGGTGGTGCTGCGGCTGTACGGCGAGGTGGTCAACCACGCCCAGTCGGTGGTCCTGCCGCTGCTGCTGCCCGACGCACCGGTCGTGGCCTGGTGGCCGGTGAACTCGCCGAGCGACCCGGCCAACGACCCGCTGGGCGCGCTGGCGCAGCGCCGGGTCACGGACACGTACGCCTCCGAGCAGCCGGTGCACGAACTGACGGCCCGCGCCGAGGCCTACACCCCGGGCGACACCGATCTGTCCTGGACCAGGATCACGCCGTGGCGCTCCATGCTCGCGGCCGCCCTGGACCAGGTGATGTGCGAGGTCACATCGGTCGAGGTGGAGGGCGAGGAGTTCAACCCGAGCTGCGAGCTGCTCGCCATGTGGCTGGCCGACCGGCTGCACGTACCGGTGAAGCGGTCGCAGTCCTCCGGTCCGGGCCTCACGGCCGTACGGATGGAGACCAGCACCGGGCAGATCGTGCTGGACCGGGCGGACGGCTCGCTCGCGACGCTGTCCATCGAGGGGCAGCCGGACCGGGCGGTGGCGCTCAAGCGGCGCGACACGGCCGAGCTGATCGCGGAGGAACTGCGGCGGCTCGACCCGGACGACACCTACGCCTCGGCGCTGCGGTTCGGCGTCCACCGGCTGGCCGGCGGGGGGGACGACGCGGCCGACGCGTCCAAGTCCGCCGAGAAGATCGCGCCCGCGAAGAAGGCCGCCCAGGCCAAGAAGGCGGCCGCGAAGTGAGTGCACCGCAGCTCGTCGTCCACCGTGACAAGGAGCTGATGGCACAGGCCGCGGCGGCGCGTCTGATCACCAAGATCGTGGACGCGCAGGCCGCACGCGGCTCGGCGTCGGTGGTCCTGACGGGCGGCCGCAACGGCAACGCCCTGCTGGCCGCGCTCGGGGCCTCCTCGGCCCGGGACGCGATCGACTGGCCACGGCTGGACCTGTGGTGGGGAGACGAGCGGTTCCTCCCGGAGGGCGACCCGGAGCGCAATGTCACACAGGCCCGTGAGGCCCTGCTCGACAGCGTGCCGGTGGATCCGGCGCGGGTGCACGCGATGCCCGCGTCGGACGGCCCGTACGGCAACGACGCGGATGCCGCGGCCGCCGCGTACGCCGCCGAACTCGCCGCGGCGGCGGGCCCGGAGGACCACGGTCCGGTGCCGACGTTCGACGTCCTCATGCTCGGCGTCGGACCCGACACGCATGTGGCGTCGCTCTTCCCCGAGCTGCCCGGGGTCCGCGAGTCCTCCCGCACCGTTGTCGGCGTCCACGGCGCGCCCAAGCCCCCGCCCACGCGTATCTCGCTCACGCTCCCGGCGATCCGGGCGGCACGCGAGGTCTGGCTGCTGGCGGCGGGCGAGGACAAGGCGAAGGCGGTGACGATAGCCCTCTCGGGGGCGGGGGAGGTCCAGGCACCGGCCGCGGGGGCGCATGGGCGAAGCCGGACGCTGTGGCTGCTGGACGCGGCGGCGGCGTCGGGGTTGCCGCGGGGGTTGTACCCGCCGGCGTCGCCCTGACGGGGGGTCCTCCCCCACCCCGCCCTCCCCCTACGGCCTGGCGGCCGTGGGAGGTACCCCCATCCCGTAACTGGGGGCAAGCCCCCAGACCCCCGTACGCCCTTCTGGGGGTCCCCCCACGCCCGCAGGGCGTAGGGGGAGTGTCCTCAAACGCCGGACGGGCTGGATGTGCGGCCGAGCCGCACATCAGCCCCGTGGGGGTCCCCCCGGACGAAGTCTGGGGGAGCTTAAGGCGGGGGTCTGGGGCGGAGCCCCAGTTCGGGAAAGGGCGGGTAGGGGAACAGCCCCGCCGCAGGCGACGAGAAACGGCTCAAGCACCCCCGGCACCGCCTCCGCGGCGAAGGCCAGGCCCTCGTCCTCCGCCGCGTCGTAGACCGAGTACGCGCCCGCCCCCGCGGCCGTCGTCGCCGTCAGCGTCAGCACTCCGGCCCGGCGCTGGAAGACCGACTGCTTCACGGTCCAGCCGATGACTCCACCCCGCTGCAGCGCGACCGTCGCGCGGCGGACGGTGCCGGAGCGGGCCACCAGATACGCGCCGCTGATGCCGTGCCCCAAAGCGCGGTACGCGTCCAGGGCGAGGACCACCGAGACCGGCAGCCCCACCACCGCGCCCGCCGCCGCGATGTACAGCAGGACGGGCGTGAGCCAGGCACCGAGGACCGTCAGCACCAGCAGGGGCAGCAGCACCGCCGTCAGCGCCCATCTCAGCCTGCGGGTGCGCGCGGCCCGCGGGTGGGCGGTCAGTGGGGCCGCGGTCGTCGGGGCGACGGATTCGCGCAGCACCCGTGCTGCCACCTCGTCCGCCACCGCCCGCGGCGCCGGCGGCAGCAGCACCTTCAGGTCGGCGTGTTTGTCCTGCTCGTCGTCGACGAGCCCCGTGGCGATCGCGTCGACACGGGCCGCGCCGAACAGCCTGACGCCGAGCGGCTCGATCAGTTCCACACCGCGCAGCCTGCGCTCCTCTATGGAGATCGAGCGGGCGGTGAACAGGCCCCTGCGCACCCGCAGTGTGCCGCCGGGCTCCCGCTCCAGGCGGTAGTTCCACCACATCTCGATCCAGAGGCCGAGCGCGCCGAGGATCCCGGCGACCAGGAACGCGCCGACAAGAACCAGGACCGTCCAGAGGACGGAGGTGTCCCGGAAACGGTCCCCCACCCAGTCGATGACCTTGCCCTGTGCCCCGAACCATTCGCTGACCTGCATCACACCGCCGGCGGCCGCGCCGCCGAGCAGCGGGGCGACGAAGGAGACAGGGGCGTAGCGGAGCCAGGCCGGGTCGAGTGCGGCGAGTTCGCCCTCGCCTATGCCTGGTTCGGACGCCGCCCGGGCCAGCAGTTCCCTGCGCAGCCGCTCACCCTCGGCCTTGCCCACAGCGTCGAGCTCCAGCGTGGACTCGCCGTCGCTGTGTTCGCCGGTGCCGATGCGCACCTTGACCAGGCCGAGGACGCGCAGCAGTGGATTGGCGGCCAGGTCGACGCTGCGGATGCGTTCGCGTGCCAGCGAGCGACGTCTGACCAGCAGCAGTCCGGTGTGGAGTTCGGCGCGCTCGGGTCCTATGCGGTAGCGGGTGCGGCGCCACCGTACATAGTCCGCGCCCGTGCCCGCCGCGATCAGCGGCACGGCCCCGGCCAGTACCCAGGCGAACGCCTGCCACAGCGGCATGCCACCCGCGAGTCCGAGGGCGGTGGGCAGCCCGGCGCCCGCGGCCACGCCCGCCATGACGAGCGCGGCGACCAGGACCGTACGCCGTTCGAGCCGCTGCCAGTCCCCGTCCGGGGAGCTCATGTCGCGTCCCCGGGTGTGGCCTGGGTGATCCGGGTTAGCTGCTCGGCGAGTTGGGAGGCGAGCTCATGGTCGAGCCCCCCGATCTTGATCGCGCCTTTGGAGGACGCGGTCGTGACGACGACCGTGGCGAGCCGGAAGGCCTGTTCCAGCGGTCCGCGCACCGTGTCGACGGTCTGGATCCGGGACATGGGCGCGATCCGCCACTCCTGCCAGAGCGCTCCCGTACGGACGAAGACGGCCTCGTCCGTGACCTCCCAGCGGTGCACCCGGAACCACCAGGCGGGGAAGAAGGCGGTGCCGGCCAGACCCAGCACCGCCACCACCGCGGCGACCGTCAGCAGTGGTGGCCGCGCAGGCGCGATGAACGCGCCCAGCACGGCCAGTACCACCACCGGGACCGCCGTTGCCAGCAGCCACTGGACCCGCCACCAGCCGACGACCCGCTCGTCGAGCGTATTGTTCGGCGGCCTCAGCCGCACCGCGCCCTCCCCCGTCATCGGCTCAGCGACCGCGCAGCGTGCGGTACTTGGCCACCAGCGTCGCGGTCGAGCTGTCCAGCTGCCCGCCGCCCGTCCCCGCGGTCAGTACCGGCTCGATCTTCTTGGCGAGGACCTTGCCGAGTTCGACGCCCCACTGGTCGAAGGAGTCGATGTTCCAGATGGCGCCCTGGACGAACACCTTGTGCTCGTACAGCGCGATGAGCTGGCCGAGGACGGACGGCGTGAGCTCGTCCGCGAGGATCGTCGTCGTCGGGTGGTTGCCCCGGAACGTCTTGTGCGCCACCAGCTCCTCGGGAACGCCCTCGGCCCGTACCTCGTCCGGCGTCTTGCCGAAGGCGAGCGCCTGGGTCTGCGCGAAGAAGTTGGCAATCAGCAGGTCGTGCTGGGCAACCAGACGCGGCGACAGATCCGCGACGGGCCTGGCGAAGCCGATGAAGTCCGCCGGGATGACCTTGGTGCCCTGGTGGATCAACTGGTAGTACGCGTGCTGCCCGTTGGTGCCCGGCGTGCCCCAGACGACGGGTCCGGTCTGCCAGTCCACGCGGTTGCCCTCACGGTCCACGGACTTGCCGTTGGACTCCATGTCGAGCTGCTGCAGATACGCGGTGAACTTGGACAGGTAGTGGGAGTACGGCAGCACCGCATGCGACTGCGCGTCGAAGAAGGCGCCGTACCAGACGCCCAGCAGGCCGAGCAGCAGCGGGGCGTTGGTCTGAGGCGGTGCCGTACGGAAGTGCTCGTCGACGAGGTGGAAGCCGTCGAGCATCTCCCGGAAGCGGTCCGGGCCGATCGCGATCATCAGCGAGAGCCCGATGGCGGAGTCGTAGGAGTAGCGCCCGCCGACCCAGTCCCAGAACTCGAACATGTTGGCCGTGTCGATGCCGAACTCGCCGACCTTCTCGGCATTGGTCGACAGTGCGACGAAGTGCTTGGCGACGGCCTCCTGACCGGCGTTCAGCTCGGTGAGCAGCCAGTCGCGGGCGGAGGTGGCGTTGGTGATGGTCTCGATGGTGGTGAAGGTCTTGGAGGCGATGATGAACAGCGTCTCGGCCGCGTCCAGGTCCCGTACGGCCTCGTGCAGATCGGCCCCGTCGACGTTCGAGACGAAGTGGACCGTCAGATCGCGCGCGGTGAAGGAGCGCAGCACCTCGTAGGCCATGGCGGGGCCCAGATCGGAGCCGCCGATGCCGATGTTGACGATGTTCTTGATGGGCCTGCCGGTGTGGCCGGTCCACTCGCCGGAGCGGATCCGCTCCGAGAAGGCGGCCATCTTGTCGAGTACCGCGTGCACGGCGGGCACCACGTTCTCGCCGTCCACCTCGATCACGGCGTCGCGCGGGGCGCGCAGGGCCGTGTGCAGAACGGCCCGGTTCTCAGTGGTGTTGATCTTCTCGCCGCGGAACATCGCGTCCCGCAGGGCCCCGACGCCGGTGGCCGCGGCCAGCTCGCGCAGCAGCGCCAGCGTCTCGTCGGTCACCAGGTGCTTGGAGTAGTCGAGGTGGAGGTCCCCGACCTGGAGGGTGTAGCCGCTGCCGCGTGCCTCGTCGGCCGCGAACAGCTCCCGCAGATGTGTCTGTCCCAGCTGCTCGCGGTGCTTGCCGAGAGCGGCCCATTCGGGCGTCTGGTTGAGCCTCGTACGGCCTTCTGCGCTCATCTTGGACATCAGCCCACTTCTTCTCGTACCTGCCTGCGTGCCCCGCTGCGTCTCCAACCTAATTGATCAGCGGGGTGCCACGGCGTACGTCGAAGAGACGCATCGCTGAAGACGCGCCGAAGAAGCGGAGGACGCGTCAAAAAGAAATCCGGCCGGGCACCCAGGTGTCCGGCCGGACCGCAATCTCTAGATCTCGCCCCGCAGTTTGGCAAGCGCTTCGGCGAGAATCGCCTCACCGTCCGCGTCGCTGCGCCGCTCGCGCACATAGGCGAGGTGCGTCTTGTACGGCTCCGTACGCGGCGGGTCCGGTGGATTGTCCCGATCCTGACCGGCCGGGAACCCGCAGCGCGGGCAGTCCCACGTCTCGGGAACCTGTGCGTCGCTGGCGAAGCTCGGCTGCGTCTCGTGCCCGTTGGAGCACCAGAAGGAGATGCGCAGGCGCGGCGCGGACTCGCCCCGCTCGGCCTCACCCATCGGCCCCGCTCCGACCCGGCTTCCCCGGATCGCGTTGCCACTTGCCACGGTCGTAACTCCCTGCGTGATGGTGCTTCACAGCGTCTCACAGCGGCTGCGCCGCGGTGCCCCAGTCTACGTAAGGCCCAACGCTCGTCCAGTGATTGGAGTTACACCCCACCCCGGGACGTGGATGGCCTGGGTCAGCTGTCCAGCTTGATCAGCAGACCAAGTACGACAATGCAGGCAAACCACAGCAGACCGATCACCACGGTGATGCGGTCGAGGTTACGCTCGGCGACCGAGGAGCCACCCACCGAGGACTGCATTCCGCCACCGAACATGTCGGAGAGACCGCCGCCCTTCCCCTTGTGCATCAGCACCAGCAGCAGCAGCAAGCCACTGAAGATGATCAGGGCAATCGAGAACCCGACAATCACGGCTGGACCAACTTCCTAGGACTGAAATGGAGGACGGGGGCCGGGTGGCATTTCCATGCTGCCTACTCGGCCCCCGCAAGGGTACGACGGATCCGCGCTACCGCATACTCACTGGTCGCGGAACCGGACGATCTTGACGAACTCCTCGGCGTCCAGCGCCGCACCGCCCACCAGGGCACCGTCCACATCGGGCTGCGCCATGATGGCGGCGACGTTCCCGGCCTTCACCGAGCCGCCGTACTGGATGCGGACCTTGCCGGCCAGCTCCTGGGAGTACAGCTCCGCCAGACGCCCGCGGATCGCACCGCAGACCTCCTGAGCGTCCTCGGGGGTCGCGACCTCGCCGGTGCCGATGGCCCACACCGGCTCGTACGCGATCACGATCGACTCGGCCTGCTCGGCCGGGACGTCCCTCAGGCCACCGTCGAGCTGCGCGAGCGTGTACTCGACCTGGTTGCCCGCCTTGCGGATGTCCAGGCCCTCGCCGACGCAGAGGATCGGGGTCAGGCCGTGCTTGAAGGCGGCCTTGACCTTGGCGTTGCAGAGCTCATCCGACTCGGCGTGGTACTGGCGGCGCTCGGAGTGGCCCACGGCGACGTAGGTGCACTTCAGCTTTGCCAGCATCGGGCCCGAGATCTCGCCGGTGTACGCACCGGAGTCGTGCGCCGAGATGTCCTGGGCGCCGTACTTGATCTTGAGCTTGTCGCCGTCGACCAGGGTCTGTACGGACCGCAGGTCGGTGAAGGGCGGCAGGACGGCGACCTCGACGGCCTCGTAGTCCTTGTCCGCCAGGGCGAAGGCGAGCTTCTGGACGTGTGCGATGGCCTCGAGGTGGTTGAGGTTCATCTTCCAGTTGCCCGCCATCAGCGGGATACGGTCACTCACGGTTTTCAGTCCTCCAGTGCGGCGAGGCCGGGGAGCGTCTTGCCCTCGAGGTATTCGAGGCTGGCGCCACCGCCGGTGGAAATGTGGCCGAATGCGTTCTCGTCGAAACCGAGCGTGCGCACGGCGGCTGCCGAGTCGCCGCCGCCGACGACGGTGAAGCCCTTGCTGCCGAGCAGCGCCTCGGCGACGGCCTTGGTGCCCTCGGCGTAGTCGGGGTGCTCGAAGACGCCCACCGGGCCGTTCCAGAAGACGGTCTCGGCATCGGCGATCTTGGACGCGAACAGCTCGCGCGACTTCGGGCCGATGTCCAGGCCCTCCTTGTCGGCGGGGATCTTGTCGGCGTCGACGGTGATGAAGTCGGCCGGGGCCTTGGTCTTCAGGTCGGGGAACTCGCCCGCGGCGAGGATGTCGACCGGCAGGACGAGCTCGACGCCGTTCTTCTCGGCGCGCTCCATGTACTCGGTGACGGTCGGGATCTGGTCCTCCTGGAGGAGGGAGATGCCGACCTCGTGGCCCTTGGCCTTGAGGAAGGTGTAGGCCATGCCGCCGCCGATGAGGATGCGGTCGGCCTTGCCGAGCAGCTCGTCGATGACACCGAGCTTGTCGGAGACCTTGGCGCCGCCGAGGATCACGACGTACGGGCGCTGCACCTCCTCGGTGAGCTTCTTCAGGACGCCGACCTCGGTGGCGATGAGGTAGCCGGCGGCGTGCGGCAGCCGGGCCGGGAGGTCGTACACCGAGGCGTGCTTGCGGTGCACGGCCCCGAAGCCGTCGCCGACGTACACATCGGCGAGGGCGGCCAGCTGGTCCGCGAACGCGCCGCGCTCTGCGTCGTCCTTGCTCGTCTCGCCGGCGTTGAAGCGGAGGTTCTCGATGACGGCGACCTGGCCGTCGGCGAGGCCCGCGACGACGGCCTTGGCCGATTCACCGACGGTGTCGGTCGCGAAGGCGACATCGGCGCGGAGCAGCTCACCGAGGCGCCCCGCCGCCGGGGCGAGCGAGAAGGCCGGGTCCGGGGCGCCCTTGGGGCGGCCCAGGTGCGAGGCGACGACGACGCGCGCGCCCGCCTCGGCGAGCTTGGCGACGGTCGGCAGGACCGCGCGGATGCGGCCGTCGTCGGTGATCGTGGTGCCGTCGAGCGGCACATTGAGGTCGGCGCGGACGAATACCCGCTTGCCCGCGACCCCTTCGGTGAGAAGTTGGTCGATCGTCTTCATGAAAATGCGGCTCCTCGTACGGCTGGTACGTGCGACAGGGCCTGGGCGGCGCTTCGTTGCGCGGCCCAAGCCCTGTCGCTCACATCGTGGTGCTCTCTTTGCAGATCAGCTTGCAGATCAGAGCTGGCCGCCGACGAAGACCGTGAGGTCCACGAGGCGGTTGGAGTAGCCCCACTCGTTGTCGTACCAGCCGAGGATCTTCACCGACTTGCCCTCCTGGACCATGGTCAGGGAGGAGTCGAAGGTGCAGGATGCCGGGTCGCCGACGATGTCCGAGGAGACGATCGGGTCCTCGGTGTAGAAGAGAACGCCCTGCAGGTCGCCGGAGTCGGCCGCCTTCTTGAACGCGGCGTTGACCTCGTCCTTGGTGACCTCGCGCTGCAGCTCCACGACAAGGTCGGTGGCCGAACCGGTCGGGACCGGAACGCGCATCGCGATGCCGTCGAGCTTGCCCTTGAGCTGCGGGAGGACCAGCGCGGTGGCCTTCGCGGCACCGGTGGTGGTCGGGATGATGTTCTCGGCGGCGGCGCGGGCGCGGCGCAGGTCCGAGTGCGGGAAGTCAAGGATGCGCTGGTCGTTCGTGTACGCGTGGACCGTGGTCATCAGCCCCTTGACGATGCCGAAGTTCTCGTCGAGAACCTTGGCCATCGGCGCCACACAGTTGGTGGTGCAGGAGGCATTGGAGATGACGTGGTGGTTGGCCGCGTCGTACTTGTCCTGGTTGACGCCCATCACGATGGTGATGTCCTCGTCCTTGGCCGGAGCCGAGATGAGGACCTTCTTGGCGCCGCCGGCGATGTGCTTCGCGGCGTCGGCCTTCTTCGTGAAGATGCCGGTGGACTCGATGACGATGTCGACGCCCAGCTCGCCCCACGGAATATCGGCGGGGTTGCGCTCGGACAGCACCTTGATGGTGCGGCCGTCGACGGTGATCGTGTCGGCGGTGTGGGTCACCTCGGCCTTGAGGCGGCCCAGGATGGTGTCGTACTTCAGAAGGTGGGCGGTGGTCGCAGTGTCACCAAGGTCGTTGACAGCCACGATCTCGATGTCAGCACCCTGCTCCAGCAGCGCGCGGAAGTAGTTACGACCGATGCGGCCAAAGCCGTTGATGCCTACGCGGATCGTCACGAACCGATCTCCTCGTTGGTACGCCGGGTTTCGACGCCGGCGAGCTGTATGGGATGTCCCCGACCGCCTACGACCCTACCCCCCTGGCGGCCTGCGAGTGACATCGAGAGTGCCGGTGCGCGCCACGGCGACTCCTACCCCTCAGTAGGGTTTCGGCAGGGGCAGGAGCCGCCGTGGCGTGCTTCGCGGTGTCAGCTGCCGAGGGCCGTCAGCGCCTTCCCGATGACGTTCTTGCGGTCGCCCGGAGCGGGCACGTGCTCGAGGCCGAAGCCGATCAGCACGCTGTCCTCGGTGGTGACGGCGGCCTGGGAGTGGAAGAGCGCCTGGGCCCGCGCCCAGTCGCCCGTGTTCCCCGGGCTGCCGGCCGGCGGTCCTGGCACGGCCCACGGGCCGAGCGCGGTCTCGAAGCCCTCGGGACCCTGCGGGGTGCCGGAGACGACGAGCCTGGTGTCGTCGACGAAGGCGCCGACTCCGCCGGTGCCCGGGTCGGAGACGTACGAGATCGAGAGCTCGACCTGCTTTCCGGCGTAGGCGCTGAGGTCCACGGAGACCTGCTGCCAGCCGTTGGAGGAGCCCGTGAAGCGGTTCCACGCGCCGCTGGTGCCGGTCGCCGTGCAGCCGGAGGCCGCGACCGTCAGGTAGTGGGCGAGGAACGGGTGGCCATTGACGTAGTAGCCCTCCTCGCACTGGACGGGCACCTCGTTGGTGGTGCCGCCGTTGGCGTCCGGCAGGGTCGTCCAGTCGTCCTGGCCCACCGTGTGCGCCTCGACGACGACATTGTCGAAGCCTCGCTCGGTGTCGTAGCTGAGCTGGAACTGCAGGCTCGGCTTGGCCGTGGCCGCCGTGCCGGACAGATCCACCGTGCGCGCCAGGCGCATGTACGCGTCGTCCTGGTGCTTCGCCGCGGCGAACCAGTCGCCCGCGGCGGGCTCGAAGGGCGTGCGGGTCCCCGGATAGGTGCCCGCTGACGCGCTCTCGAACTGCGGGAACCGGTCGGGCTTCAGGGTGTCCGACGTGATGGTGTACGCCCCGGCCAGGTCGAGCGGATTGCCGCTCGCGTCGCCGAGTGTCGCCGTCGCGCCCGCGAGCGTCCCGGAACCGGCGAAGGAGGGCGGGGACTTGAGCCCGACGCGGTTGTACGCGCCGAGGTAGTACTGGGCGAAGTCGTTGGAGTCCGCGCCGCCCAGGTCGATGGTGCCTCCGGCCTGCTCACCGGCGTTGATCAGCTTGCCGCCCTCGTTGAGGTAGTCCCGTACGACGCCGGTGGTCGCCGCGGAGGGCTGGTCCGCGCCGGTGTACCAGACGACGGTCTTGAAGTGGCCGAGCACGCCCAGCGCGCTGGGGACGCCCTGCGTCGCGACGTCCCAGACCGCGGCCCGGCGGCCGTTGTCCGCGAGGGCCTTGGTGTACGCGGCGATGTTCTTCGCCGGGGTGGTGCCGCCCTCTTCCGCGATCACCAGTGTGTCGGCGCGCGGCCGTTCGGCGATCGTGTAGGTGAAGTGCTCGCTGGCGGTGGGCTCTCCGGCCCGGGTCTCGCCGGTGAACCAGACTTCGACCTTGTCGCCGACGTCCCCGTCCTGGACCTTGGCGCGGTACTCGTCGAAGCGGATGTTGTCGTCGCCGCCGTACGTCTCGCCGCCCTTCCAGCGCTTGAGCGCCTGGTCGTGGGTACGGCCGCCGTTGACGCGGTACTTGAGCTCCTTGTCGCGTACGGACTTACGGGCGACGACGGAGACTTCCTGGTCGCCGCGGCGCGCGTAGGAGGTGGTGAAGGCGTCGGGGGTGAAGTCCGCGGCCTTCAGACCGAGCGAGGAGGAGGGCTGGTCGGGATGGGCCGCGGTCTCTGCGACGGAGAGCGCGAAGGGGATGTTCTTGGCGAACTCCTGCTGGATCAGCTTCTCGTCGTCGGGGAAGGTGAACACCGATGCGCAGTCGGCCGGGTTCCAGGGGTCGTTGGGGTCGATGCGCGAGGCGGTCCCGCAGGTCGACATCTCCGGGGTGTACATCATCATCCCGTTGGCGTTGGCCGCGTGGCCGTCGGCCTCGCCGTTGGTGGTGTAGAGCTCGGAGGAGACCTGGGGGCGGTAGCCGGGGATCGCGGAGTTCTGCGGCGTACCGGCGAGGGACTGGTAGAGCACGTCGTCCGGTGTCGGGGTGGCCACCTGCCAGCCGACTCCGTACAGGAGCAGCTGGGCCGCGGAGTGGTAGTTGATGCCGTACTCGAAGCCGATGCGCTTCTCGAAGGCGTCGAGCGCCCTGGTCTCGGGCTCGGAGGCCGGGCCCGTGCCGCGGTAGGTCTCGGAGGCCTGGTCGGGGGACGAACCCTCGTTGTCGTAGCCCCACTTGTAGGCGAAGTTACGGTTGAGGTCGACGCCGTCGCCCGGGGCGATCTTGCCGTCGCCGTTGTTGTCGTGGAGGTTCTTGCGCCACTGGCGCTCGTCGGTGCCGGTGAACGTGTAGTCATAGCCGTCGGGGTTGGCGGAGATGACGAACCACAGTTCGGTGGAGTCGACGATCTTCGTGATCCGTGGGTCCTTGCCGTAGTTCGCCAGGTAGTAGTGCATCAGCCGCCGGGTCATCTCCGGGGTGATCCACTCACGCGCGTGCTGGTTGGACACATACAGCGTGGAGGGCTTGGAGCCGTCCCGGTACTTCTTGGCGCCCTTGCTGACCTTGAGGGCGAGGATGTCCTGGCCCTTGATGGTTCTGCCGATGCTGACGACCTTGGTGAGGGCGGGATTGGCCTGCGCGGTGGCGAGGATCTCGCGCTTCAGGCCGTTCTCCCCGCCATACGGGCGGAAGACGCCGTCGCCCGCTGCCGCCACCCGCTTCTCGGCCGAGGAGGAGACGGTGTGCTCGGTGACCTCGATGCCCTGCTTGCGCAGAGCGGCGGCCTGCTTGTCGGTGAGGTAGAGCTCCACGGTGGCGGCGCCCTTGTCGGGCACCTGCTCGGTCAGTTCGTGACCGTCGGCGCCCGCCGCGAGAATCAGCGGGAGCTGGGTCTTGGTGACTTGGGCGCGCCATACGGACAGTCCGTCGCCGTCGCCTCCGGGTTGTGCCTGGGCGAGCGGCGCGGCCGCGAGTCCGGCTGTCAGGAGTGATACGGCGGCGAGGATCGATCTCGCTCTTCGTCTCATTGGCCCCCCTTGCTGGTGTCTGCCAGGAAAGTGAACAGACGCCAGACTCATCACACCCCATGGCCATGTCAAGACAGCCACGCCGTCCGAAGGGGTGCACAAAAAACCGCTGTCGGCGTTCGGGTGAACGCCGACAGCGGTCGGTGGAGCGAGTGGTGACGGTGGATCAGCCCACGAGGCCGTCCGCCATCTCCTCGGTGAGGTTGGACTCCGTGCCCGGAATTCCGAGATCCTGGGCCCGCTTGTCGGCCATCGCGAGCAGTCGGCGGATACGGCCCGCGACGGCGTCCTTCGTCAGCGGCGGGTCGGCGAGCGCGCCCAACTCCTCCAGGGATGCCTGCTTGTGCTCCATGCGCAGCCGTCCGGCCGCCGCGAGGTGCTCGGGCACCTCCTCGCCGAGGATCTCCAGCGCGCGCTGGACGCGGGCGCCCGCGGCGACCGCGGCGCGCGCCGAGCGGCGCAGATTGGCGTCGTCGAAGTTGGCGAGGCGGTTGGCGGTGGCGCGCACCTCGCGCCGCATCCGCCGTTCCTCCCAGGCGAGCACGGACTCGTGGGCGCCGAGGCGGGTCAGCAGCGCGCCGATCGCGTCCCCGTCGCGCACGACGACGCGGTCGACACCGCGCACCTCGCGCGCCTTGGCGGCGATGGAGAGCCGGCGGGCAGCGCCGACCAGCGCGAGAGCGGCCTCCGGGCCCGGGCAGGTGACCTCCAGCGAGGAGGAGCGGCCCGGTTCGGTGAGCGAACCGTGTGCCAGGAACGCGCCGCGCCAGGCGGCCTCCGCGTCACACGTGGCGCCCGAGACGACCTGCGGCGGCAGTCCCCGGATCGGGCGGCCCCTGCCGTCGACCAGACCGGTCTGGCGGGCCAGCTGGTCGCCGCCCGCCACCACCCGTACGACATAGCGCGAGCCGCGGCGCAGTCCCCCCGGCGCCATCACCATGAGCTCGGAGCTGTGGCCGAAGATCTCCAGGATGTCCCGCTTCAGCCGGCGTGCCGCGATGCCGGTGTCCAGCTCCGCCTCGATCACAATGCGGCCGCTGACCAGATGCAGCCCGCCCGCGAACCGAAGGATCGCCGAGACCTCCGCCTTTCTGCAGCAGGTCCGGGTGACGGGAAGCCGGGAGATTTCGTCCTTCACCGCTGCCGTCATCGCCATGGGCCGATCCTTCCATGCATCCGAAAAATACGGTCGTACGCGGCGGCCAACAGCTCCGGATCATGCTTCGGAACTCCATTGGGCGAGGCCACGGGCGCCAGCTCGACCGCGGCACCGAACCGCTTGGCGGCATCGGCGAGGGACTCGCGGTCGGGCACAGCGGCCTCGTCGGCCAGCACCACGTCCAGGGCGAGTTTAGGCGCGTGTCGTCCCAAAACCTCCAAATGACGCTGCGGTGAGAAGCCATCTGTTTCACCGGGCTGAGGCGCGAGGTTGAGCGAGAGGACCCGGCGGGCCCTGGTCTCGATCAGCGCGTCCAGCAGTTCGGGCACCAGCAGATGCGGGATTACCGAGGAGAACCAGGAACCGGGGCCGAGGACCACCCAGTCGGCGTCCAGGACCGCTTCGACGGCCTCCGGGACGGCGGGCGGGTCGTGCGGGACCAGGTGCACGGACTGCACCTCGCCCGGGGTGAGCGCGACGGTGGCCTGGCCACGGACCGTGTCCACCTCGTCCGGGCGGGCCGGGTCGTGGCCCCGTACCAGCGCCTGGAGCTCCAGCGGCACGGCGGACATCGGCAGCACCCGGCCGTGCGCGCCCAGCAGCTTGCCGACCAGGTCCAGCGCCAGGACATGGTCGCCCAGCTGCTCCCACAAGGCGACGATCAGCAGATTGCCGACCGCGTGTTCGTGCAGGTCGCCCTGGGACTGGAAGCGGTGCTGGATGACGCGGGCCCAGGTCTGGCCCCAGTCGTCGTCGCCGCACAGTGCCGCCAGGGCCTTGCGCAGATCGCCGGGGGGCAGCACGCCCAGCTCGTCGCGGAGCCGGCCGCTGGAGCCGCCGTCGTCGGCGACGGTGACGACCGCGGTGAGGTCGCCGGTGATACGGCGCAGAGCCGTGAGCGACGCGGACAGGCCCATGCCGCCGCCGAGCGCGACGACCTTGGGCTGCGCGCCGCGTTTCCGTCCCGTCGGCGCGTGCGTGGCCCTGCGCAGCCGCCTCAGACGAAGGTTGCGTCCGGTCACTCGCGCCCCATGTCCCGGTGGACGACGACGGTCTCGATCCCGGCCGAGGAGAGCCGGGCGGCCAGCTTCTCGGACGTGGCGACGGAGCGGTGCTTGCCACCGGTGCAGCCGACGGCGATGGTGACGTACCGCTTGCCCTCGCGGCGGTAGCCGGCGGCGATCAGCTGGAGCAGCTCGGTGTAGCGGTCGAGGAACTCCTTGGCGCCGGGCTGGTTGAAGACGTAGTTCGACACCTCCTCGTTCAGGCCGGTGAAGGGGCGCAGCTCGGGGACCCAGTGCGGGTTCGGCAGGAAGCGCATGTCGACGACGAGATCCGCGTCGACGGGCAGTCCGTACTTGAACCCGAACGACATCACCGTGGCGCGCAGCTCCGGCTTCTCGTCGCCCGCGAACTGGGCGTCCATCTTGGCGCGCAGCTCGTGCACGTTGAGGCTGGAAGTGTCGATCACCAGGTCGGCGTCGCCGCGCAGCTCGCGCAGCAGATCACGCTCGGCGGCGATGCCGTCGACGATCCGGCCGTCGCCCTGCAGCGGGTGCGGACGGCGGACCGACTCGAAACGGCGGACCAGGGCCTCGTCGGAGGACTCGAGGAAGACGATCCGCCGCGTGACCTGCTTGGAGTCCAGGTCGGCGAGGGATTCACGAAGGTTGTCGAAGAACCGCCTGCCGCGTACGTCGACGACGACGGCGATCCGGGCGACATTGCCCTGCGAGCGGGCGCCGAGCTCCACCATCGTGGGGATCAGCGCGGGCGGCAGGTTGTCGACGACGAACCAGCCGAGGTCTTCCAGACACTTCGCGGCCGTGCTGCGCCCGGCACCCGACATACCGGAGATGATGACCAGCTCGGGGATGGCCGCCTCCGCGGCTCCGCCGGGCTCGATCGTGGTGCCCGTACTCACGTCTGCTGCTCCGTCTCCGTCGTGCTCAGTCATGTCGTGCTTCCCCCGTCGTTCTCTTCAATGATCTCTCCTGTTGCCGTATTCACGGCAGGGGCGGCCACAGCCGCCTGGGCAAGGGCCACGACCACGGACTCCGCGGTCTTGCGGCCCATGCCGGGAACCTCGCAGATCTGCTCGATTGTCGCCTGCTTCAGCCGCTTCACCGAGCCGAAATGCTTGATCAGCGCCTGCTTACGGGTCTCGCCGAGACCTGGCACGGAGTCGAGCGGGCTGGTCCTGATGCGCTTGGTCCGCTTGGAGCGCTGATAGCGGATGGCGAAGTCGTGAGCTGTGTCACGGACCCGCTGCAGGAGATACAGCCCCTCGCTGGAGCGCGGCAGGACCACCGGGTCGTCGTCGTGCGGCAGCCAGACCTCCTCCAGGCGCTTGGCCAGTCCGCAGACGGCGACATCGTCGATGCCGAGTTCGTCGAGTGCGCGCTGGGCGGCGGCCACCTGGGGCCGGCCGCCGTCGACCACGACGAGCTGCGGCGGATAGGCGAAACGCTTGCGCCTGCCGTCGTCCTCCGGGGCGTCTTCGGGGGCGTCCTCGCCGATCCACTCCCCCGTCCTGTCCTTCTCGGCCAGATAGCGCTTGAAGCGGCGGCTGATGACCTCGTGCATGGACCGGACGTCGTCCTGTCCCTCGAAGCCCTTGATCTGGAAGCGGCGGTACTCGCTCTTGCGGGCCAGGCCGTCCTCGAAGACCACCATGGACGCCACGACGTCCTCGCCCTGGAGATGGGAGATGTCGAAGCACTCGATCCGCAGCGGCGCCGAGTCGAGGCCGAGGGCCTCCGCGATCTCCTCCAGGGCGCGCGAGCGGGTCGTCAGGTCGCTGGCGCGCTTGGTCTTGTGCAGTGCGAGGGCCTGCTGGGCATTGCGCTGGACCGTCTCCATCAGGTCTTTCTTGTCGCCGCGCTGGGGGATGCGCAGTGAGACGTTCGAGCCGCGGCGGTCGCTCAGCCACTGGCTGACCGCGCCGGTGTCCTCGGGCAGCGCCGGGACGAGGACTTCCTTGGGGACCGCGTCGCCCTTCTCCTCGCCGTACAGCTGCTGCAGCGCGTGCTCGACTAGGCCCGCGGTGTCGACGGCCTCGACCTTGTCGGTGACCCAGCCGCGCTGGCCGCGGACGCGTCCGCCGCGGACATGAAAGATCTGCACGGCGGCTTCCAGCTCGTCCTCGGCGACGGCGATCAGGTCGGCGTCGGTGGCGTCCGCGAGCACGACCGCGTTCTTCTCCAGGGCCCGCTTGAGCGCACCTATGTCGTCGCGCAGCCTGGCCGCCTTCTCGTACTCCATCTCCTCGGCGGCCGCCGTCATCTGCTTCTCGAGGCGGCGGATGTAGGTGCCGGTGCGGCCGGCCATGAAGTCGCAGAACTCCTCGGCCAGTTCGCGGTGCTCCTCGGGGGTGACCCGGCCGACACAAGGTGCGGAACACTTGCCGATGTAGCCGAGCAGACAGGGGCGTCCCTTCTGCTGGTGGTTCCTCAGGACGCCCGCGGAGCACGTACGGACGGGAAAGACGCGCAGCATCAGGTCGACGGTCTCGCGGATCGCCCAGGCATGGCCGTACGGACCGAAGTAGCGCACGCCCTTCTTCTTGGCACCGCGCATCACCTGGACCCGCGGAAACTCCTCATTGAGGGTGACCGCGAGGTACGGATAGCTCTTGTCGTCCCGGTACTTGACGTTGAACCTGGGGTCGAACTCCTTGATCCAGGAGTACTCCAGCTGGAGCGCCTCGACCTCGGTGGAGACGACGGTCCACTCGACGGAGGCGGCCGTGGTGACCATGGTGCGGGTGCGCGGGTGCAGACTCGCCAGGTCCTGGAAGTAGTTGGCGAGGCGCTGGCGCAGGCTTTTCGCCTTGCCGACGTAGATCACCCGGCGGTGCTCGTCGCGGAACTTGTAGACCCCCGGCGAGTCGGGGATCTGTCCCGGCTTGGGGCGGTAGCTGGAGGGGTCTGCCATGCGCTCCACCCTACTGGCGGGCGGTGACAGTGCGGGCCCGTGGTGTATGCCGGGACCCCGCCCCGGAACCCCATGCGCGGGGTCCGGGGCGGAGCCCAGGGACGTCAGGCGCGGCGGCGGTGCCAGGCCGCCGTGACGATCAGCGCCAGCGTCGCGAGGGCGCCCGCGCCGGCGGCCGTCGAGCCGACGGAGGCCGCGTCGGCGGAGGGCGCATCGGCGGAGGGCACGGACGACCGGCCATAACCGCCCGCGCCGCCCTTCCTCGCGTACGCCGAGCCTGGCAGCTTGTCCCCGTACGCCGACCCGACCCGGTGCTGGTAGGCCGCGAGCGTCGTGCCACGGCTGCCCACCGCCCGTATCGCGTCCTCGTCCAGCGGGAGCACCGTGCTGCCCCTGCTGACGTACCAGGCGTCGATCTGCGGTTCCCGGAAGACCGTGCCGCCGGGAAGCCTGCGAGCGCCCAGCCCCGCGTAGCGGAACTCGTCGTCGCCGGTGGCGATGTTGACCACCTGCCACCGGCCGCCCTGGCGGGCCGTCCACAGCGAGGCCTCCCGGCCGTCCGATGAGACGGCCCTGGCGGCGAGGAACTCGAGACGGGCGACGGGCGCACCCGCCTTTCCGGCCACGAACTCGGGCGTGAGCGTGTAGACGGGGACGGTGGCACCGTCGACGACGCGGGGAGCGGCCGCCGCCCTGGTGACGGCCCCGTCGCGGGCGAAGAAGCGGGACAGGGTCTCCAGCGTGGCGGGCGCCGTGGCGGCGCGCCCCGCCTCGGCCCGGTCCGCCCGGGAGGGGCCGTCGGCCGCGGTGGCCGTGCCGATGGCACCGAGACAGAAGCAGGCCACCACGGCGGCGGTGACCGAGGCCCGGGTGGTCGCTCGTGCGGTTGTCCTCATCGCGCTCACGCCCCGATCCGGTAGAGCGAGTGGGTCCAGGAGAAGGAGCTGTTGTCGACGTACCAGGCGTGGGAGGCCCAGTTGTAGCGGTCGCTGGAGGGCCAGGGATCGCCCCAGTAGACCCAGTCGTCGGCGGTGTCGTAGCCGTAGATCACATGCATGTGCCCGCCGCCGCTCGACCACTGGATACGGGTCTCGACGGGGCGGTTCGCGTCGATCTCGGTCTGGACGGTGGAGTAGCGCAGCCAGCCGGTGACGTACGAACCGGCGTTGATGCCCGCCCAGCGCAGGCCGTTTTGGACATTGCCTAGCGTGGCCTGCGAGTTGGGGCACTCGCTGCCCTGCTGGCGGTTGAAGGCGGCGTTGCAGAACTGGTTCTGGGAGTAGTTCCTGCCGAAGTACGCGGCGATGGTGTTGCCACCGGCAGCCCAGCACCAGTTGGTCTGCTGCTGCGCCTGCATGGTGATGTCCAGGCGCTTCCAGGCGAGGGCGGCAGGGGGTGTGGGGGTGTCGGCGTGCGGCGCGGCGGTCGCCGTCGGCGCGGGCCAGATGAACAGTGCGGCAAGGACGGCCGCTGCGGCAGGCAGCCGTCTCTTGGTGTTGCGCATCGCGATCCTCCCGATGGGGGGTGGGGATGGAGGAGCGCGTCCGGACGCTGCGGTTGAGCATCAGTCCTTGTCGAGGGCAGGTCAACACGCTTCAATGCGGGGTGACACGGCGCTGTGAATGCCACGGCCGGGATGTGAACACCTCCGTCCCGTTCCACCTGGACGCCCGTCGCCGCCCACCCTCAGCGGCTCACCCCCCACCGTGAACGTTCACTCGCTTCCCAAAAGCCGCTGGAGGCACCATGGGGCACACCGAGGCCGATCTGGCACAGGTGCTGCACACCGGCCCCTTCCATCTGGCGCTGCGCGCCGCGCTCGCGGTGCGCGGACTGCCGCTCCAGCGCGTCCAGCACCATCTCGCGCACCGCGGCATCAAGGTCGGTGTGACCAGTCTGAGTTACTGGCAGCAGGGCGCGCGCCGTCCGCAGCGGCCCGAGTCACTGCGCGCCGTACGCGCCCTGGAGGACGTACTCGAACTGCCCGGCAACTCGCTGATCCGGCTGCTCGATGTCGGCGAGGGCGGCGCGCGCACGGACGTCGAGCGCCCCGCCGCGCGCTCATACCGCTCGCTGGTGGAGGCTTCCGGCGCCGTCGAGCAGCTGCTCGCCGATCTGGAGTCACCCGCCGACGGCGGGCTGCACACGGTGGGCCACCACGAGCGGGTGCGGATCGGGCCGGGGCGCGAGCTGCTGGGACGCGACTCGGCGCATGTCGTACGCGCCCACCGGGACGGGATCGACCGCTATCTGGCCATCCACTACGGCGACCCGGGCTGTGATCCGGCGCGGGTGGAGGTCAGCGCACTGGAGAACTGCCGCACGGGGCGAGTGCGCTGGCACCGCGAGACCGGGGTGCTCATCGCGGAGCTGCTCTTCGACGCCCGGCTGCGCGCGGGTGAGACGTACCTCTTCGGCTACGGCTTCGAGGACGGGACCGGCGGGCCGAGCGGCGAGTATGTGCGCGGCTTCAGCTTCGCGGGCGGGCAGTACGTGCTGCAGGTGCATTTCGACGAGGGCGCGCTGCCGGTGCGGTGCCGGAGATTCGCGCAGGCCACGACGGGTGCGCCGCGCGGGGCCCGGACGGATCTCACACTGAGCGGGCGCCATCGCACGGTGCATCTGGTGGAGCAGGGCGTACGGCCCGGAATCCTGGGGATCGACTGGGACTGGGAGTGAGTCCGGTCATGCGCTCGGACCGGCGACGAGCTTGCCGCCCTCGGCCCTGATCGGGACCTCGGGAAGCGGCACGGTCGCCGGGCCCTGGACCGCCTTGCCGGTCGTCACATCGAAACGGCTGCCGTGGCAGGGACAGTTGCCCTCGGTGCCCTCCACCTTCTCCAGGACGCAGCCGGCGTGCGTGCACTGCGCGCTGAAGGCCTTGTACTGGCCCTTGGCCGGGCAGCTGACGACGAGCCGCTGCTCGCGGTAGAGCTTGGCACCGCCGACCGGGACGGCATCGGCCGCACCGAGCTCGACGGGCGCCGTCGGCGTGGGGTTCTCGGCGTGCCCGAGCTTCGACTCGGTGGAGCAGGCCGCGACCCCCAGCCCGGCTGCGCCGGCGAGGGCGGCGCCTTTCAGCACGGTACGGCGGGCGGCGGACTGGCCGGACATGAAAACTCCACAGGCATCGGTCGATCGGGGTCGGTGACAGACCCGAAGATACCGGCGGAGATCGGCGGCCCCGTGGGCGGGCCCCTGCTCGTCCCCGCAGGTGATGGGTTACGTTCGGGCCGTGATCGTCGTCGCCGGAGAGTCCTTGATCGATCTGGTCCCGCAGGGGGACGGCGCACCCCTGCCCGCGCTGCTGCCGCGGCTCGGGGGCGGACCGTACAACACGGCTGTCGCGCTCGGGCGGCTCGGCGCATCGGTCGGCTTCTGCTCGCGGGTCTCGACGGACGGCTTCGGCGATGCGCTGCTGGACGGACTGCATGCGGCGGGGGTCAGGACGTCCCTCGTACAGCGTGGCCCCGAGCCCACGACGCTGGCCGTCGCGACGATAGGCGCGGACGGCTCCGCCCACTACGGCTTCTATGCGCAGGGCAGCGCCGACCGGCTCTTCGAGCTGCCGCCGCAGCTGCCCGATTCGGTACGGGCCCTGGCGTTCGGGGCCTGCTCGCTGGTGCTTGAGCCGGGCGCGAGTGCGTACGAGGCGCTGCTGCGGCGGGAGGCGGGGCGCGGGGTCTTCACCCTGCTCGACCCGAACATCAGGGCCGGTCTGATCCCGGATGCGGATGCGTACCGGGCGCGGTTCGCCGGATGGCTGCCGTCCGTGTCGCTGCTGAAGCTGTCGGAGGACGACGCCGAGTGGCTCGGCGGTGTGCCGCAGGGGCCAGGGGCAGTGGTGCTGACGGCGGGCTCGGAGGGTCTGACGGTACGGACGAGGTCCGGCCTGGAGGTCTCGGTCCCGGCCGTGCCGGTGACCGTCGCGGACACCATCGGCGCGGGCGACACGGTGAGCGCCGCGCTGCTGCACGGCCTGGCGACCCGGGACGCCCTCACCGCGGACGCGATGGCGGCGCTGGACGCGGACGGCTGGCGCGAGGTCCTGCACTTCGCGGCCCGGGCGTCAGCGGTGACCTGCTCCCGCACGGGCGCGGAGCCGCCGTACGCGTCGGAGCTGACCTAGCCCCCACCCCGCCCTCCCCCAGACTTCGTCCGGGGGACCCCCAACCTCCTCGCGCTTCAAACGCCGGGGGCTGAAATGTGCGGCAGGGCCGCACATCCAGCCCGTCCGGCGTTTGAGGACATGCGGCCGAAGGTCGCATACGGGGTCTGGGGGCTTGCCCCCAGTTCGGGAAGGGGCGGGTAGGGGAACAGGCCCGCCGCAGGCGCCCGCCCGCCCCCGCGGTCAGGCCTTGCGCGCCCTCGCCGTCCGCGCCGTCGCCGTCTTCTTCACCGGAGCCGACTTCGCCGCCACCGCGTTCTTCTTCACAGCGACCGCGTTCTTCGCTGCGGCGGCCTTCTTCGCCGCCGTCTTCGGTGCCCTGCGCGCCGCGGGCACTACCGCGTCGCTGATCCGCTCCACATCCAGGATGTCCCGCAGGAACTTGCCGGTGTGGCTGGTCGGCACTCCCGCGACCTGCTCCGGGCTGCCCTCGGCGATGACCAGGCCACCGCCGCTGCCGCCCTCGGGGCCCATGTCGACAACCCAGTCCGCGGTCTTGATGACGTCCAGGTTGTGCTCGATGACGATGACCGTGTTGCCCTTGTCGACCAGGTTGGACAGCACCTTGATCAGCTTGCTGATGTCCTCGAAGTGCAGACCGGTCGTCGGCTCGTCCAGGACGTAGACCGTGCGCCCGGTGGAGCGCTTCTGGAGCTCGCTCGCCAGTTTGACGCGCTGTGCCTCGCCGCCGGACAGCGTCGGCGCCGACTGGCCGAGGCGGACATAGCCGAGGCCCACCTCGTTGAGCGTCCTCAGATGACGCGAGATCGTAGGAACGGCCTCGAAGAAGTCCAGCGCCTCCTCGATCGGCATGTCCAGCACCTCGGCGATGGACTTGCCCTTGTAGTGGACCTCCAGGGTCTCCCGGTTGTAGCGCGCTCCGTGGCAGACCTCGCACGGGACGTACACATCGGGAAGGAAGTTCATCTCGATCTTGATGGTGCCGTCGCCCGAGCAGTTCTCACAGCGGCCGCCCTTGACGTTGAAGGAGAAGCGGCCGGGAAGGTAGCCCCGGACCTTGGCCTCCATCGTCTCCGCGAAGAGCTTGCGGACATGATCGAAGACACCGGTGTACGTCGCCGGGTTGGAGCGCGGCGTACGGCCGATGGGCGACTGGTCGACATGCACCACCTTGTCGACGAGGTCGTCGCCGTCGACCCGGGTGTGGCGGCCCGGCACCGACTTCGCGCCGTTCAGCTCGCGGGCGAGGTGGGTGTAGAGGATGTCGTTGACCAGCGTCGACTTGCCGGAGCCGGAGACTCCGGTGACCGCCGTGAACACGCCGAGCGGAAAGGAGACGTCGATGTCGCGCAGGTTGTTCTCCCGGGCGCCGTGGACGGTGAGCAGCCGTCCCGGATCCATGGGCCTGCGGATGTCGGGCGTCGGGATGGACCGCTTCTTGGCGAGGTACTGACCGGTGATCGAGGCCTTGTTGGCCAGCAGGTCCTTCAGCGAGCCGGAGTGCACGACCTTGCCGCCGTGCTCACCGGCGCCGGGGCCGATGTCGACGACCCAGTCGGCCACCTTGATGGTGTCCTCGTCGTGCTCGACGACGATGAGGGTGTTACCCATGTCGCGGAGCCGTACGAGGGTCTCGATGAGCCGGTGGTTGTCGCGCTGGTGGAGTCCGATCGACGGCTCGTCCAGGACGTACAGCACGCCGACCAGGCCGGAGCCGATCTGGGTGGCGAGCCGGATGCGCTGGGCCTCGCCGCCGGAGAGCGTGCCGGCCGCACGGTTCAGCGAGAGGTAGTCGAGGCCGACGTCGACGAGGAATCTCAGCCGTTCGTTGACCTCCTTGAGGACCCGTTCGGCGATCTTCTTGTCCCGGGCGTTCAGCGTCAGCCGGCCGAGGAAGTCGGCGCATTCGCTGATGGACATGGCGGAGACCTCGGCGATGGACTTCTCCATCACCGTGACGGCGAGGACGATCGGCTTGAGCCGGGTGCCCTCACAGGTCGGGCAGGGCACTTCGCGCATATAGCCCTCGAAGCGCTCCCTGCTGGCGTCGCTCTCGGCCTCGGTGTGCCGCCGCTTGACAAACTGCACGGCACCCTCGAATGCGGGCGTGGTGTACGCCCGCTCCCGGCCGTAGCGGTTGCGGTAGCGGACCTCGACCTGGGTCTTGTGGCCGAACAGCAGGGCCTTCTTGGCGCGCTGCGGAAGCCCGGCCCAGGGCATGTCCGTGGAGAAGCCGAGGGCCTGGGCGAGCCCGCCGATCAGCCGCCCGAAGTACTCCTTGGTGTGGCCGTGGGACCAGGGGTGGATCGCGCCCTCGTCGAGGGACTTCTCCTCGTCCGGGACGATCAGCTCGGGGTCCACCTCCATGCGCGTGCCGATGCCGGTGCAGTCGGGGCAGGCGCCGAAGGGCGAGTTGAAGGAGAAGGAGCGGGGCTCCAGCTCCTCGAAGGACAGGTCGTCGTACGGGCAGTACAGATGCTCGGAGTACATCCGCTCGCGCTCGGGATCGTCCTCCGGAAGGTCGACGAAGTCGAGCACGATCATGCCGCCGGAGAGCCCGAGCGCGGTCTCGACCGAGTCGGTCAGCCGGCGCTTGGCGCTTTCCTTGACGGTGAGGCGGTCGACGACCACCTCGATGGTGTGCTTCTCCTGCTTCTTCAGGGTCGGAGGCTCGGCGAGCTGGATCGTCTGTCCGTCGACCCGCGCCCGGCTGTACCCCTTGGTCTGGAGGTCGGCGAACAGGTCGACGAACTCTCCCTTGCGCTCGCGCACGAGGGGCGAGAGGACCTGGAAGCGGCTGCCCTCGGGCAGCTCCAGCACCCTGTCGACGATGGCCTGCGGCGACTGGCGCGAGATGGGACGGCCGCACTCGGGGCAGTGGGGCTTGCCGATACGGGCGAAGAGGAGGCGGAGGTAGTCGTAGACCTCGGTGATGGTGCCGACCGTCGAGCGCGGGTTGCGCGAGGTCGATTTCTGGTCGATCGAGACGGCCGGGGAGAGGCCCTCGATGAAGTCGACGTCCGGCTTGTCCATCTGACCGAGGAACTGCCGGGCGTACGAGGAGAGCGATTCGACGTACCGGCGCTGCCCCTCGGCGAAGATCGTGTCGAACGCGAGAGACGACTTGCCCGACCCCGAGAGCCCGGTGAAGACGATGAGTGAGTCACGCGGGAGGTCGAGCGAGACGTTCTTGAGATTGTGCTCGCGAGCGCCACGGACGATGAGACGGTCGGCCACGCCGGTCCGCACCTTTCTTGAGAGAAGCGGGGGCACAGCCCCCGTCGCCAGACTATGGGGGCCGCCGGAACGTTTGGATTCCAAGCTGTGAAATGACTGCACCAACCAGGATGCCTCCACCGAGCCTATAGCACGCGCATTCGATTTACGGCCACGCTCCGACACCTTCACCCGATCGAGTGGCCGGGCTATCGTCGGCCCCATGATCGATCCCTTGCGCGACCTGGCCTCTGTACGCGAAGCCACCGATCGGCTCCTCACCGCAGCCGCCGGGCTCGACGACGCAGCGGTAGCCGGACCGTCCCGGCTCCCGGGCTGGAGCCGCGGCCATGTACTGGCCCACCTGTCCCGTAACGCCGAAGCGCTCGTAAATGTTCTCGAAGCCCGCCCGATGTATGTCAGCGGCGAGGCGCGCGAGGCGGACATCGAGCGCGACGCGCCCCGCCCGCCCGCCGTTCAGCTCGCGGACGTTCGCGACACCGCCGCCGCCTTCCAGGCCGCCGGCGAGGTCCCCGCCGACTGGAGCCGAACCGTCGAGCTGCGCAACGGCGTCACCGACGCCGCGGCCCGCGTCCCCTTCCGCCGTCTCGTCGAGGTCGAGCTGCACCATGTCGATCTGGGCATCGGCTACGAGCTGGAGGATCTGCCCGAGAACTTCACCGACCGGGAGATCTCCTTCCTCAGCGAGCGCTTCTCCGGCCGCCCGGACGTCCCGCCGACCCGGATCGTCGCGAGCGACAGGAAACCGGGCGCGAAGGACGCGGGCGAGTGGCACACGGGCGGAACGGAAGGGGCTCCCGTCACGGTCACCGGCCCCGCCGCCGCCCTGCTCGGCTGGCTCGCGGGACGGCGCGACGGGACGGGCCTGGACACAGCTGGAGCCCTGCTGCCGAAGCTGCCCCCGCTATAGGCTGATTCCATGACGTACAGCGGAGTGGTGAAGGTCGGCGGCCGGGCTGATGTGCACGAGTTGACGGACCTGATGATCTCCAAGGTCGCGGTCGGCCCGATGGACAACAACAGCTATCTGTTGCGCTGCCGGACCACCGGTGAGCAGCTGCTGATCGACGCGGCCAACGAGCCCGAGACCCTGCTCCATCTGATCGGCGACGACTCCATCGCGTCCGTCGTCACCACCCACCGCCACGCCGACCACTGGCAGGCACTGGCCCAGGTCGTCGAGGCGACCGGCGCCCGCACCTATGCCGGACGGTACGACGCGGAGGGCATCCCCGTCCCGACCGATGTACCGGTCGAGGACGGGGACACGATCAAGGTCGGCCGCGTCGAACTGACGGCCCGCCGACTCGTCGGCCACACCCCGGGCTCCATCGCCCTGATCTACGACGACCCGCACGGCCCCCCGCACCTGTTCACTGGCGACTGTCTCTTCCCTGGTGGCGTCGGCAACACCCACCAGGACCCCGAGGCCTTCGCCAGTCTGATCAACGACGTCCAGACCAAGCTCTTCGACCGGCTGCCGGACGAGACCTGGGTCTACCCGGGCCACGGCAAGGACACGACACTGGGCGACGAGCGGCCGCAGCTGCCTCAGTGGCGCGAGCGCGGCTGGTAGCTGGACACCCCCCTACGGGGTGCCGAAGCTGTCCGCTACGGGGTGCCGAAGCTGTCCGCCACCGTCGGCGGCAGTGGGCCGAGGCGCAGCAGCCCGGTGACCAGACGCGCGGCGAGCGTGTGCCAAGTGCGGGCTCCGCGGAGCATGGCGTGGTCGCCGCCGGGCATCCGCAGTGCGCAGGACTCGGCTCCGGCGGCGCGCGCCCTGTCCGCGAGTTGCCAGGAGTCACGCGGGTCCGTCACACGATCGCGGTCACCGTGCACCAGGACGACGCGCTTCCCGGCCAGGTGCTCCACCGGTTCTCCCTCCGGGCACCACGGAGCGAGCCCGATCACGGCCTCCACCAGGGGATGGCCCGCGGCATGCAGGGCTGCCCGCCCGCCCATCGAGTGGCCGACGAGGACGACGGGCACGGGACCGGTCAGGAAAGCCAGTTCGTCCAGAGCGCGCAGTGCGTCATGCCCGGCGTCGGCGCGCGTTCCGTTCCAGCCGCGGTGGCGGTAGCGGACCTGTCCGAGCACGACGTCGTGGCCGTCAGTGGCACGCGCGATCGCCCGGGCGAAGGGGCGCATCCGGGCCCCGGGCGGATTCCATGCCGGGGGCGGCTCCAGGCCGTCGGCACGGCCGCCGTGCAGCAGCAGTACGGCGGCCCGCGGCGGCTCCGCGGCCCGGTCGAGCCGCAGCGCGGGTGCGGACGACCACTCGGTCCGTGTGCCTCTGGGTCTCACATGATCCTCGTCGGTCGCGGTCCGTAAACCGATGTCCTGGGGCGTCTCCGCCCGATTACCCTCCCGATCATGACGGAGCCCACCTGTCCCCCGAAACCCCGTCCCGGCGACCGCATCGCCGTGATCTCGCCGTCCAGCGGGCTGCCGGGGCTGCTGCCCCTTCCGTACGAGCTCGGACTCGAGCGGCTGGAGCAGGACTTCGGGCTCATACCGGTGGAGTTCCCGGTGACCCGGAAGATGGGGTCGACACCGCAGGAACGGGCCGACGACATCCATGCCGCCTTCAGGGACCCCGCCATCCGCGCGGTGATGGCGTCCATCGGCGGAGACGACCAGATCACCGTGCTGCCGCTCCTGGACCGGGAGTTGATCCGCGACAACCCCAAGCCCTTCTTCGGCTTCAGCGACAACACGAATCTGCTGGCCTGGCTGTGGAACACCGGGATCGTCGGCTACCACGGCGCGTGCGTGATGACGGAGCTGGGGCGGCCCGGAGCGATGGCTCCGCTGACGGCCGAGTCACTGCGGGCCGCGCTGTTCACTTCGGGGCCCTACGAGCTGCGCCCCGCCGAGCGGTTCGGCGATGTCAATCGCGACTGGGCCGATCCGGCGACCTTCACCGCGGAGCCGGAGACCCGGCCCGGGAGCGGCTGGAGCTGGCACGGGCCGCAGCAGGTGGTGGAAGGCCGGAGCTGGGGCGGCAATCTGGAGATCCTTTCCTGGTTGCTGATGGCGGACCGGGAGATCCTGGCCGACCCCTCTGCCTACGAGGGATGTGTGCTGTTCCTGGAGACGTCGGAGGAACTGCCGCGCGCCGAGGAGGTGTTCTGGATTCTTCGGAACATGGGCGAGCGCGGCCTGCTGCGGCAGTTCCCCGCGCTGCTGATGGGCCGCCCCAAGACCTGGTCGTTCGCGCAGCCGAACGACCCGGCCGCAGCGGCGCGTTACGCCTCCGAGCAGCGCGAGGCGGTACTGCGGGCGCTGGCCGCGTACGCCCCGCGGACGATGGCCGTTTTCGACGTGGATCTCGGGCACACGGACCCGCAGCTCGTCATCCCTTACGGCGGGTCGGTCCGCGTGGACGGTCCTGCCCGCCGGATCACCGTCACGTACTGAGATCCGGCGAACCCTGCGGGTACGGAACGGCGTTGGCCGTCCACAGCCGCCGGGCGAGAGCCACCGGGCGAGAGGCGTCAGGCCTCGACGCTGTCCTTCTGCTTCGCTTCGCCCCCCTGGGCCGACTCCGCCGCGTCCCGCTCCGCCTGCCTCTTGGAGGCAATCAGGCTCGTTATCGTAGTGACGATCAGCACGCCGCAGATGACCGCCAGCGAGAACGGAATCGAGATCTCGGGGACATGCACGCCGCCCTCGTGCAGGGCATGGAGCACCAGCTTGACCCCGATGAAGCCGAGGATCACCGACAGGCCGTAGCTGAGGTGGACCAGCTTCCGGAGCAGTCCGCCGATGAGGAAGTACAGCTGGCGCAGGCCCATCAGCGCGAAGGCGTTCGCCGTGAAGACGATGTACGGGTCCTGCGTCAGGCCGAAGATCGCGGGTATGGAGTCCAGCGCGAACAGCACATCGGTGGTGCCGATGGCGAGCATGACCACCATCAGCGGGGTCAGCACCCGCTTGCCGTTGTTGCGGATGAAGAGCTTGGTGCCGTGGTACTTGTCGGCCACACCGAAGCGGTTCTCGATGGACTTCAGCAGACGGTTCTCCTCGAACTCCTCCTCGTCGTCGTCCGAGCGCGCCTCCTGGATGAGCTTCCAGGCCGTATAGATCAGGAACGCGCCGAAGATGTAGAAGACCCACGCGAAGCTGGCGATGATCGCGGCGCCCCCGGCGATGAAGATGGCGCGCAGGACGAGGGCGATCAGCACACCCACGAGCAGTACGCGCTGTTGGAGGTGGGACGGCACCGAGAACTTCGCCATGATCAGGACGAAGACGAAGAGATTGTCGACGCTGAGCGACTTCTCGGTGATGAAGCCCGCGAAGAACTCGCCGGACGCCTGGCTCTCGCCGAACACCAGCAGGCCGAGGCCGAAGAGGGCGGCCAGGACGACCCAGACGACGGTCCAGATCCCGGCTTCCTTGATCGACACGTCATGCGGCTTGCGCCCGATGAAGAAGTCGATTGCGATCAGGGCGCTCAGACCAAGAATGGTCAGCACCCACAGGGTCAATGAAACGTCCACTGCGCCTCCGGCGTCGTACGGCTACTGATCAGCGTCGTCGCTGCCGGAGGTCTCCTCCGCCCGGGCGGTCTCTCCCGCCGCGGGCCGGCGCCCCGGGACCGATACCGGTCCGTATTGACGGGAACGCCGCATCCGGGAGTACTCCCCTCCGCCCAAAGGAGAGTACAGGAATCCCCAAGGAAAGGTAAAGGGCTCGGTAAAGCGAGCTTCAAGTACGCAGGTCAGCGCCCCCAGTCGCGGCGGGCGGCGGACACCTGGCCCAGCACCTGACGCAGCACATCGCTGCCCGGCGGGACCATCAGCGGTTCATACGTCCAGGCGTGCCGGACCCAGGGATCGGCCAGGTGGTCGTCCGGGACCGGGGTGATGCGCAGCAGGGAGCGCCAGAGCGGGTCGAGGACCGGGCCGTACGCGCTCGCGTCCTCGCGGTCCGCGACCATCAGCAGATGGACGCCGACGGCCGGGCCCTCGTCGGCGAGATAGCGGAGCTGGGTCACCGCGCGGTCGTCGAAGCCGTGCGGGAAGTCGTTGACGATCAGCAGCTGCTCCGCCGTGTCCAGCTCGGGCGGGAGCGCGTCGGCCGCGCCGCCGCGGACCGCCATGGTCACCAGGTCCACCCGCTGGGTGAGCGTGGCCAGCGTGGCGCTCACACCCTGGGCGCCGGCCGCCGGCGGCCCGGCGAGGACCCCGGAGTCGACCAGCGGGGCGAGCGAGGCGGTCGCCGCGCCCGCCGGGTCGATGACATGGACCGTGAAGTCGCCGGGCGGATAGACCGCGAGCAGCCGGGCCGCGTGCGCGACCGCACTGTCCATGGCGAGCCTGCGCAGTTGCCCCTCGTCCAGCGTCATCGCGGCCTCGGAACCGGTGCGTCCGCTGTCCATCCACAGCCCGCGCTCCAGCGGCAGCCGCACCAGGAGCGGAATACGCAACTCCGGGCTCTCGGGCAGCCGGAGATCGCCGAGGCGCAGCGCCATCGGAACCTCCATCGGGACGCGGTACGCGTGCCAGGCGGGGTTGTCCCAGCGGGCGAAGGCGGGCGGCAGCGCCGGCTCGACGACATCGGACTCGGCGCTGAGCTGGGCCAGGTCGCGGTCGAGGGCCTGGCGGGCCTGATCGGTCAGCTGCTCGCACTTGGCGCGGGCCGCCTCACGGGCCGCGTCCCCGGCGCCGCCGATACGGCTGCGCGGGTCGGACAGCACCTGGTCGAGCTCCTGGTCCATCCGGGACTCGGCGAAGTCGACGGCGCTGCGATACGCGGCCACGCTGCGGGCCATGTCCTCGAACATGCCCCAGATCTGGTTGTAGAGCCGCTCCTCCATGGACCAGCCGGTGGCATCGCCCGCGACGGGCGCGGCGGGCTGCCCGGGCCGGGCGGGCGGGGCGGCCGGGGGCGGCGGCGGGGGCGCGACCGACTGGCGGCGCGGGTGCGCGTAGTTGATGGGCCCGCCCGGTGTCTGCGGGGCGTCGGGTGTGGGCGTCTGCTGGGGGCCCGTGGATGCCGGCTGCCGGCCGGGGGCCGTGAGGCCGTCGGGGAGCGTGGCGTCGGGGCCCGGCGCGGGCGCCTGGTCGGGCCGCGGCAGGTCGGGCCTGAAATACGCGCCGTCGGCGGCGCTCGTCCGCAACTGCGCCGGTTCGGCCAGGGGCGCGCGTTGTGCGCCCGCCGACCCCTGGATGTCCGCGGCCGTCTCAAGAGCCTTGGCCAGCCCCTGGTCGGCCAGCAGCTGCGCGAGCCCGCCGGCGTATCCCTGGCCCACCGCGCGGACCTTCCAGGCGCCCTGGCGCCGGTACAACTCGACGGCGACGAGCGCGGTCTCGATGTCCAGACCGGTGATGGTGAAGCTGGCCAGCTCGGCGTCGCCCCGGCCGGTGACGGCAAGGAAGGGGGCCGCGGTGGCGCCGAAATGGGCCGGGCCGCCTGCCCCTTCGGGAAGCGCGAGCAGCACGTTGACCTGGTGCACCGCTTCTGGCACCGCGTCCAGGTCGACCGTGAACCGCGGTGCCTCGGTGGCACTTCGGGGCACCTCGACCCCGGGCACGGTGGGTACGCCGGGGTGCGCTATCCATTCGTCGCGTACGGTCCCCTGCGCGTCCGAGCAGGTGGCGCAGGCGACGACCGGGTGGCCGGCCGACACCCGGATCTCCAGGCGGGTGTCGGGCAAGGGGTGGTTCTGCCCCCGGACCAGCTCGGCCGTCATCGCTCTGTCCCCTCAGTGCTGTGCGGTGGTGGTGGTAAGTGTGCAGCTCCCGGCGGCCTGTTGCCTCCGGGAGCTGCGAGTCTTGCGTACGCGACTTCCGTACGTCTTGCGTACGAGCCGTGCCTACAGGTGCGGCAGGATCGACGGCATCAGGTCCTGGAAGGTACGGCCGTTGGCCGGGTTGCCGAGAGCCGTCATCTGCCAGCCGCCGCCGGCCCGGTGCACCTTCGCCATGATCTGCGCGGTGTACTGGCCGCCGCCGTCGAGCGTGTAGCGGGCGAGCTCCTGGCCGTTGGTCTCGTCGACGATGCGGCAGAAGGCGTTCTGCACCTCCTGGAACGTCTGGCCGGTGAAGGAGTTCACCGTGAAGACGATCTGGTCGATGTGGACCGGCACCCGCTGCAGGTCGACGAGGATCGCCTCGTCGTCGCCGCCCGAGCCCGCGCCGCCGACCAGGTTGTCGCCGGTGTGCTTGACCGAACCGTCGTCGCTGACGAGGTGGCGGAAGAAGACCACGTCCACCGGCTGCTTGTCGGCGAACAGCACCGCCGACGCGTCCAGGTCGATCTCGCGCGTGCGCGAGCCGAACAGACCGCGGCGCGGCGCCGCCTGCCAGCCGAGCCCCATCCGCACCGCGGTGAGGGTGCCCCCGTCGCTCTTCTGCAGGCTGATGGCCTGACCCTTGGTCATGTTGACCGTCACGCGCTGTCCCCTTCTCCCGAATAGCTGCCGCCCATATGTGCGGTTGTTGAGCACCCTACGCAAGGGCGCGATGGGCGCATCACAATTGGCTCGTTTTTGTGTCGCTCTTGAAACACACACCGGGTGCGGAGGTCAGACAAGGCCCGCCTCCTTCATCTGGCGCAGCTCCTTCTTCAGCTCGCCCACCTCGTCGCGCAGCCGGGCGGCGATCTCGAACTGCAGGTCGGCGGCCGCCGCCCGCATCCGGTCGGTCATCTCCTCGATGATTCCGGCCAGTTCGGCAGCGGGGCGGTCGGTGAGGACCTCGCCCTTCCTGCCCGCGCTCTTGCCGAGTGCCGGGACGGGGGCCTTGGCGCCCTTGCCGGGCTTCTCGGCCTTCGCCTGCCGGTAGCCGGTGCCGAGCAGCTCCTCGGTGTCGATCTCCTCGCGCGCGATGGTCGCGACGATGTCGTTGATCTTCTTACGGAGCGGCTGCGGGTCGATGCCGCGCTCGGTGTTGTACGCGACCTGCTTCTCCCGGCGGCGGTTGGTCTCGTCGATCGCCTGCGCCATCGCCGGGGTGATGGTGTCCGCGTACATATGGACCTGGCCGGAAACATTGCGCGCCGCGCGGCCGATGGTCTGGATCAGCGAGGTGCCGGAGCGCAGGAAACCCTGCTTGTCGGCGTCGAGAATGGCCACCAGGGAGACCTCGGGAAGGTCGAGGCCCTCACGCAGCAGGTTGATGCCGACCAGGACGTCGTACTCACCGGAGCGCAGTTCACGCAGCAGCTCGACGCGGCGCAGGGTGTCGACGTCGCTGTGCAGATACCTGACCTGGATGCCCAGTTCGAGGAAGTAGTCGGTGAGGTCCTCGGCCATCTTCTTGGTGAGGGTGGTCACCAGGACGCGCTCGTCCTTCTCGGTGCGCTCGCGGATCTCGTGCACAAGGTCGTCGATCTGACCCTCGGTGGGCTTGACGACCACCTCCGGGTCGATCAGGCCCGTGGGGCGGATGATCTGCTCCACAAAGCCGTCGCCGCGCGAGAGTTCGTACTTGCCGGGGGTCGCCGAGAGATAGACGCTCTGGCCGATCCGCTGCTGGAACTCCTCCCACTTCAGCGGGCGGTTGTCGAGCGCGGAGGGCAGCCGGAAGCCGTGGTCGACGAGGGTGCGCTTGCGGGAGGCGTCGCCCTCGTACATCGCGCCGATCTGGGGGACGGTCACATGCGACTCGTCGATGACCAGCAGGAAGTCCTCGGGGAAGTAGTCGAGGAGGGTGTTGGGCGCGGTGCCGGGCTCGCGGTCGTCGAAGTGCATCGAGTAGTTCTCGACTCCGGAGCAGGAGCCGATCTGGCGCAGCATCTCGATGTCGTACGTGGTGCGCATCCGCAGCCGCTGGGACTCCAGCAGCTTGCCCTGCTTGTCCAGCTCGGCGAGGCGCTCCTCGAGCTCCTTCTCGATGCCGTTGACGGCCTTCTCCATGCGCTCCGGGCCCGCCACGTAGTGGCTGGCCGGGAAGACGTACAGCGACTGGTCCTCGCTGATGATCTCGCCGGTGAGCGGATGGAGGGTGGACAGCGCTTCGATCTCGTCGCCGAACATCTCGATGCGGACGGCGAGCTCCTCGTAGACCGGGAAGATCTCGATGGTGTCGCCGCGGACCCGGAAGGTGCCGCGCGCGAACGCCACGTCGTTGCGCGTGTACTGGATGTCGACGAAGCGGCGCAGCAGCTGGTCGCGGTCGATCTCGTCGCCGACCTTGAGGGGCACCATCCGGTCGACGTACTCCTGCGGGGTGCCGAGGCCGTAGATGCAGGAGACGGAGGCGACCACGATCACGTCGCGCCGGGTGAGCAGGGAGTTCGTCGCGGAGTGGCGCAGCCGCTCGACCTCCTCGTTGATCGAGGAGTCCTTCTCGATGTAGGTGTCCGACTGCGGGACGTACGCCTCGGGCTGGTAGTAGTCGTAGTACGAGACGAAGTACTCCACCGCGTTGTTCGGAAGGAGCTCGCGAAACTCGTTCGCCAACTGGGCGGCCAGCGTCTTGTTCGGCGCCATCACCAGCGTGGGGCGCTGAAGCCTCTCGATCATCCAGGCGGTGGTCGCCGACTTTCCGGTGCCGGTCGCGCCGAGCAGGACGACATCCTTCTCACCTGCGCGGATACGCCGCTCCAGGTCGTCGATGGCCGTCGGCTGGTCACCGCTGGGCTGGTAGGAACTGACGACCTCGAAGGGCGCCACCGTGCGTTCGATCTGGGAAACGGGCCGCATGGAACCACCGTACGACCCACCACTGACAGCCGGGAGCGGATCAGGCGCTCAGCGGGTCACCGGGACCATCGGTCGCGGGAGCCCTGGCGGGAGCGCGAGGGCTCCCGGCGCGGGGAACGGTCGGCGGCCCAGCCGGTGGGCTGCCCGTTCGCCGTCCTGGTGCGCTGGGCGGGGACTCCCGGGCGCATGGCGGCCGCGTCGACAGGCCGCCAGTCCGGCTCGCCCATCACCAGCAGCGGGTCGAACATCACCACCACTCCGGCGAGGAGCAGGAAGACGACCGGGCCGACGAGCATGGGCGCGAGCAGCGTGGCATGCTCGTCGCCGCCGCCCGCGGAGCCGGCCGCCGTGTGCAGGTGGACACTGACCGCCGCCATCCCCGTGTAGTGCATGCCGCTCACGGCGATGCCCATCACGAGGCTGGCGCCGAGGCTCGCCGGGAAGCCATGGACCGACACGGCCGCCCAGAGGGCGGAGGTGGCGGCGACGACGGCGATCACCACGGAGAGGGCGACGGTCACGGTGTCGTACTCAAGCTGCCCGTCCAGGCGCATACCCGCCATGCCGAGGTAGTGCATGGTGGCCACCCCGAGGCCGGTTATCGTGCCCCCGGTGACCAGCGCCATCGGGGTCGCGCCGCGGTATCCCACGATGAAGATCCCGATGCCCACCATGACGATCGCGACGGCGAGGCTGGCGAATGTCGTCGTTCTGTCGTAGCTGATGGGGGCCTCGGCGACGGTGAAGCCCATCATCGCGACGAAGTGCATGGTCCAGATGCCCGAGCCGATCGCGGTGGCGCCCAGCGCGAGCCAGCCCGGTTTGAAGGAGCGCCGGTTGCGGACGGATCTGGTGGTGCAGCGCAGGCCGAGGGCCCCGCCGAGGCACGCCATGAGGTAGGCCGCCACGGGTGTGACGAGGCCATAGCTGAATCCGTCGACAGTCCCCTGCATCCGGTTACGCCCTTCGCTCCTTGTGATCCCCGCGATCCCTGACGGAACGTCCGGTCCGGGGGCGAGAGTAGGGCTCCCGCGATGGTTAGCAAACATTTGAACAGAGATTTGTCGACACGGAAACTGTCACCTGATGCGTTCTGGGTGGATCCGTTCAGGTTCTGACGGTGGGTGCGGACGCGCAGGACCGAACCGGCGTTGTCAGTGGCCGGTCGTACGGTGGTCGGCATGAAGAGCTTCGAGTGGACCGTCGTGGACACGGACATCGGACCGCTGCTGCTCGCCGCGACCGACGAGGGCCTGGTGAGCGTGGTCTTCCATGCGGACCCGGCGGTACGGGACAGAGCGCTCGCGCGGCTGGCGGGGCGGCTGGCCGCCGAGCCGGCCGAGGACGCGACGGGCCTGCTGGCCGAGCCGATACGTCAGCTCGAGGCATATTTCGCGGGCGGGCTGCGGGAGTTCGATCTGCCGCTGGACTGGTCGCTGTCCGGCGGCTTCAACCGGAAGGTGCTGCGGGAGCTGGCCAAGAGCGTGCCGTGCGGCGCGGTCGTCGGGTACGGCGACCTGGCGGCCCGGGTGGGCGAGCCGGGCGCGGCGCAGGCGGTGGGCGCGGCGATGGGGTCCAATCCGCTGCCGGTCGTGGTGCCGTGCCACCGGGTGGTGGAGACGGGCGGGGGGCTCGGCGGCTTCGGGGGCGGCCTGGAGACCAAGCGGAGGCTGCTGGCACTGGAGGGCGTACTGCCCGAGCCGCTGTTCTGAGCCGGCGGGCAGCGCGCGCCCTGCCGTCGGCGGCCGAGGCGGGCCGGGGGAAACGCGGTTTCGCACGTGCGTACGGGCTGGCACACTGCGCCAGTGACCACCAGCCCTGACGCACCCGTCATATCCGAAGCACCGGACGTTTTCGCTCACGCTTCCCAACCCGGACGTGTGCGGTGACGGCGCTCGACAAGGCCGCCGCGCCCGCACCGGTGACGGCGGACGAGCTGCCCGCGCTGCGGCGGCGTATCACCGCCGTGCTCATAACCAGCCAGATACTGGGCGGGCTCGGCGTCGCGACCGGCATAGCGCTGGCCACCGTGCTGGCGCAGCAGGTGAGCGGCACCGAGACGCTGTCCGGTCTCGCGCCGACCGCGACCGTGGCCGGGACCGCGGTGCTGTCCATGCCGCTGGCCGCGCTGATGACGGCCCGCGGGCGACGGCCAGGGCTCGTACTGGCGTATCTGCTGGGCGCGTTGGGCGCGGGCGTGGTCGTGCTGGGCGCGGTCGTCGACAACTTTCCGCTGCTGCTGCTCGGCATGGCCGCCTTCGGCGCAGGTTCGTCGGCGAATCTTCAGGCGCGCTTCGCCGCCGCCGACCTGGCCGAGCCCGAGCGGCGGGCCCGGGCCATCTCCAATGTCGTCTGGGCGACCACGATCGGCGCGGTGCTCGGCCCCAATATCGCCGCGCCCGCGGGCCGCAGCGTCTCGGGGCTCGGCATACCGGCGGCCGCGGGACCCTTCGTCTGGGCGGCGGGGGTGTTCCTCGTCTCCGCGGTTGTGGTGCTCGTCCTGCTGCGCCCCGATCCGCTGCTGACGGCGCGGGCGCTGTCCCCGGCCGACCGCTCCCCCGAGGGGCGTTCACTGCGGGCGGGGATGAGGGCGGTCCGTGAGTCGCCGATGGCACGGCTCGCGCTGGTCACCGTCGCCGCCTCGCACACCGCGATGGTGTCGATCATGTCGATGACTCCGGTGGCGCTCAGCCACCACGGCGCGGGCATCGAGCTGATCGGCCTGGTGATCAGCGGCCATATCGCGGGCATGTACGCGTTCTCACCGGTCATGGGCTGGCTGGCGGACCGTATCGGCAGGCTCGCCGTGATCGGTCTGGCGGCCGGGCTGCTCTCCTTGGCCGCACTGCTCGCCGGCACGGCGGGGGCGAGCCATGGCCAGACCGCCGCCGGGCTCTTCGTCCTCGGCCTCGGCTGGTCCGCGGGCCTGGTCTCCGGCTCCACGCTGCTCACCGATTCGGTGCCGCAGCCCGCCCGTGCCGCCGTGCAGGGCCTGTCCGACCTGACCATGAACACCTCGGCGGGCATCGGCGGCGCGGCGGCCGGGCTGATCGTCGCGCAGGCGAGCTACGGCTGGCTGAACGTGGTCGGCGCCTGCCTGCTGCTGCCGATGGCGGCCCTGGCCGTACGCAGGGCGCTCAGCTGACCGAGCCGGGAAACGAGGCGCCGGGCTCCGGCAGCCGGGGCTCAGCAGCTGACAGGGAACCTTCCCATAGCGAGCCTCCCGGCCGCGGGTTTGGACGCCGCACTCCTGTGCCAGGGATTGGGACATGCTGCTGACCGAAGTGACCGAGGAAGTACAGGAAGCGCTCGCCGCGCACCGGCCCGTCGTGGCCCTGGAGTCGACGATCATCGCGCACGGGCTGCCGCGTCCGCGCAATCTGGCCGTCGCCGAGGAGCTTGAGGGGCTCCTACGCTCCGAGGGCGCCGTCCCCGCGACGGTCGCCGTGCTCGACGGCACAGTCCATATCGGCCTGGACAAAAGACAGTTGGAGCGGGTCGCGGGAGACGAGGACGTGCGCAAGCTGGGGCACCGGGATCTTGCGCCGGCGTTGGCTGCGGGAGTGAGCGGGGCGACGACCGTCTCGGCGACGGCGTTCCTCGCGGCGCGGGCCGGGATCCGGGTCTTCGCGACCGGCGGCCTGGGTGGCGTGCACCGCGAGTGGACCGAGACGCAGGACGAGTCGGCGGATCTGCGGCTGCTCGCACAGACCCGGATCGCGGTGGTGTGCGCGGGCGTGAAGTCGGTGCTTGACGTTCCTGCGACGCTGCAGCGGCTGGAGACGCTGGGAGTCGGGATTCTCGGATATGGCACGCGGGAGTTCCCCGGCTTCTATCTGACCTCCTCCGGCCAGCAGGTCGAATGGACCGTCGGCACACCGCAGGAGGTGGCCGAGGTGATCCGGGCCGGGGACGCGCTCGGCGGGCCGGACACCGCGCTGATCGTCGCGAATCCGGTCCCGGAGACGGAGCAGCTGGATCCGGCGCTGCACGACCGGGTGCTGGCCGAGGCGCTCGACGAGTGCCGGGAGCGCGGCATCGAGGGCCAGGCCGTGACGCCCTTCCTGCTCGACTATCTGATGCGGCGCACGGAGGGGGCCTCGCTGGAGGCGAATGTGGCGGCAGTACGCGGGAATGTGCGGCTGGCGGCGCGAATCGCGGCGGCGCTGTGACGGTCCCAGGGGCGGCGGGCGCGGATGCCCTGCTCGTCATCGGCGATGTGGTCACCGACGTGGTGGCACGGCATCGGGAGCCGCTCGCCAAGGGGACGGACACGGCGGCCGCGATCCGTATCCTGCCGGGCGGTGCGGGGGCCAACGTGGCCTGCTGGGCGGCGCGTTGGGGCTGCCGGGACGTACGGCTGCTGGCGCGGGTCGGCCAGGAGGAGGCGGGCTGGCACGACGCGCGGCTGCGGGCCGCCGGCGTAGGGCCGCTCCTCGTCCCGGACGCCGAGGCCCCGACGGCCACGGTCATCGCCCTCGTCGACGAGAGCGCCGAGCGGACCTTCCTCACCGACAGCGGCGCGGTGCTGCGCCTGTCCCCCGCCGACTGGTCTCCGTCGCTGCTCGGCGAGGTCGGTCATCTGCATCTGTCCGGCTATCTCCTCTTCGCCGACACCAGCCGCCAACTGGCCCTACTCGCCCTGGAGTCGGCACGGGCGCTCGGCATTCCGGTGAGCGTGGACCCGGCATCGGCGGGCTTCATCTCCGTGCTGGGCGTGGACCGGATGCTGGCGGCTCTCTCCGGCGCGGACATCCTCGTTCCCAACGCCGACGAGGCGCGCCTGCTGACCGGCCTGCCGGACCCGGCAGACGCCGCCGCGAAGCTGAGCCGCCATGTCCCGCTCACGGTCGTGACACTGGGTGCCGGAGGTGCCCTGATCGCGGAGTCGGGCACCGTCACGGCCCATGTCCCGTCCGTCCCTGCCGAAGCGGTGGACTCGACGGGCGCGGGCGACGCCTTCACGGGCGCGTTCCTCGCCGCCCGGCTCGCGGGCGCGGACGCGGCGACGGCCGCGGCCGAAGGCTGCCGGGCAGGCGCGGATGCGGTGACGCTGACCGGCGGCCGGCCGGGTCAGCGCAGGCCGCCCCATGCGGGGTGACGCGGATCATCGGCCCGTACGAGCACATCGGCCACGTCCCCGGGTCCCACCTCGTCCTCGTACCGCTCGAAGGCGGGCAGAGTCCAGCGCTCGCTCTCCTGCGTACGTCGCCGAAGGGCCGCGGTCGACAGCCGCAGATGCACGCTCAGATCGAACGGGAACCAGTGCCCGAGCAGGAAAGGACCGTGCAGCAACAGCACCCCGCCGGGCGGGAGTTCGACGTGCGCGCTGCGGGTGGCCCGGTCGCTCACGGGGTCCCACAGATCGGGCAGCACCCGCCCGCTGCCGCCAGCCTCCAGCGACCCGAAGACCTCCCGCCACAGCGCCCCGGTGTCGTACCAGCCGCTGTAGTACGTCTCGGGGTCCTCGCGCCCGTACTCGAACCGCAGCGAGGCGGGCCGCAGAAACCCTTCGGTCCCGACGACGAGGACGCTGCGCCCGCGCACGCGCAGCGCCTCCCCGATCTGTCCGGCAAGCTCCCCGGTCTGCGCGGCGGGCGCCCCGTCGATGCCGATCCGCAGCCGGGAGATGCCGTCCTCGGCCTTGACCTCCACGGCCTTGTCGGCGATGGCCCCGGCCAGCCGTTCCCAGGTGATCGCCTCGAATCTCATGGCCTACTTACCGGCGCACGGCGGCGCGTCCGCGTCGTTCGACAACGGGCTGCCCTTGGGCAGCAGATAGGTCGCATACAGCACCAGCGGCTCGCTGCCCAGGTTGCGCCCGATGTGCCGGTGCCGCGGCCCGGACGGCTCGACGAAGGCCTTGCCGGCGGTGGTGACCTCCACGGAGCAGTCGTCCAGAGTCCGGGTCAGCGTCCCGGACTTGACGACGGCGAGAACCTGCCCGGCGTGCGAGTGCCAGCCGGTGGAGCCGCCCGGGGCGATCGTGATCGTCCGTACGACCACGTCCGTCTTCCCCTTGGCCTTCAGCTTGAGGGTCCCCTCCGAGACGCCCTGCGCGAGGATCGTGCCCGAAACGCCGCTGCCGGGCGTGGCGTTCGCCGCGGACGGCACCGTCGCGAGCGCCGCGAGGCACCCGACCAGGACCATCGCGGTGCGCGTTCTGTCCTTGAAGCCCATGGAATCCTCCAGTCAGCCAGGTCGCCAAAACGGCCCCAACGTACCGGAAACGGGAGCGGGCCCGGGGGCGTAGCCGGCCCCCGAGCCCTGTGATGCCGCCCATGTCGCACGCCGGCACGCTTGAGAACCCAGGTCAGTCATCATGTCGCCGCGTCCTGCCTTTGGACCACCGCACATCGAGCTGCGCGGGCCGGACTTGAACCGGCATTTCGACGCACCGGGGCCTGGGCCCGGTCGATCCGGCGATCGGCGGCGAATGCTGAGTCTGGAGCAATAGTCTGAGATTGATCGCGGTCTGCCTCTGCCGAGTTGGGCTACCGCGGCCCGTCGTTACGGAAAATGCCGCGGGGAGGACTCGAACCTCCACTGGAACCGCGCAGTCACGACAAGCTTCAGTTTCAGCTTGCGCTCCTCGCGCACCCCGCCCGCACACAGGCGGACGGGGAGTCATTGAGGCTACCCGAACAGGTAGCCGAACACCGCGTCACCCACCCGCTGGTCGGTGACCTCCGCGCCGTTGGCCTCCTCGCGGGCGAACTTCACGGCCTGCTGGAGCTTCTCCACCCGCTCCAGCAACTCGTTCACCCGCCGGGCCGGCAGCGCTCCGGAGAACTTCACCGTCGTCCAGTAACCGACCGGTATGTCCTCGTAGTACACCTCGACCTGCGCCGGGTGCTTCTCCGTCGCCTCGGCCTTCACATGGTTGCGCGGCACCTTCTTCGTACGGAGCGTGCGCACCGCCTCCGTCTTCCAGGCGTCCGTCGACGGGTCCTGCGTCCAGGACTCCGAGGCGTCGAGCACCGGGAGCTTGCGCACAAAGGTGTTGATGTCGGTGAGCTGCTTCTCCAGGAAGAGGAGATAGGCGACCGGCACATCGCTCACCAGAACGCGCCCGTCCACGGTCACATCGGCACGCGCCGCGCAGTTGGCCCAGTCCTTCGTGGCGGTCACGTCGAACAGCCGGGTCAGCGTCTTCGCGGTCTCGCGCAGCACGTCCTCGGCCTTGACCTGGACTCGCGTGGACTCGGGCGGCAGCTGCTCGCCCTCCTCGTCCTTGGCCTGGTACGTACGCGAGATTCCGGCCAGCAGCGCGGGCTTCTGGAGCCCGTGATGGGCGGCCGTCAGGTCCTGATGCGCCTTGGACTTGACGCCTTTCTCGACTGCGATGATCTGATTGAGTTTCGCCACGTCGATCAAGGTATCAAGACGGCTCACGCACACTCGAACGATTATTCATCCCTCACCTCCGTCACCGGCTCAGATCCCTCGGGGAGTACGCACCATGGAGACAGCCGTCATCGCGGTCATCGGCACGCTGCTCGGCTCGGTGGCCACCCATTTCTTCCAGCGCCATACGGCCGAGCGCACCGCCGCCCTCAGCCGCGCCGAACAGCTGCGCCAGGAGCGGATCTCCGCCTACAGCGCCTTCGCCGGCGCGCTCGTCGACTATCGGCGCGGCCAGAACGACCGCTGGCACCGGGCACATGAGTCACCGGGCAGCGCGGTGGCCGAGGGGGCGCGCATCGACTCCTACCGGCTGCGCTCCACCGCCCATCAGGCGCTGATCCGCGTCCAGTTGGTCTGCGACGACGCCCAGACGCTCGAACTGGCCGCCTCCGCCTTCGAGGTGACGAACTGCATGCACGAGGCACCGGACGAGGCGGACCGCTCGCAGCGTTCGGAGCAGGCCCGCGAGACGCTGTCCGAGTTCATCGGGGCTGCGGCGCCGGGCGTGCGCTGAGCATCCGGACGGGCCGGCCTGCGAGATGGGCCTCGATGTCCTCGACGGCCCCCTGGAAGTACCCCTCGTAGTTGCGCCGGGTGACATAGCCGAGGTGCGGCAGGCCGAGGAAGTTCGGCGCGGTGCGCAGCGGGTCGTCGGCGGGCAGCGGCTCGTGCTCGAAGACGTCCGAGCCCGCTCCGGCGATCCAGCCGTCGTGCAGCGCCCGGACGAGCGCCGCCTGGTCGACGATCGCGGCCCGCGAGGTGTTGACGAGAAGGGCCGTACGCCGCATCCGCTTGAGCTCGCTCGCGCCGATCAGCCCGCGGGTGCGGTCGCTGAGCTGCAGATGTACGGAGACGACGTCACCGGCTTCGAGCAACTCGTCCAGGGAACGGGCGCGTACGACTCCGGTCTCGGCGGCCCGCTCCTGGTTGAGGTTCTGGCTCCAGGCCATGACGTCCATGCCGAAGGCCTGTCCGACGCGGGCGACTTTCGCGCCGATCTTTCCGAGGCCGAGGAGGGCGAGGCGGCGGCCGTGCAGATCGGTGCCGATCGTGGACTGCCAGGGGCCGCCCTCCCGAAGGGCCGAGCCCTCTTCCACCACATGGCGCGCCAGACCGAGAATCAGCGCCCAGGTCAGCTCGGCGGGCGGTTCGGAGCTGCTGGCGGTCCCGCACACGGTGACACCGTGCCGGGCGGCGGCGTCGAGGTCGATCGACGCATTGCGCATGCCGGAGGTGATCAGCAGCTCAAGGCGCGGCAGGCGGGCGAACAGCGACTCGGGGAAGGGGGTCCGCTCACGCATCGCGACCAGGATCTCGCAGTCGCCGACGGCTTCGGCCAGCTCGTCCTCGGAGGTGAAGTGGCTTTGCAGTGACCGGACTTCGACGTCGGGAGCGAGGGCGGCCCAGTCGGCCATGGAGAGCGCGACATCCTGGTAGTCGTCGAGTACGGCACAGCGCAGCGTCATGGGAACGGAGCATACGTGGACCTGGTGGTGATCCAGCCGCTGAAAGGGCGGCACTGCGCGGAGTGCCGCCAGGGGCCGCTGCCCATGCATCTGCTGGAGTTCAACGCGCCCATCTGCCTGGACTGCGCCGACCTTGCTCATCTCGTGTTCCTGCCGCGGGGCAGCGCGGCACTCACCCGGCGTGCCCGCGAGGCGAGTTCGCTGTGCGCGGTCGTGGTCCGCTTCAGCCGCCGCCGCAAGCGGTACGAACGACAGGGGCTGCTCGTCGAAGAGGCAGCGCTGGCCAGCGCCGAGTCGGCGTGCCTGGCCGACGCGGATGCCCGGGCGCGGCGCCGGGAGCGGGACGCGGTGCGCCGGGCTGCCGAGGATGTGCGGTTCACGGCCTCGTTCGCGGCCGAGATCCTGCGGCTGTTCCCGGGCTGTCCGCCCGCCCGGGCTCAGGATGTCGCGGCGCACGCTTCGGCGCGCGGCAGCGGGCGGGTGGGCCGCACCGCGGCGGGCCGTTCCCTGGAGGAGGGGGCCCTCACGGCGGCGGTGCGGGCTTCCGTACGGCATCTCGACACGGAGTACGACGCCCTGCTGATGTCCGGGGTCGCCCGCCACGAGGCGCGGGCCCGGGTGGCGGCGGTGATCGAGGGGGTACTGGCGTCCTGGTCCCGGCCCTAGGGGGTGTTGGCGGACCGGGCACGGCGGTAGAGGACGATTCCGCCGAGCAGCAGGGCGGCCCCCGCGGGCGCGGCGAGGGCGATCCCCGGTCCGGCGCCGGTGGCTGCGAGGCCCACCGGGGTGCCAGGGGTCTCGGGAGCAGGTGTGGAGGTGTGGGGCGCGGCGGGCTTCGGCGGAGTGGCGGGCCGCGGTCGGACGGGCGGCTTGCCGGGGGCGTTGGCGCAGGAGTTCCCGGCGGCCGGGTTGAGCGCTCCGACGGCATTGACGGTGTTCCCGCAGACGTTGACCGGGACATTCACCGGAAGCTGCACCGTATTGCCGGTCAGCAGCCCGGGCGAACGAGCCGCACCGCCGTCCCCGTTGGAGTCGGCGTGCGCGTACCCGGCCATGGCGAGCGCGCCACCCGTGAGCATCACGGTGGCCAGAGCCTTTCGGTGAACCTGCCTCATGGGTCCTGCCTTCAGGAGAAGTTCGCGGGCACGCGCCCGCACCCGAACCAACGTCCATGAGGCCCTTCGGGTTATGGCAAATCGTTCTTTCACTCAATCGAGTGGGCGGCTTATCGAACTATCCCGCGTGGCGCGGACTACCCCTTGTAGTCCTGGACACGCCGGCCCTTGCGGCGTTCGGTCAACGCAGGGAGCCGTTCGGAGAGTTCGGCCACGATGGCGGGCACGTCGACCGTCAGCAGCCGCCGGTCCCGCATCAGCACCCGCCCGTCGACGACCGTGGCGCGTACATCCCCGGAGCGCGCGCTATGTACCAGGGTCGCCGCGATGTCGTGCAGCGGCTGCGTGTGCGGCCCGCTGAGATCCACCAGGATCAGATCCGCCCGCCGACCGGGCGCAAGCGCGCCGATCTGCTCGCCGAGCCCGATGGCCCGCGCGCTCTGCGTGGTGGCGTGATCGAGCGCCTGCCGGGCGGTCAGCCAGGCCGGATCACCCTCGACGGATTTCTGCACCAGCGCCGTGAGCGCCATGCTCTCCCACACATCGAGGGTGTTGTTCGACGCGGCCCCGTCCGTGGCGAGCCCGACGGGAATCCCGGCGGAGGCGAGCGCCCTGATCGGCGTCGTGTCCCAGGCGAACTTGAGGTACCCCTTCGGCGCACTGGCGACGGCGATCCGCCCGCCGCCCCGCCTCAGCACGGCGAGATCCTTCTCGGTGATCCCGGTTCCGTGCGCGATGAGGACGTCCACGTCCAGCAGCCCGGCCCGTTCCAGCACCTCGACGGGCGTACGCCCGCACCGCGCAAGGCTGTTGTTTGTCTGCGCCTTGTTCTCGGCGGCGTGGATGTGCACGAGCAGCCCGTGCTCGCCCGCGAGCGCGGCGGTGGCCCCGAGATCGTCGTCGTCGACGGTGTACGGCGCATGGGGAGCCAGTGACGTGGTGATCCGCCCGTCGGCCGCACCCCGCGTCCGCAGCGCGAAGTCGAGCGACCGCTCCCGCCCCTCGGCGCCCTGGCTGGAGAAGTACGCCCAGCCAAGATTAGCCCGCAGCCCGCTGTCGTGCACCGCGGCGACGACCTTGTCCATCGAGAAGTAGTGATCGGCGAAGGCCGTCACCCCGCCCCTGATCATCTCGGCGCAGGCGAGCCGCGCCCCTAGCTCGACGACCCGGTCGGTGAGGTTGGACTCGATGGGCCAGATCCAGTCGTTGAACCACTCCTCCACCGGCATGTCCTCGGCGATTGAGCGCAGCGCCACCATCGGTGAGTGGGTGTGGCAGTTGATCAGCCCGGGCATTGCGAGCTGTCCCCGGCCGTCGATGCGCTCGACGGCGGGGACTTCGGCGGCGGCGCGCGCGGAGGTGACGGCTTCGATGACCGGACCGCGTACGACGACGGCCGCGTCCTCGACGAAGTCGATCTCGCCCTGCTCGCCGTGTACGAGGACGATGCACCCCTCGATGACAAGATCGGCGGGCCGGACTGCGTCCGCAGCAACCATCTGGTCCTCCCTCTGACGTCCTGGGGTTCTCAGTGTGTCGGCCAACACCGGGACGCCGGGCCTCGTCCGGCCGCTCATGTGGGTGGTATCCGGCCGAAGTTGGCGTCGCGGCGGGAAGCCGCGCGGGCGCTTGCCACAGTGAGCCGCACTTGGCAGCCCGCCGTGCGGACTCCGAAGGGAGGCTTACATCGAGGCGTACGGACAGGACTCCGTGGCGCGCCTCGACGAGCCGCCCCTTGCCGACTTCTGAGCCTGCCGACTTCTGAGCCTGCCGACTCTGCCGGCTGAGGAGCCTGTCGCTGCTGATCAGTAGCGCACGGGCAGGGCAAGCAGCCCTCGGGCACGGATCGAGGGCCGCCACCGCAGTTCGCCGTACGGGACGTCGAGCTCCAGCCGCGGGAACCGCTCCAGCAGCGCGGCCAGCGCGATCTCCGTCTCCATCCGGGCCAGGGGCGCACCCAGGCAATAGTGGATGCCGTGGCCGAGGGCGAGGTGACCGGTCACGTCGCGGCCGATGTCGAGGCGGTCCGGCTCGGGGAAGCGGTGCGGGTCGCGGTGGGCGGCCGCGAGTGAGAGCAGGACGGTCTCGCCGGATGGGATCGTGACGCCGCCGATGGTGATGTCCTCGACGGGGAAGCGGCGGATCGCCAATGGTGCGGGGCCGTCATATCGGGCCAACTCCCCGACGGCGCCGCCCAGTCGGGCGGGGTCGGCGCGCAGCGCGTCCAGTTGGTCGGGATGGCTGAGCAGGGCCAGGGTGGCGTTGCCTATGAGGTGGACGGTGTTCTCGTATCCGGCGAAGAGGATGAGGAAGGCCAGGGACATCAACTCGTCCTCGCTCAGCCGGTCTTCGTCGTCGCGTACCGCGATCAGGGCGGAGAGCAGGTCGTCGGCCGGCTCGGCGCGCTTGCGGGCGATGAGCTGGGTGAAGGACAGCAGCAGGCCGCCGACCGCTTCCTTCGCCCGTGATGGCTCCGCAGGATCGGGGGCAACCAAGGCATCGGTCCACGCCCGGAAATCGCGCCGGTCTTCCGGGGCCACGCCGAGCAGGTCGCAGATGACGGTGATCGGCAGCGGCGCGGCGTACGAGGCAATCAGATCGGCCCGGCCATGCGGGGCGATGGCATCCAGCAGCTGATCGGCTGTTTTCCGGATCGGCTCGCGCAGCTGCGCGATGCGGCGCGGGGTGAACGCCTGGGACACCAGACGCCGGATGCGGGTGTGGTCCGGCGGGTCCATGTTGAGCAGGTTCGCGTCCAGCGCCGGAGGCAGCGCCATCCCCCGGTAATTGCCAGGTGCCGCGTTGCGCTTGTCCAGGGAGAGCCGGGGATCGGCAAGTGCCTGCCGTACGTCGTCGTAGCGGGTGACCAGCCAGGCGGGCAGCCCGTCGGTCCCGGTGATGCGGTGGACAGGGCCCGCCTCACGGAGCCGCGCGTACGCGGCGTACGGATCGGCCGACAGCTCGCTCGTCGGATCTTGGAAAGCCATGGCACCACCCTAAGTCGTGTCTTTCGAAGTCCCGTCTGTACGCCTTCGATTCAGCGTGGCCGCAGCCCGTCGAAGACGACCTCGAAGATCCGCTCCCGGGGCGCCGGATCCGCTCCGAGCTGTTCCATCGCCCTGCCGACGCCGGCCAGGAGGGCGATGAACTCCGGCAGGCCCAGCTCCGGGCGGACCGCCCCCGCCTGTTGTGCCCCGGTCAGCAGATCGGCCAGCCGAGCCTGGATCTCCATGGTCGGCTCCTGCAGGGACGCGTGTACGTTCACGCCGGCCGCAGCGAGGGCCTGGGCGAATTCGTTCTTGCCCGCGGACTGATCCACCACCAGGCGGAAGCAGGCGAAGAAGGCTTCGGCGGGCCCGGCCTCGGCGGCCAGCTGCGCGGTCTGGGCTGCCATTTCCTCCAGTCTGCGCACCATCACAGCCTCCAGCAGTGCCTCCTTGGTCGGGAAATGCCTAAAGAGCGTGCCGACTCCGACCCCGGCGATGCGGGCGATCTCCTCGGTCGGCACGCTGACGCCGCGGGCGGTGAATACCTCCGTGGCGACATCCAGCAGCCTGGCCCGGTTACGGACCGCGTCCGCCCGCAGCGGGCGCTCCTGAGCGCCACCCATCCCGCTCCCATCCCTTCGCCGTCGACGGCAGAACCACCCTGGACAACCGGAGTCTCCAGTCCGTATCGTAAAAACGGAGTCGCAAGTCCGATTCTAGCCGTGGATCCCACCGGAGGTTTTGTCATGCCTGAAACGCTGTCACCGCGCGAGGTCTTCCAGAAGCTGATCGAGGGCATCAGCGCGGGGCGGTTCACGGAGCTGGCCGAGCTCTATGCCGAGGACGCCGTAGTGGAGACCGTCTTCGAGCCGGTCGGTCCGCGCCGGATCGAGGGGCGAGCCGCACTCAAGGAGCGCTTCGCTCAAGTCTCCGCAAGTTCGCCCGTGGAGCTGACCCCGGCGAATGTGGTCGTCCGGGAAACCGACGACGCGGAGGTGGTCGTCGCCGAGTTCGACTACCACGTGCACCACCGGTTGACCGGACGGACCTTCGAGGCCTCCAACATCCAGGTGCTGCGGGTCCGCGACGGCCTGATCGTCAGCAGCCGGGACTACCACGACCACCTTGCCCTCATCGTGGCCGGCGGCAACCTGTCTCAGCTGGTGGCGGCGCTGGAAGGCAAGTAGCACGAGTGCGGTGCTCAGGGCCGGGGCCCTTGAGGTCCCGGCCCCCGATGCACTATCGCCGGTCAGGCTTCGGAACGGTGCCCGCGCCCGGCGGGCGCACCATGTTCACGGGCGGGCGGCGCAAAGCGACGGCGCCCGCCGTATTCCGGCCCCGCAGTGGGCAGTTCTTCCCCATGACGGATCGCCCGCTGCTCCTTCTCGACGTAGACGGCCCCCTCAACCCGTACGCGGCGCGTCTGCCACGCCTGCGCGGCTACGCGACACACCGCCTGCACCCCTCGTACTGGCTGTCCCACCAGCCCCCGGGCTCCCGCCGCCACCGCCGGGGCCTGCGCATCCATCTCAACCCGGCCCACGGCCCACGATTGACCGGCCTCCCCTTCGAACTGGCCTGGGCAACCACCTGGATGCACGAGGCCAACACCATGATCGCCCCGGGCATAGGCCTGCCCACCGACCTCCCGGTGATCGAGTGGCCGGAACTCTTCGCCAAGGACCCGGAGGGGCTGTACTGGAAGACCCGGCCGCTGCTGGATTGGGCGGCGGGCCGCCCGTTCGCCTGGGTCGACGACATGATCACGGACCTGGACACGGCGCACGTCGCGGCCCACCACGACGCACCCGCGCTGCTCCTGCGGATCCATCCGCGGCGGGGGCTGCGGGAGGCGGACTTCGCGGCGCTGGTCAGCTGGGCGGAGGGCTTGTGACCCGCCGGGCCCCGGCGACGCTGGGGCCCAGGGCGAGCGAGCACCAGACGGTCTTCAAGACGGGATCACTGTGGTCAGTGCCCCAGTCGGCAGCGAGGGCGTCGACAAGAAGCAGGCCGCGACCGCCCTCGGAGTCGAGGGGCCCGGATCCAAGGCCAGTTGGGGCGCGCAACCCGCGGTCGCGGCGGGCATCACTGACCTCCATACGGAGCGTGCCAGGAGGCGTGACGGCGAGCCCCAGCCGGAAATCCCGGCCGGGGACACGACCGTGCGTGATGGCATTAGCGGCGAGTTCAGCCACGAGGAGGGCAGCCGTCCGGGAGGTGTCGGAGTCGTACGGCCAGCCCCAGTCGTCGAGTTGCTGAGTGGCGAGACGCCGGGCGAGACGGGCGCCACGGCGGGTCGCGCTCAGCCGGACCGTGAAGCGGTGGGTGGGGACGGGGAGTTCGGTGCTGACGGTTTGGTGATTCACATCACTCAGCGTGGCCGAGCGTGCGTAACCTGAACAGGAACGTTGTCGGTACGCAGCGTGATTGTCCAAGCTCGGAGGCGTGCTGTCCGGGTTGTCGGGCGTGACGCGGAGCGCAGGGCGGCGTTGGGCAGGGGCGCGTCGAAGGTGGGACAGCATGGCGAATACGGCAGGGCCGATGGACGACGAGGCGGAACAGCAGCCGGACTGGGACGAGGGAACGGCGGAACTCCTCAAGACCGTCGGCAAACAGGTCAGACTGTGGCGGGAACGGGCGCACTTGACGCAGGCCGATGTCGGCAAGGCAATCGGCTACACGGAGCACCAGGTCTCGGCGGTCGAGCGGGGACGGCGCATCCCGAAACCGGAGTTTCTGGACCGGGCGGACGAGGCGCTGGGGGCGGGCGGGATCCTGGCGGCGTTCAAGGAGGACGTGGCCCAGGCCCGGTACCCGAAGAAGGTGCGAGATCTCGCGCGCCTGGAAGCGGATACAGCCGAGTTGGGCGCCTACGCCAGTTCCGTCATCCACGGGCTGTTGCAAACCGAGGACTACGCCCAGGGGCTGTACCGCATGCACCGGCCGATGCTGGACGAGGACGCCATCGAGCGGAACGTGGCCGCACGCATGGCCCGGCAAGAGATCTTCGAGCGGCGACCCGCGCCGTTCTTGAGTTTTGTCCAGGAAGAGGTGACGCTGCGCCGCCCGGTCGGTGGCAGGATGGTGTTGCGCGAGCAGCTCGAACGACTGTTGCATGTGGGGCAGTTACGGAACGTCGAAGTCCAAGTGATGCCGACGGACCGAGATGACCACGCGGGCCTGGGCGGCGGTTCGTTCCTCCTGCTGGACCCCAGGAACGGCCACAAAGTGGCGCACTCGGAGGCAGCATTGTTCAACCGCGTAACCGCCGAACGCAGAGAGGTCCGTGTCCTTGAGGCGCGGTATGGGATCATCCGAGCGCAGGCTCTCACGCCGCGGGAGTCACTGGCATTCATCGAGAAAGTGCTGGGAGAGACATGATCAGCAAGCCCTCTGTCGAGAGTGTCGCCGGGCTGGCGTGGTTCAAAAGCAGCTACAGCACCAGCGACGGCCCCGAGTGCGTCGAGGTCGCCTCCGCACCCGGCACCGTCCACGTCCGGGACTCCAAGGACAAGGCACGCGCGCAACTCGCCTTCACAGACGGCTCATGGGCGGCGTTCGTCCCGTTCGCGGCCTCCCGCTAGCGCCCAACTGCCCTATGCCCCCAGGGCATTTACTTGCCTCGAACCTGCCGTGTTCCATATTTGCCCGCGGGGACGGCGCACGCGGGACCATTCCCGGCCGCGCACCTCGCGGGCCGAAGGCAGAGGGTCGTACGGCCGCTCCCGCCGGTTCCCGCGACCTTCATCGCCCTCGTGCGACCGGTCGCGTTCAGCGGTTGACGGCCCCGACAAGGACGACGAGTGCGGTGAGGACGGCCGCGAGAGTCATCGCCATCGCAGCCGGGACCCCGAGGACTCGCCGGTCCGCAGGCCGCTGCTGATGGGCGAGTCTGAGCGCCACCCACGCCGCTTGCGCGAGTACGCCGCCAATGAAGGCGAGCAGGAGCGGCATGATGCCGTCCGGAATGGGCAACGCGCTCGTCACGAAGGCTCCCGCGACCGGGCTCAAGCAGGCCAGCCCGATCCACGGAGCCACGCGCCGCCTCGGTTGCACCCCCAGCAGAGCGGCCAGCGCCAGGCCCTCGCCGGCCGCGTGCACGAGGAGCGCCGCCACCACGGCGACCGAGGCGGTCAGCGCGAGGGTCGCCCCCTCCAGGAAGCGGTGCAGAGCGAGCCCTGATGCCGTGCCGATGCCGCCCGCACGACCCGGCTCGCACCGGCAGCCAATACGGACCACGGCACCCATCACCCCGCACGAAGCGAGCGCGGTGACCGGCACCGCCCACAGCGGCACGCCGGCCTCATGGGCCTCGTCCCACGCGTCGGGCAGAAGATCGAGGACCGCAATGATCAGCAAAATCCCTGACGCGGCGGCCAGCAGAAGCGCCGACCGGCCCGATCCGCGCCGCGCCAGGCAGGCGCCCACCACAGTGGCCACAGCCACCAGGACGACGGCCACCAGCGTCTCGGTGGAGGGCAGCTCCCACCCGGTCCCGTCGTCAGTGTGCGCGCCTGCTGCGTAGAGCACGGAGAGCATGTCCCCTCCCTCCGACGGGGCGGGCTTACGTGCGCTGTGCCCGGGCGAACCGGCTCCGTACTTTCAGTACGGAATGAGGAGCCGTTTCGGCGAGGCCCCGTCGCGGCCTTTGCCCAGCCGACGTCGAAACCGGCGTGGCATCCAGGGGACGCACATGACAGGCAGTGGCCCCGCCACCGCGGCGGCAACCGCCTGTCATGTGCGTCGGCGCCGACGCTCGCGGAGCACAAGCGGTCAGCGGCGGTAGCAGTACGAATCCGAGGAGGCGTCGCCGCCCTGCAGACGCGTCTGGTGCACGCGCAGGCCCAAGAAGTCCGGGCCGTGCGGGAAGAAGCCGCTGTCGACGGAGAGCCCGCCGTGCGAGGTGTCGGCGTCGAGTTTGACCATCCACGGGTCGATGCCCGCGGGATAGAACTGCGCGTCCCAGGTGCCGTACAAGGAGTTCGTCAGGTACACGCGCCGCCCGTCGCGGCTGAGCTCGACCATCTGCGCTCCGCCGGTCAGTGGAATGTCCGGCTCGGCGGGATGCGGCTGTCGGCTGACGATGCCGCCAAGACGCACGGACGCGGTCTGCCTCGGGTGGAACGGGTCGCTCACGTCGTACTGGTGCAGATCGCCGGTTCCCCATGCGGATACGTACAGCCACTGGTCGTCCACCGACAGGTCGATGTCGGTGATCAATGGGGGCACGGCGCCGAACGGCTGGAGCGCCGGAGGTAGGTCCTCCGTTTGCGCGGGCTCGGCAGGGATGGTGATCACCTTGTGGACCACGAAGTCCTCGCCCTCCCGGTTCCACAGCCACACCGACGCCGACAGGTCCTCCACGTTGACCACGGCGTGTGCGAACCCCCACGTTGCCTCGGGGTCGTGCGCGGGACGCAGCTCCAGCACCATCTGGTTCTCATCCCCCAGATCGACCCGCTGCAGGTGCCGACCGGAGTCCAGCTCCCAGAAGTGCAGCGAGTGGCCGTACTGGCGACCCAGCAGAAGATCGGGGACAAGGCCGTCCTCGAACATCGAGGGGGTCCCCCACTCGCTGGTCACGGCGATGTTCTGGCCCAGATGCCACCAGAGGTCGTAGGCGAACCACTGCGGTCCGCGGTCGCTCTCCCAGGCTCGCAGCACTTCGAAGCTTTCGTGGTCCAGCAGCGCGACGCCGCCAGGCCCGTCCTCACCGTCCGCGCCGCCCAGGCAGGACAGGAACACTCCGTCGGGGCCACAGTGGAGTGTGTGCGGACGCGAATATCCGGCCTTGGCGGCCAACTCCTCGGGCTCGACCACCTTGACCAGTCGCGGGCGGGCGGGATCGGGGCCGGTGTCGAAGACGTGCAGCCGGGAGGAGCGCAGTCCCGGGATGATGAGGTAGCGCCGCGCAGCGTGCTGATGACCGGCGTGCGCCAGCGCGCTCGAGCAGGCGTTCCAGCCGAAGTGGTGCAGTTCGTTGCCCAGGCCGGGCAGCTCGGCGTGGGAGGTCACGCGGCCGTATATGGGGGATTCGGGGTCGGTGCCGACGGTGAACAACGCGTCCGCGCGCTGTGCGGTCGGGTCGAAACCGACGACATAGGCGAGCTTCTCCGGGGGCGCGGCGACGGCGTCCGCCGGAGTGCGGTACAGGGTGGGGTCACTGTGCTCGTCGCGGTCGTGAGCGTGCTCAGTCGTGCTCATGGCTGTTCCTTACTCCCGAACGGGAGCGTGGATCTGAGGGGACTCCCGACCAGCAGCCGGGCTCACCCGTTCGAGATCGATGTGCAGACGCGGGGGGACAGATATGCCATATAACGAGCGTTTCACAACCCCGGAGCCCTGCCAAGGCGGCAGCGCGGGGGCGCGGACCGCCTCAGTGTGCGGCTCGTCTCCGGCACGCCCGAGAGCGGCGGCGGCGAGCGGACACCGGGCCTTCCGGCCGCCTTGCCGGTTGCCGTGTCGGACGCCGCTCGTTGATCCGGCCTGATCGACGGGACAGGATCTGGCGGCCCCGGCAGTGACAAGCAACTCGGCTTCCACGAGGCCCCGTTCGGCCGGTGCAGTCCCGATCGGGAAGCCTCGTCGCTCACCTGCCGAGCAGGGCGGTGAGTGCTCCCACCGGGTCGGCGTCCGGGGTGCCGCGCGGCCACCAGTCCTCGCGGTCCGGGTCGGACTCATAGCCGTACCAGAGGCCGTCGCGGCCGAAGCGGAGCTGGAGTGACCGGGTGGAGAGGTGGTTGCGCCAGGGGCGGAAGTGCGGGAAGTCCGCCGCGATCAGGGCGGGGCGGGCGCGGTCGAAGGGGCCCGCCGGTGGGTCCCAGGGCTCTTCGAGTACGACGAGGGCCGCGAGGCCGCCCTGCCGCCAGGCTGCCACCGCGCGGGCCAGGTCGGTGGGGGTGTGATCCGTGGCCGCGGCCAGGTCCCGGTAGAGGGCGCGGGTCGATGCGGTCAGGCCGGAGCCGGGGTGGGCGGCGGCCAGGCGGACCGCGTCCTGCCACTGGGTGAGCTGGGCGACGGGGTCGGTGCCGGTGGTGAGGAGGGTGTGGGCGCGGGCGGCCGCCTCGGTGGCGAGGAGGTCCAGGGCCAGGGGGTCGGGCGCGCCCGGTGTTTGCGGGTAGGCCGGGGGGCGCCCCGGGTGGGCCGGCGGGGCGAACGGCGGCGGCAGGGGCCGGAGCGGTCGGGCTGCGAGGGCCTCGCTCGCCGGAACCGTCGGCACGGGGGTGCCGGAGGCGGCTCCGGTGCGTTCGGCCGCGGACCGGGTGGCGTTGCGATGGGAGAGGTCGGCGAGGATTTCGCGTTCGCCACGGCCTCGCATCAGGAAGAGCACGAACGGGTCCTCGTCGAGCAGCCTCGCCGTCTGGTAGCAGAGCGCGGCCGCGTGCTTGCAGGGGTAACCGTCGTCCGGGCAGGAGCAGTCGGGAATCAGGTCGCCGGGCGTGGGCAGCAGGTCCGCCACGCTCGCCAGGGCGTGCGGCACATCCTTGTCGAGCAGCGCCGCGATGTGGTCGGGCCGGGCCGCCGCCGTCGCCAGGAAGTCGTCCCAGTCCCCGTCGGTGAGCGTGCGCAGGCGGATCTCCGTGCGGTACGGGCGCGGTCTGGTGCCGTGGACGTACGCCATGACCCGGCCCGGCGTGACCGTGATCGCGTCGACATAGCCACGGCGCGCATACGCACGGCCCCGGGTGAGGCGGGCGCGGTCCAGGGCCGTGTCTTCCAGCGCCTCCACCCAGGCGTTGCCCCACCAGCTGGACGCGAAATCCTCGCCTTCGAGGGGCTGAAGGGCGGGGAACGTCCGCCGGCGGTCCTCGTGGCGGGAGTCGGCGAACCGGGCCGGGGTGCGCGGTGTCATGACTGCCTCCGCAGCGAGACGAGGTCGGCCAGCTCACGGTCGGTCAGCTCGGTCAGCGCAGCCTCCCCGGAGCCCAGGACCGCGTCGGCCAAGGCCCGCTTGGACGCGAGCATTTCGGCGATGCGGTCCTCCACGGTGCCCTCGGCGATCAACCGGTGGACCTGCACGGGCTGCGTCTGGCCGATGCGGTACGCCCGGTCCGTCGCCTGTTCCTCGACGGCCGGGTTCCACCAGCGGTCGAAGTGGATGACATGGCCGGCCCGGGTCAGATTCAGTCCGGTGCCCGCCGCCTTGAGGGACAGGAGGAAGACCGGAACCTCGCCGGACTGGAAGCGGTCCACCATGCGCTCGCGCTCGGCCACCGGCGTTCCGCCGTGCAGGAGTTGGGACGGGATGGCCCGGGAGGTCAGGTGCGCCGACAGGATGCGGGCCATCGAGACGTACTGGGTGAAGACCAGGACCGAGCCGTCCTCGGACATGATCGTCTCCACGAGTTCGTCGAGGAGGGACAGCTTGCCGGAGCGGCCCGACAGCCTCGCCGTGTCCTCCTTCAGGAACTGCGCCGGATGGTTGCAGATCTGCTTGAGCCCGGTCAGCAGCTTCATCACCAGGCCGCGCCGGGCGATCCCCTCCGCGCCCTCGATCGCCGCCATCGCCTCCCGTACGACCGCCTCGTACAGGGAAGCCTGCTCGCGGGTGAGCGCGACAGGATGATCCGACTCGGTCTTCGGCGGCAGTTCCGGCACGATGCCCGGATCGGATTTCTTGCGGCGCAGGAGGAAGGGGCGGACCAGCCGGGACAACCGCTCGACCGCGTCCTCGTCCTCGCCGTTCTCCACCAGGCGTGCGTGGCGCGAGCGGAAGGCCTTGAGCGGGCCCAGCAGCCCCGGGGTCGTCCAGTCCAGCAGGGCCCACAGCTCGGAGAGGTTGTTCTCCACGGGCGTGCCGGTGAGGGCGACCCTGGCGGGGGCCGGGATCGTGCGCAGGGCCTTGGCCGTCGCGGAGAACGGGTTCTTGACGTGCTGCGCCTCGTCGGCGACGACCATCCCCCAGGTGTGCGCGGCCAGTTGCTCCGCGCTCGTACGCATCGTGCCGTACGTGGTGAGGACGAAGCCGCCGTCGAGCCCGGGCAGGGTGCGGTCGGCGCCGTGGAAGCGGTGCACGGGCACGCCGGGGGCGAAGCGCTCGATCTCCCGCTGCCAGTTGCCGAGCAGCGAGGCCGGGCAGACCACCAGCGTGGGGGCCTCGCGGTCGCGGTGCAGGTGGAGGGCGATCAGCGTGACCGTCTTGCCGAGCCCCATGTCGTCCGCGAGACAGCCGCCGAGCCCGAGCGAGGTCATCAGGTCCAGCCAGGACAGACCGCGCAGCTGGTAGTCGCGCAGGGTGGCGGCGAGGCCGGAGGGGGTTGCGACGGGGGTCGAGGCCGCGACGAGCCGGTCGCGCAGGGTCGCCAGCGCGCCCGTCGGCACCGCCTCCACCGTTTCGCCGTCCACTTCGGCGGTGCCGGTCAGTGCCACGGCCAGCGCGTCGACGGGCTGCAGCAGCCCGAGCTCCCGCTTGCGCGCCTTGCGTACGAGATCGGGGTCGACCACCACCCACTGGTCCCGCAGCCGCACGATCGGGCGGTGAGACTCGGCCAGTGCGTCCATCTCACGCTCGGTCAGCGGATCGCCGTCGAGCGCCAGCTGCCAGTTGAACTTGAGGAGTTCCTCGCTGTCGAAGAACGGTGTGCCGTCGGTCGCCGAGCCTGGCGCCGGGCGCACCACCGCGGCGGCCGAGAGCGTACGCGCCAGCTCCTTGGGCCAGTGCACGGCCACCCCGGCCGCGGCCAGCCGCGCCGCCCCCGGTCCGAGCAGTTCGTACAGCTCGTCCTCGGTCAACGGCAGCACATCGGGCACAGCCCGCTCCAGCAGGCGGGCGAGCGGCGGCCAGACCCGGGCGGCTCGGCGCAGCGCCAGCACCGCGTCGATCCGGGCGCGCGGCCCGAAGTTCTCGTCGCCGTCGCCCGCCCACAGCCGGGCTGCGTCGATGACAAGCGTCGGGTCGGCGAGGCTGTGCACCTGGACAAGGGCCGCACCGGCGTTGCGCCGGGCGCCGTCCTCCACCGCGCCGTCCGCCCCGTCTGTCGCGACCGGCGCGTCCGCCGCATCCGCCGTGTCGAAGAGGTCGTACGCGGACAGGTCGAGGCGGAGCGAGACCCGCACGCCCGCGTCCATGCCCGCGGCAGCCTCGGCCGCCCACTCCCGGGCCCGGGGCAGATGCTGCGGAGCCGCGGCCGCGAACGGCGCCCCCGCGGCGTGGGCGGCGGCAGGGGTCCGCGGCAGGGTGTCGGCCACCGCGTCGAAGAAGAACCGCACCAGCGCTTCGGGCTCGTGCAGCCGCGGCGGAGTCGGCCCGGCGACGGGGGCCGCATGCGCTTCGTACGGCATGGCGGCGGCGATCGCCCGCAGCTGGGCGATGTCGTCCGCGTCCAGGGGTCCCGCGCGCCACGCGTCATGATCGGTCGCGGTCAGCCCGGGCAGCAGCCTGCCGCGGGCCGCCAGATGAAGAGCGTGCAGAGCGGCTGCGCCCCAGCAGGCGGCGGCGGGGTGTGCGGCCGGGTCGTGGCGGGCGCGGGTGAGCAGCGGCAGAGCCTCGGCGACGGACAACAGCACGACGGGGACGGGACCGCTGCGGATGTCCGTGCCGTCGCGGCGTACGACGGTGAGCTCGTCGGTCGCGTCCTGGAGCCGGTCGCCCTCGGGGTCCCAGAAGGCGACCCGGCCCTCGCGCGGCAGGGCCGCGGGGATGAAGAGCGCGGCGCAGGTACGCAGCGTCTCCGGGCGATACGGAAGCGGATTCGGCATGCCGGACGTCATGGGTCACCTCCCTCCCGCAGGTCGTCAGCGACGGCAGCGACGTACCGAAGCACTGATCTACGACCTTACGGCGGGGGTCTGACAACGGACTCCGGCGAGTCCTGCCCCATGCCGTGCCTGCCCCGAACCCGCCTCGGTCATGCCGCAGGCGGCAGTGGCAGCTCGACGGGCGCCGGATCCGTGGCAGTTCCGGGCTCCGTCTCCGTCTCCGTCTCCGTCTCGGGCACCCTCTCGGCTCCCGACTCCACGGCCGGCGGCTCGGCCGACCCCGCCTCGATCTCCCCGGACGAGGGCTCGCCGGACCCTGCCTCAACGGCAGGCGGCTCCTCCTGCTCACCCTGGGTGACCTGGGTGACCTGGGCGGGCTGCTGAGCGGGCTGCTGTTGCCCGGGCTGCTGGGCGCGCTCGAGGAAGCGCAGCAGCTCCACCGGGAACGGCAGAACCAGCGTGGAGTTCTTCTCCGCCGCGACGGCCACCACGGTCTGCAGCAGCCGGAGTTGGAGCGCTGCGGGCTGCGTGGACATCACGCCGGCCGCCTCTGCCAGCTTCTTGGACGCCTGCAGCTCCGCGTCGGCGTTGATGACCCTCGCCCGCCGCTCACGGTCCGCCTCCGCCTGCCGCGCCATCGAGCGCTTCATGGCCTCGGGCAGGGACACGTCCTTGATCTCGACCCGGTCGATCTGCACGCCCCACCCCATGGCGGGGCTGTCAATCATCAATTCCAGGCCCTGATTGAGCTTTTCGCGGTTCGACAGCAGATCGTCCAGATCGCTCTTGCCGATGATCGACCGCAGCGAGGTCTGCGCCATCTGCGAGACCGCGAAGCGGTAGTCCTCCACCTGGACCACCGCGTCCGCGGCGTCCACGACCTTGAAGTAGATCACCGCGTCGACGCGCACCGTCACGTTGTCCCTGGTGATGCCGTCCTGTGCGGGCACCGGCATCGTCACGATCTGCATGTTGACCTTGTGAAGCCGGTCCACGATCGGAACGATCATGGTGAACCCCGGGGAGCGCACCTGGCTTCGCAGCCGGCCGAGGCGGAGGACCACTCCCCGTTCGTACTGCTTGATCACCTTGGCGGCCGCCATCGCGTACACCGCGACCCCGGACGCGACCGCCACGCCCGCAACCACCAGCTCTTCGACCATCGGGGCACCCCCTACCGTCCGAGCCGGGTTCTATTACTACGGTATGTCTGGTATACCCCCCGGGTCGAGCCTCTAGCCCTCGACAGACAGGACACCGCGGCAACGGAGGAAGGCCGCACCCTCGCGGGGGGCGGCCTTTCCTGAGCCGGATCCGATCCTGATCCGGCTCAGAGGCGCTTGCGGACGAGGGCGACGAGCTCCGCCGTGTGGTTGCGGCGCACCCAGGCGATCCCGCCGAAGATGACGAAGAGGATGACGGGTGTGATCGCGTACTGACCGTCGAAGACGGTCACCTGGGTGATGAAGGCGCCGATCATCAGCCCCATGAACGCGAGCGCGGAAAGACCGGAGAGGATCGGGATGACCAGCGCGATCGCGCCCGCCAGCTCCAGACCGCCCGTCAGATACATGAACCAGTCGCCGAAACCGATCTTGTCGAAGGACTCCGCCGCGGAGGAGTGGCCGATGAGCTTGGGCGCGGCGCTCGGGATGGCCATGAACAGCGCGAGCACGATCTGCAGCGTGCGCACCGCGAGGTGCGAGCGGCGGCTCAGCGTGGGTCCTGATGCGGTGCCGGCGGCGGCGTTCGAGGTGGTGGCGGCGGCTGTGGCGGACATGAAGGTCTCCTCCGGTAAGCGTTCCGTAGTGCTTTCGAGAGGTAGACGGCGAAGGGGCCCAGGACTCATCGCTCCCCCGGGCCCCAAAGTGAAGATCTCTAACTCCCGGTGTCGGACACCTGCTTCGGCCGGGACGACACTGCCCCACCAATGGACCGACCACCGCAAAAGGCCGCCCGCCAGTCGGCGCGGCGGCCTCGACGCAGGACGGACTGCCGTTCCCCGCAGCCTCCTTGGGACCCCTGGGACGGTTCACGTCCCAGCTCAGATCTCGAACCAGCCGTGCCCCTGGTACCAGTGACGGCCCGCCCGCACATGGTCGCCGATCGCCCGCTCCAGCGTCGTGCGGCGCGGCAGCGTGTCCAGCGGCAGCTTCGGGTCGCCGAACACGAAGCCGACCGGATCGCCGTCGTCGGTCTCCTTGATCTCGTACGCCGTCCGGAAGCGGTTCTGGAAGGCGATGATGTTGGAGTCCTTCGGCAGATACTCGGTGAGCTGCGGGTCGAGCAGCCAGGAGTGGCACATCGCGATCCGGTACGGCTCCTCGGGGAAGTGGCGGGCGAAGAACTCCCGGGCGATCGCGAGGGAACGGTCGCAGGCCCCGGGGGTGATCGGCCCGAGGAAGCCGGGGACATGCACATCCAGGGCCAAGTCGTCGGGCCCGAGCGGCAGTCCGGCCGCCCGCACGGCCTCGCCGGTGCGGCTGCCGAGCCGGGAGCGCTGGAACTGCAGCCGCCCCAACTGGTAGATCTCGCCCCGGAAGTGCAGGGCCAGCCAGCCCGGGATCGACAACCCGCCCACCCCGTGGCGTCTGCGGTGGACGGCCATGTGGCGGCCGAGATCGGCGAGGGTGCGCCGGGAGATGTCGTCCGGGACGCAGCGCCCTCGGTGGTACGCCCGTACGTACGGCAGCGCCGCGACCAGCACGTACACCGGGAAGAAACGGGCCGGCACGCCCGAGCCCTCGGGCATCCGTGGCGACCCCCCGCCACCGCCCGGCCTGCCCATGTCCTGGACCAGCTTGTGGACGCCTGTCTCAAGGAGTCTGCGCAGCCCGGGGTCCGTCGTCATCCGGCCCCGCAGCGCGAGGAGTTCGCTGATGTCCTCGTGCGGCACCGCCAGATCGAGCAGCACGTCGGCCAGCTCGTCCGATTCCGGCAGCTCCACTTGCCCGGTTGTCACCTGCGACGTCTCCCCTCCGGGTCGGCTGTGCGGAAAATGCGCTCAGGACGGGACCCGCGGCGGGTGCATCCTGGGAGGTAGGAGATGCGATGGCCATGCGCACTGGGAGTGAACCGACGACTGCGCGCAGTCCCCTGCGGCTTCGATTCTGGCTGAGTGTATGGGGTCTGACCTGGGCCGCAGCGGGCACCGCGCTCTTCACCCTCGCGGACCACCCGGGCTGGGCGGCGGCCTGCGGCGTACTGCTGCTGATCGCCATGGTCGACCTGTCCGTGGTCCTGCACCACATCCACCAGGGCCCGCACTGGCAGCCGGGCCGCGACATCCCGCCCTACGAACCGGACCACGGCAATCCCCGCCGCCCGCGCCACGGACATTAGGGAGTGTCTTTCGGAACCCGGACGGGTCACGCCTCGCCGTCGAAGCGCGCTGCCTTCAGATACTCCGGCTTCGGGTCGAGCGCGGCCGCCAGCCGGAAGTGGCGCGTCGCCTGCTCCGGACGGCCCGCTCGCTCGAAGGTACGGGCCAGGGCGAAGTGGGCGAAGGCGTTGTCCGGCTCGCGTTCGAGAACCAGCTCGAACTCGAGCTCGGCCGGACGCAGTTGGGCGGCGGCGAAGAAGGCGCGGGCACGCAGCAGCCGGGCCGCCGTGTTCTCGGGGTGGGCCGCGATCACCGAGTCCAGCAACTTCACGGCGCCGCGCGGATCCCTCGCGGCGAGCAACTGCTCTGCCGCGCGGTAGTCGATGACGTGCGTCTCCGGATTGCTCTTGGGCACGGTCGCATCCTTCCCCTCACTGCACGGTTCCAACACCGCCTCCGGGAGCGGTATTCCGATCACATGCCTTCCCCGCGCCCGGATTGAGGATGCCTAACGGGAGTCGCGCCCGCAGGCGGCAGCCCGCTCCGTCAGCTCCGCCCAGACCTTCCGCACCTGCGGTTCCAACTGCTCCAGCGGCCCGTCGTTGTCGATGACCAGATCGGCGATCGCCAGGCGCTGCTCGCGCGTGGCCTGCGCGGCCATCCGCGCACGCGCCTCGGACTCCGCCATTGCGCGCAGCCGCACCAGCCGGTCCAGCTGTGTCTCGGGGGCGGCGTCGACCACGACCACCAGGTCGTAGAGCGGCGAGAGCTTGTTCTCGGCGAGCAGCGGTACGTCATGGATCACGACCGCGTCCGGCGCGGCCGCCGCCTCCAGCTCCATCGAGCGGGCGCCGACCAGCGGGTGGACGATCGCGTTGAGGGTCGCCAGGCGGTCGGCGTCGGCGAAGACGATCGAGCCGAGCTTCGGTCGGTCCAGCGCGCCTTCGGGGTCGAGAATCTCCGGGCCGAAGGCCTCGACGACGGCCGCGAGCCCAGGCGTCCCTGGCTCCACCACCTCGCGAGCGATCTTGTCGGCGTCGATCAGCACGGCTCCGTACGACTCGAGGAGACGCGAGACTTCGCTCTTGCCGGCACCGATTCCGCCGGTCAGTCCCACCTTCAGCATGGCCCGCAGCCTACGCGAGCCGCTTACGCGTCGCCCTCCCGCTCGGCGAGGAAGCGTTCGAATTCGCGGCCGATCTCGTCGGCGGACGGCAGGTCCACCGGCTCCGCGACCAGATTGCCCCTGGTCTCCCCGCCCGCCATCGCGTCGTACTGGTGCTCAAGGCCCTGGACCAGGGCCACCAGCTCCTCGTCCCCCTCACCGATCTGGCGCTCGATCTCGGTCTGGGTGCGGTGCGCTTCCGTACGCAGCGAATGCGCGACGCCCGGCAGGACGAGGCCCGTGGCGGCCGTGATCGCCTCCAGGGCGGTCAGCGCGGCGTCCGGGTAGGAGGAGCGGGCGACATAGTGCGGCACGTGGGCCGCTACACCGAGGACGTCGTGGCCGGACTCCATCAGGCGGTACTCGACCAACGACTCCGCGCTGCCCGGCACCTGGGCCTCGTCGAAGGGGCTGCGGTGGCCCGGCATCAGGTCCGTGCGGTTGCCGTGCGGCGTGAGGCCGACGGGGCGGGTGTGCGGGACGCCCATCGGGATGCCGTGGAAGTTGACCGAGAGCCGCACTCCGAGCCGCTCGACGATCTGTCCGACGGCCGCGGCGAAGCGCTCCCACTCGACGTCCGGCTCGGGGCCGGACAGCAGCAGGAACGGTGCGCCCGTGGCGTCCTGGACGAGCCTGACCTCCAGGCTCGGGGTCTCGTACGCACTCCAGCGGTCGCGCCGGAAGGTCAGCAGCGGGCGGCGGGCCCGGTAGTCCACCAGCCTGTCGTGGTCGAAGCGGGCCACCACCTGGTGCGGAAGTGTGTCCAGCAGGTTGTCGACGATCTGCTCGCCGGTCTCCCCCGCGTCGATGTATCCCTCGAAGTGGTACAGCATGACCAGGCCTACGGACTCCTGCGCCAGCGCCATGTCGACGACGGCGAGGCCCTTCGGCTCCCATTCGTACAAACCCTGCGGATCAAGCACGATTACCGCTCCTCCTCGTGTTCGTAGACAAGAACGCCCGGTGACGCACGGGCATTCCCACCTCACGCGATGAACACATCGCCGAACACATCGCCGGGGAGACCCAGTTCCTCCCCAGGGGGTCACGCCATAACGCAGTAAGGCCCGCTCCCCGGGGGGAGCGGGCCTTACTTTCAGCTAGTCACCAGCTGGGGCAGAGCGTCAGCTCTGGCCACCGGCCAGCTTCTCGCGCAGGGCAGCCAGGGCCTCGTCCGACGCCAGTGCGCCGGAGTTGTCGTCCGACTCCGAGGAGTACGAACCGCCCGTGACACCCGCACCGGCACCCGCACCGGCGGCCGGGGCAGCAGCACCCTCGGCGGCGGCGGCCTCGTCGGCCTCGCGGGATTTGATGACCTGAGCCTGGTGCTGCTCGAAGCGCTGCTGCGCCTCGGCGTACTGGGTCTCCCACGCCTCGCGCTGTGTCTCGAAGCCCGACAGCCAGTCGTTGGTCTCCGGGTCGAAGCCCTCGGGGTAGATGTAGTTCCCCTGGTCGTCGTACGACGCGGCCATGCCGTACAGCGTCGGGTCGAACTCGACCGAGGCCGGGTCGGCACCGAAGGACTCGTTGGCCTGCTTCAGCGAGAGGCTGATGCGACGGCGCTCGAGGTCGATGTCGATGACCTTGACGAAGATCTCGTCGTTGACCTGGACGACCTGCTCCGGGATCTCCACGTGGCGCTCGGCCAGCTCGGAGATGTGGACCAGGCCCTCGATGCCCTCGTCGACGCGCACGAACGCACCGAACGGAACGAGCTTGGTGACCTTACCCGGGACGACCTGACCGATCTGGTGGGTCCGGGCGAACTGCTGCCACGGGTCTTCCTGCGTCGCCTTGAGCGACAGGGAGACGCGCTCGCGGTCCATGTCGACGTCGAGAACCTCGACGGTGACTTCCTGGCCGACCTCGACAACCTCGGAGGGGTGGTCGATGTGCTTCCAGGAGAGCTCGGAGACGTGGACGAGACCGTCGACGCCACCCAGGTCCACGAAGGCACCGAAGTTGACGATCGAGGAGACGACGCCGGAGCGGACCTGACCCTTCTGCAGGGTGGTGAGGAACGTCTGGCGAACCTCGGACTGGGTCTGCTCGAGCCAGGCGCGGCGGGACAGGACCACGTTGTTGCGGTTCTTGTCCAGCTCGATGATCTTCGCCTCGAGCTCCTTGCCCACGTAGGGCTGGAGGTCGCGGACACGGCGCATCTCGACGAGAGATGCCGGCAGGAAGCCACGGAGGCCGATGTCGAGGATGAGACCACCCTTGACGACCTCGATGACGGTGCCGGTGACGATGCCGTCCTCTTCCTTGATCTTCTCGATCGTGCCCCAGGCGCGCTCGTACTGGGCACGCTTCTTCGAGAGGATCAGGCGGCCTTCCTTGTCCTCCTTCTGGAGAACAAGGGCCTCGATCTCGTCGCCGACCTTGACGACCTCGTTCGGGTCGACGTCGTGCTTGATCGAGAGCTCGCGGCTCGGGATGACACCTTCGGTCTTGTAACCGATGTCGAGCAGGACCTCGTCCCGGTCGACCTTCACGATGACGCCGTCGACGATGTCGCCGTCGTTGAAGTACTTGATCGTCTCGTCGATCGCGGCGAGGAAAGCTTCCTCGTTACCGATGTCGTTGACCGCTACCTGCGGAGTGGTGGCGGTGGTCTCGGTGCTGCTCGTCATGTGGGAAAGGGCTCCGGTACGGACAGTGAGTCGTAGGTACTGCTACGCCGAGAGCCCGTATCGCAGCTGCAGAAGCCGGACAGCCTGGGAAGCGCCTCTCCGAATAAGAGGGGCGCCTCGTGAACCGAGGGGACATACATACAGATGCGAGCGCGGCCTGCTCTGTCTGAGGCGCGCAGGCCCGCAGCGCAACTTGTAGCATACGGGGGCAGCCGGACACGGTCAATGCGCGAAGGCGCACACCCGGTACGGAATGCCGCATAACCGGCACAACTGACCACACGGCGGGGCCGCGTTCGGTTCAGTGCCAAGGCCACACCGCCCGCCACTGGCCGCGCTGAACGCAAACTACAACGACGGTGACGATGTTCCAAGATTTTGAGCCGGAAGCGACTCGCCGTATCGCCGGCGACTCGGAGAGCAGCCGCGCGAGCCGCGGCTGGTGGGACCGGAACGCCGATGAGTACCAGACCGAACACGGGGCGTTCCTGGGCGACGACCGCTTTGTATGGGGCCCCGAAGGGCTCGACGAGGCGGACGCCGCACTACTGGGTCCCGCCGGGTCACTGAAGGGGCTCGACATCCTGGAGATCGGGGCGGGCGCGGCACAGTGCTCGCGCTGGCTGGCCGCCCAGGGAGCGCGCCCGGTGGCCCTGGACCTGTCCCACCGCCAGCTCCAGCACGCACTCCGGATCGGCGACGACATCGCGCTGGTCGAGGCGGACGCGGGTGCGCTGCCCTTCCGGGACGGCTCCTTCGACCTCGCGTGCTCGGCTTACGGGGCGGTGCCCTTCGTGGCCGACCCGGTCAAGGTCTTCCAAGAGGTACGGCGTGTGCTGCGGCCGGGCGGGCGCTGGGTCTTCTCGGTCACGCACCCGATCCGCTGGGCGTTTCCCGACGAGCCGGGTCCCGAGGGTCTTTCGGTGGCCGCCTCGTACTTCGACCGCACCCCGTACGTCGAGCAGGACGAGCAGGGGCGCGCGGTATATGTGGAGCACCACCGGACGATCGGCGACCGGGTGCGGGACGTGGTGGCGGGGGGCTTTCGGCTGCTGGATCTGGTCGAGCCGGAGTGGCCCGCCTGGAACAGCCAGGAGTGGGGCGGCTGGTCCCCGCTGCGCGGGAATCTGATCCCCGGCACGGCGATCTTCGTCTGCGGGCGTGACTGAGGGGTGTCCCGGTGATCCGTGACGACGCCCTCGCAGCCCTTCCCGTACACAGCGCAGTGCCCGCGCTCACGCATGCGCTCGACACACACGGGTGCGCGGTGCTGTGTGCGCCACCGGGGACCGGTAAGACCACCCTCGCACCGCTGGTGCTCTCGGGCCTCGTCGGCGGCGGCCCCGGGCGACGCGTACTGGTGGCCGAGCCGCGCCGGATCGCGGCCCGCGCCGCCGCGCGCCGGATGGCGTGGCTGCTGGGTGAGCGGGTGGGCGGCAAGGTCGGCTTCACCGTGCGCGGGGAGCGCGTGGTGGGGCGCGGGACGGTCGTCGAGGTGGTGACCACCGGTGTGCTGCTCCAGCGGCTGCAGCGCGACCAGGAGCTGGCCGGTGTCGACGTGGTCATCGTCGACGAATGCCATGAGCGTCATCTGGACGCGGACACGGTGGCCGCCTTTCTGCTGGATGTACGGGCAGCTCTGCGGCCGGAACTGCGGCTGGTGGCGGCCTCCGCGACGACGGACGCGCAGGGCTGGGCACGGCTGCTGGGCGATGCGCCGGTGGTGGAGGCCAAGGGCGTCGCGCATCCCGTGGAAGTCGTGTGGGCGCCTCCTGCCCGGCCCGTGCGGCCGCCGCACGGGATGCGGGTCGACCCCGCGCTGCTGACGCATGTGGCTTCCGTCGTGCGGCGTGCGCTGGCCGAGCGTACGGGCGATGTGCTCTGCTTCCTGCCCGGCGTCGGCGAAATCGGCCGGGTGGCGGGCCAGTTGAACGGTGTCGGCGCCGAGGTGCTCCAGGTCCACGGACGGGCCCCTGCCGCCGTGCAGGACGCGGTGCTGTCCGGCGGCCCCGGGCGCCGGGTCGTGCTCGCGACATCGGTGGCCGAATCGTCGCTGACCGTGCCGGGTGTACGGATCGTGGTCGACTGTGGTCTGGCCCGGGAGCCGCGCACCGATCACGCACGCGGGCTGAGCGCGCTGACGACGGTACGGGCCTCACAGGCGGCGGCCCGCCAGCGCGCGGGACGGGCCGGGCGCGAGGCACCCGGCGCGGTGTACCGCTGCTGGTCCGAGGCCGAGGACGCCCGGCTGACGCGCTTCCCCTCTCCTGAGATCAAGGTGGCGGACCTGACGGCGTTCGCCCTTCAGGCGGCCTGCTGGGGCGACCCCTCGGCCGAGGGCCTGGCGCTTCTCGACGCGCCCCCAGCGGGTGCGATGGCCGCGGCACGGTCCGTGCTGACGGCGATCGGCGCGGTGGGCACGACGGGCCGGGCGACCGCACGAGGCGTACGGATGGCGCGGCTGGGCCTGCATCCCCGGCTGGCGCGTGCGCTGCTCGACGGCGCGCGGGAGGTGGGCATACGCCGGGCCGCCGAGGTGGTGGCGCTGCTGAGCGAGGAGCCGCCGAGGGAGTACGGCGACGATCTGGCGGCGGTGTGGCGCACGGCGCGCAGGGGCGGCGATGCGTATGCGGCGCGGTGGCGGGCGGAGTCGGGCCGCCTGGCGTCGGGGCTGGATGGAGCCGGCCCGGCGTTTGAGGGCACAACACGGCAGGCCCGTCCGGCGATTGAGGACACGGCCGAAGGCCGTACCGGGGGCCTGGCGGCGGAGCCCCCTGGTGCGGGCAGGGGCGGGACCGGGGAAGGGCACACCGACGACGCCGTCGTCGGGCTCGTCGCCGCACTCGCCTTTCCCGAGCGCGTCGCGCGCGCCCAGGGCGAGGGCACTTTCCTCATGGCCTCCGGGACCGGGGCCGAGCTCGGCGGCGGGTCGGGGTTGCGCAGTGCGCCCTGGCTGGCCGTCGCCGTCGCGGACCGGCCCGCGCATGCCGCGTCGGCGCGGGTGCGGCTCGCCGCCGTCATCGACGAGGACACCGCCCGCGGTGCCGCCGCGCATCTGCTCGTCGCGGGCGAGGAGGTTCACTGGGAGAACGGCGACGTCGTCGCCCGCGAGGTGGAACGGCTGGGCGCCGTCCAGCTCTCCGTGCGCGCACTGAGGGATCCGGACCCCGCTCTCGTACGCACGGCGCTGGTCGACGGGCTACGGCGCGAGGGGCTCGGGCTGCTGCGCTGGACGCGCGATACGCAGGGCCTGCGCGAGCGGCTCGCCTTTCTGCACCGGGTGTTGGGCGCACCCTGGCCGGACGTGTCGGACGCCGCGCTGCTGGACCGTACCGAACAGTGGCTGGAACCGGAACTGTCGAGGGCGCGGCGGCGGGCCGATCTCGGCCGTATCCAGGCGGCGCAGGCGCTCCAGCGGCTGCTGCCGTGGGCGAGCGGAGACGCGGCGCGCCTTGACGAGCTGGCGCCCGAGCGGATCGAGGTGCCGAGCGGTTCGCGGATCCGGGTCGAGTACGGCGGGGAGCAGCCGGTCCTGGCGGTCAAGCTGCAGGAGTTGTTCGGCCTGCGCGAGACGCCCATGGTCTCGGGCGTGCCGGTGCTGGTGCATCTGCTCTCGCCCGCCGGGCGGCCCGCGGCCGTCACCGCCGACCTGGCGTCGTTCTGGAGGGACGGATACCGGTCCGTACGGGCCGAGTTGCGCGGCCGCTACCCCAAGCACCCCTGGCCGGAGGATCCTTCGACGGCCGAGCCGACCCGGTACACCAAGGCTCGCCTCGGCAGAGAGAGCTGACACGAGGGCTGTCAGACGGGGACCGGCTCCGGATCGCGGTCCGCCGCGGGTGCCCGCGGCCGGCGGCCGCGGGCCTCCAGGAGCAGCGCGAGCGCCAGCAGCCCGGTGCCGAGCACCACGAAGCCCCAGGGCAGATACGAGGTCATCAGCAGCACCATCCGGCGGTTCGACTTGATCAGGTCGACCGTGTAGTCCAGATAGTCGGGGCGTATCTTCACATGCCCGGCGAACGCGGTGACCTTGTCCCGCCCGCCCAGCAGGGTGCCGCCGCGCAGCTCCTCCTCGTGGATCTCCTCGCCGTTGACGGGACCGCCGGTGACCGGGTCGACCCAGAACATCCGCTTCGTCGTGTACCAGCGGGTCGTCCCGGTCTGCTTCTCCAGCGTGGTCGCGTCGACGCCGGGGATGGGCATCTTCTTCGGGTAGGGCACCTTGGTCCAGGGGATGGTCTGCTCGAAGTAGTAGACCTCGAGCCCGCGGAACGTACGCGTCCCCCTGTAGTGGATGGGCGCGGACGTACGGGCCTGGGCGTCGAAGTACTCGTAGTCCCGCTTCTCGGTGAGGAAGGGCCACTTGAACTCGATGCCCTCGCGCCGTACCGCGTCCCCGTCGACCATTTCCCCGGTGGCGTGCACGGGCGCCTGGCTGTGGGCGTCGAAGACATAGCGCTCGGGAATCTGGGAGACCATCTTGCCGTCGGGCCCCTCGACATAGGAGAGGGCATCCCAGACGACGACATCGCGGCCCGCGCTGCGCTCGATCTTCTCTGACTCCTCCACATTGCCCTTGAGGGTCTGCACGATGGTGACCTTCGCGACCTGCTTGGCCTGGAGGGTGCCGTAGTCGAGGAGGGTCGCGGGCTTCGCCTCCAGCACCATCTCCTGGTACTGGCTGGGCGGGATCTTCACCAGCCGCGGGAAGGCGTACCAGCGCAGCAGCGGTGACAGCGCGGTGAAGAAGACGGCGAAGGCGAGGAGTACGAGGCTCGCTCTGCGGCGCATGGTCCGGTCCCTCCTACTTCTTGGGGCCGGGGACGCTGGTCAGCAGCGGCTTCGGAGAGGTCTCGCCGGGCGGCGCGCCGATCGCCGAGATGGCGACGACCAGGACGAGGGCGGCGGCAAGCCCGATGGCGGCGGCGACGAGGGCGCGCATGCTCGGCCTCCCGGGGGACTCGGATCCGGACGGATCTGATACGGCGTCAGGGCGGGGGCACCGTAGCAATCGAGCCGCGAGATGAGAACACGTTGCACCGCCCCTGTACCGAGGGGCGGCACAGGGGCGGTGCGGGAGTGCTGCTGGATCAGGCCGCCGGCGCGGCGACCTTGAGCTCGATGTCGACGGTCGCGCCGCCCGCTGTGGTGAGGCGGAGCAGGAAGGTGCCCGTCTGGTCGTCCGCGAAGATCTTCGGGAGCTTCAGGACACCATTGGCGTCGGTCGTCAGGTCCGTGAGGGTACGGATCACCTTGCCCTCGGCGTCCTTGAAGTAGGGGCCCTTGTCGTTCACGGCCGGATTGTCCGCGGCGGTGATCATGGTGGCGGTGACCGCGACGCCCGCGGCGATGGCGCCCTTGTAGGTGGCCTTGGCCTCGCAGGTGTCCGCGAACTCCGTGCCGGGGGCGGCCGTGAGGACCTTGTCGTCGGTCCTTGCGATGGCATCCGCCGCCCGGACGGTGACGGTCGCGGTGAAGTCGGCAGGCGGCAGCACCCGGCCACCCTCGACCGTCGCCCGGACGGTGAGGAAGCCGGTCTTCTCGCCCGCGTGCAGGGTGGGCGATGTGACCGTGCCGTCGGCGCCGGTGTACAGGACCACGGCCGCCTTCCCGCCGGCGAAGCGGGTGTCGGTGTCGCCGACGATCTCGAAACGGACGGCCTGGAGCGGGACGGCCTTGCCCGCGGTGTTCTTCACCCGCACCGTGGCCCGCTCGGTGAAGTCGTGGCCGGCCATGGCGCTCAGCTCACCGGTGCCCGCGTCCTCGATACGCGCCACCGGCGACGGGGTCGGCGTGGGTGTCGGCGTGGGGGTCGGTGTCGGCTTGGGGGTGGTGGTGCCGGGCTTCGACGGCGTGGGCGTCGGCGTCGGGGTGCCGCTGGGCGTGGGCGTGGGGGTGCTGCCGGGCGTGGTCTCGGGGCCGCTGCCGGGCCCGTTGGAGATCGGCAGCACACCGGTGCCGTCCGGGACCTCGTGGGTGCCACGCTTGTAGTACTCGAACCAGGACAGGACCGTACGCAGATACTCCTGCGAGTGGTTGTAGCCCAGGATCGCCCTGTCGAGATCGGACTTGACCGCCAGGTCCCGGCCGTCGGCGCACAGATAGCGCCCGGCGGCGAGCGCGGCGTCGTAGATGTTGTTGGGGTCGCGGCGGCCGTCGGCGTTGGCGTCCTGGCCCCACTTCTCCCAGGTGGAGGGGATGAACTGCATCGGGCCGACCGCGCGGTCATGCGTCGCGTCGCCGTCGTACGCGCCGTTGTCGGTGTCCGAAATGTTCGCGAAGCCGACGCCGTTGAGGACCGGGCCGAGGATCGGCGAGAGCGTGGTGCCGTTGGGGTCGACGTTGCCGCCGCGCGCCTGGCCCGACTCCACCTTGCCGATGGCGGCGAGCAGTTGCCACGGCACATGGCAGCCGGGATCGGAGGCGGCTATGGTCCGCTCGGCCTGCTGGTACGCCGCGAGGACCGTGGCCGGAATGCCCGATTCCGTCGGACCGGTCACGGGGAGATCCCCGGAAGTGCCCGGTTTGTCGGGGGTGTTCAGCGGCGGAAGGTCCGTGTAGTACGGGGAATTGCCGGTGACGGGGGTGCCGGGCGGCGGGGTGGCGTCGGAAGCACCCTGGCTGTCGCCCGTGGTGGCATGCGTGATGCCGGGCGCCCCTGAGGCGGAAAGTGCGGCCACGGCGGCCGCTGCCACGGCTGTGGTGGTGGCTCCCCTGCGCAGTCGGCGGCCGAATTGCGCTGCCATACGTCTGTTCCCTCCCCGTAGGCGGCGTCCGCGCTCCCCAGCGCCGGACTCAGGTGACCCTACGGCACCTACGCGCCCCCGGGCACCGGCCCCTGACCGCTTTTCACCAGCTCGCCACCTGCCGTACGCCCGCAGTGCGGAGTTCGAACCCGGAGTTCGAACCCGGAGTTCGAGCATCACGCATACTGGCGTCGTTGATCGACAAGGGTCGACAAGGGTCCAAAGGGTTCCAGGGGGGCACGACCATGCCGTTCACGCTGAGCCATGCCGCGGCGGTACTGCCGGGCATCCGCAAGGACGGGGCCGCGCGCGGACCGCTGCTCACCTCGGCTCTCGTGATGGGCTCGTTCGCCCCCGACATGACGTACTTCGCGGCCACCGCCGTCCCCGGCGGCATGGAGTTCGGGACGTTCACCCATGCCCCGCTCGGGGTGCTGACCGTGGACGTGGCGATCACGGCGGCGCTGGTGGCGGTGTGGGTGATGGTACGTGAGCCACTGCTGGCACTGCTGCCGACCGCCTGGCAGGGGCGTGTTCACGCGTTCGTACGTGGACGTGCGCAGCGCCGCACGGACCGGCGGCCCGTCGCCATGGCGCTGCGGTTCTATGTCTCGGCGGTGCTGGGCGCGAGCACGCATGTCCTGTGGGACGCCTTCACCCACCACGGCGAGTGGGGCATACGTCTGCTGCCGGTCCTGAACGAGTCAGTGGCCGGGCTGCCCGTCTACTCGTATGCGCAGTACGGCAGTTCGGTGCTGGGTCTGGTGGTGCTGGTGTGGTTCGCGGCGTCCGCGCTGCGTCGGCAGCCCCCGGTCACGGCGCCCCCGTCGGTGCGGCTGCTCGACGCACGGGGGCGGTGGCTCGCGTCGGCGCTGCTGGGAGGGTGCGTGCTGCTCGGCGTCATTCAGCGATGCGCGCGCTGGTACGCGTACTACGGGCGGGCCGACTCGCCCCTGGACATCATCCCGACGGCTTGCTTCGGGGCGGGGGCGGGGCTGGCGGTGGGGCTTGTGGTGTACGGAGCCGGGATGCGGTTGCGCGGGCGCGCGGTGGAGCGGGTCTGAGGGCGGGGGCTGCGCCTGCGGCGGGCTTTGCCCCCACCCCGCCCGTTCCCTTAACCGGGGCTCCGCCCCGGACCCCGCTCCTCAAACGCCGGAGGGGCTGAAGTTCAGCCCGTCCGGCGTTTGAGGACATGCGGCCGAAGGTCGCATACGGGGTCCGGGGCGAAGCCCCGTCGGGGGTCTGGGGGCTTGCCCCCAGTTCGGGAAGGGGCGGGTAGGGGAACAAGCCCCGCGCAGCGGCCCCCGCCGGGACCCGCGTCAGTGCGCCGCCGACTCCCAGTCCGCGCCCACTCCCACCGAGACGTCCAGCGGCGCGCTCAGCGACACCGCGGCGGACATCTCCTTGCGGACCAGTTCCTCAACCCTCTCGCGCTCGCCCGGCCAGATCTCCAGCACGATTTCGTCGTGGACCTGGAGCAGCAGCCGGGAGGAGAGCTTCGCCTCCCTCAGCGCCCGGTCGACGTTCAGCATCGCGACCTTGACGATGTCCGCCGCGGTGCCCTGGATCGGGGCGTTGAGCGCCATCCGCTCGGCCGCCTCGCGGCGCTGGCGGTTGTCGCTGTTCAGGTCGGGCAGGTAGCGGCGGCGGCCGAGCATCGTCTCGGTGTAGCCGGTCACCCGGGCCTCCACGACGACGCGGTGCAGATACTCGCGTACGCCGCCGAAACGCTCGAAGTAGGTGTCCATCAGGCCGCGTGCCTCGGCCGGCTCGATGTTCAGCTGCTGGGCGAGGCCGAACGCCGAGAGTCCGTAGGCCAGTCCGTACGACATCGCCTTGATCTTGCGGCGCATCTCGGCGTCGACGGCGGACTTGTCCACGGTGAACACCTGTGAGGCGACGGTGGTGTGCAGGTCCTCGCCGGAGGCGAACGCCTCCAGCAGGCCCTCGTCCTCCGACAGGTGCGCCATCACGCGCAGCTCGATCTGGCTGTAATCCGCGGTCATCAGGGACTCGAAGCCCTCGCCGACCACGAAGCCACGGCGGATCGCGCGGCCCTCGTCGGTGCGCACCGGTACGTTCTGCAGGTTCGGGTCGGTGGAGGACAGGCGGCCGGTCGCGGCGACGATCTGGCTGAAGCTGGTGTGGACCCGGCCGTCCGCCGCGATCGTCTTGACCAGGCCTTCGACGGTGACCCGCAGCTTGGCCTGCTCACGGTGGCGCAGCATGAGGACCGGCAGCTCGTGCTCGGTCTGGGCGGCCAGCCAGGCCAGCGCGTCCGCGTCCGTGGTGTAACCGGTCTTGGTCTTCTTGGTCTTGGGGAGATTCAGCTCGCCGAAGAGGACTTCCTGGAGCTGCTTGGGCGAGCCGAGGTTGAACTCGTGCCCGACGGAGGCGTGCGCCTCCTTCACGGCCTGCTGCACGGCGCCCGCGAACTGCTGCTCCATGGCCTCCAGATGGGGCCGGTCGGCGGCGATGCCGTGCCGCTCCATGCGGGCGAGCAGGGCGGAGGTGGGCAGTTCGACGTCGTGCAGCAGCTCGGCCGCGCCGACCTCGGCCAGTCGCTCGGTGAAGGCGTCGCCGAGGTCGAGGACCGCGCGGGCCTGGGACATCAGGGCGTCGGCCTCGGCCTGCTCGTCCTCCGAGCCGAAGGCGAGCTGGCCGTCTGCCGCCGCCGGGGCGAGCTCGCGGCCCAGATACTCCACGGAGAGCGCGTCCAGCGCGAAGGAGCGGCGGCCCGGCTTGACCAGATAGGCGGCGAGCGCGGTGTCCATGGTGACGCCGTCGATGCTCCAGCCGTGCTCGGGGAAGACCCGCATCGCGTTCTTGGCGTTGTGCATGACCTTCGGCCGGTCCGCGTCCGCGATCCAGTCGGCGAAGGCGCGCTCGTCGGCTTCGTCGAGCTGGGTGGTGTCGAACCAGGCGGCCGGACCCGCGGCGGAGGCGAGCGCGATCTCGGTGACGCTGCCGGTGCCCAGCGCCCAGGTGTCGACGGTGGCCACGCCGAGCGGCTGGGTGCCGTGCTCCTGGAGCCAGGGGGCGAGCTCGCCGGTGCCGAGGACCGTGCCGTCCAGCTCGACGCCCGCGGCGGGGGCCGGGGCATCGTCCTCCTGCGGGCCCGGGTCGACGGCGAGGAGCCGCTCGCGAAGGCTCGGGTTCCGGATCTCCAGTACTTCCAGGAATCCCTTCAGCGCGGTCCTGTCGTACGGCGCGCGCTCCAGGTCCGCGACGGACTTCGGCAGCTCCACGTCCCGCACCAGCTCGGTGAGGTGGCGGTTGAGCTTGACGGATTCCAGGTGGTCGCGCAGTGCCTGGCCGACCTTGCCCTTGACCTCGTCGGCGCGCTCCATCAGCTCCGTGAACGAACCGAACTGACTGATCCACTTCGTGGCGGTCTTCTCACCGACACCGGGGATGCCAGGCAGGTTGTCCGACGGGTCGCCGCGCAGGGCCGCGAAGTCCGGATACTGCTGGGGGGTCAGTCCGTACTTCTCCTGGACCTTCTCCGGGGTGAAGCGGGTCAGCTCGGAGACGCCCTTGGTGGGGTAGAGCACGGTGGTGTGCTCGCTGACCAGCTGGAAGGAGTCCCGGTCGCCGGTGACGATCAGCACGTCGAAGCCGGCGGCCTCGGCCTGGGTGGCGAGGGTGGCGATGATGTCGTCGGCCTCGAAGCCGTCCACCGCGAACCGCACGGCGTTCATGGTGTCGAGGAGCTCGCCGATCAGCTCGACCTGGCCCTTGAACTCGTCAGGGGTCTTGGAGCGGTTCGCCTTGTACTCGGGGAAGTCCTGCGAGCGCCACGTCTTGCGGGAGACGTCGAACGCCACCGCGAAATGCGTGGGCGACTCGTCGCGCAGCGTGTTCGCCAGCATCGACGCGAAGCCGTAGATGGCGTTGGTCGGCTGGCCGGTCGCGGTTGTGAAATTCTCGGCGGGCAGCGCGAAGAACGCCCGGTACGCCAGGGAGTGCCCGTCCATGAGGAGCAGGCGCGGTCGGTTGTCTGCGGTCTTCTTCGATGCTGTCTCAGCCACGTCCACGATCCTGCCACGTACCACTGACATTCCCGACCGTGGGAGAGCGTGACAGGATCGAGGACGTACACAGCACACGCAGGCTCGAGGGAGAGCGCGATGGCCAGCAAGCCGCCCGCAGGTGATCCGGTCCAGGACGCGCCACAGGTCGCAGCCCCGCAGCACGCGGCCGCAGGCCTCCCCGCCATCGGGCACACGCTGCGCATGGCTCAACAGCAGATGGGAGTGCGCCGCAGTGCGCAGACCCTCCTCAAGGTCAACCAGAAGGACGGCTTCGACTGTCCGGGCTGCGCCTGGCCGGAGGGCGACAAGCGGCACACGGCGGAGTTCTGCGAGAACGGAGCGAAGGCGGTCGCCGAGGAGGCGACGCTGCGGCGGGTGACCCCGGAGTTCTTCGCCGCGCACAGCCTCGCGGACCTCGCCTCGCGCAGCGGGTACTGGCTGGGACAGCAGGGTCGTATCACCCGGCCCATGTACCTTCCTGAGGGCGCGGACCGGTACGAACCAGTCAGCTGGGAGCGGGCCTTCGCGATCATCGCCGAGGAGCTCACCGCGCTGGACTCCCCCGACGAGGCGCTCTTCTACACCTCCGGCCGCACCAGCAACGAGGCCGCCTTCCTGTTCCAGCTCTTCGCCCGCGAGTTCGGCACCAACAATCTCCCCGACTGCTCCAACATGTGCCACGAGTCCTCGGGCTCGGCGCTCACCGAGACGATCGGCATCGGCAAGGGCAGCGTCTCGCTGGAGGATCTCCACCAGGCGGATCTGATCATCGTGGCCGGGCAGAACCCGGGCACCAACCATCCCCGGATGCTCAGCGCCCTGGAGAAGGCCAAGAACGCGGGCGCGAAGATCATTTCGGTGAACCCGCTTCCCGAGGCCGGTATGGAGCGGTTCAAGAATCCGCAGACGCCGCAGGGCATGCTCAAGGGGACCGCTCTCAACGATCTCTTCCTGCAGATCCGCATCGGCGGCGACCAGGCTCTGTTCCGGCTGCTGAACAAGCTGATCCTCGAGACCGAAGGCGCGGTCGACGAGGAGTTCGTACGCGAACACACCCATGGGTACGAGGAGTTCGCCGCGGCGGCCACTGCCGCCGACTGGGACGAGACGCTGGCCGCGACCGGCCTTCGGCGGGCCGAGATCGAGCGTGCCCTCGCCATGGTCCTCGCGTCCAGGCGCACCATCGTGTGCTGGGCGATGGGTCTGACCCAGCACAAGCACGCCGTGGTGACCATCCGTGAGGTGGTCAACTTCCTGCTGCTGCGCGGCAACATCGGCCGCCCGGGCGCGGGCGTCTGCCCGGTGCGCGGGCACTCCAACGTCCAGGGCGACCGCACGATGGGCATCTTCGAGCGGCCCTCGCCCGCCTTCCTGGACGCTCTGGAGAAGGAGTTCGGCTTCGCCCCGCCACGCCACCACGGCTTCGACGTCGTACGGTCCATCCAGGCGCTGCGCGACGGCGAGGCGAAGGTCTTCTTCGCCATGGGCGGCAACTTCGTGGCAGCGACTCCCGACACCGAGGTCACCGAGGCGGCGATGCGGCGGGCCCGCCTGACCGTTCATGTCTCGACCAAGCTGAACCGTTCGCACACCGTGACGGGCACCCGGGCGCTGATCCTGCCCACCCTCGGCCGTACCGACAAGGACATCCAGGCCGGCGGCCGGCAAGTGGTGACCGTCGAGGACTCGATGGGCATGGTGCACGCCTCCCGCGGCAACCTCACCCCGGCGAGCCCCCATCTGCTCTCCGAACCGGCGATCGTGACCAGGCTGGCGCGCGCGGTCCTCGGCCCCTCCTCGACGACGCCCTGGGAGGACTTCGAGAAGGACTACGGGACGATCCGCGACCGCATCGCGCGCGTGGTGCCCGGCTTCGAGGAATTCAACGCCAGGATCGCCCGTCCCGGCGGCTTCGCACTCCCCCACGCCCCGCGTGACGAGCGCCGCTTCCCCACCGCCACGGGGAAGGCCAACTTCACCGCGGCGCCGGTCGAGTTCCCCGAGGTGCCAGCGGGCCGGCTGCTGCTGCAGACGCTGCGCTCGCACGATCAGTACAACACCACGATCTACGGTCTCGACGACCGCTACCGGGGCATCAAGGGCGGCCGCCGGGTCGTCCTGGTGAACCCGGAGGACGCCCGTGAGCTGGGCCTCGCGGACGGTTCGTACACCGATCTGGTCAGCGAGTGGAAGGACGGCGTGGAGCGCCGAGCCCCCGGTTTCCGGGTGACGCACTACCCCACCGCCAGGGGCTGCGCGGCCGCGTACTACCCGGAGACCAATGTGCTCATCCCGCTGGACTCGACGGCCGACACCAGCAACACCCCGGCGAGCAAGTCCGTGGTGATCCGCTTCGAGCGCGCGGAGTGACCGACAGCGCGCCAAGTGTGAGGAGCGCTCGCGGGAATGGCACCTCCCGCCTAAGCGTTCGCTCAGGCATCTGATAAGACGGTGCACACAGCACGCAACGTACTGAGATCGGAGCCGGACCCCATGGGCGAGCAGAGAACCGTGAAGTTCCCGCAAGAGGTCATTGACGAATACGCAGAGCTCGGGGTCGACCTGCCCGCACTCTTCTCCGCCGGGCATCTCGGCGATCGCATGGGCGTCCAGGTCATCGAGGCCTCGGCGGAGCGCGTCGTGGGCACGATGCCGGTCGAGGGCAACACCCAGCCGTACGGACTGCTGCACGGCGGCGCTTCCGCCGTCCTCGCGGAGACTCTCGGCTCGATCGGCTCGATGCTCCACGGCGGGACCACCAAGATCGCCGTCGGGGTCGACCTCAACTGCACGCACCACCGTGGCGCCCGGTCCGGCCTGGTCACGGGCGTGGCGACACCCGTGCACCGCGGCCGCACCACGGCGACGTACGAGATCGTCATCTCCGACGAGCAGGACAAGCGGGTCTGCACGGCCCGGCTGACCTGCCTGCTGCGCGATGCCGCGGGTCCGGCCGGCGGCTGACCCCGACCATTGTCGCGCCCCGGATCGGCGTCTAGCGTTCCTCGTATGAGGCCAGGACCACCGCCCCGGGGCGGGCTGTTGCTCGTGTGCGCGCTCGCGTTCGCGATCGCCGCCCTCGCCGGCTGCGGGGGCGGCTCGCGCAGCGAGGGCCGTTCATCTCCCTCGCCTCGGACGACGCCCCCGCAGAAGCTGTGCGAGCAGCTGATATCCCACTGGGCACGCGTCGTACTCGACGGCGGGAAGCAGGCCGACCTGGACTACCAGGCCATGGGTCTGTCCGACGGGCAGAACCAGATCCTGCTGGACGTGACGGCCGCCGCCCGTGCCGAGCAGGGGCGCCAAGGGAAGGCTGCCGCACGGAAGTTGATCGACAGTCAGGCTGCAGCCCGGTGCACCGAGCGCTACCGTAGCGGGATGCCGACTTCAGGCCCCTGGCAATGAGCGGAGTCGGCCCGGTGGAGCCGGGCGATGGCACATACGCGCCGGACGACGCCTTCGCTTCCTCCCCGGTTCGGCTCGCGCACAGCCGGGCGGCCGACTTCGCAGAGCGACATCGCCCCGCCCTCCTTGCCGCCGCCCTGGCGGGGATCCTCGCCGCGGGCGCGTCGTACCTCTACGCGACCCGGCCGACGCCGCCCCCGCCGCCACCCACGCCGTGGCCGGCGCAAGCGGTCGCCCTGGCATACGAGGCACCCGCCAGGCCGGTCGCAGCAAGCGACTCGTTCGACTTCACCGTCACTGTCCGTACGACCTCCGGACCCCCGGTAACGGTTGAACGAATCACCCAGACCTCGGCAGGTCTGTGGGTCTCGAGCAATCCTTCGACACCGTTCACCGTGAGTTCCGGAAAGCCACGCAAAGTACTCGTTACGGTTCACGTGTCGGAATGCCGAACAGTGGCACGGAATGCCGGGCTTCCTTTCCTTGACGTAACACTGCGTAATGCTCGCGCAATCCAAGAGCACAGTTACATTCTGGGCGATCGGTACGCCCGAGACCTGGCCAGAGCCATTGGCACTGCGTGCCATCAAGGTCAGATGTCAGGACTCAAACCCGCGAACGGTCCTGCACGTTCTCAGCATGCGGACAAGACGAACCGGTCTGAATTCCCCCGTTCCACCCTCCAAAATCCGGTATCCATTACGCCGCGGCATAACAAGAGCGTCACATCCTTGCCCAGACCACTCCACCTCCCCCAATACCGCGCTTAGAGTCACCGCCAGTCACCGCGCCGCCGGATTACCTCAGAGTTCGGTTCCAGCGCTCGACTCGGTACGTCCCATGGGGGGCGGCCGTGCCAGGTGAAAGGACTGATCGTGCGTCAACGTTCGCTAGTAGCCATCACGGCTGCGCTCACCGCGGGAGCCTTGTCGCTCACCGCCTGTGGCTCGCGCGACGACAAGAACAGTGGGGCCGAGGGCGGCGGTACCACGGTCGTCATCGGCATCGATGCCCCGCTGACCGGTGAGCTCTCCGCTCTGGGTCTCGGCATCAAGAACTCTGTCGACCTCGCGGCCAAGCAGGCCAACGCCAAGAAGTACGTCAACGGCGTCACCTTCAAGGTGGAAGCCTTCGACGACCAGGCCCAGCCGTCCTCCGGACAGCAGAACGCCACCAAGTTCGTCGCCAACAAGGACGTCCTCGGTGTCGTCGGCCCGCTGAACTCCTCGGTGGCCGAGTCCATGCAGAAGGTCTTCGACGACGCGAAGCTGGCCCAGGTCTCGCCCGCGAACACCAACCCGGCCCTGACCCAGGGTCCGAAGTGGAACGGCGGCGAGAAGGCTCGCCCGTACAAGTCGTACTTCCGCACCGCGACGACGGACGCCATCCAGGGTCCGTTCGCCGCGCAGTACCTGTTCAACGACGCCAAGAAGAAGAAGGTCTTCGTCATCGACGACAAGAAGACCTACGGCGCCGGTCTGGCCGCCACCTTCAAGGCCGAGTTCACCAAGCTCGGCGGCGCTGTCGCCGGTGAAGAGCACGTGAACCCGGACACCAAGGACTTCGCCGCGGTCGTCACCAAGATCAAGAGCTCCGGCGCGGACGTCGTCTACTACGGCGGCGAGTACCCGGTCGCCGGCCCGCTCAGCAAGCAGATCAAGAAGTCCGGCTCCGCGATCCCGCTCGCCGGCGGCGACGGCATCTACAGCGCCGACTTCATCAAGCTCTCCGGCAAGGAGGGCGTGGGCGACCTCGCCACCTCCGTCGGCGCGCCGGTCGAGGAGCTCCCGTCGGCCAAGGACTTCGTGGCCAACTACAAGGCGGCCGGCTACAAGGAGGCCTACGAGGCCTACGGCGGCTACTCGTACGACTCCGCCTGGTCGATCATCGAGGCCGTGAAGAAGGTCGTCGAGGGCAACGACGGCAAGCTTCCCTCCGACGCCCGCGCCAAGGTCATCGAGGCCCTGCAGGGTGTCTCCTTCGACGGTGTGACCGGCAAGGTCGCCTTCGACCAGTTCGGCGACGCCACCAACAAGCAGCTCACGGTCTACAAGTACGAGGGCACTGCCTGGAAGGCCGTCAAGTCCGGCACGTTCGCCGGCTGATCGTCAGTCCGTAACACCTCACATGCCGCGCGGGGCGCCGCAAGACAAGCGCCCCGCGCGGTGTCACATCCGTCGAAAGACTCGGAGGACCTGCGGTGCACGAACTGCCGCAACAGCTGGTCAACGGCCTGCTACTGGGATCCATGTACGGGCTCGTCGCCATCGGCTACACGATGGTTTATGGCATTGTCCAGCTCATCAACTTCGCCCATGGCGAGATCTTCATGACCGGAGGGTTCGGGGCCCTCACAGTCTGGCTCATCCTTCCCACCGGCACCACCATGTGGCTGGCCCTGCCACTCATGCTGGTCGGCGCGATCATCGTCGCCACCACTATCGCCGTCGGGGCGGAACGCTTCGCCTACCGACCGCTGCGCACCGCGCCCCGCCTCGCACCACTCATCACCGCCATCGGGCTTTCCCTCGCCCTCCAGCAGGCGGTGTGGGCCTGGTACCCCGAGGCGAAGTCCTCCCGTACCTTCCCCGAAATCCCAGGTGGCCCCTTCCACCTCGGCTCCATCACCATCCAGACCGGTGACGTCTTCCTGCTGATAGCCGCCCCCATCTGTATGGCGATCCTCGCCTTCTTCGTCATGAAGACCCGCACCGGACGCGGTATGCAGGCCACCGCCCAGGATCCGGACACGGCCAAGCTCATGGGCATCAACACGGACCGCATCATCGTGGTCGCGTTCGCCCTCGGTGCGGCGTTCGCCGCCGTCGGAGCCGTCGCGTACGGCCTCAAGTACGGCGAAGTGAACTTCCGCATGGGCTTCATCCTCGGCCTCAAGGCGTTCACCGCAGCCGTCCTCGGCGGTATCGGCAACATCTACGGCGCCATGCTGGGCGGTCTCGCCCTCGGCATCGCCGAGACCATGGCCACGGCCTACATCAATGAAATCCCCGGCATGCAGCAGCTCGGCGGCCAGTCCTGGGCCGACGTCTGGGCCTTCGTACTTCTCATCGTCGTGCTCCTCGTCAGGCCACAGGGCCTCCTCGGCGAGCGCGTCGCGGACAGGGCGTGACACCGATGACGACACAGACCACGACCGCGGACACTCCGCGTACCCCGGCCGACAGCGCACAGACGGGCCTCATCGCCCTCCCTCCGACCCTCGCGCGAGCGATGGCAACCGGCGGCGGCGCTCTCACCGTCATCTCCGCGTTCCTCGCCTGGACCTGGACCGCTGCCTTCCCCGGCGACCTCACCGTCTACGGATACCCGGGCGGACTCCAGTGGCTCGTCCTCATCGCGGGCGCCCTGACCACCGTGTTCGGACTCTCCTCGTACGGGGTCAAGGGCCTCCGGTGGATCGCTCCCGCGGGTGCCGACAGCTCCATCAGGCTCTCCGCACTCGCCGCCTTCTCCACCACCTGGTTCACGCTGATCGCCATCAGCTACCAGCTCGGCGGCCTCGCCAACCTCGAGCCCGGCGGCTTCATCGCGGGAATCGCCACCCTGGCCACCCTCATCGGCGCCCTCGCGCTGCCCTTCGAGCGCCCGGCGCCCGATCCGGCAGACCCCGACGACGCCGGCTGGGACCAGTTCCGGCACAACGCCCGCACCTCCTTCGCCACCTTCAAGGCGGCCTTCGCGAGCGGCACCGCACCGGCCCCCCGCAAGATGTCCTCCTACGTCGAGATCCTGTTCATCGTCGCGGCACTCAGCCTCGGCCTGGTCGTCTTCACGTACGGCATCGGCACCGAGTACGACGAGCTGTTCATCGGCTTCCTCATCACCGCCGGTTTCGGCTTCGCCTCCCTCTTCAAGGCCGGCCTCGTCAGCCAGCTGTCCGTGCTCACCGCACGGCACCGCACGGTGACGATGGCAGGCGCCTTCGCCACGGCCGCAGCGTTCCCCTTCACGCAGTCCGACGACCAGTACGCGACGATCGGCGTCTACATCCTGATCTTCGCCACCGTCGCCCTCGGTCTGAACATCGTCGTCGGCCTCGCCGGACTCCTCGACCTCGGTTACGTCGCCTTCCTCGGCGTCGGCGCGTACGCCGCGGCCATGGTCTCCGGATCGCCGTCCTCGCCGTTCGACGTCCACTTCCCCTTCTGGGGAGCGGTCCTCGTCGGCGCCACCGCGTCCATGGTCTTCGGCGTCCTCATCGGCGCCCCGACCCTGCGACTGCGCGGCGACTACCTCGCGATCGTGACGCTCGGCTTCGGTGAGATCTTCCGGATCACCGTCAACAACCTCGACGGCACCTCCGGCCCCGACATCACCAACGGGTCCAACGGCATCTCGTCGATCCCGAACCTGCAGATGTTCGGCTTCGACTTCGGAATCGAGCACAGCATCCTCGGCGTCACCATCGGCCGGTTCGCGAACTACTTCTTCCTGATGCTGCTGATCACCCTCATCGTCGTGGTGGTCTTCCGCCGCAGCGGTGACTCCCGCATCGGCCGCGCCTGGATCGCGATCCGCGAGGACGAGACCGCGGCGCTCGCCATGGGCATCAACGGCTTCCGGGTCAAGCTCATCGCGTTCGCTCTCGGTGCGACCCTCGCCGGCCTCGCCGGCACGGTCCAGGCCCACGTCACCTACACCGTGACGCCTGAGCAGTACCAGTTCGCCCACGTCGTCCCGCCGAACTCGGCCTTCCTGCTGGCCGCGGTCGTCCTCGGCGGCATGGGCACGATCAGCGGACCGCTCGTCGGCGCAGCGCTGCTCTACCTGATCCCCGCCAAGCTGCAGTTCCTCGGCGACTACCAGCTCCTCGCCTTCGGCCTCGCGCTCGTACTCCTGATGCGCTTCAGGCCTGAGGGACTCATTCCCAACCGGCGCCGCCAGCTCGAGTTCCACGAATCCGCGGAAGCGCCCGCAGTCCTCAGCAAGACAGGGGCCTGATCCATGACCACGGACACCACCACGAAGGACACCGCCCCGGCCACCGCGCCCGGCGAGACGGTCCTCGACGCCCGCGGCGTCACCATGCGATTCGGCGGCCTCACCGCCGTGCGCTCGGTCGACCTCACCGTCAACAGCGGCGAGATCGTCGGCCTCATCGGCCCCAACGGTGCGGGAAAGACCACCTTCTTCAACTGCCTCACCGGTCTTTACATCCCCACCGAGGGCGAAGTCCGCTACAAGGGCACCGTCCTCCCCGCCAAGTCCTTCAAGGTCACGGCGGCGGGCGTCGCGCGCACCTTCCAGAACATCCGCCTCTTCGGCAACATGACCGTTCTGGAGAACGTGCTCGTCGGCCGCCACACCCGTACCAAGGAAGGCCTCTGGTCCGCGCTCCTGCGCGGCCCCGGCTTCCACAAGGCCGAGGCCAAGTCCAAGGCACGGGCCATGGAACTCCTCGAGTTCATCGGCCTCGCCGAGAAGGCCGAGCACCTCGCGCGCAACCTCCCCTACGGCGAGCAGCGCAAGCTCGAGATCGCGCGGGCCCTGGCCAGCGACCCCGGTCTGCTCCTCCTCGACGAGCCGACGGCCGGCATGAACCCGCAGGAGACCCGGGCGACCGAGGAACTGGTCTTCGCCATCCGGGACATGGGCATCGCCGTCCTCGTCATCGAGCACGACATGCGCTTCATCTTCAACCTGTGCGACCGCGTCGCGGTACTCGTCCAGGGCGAGAAGCTCGTCGAGGGCGACAGCGAGACCGTCCAGGGAGACGAACGCGTCATCGCCGCCTACCTCGGAGAGCCTTTCGAAGGCGCCCCCGGCGAGGAAGAAGCAGCGGAAGTGGAAGCGGCTGAAACCGGGACCACCGGATCCGCAGGCAAGGAGAACGACTGATGACCGCACTTCTCGAAGTCGAGGACCTGCGCGTCGCCTACGGCAAGATCGAGGCCGTCAAAGGCATCTCGTTCAGCGTCGAGGCCGGCGAGGTCGTCACCCTCATCGGCACCAACGGCGCCGGTAAGACCACCACGCTGCGCACCCTCTCGGGCCTTCTGAAGCCCGTCGGCGGCCAGATCAAGTTCAACGGCAAGTCCCTCAAGAAGGTGCCGGCCCACCAGATCGTCTCCCTCGGGCTCGCACACTCCCCCGAGGGGCGGCACATCTTCCCGCGCATGTCCATCGAGGACAATCTGCGGCTCGGCGCCTTCCTCCGCAACGACAAGGCGGGCATCGAGAAGGACATGCAGCGCGCCTACGACCTCTTCCCGATTCTGGGAGAGCGCAGGAAGCAGGCCGCGGGCACGCTCTCCGGCGGCGAGCAGCAGATGCTCGCCATGGGGCGCGCGCTGATGTCCCAGCCGAAGCTGCTCATGCTGGACGAGCCCTCCATGGGCCTGTCCCCGATCATGATGCAGAAGATCATGGCAACGATCGTCGAGCTCAAGGCCCAGGGCACCACCATTCTGCTCGTCGAGCAGAACGCCCAGGCCGCCCTCTCCCTGGCCGACCAGGCTCACGTCATGGAGATCGGCACCATCAAGCTCTCCGGCCCCGGCCAGGAGCTGCTCCACGACGAGTCCGTCCGCAAGACGTACCTCGGCGAGGACTGAGCCGCACACATACGGAAGGGCCCGCACCCCGGCCAGGGGTGCGGGCCCTTCCGTATGTCTACTGGCCCTGCGCGGCCTTCTTCTCCTCCGCGTCCTCGATGACCGCCTCCGCGACCTGCTGCATCGACAGCCGCCGGTCCATCGACGTCTTCTGGATCCAGCGGAACGCGGCCGGCTCGCTGAGCCCGTACTGCGTCTGCAGAATGCTCTTCGCGCGGTCGACGAGCTTGCGCGTCTCCAGCCGCTGCGAGAGGTCCGCGACTTCCTGCTCCAGCGCCTTGAGTTCGGTGAAGCGGGAGACGGCCATCTCGATGGCCGGGACCACATCGCTCTTGCTGAACGGCTTCACCAGATACGCCATCGCACCGGCGTCCCGGGCCCGCTCGACGAGGTCGCGCTGCGAGAACGCGGTCAGCATCAGGACCGGCGCGATGGACTCCTCGGCGATCTTCTCGGCCGCGGAGATCCCGTCCAGGACGGGCATCTTCACATCAAGGATGACGAGGTCGGGCCGGTGCTCCCGGGCAAGCTCGACGGCCCGCTGACCGTCTCCGGCCTCGCCGACGACCGCGTAGCCCTCTTCCTCCAGCATCTCTTTGAGGTCGAGGCGAATGAGGGCCTCGTCCTCGGCGATCACGACGCGGGTCGTCAGCGGAGGGACATGCGACTTGTCGTCGTCGGCGGCGGGCTGGGGCGAGTCGGGGGCGGTCACGGGGGCTCCTCGTTCCAAGGCAGGGTGCTCCCCATGAGCCTACCCAGCGGCGGCACCGCGCGGTGACCCGGTACACTTCCGGGCAGCTGATCGCGCCGGGTTGGTGGAACGGTATACACGGAGGTCTCAAACACCTCTGCCTGAGAGGGCTTGCGGGTTCGAATCCCGCACCCGGCACTTCGCCCAGAAAGCGGATGTCCACATTCTCGTGAACATCCGCTTTCTGCTATCTGCAGCCACTCAATGTAACGCAGAGTGTTCGCATGACCTTGCACGGAACAGAAGTGCGCCAGAAGGCGCTGACGCTAATGCGGGACGGCACGAAGAACGCCGAGGTAGCTCGTCGCCTGAATGTCCCGCCCGGCACCATCGGCTACTGGCTGCATATGGACCGCGCCAAGCGCGGCGAGTGCCCGGGAGCGCATCAGTCCGCCTGCCCCAGATGTGACGGACCGCTAGATGCCCCGGCATACGCCTACCTCCTTGCTCTATACCTGGGCGACGGGCACATCATCCAGAGCCGAGCCATGCGCTCACCCAGCCTCTCGGTGACCTGCGCCGATTCATGGCCCGGCCTCATAGGCGAGTGCGAACAGGCCATGCTCTCGGTGTTCCCCAGGAACTCCGTATGCAAGGTGCGTCGCAAGGGATGCCGCGAAGTGAAGATGTACTCCAAGCACCTCTGGTGCCTCTTCCCACAGCATGGCCCAGGCAAGAAGCACGAGCGGAAGATCGCGCTCGAAGCATGGCAGCGGGAGATCGTGGATACACACCCCTGGGCGTTCATCCGCGGGCTGATCCACTCCGATGGCTCCCGCATCACCAACTGGACCGAGAAGATCATCGGCGGCCGAAGAAAGCGCTACGAATACGCCCGGTACTTCTTCTCGAACGTCTCCGCAGACATTCTCACCCTCTTCACTGACACTCTCGACAGAGTCGGCGTCGAATGGAAGTCGGCCAACCAGAGCCGAGCCGTCCAGAACATCTCCGTCGCCAAGCGCGCGTCCGTCGCACTCATGGACGCCCACGTCGGGCCGAAGTACTGACATCCCGGCCCAACGGAGCCATCCCCACAGCTACTTGGGGATGTCGTCCTCGCCGATGTGGTGCACCCGCACGAGGTTCGTGGAGCCCGGGACTCCGGGCGGGGAGCCGGCCGTGATCACCACGATGTCGCCCTTCTTGCAGCGGCCGATCTTCAGCAGCTCCTCGTCGACCTGGGCGACCATCGCGTCCGTCGAGTCGACATGCGGGCCGAGGAAGGTCTCCACTCCCCAGGTGAGGTTGAGCTGGGAGCGGGTGGCCGCGTCCGGTGTGAAGGCCAGCAGTGGGATCGGGGAGCGGTAGCGGGACAGGCGCTTGACGGTGTCGCCGGACTGGGTGAAGGCGACCAGGAACTTCGCGCCCAGGAAGTCGCCCATCTCCGCGGCCGCGCGGGCCACCGCGCCGCCCTGGGTGCGGGGCTTGTTGCGCTCGGTCAGCGGCGGCAGGCCCTTGGCGAGCACGTCCTCCTCGGCCGCCTCCACGATGCGGCTCATCGTCTTCACCGTCTCGACGGGGTACTTCCCGACGCTCGTCTCGCCGGAGAGCATCACCGCGTCGGTGCCGTCGATGACGGCGTTGGCGACATCGGATGCCTCGGCGCGTGTGGGGCGGGAGTTGTCGATCATCGAGTCGAGCATCTGGGTCGCCACGATGACCGGCTTGGCGTTGCGCTTGGCGAGCTTGATGGCGCGCTTCTGGACGATCGGCACCTGCTCCAGGGGCATTTCGACGCCGAGGTCGCCGCGGGCGACCATGATGCCGTCGAAGGCGGCCACGATGTCGTCGATGTTCTCGACGGCCTGCGGCTTCTCGACCTTCGCGATGACGGGGAGCCGGCGGCCCTCCTCGTCCATGATGCGGTGGACGTCCTCGATGTCGCGTCCGTTGCGTACGAAGGAGAGCGCGATGATGTCCGCGCCGATGCGCAGCGCCCAGCGGAGGTCTTCGACGTCCTTCTCGGACAGAGCGGGGACGGAGACGGCGACGCCGGGGAGGTTGAGGCCCTTGTGGTCGGAGATCATGCCGCCTTCGACGACGGTGGTGCGGACCCTGGGGCCGTCGACCGCGGTCACTTCCAGGGCGACCTTGCCGTCGTCGACGAGGATGCGCTCACCGATGGTGACATCTCCGGCGAGGCCTGCGTAGGTGGTACCGCACATGTGGCGGTCGCCTTCGGTCTCCTCGACGGTGATGGTGAACTCGTCTCCGCGTTCAAGCAGTACGGGACCTTCGCTGAAGCGTCCCAGGCGGATCTTCGGACCTTGAAGGTCGGCCAGGACGCCGACGCTGCGGCCCGACTCGTCGGACGCTTTGCGAACGCGCTGATAGCGCTCCTCGTGCTCGGCGTAGGTGCCGTGGCTGAGGTTGAAGCGGGCGACGTCCATTCCGGCCTCGACCAGTGCCTTGATCTGGTCGTACGAGTCGGTGGCGGGTCCAAGAGTGCAGACGATCTTTGCTCGGCGCATACATCGAGCCTAGGGCTTACCGGTCGGTAGAGAATTGGTCTCGCATGACCACTCAACAACCTTTACGTGAAGGGTTATTGACAAGTGTTTAATTGTGCGCGGGGGTGCTCCGATGAGCATTTCGGGCCGTCGGAGCACACCCCTCAGCTGACCCGCTGATCACACTCCGTCACAGCTGTGGCGGCGTCATCGTAAAGCGGGCATTGACCTGCGCGTAGACGGTCTGGCGCTGTGGTTCCAGATCCAGAGCGGGTGCGATTTCGGCGGATTCGGTGCCGCCGTACGCGGCCATGCGCATGGCACCGGGGGCTTGCGGCATTTGGTACGGCACGGCGTTCTCCGCGCCCAGGTCGGCGAGCTCGACCAGGGCGGCCAGCCGCGCGCCCAGCGCCTCGGCGTACTCACGGGCCCGCTGGACGGCCTCCTTCACGGCCTGGCGGCGGGCCTCGCCATGGGCCGGCGAGTCCGGGCGCAGGGCCCACCAGGGGCCGTCGACGCGGGTCAGCTCAAGGTCCGCGAGACGGGTGGTGAGTTCGCCGAGGGCGGTGAAGTCGCTGAGTTCCGCGGTGATGTGGACCCGGCCGTAGTACGCGCGGACGCGTTCGCCCCGGCCGTGCCGGGTCAGTTCGGGCGTGATGGAGAAGGCGCCGGTCTCCAGCTTCTCCACCGATTCGCCGTACGACTTGATCAGGTCCAGGACTGTGGAGTTGCGCCGGGTGAGGTCCTCCAGGGCGCTGCGCCGGTCCGTGCCGCGCGCGCTGACCGTGACGCCGATCCTGGCGATCTCCGGGTCGAACTCCAGCCGCGCCTCGCCGCGGACGGCGACCCGCGGCGTCTCCGGGGTGCCGTACGGAGCGGCGGTGGTGGGTGCGTCGGTGGTCACGGGCGGGCTCCCTCGTATCGCGGTCGTCACGGACCACTCTCCCATCCGGGTCCGACAACCGGTGGTCACCAGATGGAAACCCCCAAGGGGTGTTGCGGGAGGTGGCTCCTGCGCCAGAATCTACGCGCGTTGTGCCATCTCAAGAGGGAGACGAAATGCCGCTCGATCGAAGGACGTTCCTGGGTACGTCCGCCGCTACCGGCGCCGCTGTCGCGCTTGCCGGAGCCAGTGCCACCCCCGCCGCGGCGACGGGCCGTACATGTCCGCCGAAGCGGTACTCCTTCACCGTCATGGGCACCACCGATCTGCACGGCAATGTCTTCAACTGGGACTACTTCACGGACAAGGAGTTCGACGACAAGACCCACAACGACGTGGGCCTGGCGAAGATCTCCACGCTGGTGAGCAAGATCCGCGAGGAGAAGGGCCGGCGCAACACGCTCCTCATCGACGCCGGTGACACCATCCAGGGCACCCAGCTCTCGTACTACTACGCCAAGGTCGACCCGATCACGGCCCGGCGCGGTCCCGTGCACCCCATGGCGCAGGCCATGAACGCGATCGGGTACGACGCCGCGGCACTCGGCAACCACGAGTTCAACTACGGCATCCCCGTGCTGCGCAAGTTCGAGGAGCAGTGCGACTTCCCGCTGCTCGGCGCGAACGCGCTGGACGCCAAGACGCTCCGCCCGGCCTTCGCGCCGTACAGCATCCACCGTCTGTGCACCCCGCACGGCCGTGACGTCAAGGTCGCGGTGCTGGGTCTGACCAACCCCGGCATCGCCATCTGGGACAAGGCCAACGTCCAGGGCAAGATGGTCTTCCCGGGCCTTGAGGAGCAGGCCGCGAAGTGGGTGCCGAAGCTGCGGTCCATGGGCGCGGACGTCGTGATCGTCTCGGCGCACTCGGGTTCGAGTGGCACGTCCTCCTACGGCGACCAGCTCCCGTACATCGAGAACGCCGCGGGTCTGGTGGCCGAGCAGGTGCCCGGCATCGACGCGATACTCGTCGGCCACGCGCACACCGAGATCGCCGAGTACTTCGTCGCCAACAAGGAGACCGGCCAGAAGGTCGTGCTCTCCGAGCCGCTCAAGTGGGGCCAGCGGCTGACCCTGTTCGACTTCGACCTTGTGTGGGAGAAGGGCCGCTGGGCGGTCGAGAAGGTCGGCGCGCAGGTCCTCAACTCCAATACGGCCGACGAGGACCCCAAGATCACCCGGCTGCTCGGCGACGAGCACAAGAAGGTCGTGGCCTACGTCAACCAGGTCATCGGCACCTCCACGGCCGGCATGACCACGGCCGACGCGCCGTGGAAGGACGAGCCGATCATCGACCTGATCAACCACGTCCAGGCGGAGACGGTGAAGGGGGCGCTGGCCGGCGGACAGTACGCCGCGCTGCCCGTCCTCTCGCAGGCCTCCTGCTTCTCACGTACGGCCGCCATCCCGGCGGGCCAGGTGACCATCAGGGACGCGGCGGGGCTCTATGTCTTCGAGAACACTCTTGAGGCCCGTCTGCTGACCGGCGCGCAGATCAAGGACTATCTGGAGTTCTCGGCGCGCTACTTCGTGCAGACACCGGCGGGCGCTCCGGTAGACACCGCCAAGCTGACCAACGCGGACAACACCCCGGACTACAACTACGACGCGCTCTCGGGTGTCACGTACGAGATCGACATCGCCAAGCCGGCCGGTTCGCGGATCGCGAAGCTGTCCTTCGACGGCAAGCCGATCGATCCGGCCGCGCAGTTCGTGCTGGCCGTCAACAACTACCGGGCCAGCGGCGGCGGGAACTTCCCGCATGTCGCGCGCTCCCAGCAGCTGTGGGCGAATTCGGAGGAGATCCGCAACACGATCATCAACTGGGTGAAGGCGAAGGGCACGGTCGACCCGGCGCAGTTCGCCACGGTGGGCTGGAAGCTGACCCGTGAGGGTACGCCGGTCTTCTGATCAGGCGTGGTCCACCAGGGGGAGCAGGCTCGCCGGCGCGTACGCCGGGCGGGCCTGTTCGCGTTTCAGGCCGAAGCTGGTGAAGGCGGTGCGGCGCGGCAGCGGGTAGTGCTCCTCGCCGGTGAGGGAGTTGAGGATGGCGGCGCTGCGCCAGGCGGCGAGGCCGAGGTCGGGCGCGCCGACGCCGTGTGTGTGGCGCTCGGCGTTCTGTACGTAGACCGAGCCGGTCACCGGGGGGTCCAGGAGCAGCCGGAACCGGTCGTCGACGCGGGGGCGGCCGGAGGCGTCGCGGCGCATGTGCGGGTCGAGGCCGGCCAGCATCCGGTCGAGCGGCCGCTCGCGGTAGCCGGTGGCCAGCACCACGGCGTGGGTGGTGAGCCGGGAGCGGGTGCCCTGCTGGGCGTGTTCCAGATGCAGCTCGACCTTGGTGGTGCCGACGCGGCCCGCGGTGCGCACGGTGACTCCGGGGGTGAGGACGGCGTCGGGCCAGCCGCCGTGCAGGGTGCGGCGGTAGAGCTCTTCGTGGATGGCGGCGATGGTGTCGGCGTCGATGCCCTTGTGGAGCTGCCACTGGCGCGGGACGAGGGCGTCGCGGGTCTGCTCGGGCAGTGCGTGGAAGTAGCGGGTGTAGTCGGGGGTGAAGTGCTCCAGGCCGAGTTTGGAGTACTCCATCGGCGCGAAGGCTTCCGTACGGGCCAGCCAGTGGATCCTCTCGGCCCCGGCCGGCCGGGCCCGCAGCAGGTCGAGGAAGACCTCCGCGCCGGACTGGCCGGAGCCGATGACGGTGATGTGCTCGGCGGCCAGCAGCCGTTCGCGGTTGCCGAGATAGTCCGCGGAGTGGATCACGGGGACGGCGGGGGCCTCGGCGAGCGGCCGCAGCGGCTCGGGGACGTACGGCTCGGTGCCGACGCCGAGCACGAGGTGCCGTGCGTATGCGCGGCCCAGGGCCTCCGCCTCGCCCTCGGTGTCGAGCTGGGTGAAGTCCACTTCGAAGAGGTCCCGTTCGGGGTTCCAGCGGACGGCGTCGACCTGATGGCCGAAGTGCAGCCCGGGCAGACTGTCGCTGACCCAGCGGCAGTACGCGTCGTACTCGGCGCGCTGGATGTGGAACCGTTCGGCGAAGTAGAAGGGGAAGAGCCGGTCCCGGGAGCGCAGATAGTTCAGGAACGACCAGGGGCTGGCCGGGTCGGCGAGGGTCACCAGGTCGGCGAGGAACGGGACTTGGAGCGTGGTGCCCTCGATCAGCAGGCCGGGGTGCCAGGCGAAGGCGGGCCGCTGCTCGTAGAAGGCCGTGGCGAGGCCGCCGGGGACGCCGTGGGCGAGCGCGGCGAGGGAGAGGTTGAGGGGGCCGATGCCGATGCCCACGAGGTCGTGGGGCTGGTCCTGTTCTGGTGCGGGCGTGCCGGTCATCGGGGGGTGCCTTCCACGAGTTCGATCAGGACTTCTTGGATCAGAGCGGTCAGGTCGCCACGGGTGGCGTGGGGGTTGAGGAGGGTGGCCTTGAGCCAGAGGCGGCCGTCCGCGCGGGCCCGGCCGAGGACGGCGCGGCCCGTGGTGAGAAGGGTGCGGCGGATGGCTGCGGTCTGTTCGTCGGTGGCCGCTGCGGGCCGGAACAGGACGGTGGTGAGGGTGGGGCGTTCGTACAGCTGAAGTTGCGGTTGCTTCTCGATCAGGTCCGCGAGCTGTCCGGCGGCCTCGCAGGTGCGGTCGACGAGCGCGGCCAGGCCGGTGCGGCCGAGCGCCCGGAGGGTGACGGCGACCTTGAGGATGTCGGGGCGGCGGGTCGTACGCAGGGAGCGGCCGAGCAGATCGGGCATGCCCGCTTCGGTGTCGTCGTCGGCGTTGAGATAGTCGGCGCGGACGGCGAGCGGTGCGAGGAGTGTCCGGTCCGGGACGGCGAGCAGGCCGGCGGCGACCGGCTGCCAGCCCAGTTTGTGCAGATCGAGGGTGACGGAGTGGGCGCGGTCGAGGCCGTTCAGCTTGCAGCGGTGCTGCTCGCTGAACAGGAGCGGTCCGCCGTACGCGGCGTCGACGTGGAGCTCCGTGCCGTGGCGGTCGCACAGGTCGGCGATCTCGGACAGTGGGTCGATCTGCCCGGTGTCGGTGGTCCCGGCGCTCGCCGCGACGAGGCGCGGGCCCGGCAGATCGGTGAGGGCCTCGTCGAGTGCGGCCAGATCCAGGATGCCCGCGGGCGAGGGTACGGTCACCGGCTCGGGCAGGCCGAGCAGCCAGGCGGCGCGGTGCAGTGAGTGGTGGGCGGCGGACCCGCAGATCACCTGGACCGCGCCGTGGCGTTCGCGGGCGAGGAGCAGGCCGAGCAGATTGGACTCGGTACCGCCGGTGGTGACCAGGGCGTCCGGGTCCTGAGCGTGCGGGTAGACCTCCTCGGCCAGTGCCCTGCTCACCAGGGCTTCCAGCTCGGACGCGGCCGGGGCCTGGTCCCAGGAGTCCAGGGACGGGTTGAGCGCGGACGCGGCGAGATCGGCGGCGACGGCGAGCGCGAGGGGGGAGGTGTGCAGGTGGGCTGCGCACAGGGGGTCGGCGGGGTCTGCGGCGCCGTGGGCGAGGGTGCGGACGAGGGTGCGCAGCGCCTCGTCGGCGCCGGTGCCGTGGTCGGGGAGCACGGGCTCGACGGCCTCGCGCACCCGGGCGGCGACGCCGTCCGGGCCGCCGCTCGGCAGCGGGCCGCCGCGGGCGGCCGCGCCGTCGCGGAGCGCGTCGAGCACGACGGCGAGCAGGGGCCGCAGGGCGTCGGGGCCTGCGGTACCTCCGGCGAGGGCGGGGCGGCCGGGCGGCGGCGTACTCATGCGGGTCCTTCGGTGAGCGCGGGGGCGGGGTGCGCGCATTGCTCAACGATCCGGACGCGAAAGGGGTATTGGTGGGTGGGGGTGCGGGAGGGTGCGCCTGCGGCGGGCCCACGCGGCGGAGCCACACATCGATACAGCCCCGACCCGCCCCTTCCCGAACTGGGGCTCCGCCCCAGACCCCGCTCCTCAAACGCCGGAGGGGCTGAGATGTGCGGCCCAGCCGCACATCCAGCCCCGTGGGGGTCCCCCCGGACGAAGTCTGGGGGAGTTTGAGGCGTGGTCCCGGGCGCGAAATCCAGCCTCGCCGGCGATTGAGGCGCGGGGGGCCGGGGGCAGCGCCCCCGGCTAGCCTGCTCGCACCGACAGCGCGCGGCGCAGGTCGTCCAGTTGGTCGACCAGTTTGCGGCGCAGGGCCGGGAGCATGTCCGTGTTGCGCAGGCACTCCTCGCCCAGGGTCAGCGCCTCTTCGTCCACCGCGTGGAGCGGAAAGGCGTAGCGGCCCGCGGCCTCCGCGATGGCCGGGCCGCGGCGGGCGGCGAGGGCCACCGAGTCCGGGTAGTAGCGGGCGACGTACTCCCGTACCAGATCGGCCTGTTCGGGCTGCCAGAAGCCCTGCGCCGTGGCGGTGAACAGGTAGTTGGACAGCGAGTCGGTGGTGAACAGCCGCTGCCAGGCCGCCGCCTTCGCCTCGGCCGTGGGCAGCGCGGCGCGGCAACGGGCCGCGCCCTCCTGGCCGGTGGCGCTGGGGTCGCGGTCCAGTTCGGCCGCGATCGCCGCGTCGTCGCTCGCGCCGAGGACGGCGAGCCGGTACAGGATCCGCCAGCGCAGCTCGGGGTCGAGCTCGGGACCGCCGGGGACGCTGCCGTCGCCGATCCACTCCTGGAGCGTCTCCGGCTGCGCGGCCGCGTCGATGTAGTGGCGTACGGCGGTCAGCCGCAGGCCGGGCTCGCTGCCGTCCTCGGTGCGGCGCAGCAGATCGCGGCAGATGCCCCGGATCGCGCCGAGCGCGGCGGGCCGCTCGTCGGCGGGGAGGTAGCGGTCGGCGAGCTGGGTCGCGGCGAAGGCGAGGACGCCCTGGACGACGGCGAGGTCCGTTTCGTGCGGGAGGTGGGCGCGGGCGGCCTCCAGGTAGGCGACGGGGGCGAGTTCGCCGTCGCGGACCATGTCGCGGGCGGCGTTCCAGACGACGGTGCGGGTCAGCGGGTCCGGGATGCCGGAGAGGGAGCGTACGGCGGTGTCCCAGGAGGTGGCGTCGAGTCGGACCTTGGCGTAGCTGGCGTCGCCGTCGTTGAGGACGACGAGGGCCGGGCGGCGGCCGGGGTGGGGGCCGCTGCCGTTCTGCGGGATGTCCAGTTCGAGGCGGTAGCGCAGCACGAGCCGGCCGGTGTGCACGGGGTCGGTGTCGTACGCGCCGACGGCGATGCGGTGCGGGCGGCTGCCGTCGCGGGCGACCTTGAGCGACCAGGTGCCCTCGGACTCGGAGACGGTCGGGGTGAGGGTGTCGACGCCGGTCGTACGCAGCCAGGACTCCGCCCAGCCGGGCACGTCGCGGTCCGTGGCGCCCGCCAGCGAGTCGATGAAGTCGGCGAGGGTGGCATTGCCGAACTTGTGCCGGGCGAAGTGGGTGTTGATGCCGGCCAGGAAGTCCTTCTCGCCCAGCCAGGTCACCAGCTGGCGCAGGGCGGAGGCGCCCTTGGCGTAGGAGATGCCGTCGAAGTTGAGCATCGCGGACGCGGTGTCGGGGACGGCGTCCGGGTCGGGGGCGACGGGGTGGGTGGAGGGCCGCTGGTCGGCGTCGTAGCCCCAGGACTTGCGGCCTATGCCGAAGTCGACCCAGGTGTCGGTGAAGCGGGTGGCCTCGGTGAGGGTCTGGTAGCCCATGTACTCGGCGAAGGACTCGTTCAGCCAGATGTCGTCCCACCACCTGAGGGTGACGAGATCGCCGAACCACATGTGGGCCATCTCGTGGGCGATGACCATGGCGCGGGTCTGCCGCTCGGTGTCGGTGACGGCGGAGCGGTAGATGAACTCGTCACGGAAGGTGACCAGGCCCGGGTTCTCCATCGCGCCGGCGTTGAACTCGGGCACGAAGGCCTGGTCGTAGGAGTCGAAGGGGTAGGGCTCCTCGAACTTCTCGTGGTACCGGTCGTAGCACTGGCGGGTGATCTCGAGGATCTCGTCGGCGTCGGCGTCCAGGTACGGGGCGAGCGAGCGGCGGCAGTGGAGGCCGAAGGGCAGTCCGGCGTGCTCGGTGTGCACGGAGTGCCAGGGGCCGGCGGCCACGGCCGCGAAGTAGGTGGCGAGCGGCTGGGTGGGGGCGCAGGTCCACTTGCCGTCGCCCTGGTGCGTGGCGATGCCGTTGCCGAGGACGGTCCAGCCCTCGGGGGCGGTGACGGAGAGCTCGAAGACGGCCTTGAGGTCGGGCTGGTCGAAGGCGGCGAAGACGCGCTGGACGTCCTCCATGAACAGCTGGGTGTAGACGTAGACCTCACCGTCGGTGGGGTCGGTGAAGCGGTGCATGCCCTCGCCGGTGCGGGAGTAGCGCATCTGGGCATCGACGTGCAGCTCGTGCTCTCCGGCGCTCAGACCGGTGAGCGCGAGCCGGTTCTCGACGAGTGACTCTGGGTCTATGGGCTGTCCGTCGAGGGTGACGGAGCGCAGGACGGCCGGCTTGAGCTCGACGAAAGTGTCCCCGGTGGCACGGGCCGTGAAGTGGATGACGGTCCGGGAGTCGAAGGTCTCTTCCCCGCCGGTGAGATCGAGGTCGACCGTGTAGCGGTGGACGTCGAGGAGCTGGGCTCGGGTCTGCGCTTCGTCGCGCGTCAATACGGGCATGGAGCCATGCTGCCTGATGGGACCTGCCCCGCACACGGGGTATCGGTTTCGCCGTCAGCGCACGGGGCTAGGGGGTGGCTCAGGAGTCGGACGAAGGGGGCGGACCGGCCGCGATCGTCTCGTGGTGCCGGATCACCTCGGCGATGATGAAGTTGAGCAGTTTCTCCGCGAAGGCGGGGTCCAGTTTCGCGCTCTCGGCGAGCTGCCTCAGCCGCTCGATCTGGCGGGACTCACGGTCCGGGTCGGCGGGCGGCAGATGGTGCTGGGCCTTGAGGTGGCCGACCTGCTGAGTGCATTTGAAGCGCTCCGCGAGCATATGGACGACCGCCGCGTCGATGTTGTCGATGCTTTCGCGCAGACGGTTCAGTTCGGCGCGTACGCCCTCGTCGATGTCCCTCGTGGTCATGGTCATCGAGCTTACGTGGGCGGGCAGGCGCCGATCACGTGGCGATCACCTGGTGGTCACCAGGTGATCAGGTGGTGATCGTCGGCGGGTGCTCGGGGTCCGGGATCTGGTTGCTCCAGCCGCCGGGGACGCTGCGGCCCTGCTGCTCGCGGAAGCGGATGGGCGCGGTTCCGACGCGGCGGGTGAAGAGGCGGGAGAAGTACGCCGGGTCCTCGTAGCCGACGCGTCGGGCGACCGCGGCGACGGGGAGTTCGGTGGCGGCGAGCAGTTCCTTGGCCCGGCCGAGGCGGATGCCGAGGAGGTAGTCCTTGGGGCTGCAGCCCGCGCCGCGGCGCACGGCGGTGCGCAGTTCGGCGGGGGTCATGCCGTGCCGGGCCGCGTGCTCGGCGACGGAAAGCGGCCGGAAGGCGTCGCGGGCCAGCGCGGTGAGCACGGGGTCGCCCTCGGCGTTGGTGTCGGCGCGGGCGCGGCGCAGGGCGACGAGCAGTTCGTGGACGGCGGCGCCGGTCTCGACCTCCAGGAGCGGGTTGCCGCGGCGCGCGGCTCGGGCGATGCGGCCGACGGCGGCGCGGGCGCCCGCGGCGTCGGAGAGGGGGACCACGGGCCGCTCGGGCTCTATGTAGCCCAGTTCGGTGTAGGTGGCGGTGGCGGGTCCGGTGAAGTCGACGAAGCTCTCGTCCCAGCCGCCGGCCGGATCGGGGCCGTAGTGGTGCGGGACGCCGGGGGTGAGCCAGATCAGCGCGGGCGCCGTGACAGTGGTGCGGCGCCCGTCGGGAGCGCGGAACCAGCCGCTGCCCGCGCTGATCACGACGGCGACATGGTGGTCCAGGGTGCGGGGTCCGACGGTGGGCAGGACGCCGTGCTGGAGGCCGACACCGAGGCAGGCCAGGCCGAGGCGGTGATGAACCGGGCTCGGGGTGAAATAGCGCATCCAGGTGTGGTACATCCGCTTCTCTCCCCTTCCCCGGGCTCCGGGTGCCTGAGTTGCGTCCAAACAGCGCCGATCTTTGTCCATGGACCGGCTCGCCGCCAGGGGGCGATGGTTGGTCGCGGTACGTGACCAGGTCCTGTCCGGTCGATCAGGCCGGGTCAGGGAGCGGGGTCTGGTGCGTGCAGCTGCAGGCCGGAGGATGGGGGTCCCCCCGCCGAAGGCAGGGGGAGAGCCGACGCGAGCGTCGGCGACTGACGACAACGCAGCAGATGCGCGTGCCAGGGCACGCGAGCCCGGCAAGATCGGCCGGACGGGGCCTAGGTGAGGGGCGATACGTGGCTGAGTTCACGGTGGGTGATACGGACTTCCTGATGGACGGGCGGCCCGTACGGCTGTTGTCGGGCGCGCTGCACTACTTCCGGGTGCACGAGGAGCACTGGGACCACCGGCTGGCGATGCTGCGGGCGATGGGCCTCAACTGCGTCGAGACTTACGTCCCCTGGAACCTTCACGAGCCGGAGCCCGGCCGGTATGCCGACGCGGACGCGCTGGGCCGTTTCCTGGACGCCGCGCGCAGGGCGGGACTGTGGGCGATCGTGCGGCCGGGTCCGTACATCTGCGCCGAGTGGGAGAACGGCGGGCTGCCGCACTGGCTGACCGGGCGGCTCGGACGGCGGGTGCGCACGGAGGACGCCGAGTATCTGGGGCATGTGGAGCGCTGGTTCACCAGGCTCCTGCCGCAGGTCGTGGAGCGGCAGATCACGCTCGGCGGCCCGGTGATCATGGTGCAGGCCGAGAACGAGTACGGCAGTTACGGCTCCGACCAGAACTATCTGCGCCATCTCGTGGACCTGCTGAGGGGCTGCGGGGTGAGCGTGCCGCTGGTCACCTCCGACGGGCCCGAGGACCATATGCTCACCGGCGGCTCGGTGCCGGGCGTGCTCGCGACGGTGAACTTCGGGTCCGGGGCCCGGGAGGCCTTCGCCACGCTGCGCCGTCATCAGCCGGCCGGACCACTGATGTGCATGGAGTTCTGGTGCGGCTGGTTCGATCACTGGGGCGACGACCATGTCGAGCGCCGGCCCGCGGACGCGGCGGCCGCGCTGCGGGAGATCCTCGACGCGGGCGCGTCGGTGAATGTGTACATGGCGCACGGCGGAACGAATTTCGCGGGCTGGGCGGGGGCGAACCGCACGGGCGATCTCCAGGACCTCGAACTGGAGCCGACCGTCACCTCCTACGACTACGACGCGCCGATCGACGAGGCCGGGTGTCCCACCGAGAAGTTCTTCCATCTCCGCGAGATCCTGGCGCGCCATCACGACGGACCGCTGCCCGAACTGCCGCCCGAGCCCGCCGTCCTGGGGGCACGGCTGCGTGCGGACCTGCGCTCGTGGGCGCCGCTCGATGATGTGCTGGAGGCGCTCGGCGACGACGAGGTGGAGGCTCCCGTGCCGCCCACCTTCGAGGAACTGGGCGTGGACCGCGGTCTGGTCCGCTACCAGGTGGCTGTGCCGGGCCCGCGCCGGCCGTTTCCGCTGAGCGTCGCGGGCCTGCGGGACCGGGCCGTCGTGTACGTGGACGGGGTCGCTGCGGGCGTACTGAGCGGCGAGTACGAGGCCCTGGCGGAGCCGGTGGCCGGTCCCGCGTCGGTCGAGCTGTGGGTGGAGTCGCTCGGTCGCGTCAACTACGGGCCGCGGACGGGCGAGTCCAAGGGCATCGCGGGCGGGGTGCTGCACGAGCGGCAGTATCTGCACGGCGTACGGGCGCGGGGGCTGCGGCTGGCCGCGTTCGAGTCGGCGGCGGTGGAGAAGGTGCCCTTCCGTGCGCCCGAGGGCGGTGCGGCGGGCCTTTACCGGGGCTCGTTCGAAGCGGCCGCTGCGGGGGATGCGAGGCTCGAACTCCCCGGCTGGACGCGGGGGTTCGTGTGGGTGAACGGCTTCTGCGTGGGGCGGTACTGGGCGGTGGGGCCGCAGCGGTCACTGTTCGTGCCGGGGCCGGTGCTGCGGGAAGGGGCGAACGAGGTGTGGGTGCTGGAGATGGAGGGGGCGGGGGGGTCGTTGTGGCTGGGCTAAGTCCTGCCCCCTGAAGGGGCAGGTGCTGGACCAACCCGCCCAGCACCTGCCCCTCACCTCTCACGTGCTGAAGATCCCGCTGCTAAAGCCTGGCCGCCGCGGACTTGATGGCGGCCGCGAAGGTGGACACCTCGGTGTAGACACCCGGGTAGTTGGGCCGTGCGCAGCCCTCGCCCCAGCTGACGATGCCGACCTGGATCCACGCGTTGTTGTTGTCCTTGCGGAACATCGGGCCGCCGGAGTCACCCTGGCAGGTGTCGACGCCGCCCTGCTGGAACCCGGCGCAGATCTCCTCGCCTGCCACGAGCTCGGGGTACGCCTGCTTGCAGCCGGCGTCGGAGACGAAGGGCACCTGGGCCTTGAGGAGGTAGCGCTGCTGGCCGCCGCCCTCGCGGGCCGCACCCCAGCCGGCGACCGTGAAGGTGCCGTTGTCGAAGGCCTTGGTGTCGGCGATCTTGAGGGTGGGCAGGTCGATCGGCTTGGCGAGCTTGATCAGCGCCCAGTCCTTGCCGGTGCCGTTGTAGCCGGGGGCCTGGAGGACCTTGGTCGACTTGACCTTGATGGCGCTGGAGCTCTGCAGGTCGACGACGCCCGCGGTCGCGGTGATGCTGGTGTTGTTGCCGGAGCCGCTCACACAGTGCGCGGCGGTGAGCACGATCTGCTTGGTGTAGAGCGCGCCGCCGCAGCCCATGGAGAGCCGGACCATGAACGGGAACTCGCCCTGGGCGGCGCGGGTGCCGCCGACGACGGGCGGGGTGGCGGCCGAGGCCGAGGTGGGCTGGAGGCTGATCGCGGCGAGGACGACGGCGCCTGCGGCGGCGCATCTCTGGAGCGCGCGAACGATGTTCTTCTTCAACTGACTGCCTTTCGTGGGGGGTTGAGATGTACGCCCGCACGGATCCAGGCAGCATTGCGGCACGCTGACATGGGCCCGACAAAGCGTGAACCGGATTATGGAGAGTGGATCACCCGGCCACAAGGACCACTTTTCGGCCAGCCTCACCAGCGGGGATTCGCCTCGGCCTGCCCGTAGAGTTGAAAGCGGCCGACCGTCGTGCATGGGGGGTACGGGACGTGGTGGCGAAGGACAGCGAGGTCGTACACGGCTACCCGCACCTCGACACCGTGCGGGCGGCGATCACCGCTCTGTACAAGCGGATCTCGCCCGACGGTGTGCACTCCTACGCGCCCAGCGTGCTGCCGGCCGATGTCGCCTTCGCCGACCAGGACGATCTCCACCTCGGCGCCCAGCGCGTCGCCCATGCGCTGGTACAGCATCTGCGGCTGCCGGACGCCCGGATGGTCGTGAGCTTCCGCGAGATGCACCATGCCGCGAGCGTCGAACTCGTCGGGGGTCCGGAGTACTTCATCGAGCTGAACGACCGCTTCCGCACGCATCGCCGAGACATCGGGGCGGCTCTCGCCCACGAGATCATGCATGTGCTGCTGCACCGGCTCGACCTGGCCTTCCCCGGCACCCGCGACAACGAGATCCTCACCGACACCGCGACCACGTATCTCGGCGCGGGCTGGCTGCTGCTCGACGCCTTCCGGGAGGACGGCGTCTCCAGCCAGAAGCTGGGCTATCTCACCCCCGAGGAGTTCGGGTACGTCCTGGCCAAGCGGGCGATCGCCTTCGGCGAGGACCCCTCGCCCTGGTTCACCAGCCCGCAGGGTTACACCGCGTACACCAAGGGCCGCGCCATGGCCCTGCGCGATGCCCAGCAGCCGCCGCTGACCACGGCCGGGTGGACGGGACGCCACCGCTATGCCAAGGAGCGCCGCCTCGCCCAGGAGCACCCGGCACGGGCCGCCGCCCCCTCCCCCGAGGCCGAGTCGTCCGCGTACGCCTTCGAGCACGGGCCGGACGGGCTGCGCGTCTCCTTCCCCTGCCCCACCTGCCACCAGCGCATCCGTGTTCCCGTGCGCGGGCGGGTACGGGCCCGCTGCGGGCTGTGCCGCACGATTCTCGAATGCGACACCTGACCGACCTTCCGTAGGCTCGAAATATGACGAAAGAGCCGACGGCGGGCGCCCGCGAGATGTTCGAAGCGGTGTACAGCGGCGCGCAGGACGCCGTCGTGGCACTGCTGCGCGCCAAGGTCCCCGCTGACCTGACCGACACGGACGGGCAGACTCCGCTCTACCGGGCGGCGGTGAGCGACGAAGCGGGCATCGTGCGGCTGCTGCTGGCCGCGGGCGCCGACCCGGGGCGTGGCTCGGGCCCCGAGGGCGGGGATCTGCCGCTGTGCGGGGCCGCGGTCGGCGGGCACACCGAAGTGGTGCGGGCGCTGCTGGCCGCGGGCGCCCGGCCCGACCAGCCGGAGGCGTACGGCTTCACGGCACTGCGCTGGGCGGTGACGCTGGGGCACGCCGCGACGGCCGAGGCCCTGCTGGAGTACGGCGCCGACCCCGATCTGGAGGGACCCGGCGGCGAGCGGCCGCTGGTGCTCGCCGCACGCCGCGGCTCCCCCTCGACCGTGCGGGCCCTGCTGCGGCACGGTGCCAAGGCCAAGGAGGCGGCGCTCGCGGAGGCCCGGCAGTGGCTCGCGCGGGATGTGGAGAGCGAACTGCGCGCGGGGCTGCTCAGCGCGTACGGAAAGGGCGAGGAGTACGAGACGGTGGCGCGCCGGATCGAGGAGGACGGCGGGGTGACCGTCGTCGTCGAGCTGCTCCTGGACGGCGCACCGAGGGCGGGCAGTGAGCAGCAGACCGGCCACCCGGCGATCGTGACGCTGCTCGAGGGGCAGCTGGGGATCCGGACGCCGTACGAGGAGCTGGCCGAGCGGGCCCTGCGCTGCGGCGATCCCGGACAGGACGACTGGGTCGAGTCGGTGATGGCGCTGTGGGGCCGCGGCGGCGAGGAGACCTTCCAGGCGGCGGCCGCCTGGTGTGCGAGCGACGATCCGCTGCGCCAGGCCTTCGCGGCGGACGTGCTGGCTCAACTGGGCTTCGGGGAGGAGGGCTTGCGCCCGTTCGCGGCCCGCTCGCTGCCACTGCTGCGCGAGCTGTCCCGGGAGGCACGGGAGCCGGAGCTGATCCAGGCGGTCGTCCTCGGGCTCGGGCACCACGGGGATCCGGCCGCCCTGCCGGAGATCCTGCGGCATGCCGGGCATCCGGACGCGGAGGTGCGCAATCAGGTGGCGCTCTCGCTGTTCGGGCTCGTCCCCGGCGATCACGCCGAGGGCATCGGGACGCTGATCACGCTGAGCCGGGACGTGGACCCCCATGTCAGGGATTGGGCGACGACGGCGCTCGCGGACGTGGAAGCCGATACGAAGGAGATCCGGGAGGCGCTGGCGGCGCGGCTCACGGACAGCGATGTGGATACGGCGGCCGAGGCGGCCCGTGGGCTGGCGATCCGTCAGGATCCGCGTGCGGAAGCGACCTTGGCGCGGATTCTCGCGGACGCGGACCCGGACGGGTACGCGCGCGAGGCGGCCGCGGAAGCCGTGCGGCACATACACGACGACAGGCTCAGGCGGCGGTTGGAGCACACTTCTCCGCGCTACCGCTGATCGCGCTCGCCGAAAGTGCTCACATCAGACGGAGAGCGCCGGGCGCCCGCTCCTCCATGATCTCCACCAGCCAGTCGAAGACGGTCGTGCCGATGCCGTCCCTCGCCTGCTCCAACTGCTCTTGGACAAAGGCCCTGTTGGTCGGATGGCACCGCGCCAGCCGCAGCTCAAGCTGTCGTACGGTCTCGTCCCGGCCGAGCGCCGTACGGGAGCGTTCGTGGTCGTGCCACTCGATGACGAAGTCGCCGTCGTCCGGTGCCCCCATGCCGCCGCTGAGGCAGTCGGCGAAGGAGTCGAGATTGCGGCCGAAGTAGCCGCCGGGCCCGTTCACGGCTTCGCCGATCACCCGCCAGAAGGCGTCGAGGTCGGTGACCTCCGCCCCGTCGATTGCATAGGTCCTGGTCACGGGGCGGAGGATACCGGCTCAGCAGCGGTGGTCGACGAGGTCGAACGAGGCGTAGTGGTCGGCGGTGTAGTAGTCCTCCTGGGCCGCGCTGCCCGTGACGATGCGGCGGGCGCCGCGGTTCGGGGAGCCCGGGGTGATGACCGTGTACTCGTGGTAGTAGCCGGAGGAGTGCGAGGGCAGGACGTCTTCACGGTTGGAGAAGACGGTGCCGTCCTGCTTGTACGGGAACGGCCCGCCCTGCTCGATCAGGTCGAGGGTGTCGTGCGCCTGGGAGGGAAGGTCGGAGTAGCAGATGTGACCGATGTCGGCGGCGGTCGTGGGGGGAAGCGTGGCCAAGGGGGTGGCCGTGGCCTGTCCGCCGATGAGGAGGGTGGAGGCGAGGACAGCGATGCCACCGAGGGTGGCGATTCGTGGGGGGATTCGCATACGGACCATTGATGCGCGTAGACCTTGACGCGTCAACGCCAACTGGGGGGAATTTCCCGGGAGTTAACCGGCCAAAGAACCGGCGGACTCCTGCCTTCACGATCTGTCCGCGTGGTTACCGCACGCCGTACACAAGTCCCGGAGGCTCGGCCTCGGCCAGCAGCTTCAGCGCGGCTTCGCCCGCTTCGGCAGGACTCCAGCGCGCTCCCCTGTCGGCCGTGGGGCCGGGCCGCCAGCCCTCCATGACGGTGATACGGCCCGCCTCGGCCTCGAAGACACGGCCGGTCACGCCCGAACTGGCCGGGGAGCCGAGCCAGACGACGAGCGGCGAGACATCCTCGGGCAGGGCGGAGAGACCGGCGAAGGTCTCCTCGGTCATCCGGGTGCGGGCCGCCGGGGCGATGGCGTTGACCTGGACGCCGTAGCGGCCCATCTCCGCCGCCGCGACCAGGGTCAGGCCGATGATCCCGGCCTTGGCCGCCGCGTAGTTGCCCTGGCCGACGCTGCCCAACAGCCCTGCCCCGGACGTGGTGTTGACGACGCGTGCCGCCACCGGCCGCCCGGCCTTGGCCTCGGAGCGCCAGTGCGCTGCGGCGTGCTTGAGCGGCAGGAAGTGGCCCTTCAGATGGACGCGTATCACGGCGTCCCAGTCGTCCTCGTCGAGGTTGACGAGCATCCGGTCGCGCAGGAAGCCCGCGTTGTTGACCAGGGTGTCGAGCCGTCCGTAGGCCTCCAGCGCGGCGCTGACGAGAGAGGCCGCGCCCTCGCTCGTCGCGACGTCACCGCCGTGCGCCACGGCCCGGCCGCCGAGCGATTCGATCTCCTCGACGACCTGCCGTGCCGGTCCGCTCGATCCGCCTTCCCCGTCGAGGCCGACACCCAGGTCGTTGACGACGACCTTGGCGCCTTCGGCGGCGAAGGCGAGCGCGTGGGCCCGCCCGAGTCCGCGCCCCGCACCCGTCACGATCACCACCCGCCCGTCGCAGATGTTCCTGCCGGGGGTGCGGGGGTTGTCCCCCGGAATGGCACTGCCCGTCATCTCATGTCTCCTTGTTGACAGTTGCGGCATCGAGGAAGGCGGGGCGCTCCCCGCCGCCGTGCACCAGAAGCGAGGCGCCGCTGACATACGCCGCCCGGCGAGAAGCGAGGAACACGGCCGCGTCACCGATCTCGGAAGGCTCGGCCAGCCGCCCCAGCGGGACCGTGCGGCCGACCGCGGCGATGCCCTCCTCGTCCCCGTAGTGCAGAGGGGACAGTTCGGTGCGGACCATGCCGAGGACCAGGGTGTTCACCCGCACCTCGGGTGCCCACTCCACGGCCATGGAGCGGGCCAGGCTCTCCAGTCCGGCTTTCGCCGCCCCGTACGCGGCCGTGCCGGGCGAGGGGCGGCCGCCGCTGACGCTGCCGATCATCACGATCGAGCCGCGGGTGGTCCTGAGATGTCCGTGGGCCGCGAGCGACGCGGTCAGCGGTGCGGTCAGGTTGAGCTCGATCACGCGCGCGTGGTGGGCCGCGTCTGCTTCCCCGAGGAGGCGGTACGGCGTGCCGCCCGCGTTGTTGACCAGGGTGTCCAGCCGGCCGTGCCGAGCCACGACCCCGTCGAAGAACTCCCCCACCGCCGCCGGATCGCGCAGGTCGAGGGGCACGAACTCGGCCCCGGCTACGGGCGCTTCGGGCGGCCGTCGCGCGCAGACCACCACCTTCGCGCCCGCCCGCAGGAACGCGCGGGCGATTCCGGCGCCCACGCCCCGCGTGCCGCCGGTGACGACGGCCACCCTCCCGTCCAGCTCCATCGGCTGCTACCTTCCTCACCTAACAAATGTTTGGTGGAAAGGTAGCTGATCCGCCCATGGGTGTCTCCACCGCAAGCCCTGAGAAGGGCATCTGTGCCGTCACGGTCGACTTCCCACCCGTCAACGCCCTTCCCGTACAGGGCTGGTACGACCTCGCCGACGCCCTGCGCGCGGCCGGCCGGGACCCCGAGGTCCGCTGCGTCGTCCTGGCCGCCGCGGGCCGCGGCTTCAACGCGGGCGTCGACATCAAGGAGATGCAGCGCGACAGCGGACACTCCGCCCTCATCGGCGCCAACCGCGGCTGCTACGAGGCCTTCGCCGCGGTCTACGAGTGCGAGGTCCCCGTCGTCGCGGCCGTGAACGGCTACTGCCTGGGCGGCGGTATCGGCCTCGTCGGCAACGCGGACGTGATCGTCGCCAGTGACGACGCCGTCTTCGGACTGCCCGAACTGGACCGCGGCGCACTCGGCGCGGCCACGCATCTCGCCCGGCTGGTGCCCCAGCATCTGATGCGCGCGCTGTACTACACCTCGCGCACCGCGACCGCGCAGGAGCTGCACGCCCACGGCTCGGTCTGGAAGGTCGTCCCGCGCGACGGACTGGCGGACGCCGCACTTGAGTTGGCGCGGGAGATCGCACAGAAGGACGGCCTGCTCATCCGGCTGGCCAAGGCCGCCATCAACGGCATCGACCCGGTCGACGTACGCCGCAGCTACCGCTTCGAGCAGGGCTTCACCTTCGAGGCCAACCTCAGCGGCGTCGCCGGCCGCGTCCGCGACACCTTCGGCACCGAAGGCAAAAAGGAGGACCGAGCGTGACCGACAAGACGATGACGGCCGACGACGTCGCCTCCCGCCTGCGCAGCGGGATGACGATCGGCATCGGCGGCTGGGGCTCGCGCCGCAAACCCATGGCCCTGGTGCGAGCGCTGCTCCGTACCGAGATCGCTGATCTCACCGTCGTCTCCTACGGCGGCCCCGACATCGGCCTCCTCGCCGCCGCCGGCCGCATCCGCAGACTCGTCACGGCCTTCGTCACCCTCGACTCGATCCCGCTCGAACCCCACTACCGCGCCGCCCGCGAGCGCGGCGACTTCGCCCTCACCGAAGTCGACGAGGCGATGTTCATGTGGGGACTGACCGCCGCCGCCAACCGGATGTCCTTCCTCCCCGTCCGCGCGGGCCTCGGCTCGGACGTGATGCGGGTCAACCCGGAGCTGCGCACGGTCACTTCGCCGTACGAGGACGGCGAGGAGTTCGTGGCCGTACCGGCCCTGCGAATGGACGCCGCGCTCGTCCACCTCAACCGTGCCGACCGGCTCGGCAACGGCCAGTACCTGGGCCCCGATCCCTACTTCGACGATCTGTTCTGCGAGGCCGCCGACACCGCGTACGTCTCCTGCGAGCAGCTGGTCGAGACCGCCGAGCTGACCAAGGACGCCGCCCCGCAGACCCTGCTGGTCAAACGGCACTCGGTCACGGGAGTCGTCGAGACGCCGAACGGCGCGCACTTCACCTCCTGCGCCCCCGACCACGGCCGCGACGAGGCCTTCCAGAAGCTGTACGCGACCACCCCCTGGCCCGAGTTCGCGCAGCGCTTCCTGTCCGGCACGAGCGAGCACGACTACCAGTCGGCGGTCCAGGCCTGGCACAAGGAGCAGCAGTGATCAGTCGTTCCGAGTACTGCGTGATCGCCTGCGCCGAGGCATGGCGGGGCAACGGCGAGGTGCTGGCCAGCCCTATGGGCCTGATCCCGTCCGTCGGCGCCCGGCTGGCCAGACGGACCTTCTCGCCCGACCTCCTCATGACGGACGGCGAGGCGATGCTCGTCGGCCTGGACGGAACGACGGAGGGCTGGCTGCCGTACCGCCAACACCTCGCGCTCGTCACCGGCGGGAAACGGCACGTGATGATGGGCGCGAGCCAGATCGACCGCTACGGAAACCAGAACATCTCCTGCATCGGAGCGTGGGAGCGGCCCACGCGCCAGCTCCTCGGCGTACGCGGGGCGCCCGTCAACACCCTGAATAATCCGGTGAGTTACTGGGTGCCCAGGCACTCCCCCCGGGTCTTCGTCGAACGCGTCGACATGGTCTGCGGCGTCGGATACGACCGTGCCGCCGGTGCGCGCTACCACCGCATCCCACGGGTGGTCAGCGACCTCGGCGTGTTCGACTTCGAGACCGAGGACCGCTCGATGCGGCTCGCGTCCGTGCACCCGGGTGTCACGGTCGAACAGATCCGTCAGGCCACCGGCTTCGCGCTCACGGTCCCCGACGGTGTCCCGTACACGCGTGAACCGAGCGCCGCCGAACTCCGGCTGATCCGTGAGGTGATCGACCCGAAGGGTCTGCGCGAACGCGAGGTCAGGGTCTGATGGAGACGGCCCTCACGAAACTCACCGGCGTCCGGCACCCCATCGTGCAGACGGGCATGGGGTGGGTGGCGGGACCCCGCCTGGTCTCCGCGACCGCCCGTGCGGGCGCGCTCGGCATCCTCGCCTCGGCGACGATGACCCTCGACGAGCTGCGCCGGGCCGTCCGCGAGGTCGCCTCCCGGACGGACGCGCCCTTCGGCGTCAATCTCCGGGCGGACGCGGGTGATGCGCGCGATCGCGTACGGATCATCATCGACGAGGGGGTCCGTGTCGCCTCTTTCGCCCTGGCGCCGTCCCGCGAACTGATCGCCGAGCTGAAGGACGCGGGGGTGATCGTGATCCCCTCGATCGGCGCGCGGCGGCATGCCGAGAAGGTGGCGGCGTGGGGCGCGGACGCGGTGATCGTCCAGGGCGGCGAGGGCGGGGGCCACACCGGTGACGTGGCAACGACCGTCCTGCTCCCGCAGGTTGTGGACGCCGTCGACATCCCGGTCATCGCAGCGGGCGGCTTCCACGACGGACGCGGCCTGGTCGCGGCGCTGGCCTACGGGGCGGCGGGCATCGCGATGGGCACGCGTTTCCTGCTCACGTCGGACTCGACGGTGCCGGAGGCGGTCAAGGCAAAGTACCTGGCCGCGACGGTCAAGGACGTCACCGTCACTACGGCGGTGGACGGTCTGCCGCACCGGATGCTGCGGAGCGAGCTGGTCGACTCGCTCGAGCGTGCGGGCCGTGCGCGAGCGCTGGCCCAGGCGGTGCGCCGGGCCGCGGGCTTCAAGAAGCTCTCGGGCCTGTCCTGGTCGCGGATGATCCGCGACGGCCTGGCCATGAAGCACGGCAAGGACCTGACGTGGAGCCAGGTGCTGCTCGCCGCGAACACCCCGATGCTGCTGAGGGCCTCGATGGTGGAGGGCCGCACGGATCTGGGCGTGATGGCGTCGGGGCAGGTGGCGGGGCTGATCGAGGACTTGCCGAGCTGCGAGGAGCTGGTGGGGCGGGTGATGTCGGAGGCGGCGGTGGTGCTGGGTGCGCTGCCGCGGGCTTGTTCCCCTACCCGCCCCTTCCCGTAACTGGGGCTCCGCCCCAGACCCCGCGCCTCAAACGCCGGCGGAAATTCAGCCCGTCCGGCGTTTGAGGACATGCGGCCGAAGGTCGCATACGGGGGTCCAGGGGGCGAAGCCCCCGGTTACGGGAAGGGGCGGGGTGGGGGTGAAGCCCGCCGCAGGCGACTACGCCGCCGTGCGCCGGCCGCCCCTCGCGCCGCCCGCCGGGCGACCCGCCTGGCGGGCCTGACCGCCCTGGCGAGGCTGGCCACCCTGACCGCCGCCGGCACCGGCACCCTGGCCGCCACCGCCGCGTCGGCCACGGCTCCGGCCGCCACCGCCGCCGCCACCCTGCGCGCTCTGCCCCGGCACCTGCGCCCGCCGCCGCTGCGGTCGCTGCTGCTGCACGACCGGCTGCGGCACCTCGATGGTGACCGCGACCCCGGACGGCTCGCGCGCGCCCGTGATGCGGCTGAGCTCCTCGTCGCTGGACTTGACCCGGGCCGAGCGCGGGTCGATGCCCGCGTCCGCCATCAGGCGGGTCATCTCGCGCCGCTGCTCGGGCAGCACCAGCGTGACGACACTGCCGGACTCGCCCGCCCGCGCGGTACGGCCGCCGCGGTGGAGGTAGTCCTTGTGGTCGACGGGCGGGTCGACGTTCACGACCAGGTCGAGGTCGTCGACGTGGATGCCGCGGGCGGCGACATTGGTCGCGACCAGCGCGGTGACCTGCCCGTTCTTGAACTGGTCGAGCGTGCGGTTGCGTTGCGGCTGCGAGCGGCCGCCGTGCAGCGCCGCGGCCCGTACGCCACTGGCGAGGAGCCGCTTGGCGAAGCGGTCGGCGGAGCGCTTGGTGTCGACGAAGAGGATCACCCGGCCGTCACGGGCGGCGATGCGCACGGCGACGGCCTTCTTGTCGGTCTCGTCCGCGACGTGCAGCACATGGTGCTCCATCGTGGTGACCGCGCCCGCGGACGGGTCGACGGAGTGCACGACGGGATCAGTGAGGAACATCCGTACGAGCCGGTCGATGTTCTTGTCCAGCGTCGCCGAGAACAGCATCCGCTGACCGCCCGCCTCGACCTGCTTGAGCAGCGCCGTGACCTGCGGCATGAAGCCCATGTCGGCCATCTGGTCGGCCTCGTCCAGGACGGTGATCGCCACCTGGTCGAGTACGCAGTCGCCGCGTTCTATGAGGTCCTTGAGCCGCCCCGGCGTGGCCACCAGCACCTCGGCGCCGCGCCGCAGCGCGCCCGACTGTTTGGTGATCGACAGACCGCCGACGACGGTGGCGATCCGCAGCTGCACGGAAGTCGCGTACGGGGCCAGGGCGTCGGTGACCTGCTGTGCGAGCTCACGCGTGGGCACGAGGACGAGCGCGAGCGGCGCCTTCGACTCGGCGCGCCTGCCCGCGGTACGGGCGAGCATCGCGAGCCCGAAGGCCAGCGTCTTGCCTGAGCCGGTGCGCCCGCGGCCGAGGATGTCGCGTCCTGCCAGGGAGTTCGGCAGGGTCGCGGCCTGGATCGGGAAGGGCTCGGTCACGCCCTGGGCCACGAGGGTCTTCAGCAGGGCGGCCGGCATGTCCAGCTCGTCGAACGCCTCGACGGCGGGCAGCGCGGGGGTGATGGTTTCCGGCAGCGTGAATTCCTGCGGGGGCGCCGCCTTGCGGGCGGGAGCCTTGCCGGAGCCCTTCGCGGGGCCCTTGGCACGGGAATTGACCGGGCGCTGTCGCGTCGTGGGACGGGCCGGGCGTTCGGAGCGAGTCATGCGGATATTGCCCTCCTGGGCATGTGAGACAGCACACAAGCCGGGGCCCGCACCTTGACGGTGCGGGCCCCGGCTGCGAGATACGCGTCAGGCAATTAGGCCGGGACGATGTTCTCCGCCTGCGGGCCCTTCTGGCCCTGCGTGACGTCGAAGGAGACCTTCTGGCCCTCCTGCAGCTCACGGAAGCCAGAGGTGGCGATGTTCGAGTAGTGGGCGAAGACGTCGGCGCCGCCGCCGTCCTGCTCAATGAAGCCGAAGCCCTTTTCCGAGTTGAACCACTTCACGGTTCCAGTAGCCATGTCATTCTCCTAAAACAGGGGCAAGCCGGAAACTCACACCTCGTGAATTTCCCGTCGCTAGCATTGACCCCCATCCGGAGAAGCCGGAAACAATAATGTGCGCCTGAGGAAGCATTCCCGTCAGGCGCACACAAAGTTCATGGGTACCAAAACTGCAACGACTTCACCGTAGCATGTCCGGCCCCGAAAGGCTCGTGTTCACAGCCGTTCGATGATCGTGACGTTGGCCTGCCCTCCCCCTTCACACATCGTTTGCAGCCCGTACCGCCCTCCCGTGCGCTCCAGTTCATGCAGCAGCGTGGTCATCAGCTTCACGCCCGTGGCGCCCAGCGGATGGCCGAGCGCGATGGCCCCGCCGTTGACGTTGACCTTGCCGGGGTCGGCTCCGGTCTCCTTCAGCCAGGCGAGGACCACCGGCGCGAAGGCCTCGTTGATCTCGACGAGGTCGATGTCGTCGATCGACATGCCGGTCTTCTTCAGCGCGTACGCGGTGGCCGGGATGGGGGCCGAGAGCATCCGGATGGGGTCCTCGCCCCGTACGGAGAGGTGGTGGATCCGGGCCCGCGGCCGCAGTCCGTGCTCGGCGACGGCCCGCTCGCTCGCGATCAGCAGGGCCGCCGCGCCGTCCGAGACCTGGGAGGAGCAGGCGGCCGTGATGGTGCCGCCCTCCAGGACCGGCTTGAGGGCCGCCATCTTCTCCAGGGTGGTGTCGCGGCGCGGGCCCTCGTCGACGGTGACCTCGCCGTACGCCACGAGCTCCCGCTCGAAGCGGCCTTCGTCGATGGCCCGGATCGCCCGCTGGTGGGAGGTGAGCGCGAACTCCTCCATGTCGCGGCGCGAGATCCCCCACTTCTGGGCGATCAACTGCGCGCCGTGGAACTGGTTGACGGGCTGGTCGCCGTACCGGGCCCGCCAGCCCTCGCTGCCGGCGAAGGGGCCCTGGGTCAGTCCGAGCGGCTCGGCGGCCTGCCGGGAGGCGAAGGCGATCGGGATCTGCGTCATGTTCTGGACGCCGCCCGCGACGACCAGGTCCTGGGTGCCGGAGAGCACGCCCTGCGCCGCGAAGTGCACGGCCTGCTGGGACGAACCGCACTGACGGTCGATCGTCACGCCCGGCACCTCCTCGGGCAGTCCCGCCGCCAGCCATGCCGTGCGGGCGATGTCACCGGCTTGCGGGCCCACCGTGTCCAGGCAGCCGAAGACAACGTCCTCGACGGCGGAGGGATCGACTCCGGAGCGCTCGACCAGGGCCCGCAGCACATGCGCACCCAGATCCGCCGGGTGGACACCGGACAGTCCGCCCTTGCGCCTGCCCACCGGTGTGCGTACCGCCTCGACTATGTAGGCCTCGGCCATGACTGCTCCCCTCGGTTCATCTGCGTACGGCGATACCGTCCAGCACCATCGACAGGTACTGGCGGGCGATCTCCTCCGGGCTGTGCTGTCCGCCCGGCCGGTACCAGGACGCCGCGACCCAGACGGTGTCGCGCACGAACCGGTAGGTGAGCCGGACGTCCAGGTCGGCGCGGAAGACCTGGTCCGCGACCCCGCGCTCCAGGGTCCCGAGCCATGCCTTCTCGAACTTCTGCTGAGAGTCGGTGAGGTAGTGGAAGCGGGGCTGGGCGGCGAGGTGCCTGGACTCCTTCTGGTAGATCGCGACGGCGGCGCGGTGCCGGTCGATCTCCCGGAAGGACTCGGTGACGAGGGCCTCGATGGTCTCCCTGGGCCCGCGCCCGGCGGCGAGCACGGCGTCGTATCCCTGCCACAGCTCGTCCAGGAAGGTGGAGAGGATCTCGTCGAGCATCGATTCCTTGGAATCGAAGTGGTAGTAGAGGCTGCCGGCGAGCATCCCCGCCTGGTCCGCGATCTTGCGGACGGTGGTGGCGTTGTAGCCCTGCGCGGCGAACACCTCGGCGGCGGTGTCGAGGAGCTCGCGGCGACGCTCGGGCGAGGCGGTCACCTGGGTCTTCTTCTTGCTGTCAGTCGGCACGTGCCCATTGTGGTCCTACGCATGCTGGCTGCTGACGGATATGACCTCGCCGGTCAGGTACGAGGAGTAACCGCTGGCCAGGAAGACGATGGTGTTGGCGATCTCCCACGGCTCCGCGTACCGACCGAAGGCCTCCTTGGCGGTCAGCTCCTCCAGCAGCTGGGCCGAGGTGACCTTCACCAGGTGCGGGTGCATGGCGAGGCTGGGGGCCACGGCGTTGACGCGTACGCCGTACTCCGCCGCCTCGATCGCCGCGCAGCGGGTGAGCGCCATGACTCCGGCCTTGGCGGCCGCGTAGTGGGCCTGGCCTGCCTGGGCGCGCCAGCCGACGACGGAGGAGTTGTTGACGATCACGCCGCCGCGGCCGGTGTCGCGGAAGGAGCGCAGGGCGGCGCGGGTGCAGCGGAAGGTGCCGTTCAGGGTGACGTCGAGGACCGTGCCCCACTGCTCGTCGTTCATGTCGACGAGGGCGGCGGTGCCGCCGAGACCGGCGTTGTTGACGACGATGTCGAGGCCGCCGTGCTCGTGTACGGCCTTAACGAAGAGCGCCTGGACCTGGGTCTCGTCCGTGACGTCGCAGGGCAGTGAGGCCACCGCGTCGGCGCCGAACTCTCCGGCCAGCGCCTCCTCGCTCTCCTTCAGTCTGCGGGTGTGCGCGTCGCTGATCAGGATGCGCGCGCCCTCCTCCAGGAATCTGCGGGCGGTGGCGCCACCGATTCCGGCCCCTGCCGCGGCGGTGATCACGGCGGTACGGCTCTTCAGCAGGCCATGACCCGGTACGTACTGCGCCCTGTTGTCCGTCACGGCAGCACGTTAACCTACCAAACACTTGTTAGGGAAGGATGCGCGAATGGACCTGCACCACTCCGCCGACGAGGAAGCCTTCCGGGCCGAGGTCCGCGCCTGGCTCGCCGCGAACGTGCCCGCCGAGCCGCTGCCCTCCCTGGAGACCAAGGAGGGCTTCGCGGCGCACCGCGCATGGGAGGCGCGGCTGTCCGCGGACCGCTGGTCGGTCGTCTCCTGGCCACGGCGGTACGGCGGCCGGGGCGTCGACATCTTCCACTGGCTCCTCTTCGAGGAGGAGTACTACGCGGCGGGAGCGCCGGGGCGGGTCTCGCAGAACGGCATCAACCTCCTCGCCCCCACGCTCTTCGACCACGCCACCGAGGAGCAGCGCGCCCGCGTGCTGCCCACGATGGCGAGCGGCGAGGTCATCTGGGCGCAGGCCTGGTCGGAGCCCGAGTCCGGCTCCGATCTCGCCTCGCTGACCTCGCGTGCGGTGCGGACGGACGGCGGCTGGCTGCTCAGCGGGCAGAAGACCTGGTCGTCTCGGGCGGCGTTCGCCGACCGGGCCTTCGGCCTCTTCCGCACCGACCCCGATGCGCCGAAGCCGCATCAGGGCCTGACATATCTGATGTTCGACCTCGCGGCGCCGGGGGTGAGCGTGCGGCCCATCGGCCGCATCGACGGCAAGCCCGCCTTCGCCGAGCTTTTCCTCGACGGCGTGTTCGTCCCCGACGAGGATGTGATCGGCGAGCCCGGGCAGGGCTGGCGGATCGCGATGTCCACGACGGGCAACGAGCGGGGCCTGACGCTGCGTTCCCCCGGCCGTTTCCTCGCAGCGGCGGACCGTCTCCTGCGGCAGTGGCGCGCGTCGGGCGATCAGGCCGACACCGCGCTGCGCGACCGGGTGGCGGACGCGGTGATCGGTGCGCGGGCGTATCAGCTCTTCACCTGTGCCAACGCCTCGCGCTTCGCCGCGGGCGCCGGCATCGGCGCGGAGTCCAGCCTGAACAAGGTCTTCTGGTCTGAGTACGACATCGCCCTGCATGAGACAGCGCTCGATCTGCTGGGCGCGGAGGGGGAGTTGGCGGACGGTGAGTGGGCCGAGGGGTATGTCTTCTCACTGGCGGGCCCCATCTACGCCGGTACGAACGAGATCCAGCGCGACATCATCGCCGAGCGGCTGCTCGGCCTTCCGAAGGGCCGCCGCTGATGCGATTCCTGCTCACCGATGAACAGCGGGCGTTCGGCGACTCGCTGGACGCGATGCTGACGTCGGCGGACACTCCGGCTGCCGCACGCGCCTGGTCGGCGGGAGACCCCGCTCCGGGGCTGGCGTTGTGGTCGCGACTCGCCGAGGCGGGGGTGTTCGCGCTCGCCGCTCCGCAGGCGTACGAGGGGGTGGGGCCGCTACCGGTCGAACTGGCGGTGGCTTTCACCGAGTTGGGACGACATGCGGCGCCCGGCCCGGTGGTGGAGACGGTCGCGGCGGCGGCGCTGCTGACCCGGCTGGCGGAGTCGGGGGAGGAGGGCCCGGCGAAACGCCTGCTGCCGGGGCTGGTCACGGGCGAGTCGACCGCCACGCTGGCGGGCCGGGGCGCATACGCACTGGACGCGGATGTGGCGGGTGTGACGCTGGTGGTCTCGGAAGGGGACGCCGGCCCCGGGCCCGGCGCGGGCCGCACCGCCTGTCTCCGTATCGCCCACGGGCACGGCTCCGTGCGCGTATCCGCCGACCCCGCCCGGCGGTTGGCCGTGCCCGCGGCAGAGGGCGAGGTCATGGCCGAAGGGCGCCACGTGGCCCGGGCAGCCGCGTACGCCGGGGACGTCGCGCGTCTGGTCACCGCGGCGCAGGCGCTGGGTGTCGGGGTCGCGCTCCTCGACCGGACCGTGGCGTACGTCAAACAGCGCACCCAGTTCGGCGCCGCCATCGGCTCCTTCCAGGCGGTCAAGCACCGGCTGGCGGACACCCTGATCGGGCTCGAATTCGCCCGGCCGCTGCTGTACGGGGCGGCCCTGTCCATGGCTCCGGCAGATATCGCAGCCGCGAAGGTCACCGCAGGCGAAGCCGCGTACGCAGCCGCCCGTGCCGCGCTCCAGCTGCACGGCGCGATCGGCTACACCGAAGAGCTCGACCTCTCCCTCTGGCTGCGCAAGGCCCGCCCGCTGCGGGACGCCTGGGGCACCCCCGCGCTCTGCCGGGCGACGGTACTCGCGGGCTGACCCATGGGCCAGGACTCAGCGGCGCCGGTACGTACGGACCGGGCCGCCCGGCAGCCAGGCCCGTACCACCAGTTCCTCGCCGTCGACCGACGTCTGCACCACGTGACCGACCTCGACGCGGAAGAGATGGAACGGCTGCGGCGGCCCCGCCTCCGCCACGAAGCGGTCCAGCACCTCGGAATCGGTCACCTCCACCGCGCGCCCGGAGATCTTGACGTCACCGCCTTCCATGGAGTCGTCCGGCCCGGGGTTCGCATGGATCGCGAAGCGCGGATCGCGCAGAAGGTCCTGGGCCTTGCGTGAGCCGGGCATCATGCCGAGCCACAACTCGCCGAAGCGGAAGTCGACTTCGAGGCCGGTCACGCGCGGGGACCCGTCCTTGCGCACCGTGGCCAGCACATGGTGCTTGTACCGCTGGAAACGGTTCTGCACGGTCTCGGCGAAGTCCGGCTCCGCCGTCCGGAAATCTGCCCACGTCGAAGAGGTCATGACTCCATCGAACCGCGGAAACCAGACACCGCCTGTCGGGATTCACCTGCGCGCACCGGCTCGGATGCCCTACCGGGGCGTACGTGCTGTTCTGGTACTGGCCAAAAACCAGCCATTTCACCCGAGGAGAGTACCGATGGCGATCTTCATGCATGCCACCATGCCGGGCATCACAACCGACCAGTACGACGCCCTCAACGCCCAATTGCAGGCACTGCCCGGCGACACCTTCGCAGGGTGCCTGTCGCACACCTGCGTGGCGACCGACTCCGGCCTGGAGATTTTCGACCTGTGGGAGTCCCAGGAGGCGATGGACAAGTTCGGCACGGTGATGATGCCGGTGGCCGAGAAGCTGGGCTTCCCCCAGACGGGCCAGCCTCCGAAGGTCGCTCAGGTCCACAACTGGTGGACCCCCAGCTGACACCGCTCAGCCGCTGCGCAGGGTGACGACCGCCGCGTGCCCCTCCGTATGCAGTGATCCCGGCGACTCGTCCAGCACCGCCGCGTCGTACGGACCGAGTGTCACGTTCGCCTCCTTGAGGAGCGTGGGCCCGTCCAGCGCGACGATCACGACCGTCGAGCGTGACGGCACCACGACCGGCAGTTCTCCGCGCACCACCGAGCTCAGGCATGCCGTACGCCCCCTGCGGTGCATGACGTTGAAGTTGACGACGGGCCGCCCGTCGACGAGGCGGCCGTCGGTCTCCACGTCGCCGGGGAAGCGGTAGGGCCGGTAGCGCTCGTCGGCCAGTGTGCGCCGTCCGCCGACCGTGAGGTCCATCCCCGCCCCCTCGACGACGGTCAGGATCCGGTCCACGCCGGGGAAGGCGGAGAACGGCCCGTCCGCGCCGACGTCCGCGAGGCTGATCCGCCAGTCGAAGTCGTCCGTCCCGGCGCCCTCGGGCGACACGGCGATCTCGCGGGTGACGCCGCCGCCGTTCTTCCACGGCACGGCCCTGCGGTCGGCGGCGCGCAGCACACGTACCGTCATCGCACGATGCCCTGGGCCCCCGCGGCGGCCAGCCACAGCGGGAATTCGGAGACCAGCCGGTCGTACAGCTCGGAGTCGGGGACCTGGCGCGGGTCGAGTCCGGCGTGGAAGAAGCCCGCGTTGTCGACGACGCGCTTGGCGGGGACGGCGAGTTCGTCGAGCCTGTGCAGGAAGTCGAACTGCGAGCTCTGCTTGTTCCCGAAACCGATGAACTGCCAGAACAGCGGCAGCTTCGCCGCCTTGCACAGATAGCGCTCCGCGGCGGGCTTGCTGATCGGGCCGCCGTCCGTCTGGAAGACGACGAGCGCGGGGGCGGTCGAGCCGCTGTCGATGTAGTGGTCGATGACCGCGTCCATGGCCAGGTGGTAGCTGGTCTTGCCCATGTGGCCGAGGCCCGCCACTATCTCGTCGACCCGGCCGCGGTGGTTGTCGAGGGCGATGTCCGTGACCGCGTCGATGTCCGTGGAGAAGAAGACGACCGGCACGGAGCCGTCGTCGTCCAGGTTGGCCGCAAGACCGAGCACCCGGTCGGCGAGCGCCTGGACGCTGCCGTCCTTGTAGTAGTCCTTCATCGAGCCCGAGTAGTCGAGCACCAGATAGACGGCGGCGCGCTGCCCGCTCAGCCCGTGCTTCTGCAGCGATACGCCCGCGCTCTTGTAGAGGCTGACGAGCGCCGGCGCCTTCTCCTCGACCTTGGCGAGGCTGATGGCCGCCATGCGGGGCTCCGTTCGTGCGAGGGGACGGGAGAGTTGAGGCTACGTCACCGGAACTCGACCGGGCCGGTCCCCCGTCAGGACGGAGAATCCGGCCCGGCCCACCCGTCTCCTCAGAGCGCCAGCCACACCGCGGTGTCGCCCGGCAGCCGGTCACCGTCCAGCGTCCCGCTGGCCAGCAGTACCCGGCTGTGGGCGGGCAGGGCCACCGGCTCGTCGGAGAAGTTCACCACGCACCGGAAGCCGGGCTCACGGCGGAACGAGAGAACGTCGCTGTCCGGGGCGCTCTCCCAGGTCAGCGTGCCGTCGCCGAGAGCGGGGTTGCTCCGGCGCCCGCTCAGCGCCGACCGGTAGAGGTTCAGCATGGAGGCGGGGTCGCCGTTCTGAACCTCCGCGGTCAGGGACTTCCACGCCTCCGGCTGAGGCAGCCACGGCGCCGCGGTCGTGGCGTCGGGGCTGAAGCCGAACGGCGGGCAGTCACCGTTCCACGGCAGCGGGACGCGGCAGCCGTCACGCCCTCGGTCGGTGTGGCCGGAGCGCTCCCACGTGGGGTCCTGGAGCACGTCCTCCGGCAGATCCTCGACCTCCCACAGGCCCAGCTCCTCGCCCTGGTACAGATAGGCACCCCCCGGCAGCGCCAGCGTGAGCAGGGCGGCGGCGCGCGCCCGGCGGGTGCCGAGCTCCAGATCGGCCGACCGGTCCAGTTGGGACAGCGAGCGCTGCTGCCCCTCGGGCTGCGGCCTGGCGTAGCGGGAGACATGCCGGGCGACATCGTGGTTGGACAGCACCCAGGTGGCGGGCGCACCCACCGCGCCGAGCGCGGTGAGCGACTCGTCGATCACCCGGCGCAGTTGGCCTGCCCGCCAGGGGGCCATCAGATAGTCGAAGTTGAACGCGGTGTGGAGCTCGTCCGGGCGGACATAGCGGGCCAGCCGCTCCGGAGTGCCCGCCCATGCCTCCGCGACGAACGCACGGGTCTCGCCGTACGCGTCGGCGACAGCCCGCCACCCCTGGAAGATCTCGTGGACTTCGTCGCGGTCCCAGTGCGGGTGGTCACCGACGCCCACTCCGTCGAGGAGCTTGACGTCGAGCGAGCCGAGGTCCGGCAGCCCCGGTGCCTTGACCAGGCCGTGCGCCACATCGATGCGCACCCCGTCGATGCCCCGGTCGAACCAGAAGCGCAGGATCGACTCGAACTCGGCGCGCACCTCGGCGTTGTCCCAGTCGAGGTCCGGCTGCTCGGGTGCGAACAGGTGCAGGTACCACGGCCCGGGTGTGCCGTCGGGCTCGGTGATCCGTGTCCAGGCGGGGCCGCCGAACACGCTGCTCCAGTCGTTGGGCGGCAGGTCGCCGCGGGGGCCTCGACCGGGCCGGACGATGTAGCGGTCCCGCGCCGGCGACGAGGGGCCGCCGACCAGCGCCTCGCGGAACCACGCGTGCTCGGACGACGTGTGGTTCGGCACGATGTCGATGAGGACGCGCAGCCCGTGCTCGTGCGCCTCTTCCACCAGGGCCTGTGCGTCGTCCAGGGTGCCGAAGGCCGGGTCGATGTCCTGGTAGTCGGCGACGTCGTAGCCTCCGTCGGCCATGGGGGACGGGTACCAGGGGCTGAGCCAGAGCGCGTCCACGCCGAGTCGGGCGAGGTGGGGAAGGCGCCGGCGCAGGCCGGCGATGTCACCGATACCGTCGCCGTTGCCGTCGGCGAAGCTGCGGATGTACACCTCGTAGATGACGGCGTCGCGCCACCACTTGGCGGGGGTCCGGGCAAGAGCCACGGTGTTTCTCCTCGAAAGAACGTAGGTGAGGGGCGGGCGGGGGCCGGTTACTTGACGGCGCCCGCGGTGAGTCCCGCGATGATCCTTCGCTGGAAGATCAGTACGAGGACCACCAGCGGCACCGTGACGACGACGCCGGCCGCCATCTTGGTGCCGTAGGGGATGTCGAACCCGGTCGACCCTCCGAAGCGGGAGATCGCGACGGTGGCGGTCTGCATCGAGTTCTTGTTCACCATCGAGACGGCGATGATGAACTCGTTCCACGCGGCGATGAACGTGAGGATCGCGGTGGTGAACACGCCTGGCGCAGTCAGCGGCATGATGACCTTGCGGAACGCCTGTCCTGGAGTACAACCGTCCACCATCGCGGCCTGTTCCAGTTCGCGCGGAAGCTGCTTGAAGAACGCGGTCAGGTTCCACACCGCCAGCGGCAGTGCGAACGACATCGACGGCACGATCATCGCCTGGTAGGTGTTGACCCAGTGCAGCGTGTTGGAGAACAGCTTCAGCATCGGCACGACCAGGGCGATCCCCGGGAACATGGAGGTCGCGATGATGACGGCCAGCACCGCGTTCTTGAAGCGGAACTCCAGCCTGGCCAGTGCGTAGGCGGTGAACACCGCGATCACCAGGGTGAGCACCGTGGTGATGCCGGCCACGAGCAGGCTGTTGAGCAGCGCCCGCCCGAAGCCCGTCCCCGGCCTCAGCACCGCCCGGTAGTTCTCCAGCGACCACGGCGAAGGGATCGGGGACTTGTCGAACAGATCGGAGCTGCGCCGCAGGCTGGAGACGACCATCCAGTAGAACGGCGCCAGACAGTAGGTCATGATCGCGGCGACGCCGGTGAAGGCGAGCACGGCCGGTGCGGTGAATCGTCGCCGGGGCCGAATCCGTACGGTGGTCGAGGTGGCGCTCATGCCGTCGCTCCCTTCGTCGTTGCCCGCCGGGCGCGGCGGTCGCGCTTCGTGGCCCGCTGCTCGGAGAACACGTCGGCGCCCAGGAGTCTGACGAAGACGAAGGCGACCACGGCGACGTAGAGGAAGAGGATCACCGCGTAGGCGGAGGCAGGCCCGTAACGGGTGTTGGCCGCCTCGTCGAACGCCAGCATCGACAGCGTCTGAACCGACTCCTTGTGCGCGCCGACGAGGACGTACGGCAGGTCGAACATGCGCAGCGCATCCAGCAGCCGGAACAGCACGGCCACCAGCAGCACCGGCCTGATCATGGGAAGGGTGATGCGGAGGAACTCCTGCAGGCGGTTCGCGCCGTCCACACGCGCCGCCTCGTACACCTCTCTCGGGATGAGCTGGAGACCGGCCAGTACCAGCAGCCCCACGAACGGGGCGGTTTTCCAGGTGTCCGCCACGATCACCGCAAGGGCCGCCTGGACCCCGTCCGTGGTCCACAGGATCTCCTGCCCCAGCAGGGCGTTTGCCGCACCGTCGGCCTGGAAGATCCACTGCCACAGCAGGGCGGAGACCACCGTGGGGATGGCCCAGGGCACCAGTACGCCGGCCCGGACCAGGGCTCTGCCGCGCACCGCGTGGTTCATCACGAGCGCCATCGCCACGCCGAGCACGGTCTCGATGAGCACGGTCGTGACGGTAAAGAACGTGGTGTTGGAGAAGGCGTTCCAGAACTGTTTGCCCGCCTCCCCGCCGAAGATCTCCCTGTAGTGCGTCAGGCCGGTGAACTGCTCTCCCTCCGATACGAAGCCGGAGCTGTCCAGACCCGACTTCTCACTGAACAGGGACTCGCGGAAGGCCGCCAGCACCGGGTATCCGGCAACCAGTGCGAGAACCAGGAGCGTTGGGGACACGAGCAGTGCGGCAAGTCGGCCTGTGCCGCGTTTTCGGGAGGGGCCGGGGGCGGGGGGCGCCTTGGGCGCCAGGGTGGCGGGGCGTTGCGGTGCCGTCAGGCTGGACATCGGAGGTCACCTTCAGCGGGGCGGGGAAAGGGCGGGCGAAGTCAGCCGCGCGGAGCCGTGTCAGGGACGGCTCCGCACGGACCGGGGGTCACGGCTTCGCGATCTTCTCCAGACGTTCCTGGAGCTCCTTCAGTGCCGCCGCCGGCGTTGTGCCGCCTTGCAGTGCCTGGTACGCGGCGCCCTGGATCGCCGCCGTCGCGTCTCCGTAGCGCACCACGCGCGGCCGGGGTGCTGCGCCCAGGATCGAGCTCTTGAGCACCGGCAGGTACGGGTACTTCTCGATCATCGCCGGGTCGTCGTACAGGGACGCGATGGTCGGCGCGTTGGAGCTGAGCAGCAGATTCTCGCGCTGCGACTGCTCGCTGGTGATGAAGGCGATGAAGTCGAGGGCCGTGGCCTTGTTCTTGGCGAACCTGCTGACCGCCAGGTTGTGTCCGCCCAGGCTGGAGACGCCCGGTCCGTCCAGGCCCGGCAGCGGGGCGACCCCGAACTTCCCCGCGACCTTGGAGGAGCCGTCCTTGGCGTTGGCCAGGGACCACTGGTACGGCCACTGCCGGTGGAAGACGAGCCGGCTCTGCTGGAACGCCTGCCGGCCCTCCTCCTCCTTGAAGGTGATGGCCTTCTTCGGTATCAGGCCACTCTTGTAGGCGTCCGTGAAGAAGCTGAGTCCCTTGAGCGCCTCGGGTGAGTCGACGGTCGGCTTGCCGTCCTTGTCGACGACGGAGCCGCCCGCGCCGTCGATCATCTCGGAGAAGTTGACCGTCAGGCCCTCGTACTTGTCGAACTGGCCCGCGTAGCAGGACATGCCCTTGCCCTGCGGAAGGGCCAGGACCTTCTGGCAGGTCTGCTCCATCTCCGCCCAGGTGCGCGGGGGCTGGGCGCCCACCTGCTTCAGCAGGTCGGAGCGGTAGTACAGCAACCCGCCGTCGGAGGTCCACGGGGCGGCATAGAGACGGCCGCGGTACGAGGCGCCTTCCAGCGTGGGCCCCAGGTACTTGCCGGCCTCGAACCTGTCCTTGGGCAGCTCGGCCACCCAGCGGTTGGCGGCGAACTCGGCCGTCCACACGACGTCGAGGCTCAGTACGGAGAACTCGCCCGACTTCAGCGATGCGTTCTGGATCATCCGCTGGCGCTGGTCGTCGGCGTTGTCGGGCAGTTCGATGAAACGCACCTGCTCGCTGCGGTGGCCCTTGTTCCACTTGTCGAGCATCTTGGCGAGGACACCCGTGTTGTCCTTGCCGCCCGCCAGGGTGATGGGTCCGCGGCCCTTGAAGCTGTCCTTGCTGTTTCCGCCGGCGCTGGGCGCCTGGGTACCCCCGCTCCCGCATGCGGCCAGAACGGCCGCAGCCGTGCTCACCACGCAGGCTCTGAGCAGCAGGTGCCTCATGTTGATCTCCTTTGTGCGGCTCCCGGCGGTCGTCCTCCGCCAAGGTGCAGTGAGACTAAACAGCGAGGCGCAAGGGAGTCTACAGATACTCGCAAGTTATTTAACATTTCTTATGTAAGCAGCCGTCATTCGCGATCGGCTCCATGCGAAAGGCGGCGTCCTGGAGGACGCCGCCTTCTCTTCCGGTGGGGTGCTCCCACCACTGACTTTGCCAGCCGCGGACTTTGCTAGCCGCGCGCGACCGCGGTGCTGCCCCGCATCACCAGTTCGGGCTCGAACAGGAGCTCCTCGTTGCTGTTGCTGTTGCTCTTGCCGGCGATCCGGCTCGCCAGCAGTGAGACCGCGGCCCTGCCCATCGACTCGACCGGCTGACGCAGCGTGGTCAGCGGGGGGTTGGCCAGCGGCATGAACATCGAGTCGTCGTACCCCACGACGGAGACGTCGCCCGGCACGTCGAGTCCCATGCGCTGGAACGCCCGGACGGCACCGAGGGCCATGAGATCGCTGCCGGACACCACGGCCGTGACGCCCTGCTGAATGAGTCTTTGCGCGGCCGCGGCGCCGCCCTCCAGCGAGTACATCGTGTGCGTGACGAATGGCTCGGGGTCCCGCACGCCGCAGAGCTCGCGCATCGCCGTGATGAACGCCGTCTTCTTGCGGACGGCGGGCACATGATCGTCGTACTCCCCCAGGGCCAGCCCGATGCGCCGGTGCCCCAGGGAGGCCAGATGACGTACCGCCAGCTCGGCCGCCATCCCGTCGTCGGTCGACACGGACGGGAAGCTCAGCCCCTCCGCCATCCCGTTCACCCCGATGACGGGCAGTCCGCGATCCAGCAGCCGTTCGTAATGACTGTGGTCCGCCTTGATGTGCGAGTGGAGGCCGCAGACGAACACCGCGCCGGAGATCTGGTGCTCCAGCAGCAGGTCCACATAGTCGCTCTCGGACACCCCCCCGAACGTGCGGGTGCACAGCACGGGCGTGAACCCCCGCTGCGCCAGCGTGGAGCCGATGACCTCGGAGAACGCCGGGAACACGGGGTTGGTCAGATCCGGGGCCACCAGCCCGACCAGGCGATTGCCCCGCTCCCTCAGCTGCCGGGGCCGCTCGTACCCGAGGACGTCGCACGCGCTGAGCACCGCGGCCCGGGTCGACTCCGCGACCCCCGGCTTCCCGTTGAGGACGCGGCTGACCGTCGCCTCACTCACCCCGGCGTATTCCGCCACCTCGACCAGTCGTTTCGCCATGACCGCAAGGCTACTGCAAGACTTGCATTCGTTTACATGAGTCCATGAGGGCGGGAGCTCTCCGGGCCCGCTCCCCGTCAGCCAGACATGCCGCGGCGCCCGCCCATCGTCCGGTCGGGGACAGTTGGGCAGGCGCCGCGTTGAGTTCCGTACGCCGTTGTACGGGACCGTATGAGGGGTTGAGCGGTGATCAGACCGTCAGCGCACGGTCCGTCGGACGGATCGGAGCCGGAAGCTCACTCGCCCCCGTCAGGAAGCGGTCCACACCGCGAGCCGCCGAGCGGCCCTCGGCGATCGCCCACACGATCAGCGACTGGCCGCGACCCGCGTCGCCCGCGACGAACACGCCGTCGACGTTCGTCGCGAAATCCGCGTCCCGCGCGACGTTGCCCCGCTCGTCGAGCTCCAGGCCGAACTGCTCGACCAGGCCGTTCGCCTGGTCCGTGCCCGTGAAGCCCATTGCCAGGGTGACCAGCTGCGCCGGGATCCTGCGCTCGGTGCCCGGCTTCTGGGTCAGCTTGCCGTCGACGAACTCCACCTCGATGAGGTGCAGGTACTGGACGTTGCCGTCCTCGTCGCCCTCGAAGTGCGTCGTCGAGACGGAGTAGACCCGCTCGCCGCCCTCCTCGTGCGCCGAGGTGACCTTGTAGAGCATCGGGAAGGTCGGCCACGGCTGACCCGCCGCACGCTCGTCGCCCGGCCGCGGCATGATCTCCAGCTGGGTGACCGAGGCCGCGCCCTGACGGTGGGCCGTGCCCACGCAGTCCGCGCCCGTGTCGCCGCCGCCGATGACGACGACGTGCTTGCCCTCCGCGGTGATCGGCGGGGCGACGAAGTCGCCCTCCTGCACCTTGTTGGCGAGCGGCAGGTACTCCATCGCGAAGTGGATGCCGTTCAGCTCACGGCCGGGCACGGGCAGGTCGCGCGAGACGGTCGCACCGGCGGCGATGACCACGGCGTCGTAGCGCCGCCGCAGCTTCGCCGCGTCGATGTCGCGGCCGATCTCGACCTCGGTACGGAACTTGGTGCCCTCCGCGCGCATCTGCTCGATGCGGCGGTTGATGTGCACCTTCTCCATCTTGAACTCGGGGATGCCGTACCGCAGCAGTCCGCCGATGCGGTCCGCGCGCTCGTACACGGCGACCGTGTGGCCCGCCCGGGTCAGCTGTTGGGCGGCTGCCAGGCCCGCCGGGCCCGAGCCGATGACGGCGACCGTCTTGCCGGAGAGGCGGTCCGGCGCCTGCGGCCTGACGTCGCCCGTGTCCCAGGCCTTGTCGATGATGGAGACTTCGACGTTCTTGATGGTGACGGCGGGCTGGTTGATGCCGAGGACGCAGGCCGACTCGCACGGAGCGGGGCACAGGCGGCCGGTGAACTCCGGGAAGTTGTTCGTGGCGTGCAGCCGCTCGGACGCCGCCTGCCAGTCCTCGCGGTACGCGTAGTCGTTCCACTCGGGGATCAGGTTCCCGAGCGGACAGCCGTTGTGGCAGAACGGAATGCCACAGTCCATGCAGCGTCCGGCCTGCTTGCTGATGATCGGCAGCAGCGAGCCCGGAACGTAGACCTCGTTCCAGTCCTTCAGCCGCTCGCCCACCGGACGGGTCGTGGCGACCTCACGGCCGGTGGTCAGGAAGCCCTTGGGGTCAGCCATTGGTCGCCGCCTCCATCATCTTCTCGGTGGTCTCCTGCTCGGAGAGACCGGCGAGCTCAGCGGCGTCCTTGGCGGCGAGCACTGCCTTGTACGTGGTCGGGATGATCTTGCTGAAGCGGTCCACCGCGACGGACCACTCGGCCAGCAGCTTCGACGCGACGGTCGAGCCCGTCTCCTCCTCGTGGCGGCGCACGACATCGTGCAGCCACTGCCTGTCGGACTCGGTGAGCGACTCGATCGCCTGCAGGTTCCCGGCGTTGACGTTGTCCCGGTCGAGGTCGATGACGTAGGCGACACCGCCGGACATACCGGCCGCGAAGTTACGTCCCGTCTCGCCGAGGACCACCGCGTGACCGCCGGTCATGTACTCGCAGCCGTGGTCGCCCACGCCCTCCGAGACGACCGTGGCGCCGGAGTTGCGGACGCAGAAGCGCTCGCCGGTGCGGCCGCGCAGGAACAGCTCGCCGCCTGTCGCACCGTAAGCGATGGTGTTGCCCGCGATGGTGGAGTACTCGGCGAGGTGGTCGGCGCCCCGGTCCGGGCGGACGACGACGCGGCCTCCTGAGAGGCCCTTGCCGACGTAGTCGTTGGCGTCGCCCTCCAGCCGCAGCGTCACACCGCGCGGGAGGAACGCTCCGAACGACTGGCCGGCCGAGCCGGTGAAGGTGATGTCGATGGTGTCGTCGGGCAGGCCCGCACCGCCGAACTTCCGCGTCACCTCGTAACCGAGCATCGTGCCGACGGTCCGGTTGATGTTGCGGATCGCGATCTGCGCGCGGACCGGCTGCGCGGCCTCGGCGGAGACCGCGTTCAGCGCCTCGGCGGCGAGCTCGATCAGCTCCTTGTCGAGGGCCTTCTCCAGACCGTGGTCCTGCTCGATCAGCTGGTGGCGCACGGCGCCGTCCGGCAGTTCGGGGACGTGGAAGAGGGGCGCGAGGTTGAGGCCCTGGGCCTTCCAGTGGCTCACGGCCCGCTCGGTCTCGAGGAGTTCGGCGTGGCCGACGGCCTCCTCGATCGTACGGAAGCCCAGCTCGGCGAGGAGCTCGCGGACCTCCTGGGCGATGAACTCGAAGAAGTTGACGACGTACTCGGCCTTGCCCGCGAAGCGGTCGCGCAGCACCGGGTTCTGGGTGGCGATACCGACCGGGCAGGTGTCCAGGTGGCAGACGCGCATCATGATGCAGCCGGAGACGACGAGCGGCGCGGTCGCGAAACCGAACTCCTCGGCGCCGAGCAGCGCGGCGATGACGACGTCGCGGCCGGTCTTCAGCTGGCCGTCGGTCTGCACGACGATGCGGTCGCGCAGGCCGTTGAGCAGCAGGGTCTGCTGGGTCTCGGCGAGACCGAGCTCCCAGGGGCCGCCCGCGTGCTTCAGCGACGTGAGCGGGGAGGCGCCCGTGCCGCCGTCGTGGCCGGAGATGAGGACGACGTCCGCGTGCGCCTTGGAGACACCCGCGGCGACCGTGCCGACACCGACCTCCGACACCAGCTTCACGTGGATACGCGCGAGGGGGTTGGCGTTCTTGAGGTCGTGGATCAGCTGAGCCAGGTCCTCGATGGAGTAGATGTCGTGGTGCGGCGGCGGGGAGATGAGGCCGACGCCCGGGGTGGAGTGCCGGGTCTTGGCGACCCACGGGTAGACCTTGTGGCCGGGCAGCTGGCCGCCCTCGCCGGGCTTGGCGCCCTGCGCCATCTTGATCTGGATGTCGTCCGCGTTGACCAGGTACTCGGAGGTCACACCGAAGCGGCCGGAGGCGACCTGCTTGATGGAGGAGCGGCGCTCCGGGTCGTACAGGCGGTCCGCGTCCTCGCCGCCCTCACCGGTGTTGGACTTGCCGCCCAGCTGGTTCATGGCGATGGCGAGGGTTTCGTGCGCCTCGCGGGAGATGGATCCGTAACTCATCGCGCCGGTGGAGAAGCGCTTGACGATGTCGCTGACCGGCTCGACCTCGTCGATCGAGATCGGCTGCCGGGCCTCGGACTTGAAGCCGAAGAGGCCGCGCAGCGTCATCAGCCGCTCGGACTGCTCGTTCACACGGTCCGTGTACTTCTTGAAGATGTCGTACCGCTTGGTGCGCGTGGCGTGCTGCAGCCGGAAGACCGTCTCCGGGTCGAACAGGTGCGGCTCGCCCTCACGGCGCCACTGGTACTCACCGCCGATCTCCAGCGCGCGGTGCGAGGCGGCTATGCCGGAGGCCGGGTAGGCCTTGGCGTGCCTGGCCGCGACTTCCTTGGCGACGACGTCGAGACCGGCGCCGCCGATCTTCGTGGCGGTGCCGTTGAAGTACTTCTCGACGAAGGCCTCGTCGAGGCCGACGGCCTCGAAGACCTGCGCGCCGCGGTAGGAGGCGACCGTGGAGATGCCCATCTTGGACATGACCTTCAGGACGCCCTTGCCCAGCGCGTAGATCAGGTTGCGGATGGCCTGCTCGGGCTCCAGGCCCTCGATGAAGGTGCCGGCGCGGACCAGGTCCTCGACCGACTCCATCGCGAGGTACGGGTTGACGGCGGCAGCGCCGTAGCCGATGAGGAGCGCGACATGGTGCACCTCACGCACGTCACCGGCCTCGACCAGCAGCCCCACCTGGGTGCGCTGCTTGGTACGGATGAGGTGGTGGTGCACGGCCGAGGTGAGCAGCAGCGACGGGATCGGCGCGTGCTCGGCGTCGGAGTGCCGGTCGGACAGGACGATCAGCCGGGCGCCGTCCTCGATGGCCGCGTCGGCCTCGGCGCAGATCGCCTCGATACGGGCCGCGAGGGCGTCGCCGCCGCCGCTCACGCGGTAGAGGCCGGAGAGCGTCGCGGCGGTCATGCCGGGCATGTCGCCGTCGGCGTTGATGTGGATGAGCTTGGCCAGCTCGTCGTTGTCGATCACCGGGAAGGGCAGGGTGACGCTGCGGCAGGAGGCCGCGGTCGGCTCCAGGAGATTGCCCTGCGGGCCCAGCGAGGAGTGCAGCGAGGTGACGAGCTCCTCGCGGATGGCGTCCAGCGGCGGGTTGGTGACCTGCGCGAACAGCTGGGTGAAGTAGTCGAAGAGCAGCCGGGGACGCTCGGACAGGGCCGCGATCGGCGAGTCCGTACCCATGGAGCCGAGCGGCTCGCCGCCGGTCCTGGCCATCGGCGCGAGGATGACGCGCAGCTCCTCCTCTGTGTAGCCGAAGGTCTGCTGGCGGCGGGTGACCGAGGCGTGGGTGTGGACGATGTGCTCGCGCTCGGGCAGGTCCTCGAGCTCGATCTCACCGGCCTCCAGCCACTCGCGGTACGGCTTCTCGGCGGCGAGCGAGGACTTGATCTCGTCGTCCTCGATGATGCGGTGCTCGGCGGTGTCGACGAGGAACATCTTGCCGGGCTGGAGGCGGCCCTTGCGGACGACCTTGGCGGGGTCGATGTCCAGGACGCCGACCTCGGAGGAGAGGACCACAAGACCGTCGTCGGTGACCCAGTAGCGGCCGGGGCGCAGTCCGTTGCGGTCCAGGACCGCGCCGACCTGGGTGCCGTCGGTGAAGGTGACACAGGCCGGGCCGTCCCAGGGCTCCATCATCGTGGAGTGGTACTGGTAGAAGGCACGCCGGGTCGGGTCCATGGAGTCGTGGTTCTCCCACGCCTCGGGGACCATCATCAGCACCGAGTGGGGCAGCGAGCGGCCACCGAGGTGGAGGAGCTCAAGCACCTCGTCGAAGGAGGCGGAGTCGGAGGCGTCCGGCGTACAGACCGGGAAGATCCGTTCCAGCTTCTCGCTCCCGAAGAGGTCCGAGACGAGCTGCGACTCGCGGGCACGCATCCAGTTGCGGTTGCCCTTGACCGTGTTGATCTCGCCGTTGTGCGCGACGAAGCGGTACGGGTGGGCCAGCGGCCAGCTCGGGAAGGTGTTCGTCGAGAACCGCGAGTGGACGAGCGCGACGGCCGTGGCGCAGCGCCGGTCGGAGAGGTCAGGGAAGAAGGGCTCCAGCTGCCCGGTCGTGAGCATTCCCTTGTAGACGATCGTCCGGGCGGAGAGCGAGGGGAAGTAGACCCCGGCCTCGCGCTCGGCGCGCTTGCGCAGCACGAAGGCCTTGCGGTCGAGCTCGATGCCCGTGCTGGTGGTGTCTGCCACGAAGAGCTGGCGGAAGGCCGGCATGGTGGCGCGGGCGCCGCTGCCGAGGAGATCCGGGGTGACGGGGACCTCGCGCCAGCCGAGGACGTTCAGGTCTTCTTCAGCGGCGATCGTCTCAATGAGTGAGACGGCCTCGTCGCTGTCCCGCGCGGGCAGGAAGGCGATGCCGACGGCGTACGAGCCTGCCTCGGGGAGCTCGAAATCCACGGCCTCGCGGAGGAAGGCGTCCGGAACCTGGAGCAGGATGCCCGCGCCGTCGCCGGAGTCCGGCTCGGAGCCGGTGGCGCCGCGGTGCTCAAGATTCCGCAGGACGGTCAGCGCCTGTTCGACCAGCTCATGGCTGGCAACACCGGTGAGGGTGGCCACGAACCCGACGCCGCATGCGTCGTGTTCGTTACGGGGGTCGTACATCCCCTGAGGGGCGGGGCGACCGTCCATGGGCGACCAGGCGTCGGAACGCATCGGCTCTCCCGTCGTCGTCGTGGCATGTTCACTGCCGAGGGACGACGTTGGCCCTCTGCGAAATTTCGTGCAGGTTACATGATGGAGTGCTTCTCGGAAAGTGGATAGGTCATTCCAACATGCGGACACCGCCCAAGGCGGTGGAGGTGGGTCACACACGGACAGATCGGTGTCAGTGGACCCGTCGCAGAGCAGGCTTCATTGCCCGCAGCGCCTACGGCTCATGCCCAGTGGTTAAGGACTCGAAACCGCGGAGTAACGGCAACTTATGTAGCGCATTGCATAGTGTCGCACCTGGGGCGGATTTCGTAGACAGGGCGTACGTCACAACTTTCGGCCCGCGGGCGCCGGGGCGCACGCGGGCCGGTGGGAGCCAAGGAGCGGGGCGCGTCAGATTGCCGCGCCGAGGAGCGCGCCGAGTCCGTAGGTGACGGCGGCGGCCGCTCCGCCCAGGACCAGCTGGCGCAGTCCGCTGTACCACCAGTTGCGCGCGGTGACGCGGGCGACGAGGGCGCCGCAGGCGAAGAGCCCGACGAGAGCGAGCAGCAGCGCGGGCCACAGGGCACTCGCTCCGAGCAGGTAGGGCAGTACGGGCAGCAGCGCGCCCAGAGCGAACGAGCCGAACGACGAGACCGCGGCGACGGTCGGCGACGGCAGGTCGTCCGGGTCGATGCCGAGCTCCTCGCGGGCGTGGATCTCCAGCGCCTGCTCGGGGTCCCTGGAGAGCTGCATCGCCACCTCGCGGGCGAGCGCGGGCTCGACGCCACGGGCGACGTAGAGGGCGGCGAGCTCCTCCATCTCGTCGACGGGGTGCTTACGCAACTCCCGCCGCTCGACGTCGAGTTCGGCCTCCACGAGCTCGCGCTGCGAGGCTACGGACGTGTACTCGCCGGCGGCCATGGAGAACGCGCCGGCGGCGAGACCGGCGAGACCGGTGATGACGATCGCCTGCTGGGACACCACACTGCCGGCCACACCGGTCATGAGCGCGAGGTTGGACACGAGTCCGTCCATCGCACCGAAGACCGCGGGTCGCAGCCAGCCGCCGTTGACGTCACGGTGGGTGTGATTGTCGCGGTGCGCCGCGTGAAGCGTCGCTTCGGTTTCGATGATGGACACAGTTCTCCCCTTTTCCGGCAGCGGACTTGATGGTCCGTGCCCCCTCCGACACCCTCGAAAATACGCACGATGTAAGGGCCGCGCCAGCAAGGCAGGCCGTACTTACCTGGAGTCGGGCGGGTGACATCGAGCGGGTGACAGGGATGTTTCTCAGACTCGTCGCGCGCCGCGCGTGGCACAGATGCAGGAACAGGCTCGGTGCGCGCGAAAGGGGCCCGCCCCATGGAGTTGATTGCATGCAATCCCGTTGATCCGGCCGGTAACGCCTCGCTTCTGCGCGATCGGGCCTGTGGTGCGCTGCTGGGCCTCGCGGTGGGCGATGCGCTCGGTGCACCCGCCGAGAACATGCGGCCGTCCGAGATCCGCCGCAGATGGGGGCGTATCGAGGGCTTCGTGAGCGACGACCCGGCGGGCACGGACGACACTGAGTACGCGATCTTCTCGGGCCTGCTGCTGGCGCGGCACGGCTCGGCGCTGACCGTCGCGCATGTCGAGAACGCGTGGCACCACTGGATCGCGGATCTGGACGAAGGCCCGTTCCGGGGTGCGGGTTTCAGTGAACGCGGCACCCTGGAGAATCTCAGGCGCGGACTCGCCGCCCCCATCTCGGCTCAGCACCGGCACGCATGGAGCGACGGGCTGGCGATGCGTGCGGCGCCGTTCGGGGTCTTCGCGGCGGGGCACCCGGCGGAGGCGGCGCGACTGGTCGCGATCGACGGCTGCGTCAGCCACGACGGCGAGGGCATCTACGGCGGCCAGGCAGTGGCGGCGGGTGTGGCGGCCGCGATGGCGGGCGGCGGCCCGGCCTCGGTGATCGGCGCCGCGCTGTCCGTCGTCCCCATGGACTCGTGGACCGCCCGCTCCCTGCGCCGCGCGGTGGTGGCGGCCCAGCGCACCCACGCGGACACCCTGGCGATGGAACGCTCCGTCCGCTCGGCGGTGGTGATCGGCGGCTACCCGTGGACTGACCTGGCCCCGGAGGCGGTGGGCCTGGCCTTCGGCGCGTTCGCGGCGGCCCGCGGAGACTTCCGTACGTCGGTCCTGACCGCGGTCAACATGGGCCGCGACGCGGACACGACGGCAGCGGTGGCGGGCGCCCTCGCCGGCGCGCTGTCTGGGGCGTCGGCGATCCCCCCGGCGTGGGCCTCGGCGATCGGCCCGGTCCGCGGGAGCTGCCTCCCGTCGATGAGGGGCTACCACGTCCTGGACATCGCGGAACTACTGACGCCGGACGACGACGCCCAGGTGACACGATGACGGCGGAGGGCGGGGCACCGGCCGCGGGCGACGTGGTCGGCACAGGCTGTGACCCGACTGCCGGTGCCGGCCCGCGGGCCTCACGTGAAGCGCGGCGCGACACCGCGGTCGGACGGGGCGACACCGCGGTCGGACGGGGCGGCTCCGGCGGCACGACGGCCCCGGCCGGTCCGCACGGCTTGCGCGAAGCACTGGGCGACTCCGCGGGCGGCTCGCGCGAAGCGCCTGGCATCGCCTCGGGCCGGGCACCGGCAGCCCCGGAGGCGCTCCGCTCGGGAGCAGCATCGCCCAGGCCCGCGGACAGCGCAGTCCGCACGCCCGAAGCGGCGAGCAGCCCGGCAGGCAGCGCACCGGCCGCGGCCAGCGCGCGCCGCTTGCGCGAGGCAGCGGGCGAAGCGACCAGCATCCGCCGGAGGCCCGGGGGTCGGCCCGCCCGCGCGGCCGAGGCGCACGGGGTGGGGGAAAAGCCCCCGGCCCGGCCCATCGAAGGGCTGCTCCTCGGGCTCGCCGCCGGGGACGCCGCCGGGTGGCCCGCCGCGCGGCATCGGGCGGCGCGGATGCCCGAGTGGACCCGGCGGCTCACCCGTGAGCTCGATACCTTCGCCGAGCAGAACGCCACCACCACCCTCCCCGTACCCATCGCCCTCAACCAGCCTCCCGAACCCCTCCGCCTCGGCCCGTCCGACGACGCCGAATGGGCCGCCTTCGCCGCCGAGACCGTGCTCACCGCCGCCGGGGACCTCTTCGCCGGGCTCGCCCCCGGCCGCCGGATGCGCGCCGCCGTCGATCTCGCCTGGAACTCGCTCGCCAGCGAGGTCGCCGCGGCCGCCGACCGCGCCCCCGAGGTCGAGTCCGCCGTGCTCCCCCTCCGCGCCCGTATCTCCGTACGCGCCGGACTCGGCAATCTCGCCACCGGACTGCGCCCTCCCGCCACCGGCCATGACAACCCGCACTACTTCGACGACGCCGCCTGCGTACGCGCCGCGGTCCTCGCCGTCGTCCACCCCGGCGACCCGGCCGCCGCCGCCGAACTCGCCGAGTTCGACGCGCGCTACAGCCAGGACGGCGACGGAGTGCACGGCGCCCGCGCCATGGCCGCGGCCGTCGCCGCCGCGCTCGGCGGGGCATCCGTCGACGACGCCGTCGACGCCGCACTCGCCGAGCTCCCCGACGCCACCGAGATCGGCCGCAACGCCCACCACGCCGTCAAGCTCGCCCGCGACTCGACGGGCGCCTTCGAACTCGTGCCCCTTCTGGAGCACCAGATCGTCGACCACGTCTACAGCTACGGCATCGCCGCCGCCGAGACCGTCCCCGTCGCCCTCGCCCTGGCCGTCGCCGCCCGCGGCCGGGTCGCCGAGGCCGTGCCCGCCGCCGCCTGTCTGTCCCGAGTGGCCGACTCCGCCCCCGCCCTCGCCGGTGCGCTGACCGGCGCGCTCGGCGGCGGTGACTCCGTCCCCGCCACCTGGCGCGACGCCTGCCGGACCCTCGCCGGCTGCGCCCTCCCCCGCCTCGCCGGGACGGATCTCGTCGAACTCGCCGGGCTGCTCGCACACACGGAACTGACCGCCCCGGGTGGACAATTCCGACATGACGACGACACTCGAGACGCTCACACTCGATGACCGGATCACGGGCAGCCTGATCGGCGCGGCGGTCGGTGACGCGCTCGGCGGCCCGGTCGAGGGCTACTCCCCCGAGCAGATCGTGGAGCGGCACGGCGGCCGCGTCCATGGCATCGTCGGCCCCTGGCACGGCGACGAATGGCGAACCGCCCGCCCCATCGCTCCGTACCACAAGGGCGACGGGCACATCACCGACGACACCCTGATGACGCACGCGCTGGTCCGTGTGTACGCGACCGTCCGCGACCACCTCGACGCGTACGCCGTCGCCGACCATCTGGTCCCCGACCTGATCTCGACCCCCCGCTGGATCCCGGAGCTGGAGGCGGAGGCACTGCCCCTGCAACGCGTGTTCCTGGCCGAGAAGTGGATGGTGACCCGCCTCCACTACGGCCACAACGACCCGCGCGAGGCAGGCGTCGGCAACATCGTCAACTGCGGCGCGGCGATGTACATGGCTCCGGTGGGCCTGGTCAACGCGGCCCATCCGACGGCCGCCTACGCCGAGGCCGTCGACATCGCCGGCGCCCACCAGTCCTCCTACGGCCGCGAGGCGGCGGGCGTTTTCGCCGCGGCGGTCGCGGCGGCCGCTCTCCCGGACGCCACCCCCACCACGGTGATCGACACCGCGCTCTCCCTCGCCAAGGACGGTACGCAGGCGGCGATCGAGTCGGTCGCCGAAGTCGCCGCCCAGCACTCGGACTTCGAGTCGGCACTGGCTCCGCTGCGCGCCGCGGTCGCCCCCTTCGACACGGTCGGCCCGGACTACCGCTCCCCCTCCCTCGCCGCCCGCCGCCCCTCGCGGCTGCACTCCATCGAGGAACTGCCCATCGCCCTGGGCATGCTGATGGTCGGCGGCGGCGACTACCGCCGTACCGTCCTAGGAGCAGTCAACTACGGGCGCGACTGCGACTCGATCGCCTCCATGGCCGGTGCGATCGCGGGCGCGCTCCACGGGGAGTCCGCGGTGCCGAGCGACTGGGCGAAGACGGTGGCCGAGGCCAGCCGTATCGACCTGCACGCCCCGGCGGGGGAGCTGGCCGCGGTCGCCCGGGAGATCTTCACTCGTGACCGCGAGCGCCGCCGGGCCCACGAGTCGGCGTTCGCCCGGTTGACGGACCTGCCATGACGGGCCTGCGCCTCACCTGGGTCCAGCCGGAGGACCTGCTCGGCCATGAACTGCGCCAGGCAGAGGAGGACGGCCGCGACGCGCGGGACATCCGCAGCCGCTGGCTCCGGGCGGGCGGCCCCCCGGCCCCACCCCGCGCCGGAGCGTCCCCCACCCCCGCGCCCCCGCACCTGCGCGCCCTGGCACACGAGCTCCTGGACGAACTGGCCCTGCTTCCCTCCCCGTTGACGGAGTACGAGCCCACACCCCTGACGCTGATCACCGCTGCCTGCCCCGCCTGGCCGGCCCCGCCCGCGACCCGCCCCACCCCCAGTGACCCGGGCACACTCCACGCCGCCTGGCTCGGCCGCGCCGTCGGCTGTCTCCTCGGCAAGCCCGTCGAAAAGCTCCCCCTCCACGCCATCCGCGCCCTCGCCCGCGCCACCGGCAACTGGCCCCTCACCACCTGGTTCACCGCCAGGGGCCTCCCCCCTGAACTCGCCGCCGCCCACCCCTGGAACCGCCGGTCCGCCGCCACCTCGCTCGCCGAGAACATCGACGGCATGCCCGAGGACGACGACCTCAACTACCCCCTGCTGAACCTCCTTCTCCTCCAGCGCCACGGAAAGGCGTTCACCACCGCCGAACTCGCACAGCTGTGGCTCGACGAGCTCCCGGCCGGCCGCACCTTCACCGCCGAGCGCATCGCGTACCGCAATCTCCTCTCCGGCGTCGAACCCCCGCTCACCGCCGCCCGCCGCAACCCCTTCCGGGAGTGGATCGGCGCCGCCATCCGTGCCGACATCCACGGCTGGACGCACCCCGGCGACCCCGCGGCCGCCGCCGCGCAGGCCCACCGCGACGCCTGCCTCACCCACACCGCGAACGGCGTCTACGGTGCGATGTTCATCGCCGCCGCCCTGGCCACCGCGGCCGGCGGCACAGCCGGTGTGCACGACGCCCTCGCCGCCGGGCTCACCGTCGTTCCCCCGCGTTCCCGCCTCTCACGGGCCGTCCGGTTCGGCATCGACACCGCCCGCGCCGAACCGGACTTCGACACCGTCGTGGACCATCTCCACGCCGCACTCGGCCACTACCACTGGGTCCACGCCGTCCCCAACGCCGCCATCCTCGCGGCCGCCCTCACCCACGCCGACGGCGACTTCAGCGGCTCCATCTGCCGTGCCGTCTCCGGCGGATGGGACACCGACTCCAACGGCGCGACCGCCGGGTCCCTCGCGGGCCTGCTCGCCGGCAGCCCCGACGCCCTCCCCGGCCACTGGACCACCCCGCTCAAGAACCGTCTCGCCACCTCCGTCGCCGGTTTCGACGGCATCGGCTTCGACACCCTCGCCCACCTCACTCACCAGGAGGTACTCCGCCCATGACCGTCATCGCCGTGCTCGGCAGCACCAACATGGACCTCGTGGCCTACGTCGCCAACGCACCCAAGCGCGGGGAGACCGTCACGGGACGGGAGTTCCGCACGATCCCCGGCGGCAAGGGCGCCAACCAGGCCGTGGCCGCCGCCCGTGCCGGCGGCGATGTCGCCATGATCGGCGCGATCGGCTCGGACGAGTTCGGCGGGCGCCTGCGGCATACCCTCGTCTCCTCCGGTGTCGACACCGATCTCCTGCGCACCGCCGAGGGCCCCTCCGGCACCGCCCACATCGTCGTCGACGACGAGGGCGGCAATTCGATCGTCGTGATCCCCGGCGCGAACGGCACCGTCACCTCCCTCGCCCCCGGCGACGAGGCCCTCATCGCCACCGCCGACACGCTCCTCCTCCAGCTCGAACTCCCCCTCAGCGCCGTGCTCGAAGGCGCCGAAACCGCACGCCGCCACGGTGTACGGACCGTCCTCACCCCTTCCCCCGCCCAGCCCCTGCCTCCCGAACTGCTCGCCGCCACGGACCTGTTGGTGCCCAATGAGCACGAGGCGGCCACGCTCACCGGTGTCGCCGACCCGCACACCGCGGCCGAGGCCCTGCTGCGCCAGGTCCCCGAGGTGGTGATCACCCTCGGCTCGGCGGGCTGTCTTTACGCGAGCCGGGGAACCACGCCCTTCACCGTCCCCGCCCCCAAGGTCACCGCGGTCGACACCACCGGCGCCGGTGACACCTTCGTCGGCGCGCTCGCCGTCGCACTCGGCGAGGGCAAGCCCGTGGAGCAGGCCCTCGCCTGGGCATCCGCGGCCGCCGCCCTGTGCGTCCAGCGCCCCGGAGCCTCCACCTCCATGCCGTACCGCCCCGAGATCGACGCCTCATGACCGCACAGCCCAAGCCCCCGGCTCCCTCCCCGCTGCAGGGGCTGCGCGTCCTCGACCTGGCCACTCTCTTCGCGGGCCCGCTCGCCGCCACCATGCTCGGCGACTTCGGCGCGGAGGTCATCAAGGTCGAGCACCCCACCCGCCCCGACCCCTCCCGGGGCCATGGCCCCGACAAGGACGGCGTCGGTCTGTGGTGGAAGCTGCTCGGCCGCAACAAGCGCACCGTCACCCTCGATCTGTCCACCCCAGGCGGCCGCGCGACCCTCCTCCGCCTCGCGACCACCGCCGATGTCATCATCGAGAACTTCCGCCCCGGCACCCTGGAGAAGTGGCAGCTCGGCTGGGACGAGCTGAGCAGTGCCAACCCCCGTATCGTCCTGACCCGCGTCACCGGCTTCGGGCAGTTCGGCCCGTACTCGCACCGTCCCGGCTTCGGCACCCTCGCCGAGGCGATGAGCGGCTTCGCCGCGATCACGGGCGAGCCCGACGGTCCGCCCACCCTCCCTCCGTTCGGCCTCGCCGACTCGATCGCCGCGCTCGCCACCTCGTACGCCGTCATGACCGCACTCGCCGCCCGCACCGCCACGGGCCGTGGCCAGGTCGTCGACCTGGCGATCATCGAGCCGATCCTGACGGTCCTCGGCCCGCAGCCGCTCTGGTTCGACCAGCTCGGTTACGTACAGACCCGCACCGGCAACCGCTCCCGCAACAACGCCCCCCGCAACACCTACCGCACCGCCGACGGCTCCTGGCTGGCCGTGTCCACCTCCGCGCAGTCCATCGCCGAACGCGTCATGCATCTCGTCGGCCGTCCGGATCTGATCGACGAGCCGTGGTTCGGCAGCGGCAGCGGACGCGCCGAGCACTGCGACGTGCTCGACGAGGCGGTCGGCGGCTGGATCGCCCGGCGCACCCGCGCCGAGACCATGGCCGCCTTCGAGAAGGCCGAAGCCGCGATCGCCCCGATCTACGACGTCCGGGACGTCATGGAAGACCCCCAGTACCAGGCGCTGGACACCATCACCGAGGTCCCCGACCCCGAGCTCGGCCCCCTCCGTATGCAGAACGTCCTCTTCCGGCTCTCCGAGACCCCCGGCGCCATCCGCTGGGCGGGCCGACCGCACGGCGCCGACACGGATGCCGTCCTCACCGAACTCGGCCTGTCCCGGGCCGATATCGCCGCACTCCGTACCCAGGGCGCCCTATGACCACCCCGCTCACCTATCTGTACGCACCCGGGGACCGCCCCGAAGTGGTGCACAAGGCACTCGCCTCCGGCGCCGACGTGGTGATCGTCGACCTCGAGGACGCCGTGGCCCCCGACCGCAAGAAATACGCGCTGGCCGCCACCGCCGACCTTCTCGCTTCCCCCCAGACCCTTCCGGTCCATGTCCGCATCAACACCCCCCATGACATCGAGGCCCTCATCGCACTTCCGGGCCTCTGTGCTCTGCGTATTCCAAAGGTCGCACACGCCACTGACATCCGGCGGATCGCGGCCCGCGCCCCGGGCATCCCCCTCTATCCGCTGCTCGAATCGGCTCTCGCCATCGAGCACGCGTACGCGATCGCCACCGCCCATCCCGCCGTCCACGGCATCGCCATCGGCGAGGCCGACCTCCGCGCGGACCTCGGGGTACGGGACGGCACCTCCCTCGACTGGCCGCGCACCCGCATCGTGGTCGCCGCGCGCGCGGCCGGTCTCGCGCCCCCGGCCCAGTCCGTCTTCCCCGACATCCGCGACCTCGACGCCCTCTACGCCTCCTGCACCCACGGCCGCGCCCTCGGCTTCCTGGGCCGGGCAGCCATCCACCCCCGCCAACTCCCCGTCATCGAGCGGGCGTTCCGCCCGACGCCCGAGGAGATCGAGGCGGCGGAGGAGATCGTCAAGGCGGCCGCAACGGACGGGGGCGCGCTCGCCCTGCCCGACGGCCGCTTCGTCGACGCGGCGATCGTGGCCGCGGCGCAGCGGACGCTGGCTCTCGCCCGCCGCGAGGGTTCATGGAAATGGAGTTCCTGAAAGCGGAAGGCCGCCGGAACCTTTCGGTCCCGGCGGCCTCGTCGCGCGCTTTACCCGCGGTCAGCCCTTCTTGGCCGACTCCGCGTCGGCGGAAGCCGCACCGGCGTCCGGCTCAGCCTTCTCGTCACCGTCCGCAGGGTCGCCGTCCCCAGCGTCGCCGTCCGCAGCATCATCGGCGGGAGCGTCGTCACTCGGAGCGTCGTCAGCGTCAACAGGAGCGGTCTTCGCGGGCCTCTCCGGCTCGACGACCTCCTCGCGCCCCGGCCGCACCCTCGCCGAGATCACGATGTACGTCACCGCCAGCACGAAGACGACGATCGCGGTCCACACATTCAGGCGCAGTCCCAGCACGTGGTGCGCCTCGTCGACGCGCATGTACTCGATCCAGGCCCGGCCCACGCAGTACGACGCGACATACAGCGCGAACGCCCGGCCGTGCCCCAGCTTGAAGCGGCGGTCGGCCCAGATGACCAGCAGCGCGACGCCGATGCACCACAGCGACTCGTACAGGAAGGTCGGGTGGTACAGGCCCGCCTCCCGGTTCGTACCCTCGGTGATCTTGAGGGCCCAGGGCAGGTCGGTCTTCTTGCCGTACAGCTCCTGGTTGAACCAGTTGCCCCAGCGGCCGATCGCCTGCGCGAACGCGACGGCGGGTGCGAGGGCGTCCGCCCAGGCCGGGAGAGGGATCCCGCGGCGGCGGCAGCCGATCCAGGCACCGACCGCGCCCAGGGCGATCGCGCCCCAGATACCGAGGCCGCCCTGCCAGATCTTGAAGGCGTCGACCCAGTTCTCACCCTCGCTGAAGTACAGCTGGTAGTCGGTGATCACGTGGTAGAGCCGGCCGCCGACGAGACCGAAGGGCACCGCCCAGACGGCGATGTCGGCCACGGTGCCGGCTTTGCCGCCCCGGGCGATCCAGCGCTTGTTGCCGTACCAGACGGCCACGAAGACGCCGATGATGATGCAGAACGCGTAGCCGCGCAGCGGGAGCGGTCCGAGATGGATCACTCCGGTCGACGGGCTGGGAATGTAGGCAAGTTCCATGGCAGGACCGACGCTACCCTGCCGGGTGGGACGTACGGCAACCCACCCGGCAACGTCTGGATAACGAGCCCCGGCCCTGTACGGCAGAGCCTGGGGGCCGCGAACGGTCAGGAGGATGGAGCGCTCGGGGTCGGTGTCGACCGCTGGGTGCCCGGCTTCTTGCCCTTGTTCGCCTCGGCGACCCACTTCTTCAGGTTGGCCGGGGAGATCTGCTCGCCGCCCTTGTACGGGAAGACCTTCTCCCCGTTGAGCAGCACGGTCGGCGTGCCGCGGAAGCCGCTGTTCGTGAACGCGGTGGCCGACTTCTGCACCCACGTGTCGTGCGTGCCGTCCTCCACGCAGGAGCGGAAGGCGGGGGTGTCGAGGCCCTCGACCTTGCCGGCGAGCTCGATCAGCCTGCTGTTCTCGCCGAAGCCATCCTCCGTCTCGGGCGGCTGGTTCTGGTAGAGGACGTCGTGGTACGGGTCGAACTTGCCGACGTCCTGCGCGCAGGCCGCGGCGTTCCCGGCGCGCAGCGAGCCGCTGCCGCCCATGTTCCCGTCGATGATGGTGGCGAGGTGGTACTCGGCCTTGACCTGGCCTGTTGCCTCCAGGTCGTGGATCGTGTCCCGGAAAGCGTTCTCGAACTGGGCGCAGACCGGGCAGCGGAAGTCCTCCCACACCGTGAGCGTCGAGGGGGCGTCGCTCGCGCCCACCGGGATGGCGAGCTGGTCCTTGCCCTGCACGCCCGCGGGCGCCTGCAGCGGACCGGCGTCGGAGCCGCCGTCCTTCTTCCCGGCATTGGCCGCGATCACCCCGATCACGGCGGCGAGGCCGAGGACGCCCACCACCGCGGCCGAGACGATCAGCAGCCGCCGGCGCTTCTCACGCGCCTTCTCCTGCTCGCGTTCCTGCTGGAGCCGCTCTCGCGCGGTCCGCTTCCGTTCCTGGTTCTTCTCGCTCACATCCCACAAACGAACCGGGGAGGCGCTGCACGCCTCCCCGGTCCCAGATCCACTCGTACGAGCTACGCGCCCCTGCGCACGCCCTTGGCCAGCTCGGCAGCCAGTTCGCGTACCGCGACCAGGCCCTCGGCGTCGTCCGGTGCGTCGAGGAGCCGCTTGACGAAAGCGGACCCGACGATGACGCCGTCGGCGAAGGAGGCGACCTCGGCGGCCTGCTCGGGGTTGGAGACGCCGAGGCCCACGCAGACCGGCAGCTCGGTGGTGGCACGGGTGCGCCGCACCAGGTCCTGGGCCTGTGCGCCCACGGACTCGCGGGTGCCGGTGACACCCATCAGCGAGGCCGCGTACACAAAGCCGGAACCGGCCGCCGTGATCTGCGCGAGCCGCGCGTCCTTGCTGCTGGGCGCGACGACGAAGACCGTGGCGAGGCCGTGCTTCTCGGCGTGCTCCCGCCACGTACCGGCCTCCTCGACCGGCAGGTCGGGCAGGATGCAGCCCGCGCCGCCCGCCTCGGCGAGCTCGGTGGTGAAGCGCTCGATGCCGTACCGGTCGATCGGATTCCAGTACGTCATGACGAGGACCGGCTTTCCGGTGGCCTCGTACGCCTCGCGGACCGTACGCATCACATCGGCGATCTTGACGCCGCCGCGCAGGGCGATGTCGTCGGCGGTCTGGATGACGGGGCCGTCGAGGACGGGGTCGCTGTGCGGCAGCCCGACCTCGACGATGTCCGCGCCGCCGTCGAGGGCGGCCTTGACCGCCGCGATCCCGCCGTCGACGGTCGGGAAGCCGGCCGGGAGGTACGCGATGAGGGCGGCCCGGTTCTCGTTCCTGGCCTGCGCCAGGGTGTCGCTCAACAGTTGAATGTTGCCGCTCACTTCGCGTCCCCCTCGCCGTCGTACAGCCCGAAGTAACGGGCGGCGGTGTCCATGTCCTTGTCGCCGCGCCCGGACAGATTGACCAGGATCAGCCCGTCCCTGCCCAGCTCCTTGCCGAGTTCCAGCGCTCCGGCCAGCGCGTGCGCCGACTCGATCGCCGGGATGATGCCCTCGGTGCGCGACAGCAGCCGCAGCGACTGCATGGCCTCGTCGTCGGTCACCGCGCGGTACTCGGCGCGCCCGCTGTCCTTGAGGTAGGAGTGCTCGGGGCCGATGCCCGGGTAGTCGAGTCCGGCCGAGATCGAGTACGGCTCGGTGATCTGGCCCTCCTCGTCCTGCAGGACGTACGACCTTGAGCCGTGCAGGATGCCCGGCTCGCCCGCGGTCAGGGTGGCCGCGTGCTCCCCCGACTCGATGCCGTGGCCCGCGGGCTCGCAGCCGACGAGACGGACATCCGCGTCGGGGAGGAAGGCATGGAACAGGCCGATCGCGTTCGATCCGCCGCCGACACAGGCGACGGCCGCGTCCGGCAGGCGTCCCGCCCGCTGAAGGATCTGGCGGCGGGCCTCCACACCGATGACGCGATGGAAGTCGCGGACCATCGCGGGGAAGGGGTGCGGTCCGGCGACCGTGCCGAAGAGGTAGTGCGTACGGTCCACATTGGCGACCCAGTCGCGGAACGCCTCGTTGATGGCGTCCTTCAGAGTCCTGCTGCCCGAGGTCACGGGGATGACCTCGGCGCCGAGCATCCGCATCCGGGCCACGTTCAGGGCCTGGCGCTGGGTGTCGATCTCGCCCATGTAGATCGTGCACTCGAGGCCGAAGAGGGCACAGGCGGTCGCGGTGGCGACGCCGTGCTGGCCCGCGCCGGTCTCGGCGATGACGCGGGTCTTGCCCATCCGCTTGGTGAGCAGCGCCTGGCCCAGCACGTTGTTGATCTTGTGTGAGCCGGTGTGGTTGAGGTCCTCCCGCTTGAGGAAGACCCGGGCGCCACCGGCGTGCTCGGCGAACCGGGGCACCTCGGTCAGCGCGCTGGGGCGGCCCGTGTAGTTGACCATCAGGTCGTTGAGCTCGGCGGCGAAGGCGGGGTCGGCCTTGGCCTTGTCGTACTCGACGGAGACCTCGTCGACGGCGGCGACGAGGGCCTCGGGGATGAACTTGCCGCCGAAGGCGCCGAAGTAGCCCTCGGGGGTGGGGACGTGACCCTCCGGGTCCGGGATGAAGAAGTCGCTGGACATGGCGACGTGCTCCTTGTCAGGGCTGATGCCCCAGAAGTCTGGTGTGCAGGGACACGGTATGCGCGCGCGTCCGGGGTGACCGGGGGTGTTTTCCCCACCCCGCCCTCCCCCGGACTCCGTCCGGGGGGACCCCCAACCTCCTTGCGCCTCAAACGCCGGCGGGGCTGAATTTCCTTGGTCGGCCTGAAAAGTCAGGCCGACCGGGGGGAATTCAAGCCCGTCCGGCGATTGAGGACATGCGGCCGAAGGTCGCATACGGGGTCTGGGGGCAAGCCCGGGGAGAAGGGGCGGGTAGGGGAAAACCGCCTAGCGCGCGCAGGCCCCGCGCCATCGCATGCCGTTGACCTGGCCCGGCTCCGAGCCGATCACGTACCGCACCCGCCGACCGTGTACCCGGCGAGCCGGGGCCCGGCAGCCGCGCGGTTTGCAGCCCCGGGCGAGCGGCGCGTGCGGGTCGCGCGCGGGCAGTCCGGCGCGCGCACCGGCCAGCCCCGGGCGGCGGCCCGGGGTGGTCGGTCGGCAGGCGCGGCGGACGGTCATCGCTGGGTCAGCTCCGCCCGTGCCGCAGGGCGGGGTGGGCTCCGGCGGCGACCAGGTCGGCGACGGCCGACTTGGGGTCACGGCCGGTGACCAGGGACTCACCGACGAGAACGGCGTCGGCACCGGCGTTGGCGTAGGCGATGAGGTCGTGCGGACCGCGCACACCGGACTCGGCGATCTTGACGATGTGCGCCGGGATCTCGGGGGCGATCCGCTCGAAGGTGGAGCGGTCGACCTGGAGCGTCTTCAGATCGCGGGCGTTGACACCGATGATCTTCGCTCCGGCCTCGACCGCGCGCTCGACCTCGTCCTCGTCGTGGACCTCGACCAGCGGGGTGAGCCCGATGGACTCTGCCCGCTCGATCAGCGAGACCAGGGCTTCCTGCTCCAGCGCGGCGACGATCAGCAGCACGAGGTCGGCGCCGTACGCCCTCGCCTCCCACAGCTGGTACGCCGTGACGATGAAGTCCTTGCGCAGCAAGGGGATGTCGACCTTGGCGCGAACGGCTTCGAGGTCGGCGAGGGATCCTCCGAAGCGGCGCTGCTCGGTCAGTACGGAGATGATGGCCGCCCCGCCCGCCTCGTAGTCGGCGGCGAGTCCGGCCGGGTCGGCGATCGCGGCGAGCGCGCCCTTCGACGGGCTGGAGCGCTTGACCTCGCAGATCACATGGACGCCCTCGCCGCGGAGTGCGGCGACGCCGTCCTTGGCCGCAGGAGCCTTGGCGGCGCGCTCCTTGAGCTCGTCGAGGCTCACGCGCGCCTGCCGCTCTGCGAGGTCCGCGCGCACGCCTTCGATGATCTCGTCGAGCACACTCACGCGAGCGGCCCCCTTCCGGGACGGTGATGATGGTTCAGGATCAGCCATCTCGATGGTATCCGCAGCACGGCTCCGGGCTCGCATCAGGTTGACGTCTGTCCCACTACCTGGGACTTCGGTGCGCGGTCAGGGAGCGAGCGCGGAGCCGAATGGAAGGTTCCGGACCACGCTGAAGATCAGCAGTACACCGCCGAGCGTCCACCACCAGACGGGAGAGACGGCGATCCGCATGCGCTCGCCACGTACGGCGCGAATCAGCCAGATCACCCACACCACCGCGAAGATTCCGTAGCCCGCGACCGCCATGGCGTTGGAGCCGAGCGCGCCGGTCAGATCGCCGTGGATGAAGGCGTGCGCGCTGCGGAGCCCGCCGCAGCCGGGGCAGTAGATGCCCGTGAGGCGCAGCAGCGGACAGACCGGGTAGTGGCCCGGTTCGTTGGGATCGACCGTGCCGACGTACGCGAAGGCCGCGGCGACCCCGGTGAGGGTGGCCAGGGGCGTGGCCAGGCGCCGCGCGAGCGGGGCCGGGCCGGGTGCGGGTCCGGCGGAAAAAGGCGAGGAAGGCATGGCGTCCACCCCGTGATTCTGCCCGTTCGTACGGGAAGGCGCAGCCCGGCCGTGCCCGGCTGCGCCTTCCTCGTTCAGCTGTGGTGTGCCGGTCTCAGGCGGAGGTCTGCGCGGTGGCGGGCTGCGCGGTGACCGTCGCCGGCTGCGTCCTGGCCCGCACCTGCGCCTCGGTCTCCTTCGGCATGCCCAGGCCCGCGGCCTTCATGGCGCCACCGACGATGCCGCCGAGGAAGACGACGGCGATTCCACCCCAGAAGCCGACCGGGTTGGCCGCCACCATGAAGACGCCTGCGATGCAGAAGCCGATGAAGGAGATGGTGACACCGGTCCAGGCGGCCGGGGTGTGTCCGTGGCTGCTGCCCGCCATGAGTTTGCTCCTCGTTGCTGATGCTCTGGGGTGGTTGCGCTGTGCTGAGCCGAGGCTCGTCTCTCATTGTCCCGTACGCCACGGCATGCGATGACGTGGGGTGTCTCACGCTTCGCGGGTCGGGTCCTCGCCACGGTCCAGGGCCTTCCACAGGTCCTCGGGACGGTCCGGGTCCACGACCGCGGCCTTGCGGGGCCGGGGGGTGCCGTCGCGCTCGTAGCGGCCCGACATGGCCGGCCACTGCTTGCCGTACCGCAGCGCGAGCAGGCCCGCGAGCAGGATCAGCAGGCTGCCCGCCACGGTCACATAGGGCCAGGCCGTGTGGGTGAGGGCGTCGACCGTGGCAGCCGTGTCACCGGTCGTCCTCGCCGCCTTCTCGTCGAGCGCCGCGCTGTCGGACGCCCCGAGGAAGGAGGCGAGCGCCGCGCCCGCGCCGCTGAGGGCGAGCAGGGCGGCGACCAGCAGTCGGCCGGCGCGGCGGACCGCGAAGACGGCCACGAGGGCGGCCAGGCCGACGATGGCAAGGGCCGTCGGGACGCCGGTGACATCGCTGCCCGCGGCGTTGAGCGGCAGGGTGCCGCCGCCGACGGCGGCCCGGCCCTCGGCCCAGGTCCGGCCGGAGGAGAGCAGCACGACGGTGGCGCCGACGGCGCCGAGGAGCAGGGCCACGGCGAGGCTGCGCCTGCCGCTGTCGGCGGCGGATGCGGCTGCGGCGCGGGGCTGGGGTACGGGTACAGCACTCACATACCCCACTATCCCTTACCGCCCGTTCACGCGGTGAGGCGGTTCGCCGTATGGACGGCACGGAGCACCGCGGCCGCCTTGTTACGGCACTCGGTGTCCTCGCCCACCGGATCCGAGTCGGCGACGACACCGGCTCCGGCCTGCACGAATGCCGTGCCGTCGCGCAGCAGCGCGGTGCGGATGGCGATCGCGGTGTCGGAGTCGCCCGCGAAGTCGAGATAGCCGACGCAGCCGCCGTACAGTCCGCGGCGCGAGGGCTCCAGCTCGTCGATGATCTGCATCGCGCGGGGCTTGGGGGCGCCGGAGAGCGTGCCGGCGGGGAAGCAGGCGGTGAGCACGTCGAAGGCGGTACGGCCTTCGGCGACCCGGCCCGTCACGGTCGAGACGATGTGCATGACGTGGGAGTACCGCTCGATCGTCATGAAGTCGACGACCTCGACGCTGCCGGGCTCACAGACCCGGCCCAGGTCGTTGCGGCCGAGGTCGACGAGCATCAGGTGCTCGGCCCGCTCCTTGGGGTCGGCCATCAGCTCGTCGGCCAGTGCCTGGTCCTCCTGCGGGGTCGTACCGCGCGGCCGGGTCCCGGCGATCGGGTGGACCATGGCGTGCCCGTCCTCGACCTTGACCAGGGCCTCGGGGCTGGAGCCGACGACGTCGAAGCCGTCGAAGCGGAAGAGGTACATGTACGGGCTGGGGTTGGTGGCCCGCAGGACCCGGTAGACGTCCAGCGCGCTTGCCCTGCACGGGGTTTCGAAGCGCTGGGAGGGCACGACCTGGAAGGCCTCGCCGGCCCGGATGCGCTCCTTGATGTCCTCGACGGCGTCCTGGTAGTCCTTGCCGCCCCACGGCACGGTGAACTCGGGCAGTTCGGAGGGCGGCAGCGCGGCGGGCGCGGAGGCGAGCGGCCGGGCGAGGTCGTCCTCCATGGCGTCGAGGCGGGCGACGGCGTCGGCGTACGCCTCGTCGACGCCGGTGTCGAGGTCGTTGTGGTTGATCGCGTTGGCGATCAGCAGGACCGTGCCGTCCCAGTGGTCGAGTACGGCGAGGTCCGAGGTGAGCAGCATGGTCAGCTCGGGGAGCCCCAGGTCGTCGCGCTCGCCGGGGCCGATCTTCTCCAGCCTGCGGACGATGTCGTATCCGAGATAGCCGACCATGCCGCCGGTGAAGGGCGGCATGCCGGACGCGAGGTCGCGCGGGGTGTGCAGCGTCTCGACGGTGGTGCGCAGGGCCTGCAGCGGGTCGCCGTCGACGGGGACGCCGACCGGCGGGGTGCCGAGCCAGTGGGTCGAGCCTTCGCGTTCGGTGAGGGTCGCGGCGGAGCGTACGCCGATGAAGGAGTAGCGCGACCAGGAGCGGCCGTTCTCGGCGGATTCGAGAAGGAAGGTGCCGGACCGCTCGGCGGCGAGCTTGCGGTAGAGCCCGACCGGGGTGTCGCCGTCCGCGAGGAGGCGGCGGCTGACGGGGATGACACGGCGGTCGGCGGCCAGCTTGCGGAAGGTCTCGAGATCCATGGCGCCCGACCCTACTTGTCCAGGAGAACGTCGGCGTCGAAGCAGGTACGGGCCCCGGTGTGGCAGGCGGCGCCCACCTGGTCGACCTTGACGAGGATCGTGTCGGCGTCGCAGTCGAGGGCGACGGACTTGACGTGCTGGACATGGCCGGAGGTGTCGCCCTTGACCCAGTACTCCTGGCGACTGCGGGACCAGTAGGTGCAACGGCCGGTGGTCAGGGTGCGATGCAACGCCTCGTCGTCCATCCAGCCGAGCATCAGCACCTCACCGGTGTCGTACTGCTGGGCGATGGCCGGAACCAGGCCGTCGGCGGTGCGCCTGAGGCGGGCGGCGACGGCGGGATCGAGGGAACTTGCGGGGACACTGCTGGTCATACGCCCATTGTGCCGTGCCGCGCCGGTACGACGGGCGGTGCGTCCACTGGGCGGACCCACCACCGCCGCCGTACGCTGGCGGACATGTCGACCCATGCGAAGCGTGAACGACTTCTGCTCGCCGACCTGTTGGAATCGGCGGGCCCCGAGGCCCCGACCCTGTGCGAGGGCTGGACGGCCAGGGATCTGGCCGCCCATGTGGTGGTGCGTGAGCGGCGGGCGGACGCCGCGGGCGGGATCCTGATCGGCGCGCTCAAGCCGCGCCTGGAGCGGGTGCAGGCGGAATTCGCCGCGAAGCCCTACGAGGAGCTGATCCAGCTCATCCGTACGGGACCGCCGCGGATGTCCCCGTACGGCATCAAGCAGCTGGACGAGGCGGCGAACACCGTCGAGTTCTTCGTCCACACCGAGGATGTGCGGCGGGCGCAGGAAGACTGGACGCCGCGCCAGCTGGACCCGGTCTTCGAGAACGCCCTGTGGTCCCGGCTGGAGAAGGGGGCCCGGCTGCTGGGCCGCAGGTCACCGGTCGGCCTGGTGCTGCGCCGTGCGGACGGGCAGACGGCGGTCGCCCAGCGGGGCACCCCGGTGGTGACGGTGACCGGGGAACCCAGCGAGCTGACGCTGTTCGCGTTCGGGCGGCAGGACGTGGCGCGGGTGGAGCTGGAGGGCGACAAGGACGCGATCGCGCGGCTGCACGAGGTCACGCCGTTCGGGATGTAGGCACGGCTCAGCGGACGGGGTGACCGGCCTGTCGCAGGGTGTCCTTGACCTGCGATATCCGCAGATCGCCGAAGTGGAAGACCGAGGCCGCGAGGACCGCGTCCGCGCCGGCCGCGATCGCCGGGGGGAAGTCCGCCAGCTTGCCCGCGCCGCCGCTCGCGATGACCGGGACCGTGACGTGCCGCCGCACCGCCGCGATCATCTCCGTGTCGTAGCCGTCCTTGGTGCCGTCGGCGTCCATCGAGTTGAGCAGGATCTCGCCGGCGCCCAACTCGGCGGCCCGGTGCGCCCATTCGACGGCGTCGATGCCGGTGCCCCTGCGGCCGCCGTGCGTGGTGACCTCGAAGCTGCCCTGGGGCGTGCGCCGCGCGTCGACCGACAGCACCAGGACCTGGCGGCCGAAGCGCTCGGCGATCTCACGGATCAGCTCGGGGCGGGCGATCGCCGCGGTGTTCACGCCCACCTTGTCGGCGCCCGCGCGCAGCAGCTTGTCCACGTCGTCGGCGCTGCGCACCCCGCCGCCCACGGTCAGCGGGATGAAGACCTGCTCGGCGGTGCGGCGCACCACGTCGTACGTCGTCTCACGGTTGCCGGAGGAGGCGGTGATGTCGAGGAAGGTCAGTTCGTCGGCGCCCTCGGCGTCGTACAGCCTGGCCATCTCGACGGGGTCGCCCGCGTCGCGCAGGTTCTGGAAGTTGACGCCCTTGACGACCCGGCCGTTGTCCACGTCCAGGCAGGGAATGACTCGGACCGCGAGTGTCATGCGGCACCTCCTCGGTACGCCTCGACCTCGACCTCGACGACCAGCCGGGGGTCGACGAAGCCGGAGACGATGAGCATCGACGCTGCGGGACGGACGGTGCCGAACAGCTCCCGGTGGGCGCGGCCGATCTCCTCCACGTCCCGGGCGTGGGAGACGTACATCCGCGTGCGCACCACGTGCTCGCGGTCGAGACCGAGGTCCCTCAGCGCGCCCACGGCCACACCGAAAGCGGTGATCGCCTGGTCGTAGGGAGAGCCGTCGAGAACCACGCCGTCGACCACGGAGGTGCAACCGGACACCAGGACAAGGCCGTTCGGCAGCTCCACGGCCCGGGAGTAGCCGAAGGCTTCCTCCCACGGGCCGTCGGATGCGACACGGCGTACGACGCCGGTCATTCCGCCACCGCCGCGAGGGCTTCTTCGAGGGTGAACGCCTTGGCGTACAGCGCCTTTCCGACGATCGCGCCCTCGACGCCCTCGGGAACGAGACCGGCGATCGCGCGCAGGTCGTCGAGCGAGGAGACGCCGCCGGATGCGACGACCGGCTTGTCGGTGACCGCGCAGACATTGCGCAGCAGCTCCAGGTTGGGGCCCTGGAGGGTGCCGTCCTTGGCGATGTCGGTGACGACGTAGCGGGCGCAGCCCTCGGAGTCGAGCCGGGCGAGCGTCTCGTACAGATCGCCGCCGTCGCGGGTCCAGCCGCGGCCGCGCAGCGTCGTGCCGCGTACGTCCAGGCCGATCGCGATCTTGTCGCCGTGCTCGGCGATGACCTTGGCGACCCACTCGGGGGTCTCCAGCGCGGCCGTGCCCAGGTTGACCCGGGTGCAGCCGGTGGCCAGCGCGGCCGCGAGCGAGGCGTCGTCGCGGATGCCACCGGACAGCTCGACCTTGATGTCCATCGCTCCGGCGACCTCGGCGATCAGCGAGCGGTTGTCGCCGGTGCCGAAGGCGGCGTCCAGGTCGACGAGATGCAGCCACTCGGCGCCCGCGCGCTGCCAGGCGAGGGCGGCTTCGAGGGGAGAGCCGTAGGAGGTCTCCGAACCGGACTCGCCATGGACGAGGCGGACGGCCTGGCCGTCGCGGACGTCGACTGCGGGAAGGAGTTCAAGCTTCGGCATTACAGCGTCTCGATCCAGTTGGTCAGCAGCTGGGCGCCGGCGTCGCCGGACTTCTCGGGGTGGAACTGCGTCGCCCACAGCGCGCTGTTCTCCACGGCGGCGACGAAGCGCTCGCCGTGGGTCGCCCAGGTGACCTGGGGCGCGCGGATGGCGGGGTTGGTGACTTCCAGCTCCCATTCGTGCACGGCGTAGGAGTGCACGAAGTAGAACCGGGCGTCGGGGTCGACTCCGGCGAAGAGCTGACTGTCCGCGGCCGCCTCGACGGTGTTCCAGCCCATGTGGGGGACGATCGGGGCCTTGAGCGGGCCGACCGTGCCGGGCCACTCGTCCAGGCCCTCGGTCTCGACTCCGTGCTCGATGCCGCGCGCGAAGAGGATCTGCATACCGACGCAGATGCCCATGACCGGCCGGCCGCCGGCGAGCCTGCGGCCGACGATCCACTCGCCGCGGGCCTTCTTCAGGCCCTCCATGCAGGCGGAGAAGGCGCCGACGCCGGGCACGAGGAGCCCGTCGGCGTTCATCGCCCTGTCGAAATCGCGGGTGATCTCGACGTCCGCGCCGACGCGGGCCAGTGCCCGCTCGGCGGAGCGGACATTGCCGAATCCGTAGTCGAAGACGACGACTTTCTTGCTCGCGGTCATTCCCAGATCCCCTGAATCCGCAGGACACCGGCGACGAGACACATCACCGAGCCGATGCCGAGGAGCACGATCAGGCCCATGGGCATTTTCTGCTTGGAGAAGGAGTACACGCCGCCGGCGAGGAAGAGCCCGACGACGATGAGGATGGTGGAGAGGCCGGTCATGGGGTTAGAGCGCGCCCTTCGTGGAGGGGAGGATGCCGGCGGCGCGCGGGTCGCGCTCACTGGCGTACCGCAGAGCTCGGGCCAGCGCCTTGAACTGGCACTCCACGATGTGGTGCGCGTTGCGTCCGTACGGGACGTGGACGTGCAGGGCGATCTGCGCCTGCGCCACGAAGGACTCCAGGATGTGCCGGGTCATCGTCGTGTCGTAGGAGCCGATCATGGGCGCCATGTTCTCGGGCTCGGTGTGCACGAGGTACGGGCGGCCCGACAGGTCCACGGTGACCTGGGCGAGGGACTCGTCCAGCGGCACCGTGCAGTTGCCGAATCGATAAATCCCCACCTTGTCGCCGAGCGCCTGCTTGAAGGCGGCGCCCAGCGCGAGGGCGGTGTCCTCGATGGTGTGGTGCGAGTCGATGTGCAGATCGCCCTCGGTCTTCACGGTGAGGTCGAACAGGCCGTGGCGGCCGAGCTGGTCGAGCATGTGGTCGTAGAAGCCGACCCCGGTCGACACATCGACCTTTCCGTGGCCGTCGAGATCGATCTCGACGACGACGGACGTCTCCTTGGTGGTGCGTTCTGCTCTTCCCACACGACCCTCGCGAGTCATACGTCGTACTCCTTCTTCAGCTCACGAACCGCGTCGAGGAACGCGTCGTTCTCGGAGGGGGTACCGGCGGTGACGCGCAGCCACCCGGGCACTGAGTTGTCACGGACCAGGACACCCCGGTCGAGGATCTTCTGCCAGGCGGCGTGCGCGTCGTCGAAGCGGCCGAACTGGACGAAGTTGGCGTCCGATTCGGTGACCTCCCAGCCGATCGCGCGCAGCTCGCCGACCAGGCGGTCCCGCTCGGTCTTCAGCTGCTCGACATACCCGAGCAGCGTATCGGTGTGCTCCAGCGCGGCGAGCGCGGTGGCCTGCGTGACGGCGGACAGGTGGTACGGCAGGCGCACCAGCTGGACGGCGTCGACGACCGCGGGGTGTGCGGCCAGATAGCCCAGGCGCAGACCGGCCGCGCCGAAGGCCTTGGACATGGTGCGCGAGACGACGAGATTCGGCCTGCCCTCGATCAGCGGGAGCAGCGAGGGGCGGTGGCTGAATTCGACGTACGCCTCGTCGATGACCACGAGCGAGGGCTTGGCCGCCTGTGCGGCCTCGTACAGCGCGCGGACCGTATCGGCCTCGACCGCCGTGCCCGTGGGGTTGTTGGGCGAGGTGATGAAGACGACGTCGGGCCGGTTCTCGGCTATCGCCTTCTCGGCGGCCGTGAGGTCGATCGTGAAGTCGTCGTTGCGCGGTCCCGAGATCCAGCCGGTGCCGGTGCCGCGCGAGATCAGCCCGTGCATGGAGTACGAGGGCTCGAAACCGATCGCGGTACGGCCGGGGCCGCCGAAGGTCTGCAGCAGTTGCTGGATGACCTCGTTGGAGCCGTTGGCCGCCCAGACGTTCTCGATGCCGACCCGGTGCCCCCCGGTCCGGGTCAGATACGCGGCCAGCTCGGTGCGCAGTTCCACCGCGTCGCGGTCGGGGTAGCGGTTGAGCCCGCGGGCGGCCTCGGTGACGCGCTCGGCGATACGCCGGACCAGCGGCTCGGGCAGCGGGTAGGGGTTCTCGTTGGTGTTCAGCTGTACCGGAACGTCCAACTGGGGCGCACCGTAAGGGGACTTGCCGCGCAGTTCGTCCCTGATGGGCAGATCGTCGATGCCGGTCATTCCTTCGGCACCTTCCATCCGAACCTTGCCTTCATGGCCGCGCCGTGCGCGGGCAGGTCCTCGGCCTCGGCGAGTGTCACGACGTGGTGGGTGACCTCGGCGAGCGCGTCTCGCGTGTAGTCCACGATGTGGATGCCGCGCAGGAAGGACTGGACGGAGAGACCGGAGGAGTGACAGGCGCAGCCGCCGGTGGGCAGGACGTGGTTCGAGCCGGCGCAGTAGTCGCCGAGCGAGACCGGTGCCCAGGGGCCGACGAAGATCGCGCCGGCGTTGCGGACCCTGGCCGCGACCGCGGCGGCGTCGGCGGTCTGGATCTCCAGGTGCTCGGCGCCGTACGCGTTGACGACCCGCAGGCCCTCCTCGACTCCGTCGACCAGGACGATCGCGGACTGCCTGCCGCTCAGCGCCGGGACGATCCGGTCCTCGACGTGCTTGGTGGCCGCGATCTGCGGCTCCAGCTCCTTCTCGACCGCGTCAGCGAGCTCGGTGGAGTCGGTGACCAGCACCGCGGCGGCCATCGGGTCGTGCTCGGCCTGGCTGATCAGGTCGGCGGCGACATGCACCGGATCGGCGCTCTCGTCGGCGAGGATCGCGATCTCGGTCGGCCCGGCCTCGGTGTCGATGCCGATACGACCCGTGAAGTACCGCTTTGCGGCGGCGACCCAGATATTGCCGGGGCCGGTCACCATGTTCGCGGGAGCGCACTCCTCGGTGCCGTACGCGAACATCGCGACGGCCTGGGCGCCGCCCGCGGCGTACACCTCGTCGACGCCGAGGAGCGCGCAGGCGGCGAGGATCGTCGGATGCGGAAGCCCCCCGGCTGCGTCTCCTTCAAAACGGGGCTTCTGCGGCGGGGAGGCGAGGGCGATCGACTCGACACCGGCCTCCTGCGCCGGTACGGCGTTCATGATCACGGAGGAGGGGTAGACCGAGCGGCCGCCGGGTGCGTACAGACCCACGCGCTCGACCGGGACCCACTTCTCGGTCACCGTGCCGCCGGGGACCACCTGGGTGGTGTGGGCGTCCCGGCGCTGCGCGCGGTGCACGATCCTGGCGCGCCTGATCGACTCCTCCAGGGCGGCCCTGACCTCGGGATCCAGCTGCTCCAGGGCATCGGCCAGTGCGGCCGCGGGCACTCGCACCCGCTCCAGCTTCACGCCGTCGAACTTCTCCGCGTAGTCGATCAGCGCCGATGTGCCCCGATGATGCACGGCCTCGCAGATGGGCCGCACCTTCTCCAGGGCGGCTTCCACGTCGAACTCGGCACGGGGCAGCAGGTCACGCAGAGCGGCACCCTCGGGGAGGGCGTCGCCACGCAGATCGATTCGTGAGATCACGGAACCAATTCTCTCAGACCGGATTCGGCAGGTGGTCGCCCGTATCAGTGGCTGATACGGCCCCCGGATGTTGTTCATGACCACTAGCGTTCAGTCCGTCACTCAGCGGGAAGAACAGCTGTACGAACCAAGCAAGCGAAGGAGCGGCATTGACCGAGCCGCTGGACGACGGGCCTCCGGACGGACTGAGCCGGACCGAAGTGGACATGTGGAACGCCTTCAGAAACGGGAGTACGCACGACCTGAGCGATCCCAACCCCCTGCTGAACGATCCCTTCTCACCCCGCCCCTGGGGCCCCGAACGCAGCGTCCGCGCGTCCATCGTCGCCCGGCTGCTGCTGAGCGGTCCGCCCGCGCTGCCCGGCCGGGTCGCCGCGCTCAAGCTCCGCGGGGTCCAGATCACCGGCACGCTCAAGCTCGCGGGCGGCAGCATCGCACCGTACGTCGAGCTGAACGGCTGTCGCTTCGACAGCGAAGTACTGATGCCCGAGGCGCACTTCACCACCGTCCGCATGGTCGGTTGCGCGATCCCCCGGATCGAGGCGGCCCGGCTGCGCACCGAAGGTGATCTGCATCTGCCGCGCTGCCGGATCGAGCACGGCATACGGCTGACCGACGCACAGATCGGCACCGATCTGCTGATCAACCAGATCCATGTCCGGCCGGACCGCAGGGGCCGGGCGATCACCGCGGACGGAATGTCGGTCGCACAGGACTTACAGGCCGAACTGATAGAGACGTACGGCGAGTTCAGTCTGCGCGGTGCGAAGGTCGGGGTCTCGCTGAGTCTGCGGGGCAGCCGGCTGCGCGCGGCCGGGGAGCGGCGCGCACTCAACGCCCCGCAGCTGAGCGTGGAGCGGACCCTCTATCTGACCGGCGCGTGGGTGAGCGAGTCCACGGGCAATCAGGGAGCCACTCCCCCCTTCGGTACAGGCAGCACCGGAACGCCGTCACGCGGCACCCGGCTGCAGCCCTTCCAGTGCCACGGCGGTGTGCGGCTCGATGACGGGCGCTTCGGCGACGCGGTCGATCTGCACCGGGCCCGCTTCGTACTGAACGCGCGCGAGGAGCTGTCGCTGCGCCGGATCGTCACCCCGGAGCTGCGCTTCAACGCGGAGCGCCCGGAGGAGGGACGTGTCGTGCTGAACGGCGCGAAGATCGTGACGCTGATCGACCTGGCGGCGAGCTGGCCCGGCCCCGGCGGCCTCGCGATGGGCGGATTCGTCTACGAGAACCTCGTCCCGTACGAGGAGTTCCCGCTCAGCCGCCGTCTGGAGTGGGTGGCTTCGGCGACCCCGGAGTACTCGCCGGAGCCGTACGAACGTCTCGCGACCGTGCTGCGCAACAGCGGCGAGGACGCGGACGCCCGCGAGGTACTGCTCGCCAAACAGCGCCGCCGCCGCGAGACGCTGCCGCTGGCCGCGAAGCTCTGGGGCTACCTCCAGGACTGGACCGTGGCCTACGGCTACCGCCCCGGCCGGGCGGCCCTGTGGATGGCGGTGCTGTGGGCGGCGGGAGCCGTCGCCTTCGCGCAGGTGGATCCGGCGCCGCTCAAGGCGGACGAGCATCCGCAGTGGAACGCGGCGCTCTATGCTCTGGATCTGCTGCTGCCGGTGATCGATCTCGGCCAGGACAGCTATTGGAGACTTGACGGCGCCTGGCAATGGACATCGACGGCGCTGATCCTGCTCGGCTGGATTCTGGCGACGACGGTCGCGGCCGGTGCATCCCGCCTTCTACGTCGCGGCTGAGGCACTTTCTTTACGCTCTCTTGGCTTTCGCCAGGACAACCATTCGGCCGCTACGAACTCTTCACAGCTGGGCTCTGGCGCGCCTGTTGACCTGCAGTTTTCAATGGTCCGCACCATGTCATTGCTCCGTGCCCTGATTCGCACCGCGCGCATGATCCGTCATACGCCGCAGCTCGCCGACGGCCTGGCGCCGGACGAGATGGTGCTGCTCGACGCCCCCGACGAGCGGCTGAGCCCGGCACTCGTCGCGGCGGCACTCGGGGAGTACGAACCGGCCGCCAAACTGCTGGCGACCACACGCGAATCAGCCGAATGGGAGAACCGCGACCGGTACGTGATGCGGCTCGCGGCTTTCGCGTACAACCGCGAGGAGTGGCTCACGACGTGGCTCGCCGCCGCGCCGCGCGACCCCGACGCGCTCGTCGTCAAGGCCGAACTCGCCGTCCGCAGGGCCTGGGAGTCACCCGCCGGCACCGAACGGCTGCGGGAGGTCGGACCCCTGATCGACGCCGCGGCCGAGGGCGATCCGAACGACCCCGTGCCGTGGCGGATCTCGCTCGACCACGCGCGCGGCACCCATGCCACCCACACGGCCTTCGAGTCGCTGTGGGAGCAGGCGATCCGCCGTTCCTCGCACCACTACGGCTGTCATGTCGCGGCCCTGCAGTATCTGTCCGCGCAGTGGTACGGCTCGCACCGCGAGTGCTTCGACTTCGCCGAGCAGGCGGCGGCCGACGCGTTGCCGGGCTCGCTGGTGCGGGCGCTGCCGGTAAGGGCGGCGTTCGCCCAGCTGCTTGTCGGGGACACCACTTCCGTGCAGGACGACCGCATCGACGCGGCGGCGGATCTGGCGATCACGCTCTCCGCGGACTACGCGGCCGGGGATCCCTGGCCCGCCGAGGTGCGCAATCTGCTGGCGTACGTGCTGGTGGGGCGGGGCCGGTGGGCGGAGGCGCTGGAGCAGTTCCGGCTGATCGGGCCGCATGCGACGTCCTTCCCCTGGACCTCGGTGACCGATGACCCGCTGGGCCAGTTCCTTCACACACGGGACGGCGTACGGATCCAGATCGCCTCGATGACCCCTCTGCGCCCCAGGGCCGGACGAAGCAGGTCTCTGGGCCATTAGTCTTAAGCGCTGTGACCACCGCACGTCTCCCCCTCTTCCCGCTGAACTCGGTACTGTTCCCGGGCCTCGTCCTGCCCTTGAACGTGTTCGAGGAGCGATATCGCGCCATGATGCGCGAGCTGTCGAAGACGGACGAGTCCGAGCCGCGCCGCCTCGCCGTGGTCGCCATCCGCGACGGCCGCGAGGTCGCGCCGACCGCGCCCGGCATGCCGGACCCGACCGCGCTGCCCCAGCGCGGTCCCGCGGCGGGCTTCGGCGAGGATCCGATCCAGGCCTTCCACCGGGTCGGCTGCATCGCCGACGCCGCGACGATCCGCGAGCGCGACGACGGCAGCTTCGAGGTACTGGCCACCGGAACGACCCGGGTCAAACTCCTCTCGGTCGACGCGAGCGGCCCGTATCTGACGGCCGAACTGGAGGAAATCCCGGAGGAGTCCGGGGACGGCGCGGGGGCCCTTGCCGAGGGTGTCCTGCGCGCCTTCCGCAGCTACCAGAAGCGGCTGGCCGGTGCGCGCGAGCGCTCGCTGTCCACGGGGGCGGACCTGCCGGACGAGCCCTCGGTGGTGTCGTATCTGGTGGCGGCCGCGGCCGTACTGGACACCCCGGCGAAGCAGCGCCTCCTGCAAGCGCCCGACACGGCGACTCGGCTGCGGGAGGAACTGACGCTGCTGCGCTCGGAGACCGCGGTGATCCGCCATCTGCCGTCGCTGCCCGCGGTCGATTTGACCCGGGCGCCGACGAGCCCCAACTGACAGGAGCCTCCCGCGTGGCGAAGAAGCCCAAGAAGTCGGCCGCGTCCGGCGGCACGCCCGCCACGGTCGCGCTGACCGCGGCGGGCACGGCCTTCACGGTGCACGCGTACGACCACGACCCCGCGTCGGCGTCGTACGGCGAGGAGGCGGCCGAGGCGCTCGGCGTCCGTCCCGACCGGGTCTTCAAGACCCTGGTCGCGGACGTCGACGGCGAACTGACGGTGGCGATCGTCCCGGTGGCGGGCCAGCTCGACCTCAAGGCACTCGCGGCGGCGGTGGGCGCGAAGCGGGCGACGATGGCCGACCCGGCGGCGGCGGAACGCACGACGGGCTATGTCCGCGGCGGCATCTCCCCCTTGGGTCAGCGCAAACGCCTGCGCACGGTCCTCGACGCGTCGGCGTCGGCCCACGCCACGATCTGCGTCTCGGCGGGGCGCCGGGGCCTGGAGGTCGAACTCTCGCCGTCGGACCTGGCGTCGCTGACGGCGGCGGTGCTGGCGCCGATCGGGCGGGCGTAGGGGGTCGACGGGGTGCGGATCCTCGGCTACGACCGTAGGAACGCCCTACGGGAATGAGGACACGGCATGTCCAAACGCACCCGCAAGAGGAAGTGGCGCATCCGGAAGCACCACGCGAACCACGGCCGCCGACCGGCTTGACGGTTCGCCTGCGGCGGGCTGTTCCCCTACCCGCCCTCCCCCCGGACTCCATCCGGGGGGACACCCAACCTCCCCGCGCCTCAATCGCCGGCGGGGCTGATTTTCAGCCCGTCAGGCGTTTGAGGACATGCGGCCGAAGGTCGCATACGGGGTCTGGGGGCTTGCCCCCAGTTCGGGAAGGGGGCGGGTAAGGGAACAAGCCCGCCGCAGGCGTCAGGCGCCCGGGCCCGGCCCGTACGCAGCGGAGGGCCATTCCGGCTCCGGGTCCCGCGGCCCGAACAGGGCCGTCAGCGCCAGGTGAACCACCATCGCCGCCACCGGCCACGCCAGCAACGCCCCCCGCGCCTTCAGCTCCAGCGGCGCGTCGAACGTCACGCCCTCCCCCACCGCCCGCGCATGCGCGACCACATCGCCCGTCGGGCCGAACCACTCGCCTATCCCCCACGCCAGCAGCGAGCCGAACAGCCCGCCCAGGGCCAGGGCCACCACCAGTGCGATGCCTCCGCGCCTGCGGAAGAAGAAGACCGCGGCCGCGCTGACCGCGCCGAAGCCGAGGGCCAGCAGCGCGAACGTCCCGTCCGCGCCCACCGCCTCCTCGCCCTCCGTGTCCTTGAGGAAGACCGCCTTGTCGCTGGAGATCAGCGGAACCCGCGGGGCCAGCCACAGCCACAGCAGGCCGAGAGCGACGCCCAGGACCGTCAGGGCGACGACGACGAGGATCGCGTCCCGCGCGTCCCTTTTCAGGTCCGCGACGTCCTGCGTCTCGGGCTCGTGGAAGCGAGGCCCGGCGGGCGGCTTCTGCCACGGGTCGTTATGGGGCGAGGGCTGGTGCGGCGGAGTCAGAGGTGCGGTCACACCGCCATCGTGCCAGGCGTCCCGGGACAGTGCCTCACCGGACTGCCGCCCGCCGGTACGCCCACGTGGCGACCGTCAGCGAGACGACACCCACGGCCGCGCAGACGGCGAGATCCAGTCCGACGACCGCCCAGTCCGGGCGCGCGTCGAAGGTCCGGGCGAGGGCCTCGACGCCGTAGGTCGACGGCAGCAGATCACGGGCGTACGAGATCGGCCCGGGCAGCCGGCCGGCCGGCAGCACACCGAGGAGCAGCGCCGCGGACATGCCCAACTGCCCCAGCAGCGTGGCCAGTTCCTGGCGCGGTGCGAGCAGTCCGAGCGCCGCGCCGAGGCCCGCGAGGGCCGCACCGGCGAGCGGGACGACCGCAGCGAGCACCCATAGGTGGGTCAGTGGCAGCTGGAAGAGGACGCTGCCGGTGACCGCCGTGACGACCGTGCCGGGCACGGTGAAGGAGGCGTACGCACCGGCCGCGCCGAGCACCACCGCCGCGGGCGGCACGGGCAGCGTGGCGTAGTGGTCGAGGCCGCCGCCGGCCCGCAGCTGTCCGAAGTACTGGGCGAGAAGGTTGAGCGCGACGAACGCGACGACGAGGACGCTCGATCCGGCCACGACGGCCCTCGCTTCCGCGCCCCCGTCGACGACCCCGCGCATCAGGACCATGATCCCGATCGACTGGAAGGTCGCCACGAAGAGCAGCGGGATCCGGGCGACCCGCGCCCGTGACAGCTGCGCGCGGTACACGGCACCGAGCGCGGGCAGCAGCCGCGCCCGCGGCGCCAGGGGCGCTGCGGCCGGGGCCACGCTCCTGGCGCTGATCTGCCGGGCCTGTTCGGGATGTCCGGACACCGCCTCCGCGGGCACGGTGCTCACGCCTTGACCAGCCCCTTCGTCGCGTTCCCGCCGAGCGCCAGGTACACGTCCTCCAGGCTGGGCGCGGCCAGTGTGAAGTCGTCGAGCGCCGCGAACGCCGCGCCGCCGGTCACCGCGGCGACCGCCGCTCGTGCCTCGTCCGGCGCGAGCCTGAGCACCCACCGGCGCCCGGACTCCTGCGCGGACGCGCGCAGCGCGGCGACTTCGGGCACGTCCAGCGGCGCCCGCTCGCGCCACACCAGCTCGACGCGCACCTCGCCCGCGATACGTTCCTTGAGCCCTGTCGGGGTGTCGCAGGCGATGACCCGGCCGCGTTCCAGCACGGCGACCCGGTCGAGGACGGTCTCGGCCTCGATGACGTTGTGGGTGACGAGCAGCACGGTCGCGCCGTTCTCGGCCCGGCGCCGGTCGACGGCCGCCCATACCGCGCGCCGTGCGACGGGGTCCATTCCGGTGGTCGGCTCGTCCAGTACCAGGACCGGCCGCCCGCCCACCAGGGTTGCCGCGAAGCAGGCCAGCCGCCGCTGTCCGCCGGAGAGTCTCTTCAGGGGACGGGCGGCGAGCTCGGTCAGCCCGAGCTCCTCCAGGACGGCGTCCCGCTCGGCCCGTGCCTGCCGTGCGGGCAGTCCGCGGAGCCGGCCGGTCGTCTCGGCGGCGAGTGCGACGGTCAGTTCGTCGAGGGCGGTGGATTCCTGCCCGAGATACCCGATGAGCCGGGATGCCCGTTCGGGGTGGCGTACGAGATCGTGGCCCAGCACGTCGACGCTGCCGCTGTCCGGCCGCATCAGGCCGGTGAGCTGTCGTACGAGAGTGGACTTGCCCGCGCCGTTGGGTCCGAGCAGCCCGAAGATCTCGCCGCGCCGCACCTGAAGCGAAATCCCGTCCGTGGCACGCACCTCGGGTGTCCCGGGGGTGCCTCGGCGAGCGCGCGCGGCGGGGTACGTCTTGACCAGATCCCGCACCGCGCACACCGTACTCACAAGGGACGAGCCTACGGGGTCGGCGGGGCTATTCCCCCGCGGGGGCGTGTTCCGCGGCCGCCCGTACGTCGATCTCGCGCCAGAATCCCGCCCGGATCGCATAGCGGTCGTGCTCGTCGATCTGGTCGTCCTTGTGCGCGAGAAGCCCGAAACGTGCCGCGTACCGCAGCAGTTCGCCGTCGATACGGTGCGGGATCCGCGGGTACATGGTGGACAGCGTCTGCACATGGCCGCTCTCCGGCAGCCGTTCCATCCAGCGCCGGGCGAAGACCTGTCCGACCTCGAAGGGGTCGCCGCCGACCGTGGTGATGTCCTCCTCGCGGTCGGCCCAGCGCTGCTCGGCGCTGGTGAGCTGGGCCAGCGTCGGCAGTGAAGCGGTCTCGGGCGGCTCGCCCAGGGTGCCGGCGCCGGGCCGTTCGACCCAGCCCTTGTCGGAGGACCAGCGCAGCGTTGCGCTCGCGGGGTGGGGTGCGGAGTTCTGGCCGGGGCCGCGCAGGCCCGCCAGGTCCTTGGGGGTGGGGACGCCCTTGGCGGCGGGGGCCGGGCCGGGCTCGGAGCCGTTGTCCGAGGGAGTGGGCCCTGAGCCGTTGCGTGCGGCATCGGCGGCGCGCTCCTGCGAGGCCGCGAGCGCCGACTCGGGCAGCGGCGCGGAGAGGATCGCCGCGATCTCGGGGCGGGGCGCGGGCGAGGGGGCGCAGATGCCGGTGAGCTCCTTGGCCCGTACCGCCCGGGTGATCCAGGCGCGGTCGAGCACGCGGCGCTCGTCGGCCTCGGCGACCAGGTCCTCCGACTGGTTGTAGTCGCCGTCGGCGGCCTGCACCGCCCAGAGGTGGACGGCGACGCCGTGCTCCTTGGCGGACATCAGCCCGGGCAGCAGATCCCCGTCCCCGGTCACCAGGACCACATCCGAGCAGGCGCGGTTTCTGGCCAGTTCGGTCAGTTCGGCGTGCATGGCCGCATCGACGCCCTTCTGCGCCCAGCGGCCGTCGCTGCGGGTCAGCGCGCCCAGCCGGACCGTCACCCTCGGCATCACGCGCAGCCGCCGGTGCTCGGGCTGCGGTACGCGGTCGGGGGCGCCGTCGAACCAGTAGATGCGCAGCAGCGGGCGTTCCGTATCGGCCTCGGCGAGCTCGCGCAGGCCCTGGATCAGGGCGGCGTGATCGACGGTGATTCTGGAACGCGCCGGTTCCCCGGCGAGCAGGCTCGCGGCGGCGCCCAGCAGATATCCGGCGTCCACCAGGACAACGCAGCGGTCCACGCGTTCCACCCTCTTTCGGGAACTTCGGGATCGGGGAAGGGTCCGGATCGGGGATTGTTCCGGGTTTCCTTCGAGTCTGCCCGACCACGGGAGGGTTAACGGCCGGAACTCGATCATCGGCGTGGCGGAACCAGAACCGGCGGTGGAACAAGCGCCCTTTACGCACCGTAGTGATCCAAAATGCGACGGTTAGGCTGGTATGTGAATCTGGTCGCGGCCCTGGCCCCGAGATCCCCCACAGGAGGTATCACCATGGCCAAGAACAAGAATCGCAAGCAGAGCGGTCAACAGGACCGCGCTTCGGCCGCAGAGCGTGGTGGCGAGCAGGCCAAGTCGACCGCGTACGAGTCGCATGTGCAGCCCCAGTCGCAGGCACAGGGAAGCCCCGCTGATGTTGCGCGTAAGCACCAGCGGCGCTTCGGCCACAACTGACAGGCCGCAAAGCCACAAGGGGCGCGCCCGTGACGACGGGCGGGCCCCTTTGCCTGAGCGTGCGCGGTGAGCGGGAAGCCTCAGCCGGCCAGGCAGGACGGGCCGAGCAGCACCTTGAGATCACCGAAGAGCGCCGGGTCCGGCTGGACGCGATGCCGGTCGAGCCGGAGCACCGTCGTCTTGCGGGGGCCCTGAAGCTTGATCCGCACCTCGGTGTTGCCCTTGTGGTGGCTGAGGATCTCGCCGAGCCTGCTGACCATCGGCGGGGTGACCTTCACCGTCGGGATGGTGACCACCACGGGGGCATTGGTCCCTGCCGAGGAGAGGTCGGGGACCATCAGCTCCATGGCGACGAGCCGCGGGATGTCCTCGCGCTTGTCGAGCCGCCCCTTGACGAAGACCACGGTGTCCTCGACGAGCTGGGTCGACACCAGCTGATACGTCGCCGGGAAGAACATGCACTCGATGGAGCCCGCCAGATCCTCGACCGTGGCGATCGCCCAGGCATTGCCCTGCTTGGTCATCTTGCGCTGCAGGCCGGAGATGATGCCGCCGATGGTGACCACCGCGCCGTCCGCGTGCTCACCGCCGGTGAGCTGGGAGATCGCGGCGTCCGTCTTGTCGCTCAGGACGTGCTCGATGCCGAAGAGCGGATGGTCGGAGACATAGAGGCCGAGCATCTCGCGCTCCTGCGCGAGCAGATACGACTTGTCCCACTCGATGTCGGAGAACTCGACGTCGAGCCCGAAGCCCGGTTCGTCGGTGGCCTCGTCGCCCATCCCGCCGAACAGGTCGAACTGGCCCTCGGCCTCCTTGCGCTTGACCGCGACCACATTGTCGATCATGGGTTCGTGGTGGGCGACCAGGCCCTTGCGGGTGTGGCCCATCTCGTCGAAGGCGCCTGCCTTGATGAGTGACTCGACGGTCCGCTTATTGCAGACGACGGCCTCGACCTTGTCGAGGAAGTCGGGGAAGGAGGCGTACTTCCCCTTGGACTTGCGGCAGCGGATGATCGAGTCCACCACGTTCGTGCCGACGTTGCGCACGGCGGAGAGGCCGAAGAGGATCACGTCGTCGCCCTGGGCGGCGAAGTTCGACTGAGACTCGTTCACATTGGGCGGCAGCACCTTGATGCCCATGCGGCGGCACTCGTTCAGATAGACCGCCGACTTGTCCTTGTCGTCCTTCACCGAGGTGAGCAGTGCGGCCATGTACTCGGCCGGGTAGTTCGCCTTGAGATACGCGGTCCAGTAGGTGACCAGGCCGTACGCGGAGGAATGCGCCTTGTTGAAGGCGTATCCGGCGAAGGGGACCAGCACGTCCCACAGCGCCTGGATGGCCTGGTCACTGAAGCCGTTCTTCTTGGCGCCGGCCTGGAAGAGGACGAAGTTCTTCGCCAGCTCGTCGGCCTTCTTCTTGCCCATCACGCGGCGGAGGATGTCGGCCTCGCCGAGGGAGTACCCCGCGATGATCTGGGCGGCCTTCTGCACCTGCTCCTGATAGACGATCAGGCCGTAGGTGAGGCCGAGCACCTCCTTGAGCGGCTCCTCCAGCTCCGGGTGGATCGGCGTGATCTCCTGCTGGCCGTTCTTGCGGAGCGCGTAGTTCGTGTGCGAGTTCATGCCCATCGGGCCCGGCCGGTACAGGGCCGAGACGGCGGAAATGTCCTCGAAGTTGTCGGGCTTCATCAGCCGCAGCAGCGAACGCATCGGGCCGCCGTCGAACTGGAAGACGCCGAGCGTGTCACCGCGGCAGAGCAGTTCGTACGTCGTGGCGTCATCCAGCGGGAGAGCGAGCAGGTCGAGCTCGACGCCCTTGTTCGCCTTCACCATCTTGACGGCGTCGTCCATGATGGTCAGGTTCCGCAGGCCCAGGAAGTCCATCTTCAGCAGGCCGAGCGACTCACAACTCGGGTAGTCCCACTGCGTGATGGTCACGCCGTCGGTGTGCCTGACCCAGACCGGGACATGGTCGGTGATTGTCTCGCTGGACATGATCACGCCGGCCGCGTGCACGCCCATCTGCCGGACCAGGCCCTCGACGCCCTTGGCGGTGTCGATGACCTTCTTCACGTCCGGCTCGTTCTCGTACATCCCCCGGATCTCGCCCGCCTCGCTGAAGCGCGGGTGCTTGGGGTCGGTGATGCCGTTGAGGTCGATGCCCTTGCCGAGGACGTCGGCGGGCATCGCCTTGGTGAGCCGGTCGCCCATGGCGTACGGATAGCCGAGCACCCGGGCGGAGTCCTTGATGGCGTTCTTCGCCTTGATCTTGCCGTACGTGCCGATCATGGCGACCTTGTCGGCGCCGTACTTCTCCGTGACGTACCGGATGACCTCACCGCGCCGGCGCTCGTCGAAGTCGATGTCGACATCGGGCATGGAGATGCGCTCGGGGTTGAGGAAGCGCTCGAAGATCAGTCCGTGCTCGATCGGGTCGAGGTCGGTGATGCCCATGGCGTACGCGACGATCGAGCCGGCCGCGGAGCCTCGGCCGGGGCCCACCGCGATGCCGTTGTTCTTGGCCCACATGATGAAGTCGGCGACCACGAGGAAGTACCCCGGGAAGCCCATGTCGATGATGATGCCCATCTCGTACTCGACCTGCTTGAGCCGGTCGTCCGGGATGCCGCCGGGGTAGCGCCGGGCCATGCCGCGCATGGTTTCCTCGCGGAACCAGGTCACCTCGGTGTAGCCCTCGGGGACCTCGAACTTCGGCATCAGGTTGCGCTCTTGGAACCAGCCCTCGGTGTCGATCTGCTGCGCGACGAGCAGGGTGTTGGCGCAGCCCTCCTGCCAGGCGTCCGAGGAGTCCACGGCGTACATCTCGTCGGTGGACTTCAGGTAGTAGCCGGTGCCGTCGAAGCGGAAGCGGTCCGGGTCCGAGAGGTTCTTGCCGGTCTGGATGCACAGCAGCGCGTCGTGGGCACCGGCCTCGTGGGCGTAGGTGTAGTGCGAGTCGTTGGTGACGATCGGCGGGATGCCGAGCTTCTTGCCGATCTCCAGCAGACCGTCGCGGACCCGGCGCTCGATCTCGATGCCGTGGTCCATCAGCTCCAGGAAGTACCGGTCCTTGCCGAAGATGTCCTGGTACTCGGACGCGGCCTTGAGTGCCTCGTCGAACTGGCCGAGCCGCAGCCGGGTCTGGAGCTCGCCGGAGGGGCAGCCGGTGGAGGCGATGAGCCCCTCGGACCACTGGGCGATGGTCTCCTTGTCCATGCGCGGCCACTTCTGCAGCCAGCCCTCGGCATACGCGTCCGAGGAGAGCCGGAACAGATTGTGCAGACCGGTCTTGCTGGCCGCCCAGATCGTCTTGTGGGTGTAACCACCCGAACCGGAGACGTCGTCCCGCTTCTGGTGGGGCTGGCCCCACTGGATCTTGCGCTTGTTCCGCCGGGACTCGGGGGCGACATACGCCTCGATGCCGATGATGGGCGTGACACCCGCCTTCTTCGCCGAGTGGAAGAAGTCGTACGCCCCGTGGAGATTGCCATGGTCGGTCATGGCGATGTGCGTCATGCCCATCTCGTTGCAGGCGTCGAACATGTCCTTGAGCCGCGCGGCACCGTCCAGTAGGGAGTACTGGGTGTGGACGTGAAGGTGCGTGAAAGGCGGCTTGGTCACGGCGGAATGCCTCCGGATAACGGTGGGCGACAGGTTGCGATCAGTCTGGGGGAACAGCGTGGAAGTCTACGTCCTGGCACTGACAGTCGGCGGGCACTCCCGAGTACGGTCATGCGTTGGAGGAGACGGAACCCCCGTCCCTTTTGTCATGCACCAGGAGGCACCAAGCGATGTCGGTACCGCGATCCGCCGAGGTCACAGCTGAAGAGCGCGGCGAGCAGATTCTCGCCGTCTTCGAGACCGCCTTCGGCCAGCTGCTGGCGGCCGATCCCGCTGCCTTCCGGGTCAAGTTCCGGAAGATGGCCGCGTCGGCGTTCGCGTTCTACCGGGGCACCGCCTGCCTCTTCTACAACGACCTGGAGCGGGAGCAGCACGGCGGCCCGTTCCTCGACGACCGCACCGGCCGGGTGTGGATCCACGGCGATCTGCACGCCGAGAACTTCGGCACGTACATGGACGCCAACGGCCGGCTGATCTTCAACGTCAACGACTTCGACGAGGCGTACATCGGCCCCTTCACCTGGGACCTCAAGCGGCTGGCCGCGTCGCTGGCGCTGATCGGCTACACCAAAGCGCTCAGCGACGAGCAGATCACCGAGCTGGTGCGGGTCTACGCCGCCGCGTACCGCGAGCGCATCCACGCCCTGGCCACCGGCGCCAAGAACGACGAGGTGCCGCCCTTCACGCTGGACACCGCCGAGGGCCCGCTGCTGGACGCCCTGCGCGACGCCCGCTCTCTGACCCGCTTCTCGCTGCTCGACTCGATGACCGAGATCCGTGACTTCGAGCGCCGGTTCGCGCCCGGCGGCGGCTCGATCGAGCTCGACGCGGCCACCCGCTACAAGGTGCTCGCGGCATTCGACGGCTATCTGGAGACGCTGCCCGAGTCCAGCCTGACCCGGCCGGACTCGTACCGCGTCAAGGATGTCGTGGGCCGACGCGGCATCGGCATCGGATCCGCGGGCCTGCCCTCGTACAACATCCTGCTGGAGGGCAACAGCGACGCCCTCGAGAACGACGTCGTGATCTATATGAAGCAGGCGCAGACTCCGGCGGTCTCCCGCCACATCACCGACGCGACCGCGCGGGAGTACTTCCAGCACGAGGGCCACCGCACGGTGATCTCGCAGCGCGCGCTCCAGGACCACGCCGACCCGTGGCTGGGCTGGACCGAGCTGGACGGCGCCGGTCAGCTGGTGGCCGAGGTGTCCCCGTACGCGGTGGACCTGGACTGGTCGGACATCGACGACCCCGAGGAGATCGCGGCCGTCGTCGCCGACCTCGGCCGGGCGACGGCGACGATGCACGGCGCGGCGGACGACGAGAGCGGCCACTCGCTGGTGCCGTTCTCCACGGAGCGGGCCATCGACGCGGCGATCGCGGCGGACGAGGAGGGCTTTGCGGAGCTGCTGGTCGAGTTCGCGCACAGCTACGGCGCGCGGGCGCGGGCGGACCACCAGATCTTCGTGGACCTGTTCCGTAACGGTCGTATTCCGGGACTGTAGGGGACACCCCTCAGATCGGCCGGGTCCTTTAAGAGTCCCTTACAGGGACGCATGGGACACTCCCGGTGATGGACGTATCAGGGATGCAGCTCAGGGCGCTGCGGGCGGCGATCTTCACGGCACTGGTCGTGACGCTGTCCGCGGCGTCCCATGTGCTGCTCTCCCGGGTGCCGCTGCCGGTGACCACCGTCGCCGGTCTTTCGGCGGGCGTCTTCGCCGTCGCGTACGCCCTCTCCGGCCGGGAGCGCGGCTACTGGCGGATCGTGAGTCTGCTCGTCCCGCTGGAACTGGCCGCGGACACCGTCTTCACCACCGGCCAGGACGTCTGTTACGGCCCCGGCGGGGGCCCTGTCGCCGGGTCGCTGCGCTCGGTGGGCTTCGATGTGCTGTGCGGCGGCAGCGTCGGCACGGCGCTGCCCGGTGTCGGCGGCCCCGACCACGGCACGGCGGCGGCCCTGCTGCACTCCGCCAACCCGGCCCTGCCCTGGCTGCTGCTCACCGCGCATCTGTCGGTCGGGCTGCTGGCCGCGGCCTGGCTGCGGCGCGGCGAGTCCGCGCTGGCCGGGCTTGTACGGGCGGTGGGTGCGTTCGCGTTCCGGCCGCTGCTGCTGGCGGCCGCCGTGGTGGTCACGGCACACCGGTCCGTACGCCGCGCAGTGCGCCCTGCGCTCAGCCGCCCCGGCAGCTCCCGCACCCGCCTGCTGGTGCACTCCGTCGCACGACGGGGACCGCCGCGCTCGGCCGCAGTCTTCGCCTGAGCCCGCAGTCCCCCTTTTCCGTATCCCTCTTACGGGTACGACCTCACACGGAGTGAATCAGCATGAGTGCACGTAACAGCCAGGCCAGCAAGGCGGCGGCCCGCGAGCGGCTGCGCCAGGAGCGAGAGCGCCAGGCCAAGAAGGAAAAGACCCGCCGCCAGCTCATCGTCATCGGCTCGACGATCGTGGTCCTGGCGATCGCGGGCGGTGTCGGCTACGCGATCATGCAGGCCAACAAGCCGACGCACTGGGAGTCGGCGAAGGACGAGAAGAACGTCACCGCGCCGAAGAACACCTCGGGCGAGAACGGCACGACCGTCGTCCTCGGCAAGGCGTCCGCGAAGAAGACGCTGGAGCTGTACGAGGACTCGCGCTGCCCGGTCTGCGCGAACTTCGAGCAGGCGGTCGGCCCGACGGTGAAGAAGGACGTCGACGCCGGAAAGTACAAGATCAAGTACATCGGCGCGACCTTCATCGACGGCGCGAAGTCGATCAACGGCGAGGGCTCGAAGAACGCGCTGAGCGCGCTGGGGGCGGCGCTGAATGTGAGCCCGGAGGCGTTTGCCGAGTACAAGACGGCGCTGTACTCGAAGGCGTTCCACCCGCAGGAGACGGACGACAAGTTCTCGAAGGACTCCTATCTGCTCAAGATCGCCGAGACGGTGCCCGCGCTGAAGAACAACAGCGAGTTCAAGAAGAACGTGGAGGACGGGACGTTCGATGCTTGGGCGATCAAGATGTCGGACGCGTTCAGCAAGAGCGGGGTCGAGGGCACGCCGACGTTGAAGATGAACGGCAAGAAGGTCACGGCGGAGGGAACGGACAACCCGCCGATGACGGTGGAGCAGTACAACGCGGCGATCGCGAAGGCGCTGCAGGGCTGAGCGGGGGCTGCGTTGGGGGCCGGCGGCCAGTTGTCGCCCCGGCCCCCGAGGCGGGCCGACTGAACAACCCGCTCCGGCGCGGGCGTTCGACGCGCCTGGCCGGGTAACTCGCGCGAAGCGGCGCACTGACGTCTGGGCCTTTCCCCCACCCCGCCCTCCCCCAGACTCCGTCCGGGGGACCCCCAACCTCCTCGCGCCTCAATTGCCGGCGGGGTTGGATGTGCGGCCGGGCCGCGCATGTCAGCCCGTCCGGCGTTTGAGGACATGCGGCCGAAGGTCGCATACGGGGGTCTGGGGGCTTGCCCCGCACGCGGCGGAGCCGCAAATGTCACAGCCGGGAAGGGGCGGGGTGGGGAACAAGCCCGCCGCAGGCGCACCCCGCACCCGCAAAGGGGCACGGTGAGGGAAACGCCCCCTTCGCCCCACTACGGTCAACACCCCCGTTACCCCTCCCCCACCACCCGGCGAACTTTCCCCATTCCCCCTCCCGTTCGCTCTTCCATTCGACCTACCGATCAGTAGTCTGATCGGCCGTGACCAGTAGACTCTCTTCAACTCCCAGCCGCCGCACGGTCGTCAAGGCCGCTGCCGCCACCGCTGTCGTCGCCGCGCCCGCCATCGCGGTCGCCACCTCCGCCGCTTCGGCCTCCGCCACCGAGGCCCCGGCCTTCCTGCACGGCATCGCCTCCGGGGACCCGCTGCCCGACGGCGTGCTGCTGTGGACGCGTATCACTCCCACTCCCGACGCCGTGCCCGGCTCCGGCAAGGGGCCCGACACCGCGGTGAGTTGGGAGGTCGCCGAGGACAAGGCCTTCACGAAGGTCGTCGCCAGTGGTGCCACGACCTCGAAGGCCGCCTCCGACCACACGGTCAAGGTCGACGTAAGGGGCCTGCGCCAGGCCACCGCCTATTACTTCCGCTTCACGGCCGCAGGCAGCGTCTCCCCCGTCGGCCGGACCCGCACCACCCCCGCCACCGACGCCTCGACCCCCGGCGTCCGCTTCGGTGTGGTCTCCTGCGCCAACTGGGAGTCCGGGTACTTCTCGGCGTACCGGCATCTCGCCGCCCGCAGCGACCTCGACGCGATCCTCCATCTCGGCGACTACATCTACGAGTACGCGACCGGCGGCTACCCCGAGCCGAAGTACGTCGTACGCCAGCACTCGCCGAAGAACGAGATCATCACGCTCGCCGACTACCGCACCCGGCACGCCACGTACAAGACGGACGCCGACCTGCAGACGCTGCACGCCGCGCACCCGGTGATCGCGATCTGGGACGACCACGAGTTCGCCAACGACGCCTGGTCGGGCGGCGCGGAGAACCACACGCCGGGCACCGAGGGCGACTGGGCGGCACGCGCCGCGGCCGCGCGCCAGGCGTACTTCGAGTGGATGCCCGTACGCGCGTCGACCGAGGGCACGGTCTACCGCCGCCTGCGCTTCGGCAAGCTCGCCGATCTGCATCTGCTGGACCTGCGTTCCTTCCGCTCGCAGCAGTCGACGGTCGGCAACGGCGGCGTGGACGACCCGGACCGCTCCATCACCGGCCGCGCCCAGCTGGACTGGCTGAAGTCCGGCCTGGCCGCTTCCGATGCCTCCTGGAAGCTGGTCGGCACCTCGGTGATGATCTCGCCGGTGGCCTTCGGCTCCGTACCGGCCTATCTCCTGGAGCCGATCGCGGAGTTGCTGGGCCTGCCCAAGGAGGGCCTCGCCGTCAACGTCGACCAGTGGGACGGCTACACGGACGACCGCAAGGAACTGCTCGCGCACCTGACCCAGCGCGGCATCAAGAACACGGTCTTCCTCACCGGCGACATCCACATGGCGTGGGCGAACGACGTGCCGGTCAAGGCGGCGACGTATCCGCTGTCGCAGTCGGCCGCGACCGAGTTCGTCGTGACGTCGGTGACCTCCGACAACCTGGACGACATCCTGCATGTCGCACCCGGCACCATCTCGCTGGTCGCCTCCGCGGCGGTCAAGGCGGCCAACCGCCATGTGAAGTGGATCGACATGGACAACCACGGCTACGGCGTCCTCGACGTCACCGCCGAGCGCTCCCAGATGGACTACTACGTCATCTCCGACAAGACGCAGCAGGGCGCGACCACCAAGTGGGCCCGCTCCTACCGGACCCTGTCCGGTACGCAGCACGTCGAGCGGGTCGACCGGCCGGTGCGCTGACCGTCGAATTCCAGCCACTCGGCGCCCTGTTACGCACAGATCACGCCATCAGGCGGGTGGTGTTAATTCGCCATCCGAATCCGGACACACCACCCGCCTTGGTAACCCCGCGTGTTACCGGTCCATCTCAAAGTCTGGACCTGGCTGAAAGATTTCGCCCCGATGTCCTAATTGATCTATGGATTGATTGGGCTTGATCGATTCTCATCGAGATCTGTCATGCGCACATAACCTCCCGGCAGTGGCGAGGAAGTCACCTCCGCCCACCCCCCGCTAGGAGTCAACGTGCCCACGCTTGCCCGAATATCTCCCCGTCTGCGCAACCGATTCATCGGTACCGCGGTCATGGCCGGAACTCTTGTGCTCTCCCCGCTCTCCGCACCCGCCGGGATCGCCGCCGCCAAGACCCCCGCGCAGGACTGCGCCGACACTGCGAGCGTTTCCGCCAACGCCCGTGAGGCCAAGCCCGGTAGCCAGCACGCGGACGAGCCCAACGAAGTGACCGCCACTCAGGCCAAGGCCATGGACGCGGACATGCGCAAGAGACTCGACAAGGCCCGCGCCACTGGCAGAGCGTTCACGACGGCCGCGGCGACCACCATCCCGGTCTACTTCCACGTCGTCCACAGCGGAACGACCGGCAAGCTCACCGCGACCGACGTCAGCAACCAGATGGCGGTCCTCAACGCCGCCTACGCCGGCCAGGGCACCGGGAACACCGACTCCACGTTCCAGTTCTCGCTGGCCGCCACGGACTACACGGACAACGCCTCCTGGTACAACCTGGCCTCCGGCTCGACCAACGAGAAGGCGATGAAGACCGCGCTGCGCAAGGGCGGCGCGGGCGCCCTCAACATCTACACCGCCAACCTCGGCGGCGGCCTGCTCGGCTGGGCGACCTTCCCGAGCTCGTACAACTCCAGCCCGGGCATGGACGGCGTCGTCATCCTCGACACGTCACTGCCCGGCGGCTCCGCCACCAACTACGACGAGGGCGACACGGCGACCCACGAGGTCGGCCACTGGATGGGGCTCTACCACACCTTCCAGGGCGGCTGTAACGGCAACGGCGACTACGTCTCCGACACCCCGTCCGAGAAGAGCGCCGCGTACCAGTGCCCGACGGGCCGCGACTCCTGCGTCAACAAGACGGGCGTCGACCCGATCCACAACTTCATGGACTACACGTACGACTCCTGCATGTACCAGTTCTCCGCCGGCCAGGTGCAGCGCATGAAGGACAGCTGGACCGCCTACCGGGCGGGCTGAGGCCGAGCTGCCCGCCGCACCCGCGGCGGGCAGCATTCGTCAGCTCTCCTGGAGCGATTCCAGGAAGCCCAGCGCCACCCGCCAGGTCTGCTCCGCCGACGCCTCGTCGTAGTCGGGCAGTTCGGGGTCGGTGTACAGATGCCCGGCGCCCGGGTAGCGGTAGATCTCCACATCGGCGCCCGCCCGCTGCATCTGCAGAGACCAGGCGCTCAGCCAGTCGTGCGGCTCGAAGGGGTCGGGGTCGGCGACATGCAGCTGTACGGGCAGCTCGTCCACGCTCACGCCCTCGGCGATGTCGGACGTGCCGTGCACAAGCAGCAGCCCGCGCGCCTTCTGGTCGCCCATCGCGAGGTTCTGCGCGATCGATCCGCCGAGCGAGAAGCCGGCGTACACCAGACCCCGGTCCGAATACGGCGCGGAGGCCGCGATCGCGCGGCGCAGCAACTCCTCCGTGCCGATCTTGTCCTTGAGCTCCCTGCCCTCCTCCACGGAATCGACGGTTTGCCCGTCGTAGAGGTCGGGCACGTGAACCTGGTGCCCGGCTTCGCGCAGCCTGTCGGCCGCGGCGAGAACGGCCGGGCGCAGACCGTAGACCGAATGGAAGAGCATGATGTTCATTCGGACATCCTGCCAGTTCCCGTTAGCGTCGGAGCCATGGAGAACGCACTGCGCCCGTTGACCGTCCTCGGTGGTTCGGTCCTGCTCACGCTGCTGCTCGGCTGGGCTTTCGACCTGCTGCTGCGCCGGGTGGACCGCCGCCACCCCGAGACGCCGCTGTGGGGTCTGCTGCGCCGTTGCGGGCTGCCGCTCCAAGTCGTGCTGCTCACCGCGATACTGAGAGGGAGCTTCCGGGAGACCGGGTGGCAGCTCATCGAGAACCACGAAGCGGGCATCGGTCATGTGCTGTCGCTGGTGCTGATCGGCGCCGGTGCCTGGCTGGTGACCCGGATCGTCTCCGCCGTCGTGGAGTCCACGTACGCCCGCTACGCCACCTCCACCCGTGATCCCGCCCGGGTACGGCGGGTGCGTACGCAAGTCACGCTGATCATGCGGATCGTCACGGCGATCGTCGCCGTGGTGGCATTCGCCGCGATGCTGCTGACCTTCCCCGGCATGGAGAAGCTCGGCGCCTCGATGCTGGCTTCCGCGGGCATCATCGGCATCGTCGCCGGTGTCGCCGCGCAGTCCACGCTCGGCAATCTCTTCGCCGGATTCCAGATCGCGTTCGGCGACATGGTGCGGATCGGCGACACCGTGGTGGTGGACGGGGAGTGGGGTGTGGTCGAGGAGGTCACGCTCACGTTCCTCGCCGTACGGACCTGGGACGAGCGGCGGATAACGATGCCGGTGTCGTACTTCACCGGGAAGCCGTTCGAGAACTGGTCGCGCGGCGGGGCCCAGATAACCGGGACGGTCTTCTTCCATCTCGACCACTCGGCGCCGGTGGGGCTGATGCGCGAGAAGCTGCAGGAGATCCTGGGCGATTGCGCGGCATGGGACAGCCGGGACTGGAGCCTCGCTGTCACCGACACCACACCGACCACGATCCAGGTGCGCGCGGTGGTCACTGCGAAGGACGCGGACGACCTCTGGACGGTGCGCTGCGTGGTACGGGAGCAGATGATCGCCTGGCTGTGGGAGAAGCATCCGTACGCGCTCCCACGCGTCTCGACCTCGCCCGCAGCGCGTGACGCCACATCCACCTCGTCGGCGGCCCCGCCCGAGGAGCCGCACGAGCCGGACGAGTCGCATGAGGGCGGCGCCAACCGGCCGCGCACGGGCCGCGGTTGACACCGAGTTCGGGACGGCAGGTTCGGCGCGCTGTCACCGTCTCACGCGGCTGTCCAACTCCCGCGCGGCGCAACGGCCGTGATCAGTACGGAGGGCGCGCGCCCGGGGTCCGGGAGAGGCTCCCGCTACAGCCCGCGCCGCATCGCCCGGTGCCCGATCCCCGCGTCCAGGAACTCCGCCCCGTACACGACGTACCCCAGCCGCTCGTAGAAGCCCAGCGCATGCGTCTGCGCGTGCAGATCCACCGCCGCCAGCCCCCGCTCCCGCGCCGCGTCCTCGATCGCCCTCACCAGCGCCACACCGACGCCCAGCCCGCGTGCCGCCTTGGTCACCGCGAGCCGTCCCAGCGAACCCACCGAGGCCTCGCCGCCCGTCTTGTCCGCCGCGGCCGGTCCGTACAGCAGACGTCCCGTGCCGAGCGGCACCCCGTCCTCGCCGACGGCCAGCACATGCACGGTGTCCGCCTCCTCGGCGTCGAAGGCGTCGTACTCGATCTCCGCCGGCACGCGCTGCTCGACGACGAAGACGTCCTTGCGGACCGCGAAAGCGGCCTCACGGTCGGCCGGGCCGACCGCCACCCGCACCTGGAACCCGGTCATTCACTCTCCGCCGTGATCTTGTCCAGTGCCGACTGCAGGTCCTGCGGGTACGTGCTCTCGAACTCGACCCACTGCCCGTCCGACGGGTGCTCGAAGCCGAGGCGGACCGCGTGCAGCCACTGCCTGGTCAGCCCCAGCCGCTTCCCGAGCGTCGGGTCCGCGCCGTAGGTCAGATCGCCCACACAGGGGTGCTTGTGCGCCGCCATGTGCACCCGGATCTGGTGCGTGCGACCGGTCTCCAGCTTGATGTCCAGCAGCGAGGCCGCGCGGAAGGCCTCGATGAGGTCGTAGTGCGTGACAGAGTCCTTGCCGTCCGCCGTGACGGCCCACTTGTAGTCGTGGTTGGGGTGCCGGCCGATGGGCGCGTCGATCGTCCCGCTCAGCGGATCCGGGTGGCCCTGGACCAGAGCGTGGTACCGCTTGTCCACGACGCGGTCGCGGAACTGCGCCTTCAGCAGGGTGTACGCCCGCTCCGACTTGGCGACGACCATCAGCCCGGACGTACCGACGTCGAGGCGGTGCACGATCCCCTGCCGCTCGGCCGCGCCCGACGTCGAGATCCGGTAGCCCGCGGCCGCGAGACCGCCGATGACCGTGGTGCCGGTCCAGCCGGGGCTCGGGTGCGCGGCCACGCCGACCGGCTTCACGATCACGACGATGTCGTCGTCGTCGTGCACGATCTCCATGCCCTCGACCGGCTCGGCCACGATCTGCACCGGCGCGGCCGCCTGCGGCATCTCGACCTCGAGCCACGCCCCGCCGTGCACCCGCTCGGACTTTCCTACCACCGAGCCGTCGACCTGCACCTTTCCGGCGGCCGCCAGGTCGGCCGCTTTCGTACGGGAGAACCCGAACATCCGGGAAATGGCGGCGTCGACGCGCTCGCCCTCAAGGCCATCGGGTACGGGCAGGGTGCGGATCTCGGGAACTGTACTCACCCGTCGAGTATGCCTTGTCAGTCCTTGTGGACGGTCCCGTCGGGGTCCAGGCCCCTGAAGGACAGGATCACAATGAGGAATCCGCCGCAGACGATCGCGGAGTCGGCGAGATTGAAGACGGCGAAATGCGCGGGCGCGATGAAGTCGACGACCGCGCCCTCGAAGACACCGGGCGAACGGAAGATCCGGTCGGTGAGATTGCCGAGCGCACCCCCGAGCAGCAGTCCGAGCGCGATCGCCCACGGCAGGCTGTAGAGCTTGCGCGCCAGCCGGGCAATCACGATGATCACCGTCGCCGCGATGCAGGTGAAGATCACGGTGAAGGCCTCGCCCATGCCGAAGGCGGCGCCGGGGTTGCGTACCGCCTCGAACTTCAGCAGATCGCCGACGACCTCGATCGGCTCGTGGTGCTCCAGCTTGGCCACCACGATCATCTTGCTGACGAGGTCGATCAGGTAGGCCACGACCGCCACACCGAAGAGCACGGCGATCTTGCGCCTGCCCTTGGGCCGCTCGGCGGGCGCCGCAGCCTCGCCGTCAACATCTGGCGTACCGATGATGCGCTCCGCCTCTGCCACGTGAGTCCCTCAACCTAGGTGCCTGACTGAGCACGAGGGTACGGCACACACGTACGGAGCCAGAGGGCCCCAGGCCCTGTCCGGCCGACCTTGCCCGGCTCGCGTGCCCCTGGCGCGCGCGTGCCGGACCCCGCCCCCTGACCCGGCCCGATCGATCGGACAGGGATCTAGCCGCGTCGTTCCTGTCAGCCGCGTCGTTCCTGCTTCTGCTTGTCCTCGACGCAGAGCGTCGCGCGCGGGAACGCCTGCATCCGCGCCTTGCCGATGGGCTTCCCGCAGATCTCGCAGAGGCCGTACGTCCCCGCATCCAGGCGCAGCAGCGCATGCTCGGTCTGCTCCAGCATCTCGCGCGCGTTCGCGGCGAGCGCCAGCTCGTGCTCGCGCGTGATGTTCTTCGTCCCGGTGTCGGCGTCGTCGTCGCCCGCGCCGTCCCCGGAGTCCCGCATCATCCCGACCAGCGCCTCCTCCGAGGAGCTGATCTCGTTGCTCAGCCGGATCGCTTCGCCCGCCAGCTCGGCGCGCGCCTCGGCGACCTCCTCGGGGGTCCACGGGTCCTCGCCGGGGCGTACCGCGAGCTCTCCCGGCGGTGTCGCGGCCGCTGTACGGGCCGTGGGCAGCGCTGTCGCGCTCTTGCCCGCGGCCGATGCCCCACCCGCGGTCTTCTTCGCTCCCACCGTCCTGGCTCCTGTCTGCTTCGCGGCCTTGGCCGCCCCCTTGGCCGCGGGCGCGGCCTTCTTCGCGGCCTTTTTGGCCGCCGCCTTCGTGGCCACGGCCTTCTTCGCCACGGCTTTCTTCGCAGACGCCCTCTTCGCCGTCGGCGTCCCGGCCGTTGCTGCGGTCGTCGTCTCGTCCACGGCCGTCGCCTTCTTCGCGCTCGTCTTCTTCGCGGGCGCCTTTTTGGCGCCCGCCCTGGCAGTCGTCTTGGCAGTCGTCTTCGCGGCCTTCTTCTTGGCCGTCTTCTCGGCCGCGGCCTTCTTCGCCGCGACCTTCTTGGTCGTGCCCTTCACCGTGGACTTCTTGGCGGCCGTCGTCTTCGTCGGGGTCGCCTTCTTCGTCGCCGTTGCCTTCTTCGTGGTGGCCTTGGCCGCAGCCACCTTCCCGGCGGGTGCCGGCTCCACGACCGCCGACACCTTCTTCACCGTCGCCGTGGCAGCCGATGCCTTCTTCGCCACCTTCGCCGTCGTCGGCCTCGCCGCCTGCTTCCCACTGCCTGCCGCGGCCTTCTTCGCCACGGTGCTCTTCTTCCCGCTCGTATCCCTGGCCGCCGCTCCAGCGGCGGTGGATCTTGCGGACGCCGTCTTCTCGGCGATCTTCTTCGCCACCATGGCCGCGGCCCCTTCACATATTGTGATCTTGCTCGCGAATCGTGCTGGGACGATAAATCGACCCAGGCCCCGCGGCAAACGGGCCACGCCGCCGCTGCGGCCCACCCCGGCCTGTGACAAGGCGAACCTGCATCCGTTGTGCCCAGCTCCCCGCCCCGTAACCGCCGCAAAGAGGCAGCCGGACTCCGCAGGTCCGCGTGTGACCATTCGGGTCAACCGCGCAGCTCGCGAACGGCCGGCGGTCGGCCCGGTGAAAACCGGTCGGCCGCCGCACGTAGGGGCCCGTACACTGGGCGGAGCGAAAGGCGTGGATGGGGACGAGTAGCGTCGTACGCAGCCATGAGCGACCCGGGGACGGTGAGAGCCCGGGGGCGAGCGCGAGGTGAAGCATCACCCCTGAGCCGCCGGAAGAAAGCCCTCGGAGCGTTCGGGGGGTGACTAGACCCGGCATCGCGACCCCAATGAGGGGGCTCACCGGCCACCGCCGGCGGGCCAAGGAGGGTGGTACCGCGGGAGCACCGGCTCTCGTCCCTCCGACGGCACAGACTTTGTCCGTTGGAGGAGTTCGTCGATGACACCACCGCAGTACCGTCAGGTACCCGCCCAGGTCGATCTGCCCGCGCTCGAGCATGCCGTGCTCGACTTCTGGCGCGAGGCCAAGGTCTTCCAGAAGAGCCTTGAGCAGTCCGAGGGCCGCCCCGAGTGGGTCTTCTACGAGGGCCCGCCCACCGCCAACGGCATGCCGGGTGCCCACCACATCGAGGCCCGCGTCTTCAAGGACGTCTTCCCGCGCTTCCGCACGATGCGCGGCTACCACGTCGCCCGCAAGGCCGGCTGGGACTGCCACGGCCTGCCGGTCGAGCTCGCCGTCGAGAAGGAGCTCGGCTTCTCCGGCAAGAAGGACATCGAGGCGTACGGCATCGCGGAATTCAACGCGAAGTGCCGGGAGTCGGTGACCCGGCACACGGACGCGTTCGCCGAGCTGACGGACCGCATGGGCTACTGGGTCGACCTCGACGACGCGTACCGCACCATGGACCCCTCGTACATCGAGTCGGTCTGGTGGTCGCTGAAGGAGATCTTCAACAAGGGCCTGCTGGTCCAGGACCACCGCGTCGCCCCCTGGTGCCCGCGCTGCGGCACCGGCCTCTCGGACCACGAGCTTGCGCAGGGTTACGAGACTGTCGTGGACCCGTCCGTCTTCGTCCGTTTCCCGCTGACCTCCGGCCCGCTCGCGGGCGAGGCCGCGCTGCTGGTCTGGACGACGACCCCCTGGACCCTGGTCTCGAACACCGCCGTCGCCGCGCACCCCGACGTCACGTACGTCGTCGCGACGAACGGCCAGGAGAAACTCGTCGTCGCCGAGCCGCTGCTGGAGAAGGCACTCGGCGAAGGCTGGGAGGCCACCGGCCAGTCCTTCACCGGCGCGGAGATGGAGCGCTGGACGTATCAGCGCCCCTTCGAGCTGGTGGCCTTCCCGAGCGTCAGCGAGGGAAGCGATGGACACAGCCCCGCCCCGGCCCACTACGTCGTGAACGCCGAGTACGTGACGACCGAGGACGGTACGGGTCTGGTCCACCAGTCCCCCGCCTTCGGTGAGGACGACCTCAAGGTCTGCCGCGCGTACGGCCTGCCGGTCGTGAACCCGGTCCGCCCCGACGGCACCTTCGAGGAGGACGTCCCGCTGGTCGGCGGCGTCTTCTTCAAGAAGGCCGACGAGACGCTCGTGCCCGATCTGGAGTCCCGCGGCCTGCTCTTCAGGCACGTCCCGTACGAGCACAGCTACCCGCACTGCTGGCGCTGCCACACCGCGCTGCTCTACTACGCGCAGCCGTCCTGGTACATCCGCACCACCGCCATCAAGGACCGTCTCCTCGAGGAGAACGAGAACACCAACTGGATCCCGGACTCGGTCAAGCAGGGCCGGTACGGCGACTGGCTGAACAACAACATCGACTGGGCCCTGTCCCGTAACCGCTACTGGGGCACGCCGCTGCCGATCTGGCGCTGCGAGGACGACCACCTCACCTGCGTCGGCTCGCGCGCCGAGCTCGGCGAGCTGACGGGCACGGACCAGTCGTCGCTGGACCCGCACCGGCCGTTCATCGACGAGGTGACCTTCGCCTGCCCGACCTGCCGGAAGACGGCGACGCGCGTCCCCGAGGTCATCGACGCCTGGTACGACTCGGGTTCGATGCCGTTCGCTCAGTGGGGCTACCCGTACAAGAACAAGGAGCTCTTCGAGAAGCGCTACCCGGCGCAGTTCATCTCGGAGGCCATCGACCAGACGCGTGGATGGTTCTACACGCTGATGGCCGTCGGCACGCTCGTCTTCGACAAGTCGTCGTACGAGAACGTGGTCTGCCTCGGCCACATCCTCGCCGAGGACGGCCGCAAGATGTCCAAGCACCTGGGGAACATCCTCCAGCCGATCCCGCTGATGGACCAGCACGGCGCCGACGCGGTGCGCTGGTTCATGGCGGCCGGCGGCTCGCCGTGGGCGGCGCGGCGGGTGGGTCACGGCACGATCCAGGAGGTCGTGCGCAAGACGCTCCTCACGTACTGGAACACGGTGGCCTTCCAGGCCCTGTACGCGCGCACGTCCAACTGGGCGCCGTCCGCGGCCGATCCGGCCCCGGCCGAGCGCACGGTGCTGGACCGCTGGCTGCTGAGCGAGCTCAACGCGCTGGTGGACCAGGTCACTTCGGCCCTGGAGGCGTACGACACCCAGCGCGCCGGAAAGGTGCTTTCCTCGTTCGTGGACGACCTGTCCAACTGGTATGTGCGCCGCTCGCGCCGCCGCTTCTGGCAGGGCGACCCGGCCGCGCTGCGTACGCTGCACGACGTCGTCGAGACGGTGACCCGGCTGATGGCCCCGCTGACCCCCTTCATCACGGAGCGGGTCTGGCAGGACCTGGTCGTCCCGGTGACGCCGGACGCCCCCGAGTCGGTCCATCTGTCGACCTGGCCGGCTGCCGACCTGGACGCCATCGACCCCACCCTGTCCTCCCAAATGGCGCTGGTACGCCGCCTGGTGGAGCTGGGCCGCGCCACCCGCGCGGAGTCCGGGGTCAAGACGCGCCAGCCGCTCTCCCGGGCGCTGGTCGCCGCGGCGGGCTTCGAGTCCCTCTCCCCCGAACTCCACGCCCAGATCACCGAGGAGCTCAACGTCTCCTCCCTGGCCTCGCTCTCCGAGGTCGGCGGCTCGCTGGTCGACACGACGGCCAAGGCGAACTTCCGGGCACTGGGCAAGCGGTTCGGCAAGGGCGTCCAGGACGTGGCCAAGGCGGTGGCCGCGGCCGATGCGGCGGCCCTGTCCCTGGCGCTGCGCTCGGGCACCGCGACCGTCTCCGTGAACGGCGAGGAGGTGACCCTCTCCCCGGAGGAGGTCATCATCACCGAGACCCCGCGCGAGGGCTGGTCGGTGGCGTCCGACTCGGGCGCGACGGTCGCGCTGGACCTGGAGATCACGCCGGAGCTGCGGCTCGCGGGCCTGGCGCGTGACGCGATCCGGCTGATCCAGGAGGCCCGCAAGAACAGCGGCCTGGACGTCGCGGACCGTATCGCGGTGAGCTGGTCGTCGACGGACCCGTCCACGACGGAGGCCCTGACGGAGCATGCGGGGCTGATCGCGGACGAGGTCCTGGCGACGACGTTCACGACAACCCCGGCGGACGACACCTTCGGCGTCCCGTTCACGGAAGAGGGCCTGTCCCTGACGTTCCGCCTCCGCAAGGCGTAGCCGTCCCAGCGAGGGGCCCGGGCTTCGGCTCGGGCCTCTTTGCTTTCCCCTACCCGCCCCTTCCCGTAACCAAGGGCTTCGCCCCCTGGACCCCCACATGCGACCTCCGGCCGCATGTCCTCAATCGCCGGACGGGCTGAAATTCAGCCCCTCCGGCGATTGAGGAGCAAAAGGGCCGGGCCCGGGACAGATGTCCCGGGCCCGGCCCTCAGCCTGCCGACGGCTACGCGCGATTCGCGCGACCCGCCGTCAGTTGTCGTCCTCGTCGATCAGAAACCCACGCATCGGCGACGGCGCCTGCTGCATCGGCTGCGGCGCCTGCGGCCTCACCGGTGCCATCGGCTGGGTCATCGCCGGGGACATCTGCTGCTGGCCGCCGTACGACGGTCCACCGCCCATGGACTGGTTGCCGCCCATGGACTGACCCATCGACGGGTTGCCGCCCATGGTGTGACCCATCGCACCCGCACCGGCCGGAGCCATCGAGGGCGACGGCGGCAGCGACGCGGCCGCGGGCGCCCGCGGCGGGGCCAACGAGTCGTCGGCCTGGGTCTCCAGCTGACGCAGCTGCGACTCCAGGTAGGACTTCAGCCGCGTGCGGTACTCGCGCTCGAAGCCTCGCAGGTCCTCGACCTTGCGCTCCAGCGTGGCCCGCGCGGACTCCAGGGAGCCCATCGCGACGCGGTGCTTCTCCTGGGCGTCCCGCTCCAGCGCGTCCGCCTTGGCGCGGGCGTCGCGCTCCAGACCCTCGGCGCGGCTGCGGGCCTCGCCGACGATCTTGTTGGCCTCGGAACGGGCCTCGGCGATCGCCTGGTCGGCGGTCTGCTGGGCCAGTGAGAGCACGCGCGCGGCACTGTCGCCGCCGGGTCCCTGCTGCGGCATCTGCGGACCGTGTCCGCCCATGGGGCCGCCCATCGGGCCACCCATGGGACCGCCCTGCATCGGGCCGTGCGGGCCCTGCGGACCGTGACCACCGGGGCCCGGGGGCAGCTGCGGAGCACCACCGGGCAGCTGGGGCGGACCCATCTGCGGGGGCTGCTGCTGGACGGGCGGTCCGGATATGGCGGCGGGCACAGGTGCGCCCGGACCGCGGCCGTCCTGCGGCTCCGGCGGTTTGCGCATGCCCTGCTGCTGGTTCTGCGCGGCCGCACGAGTCGCCGCGGCCAGCTTGGCGCGCAGGTCCTCGTTCTCGCGGAGCAGGCGGGTCAGCTCGGACTCGACCTCGTCGAGGAAGGCATCGACCTCGTCCTCGTCGTAGCCTTCTCGGAGGCGGACAGTCGTGAACTGCTTGTTCCGCACGTCCTCGGGAGTCAGCGGCATCTCTACTTCACCTCTACGTAGTCGTCGGCAGTCGGCAAGACCGTATCGCTCACATCAGTTCCCCACGCCGTTCACGACGGAGATCAGAATGTAGACGATGATCATCAGAACGAAGAAGGACAGGTCGAGTGCCACGCCCCCGAGACGCAGCGGCGGAATGAACCGCCGCAGAAGCTTGAGCGGTGGATCGGTGACAGTGTAGGTGGCCTCCAGAACGACCACCATCGCCTTCCCGGGTGCCCATGAGCGCGCGAACTGGAAGACGTAGTCCATGACCAGCCGGAAGATCAGCACGACGAGAAAGCACACCAGCGCGATGTAGACCACATCCAGTGCGACGCTCATCTCCGCGCTTCCCTCTCCCCTGGCTCTCGTGTCTACCGGCCTCGCGGCCGGGTCGTTCCCGGTGTCGGTTCCTAGCTCTGGTTGAAGAACCCGCCCTCAGCAATGCGGGCCTTGTCCTCCGCCGTGACATCGACGTTAGCAGGAGACAACAGGAACACCTTCTGCGTAACCCGCTCAATGCTGCCATGCAGACCGAACACGAGTCCCGCGGCAAAGTCGACAAGTCGCTTTGCGTCGGTGTCGTCCATCTCCGTGAGGTTCATGATCACCGGGGTGCCCTCGCGGAAGTGTTCCCCGATGGTACGGGCCTCGTTGTAGGTCCGCGGGTGCAGTGTGGTGATGCGGTAGGGCTCCCGCTCGGACACGACCTTGGGCATGATCACCGGTGCGTTCTTCTCCAGGCTCGGTCGTTCAGGTGTGATGGATGCCACGGGGGCAATTCGCGCCGGACGTCCACTTTCAGCGGGAAGCGGAACCGGATCGCGCTGCGCGGGCGGCTGGACCACCCGCACCGGTTCATCCCTCTCGACCTGGTGCGGGGGCTGGTGGCGCCGGTGGTCCCGCTCGGGCTCCGGCTCGGGTTCGAAGTCGTCATCGGGATCGAAACCCCGGCCGTCGTACCCATCGTCCTCCACGAGGCCGAGGTAGACCGCCATCTTGCGCATCGCGCCGGCCATTCTCTGAGTCCTCCGCTCTGTGGTGGATCGGCATTCGTCACCAAGTGCCAGCGATCCACTCGGTCTGCCCGCATTGTGGCGGGAATGACCATATTTTCTGCTGTGGTCCGACTTGCTTCGCGACGTTACCCGAGCCGGGGTCGGACTCCGAGTACCGCAGTGCCGACGCGCACATGTGTCGCTCCGGCCGCCACTGCTTGTTCGAGGTCCGTACTCATCCCTGCTGACACCATGTTCGCAGCCGGATGCCCGGCGCGCAGGCTGGATGAGAATTCCATCAGCCGCTCGAACGCCGCCTGTTGCCGTCCCGCGTACGGTCCGGTGAGCGGCGCGACGGTCATCAGTCCGTCGAGCCGCAGTCCTGGTGCGCCGTCCACGGCGGCCGCCAACTCCTCGATGCCGCCCGGCGCCACGCCTCCCCGCTCCCCGCGCTCGCCCGACTCGGCATCGAGCGCGACCTGGATCAGACACCCGAGCTCGCGCTCCGCGCGGACCGCGGCGGCGGACAGCGAGGTGACGAGCCTGAGCCGGTCGACAGACTGCACGACATCGGCATAACTCGCCACGGAACGGACCTTATTGGTCTGCAACTGCCCGACGAAGTGCCAGCTGAGGTCGAGATCCGAGCAGGCGGCGGCCTTCGGTGCCGCGTCCTGGTCACGGTTCTCGGCCACATGCCGCACACCCAGCCCATGGAGCAGCCGCACATCGCTCGCCGGGTAGGTCTTGGTGACCACGATGAGGGTCACCTCCCCCCGCTTGCGGCCGGCGGCCGCGCAGGCCGAGGCGATACGTTCCTCCACGGCCGCGAGAGTGCCCGCGAGTTCGGTCTTTCGGTCCGTCATTCCTGTCCGTCCAGCCAGACGTATCCGGCGAGCCGCCCGGTGGTGCGGTCGCGGCGGTACGAGAAGTGGTCGCGCGATTCCAGTGTGCACACCGCCGACCGCTGCCGGTCGCTGACCCCGAGCGCATCGAGCTGGGCGTGGACCGCGGCAGTGACGTCGACGGCCGGGGTGCCCCAGCTGGTCTCGGACCAGGCGGCGGGTTCGATCGCGGCCACATCCGCCCGCATCTGCTCGGGAACTTCGTAGCAGCGACCGCAGACGGCCGGTCCGGTACGGGCGATGATCCGTTCCGGGTCCGCGCCGAGCGACGTCATCGCGTCGACGGCCGCGGGCACGACTCCCGCGATCATCCCGGGACGGCCCGCGTGCGCGGCGGCCACGATGCCTGCGACCGGGTCGGCGAGCAGTACGGGAGTGCAGTCCGCGGTCAGTACGGCGAGGGCGAGCCCGCGCCGCGCGGTGACCACGGCGTCCACCGAGGGAACGGGAGCCTCGCCCCACGGACCGTCGACCTCGGCGACATCCTTGCCGTGAACCTGGTTCATCCAGACGACCAGATCCGGGTCGAGCCCCAGTTCCTTCGCGGCGATCGCCCGGTTGGCGAGGACCGCCGCGGGGTCGTCGCTCACCGCTCCGCCGAGATTGAGCTCCTCGTACGGAACGGCGCTCACCCCGCCCCACCTGTCGGTGAAGGCGAAGTGCGCGCCGCTCACGATGACGTGCTGGTCTATCACTTCAAGAAGTCCGGTACGTCCAGCTCTTCGGCCTGGCTGTCCTGGTACGGACGGGCCGGCGGGACCTGCGCGGGCCCGGAGTTCAGATCGCCGGCGACCGGAGCGGGCTCGGCCGGGGCCGAGGACTCCTCGCGGGCCGGCACGGTGCCGAGACCGGACGCGCGCGAGGTCTCCGTGCCGCGCGACGGGGTGGCCGGCGGCTCATCCCGCTTGTTCGCGGCGGACCCGAGCACGTTTTCGCGGCGGGTCGGCGGCTGTCCGCCGTCGAAGCCGGCCGCGATGACCGTGACCCGTACCTCGTCGCCCAGCGCGTCGTCGATGACCGCGCCGAAGATGATGTTGGCCTCGGGGTGGGCGGCCTCGCTGACCAGCTGGGCCGCCTCGTTGATCTCGAAGAGTCCGAGATCCGAGCCACCGGAGATGGAGAGCAGCACCCCGCGGGCGCCGTCGATGGAGGCCTCGAGCAGCGGGGAGGAGATCGCCATCTCGGCGGCGGCCACCGCGCGGTCGTCGCCGCGGGCCGAGCCGATGCCCATGAGCGCCGAGCCCGCCTCGGACATCACGGACTTGACGTCGGCGAAGTCGAGGTTGATCAGACCGGGCGTGGTGATGAGGTCGGTGATGCCCTGGACACCCGACAGCAGCACCTGGTCCGCGGACTTGAACGCGTCCAGAACGCTCACCTGGCGGTCCGAAATGGACAGCAGCCGGTCGTTCGGGATCACGATGAGGGTGTCGACCTCCTCGCGGAGTTCGGCGATGCCGTCCTCCGCCTGGTTCGCGCGGCGGCGGCCCTCGAAGGTGAACGGCCGGGTGACCACACCGATCGTCAGGGCGCCGAGCGTGCGCGCGATATTTGCGACGACGGGTGCGCCGCCGGTGCCGGTACCGCCGCCTTCGCCTGCGGTGACGAAGACCATGTCGGCCCCCTTGAGGACCTCCTCGATCTCCTCACGGTGGTCTTCTGCCGCCTTGCGACCGACTGCGGGATTGGCTCCGGCCCCCAGGCCGCGGGTGAGTTCACGACCGACGTCGAGCTTGACGTCGGCGTCGCTCATCAACAGGGCTTGCGCATCAGTGTTGATCGCGATGAACTCGACGCCCTTGAGACCGACCTCGATCATTCGGTTGATGGCATTGACACCACCGCCGCCGACACCGATGACCTTGATGACTGCGAGGTAGTTCTGCGGTGCTGCCACGTCGAAGGCCTCTCGCCTCGAGTTACGTGTCGTCGCCGCGCGGTTGTCGCGCGGCGCCGACGGATGCCGATGGGACGGTCCGGAACGCCGACCCAAACCCTAACGCTGAAGTTTAGGGTTACCAGTGTGTCTGCTTCTTGGACTCTCCGAACAGGACACTAAGTCGACAAGTGGCGCACGTTCAACGAACACGCCGAACCTCCCGTTTTTCTTTTCACCCTATGTGATCACCCATAGCGATGACCAACCAGGGTGCTGGCCAGCACAGATGCGCGTCAACTACCCGACGCGGCAGGGGCGGTTGGCGCGCTCACGTCGAAGTGCCGCGCCTTGGGTGCGGCTTTCATCAGCGCCGTGAGAGCGCGCGCCTTCGCCTCGCCCTCCTCTGCGCTGCCCCAGACCACCGTACGGTCCCGACTCAACTTCAGGGTGATGTAGTCGTATGAGCGGACTGTCACAACTCTCGTGTCCATGGCGACTTTTCCGGGGAGTTCGCCCCACACACGGACCGCCTCGACAACGAGTCGATCAGGTCCGAAACGGCGCAGACTCGGGGACTGGCCCACGGTCAATTCGAGCAGCGGAAGGGCCTTGGGAGCCTTGTCCACCGTGGCGAACCGAACGCCTTCCGCGTCCACTTCGATGAACCGTGCGCCCTTCTCCATAAGCAGGACGGGCTTTCGCTCGGTCACTTTGAGATCGATCCCGTCCGGCCACGACCGTACGACATCCACCGAGTCGATACGGGGCAGCTTATGCCGAAGCCGGGCCTCAATGGCGTCCGTATCGACGGAAATCAGCGGCGAACCGATCGGGGCGGCCGCCGCTGCCGTGACCTCGTCCGGTGTCAGAACCTCGGTTCCGGAGGTCTTCACCTGCTCCAGGCGCAGCCACTGGGAGCCGTAAAGCACCCAGATTCCGGTCGCGACGAGAACAACCGCGGCCGCGGCGATCAGCAGGGAGCGGCGGCCGGGGACGCGGAGCCCGCGCAGCGGGGAGCCCTGGCGGGGCGGGCGGGCCGACCCCTCCGAGGGCCCGCGCGCACCGCGTTCGGCGGTGGTCGGTCCGGCCACGCTCTCCTGCCCTTCTTACGCCTTGCGGCGTGCAGCGATCGCCTCGTACACCATGCCGACGAGCAGGTCGTCGGCGTCCCTGCGGCCGAACTCGGCGGCGGCACGGGACATCTCGTACAGCCGGTGCGGATCGGCGAGCACCGGAAGGACATTGCCCTGGACCCACGCGGGGGTGAGTTCCGCGTCGTCGACGAGCAGTCCGCCGCCGGCCTTGACCACCGGCTGGGCATTCAGCCGCTGTTCGCCGTTGCCGATCGGCAGCGGTACGTACGCGGCGGGCAGCCCGACGGCGGAGAGTTCGGCGACGGTCATCGCGCCCGCGCGGCAGAGCATCATGTCGGCCGCGGCGTACGCGAGGTCCATCCGGTCCACGTACGGTACCGGGATGTAGGGCGGCATTCCGGGCATGTTGTCCACGCGCGGCAGTTCGTTCTTCGGGCCGACCGCGTGCAGGATCTGGATGCCGGAGCGCTGGAGTACCGGAGCGATCTGCTGGATCACCTCGTTGAGGCGGCGGGCGCCCTGCGAGCCGCCGGAGACCAGCAGCGTCGGCAGGTTGGGGTCCAGGCCGAAGGCGGCGCGTGCCTCGGGACGGACCCGGGCGCGGTCCAGGGTGGCGATGGTGTGGCGCAGCGGGATGCCGATGTAGCGGGAGTTGCGCAGCTTGCTATCGGGTGTGGCGACGGCCACACCCGCGGCGTACCGCGAGCCGATCTTGTTGGCCAGGCCGGGCCGGGCGTTGGCCTCGTGGACCACGATCGGCACGCCGAGGCGCTTGGCGGCCAGATAGCCGGGCAGCGCGACATAGCCGCCGAAGCCGACGACGCAGTCCGCCTTCGTACGCTCCAGGATCTGCTCGGCGGCCTTGATCGTGCCGCGCAGCCGCCCGGGGACGGTGATCAGCTCAGGGGTGGGCTTGCGCGGCAGCGGAACGGCGGGGATGAGCGCCAGCTCGTAGCCCCGCTCGGGCACGAGCCTGGTCTCGAGTCCCTTCTCCGTGCCCAGGGCCGTGATTCCCACGGTCGGGTCCTGCCTGCGCAGGGCGTCCGCGAGGGCGAGCGCGGGCTCGATGTGGCCGGCGGTCCCCCCACCGGCGAGTACGACATGCACCGAAATTCACCGCTCTCCGGACGGACGCATCTTGACGCGCCGCCTCATCGTTTTCCATCTCACCCCGGGCCTCCGCACGGCCAGAGCCGCCTTCGCGGCCGGGTCCTCTCGCGCGAAGGCGATCAGCAGCCCCACAGCGAACATGGTCGGCAGCAGGGCCGACCCTCCGTAGGAGAACAGCGGGAGCGGGACACCGGCGATCGGCAGCAGGCCGAGCACCGCACCGATGTTGACCACGGCCTGGGCCGTGATCCAGGTGGTCACACCTCCCGCGGCGTACCTCACGAAGGGGTCCTCCGTGCGTCCGGCCACGCGGATACCCGCATAGCCTAGAGCCGCGAACAGGGCGAGCACCGACAGCGTCCCCGCCAGACCGAGTTCCTCCCCGGCGATGGCGAAGATGAAATCGGTGTGAGGTTCGGGGAGTTGCCCCCATTTTTCCACACTTGCACCGAGACCGGAACCGAACCATCCGCCAGACGCAAGAGCATAGATGCCGTGCACAGCCTGCCAGCACTCGCCTTGGGGGCCGAGGTCGATCGCGCCGATGCAGGAGAGCCGGGACATCCGGTTCGCATTTGTCTTGATGAGCAGCAGACCGACGAGCGCGGCGATGCCGAGCACGCCCGCGAACAGCCGGGTCGGCGCTCCCGCCAGCCACAGCAGGCCGAACAGGATCGCGGTGAGGATGATCGCCGTACCCATGTCCCCGCCGAGCATGATCAGGCCGAGCAGCAGGAAGGCGACCGGGACGAGCGGGACCAGCATGTGCTTCCACTGGGTGAGCAGCCGCTTGTCCTGCTTGCGGGCCAGCAGGTCGGCGCCCCACAGGATCAGCGCCAGCTTGCCGAACTCGCTGGGCTGGAGCTGGAAGGGGCCGCCCAGATAGATCCAGTTCTGGTTGCCGTTGACCGCATGCCCTATCCCGGGGATCTGGACGAGCACCATCAGGAAGACGGCGCCCATGAGCAGCGGGTAGGACAGGGCCCGGTGGAGCTTGGCGGGCATCCGGGACGCGACCAGCAGCAGACCGGTGCCGATGGCCGCGGCGAGGAACTGCTTGCGGAAGAAGTACGAGGCCGGGAGTGACAGCTCCAGCGCCTTGATCATCGAGGCGGAGTAGACCATCACCAGGCCGAGCACGGTGATCAGCAGGCTGCTGCCGAGGATCAGGTAGTAGGCGGTCAGCGGGCGGTCCCAGGCGCGGCGTGCCTGCTCGTACAGCCTTCGTGCGCCCCTGCTGCGGGGCGGGCGGGAGGCGCTTGGCCTGCGGGTGATGGCGGGGCTCCGCCCCGGGCGCCTCGCCTCGATCGCCGGAGAGGCTCCTTTGGAGCCCGTCCGGCGGCCCAGGACTCGCCCGGAGGGGGCGGCGTCGGTGTCATCGGCCGGCATGGTCGCTGTCCCCTCCAGTCGTGCCTGGCGCGGGGGTGTGGCCGGTCAGGCGCGCTCGGCGGGGAGTTCACGGACCGCGTCCGCGAACGCCTCGCCTCGCTTGTTGTAGTTGGCGAACATGTCCATCGACGCACAGGCCGGGGCCAGCAGAACCGTGTCCCCGGGACGGGCCAGCCGCGCCGCTTCCCGGACCGCCGCCGACATCGCCCCAGTGTCTGTCCGGTCGAGGTCGACGACCGGGACCTCGGGGGCGTGTCGCGCGAGGGCTTCGCGGATCAGGGCGCGGTCCGCTCCGATCAGCACGACGCCGCGCAGCCGCCGCACCGACTTCGATACGAGCTCGTCGAAGGTCGCCCCCTTGGCCAGACCGCCCGCGATCCACACGATCGGGTCGTAGGCGGCCAGGGAGGCTTCCGCGGCATGGGTGTTGGTGGCCTTGGAGTCGTCGATGTACGCGACTCCGGCGACGTCCGCGACCTTCTCGATGCGGTGCGGGTCGGGCCGGAAGCTGCGCAGTCCGTCGCGTACGGCCGCGGGTGCGACACCGTACGCACGGGCCAGCGCCGCCGCCGCAAGGGCGTTGGCGATGTTGTGCGGGGCGGGCGGGTTGACGTCCGCGACCTCGGCGAGCTCCTGGGCCTGCTTGTGCCGGTTGTCGACGAAGGCGCGGTCGACCAGGATCCCGTCCACGACGCCCAGTTGGGAGGGGCCGGGCGTGCCGAGAGTGAAGCCGATGGCCCGGCAGCCCTCCTCGACATCGGCCTCGCGCACCAGGTCCTCGGTGGCCTTGTCGGCCGCGTTGTAGACGCAGGCGACCTTGTTGCCCTCGTAGATACGGCCCTTGTCGGCGGCGTACGCCTCCATCGAGCCGTGCCAGTCGAGGTGGTCCGGCGCCAGGTTGAGCACGACGGCGGAGTGGGCGCGCAGCGAAGGCGCCCAGTGCAGCTGGTAGCTGGAGAGTTCGACGGCGAGGACGTCGTACGTCGTGTCGCCGAGTACCGCGTCGAGGAGCGAGACGCCGATGTTGCCGACGGCCGCCGTGCGCAGCCCCGCGGCTTCGAGGATCGAGGCGAGCATCCGCACGGTCGTGGTCTTGCCGTTGGTGCCGGTGACCGCGAGCCAGGGCGCGGCGTCGGGGCCGCGCAGCCGCCAGGCCAGTTCGACATCGCCCCAGACGGGGACGCCCGCCTCGGCCGCGGCCAGGAAGAGCGGCTTGTCCGGCTTCCAGCCGGGGGTGGTGACGATGAGCTCGGTGCCCTCGGGCAGGGTCGCCCCGTCGCCGAGGCGGACGGTGATTGACTCCGCCTCGAGTTCGGCGGCCTGCGCGCGGGAGCGCTCGTCGTCCCCGTCGTTGACGACGGTGACGACGGCGCCCAGACCGTGGAGCACGCGGGCGGCCGGGATCCCGGAGACTCCGAGACCCGCGACGGTGACCCGCTTGCCCTGCCAGTCCTGCGCACTCACTTGTCGGCCGCCCAGCCCGCGTAGAAGAGCCCCAGACCCACGATGACGCACATGCCCTGGATGATCCAGAAGCGGACCACCACAAGGACCTCGGACCACCCCTTGAGTTCGAAGTGGTGCTGGAGCGGTGCCATCCTGAAGACCCGCTTACCGGTCATCTTGAAGGAACCGACCTGGATGACCACGGACATGGTGATCAGGACGAACAGTCCGCCGAGGAGGGCGAGCAGCAACTCCGTACGGGAGCAGATCGCCAGGCCGGCGAGCGCACCGCCGAGGGCGAGCGAGCCGGTGTCGCCCATGAAGATCTTGGCGGGCGAGGTGTTCCACCACAGGAAGCCGAAGCAGGAGCCCATCAGGGCGGAGGCGACGACGGCGAGATCGAGCGGATCCCGCACTTCGAAGCAGGCGTTGGGGTTGGTGAGTGTCACCGCGTTGGCGCAGGACTCCTGGAACTGCCAGAGCCCGATGAAGGTGTACGCGCCGAAGACCATCACCGAGGCGCCGGTGGCCAGGCCGTCCAGACCGTCGGTCAGGTTCACGCCGTTGGACATCGCGAGAATCATGAACAGCGCCCAGACCACGAAGATCACCGGGCCGATCGACCAGCCGAAGTCCGTGATGAACGACAGCTTGGTGGATGCGGGGGTCTGGTGGCGGCTGTCGGCGAACTGCAGTGACAGCACGGCGAAGGCGATGCCGACGATCAGCTGTCCGGCCATCTTCGCCTTGGCCCGCAGACCGAGCGAACGCTGCTTGACGATTTTGATGTAGTCGTCCAGGAAGCCGACCAGGCCCATGCCCGCCATCAGGAAGAGCACCAGCACACCCGAGAACGTCGGGTCCTCGCCGGTGATCACCTTGGCGAGGGCGTACGCGATGAGCGTGGCCAGGATGAAGGAGATACCGCCCATGGTGGGCGTGCCCTTCTTGCTGCCGTGGCTGCGCGGGCCGTCGTCCCGGATGAACTGCCCGTATCCCTTGCGGGCCAGGAGTTTGATCAGCAGCGGGGTACCGACCAGGGTCAGAAAGAGCCCGATGGCTCCCGCGAAGAGGATCTGCCTCATCGGCCGGTGACCTCGCCCTCGGTCGTGGTCTCGAGCAGTGCCTGGGCGACCCGCTCGAGCCCGACCGACCTGGAAGCCTTCACCAGCACGACATCTCCCGGACGCAGTTCACTGCGCAACAGGTCGACCGCCGCCTGCGCGTCGGACACGTGCACCGACTCCTCACCCCACGAACCCTCGTTATATGCGCCCAGTTGAAGCCAGGACGCTTCCCTGCCCCCGACTGCGACAAGCTTGCTGACGTTGAGCCGGACAGCGAGCCGCCCGACCGCGTCGTGCTCGGCGAGCGCTTCGCCGCCGAGCTCGGCCATCTGGCCGAGCACCGCCCACGTCCGCCGCCCCTGGCCCATGGCCGCGAGCGCACGCAGCGCGGCTCTCATGGACTCGGGGTTCGCGTTGTAGGCGTCGTTGACGACCGTCACGCCGTCCGGACGCTCGGTGACCTCCATGCGCCAGCGCGAGAGGGTGCCGGCCTCGGAGAGCGCCAGGGCGATCTCGTCGACGGACATGCCCAGCTCATGGGCGACGGCGGCCGCGGCGAGCGCGTTCGACACGTGGTGCTCACCGTACAGCCGCATGGTCACGTCACTGCACCCGGTGGGGGTGTGGAGTGTGAAGGCAGGCTGTCCTAGCCGGGTGAGCCGGACATTCTCGGCACGTACGTCCGCGTCCGCGGCTTCTCCGAAGAGGATCACGCGGGCCTTGGTGCGGGACGCCATGGCGCGTACGAGGGGGTCGTCGGCGTTCAGGACGGCCACGCCACCCGCATCGGCCGGGGGCAGGCATTCGACGATCTCGCCCTTGGCCTCGGCGATCTGCTCACGGCCGCCGAACTCGCCGATGTGGGCGGTGCCGACGTTCAGTACGAGAGAGACCTTCGGCGGGACCAGGCCGGTGAGATAGCGGATGTCGCCGATGTAGCGGGCGCCCATCTCGAGGACGAGGTGCTCGGTGTCCTCGGCGGCCCGCAGCGCGGTCAGCGGCAGACCGATCTCGTTGTTCAGATTGCCCGCCGGGTAGACCGTGGGGCCCTTGCGCTGAAGGACCTGGGCGATGAGGTCCTTGGTGCTGGTCTTGCCGGAGGAGCCGGTGAGCGCGACGGTCGTGGCGCCGAGGCGCTCGACGACGGAGCGCGCGAGGGCCCCGAGTGCGGCGGTCACGTCGGGCACGACGATCGCGGGTACGCCGACGGGGCGGGTGGCCAGCACGGCGGCCGCGCCTGCCGCCGCGGCCCGCTCGGCGTAGTCGTGGCCGTCGACCTTCTCGCCTGCGAAGGCGGCGAAGAGGGCGCCGGTCTGCACGGCGCGGGAGTCGATGACGACGGGACCGGTGACCCGCAGGTCCGGATCCGGTATGTCGTACGACTGCCCGCCGACGATTTCGGCGATCTCGGCGAGGGAGAGGGCGATCACTTCTTCATCCCACTGTTCGAAGAGCTTGCGGCGTTCTCGATGGCCGCGCGCAGAACCTGGCGGTCGTCGAAGGGGCGGACCACTCCGGCGATGTCCTGGCCCTGTTCGTGGCCCTTGCCGGCGACCAGCACGGTGTCGCCGGGCTGTGCTCGGGCGACGGCCGCGGCGATGGCGGCTGCCCGGTCGGCCTCGACCAGGACGTCTCCGCGTTCGTGGATCGGCACCTCGGCCGCCCCGGCGAGCATCGCGGCCAGGATCGCGAGCGGGTCCTCGGAGCGTGGGTTGTCGGAGGTCAGTACGGCGGTGTCGGCGAGGCGCGCGGCGGCCGCGCCCATCGGGCCGCGCTTGGTCTGGTCCCGGTCGCCGCCGCAGCCGAGGACGATGTGCAGCCTGCCCTCGGTGACCTTGCGCAGGGAGCGCAGGACCGATTCGACGGCGTCCGTCTTGTGGGCGTAGTCGACGACGGCGAGATACGGCTGGCCCGCGTCCACACGCTCGAGGCGGCCCGGTACGCCGGGGACGGCGGCGATGCCGTCGGCGGCGGTCTGCGGGTCGATCCCGGCGACGGCGAGGGTGACCAGGGCGGCCAGGGTGTTGGCGACGTTGAACGGCCCGGGCAGCGGGGCCCGTGCCCGGATCCGCTCGCCCGCAGGGCCGACCGCCGTGAACGCGGAGCCGACCGCGCTGACTTCGACGTCCTCGGCCCGCCAGTCGGCGTCCGGGTGGCCCTCGGCGGAGAAGCTGGTGACCGGTACGGACGCCTCCTTGAGGAGCCTGCGGCCGTACTCGTCGTCGAAGTTCACGACCCCGAGCCTGCTGCGCTTCGGCGTGAACAGCTGCGCCTTCGCCTGGAAGTAGTCCTCCATGTCGGAGTGGAATTCCATGTGCTCGGGGCTGAGGTTGTTGAAGACGGCGACGTCGAAGACGCAGCCGTCGACCCGGCCGAGCACGAGGGCGTGGCTGGAGACCTCCATGGCGACCGACTGGACGCCGCGTTCGCGCATGACGGCGAACAGGGCCTGGAGGTCGGTTGCTTCCGGGGTGGTGCGCTCGGACTTGATGCGCTCGTCGCCGATCCGCATCTCGACCGTACCGATCAGACCCGTGCTGTGGCCGGCCGCTCTGAGGCCGCCCTCGACGAGGTACGCCGAGGTGGTCTTGCCGGAGGTGCCGGTGATGCCGATCTGGAGCAGGCCGTCGCCGGGGTGCCCGTAGATCTCGGCGGCGAGGGCGCCCATGCGGCCGCGCGGGTCGTCGGTGACCAGGACCGGCAGGCCGGTCGCGGCGGCGCGCTCGGCGCCCGCCGGGTCGGTGAGGATCGCGGCCGCCCCGAGGTCCGCCGCCTGGGCGGCGAAGTCGGCGCCGTGGAAGCGGGCGCCGGGCAGGGCGGCGTACACATCGCCGGGGCGTACCGCCCGGGAGTCGTGGGTGATGCCGGTGACCTCACCGGGGCCAGGGCTCTTCACACCCAGCTCGGCGGCCAGCTCCCCCAGGGATGTCGGGCGGGGCCGGTCCGGACGGGGCGCTCCCGGCTGTTTGGCGGGGGCGTCCTGCTGGGCGGTTCGGTACTGATCAGCGTGCGACACGGCGGTGAGCGTACCGGGCGCACCCGGCCCGCGGCTAAATGAGGGGGCCTCTCGCGCGGACGGGTCCGGCGGGTTCCCGGAATCGGAGGTGATGGTTGTCACTGGTGGTTCCTCCGGGGTCACTCGCCGGCCTGGAAGGTGACGGGCAGCCGGGCGGGGGCGGCGCCGGTCGGTGCGACCTGGAGGGTCTTGAGCGCGAACTCCATGACCTTCTGGTAGATCGGACCGCAGATCTGGCCGCCGAAGTAGCTGCCCTTGGTCGGGTTCTGGATGGCGCAGTAGACGGTGATGCGGGGTTTGTCGGAGGGCGCGAAGCCGGCGAAGGAGGCGGTGTAGCCCTTGTAGCGGCCCAGTTCCGGATCGACCCGGTTGGCCGTTCCGGTCTTGCCCGCGACGCGGTAGCCGGGGATACGGGCCTTGGTGCCGGTGCCCTCCTCGTCGCCGACGACCGATTCCAGCATGGTGGCCAGCGTTCTGGCCGTCTGCTCGCTGACGACGCGGGTCTTGCTGGGGGCGGGCGCCGGGGTGAAGCGTCCGTCGGGGCCCTTCGTGCCGCGGATCAGGGTGGGCTCGATGCGTACGCCGCCGTTGGCGATCGTCGAGTACACGGAAGCCGCCTGCATGGCGTTGAGCGAGAGTCCCTGGCCGAAGGGGATCGTGTACTGCTGCGAGGTGGACCACTTCTGCGGCTTGGCCAGGATGCCGGGCGTCTCGCCCGGATAGCCGAGCCCGCTGGGGCTGCCGATGCCGAACTTGCGCAGATACGAGTAGAGGACCTGGTTGGCGGCGGGCTGGGTCTTGCCTAGCTGGCCGGCCGCCAGGATGGTGCCGATGTTGCTGGACTTGGCCAGTACGCCGTTGAGCGTGAGGTTCCAGGTGGAGTGGTCGATGTCGTCCTTGAAGAGCCGGTCGCCGCGGTGCAGCCGGTTGGGGACGACGACATGGGTGGCGGGCGTCGCGGCCTTCTCCTCCAGCACGGCGGCCATGGACATGACCTTGGCGGTCGAGCCCGGTTCGTAAGCGTCCTGGAGCGCGGCGTTGCCCATGGCGGCCGAGTTGGCCTGCGTGAGGTCGTTGGGGTCGAAGCCCGGTGCGTTGGCCATGGCGAGCACCTCGCCGGTCTGGGTGTTCTGCACTATCACATAGCCGCGGTCGGCCCTGGACTTCTTCACCTGCTCGCTGATGGCCTTCTGGGCCGCCCACTGGATGTCGCGGTCGATGGTCAGCTCGATGTCGGAGCCGGGGACGGCGGGGACTTCGCGGGAGCCCGCGGTGGGGACGCGGCGGCCGCCGGACTGGGCGTAGGTGATCTCGCCGTCCTTGCCGGCCAGCGCCTTGTCGAGCATGGACTCCACGCCGCCGCCACCGCGGCCCTCGGCGTTGACGTAACCCAGTATCCCGGCGGCGAGGTCGCCGTTGGGGTAGACACGTTTCCTGCTCGGCTCCTGGAAGACGCCGCCGAGCACATTGGCGCCGGGGCCGCCCTTGGCCTTGTCCGTCCTGGCCTTCTCGGCGAAGACGGACTTGAGGTCCTTGATCTGGTTCCAGATCTGGGGGGTCTGGCGGCGGGCGAGCACGGTGTAGCGGGACTTGGGGGCCTTGAGCTTCTTGGCGAGCTCGGCCGCGTCCTTGCCGAGGAGCGGGGCCAGCAGCGCGGCGGCCTGTTCCGGCGCGTCGGGGGCCTTGCTCTCGTTCGGCGTGAACATCTTCGGGTCGGCGATGATGTCGTACGCGTCGACGCTGGTGGCCAGGGCGATTCCGGCCCGGTCGGTGATCTCGCCGCGCTCGGCCGTGAGCTTGTGGCTGAGGTAGCGGTTCTTCTCCGCCTTGGCGGCGTACGCGCTCGCGTCGACTGCCTGCACTTGGAGCAGGCGTACGACGAAGGCCAGCATCACGAGCGTCAGGCCGAGGCTGACCAGGCGCAGCCGGGGGCGGGGGCTGCCGAGCCGGATGGCGCGGGGGGCCGGCCTGGGGCGGCGGGGCGCGGGCCGGCCGGACGGTCGCCTGGCGGGTCCTGGCACCCGGCGGCGCGGTGGTTCCTTGGGCACTGCGTCACCTGCCGGGGGTCGTCGGGGTCGGCTTCGCGGACGGGGGCGACGGCTTGTCCGTCCGGCCGGTGGTGGGCGCGGGCTGGGGCACGGGCCCTGGTGGGGGCGCGGACTGCTGCGACTGCTGGGCGCGCGGGGCGGCCGTGGCCGATGCCGTCGGGGTCGTGGCCGGAGCAGGGGCCGGGGCCCTCGCCGGGGATGCTTTGGGCGAGGAAGACGGAGACGGGGGCACCGGCTTCCGGATCTCCATCGGCGACGGGTCGGGCGACGGCAGCGCGGTGGCCTCGCCCGGAACGCCGCGTACCGTGCCGTCCGGATCGAGGAAGGCCGGACTGCCGCCCGGCACCATGCCCAGCTCGCGGGCCCGGCGCTCCAGTGCGCCGGGGGCGGAGCGGTCGTCCACGTCCCGCTGCAGCGCCTGCTGCTCGTCGGTGAGTTCGGTGGTCTTCCGCTTGAGCTCGCTCAGCTTGAACGAGCCTTGGTTGAGCGCGGAGTTCAGCAGCAGCAGCGTGATCAGGCCGCCGCCGAGGAGCACCACGACCAGCAGGACGAAGGGGGTACGGGCGGCCGTGCTCGGCCCCGACGGCATCAGCCTGGCGAGCCGCGCGGCCCGCCCCTTCAGCTGCTTGGCCGCTGCGTTCACACGTCCTCCCGGATGCGCTGCGCTCCCCTGAACCGCGCAGGCGCCGCACGGCGGTTCTCGGCGACCTCCTGCTCGGTGGGCAGCTCCGCACCACGGGTCAGCAGCTTGAGCCGGGGCTGGTACTCCTCGGGGACGACCGGCAGTCCGGGTGGCGCCGTATTGGCCGCGCCGGCCGCGAAGACCTGCTTGACCAGCCGGTCCTCCAGCGAGTGGTAGGACAGGACGGCGATACGGCCGCCGACGGCGAGCGCTTTGACGGCCGCCGGGATCGCGTGCTCCAGGACGGTCAGCTCGCCGTTCACCTCGATGCGCAGGGCCTGGAAGGTGCGCTTGGCCGGGTTGCCGCCGGTGCGCTTGGCGGCCTGCGGCAGCGCGTCGCGGATCAGCTCGACGAGCCGGGCGCTGTTGGTGAAGGGCTCCTTCTCGCGTTCCCGTACGACTGCCGAGACGATCCGCTTGGCCTGCTTCTCCTCGCCGTACATGCGCAGGATCCGCACCAGCTCACCGGGCGGGTAGGTGTTGAGGACCTCGGCCGCGCTGACGCCGGTCGTCTGGTCCATGCGCATGTCGAGCGGGGCGTCCTGGGCGTACGCGAATCCGCGGTCGGCCTCGTCGAGCTGCATGGAGGAGACGCCGAGGTCGAACAGGATGCCCTGGACGCGGGGGATCCCCAGCCGGTCAAGGACCTGCGGCAGCTCGTCGTAGACGGCATGCACCAGGGTGGCCCGGTCGCCGAAGGGGGCGAGCCGCTCGGCCGACAGCCGCAGCGCTTCCGTGTCGCGGTCGAGCGCGACCAGGCGGGCCTCGGGGAACTGGGTGAGCAGAGCCTCGCTGTGTCCGCCGAGCCCCAGGGTGCAGTCGACCACCACCGCGCCCGGCATCTGCACGGCCGGGGCCAACAGGTCCAGGCACCGCTGGAGCATCACCGGGACGTGTCGGGTCTGGCTCATGCGCGCCCCTCGCAGAGCTCGGGGCTACATTCGCCAGGCGCACGGCTTCTAATGATTCGCTCGCTGCGCTCGCTCATGCGCCCTCTCAGGTCCGGCGCGGGGTGTACGTACTGCCGGGTCCCCGCCCGCTCAGAAGGGCCGTACGTACGCCGCACACGCGGGGAGAAAATGGAAATGTGCAGGATGTGTCCGTGAACTGCGCGTCACTTTAGTCCACGCGTCCTCCCGGTCAATCAACCGGATGGCGCGTGGCGCGCGGCACCTGGAGACACGTCACGGACGCGGATACTTCACCCGTACGGGCGCGTCCGCATCACACCTGTGGGTTAGCTCACAACAAGGCTCATTGATGTTCTTTGTCCCCCCTCACAGCGGGCTTAGGCCGTCTGTGCGCATTACCGTCGTCCTCATGTCGACTTCCGCGCACCACCCCGCAGAAGCAGCGCTTCCCCGTGACACGGTCACCGACCGCCTCGTCGAGGCGAACCTGCGCTACGCCGCCGGTTTCCAGGACCCGGGGATGGACGCCCGCCCCGTACTGCGTGTGGCCGTCGTGGCCTGCATGGACGCCCGGATCGACCTGCACGACGCGCTCGGCCTGGAGCTGGGCGACTGTCATACGATCCGCAACGCCGGCGGCGTGGTCACGGACGATGTGATCCGCTCGCTGACCATCAGCCAGCGGGCACTCGGCACCCGCAGCGTCATACTCATCCACCACACGAACTGTGGTCTGGAGAGCCTCACGGAGGACTTCCGCCACGAGCTGGAGGACGAGGTGGGGCAGCGTCCGCCGTGGGCGGTGGAGGCCTTCCGGGATGTCGACCAGGACGTACGCCAGTCGATGCAGCGGGTGCGCACCTCGCCGTTCCTGCCGCACACCGACGACGTCCGCGGCTTCGTCTTCGACGTGACGAGCGGGCTGCTGAGGGAGATCAACCCCGCTGTGTGACCATCCGGACACCCGGAGAAATGCGGCAACTCCGACAATTCCCACTCCTTTATCCACAGGCAAGTGACACGACGCGGTAACGGCAACAAGAATGCGGGTGTGACACCTTCCGGAACCTTCCGGAGCTGGTGTCCGTGATTCGGGGTGGGCCGGGCCGTCTGAAGGGCGCCGGCCCGTAGAACGGGCCGAGGAGGGCCGGGTGACGACCTATGACGATCGAGCGAGCCTCACAGATCTGACCACCACAGCGGAGCGGGTGCGCCGGTCGGTGGAGGGTGTGATCGAGGGCAAGCCTGAGGTCGTACGGCTTTCGCTGACCGTGCTGCTCGCCGAGGGGCATCTGCTCATCGAGGATGTGCCGGGCGTGGGCAAGACGATGCTGGCCAAAGCACTGGCGCGGTCCATCGACTGTTCGGTGCGGCGCATCCAGTTCACGCCGGACCTGCTGCCGTCCGACATCACCGGTGTGTCGATCTTCGACCAGCAGCGGCGTGACTTCGAGTTCAAGCCGGGCGCGATCTTCGCCCAGATCGTGATCGGCGACGAGATCAACCGTGCGTCGCCCAAGACGCAGTCGGCACTGCTGGAGTCGATGGAGGAGCGCCAGGTCACCATCGACGGCAAGACGTACGAACTGCCCAGCCCCTTCATGGTGGTGGCCACCCAGAACCCGGTGGAGATGGAGGGCACCTACCCGCTGCCGGAGGCACAGCGCGACCGCTTCATGGCGCGCGTGTCGATCGGGTACCCCAGCGCGGACGCCGAACTCCAGATGCTCGATGTGCACGGCGGCGTCTCGCCGCTCGACGATCTGCAGCCGGTGGCGCACGCCCACGACATCGTGAAGCTCATCGACGCGGTGCGTACGGTCCATGTCGCCGACTCCGTGCGGCGGTACGCGGTGGAGCTGGTGGCGGCCACCCGCAGCCACCCGGATCTCAGACTCGGCGCCTCACCGCGCGCCACGCTGCATCTGCTGCGGGCGGCGAAGGCCTCGGCCGCGCTCAGCGGCCGTGACTACGCCCTGCCGGACGACATCCAGGCGCTGGCGGTCCAGGTGCTGGCCCACCGCCTGCTGCCCACCGCTCAGGCCCAGTTGAACCGGCGTACGGCGGAGCAGGTCGTGCTGGAGATCATGCAGCGCATCCCCGTGCCCACCTCCGGCGGCGCCGAGACCTCCTATGTCCCGGGCCGGCAGGCCCAGCCGCCGCTCTACGGCCAGCAGCCCGGCACCCGGCGGCTGTGATGTCGGCCGGGGACCCCGCCGCCACGGAAGGCAAGGACACGGGCGGACTGCGGGCGGCCCTGGGCGGACTGACGACGCGCGGCCGTTCCTTCCTCGCGGCGGGGATAGCCGCCGCGGTGTGCGCGTATGTCCTCGGACAGAGTGATCTGCTGCGCGTCGGACTGCTGCTCGCCGTGCTGCCGCTGGTCTGCGTCGCCGTGCTGTACCGCACCCGCTACCGGGTCGCCGGCAGCCGGCGGCTCTCGCCCGCGCGCGTGCCCGCCGGCTCCGAGGCGCGCGTACATCTGCGGATGGACAACGTCTCGCGGCTGCCCACCGGGCTGCTGATGCTCCAGGACCATGTGCCGTACGTGCTGGGGCCCCGGCCCCGGTTCGTACTGGACCGGGTGGAGGCGGGCGGGCGGCGCGAGGTGTCGTACCGGGTCCGCTCGGATCTGCGCGGGCGCTATCCGCTTGGCCCGCTCCAGCTGCGGCTGAGCGACCCGTTCGGAATGTGTGAGCTGACCCGTTCCTTCAGCGCTTTCGACACGCTGACCGTCATCCCGCGGACCGAGGCGCTGCCCGCCGTGCGGCTCGCCGGTGAGTCCTCGGGCTACGGCGACGGCCGCCACCGCTCGCTCGCGCTGGCCGGTGACGACGACGTGATCCCGCGCAACTACCGCTACGGCGACGATCTGCGCCGGGTCCACTGGCGCTCCACCGCGCGCTACGGCGAGCTCATGGTGCGCCGCGAGGAGCAGCCGCAGCGGGCCAGATGCACGGTGCTGCTCGACACCCGGCGCATCGCCTATGAGGGCGCGGGTCCCGACTCCGCCTTCGAGTGGGCGGTGTCCGGTGCGGCCTCCGCGCTGGTGCACATGCTGGAACGGGGCTTCTCGGTGCGGCTGTTGACGGACACCGGAAGCTCGGTGCCTGCTGAGGGCGCCGACGGCTTCGCCGGCTCGACCCAGGAGTCTGCGGACTCCGCGGGTCTGATGATGGACACGCTCGCCGTCGTCGACCACTCCGACGGAGCTGGGCTCTCGCGCTCGTACGACGTGCTGCGCGGCGGGAACGAAGGGCTGCTGCTCGCGTTCTTCGGCGATCTCGACGAGGAGCAGGCGACCCTGGCCGCGCGCATGCGCCGGCGCAGCGGCGCCGCCGTCGCCTTCGTCCTGGACAGCGGGTCGTGGGTCACGGGCGGCGCGATAGCGGGTGCGGTCGAGGACCGGCTGCGGCTGCTGCGCGAGGCGGGCTGGACGGCGCTGGCCGTGCCGCCCGGGGCGCAGCTCTCCGATCTGTGGCGCCAGGCCGGCCGGGAGCGCAGCGATGCCTCCGGCAGCGGTACGAACGGTTTCTCTGGGGGTTGGTCATGAGCGGTCGCGGAAGGCTGGCCCTGTGCGCCTACGCCGCCACGCTGATGGCGGCGGGCGCGATGCTGCCGCTGATCGAACCGGCCAGCTGGATGCTGCAGGCGGTGTTCCTGCTGGCGATCGTGAGCGGTGTGGGGGCGCTGGCCCGGCGCGTGCCGCTGGCCCGGCCGCTGACGGTGGCGGTGCAGGCGCTTGTCCTGCTGTTGCTGCTCACCATTCTCTTCGCCCGGGGCCAGGCGATTCTCGGCGTGCTGCCGGGTCCCGATGCCTTCCAGCGATTCGGCGAGCTGCTGAACGCGGGCGGCGAGGACGTGGGGCGGTACGCCATCCCGGCACCGGCGACCGACGGCATCAGGCTGATGGTGCTCGGCGGTGTGCTGCTGATCGGCCTCGCGGTCGACGCCCTCGCGGTGACCTTCCGCAGCGCGGCCCCGGCCGGACTGCCGCTGCTCGCGCTGTACTCGGTCGCCGCGGGCCTGACCGGCGGCGGCGCGAGCTGGCTGTGGTTCCTGCTCGCGGCCACCGGATATCTGGTGCTCCTGCTGGCCGAGGGCCGTGACCGGCTCTCCCAGTGGGGCCGGGTCTTCGGCGGTGCCGCGACCGCACAGGGACCCACGACAGGCAGATACGTCCCCCCAGGGGGCGGCCAGGCGCTGGCACCGGTGCGCACGGGCCGCCGGATCGGCGCGCTCGCGCTGGGCGTCGCGCTCGTGGTCCCGGCGGCGCTGCCCGCACTGGACGGCGGGCTGCTGGACAGCGCGGGCAACGGGAACGGCCCCGGCCCTGGCGGCGGCACGATCTCCGCGGTGAACCCACTGGTCTCGCTGCAGGACAGCCTCAACCAGCCGGATGACCGCGAGGTCATCCGGTATCGCACCAACACGACGCAGACCAAGGACCTCTATCTGCGGATCGTCGCGCTGGACCAGTTCGACGGGACCGCGTGGAAGACCTCGCAGCGCGACATCACGGATGTGCCGAATCAGCTTCCCCAGGCGCCGGGCCTGAGTCCGTCCGTCGCCGTCACCGAGATCAGGACGAACGTCTCGGCGGCAGGCTCGTACAAACAGAGCTGGCTGCCGCTCCCCTACCCGGCGACCAAGGTGGCGATCCAAGGACGCTGGCGTTTCGAGCCCGAGGGCCGGACGCTGGTCGGCGACCGCGGTCAGGACACCCGCAGCGCGCAGTACTCCGTCACCAGCCTGATGGTGAAGCCGACGGCGGAGCAGCTGTCTTCGGCACCGCGCCCGCCCGCCAAGCTGCTGAGTGAGTACACCAAGGTCCCCGACGCGCTGCCCGGCGACGTCAGGAACATCGCGAAGACGGTGACCAAGAGCGCCACGAACGACTACGAGCGTGCGGTCAAGCTCCAGGACTGGTTCGCCGTCACGGGCGGCTTCCGGTACGACACCCAGGTGGAGTCCGGTACGGGCGCCGACGCGATCAGCCGCTTCCTGAAGAAGAAGGAGGGCTTCTGCATCCACTTCTCCTTCTCGATGGCCGCGATGGCGAGGACGCTCGGCATACCCGCGCGGGTCGCGGTGGGCTTCACCCCCGGAACCCCGCTCTCGGACGGCAGCATGTCCGTCGGCCTGCAGGAGGCCCACGCCTGGCCCGAGCTGTACTTCGAGGGCGTGGGGTGGACGCGGTTCGAGCCGACCCCCAGCCGGGGCACCCCGCCCGACTACACACGGCCCCAGTCGCCGAGCGGCGGGCCGAGCACTCCGGCGAAGCCCGAGGGAAGCGCCTCCGCGGAACCCTCGACCGCGCCCTCCGCGACGGACAACTGCCCGCCGCAGGCGCGCCGTCTCGGTGACTGCGGTGCTGCCGCGCCGCGGGAGGTCGCTCCCCCCACCGACCCGGGAACCCCCGCGAGTACCTGGGTGAGCCTGGGGCTGGGCATCGTGGCGCTGGTGCTGGTGCCGCTGCTGCCGATGCTGTGGCGGATCAGGACGCGGGCACGGCGGCTGCGCTCCGGCGGCCGGGCGCCCGCGGGCGCCGCAGATCCGGCGCCGGTGTCGCTGCAGGAGACCGCCGACGGGCCGGCGCTGGATTCCGAGCGCGCGCTCGCGGAGGAGTCGGCCCGGACGCTGGCGACCTGGCAGGAGATCTCCGACCTGGCCTGGGACCACGGCATCCTGCCCGACGAGTCGCAGACGCCGCGGAAGGCGGCTGCCCGCATCGTCCGGCTGGGCAGGCTGGAGGACGAGTCGGCGGACGCGGTGCACCGGGTGGCGAGAGCTGTGGAGCAGGTGCTCTACGCCCCGGAGCCCCGGCCGGTCACGGGGCTCGGGGACGACGCGCAGCAGGTCCGTGCCGGGCTACGGGCAGCGGCGAGCCGAGGAACGCGTCTGCGCGCCCTCCTGGCGCCCCGCTCATCCGTCCGGGTGGTGTGGGCCCTCTCGGCTCGCTGGACGGCGTTCACGGACCGCTGGGGCGTGCGCGCGACGGCGGGCAGGTGGGGGCTGCTGGACAGGTGGCCTGGCATCCTGCGCCGGCCGTCCCGGCAGCGGGGCTGAAGGCTTCGGCCCGAACGGGCCGCCGGGTCATCGGGTCGGCGCAAGCCCGGCCCCATGACCCGGGCCAATGTGCGGTGAGCCGCCGGGGCGAGTGAGCCGACATACGGCTGAGGGGCGACGCGTTCTCGCGTCGCCCCTCAGCCGTATGTCGTGTGTTCCGCTTGCGGCCGCCGATCGGCTCAGCGGCCCTCGCCGCCCTGCTCGTCGCGGCGGCGCTGCCACCGCTCCTCGATCCGGTGCATCATCGACCTGCGCTGACGGGGCCGACGGCGAGCCGTGGCTGCCGTGTCCCCCAGGGTCTGCTGCTCACCCGGTTTGGGCGCCTTGCGCCATCCGGTGACCGCGAGAACCGCACAGCCGAGCATGACGAGAAATCCCACCACGCTGATCCAGATCTGCTGCGCGACCATTCCGGCCATGAGGAGCGCGATACCCACCAGGAAGCCCGCGACTGCTTGGTAGACCCGTCGTCGGGTGTACGTACGCAGCCCGCTTCCCTCAAGCGCTGTAGCGAACTTGGGATCTTCGGCGTACAGCGCTCGCTCCATCTGCTCGAGCATTCGCTGCTCGTGCTCCGAGAGCGGCACGGAGTCCTCCTAGTCGTCGGCCGCGGGGGGCGACCGGTATGCGGCCCTTTCAGGATAGGCAGGGAATCGCCCCCGTGAAACCCGCCCTCTAACCCAATTCGCCAGTCCGGGCCGCCACGGCGGCTCAGGTGCTGAGGCGTAGATTCCCCAACCTCCGATCCGTCATGCCGGATGGTGTCCCCCGATCATACGGGGCGACAGCCACGATCGGGGGGTGTGTGGCGTACTCCATGTGCGGCTGCGCCGCTGATCAGCCCTGCTTCTCACCCAGTACGTGCAGCTGGGTGGCGACGGCGTGGAAGGCGGGCAGTTCGGCCGCGGCCGCCTCCAGCTCGAGCAGCGCGTCGAGCGCTCCCGGCTCGGTGTCGACCAGGACGCCCGGGACGAGGTCGGCGAAGACCCTGACGCCGTGCACGGCGCCGACCTCGACACCCGCCTCCGCGACGAGTTCGGCGAGCTGCTCGGCCGTGAAGCGCCGCGGCACCGGGTCACCGGCGCCCCAGCGTCCGGCGGGGTCGGAGAGCGCCTGGCGTGCCTCGGTGAAGTGCCCGGCGAGTGCCCTGGCCAGGACGGCGCCCCCCATTCCGGCTGCCAGCAGGCTGATGGCGCCGGAGGACCGGAGCGCGTCCACCGCGTTGCGTACGCCCTCGGCCGGGTCGTCCACGTACTCCAGGACTCCGTGGCACAGCACCACGTCGTAGCCGCCGCGCTCGACGACGTCGAACAGGTCATGGATATCGCCCTGGACGCCGTGGACCCGGTCGGCCACACCGGCCTCGGCGGCGCGGCGCTCCAGCGCGAAGAGCGCGTTGGGGCTGGGGTCGACCACGGTGACGCGGTGCCCGAGCTGGGCCACGGGCACCGCGAAGTAGCCGCTGCCGCCGCCGGTGTCGAGGACGTCCAGGGCATCCGTCCCCCTCTCCTTGGCCCGGCGGTCGAGGGCGTCCTTGAGGACGTCCCAGACCACGGCGGTACGGAGGGAGGCGCGGGGGCGCATCGGGTCCGACACGGCAGTTGACTCCTCGGGCGGTTCTACTCGGGCGGCTCTACGGTGAAGACGCAGACCACCCTATTGCCTTCTCCGACCGCCCCCGGCCTCTGCCGGTCCGTTGTCTCACCCCGCGGCGTCCCCCGTCTCCGGCTGATCGATCCGCGGCTGGGGCAGCACGGGCTGGAGCACCAGCATCCGCTCGACCAGGCGCAGAAACATGGCCGCGTCACGGAGCAGGTCGTCGGCGTCGCGGGCGCCGGCCGCACCCTGTATCCCCGCCTCCGCGCGCGCCCTGCGCCGGGCACCCGAGGCGAACAGGGCGCTCCACTCGGTCAGTTCGGGCGCTATCTCAGGCAGGACTTCCCAGGCGCTTCGGATCCGCTGCCGTCGGCGGGTGCTGGTCTCGGGCCGGCCGCGGGCGGCGAGGACCGCGGCCGCGGTGCGCAGGGCGGCCAGATGGGCCGTGGCGTACCGCTCGTTCGGCGTTTCGAGAGTGGTGGCCTCGTCCAGTCCCGTACGGGCCTGGGCGAGCAGGTCGAGGGCTGCGGGCGGTGCCGATGTCCGCCGCAGGACGGGATGCACATCGTTCGCCGGTCCGGTCAGTGAGGGGGCAGGGCCGGTGGCGCGGCGCCGGTGTGCGGCTGCTGCGTAGGAGCTGGCCATGACGAACCTCCTGTCGTCGTGTGACGGCGCTGTGGCCGTATGTGTCCATCGTGAGGGGGACCACTGACAATCGGCTCTGACCTGCTTGTTCTCTGTGGGGACGGGGGCGGGGCTGACGGCTAAGGTGAAGGCAGGAGTTCTGCGGCAGCCCCCGGAGCAACCATGCGCGGACATCGCGCCGACCCGCCCGACGATGGGCAGCAACTGCTGATCACCCTCGGCCGGCTCGTCGACCAGGCCCTGGCGCACATCAAGTTGCAGCAGGCCCGGGTAGAGCTGGCCATGGCCCTGCAGCGCCATATGCTCCCGCCCGCGCTTCCGGACCTTCCCGGCCTGCGCATCGCCGCCCGGTACGCGCCCTCGCGGGACGGTCTCGACGTGGGCGGCGACTGGTACGACGCCTTCGTGATGATGGACGGGTCGCTCGGCCTGGCGATCGGCGATGTGCAGGGCCACGACGTGGAAGCCATCGCGTTCATGGGGCAGGTCCGCACCAGCCTGCGTGCCATCGCCGAGACGACGAGCGATCCGCGCGAGGTGCTCGGCCGAGCCAACAACCTGCTGATCTCCATGGGCTGCGGCTTGTTCGCGACCTGCTGCTTCCTTCGTTTCGACCCGGTAGGCCGCGACCTCACGGTGTCCAGGGCGGGCCACGTCCCGATGATCTGGGCCACAGCGAGCGGCCGCTCGGGCATCGCCCTCGACCGGGGAGGCGCGCCCCTGGGTGTCCTGTCGGGCGAGCTCTATCCGGTGACCCACCGACGGCTGACGGAGCCAGGAGTCCTCGTCCTGCTCACCGACGGGGTCGTCGAAGGACCGACCTATCCGATGGAGTCCGGACTGGCCGAGGTGGCCCGGCTGGTCCAGGTGGGCTTCGACGCCGACCCCGACGTGCTGGCCGCCACCATCATCAAGGTGGCCGACCAGACGGGTCACAGCGACGACGCCGCGGTGCTCGTCGTCCGCTACGACGGCCCGCCGGGGCCCGGGTGACCGGTCTGCGCCGTCTGACTCGCCGCGGCCCCGGCGGGAGCGCAGACTGCTGTGGTGCGCACTGCGGAGATCGGCCGCTATGGACCTCCTGCGCTGCGGATCCTCGCTGTCGCCGCCGTCTATTACGGGTCCGCCCGGCTCGGGCTTCTGCAGCAGCTGGTACGCGGTCAGGTCACGCCACTGTGGCCGCCGACCGGCGTGGCCCTCGCCGGTCTGCTCCTCCTGGGTCCACGGATCTGGCCGGGCATCGCGCTCGGCGCCTTCCTGGTCAATGTGTCCATCGGCCCCACCCCGCTCGCCGTGCTGGGCATCGTCGCCGGCAACACGCTGGCCCCGCTCGGCGCCTACGCGATGCTGCGGCGGGCGGACTTCCGCGTCGAGCTGGACCGGCTGCGGGACGGGCTGGCGCTGATCTTCCTGGGCGCACTGGCCGGGATGCTGATCAGCTCGACCGTGGGCAGCGGGGTGCTGGTGCTCTCCGGGGCGCTGGATGCGGGCGACTTCTGGCCGACGTGGTCGGTGTGGTGGACCGGTGACGCGATGGGGGTGCTCGCCGTCACTCCGTTCCTGCTCGCCCTGCGCCGGGCCCGGTGGCCGAGCGACGCCGGGACCGGCCGCTGGATCGAGGCGGCGGCACTGCTGCTTGGCACGCTCTTCGTGACGATTCTGGCGACGGATACGAACAGTTCGGCCCTGCTCTTTCTCGTCTTCCCGTTCCTGATCTGGGCGGCGTTCCGCTTCCAGCTGACCGGTGCGGCGCCGTGCGCGCTGATGGTAATGACGCTTGCGATCCTCGCCGCGGCCCGCGAGTCCGGCCCGTTCGCCCAGCACGACCTGCTCGAGAACATGGTCACGCTGCAGGCCTTCAACGGCGCCACGGCACTGACCGCCCTGCTGCTCGCCGCGGTCATCACCGAGCGTAACAAGACCCATGAGGAGATCAAGCGGCTCTGCGTACAGCTCACCGAGATGGTGGCTCATATGGATCCCCGTGACGGGCCGCAGACCGGTCGCTGACCGGCCGGTTTTGCTTCGGCCGCGGAACGGCGGTAGTTTTTGGACTGACCAGTCAGTTCAAAAATGGGGGAGGGTACGTGGACAGCCCGCACGGGGCGGCCGTCACCGCCGAGGACTTCGGGCTCAAGGGCCCGCGCGGCTGGGCGTTCCGCTCGGTGAACATCGACGCGGAACCCGGCTCGCTGATCGCGATCGAGGGCCCGTCCGGCTCGGGCCGCACCTGCCTGCTGCTCGCGCTCACCGGACGGATGCGCCCCGCCGAGGGCCATGCCCAGGTCGGCGGCCTGGCGCTGCCGCGCAAGATGGCTGCCGTACGCCGCATCAGCGCGCTCGGACACGTGCCGGGCGTCAGTGAGCTCGACCCGGCGCTGACCGTCGCCGAGCATCTGCGCGAACGGGCCCTGCTGCAGCGCCGTTTCGACGTCTCGCTGCGCGCCCTGCTGCGGCCGCGGGCCGAGCGTCTGGCCGCGGCCCGCAGCCGTGTGGACGAGGCGCTGGAGGCGGCCGGGCTCGACCTGGCAACGCTCCCCAAGGAGGAGCGCACCGCCGTACGCGATCTGGAGCGGCTGGAGGCGCTGCGCCTGTCCGTCGCCCTCGCGCTGATCGGCCGGCCGCGGCTGCTCGCCGTGGACGACACCGATCTCAAGCTCTCCGACACCGACCGGGCCGAGGCGTGGAAGCTGCTGCGCTCCGTCGCCGGCTCGGGCACGACGGTGCTCGCGGTGTGCAGCCAGGCGCCCAAGGACACGACCATCATCCGCACGAACGAGGAGGGGGCGGCCGATGCGCTCGCCGAAACTGGCCGCGCTTGAGCTGAAGCGGTTCGGCAGGGGGAAGCTGCCGCGCGCCGCGCTCGTCGCGGTCCTGCTGCTGCCGTTGCTGTACGGCGCGCTTTACCTGTGGTCCTTCTGGGATCCGTACGGACAGCTCGACAAGATCCCCGTCGCGCTCGTCAACGACGACAAGGGTGCCACCGCCTCCGGCAAGAAGATCGCCGCGGGCGACGAGATCACCAAGGGCCTGCGCAAGAGCAAGGTCTTCGAGTGGCACGAGGTGAGCGAGGCCGAGGCCCGCAAGGGCGTCGAGGACGGCGCGTACTACCTCTCGCTGACCATGCCCGAGGACTTCAGCGCGCGCATCGCCTCCAGCTCCGGCGACTCCCCCGAGACCGGCGCCCTTCAGGTCCGTACGAACGACGCCAACAACTACATCGTCGGGCAGATCTCACGGACGGTCTTCTCCGAGGTCCGCACCGCCGCCTCCGTCAACGCCTCCCGCACCTTCCTCGACCGGATCTTCATCTCCTTCTCCGGCATCCACGACGCCACCCAGAAGGCGGCGAAGGGCGCCGACCAGCTCAAGGGCGGGATCGGCAAGGCGAAGAAGGGCTCCAAGGATCTCGCGGACGGGCTGAAGGACGCCAAGAACGGCAGCGGCAGGCTGGCCGGCGGCCTGGCCAAGCTCAACAAGGGCGCGAGCGATCTCGAGACCGGCTCCCAGCAGGTCTCCGACGGCACCCAGGCGCTCGCCGACAAGGTCAACGGGGTGGCCGCCGACGTGCGCCCGTACCTCAAGGACAACGGCAAGGCCATCGGGAACGCGGCCCGCCTGGTCGCCGACTCCTCCCAGGCGATACGCCACAACCTCGACATCCTCGTGAAGACGGCCCCCGGCTCCGCGGCCCTGGCCCACAAGTCGGCCGACGAGCTGAGCGCCATCTACAAGGCGCACTGCGAGGACGCACTGCTCCCCGACCCCACCGTCTGCCCCGCACTCAAGCGGGCAAAGGTCACCGCGGCGGATGTCGCCAAGATCGCCGACGACGTCAACGCGCTGGTGAAGGACAACAACGGCGATCTGAAGAAGCTCGACGGCCAACTCGCCGATCTGCAGAAGAAGGCGAACGATCTCGCCAAGCGCTCACCGCGGCTCGACGAGGACCTGAAGTCGGCCGTCGGCAAGATCAACGCCCTCAACTCGGGCGCGAAGAAGGTCGCTCAGGGCGCGGACAAGCTGCACACCGGACTGAGCAGCGCCAAGACCGGCTCCACCGATCTCGACACCGGTGTCGGCAGGCTCAAGACGGGCGCGGGCAAGCTCGACGGCGGCATGTTCAAGCTCGCCGACGGTTCGACCGAGCTGGCCGGCGGACTCAACGAAGGCGTCGGCAAGATCCCCGACTACGGCAAGAACGACCGCGACCGCCGCACCGAGGTGATGGCCGACCCGGTGAAGCTCGCCAACCAGTCGCTGCACAAGGCGCCCAACTACGGCACCGGCTTCGCCCCGTACTTCATCCCGCTCTCCCTCTGGGTGGGCGCGATGGTCGCGTACATGATCATCCAGCCGCTGAACCGGCGGGCCCTCGCCGCGGGCGCCTCCGCCTGGCGGATCGCGGTGGCCGGCTGGCTGCCCGTCGCCGCGATCGGTCTGGCGCAGGTGGCGGCACTGATGTCCGTACTGCACTGGGGGCTTGGCCTGAAGATGGCGTACGCGGCCGGGACCATCGGCTTCCTCGCCCTCGTCACCTGCTGCTTCGCCGCGATCATCCAGTGGCTGAACGCACGCTTCGGGGCCGCGGGCCGCATCCTCGTCCTGGCGGTGCTGATGCTCCAGCTGACCTCGGCGGGCGGCACCTACCCCGTCCAGACCAGCCCGGGCTTCTTCAACGCCATCCACCCCTTCCTCCCGATGAGTTACGTCGTCGATGCGCTGCGCAGGCTCATCACCGGCGGCGGCCTCGGCCCGGTCTGGCAGGCCTGCGCGGTGCTGATCGCCTTCACCGCGGGCGCGCTCGCGCTGACCGCGGTCTCCGCCCGGCGCAAGCAGGTGTGGACGCTCGACCGGCTGCACCCCGAGCTGAGCCTGTGAGGGCGGGCGGACCTGTGAGAATCGATTCCATGGACGACGCCATGGACGCCAAGGACAGCACCAGCACAAGACGCCGGGCGACCCGGGCGAAACTCTACGAGGCCGCGGTGACGCTCATCGCCGAGCAGGGCTTCTCCGCCACCACGGTGGACGAGATCGCCGAACGCGCCGGGGTCGCCAAGGGCACGGTCTACTACAACTTCAAAAGCAAGACAGAGCTCTTCGAGGAGCTGCTGCGGTACGGCGTCGGCCTGCTCACCGCCTCGCTCCAGTCCGCCGCCGACGAGACGGCGGAACGCGGCGGCACCAAGGTCGAGGCGCTGGACGCGATGATCAGGGCCGGTCTGGTCTTCATCGACCGCTATCCGGCCTTCACCCAGCTGTACGTCGCCGAACTGTGGCGCACCAACCGCGCCTGGCAGTCCACGCTTCTCGTCGTACGCCAGCAGGCGGTCGCCGTCGTCGAGACGGTGCTGCGGGAGGCCGTCGAGAACGGCGAGTTGAGCGAAGAGATCGACATTCCGCTGACGGCGGCCGCGCTGGTCGGGATGGTGCTGGTGGCCGCGCTCGACTGGCAGGCGTTCCAGCCCGAGCGGTCGATAGACGATGTGCACTCCGCACTGTCGCGGCTGCTGCACGGCCGCGTCAGCGGTCGCTGAAGCCGGACGCCGGCACCAGCAGAAGACACAAAAGCGCCGGTCCGGCGAGGCTCGATCCCCCCGAGCCCCGCCGGACCGGCGGTGTTCCCCCCACGTCCCCGTTCTCCCCCGTACTCCCCCGATCCGTCAGGGGAGCCGCGCCGTTCCGCCGCCCCGCGTCGGCGGTGCCGGCGCCGCGCCCCCTCCGTGGTCCCCACTCTTCCCTCTGCGCAGGTGAGACCCCATCCGCGCGCGTACTCATCTCACCTACTAGGTACGGATACTCAGCCCTGCGCACTCATCCCCACCCGCGGCGCCCGGCAACTGGTTACGATCGCGTCCGTGTCCGTACTCCCTCTCGTCTTCACCAGCGGCTGGGCCAGCGGGATCAACGCCTATGCGGTGGTCCTCCTGTTGGGCTTCTTCGGCGCGACCGGGCTCACCGACGAGGTGCCCGCATCGCTTCAGCGCCCGGATGTCCTGATCGTCGCCGGGGTGCTCTTTGTCTGCGAGGCGGTGGCGGACAAGATCCCGTACGTCGACTCGATATGGGACTCCGTGCACACCGTGGTCCGGCCGGTCGCGGGAGCGGTCGTGGCCGCGTTGCTGGCCGGGGAGAGCGGCTCGCTGCCGGAGCTCGCCGCGGGCGCGGTCGGCGGCTCGACCGCGCTGATGAGCCATCTGGTCAAGGCCGGCAGCCGGATGGCGATCAACACCTCGCCCGAGCCGTTCAGCAATATCGCGGTGAGCACGGCGGAGGATCTGGGCGTCGCCGGGATCATCACCTTCGCGATATTCCATCCGGTGGCGGCGGCTGTGGTCGCCGGGGCACTGCTCGCGCTCGGCCTGGTGACCGTGGTCTTCCTGGCCTCGCGGATCCGCCGGTTCTGGCGGCGCCGTGCGCTGCGGCGCGAGGAGAGACGGCCGGCGGCGGCAGGGGTCGACAGACCGCCGTGGTGACCGGGCCGCCCGGACCGGCTGTCAGTGGCGGCCGATAGGGTCGCCGACATGGGACGGATTGCGGTGATCGGCGCCGGGATGGGCGCCATGGCGGCTGCCGCCCGGCTGGCCGTGGCAGGCCACCGGGTGACGGTGTACGAGCGCTCGGAGACGTACGGCGGCGCGGTGGGCCGGTACGAGCGCGAGGGCTTCGTCTTCGACACCGGTCCGGGTCTGCTCCATCTGCCCGCCGTCTGGCGGGACTTGTTCGTCAAGACCGGCAAGGAGCCGCTTGAGCAGTGCGTGGGGCTGGTCCAGGTGGACCCGTCGAGCCGGCACATCTTCGCGGACGGCACGGCGGTGACCCTGCCGAACGCCTCACGGGCCGGAGTCGTCTCAGCGCTGGACGAGGCGCTGGGCTCGGGCGTGGGCGAGCGATGGGGCGAGTTCCTGGGGCGGGCGCGGGACGCCTGGGAGCGCACGAGGCGGCCGCTCTTGGAGGAGCCTCTGCGCGCCGACTGGCAGGTGCTGGGTCGCGACCCCTATCCGGCGCTGCGGCAGCGCAAGCTGCTGCGCGCCCGGCAGGCGTCCACGGTCGCGGAGATCGGCGCCTGGGAGCTGGCCGACCCGCGGCTGACGGCCCTGCTCGACGCCTGCGCGCTGACGTACGGCCTGGATCCTCGCCATGCCCCGGCGAGCGCCGCCCTGCTGCCGTACATGGAGCAGACCTTCGGCAGCTGGTACGTCGAGGGCGGGATGCGTGAGCTGGCCCGAGCCGTGTACGAGCGGTGCGCGGCCCGGAAGGTGGAGTTCGCCTTCGGGTCCGAGGTGACGCGGGTCCTGGAGAAGGACGGCCGGGCGGTCGGCGTCGAGCTTGCCGGTGGCGCGGTCGCCGAGGCCGATCATGTGGTGGCCGGCATCGAGGCGGCGGGGCTGGTCGGTCCTGAGCTGTGGCGGGACAAGGACATACGGCACCAAAAGGGAACTGGGGACGGGCCGTTGCCGGGCCGCTTCACGGTGCTGCTCGCCCTGCGCGGGGCGCGCCCCGCATCCACCGTCCACCGCACGGTGGTGCACTCCCCCGACGCCGGGGCGGAAGCGGCGGCGGTTTTCGGCGGGCGGACCGAGATGCGGCCCACCGTCACCGTGCTGCGGCCCGGCGATCCACGGACCACTCCGGACGACGAGCACGAGGCGGTCACCCTCACGGCCACGGTCACCGGACACGGCGGCGCGGTCGCGTGGACGGACACGGCGCTGCGCGAGCGGTACGCCGACGCGCTGATCGAGGCCGCGGACGCGGCCGTGCCGGAGATACGGGACCGCGTGCTGTGGCACCAGATCCTCACGCCCGCCGAGACGGGAGCGCTGCCCGCGCCCGCGCTGGCGGGCGCCGGTGGGCGGTATCTGCACCCGGCGAACAGCACCCGGCTGCCCGGCCTGTATCTGGTGGGCGGCCATGCGCACCCCGGCGGCGGACTCGCGCACGCGGGAATGTCGGGGGCGCTGGTCGCCGGTCTGATCGTGGAGGGCGCGGGCTTCCGCGGCTCTCAGTGACGACCTACTCGGACTGACGGGTCGTCAGTAGCGGTACTGCTGCTCGTCGTACCCGGTCCCGGTGTCGTAGCCGTACGGCGAGGGCTGCTCCTGCGGCATCGGCGGCACCTGCTCGCCGTCGCGCTGCTGCGGGACCCACACCCCACCGGGCGGCGTCTCGCTGTGCTGAGGCTGCGCGTAGGGGTCGGCGTAGTGCTGCTGGCCGCCGTAACTGTCGTAGCTCTCGTACGCGTTGTACTGCTGGCCGCCGGCATACGGGTCGGAGTACGCGGCGTACTGCTGCTGCCCGGTCCCGTAGTCGTACTGCCCGGCGTGGGCCTCCTGGCCTGTCGGCTGCTGCTGCTGGTCGTAGCCGGAGTAGTAGCTGTCGTACATGCCGCCGTACTGGGCGTAGCTCTGGTTCTGCTGCTCCTGCTGTTGTTGCTGCTGCGCCGCGTAGGCCGCTTCGTTGTACACGCCGTACTGCCCGGTGTCGTCCGGCAGCGGCTGCGGCTCGTAGACCGGCTCCGGATCGGGGTCAGCGGCCTCGTACGCGAGGTCGGAGACCTCCAGCGTGGGCTCACGCGGCGGCGCGTCCGATCTGGGACCGGCCTTGCGGCGGCGGCTCTCCCCCGGGCTGCCGCCGAGCGCCCAGCCGGTGGAGAAGCCGCGGCGGAAGGAGAGGGTGACATATGTCTGGCCGACCGCGAAGGCTATGGCGCCGACCGCGATCACCACGACGGAGGGCAGCAGTACACCGAAGACCACAGCGAGGAATCCGGCGAAGGCGAGCAGCCGCCAGCGCAGCCGCGCCTTGTACTGCAGCAGCACCTCGCCGAGCAGCCACAGCGCGACGACACCGAACGCGATATAGAGGACCGTCCAGCCCATGCCCGCCCCTCTCCTTCGGCCGCCGCCCCGGGTCGGGTCGGGTACGACCGATCACGACTGCTCGTGCAGTCCGAGATTCTCGTAGATTTCGAGCGTCGCCGTGGAGTTGTTGAGCGTAATGAAGTGCAGTCCGGGGACTCCCTCGGAGAGCAGCCGTGCACAGAACTCCGTTGCGTACTCGATCCCAATGGAGCGTACAGCGGCCGGATCGTCCTTGACGGTGAGGATCCTCTCTTTCAGGTCCGCCGGGAACGTGGCGTTGCTGAGCTGCGCAAACCGCTCCAGCTGCCTGACGCTGGTGACCGGCATGATCTCCGGAATGATCGGCGTGCGGCAGTCCGCGGCCTCGACCCGGTCGCGCAGCCGCAGATAGTCCTCGGGCTGGAAGAACATCTGCGTGATCGCGTAGTCGGCCCCGGCGCGGCACTTGTCGACGAAGTGGCGGATGTCGGTGTCCCAGTCCTGCGAGCGCGGATGCATCTCGGGGAAGGCCGCGACGCCGACGCAGAAGTCGCCGGACTCCTTGATCAGCCGGACGAGCTCGGCGGCGTACTGGACACCCTCGGGGTGCTTGACCCACTCGCCCATCGGGTCGCCGGGCGGGTCGCCCCGGACGGCGAGGATGTTGCGGATCCCCGCGTCGGCGTACTGGCCGATCATGTTGCGCAGCTCGGCGATGGAGTGGTTGACCGCCGTGAGGTGCGCGACCGGGGTCAGCGTGGTGTCGGCGGCGATCTGCTCGGTGGCCTTGACGGTGCCCGCGCGCGTGGATCCGCCGGCGCCGTAGGTCACGGATACGAAGTTCGGGGCGACTGCCTCGACCCTGCGCAGCGCGTTCCAGAGGTTCCGCTCGCCCTTCTCGGTCTTGGGTGCCCAGAACTCGAAAGAGTAGGACGCTTTACCGGTCGCGAGCAGGTCGCGCACAGTCCGTGCGCGATCCGTCCTGGTCGAAGCTGTACCGAAGGCCATACTCGCAGGTTATCCAGGGCCTGGGGGTCACCCAACCCGAGTCCACCCATCGGACACCGAAATTCATTGAACGGCCTACTGGCCGTAGGCCCGTATCCGCTTGGTGAGATCCGCGGCGGCCGCTGCCGGATCGTCGGCCTCGGTGATCGCGCGTACGACGACGATCCTGCGGGCGCCCGCCTCCAGCACCTCGTCCAGATTGCCCGCGTCGATGCCGCCGATCGCGAACCAGGGCCGGTCGGTTCCCAGCCCCGCCGCATAGCGCACGAGACCGAGTCCGGGGGCGTACCGCCCGGGCTTGGTGGGGGTGGGCCAGCAGGGTCCGGTGCAGAAGTAGTCCACGCCGGGCTCGACGGCGGCCGCGTCCACCTCGGACTCCGCGTGTGTGGAGCGTCCCATCAGGACGTCCTCGCCGAGGATCGCGCGGGCGGCCGGGACCGGGATGTCGCCCTGTCCGAGATGCAGCACGTCGGAGCCGATGGCGTGGGCGACGTCCGCGCGGTCGTTCACGGCGAGCAGCTTGCCGTGCCTGCGGCAGGCGTCGGCGAAGACCTGGAGGTGTTCGAGCTCCTCGGCCGCCTCCATGCCCTTGTCGCGCAGCTGCACGATGTCGACCCCGGAGGAGAGCACGGCGTCGAGAAATTCGGCGAGGTCGCCCTGCCTCTTCCGGGCGTCCGTGCACAGATAGAGCCGGGCGTCGGACAGCAGCTCACGGGCCGTGGACATGGGTGTTCCCCCCGTTGGGTCGGCGGTGTGCGGGCGGGGGCCGCCCGGCCTTTGCCCGCACACCGCGTGGTGTTGGTCCTTCCGGCGTCCGGGGCGCCCCGAACCGGACGCTCAGGGCGCCGGAAGGCAGGTCAGACGGCAAGCGCCTGGGCCCGGCGCTTCACCTCCGTGCCGCGATTCTCGCTGAGCGCCTGCGCGGGCGTGCCCGGCAGGCTCGGGTCGGGAGTGAAGAGCCACTCCAGCATCTCTTCGTCGGTGAAGCCGTCGTCCCTCAGGAGGGTCAGGGTCCCGGCGAGACCCTTGACCACCTTGTTGCCGTCGATGAAGGCGGCAGGCACCTGAAGCGCCCGGTTCTCACCACGGCGCACGGCGATCAGCTGGCCTTCCTTGACCAGCTGCCGTACGCGTGTCACCTCGACATCGAGCATTTCCGCGATGTCGGGAAGGTGGAGCCAGGCGGGGACGAGAGCATCGATCTTTGCGTCAATCTCGGTCACAGGACAAGCGTGCCATCCCGGACTGACAGTCGGTAGCCGGGCCCTGCCCGGACTACGTTTGTGCCGCCGTCTTCAGAGGGACGGACGGGTCGGTCGCGAGGTCCGGGTCCAGCCGTGCGCCGGCCAGGATGAGCTTGCGTCCCTGCGCCAGATCGCGGGCCCTGCCGACGGCGAGGAGGGCGACCAGAGCGCCCTCGCGCAGCCAGAGCACCGTCCAGGCGGCGCCCGCCGGATCGCCGCGCCACACCATCGTGTCGGCGGTGGCGTGGTGGCCCGCGTACTGCACGAAGCGGCCGAACTGCTCGGACCAGAAGTACGGCACCGGGTCGTAGATCTGCTCCGGCTCCCGGCGTGCGCTCGCGATGACGTTGGCGGCCACCGTGCGCGGCCCCTGCAGGGCGTTGTCCCAGTGGTGCACGAGCAGCCGTTCGCCGTAGCGGCCGGACGGGAAGGAGGCGCAGTCGCCGACCGCGTACACATCGGGCAGCGAGGTGCGCAGATGCTCGTCCGCGGTGATTGCGCCGTCCGTGCCGAGCGCGATGCCGGAGCCCGCGAGCCAGCCGGTGGCGGGGCGTGCGCCGATGCCGACGACCACGGCTCCGGCCGGGAGCTCACGGCCGTCAGCGAGGATCACCGTTCCGGGCTCGATGCCGGCCACGCGCGCGTGGGTGATGAGTTCGACGCCGTACTGCGCGTACCAGTCGGTCATCGGGGCGGCGACCTCTGCGGGCAGGGCGCCCGCGAGGGGCCGGTCGGCCGCCTCGACGACGGTGACCGTGCAGCCGGCCTCGCGGGCGGCCGTGGCGAATTCCGCGCCGATCCAGCCCGCGCCGACGACCACTATGTCGTTCTGCTCGGCCAGGACGGGGCGCAGCCGTGCGGCATCGTCGAGGGTGCGGAGCAGATGGACCCCGGCAACGCCCTCGGCGCCCGGCAGCGTGATCGGCTCGGCGCCGCTGGCGATGACCAGGACGTCGTACGGGACGGCTCCCGCCTCGGTGTCCAGTTCATGATCGCCCGGGCGCACGCCCTGCACCTCGCAGCCCAGCCGCAGCTCGATGCCGAGTGCCTCGAAGTCGACATCGAAGGCCGAGCCCTCGGCCTTGCCGAGCAGGATCGCCTTGGAGAGGGGCGGCCTGTCGTACGGCTGGTGGGGCTCGGCGCCGATCAGGGTGACGGGCCCGGTGAAGTCCTGCTCGCGCAGGGCCACGGCGGTCTGGACCCCGGCCATTCCCGCGCCGACGACGACCACGCGCCGCGGTGCCTGTGCTGCTGTCTGCTGCTGCTCGCTCACCCTGCAACCTTACGCATCTGACGGTCCGTCAGGAAGCGTGTTCGGCGACGCCCGCACCGCCGCCCGCCGGCGACCGCCACAGCGTCTGCTCCCTTACTGCGAGTTGAGAGCTGGGGTTAGGGTGGCCACCGTAAGGCACTCGCGGGAGCCCGGACGCACCGGGCTGAGAGGGAGGCTGGGCGGCCTCCGACCGTACGAACCTGATCCGGGTCATGCCGGCGAAGGGAGGGGCTGGACGCCCATGTCGCGTATTTCCGAAACACGCACTTCAGACGTCCTCGTCATCGGGGGCGGAATCATCGGCCTGGTCACGGCCTGGCGAGCCGCACAGCGCGGACTGCGGGTCGCGCTCGCCGATCCCGAGCCGGGCGGCGGGGCCGCACAGGTCGCCGCGGGCATGCTCGCCGCCGTCACCGAACTCCACTACGGCGAGCAGACACTGCTCGGCCTCAATCTCGAATCCGCGCGCCGGTATCCGGCCTTCGTCGCCGAGCTGGAGGAGGCGAGCGGGCAGTCGGTCGGCTACCGCGCATGCGGCACGCTCGCCGTCGCACTCGACGCCGACGACCGGGCGCATCTGCGTGAACTGCATGCCCTGCAGCACCGGTCCGGCCTGGAATCGGAATGGCTGAGCGGGCGCGAATGCCGTCGCCTCGAACCGATGCTCGCGCCCGGCGTACGCGGGGGCCTACGGGTGGACGGCGACCACCAGGTCGATCCGCGACGGCTGGCAGGGGCACTCGTGACGGCCTGCGAGCGCGCCGGGGTGATCTTCCACCGCGGCTGGGCCGAACGACTTTCGGTCGTACGGGACCGGGCGGCCGGAGCCGTACTGACCGACGGCGAGGAGCTCACCGCGGACCAGGTCGTCCTGGCGGGCGGCAGCCTCAGCGGCAGGCTGGGCGGCGTACCGGCAGAGGTGCTGCCACCGGTGCGGCCGGTGAAGGGCCAGGTCCTGCGGCTGACCGTGCCGACCGCGTACGCACCCTTCCTGTCCCGGACTGTACGAGCCGTCGTGCGCGGCAGCGATGTCTATCTGGTGCCGCGCGAGAACGGCGAGCTGGTGATCGGCGCGACGAGCGAGGAGCTCGGCTGGGACAGGACGGTCACCGCCGGCGGGGTCTACGAGCTGCTGCGCGACGCGCACGAACTGGTGCCCGGCATCACCGAGCTGCCGCTCACCGAGACCCGCGCGGGGCTGCGGCCCGCCTCCCCCGACAATGCCCCGCTGCTCGGACCGAGCGCCCTGCCCGGTCTCCACCTGGCCACCGGCCACTACCGCAACGGGGTGCTCCTGACCCCCGTCACCGGCGACGTGCTGGCCGAGCTGTTGGTGACCGGCGCGCTGCCGGACGAGGCCCGAGCCTTCACGCCGCTGCGTTTCTCTCCCGTGCGTCTGGAGCAGCCCGCATGAACATCTCCGTGTCCATCTCCGTCTCCGTCAACGGGGAGACCCGCGAGCTCGCCGCCGGAACCACCCTGGACACCCTGGTCGGGGCCCTCACGGCCGCGCCGTCCGGGGTCGCCGCAGCCGTCAACGAGGCGGTCGTCCCGCGCAGCCAGTGGTCGGGCACGCTGCTCGGCGACGGCGATCGCGTCGAGGTTCTCACCGCCGTGCAGGGAGGCTGAGCGCATGGCCGACGACCGTCTGACCATCGGCGACACCGCGTTCAACTCCCGGCTGATCATGGGTACGGGCGGGGCGCCCAGCCTCGACACACTCGAACGCTCCCTCGCGGCGAGCGGCACAGAACTCACCACCGTCGCGATGCGCCGCCTCGACCCGACCGTCCAGGGCTCCGTGCTGTCCGTCCTGGAGAGGCTGAACATCCGCGTCCTGCCCAATACGGCGGGCTGCTTCACCGCGGGCGAGGCCGTCCTGACCGCGCGTCTCGCGCGTGAGGCGCTCGGCACGGACTGGATCAAGCTGGAGGTCGTCGCGGACGAGCGCACACTGCTGCCGGATCCGATCGAGCTGCTGGAGGCCGCCGAGACCCTGGTCGACGACGGCTTCACCGTGCTGCCGTACACCAACGACGACCCGGTACTCGCCCGGAAGCTTCAGGACGTGGGCTGCGCGGCCATCATGCCGCTGGGCTCGCCGATCGGCTCCGGCCTGGGCATCCGCAACCCTCACAACTTCCAGCTGATCGTCGAGCACGCGCGCGTGCCGGTGATTCTGGACGCCGGGGCCGGTACGGCGTCCGACGCCGCGCTCGCGATGGAGCTGGGCTGCGCGGCGGTGATGCTGGCATCGGCGGTCACCCGGGCGCAGGAGCCGGTGCTGATGGCGGAGGCGATGCGGCACGCCGTGGAGGCGGGGCGGCTGGCGCGGCGGGCGGGGCGGATTCCGCGGCGCCACTTCGCGGAGGCGTCGTCGCCGGTCGAGGGCCGGGCGGTCCTGGACCCGGAACGCCCGGCGTTCTGACCGCCGCGCGGGGCGTTTTCCCCTACCCGCCCTCCCCCAGACTCCGTCCGGGGGAGGGCCCAACCTCCCCGTATGCGACCTTCGGCCGCATGTCCTCAAACGCCGGACGGGCTGAATACTCAGCCCCGCCGGCATTTGAGGAGCGGGGGTTCGGGGGCAGCGCCCCCGAAGAAAGGGCCCCGCGTCACAGCTCGGCTGCAGTACCGCTCCGGTCCCACCCCACCGCATCCGCCCCGTCAGCCATGACTCGTAGAATCTCCCGCGTGGATACGACCCTCAAGGACCCCCTCGTCGGGCAGGTGCTCGACGGCCGCTACCGCGTCGACGCGCGCATCGCAGTCGGCGGTATGGCCACGGTCTACCGGGCCGTCGACACCCGGCTCGATCGGGTCCTCGCGCTCAAGGTGATGCACCCGGCCCTCGCCACCGACGCCTCCTTCGTGGAGCGCTTCATCCGCGAGGCCAAGTCCGTCGCGCGCCTCGCCCACCCCAATGTGGTCGCGGTCTTCGACCAGGGCGCCGAGGGTGCGTACGTCTACCTGGCCATGGAGTACGTCGCGGGCTGCACACTCCGCGACGTACTGCGCGAGCGCGGGGCGCTCCAGCCGCGGGCGGCGCTCGACATCCTGGAGCCCGTGCTGGCGGCGCTCGGCGCGGCCCACCGGGCCGGGTTCGTCCACCGGGACATGAAGCCGGAGAACGTGCTGATAGGGGATGACGGCCGGGTCAAGGTCGCCGACTTCGGTCTCGTACGCGCGATCGGCTCGGTCACCAACACCACCGGCACGGTGCTGGGCACGGTCTCGTATCTCGCTCCCGAGCAGATCGAGTACGGAACGTCCGACACCCGGGCCGACGTGTACGCCTGCGGGGTCGTCCTCTACGAGATGCTGACCGGCTCCAAGCCGCACTCCGGAGACACCCCCGCCCAGGTCCTGTTCCAGCACATGAACGAGGACATGCCGGCGCCCTCCGCCCTGGTGCCGGGGCTCGCCGTCGAGCTCGACGAGCTCGTTGCGAGCGCCACCGCCCGCAATCCGGAGGTTCGCCCTTACGACGCCGTCGCGCTGCTGGCACAGGCGCGCGCGGCCCGTGCCCCGCTCAGCGACGAGCAGCTGGACCTGGTGCCGCCGCAGGCACTGGCGACCGACGATGCCGGGCCCGCTGCCGCAGAGCCCGCGCCCGCCTCGGAGGACGCAACCAGCGTGATCCCCCGGGTGCTCCCCCGCGAGGAGCCCGGGGTCAACCACACCGCCCGGCTGACGATGCCGCCTCCGGAGCCGCCGGAGCCGACCCGGCCGACGGGACGCCGCGCCGTCCCCCGGCGCGGCGTGCTCGCCGCCCTGGTCGCGGTGCTGCTCGCGCTCGGCGTGGGCGCGGGCGTCTGGTACATCAATTCCGGGCAGTTCACCCGCGTCCCGGCCCTGATCGGCAAGACCGAGAAGGACGCCAGGCAGGAGCTGAAGAGCGCCGGACTCGATGTGAAGAAGGTCCGGTACGACTTCAGCGAAACGGTCCAGCGCGGCACGGTCATCAAGACCGACCCCGGGACGAATGAGCGCATCCGCGGCAACGGCTCGGTGACCGTCTTCGTCTCGCGCGGCCCCGAGATCGTCCGGGTCCCCGACGTCAAGGGCAAGCCGCTCGCCCAGGCCGAGAGCGAACTGGAGAAGGCCGGTCTCGCGCCGGGCGTGGTCACCAAGGAGTTCAGCGAGGAGATCGAGCAGGGGGCGGTGATCAGCACGGACCCGGCTTCCGGGACCCGCCGCAGCCCCGATTCCGCGGTCGCCGTCGTCGTCAGCAGGGGCGCGCCGATCGACGTCCCGGATGTGACCGGTGAGTCGGTGGACGACGCGACGAGTCGGCTGACGGGTGCGGGCTTCAAGGTCAAGATCGCCTCCGAGCAGATCAACTCCCCCGAGGAGGCGGGCTCCGTCGCCGAGCAGTCCGTGGCCGAGGGCACCCAGCTGGCCCGCGGCGACACCGTCACGCTGACGGTCTCCAAGGGCCCCCGCATGCTCGACGTCCCGGATGTCGTCGGCCTGAAGGTCGACGAGGCCACGAGCAAGCTGGAGTCGGCGGGCTTCGAGGTCAAGGTCGACAAGAGCTTCCCCTTCCTCGGCGACACCGTGGAGAGCCAGTCCGTCGCGGCGGACCAGCAGGCGCCCGAAGGCAGCACGATCACCATCAAGACCAAGGGACTGTAGTTCTCATGCGCAACCCCGTCGGCGGCCATGTCCCCGTGGCCGGCGGCCTCGCCACCACCGGTCTCGCGTACGCCCGTGAGCTGGCGGCGGAGACCGTCCAGGTCTTCGTCGCCAATCCGCGCGGCTGGGCGACGCCCGCCGGAAATCCGGCGCAGGACGAGCGGTTCCGCGCGGAGTGCGCCGCCGAGGGGATCTCGGCGTACGTCCATGCCCCGTATCTGATCAACTTCGGCTCGCACACCGAGGCGACCGCGGAGAAGTCCGTGGAGTCACTGCGGCACTCGCTGCGCCGGGGGCGCGAGATCGGCGCGAAGGGTGTGGTCGTGCACACCGGCTCGGCGACCGGCGGCCGGGCCCGTGAGGTGGCGCTGGCGCAGGTACGGGAGCTGATGCTGCCGCTGCTCGACGAACTGACCCACGACGACGACCCTTTCCTGCTGCTGGAGTCGACGGCGGGCCAGGGCTTCTCGCTCTGCTCGCGCACCTGGGACTTCGGCCCGTACTTCGAGGCGCTCGACGAGCACCCCAGGCTGGGCGTCTGTCTGGACACCTGCCACATCTTCGCGGCGGGACACGATCTGGCGGGCCCGGACGGGATGGCGAAGACGCTGGATCTGCTGGTGGGGACGGTCGGCGAGGGGCGGCTCAAGCTGATCCACGCCAATGACTCCAAGGATGTGGCGGGCGCCCACAAGGACCGTCACGAGAACATCGGCGCAGGTCATATAGGTGAGGAGCCGTTCCGGGAGCTGATGCGGCATCCGGCGACCGAGGGCGTACCGCTGATCATCGAGACTCCCGGCGGCAAGGAGGGGCACGCGGCGGATGTGGCGCGGCTGAAGAAACTCCGCTGAGAGAGCTTGATTCAGGAATACCCCTGGGGGGTATACGGTTCTTGCTGTCGGCAGGAACCGCTACCTGATGTTGGGGGCTTCTCATGCAGCACGACACCCACAGCGAGCACGCGCACCACGCGCACACGCACGAGAGTCACGGCACGGTCAGCTGGTCGACGGCCGCCCAGGCGACGCTGCACTGCCTCACCGGCTGTGCCATCGGCGAGGTGCTCGGCATGGTCATCGGCACGTCGCTGGGCTGGGGAAACGTGCCGACGATGATCCTCGCGATCGCCCTGGCCTTCGTCTTCGGCTACTCACTCACCCTGCGTGGCGTCCTCAGGGCCGGAGTCGACTTCAGGACCGCCTTCCGGGTCGCCCTCGCCGCCGACACCCTCTCCATCGCCGTGATGGAGCTGATCGACAACGGCGTGATCGCCCTCTGGCCGAACGCCATGGACGCGGAGCTCGCTGACCTGCTGTTCTGGGGTGCTCTCGCCGTCTCGCTCGTCATCGCCTTCGTGGTGACCACACCCGTGAACAGGTGGATGATCGGCCGCGGCAAGGGCCACGCGGTGGTCCACCAGTACCACTGACGACCCCAGCACCAATGACGGCCAAGGATCAGAGCTCGGGGCCGTCACCGGGCTCTTCCTGGTACGAGTAGCGCTGCTCGCGCCACGGGTCGCCGAGATTGTGATAGCCGCGCTCCTCCCAGAAGCCACGGCGGTCGGCCGTCATGTACTCCACGCCCCGGACCCATTTGGGCCCCTTCCAGGCGTACAGATGCGGCACCACAAGACGCAGCGGAAAGCCGTGCTCCGCGGTGAGCAGCTCACCGTCCTTGTGCGTCGCGAAGATCGTGCGGTCAGCGACGAAGTCGGAGAGGCGCAAATTGGCGCTGAATCCGTACTCGGCCCAGACCATGACATGGGTGACGTTCGCAGCCGGCGGGGCGAGCTCGACGATCGTACGGGCGGGCACACCACCCCATTCGGCCCCCAGCATGCTGAACTTCGTCACGCAGTGCAGATCGGCGACGACCGTGGAGAAGGGCAGCGCCGAGAACTCCTCGTGCGTCCAGCAGCGCTTGTCGCCGTCCGCCGTGGCGCCGAAAACCCTGAACTCCCAGCGGTCCGGCTTGAATTTGGGTACGGGCCCGTAATGAGTGACCGGCCAGCCACGCTGCAGTCGCTGCCCCGGCGGAAGCTCGGACTCCTCTGATGCGCGGTATTCCCGGCTCTCCGGCTGCCCCATGCCTTCAATGGTGACAGACATGGAGGGGTGGTCATGACCAGGTCTGGCCGGATTCGGGCAACTCCTACTAAGCATGCACTTACTGGACTGCCCCCTGCCTCGATGCGAGGATGCGCGCACCTGCCCCAGTCACACGCGCGGAAGGAGCCTCTGCGATGCAGGGCGACCCCGAGGTCATCGAGTTCCTCAATGAGCAGCTGACTGCCGAGCTGACCGCGATCAACCAGTATTTCCTGCACGCGAAGATGCAGGAGAACTTCGGCTGGACGAAGCTCGCGAAGTACACCCGGGCCGAGTCGTTCGACGAGATGAAGCACGCGGAGGTACTGACCGACCGCATTCTCTTCCTCGACGGCCTGCCGAACTACCAGCGGCTCTTCCATGTGCGCGTCGGTCAGACGGTGACCGAGATGTTCCAGGCCGACCGGCAGGTCGAGGTGGAGGCGATCGACCGCCTCAAGCGCGGCATCGAGGTGATGCGAGCCAAGGGCGACATCACGTCCGCGAACATCTTCGAGTCGATCCTGGAGGACGAGGAGCACCACATCGACTACCTCGACACACAGCTGGAGCTGGTGGAGAAGCTCGGTGAGGCGCTGTACATCGCGCAGCTGATCGAGCAGCCGGAGAGCTAGGCCGGACAGGCCCTACGCGGCTTCGCTGAGCTCGGGCCGAGGGGCCGGCTGGGTGTCGGCGGCCAGTACGGTCGCGCCGCTGCCCTGCTCGAGCAGTTCCCGGCGGGGGCAGGCACCACGGCCCAGGATCCCCTGAATTCGGCGCACGCACGTTCCGCAGTCGGTACCGGCCTTGGAGACCGACGCTATCTGGCGGGGGGTGCAGGCACCGGCATCCGCGTGTTCCTTCACCTGCTTCTCCGTGATGCCGAAGCACGAGCAGACGTACACGCGGTTCACCTCCCGGGCGGGATCGATGGGTGGCGCCTTCCCGATGATCGGTGAGGCTAACCTAACCTTACCCGGCGGGACGCGTCCGCAAAAGAGCCGGATATGCCGATGGGGCACGGATCACATCGATCCGCGCCCCACCGTCGTTGATCCGTCACTACGGGTCCACCTACTGGTCGCGGTACATCTCCGCGACCAGGAAGGCCAGATCCAGGGACTGGCTGCGGTTCAGTCGCGGGTCGCAGGCCGTCTCGTAGCGCTGGTGCAGATCGTCGACGAAGATCTCGTCGCCGCCGCCCACGCACTCGGTGACATCGTCACCGGTGAGCTCGACATGGATGCCGCCCGGGTGCGTGCCGAGGGCCTTGTGGACCTCGAAGAAGCCCTTGACCTCGTCGAGCACGTCGTCGAAGCGGCGGGTCTTGTGACCGGATGCCGCCTCGAAGGTATTGCCGTGCATGGGATCTGTGACCCAGGCCACCGTGGCACCGGAGGCCGTGACCTTCTCGACCAGCTCGGGGAGCTTGTCGCGGACCTTGTCGGCGCCCATACGGACGACGAAGGTCAGCCGGCCCGGCTCGCGGTCGGGGTCGAGCTTCTCGATGTACTGCAGCGCCTCGTCGACCGTGGTCGTCGGGCCGAGCTTCACACCGATCGGGTTGCGGATCCGCGAGGCGAACTCGATGTGCGCGCCGTCCAGCTGGCGGGTGCGCTCACCGATCCAGACCATGTGGCCGGAGGTGTTGTACAGCTGGCCGGTCCGCGAGTCGGTGCGGGTCAGCGCGCCCTCGTAGTCGAGCAGCAGCGCCTCGTGGGAGGAGTAGAACTCGACCGTGCGGAACTCCGCCGGGTCGGTACCGCATGCCTTCATGAAGTTCAGCGCGTTGTCGATCTCCCGCGCGAGCTGCTCGTAGCGCTGCCCGGAGGGGGACGACTTCACGAAGTCCTGGTTCCAGGCGTGCACCTGGCGCAGGTCGGCGTAGCCGCCGGTGGTGAAGGCGCGCACCAGGTTGAGCGTCGCCGCGGATGCGTTGTACATCCGCTTGAGGCGCTCGGGGTCCGGGATCCGGGCGGCCTCGGTGAAGTCGAAGCCGTTGACGGAGTCGCCCCGGTAGGTGGGCAGCGTCACGCCGTCGCGGGTCTCGGTCGGCTTGGAGCGCGGCTTGGAGTACTGGCCGGCGATACGGCCGACCTTGACCACGGGCACGGACGCGGCATAGGTGAGCACCGCGCCCATCTGCAGCAGGGTCTTGAGCTTGTTGCGGATCTGGTCGGCGGACACGGCGTCGAAGGCCTCGGCGCAGTCGCCGCCCTGGAGCAGGAACGCCTCGCCCTTGGCGACGGCTCCCATCCGGGCGCGCAGCTGGTCGCACTCGCCCGCGAAGACGAGCGGCGGATACGACTCGAGGTCCGCGACGACATCGCGCAGAGCCTCGGCATCGGGGTACTCGGGCTGCTGCGCCGCGGGCAGGTCTCGCCAGGTGTTGCCACCGACAGCGGTGGTCTTAGCGTTCACGGTCACCCTGACCACATTACGGGGTCGTGTCGGCCGTCCATTCCTCTGCTCAGTAAATGAGACGACCGGGTCCGGCCGCACAGTCGGGGAAACGACATCGGGTAGGGTTCGGCGCATGTTCGCGCATTCGACTCAGAACTGGTGGTGGACCGCAGATCCGGCGGCCCACTGACTGATCGCGCGCAACAGGATCGCGAAGGCCGCCCGAGGGGCGGCCTTCAGTGTTTCCCGGGTCCGGGGACAGCGGCCGTTCCTCCCACCCGGAAGGAACACACCGGATGCCCATCAGCCGACTGCTCGACGACGACTGCCCTCCCTTCGCCCTGCTGCGCAGGCGCACTCCCGGCCGCGACCACGACACCGTCGAGGTCCTGATCGGCGCGGTGCACGAGGCGGAGCGGCTCGCCGACATCCCCGCCACCGACCGTCCCTCGCTCGCCCTGGTCCCGTTCCGCCAGATCAGGGAGCGCGGCTTCGACGTACGCGACGACGGGACGCCACTGTCCGTGCTCGTGGCCGACGAATCGCACGAACTCCCCCTCGCCGACGCCCTGTCGCAGCTTCCCGCCCATGACGTACGGGTCGAGGGCGGGGCCTTCGACGTCGGCGACGAGGAGTACGCGGGCATCGTCCGGCGCGTCATCGAGGACGAGATCGGCCGGGGCGAGGGCGCGAACTTCGTCATCCGCCGCACCTACACCGGCAGCATCCCCGGCTTCGGCCGGGCCGACGCGCTCGCCCTGTTCCGGCGGCTGCTCGACGGCGAGCGCGGTGCGTACTGGACCTTCGTCGTGCACACCGGCGAGCGCACCCTCGTCGGGGCCAGCCCCGAGGTCCATGTCCGGATGAGCGGAGGCACCGTCGTGATGAACCCCATCAGCGGCACCTTCCGCTATCCGCCCGAGGGCCCCACCCCCGAGGCACTGCTCCGCTTCCTGGAGGACCGCAAGGAGCGCGACGAGCTCTCCATGGTCGTCGACGAGGAGCTGAAGATGATGTGCACCGTCGGCGACATGGGTGGCGTCGTCGTCGGGCCCCGGCTCAAGGAGATGGCTCATCTCGCGCACACGGAGTACGAGTTGAGGGGCAAGAGCTCCCTCGATGTACGGGACGTGCTGCGGGAGACCATGTTCGCGGCGACGGTCACCGGCTCCCCCGTGCAGAACGCCTGCCGCGTCATCGAGCGCCACGAGGTGGGCGGGCGCGGCTACTACGCCGGTGCGCTCGCGCTGATCGGCAAGGACGCGGGCGGGGCGCAGACCCTCGACTCCCCGATCCTGATCCGTACCGCCGACATCGAAGCCGACGGGTCCCTGCGGGTGCCGGTCGGGGCCACGCTGGTGCGGCACTCCGACCCGGCGGGCGAGGTCGCCGAGACACACGCCAAGGCGGCGGGGGTGCTGGCCGCGCTGGGAGTTCGCCCGGGGCGGCCCCGCGAGGACGCCGGGCGGCCGGGGCTCGCCGACGACCCGAGGGTGCGGGCCGCACTCGACGCCCGGCGCGCCGACCTCGCGCCCTTCTGGCTGCGGATGCAGGAGCGGTCCGCGCAGCTGTCGGGCCACGCCCTGGTCGTCGACGGCGAGGACACCTTCACCGCGATGCTGGCCCATCTGCTGCGCTCCACGGGCCTTGAGGTGACCGTACGCCGGTACGACGAGCCGGGCCTGCGCGAGAGGGTGCTCGCGCACCCGGGACCGGTGGTGCTGGGTCCGGGGCCGGGCGATCCCGGAGACGCCGCCGACCCGAAGATGCGCTTCCTGCGTGCGCTCGCCGCGGAGCTGATGCGCGATCACCGCCACGGGCTGCTCGGTGTCTGCCTCGGCCACGAGCTGATGGCCGCGGAGCTGGGCCTGGAGATCGTACGCAAGGACACGCCGTACCAGGGGGCGCAGGAGCGTATCGACTTCTTCGGACGTGAGGAGACGGTGGGGTTCTACAACAGCTTTACGGCGCGGTGCGATGACGCGGCGGCGGTGGAGCTGGGGGCGCGGGGGGTCGAGGTGGCTCGCGATGCGGTGTCGGCGGAGGTGCATGCGGTGCGGGGCGCGGGCTTTGCCGGGATCCAGTTCCACCCGGAGTCGGTGCTGACGCTGCGGGGGCCGGAGGTGGTCCGGGGGCTGGTCGCGTCGATGACGGGGGCGGCGGGGCGGGCCTGATTTTTCCCCACCCTGCCCTCCCCCAGACTCCGTCCGGGGGGGACCCCCAACCTCCGTGTGCGGGGGCTCCGCCCCCGGGCCCCGTATGCGACCTTCGGCCGCATGTCCTCAAACGCCGGACGGGCTGAATGTCCAGCCCGTCCGGCGCGGCACGGGTCAGCCGAAGAACACCCCCACCTCCTCGTACAGCTTCGGGTCCACCGTCTTCAGCTTCGCCGTGGCCTCGGCAATCGGCACCCGCACAATGTCCGTGCCCTGCAGCGCCACCATCTTCCCGAAGTCCCCGTCCCGCACCGCGTCAATCGCGTGCAGCCCGAAGCGCGTCGCCAGCCAGCGGTCGAACGCGCTCGGGGTGCCGCCGCGCTGGACATGGCCGAGGACCGTGGTGCGGGCCTCCTTGCCCGTTCGCCTCTCGATCTCCTTGGCCAGCCACTCACCGACTCCGGAGAGCCGGACATGACCGAAGGAGTCGAGCGAGCCGTCCTTGAGTACCGCCTCGCCGTCCTGGGGCATGGCGCCCTCGGCGACCACCACGATCGGTGCGTAGCTGGCCTTGAAACGCGAGGTCACCCAGGCGCAGACCTGGTCGACGTCGAAGCGCTGCTCGGGAATGAGGATGACATTGGCGCCGCCGGCGAGACCGGAGTGCAGGGCGATCCAGCCCGCGTGCCGTCCCATCACCTCCACCACCAGGACGCGCATATGGGATTCGGCGGTGGTGTGGAGCCTGTCGATCGCCTCGGTGGCGATGCCGACCGCCGTGTCGAAGCCGAAGGTGTAGTCCGTGGCGGACAGGTCGTTGTCGATGGTCTTGGGCACGCCGACGCAGTTGATGCCGTACTCGTCGTAGAGCCGCGCGGCCACACCGAGGGTGTCCTCGCCGCCGATCGCGATCAGCGCGTCGACCTCGTTCTTGGCGAGGCTGTCCTTGATACGGCGGATGCCGTTCTGCGCCTTGAGGGGATTGGTGCGCGAAGAGCCGAGGATGGTGCCGCCGCGGGGCAGAATGCCTCGTACGGCCGGGATGTCGAGCGTAACCGTGTCGCCTTCCAGGGGGCCGCGCCAGCCGTCGCGGTAGCCGACGAACTGGTATCCGTACTCCTGCACGCCCTTGCGGACGACACCACGGATGACCGCATTGAGCCCGGGGCAGTCGCCGCCCCCGGTCAGTACTCCGACGCGCATGGAAACTTCCCTTCGCCTGGTGAGCCGTATGACCGCCACGCTAATGGTGATCCAGGTCACTAAGGGATGGGGCGAAAGGTCAATTCCTCTTCGTCATGCGGCGGTTGACGCCCGTCTTTCACCCGTACGAGTAGCGACCGAAGGGCGGAAAGGTCACGCGTCGTCCAGGCCGCGTTCGATCGCGTACCGCACCAGCTCCACGCGGTTGTGCAACTGGAGCTTTCCGAGGGTGTTCTGGACGTGGTTCTGGACGGTGCGGTGGGAGATGACCAGACGCTCGGCGATCTGCTTGTACGAGAGCCCCTTGGCGACGAGCCTCAGCACCTCGGTCTCGCGCTCGGTCAGCTGCGGGGCCTTCGGCTCGTCCCCGCCGGACGACGGCGCGGGCTCGGAGGCCAGCCGGCGGTACTCACCGAGCACCAGGCCCGCGAGGCCCGGCGTGAAGACCGGATCGCCGACGGCGGTGCGGCGCACGGCGTCCGTCAGCTCCTCCGTACTGGCCGACTTGAGCAGATAGCCCGTCGCCCCGGACTTCACCGCCTCCAGGACGTCCGCATGCTCACCGCTAGCGGAGAGCACGAGGACCCGCAGGGCCGGGTGGGAGCCGACGACCTCCTTGCACACCTGGACTCCGGGCATCCCGGGGAGGTTGAGGTCGAGGACAAGTACGTCGGGTGTGACGGCGCGGGCGCGGCGCACGGCCTGTGGGCCGTCACCGGCGGTCGCGACCACGTCGAACCCGGCCGCACCGAGATCCCGGGCGACGGCGTCCCGCCACATCGGGTGGTCGTCGACGACCATCACCCTGATCGTCTGCTGCTCCGTCATTTCTCTGCCTTCCCCCGTGGAACCTTCAACTCGACTTCTGTGCCCTGGCCCGGGACGGAGATCAGCTCCGCCGAACCGCCCAACTCCCGCAGCCGCCCGCGGATCGACAGGGCGACTCCGAGCCTGCCCTCGCCCTCCGCCTGCGCCAGCCTGCCCTCCGGGATGCCCGGGCCGTCGTCCCGTACCGTCACGATCACCTCGTCCGGCCAGTCCTCGACCAGGATCCAGGCCTGGGCGTCCTGACCCGCATGTCTGGTGACATTGTCCAGGGCGGCACTGACAGCGGCGGCCAGCTCCGCGGCCGCGGCGGCCGGAAGCAGGACCGGGGCGCCCGGCTCGGAAAGCGTCACCTTCGACCCGGCGTGGTGGGCCAGCAGCGACCGCAGATCGTGGAGTTCGGGCCCGCCGGGCGGCTCGTCGTCCACGTCGACCGTGCGGACCACCGCGCCCTGCGAGGCGTCCTGTGACGCGCGCATCGTGGGCACCAGACCGCTGGAGACCAGAGTGCGCAGCGCGACCTCCTGCTCCCCCGCCATCCGCCCGAGCTCCGCGGCCTCGCCGCCCAGAGCCGTACCGCGTCGCTGCACCATCGCCAGCACCTGGAGCACGCTGTCATGGATGTCCCGGGCCAGCCGCTCCCGCTCGCGGGTCGCCGCCTCGATCTCCAGGGCGCGGGCGAGGGTGCGCTCGGAGGCGCGGGCGACCTCGACGACGTAGCCGATGGCGATGGAGGCGACCCAGACCAGCAGGACGTTGTGGAAGGTGTCCCGGCTGGGCTCGCCGCGCTCGATGATGTTGGCCACGGCGACGAACGAGGAGGCGAAGCCCGCCCAGCGCCAGCCGCCCTTGATGGCGAAGGCGAGGACGGAACCCGCGGTCCAAATCGTCGGCAGGGTGGGCCCGTCGACGTGCTGTGCCTGGAAGTCGGCGAGCGGGGTGAGCAGTATGCCGGTGAGCGCGATGGTGAGATCGGCGATCAGGAACCGCTTGGTGCAGCGGGTCGCGTTGGCCACCTTGGGCAGCGTGACCAGCGTCCATACGCTCATCACCGCGAGGAAGGCGACCGCGACCCAGGGGCGCTCGAACTTGTCGGGGATGAAGGCGAACAGGAGATCCGCGTAGATCATGGTCAGTACGCGGTATCCGGCGAGCGCACGCCACAGCGGCAGCTCGACCGACATCCGCACGACACGCTCGCGCTTGGCCATTTCCCCCACCCCAGGACGGACTGCGCGGCTACGCGGCCGGCCGGCCCGTCGTCTCTGCCGTGTCCGACTTCTCCGCCTTCTCTGCTGCCTTCTCCGCTGCCTTCGCGGCAGCCTTCTCGGCTTTCTCCGCCTCCGCGATCTGACGCTTCGCGGCGGTCGCGTAGATGTCGACGTACTCCTGGCCCGAGAGCTTCATGATCTCGTACATGACCTCGTCGGTCACCGAGCGCAGGATGAAGCGGTCGTGCTCCATGCCCTGGTAGCGGCTGAAGTCGAGCGGCTTGCCGATCCGGATCCCCGGGCGCATCAGCTTGGGGACCACCTTGCCGGGCGGCTGGATCTTCTCGGTGTCGATCATCGCGACCGGGATGACCGGAGCGCCCGTCGCGAGCGCCACGCGCGCGAGGCCACCGGGCTTGCCGCGGTAGAGGCGGCCGTCCGGGGAGCGGGTGCCCTCCGGGTAGATGCCGAACAGCCCGCCGCCCTCGATGACCTCGATGCCGGCCTTGACCGCCGCCTCGCCCGCGCCGCGGGCGCCCGAGCGGTCCACCGGGAGCTGGCCGACACCCTTGAAGAAGGCGGCGGTGAGCCTGCCCTTCACCCCGGGCGAGGTGAAGTACTCCGCCTTGGCGATGAAGGTGACCTTGCGGTCGAGCACCGCGGGGAGGAAGAAGGAGTCCGAGAAGGACAGATGGTTGCTCGCGAGGATCGCCGGTCCGTCGGCGGGAATGTTCTCCAGTCCCTCCACCCAGGGCCTGAAGGCGAGCTTCAGCGAGCCTCCGATGGAGAACTTCATTGCGCCGTAGATCAACTCGGGTGCCTCCTGTGTGCTGTCGAACAGACCTTAACCCGAGGCGGGCCAGGGATCGCTGTGCCGGGGGGCTTACGCACCTGGTCGGTGTCAGTCCGGTCGCGTACGGTGAAGTACACCGTCAAGACACTGACGCTGTGCCTGACCGGGGCCTGCAACATCAGCGGTTGCGCCGCGGGCCCCGAACCCCGAAAGGAGACCCCGGTGCCGGTCCTTCCTGGAGCTGAGCCGTTCCGTCATGAGGGCGGCGAGGTCGGCGTCCTTCTGTGTCACGGATTCACCGGTTCCCCGCAGTCACTGCGCCCCTGGGCCGAGTATCTGGCGGAGCGCGGACTGACCGTGTCCCTGCCGCTGCTGCCCGGCCACGGCACACGCTGGCAGGACATGCAGGTCACCGGCTGGCAGGACTGGTACGCCGAGGTGGACCGCGAGCTGCGGGTGCTGCTGGAGCGGTGCAGTCAGGTCTTCGTCTTCGGGCTCTCCATGGGCGGCGCGCTGACACTGCGTCTGGCCGCGAAGCACGGCGACTCGGTCAGCGGCATCGTCGTGGTCAACCCGGCGAACAAGGTCCACGGCCTGTCGGCACACGCCCTGCCGGTCATGCGGCACCTGGTGCCCACGACCAAGGGGCTGACGAGCGACATCGCCAAGGAGGGCTCGGTGGAGGTCGGATACGACCGGGTGCCGCTGCACGCCGCGCACTCCCTGCGGAACTTCTTCCGGCTGGTCGACGGCGAGCTGCCGCAGGTCACACAGCCGATGCTGCTGCTGCACAGCCCGCAGGACCATGTGGTCCCGCCCGTCGACTCGGCCCGCATCCTCAGCCGGGTCTCCTCGACCGACGTCACGGAGATCCTGCTGGAACAGAGCTACCACGTGGCGACGTTGGACCACGATGCGGAGCGGATTTTCGACGAGAGTTACGCGTTCATCGGCCGCCTCGCTCCGAGTGTCGGGAAGAAGGGGAGCACCACCGGTGGCTGAGCAGCACGACGCGGACCGCGAGCCGCAGCCGATCGACGAGGAGGCCGCCTGGGCGGCCATCGTCGCGGGGTACGGCGAGGAGCCGGCCGACCCGCCGGGTGCCAAGCCGTTCAAGTCGGTGGACGATCTCGCCGTGCTGGAGGGCGATCTGAACGAGACCCCGAAGCGCGGCCCGAAGGAGCGCCCGGCCGGGCCGGAGCCGGAGCCCGACGCGGACGACGCCGGGGACGGGGACAGGAACTCGGAACGGCCTGCGCTGGGGAGTTCGATCACCTTCGCGCCGGGCGTCGGCGGCCCGCGCGACTACCAGGTGGCCGAGCCCAAGGACGAGGACCTCGACGACGGCGACGAGGGCCACTTCGTACCGCCGGAGCCGCCGGCGCTGCCGGAGGCCGATGTCACGGCCAGGTTCGCCTGGCTGGCGGTCGTCGGCGGTCCGGTGCTGATGCTGATCGCGGTGCTGCTGCAGTGGGACATGACGTGGTGGCTGACCACGCTGTGCGTCGGCGGTTTCCTGGGCGGCTTCGCCACCCTGGTGGCCCGGATGTCGCACGGCGACGACGAGGACGACGACGACCCGGGCCGCGGCGCGGTGGTGTAGCCGGTCAGGCCTTTCAGGTCCCCGGGACCCGCAGCGCCGCCAGCACCGGAAGGTGGTCCGTCGCCGCGCGCAGATCGGCCTCGGTGATCCCCGGGAGGCCCAGCGGCACACCGCATCCCAGCACCTCGACGCCCGGTGTGGCGAAGATCGCGTCGATCCGCTGGTGCGGGTTGTCCGGCGTCGAGGTGTACTCACCGCCCCAGGGCGCGACCGCCCAGCAGTCCTGAAGTGGCTGAGCGAGCCTGCGGAAGCTGCGGCCTGTCGGCCGCTCGTTGATATCGCCCGCGGCGATCGCGTACGGCACGTCCATCGCGTTGAGCCGGTCCAGCAGCATCCCGGCCTGTGCGTAGCGCTCGTCGCGGCGCAGGCTCAGATGACAGCTGAGCAGTCCGATCCGGGCGTCCCCGATCCGTACGACCGCGGTGGCGAAGCCGCGCCGGTGCAGTCCGGGGGTGAGCGGCAGCAGCACGTCCTGCGTACGCTCCACCGTCGCGCGCAGCGAGCAGAGCAGGAGCGGCCCGGTGGCGGTCGCCCCGCCAGTCAGGACCACGAGCTCACTCTTGGCAGCGAGCCGGGCGGCGTGTTTGCGCCAGCGGAAGAAGCGCGGGGCCTCCTGCACGAAGACCAGGTCGGGCCGACAGGCGCGGATCACCCGGGCCAGTGCGTCCTCGTCGTCACGCATGGAGCGGATGTTGTAGCTGAGCACCCGGATCACTGCCGAACCGTCCGGCTCGGTGCGGGAGTTGGGCAGCGGGCTCGTCGTCGCCATGGCGATCAAGATACGACAGCGCCCGCCGCTCCCCCATGGGGCGCGACGGGCGTCTGCGCGAACACGGCTAACGGCTGACGGCTGCCCGCCGAATACCGCAACCATCAATTGAGCAACCCCGACGGCGACCAACCAGCTCCGCGAGAACGGCGCCGGCTGAGGCGCAAAGGGGGGCTTAGCCTTGGCGCGCCAGGTCCGCCGCGCCCACCAGGCCCGCCTTGCCGCCCAGTTGGGCAGCGAGCACCTGGGCGTGCGGACGCCACTGGCCGCCGATCAGCCAGCGGCGGAAGGAGTTGCGGATCGGGTCGAGGACCAGCTCGCCCTCGTCCGAGACACCGCCGCCCACGATGAACGCGGACGGGTCGAAGAGCGAGGCGAGATCGGCCAGACCGGCGCCTGCCCAGCGGGCCAGCTCGCGGAAGGAGTCGATCGCAACCGGGTCGCCCTGGCGGGCGGCCGCGCTGATGTGCTTGCCGTCGATGCCCGCGACCGTGCCGTCGCCGAGGCCGAGGAGCACCGTCGCGTTCTCGGGGGTGGCGTTGGCGCGCTGCTTGGCGTACCGCACGAGGGCGCGCCCGGAGGCGTACTGCTCCCAGCAGCCCTGGCTTCCGCAGCCGCACAGCAGACCGTCCGGGACCACCCGGATGTGGCCGAACTCCGCCGCCACGCCGAAGCGTCCGCGGCGCAGCTTGTTGCCGATGATGATGCCGCCGCCGAGCCCGGTGCCGAGGGTGATGCAGATGACGTCCTCGTGGCCCTGGCCGGCGCCGAAGCGGTACTCGCCCCAGGCGGCCGCGTTCGCGTCGTTCTCGACGACCACGGGGAGGCCGACCCGCTGCTCGACCTTGTCCTTCAGCGGCTCGTGGCGCCATTGGATGTTCGGCGCGAACAGCACGGTGGCGCGCTTGTCGTCGACGTATCCCGCGGCGCCGATGCCCACGGCCTCGATGTCGTGCCCCTCGCCGGCCCCGGCCACGGCGGAGCAGATCGCGTCGACAATGCCCTCGGGGGTCGACGGGGTGGGCACCGTGTACGTCTCAAGAATGGTGCCCTCTTCGTCGACCACGCCGGCCGCGATCTTGGTGCCGCCGATGTCGACGCCGATGGTGAGTCCCATGTGTCCCTCAGTTTTCGGTCGAGCCCCGCTACGGCCAACCGTACCCGAGGGCGGGCACCGCCCGGCTCAGTCCAGGTCGATGTGCTCGCTCGCCCCGGGGCCCTCGTCGCGGGGGTCCGTGGCGTCCCCGGAGATGTCCGGATCCGGGGTCCGCTCCTGGGTCCAGCGTCGCTCATGGCCCTCGACTGCGGATCGATAGGCGGCGAGCAGTTCGCTGCCCGCCGCCGCGAGGTGGTCGAAGATCTCCGGGTTGCGCTCGATGACCGGCTCGACCGCGGACTTCGCCTGGCTGACCAGCTGCTGCACGGCGCTCTGCGCGGCCATGCCGGGCAGCGACGTCTGGAAGGTGGAGACCTTCTCGGCGACGACGTCGAGGAGTTTGCGCAGCTCCTCGGCGGCGGAGCTCGGCGGTGTGCCGTACTGGGTGCGGCGGCGGGCCTTCTCGGCCTCGAGATCCTCGGCGCAGGCCTTGGCCCAGGCGTCGTCGTCGACGGCGGGACGCTCGGTGGCATCGCTCATGGCGTACTCCTGCGGAAGGACGGGCGGAACGGAGGGTTCGTACGCTCGACGTTACCCGAATGGAGGCAGGGCCTTCAGCGGGCGCGGGGCCACAGCTCGGGGTCCGGCGTGAAGCGGACCCGCAGCGCGCCGTCCGTGAGTCCGGCGCCGGACACCGTGCAGCGGCGCAGCACGGAGTGCAGCGGAACGATCCTGCGGAAGGGTCCCACGGTGACCAGGAGTTCATCCCCCCGGCGCACCAGCGAGACGTCCTCCTTCACCGCACCGGGCAGCGGGAGGTGCCAGACGTAGAGCGGGCCCTCGCTGTCGTCGCCCGTGCCCGGGAACTCGACCCGCCAGGGGTCGTCCCTGCGCTGCCCCGGGTCCAGGGCCGGCTCGACGGTGAGTCCGCCGTCCTCGAGGAGAGCGCCGAGGTCGTCGAGGCCGCGCGGGTCCCGGCCGAGGTGGCGCACCTCGCGGAGCGGGATTCCGGGGGTCCACTGGGCGTACCACTCGCGCAGGTGCTTCTCCTGCTGCGCGCAGAGTGTGGCGAGCCAGACGTCCGGGGACTGCCTCGGCAGGATCCGGTTCGGTACCAGGGTGTCGACGTCCAGGCCGTGCAGCGCGAGCCCGGAGCGGGCCGTGCGCAGGACGTCCGCCGCCGCGGGTGAGGGCTCCGCGACCACGCGCAGGGTCGTGCCGCGGGCCTCGATCACCGTCTGCACACGGGCCAGTTCGTTGTCCCAGCGATCGGCGGTCGCGTACAGCCACTGCGCGGGCATCGGTACGCCCGCCAGCTGGGCGAGCATCGGGCGCAGCGCCCGGGCGGCCTGCCGCTCCACCGGCAGCAGCCGGCGCAGATAGCGGCGCAGTTGTTCGGGCAGGGCGAGCGCGGCGATGGTCTCGCGCAGCGGCGGCATGTCGACGACGAGCACGTCCCAGTCGCCGCGCGAGGCGACGGTCAGTGCGCGAAGCAGCGCGAACTGCTCGCTGCCGGGGAGCTCGGTCAGCTCCTCGTCCTCCAGTGGCCTCGCGCCCAGCAGGTCGAGCGCGCCGGAGCTTCGCTCCTGGAGGGCCGTGAACTCCGCGCGGAATGCGGCGCCGGCCTCGATACGGGCAGTCCACAGCCCGCCGGTGACCTCGGCCGGTTCGACGAGGCTGCCGGTGACGGGCGCTGCGAGGATGTCGCCCGGCTCGGCGGAGAGGAACAGCGTGCGCTTGCCGCTCCGGGCGGCACAGAGCGCGGTGGCGGCGGCGACGGTGGTACGGCCCGCGCCGCCGAGGCCGGTGACGAGGACCGTACGCATCAGGCGGTGGGACCGCTCTCGACGCGCTTCTTCAGACCGGCCAGGGCGCGGTCGATGATGACCTTCTCGGCCTTGCGCTTGATCATGCCGAGCATGGGGATCTTGACGTCGACGGTCAGCTGGTAGGTGACCTCGGTACGGTCACCGCCGCCGACCGCGGCCAGGGTGTACGAGCCGTCGATGGCGCGCAGCATCTGGGACTTGACCAGCGTCCAGCTGACCTCGTTGTCGCCGTTCCAGGTGTACGCGAGGGTGTGGTCGTCCTTGATCGCTCCGGCGTCCAGCACGAGGCGGACCTGCTCGGCGCGGCCCTTGGCGTCGGTGGCGAGCACCTCGGCCTCCTTCACCTCACCCGTCCACTCCGGGTAGCGGGCGAAGTCGGAGATCACGCCCATCACGTCGGCCGGCGCCGCCTCGATCGTGATGCTCGAGCTGGTGTGTTCCGCCATCGCTGCGGCTCCTCACAGTGCGGTACGACCGGGGGTGGTGTGGTGTGCAGGCTACCGCGACCGGACTGGTCACCGGCGCGGGGCCCGGTCTCACCACTCCAGTGCCCACGGCCGGCCGGTGGAGGCGAAATGCCCGACGTTGACGCATTCCGTGGCGCCGATGCGCATCCGGTCGACGAGCGGCTGATGGATATGGCCGAACAGGGCGTACCGGGGGCGGGTGCGGCGGATCGCGTCGAGCAGCGCGTGGCTGCCGCGTTCGAAGCGGCGCGCGACCGTGTCGTAGGTCAGCTCGGGGACCTCCGGCGGGATGTGCGAGCAGAGCACGTCGACCTCGCCGATCGCCTCGATCTTGGCCGCGTACTCCTCGTCGGAGATCTCGTAGGGGGTGCGCATCGGGGTGCGCAGTCCGCCGCCCACGAAGCCGAAGGTCCGGCCGCCGATCTCGACGCGCTCTCCGTCGAGGACGGTGGTGCCCTGGCGCGCGTACTCCGGCCAGAGGGCGGGAATGTCGACATTGCCGTAGGTGGCGTACGTCGGGGTCGGGAAGGCCGCGAACAACTCGGCGTACTGGCGGCGTACGGCCGACTCGATGGCGCTCTTCGGGTCCTGCTGCAGTTCGCCCCAGAGCCTGCGGCCCAGGTCGCGGGCCTCGTCGAAGCGGCGGGCGGTGCGAAGTTCCACGATCAGATCGGCGTTCTCGACGCCGAAGAGGTCGGGGAAGATGCCGCGCGAGTGGTCGGCGTAATCGAGGAAGAGCACGAGGTCACCGAGGCAGACGAGGGCATCCGCGCCGTCCCCCGCCCGGGCGAGATCCTTGGCGTTGCCGTGCACGTCACTGACCACATTGACTCGCATGCCTCGCATGACGATCACCCTAGGACGGCCCTGTCACGGCTGGGTAGTGGGGGCGGACCGGCCGTTGTTCCGAGTCATGACACGTGTGGACTACGCTCGCGGAGCGATGCCATAAGCGATGCCATACACGTGTGACGCAGGGAACATCTGGCCGGAACCCCCTATCCGGAACCGAGTACTGGTGGGTAACGTCCGGGCAGTCCAGTCGTGCTCACCCCCAATGAGCACCTGCCCGATCTTGGACCGCAGCCGGTGCATCACACAGAGCCGTGGCGCCGGAGCCCGATGAGGAGCAGCAGTCTTGCGCGAGTTCAGCCTTCCGGCCCTGTACGAGGTCCCCTCTGACGGCAATCTGACGGATCTCATCCGCCGCAATGCCGCAATGCATCCCGATGTCGCGGTGATGGGCAGAAAGGTGGCAGGCGTCTGGACGGACGTCACCGCCACCCAGTTCCTCGCCGAGGTACGGGCCGCCGCCAAGGGCCTGATCGCCGCCGGCGTACGGCCCGGTGACCGGGTCGCCCTGATGTCCCGCACCCGCTACGAGTGGGTGCAGCTGGACTTCGCGATCTGGAGCGCGGGCGCCGTCACCGTCCCGGTGTACGAGACCAGCTCGGCCGAGCAGGTCCAGTGGATCCTCGGTGACTCGGGTGCGGTCGCGGTGGTCGTCGAGAGCGACGCGCACGCCGCCGCCGTCGAGTCCGTACGCGACCGGCTGCCCGGCCTGCGGCACATCTGGCAGATCGAGCAGGGCGCGATCGAGGAACTGACCACCGCGGGCGCCGAGGTCGGCGACGCGACGGTCGACGAGCGCAGCGCGAGCGCCAAGGCGGACGACCCGGCGACGATCGTCTACACCTCGGGCACCACCGGCCGCCCCAAGGGCTGTGTGCTCACCCACCGCAGCTTCTTCGCCGAGTGCGGAAACCTGGTCGAGCGCCTCAGGCCACTGTTCCGTACGGGCGAGAGCTCGGTACTGCTCTTCCTCCCGGCCGCGCACGTCTTCGGCCGCATGGTCGAACTCGCGGCCGTGATGGCGCCCATCAAGCTCGGCTGCGTGTCGGACATCAAGAACCTCACCGACGAACTGGCCTCCTTCCGGCCGACGTTGCTCCTCGGCGTACCGCGCGTCTTCGAGAAGGTCTACAACTCGGCGCGAGCCAAGGCCCGCGCGGACGGCAAGGGCAAGATCTTCGACAAGGCCGCGGACACGGCCATCACCTACAGCCGTGCGCTGGGCACTCCCGAGGGCCCCTCGATCGGTCTCAAGTTCAAGCACAAGGTCTTCGACCGGCTCGTCTACAGCAAGCTGCGTGCGGTCCTCGGCGGACGCGGCGAGTACGCGATCTCCGGCGGGGCGCCGCTGGGCGAACGCCTCGGCCACTTCTACCGCGGCATCGGCTTCACGGTCCTGGAGGGCTACGGCCTGACCGAGTCGTGTGCGGCGACCGCGTTCAGCCCGTGGGACCGGCAGAAGATCGGCACGGTGGGGCAGCCGCTGCCCGGCTCGGTGGTGCGGATCGCGGACGACGGCGAGATCCTGCTGCACGGCGAGCACGTCTTCAAGGGCTACTGGAACAACGAGGCGGCGACCGCTGAGGCGCTGACCGACGGCTGGTTCCACACCGGCGACATCGGCACCCTGGACGAGGACGGATACCTCGCGATCACGGGCCGCAAGAAGGAGATCCTGGTCACCGCGGGCGGCAAGAACGTCGCTCCCGCCGTGATCGAGGACCGCATCCGCGCGCACGCACTGGTCGCGGAGTGCATGGTCGTGGGCGACGGGCGGCCCTTCGTGGGCGCGCTGGTCACCATCGACGAGGAGTTCCTGGGGCGTTGGGCCTCGGACCACGGCAAGCCGGCCGGTTCGACGGCGGCGTCGCTGCTCGAGGACGCCGATCTGCTGGCGGAGGTCCAGCGGGCGGTGGACGACGGCAACGCGGCCGTGTCCAAGGCGGAATCGGTGCGGAAATTCCGCATTCTCCCCTCCCAGTTCACCGAGGAGGCGGGCCACATCACGCCGTCGCTGAAGCTGAAGCGCAATGTGGTGGCGAAGGACTTCGCCGACGAGATCGAGGCGATCTACCGCGCCTGAGCGGTCTCTCGGGTCCTCTCGGTCTCTCGGGTCCTCGGCAACGAACGGATTGAATCCGATCGGGCCGGGGACCCGCGCCGTTGGCCGGTTCCCTGCCTCACAGAAGCGTCCGCAGCTTCTGGGCCAGCAGGTCCCAGCGCCACTTCTCCTCGACCCACGCCCGGCCGCGCTCCCCCATCCGCCGCCGCAGCTCGGGATCTTCGAGCAGCGCCACGATCCGCTCGGCCGACTCCTCGGCCGAACCGCCGCGGACGACCCAGCCCGTCTCTCCGTCGAGTACGGCGTCGGGGGCGCCGCCCGAGTCGCCCGCGACGACCGGAAGACCGGTCGCGGACGCCTCCAGGTACACGATTCCGAGGCCCTCGACATCGAGGCCGCCCCTGCGGGTGCGGCAGGGCATGGCGAAGACGTCGCCGGCGCCGAAGTGCGCAGGCAGCTCCGCCCAGGGGACGGCGCCGGTGAAGCGCACGGAACCCTCGACCCCGGTCTCGGCCGCGAGACCCCTCAGCTCGTTCTCGTACGGGCCACCGCCCACGATCAGCAGCACGGCGTCCGGCACCTTCGCCAGGATGGCGGGCATCGCGCGGATCAGGGTGTCCTGCCCCTTGCGCGGCACGAGCCGCGAGACGCACACCACGACCGGACGGCCGCTCAGCCCGAGGCGGGCGCGGACCACGTCGCCGCCCGAGCCTGGGTGGAAGGTCTTCTCGTCGACGCCGGGCGGGAGTTGGACCATCCGTCCGGCCGCCTCGGGCGTCAGCGCGGCGGCGATGCGTGAGCGGGTGTACTCACCCAGATAAGTGATCGTGTCCGTGCCCTCGCCGATGCGGCGCAGCAGCTGCCGGGACGCGGGCAGCTGCGCCCAGCCCGCCTCGTGGCCGTGCGTGGTGGCCACCAGCCGCCGCGCGCCCGCCTTGCGCAGAGCCGGAGCCATCAGCCCGAGCGGGGCGGCCGCCCCGAACCACACCGACTGACAGCCGTGCTCGCGCAGCAGCTGGGTCGCCCTTCGGGTGACGCGCGGAGTCGGGAGCAGCATGGTCGTACGGTCGCGTACGACCGTGAAGGGCTGCTCGGCGTCGAAGGCCGCGGTCGCCTCATGGCCCTCGTGCCCGCGCTTCCAGGTGGAGGCGTAGACGACGAGCTGTTCCGGGTCGAGGCGCAGCGCCATGTTGTGGAGGAACGCCTGGATGCCACCGGGCCTGGGCGGGAAGTCGTTGGTCACGATCAAGGTCTTGTGCATCGCCGCCGACAGTACCCAACGGCCCTGCCTCACCGCTCCCGAGCCGCCTCGCCCGGCATCATGGGCACCCATAAATCGGTACGAATGGGATGGGGTGCTCATGGCCGGCGTCGCAAGCGGGAGCGACAGCGCGAGCGGTGGCGGCAGGCGCCTTCCTCTCACGGTGTGGATCCTCACCAGGACCGCGCTGATGCTCTGCGTCCTCAAGGTCGTCGCCTTCCCGGGCCCCGATGTCACCACCGATGTCTCGGGGATCTACCAGGGCTGGTACGAGGTCCTGAAGACCGGCATCTTCCCCATGGACGACGTCACCTGGCAGTACCCGCCCGCCGCCGCGCTCGCGATCCTCTCCCCCGCCCTGCTGCCCTTCCTCGGCTATGCCGGCGCCTTCTTCGTCCTCGCCCTGCTCTGCGACACGCTTGTCCTCTCACTGCTGCTGTACGCGGGCGGGCGGCCGGGCAAGTCCCAGCGCGGCAGCTGGGTCTGGGTGGCCGGTGTGGCGTTGCTCGGCCCCACCGCGTACGCCCGCTACGACCTGATGGTCACGGCCGTCGCCGTGGTCGCCCTCCTCACCGGAGCGCGCCGTCCACGCAGCCTGGGCGCGCTGGCGGCTTTCGGTGCGCTGCTGAAGGTCTGGCCGCTGGTGGTGCTCGCGGGCACCCCGCGCGGCCGGGCGACCAGACGCTCCTGGGCCACGGCGGCGGGCACGGCGGCCGCCCTGATGCTGCTGTTCGTCTCGGCGATGCCGGGCGCGCTGGCCTTCCTCACCTTCCAGCGCGAGCGCGGCACGGAGATCGAGTCGCTGGGCGCGCTGGCCTTCCATGTGGCCCGGCACCACGGCTGGGACGGCCAGGTGCTGCTGAACTACGGCTCGGTGGAGTTCGTCGGCCCCCACGTCTCGCTGGTCACCACACTCGCGCTCGCTCTCACCGCCATCGCGTTCGCCTGGCTGCTGCTGTGGCGGCTGCGCGCGAAGAAGTTCGCGCCGAGCACCCCGTGCGACGCGGCCTTCACCGCCGTACTGCTGTTCACCACGACGAGCCGGGTGATCAGCCCCCAGTACCTGATCTGGCTGGTCGGTCTGGCCGCCGCCGCGCTGGTCTTCCGGCGCAGCCGGATGGGGCTGCCCGCCTCGCTGGTGCTGGCGGCGGCGGGTGTCACGCTGCTGGAGTTCCCCGTCTGGTTCGCGCACGTGGTGGCGAGCGACCCGCTGGGCGTGGCGCTGCTGGCCGTACGCAACGGGCTGCTGGTCGCGGCGACGCTGACGGCATGCCTGCGGCTGTGGCGCCAGACGGTCACCGAGCCGCGCCGCCGCAAGCTGCTGCCCGCTCAGTCGACCCGCGACAACGCGCTGATGGCCTCCTGATTCCCACCTGGATGACTGGACGCCCGGCTCAGCCGTCCAGGCGTTCCCGCAGATACTCCCGCCAGCGCACCGTGAAGTCCGCGGGCGCCGTCCCCAGCACGTCCGCCATGGCCTTCTCGACCGCGCTCGCTCGGTGCTTGCCCCGGCCGGCCGCCCGGTAGAAGTCGGTCAGCTTCTGCTCGCCCCAGCGCTCCGCGATCAGTTCGCACGCCAGCCAGCCGCCCTCGTACGCCCGCGCCAGCCTGTCCCCGTCGCCGCTGAAGGCGAAGTCCGCGTCGGCGGGCAGCACGGCGGGCAGGTCGCCGCGCCGGACCGCGCGCTGGAGTTCGGGGGCGATCTGGCCGGTGGTGCTGCCCGTGCCGCGGTACGCGACCCAGTCCGCGAAGCCTTCCGAGAGCCACATCGGGGTGGCCGCCGAGGTGTACGCGCGGGTGGCGACATGGGTGGTCTCATGGGCGAGCACGACGCCCTGGCCGTAGTCGCCGAGCACCGAGTACGCCTCGGGGTTGACGATCACCCGGTCCGCGGGCGCCGCCCCCGCCGCGCCGGTCTCGCCCGTGGTGACCGCCGCTATCCCCCGGTACCCGGCCGAGGGCGCGCCCAGCAGCTCTCCCATGGCGTCCAGCGATGCGGGGACCATGACGACGACGCGCCCGGCCCAGGGGGACGGCCAGGCTGCCGAGACGGCCGGTACGGCCCGGTCCGCGGTCGCGGCGACCGCGCGCAGCCGCTTGCTGTCCTGGCCGACGGCGAGGACCAGGCTCCGCCTGCCGCGCACCACCTCGACCTCGCCCTGCTGCCAGAGCTGGCGGCCGCCGCCCTTGCCCGCGCGGTCGGCCGTCACGTACCAGCGGCCGTCGTGTCGGGTGAGCTCCAGCGTGCGGGACGCGGTCACCGGAGCCGTGTCGTAACCGGCTATGCGGTAGCGCAGTTCGGCCTGCGCGACCGCCCGTGTGCCCTGCCGCTTCACATCCCCCAGCCGGTACTCCCAGGAGCTCAGCGGCACATCCGCGAGATTGCGGAACTCCCGGCGCTCCACCGTCAGCAGCGACCCCGCAGCGGGGTCCACGGCCTCCAGATAGGCGCTCTCGTCGTGGCCGACGACGGCGGCGGCGCGCTCTTCGAGCGTGCGCTGGATGTCGCGCACGGTGGTGTCCGACGCCTCGGGGGCCACGCAGCCGGACGCCAGCAGGGCCGCGGCGAGTACGAGACCCGCCGCGTGCCGTATCGCCCGGCGCCGTGCGCGCCCCTGACCTGCCACAGTGCCGATCGTACGGAACGCGGCGCCGAACGGAACGGGGCCTCAGACGCGGGTGACCGACGAGACGGGCATCATGCCGACCGGGTCGTAGCGCACCGGCGCCCCGGGATAGGGCGCGTGGACGACCTGGCCGTTGCCCATGTACATCCCGATATGACTCGCGTCACTGCGGTATGCCACGAGGTCGCCGGGCCGGGCCTCGGACAGCGAGACCTGCCGGCCCGCGTACCGCTGCGCCTGCGAGGTGCGCGGCAGCGCGACTCCCGCCTGGGCGTACGACCACTGGGTCAGGCCCGAACAGTCGAAGCCCGAGGGCCCGTTGGCGCCCCACACATACGGGCGGCCCACCGCGCTGCGGGCCGCCATCACCGCGGCGGCCGCCCGCGCGGAGGCGGGCGCGAGGCCGGAGAGCTCGGGCATCGCGTCGCGGCCGGAGCGCGAGGCCCTGCCGTAGCCGGCGCGGTCCGCGGACGGCAGGGAGTTCAGCAGCCGCTGCGCCTCGGTGAGTTTGCGCTCGACGGTGCGTTTGTGGCGGGCGACAACCACCCGGCTGCGCTCCAGCTCGGCAAGGTCGCGCGAGGCCTCCGCGCGCTCCTGGCCGAGCCGTCGCTGCGCCCGCTGGAGATCGTGCAGTGCGGTCGTCTGGAGCGCGCCGATGCGGTCCAGGGTCTCGGCCCTGTCGAGGTAGCTGTCCGGGTCCTCGGAGAGCAGCAGGGCCAGCGCGGGGTCCATGCCACCCGAGCGGTACTGCGCGCCCGCCACCGAACCGAGCGCTCCCCGCATCCGGTTGATGCGCTCCTGGCCGCGGGCCACGCTGTCCTGCGCCTGCGCCACCTGCTCGCGCAGCCGCTCCACCCGTTCGCCGGCCTTGTTGAACTGCTCGGTGGCCTGCTCGGCCTCCTCGTAGAGCCGGTCGACCCGGGTGCGGGTGGTCTCCGTCGTGTCCTGCGGGTCGGCGCTCGCCGGGGCGGCGCCGAGAGCCGCGGCGGCGGTTGCCGCCGCCGCGGACAGGACGGTGCCCCGGGCAGTGTGGGTGAGGCCGGGCTGTGAGGGCCGTCTGTGGGACGCCACGGGCCGCGCTCCCTTCCGCTGTACGACATGTACGAGGGATGTTGCGCGGCAGACAGTAGCCGTGCGAGCACACAGCGTCCAAAGACCGTTATGGGCACACAAAGTGACGCCCCGCCGGAGACCACAGGTCACCGGCGGGGCGCGACGTCAGTTGGAGTTGACGTAATTCGCCCGTTTGGGCGGGCGCGGCGCGTGTCAGATACGCACGCCGAACTGGAACGGCATGTTGCCGATCGACTCGTAGCGCACGCTGGCGCCGGGCTTCGGGGCGTGCAGCACCTGGCCGTTGCCCGCGTAGAGGCCGACGTGGTGCATGTCGCCGTAGAAGATGACCAGGTCGCCCTGCTGGAGCCCGCTCTGCGAGTAGATACGCGTACCGGCGTTGGCCTGCGACTGGGAGGTGCGCGGTATGGAGACACCGGCCTGCGAGTACGCCCAGGAGGTCAGCCCGGAGCAGTCGAAGGAGCTGGGGCCCGAGGCGCCGTAGACGTACGGCGAACCGATCTTGCTCTGCGCGGCGGCGAAGGCCGCGCCCGCACGCTGCGAGGCGGGGACCGAGTTGCCGAGGTCCGCACGCGAGTTGTCGCGGTTGGCGCGGGACTCGTCGGCGGAAAGCGCGGCGCGCTCCGCCGCGGTCAGCGAGTTGAGAAGCTTCTGCGCGGCCGCGAGCTTGCTCTGGACTTCCTTCTTCTTGGCGCCCAGCTGCTTGCGCGTGTCGGCGAGGTCGCCCAGCTTGTCCTGGGCCTCCTTGCGCTGCTGCGCGAGGGTCCGCTGCTTGGCCTGGATGTCGGCCAGCGCCTCGGTCTGCTTGGCGCCCAGCTGGTCCAGCGCGGAGGCCTTCTCCAGGTAGGTGTCCGGGTCGGAGGAGAGGAACAGCTGCACCGCGGGGTCGATGCCGCCGGAGCGGTACTGGGCGCTCGCCACCGAACCGAGGCCGTCGCGCAGGGTGTTGAGCTCGTCCTGACCGCGGGCGACCTTGTCCTGCAGCGCGTCGACCTCCTTCTCGAGCTTCTCCTGCTGCTCCTTGGCCCCGTTGTAGTTCTCGGTGGCCTTCTCCGCCTCTTCGTAGAGCTTGTCGACCTTCTCCTTGACCTCGCTCTTGCTCGGCGTCGGCTGGGCCTGTGCGGCCTGGGAGGTCAGGGCTACGGCCGCGGCGGCGGTCGCGGTGAGCACGGTCACGCGGGTGCGGCTCGGCTGCTTGGGTCGACGGTGGGACGCCACGAAGGCGAGCTCCTTCTTCCTCGAGCCGCCTACCGGGCTGTGGGGGGTTGAATCCCCGGCTCCGCGCGTTCAGCACCCCCGCAAAACAGGCTGAACTGCACAGATTCGGCGGTACCTTCGCTGTTCACCCCGGATGGGCGATCAACCGCGCGAAGGTTCGAGGCCCGACCCTAGTGACCTTCTCGTGATCAGTTCAAATCCTGTCGAGAAAAATCTCCGTCACGGAGCGTTTCTTTACTCACATCACACGCGTAGTAGTGGCCACTTGACACTACGTTCAGCCGAGATGGGTGCGAATTCGGGCATTAGCCACGGGAGTTATTTAGACCCGCGAAAGCCGCTTCAGCAACAAGGCGGACGTGACGGGCCTGGCGCCCGCCTTCGCCACTCCGTCGGCGACCTCCCGGTCGGTGGAGACCACCACCACGGGCCGGCCCGGCGGCTCCGCGCGGACGAGCTGACGGATCAGCTCGTCGGCACTCACGCCCGGCTTGGAGAACAGCACCCGCACCCCGCGCGGCGGCGCGAGCAGCACCGGGGCCGCCAGCTCGGCCCCGTCGAAGACACAGGTGATCTCGGCGCCCGTCTGCGCCGCCAGGACCGAGAGCCCGCCGAGCAGCCGCAGCCGCTGCTTCTCCAGCGGCATCGTCGGATAGCCGGTCTTGGTGACGTTGTAGCCGTCCACCACCAGATGCGCCTGGGGCAGCGCGAGGAGCTGGTCGAGCAGCGCGGGGTCGGTCTCGGACAGCGCGCGGGCCGCGATGTCCTTGGGTGACATCCGGCCCGGCTCGACCGCGTCGACCGTGTCGGCCGGGTGCAGGGCGGCCGGCGGCAGGGCCAGTTCACGGCGCAGCCCCTGAGCCGCGTCGAGCACGGTGTCCAGCAGCAGCCGCAGCCGCATGTCCTCGATCGAGCGCCCCTCGCGGGCGGCCCGGCGGCCCGCCTCGACGGCCGCCTCCGCCTCCCCGAGGCGCGCCTTGAGCCGCCGGCTCTCACTCTCGGCCGCCGAGACGTGGGCGGCGGCCTCCGACCTGATCGACTCGATGTCGGCGTCCCTGCTGCGCAGAGCGGCCGCTGCGCGCTTCATGTCGTTCTCGACGCTGCGCAGCCTGCGGCGAAGCGATTCGGCTTCCCTGCGTGCCGCCTCAAGCTCCGTACGCAGCCGCTCGGTCTCGCTCTTGATCAGCCCGCGCGCCTCGGTGAGCTCCTCACGCAGCCGCTCCAGCTCGCGCCGCCCGGCCTCGTCCGCGCGCTCGGCGTCGGCGCGCTGGGCCTCCTCGCCCGCGGCGGCGACAAGTTTCACCCATCCGGTGGGCCGAAGGACATATGCCGCGGCCGCCACATCGACCGGATCGGCGGCCGCAGGGGGCGATCCGGACTCCAGCGCGGCGGACAGCTCCGGCTGCGCCCGGCTGAGCCGCTCGCCGATGCGCTGGCGGAAAACGGGGTCGTTCTCCAGGGCGGCAGCCATCGCGTTGCCCGCGAATTTGGCGCGACGAGTCGGGGTGAATCGGGCGTACTGCCGCAGCTGGTTGGGAAGTTCGGCGACGGTCAGGCCGCCGAACGCGTCCGAGACCAGCGCAACGACTCTGCGCCGTACGCCTTCCGGCAGCGGGCGGTCGAGCGCCTCGGCCGCGTCACCGGCCGCACCGGCCGGCTCGGCGCCGTTCTCAGGCTGCTCCACGATCCGTCACCCCACTACCCGTTCGGGCCGCTCCCTCAGGAGCCGGCGCCCGGCCTGTCCACCAGCTCGATCTGGTCCACCGCATTGCACCAACGGCAGCGCACCGACTCGATGGTCTCACTGACCACCTCGCGCTCCTCGACCGTCGGCTCTCCGGCCAGGTCCAGATGGACGTACTCGACGACCTTCGAGGAGCGGGTGACGTCGAAGCGCGTGAGGTTGCCACAGAGCGTGCAGCGCCAGCGGGTCGTGGCGGTCGGCGAGGGAACCGTCGTCATCGTGCCGTCCTCTTTCGTCGTGCAGGGGTGCGGGTGCCGCTGTGCGCCGTCGAACTGCGGGTGTACTGCCCGTAACCCTACGGCCTCGCAGGTACCCCAGGGCGCGGCGAGGCACCCTGTACCGTTCGGTCCCACTACGCCATGCTCTGTCCATGATCGGTTGGCGGGGTGCGGTCCGGGGCGCGGTCACCGGGCCCGCGGTGACATACGGCGTGATCGCCGTCTGCTGTGCCGTGTTCGTGATCAGTCCGGTCTCGGGCCTCAATCCGGTGTACGGCACCGGTGACGCGCTGCTCGCCGCGCAGAGCGGGTACTTCGAGCGGTGGGGCGTGATCCCCGCAGAACTGATCAGCAGCTCCCCCGACGCCCTCCTCACCCCGCTCACCGCCCTCTTCGTCCACGGCAGTTGGCTGCATCTGCTCGGCAACATGCTCTTCCTCTACGTCTTCGGGGCGATGGCCGAGGAACGCGTCGGGCAGCTGGAGTTCGCCCTCTTCTATGTGGGCTGCGGCTACCTCGCGCTGCTCGCCTACGCGGTGGCCAACGCCGAATCCGATCAGACCCTGGTGGGGGCGTCCGGGGCGATCTCGGGGGTGCTCGGCGCGTTCCTCTACCTCTTCCCGAAGGCCCGGGTCACCAGTCTCTTCCCGTTCCTCTTCTTCCTGCCGCTGCGCTTCCCCGCGTGGATCGTGCTGATCTTCTGGTTCGTCCTGCAATGGCTGGCCGCCCAGGGCGCGGGCAGCGGTCCTGGGGTGGCGTATCTGGCGCATCTGGTGGGGTTCGGGGTGGGGTTTCTGTACGCCTGGGGACGTTTCCGCCGTGGTACTAGAGTGAAGGCCCAAGCAGCGGCCATTGAGGGAGAACGCCAGCCGTGATCACCGCGATCGTGCTCATCAAGACCAGCGTGGACCGCATCCCCGAGATCGCCGAGTCGATCGCCGCGCTCGACAGCGTGAGCGAGGTCTTCTCGGTCACCGGCACGTACGACCTGATCGCCATGGTGCGGGTGGCCAAGCACGAAGACCTGGCGGACGTCATCCCCGGCCGGATCAGCAAGATCCCGGGGGTGGAGGGCACGGACACGCATGTCGCGTTCCGTACGTACTCCCAGCACGACCTGGAGGCGGCGTTCGCGATCGGCCTCGACGCGTAGCGCCTCCGGCGGGGGGTGCGGGAGTGCGGCTCGGCCGCGCGTCGGGCTGATCTTTCCCCTGCCCGCCCCTTCCCATAACCGGGGCTCCGCCCCGGACCCCGCGCCTCAATCTCCCCCAGACTTCGTCCGGGGGACCCCCACGGGGCTGAAGGTGCGGCCGCAGCCCGAGGCGCACGGGGGGCCGGGGGCCGGGCCTCGGGTCAGACTGCCGGGACGCAGCGGCCGTCCTCCGTGTGGTACGTCCACTTCGCGCCGTCCGCGACCAGTTCCTTCACCGCCCGTACGAAGCGCTCCACGTGCTCGTCCGGCGTACCCGCCCCGAAGCTGACCCGGATCGCGTTGAGCGAGCGCTCGCCAGGCTCGGCCTCCGGGGCGCCGCACTCGCCCGGGTCCTGCGGGTCGGTGCCGAGCAGTGTGCGGACCAGCGGGTGGGCGCAGAACAGGCCGTCCCGGACGCCGATGCCGTACTCCGCCGAGAGCGCCGCCGCGAAGTGCGAACTGTTCCAGCCCTCGACCACGAACGAGATGACGCCCACGCGCGGGGCCTCGTCGCCGAAGAGCGAGAGGACCTTCACCTGCGCGACCTCCGCGAGGCCCGCGCGCACCCTCGCCACGAGCTGCTGCTCCCGCGCCACCAGCTGGTCGAAACCGGCCTCGGTGAGCGCCTTGCAGGCGGAGGCGATGGAGTAGACCCCGATCACGTTCGGCGAGCCGGCCTCATGGCGGGCCGCCGTGGTGTGCCAGTCGACGTCCACGCCGCCGTCCGTACGGCGGGCCACCTTCCGCGAGGCGCCGCCGCCCGCGAGGTACGGCTCGGCCTCCTGCAGCCAGTCCGCGCGGCCCGCGAGCACACCCGAGCCGAACGGCGCGTACAGCTTGTGCCCGGAGAAGGCGACCCAGTCGACATCCAGGTCCTGCACGGAGACCGGGTGGTGCGGCGCGAGCTGAGCCGCGTCCAGGACGATCCGCGCGCCGTGCGCGTGCGCCGCGGCCGCCAACTCCTTCACGGGCCACAGTTCACCGGTGACGTTCGACGCGCCGGCCACGCAGACCAGCGCGGGGCCGTACGGGTCACGGCCGGCGAGCGCGTGCTCCAGCGTGCGGACCGCCTCGGCCGGGGTGCGCGGGGCGTTCAGATAGGTCACCCGGGCGTCATTCCCCCTACGCCCTGCGGCGTGGGGGGACCCCCACGGCAGCAGCGAGGCGTGGTGCTCGGTCTCGAAGACGAAGACCTCGCAGTCCGCGGGGATCACGGCCGCCAGCAGATTGAGGGAGTCCGTGGTCGAGCGGGTGAAGACGACCTGGTCGTCCGGGCGGCAGTCGAGGAACTCGGCGACCGTGACCCGGCTGTTCTCGAAAAGGTCGGTGGACAGCTGCGAGAGGTACCCGGCGCCGCGGTGGACGCTGCCGTAGTAAGGCGCGTACGCGGCGACGTCGTCCCACACCCGCTGCAGGGCCGGGGCGCTGGCCGCGTAGTCGAGAGCGGCGTAGGTGACCTCGCCGCCGGTGACCAGCGGGACGGTCACATCGCGGCCGAGCACCGGCAGCGGCGCCGCGCAGGCGGGGTCGGCGGACTCGGAGCAGGCGGAGGAGTCGGAGACGGCGGACGCGGCGGAGGAGGCGGAGGAGGCAGAAGACGCGGCGGTGGCAACGGCGTTCGGGCGTGCGGACATGGCGGTATCTCCCGGCAGGAAGGCGGAGTGGCTTCGGCAGACCCGTGCGGGCGCTCAACGGCCGCTCGCCGCACGGGGGTTGCCTCGACTGCACGGCGATCGCCGCGCGGAGGCGTACTGAAGTGGGGGCTTGTGAAGCCCTATCGCATTCGCTTGCTCACGAGACTGCTCCCTTGAGGACCAGGACCCCAGGGTGTGCAGGGGTCCGCGCTTGCCGCAGACCTTGCTGCCTGCGGCCTGGTCTTCACCCGGGGCACCCCGCCACGGACGGAGGGTTGCCGGACAGCGAGCCGGGGCTTAATCGCTGTCGCTCATGACCTGCCGAGAAGTATGCCAGCCGTTCGCGTCGCCGCAAACCGTGTCCGCATCCCGGGACGCGGGACCAGGGGCTGCGCCCCGAAGTCCCGCGCCCCCGAGGCCGCGCCGCGAAGTCCGTCGCCCGCAGGGGCGTACTAGGGCCTGTCGTTTGGATCAGGCCGGATCAGTGAGCGGGGTCTGGTGCGTGCGATCGCAGGCCGGAGGATGGGGGTCCCCCCGCCGAAGGCAGGGGGAGAGCCGACGCGGAGCGTCGGCGACCGACGACAACGCAGCATGGGGGCACCTCCCGTGCCCGAAGGGCTACGGGGGTGGGGGCCCCTCCCACGCCGAAGGCTGTGGGGGAGCGTGCCAGGGCACGCGAGCCCGGCAAGATCCGAACGACAGGCCCTAGGCGTTGCTGACAGCCACCCACCGCTTGAGCGCCGCGTTCGCCGCACCCGAGTCGATCGACTCCGCTGCCTTCGCCATCCCGGCCGAGAGCTGCTCGGCGAGCGACCCCTCCCCCGGCGCGAGAGCGACCAGCGCCCCGGCCGCGTTCAGCAGCACCGCGTCCCGTACGGGCCCCGTCTCGCCGCTCAGCAGCCGGCGCGCGACATCCGCGTTGAACGAGGCGTCGGCGCCCCGCAGGGCCTCCACCGGCACCAGGTCGATGCCGATGTCCCGCGGGTCGAAGGCCTCCTCGCGCACCGTCCCGTCCCGCACGACCCACACGCGCGACGTGGCCGTCGTCGTCAGCTCGTCCAGGCCGTCGTCGCCCCGGAACACCAGCGCCGAGGATCCGCGCTCGGCCAGCACTCCGGCCATGATCGGCGCCATCCGGGCGTCCGCGACGCCGGTGGCCTGAGCCTTCACCTTCGCCGGGTTGGTGAGCGGGCCGAGGAAGTTGAACGTGGTGCGGATGCCCAGTTCCTTGCGGGCGGCCGCCACATGCCTGAGCGCCGGGTGGAACTTCACCGCGAAGCAGAAGGTGATCCCCGCCTCCTCGGCGACCTGGGCGACCCGCTGCGGGGTCAGTTCCAGATTGACGCCGAGCTTCTCCAGTACGTCGGACGCGCCGCTCGCCGAGGACGCGGCGCGGTTGCCGTGCTTGACGACCTTCGCGCCGGTCCCGGCGACCACGATCGCGGACATCGTGGAGATGTTCACGGTCTTGGCCCCGTCGCCGCCCGTGCCGACGATGTCGACGCTGGGCCCGGGCACCTCGATCAGGTTCGCGTGCGCGTACATGGTCCGTACAAGACCGGAGATCTCCTCGACCGTCTCCCCCTTGGCCCGCAGGGCCACCGCGAAACCGGCGATCTGGGCGTTCGTCGCCTCGCCGCTGAGGATGCGGTCCATGGCCCATGCGGTGGCATCCGCGCTCTGGTCGCGGTTGCTGAGGAGGGCCTCCAGCACGCCCGGCCAGGAGTGGGCCGCCACGCTGTCGCCGCCAACCGGGGTCACAACGTTCATGGTCCACTCCAGGGTCCACAGCCGAACAGGGATGCTCCCACCCTATCCAGCCCCGGGCACGGCGAAGAGCCCCGTCCGGCGAATGGACGGGGCTCCCGCTGTGGCGACCGCGGCACGCGATCGGGTGGGATCAGTGGTGGCCGTGGCCGCTCGTGATCTCCTTGAACTCGTCGGCCGTGGGCTTGGGGATCTGGTTCCCCTCGCCGTAGTAGCTCTTGCTCAGCTTGGCCCGCAGCTTCTGGCTGAGGGTGGGCTTGCGCACGACACCATTCTCGTCGACCGTCGGGCCGATCTCGACCGGCTCGTACTGCTCGTGCACCGTGAGCGTGTGCAGGGCGCCCTGGCTGAGCGGCTCGTGGACCTCGACGAACTCACCGTGCGGCAGACGCTTGATGATGCCGGACTCGCGTCCGTGCAGCACCTTGTCCCGGTCGCGACGCTGCAGACCCATGCAGATCCGCTTGGTGATGACGAAGGCGATGACCGGTCCGACGAAGAAGAAGATCCGGACGAACCAGGTGATCGCGTTGATCGAGAGGTGGAAGTGGGTGGCCCAGATGTCGTTTCCACCACCGATCAGCAGCACGAAGTACCAGGTCAGCCATGCCACACCGAAGGCGGTACGGGTCGGGGCGTTGCGCGGGCGGTCCAGGATGTGGTGCTCGCGCTTGTCGCCGGTGACCCAGGACTCGATGAACGGGTAGACCGCGATCGCCACCAGCACCAGCGGGAAGATCACCAGCGGGATGAACACACCCAGGACGAGCGTGTGACCCCAGGCGTTGATCTCCCAGCCCGGCATGAACCGGATCAGGCCCTCGGAGAAGCCCATGTACCAGTCGGGCTGGGCGCCGGTGGACACCTGGTCCGGCCGGTAGGGACCGATTGCCCAGATCGGGTTGATCGAGGCGACCGCCGAGACCACCGCGATGACACCGAAGACCAGGAAGAAGAAGCCCCCGGCCTTGGCCATATAGATCGGCAGCAGTGGCATGCCGACGACGTTCTTGTTGGTCCGGCCGGGACCGGCGAACTGCGTGTGCTTGTGGAAGAACACCAGGATCAGGTGTCCCACCAGCAGGCCCATCATGATGCCGGGCAGCAGCAGGATGTGGACCGAGTAGAACCTGGCCACGAAGTCGCCGCCGGGGAACTCCCCGCCGAAGAGGAACATCGACAGGTACGTGCCGACGATCGGCACCGACAGGATCGCGCCCTGCATGAAGCGGACACCCGTACCGGACAAGAGGTCGTCCGGGAGCGAGTAGCCGGTGAAGCCGGTGAACATGCCGAGCACCAGCAGCAGGAAGCCGAACAGCCAGTTGACCTCGCGCGGCTTGCGGAACGCGCCGGTGAAGAAGACGCGCATCATGTGGACGAGCATGCCCGCGACGAAGATCAGGGCCGCCCAGTGGTGGATCTGCCGGATCAGCAGACCACCGCGGACGTCGAAGCTGATGTCCAGCGTCGAGGAGAACGCCTCCGACATCCGCACACCCTGCATCGGGATGTAACTGCCGTGGTACTCCACCTCGTTCATCGACGGGTGGAAGAACAGCGTCAGATACACACCCGTGAGGATGATGACGATGAAGCTGTAGAGGCAGATCTCACCGAGCATGAAGGACCAGTGGTCCGGGAAGATCTTGCGCATATTGGCCTTGGCCAGGCCGTAGATCCCGAGCCGGCCGTCCGCCCAGTCGGCCACCCGCTCGCCGGCGGGCGCCTTGCGCTTGGACTCTGCTGCAGTACTCATCCGCGCTCCCAGAAGGCAGGACCGACAGGCTCGTCGAAGTCGCCGAGCGCCTCGAGGTTGCCCTCGGCGTTCACGCCGATCCGCAGCTGCGGAAGGCGGTGACCGGCCGGGCCGAAGATGACGCGGGCGCCGTCGGCGAGGTCGAAGGTGGACTGGTGGCACGGGCAGAGCACGTGGTGCGTCTGCTGCTCGTACAGGCTGATCGGACAGCCGACATGCGTGCAGATCTTCGAGAACGCCACGATGCCCTCGTGCGACCACTCGAGCTCGCGCTTGTCCTTGATGTCGTCCGGCTGAATCCGGACGATCATGAGCGCCGCCTTGGCGATCTGCTTCTGGAAGTCCTCCGACTCCTCCTCCAGGCCCTCGGGCATGGCGAAGGTCAGCGAACCGACGACGACGTCCTCGGGACGCAGCGGCTCATTGGTGTTCATGTTGATGAGCTGCTTGCCCTTTTCCCACATCGTCACGCGCAGCTTCTTCTCGGGCAGCGGGCCCAGGTCACGCAGCAGCACCAGACCGGCGAGCGGCACCATGGCCAGCGCGCCGAACATGGTGTTGCGGATCAGCTTGCGCCGGCCGAAGCCGGACTCCTCGGCACCGGCCGCGAAGTCGGCCATGACCTTGGCCCGGACCTCGGGCTCGGCCTCGATCGGGTGACGGTCGTCGGCGATTTCCTGATCGGACATCAGGGTGCGGGCCCAGTGGACCGCCCCCGCGCCGATGCAGAAGAGCGCGACGCCGAGCGTCATGCCCAGCGAGAAGTTGAGAGAGCTCACATGGCCGAACGGCCAGATGTAGACGATCTCGTTGACCGGGAAGATCACGTACGAGGCGATGAAGGCGATCGTGGCCAGCATCGACAGCGTGAACAGGAAGGCGACCGTGCGCTCGGAGCGCTTGGCTGCCCGCTCGTCGATGTCCTGGACACGCGGCTTGTGCGCCGGCAGGCCCGGGTCCGCGAACGGATCCTCCGCGACCTCCACCGCGCCGTGCGCGGCGTCGTCCTGCGCTGTGGGCAGGTTCTCTTCTGGAATCTCTTGGCTACTCATGACTTCTTGGCCTTAGCGGTGTGGGCCGCGACCCAGATGGCGACTGCGATCAGCGCACCCAGTCCGAAGACCCAGCCGAACAGTCCCTCGCTGACGGGGCCGAGGCCACCCAGCTTGAGGCCACCGGGGCTCTCGGAGTCCTCGCCGTTCACGGTCTGGATGTACGCGATGATGTCCTGCTTCTGCTTCTCCGGCATCGTGGTGTCGGGGAAGGACGGCATGTTCTGCGGGCCGGTCTGCATGGCCTCGTAGACGTGCTTGGGGTCCACGCCCTCAAGGCTCGGGGCGTACTTGCCGTTCGTCAGGGCACCGCCCTCACCCGTGAAGTTGTGGCACTGGGCGCAGTTGGTACGGAACAGGTCGCCACCCTTGGCGATGTCCGCACCCTCGGGGCTGTACTGCTTCTTGGTCGGCGTGATCGGACCGGCGCCGAGGGAGGCGATGTACGCCGCGAGCTGGTCGATCTGACTCTGCGAGTAGATGACCTTCTTCTTCGGCACCTGCGCGCCGGGCTGCTGGGCCGGCATCCGGCCGGTACCGACCTGGAAGTCGACCGCGGCGGAACCCACGCCGACCAGAGGCGGGCCGTCAGAGGAGCCGCCACCGCCGGGTCCGTGGCAGCTGGCGCAGCCGACGGTGTAGAGCTTCTTGCCCTCCTTGATGGCGAGGGACTGGGCGGTTTCATCGGCCTGCGCCTTGTCCGCGGGTGCGAACGCGGCGTACAGCCCCCCAGTTGCCGCCAGCGCGAGGAGTAGGACGACGACCGCCGCCAGCGGATGGCGTCGTCGTGAGGAGAGCTTTTTCACGGATTACCCCGGTGTCAGGATCTTCTGCGTCGATGCTTCTGGACTGTGTCTGCTTCAGGCAGCGAGTGCCCGCGCCGTTACTTGATCATGTAGATCGTGGCGAAGAGGCCGATCCAGACGACATCGACGAAGTGCCAGTAGTAGGACACGACGATGGCGGCGGTTGCCTGCTCGTGAGTGAATCTCCTGGCCGCGTACGTCCTGCCGAGGACCAGCAGGAAGGCGATCAGGCCGCCCGTCACGTGCAGGCCGTGGAAGCCGGTGGTCAGGTAGAACACCGAGCCGTACGGGTCCGAGGACAGCGAGAGGCCGTCCTTCTTGACCAGCTCGGTGTACTCGAAGACCTGACCGCCGATGAAGATCGCACCCATCACGAAGGTGAGCGCGAACCAGGCGCGGAGCTTCTTCACATCGCCCCGCTCCGCGGCGAATACGCCGAGCTGGCAGGTGAGGGAGGAGAGCACCAGGACCGTGGTGTTCGTCGCCGAGAACGGGAAGTTGAGGGCCGAAGCCATTTCCTTCCAGTGCTCTGCGCCCGTCACCGATCGCAGGGTGAAGTACATCGCGAAGAGGGCCGCGAAGAACATCAGCTCGGAACTCAGCCAGATGATGGTTCCGACGCTGGTGAGGTTCGGCCGATTGACCGACGGGTGCGCGTGCCCGGTTTCTACTGTCGTTGCTGTCGCCACGACCGACATTATGTCGGTCGCTTATCCCGCCCTCACTCCGGGGGGTGCCGTTCGGTGTGTCAGTGGGCTCTGTCCAGCCCGAACGGCCCATCGAAGCCATGTCCGAACAGCTGTTGACAGCCAGTTGATCGGAGTAGCATCCGCGCATCGGTTCCTGATGCAGTGCCGCCGTCGATTCGGAGGAACAATGCAGTCGAGCGCCACGGTCCTGGTCTACAGCGACGACGCCAACACGCGCGAGCAAGTGCGCCTGGCGGCTGGACGCAGGCCTGCGGCCGATGTTCCCCCGGTGGAGTTCGTCGAGTGCGCGACCCTTCCCGCCGTACTGAAGCGGCTGGACGAGGGCGGTATCGACGTCTGCGTCCTGGACGGAGAGACGGTTCCTGCGGGCGGCATGGGTGTCTGCAGGCAGATCAAGGACGAGATCTTCAACTGCCCGCCCGTGCTGCTGCTGATCGGCCGCCCGCAGGACGCCTGGCTGGCCACCTGGAGCCGCGCTGAGGCCGCGGTGACCCTTCCGGTCGACCCGGTGGAGTTCGCGGACACACTGGCCGCTCTGCTGCGCGGCCGACTCGCCGTGGAGGCGTGAGCAGCGCCCGCGCCGGTCAGACCTCAGGACGCAGCCGTGCCGCGTCGGCGGCGCTGCTGCCGTCCGGGGTGCCGGCCACCAGGGCACTGCCCTTGAGCCACTTCTCCCAGTCAAGGTTCCAGTCGCCGAAGCCGTTGCCGAACGGGTCCATCTCGTCACCGGCGCTGTTGACGACCTTGACGATGTCGCCCTCCTTGACGGTCTCGAAGAACCACGCGGCGTTGCCGGTGGACATCCCGGTGCAGCCGTGGCTGACGTTCTCGTAGCCCTGTGAGCCGACGGACCAGGGCGCGGCGTGCACGTACTCACCGCTCCAGGTGACCTGTGTCGCGTAGTAGACGGGCAGGTCGTAGGAGTCGGCACTGCCCTCCGCTATGCCGATGCTGGTACCGCGCATGCGTACGAAGTACTGCTTGGCGAGCACCACCTTGATTCCGTTACGGGTGGAGAAGCCGGGCTTGCCGGTGGTCACCGGAATGGTCTTGATCACTTCTCCGTTGCGCTCGACCGTCATCTGGTGCGATCCGGCGTCGGTGATGGCCTCGATGCGGTCCCCGATAGTGATCTTCAACGCCTTCGAGGCGCCGCCGTAGAGCTTGGCGGAGACCTTGACGCCCTGGAGGTTGCTGACGGCGTTCACGGTCGCGCCGCTGGGCCAGTACTCCTTGGGGCGGAAGTGCAGCTTCTTGTCGTCCACCCAGTACCAGGCACCCTCCACGGCGGGGCTGGACTGGACCTTCAGGGCGCGTTCGACGACGGCTCTGGCCGCCTTGTCCTTCACGGGGAGGCTGAGCTCGGCGGTGATGGGCTGGCCGACCCCGTACGTGCCCGCCTTGGGGCCGAACGTGACCGTCAGGAACTTGGAGGCGGGTGCGGTCTCGAAGGTCAGCGTACGGACGCCTGGGGCGCCGTTCGCGTCCTCCGTGGCCACCCTCACGGTGTACTTGGCGCCGGCCGACAGGGAGCCGGTGGAACGCCATCGGGTGCCGTCGGCGTCGAGTTCGCCCGCGAGGAAGTGGCCGGAGTCATCTATGACGGTCACGTCGGTGATGCGGCCGCCGTCACCCTCGGCGGTGACTTCCAGCGGCTTGTCCGGGTCCACCTTCTCGTTCCCGGAGGGCGTGTTGAAGGAGACCTGCTCGGAGGCGTCGAAGGGCTTGGCGGCGAGCGGGTTGTCCGAGCCGACGCACGCGGTCGCGCCCGCCCCGAGGGAGACGACCAGCAGAGTGCAGCTGAGGACGGTGCGGATGTGCGGCGTGTGGTTCATAAGCACACGTTATGAAGATCACTCGGCAACGGCGCGCCGAGTGACTGCAAATGGAGGGGGCCCGGGTCCCCCTCAGGAGTGAGGGGGACCCGGGCCCGTCCCGTGCGTTGCTGACGCAGTGCTACTGGTTCTGGTTCTCACCGCGGTAGTACTCGAACACCCAGCCGAAGAGGCCGACCAGGATCAGCGGCGCCGAGAAGTACAGGATCCACCAGCCCATCGCGACGGCGAGGAACGCGAGCGCACCACCGACGGCCAGCGAGAGCGGCTGCCAGCTGTGCGGGGAGAAGAACCCCACCTCGCCGGCCTCGTCCGCCACGTCGGCGTCCTTGTTGTCCTGCGCCATGGCGTCCACTCGCCGGGCCGTGAAGGCCAGGTAGTAGCCGATCATGATGCTCAGGCCGAAGGCCAGGAAGAGCGCGGTGGTACCGGCCGGCTCCTGCGACCACACGCCATAGACGGTCGCCATGACGAGGATGAAGAAGCTCAGCCAGAGGAACATCTTGCCCTGGATCCTCACTTGCCTGCCTCCTTACCGCCGGTGATGGCCGTGCTGCCGGCGCCGTGGTTCTCGAGTTGGTCGAGCGCCGCGATCTCCGGGTGGTGCAGGTCGAACGCCGGGGATTCGCTGCGGATCCGCGGCAGGGTGAGGAAGTTGTGCCGCGGCGGCGGGCAGGACGTCGCCCATTCGAGCGAACGGCCGTAGCCCCACGGGTCGTCGACCTCGACCTTCTTGCCGTACTTGGCGGTCTTCCAGACGTTGTAGAAGAACGGCAGGACCGACATGCCGAGCAGGAACGAGCTGATCGTCGAGATCGTGTTCAGCGTGGTGAAGCCGTCGGCGGCCAGGTAGTCGGCGTATCGACGCGGCATGCCCTCGGCACCCAGCCAGTGCTGCACCAGGAACGTGCCGTGGAAGCCGATGAACAGCGTCCAGAAGGTCATCTTGCCGAGCCGCTCGTCCAGCATCTTGCCCGTGAACTTCGGCCACCAGAAGTGGAAACCGGCGAACATCGCGAAGACCACGGTGCCGAAGACGACGTAGTGGAAGTGCGCGACGACGAAGTACGAGTCGGAGACGTGGAAGTCCATCGGGGGCGAGGCCAGGATGACGCCGGTCAGTCCACCGAAGGTGAAGGTGACCAGGAAGCCGATCGTCCAGAGCATCGGTGTCTCGAAGGACAGTGAGCCCTTCCACATGGTGCCGATCCAGTTGAAGAACTTCACACCGGTCGGTACCGCGATCAGGAAGGTCATGAAGGAGAAGAACGGCAACAGCACGCCGCCTGTGACGTACATGTGGTGAGCCCACACCGTCACGGACAGACCGGCGATCGCGATGGTCGCGCCGATCAGGCCGATGTAACCGAACATCGGCTTGCGGCTGAAGACCGGGATGATCTCCGAGACGATGCCGAAGAAGGGCAAGGCGATGATGTACACCTCTGGATGGCCGAAGAACCAGAAGAGGTGTTGCCACAGCAACGCGCCGCCGTTGGACGCGTCGAAGACATGCGCACCGAACTTGCGGTCCGCCTCCAGCGCGAAGAGCGCGGCGGCCAGCACCGGGAAGGCGAGCAGGACCAGCACACCGGTCAGCAGCACGTTCCAGACGAAGATCGGCATCCGGAACATCGTCATGCCGGGAGCACGCATGCAGATGATCGTGGTGATGAAGTTGACCGAACCGAGGATCGTGCCGAAGCCGGAGAAGGCCAGACCCATGATCCACATGTCGGCGCCGACACCCGGCGAGCGGACCGCGTCCGACAGCGGGGAGTAGGCGAACCAACCGAAGTCGGCCGCACCCTGCGGGGTGAGGAAGCCGGCCACCGCGATGATCGAGCCGAAGAGGTACAGCCAGTACGCGAACATGTTCAGCCGCGGGAACGCCACGTCGGGCGCGCCGATCTGCAGCGGCATGATCCAGTTCGCGAATCCGGCGAACAGCGGCGTCGCGAACATCAGCAGCATGATCGTGCCGTGCATCGTGAACGCCTGGTTGAACTGCTCGTTCGACATGATCTGCGTGCCGGGACGGGCCAGCTCGGCGCGCATGAAGAGCGCCATGAGTCCGCCGATGCAGAAGAACGCGAACGACGTGACCAGGTACATCGTGCCGATGGTCTTGTGGTCAGTGGTGGTCATCCACTTCACGACCACATTGCCCGGCTGCTTGCGCCGTACCGGCAGCTCGTTCTCGTACGAGTCGTCAGCTGCTGCGGCGGCACCCTGAGGTTCGTTGAGGATGCTCACAGTTGGTTCTTCTCCGCATTCCTGGCCGGGTCCGTCTGCTCAATGCCCGACGGGATGTAGCCGGTCTGCCCCTTCTCCGCCAGCTCCTTCAGGTGCTGCTGGTAGCGCTCCGGGGAGACGACCTTGACGTTGAAGAGCATCCGGGAGTGATCGACACCGCAGAGCTCCGCGCACTTGCCCCTGAAGGTGCCCTCACGGGTGGGGATCACCTCGAAGACGTTGGTGTGCCCCGGGATGACGTCCTGCTTGAACAGGAAGGGCAGCACCCAGAAGGAGTGGATGACATCGCGAGAGCTCAGGATGAACCGGACCTTCTCGCCCTTGGGCAGCCACAGGGTCGGGCCCGGGTTGCCGGTCTGCGGGTTCCGGGTGCCCGGGACACCGGCGTCGTAGACGCCGCCCGCGTTCGCCGGGAAGTCCGCGCGGTACTTGTCCGGAATGGCGCCCAGGTTCTTGTCGGCCTTGGCGTCACCCGTGGAGCCTGCCACGTTCTCGATGTAGTTGAAGCCCCAGCTCCACTGGTAGCCGACCACATTGACCGTGTGGGCGGGCTTGGAGAGGGCCAGGAGCTTCGTCTCGTCACGCGCGGTGAAGTAGAAGAGCACCGAAACGATGATGAGCGGAACAACCGTGTACAGGGCCTCGATGGGCATGTTGTACCGGGTCTGCGGAGGTACCTCCACCTTGGTGCGGCTGCGCCGGTGGAAGATGACACTCCAGATGATCAGCCCCCACACCAGGATGCCCGTGACGAGCGCTGCCGCCCACGAGCCCTGCCAGAGGGAGAGGATCCGGGGCGCCTCCTCCGTTACCGGGGTGGGCATTCCCAGGCGGGGGAAGTCCTTGTATGTGCAACCAGAGGCGGTCGCCAGGACCACGCCCGCGGTCAGCACCTGGAGCAGCTTCCGCCGCATCGGGCGCCGCGACGAGCGGTCGGAGCCGTTGGGACTCACGTAGCGCCTTCCCGAGAGTCTCGGCCCGCGCGGCATGCCGCGGCCGTCTCGCTGGTCGGTCGCCGGCCCTGACGCGGGCAGGGGTTTGGATGTTTATGCGGACCAAACCCTACTGGACGCTATTTGGGGTCGTGCGGGGAGGGTGCCCAACGCGCCGTCCGACACCCCGAAGGGGTGGAATGCCCCTGGAATCCCTGCCTCCGGCAGGCTTCTGACGCCCCCTTCGCGTACTGGAGTTAGCGTGGCGATGTGCCTTACTTCGATGTCGCTTCTTCCGCCCCGCTGCACCCGGTCGCCCGGCAGGCTCTGCAGGCCTCCCTCGACGAGGGCTGGGCCGACCCGGCCCGGCTCTATCGCGAGGGGCGGCGCGCCAGGCTGCTGTTGGACGCGGCGCGGGAGGCGGCGGCGGAGGCGGTGGGCTGCCGCCCGGACGAGCTCGTGTTCACTCCTTCGGGGACGCGCGCGGTTCACCTCGGAATTTCCGGCGCGCTCGCCGCGCGTCGGCGTGTCGGGCGTCACCTGGTCGTTTCAGCGGTGGAGCACTCCTCGGTGCTCCATTCGGCGGGAGCGTACGAGGGGGCGGAGGGCGGGACGGTGACCGAGGTCCCGGTGGACCGGGCGGGCGCGGTGTCCCCAGCCGCGTTCGGCGCGGCCCTGCGCGAGGACACCGCGCTGGCCTGTCTGCAGTCCGCGAACCACGAGGTCGGCACGGAGCAGCCGGTCACCGAGGTCGCCGAAGCCTGCCGGGCGGCCGGGGTGCCGCTGCTGGTGGACGCGGCGCAGTCACTCGCGTGGGGACCGGTGGCCGGGGACTGGTCGCTGCTCACGGGCAGTGCGCACAAATGGGGCGGCCCGGCGGGGGTGGGACTGCTCGCGGTACGCAAGGGTGTCCGGTTCGCCCCCCAAGGTCCCGCCGACGAGCGGGAGTCGGGGCGGTCGGCGGGCTTCGAGAACATCCCGGGGATCGTGGCGGCGGCGGCCTCGCTGCGGGCGGTGCGGGCGGAGGCGGCGGACGAGGCGGTACGGCTGAGGGCCCTGGTGGACCGGATCCGCGCGCGCGTGCCGGAGCTGGTCCCGGATGTGGAGGTGGTGGGCGATCCGGTGCGGCGGCTCCCCCATCTCGTCACGTTCTCCTGTCTCTATGTCGACGGAGAGACTCTGCTGCACGAGCTGGACCGGGCCGGGTTCTCCGTCTCCTCGGGCTCCTCCTGTACGAGCAGCACGCTCACGCCGAGCCATGTGCTGAGGGCGATGGGGGTGCTCTCGGAGGGCAATGTCCGTGTATCGCTCCCCCTCGGGACGCCGGAGGCGGACGTCGACCGCTTCCTGGAGGTCCTGCCGGGGGTGGTCGCGGAGGTACGTGAACGTCTCGGCGCGCCCGTCTCGCCCACTGCGACCGCGGGGACGGCGTCCCTGGTGGTGGACGCGCTCGGGAAGCGGTGCCCGATCCCGGTGATCGAACTGGCGAAGGTGATCGGGGACGTGCCGGTGGGGGGCACGGTGACGGTGCTCTCGGACGACGAGGCGGCGCGGCTGGACATTCCGGCGTGGTGCGAGATGCGGGGCCAGGAGTATGTGGGGGAAGAGGGGGCGGAGCGAGGCGTGGCGTATGTGGTGCGGCGGGTGGTGTGAGGGCTCCGCCGTGTGGGGGCAAGCCCCCAGACCCCGTATGCGGCCTTCGGCCGCATGTCCTCACACTCGCCCCGGACGAAGTCTGGGGCGAGTGTGAGGAGCGGGGTCCGGGGCGAGCCCCGAGGGCTACTTCAGGTGGGTCCGGACCTCGGCCGCCGCGTCGTGGCCGTACGCCTTCGTGAAGCGGTCCATGAAGTGCGCCCGACGCAGCGTGTACTCCTGCGTGCCCAGCGTCTCGATCACCAGCGTCGCCAGCATGCAGCCCACCTGCGCCGCGCGCTGGTGGCCCACGCCCCAGGACAGGCCCGACAGGAAGCCCGCGCGGAACGCGTCGCCGACGCCGGTCGGGTCGACCTTGGCGTCCTCCTCGGGGCAGCCGACCTCGATCGGCTCCTCGCCCTCCTGCTCGATGCGGACGCCGTTCGAGCCGAGCGTGGTGACCCGGGTCCCGACCTTGCCCAGGATCTCGGCGTCGGTCCAGCCCGTCTTGGACTCGATGAGCCCCTTCTCGTACTCGTTGGAGAAGAGGTAGGTGGCGCCGTCCAGGAGCGTGCGGATGTCGTCGCCGCTCATGCGCGCGATCTGCTGGGAGAAGTCCGCGGCGAACGGGATGGAGCGGGTCCGGCACTCCTCGGTGTGGCGGAGCATCGCCTCGGGGTCGTCCGCGCCGATCAGGACGAGGTCGAGGCCGCCGACCCGGTCCGCGACGGACTTCAGCTCGATCTGGCGGGCCTCGCTCATGGCGCCGGTGTAGAAGGAGCCGATCTGGTTGTGGTCGGCGTCCGTGGTGCACACGAAGCGCGCGGTGTGCAGGACTTCGGAGATCCGGACGGACGAGGTGTCCACGCCATGGCGGTCGAGCCAGGCGCGGTACTCGTCGAAGTCGGATCCGGCCGCGCCGACGAGGATCGGCCCGCTGCCGAGCTGGCCCATGCCGAAGCAGATGTTGGCGCCGACACCGCCCCTGCGGACATCGAGGTTGTCGACCAGGAAGGAGAGGGAGACCGTGTGCAGCTGGTCCGCGACCAGCTGGTCGGCGAAGCGGCCGGGGAAAGTCATGAGGTGGTCAGTGGCGATGGAGCCGGTGACTGCGATTCGCACGGCGAGGACGCTCCTGTGGCGGGGTGGCGTTGACAGTTAACGCTACCGGGTTTGGGCGCCCGCACTGAAGTGCGGAAACTACCCGATAGTAGGCCTTTTGTCATGGACCCCCGATGCATACGGTGCGGATATGACGAAGCCCATCGCCCGGCGCGAGCCGCGAGAGTCCGAGATCAGTCTGGCCCAGCTGCGCGGAGATTGCGCGCGAATGGCACCCCACTGGGTGGTTCCCGCGGCCGCCGTTCCCGCTCCCGTGCCCCCGTCGCACATCCATGGTGTCGTGGTACCGGCGTCTTCGGCCAGGTTGCTCGACGCCATGTCCGAATACGGCGACTGAGCCAGGGCGTACAACCCAGGGCGCACAACTGAGCGCGCACAAGGGAACCGTGCGCTCCCCCGCTCCGTCCCATCCGTGACCCCGTGCGACGGGGTCACGGAGACAAGGAGCGATGCGGTGAGCAGTACGGAAGACACGCACGACAGCCCCCGCCGCCGGCGTTCCCCGTTCGCCGTCGCCTCGGTGGCGGCGGCGGTGCTGGTCGCGGGCGGGGGTACGTACTTCGCGACCGCGGGCTTCGGGGGCGGCCACGACAGCGCCGACGCCAAGAGCGGCGCGCCGGGCCACGACGGCAATCCGCCCCCGCTCGCTGTCGAGGGCCGTACGGAGGGCGGGGACCGGGGCGGCATCGCGCCCGGTGAGCCCGACCCCTCGGGCGGCGGCGTGGTCTACAAGGCCGAGGGCAAGCTGCCAGCCGGACCGGCCGAGGCCGCTGTCCATCGCACGAAGGGCGCCGTGACCGCGGCCGAGGTGACCCGGCTGGCGAAGGCGCTCGGACTGCCGGGCACACCCCGGCTGGTCGGCCAGGCCTGGAAGATCGGGGCGGACAAGGACGGCGCGGGCCCGCTGCTCCAGGTCAACAAGCAGGCGCCGGGCACCTGGACCTTCGCCCGGTTCCTGGCGTCACCGGGCGGCGACAACTGCCTGAAGGGCAAGGAGTGCCCTGTGCGCGGCGAGACCTCGCCGACGGGCGCGAGCCCGGTGAGTGAGGAGGCCGCGAAGAAGGCCGCGTCGCCCGTGCTGAAGGCGCTCGGTCAGAGCGACGCCGATCTGGACGCACGCCAACTGATGGGCGCGGCGCGCGTGGTGAACGCCGACCCGCTGGTCGACGGGCTGCCGACATACGGCTGGACGACCGGGATCCAGGTCGGCGCGGACGGTCAAGTGGTGGGCGGCAGTGGGCAGTTGAAGACGCCCGTGAAGAGCGACGAGTACCCGGTGATCTCGGCCCAGGAGGCGCTGAAGCAGCTGAACAAGGACTCCCCGGGCAGCGGCACGATCGGGATCGGCGGCTGCGCCACGCCGGTACCACTGGAGGGCGAGCAGAAGCCCGAGGCTCCGTGCATGCCCAAGAGCAGGGTGAAGGGTCCGGAGCAACTGACGGTCACCAAGGCCGTCTTCGGTCTGGCCGCGCAGTACGTGGACGGGCAGCAGGCGCTCGTACCGTCGTGGCTGTTCGAGGTGAAGCCGAAGGGCGGCGCCCAGCCGTTCACGGTCACGCAGCTCGCGGTGGACCCGAAGTATCTGAAGGAGACCACTCCGCCGCAGCAGGACATCAGGCCGACCGAGCCGCCGCAGACTGCCCCGGCGCCGTCCGACCGGCGCATCGAGTCCTACACCGTGAGCGGGCGGACTCTGGCCCTGACCTTCTGGGGCGGTGTGTGCAGCGACTACGCGGCGAAGGCGAGCGAGAGCGGCACCTCGGTGACGGTCCGGATCGTCGAGACGAATCCCGACCCCGACCGGGTCTGCATCGCCATCGCCAAGGAGATCACCGAGAAGGTGGCGCTGAACAAGCCGCTGGGCGACCGGAAGGTCGTGGACGCGGCGACGGGTGAGGCCATCCCGGCGAGGCCGTCCGTCCCCGCGAAATAGCACGCGGGCACACGAAAAAGAGCATACGAAGGCGGCGGCCCCGCATGGGGGCCGCCGCCTTTCGTACGTGCGAGGTACGAAGCCTTAGCTGAAGGAGTCGCCGCAAGCGCAGGACCCGGTGGCGTTCGGGTTGTCGATCGTGAAGCCCTGCTTCTCGATCGTGTCCACGAAGTCGATGGACGCGCCGCCCAGGTACGGGGCACTCATCCGGTCGGTGACGACCTTCACGCCGCCGAAGTCCTTGACGACATCGCCGTCGAGCGAGCGCTCGTCGAAGAACAGCTGGTAGCGCAGGCCCGAGCAGCCGCCGGGCTGAACGGCCACGCGCAGCGCCAGGTCGTCCCGGCCTTCCTGCTCCAGCAGGCCCTTGACCTTGGCCGCGGCGGCGTCGGACAGGAGGATGCCGTCGCTCACGGTGGTGGTCTCGTCCGATACGGACATCTGCTTCTCTCCCGGGTTGTACGGAGACTGCTTGCCGACGGTTGCAACCGGCGGGGCCCCGGATTCATTCCGGGCGAGCCCTAGTCTTTCCCCTTCATGCTCGCACACCGGCCAAGCGAGGGGCAGCGGCCTGTGGACGGCGGGGTGCACCGCGGGTGTACGGGAGGGAGCAGGGGGGTGCGTCACATCGACGCTATGGACATCGTCAAAGTGACGTGAAGCAGTTATGATAGATAGCGTCAAATAGACGAGAAGTGCCTCTGCAGAAGAGAAAGGGTGCGTGACGTGACCACCGCCCAAGCCCGCCCTGAGCTCGACGTCCAGCCGACGCCGCTCGCCCTGCTGCTGCTCGGCCGCGAGGCCGACCCCAGGAGTGAGCGCGGCGTGGAGTGCCCCGGCGACCTGCCGTCCCCGTCCGACCCGGACCTGGTGGAGCGCGCCCGCGCGGCCAAGGAGAAGCTCGGCGACAAGGTCTTCGTCCTCGGCCACCACTACCAGCGCGACGAGGTCATCCAGTTCGCCGACGTCACCGGCGACTCCTTCAAGCTGGCCAAGGACGCCGCGGCCCGGCCGGAGGCCGAGTACATCGTGTTCTGCGGTGTGCACTTCATGGCCGAGTCCGCGGACATTCTGACCTCCGACGACCAGAAGGTCGTGCTGCCCGACCTGGCCGCCGGCTGCTCGATGGCCGACATGGCGACGGCCGAGCAGGTCGCCGAGTGCTGGGACGTGCTGTCCGAGGCCGGTGTAGCCGAGCAGGTCGTGCCCGTCTCGTACATGAACTCCTCGGCGGACATCAAGGCCTTCACCGGCAAGCACGGCGGCACGATCTGTACGTCGTCGAACGCGAAGCGTGCGCTGGACTGGGCCTTCGAGCAGGGCGAGAAGGTGCTCTTCCTCCCCGACCAGCACCTGGGGCGCAACACCGCGGTGCGCGAGATGGGCATGTCGCTCGACGACTGCGTCCTGTACAACCCGCACAAGCCGAACGGCGGGCTGAGTGTCGAGCAGCTGCGGGACGCCAAGATGATCCTGTGGCGCGGGCACTGCTCGGTGCACGGCCGCTTCTCGCTGGACTCGGTCAACGACGTGCGCGAGCGGATCCCGGGCGTGAACGTCCTCGTCCACCCCGAGTGCAAGCACGAGGTCGTGGCCGCCGCGGACTACGTCGGCTCGACGGAGTACATCATCAAGACGCTGGAGGCAGCCCCGGCCGGTTCCAAGTGGGCGATCGGCACCGAGCTCAACCTGGTCCGCCGGGTCGCGAACGCGCACCCCGACAAGGAGATCGTCTTCCTCGACAAGACGGTCTGCTTCTGCTCGACGATGAACCGCATCGACCTGCCGCACCTGGTGTGGGCGCTGGAGTCGCTGGCCGAGGGCAACCTGGTCAACCGGATCCAGGTCGACAAGGAGACGGAGAGCTTCGCGAAGCTCGCGCTGGAGCGGATGCTGGCGCTGCCGTAACGCTTGCGCCGTGCGTGTGAGGGGGCGCCCCGGCCGATCGCGGCCGGGGCGCCCCCCTTTGCAGGCCCTAGGGAGTGTCTTCAAAGTAGCGTCGTCCGCCCGGAGGGCGGGCCTGACGGCGTCTGGTGCGTGCGATCGCAAGGCGGAGGAAAGAGCCCACGCGGAGCGTCGGCGACTGACGACAACGCAGCGAGCGTGCGTGCCAGGCCTCGCCAGGTGGGGGTACCTCCCAGGCGAAGCTCTGGGGGAGGGACTTTGAAGACACGACCTAGCGGCAGATCAGGTCGGCCAGTTCCGCCGGGCGGCTCAGCGCGAGGAGGTGTCCGCCGGGCATCTCCTCGACGGCGATGCCCAGTCGTTCCCCGGCGATGCGGCGCTGGAAGTCGAGCGGGAAGAAGCGGTCCTCGCGCCCCTGGATACACCGGGTGGGGACGTCCGGCCAGGTGCCGAGCGGCCAGGGCTGGGTGAACACGGCCACCGTCGGTCCGGCCTCGCCCTGGGTCATGGCCTCCACGGTAACCTCCTGCGGAACGTCGTGGAAGAAATCCGTCAGCACGTCGAAGGCCGCGTTCGGGTTCCGGCCCTCCTGCACCGCGAAGGCCGCACGGGCCTTGGCCTGACCGGTGTTCGCCCACCAGTCCCCCGCACTCTCGCCGGGGGCCGGCACCATGGGGTTAACCAGGATCAGCCCGTCGACGGGGACGCGCTCGCAGACGAGCGGGGCGATGAATCCGGCCAACGACTGCGCGACGAGGACGAGTTCGCCGCCCGTGGGCGCGCCGATCGCCCGTACGACAGCGTCGGTGTACTCGGCGAGACCCGCGGACTCGTCCTGGGGCAGGTCCACGGTCACCACGTCATGGCCACGTGCGCCCAGCTCGGGCACGACCAAGTGCCAGTACCAGGCGCGGCCGTCCGCGCCGGGGATCAGTACGTACCTCGTCATGCGGCTCTCCTTACCCCGAAATGACCGAAAAGCACCACACCCGGCGGCGTCCCCCGCAAGGGACCGCCGCCGGGTGCGGTGCTTCGCGCCTGGTTACACGCCTGCCGGAGCCGGTTCCTCCGCCTTCTCGGAGTGCGGCTCACTCGCCGCGCCCGACCGGGCTGCCCGCTTCGCCGCCTTCTTCTTCGCGCGGCGTTCCTTGCGCAGCTCCACCATCGCGTACAGCGTCGGCACCAGCAGCAGCGTCAGCAGCGTCGAGGTGATCAGACCGCCGATCACCACCACCGCCAGCGGCTTGGCGATGAAGCCGCCCTCGCCGGTGACGCCGAGCGCCATCGGGAGCAGCGCGCAGATCGTCGCCAGTGCCGTCATCAGGATCGGGCGGAGCCGGTGGCGGCCGCCCTCGACGACCGCTTTCACCACGCCCAGGCCCTGGGCCCGGTACTGGTTGATCAGGTCGATGAGCACGATCGCGTTGGTGACCACGATGCCGATGAGCATCAGCATGCCGATCATCGCCGGGACGCCCATCGGCGTACCCGTCACGATCAGCAGACCGAGCGCGCCGGTCGCCGCGAACGGGATGGACACCAGCAGGATCAGCGGCTGGACCAGGCTCCGGAACGTCGCCACCAGCAGCATGAAGACGATGGCGATCGCCGCCAGCATCGCCAGGCCCAGCGAGGCGAAGGCGTCGTCCTGGTCGGAGGAGACGCCGCCGATCGAAGCGGTCGCGCCCTCCGGGAGGTCCAGCGACTTCAGCTTGCTCTGGAGCGAGGCGGAGACCGCGCCCGTGTTGTCGCCGGTCGGCTTCGCCGTGATCGTCGCGGCCCGCGAGCCGTCGATCCGGGTCATCGATACCGGGCCGGGGACCAGCTTCACATCGGCGATCTCACCGAGCTTCACCGTGCCGAGCGAGAGGTCGCGCAGCTCGGCCAGCGTCTTGGCCGGCTTGGCGGAGGTGATGACGACATCGCGCTCGGTGTCGTCGAGGATCGCCTTGCCCGAGGGGGTGCCGCGCACCGCCTGGCCGACGGCCAGACCCAGCGTGGTCTCGTTGAAGCCCGCGTCCGCGGCCTTCGCGTTCGCCCGGACGGAGATCCGCGGGATGCTCTGCGCCAGGTCGCTCTGTACGTCGGTGACGTCGTCGAGCTTCGCGACCTCGGCCCGTACCGCTTCCGAGGCCTTTTTCAGGGTGTCCGCGTCGGACGCCTTGACCACGACGCTCAGGTCCTGGTTGCCGAAGCCGTCGCCCGCCGCGATCGTCGTGTCGCCGATGCCCTTGAGCTTGCCGAGCTCCTCGTCGATGCGGTCGCGGGTCTTCTCGTACGACCCCGCGTCCTTCAGCGTGAGCTGGTAGGAGGCCTGGTTGGCGCCCGTACCGCCGCCGAAGGCCGCCATGAAGCCGGAGGAGCCGACGGTGACCTGGTAGTCCTTGATCTCGTCGATGCCGTCGAGGACCTTCTCGACCTTCCTGGCGGAGGCGTCGGCCGCCTCCAGGCTGGTGCCGGGGGCCAGTTCCTGCTTGACGGACATGACCTCCTGCTCGCCCTGGTCGAAGAAGTTGGTCTTGAGCAGGGGCGCCATGCCGAAGGTGCCGACGAGGACGAGCAGCGCCAGGGCGACGCTCGTGAGGCGGCGACGGGTCGCGAAGCGCAACACCGGGACGTACAGCCGCTGGAGCGGGCTGCGCGCCTCCTTCTCCTCCGCCTTGCGCCGGGCCTCCTCCGGGTCGATGCCGCGTACGGCCTTCGGCGCGCGCAGGAACCAGTACGAGAGCACCGGCACGACGGTCAGCGAGACCAGCAGCGAGGCGAGCAGGGCCGCGGTGATGGTCAGCGAGAACGAGCCGAACAGCTCGCCGACCATGCCGCCCACCAGGCCGATCGGCAGGAACACCGCGACGGTCGTCAGCGTGGACGCGGTGACCGCACCGGCCACCTCCTTGACCGCGGTAATGATCGCGCTCTGCCGCTCCTCGCCGTAGCCGAGGTGCCGCTTGATGTTCTCCAGGACCACGATCGAGTCGTCGACGACCCGGCCGATCGCGATGGTCAGCGCGCCCAGCGTGAGCATGTTGAGCGACAGGTCGCGGGTCCACAGCACGATCAGCGCGAGGACCACCGAGAGCGGGATGGAGACCGCGGTGACCAGGGTGGAGCGGAGCGAGGCCAGGAAGACCAGGATCACGATGACCGCGAAGAGCAGGCCGAGCGCGCCCTCGGTGGTCAGACCGGAGATCGACTTGGAGACGGCCGGGCCCTGGTCGGAGACGACGGTCAGCTCGGCGCCGGACCCCAGATCCTTGCGGAGCTTGGGCAGCTTGTCCTTGACGGCGTCGGAGATGGCGACGGCGCTGCCGTCGTTGTCCATGGTGGCGAGGACGGCGAGGCTCTGCTTGCCGTTCGTACGGGTGATGGAGACCCGCTCGGACTCTTCCTGCTTGACGGTGGCGATATCAGCCAGGCGTACCGGCCTGCCCTTGACCGGGCTCACGCGCAGGTCCTCGATCTGCTTCAGCGTGGTGAAGCCGCCGCCGACCTGGACGGTGCGGCTTTTGCCGTCCTCGGAGAAGGAACCGGCGGGCAGGGTGGCGCCGCCCGCCTTGAGTGCCTCGCCGAGGGCCAGGGTGTTCAGGCCCGCGGCCGCGAGCTTCTTCTCGTCGGGGGTGACGGAGACCTGGAGGTCCTGGACGCCGTCGACCGAGACCTGTCCGACGCCGTCGATGTCCTCGATGGCCGGGACGACGGTGCGCTCCAGCTGGTCGGCGAGCGCCTGCTGGTCCTTCGACGAGGTGACGGCGAGGACGACGGTCGGGATGTCGTCCGTCGAACCGGCGACGACCTGCGGGTCGACGTCCTCGGGCAGCTGGGTGCGGGCCCGGTTCACGGCCTGCTGGACATCGGCGACGAGCTGCTTGGTGCCGTCCCCATACTCGAAGCTGGCCATGATCACGGCGTTGCCCTCGCTCGCCGTGGAGGTGATCCCCTTGATGCCGTCGACGGCCTTGATGGTCGATTCGAGCGGTTCGACGACCTGCTTCTCGACCACATCGGGGGACGCGCCCTGGTAGGGGGCGAGCACCGACACCATCGGGAGCTCGATGGAAGGCAGCAGCTGCTGCTTGAGCTGCGGGATGGCGATCGCTCCGAAGACGATCGCGACGATCGACATCAGACCGACAAGGGCGCGTTGCGACAGGCTGAATCTGGACAGCCAGGACATGGGGTCTCTCTTCTGTGGCTTGCGCGGCAGGAAGGACTCGAAGGGGGCACAGTCAGCGGCCCACTTATACGATCAGGCATTCGAAGAGGCCCGACCGTCGCTCCCAGGTCCCGTTCCTTATGCCGCGCATACCGCAGCTGGAGTAGGCGGACCGCGGCTCACTCCACCCTTGGACGTACCAGGCCCGATTCGTACGCGACAACCACCAATTGGGCGCGGTCGCGGGCGCCCAGTTTCGCCATCGCCCGGTTCACATGTGTCTTGACCGTCAGCGGGCTGACCGCGAGACGCTCGGCGATCTCGTCGTTGGAGTGGCCGCCGCCGACCAGGACGAGGACCTCGCGCTCGCGGCCGGTGAGCCCGGCAAGGCGCTCGGAGTACGCCTGGGTCTCCTGCCCGTCGTCCGACGTGCCGCCCTGCGCGAGGAACTTGGCGATCAGGCCCTTGGTGGCGACCGGCGAGAGCAGCGCCTCGCCCGCGGCGGCGATCCGGATGGCGTTGAGCAGTTCCTCCGGTTCCGCGCCCTTGCCGAGGAAGCCCGAGGCCCCGGCCCGCAGCGACTGCACGACGTACTCGTCGACCTCGAAGGTGGTGAGCATGACGACGTGTACGTGAGCCAGCTCCGGGTCCGCGCTGATCATGCGGGTGGCGGCGAGCCCGTCCGTACCGGGCATCCGGATGTCCATCAGGACCACATCGGCCTTGGCGGAGCGGGCCAGGGCGAGAGCCTCGGCGCCGTCCGCGGCCTCGGCGACGACCTCCATGTCGGGTTCGGAGTCGACCAGGACCCGGAACGCGCTGCGCAGCAGTGTCTGGTCGTCGGCGAGCAGCACCCTGATCGTCATCTGTCCTCCCCCGTACGGGTCTTGAGGGGAAGTATCGCCTGTACACGGAAGCCGCCGCCGTAACGGGGGCCTGCGGTCAGCGCCCCGCCGAGTGCCGTGACCCGCTCGCGCATCCCGAGCAGACCGTGGCCGCCGCCGTCCGTCTGCCCGTCGGGCTCCACGCCGTTGTCGAGGACGGTGACCTCCAGCGTCGGGCCGACCCTGATCACGCTGACCTCGGCCTTGGCGTCCGTGCCCGCGTGCTTCTGCACATTGGTCAGCGCCTCCTGGATGATCCGGTACGCCGCGAGGTCGACGGCGGCCGGAAGCCGGACGCCGTCGTCGGCGCGAGCCACCTCGACCGGCAGTCCGGCCTGCTGGAAAGTGAGGACCAGTTCGTCGAGGACCTCCAGGCCGGGGGCCGGTTCGGTGGGGGCCTCGGGATCGCCGGACTGCCGCAGCAGTCCGACCGTGGCACGTAGTTCGTTGAGCGCGGAGCGGCTGGCCTCCCGCACATGGGCGAGGGCCTCCTTGGCCTGGTCGGGGCGTTTGTCCATGACATGCGCCGCGACTCCGGCCTGCACATTGACCAGGGCGATGTGGTGCGCGACCACATCGTGCAGATCGCGGGCGATCCGCAGCCGCTCCTCGGCGACCCGTCGCCGGGCCTCCTCCTCGCGGGTGCGCTCGGCGCGCTCGGCCCGTTCCCTTATCGCGTCGACGAAGGCGCGGCGGCTGCGCACGGCATCGCCGGCGGCCGCCGCCATCCCGGTCCAGGCGAAGATGCCGAGGTTCTCCTGCGTGTACCAGGGGGTCGAGCCGAAGAACATCGCCGCGCCGGTCAGCACGGTCATGGTCAGCAGGCCGACCCGCCAGGTGGTGGGCCGGTCGGTGCGCGAGGCGACCGTATAGAGCGCGATCACCGCGCTCATCGCGACCGGGGCCGCCGGATCCCCCACGACGAGCTCGAAGACGGACACCACTCCGGTGAAGAGGAGGACGGGCATCGGGTTGCGGCGGCGGAAGACGAGCGCCCCGGCCACCAGGACCATCAGCACCACACTGCGCAGCTCGGGGGTGCGGCTGCCGAACTCCGGGCCGTGCCGCCCGTTCGGGTCGGCGAAGGACCCGGCGACCATGCAGATCAGCACGACCGCTGCCAGCGCGCCGTCCAGCGCCAGCGGATGCGCGCGGAGCCAGAGCTGGGTGCGGGCGAACCCGGTGGCGAGTGAGGTCACATCCAGCAACGGTACGGCGTGCCGCGGCAGCCGCGTACACCCGCGAGCACAGCAGAAAACAGCAGAATGCCCCGCTCCGGATCAACCGGGGCGGGGCACGCCGTCTGTTGGAGTGAGGAGGTCGCCGGGGGTCGTCGGCCGGGGCTCGTCAGCCCGGAATGAGGCCGTCGTCGCCGAGCAGTTCCCGTACGTCTTCGAGCGTCGCGTCCGGAGCGGGAAGGATCAGCTCGGACGGCTCCAGGGAGTCGTCCGGCAGCGGCTCGCCGAGCTCCCGGACCTTCTCCAGGAGCGCGTGCAGAGTGCGGCGGAAGCCGAGGTCGTCGCCGCTCTCCATCTCGGCCAGCAGCTCGTCGTCGAGCTTGTTCAGTTCGGCGAGGTGGCTCTGAGCCACCTCCAGCTGACCCTCCCCCATGATCCGTACGATCATGACGAGTCCCTACTGCTTGTCGAACTTCGGGCGGTTCTGCTGCGAAGCGGCGTCCTGCGTGCCGTTGCCGCCTTCGATCGCCTGCTGCGAGGAGCTCGGGCCGCCCGCCAGCTCGGCCTTCATCCGCTGCAGCTCCAGCTCTACATCAGTACCACCGGAGATGCGGTCCAGCTCGGCGGCGATGTCGTCCTTCGCCATCCCGGACTGGTCGTCCAGGGCGCCGGAGGCGAGCAGCTCGTCGATCGCGCCCGCCCTGGCCTGCAGCTGCGCGGTCTTGTCCTCGGCCCGCTGGATCGCCAGGCCGACGTCACCCATCTCCTCGGAGATACCGGAGAAGGCCTCGCCGATCCGGGTCTGTGCCTGGGCCGCTGTGTAGGTGGCCTTGATGGTCTCCTTCTTCGTACGGAAGGCGTCGACCTTGGCCTGCAGCCGCTGGGCCGCGAGAGTGAGCTTCTCCTCCTCGCCCTGCAGCGTCTGGTGCTGCGTCTCCAGGTCGGTGACCTGCTGCTGGAGCGAGGCACGGCGGGACAGCGCCTCGCGCGCCAGGTCCTCACGGCCGAGCGCCAGCGCCTTGCGGCCCTGGTCCTCCAGCTTGGTCGACTGTCCCTGCAGCTGGTTCAGCTGCAATTCCAGCCGCTTGCGGGAGGTCGCCACATCGGCGACTCCGCGGCGCACCTTCTGCAGCAGTTCCAGCTGCTTCTGGTACGAGTAATCGAGGGTCTCGCGCGGATCCTCGGCCCGGTCAAGGGCCTTGTTTGCCTTCGCGCGGAAGATCATCCCCATACGCTTCATGACACCGCTCATGGGCTTCGCGCGCCCCCTTCTGACGGACTCAGCTTCAGCACTCCAACAGAACCCACAGTACGGGCCCTGCATCCATTACCGCACTGTTCGGGAGCGGATGCGCTCCTCCCCAAGGACGACTGCTCACGGGGCCGATCCGGCCCAAGGAGTAGGTGACCGTCAGGGAAACCACGGGCGACGTCCGCTCTGTCCGGCTTGTGGCCGGCTTCTGTCCTGTACTGACGCTCGGTGTTGCGGGATCGTTCCCCACCGGCGTTGGGTCCATGCGCCGACCCGTCTCCCACCACCGCCCTTCCAAAGAGGGACCTGCGGTCCCGCACCTCCTCCTTACCCCGTACCCTTGGGCTTTGTGTTTGGTAGCCGTTCCAAGGAAGAGAAGTCCCCCACCGACAAGGTGCCGCTGGACCTCTCCAAGCAGCCCCGCGACCCCGAGGCCCCCAAGGGCCGCCCCACGCCCAAGCGCAGTGAGGCCCAGACCCAGCGCCGCCGTGCCTCCAGCGCGCCGGCCGACCGCAAGGAGGCCACGAAGCGCCAGCGGGAAGCCCGCCGCGCGGACCTTGCCCGACAGCGCGAGGCCATGGCCAGCGGCGACGAACGGTATCTGCCGGCCCGTGACAAGGGACCGGTCCGCCGGTTCGTGCGGGACTTCGTCGACTCCCGCTTCTGCATCGCCGAGTTCTTCCTGCCGCTCGCGGTGGTGATCCTGGTCCTGAGCATGGTCCGGGTCGGCTCGCTGCAGAACATCGCACTGCTGCTGTGGCTCGGCGTGATCGTGCTGATCATCGTCGACTCCATCGGCCTGGCGTTCCGTATGAAGAGGCAGCTGAACGAGCGCTTCCCGAACGAGTCCAAGCGCGGCGCGGTCGCCTACGGCCTGATGCGTACCCTCCAGATGCGCCGACTGCGCCTGCCGAAGCCGCAGGTCAAGCGCGGAGAGCGGCCCTGAGCCCGGAAGTCTCCGGATTCGGGGGCGCTTCGGCCGAATGGCTGGCCGGGCTTGGCGGACTGCGCAACATGGTCCGCCAGGAGCTCGTCGCCCGTCAGCTCGACGAGCAGATAGCCGCCCGCTACCCGGTCGGGCAGCGGCTGCGGATCCTTGACGTCGGCATGGGCCAGGGCACCCAGGCGCTGCGCCTGGCACGGGCCGGTCACACCGTGACGGGCCTGGAGTCCGACGCCGAGATGCTCAAGGCGGCCCATCAGTCGCTGGCCGGCGAGCCGGCCGGGATCCGCGAGCGGGTCCGGCTGATCGAGGGCGACGGCCGCGACACCGGGGTGCACTTCCTGCCCGGCAGCTTCGACGTGGTGCTCTGCCACGGGGTGCTGATGTATGTCCAGGAGCCGGACGCGATGCTCGCGGGGCTGGCCAGGATGCTCGCGCCGGGGGGCCTGCTCTCCCTGCTGGTGCGCAACGGCGACGCGCTCGCCATGCGGCCCGGCCTCGCCGGGGACTGGCCGGGGGCACTGACCGCCTTCGACTCGGGCACGTACACCAACCGGCTCGGGCTGTCGGTGCGGGCGGACCGGCTGGAGGCGCTGACGGCGACCCTGGCGGGGATCGCGGCGCCGCTGCACGCCTGGTACGGCGTCCGGGTCTTCACTGACAACGTGCCGAACGACGCCGAGCTGCCCGCCGCGACGGAGCTGGAACGGCTGCTGGCCGCGGAGGACCGGGCGGGGCGCACGGAGCCCTACCGTCGGGTGGCGGCGCTCCTGCATCTGTGCGGAGTACGGGGCTGAGGACGCGGCTGCGGCTGCGCCGCTGCGCGGGGGAGTGTCCGCAAAGTATCGCCGTCCGCCCGAAGGGCGGGGCCCGCGGCGTCCGGTGCGTGCGATCGCAAGGCGCCGGTGCGCCCTCGTAGCGGAGCTACTTGGGCGTATCGGCAACGCAGCGAGCGTGCGTGCAGGGCGTCGCGGGCCAGGCGAGACTTTGCGGACACGACCTAGGCCGCATCCGGCCGAGTTCATGGCTGAATTCGGCTTCGGCACAGGTGTGTTGGGGTTTTTCAGCGTCCTCACTTGAGTGACCACCGCAGAAGCCACAGAGAAGCCGCCCGTCAGACTCCCGGCCCGGGAGACCTGGCGGGCGCTGTACGCACATTTCCGGCCGCACCGCTGGGTCGTCGCGCTCGGCGCGTCCCTGGCCCTGGTGGGCACGGTGACCGCACTCGCCCAGCCGCTCGCCGCCAAGTCCCTGGTCGACAAGCTCGGCCAGGACGAGTCGATCACCGGCGTCCTGCTGCTGCTCACCGCTCTGGTGGTGCTCGGCACGGCCATCGAGGCGGTGGGCACGTACATCCTGGAGCGCACCGCCGAGTCCGTGGTCCTTGCCGCACGCCGCTCGCTGATCGGGCGGCTGCTGCGGCTGAAGCTGCCCGAGGTGGAGCGCACCCAGCCCGGCGATCTGATGTCCCGCGTCACCTCCGACACGACGCTGCTGCGCGCGGTGACCACCCAGTCGATCGTCTCGGCGGCGACCGGCTCACTGGCCTTCCTCGCCACGATCGTGATGATGGGGCTGATGGACGTGGTCCTGCTCGGCGTCACGCTCGGCGTGATCGTGCTGATCGGCGGCTGTGTCGGGCTGCTGATGCCGAAGATCGCGCAGGCCACGAAGCGTTCACAGGAGGCGGTCGGCGAGATATCCACCGTGCTGGAGCGGGCCTTCGGGGCCTTCCGTACGGTCAAGGCCTCGGGCGCCGAGGAGCGCGAGACGGAGGTCGTGTCCAAGGCGGCACGGGAGGCGTGGCGGCACGGCGTACGGTCCGCGAAGTGGCAGTCGGCGGCCTGGTCGTCGGTGGGCCTGGCAGTGCAGGTGTCGTTCCTGGCGGTACTGGGGATCGGCGGGGCGCGGGTCGCCTCGGGCGCGATCTCCGTCTCGACGCTGGTGGCCTTCCTGCTGTTTCTCTTCTATCTGATCGACCCGGTGTCGAAGCTGGTGGAGGCGGCCTCGCAGTACCAGGTGGGCTCGGCGGCGATCGCGCGGATCGTGGAGGCGGAGCGGCTGGAGACGGAGACGCTGACACCGCCTGTGGGCGTCCCCGGCACGGGGCCCGCGTCGGTCGTCTTCAAGGACGTCACCTTCCGCTACCGGGACGATCTTCCCTATGTCCATCAGGGCGTCTCCTTCGAGGTGCCCGGCGCGGGGATGACGGCGTTCGTCGGCCCGTCGGGCGCGGGCAAGACGACGGTCTTCGGGCTGATCGAGCGCTTCTACGAGGCGGGTGGCGGGCGGATCCTCGTGGACGGCAAGGACATACGGGACTGGCCGCTGGCCGATCTGCGGGCCTCGATCGGCTACGTCGAGCAGGACGCTCCGGTGCTGTCGGGGACGCTGCGCGAGAACCTGGTCTTCGCGGCGCCCGACGCGAGCGAGGAGCAGATCCGGGACGTTCTCGTACGGGCCAGGCTCGATGCTCTGGTTGACCGGCTGCCGGACGGTCTCGAGACGGTGGTCGGGCACCGCGGTTCGAAGCTCTCGGGCGGCGAGCGCCAGCGAGTGGCGATCGCGCGGGCGCTGCTGCGTCGGCCGCGGCTGCTGCTTCTGGACGAGGCGACCTCGCAGCTGGACGCGGTCAACGAGATGGCGCTGCGGGATGTGGTCGCCGAGGTGTCGCGCGAGGTGACCGTGCTGGTGGTGGCCCACCGGCTGTCGACGGTGACGCTGGCGGACCGGATCGTGGTGATGGACGCGGGGAAGGTGCGGGCGGTGGGGACGCACGGCGAGCTGGTGGCATCGGATCCGCTGTACGGGGAGCTGGCGGCGACGCAGTTCCTGGCGACGGCGCGCTGATCGGGGGGCGGGTGGTGAGGCGAGGGCGGGTGGGGCGCCTGCGGCGGGCCTGTTCCCCTACCCGCCCCTTCCCGTAACCGGGGCGCTGCCCCCGGACCCCCGCGCCTCAAACGCCGGCGGGGCTGGATGTGCGGCGTGGCCGCACATTCAGCCCGTCCGGCGTTTGAGGACACGCCCCTACCCCTCGTTCGCGTGGAGAGACATCGGGCCGTAGATCTTCGTGCCGTCCTCCGACAGCACCACCTGGTCCGCCCCGCCCTCCAGCAAGTCCTTCCAGAACTCGCCGATCCAGGACTCCGCGTCACCCTGCGTCGTGAACTCCTCCGGCTGCATCGCCGGCTGGACCTCCGTTCCGTCGGACTTCTCGAAACGCCACGTCCATGCCATGTCCGCCTCCCACTCCCAGGGGCCACCAGCTGATCACTGCTGCCCGCAGCGTAGCCGGGCGCGCACGCCCCGCGGTGACGCGGGAGGATCAGAGGCGTGGAACTCACACTGCTCGGCACCGGCGCGCCCGCCGGACTCCCCCGGCCCGACTGTCCGTGCGCCGTCTGCGCCTCCGCGCGCGGGGCGTCCGCGCGGGCCGCCACCGCGCTGCTCGTGGACGGGGCCCTGCTGCTCGATCTCACGCCCGGCGCCGCCCTGGCCGCCGCGCGGGCGGGGCATTCCCTCGTCGGCGTACGGCAGGTGCTGCTGACGCATCCGCACGACGGGCCCGCGGTCGATCTGCCCGCCGGGCTGCCCGCGGCCGGGCGGGTGCCGGACGGGCGGAAGCTGACGCTGATCAGCGGGCACCGGGTGCGGGCCGTGCCGATGGACACCCCGGGCACGGGGTACGAGGTGACGTCGCCGGACGGCGAGCGGGTGCTGTATCTGCCGCCGGGCGGCTCGCCCGCGGGTCTCGCGGAGGGCCTCGCCGCGTACGAGATGGTCGTCGGCGATGTCGTGGGGCGGCCCGACGCGATCGCCCGGCTGCGCGCGTCCGGGGCGATCGGCCCGACCACCGATGTCGTCGCCGTGCACCTGGACCACGACGTTCCCGGCGGCGCCCCGGAGCTGGCTCGCCGGCTCGCGGCCGCGGGTGCGCGGGCGGTGCCCGACGGGACGACGCTGATCGTGGGTGAGTACCACGCCGTACCGGATCTGCCCCGCCGCACCCTTGTCACCGGCGGCGCCCGCTCGGGCAAGTCGCTTGAGGCCGAGCGCAGGCTGGAGACCTTCCCCGAGGTGCTGTACGTCGCGACCGGCGGCAGCCAGGAGGGGGACGCCGAGTGGGCGTCCCGGGTCTGTCTGCACCGCGAGCGCCGTCCCGGCTCCTGGCGTACGGCCGAGACCTGCGATCTCGTACCCCTGCTCGTCGAGGACGGGCCGCCGCTGCTGATCGACTGTCTGTCCCTGTGGCTGACCGACGCGATGGACAAGGTGGGCGCGTGGGACGACGCGACCTGGGCCACGGGTGGCGAGGACGCGCTGCGCGAGCGGGTCGCCGAGCTGGTCGCGGCCGTACGGGCCACCTCGCGCACTGTCGTCGCGGTGACCAACGAGGTCGGCAGCGGCGTCGTGCCCGCCACCGCGTCGGGCCGCCGCTTCCGCGACGAACTGGGCCGTCTCAACGCCGCTTTCGCCGACGAGTGCGAGCACCTCCTGCTGGTCGTCGCGGGCCAGGCCGTCGTGCTGCGCAGCTGACGGGCGCCGCGCAGACACGGCATGGCTGCCGGTACTGTTCGGCGAATGAGCAGGCTGAATCTCGACGACTTCTCCGATCTGATCGAGCGCCCCGACAGTGGCATCCGGCGTGACGCCGAGGAACGCCGGGAGCGGCTGATCGTGACGCCCGGTTCCCTCGGGCGGCTCGACGAGCTGGGCGAGTGGCTCTCCACCGCGCAGGCCTCGGTGCCGGTCAAGCCCATCGTGCAGCCGCGTGTGGTGCTGTTCGCCGGTGATCACGGAGTGGCCCAACTGGGCGTCTCCGCCCGGGAGTCCGGCTCCGCGCACCGGCTCGTGCGCGCCACGCTGGAGGGCGAGAGCCCGGTCGCCGTGCTGGCCCGCCGTGCGGGTGTGCCGGTGCGGATCGTGGACGCCGGTCTGGACTGCGACCCGGAGCTGCTGCCCGAGGAGGTCGTACGCCACCGGGTGCGGCGCGGCAGCGGACGGATCGACGTCGAGGACGCGCTGACGATCGAGGAGACCGAGGCGGCCGTACGCCTGGGCATGGCGATCGCCGACGAGGAGGCCGACTCCGGCACGGATCTGGTCGTACTCGGCGATCTGAGCGTCGGCGGCACCACGCCCGCTTCCACGCTGATCGCCGCGTTGTGCGGCACCGACGCCTCGGTGGTGACCGGCCGCGGCGGCGCGGGCATCGACGATCTGGCGTGGATGCGCAAGTGCGCGGCGATCCGCGACGCGCTGCGGCGCGCCCGGCCCGTGCTGGGTGATCAGCTGGAGCTGCTGGCGGCGGTGGGCGGCGCGGATCTGGCGGCGACGACCGGCTTCCTGCTGCAGAGCGCGGTACGCCGGATGCCGGTGATCCTCGACGGAGTCGTATCGGCGGCGTGTGCACTGGTCGGGCAGCGTGCCGCGTTCCGCGCGCCGGACTGGTGGCTCGCGGGCCAGGTGAGCGGCGAACCGGCGCAGGCGAAGGCACTGGACCGGATGGCGCTCAACCCGCTGCTCGATCAGGGCGTCACTGTGGGGGAAGGAACCGGGGCATTGCTCGCGCTCCCCCTCGTGCAGGCGGCCGCCGCGCTCGCGGCCGAACTGCCGGAGCGTACGGAGCCGGTGGATTCGGTGGAGCCGGTGGAGAGCGATTCGGACTGACGCGACGGCGCCGCGGCCGCCAACCAGGCAGCCGCAGCCTCGCCCATCTCGGCGCGTGATGCCCCATATCATCGCGTTTCATGGGAGAGGTCCGTTTGTCCAGCGTAGAGACGAGCCGAAGCACGAGCCGTAGCACCCACCGTTCACGGCGCAGCGCGGCGTTCGCCGTCTGGTATCTGCGCGCCGTGACGTTCATCAACCTCCTGAGCGCCGTCTGGGTCTCTCTCGGCCAGGATCTGCGGCGCCACAACATCGATAGCTACTTCACGCCGTATCTGCTGACGGCGGGCTTCGCCTCCGGAGCCTTCACGCTCTTCCTGGCCATCACCATGCGCCGCCGCAAGCGGGCCGCGTGGATCCTCAACTTCGTACTGGCGGGGCTCTTTCTGCTGCTCTTCGTCCTCGCGATCGCCGTCGACCCCGACATTCGCGAGCACGCCCAGAACTGGATCTCGCTCGGCCTGACCACCGCTTTCGTGCTCGCCCTGGCGCTCGGGCGCCGGGAGTTCTACGCGAAGGGCGACCGCTCCAACCCCCGGCTGGCCGCGGCCGTCGCCGTCGGCGGGCTGCTGGTCACCTCGCTGCTCGCCGCCATACTCGTCACCGCCACCAACTTCTCGACGGGCCACTCCACTTTCCTGGAGCGCTGGCGCTACGGCGCGATGCGCCTGGTCTCACTCGCCGCCGACGACTCCCGCTTCGCCGGGATCGCGACGCCCGGCTGGGTGAACGTCACGATCAACGTCCTGTCCACACTGCTGCTGCTCGCCGTGCTGTACGCGGCCTTCCGCTCCCGGCGGGCCGTCGACCCGCTCACCGAGGACGACGAGGAACGGCTGCGCGTCCTGCTCCAGCGCCACGGCGACCGGGACTCGCTCGGCTACTTCTCGCTGCGCCGCGAGAAGAGCGTGGTCTGGTCCCCCACCGGCAAGGCCGCCGTCGTCTACCGGGTCGTCGGAGGGGTCTCGCTCGCGTCGGGCGACCCGATCGGCGACCCGGAGGCCTGGCCCGGCGCGATCGCCCCCTGGCTGGCCGAGGCCCGCGAACACGGCTGGATCCCCGCCGTGATGGGCGCGAGCGAGGAAGCGGGCACCATCTACGCGCGGCACGGCCTGGACGCGCTGGAGCTCGGCGACGAGGCGATCGTCGAGACCGACGACTTCACCCTGGACGGACGCGCGATGCGGACCGTGCGCCAGGCCTGCAACCGGGTCAAGCGCGCCGGGTACGAGGTGCGGATCCGCCGCCACGAGGAGATCGCGCCCGAGGAGATGGACGTCCTTCTCCGGCGGGCGGACGACTGGCGCGACGGGGCCACCGAACGCGGCTTCTCGATGGCGCTCGGCCGGCTCGGCGATCCGGGTGACGGCCGCTGCGTGATACTCGAATGCACGGACGGCGACGGCGCGCTGCGGGCGGTTCTGAGCTTCGTGCCCTGGGGCCCCAAGGGCCTCTCGCTCGATCTGATGCGACGTGACCGGGACTCCGAGAACGGCCTGATGGAGTTCATGGTCATCGAACTCCTGCAGCGCGCGAACGAGATCGGGATCACACAGGTCTCGCTGAACTTCGCGATGTTCAGGTCGGTCTTCGAACGCGGCTCGAAGCTCGGCGCCGGTCCGGTGCTGAGGCTGTGGCGCTCGCTGCTCAGCTTCTTCTCCCGCTGGTGGCAGATCGAGTCGCTCTACCGCGCCAACGCCAAGTACCGACCGATCTGGGAGCCCCGTTTCATGCTCTTCGAGAAGAGCGCCGACCTGCTGCGCATCGGCATCGCCGCAGGCCGCGCCGAGGGCTTCCTGGAGGCGCCCGGTCTGCCCAAGTGGATGCACCGCAGACACCTGGAGACCAAGCGTTGAGCACGCTGAGCGCGTTCGCGCGCCGCGAGTGGGGACCCCTGTACTCGACTCTTCGGACGGCGGTCGTCACCGAGAAGTGGCGGGCCGTTCCGATGACGCTCGGGGCGGTCTGCCTCACCGCGTTCTTCCAGTTGGTGCAGAACCAGTCCTGGGGCTTCGGCCCGGTACGCGACATCGGCTTCGTCAAGGCGGATGACCCGCTGTGGGTGGCCCTGCTGCGCACTCCGCTGTCGCTGTTCGTGCCCGCGCTGGATCTGCCGGTGTGGGGAGCGCTGGCACAGGTGCTGGTGGTGTTCGGGATCGCGGAGATCTGTCTGGGCGGGTGGCGGACGCTGGCCATCGCGTACGTGTCGACGCTGGCCGGGACGACGTACGCGCGGATCGGCATCTCGCTCGGTCCCGACCATGTCCTCGGGCTGCCCGCGTCGGACGCCCAGGTCGTCGACACCGGCCCGTCCGCGGCGGTCATCGGTCTCGCGCTCTTCGTCTGCTGGCGCCACCACGCCTGGTTCACGGCCTCGCTGGTGATCGCCTCGATGATCGTCGAGGTGCTGGTCAAGAACAACCTCGCGGGCAAGGAGCATCTGACGGCGATCCTGGCCGTGTTCGCGGTGATCGGGATGTCGGCGCAACGACGGCGAAGGCGGCGCAGACTTCAGCGCTCGCGCACGGCGGGCCGGTCGGGCGCGCCGCCGATCAGGTCCTGAAGCTTGCGCCGCTTGCGGTCCCAGCGGCGGTCGTGGTGGAAGGAGCGCAGCCGGGCCTTGGCGCGGGCCTTGGGCCGGTTGCGGTAGAAGCGCCGGGCCCAGGGCGAGCCTGGCCGGGCAAGACGTACCGCTCCGAAGATCCCCACGAACGGCACCAGAACGCTGATGAGGGCCATCCGTGGCTTGCCCTTGAACATCGTGATGAGCACCAGCAGAAAGTTGATCACCAGCGTCAGGATCAGCGAGGCACGGTCCTGGCGTTCGTCGGCGCTCATGTCGTTGACGCCGAGCGGTGCGAAGCCACTGAGGACCAGCAGCGCCAGGGCCGCGGCGAGCACCACGACCTCCACGCTCTGACGGCCCTGCTCGGTCCAGTAGACGTCGTCGAGATGGAGGATCAGCGCGAACTCGTCCAGGACGAGGCCCGCCCCCATGCCGAAGATGACCGCGCAGACGGCGGCGGCGACGCCGTGCCGGCCGCTGCCGACCGCGCCGAAGCCGCCGATGACGGTGAGGATGACGCCGGGGACCACATGGTGGATGTGCATGCCGCCGGGGGTGACGTTCCGGAACGGCCCGCGCCCCGCCCTGATCATCCGGACGATCGTGCGGGTGATCACGAAGGTGAGCACGAAGGAGGTCAGCGCGAGCAGCATCGGGAGCTTTCCCGGCTCTGTGATGTTGCGGTAAAACCAGTGACCCATGCCGCCTGCTCCCGATATGTGGCTCTTGCGCAATTTACCTTCTGCCGGGCCGACTGTCGGGCCGGGCTACCCTTCGCCGGTGATCTCTTCGGCCGGTATACGTTTCGCTTTCGGCACCCTGACCGTCCTTCCGGTCCGTGTGAAGCGCTGGGACCGGGCCGCGGCACGCGCCGGAATGCTGTGCGCGCCGCTGGCCGGTCTGGTCGTGGGCCTGTGCGCGGCGGGCATCGGCGGAGTGCTGACGCTGCTGGGCTCGGGCCCGCTGCTCGCGGCCGTGGCCACCGTCGCCGTCCCGGCGGCGCTCACCCGCGGCCTCCATCTCGACGGCCTCGCCGACACGGCCGACGGTCTCGGCAGCGCCAAGCCCGCCGAGGACGCACTGCGGATCATGAAGCAGTCGGACATCGGTCCGTTCGGGGTCATCACGCTGCTGTTCGTGCTGCTCGCGCAGGTCGCGGTGGTGGCCGGGCTGTACGCCGAGGGCTGGGCGTACGGCGCGCTCGGCGCGGCGGTCTCGGCCGTGACCGCGCGCCTCGCCCTCACCCTCGCCTCCCGCACGGGCATCCCGGCGGCCCGCCCGGAGGGCCTGGGGGCGGCGGTCGCCGAGAGCGTTCCCGTACGCACCGGGCTGGCCGTCGCGGCGCTGGTCACCGCCGGCTGCGCGGCCGCGGGCACGCTCCTCGGCGGATACGGCGACGCAGTGCACCAGGCACTGGCGGTCCTGGCCGGTCTGGGCGCGGCCCAACTCCTGCTGCGTCACTGCGTACGGCGCTTCGGCGGGGTGACCGGGGACGTCTTCGGCGCGCTGGCGGAAACCGCGGCGACGGCCGCGCTGATCGCGCTGGCCCTCGGCTAACAGGGCCTGCGCCATACCCCCAGCTCGTACTTCTTCAGCATCGAGCTGAGCTTCAGCCGCCGGGCCTCGGGGCAGAACTCACTGGTCTTCAGCTCGTACTCGACATGGAAGACCGCCTTGCCCGCCTCGATGAACGACGTCAGCTCCTCGCACTCCTCGTGCTCCGCGCACTGTTCGTTGACCGCGAAGTCGAAGTCCCCCACCAGCTGCGGGATCTGGTCCAGGTCGTTCTTGAGGCCCACGGACAGGCCGCGGTCGTGGGCGAGGCGGGCGATCAGGCGGTTGTAGCGCAGCTGGTCGGCGGCGGTGACGGGGAAGCCGGTGGTGTTGGCGTAGCCGTCCATGTTGTCCGGCTCGACCGCGTCGAACCCCTTGGTGCGGCACATGTCGATGCGTGCCGCCATGAGGGGTTCGAGGATGTCGGTACGGCGGATGTCGAGCCAGCGCTCGCCGTCCCAGCCGTTGCCCCGGCCGAGGACCGACTTCGGGAACTTCCCGGCGTCCGGGCGGAAGTCCTCCCAGGCGCCGGTGGAGAGATAGCAGATGACCTTGCGGCCTCGGCGGTGCAGATCGTCGACCGCGGACTTGGGGTGGTCGAAGCCGTCGATGTCGTACACCGGCACATCCACGGTCGGATCGAGCCTGCCGCTGAGCTGCCACTGCCAGGCCACACCGGGCTCGGGCTGCCAGCGGCCGGGGGTCGGCCCGGGAGTCGGCTTGTCGTTGTCAGGCGATGTGGTGCAGCCCGCGAGTACGAGCAGGAGCAGCGCGAGCAGCAGCGGAGGACGTCTCACCGGGCGGGCTCCAGGGAGTGCGGGAGGGTGGCCCACGGGTGGGCCCCGGCGCCGGGCACGAGACAGTGCACGGCCGCTGTGGCACGAGCGTCGGAAGGGGCGGCATACACCAGATGGCAGAAGCGTTCGGGCGGGTGGGCGGCGGTCCAGAGCGGGACGGCGGTGCTCCGGTAGGTGTCCCACGGTCCCTCGAACGTGACCAGCAGGTCCACGAGTTCGGCATACGCGGGGTCGGGGTGGACGCCGTGGTTGAGGACGAGGGTCCCGGCTCCGGCCGCGCGGGCGGCGACGGCGAGGCGGCGGTAGTGGGGCAGCGCGTCCAGGTCCGCGGACGCCTGGTCGAGGAAGGCGCCGTCGGTGCCGTACCAGTCGCGGTGGCGCAGCAGGTCCCGTACGACGGCGGCGTGCGGGCGGCGCGCGTAGTCGGTGTCGGCGTATCCGAGGACGCGAACCCCGGCCGCACGCAGCCGCTCGGCGACCACCGCGAAGGCCGGGTCGGGGGCGTCGCCCGGGCCGTCGGCCGGGTTGAGCACCACGCCGTAGATCCGGGGCGCGGCGGCGACAAGGGCGTCCCAGGCGTCGGGCTGTTCGGCGGGATGCTCGTAGTACGGCACCAACTGGTTCTTCACGGAGCGCTTCCTCATATCCGGTGGGCCGTCGCACGGCCCAGCAGAACACACACCAGCCCCGCCAGCAGCCCCGCCGCCCCGGCCGCGACGCCGAGACCGAGGAGCCGCGTGCTTCCGGCGCCGGTGAACAGGGCGACGGTCTGGGCGAGTGCGGCCGTGCAGCAGACCGCGGCCGCGGCGGTCACCGCGCCGAACGACTGGAGCAGCAGCCCCGTCCACAGCGCCGTACCGATGAGCAGCAGGGTGGCCAGCCGGACCCCGCCGAGCGCGGGGGCGTCGGGCCACAGCAGCGTCCCGCCGACGGCGAGCACGAACAGGATCGCGAGATAGCCGGCCAGACACTCGGCGAGCACGGCGGCGGCGCCGCGCCGGAACGCCCGCGAGGTGGTGCTCGCGCGCAGCCCGGTGAGGCTCTCGCCGCGGCAGCGGTGAAGCAGCCATTCGGCGGGGCCCATGCTGAGGGTGAGTGCGACGGCGGACGGCGCGGACACGACGGCGCCGGGTCCGCCGGCGAGGACGTCGCCGAGGGCGGTGTGGAGGACGAGAAGACCGGTACCGAGGCCGAAGAGTCCGTGCGGGATCGAGGCCCGGACGGGCGGCCGGGTCTTTCCCCCACCCCGCCCTCCCCCAGAGCTTCGCCTGGGAGGTACCCCCATCCCTGAACTGGGGCTCCGCCCCAGACCCCGTGCGGTCGCTCCGCCCCCGAACCCCCGCGCCTCAATCGCCGGCGGGGCTGATTTTCTGCCGGTCCGGGGGAACCCCCCGGCCCCCAGCACGCCCCCCGCCAACCACACCGCCGCCCCCAGCGACACCACCAGCAACCCCACCCGCACCGGCACCCCCACCTCGTACGGGATCCCCAGCACCGCCCCCGCCGTCATCGGCAGCAGCGCGCACAGCAGCGCCCGTTCGCGGTCCAGGACCAGCAGGACCGTCGCCGCCGACAGATAAAGCGCCTGGGCCGCGGCGAAACCGGCAGCGGGCCATCGGCCCGGGCCCGGCGACGCCAGCGCCGCGGCCGTCGCAGCCGCCGCGCCGAGCAGCGCACCCGCGGGCGCGCCGGCCAGCAGGGAGCGTGCCGCCGCCTCGCGGTCGCCCAGGCCCAGCCAGGAGTAGGCGCGGTGGGAGAGCGCCTGGTTCCACACCCACCCGGTGAGCGCGCCCGCGAGCAGCGGGGCCAGGCCCGCTCCCCGCAGCAGCGGCGCGCCCAGCACGTAGGCGAGACCCGGCAGCGCGAAGACCAGCCCGCGCAGCAGACAGCCGAACAGCCCCACCCGCCAGGGGTCGACGGGCGGCCCGGGCGGTTCGGGATAGCTGCGCGGTATACGGGCGTACAGCTCCTCCGCCAGGGTGAAGGAGTCCTCGCGGCCGTAGGTGAGCCGGATGTGGTCGTCCGTCATGCCGTCGGATTCGAGGATCGCGGCGATCTCGTCGGGGTGGACCGCCGCCGCGGCCAACTCCTCCATCCGGTCGGCGAGTTCGTCGAGGGGATCGGCGGCCCGGCCGGACCCTTCGCGCTGCCGCGGCACCAGCGGCAGGGTGTCGACGTACCGGCCGGGCGGCCCTTGCCACAGCGGTCCGCTCACCCCAGGGCCCGCTTCGGAGCGCATACGTCTGCGTCCTCGCGCTCGGGCACTGCGGCCAGTTCGAGGTAGATACGGCGAAAGCCGTCCACCGAGCGCCGTAGCGTGAACCGGTCGACGACCCGCTGCCGGGCCAGCCGCCCCAACTCGGCCCGTCGTCCGGCGTCGCGCAGCAGGCCCAGCGTCGCCTCCGCCATCACCGCGGGTTCGCGCGGCGGCACCACGAGCCCGGTGTCACCGACCGCCTCCCGTACACCGCCGACGTCCGTGGAGACAGTGGCGCGACCGCAGGACATCGCCTCGATGAGCGAGAAGGGGAAGCCTTCGCTGATGCTGGACAGCAGCACCACGCTGCCCGACGCGTAGGCGCGGGCGACATCGCTGACCCGCCCCTCCCAGGCGATGCCGTCCACGACACCCAGTTCCGCCGCGAGTTTCTCCAGCCGGGTGCGGTAGGCCTCACCGCCCGCCGGTACCCCGCCGAACAACCGCAGCCGTGCTTCCGGGAGTTCGGCGCGGACGATGGCGTAGGCCCGGATCAGCGTCTCCAGGTCCTTGATCGGGTCGATCCGGCCGGCCCAGGAGATCGTCGGTACGTCCGGTTCGGGTCCTGCCTGTGGGAAGGCGTGCGGGTCGACGCCGTTGTAGACGGTGCGGATACGGTCCACGGGCGCCCCGCCCCGCTCCTCCCACCGCCGGTTGTACTGGTTGCAGGGCGTGATCAGATCGGCCCGCCGGTAGCCGAGCGTGTTGAGCTCCCGGTAGAAGCCCAGCATCAGGGCCTTCACGGGTGCTCGCTGGGCCTCGACGCGGTAGCCGAGATAGCGCTCGCGCAGATAGATGCCGTGCTCGGTCAGCAGGAACGGCACCCCTTCGAACCGCTGGGCCGACAGCGCGGGCAGGGTGGCGAGCCCCGCGCTGACGGCGTGCGCGATCGAGTCGTCGGGGAGCCGCGCCGCCAGCGGCCGCAGCGCGTGCTCCAGCAGATCGGTTGCGGTGAGCGCGTCGTGCACGGTGGGGCGGGACGCGGATATCCGCAGATGCGGCATGGTCCAGATCCATATCAGCGAGCGCAGTACGGACTCCGAGCGCAGCGCGGACGACAGCCGCCCGGCGCGGGCGAACTCGGCCAGCTGGTCCAGCCCTTCGCCGAAGTCGCAGCCCGCCGACGGATCGAGCACCGACAGCAGGAAGCGTTCGTAGACGTCGGTGAAGCGGCGCCGCTCCCGCCCGTGGAGCGGGAGCCGACGGCCCGGCACCGGCCCCCAGAGCGGGAAGGCGGTGTGTCGGTAGACGTTCGGCGGCAGCTCCCAGGTGACCGGCTCACGGCCGGTGCCGGTGAGGGCGACGACGTGGAAGTCGACCTCCGGCATGCCGCGTACGAGCTGGTCGCACCAGGTGGAAACGCCCCCGTGGATGTGCGGATAGGTGCCTTCGGTGAGCATGGTGACATGGCGCCCACGGCTCAGCATCGTTGTCCCCCCTGAACAGCGGTCATCGTCTCTCAGGCGGTCGGCAGCTTGAGCGTGACGGCCGACTGGAGCAGATCCGGCACGGTCCATGCCGAGCGTGCTCCCGCATACGCGGAACCGAACACCGTGCTGCCCAGGAGCAGTTGCTTACGGGTGCCCTCCGGCGCTGTCACCGGCGCGTTCACCCCCGACGGTGCCTTGACGGTGACGGTGTCGCCGATGCGGTACGCGGTCACCTTGCCGTCCGCGAGCTCCTTGTTCCAGACCGCGCGGCGCTGGAGCTCCGTACCGATCTCGCGCTGGCGCGGGTTGACGATCGGGGCGCTGTCGGCGAACAGAGCGCGGTAGTCGGCCAGCACCTTGTCGAGCACCGGGTAGAGGATGCGCTCCTCGGCGAGGTTGGACTGGTGGACGTAGTGCGGGCGCGGGTCGTTGGCCGTGACATGGCTCAGTGCGATACGGGCTTCCTGCGGCACGATGTACGACGCGTAGCCGGTCGCGGGGTCCAGCGGCTCGGCCAGGCAGGTGGAGGCGGGGTTGGTCTCGCAGACGCCGCTGCCCCCGTCGTCCTGCGCGGTGTAGATCCAGTTGTACTCGTCGGCCATCTCGGCGGCGGTGCCGACGTTGTAGTAGACGTTCATGGGGTGGCGCGGCACGGTCAGCGCCGTACCGACCTTGCGCTGCTGCGGCTCGCGGGAGTTGTCGCTCGCGGTCCACTTCACACCGTTGTCGGCGAGTGCCCCGGCGAGGTTCGGATTGTCCTGGGGCTGCTGCGGCAGGGTCATGAGGCCGGAGTGCTCGCCGGTGACCAGCTCGCTGCGGTCGATCGAGATGCCCTTGCCGGTGGCCCAGTTGTGGTTGTCGCGGATCTGCGCGGAGATGTCGGCGCGGCTCGTCCACTGCGTGGTGCCCGCGGCGTCCTCGGCGCACTGCCACGGCACGACCGAGACGTCCTGGATGCAGCCGAGGAACAGATGGGTGTAGGTGTGGTTGATCCAGCGGTACTGCGCGCGGTCGGCCAGCAGCTGGGCGGTGAGCGCGTCGGTGCCGCCGTGCTCGGCCTTCCACTCCTCGCCGGAGCCGGCGTTGTAGACCATGTCAAGGGTGAAGCCGCTGGTCTGTTGCCACTGCTTGGCGTACTGCGCGTCGGCGGCGGTCATCCGGATGTCGGTGGTGGTCGCTTCGGACCCGTCACCGCAGTCGATGTCGCCGGGCGTGCAGTTGCGTCCGGTGTCCCACCGGGCGTCCGGCGCGAAGACGTCGTCGATGTGCACGGCGAAGTACTGGCGGCTCTGCCCGAGGTGGATGCCCTGGGTGAGCCACTCGACCATGCCCCGGGCCAGCACCCGGAACTGGCGCTGGTAGCGGTTGTAGGCGAAGGTCACCACCATCTCGCGGCGCCCGTCGTGGGCGTACTCGCCGATCAGGCTGGCGCGCGCCCCGGCGTCGTCGACCGGGGTGTCCAGATAGCTGGTGAATCCCTCCCTCGGCCTGCCCGCGTAGCCGTAGCTCTCGGCGATCAGCGGGGAGTTGTCCTCGAAGGTGACGGGCCCGTCCAGATACCCGAAGGGTCCTGACGTGCGCCCCGCGGCGGTTACGGCGCTCTTCGCGCCGTCCAGAACGCCCGCGTAGCCGCCGTTGTCGGTGTACTCCAGGCCCACGCCCGGATGGGACCAGGTGTACGCGTCGATCTGGCGGATGCCGAAGGTCTGCTCGTACGCGAAGAGTGCTTCGTTCTCCGCGGCTCCGGCGGCCGACGACGCACCGAAGGGGTCCTCGTCGGGGACGACGACGCCCTGGTACTTGGCGCGCGGCCGCCCGCTGACGGTGTCGCTGAGGAAGGCGGCGTTCACCACCGGCCGCGCAGGATCGTCCAGCCGCAGCAGGCGGTAGGGCACCCCGATGTCCCTGAGCTCGGCGACGATCGCCTCGACCGCGCCCCCTCCGTCGTCGACGACGAGCACCGTCAGATCGATGCGCGGTACCGTGGCGGCCGCCGCTCCCGGCGCCGGTGCGGCGGTTGCCAGCACTCCGGCAGCCAGCAGCGCGGCCGCGATTCTGCCCGCGCGCGGTCCGTACGACCCCATGACTCTCCCCCCTCGCACGGCCGCTCGGACACACGCGTAGCGTGCGGAGGACCTGTGGAGATGATGCAAAGAAGCCCGTTGCCCCCTTGCCCGAATGGGGTGAGTGTGGCTGAGGTCTCGCCGCCCCGGCGCAGAACATGAAAGAGACTCCACGGACGAGTGAATTACCGCCGCCGTGAGCGAGACGTGTGACCGCGCGTAGGCTCTTGCCCGGCGTGGGATGCCGATCCATCCCCTGTCTACGGCTCTACGGCCCCGGAACTCAACGGAAGCGAGATTTCACCACCGTGACTGCTCTCACTCTCAGCACCGCCGGCGCGGCGACGCTCCGCGCCGACGCCCTCGTCGTCGGCGTCGCTAAGGGCGCCAAGGGCCCGGTCGTCGCGCCGGGCGCAGAGGCCGTGGACAAGGCGTTCGACGGACAGCTCGCCTCCGTGCTGGACACCCTCGGCGCCTCGGGTGCCGAGGGCGAGGTGACCAAGCTCCCGGCCCCCTCCTCCCTCAAGGCGCCGGTGATCCTGGCCGTCGGCCTGGGCGCGGTCCCCGAGAAGGGCGAGGCGTTCACCGCCGAATCGCTTCGCCGTGCCGCGGGCGCCGCCGCCCGTGCGCTGGCCGGTTCGAAGAAGGCCGCCTTCGCGCTGCCCGTCGAGGCGTCCGAGGACGCGGAGGCCATCGCTGAGGGCGCGCTGCTCGGCGCGTACTCCTTCACCGCCTACCAGGGCGGCGAGAAGGACGCGAAGAACACCAGGACCGGCAACGGCAACGGCCCGAAGCAGCCGCTCGCCGAGGTCGCCCTGCTCGGCGCCAAGCCGCGCGACAAGGCGTACAAGGCCGCGGCCGAGCGCGCGATCGCGCTGACCGAGGAGATCAACCGCGCCCGCGACCTGGTCAACACCCCGCCGAACGACCTCACCCCCGAGGCCTTCGCCGCCGTGGCCACCGCCGCCGGCAAGGAGCACGGCATCAAGGTCCAGGTCCTGGACGAGAAGGCGCTCCTCAAGGGCGGCTTCGGCGGCATCCTCGGCGTCGGCCAGGGTTCGCAGAACCCGCCGCGCCTGGTCAAGCTCTCCTACACCCACTCCAAGGCGGCCAAGACGCTCGCCCTGGTCGGCAAGGGCATCACCTACGACTCGGGCGGCATCTCGCTCAAGCCGGCCGGCCACAACGAGACGATGAAGTGCGACATGAGCGGCGCCGCCGCGGTGTTCGCCGCCGTCGTCGCGGCCGCCCGCCTGGGTCTCGCCGTCAATGTCACCGGCTGGCTCGCGCTCGCCGAGAACATGCCGTCGGGTTCGGCCACCCGCCCCGGCGACGTGCTGCGTATGTACAGCGGCAAGACGGTCGAGGTGCTCAACACCGACGCCGAGGGCCGTCTGGTCCTGGGCGACGCGCTCACCAGGGCATCCGAGGAGAACCCGGACGCGATCGTCGACGTGGCGACGCTGACCGGCGCGATGGTGATGGCGCTGGGCAACCGCACCTTCGGCATCATGGCGAACGACGACGCCTTCCGTACCTCGATCCACGAGATCGCGGAGGAGGTCGGCGAGCAGTCCTGGCCGATGCCGCTCCCCACCGAGCTGCGCAAGGGCATGGACTCCCCGACCGCCGACATCGCCAACATGGGTGAGCGGATGGGCGGCGGCCTCGTGGCCGGTCTGTTCCTGAAGGAGTTCGTGGGCGAGGGCATCACCTGGGCGCACCTGGACATCGCGGGCCCGGCCTTCCACGAGGGCGCGCCGTTCGGCTACACCCCCAAGGGCGGCACCGGCTCCGCGATCCGCACGCTGGTGAAGCTGGCCGAGCGCACGGCCGACGGCGACCTGGGTTAGTCGCTGCCGGGCCCGGCCCCCGGACCCGTGCCCCGATCGCAGGCGGAGGGAATCTTTGAGCCCGTCCTGCGCTTGAGAACACGGAGGTCCAGGGTCCGGGCCCGCGGTAACCCGGCCCCGGGTCCCGCCGTCCGTCAACAAGTGCGAAGATGGGTTCTCGGCAGGACAGGGCCCCCACCACAGGGCCGAAGAAACAGCGGCCGAACACCAGCCGCCGACCGGTCACAGAGGACCGGCGACCGGCGCACATGCATGGAGGACGTGACGTGGCGAACGACGCCAGCACCGTTTTCGACCTAGTGATCCTCGGCGGTGGTAGCGGCGGTTACGCTGCGGCGCTGCGTGGAGCTCAGCTGGGCCTGGACGTCGCCCTGATCGAGAAGGGCAAGGTCGGCGGCACCTGCCTGCACAACGGATGCATCCCCACGAAGGCACTGCTGCACGCCGGCGAAATCGCCGACCAGGCTCGTGAGGCCGACCAGTTCGGCGTCAAGGCCGCCTTCGAGGGCATCGACATGGCGGCGGTCCACAAGTACAAGGACGAGGTGATCTCGGGCCTGTACAAGGGTCTCCAGGGTCTGATCGCCTCCCGCAAGGTCACCTACATCGAGGGCGAGGGCCGGCTGTCCTCCCCCACCTCCGTCGACGTCAACGGCCAGCGCGTCCAGGGCCGCCACGTCCTTCTCGCCACCGGCTCCGTACCGAAGTCGCTGCCGGGCCTGGAGATCGACGGCAACCGCATCATCTCCTCGGACCACGCGCTGGTGCTGGACCGCGTCCCGCAGTCCGCGATCGTGCTGGGCGGCGGCGTCATCGGCGTCGAGTTCGCCTCCGCGTGGAAGTCCTTCGGCTCCGAGGTCACCGTCATCGAGGGCCTGAAGCACCTCGTCCCGGTCGAGGACGAGAACAGCTCGAAGCTTCTTGAGCGCGCGTTCCGCAAGCGCGGCATCAAGTTCAACCTGGGCACCTTCTTCGAGAAGGCCGAGTACACCGCGGACGGCGTGCGCGTCACGCTCGCGGACGGCAAGGCCTTCGAGGCCGAGGTGCTGCTCGTCGCCGTCGGCCGCGGCCCCGTCTCCGCCGGTCTCGGCTACGAGGAGCAGGGCGTCGCGATGGAGCGCGGCTACGTCCTGGTCGACGAGTACATGCAGACGAATGTCCCCACGATCTCCGCGGTCGGCGACCTCGTCCCGACCCTCCAGCTCGCGCACGTCGGCTTCGCCGAGGGCATCCTGGTTGCAGAGCGGCTGGCCGGTCTGAAGACCGTTCCGATCGACTACGACGGTGTGCCCCGGGTGACGTACTGCCACCCCGAGGTCGCCTCCGTGGGCATCACCGAGGCCAAGGCCAAGGAGATCTACGGTGCGGACAAGGTCGTCGCCCTGAAGTACAACCTCGCGGGCAACGGCAAGAGCAAGATCCTCAAGACCGCGGGCGAGATCAAGCTCGTCCAGGTCAAGGACGGCGCCGTGGTCGGCGTCCACATGGTCGGTGACCGTATGGGCGAGCAGGTCGGTGAGGCTCAGCTGATCTACAACTGGGAGGCTCTGCCGGCCGAGGTCGCGCAGCTCATCCACGCGCACCCGACGCAGAGCGAGGCGCTCGGCGAGGCCCACCTGGCACTCGCGGGCAAGCCCCTGCACTCCCACGACTGAGCCCCCCGGGCGCGACGACCATTCCGCACATTCGTTAGGAGCAACAGAAACCATGTCGGTTTCCGTAACCCTTCCGGCGCTCGGCGAGAGCGTCACCGAGGGCACTGTCACCCGCTGGCTGAAGGCCGAGGGCGAACGAGTCGAGGCCGACGAGCCGCTGCTCGAGGTGTCGACCGACAAGGTCGACACCGAGATCCCGGCCCCGGCCGCGGGCATCCTCGCCTCCATCAAGGTCGCCGAGGACGAGACCGTCGAGGTCGGCGCCGAGCTGGCGATCATCGACGACGGCAGCGGTGCGCCTGCCGCCGCCCCGGCTCCGGCTGCCGCCGAGACCCCGGCCGCCCCCGCCGCTCCGGCTCCGGTCGCCCAGGCTCCGGCCCCGGCCGCCGAGCCCGCTCCGGCCGCTGCCCCCGCGGGCGGCGCCACCGGTACGGACGTCGTTCTTCCGGCGCTCGGCGAGAGCGTCACCGAGGGCACCGTCACTCGCTGGCTCAAGCAGGTCGGCGAGAGCGTCGAGGCCGACGAGCCGCTGCTCGAGGTCTCCACGGACAAGGTCGACACCGAGATCCCGGCCCCGGCTTCCGGTGTGCTGCTGGAGATCACCGTCGGCGAGGACGAGACCGCGGAGGTCGGCGCCAAGCTGGCCGTGATCGGCGCCGCGGGTGCCGCTCCGGCCGCGGCTCCCGCGCCCGCCGCCCCGGCTCCGGCCCCGGCTGCTCCGGCTCCGGCTCCGGCTGCCCCTGTGGCTCCCGCGGCCCCGGCCGCTCCGGCTCCGGTCGCTGCCCCCGCGCCGGCCCCGGTCGCCGCTCCGGCTCCGGCTCCGGTCACCGCAGCCCCGGCTGCTCCGGCCGCGCCCGCCGCCGAAGCGAGCGACGCGTACGTGACCCCCCTGGTCCGTAAGCTCGCCGCCGAGAGCGGCGTTGACCTGGCCTCGGTCAAGGGCACCGGCGTCGGTGGCCGTATCCGCAAGCAGGACGTCATCGCAGCCGCGGAGGCCGCCAGGGCCGCCGCTGCCGCTCCGGCTCCTGCCGCCGCACCGGCCGCCGCGAAGGCTCCGGCCCTCGAGGTGTCCCCGCTGCGCGGTCAGACGGTCAAGATGACCCGCATGCGCAAGGTCATCGGCGACAACATGATGAAGGCCCTGCACACCCAGGCTCAGCTGACCTCGGTCGTCGAGGTCGACATCACCAAGGTGATGAGGCTGCGCAACCAGGCCAAGGACGCCTTCGCCGCCCGTGAGGGCGTCAAGCTGTCCCCCATGCCGTTCTTCGTGAAGGCCGCTGCCCAGGCGCTGAAGGCCCACCCGGTCATCAACGCCCGGATCAACGAGGACGAGGGCACCATCACGTACTTCGACTCGGAGAACATCGGCATCGCCGTGGACTCCGAGAAGGGTCTGATGACGCCGGTCATCAAGGGCGCGGGCGACCTGAACCTGGCCGGTATCTCCAAGGCCACCGCCGACCTGGCCGGCAAGGTCCGCGGCAACAAGATCACTCCGGACGAGCTGTCCGGCGCGACCTTCACCATCAGCAACACCGGCTCGCGCGGCGCCCTGTTCGACACGGTCATCGTGCCGCCGAACCAGGCCGCCATCCTGGGCATCGGCGCCACCGTCAAGCGTCCGGCGGTCATCGAGACCGCCGAGGGCACCGTCATCGGCGTCCGTGACATGACGTACCTGGCGCTCTCCTACGACCACCGCCTGGTGGACGGCGCCGACGCGGCCCGCTACCTGACGGCCGTCAAGGCGATCCTGGAGGCGGGCGAGTTCGAGGTCGAGCTCGGCCTGTAGGGCTCAACAGCAGTACGACGGCGCCCCGTCCGGAGTTGTTCCGGACGGGGCGCCGTATTGTCAGGGGTGCCAGATCGTTTCCGGAGGAGCCCTCATGACCCCGCCCGTCGTCCACTCGCTGCGCGAACAGATCCGCGAGCACATCGTGGAGGGGATCGTCAGCGGCCGCTGGAAGCCCGGCGAGCGGATCGTGGAGCGGCGCATCGCGACCGAGCTGCAGGTCTCCCAGACGCCCGTGCGCGAGGCGCTGCGGGAGCTGGAGAGCCTGCGGCTGATCGAGTCGGCGCCCAACAAGGGCGTACGCGTACGGAATCTCACCGCCGCCGATCTGGAGGAGAGCTACCCCGTACGGGCCGGTCTGGAGCAGATCGCCGCCGAGCTGGCGGCCGGGCGTCTCGCCGACGACTGCTCGGCGCTCGAGCCGCATGTGGCGGCGCTGCACGAGGCGGACCGGGCCGGGGACTCGGCGGCGCAGGTGCGGCACACGGTCGCCTTCCACCGGGAGCTGGTACGGGCCGCGCGCAACGGCGTACTGCTGCACACCTGGGAGGGGCTGGGCATCGAGGTGTTCACGGCGCTGTCGATCCGGTGGCTGGGGACGGTGCAGAAGTCGTACGCGGAGGAGCACGAGGAACTGGTGGCGGCGTTCCGGCGGCGCGACCCTGAGATCGGCGCGCTGGTCAAGGCTCACGTCCTCGGCTGCGCGCCGCGGGCTTGATTTTCAGCCCGTCCGGCGTTTGAGGACGGACACACCGGGTGACCGGGCGGACCGCGATGACCGGCGCCTGCCGGAAACGCCCCGTTTCGCGACGGCACCCTGTGCCCCATTTCGCGGCACTGGATGCCAATTTCCCGCCAAGCTTTGATCGATCATCGATCAGGGACTTACAGTCGTCTCCGGGTCCACCGACCCACCCGCCCTGTCCTGCCAGACACGGCACCCCCTATCTCCACCCCCCTCCTGTCCGGAAGGCGGCGACCATGCCCGACCCCGTACGCGTACGCAAGCTTCCGAGCGAGCTCGACCAGCTCCCGGACCGCGACGCCGAGGAAACCGCCGAGTGGGCGGCGTCTCTCGACGCCGTCACCGAGCACGCAGGACCGCACCGCGCCGCGTATCTGATGCGCCGTACCCTCCAGCACGCCGAGACGGCCGGGGTTCCCGTGCCCCGGCTGCTGGAGACGGACTACGTCAACACCATCCCCACCTCCGCCGAGCCCGCGTTCGACGGTGACGAGGCGATGGAGGCCCGCATCACCGCGTGGAACCGCTGGAACGCGGCCGCGATGGTCACCCGCGGTTCCCGCTTCGGCGTCGGCGGCCACATCGCCACCTTCGCCTCCGCCGCCTGGCTCTACGAGACCGGCTTCAACCACTTCTTCCGCGGCAAGGAGGGCGACGGCAGCGGCGACCAGCTCTACATCCAGGGCCACGCGTCCCCCGGCATCTACGCCCGCGCCTTCCTCGACGGACGCCTCACCGAGGCGCACCTCGACAACTTCCGCCAGGAGGCAGGCGGCAACGGCCTCCCGTCCTACCCGCACCCGCGGCGCCTGCCCTGGCTGTGGGAGTTCCCCACCGTCTCCATGGGCCTCGGCCCGCTCTCCGCGATCTACCAGGCGCGCTTCAACCGCTATCTGCACAATCGACGGATCAAGGACACGTCGCGCTCGCACGTCTGGGCCTTCCTCGGCGACGGCGAGATGGACGAGCCCGAGTCGACCGCCGCCCTCGCGCTCGCGTCGCGTGAGCGGCTCGACAACCTGACCTTCGTCATCAACTGCAACCTGCAGCGCCTCGACGGCCCGGTCCGCGCCAACTTCAAGATCGTGCAGGAGCTGGAGGCGCAGTTCCGCGGCGCCGGCTGGAATGTCGTCAAGTCGCTCTGGGGCTCCGCCTGGGACGAACTGTTCCAGCTGGACACGACGGGCGCGCTGGTGCGCCGCCTGCGCGAGGTCCCGGACGCGCAGTTCCAGACGTACGCCACCCGCGACGTCGCGTACATCCGCGAGCACTTCTTCGGTGCCGAGCCCGCGCTCGTCGAGCTGTCGAAGCTGATCAGCGACGCGAAGATCGCCGAATGCTTCTACACCTCCCGCGGTGGCCACGAGGCCCGCAAGGTGTACGCGGCGTACCGCGCGGCCGTCGAGCACAAGGACGCGCCGACGGTGATCCTCGCGCAGACGGTGAAGGGCTACACCCTCGGCAAGGGCTTCGAGTCCAAGAACGCCAACCACCAGATGAAGAAGCTGACGACCGACGAGTTCAAGGGCATGCGTGATCTGCTCGGACTCCCGATCGCGGACAGCGCGTTCGCCGACGGTCTGGTGCCCTACGGCCACCCCGGCGCCGACTCCGCCGAGGTCCGCTACCTCCAGGAGCGCCGCGCCGCCCTCGGCGGACCGGCCCCGGCCCGACGGGTGCACGCGGTCGCGCTGCCCGGACCCGATGAAAACACCGCGCGTGGCTTCAAGGCGCTCGAAAAGGGCTCCGGCAAGCAGGAGATGGCCACCACCATGGCGTTCGTACGCCTGGTCAAGGACCTGATGCGGGACAAGGAGACCGGCAGGCGCTGGGTCCCGATCGTCCCGGACGAGGCCCGCACCTTCGGTATGGAGTCGCTCTTCCCGTCGGCCGGTATCTACTCCCCGCTGGGCCAGACGTACGAGCCCGTCGACCGCGACCAGTTGATGTACTACAAGGAGGCCAAGGACGGCCAGATCCTCAACGAGGGGATCACCGAGGCCGGGGCCATGGCTGACTTCATCGCCGCCTCGACGTCGTACGCGACGCACGGCGAGCCGATGATCCCCTTCTACATCTTCTACTCGATGTTCGGCTGGCAGCGCACGGCCGACCAGATGTGGCAGCTCGCCGACCAGCTCGGCAAGGGCTTCATCGTCGGCGCGACGGCCGGCCGAACGACGCTGACCGGTGAGGGCCTTCAGCACGCGGACGGCCACTCGCATCTGATCGCGTCAACGAACCCGGCGTCGCTCAACTACGACCCCGCCTTCGCGTACGAGATCGCGGTCATCGTCAAGGACGGTCTGCGCCGGATGTACGGCCAGGCCCCCGAAGACAACGAGAACGTCTTCTACTACCTGACGGTCTACAACGAGCCGAAGGTGCAGCCCGCGATGCCTCAGGGCGTCGAGGAGGGCATCCTGCGCGGTCTCTACCGCTTCAAGGAGGGCGCGCCCGTCACCGCCGACGCTCCGCGGCTCCAGCTCCTCGCCTCCGGCACGGCCATCCACTGGGCCCTTGAGGCGCAGGAACTGCTCAGCTCCGACTGGGGAGTCACGGCCGACGTCTGGTCCGCGACCTCGTGGGGCGAGCTGCGCCGGGACGCGCTGGAGGCCGACGAGGCCCTGCTCCACGGCGAGCAGCGCACCCCGTACGTCACTCAGGCGCTGGAGGGCGCACCGGGCCCGGTCCTGGCGGTGTCCGACTGGATGCGCCAGGTCCCCGACCAGATCAGCCAGTGGGTCGAGCAGGACTACTCCTCGCTCGGCACGGACGGCTTCGGCCTGTCGGACACGCGTGAGGCGGCCCGTCGACACTTCGGCGTGGACGCCCAGTCGATCACGGTCGCGGCGCTGGCCCAGCTGGCCAGGCGCGGTGAGGTCCCGGCCTCGGCCGTGAAGGAGGCGCGCGAGCGCTACGGCCTCTGACGTCTGCTGTTGCTACGGACCCCCGGTGGCCGGACGGCCGCCGGGGGTTAGGCCCTGTCCGGCCGATCTTGCCGGGCTCGCGTGTCCTGGCACGCTCCCCCACAGCCTTCGGCGTGGGAGGGGCCCCCACCCCCGTAGCCCTTCGGGCACGGGAGGTGCCCCCATGCCGCGTTGCGTCAGTCGCCGACGCTCCGCTGCCTTCGGCGGGGGGACCCCCATCCTCCAGCTTGCGATCGCACGCACCAGACCCCGCTCCCTGATCCGGCCTGATCCAAAAGACAGGCCCTAGTCGTAGGTGATCCTTGACCCTGACACCGTGTGAAGGCCTGCACTAGGGGGCGTCATGTTCACCATCGGAGACTTCGCCAGGCACGGCCGTGTGTCGGCCCGCATGCTGCGTCACTACGACGCGATCGGGCTGCTGCGCCCCGAGCGCACCGACCCGTTCAGCGGTTACCGCTACTACGCGGCGGCCCAGCTCGCCCAGCTCAACCGCATCATCGCCCTCAAGGATCTCGGCTTCACACTGCAACAGGTGCAGGAGATCCTGGAGGGCAAGGTGAGCACCGAGGAGCTGCGCGGGATGCTCGCGCTGCGGCGGGCGGAGCTGGAGGCGGCGATGGCCGAGGCGGCCGCGAGGCTGTCCCAGGTCGAGGCGAGGCTCCGGTCGATCGAGAGCGAGGGGCACATGCCCACCGAGGACGTCATCATCAAGAGCATCCCCGCGGTACGGGTGGCCGAACTGACCGCTGTCGCCGCGAGTTACGGACCCGAGCACATCGGCCCGGTCATCAGCCCGCTGTACGAAGAGCTGTTCCGGCGCGTGGAGGCGGCTGGCGTGAGGCCGACGGGACCCGGCATCGCGTACTACGAGGACGCGCCCGGGGGCGACGGCGCGATCCTGGTGCACGCGGGAGTCACCGTCGCGGCCGGCCCGCAGCCCGGCTTCGACTTCGAGATCGTCGACCTGCCCGCCGTCGGGCGGGCAGCGACGATCGTGCACCGCGGACCGATGGACGCCGTGATGCCGACGGCCCAGAACCTGGCCCGCTGGATCGACGCGGGCGGCCACCGCTCGGCGGGCTACGCACGCGAGGTCAGCCTCGAATGCCCGGCGGACCGCGAGAAGTGGGTGACCGAGCTCCAGGAGCCGCTCGTCTGACCTCCGTCATCATGGAGTCATGCGCGCCGCCCGGCTGATCAAGATGGTTCTGCTCCTCCAGGCCAGGCCCTCGATGACCGGGGCCGAGCTGGCACGCGAGCTGGAGGTGTCGGAGCGGACCATCACCCGGGACGCGCTCGCGCTGTCGGAGGCCGGGGTGCCGGTCTACGCCGACCGCGGCCGGGCCGGGGGCTACCGTCTCGTGGGCGGCTACCGCATCCGGCTCACCGGGCTCGGGCGCAGTGAGGCGGAGGCCCTGTTCCTGTCGGGGCTCCCGGGCGCGCTGCGGGAGATGGGCCTTCAGGACGCGGCGTCCGCGGCGCGCCTGAAGGTGTCCGCGGCCCTGCTGCCCTCGCTGCGGGACGCCCCTCGGAGCGCGGCGCAGCGCTTCCATCTCGATGCCCCCGGCTGGTACCAGGAGCCGCGGACGCCGGATCTGCTGCCCGCCGTCGCGGAGGCGGTGTGGGACGACCGCCGGATCAGGGCCCGCTACCGGCGTCAGGATGCCGAGGTGGAGCGGGAGTTGGAGCCGTACGGGCTCGTGCTCAAGGCGGGCGTCTGGTATCTGTGCGCCCGCGCGGGCACGGCCTTCCGGGTGTACCGGATCGACCGGTTCACGGGCGTGGAGCCGGACGGCGAAGTCTTCGAGCGCGACGAGGAGTTCGACCTGCCCGCCTTCTGGGAGGAGCGCGCGGCACAGTTCGCGCGCTCCATCCTGCGTGCCGAGGTGGTGGTGCGGCTCACCGAGGAGGGCGCGGGCCGACTGCCGTACGTCACCGACCGGGCAGCGGCCCGCGAGGCGCTGGCTGCCGCGGAACCGCCGGACGAGCAGGGCCGGGTGACGCTCACGCTGCGGGTGGAGTCCCACGAGGTGGCTCACGGCCAGCTGTTCGGTCTGGGACCCCATGTGGAGGTGCTGGAGCCCACGGAACTGCGCTCCCTGTTCGCCGAGTCGGCGGAAACGGCCGCGCAGCTCTACCGGTAGTCCTCCATGGACGGCTTGTCCCCGGTCTGCTCCGCCGCCTTCTCCGCCATCATGTACGCCCAGACATCCGGCCGGCTGCCGTCCGCGTCGGTGACTCCGTACTCCTTGGCCAGCTCTCCGCTGGACAAGGACTGTCCGTTCCAGCGTGCGCGCTCCGGATCGGCGGCGAGCGCGGCGACTCCCCGGCCGAGATAGACCGGCGACTCGGACAGCGCCCAGTGCGGCTGCTTGTCGATCCCGTCGCGCCAGGTCTCCTCGGTGAGTTCGAAGATGTCGAGCATCTCCTCGGAGCGGATGAAGCCCGGGGTGACCGCCACGGCGCTGGCGCCCACGCTCTTCAGCTCCTCGCCCAGGATGAAGGCCATGCGGATCGGGGCGTTCTTGGCGAGGTCGTAGTAGAAGTTCTCGCGGAAACCCCTGTTGGTGGCGGCCGTGCCGTCGGTGACCTCGACGACCAGACCGCCGGGCTGCTTCACCAGCAGGGGAAGCGCGATGCTGCTGGTGATGATGTGGCTCTTGGCTCCGAGATCGAGCATCCGCAGCCCGCGCTCCAGCTCGACGTCCCACATCTTCGTGTTGAAGTCGAGCAGGAAGTTGCCGCCCCAGATGTCGTTGACCAGGATGTCGAGCCGGCCGTGGTCCCGCTCGATCCGCCCGACCAGCGCCCGGACCTGCCCGGGCTCCAGATGGTCCGTCGGTACGGCGATGCCTTCGCCGCCCGCGGCCGTGACCAGTTCCCCCGTCTCCTCGATGGTCTCCGTCGCCCGGCCGAGCTCGCTGACCTGCTCGCGGGTGGTCCTTCCGGTCGCGTAGACGGTCGCGCCCGCGGCGCCCAGCTGCACGGCGATGGCACGGCCCGCGCCCCGGGTGGCGCCCGCGACCAGTGCGACCTTCCCTGCCAGGGGTGTTTTCGTCGTCATGAACCGACCGTCGCACGGATACCCGACATCCTCTGTCCGCCATTCATCAGCTCATCGAAAGACTCAGCATTTCGGCGGCTCCGCGTGCGCAGCCCCCCGCCAACCACGATGCTTGTCCCGTGATGGACGAGACGGAGTTCTGGGAGATCATCGACAGCACCCGCGAGGCCGCCGAGGGCGACCCCGAGGACCAGGCCGATCTGCTGGTCGAGCGGCTGCTGCAGCTCGACCCCGACTCCGTGCTGGACTTCGCACGGCACTTCGAGGCCCGCTACAACCGCGCGTACACCTGGGATCTGTGGGGTGCGGCCGCCGTGCTGCTCGGCGGCGCCAGCGACGACGCCTTCGACTACTTCCGCTGCTGGCTGATCGGTCAGGGCCGGGAGATCTTCGAGGGCGCCGTGCACGATCCGGACACGCTCGCCGAGCTCCTCGACGAGTTCGACGAGGACATCGACGGGGACGGCGAGGAACTGGGCTACGCGGCGGACGAGGCGTACGAGCAGCTCACCGGCGTTGTCGCACCGGATCTGGGAATCCCGCCGCAGGCGGCCGAGCCGGTCGGCACACCGTTCGACTTCGACGACGACGCTGCCTTGGCGGGGCGATTCCCCAAGCTCTGGGAGCGTTTCGGGGAGCCGTGAGAACTCCCGTGCGCGGCGGGCGAGTTGCTTTCGCCGCTGCTCAGAGGGTGAGGCTGCGGCCCATCATCACGTCGTCGACGTACTGCCCGTGGAGAATGAACTCCCCCGGCAGCACGCCCTCGATCACGAAGCCCTCCGACTCGTACAGCGCCCGCGCCGGCTTGTTGTGGCCGAGCACCCGCAGCGTCATGCGCACCGCGCCCTGCCGCCGCGCCTCGTCGAACGCCGCCCGCAGCAGTGCCCGCCCGATGCCGCGCCCGCGCGCCCGGCCGGCCACCGCGAGGCCCTGGATCTGGCGCACATGCTGGTTGCAGGCGAGCGGGGTGGGCGGGATCAGCCGTATGTAGCCGACCACGCTGCCGTCGGCGTCCTCGGCGACCAGGAAGTGCTCGGGCCGGTGGTTCGAGTCGAAGAACGGATCGTAGGGCGGCCGGGGCTTTTGCTGTACGGCGTGCAGCGGCGACCAGGTGTCGCGGTCGAGCTCGCCGAGGGCCGCCTCGTCGGAGAGCAGTGCGGGACGTATGTGCGACTCGGGCATGGACGTCACTGTGCCATGCGCCTCCCGCGGGGCAGGATGGGCCCATGCGAATCGCGGTCACCGGTTCCACCGGGCTCATCGGTACGGCACTCGTAGGCTCGCTGCGCTCGGACGGACACGAGGTCGTGCGCCTGGTGCGCCGCCCACCGCAGGCCGGGGACGAGGTGGAGTGGGATCCGGAGCGGCAGTACGTCGACGCGGCGGGACTGGTCGGCTGCGAGGGCGTCGTGCACCTCGCGGGCGCCGGGATCGGCGAACGCCGCTGGAACGACGCGTACCGCAAGAAGATCAGGGACAGCCGCGTGCTGGGCACCGCCGCCGTGGCGGAGGCCCTGGCCTCGCTGGCCGAACCGCCGCGGGTGCTGGTCTGCGGCAGCGCGATCGGCTACTACGGCGACACGGGGGACCGCGCGGTGGACGAGAGCGCACCCCCGGGCGACGGATTTCTGCCAAACATGGCCGTGGAGTGGGAAGAGGCGGCGGCCCCGGCGCAGGAGGCGGGCATCCGGACTGCCATCGCCCGCACCGGACTTGTGGTCGCACGCGAGGGCGGGGCCTGGGGCCGGATGTTCCCGCTGTTCAAGGCCGGCCTCGGCGGGCGGCTCGGCAACGGCAGGCAGTACTGGAGCTTCATCTCGCTGCACGACGAGGTCGCGGCGCTGCGGCATCTCCTCGATACGGAGTCGCTGTCCGGGCCCTTCAACCTCACGGCCCCGGACCCGGTCACCAATCGCGAGGTCACGGCAGCGATGGGCCGCGCACTGCACCGTCCTACGGTCTTCGCGGTCCCGGCCCCGGCGCTGCGGATCGCGCTCGGCGAGCTGACCGGGGACATCCTGACCAGCGCGCGGGTGCTGCCGACGCGGCTGCTGGAGTCGGGCTTCTCGTTCGCGTTCCCCGGCATCGACGAGGCGATCGGCGCGGCCGTACACGCGTCCGTCTGAGCTTCGGGTCCGGGGCTCGATCGCGGGGCGGGAGCGCGAGGCGGGAGCCCGGGCTGCGCTCCCGGAAGGCCGCGTGCGCCCCCGCGCACCGGTGCTCCACCGCATGCGCGACTCCAGTTCGGCCACCCCTGCCTAGTCTCGGGCGGAACTCGGGTATTCCTCGGGCCTGTTGGGGGCATGAGCCTCCCACCAGCCGCGCCGACCTCGGGGAGGGGCACGTGCTCAGCAGCACCGCTCATCATGCGGACGTCATCATCGTCGGGGCCGGGATCGCCGGCCTCTCGGCGGCTCATCAACTGACCGGCGCAGGCGTCACGGTCAGGGTTCTGGAGGCCGCCCCCGAGGTGGGCGGCCGGATGGCCACCGAGGAGCTCGACGGTTTCCGGCTCGACCGCATAGGCCAGTTGCTCAACACTTCGTATCCCGAACTGCGCCGTACGGGCGGGCTCGGGGACGTCGCCCTGCGGCCCTTTTCGCCAGGCGTGCTCGTGCACAGCGGGGGACGGCTGCAGCGCACCGGTGAAGTGGTCCGCCGAACCGGCGAACCGGGGGGCGCGCGATGGGGGTCCCCGCACGCCCTCCGGGGCGTAGGGGGAGCATTCACCGTCGCACGCGCCCTTGCGAGCGCCCCCAGGCCGCTGGACCAGGCGCGGCTCGGCGCTTCCCTGGCCCGCCTCGCGGGCACCTCGGTGGACCGCCTGCTCGCCCGCCCCGAACGGGCCACGGCGGGCTCGCTCTGCGCCCGCGGCATGCCCGCCCGTACGGTCCACGGCTTCCTGCGGCCGCTGCTCTCCACGCTGCTCTGCGACCCGGCGCTCATCACCTCCAGCCGGTGCGCCGACCTCGCGCTGCGCGGCTTCGCACGCGGCCTGATGTGCGTGCCCGAGGGCGGCGCCGCGGCCCTGCCCCGGCAACTGGCGGCCGCCCTGCCGCCCGGCACGGTCCACACGGGCATCCGGGTCAGCGACGCCTCCATCAGCCGGGTCAGGACCCGGGAGTACGGCGAACTCCGCTGCCGCGCCCTGCTGCTGGCCACCGGCGCCCGCGCCGCCGCCGAACTGCTGCCGGGCCTGCGGGTGCCGCCCTTCCACCCGGTGACGGTGCTGCACCACACCGCGCCCAGAGCCCCGCTCGCCGACCCGGCCCTCGTCCTGGACGCGGACCGCGGCGGGCCCGTCTCGCACACCGCGGTCATGAGCGAGGTCGACCCCTCGCGCGCGCCGGCCGGCCGGGTGCTGATCTCCTCGACGGTGCTCGGGACTCCCCCGCCGTATGTGGACCGCAGGGTCCGTGCGCACCTCGCCACGCTGTACGGCACGCCGACCGACGACTGGGAACTCCTGTCGGTCCACCACGACCCGGAGGCGGTCCCGGCGATGCCCCCACCACACGACCTGCGCCGCCCGGTGCGGCTGCTGTCTGGCCTGTACGTCTGCGGGGACCACCGGGACACGAGCACGGTGCAGGGGGCGCTGTTCTCGGGCAGAAGGGCGGCGGAGGCGATCCTGCGCGACTTCGGCGTCCAGTCGTCACGGGAGGAGGCGTCCGCGTTCTCGGCGGCCGCCTAGGGCGTGTTTTAGAAGTCGCTCCCCCAGAGCTTCGCCTGGGAGGTACCCCCACCCCGCGACGCCTGGCACGCACACTCGCGGTGTTGTCGGAGTCGCCCAAGTACGTCCAGTACGAGGGCGATCCTCCGCCTTGCGATTGCACGCACCAGACGCCGCGGGGCCCGCCCTGCGGGCGGACGGCGCTACTTCTAAAACACGCCCTAGCGCACCCACTCTGGGGCTCCGCGCCTCAAACGCCGGCGAGGCTGAAGTTCAGCCCGTCCGGCGTTTGAGGACATGCGGCCGAAGGTCGCATACGGGGGTCTGGGGGCGTGCCCCCAGGTCGGGACGGGGGTACCTCCCACGGCCGCCAGGCCGTAGGAGGAGGGCGGGTAGGGGACAAACCCCCCTAGCCCAGCGCAGCGACCCGGTCCCGATAGTTCCGCACCGCCGCCGCGTCCCGGTACGGCTCCAGCCGGCGCTCGAATTCCCGCACGTACTCCACCGCCCGCGCCGACCGCATCTCCGACGCCTGCAACGCCGCCTCCGCCCCCAGCGCGCATGCCTGGTCCAGCTCCCCCAGCCCGAGCCGGGCGGACGCGAGCACCACCCGGCAGAAGAGGCGGCTGCGCGCGTACGCCGGCGCCCGCAGCTGCAGCGAGCGTTCCGCGTGCTGCACCGCCGAGCGGTACTGCTGCAGATCCCGGTGGCAGTGCCCGAACTCGTCCGCGAGCTGCGCCTCGTCGAAGAAGCGCGCCCAGTGCGGCACATCGTCCCCCGGCCGTGCCGTCTCCAGTGCCCGCTCGGCCCGCACCAGCGCGGCGGTGCACGCCCGCACCTCGCCGAGCACCCCGTGCCCGCGCGCCTCGACGGCGTGCAGCAGCGCCTGCACCACCGGCGGCGCCGAGCCCACGCCCTGCTGGGCGACGCGGGTCAGCTGGACCGCCTCGCGCCCGTGCCCGAGGTAGACCGCCTGGCGGCTCATGGTGACCAGCACATACGAGCCGTACGCCCGGTCGCCCGCGGCCTGGGAGAGCCGCAGCGCCTGGACGAAGTAGCGCTGGGCGAGCCCGTGCGCCGCGATGTCGTACGAGGTCCAGCCGGCCAGCCGCGTCAGATCCGCGGCCGCGGCGAACAGCCGCCGCCCGGTCACCTCCCCGTATGTGCCGCGCAGCATCGGCTCGGCCTCGTGCTCCAGATAGCGCACGAGGGCCTGCCGGGCGTGCCCGCCGCCGTAGGCGTTGTCGAGGCTGCGGAAGAGCTCGCCGACCGAACGCAGCGCCGCGATGTCGCCGCCGGAGACTTTCTGGCCGGGCCCCCGTTCGGTGCCGCGCTGACGGGGGACGGAGGCGCGGCCCTGCTGCGGGACACGGATCGTGCCGTTCTGCACGGCTTCTCCCCGGCTCACCCGCTCGTCGGCCCGGCCGATCAGCCAGTCCCGGCTCGGCACCACCAGACCGGCCGGGGTGAAGGCGATCTTGCGCAGCTCCACATGGCTGCCGGAGTCCTTGCGCCACAGCCCGCTGACGATGTCGACGGCCTCTTCGGGTGTGGCCGCGAACTCCAGACCGGCGTAGACGGGGGCGCAGGCGTCGAGACCGAGGTCCTGCGCCGACAGCCGGCGGCCGAGCCGCCGCGTGAAGACCTCGGCGATCAGCGCGGGCGTCGTACCGCGCGGCTGCTGCCCGCGCAGCCAGCGGGTGACGGACGTCTTGTCGTAGCGCAGATCGAGTCCGTGCTCGAGGCCGAGCTGGTCCACCCGACGGGCGAGTCCTGCGTTGGAGAATCCGGCTTCTGCGATGAGCGCGGCGAGCTGTCGGTTGGGGATGCGCTGCGGGGGTCGTTCCGTCATCAGCTGTGCGGTCTCCTGCCTTCCGGGCCGGGAGCAGCCCTCATGGAACGGCGCGAATTTAGCGGCACTTCCCACCCACACCGCCACCTTCGCTTCACATTCATCCGATCGTGTGAGGATTGAGGACGCCACTGACGGACATCCGGCGAACATCCCTGCCCGGCCGCTCTCCCGAGAGCCGCCGTACAGTGGCTGGGGCGTGATGAGTGCACGCTGAAGGTTCTAGGGAGGCACAGCCGTGAGTGAGCTCCGGTTCGTCCATCTGGGGTTCGGCGACGAAGCCGTCGAGTACCAGGAGGCGTGGCAGAAGCAGCGCGAGGTCCACGCCGCCCGCTTCGCCGACGAGGTCGAGGACACCTGTCTGCTGCTCGAGCATCCGCCGGTGTATACGGCGGGGCGGCGTACGCAGGACAGCGAGCGCCCGCTCGACGGCACTCCCGTCGTCGATGTCGACCGCGGCGGCAAGATCACCTGGCACGGCCCCGGCCAGCTGGTGGGCTACCCGATCCTCAAGCTGCCGCGTCCGGTGGATGTCGTCGCGCATGTCCGCAGGCTGGAGGACGCGCTGATCCTCACCTGCGCGGAGTTCGGCGTGGAGACGAGCCGGGTCGAGGGCCGCAGCGGCGTCTGGGTACTGGGCGACCCGGTGGACCAGCGCCCGGCGATCGGCGGTCTCTCGCTCGACTTCGACCCACGGCTCGAGGACGACGAGTTCGACCCGCGGCTGAACGGCCCGGAGTACGCGCCGTCCAACGCGGGCCAGCGCCGCGAGGACCGCAAACTCGCGGCGATCGGCATCCGTATCGCCAAGGGTGTCTCGATGCACGGCTTCGCGCTCAATGTGAACCCGGACAACACCTGGTTCGACCGGATCGTGCCGTGCGGGATCCGGGACGCGGGCGTGGCCTCACTGGCGAACGAGCTGGGTCGCGACATCACGATCGCGGAGGTGCTCCCCGTACTGGAGAGGCAGCTGCGCGAGGTACTTGAGCACGCGGACCTCAAGCCGCGCGTGATCGAGCGCGAGGCGGAGAAGCCGCGCGAGGCGGAGAAGGCGACCGTCTGAGGAATGCGGCCGTCCGGCCGCAGGTTGGCCAGACGTAAAGCCGTACGAATTACGGGCGTACCCTGGTGTTCGCCGAAGAATCGAAGCTGTAGGGAGCCGGTCGTGTCCGCAGTCGCACCCGACGGACGCAAGATGCTGCGCCTGGAGGTCCGCAACAGCCAGACCCCCATCGAGCGCAAGCCCGAGTGGATCAAGACCCGGGCGAAGATGGGCCCCGAGTACACGCAGATGCAGAAGCTCGTGAAGAGCGAGGGTCTGCACACCGTGTGCCAGGAAGCCGGCTGTCCGAACATCTACGAATGCTGGGAGGACCGCGAGGCGACCTTCCTCATCGGTGGCGACCAGTGCACCCGGCGCTGCGACTTCTGCCAGATCGACACAGGCAAGCCGCAGGCGCTGGACCGTGACGAGCCGCGCCGGGTGGGCGAGTCCGTCGTCACGATGGACCTGAACTACGCCACCATCACGGGCGTCGCGCGCGACGACCTGGAGGACGGCGGCGCCTGGCTGTACGCGGAGACCGTGCGCCAGATCCACTCGATGACCTCGCAGCGCGAGGCCGGCCGCACCAAGGTCGAGCTCCTCATCCCCGACTTCAACGCGGTGCCCGAGCAGCTGGCCGAGGTCTTCTCCGCCCGCCCCGAGGTGCTCGCGCACAATGTCGAGACCGTGCCGCGGATCTTCAAGCGGATCCGCCCCGGTTTCCGTTACGAGCGCTCCCTCGAGGTCATCACGCGCGCCCGCGAGGCGGGCCTGGTCACCAAGTCGAACCTCATCCTGGGCATGGGCGAGGAGCGCGAGGAGGTCAGCGAGGCGCTGTGGCACCTGCACGAGGCGGGTTGCGAGCTCATCACGATCACGCAGTATCTGCGTCCTTCGGTGCGCCACCACCCGGTCGAGCGCTGGGTGAAGCCGCACGAGTTCGTGGAGCTGAAGGAGGAGGCCGAGGAGATCGGCTTCTCCGGTGTGATGTCGGGCCCGCTGGTGCGTTCCTCGTACCGCGCGGGACGGCTGTTCCAGCAGGCGATGGAGCGGCGCGGCACCGCAGTGACCACGTCACAGGCTGTGTGAATTCAGGCACAAGCAACTACCGCAGAGTAACGGCGAGTTGGGCGCGGCCCGTACTCCCCCCGCAGGTCGGGGCGGCGTACGGGCCGCGTCACTCTTTCCGGCACGGGCGTAAACGTTTCATCGGTGTTTGACCCCGGGGTCACGCCCTGGTAACACCAATCAGTGACGCTGGCTCTACACACAGCACGCACCACCCCCGCTTCACCCCGCACGCACCGCCTCCCCGATACACCCCGTACCCCCCGCACCGTCCGCACCACGTCGATCCTCACCCCGAGGGGGACCTCCACCATGCAGGCCGCGCCGGTTCGACCCGTACGCGCAACCGCCATCCCGTCCGTCACCGATGCTCTGCGCGCCATGGAGTCGCTGCTTCTTCGCAGCGGGCAGCGCACCGCCCGCAGGAACGCATGGACCGCCGTCCTGGAAGACCGGCGCAGGGCCAAGGACCGGGTCGAGGCGCAGCATGTACTGGAGGCCGTGGCGGGTCGCACTTCCTAAGCCACGTAAACTTCCAGTCATGGCGAGGAAGGCAAACTCAGACAGCGCTGACGCTGCTGCGAACCCCGGGCGACTGAAGCAGATCGCCCTGACGTACAAGATGACCCGGAAGGCCGACCCGAAGGTCGGTCTTGTCGTCGCGGCTGTGGGAATCGTCACCTTCGGTGTCTTCCTCGCGATCGGTTTCTTGATCGACCACCCCGTGTATCTGGGCATCCTCGGATTCCTGCTGGGCTTCCTCGCGATGGCGATCGTCTTCGGACGCCGCGCCGAGCGGGCGGCCTTCGGGCAGATGGAGGGCCAGCCCGGCGCCGCGGCCGCGGTGCTGCAGAACGTGGGACGCGGCTGGACGACGACTCCGGCGGTTGCGATGAACCGCAGCCAGGACGTCGTGCACCGGGCGGTCGGCAAGGCCGGCATCGTGCTGGTGGCCGAGGGCAACCCGAACCGGTTGAAGACGCTTCTGGCGGCCGAGAAGAAGAAGATGGCGCGCATCGTGGTGGACGTGCCGGTGCACGACATCATGGTGGGCGACGGCGAGGGCCAGGTGCCGCTGAAGAAGGTGCGCACCACCATGCTGAAGCTGCCGCGCGTGCTCACCGGCCCGCAGGTCACGGCGGCGAACGACCGTCTGCGTGCGATGGGCGACCTGATGAGCAACATGCCGCTGCCGAAGGGTCCGATGCCGAAGGGCACGCGGATGCCGCGGGGCGGGAAGATGCGCTGATCCCTACGAAACAAGGCGGTGGCCCGGGACTGTGTCCCGGGCCACCGCCTTTTGTATCTGCCGTCTTTTGTATCTGCTGTATCTGCGCTCTAGATCCGCACCTGAACGGCGCGTGCGAGCCGGTCGTGCAGCCCGCGCCCGTCGCGGTCCCAGATCAGGGCCGGGATGGCGAGGGAGAGGAGCACGCTGCGCACCAGGACCCGGCCGGTCCCGAGCCGTCCGCCGTCCTCGGCGACGACGCGCAGTCCGAGGAGCCGCTTGCCCGGCGTGAAGCCGACCGTACCGATGGTGAGCACGCTCAGTACGAGAAAGATGCCGAGCGCCCAGTTCCCGGCGGCCTCCCGGTCACCATTGGCGAACAGTCCGTATGCGATCAGGAGGCACAGCCCCCAGTCGACGAAGACGGCGCCGAAGCGCCGCCCGAGAGGGGCGATGGAGCCCGGTCCGGCCTCCGGCAGGCCGAGCCGCATACCGCGGTGGCCGAAGTCGGCGCCCATGTCCTCGGCGGCCGCGCGTGGCCCGGACAGCCACGATCCGATTGCTTGCCTGTTGTCCACCGGACCACGGTACTGCGCCCGGTTTGGATCACTTCGGTCCGGGTCCTCGACAAGACCCTGAACCGTTGTGACAAGACCCCGGCCCCCCGACCCGGTTAACTTGGGCGAAACAAATGGGTCATGCTTGAGAAATCCGGTCTGCCTATGGTCGGGTCCAGCGTGTGCCACCGCACTGGCCGCACGACGAGCTACCACCCCGCCCGTCCCCGGGTCGGGAGTAGGAGGAGTTGGATGTTCCAGAACGCCGATGACGCCAAGAAGTTCATCGCGGACAACGACGTCAAGATGGTCGACGTCCGGTTCTGCGACCTTCCCGGCGTGATGCAGCACTTCACGATCCCGGCGACGGCGTTCGACCCGTCCGACGAGCTGGCCTTCGACGGCTCGTCGATCCGCGGCTTCCAGGCGATCCACGAGTCGGACATGGCGCTGCGCGCGGACCTGTCGACGGCGCGGCTCGACCCGTTCCGCAAGGACAAGACGCTCAACATCAACTTCTTCATCCACGACCCGATCACGGGCGAGCAGTACAGCCGTGACCCGCGCAACATCGCCAAGAAGGCGGAGGCGTACCTCGCCTCCACGGGCATCGCCGACACGGCGTACTTCGGTCCCGAGGCCGAGTTCTACGTCTTCGACAGCGTGCGCTTCGCCACCACGGCGAACGAGGGCTTCTACCACATCGACTCCGAGGCAGGCGCCTGGAACACCGGTGCGCTGGAGGACAACCGCGGCTACAAGGTCCGCTACAAGGGCGGCTACTTCCCGGCCCCGCCGGTCGACCACTTCGCCGACCTGCGCGCCGAGATCTCCCTGGAGCTGGAGGCGTCCGGCCTCCAGGTCGAGCGCCAGCACCACGAGGTGGGCACCGCCGGCCAGGCCGAGATCAACTACAAGTTCAACACGCTGCTCGCCGCGGCCGACGACCTGATGCTCTTCAAGTACATCGTGAAGAACGTCGCCTGGCGCAACGGCAAGACCGCGACCTTCATGCCGAAGCCGATCTTCGGCGACAACGGCTCGGGCATGCACGTCCACCAGTCGCTGTGGCAGGGCGGCATCCCGCTCTTCTACGACGAGCAGGGCTACGCGGGCCTGTCGGACACAGCCCGCTACTACATCGGCGGCATCCTCAAGCACGCCCCGTCGCTGCTGGCCTTCACCAACCCGACGGTGAACTCCTACCACCGCCTGGTGCCCGGCTTCGAGGCCCCGGTCAACCTGGTCTACTCGCAGCGCAACCGCTCGGCTGCGATGCGTATCCCGATCACGGGCTCGAACCCGAAGGCCAAGCGCGTCGAGTTCCGCGCCCCGGACCCGTCCTCGAACCCGTACCTGGCGTTCTCCGCGCTGCTGCTGGCGGGCCTCGACGGCGTCAAGAACAAGATCGAGCCGGCGGAGCCGATCGACAAGGACCTCTACGAGCTCGCCCCCGACGAGCACGCGAGCGTCCCGCAGGTCCCGACCTCCCTCCCGGCGGTGCTCGAGGCGCTGGAGGCGGACAACGAGTACCTGCAGGCGGGCGGTGTCTTCACGTCCGACCTGATCGAGACGTGGATCGACTACAAGCGGACGAGCGAAATCGCCCCGATCCAGCTGCGGCCGCACCCGCACGAGTTCGAGCTGTACTTCGACATCTAGGATCGCCGCGGGTCGCAGCGGGGTTCCGCTCGCCCGGGTCGTCTGTGGGCCGTCGGCCGTGCTCTTCCACCTCCGGAAGGCGCGGCCGACGGCCTTCGTGCTGCGGGAATCCGAGCGCGACCCGTCAGCGACACGGGCGGGCGTTGAGCCGGGCGGCCTGGCGCGTCAGGTGGTCGCGCTCGGCGAGGTTGGGTGCCTTGTGGGCCGCCTCGGTGTACAGCCGTGCCGCCGTCGCCAGGTCGCCGTCGCGCTCGTGGAGGTACGCCGCCACCGCGGCGTGGCGGGGCAGTGAGTCGTCCAGCGCCGCGAGCGCCGCCAGGCCGGCGCGCGGTCCGTCGGCCTCGCCGACGGCCACCGCGCGGTTGAGCCGGACGACCGGGCTGTCGGTCAGGCGCGCGAGCTCGTCGTACCACTCGACGATCTGCACCCAGTCAGTCTCCTCGGCGGTGGGCGCGTCGGCGTGGAGTGCCGCGATGGCGGCCTGGGCCTGGAACTCGCCCAGCCGGTCGCGGGCGAGGGCCGCCTGCAGGATCTCGACGCCCTCGGCGATCGACTCGGTGTCCCACCGGCCGCGGTCCTGCTCGGCGAGCGGCACCAGGCTGCCGTCGGGCGCGGTCCGGGCGGCACGCCGGGCGTGGTGGAGCAGCATGAGGGCGAGCAGCCCCGCCACCTCGGGGTGGTCGATCGCGGCCGCGAGCTGCCGGGTGAGGCGGATGGCCTCGGCGGCGAGGTCGACGTCGCCGGAGTAGCCCTCGTTGAAGACCAAGTAGAGGACGCGCAGCACGGTGGCGACGTCGCCGGGCTGGTCGAACCGCACGCCGGAGACGGTGCGCTTGGCCCGGCTGATGCGCTGCGCCATGGTCGCCTCGGGCACCAGGTAGGCCTGGGCGATCTGGCGGGTGGTCAGCCCGCCGACGGCGCGCAGCGTGAGCGCGACCGCGGACGACGGCGTCAGCGAGGGGTGGGCGCACAGGAAGTAGAGCTGGAGCGTGTCGTCCACCGCGGGCGCGGACCCGGGCGCCGGTTCCTCGTCGACGAGGTCCTCACGCCGGCGGCGGGCGGTGTCCGCCCGGGTCGCGTCGAGGAACTTGCGCCAGGCCACGGTGACCAGCCAGCCCTTCGCATCCCGCGGAGGGTCGGCCGGCCACACACGGACCGCCTCGACCAGCGCCTCCTGCACGGCGTCCTCGGCCGCCGCGAAGTCGGCTCCGCGGCGGACGAGGATCCCGAGCACGCTCGGCGTGAGGCTCCGGAGCAGGACCTCGTTCACTTGAAAGAGCACTCCGAGATGGTGGGCGAGAGGCCGTAGAACGGGCGCAGCTCGAGCCACTCGTGGATCGGCTTACCACCCGCCCCGGGGGCGGCCGACAGCTCCCCGGCCAGCTCTACGGCGCGCTCGTAGCTGTCGACGTCGATCACCATCCAGCCGGCGATGAGGTCCTTGGTCTCGGCGAACGGGCCGTCGGTGACCGGCGGGCGCCCCTCGCCGTCGTACCGGACGAACGTCCCCTCGGGTGCAAGGGCCTGGCTGTCGACGAACTCGCCGGTCTCCTCGAGCCGGGCCGCGAAGTCGTTCATGTACTGCACGTGGGCCGAGATCTCCTCCGGCGTCCACTGGTCCATGGGCACGTCGTTGACCGAAGCCGGGGCGCCGCGGTAGTGCTTCAGCAGCAGGTACTTGGCCATCGTGTTTCTCCTCGGTGCTGGTGCGACCCATTGTGGTCGCGTTCACTGCGGGGACGGAGCCAGTCACGGGTTCTCGACATCGCCGTCCGAATTTTTTGACTCTCGTAGATGAGCGTGGGTGCGCCCTCTCGCGGTGTCCGGGTCCACGGCGTGGCGCGAGGGCGAGACGGCGCGGTGCGCCGCGGACGGCTGACCGGGAAGTCGTCTGTGGGCCGTCGGCCGTGCTCTTCCACTTCCGGAAAGCGCGGCCGACGGCCGCTTCTGCGAGTGGCGCTCAGGCGCAACCGGCTCCGCGCCGAGGCAACCTCGCCGCCGTCGACCTCAGCCGATCACCCGAGCAGTGAAGCGAAAGCTCAGGATGATCGGCCAGGAAGCCGGCCGGTGTCAGGTACTGGTGGCGGCTGCGTAGGACCCGCTGGTCATCGACACCCAGCGGATGGACGCGCCCACCTGAGCCCGGGCCGGCACGGTGGGGAACGCCTCCCGCCTCGGTCGCCGAGCTCGGCTCACAGGCGACCGGAAGCGGGCACGGAGAGGTCCGCCCCGGACGGGGACGCCGGAAGCCGTTCGCCCACCGATGGGCTCGGCACCCGCGCGCGGGGGCGGACCGGTTCGTTCCGCGTACGCCTACTGCTCGGGCGCCAGCAGCTCCCGCAGCTCGGCCACCGCCTCCCGCAGCCTGTCCGCGAACGTGCGCATCTGGTCGGCCACCGCCCGCGGCGTGCTCAGGTAGACGTTGAAGCGCTCCGGCAGCAGGACGTACGCGATGCCGATGCACTGGAGGCTCGTCGAGCCGAAGCCGAAGTACTGGATGTTGTGGGACGGAGCCGAGCTCGTGCTCAGGTAGTCGTCGCGCATCGTCAGCCAGCCCGGTGTCCGGTACAGCGCCGGCTGTTCGGTCACCCTCAGCTCCCCGCCGCGACGGCGCTGGATCAGTTCCAGTTCCCACAGGTGCTGTTCGGGCACCCGAACGGCCTGGGATTCCTTCGCGCGGGTCACATGGCCCTGGGCCGCCGCCCGGAAGGCGGCGCGGCGGGTGGCCCGGTCCGTCGACGGGTTCTCCATCGTCGCGACGAAAGCGACCATCTCCGGGGTGACGACCCGCATCGCCTCGGTCCGCCCGTGCCGGTACTGGCGGGTGGCGATCGACTCGTACGTCGCGCCCAGGTGTCCCTTGGCCCGCTGGTGGGCCAGCTGGTAGGCGACCTGGACGAACGCGTCGGGCGAGACCCCCAGCGACTTGGCGGTGGTGGCGCCGAAGTCGTCGAACGACACGGTCGCGGTCGCGGTGGCCTGTCCGTACGCGGCGAACGCGTCGGCGGCCGAGCGCGCCTGGGCCCGCAGGGCGTCGTCCAGCTCGAACGCGATCGGTTCCAGTGCGGGCAGCCCCTGGGAGCGAGCCCCGGACTGCTGGGAGTGTTCCCCGGGCGGGGTGCTGAGCAGGGCGTCGGTGAAGCTGAGGATGGTCGTCCCGTCCAGCTCGCAGTGCTCGACGTTGATGCCCGCACGGCCGTCGGTGAAGACGACGAACGACACGGCCTTGTCGAACCACCGGTTGCCGCGGTCGCCGTACAGCAGTTGGTCGCAGGCCTCCTGGGTGTCCGCCGGTGCGAAGTCCTCCAGGCAGACGCAGAACAGCGCGGTCTCGATGTCGTCGAGTGCGTCGGCGTTGCGGGGGTGGCAGGCGAGCAGGGACTGCCGGGCGGCCGCCCATTCCGCGCGGGCCATGGTGGTGAGGTGGCCCACCGACACGTCCGCCGGTTCCGCGCCGGCCTTCATCGCGGCGCTCAGGCCCGCCTCGATGTCGTCCAGGCTGTGCGGGACACCGTCCTCGCCGAGCACGTCCAGCCGGAACATACCGCCCCGGAAGAACACGACGATGTGCCGTGCGTCGGACGGGCCCGGCCACGCCTCGGTGTAGGGGGCGCGTACGGTGTCCAGTTCGGCGCCGGGGATCCGGGTGGTGGAGAACAGGAACTTGTTCTGCACCATCGACTGGGGCACGCCGCGCTGGACCACCGGCGGGATGAGCCCCTGGTCGAGCTGCCGCTTGTAGTTGAGCGCCCCGGCGACGAGCCCGGCCGCCCGTTCCAGCTGCGCCTGGCCGGTGTCCTGGAACAGGAAGAAGAAGTTGGCGTTGAGCGCGATCCGGTCCCGGCGGCCCAGGTAGCGGTACGGCCAGAAGGTGTCGAGCCAGCTGTGCACGCCCTCCGTGGCGTCGTACGCCTCAAGCGCCGCGTGCAGCACCCGGCCGGGGCCGTCGGGCCGGAGAAAGGCTGCCACCTCCGCCTCCGTCTCCGCCCGCTCGTCGGCGGTCAGCAGCGGCGCGCACCAGGCGAGGAACCTCTCGCAGCTCGCCTCCAGCGCGGGCAGCGGCACGCGCGGAAGGCTGTCCTCCTGGGCGAAGGTCGCGTTGCCTGTTACATCCTGACTGATCTTCAACTCTGCTCTCGATTCGGATCGTTGGGGCCGGACGGGCGGTGCGGCCGGGAAAGGTGGAGCTGTGCGTACATCCAGCCTTCCGCCTCCAGGCCCCGCGCATCCACCCCGTTGGACGACATCGTGTCCAGGACGAGCGTCTGTTCCTCCGGGGAGGCGAACCTCCGCTGTTTGAAGACGCCTTCGACATGGATGGTCCGGTAGCCGAGTTCGGCGAGCGCGTGCTCGACGGGGTCGAACGGGAACATCCGCAGCGCGAAGTGCGCCATCCAGGGCCGGTGGGTGCCCTGCGCCTCGACGACGCGCTTGAGCGTCCGCTCGGTGACGTAGCCGAGGCAGCCCGTCGAGATCACCAGGTCCGTCCCGGCGAACTGGGCGCGCTGCCGCGGTGTGGGCTCGTGCGCCTCCAGGTCGGCGTGCACGGCGTCGTCGAGGAATCCGGCGTCGAGTGCGTACGACAGCGCGCTGGCGGAGGTGTCGAGGCCGACGAATCGTACGGGCTGCGCGGGCTGCCGCGAGCGGGCCAGCTCCCGGTCCCGGGCGAGCAGGGCCTCGCGGCTCTCCCCTTCACGCTCCATCTCGCGCTCCTCGTCGCCGTAGCGCGCGTACAGCTCGTCCATGGTCGCGTCGTACTTCAGCAGGGCGGCGTTGATTCCGTACGAACAGCCTATGTCCAGCACCTTCGGCACGGCGACGTGCTGGGAGTCCCGGTACTCCTTGATGAGCTTCGCGAAGTAGGGCTTGGCCAGTTGCGGAACGCAGTAGCCCAGGGGGCGCAGCACGCTGAAATAGGCGCGCGGATCGGGCTGGGTGTAGATGTGGTCGAGCGAGACTTTTCCGGTCGCGTCGAAACGCACAGGGCTTACTCCTCCATGGATCGCGTGGATCGCAGAGTGGGGGGACACGGCCTGCGACTAGGGCGTGTTTGAGAAGTCCCTCCCCCAGAGCTTCGCCTGGGAGGTACCCCCACCCGGCGGGCGGACGGCGCTGCTTCTCAAACACGCCCTAGCGTCAGTCCAGCAGCCGGTCGCCGCGGACGGCCCGGCCCTCGGCCGCCACGTGCTCGGGCAGGACGCGGCCGAAGAGCTGCCGGGTCCGTGCCACGCTCCCGATGACGCCGGGGCGCTCGCTGTAGGCGAATATCGCGGAGTGGCGCGCGATGTCGCCCCGCACGGGGCTGACCCGGTGCAGCGAGTAGCGGCCCTTGAACAACTGCAGGTCACCGGGTTGCAGGGACAGGGACCGGGTCAGCCGCTCGCCCCGGCCGTCCAGTACGTCGCGGACGTCGTCGAAGCTCTCGTCCTGCGCGGACCTGATGTTCGGGCAGTACTCGAAGACGCCGCCGGACTGCGCCTCCTGGGTGAGCATGCTGACGGTGAACTCGTTGGTGTCGAAGTGCCAGGGGTGTTCCATGCCCGGCTCGACGACGTTGAGAACCAGCCCGGAGAGCGGGTCGGCCAGTTCGTGAAGCTGCGGCAGTCCGAAGCAGCGGGCGACGAAGTGCTGGAACGCGGTGTGGGAGTAGAGCCGGCTGATGAGGGAGCCCGCGGGGATACGGTCCCGCGCGACGAACGCGTTGCCCCGCTCGAAGGTACGCCGGCCGGGGTGGTCCTCGGGCAGAGCCGAGTCCACGGGGATGTTGTAGACGTTGACGGTTTCGGTGTCGAAGTGCGCGCGCGGGGCGATGGCCGAGCACTCCTGCCGCAGGACATCGCGGAGTGAGGGGCGGATGAAGTCCGGCAGTACGGTGCAGCCGACGGTCGACAGTTCGCGCCGGGCACGGGAGACGACGGCCTGTCCCTCGGCGCTTTCGAGTTCCGACAGGGGGTAGCGGGCCGTGTCGACCACCTGGTCGAGCATGACGGCTTCCAGAGTGCTCATACGATCCTCTCAACGCCCGAACTCAACTGAGAAGTAACGGAGTTGAAGCTCCCACAGTGCCGCGAGGATGTCTGTGACACGTCACACGCGCCGACGGTCGTTTGGGTCGGCTCAGGATGCCCAGCCGCGCAGTGAGATCTGCGGGCCACCGGACAGGTAGTGGCGCAGGGCCGTGGCGGAGGTGGGTACGAATTCCTCGGGGAGGTCGCCGGTGTCGACCCAGCTGACCTGGGCGTGCTTGGCGGGTTCGCGGTTCTCGGGTTCCCCGGCCCATTGATGTGTGGCGAAGACGACGGTGAGGAACCCGTTGGGCGCGTCGACGCCCCAGGCGCCGTGGACGACCTGGGCGAGGCGCAGGTCGTCGGCCTTGACGGTCAGGCCGGTCTCCTCGCGGAGTTCGCGGACCGCGGTGTCGGTGATGGGCTCGCCCGGCTCGCTCTTGCCGACGGGGAGATCCCACCGGCCACGGGCGAACTTGTTGCCGGGGCCGCGCTGGAGGAGGACGACGCGGCTGGTCTCCCGGTCGTGGACGATGACGGCGGCGACGAGGACGGTCATCGCATCGAGCGCGGGCGGGAGGGCCGGTGGGCGGTGCTCGGTGTTCGGCTGGGCCACTGCATCCCCTCGTCGGTCAATCGGTCGGCCAGTCAGGCCGATTGGGCAGATTGGACAGAGTGGGCACCCTAGCGGCACGGTCACCCTGGCCGAGTTTGCACTAGTGCAATAGTGGATTGCGGCTAGTGCAGGATCGGGCTACGGTTCGGATCATGCCTGCCAAGACACCGCAGCCCGTGACGCTGACCGGCCACCATGTACGCCTCGAACCGTTGACGACGGATCACCTCGGAGACCTCTTCGCCGCCGGCGGGGGTGACGACGAGGTCTGGCGCTGGCAGGGCGGCCCCACTCCGCACACGCAGGACGAGCTCGGCCACAAGCTCCGTGAACTGCTCAAGGACGCCGAACACGGCACGTACCTCCCGTTCGCCGTCATCCAGCGCGCGACCGGCAGGGCCGTGGGCTGGACCACGTACATGGACGTCGACACGCAGGACGAGCGCCTGGAGATCGGCTGGACGTGGTACGGCCGCGCGTCGTGGCGTACGGCGGTCAACACCGAGACGAAGCTGCTGTTGCTCAACCACGCTTTCGAGGAACTGGGCATGGGGCGCGTCCAGTTGAAGACGGACCATATGAACGAGCGGTCCCAGGCCGCCATCGCCCGCCTCGGGGCGCAGCGGGAAGGCGTCCTGCGCCGCCACAGGCAGCGTCCGGACGGGACATGGCGGGACAGCGTCTATTTCTCGATCCTCGCGGACGAGTGGCCCGGGGTGAAGGCTCGCCTCGGCGACCGGCTCCGGGGTTCGGAAGGATGACCGCCCGCGGGGCGCACATACGATCGGGTCGCATGGGGATCACTGTGCAGAAGCTGACGTACTACCCGGTCAAGGGCTGTGCCGGAACCGGTGTCGAGTCCGCCCGGGTCGGCGTGATGGGGCTGGAGCACGACCGGACGTTCATGGTCGTCGACGCCGCGGACGGGTCGTTCCGCAGTCAGCGGGCGCTGCCCGCCATGGCCGCGATCCGGCCGGAGATCGTCGGCGGGGGTGCCGCGCTGCGGCTGGCCGCGGACGGGGTCGAGAGCGTACTGCTGGACGTCGACCCGGACGGGGAGCGGCGGCCGGTGAGCATGTTCGGGCGCGACATCGGGGAGGGCGCGGATCAGGGGGACGCCGCCGCCGAGTGGTTCTCACAGGTGCTGGGGGCGAAGTCCCGGCTGGTGCGGGTGCCTTCGGACTTCGACCGGGACGGGTGGGGCGAGACGCCCGGCAAGGTCGGTTTCGCGGACGCGCATGCGGTGCTGGTGGCGTCCCAGGCCTCGCTCGACGGCCTGAACGCACGGATCACGGCGCGGGGCGCTGCCCCGGTGCCGATGGACCGCTTCCGGGCGAACATCGTCCTCGACGGCTGCGCCGAGCCGCACGCCGAGGACGAGATGCGCCGCCTGGAAATCGGTACGGTGCACCTCGCGTACGCGGTCAGGGCGATGCGGTGCAGCGTCCCGCTGGTCGACCAGCTCACAGGCCTGCGCGCGGGCCCCGAGCCGATCCGCACGCTCGCGACGTACCGGCGGGAGCCGGAGTACGAGAACAAGGTCAGCTTCGGCATGAAGGCGGCGGTCGTGGAGCGCGGGTCGCTGGCGGTGGGAGACCCGGTTCTGCCGACGTGGGCGTCAGGGGCGGCTGCCTGAAGGCCCTCATTCAGCAGCGGGGAGCCGGTTTGCTGTAGGTCGTGTTGCTGGGGGTCGCCACGTAGTAGTCCGTGACGTAGCGGGTGTTGTCGAGGCGGTCCCATATCTTCGTCGTGCCGACCGCCGAGCCCGACTTCTGGCAGACCACCCACGCCAGCGCCCCGTTGGGGGACGTGCCACCTATGGAGGACGAGGTGCCGGGGCCCGTGTGTTCGGCGACGGTCGCGCTGGTCTGGTAGGGGTACGTACAGCGCGGCAGCGGGGCACTGTAGGTGGTGTTGGACGGGGTGCTGACGTAGTAGTCGGTGACGTACGTGCCGTCCGTGAGCTTGTCCCATATGGCCGTGGTGCCGACCGCGGAACCCGGGGCCTGGCACGCCACCTTGACCGCGGAATTGGGCGCGTACGTCTTCGCGACGGGGTAGCTCGTCGAGGGGCCGGTGCGGGCGTTGAGCGTGGTGGCGCTCGTCGCCGTGTAGGTGTACGCCACGGTGGCGACCGGCGCGTCGAGCCTGTCGGTGTCGATGTTGAGGGTGACGCCGCCGTAGGTCTCGTCGTGGTCGCCCTTGAACTGCTTGGCCCGCTGGTGCACCGCCCACTTGGAGTCGGCGATGTTGGTCCAGCCCTTGAGCGAGTCGACCGAGTCGAAGCGGGCGATCCACAGTGCGTCGGGGCGGGCGTAGGAGGTGGAGGTGTACACGTCGGAGAGCTGCTGCGCGCCCAGGTTGAGGTTCATGTACACGCCCGAGACATAGCCGAGCCGGTGCAGCTCCTTCGTCCAGCCGGAGAGGAACGCCAGCACGCCGGTCCGGCAGGTGGCGTCGGTCTGCGAGTAGGCCTCGATGTCGTTGTAGAACGCGCTGCCGGGCTGCATGCCGAGCGCCTTGCCCTTGGCGACGGCGTCGCCGGCCGCGGCCGTGCCCTGGCCCTTGGCGGTCGTGGCGGCCCGGCTGATCTTCGCGTCGGTGGGCCTGCCGCCGCACGGCGGTTGCAGGCCCTTGTAAATGGGCAGCAGGCGCCACTTCAGCGCGGACACGGACGAGACCCACGACGCGGTCAGTTGCGGCTGGGCGCAGGTGCGGGTGATGCCCCCGATGTACACCCCGACGGCGCGGTACGGCGAGGCGCCCCACGCCTGGATCGCCGACAGCGGTGGCGCCGTACAGGTGTCGAAGGCGAGTCCGGAGTAGCGGGTCGCGCTCGCCCCCGCGGCATACGCGACCGAGGTGGCCGGTTCGGCCGCGGCGGGCGGGGCGAAGGTGAGGGCGGAGCCGGCGCTCAGTACGCCGGCGGCCGTGAACACGAGGAAACTGCGGCGGATACGGCGGATACCGCCGTTACCGCGGAGACGAAGGCCGTGGTGCGGATGCGACATGACTGCCCCCGGAGCGACTCGGACCGTGAGACCAGAATGCGCTGTTCTGCGCCGATCGGACCCTGCGACACCGGGGTTTTGTTGAAGGCAACCTGCCGCCGCCCCGCCACTGTCACCCAGGAGCGACGGGTGACAGCGGCGGGACGGCATGCCTCGGTCGGCGAACTCGTCAGCGCCCGCAGCGGATCAGCGGCCGTAACGGATCAGCGCCCGCACCATCCGGCACGTCGTGTCCGACGGCGGGTGGATTCCGATGCTCTCCGCAGTCGCACGTATCGTGCGGTTGTCCGCCGTCGCCGGGTGATAGACCCCCGAGTCGAGCAGGGCGATCGCCAGGCGCATGGCTTTGAGTCGGCGGTTGTGCGAGACGTACCACTCGCGCGGCTGTCCGGCCGGGAGCGGCTTCTTCTTCAGCGGCTGGTACATGGACGAGGACAGAGACGCGGACACGGACACGGGCTTCGAAATGAGTGTGGCAACGGCCATCGGCAACCTCCTGGCGCGGTGGCGGGACCATCCCGAACTACTGTTCAGTCTACTGGCTACCACTGACAATCCGCCCTGGCCAGGCGGTGTTTGAGGGGCGCGTGAGCGGTACCGTGGCGGCATGGAGATCTGGATCAACCCCGCCTGTTCCAAGTGCCGCAGTGCCGTCGATCTGCTCGACGGCGAGGGCGCGTCGTACACCGTCCGGCGCTATCTGGAGGACGTGCCGAGCGAGGAGGAGATACGGGCCGTACTCGCGCGGCTCGGGCTTGAGCCGTGGGACATCACGCGGACGCAGGAAGCCGTGGCGAAGGAGCTCGGGCTCAAGGAGTGGGCACGGGACGAGGGTTCCCGGGACCGGTGGGTCACCGCGCTCGCGCAGCACCCGAAGCTGATTCAGCGGCCGATCATCACCGCGGACGACGGGACGGCGGTCGTGGGGCGTACGGACGAGGCGGTACGGGACGCGCTCGGCCGGTCCTCGCAGTAGCTCGGACCGGTACGAGCTCACAGCGGCACGGAGTACCAGCGGCGGTGCGTCAGCGGCTCGACAAGCAGGACGCCCGCCGCAGCCGCGACCCCGGCCGCCGGGAATGAGCCCCCGGCCCTCGTCACTGGCCCACCCGTCCGTCGATGCACTCGCGCAACAGGTCGGCGTGCCCGCAGTGACGGGCGTACTCCTCGACCCTGTGCACCATCAGCTCCCGAACCGCGATCCCGTCCTTCCCCACACGCTCGCTCAGATCCGGGTGCTCGGCCAGCGCCGCGTCGGTCGCGGCCTGCTCGCGCGCCAGAGCGGAGTACGCAGCGTCGACCACGGCCTGCTCGGCGACAGCTCCGCCGAAGTCCGCGCCACCCTCGCCGTACACCTTCGGCAGCGGATCACCGTCGCTGATCCAGTTGCGCCAGTCCCGTTCCACCTCGACGAGGTGCCGAAGCAGGCCGAGCAGCGACATCGTCGACGGCGGAACCGACCGACGGGCCAGTTGCTCCGCATCCAGGCCCTCGCACTTCATCCGCAGGGTCATGCGGTAGTTCGTCAGGAAGTCCTGCAGCGTCGCGAGCTCGCCCTCCGGACTGACTCCTTCGCTGTCGCGGGGGTCGTCGTCCGGGTCAGCCCACATGTCGGGGTAGATGGTTGCGCGGCTCCATCGTGCGGGTTGGTCAGTCATGCGTTCCATGGTCGTCCGTGAGGGCTCAAGCTCGCTAGTGAGTTTTGGTCCGGACGAGCGGGTGTGCGCGGTCGTTCCAGCTGTCGATGAACGCGCGGAGGAGTCACCCCCAGAACCCTCTGAGCTGCGCCAACCTTAAGAAAAGTTAAGGAAGTTGTGGGTGGGAGGGCTGAGAAACACGCGGTGCCTACTCGTACGTAACGGCACACGGAACCGACCCGACAGGAGTCCCACGTGTCGCGCAAGAAGACCCTCAGCGCCAAGAAGAAGATCGCTCTGCTCGTCGGCGCCGCCGCGGTAGTCGGCGGTACGGCAGTGGCCATGACCGGCACCAGCAACGCGTCGGTGGCCTGCGACGGACTGACCCAGGCCCTGAACAACAACGAGAGCTTCATCGCCGGCCAGCGTGCCAATCCGGACGCGCAGTCCGAGGCCCGGATCGCGAACCGGCAGGCGGTCATCGAGGAGATCAAGCGGAAGCAGGCGGCTTCCGGGTGCGAGGTGGGAGGCGGGGGAGGTGAGGCCGCTCAGCCGCCCGCGGGAGAGCAGGGCGGCGACCAGAACGGCGACCAGGGCGGAAACCAGGCCGGCGACCAGAACGGCGGCGGACAGGCCAACGGCGAAGTCGTCTGCGCCGGGTCGACCGTCACCCTGTCCGGCGAAGGCGGCGCACCCGCCGCCTCCAGCAACCAGTTCCCGATCGGCACCACCCTCAAGGTGACCAACCTCGACAACAACAAGGCCACCACGGTCAAGGTCACTTCGACGTCCGGCAGCTGCGCCCTGCTGAACAACGCGGCCTTCGAGCAGGTCCGCGAGCCCGGCAAGAACCTCATCCGCAAGGCCAGGATCGAGAAGATCGGGAACGGCGACCAGGCCGGCAATCAGGGCGGCGACCAGGCCGGCGACCAGAACGCCGGTCAGAACGCCGGTCAGAACGGCGACCAGGGCGGAAACCAGGCCGGCGACCAGAACGGCGGCGGACAGGCCAACGGCGAAGTCGTCTGCGCCGGGTCGACCGTCACCCTGTCCGGCGAAGGCGGCGCACCCGCCGCCTCCAGCAACCAGTTCCCGGTCGGCACCAGCCTCAAGGTGACCAACCTCGACAACAACAAGTCGACGACGGTCAAGGTCACTTCCGCGTCCGGCAGCTGCGCCCTGCTGAACAACGCGGCCTTCGAGCAGGTCCGCGAGCCCGGCAAGTTCCTGATCCGCAAGGCCAGGATCGAGCGCGTCGGCTGACCCTGACGGTCGTCAACGGGAATCCCAGGACGGTGCCGAACCCCCTACGGCACCGTCCTGGTCACCGATCGAGCAGGAGCTCCGCCTCCGCCAGGATCTGAGTCACCCGCAGCCCGAACCGTACGTCGCAGTCGTGCGCCCGCCCCGTACGCACCGACTCCAGCAGCGCGTCCACCGCCGCCTCGAACGAACGCACCGCATCTCCCCACACCGGCAGTTGGACCGTTCCCCGTTCGCCGACGAGCTCGATGCGCACGCCCGACGCCCTCACCGGCGCGCTCAGGCCCAGCGTCGCCGTGCTCGACGCCCCCGACGTGTGCCGCAGCACCAGATGCACGGTGTCCTTGGGCCCGCGCGCCGCGGTCACCTCCGTCACATCGCCGAGTGCCGGGATCAGTACGGAGAGCACATGCGGGCCGACGTCCCACAGTCCGCCCTTCTCACGCCGCCACGGCGAGGCGGCGTACGGGCTGTCTCCACCCGGCGCGTACAGCGAGCCGAGCCACTGCGCATGAGCCGTGAACCAGCCGCCCGCCGCCACCTGTTCGGCGATCCAGGCCGCCGTGCCGGCGGCGAAGCGCAAGGTACAGAAGACCACCGAAGCGACCCCGGCGCGCTCGGCCGCCCGTGCCGCCTCGCTCGCCGCCGCCACACTCGTGGCGACCGGCTTGTCCAGCAGAAGATGGCAGCCCGCCGCTGCGGCACGGGCCGCGAGCGGTGCCTGGATGTCCGGCGGCAGCGCGAAGGCGACCGCGTCACTGGCGGCGAGGAGGGCGTCCACGCCGTCGTCACCGGAGAAGGCGGCGGTACCGTGCGCGCCGGCCAGGGAGGCGGCCGCCTCGGGCCGTCTGGCCCACACCCCGGTGAAGTCGACCTGCGGGTGCGCGGCGAGCGCGGGAGCCTGGGTGCGCTCCGCCCAGGGGCCGGCGCCGATGAGTCCGATACGCAGCTGCTTCGCGGGCTTCGTCATGCGGCTCAGTCTGCCCGTGAACGCCGCAGGCCCCCTCGATCCCGACGGAGGCCGTGTCCCACCGAACCCTTGTATACGACATGGACGCTGCTCAAGCAGGGGGCCAGGCTGGTGGCCGGAGACTGAATCCGCAGGTGAAGGAGGGGGAAGAGGGGGCTCACGCGAAGCCGGGCCGGGTCACCGGTCCGGCGTAACGTGGGGTTCACAAACGGGCAACGGACGGGAAATCCCGTATTGCGAAGCTGCGCGACATACCGCTGCACCCGCAAAGGATGAGGCCCCGTGACCTTCAAGGCTGAGTACATCTGGATCGACGGCACCGAGCCGACCGCCAAGCTTCGCTCGAAGACGAAGATCCTTAACGACGGCGCCGAGCTGCCCATCTGGGGCTTCGACGGATCCAGCACCAACCAGGCCGAGGGCCACGCCTCCGACCGGGTGCTCAAGCCGGTCTTCTCCTGCCCGGACCCGATCCGCGGCGGCGACGACGTCCTTGTGATGTGCGAGGTCCTCAACACGGACATGACGCCGCACGAGTCCAACACGCGTGCAGCGCTCGCCGAGGTGGCCCAGAAGTTCGCCGCCCAGGAGCCGATCTTCGGCATCGAGCAGGAGTACACCTTCTTCAAGGGCTCCCGTCCGCTCGGTTTCCCCGAGAGCGGCTTCCCGGCCGCGCAGGGCGGCTACTACTGCGGTGTCGGCGCGGACGAGATCTTCGGCCGTGACATCGTCGAGGCGCACCTGGAGAACTGCCTCAAGGCGGGTCTGGGCATCTCCGGCATCAACGCCGAGGTCATGCCGGGCCAGTGGGAGTTCCAGGTCGGGCCGCTCTCCCCGCTGGAGGTCTCCGACCAGCTGTGGGTGGCCCGCTGGCTCCTCTACCGCACCGCCGAGGACTTCGAGGTCTCCGCGACCCTCGACCCCAAGCCGGTCAAGGGCGACTGGAACGGCGCGGGCGCGCACACCAACTTCTCGACCAAGGCGATGCGCGAGGGCTACGACGCGATCATCACCGCCTGCGAGTCGCTGGGCGAGGGCTCCAAGCCGCTCGACCACGTCAAGAACTACGGCGCGGGCATCGACGACCGTCTGACCGGCCTGCACGAGACCGCCCCGTGGAACGAGTACAGCTACGGCGTCTCGGACCGCGGCGCCTCGGTCCGTATCCCGTGGCAGGTCGAGCAGGACGGCAAGGGCTACATCGAGGACCGCCGCCCGAACGCCAACGTCGACCCCTACGTCGTCACGCAACTGATCGTCGACACCTGCTGCACCGCGCTGGAGAAGGCCGGCCAGGTCTGATCCCGCCGCCATGCCGCGTTCACAAGGGCGTCCACCGGTCCGACCGGTGGGCGCCCTTCGGCGTGCCTCACGCAGAGGGAGTGCAAGGGCCGTATCAAGGAACGGAAGCCGAGTGCTGCCGCACCATGTCATCTGCTTCAATGGGCACATGGCCAGCCACCAGCACACCGCGACAGGTCGCACCGACCTCGAGCCGTTCTGGCCTTCCCGGCAGCACCACGACTTCGACCGGGTGTGTTGCCGCGCGGTGAACGCGCAGGCCCTCTAAAGCCGCTCACCCCGGTCTTCGGCCAGCGCGCACGACGTACGTCCGTCCTCTCGACTCGACGACTTCCTCCGCGCGAAAGAGCTGACCTCTCATGGCGAACTCCCGTTCCATCTCCGCCGTCCCCACCACTACCCTGCCCCCCGAGGGCCGTCACCGACTGCGTGCCGTCGAACGCGACGAGGTCGTCGCACCGGCCGCCCTCGTCGATGTCGCCGACTTCCTGCCGCCGGGTGCCACCTGGCTGCCCGCGCCGCCGCACACCCTGCCCACTCTTCCGGGCCGGCCGCCGATGGTCGGCTATCTCGTCCTCGTACCGGCCGATCAGCAGCCGCAGCGGGAGCAGGAGCAGGAGCCCGGCGAGCAGGGTGACGGTCCCGTACGGATCGACGCCACGCAGCGCACCGCCCTCGTGGACGGGCAGGCGCTGGATCTGACCTACCTCGAGTTCGAACTGCTCGCGCATCTGGTCGCGCACCCCCACCGGGTGCACACGCGCGACCAGTTGGTGACCACGGTGTGGGGCTACGGGCATGTGGGCGACGGCCGGACCGTCGACGTCCATGTGGCCCGGCTGCGCCGGAAGCTGGGCGCCGAGCACCGCCGTACGATCCAGACCGTGCGGCGGGTCGGCTACAAGTACACGCCGTAACCCACGCGCCGCAGCCCGTCGCCCCGGTGTTTCCCTGGCAGCGGAATCCCTGTGCCGACGGCCGTCCCACCAGGCAGAGTCGCCGGTATGAGACTTCTGATTCTGGGGGGCACGGCGTTCGTCGGCCGTGCGGTGGTCGAGTCGGCGCTGGCCCGCGGCTGGGAGGTCACGGTCTTCCATCGCGGGCGGCACGAAGCACCGGCCGGTGCGGCCACGTTGCTCGGCGACCGCACGGCTCCTGACGGCCTGGCGGCGCTCGCCGAGGGCGAGTGGGACGTCGTCGTCGACACCTGGTCGGCGGCGCCGTCCGCCGTACGGGACGCGGCCCGGCTGCTCGCGGGGCGCGTCGGTCGTTATGTCTATGTGTCGAGCGCTTCCGTGTACGCCTGGCCGCCGGCGGCCGGTTACGACGAGACCAGCCCGGTGGTCGAGAGCTCGGCCGACGCGGGCGACGTGCCGTACGCGGAGGCCAAGCGGGGCGGCGAGCTGGCCGCGGTCCGGTCCTTCGGCGAGGACCGCGCGCTGCTGGTCCGCGCGGGCCTGATCATCGGGCCCGGGGAGAACATCGGCCGCCTGCCGTGGTGGCTGGGCCGGATCGCCCGCGGCGGCCCGGTCCTCACACCGGGACCGCGGGACACACCGCTGCAGTACATCGACGTACGCGACCTGGCGGACTGGATGCTCCAGGCGGCCGAGCGAGGGCTGAGCGGTCCGTACAACCTGGTGAGCGAGCAGGGGCACACGACGATCGGGGAACTGCTGGAGGCGTGCGGGCGGGCGACGGGGTTGGTGCCCGAGCTCCGGTGGACCCCGGCCGAGGCGATCCTCGCGGCGGGCATCCAGCCCTGGACGGACCTGCCGATCTGGATCCCCCAGGCCGAACAGCCCGAGCTCTACAACGCGGTGCACGGCGTCGGCGTCGCGAAGGCGGTGGGGGCGGGACTGAGGTGTCGGCCGGTCGGCGAGACGGTGGCGGACACGTGGGCGTGGCTCCGGTCGATCGGGGGGAGGGCGCCGCAGCGGGGGGACCGGCCGGTGGTGGGGCTGTCGCGGGAGCTGGAGGCGGAGGTTCTGGGCGGCGCGTGACGCTGCGCCTGCGGCGGGGCTGTTCCCCACCCCGCCCCTTCCCGTAACCGGGGACGCTGCCCCCGGACCCCCGCGCCTCAATCGCCGGCGGGGCTGAATGTGCGGCCGAAGGTTGCATAAGGGGGTCTGGGGGCTTGCCCCCAGTTCGGGATGGGGGTACCTCCCACGGCCGCCAGGCCGTAGGGGGAGGGCGGGTAGGGGAACAAACCCCCCGGCCCGCGCCACGATCGCCTAGCCCACCGGCACCGCATTGCCCGCCCGGGACGACCCCGCCGTATCCACCTCGCCGTGGTCCACCCGCGGCAGCCACCCCAGCCCCCTCGGCGTGCGCCAGTTCCGTTCGCCCAGCAGGGCCATCGCCGACGGCAGCAGCACCATCCGTACGATCGTCGCGTCCAGCAGCACCGCCACCGCCAGGCCCACGCCCATCTGCTGCATGTCCTGCATGGACAGCGTCGCGAAGACCGCGAACACCGCGACCATGATCGCCGCCGCGCCCGTCACCGCGCCCGCCGTGCGGCGGATGCCCTCGTGGATCGCGTCCCGCGTCGACGCGCCGCGGTCACGCGCCTCGCGGATCCGGGAGACCACGAAGACGTGGTAGTCCATGGACAGCCCGAACAGCACCACCAGGACGAACAGCGGCATCCAGCCCTCGATCGCGCCGACCGCCTCCGTGCCCAGCGCGGACGCGCCCCAGCCGTGCTGGAAGACCGCGACCATGACGCCGTACGCCGCCGCCACCGAGAGCAGGTTGAGCAGGATCGACGTGACGGCGATGACGTACGAGCGGAAGCAGAACAGCATCAGCAGGAACGTCACGGCCGTGATGAACGCGAGGACCGGCACGATGCCCCGCTTCAGCTGGTCGTTGAAGTCGACCGACGAGGCGAGCTCACCGCCGACATAGGCCTGCGCCCCGGTGCCGTCGAAAGCCTCGGGGACCGTCGTGTCGCGTAGCTGGGCCAGCGCGTCCTTGCCGGTCAGCGGCACCTCGATCTCCGCGATGTTCTGCGCCGGGTGAAGGGTGACCTTGTCGAACGTCGCCAGCGCCCCCCGCACACGCTCCGAGCCGATGTCGTCCGCCTTGACGACCACCCGCGCCGGCTCGGGCCCGCCCGGGAAGGCCTCCGTGATCTTCTTGTACGCCACCGACAGCGCCGCGTCCGAGCCGAACTGCTTCTCCATTCCCAGCTGTTCGGTCTTCATCCCCAGCGCCGGTGCCGCGAGCGCCAGCAGCACGGCCACCGCGCCGAAGGCGAAGAGTTTCGGCCTGGCGAGTACGGGGCGCAGCACCGCCCCCGCCACGGAGCCGCTCGCGTGCGCGCCCTTCTTGGTGCGGCGGTTCAGGAACGGGATCCGGCCCGCGTCGATCCGGTCCCCCAGCCAGGCCAGCAGCGCGGGCAGCACGGTCACCGAACCGAGCATCGCGATGAACACGACGAGGACAGTGGCGAGTGCGAAGCCCTTGAAGAGCATCAGCCCGGACAGGAACATCCCGGCCATCGCGAGCATCACGGTCACACCGGAGACCAGGACGGCCCGGCCGCTGGTCGCGGCCGCGATCCGCAGCGCGGTCTCGGCGTCGTGGCCCGCGGCCCGCTCGTCGCGCTCGCGCCGCAGGTAGAAGAGGCAGTAGTCGACGCCGACAGCGAGGCCCATCAGGAACATCACGGAGTAGGTCGTCTGGAACAGATGCAGCTGGTGGCTGGCGAGCGAGAGCAGGCCGAAGGCCGCCATGCACGCGGTCAGTGCGAGGCCGACCGGCAGCAGCGCGGCGACGACCGCGCCGAAGGCGACGAGCAGAATGCCGAGCGCCAGCGGCACCGCGGTGAACTCGGCCTGCTGGAAGTCATCGGAGAGCAGGTCCCCGAGCCACTTCTCCGAGCTGGCCTGCCCGAACTGGTGCACTTCGACGCCCTGTTGGGCCATGCCGGTGTCCCGTACGGCATCGAGCACCGGCTGAACCCGGTCCGCCGCCGTCTTGGAGTCGCCCTTGATCTCGAAGCGGATCAGCGCTTCCCTGCCGTTCTTCGAGGCGAGCGGCGGCTGGACCTTCTGTGCCTCGCCGGTCTTCTCGATCGCCGCCGCGAGTTCGCGCGCCGCGTCCTTCCAGCCGCCGGCCGTCCTGCTGCTGACCAGCACCAGCTCACCGGCCGGCTGGTCCAGGCCCGCGTCGTCGAGGATCTTCTGGGCCCGCGCGGAGTCGCCTGTGCCCTGTTCGGACTCGGACATCTCGACCATCCCCGTTGCCCCGCCGACAACCGCGGCGAGGACGACGAAGAGCAGCCAGCCGATGATCGCCGTTTTGCGATGGTGTGCGCTCCACACACCCATACGTGCCGCGAGGTTACGCCTCATGGCTTCTGCCCCCAGAGGTAAGCGCCGAACAAGTCGACTACGACGCTAGAAATCCGCGGGCCCGCGCCCCAGCCGTCAGAACCCCCTCTCGTGGAGACGAAAGGCGAGCTCAGAGGGGTGGTGCCAGGTACACCCCCATCCGGGGGCGAAGCCCAGTGCCGTCGGCCACGGGCTGCCTCCAGACTGGTGTCCGAGACCGATCAACGAGGGGAACCCATGAAGGCGACGAAGGCACGTGACGCGGTGGTGGCCGGCGCACAGGGCCTGGCCCTGACACTGATGGGGCTGATCGGATCGATCACCCTCTTCGTCCTGTCGGTGGTCTCCATCGCCCTGATCCCCATCGGCGTGGGTGTCCTCACCACTCCCGCCGTACTGACCCTGGTGCGGGCCCACGCCAACCAGCGGCGGCTGCTGGCGGCCCGGTGGTCCTCGCTGCGCGTCCCCGTCCCGTACCGCCCCTTCCCGCGCGACCTGCGCAGCGGCGTCATCGGGCAGGTCGAGCGCTGCACGCTGATGCTGAAGGACCCGGCGACCTGGCGGGACATGCAGTGGCTGCTCGTGGACATGACGGCGGGGGCCATCGTCGCGATCCTCCCGCCGTTTTGGGTGCTGGACGGCATCTTCGGCCTGCTGCTGCTGGCGGGTCTGTGGCAGCCGATCGTCAGCGCGAGCGGCACCTACTGGTACTCGTTCATCCCGGTCACCAGCTGGGGCACAGCCGGCCTGGCCGCTCTGCTCGGACTTGTCTGGCTGGCCCTCGCCATGAGAGTCAACCAGCCGCTGATCCGCGCCCACTTCAGGCTGACCCGCGCGATGCTCGCCCCGAACCACGAGATGGAGCTGGAGCAGCGCATCGACCGGCTCACCGAGACCCGGCACGACGCCCTGGACACCTCCGCGGCCGAACTGCGCCGTATCGAGCGGGATCTGCACGACGGGGCGCAGGCCCGGCTGGTCGCGATGGGCATGAACCTCGGCACGATCGAGGCACTCATCGAGAAGGACCCGGCGCAGGCCAAGGAGCTCATCTCCAAGGCCCGCGAGTCCTCCGCCGAGGCGCTGACCGAACTGCGCGACCTGGTACGCGGCATCCACCCGCCGGTCCTTGCGGAGCGCGGGCTCGGTGACGCGGTCAAGGCTCTGGCGCTGCGGCTCCCGGTGAACACCGAGGTGGACGTGGAGCTGCCCGGCCGCGCCGACGCCCCGGTCGAGTCGGCCGCGTACTTCGCCGTCAGCGAGACCCTCACCAACGCGGTCAAGCACGCGGGGGCCGACCGGATCTGGGTCGACCTGACGTACTCGGGCGGCTCGCTGCGGATCGCGGTGACGGACAACGGCAAGGGCGGCGCGACGATCGGGACCGGATCAGGACTCAGCGGCATCGAACGCCGGCTCGGTACATTCGACGGCGTACTGGCCGTCAGCAGCCCTGCGGGCGGCCCCACCATGGTCACCATGGAGATCCCTTGCGAGTTGTTCTAGCCGAAGATCTGTTCCTGCTGCGCGACGGACTGGTCCGCATGCTGGAGGCGTACGACTTCGAGATCCTGGCGGCCGTGGAGAGCGGGCCCGAACTGACCAAGGCCCTTGCGGAGTTGGAGCCGGACGTGGCCGTCGTCGACGTCCGGCTGCCGCCCTCGCACACGGACGAGGGCCTGCAGTGCGCGCTGGCGGCGCGGCGGGCCCGGCCGGGACTGCCGGTGCTCGTGCTGTCACAGCATGTGGAGCAGCTGTACGCGCGCGAGCTGCTGGCCGACGGCAACGGCGGGGTCGGCTATCTCCTCAAGGACCGGGTCTTCGACGTGGAGCAGTTCATCGACGCGGTACGGCGGGTGGCGGCCGGCGGGACGGCGATGGATCCGCAGGTGATCTCCCAGCTGCTGTCGCGGCGGTCCCAGGACAAGCCGATGGGCGGACTGACCCCGCGTGAGCTGGAGGTCATCGAGCTGATGGCGCAGGGCCGTTCCAATGCGGCGATCGCCTCACAGCTGGTCGTCACGGAGCGCGCGGTGGCCAAGCACACGTCCAACATCTTCGCGAAGCTGGACCTGCCGGTGTCGGACGACGACAACCGGCGGGTGCTCGCGGTGCTGGCGTATCTCGACCGAGGCTAGGGCCTGGACAAGGACACAGCCCGTCAGGCCTCGTACTCGGTGAGGTCGATCGCGTAGACGTGCAGCGGGAAGCCGTACTCGGGGTGCGTCGTCTCGTGGTCCAGCTCCATGCCGAGCTTGCGCATCACGTTCTCCGACGCGTCGTTGCCCAGCCGCGCGATGCTGATCACCCGGTCCAGGCCCCGGTCCCTGAGCGCGAACTCCAGTGTGGCGGCGGCCGCTTCGGAGGCGTACCCCTGGCCCCAGTACGGGCTGCCGAGCCGCCAGCCGATCTCCACCGCGGGCAGTACCTCGGGCAGGAAGGTGGGCACGGACAGGCCGACGAAGCCCGCCAGTTCGCCCGAGGCGAGCAGTTCGACGGCGAAGAGTCCGAAGCCCTCCTCGTCCCACTCCTCCTCCCAGCGCTCGATGTCCTCGGCGGTCTGCTCCGCATCACGTACGGAGCCGTCTCCGATCCACTGCATGACCTGCGGGTCCGCGTTGATTTCGGCCATGGGGGCGAGGTCGTCCTCGCGCCAGCGGCGCAGCAGGAGCCTGGGGGTGTGGATCTCGGTCATGCGCCCCATCCTGCCATCCCGGCCGCCGTCCGACTTCGGCGCAATCCACCGGGTTTGCTTCTGGAGAATTCTACGAATTCCTGCTTCAAACCAGCTCGGCTTGAACACCCCATGAGCCCCACCCGTATGGATGGTCGCGCTTCTCCCTCAGTCGGGACCCCCTTATACCCACACCCGACGACGAAGCAGAGGAGTTCCATGGGACGCACAAGAAAACGCTCGACGCTGGCGAACCGGGCGATCGTTGCCTCCGCCGCATTGATCCTGGGCGGGGGTGGGCTGGTCGGCGTCAATGTGTACGCATCCGCGGGCGAAGGCTGGTCCTGGTCCGGTCAGGGAAACGAGCAGACGCAGACGAAGAACGCCGGAGCTGAGATCTCCACGATCGACTGCCCCGAGGTCGCGAACGATATCCGCGAGGTGCCCGACCAGGCACGCCCGGAGGTCGACGGCGAGCTGGCGAAGATGGACAGCCAGATCACCGACGCGTACAAGCAGTTCGCAGACCAGAAGGAGGAGATCGAACGGGATCCACAGCTGGCTCAGAACGCCATTCTGAATCCGCTGAAGGACAAGCGGACGGCGAGCATCGAGCGTATTTCCATCGCGATCGGCCGGTCCGGTCAGCCGCCCCAGGGACTTGACTCCCTCGCTCAGTGCAGCCTGCGCGCCGACGACAACGCCGACAACCAGGACGGCCAGAACGGCGACCAGAACGGTGACCAGAACAACGGCGACGGTCAGAACGACAACGGCCAGGACGGCGGTCAGAATGGTGACCAAAATGGCGGCCAGGACGACAATCAGGGCAATGACCAGGGCAATGACGGTGGTCAGGGCAACGATCAGGGCAACGGCAACGGACAGGGCGGCAATGGCCCCGAAGCAGCCGACTTCGTAGACATCCAGTCCGTCCAGCCCAACGTCCAGCAGCCGCGGCAGCGCCGCGGCGGCTCCAGGGGTTCGTTCGTCACCGAGTGCGGAAAGAACGAGAACGGCAAGTTCAATCCGGACAATGTCATCGTCGCCCCTGGTGTGAGCAATGGCGCGCACCATATGCACGACTACGTCGGCAATCAGGCCAATGACGCTTTTGCCAGCGACGACGATCTCGCAAACGGGGACACCAGTTGCCAGAATCAGGGCGACAAGTCCACGTACTACTGGCCCGTGCTGCGTCTGCAGAACGGACAGAACGAGAACGACGCCGATGCGGACGGCGGCGGCAAGGACCAGAACGTCGGAGAGATCCAGACTCCGTCCGAGGTCACGCTGAATTTCGTCGGCAACCCGGTCAGCAAGGTGACCGCGATGCCCCGCTTCCTGCGCATCATCACCGGTGACGCCAAGGCATTCGTCAACGGCGACGCGAACGCGAACGCTTCCTGGAGCTGCACCGGTTTCGAGGACCGTCAGCTGAAGGACAAGTACCCGATCTGCCCCCAGGGCAGCCAGGTGGTGCGGTCGTTCAAGTTCCAGAGCTGCTGGGACGGTCAGAACACCGACAGTGCCAATCACCGCACCCATGTGGCGTTCGCGGACGCCAATGGCAACTGCGGCAATGGATTCAAGGCGATTCCGCAGCTGGTCCAGCGGATCGTCTACGACGTCCCGCCGGGTCCCGGTTTCGCGGTCGACTCCTTCCCCGAGCAGCTGCACAAGCCGGTCACGGACCACGGTGACTTCATCAACGTCTTCGACGAGAACCTGATGAACAAGGTGGTGAACTGCATCAACAACGGCCAGAAGTGCCAGTGACCCACTGACACGATCGCCTGAAACGGCCGGATCGGCTCCTCTGGGAATGGGAGCCGATCCGGTCGTTTTCTGTCAGCTCCCGTGGTGTCCCGAGTGGCCGCCCTCGCTCCCGGCACTGTCACCGGTGCTCCCGGAGTGGTGCTCCGAGCCGGTCTCCACCGTCCCGCCGAGCCGGCCGCGCAGCGCGGTCACCACCTTGGCGTCGCCGACCGCGACCCACCTGCGGCCCACCAGATACGAGCCGCCGTAGTCATTGGCCGCGTTGATCCATTCGCGCTGGCCCCGGTCGGTGGCGAAGGTGGCCAGCACATACTTGCCGTCGCCGGTCGTGCAGTTGGCCTGCCGCAGCTCGGCCGCGTCCGTCTGGATGTTCGGCTTGCACTGCGCCTGCTGGGCCAGCTGCTCCAGGGTGCCGGTCGCCGTCTTGGGGGCCTTGTCGCCGTCCCCGCCACGCCCGTCGCCGTCGTCGCCCGATCCGCAGGCCGCGGCAAGGGTCAGTGCCAGAATTGCCAGTGCTGCGCGGGCCGTCCGCCTCGCGCCCGTGTTCGTACTCGTCCGCATCCGGCCATCGTGCCTTGTCGGCCGCCTTTCGCGCCGCCGAACTCCCGGTAACCTGCGCGACGCACGCACCTGTTGTGACGGGAGCAACATGGAGGAGCACCGATGGCCGAGTTGTCGAGACGTACCGTACTGGGCACCGCGGGAGCGATCGGCTTAGGTGCGGCACTCGCCGGGCACACCTCGGCGGCCGCCGCGCCCGCGGCGCCGTTCGCCACCTCGCCCGCCCGGGAGGCGCTCGGGCGCCTGCTGCCCCGGCACGCCGGCCAGTTCAGGCTGCGGGAGCTGGAGGGGCCCGAGCGCTTCCGCGTCACCGGCTCCCGGGGCCGTATCGAGGTCGAGGGCACCAGTGCGGCCGTACTGCTCACCGGGGTGCACTGGTACCTCAAGTACGTCTGCCGGGCGCACATCTCCTGGTCGGGCAGTCAGCTCGACCTGCCGGCGCTGCTGCCCGCGCCGCGCACGGCACTGGAGCGCTCCGCGACCGTCCCGCACCGGTTCGCGTACAACGACACGCACGACGGCTACACCGCGCCGTACGCGGACTGGGCCCGCTGGGAGCGCCTGCTCGACATCCTCGCCCTGCACGGCTGCAACGAAGTCCTGGTCACACCCGGCCAGGAGGCCGTCTACCACCGCCTCCTGATGGACTTCGGATACTCCGACACCGAGGCCCGCACCTGGCTGCCGGCGCCCTCGCACCAGCCGTGGTGGCTGCTGCAGAACATGAGCGGCTACGGCGGCCCGCTCTCCCCCGAGCTCATCGGCCGACGCGCCGACCTCGGCAGACGCATCACCGACCGGATGCGCCAGCTCGGGATGCACCCGGTCCTGCCCGGCTACTTCGGCACGGTCCCGGACGGCTTCACCGCCCGCAATCCCGGTGCCCGTGTCATCCCCCAGGGCACCTGGAACGGGCTGCGCCGACCCGACTGGCTGGACCCGCGCACCCAGAGCTTCTCCGACGTCGCCGCGGCCTTCTACCGGCACCAGGGGGAACTGTTCGGCGAGACCTTCCACTTCAAGATGGATCTGCTGCACGAGGGCGGCACACCGGGAGACGTCCCGGTCGCCGATGCCGCCCGTGCGGTCGAGACCTCGCTGCAGACCGCCCGGCCCGGCGCCACCTGGGTGATCCTCGGCTGGCAGGCCAATCCGCGCCCGGCGCTGCTCGATGCCATCGACACCGACCGGGTGCTGATCGTGGACGGGCTCTCCGATCTGGACACGGTCACCGACCGGGAGAAGGAGTGGGGCGGGGCTCCGTACGCCTTCGGCACCATCCCGAACTTCGGCGGGCGTACGACCATCGGCGCGAACACCGACCGCTGGACGGCCAAGTTCACGGCCTGGCGCGACAAGCCGGGCAGCGCGCTGGCCGGAACCGCGTACATGCCGGAGGCCGCCGAGCGCGACCCGGCCGCGCTGGAGCTGTTCAGCGAGCTCGCCTGGCGCGAGGAGACGATCGACCGGGACGCGTGGTTCGAGGAGTACGCCGAGATCCGCTACGGCGGCGAGGACGGTTCGGCGCGTGCCGCCTTCGCCGCGCTCGCCGCGACGGCGTACAAGCTCACCAGCACCGACGGGCGGCCCTACGACTCGCTGTTCTGCCGCCGCCCCGGCATGACCTCTTCGATCGGCACCGCCTTCGATCCGGCGGGCTTCGACCGGGCGTTCGCGGCGCTGCTCGGCGTACGGCCCTCGCTGCGGGACAGTGACGCCTACCGGCACGATGTGACCGACCTGGCCCGCCAGGCACTCGCCAACCGCTCCCGCACGCTTCAGCTTCCGCTGCGGGCCGCCTACCAGAACAAGGACGTGGACACCTTCCGCGCCGTCTCGGCGCTGTGGCTGAGACTCATGCGGCTGAGCGACACGATGGCGGGCTGTCACCGCTCCTTCCTGCTCGGCCCCTGGCTGGAGGACGCCAAACGGCTGGCCACCGGCGCGGACGAGGCGGTCGAGCTGGAGCGCACGGCCCGGGCACTGATCACCACCTGGGCGGACCGGGCCGCGGCCAATCAGCTCAGCAACTACGCCAACCGCGACTGGCACGGGCTGATCAACGACGTCCATCTGCCGCAGTGGGAGGCCTATCTGGAGGAGCTGGCCACCGCCCTGGCCGAGGGCCGCGCCCCCACGCCCTTCGACTGGTATCCGGCCGAGGAGGCCTGGACGAAGGACCGGCGCGCCTATCCGGTGCGGGCCACGGGTGACGCGTACCGCACCGCCCGCAGGGTTTACGACACCCTCGCCACCGCCCCCTACCAGGGCTACGTCGACGTCACCGTGAAGCCGCCCGCCTTCACGCCCGGCAGCACCGGCACCGTCACGGCCGCCTTCCGCAACCTCAACGGGCTGCGCTCCACCGGCCGCGTCGACTTCGAGCTGACCGGCCTGGACGCCGAGCCGCAGGGCGACCCTTTCCTGGACAGTGTCCCGGCGGGCGGCACCGGCACGGTCTCCTGGCAGGTGACGGCCCCGGCCGATCCGATCGACGAGCCGTTGCGCGCGATGCCGTACGCGCTGCGCACGCAGTACGGGCCGCGCGGCGAGGAGCGCGTGACCGTCCCCCAGCAGGGCTCGCTCTTCCTCGCATCGCCGCTGGATGCCGCGTGGCGTACGTACACGAGCAACGCGGCCGTCTTCGGGCAGGCCGGCGACCGGTTCGCGATCAACGGCGGGGGCACCGACCTGTGGCGGGGCACCACCCACTTCGGCACCGCCTTTCGCGAGGGCGGTCTGACGGTGGGCGCGAGCGTCGAGCTGCGGGTGGACTCCCAGGAGAACACGAGCAGTTGGGCCCGGGCGGGCATCGTCGTCCGCAACGGCCTCGCGCGGCCGGGCGACGCCGGTTTCCTGAATCTGGCCGCCACACCGGGGCAGGGCGTCGTCCTGTCGTACGACACGAACGGCGACGGCACCCTCGACACGTACAAACGCATCCTCGGCGTCAAGGCCCCGGTGCTGCTCCGGCTGACCCGCGACGCCGGGACCTCCTTCACCGGCTCCTGCTCGACGGACGGCGGCGCCACCTGGCGCTCGGTCGCCACGGTGTCCGTCCCGGGAGCCGCGGACGTCCAGGACGTGGGACTTTTCATGAGCGCGGCCAACGGCGGCGGCGGAGCGCGGGGCACGGTCCACTTCAGCGGGTGGTCGGTCACATAGGTTGTTTACATCGATAAAGCCCCTTTCCGATCCTTTCGGGGCCTGTCCGAGCCAGGGAGCCGCCCGCCATGACCGCGATCCCCGCCACCACCGTCGCCAATCTCCGCGACCTCGGAGGCACGCCCCTGCCCGCGGGCCATGCCGTGCGCTCCGGTCTGCTCTTCCGCTCCGGGCAGCTCGACCGGCTCGATCCCACAGCCGATCCGGTCGTCGCCGCCCTCGGGATCCGTACGATCGTCGACTTCCGCACGCAGGCCGAACGCCTCGCCCGCCCGGACCGCATCCCCGCCGGCGGCCGACTGCTCCTCGCCGACGTGCTCGCCGACCGGGTCTCCTCCGGGCTGTTGCCGGCCGCCGCGAAGCTCAAGCAGGTGCTGGCCGATCCGGTCCTCGCCGAGCGGGAGTTGGGCGGCGGCCGGGCCCAGCAGATGTTCGCCGACACCTATCGCGGCTTCGTCACCGCCGACTCGGCGCGCGCCGCCTACCGCGCCTTCCTGACCGAGGTCGCGGACCCCGATGCGGGCCCGCTGCTCTTCCACTGCACGGCGGGCAAGGACCGTACCGGCTGGGCCGCGACGATCGTCCTCACCCTGCTCGGCGCGCCGCCCGAGGCGGTGGAGGCGGAGTATCTCGCCGTCAATCCGGCGGTACGGCAGGCCTTCGCACCGCTCATCGAAGGCTTCATCGCACAGGGCGGCGACCCCGAGACCGCCCTCGCGGTCATCGGCGTCGTGCCCGAGTATCTGGCGGCCGCACTGGACGAGGTCGAGGCCCGCTACGGCACGATGGAGAAATACGTGGTCGAAGGGCTCGGCGTGCCGGTCCAGGCGATCGAGCACATCCACGAACGGCTGGCCGGCTGACAGGACCTTGAGATCGGTGCGCCCCGATCGGGGGGCGGCGGGTGACCATAGGACCATTCGCTCGTTCTGCTGAACGTGCGCCCACAGGATGTCGTCAACACCCCTGCCCCGTCCGCTCCCGCTCCCGTTCCCGACCCCGGCCCGGTCGCGGTCGAGCAGGCCGAGGCGGCCCTCGTCGAGCACTACACCCGGCTCGTACGGATCGCGTATCTCGTACTGCCCCCCACCCTCGGCCGCAATCGCCGCGTCCTCACCGCGCATGCTCTCGTGCAGCGCTCCCTGCCGCGCGGCCGCACCACACCGGCGGGCGCCGCCGACCCCGCGGACTCCATCCCCGGCTCGCGCCGGGCGCCCGGCGACGCCGACCCCGGCTATGTGTACGTACGGGGACGGGTGCTCCGCCAGGCCCTGGACGCCGGGCTCCCGCTGAAGCGGCTCGCCCGGCCCAGGCGCGCCCAGCTCCCGCCGCTGCTGCCCCATGTGTGGGGTCTGCGGGTCTTCCCCCGCTCCGGCGGAGCCGACGAACTCGCCCTGGACCAGCACCTGTCCGCGCTCTCCGGGCCCGCCCGCGCTGCCTATGTCCTGCGCGGCCTGGAGGAGATGGCCGACACCGACGTACGTCATGTGCTCAGCGTCGCCGGGGTGGCGGACCCGCATGCCGCGCTGGCCGAGGCGGACGGGATGGAGGCCGCGGTGGGGGCGGGAGCGGCCGCGCTGCTCGAATCCGCCGAGTTCGATCCGTGTTCGCTCCAGGCCCGCCCCACCGATCTGATGCGGCGCCGCCAGCACGTCAAGGCGGCCCTGGTCGCGGCCGCGGCACTCGCGGTGTGCGGGGCACTGCTCGGGCTGCCGGGCGACGGCTGGGGTCCCGACGGAGCGGCCGCGCCGCCCTATGCCCGCAATCCCACCGCCGAAACCGCCCTGGACCCGGCCAAGTTGATCCGCGTCTCCCCCGCGGAATGGCTGCAGTCCTCCCGTACGGACTTCTCCGTCTGGCCGACCCGTGGCGGCCTCACCGATGACGCGGCACTGCTGCGCCGGGCGCTCGCCGTGTGGGCGCGGCCCGGCAGCACGGTCCAGGTCTCCGCGACCCCCGGCACACCGCCGGGGCCGCCGATGGGTTCGCCGCAGTTGCTGTACGCGGGCGAGGTCGACCAGGCGAACGTGGTGCTGCTGCACGACGGGCTGCGGGTGGTCCGCTACGCCGAGCCGAAGGACGGCGGCGGGGGCGTGGCGCTCGACTTCGCCCGCACGGACGCCGCGGACGCTGCTTCGTCGGGGGCGCTGGTGGCGGGCCGTACCGAGAGCAACGTCCGCTATCTGACGGCGCCCTGGGTGCGGGCGACGTCCGTACGGGACCTGCTCGACCCGGCGGGCGCGGCGCGGCCGCTGACCCGGGGCCCGGACGGGGTCACCTCACCGCTGCCGAGCCCGGCGCAGGCCAGGGACTGCAAGACCTGGGACGTGCTGGAGCTTGTGGACGGCACGGCCGAGCGGCTGCTGACCGACCTCGGCGAACTGACCCCGGCCCGGCTCACCTCGGGCCCCCCGTCGGCGCCGCGGGACGTCGCCGGGAAAACAGCTCGGGCCTCGTGGGCCCGTACGGCCTGTCTGCTGCCCGGGGTGCGGGCGCACGGTGTACGCAGCGTCAACTCATGGACGTACGCGGAGCAGACCCTGCCCGAGTCGAACGGCAGGGCGGCGTGGCTGTGCACACGGGCGGAGACCTGGCGGGGCACGGGGAGCCGGGTGATGGCCCAGTTCCAGGCCCCCGGTGCGCAGGCGGGCGCACCCGGCGCGATCGCGGCGCGTTCCGAGGACTCGCCGTCCTGCGGGGTGCGTGACCCGCAGGTCCTGGCGGGCGTCCTGTGGAAGTCCCGAGGGGGCCGCTGGTACGTGCTCGCGGCGGGCAGCGACCAATTCAGGTCGCTGACCACATCGGGCGGGGTCGACGGCAGCGCGCGCGGCAATGTGCTGGCGGTCCCGGCGAAGGAGGGGGCGCGGGCGGAGCTCAACGGCCGCCTGGGCGACGGGAGTCGCGTGGGCGCCCTGCACTAGGGCCTGTCGTTTGGATCAGGCCGGATCAGTGAGCGGGGTCTGGTGCGTGCGATCGCAGGCCGGAGGATGGGGGTCCCCCCGCCGAAGGCAGGGGGAGAGCCGACGCGGAGCGTCGGCGACTGACGACAACGCAGCATGGGGGCACCTCCCGTGCCCGAAGGGCTACGGGGGTGGGGGCCCCTCCCACGCCGAAGGCTGTGGGGGAGCGTGCCAGGCCACGCGAACCCGGCAAGATCCGAACGACAGGCCCTAGCCGCGACCTCCCGGTCCCGGGTGCCCTTGTGGCCCGCTCCGCGGTCCCGGTCTCCCGGCCGCTCCGCGGCCGGATGTGGTGCCGGGTCGCCCGGCACCACGGCCCGCACACCAGCGCGCCCCGCGCCGGGCCGGTTGACCGCTCCGCGGTCACGAATCCCGGCCGCTCCGCGGCCCGCTGAGCTGCGCGGCGAGTCCAAGGCACCCGCTTCCACTCCCGTGGACCTCCGACCGTTTGTGCGGCCTGTCGGGGTGCCCCGGCACCCCAAGTCCAGCGCACCCGCGGCGCTGCGGCGCGAAGCTGCCGCGCCGGCATGGGGCCCTGGGGGTGCCCCGCGCCCCCTCAACATGGGGCGGGTGGCTGGTGCTGGACCGGTAGAACAGGTGCGCGGCCGCCGTGGGTAGGCTGTGCGCATGACGACCGGGGTACGCCGCAGGATGGGCGTCGACGAGCGCAGACAGCAGCTGATCAGCGTGGCTCTCGAGCTGTTCAGCCACCGCTCCCCCGACGACGTGTCGATAGACGAGATAGCCGCGGCCGCCGGTATCTCGCGGCCTCTCGTCTACCACTACTTCCCCGGTAAGCAGAGCCTGTACGAGGCCGCACTGCGGCGCGCCGCCGACGAGCTGGCCGGGCGTTTCCACGAGCCTCCGGAGGGGCCGCTGGGGGCGCGGCTGCTGCGGGTCATGGGCCGGTTCTTCGACTTCGTGGACGAGCACGGGCCCGGGTTCTCCGCGCTGATGCGGGGCGGTCCTGCGGTCGGCTGTTCGACGACGAACGCGATGATCGACGAGGTCAGGCAGGCGGCGTACGAGCAGATCCTGGCGCATCTGGGGATCGGCGAGCCGCCCGCGCGGCTTCAGTTGGTCGTACGGTCCTGGGTGTCGCTCGCCGAGTCGACGGCGCTGATCTGGCTGGACGGGCGGCGGATCCCGCGCGCCGAGCTGGAGTTGCAGCTGGTGCACGACTTCGCGGCGCTGTGCGCGGTGAGCGCGGCCTATGACGAGGAGATGGCGGGCATCCTGCTGCGCGTCCTGCGCGACGAGCCGGCCGATGGGCCCTTCGGCGATCTGGTCGGCCGGCTCGTGTCGCTGGCGCCCTCGCTGGACCGGGTGCCGACTCAGCGCTTGCGGTAGGACGGCTCCAGGTCGCGCACTTCGGCGGAGAGGACGGGCGCGATGCCCTCCGCGGGCCCCAGATGACCGGCGAGGAGTTCGAGGACGGCCTCCGACAACCGGGCCTTGAGCTCGGGGCTGCGGCCCGGCAGCACGGCGATCCCGATGTGGACGAGGGCGTCCGCGGGCGTGCCCCCGGCGACGACCGTCTCGTCGACGCGGCGGAAGCGGGTCTTGCAGGCGGAGAGCTGGGTGTCGATCGTCTCGACGATCAGCGGGTGCAGGGCGAGCGCGAAGGTGCGGCGGTCGAAGGCGGACGCGAGGCTGTCGGAGTAGTCGACGGTGATCTGCGGCATCGGGCGCTCCAGCACGGGTGATCGGTGGGACCGGGCGGTTGTGGGACCCACCCTTTCGCAGGTCTCCGTGATCCCGTCAATAATGCCGGAGTGAAGATCACTTGTCGGCTCGCCGCCCATTCCGATACGGACACCCTTGTCGCGCTCTTCGACGGTGCCGCGCGCTGGATGCAGCTCAACGGCATCGCGCAGTGGAAGCCCGGTGACAAGGACGCCGACCACTTCCGGCACTGGATCAAGGAGGGTGAGGTCTGGATCGCGGAGAGAGAGGACGGCGACGCCATCGGGGCGTACGAACTGTGGTGGGAGGACCAGCCCGCCTGGGGGATCCAGCCTCCGGTGGCGGGGTATGTGCACCGCCTGATGATCGACCGGGACACGGCACCGGAGGGCTTCGGCCGACTGCTGCTCGCCCACGCGGAGCAGCGCATCGCCGATACGGGGCGGGAGTTCGTACGGCTGGACTGTCTGTCCAGCAATCCGGCGCTGCGGACGTACTACGAGGCGGCGGGCTACCGGGTCGCCGGCGAGGAGCCGGGCAAGGTGGCCAAGGACGGCAGCCGTTACGGAGTGGTCCTGCTGGAGAAGCCGGTCAACTGAACCCCGTCAGCTGATGTCCCTCAACGGATTGCTCAACCGCAGCCGGTCAGCTGAAGCGCCAGCAGAGCGACGTCGTCCTCGCGGGTGCCGAAGCAGTCCAGCAGGGTGTCGCAGAGCGGTGAGACGCCCGGTGGCGCGTCTGCCGCGGCATGGCGGAGGCGTTCGAGCGAGACCGTGAGGTCCGTGCCGCGGGTCTCGATCAGACCGTCCGTGACCAGCAACAGCCTCTCTCCCCCGACCAGTCGGGCGTCGGTCGGCGGGGGACGGTCCAGGCCGAGGCCGAGCAGCGGGCCCGAGGTCTGGACGTAGGACGCCGTGGCTCCGGCGGAGACGATCAGCGGGGGGATGTGGCCCGCGTTCGCGATCTTGATGCGGCCGCCGCGGGGGTCCATCAGGGCGAGGCAGACCGTGGCCGTGGAATCCGGGTGGTAGCGCTGGAGCATCCGGTCCAGGCGGTGCAGCAGCACGGCGGGGTCGCTCTCGTCGGTGGCGTACGCGCGCAGGGCGTGCCGCAGTTCGACCATCACCGTCGCCGCGTCCAGGGAGTGGCCAACGACATCGCCGACGCCGACGAGGACACCGTGCGGCGTCGGCAGGGTCACATAGAAGTCGCCGCCGATCTCGGCCTGGGTGGAGGCGGGGACGTACCGTACGGCGATCTCGGCGCCGGGGATCTCGGGCAGCCGCTGCGGCAGGAAGCTGTGCTGGAGGGTGAGGGCGAGATGCCGTTCCTCCGCGGATGTACGCAGCGATTCGGCGGCCAGGGCCGTGGCCCGGGCGAGCTGGGTGAGCAGCAGCGCGGCCTCCGGATCGGCCCTGCGGTAGCCGGGGGTGGCCAGGCAGACCGGAGGCTGGTCCTCACTGCTGCGGGCGAGCAGCAGCCGGGCGTCGGTGGCGAGGCCGCGCCGGAAGAAACCGGCCGGCCACAGCGGCTCGGGCGCGAGAAGGCTCTGGACGCCGGTGCGTCCGGACATGGCGCGCTGGAGCAGTCGTGCCACGGCCGTGCGGGCGCTCTCGTCGGGGCGGGGGCCGCGCTCGCCCGCGCGCCCCACGTGCAGTTCACCGCCGGAGCCGAGGACGAGGGCGACAGCCGGGCCGCCGACGAGGCGCGCGGTCCCGGCGGTGGCCGCGTCGGCCAGCTCCTGGGGGCTGCGTGCGGTGTGCACCTCCATCGTCGCGGCGGCCAGCTGCGTCATCCGCTCGGCCTGCGCCTCGGCGTCGTGGCGGGAGCGGGCCCCGCGCAGGGCGGCGCGCATGACGGCCTGGATCTCCTCCGGCTCGACGGGGACCGTCAGATACGCCTCGGCCCCTGCGTCCAGGCCGCGGGTGCGGTCCTGCGGGGTGACGGCGGTGGCGGAGAAGTGCACCACCGGCATCGTCGCGACGACGGGGAGCTGCTTGATGCGGCGGCACAGTTCGAAGCCGTTCATGTCGGGCAGTCCGACATCCACCAGCGCGGCGTCCGGCAACGCACCGGCCTTGAGCCTCGTGTCGAGCTCGACCAGTGCGTCGCCGGCGCTTGCGGCGGGGATCACCAGATGCCCCGCCCTGTGCAGGACCGCGCCCATGGCGTAGCGGTTGGCATCGGTGTCGTCCACCACCAGCACGGTGGTGCCGTCCATCCGGTCACCGTAACGCCGCGGGCCTCACTTCCGTTCGAAGACGGCGACAGTACGCCCTGGAACGGCGAAGGTTCCCGAACTCCCCTCGAACGAGGCCTTCTTGACGGTAGAGTCCGCCCCCGCCGCCTGGACGGGGTGCAGGCCGTACGTGCGGCCGGCGAGGGCTTCGGCCCGCTGGGTCTGCGTGTCCGGTGTCGCGTTGAAGACAACCACCAGGTCACCGAGGACCATGGTGATCACGCCGGGGGTCTCGTCCCTGCCCGAGAGCGGGAAGGAGACCGTGGACTGCACCTCGCCCGCGGACGCCAGGCCGAAGGCCTTCTCGGTGGCGCGGATGGTGAGCAGATCCCGGTAGGCGGCCGATGCGCCGTCGATCCCGTCGCAGCCCACCGCGAGCGAGGGCTCCGTCAACAGCGGCTTGGCGAAGGGCCACTTGGACTTGTTGTCGGCCTGCGGAGGCAGTCCGCGCCCGAAGCCGTTGCCGTCCCTGCAGTCCCAGTGGATCGCGTTGAACCAGTCGCCGCTGTCGTACGAATTGCGGTCCAGCGACTTGGAGCGCAGCAGGTCCGACCCGGCCTGGGAGAGCGCGGGCCCCTGCGAGAGCGCAGCTGTCGCCATCGCGAGGACCTGCATCCGTGCCCGGGCGGCCGATGAGGTGGCCTTGGGGAGCTTGAAGGCCAGCGCGTCGTAGAGGGATTCGTTGTCGTGGGCGTCCGTGTAGGCGAGGGCGTCGCCGGGGGCGGCCGCGTATCCGGCGGGGGCGCCGTTGTAGTCGACCTCGGAGCCCTTGACGGTGCGGCCGGAGCTGTCGGTGAAGGTGTACGCGGCGAGATTGCCCGTGAGGCCGACCTTGATCAGGTCCTGGTAGTGCAGCAGGCGGGCCTTCTGCTCGGCGGGAGTGCCGTTCGCCGCGGACGAGTTGGGGTCGGTGTACAGGCCTGAGGCGAAGCCCTGGATTCCCGGGTTCTCGTCGAAGGGGCCGCCGCCGCGGACCGCGTCACGGGCCCGGTCGGAGAAGGTCGCGATCCCTGTCCCGGCCATGTTCTTCTGGGTCGCCTGGACGAAGCGGGCGTCGTCCGCGATCTCGCCGAAGTTCCAGCCCTCGCCGTAGAGAATGATCTTCTTGCCGTCCACGCCGTCGCGCTCGACGGTGAGCGCGTCGAGCGCCTTGCGGACCGCGAGGATGTTGGCCTTCGGGTGGTGGCCCATCAGGTCGAAGCGGAAGCCGTCGACCTTGTACTCCTTGGCCCAGGTGACGACCGAGTCGACGACGAGCTTGCCCATCATGGCGTTCTCGGGCGCGGTGTTGGCGCAGCAGGTGGAGGTGGCGACGGTGCCGTCGGCGAGGAGGCGCTGGTAGTAGCCGGGCACGATCTTGTCGAGTACGGACTTGTCGGCCTGGCCGCTCGCCACGGTGTGGTTGTAGACGACGTCCATGACCGTGCGCAGGCCACCCTCGCCCAGGGACTGGACCATCTGCCGGAACTCGACCGTGCGCCGCGTTCCTTCGGGGTCGGACGCGTAGGAGCCTTCGGGGACGGTGTAGTGCAGCGGGTCGTAGCCCCAGTTGTACGCGTCCTTCGCGGCAGCCTTGGCGATGCACGCCTGCTGCTCCTCGGAGTCGGGCACGTACACCTTCAGGTCGCAGTCGGGGACGGTCTGGTCGGACTTCTTCTCGGGGATGGTGCCGATGTCGAAGGCGGGCAGGAGGTGGACGTAGGACGTCCCGGACGCGGCGAGCGCGCGCAGATGTCTCATCCCGGCCGATTCGCGGTCGGTGAAGGCGAGGTACTGGCCCGGGTGTTTGGAGGTGCGGTCCGCGACCGAGAAGTCGCGGATGTGCAGCTCCTGGATCTGCGCGTCACGCAGCGGCACGGCCGCGGGCTTCTTCAGGGTCGCCCAGCCCTTGGGGGCGAGCCGCGGATCGGCGAGGTCGACGACCAGGCTGCGGGCCGAGTCGGTGGTCAGGGCGGTGGAGTACGGGTCGGTGACCTTGTTGGTGACGACCTTCTGGACGCTGGGCGCCCAGACCTTGACCACGTAGCGGTACGGCTTGCCCGCCCAGCTCTTCGGCCCGCTGACGGACCAGACGCCGCTGGTGCCGTTGCGCCGCATCGGATACGTCGTGCCGTCGAGTTCGAGGGAGACGGACTGAGCGGTGGGGGCCCACAGGGACAGGGTGGGGCGGCCGCGGTCGAAGACCGGACCGAGCTTCGCGCCGGTCGCGTCGTACAGATCGTCGAGAACTCCCGGGATCTGTACGCCGGTCGCGGCGAGCAGTGCGCCGTTCGCGGCGCGCTGGGTGGCGATCAGCTGGCCGCGCAGGGCATCGCGCACCCGGTCGCGGTCGCGCGGGTCGACGGTGAAGGCCGGGTACGCGGCGAGGTGCGGGTACCTGGCCTTCTGCGCGTCGGTCAGGGCGGCGGGGTTCAGTCGCAGCCAGCGGCCCTCGTCGCTGAGTGCCCCCTCGACGACGGAGATGCCGCCGTTCGGCGCGTACACCAGTTGCTGGCTGGTCGCGTCGGTGGCCTTCACCTTCCACACGACGGTGTCCCGGTCGATCCACTGCGCCTCGGCCTTCGCCAGGTCGAGCGAGGGCGCGCCGCCGGTCTGCGGCAGCAGGTACTTCGGCTGCCCGGCCAGCAGCCAGACCTCGTTCGTATACGTCGCGAGGTCCAGGGACTGGTCGCTCGGCAGGTCCTTCTGGTCGCCCCTGTGGACGATGTAGCTGAGCGAGGTCGCGCCCGCGGCGAGCGGCACCTCGAAGGTCACTCCGTACGCGTCCTTCCTCACCGGCTGGAGCGGCCTGGACCAGTCGGTCGGATCCTTCGCGCCGGTCCAGGTGTGCAGACCCCAGCCGTCGTAGTCGCCATCGGGCCGGTGGTAGTGCAGGACGGCCTTGGTCTTGTCCTGCGGAGGGTAGGCGCCGTCGGGCGCGGTGACGGACTGGCCGTCCTTGCCCTGCGCTATCCAGACCTGGCCGGTGCGGGCGAGGTCGATCGTCCGCTGCGGGCCGTCGGCCGAGCCGTTCTTCTCGACGGTGTACGGGAGGGCCGAGGCGCCTTCGGCGAGCTTGACCCAGGCGAACGCGCCGTACGCGTCACGCCCGGTGAACGCGGCCTGCTGCTCGCCGGCCTTCAGCTGCCAGCCGTCGTAGTCGCCGTCGGGGCGCTGGTAGTGGACGACCGCGAAGTCGCGCTCGACGGCCACCGGCTTCTGGGGCGGCGGTGCCTGCCCGGCGGTCGTCTCCGCCAGGGCACTGGCTGTACGTCCCGCGCTGTCGACCACAACTGCCTTGTAGCGAAGGGAGGTTCCGGCCGCCACCGTGGCGTCGATGTGCTGGGTGACCTTGTACGGGGCGTGGTCGGCGGAGCCGAGGGTGCGCCAGGCGCCGTTGCCGGTCTGGGCGGCGAAGACGACACGGTCGAGCTGCCCGCCGCCGGTCTGGGCGCTGATCTCGACGGTGCCGGTGGCTCCGGCGGGCGGGGCCTTGAGGGTGACGACGGGCTTGGCGGCCGGCTGAGCCAGAGGCTTTGCGGCCTTCAGCACCAGCGACGACAGCGCGGGGACGGTGAGAGTGATCTTCCCGTCGGTGGCGTGCACCGCGCCCGAACCGCCGTACAGGGTGACAAAGTCGGCCGCGTCCGCCGGGACGGTCACGGTCGTGGGCGCGGCCTGGTTGTTGGCGGCGACGATGTACTCGGTGCGCGTCCTGGCATCCGTACGGGAGAAGGCGTACACCGAGTCCTTGGCGTACCGCTCCTTCTGGACGCCGTCGCGCAGCGCCGGGTGGTCCTTGGTGAGCTTCGACAGCGCGGCGATCGAGCGGTACAGCGGGTGCCCGGTGTCGTACGCGTCCGACGCGTGCGTACGGTCCGTGCCCAGCTGGTCGTCGTCCAGATAGTCGGGGGTCTTGGACGCGAACAGGCTCTGGCGGGCGTCCTTGTCGCCGCCCGCGCCGGTGAATCCCTGCTCGTCGCCGTAGTAGACGACCGGGTTGCCGCGGTTCAGGAACATCAGCTCGTACCCGAGCCGCGCCCGCTTCAGCAGCTCGGCGTCGTCGGCCTTCGGATTGTCCTGCGTGAGGAAGGTGCCGATCCGGCCCATGTCGTGGTTGCCGAGGAAGGTCACCTGCTCATAGGCGTTGGCCTTGTCGCTGGTGTAGCGGTAGTCGTCGGCGAAGACCTTCCCGAGACGCTCGGCGGGCGCACCCTGCGAGGCGAAGGCGCGGGCCGCGTCCTGGAAGGGGAAGTCGAGGGTGGCGTCGAGCCGGCCGCGGGTGACGTACGGCGAGGTGATCGCCGTGTCCGCGGAGAAGACCTCGCCGAACATGAAGAAGTCGTCACGGCCGCGCCTGGCGGCGTACGCGTCGAGCGCGGTGGCCCACTGGGTCCAGAAGTCCATGTCGACGTGCTTGACGGTGTCGATGCGGAAGCCGTCGATGTCGAAGTCGCGGACCCACTTCTCGTAGATCTGCTCCATGCCCTTCACGAGCTCGGGACGCTCGGTCCACAGGTCGTCGAGGCCGGAGAAGTCGCCGTACTCGGAGCTCTCGCCCGCGAAGGTCGAATCGCCCCGGTTGTGGTACATCGTGGGGTCGTTGAGCCAGGCGGGAACCTTGTGACCACTGGCCTTGGGGGTGTACGGGAAGGAGTCGGCGTCGACCTTGCCGATCGCCGCCCGGTCGTCGAAGGGGCGGCCGTCCTTGTCGAGGTACGGATAGGCGCCCTTGGGGCGGTAGCCGTACTTCTTCTCCGCGTAGTCGACGGTGTCGGCGGTGTGGTTCGTGATGACGTCGAAGAAGACCTTCATGCCCTTGCCGTGGGCCTTGTCGATCAGCTTCTCGAGATCGGCGTTGGTGCCGAAGTGGGGGTCGACCTGGGTGAAGTCGGTGATCCAGTACCCGTGGTACCCGGCCGACGCGTCCTTGCCGGTGCCCTGGACGGGCCGGTTCTTGAAGATCGGCGCGAGCCAGATGGCGGTGGTGCCGAGGCCCTTGATGTAGTCGAGCTTCCCGGTCAGCCCTTTGAGGTCGCCGCCCTGGTAGAAGCCCTTGTCGGCGGGGTCGTAACCGGTCTCCAGACGCGAACCGGTCAGCCCGCCGCGGTCGTTGGACGTGTCGCCGTTGGCGAACCGGTCGGGCAGGACGAAGTAGAACTGCTCCCGGGTCAGATCGTGCCGGGCGGGCTGCGCGGCGAGCGCGGTGTCGGAGGGTGGGGCGGGGGGTCTGGGGGCGGAGGCGGCGGGGCCGGCGGATATGAGCGCGGCGAGGATGGCGACCGCGGTGCCTAGGGCGGTGCGGCGGGTGGTGGTGGTCACCGGTTTGGGTCTCCTTTGAACTGGGGCTCCGCCCCAGACCCCGCTCCTCAAACGCCGGAGGGGCTGAAGTTCAGCCCGTCCGGCGCTTGAGGACACTCCCCCTACGCCCTGCGGGCGTGGGGGGACCCCCAGAAGGGCGTACGGGGTCCAGGGGGCGAAGCCCCTTGGTTACGGGAAGGGGCGGGGTGGGGGCAAAGCCCGCCGCAGGCGCAGCGTTACGTGCGGAACGTGTCCGACAAGGTCACCGAACCGCTCGCCGGCACCGTCGCCGACCGGTTCGCGCCCGTCTCCCACGTCACCGCCCCCGCCGCGTCCTTGCGGATGTACTTGTACTCGAACGCCGTCCCCGCGGGCAGCGCGACGTCCAGCTTCCAGACCGGATAGCTCGCCGGGTCCAGCTTCAGCGCGCCGGCCGGGTTCCAGTTGCCGAGTGCCGCCTGGTTGCCGGTGACGTAGATGTTCTGTCCGGTCACCGTCGTCGCGTTGACGTTGAAGGACGCGCCCGTCGCCGAACTCGACCCGCAGTTGCGGGCGTTGACATGCAGCGCGACCGCCGTGTTCGAGCCGAGCGTCGCCGTGAACTGGCCGGAGCCGTTCACCGTCACTCCCCTGCCGGACTGCACGTCGCAGTAGTCGCCCGCCGGCAGCGAGGTCTGGAAGGTCCGGGTCAGCGAGGACCCCTCGTGGTTGATGGCGACGTAGGCCTTCGAGCCGCGTCCGAAGGCGATCTGGTCCGCGCCGTTGTCCCACCAGTTCGTCACGGCCTGGCCTCGCGCGGTGTTCCGGAAGGCGACCATGGAGGAGATCTCCCGCCACGCGTGCTGGCACTTCCAGCCGTCGCTGTAACAGGCGTTCACCGTCCCGCCGTTCGGCGGCCCCGCTTCCTTGTCCGACCACTCGTAGCCGGAGTGAATGTCCGGGGAGCCGTAGGGCCAGGCCAGCATGAAGACGTTGGCGAGTGTGTAGTTCGCGCCGTCCTTGTAGTTGAGGGTGTCGCCGCCGCGCTCGGTGTCGTGGTTGTCGACGAAGACCGCCGACTTCCCGGACTCCATGTAGCCCCAGCCCTCGCCGTAGTTCTTCAGGTAGGCGAGGTTCTCGTTGTTGAAGACCTGCTTGAGGCCGCGGGCGTAACGGAACTCCTGAACGTCCCCGTTGCCCAGGTACTCGCTCGGCGAGACCGCCTCGCTCGCGCCGTAGATCGCCTCCTGCTTCCAGTACACGCCGGGGTTGCTGAGCCGGGACTTGATGTTGGCGAGGTCGGCGGCGGGCATGTGCTTGGCGGCGTCGATACGGAAGCCGTCGACGCCGAGCGTGAGCAGATCGTTCAGGTAGGCGGCGATGCGTCCGCGTACGTAGTCCTCACCGGTGTCCAGATCGGCGAGCTGGACGAGCTCACAGTTCTGGACGTTGGCGCGGTCCTGGTAGTTGGTGATGGTCGACCGGCAGTCGTCCATGTCGGCGCCGGAGTAGATGCCGGGGTAGGAGTACTTCTCGTAACTCGAGCCGCCCGTGCCGGTGCCGGACGCGGATGCCATGTGGTTGATGACGCTGTCGACGACGACCTTGACGCCGGCCGCGTGGCAGGTGTTCACCATGCTGCTGAACGCGGCGCGGTCGCCGAGACGGCCGGCGATCTTGTAACTGACGGGCTGGTACGAGGTCCACCACTGCGCGCCCTGGATGTGCTCCTGGGGCGGGGAGACCTGGACGAATCCATAGCCCGCGGGTCCGAGCTGGTCGGTGCACGCCTTGGCGACCGAAGCGAAGTTCCACTCGAACAGGACGGCGGTCACGTCCTTGTCGCCGGGCGGCGTCGCCTGGGCGGCTCCAGGTGGCGCGATCACTGCGACCGCAGCGCCCGCCACCAGGGCGAGCGCGGCAGCCAGAGGTCTGCTGGCCATATGTCCTCCTGCACAGCACTGTGCATACGTGGGGGAATGCGGGTGACGGTGAGCCTTGCCCGGCAACGCGCCATGCCCGTAAGGCCTTTGTGGTGCTGATGATTCTTGCTGCAAGAACGCAGAAAGATATTGCGGTCGCGACCGTACGAGTCTCGCGGGCCAGGGTCAACCCTTTGGACACGCTGTCGTAGCGCCGCGGAAATCTTGCTGTTTCCTCACTGCAAGACCTTTCGCAAGTTTTGCAGTGGTGTTACGTTCAACCTTGACTCCGGGCCGGTCGGCCGGGGGCCCGGCAGACCCGGGCCCCACGCGCCCGGCGGGCCGGTCCGGTCCCGGCGGATCGGGGCGCCTGCGGCGGGCCTTGTCCCCTACCCGCCCTACCCCTACGGCCTGGCGGCCGTGGGGGATGACAGCTTGGCGCGCACCGCCGGCCCGTATTCGTTGGTCAGCGTGAGGCCACCCGCGTTAACCGGCATTCCACCAGTCGACACGAACGGCCAGGTGGGACCTACCTGCGAGGCAAGCTAAGGGTTGTGGCGTAACTGCTGGTCGTCACTGATGACGCTTCATGAAAACGGCCACCCCCTGCTTGGGCTGACCTCAGAGTTGCTCGCCCTGATGCCCCACATGGACGAGGGGTGTGAGACGTTGCGGCGGCCGCGGACTTCACCACGTGTCGAGGGCCTGCACGCGAAATCCTCTGGTCCGTAGGCTCCTTGGGGTGATCGGATGGGCGCATGAGTCTTCCTCGTACCGGGGCGGCCGAGGTTGTCGTGCCAGTCCTCGTCCGTGATCTGACGCCCGATGATCTGCCGGCCTGTACGTGGTCCGGCTCGACCGTCCATCTGATGCAGGTGGAACGGGAGTTGGTGCGTGCGGCAGCGGGGGATGTGGACTATCTGGCGGTGTGCACCCCGGCCGATGTTCCGGTGGCGATCGGGGGCATCGACTACCAGGTCACGGCCGACGTGGGCACACTCTGGCAGCTCGGGGTACTCCCGGCCCTGCAGTCGTGTGGTCTGGGCACCATGCTCATCCGGGCCGCGGAGGACCGCATCAGGTCACGCGGCCTGCACAGGGCCGAGCTCGCGGTGGAGCAGAGCAATCCACGTGCCCGGGCTCTGTACGAGCGACTGGGCTACCTGGCCCATGGTCGCCGACCGGACGCCTGGGACGTCCAGGCGCCGGACGGCTCACTGCTCCGGTACGAGACCATGTGCACGCTGATGCACAAGGACTTGTCGTAGGGGGCGCCGCGTGGCGATGGAAGTGTGGGCACCGATCTTTTCACTCGCAGGCGTCGCCCTCGGCGGCGGCCTGACGGCGCTCTCCCAGCGCGCCACTCAGCGCTCCGCCGAACGGCTGGAGGAACGCCGCCAGGCAGCGGCCACCAGCGAGGCGCGCCGAGCGGAGCAGATGCAGGCGATCAAGGACTTCATCGCCTGCGCCCTGGATGCCGAACGGGCGGCCTACAGCCGTCCCGAGGCTTGGGGCGATGACGAAGGCTGGAACAGTACCGCTTTGGGTGCCATGACCAGGCTCTGGATCGCTGAACGGCACCTCGTGCTGCTCAGCGACGCGGACCTGCACGCCCCTGTGCACACATACGGTCGGGCACTCAACCAGGCGGTGTGGCGAGAGATCGGCGACGTCGAGGTCAACGAGCACCTCGAGGAACACAAGATCGCCTTCATGGCCGCAGCACGCGCGAGCCTCGCCTTCCCTTGAGTCCAGGCAACCTAGGTGGGACCCCTCCGTTCAGGAACCGCCAAGACGAGCGGCCTGCGACGCCCGTCTCGAAACCCTGAGCAGCTGGGAACGAAGAGCGACACTGGCCGATTTCACGGTTCCCATCATCACTGGAGAGCGACGCGCAGATCCCGGATGTACCAGTGGAACCGTGTGCCGTCCTTGCTGTGCGGCTGCTTGCCGGGGGTGAATCCTGCCCGCCGCGCGACGGCGGCGGATGCGGGATTCTCCGGCTCCACCTGGATCACCGCCTCCTCCCCGCCCTCACTGGCTGCGTACTGGGACGCCAAGAGGACCGCGCAGGTAGCCAGGCCACGCCCCCTCCAGGACGGATAGAGGCCGTAGGCGACATTCACCTGGCCGGGAGCCAAGCCCTCCCCTGTGAACCGCAAGTCGATCGTCCCCGCGAGCGCCTCGTCGGCGCCTACCCGGATGCCGAAAGCGCGGAGCGGCCCGGCAGTGTCCCACTGTTCCCAGCAGTGCTGGAAGTACGCTTCAACGCCCTCGCGCGTGCCGGGACCACCGTTGAGCCAGCGAACCAGCAGCTCATCCTCCCCCGTGAGATGCGCCTTCACATCGTCCAGGCGCAGCGGCGACAGAGTGATGATCCCGTCGGACAGCTTCACTTCATGCATCCGCCGATTCTTGACGCCGAAGCTGCGTCGCACCAGCGGATTCCGCGAGACGTCGCCCAGAGCTACCCCACCGCTGGGGATGATCTTGGTGTGGCTGGTGTGATCACGGCGTCGGAGCCGTCTTGGACAGCCCCGTTCACCGGGCTGAGTCCGCGCTGCTTCGGCAAGTTGCTGACCGCACTGCGGCGCGAAGGCGCGGATGCGGTCCGGAGGGACGAGCGTGGAGCCTGCCGTTGGAGGACCGGGTCCTGCTGGTCACTGTGTACTGGCGCACCAACCTGACGCTGCGGCAGCTCGCCCCTCTGTTCGGCATCTCGAAGTCCGCGGACGACCGCATCATCGACCATCTCGGGCCGGCACTCGCACTCCAGCCCCGCAAGCGGTTTCGCGGGGACACCGTCCTGATCGTGGACGGCACCCTTAAGGGAAGGGGCGGGGTGGGGAACAACCCCCGCCGCACCTACCGCCGCGCCTGCGCCGTCGAGCCCCGTACCACGAGCTCCGGCTGGAAGACATATTCCGTGCTCTGTACGGGACTTCCCTGGATCTCCTCCAGCAGCGCACCCACCGCCGCCGCGGCCATCGCCTTCACCGGCTGCCGTACCGTCGTCAGCGGCGGATCGGTGAACGCCACCAGCTGCGAGTCGTCGAAGCCGACCACCGAGAGGTCGTACGGCACCTCCAGGCCCCGTTCCCGGGCCGCCCTGACCACGCCGAGGGCCATCATGTCGCTTCCGCAGACGATCGCGGTGCATCCCTTGTCCAGCAGCGCTCCGGCCGCCTGATGGCCGCCCTCGACACTGAACAGGGAGCGCTGGACCAGCTGTTCGGCCGCCGCGGCGGTGTAGCCGTGGATGCCGACGAGGGCGTCCGTGAACCCCTCGGCCTTGCGGCTGGCCGGCACATAGCGCAGGGGGCCGATCGCGAGACCGATCCGCTCGTGCCCCAGCTCGGCCAGATGGTGTACGGCCATCCGCATCGCCGCCCGGTCGTCGCAGGAGACGCAGGGCGCGCTGATGTGCTCGCTGTAGCCGTTGATGAGGACGAACGGGACGCCCCGGCCGGCGAGTTCGGCGTACCGCGAGTGGTCGGCCGAGGTGTCGGAGTGCACCCCGGACAGGAACACGATGCCGTTGACACCGCTCTGCTGGAGCTGTTCGACCAGTTCGTCCTCGGTCGCCCCGCCCGGCAGCTGGGTGCACAGGACCGGCGTGTAGCCGTGCCCGGCCAGCACCTGTTCGACGGCCTGGGCGAAGGCGGGGAAGATCGGGTTGGTGAGCTCGGGGGTCAGCAGGCCGACGAGGCCCGCGCTGCGCTGCCGCAGCCGTACGGGCCTCTCGTAGCCGAGCACGTCGAGCGCCGCGAGCACCCGCTGGCGGGTACCGCTCGCGACGCCCGACTTGCCGTTCATGACCCGGCTGGCCGTCGCCTCGCTGACCGAGGCCTGGGCCGCGATGTCCGCGAGCCGCGGGGTGGCGCCGGTCTGGACGGCACCGCCCCGCGACGACTCGCCCCGCGAGGGGGGAATGGTCACTCTGTCCACCACACAGCGCTGTCCGCGGGCAGTTCGACCTCGCCGCCGGCCGGCTCGACGGCGGTGCCGGCCAGCAGGACGCGGCCGGGGGCCGGGATCCGTACGGCCGTGCCCGTGGTGTTCACAGTGCAGACGAAGCCGCCCGGGCGCCGCAGGGCGAGCACCCCCTCGGGGGCGTCCAGCCACTCGACCGCGTCGCCCGCCCCGAGCGCGGGGTGCTCCCGGCGCACCGCGAGCGCGCTGCGGTACAGCTCCAGGGTCGAGTCCGAAACCCCGGTCTGCGCCTCGACGCTGAGCGCGGCCCAGCTGTCCGGCTGGGGCAGCCAGCTGCCGCCGGTGCCGAAGCCGTACGAAGCACCTTCGACTGTCCAGGGGATCGGCACCCGGCAGCCGTCGCGGAAGCCGTCCTGGCCCTCGGTGCGGCCGAAGGCCGGGTCCTGGCGTACCTCGTCGGGCAGATCGGTGACGTCGGGGAGTCCGAGCTCCTCGCCCTGGTAGAGGTACGCGGAGCCGGGCAGCGCCAGCATCAGCAGGGTGGCGGCGCGGGCCCGGCGCAGGCCGAGCTCGCGGTCACCGGCCTCGCGGATCTGGGTGCCGGCGGGCGGGTTCGCGAAGCGGGTGGCGTGCCGGGTCACGTCGTGGTTGGAGAGCACCCACGTGGCCGGGGCGCCGACGGGCCGCATGGCGCCCAGCGACACGTCGATGACCGCGCGCAGTTCGGCCGCGTCCCAATGCGTGCCCAGGTACTGGAAGTTGAAGGCCTGGTGCAGCTCGTCGGGGCGGACGTAGTTGGCGGTGCGCTCGACGGTCGGGGTCCAGGCCTCGGCCACCGCGATCCGGTCGCCGGGGTACTCGTCCAGGATCGTGCGCCAGGCGCGGTAGATCTCGTGGACACCGTCCTGGTCGAAGAACGGCATGACATCGCTGCCCAGCAGCTTGAGCTGGTCGCCGGAGCCTATGTCGGGCAGACCTGCCGCCTTGACCAGGCCGTGGGCGACGTCGATGCGGAAGCCGTCGACGCCCATGTCGAGCCAGAAGCGCAGGATGGAGCGGAACTCGTCGGCGACGGCAGGGTGTTCCCAGTTGAAGTCGGGCTGCTCGGGCGCGAAGAGGTGCAGGTACCAGTCACCAGGGGTGCCGTCCGGGTTCTGGGTACGGGTCCAGGCGGAGCCGCCGAAGATGGACTCCCAGTCGTTGGGCGGCAGTTCACCGTCGGTGCCCTTGCCGGGGCGGAAGTGGTAGCGCTCGCGCAGCGGTGATCCCGGGCCCTCGCGCAGCGCGCGCTTGAACCATTCGTGCGCGTCGGAGGAGTGGTTGGGCACCAGGTCGACGATGATCCGCAGCCCGAGGTCGTGGGCGTCGCGGATCAGCGCGTCGGCGTCCAGCAGCGTGCCGAACATCGGGTCGATGGCGCGGTAGTCGGCCACGTCGTACCCGGCGTCGGCCTGCGGGGAGGCGTAGAAGGGGCTGAGCCAGACGGCGTCGACACCGAGGTCCTTCAGGTACGGCAGCCGGCTGCGGATGCCCGGAAGGTCGCCCATGCCGTCGCCGTTCCCGTCGGCGAAGCTGCGGGGGTACACCTGGTAGATGACGGCGCTTCTCCACCAGTCCGCCGAAGCAGTCCGGTCGGTGGTGTGATGGGCGTCAGCCAGGTACTGGGTCATTCTCGATCCCTTGGAGGCTCGGAGGCTCGGTGCAGCGGTTCGGGCGAAACGTCAGACAGCAGGGCGCACCCGGCCGGTGTTCGGGCCGGGTGCCCCGGGTCGTACGGGTCAGGATTTGGCGGCGCCGGCGGTGAGACCGGTGACCAGGTGGCGCTGGACCAGATAGAAGAACAGCGACGCGGGGATGGCGATGAGCACGGAGGTCGCGGCCATCAGGTCCCACTGGGTGTCGTGCTCGCTGATGAAGCTGGTCAGGCCGACGGCGAGGGTGTACTTGTCCTCGCTGAGCATGAAGACCGACGCGTAGGCGACCTCGGCCCAGGCGGTGAGGAAGGTGTAGAACGCGGCGACCGCCAGGCCCGGCCGGGCGAGCGGCAGGATCAGCCGGTAGAAGGTGCCGAAGGGCGAGAGGCCGTCGACCCGGCCGGCTTCGTCGATCTCCTTGGGGATGGTGTCGAAGTATCCCTTGAGCAGCCAGGCGCAGTACGGGATCGCGGTGGTGCAGTAGACCAGGATCAGCGCCCAGTAGGTGTCCAGCAGACCCATGTTGGCCAGGATGTTGTAGAGCGGCACCATGAGGATGGCGACCGGGAACATCTGCGTGACCAGGAAGGTCCACATCAGCTGGCGGTGCCCGGGGAAGCGCATGCGGGAGACCGCGTAGCCGGAGCTGGCGGCGATGAAGACGCCGAGCAGGCACGTACCGAGCGCGACGATCAGCGAGTTGGCGAACCACTGGAGGAACTCGGTGTCGCCGAGAACGGTCGTGTAGTTCTCGAAGCTGATCTTGTCTGCGATGTCACCCGGGTGCAGGTAGTCGGTCTTGTCCGGGCCCAGCGAGATCCAGGCGATCCAGCCGATCGGGAAGGCCGCTATGAAGGAGGCGGCGATCAGCACGGTGTGGATGAGCACGGACGCGGAACGGGGGCGCTCGCCGCGCTTCAGCTGTCGCTTGCCTGCGGCGGGCTTGCGGGGCGGGACGGCGGCTGCCCCTTCGGCGGCCGAGACCGGGGCATCTGCGGTGGTGCTCATGGGGGTCGCTCCCCTCTCTTTCGTCATGGCTGGTTCCTTTTCCGGGGCGGCCGTCAGACGGCCTTCTCGTTGCGGGCCAGCCAGCGCCGGTAGAAGGAGGCGAAGACGATGAGCATCGACAGGATGATGACGCCGTACGCGGCGGAGCCGGCGTAGTCGCGCGGGTCCTGGCCGAAGCCGAGGCGGTAGGCCCAGGTGACGAGGATCTGTGCCTCGGGCGCTCCGGTCGCGCCGAACAGCAGGAAGATCACGACGAACTGGTTGAAGGTCCAGATGATGCCGAGCAGCACGACCGTGCTGCTGACGGAGCGCAGGCCGGGAACCGTGACATGGCGGAAGCGCTGCCAGGGCGTCGCACCGTCGACCTCGGCGGCCTCGTAGAGCTCGGGCGGGATCGACTGCAGTCCGCCGAGCAGCGAGACCATCATGAAGGGGACGCCGACCCAGGTGTTGACCATGATGGCGGCGGTCCGCTGCCAGAAGGGGTCACTCAGCCAGGGCGCGGTGGGCAGATGGAGCGAATCCAGCGCCAGGTTGAGGATGCCGCCGTCGTCGGCGAGGATCAGCCGCCAGGCGAAGACGGTGACAAAGGTCGGCACGGCCCACGGCAGGATCAGGACCATCCGGTAGAAGGTGCGGCCGCGGAGCTTGCGGTTGAGCAGCAGCGCGAGCCCCATGCCGATGCTGTAGTGCAGGGCCACACAGACCATGGTCCAGACGATGGTCCAGGTGAAGTGGGGCCAGAACTGGTGGTCGCCCCCGGAGAGGATCTCCGCGTAGTTGTCGAAACCCACCCAGGAGAAGCTGTCGGGGATCTTGTTGACGCCGATCGTCTTGCCGACGTTGTTGCTGTTGGCGTCGGTCAGCGACAAATAGATGCCGCGGATCAGCGGGTAGACCACCAGCACACCGATGACCGCGACCACCGGGGCCACCATGGCCCAGGCGTACCAATTGCGGTTGTACGACTGCCTGATACGGCTGATCGGCCCGCGGCGCGGCGCGGGGCCACGGCGGGTCTTCTCACTTCCGCCCTCGACGGCGACGGTCATCTTCGACACCTTTGCGACAGATTCTTAAGCGGGTGTACGGCGTGCGCCGTGGTGGTACGGCCGGGGTTTCCCGGCCGTACCACCACGGGCGACGGTGTTAGGAGAAGTCCTTGAGCAGCTTCTTGTAGGACTCGGCGGTGGTGTCCAGACCCTTCTGGGTGCTCACCTTGCCCTGCAGGATCGCGGTGAGGCCGGTGCCGAGGTCGGCGAAGAGCGAGCTGTACTCGGGCAGTTCCGGACGCGGCCGGGCGGAGCCGGCGAGGATCGCCTGGAACTCGGCGATGCCCGGGGTGGCCTTGACCTCGGCGGTGTAGGCGGAGGTGCGGGTCGGCAGCGTGCCGTTCTTCAGCGCGATCTTGGCCTGGGTCGCACCCGAGGTCATGAAGCCGACGAACTTCTGGGCCGCGGCCTGGTGCGCCTTGTCGGAACCGGCGTAGACCGAGAGGTTGTGGCCACCGGTCGGGGCGCCGGCCTTGCCGGTGGAGCCGGCCGGGACACCGGAGATGCCCAGGTTGGCCTTGTCCTTGAACGCGGTGCCCTTGTAGACGTTCGTCAGCTCCCACGGGCCCTGGACGATCATCGCGACCTTGCCGGTGTTGAAGGCGTCCATCATGTGGGCGTAGGAGTCGGCGGTCACATCGAGCTTGGCGACACCCGGCGAGGCGAGCAGGGCCTTGGTCGCGTCGACGGCCTTGACGGCCTCGGGCGAGTTGACGGTGATCTTCTTCGAGCCGGCGTCGACCATGTCGGTGCCCTCGCCGAAGAGGAAGGGAAGCTCGAAGTAGGAGTCGGCGCGGAGCTGGAAGCCGTCGACTCCGGCCTTCTCCTTGACCGCCTTGGAGACCGTCTTGATCTCTTCCCAGGTGGTCGGGGCCTTGTCGAAGCCCGCCTTCTTCAGGATCTCCTTGTTCCACATCAGGCCGAGGGAGTCGGTGACGAAGGGGGCACCGTAGGTCTTGCCCTCGTACTGGGCCTGCTTGAGGAGCGAGGGGGTGATGTCCTCGGTCTGCTTGAGAGCGTCCGTGCCGTCGAGCGGGGCCAGGAACTGCGACTTGGCCCAGGAGGCGGTCCAGCCGACCTCGGCGCGGATGATGTCGGGAGCGCCCTTGCTGCCGGCCGCGGTCTGGAACTTGTTCTGCGCCTGGTCGAACGGGACGTTGACGTAGTTGACCTTGATGTCCTTGTTCGCCTTTTCGAACTCGGCGATCATCGCCTTGTACGTAGGCGCCTCATTGGTCGCGTTCGACGTGTCCCACCAGGTCAGGGTGACCGGGCCGCCGGCCTTGTCACCGCTGTCGCCGTCTCCGCCGCACGCCGTCGCTGCCATTGCCAGTGCCGCAACCAGCGCGGTGGCCGCTATGCCACGCCGCATGTGAACTCCTTCAGAGATGCCCGAGATGGCGGGGGCGACCAGGCCCCCTGCCGACCGCTCCCTCGCGGCGCCGGGTTCGGGCCAGAACGTAACAAGGATGAAAGAGAGCCGAAAGACCTTGCGGCAATTTTCTGCAAGAGCAGGGGATCGTTACATCCACGTGTCCTGACAGTTGCCATCGCATCGCTTGACGGCAGCTGTTTCTGCCGTCCAGGGAGCTCCACACTGGGCTGCAACTACTTTCGCAAGCTCTTGCAGAGCTGATATTTTGGTTCCCGGAGCACCGTCACCACCGGGCCCGCACCCACGTTGACCTCGTTAGTTGCACGTCCCCCCGCCCCGGACCTGACGAGAGGGACCCTGAATGACCCACGAGCTCGCTTCCGCCGTCGGCCTTCCCTCCCCCACTCCGGCCGAGGGGCCGCTTGCTGCAAGCAATTCCAGCAAGGGCCGCGGCTGGTGGCGCGATGCCGTCATCTACCAGGTGTACGTGCGCTCCTTCGCCGACAGCGACGGCGACGGCATCGGCGATCTGCGCGGGACCACCCAGCGCCTGCCGTATCTCGCCCAGCTGGGCATCGACGCCGTCTGGCTCACGCCGTTCTACGCCTCTCCGCAGGCCGACGGCGGCTACGACGTCGCCGACTACCGGACCGTCGACCCGCTCTTCGGGAACCTCGCCGACGCGGACGATCTCGTACGCACCGCCCACGAGCTGGGCATGAGGGTGATCGTGGACATCGTCCCCAACCACACCTCGGACCAGCACCCGTGGTTCCGGGCTGCGCTCGCGGGCCCGACGAGCCAGTCAGCGGGGTCGGCCCGCGAGCGCTACTACTTCCGGCCAGGCAAGGGCCCGGCCGGCGAGCTGCCGCCCAACGACTGGGAGTCGGTCTTCGGCGGCCCCGCCTGGACCCGCACGGCGGACGGCGAGTGGTACCTCCACCTCTTCGCCCCCGAGCAGCCGGACCTCAACTGGGACAACCGGGAGGTCCACGAGGAGTTCGAGTCCGTCCTGCGTTTCTGGCTGGACCTCGGCGTCGACGGTTTCCGGATCGATGTCGCCCACGGCATGATCAAGGCGGCCGGACTGCCGGACATCGGCCACAAGGAACAGGCCAGGCTCATCGGGGCGCAGAAACTTCCCTTCTTCGACCAGGACGGCGTGCACGAGATCCACCGCTCCTGGCGCAGGCTCCTCGACTCCTACCCCGGCGACCGGATCGGCGTGGCCGAGGCCTGGGCACCGAGCCCGGACCGGCTCGCGCTGTACGTACGCCCCGACGAACTGCACCAGGCCTTCAACTTCCAGTTCCTGCGGTGCCCCTGGGACCCGGCGGCGATGCGCGCCGTGATCGACGAGTCACTGGCCGCGACCGCCTCGGTGGGAGCGACCACCACCTGGGTGCTCTCCAACCACGACGTGGTCCGCCACCCCACCCGCTACGGCGGCGGGCGCCGCGGGCTGCGCCGGGCCCGCGCGGCCGCGCTGCTGATGCTGGCGCTGCCCGGCTCCGCGTACGTCTACCAGGGCGAGGAGCTCGGCCTGCCCGAGGTCACCGATCTGCCCGACGAGGTGCGCCAGGACCCCGCCTTCTTCCGCGCGGCGGGCCAGGACGGCTTCCGCGACGGCTGCCGGGTGCCGATCCCGTGGGCCGGCCAGGAGCCGCCGTACGGCTTCGGCCCCGGATCCAGCTGGCTGCCGCAGCCCGACAGCTGGCGGGAGCTGTCCGTCGAGGCCCAGACCGGCGACCCGTACTCGACGCTCGAGCTCTACCGCTCGGCGCTGGAGCTGCGGCGCCGGCTGCCGGGCGGGCCGATGCGCTGGCTGCCCGGGCCCGAGGGGCTGCTCGCACTGTCCCGGCCGGGCCTGGTCTGCACGCTCAACACCACCGGATCCGTCATCGAAATCCCGCTGCCGGGACGGCTGTTGCTCTCGACCGACGGTATGGAACCATCGGGAGACACAGCCCGTATTCCGACCGATTCCTGCGCGTGGTGGGCAATCTGACATGCGACCGGTACAGTCCAATCCCGTGACCGCACGGCTCGCCGACATCGCAGCCCAGGCGGGGGTCAGCGAAGCCACAGTCAGCCGCGTGCTCAACGGCAAGCCCGGTGTGGCCGCGGCCACCCGTGAATCCGTACTCGCGGCGCTCGACGTCCTCGGATACGAGCGGCCGGTGCGGCTGCGGCAGCGCAGCGCGGGACTGGTCGGCCTCATAACTCCGGAGCTCGACAACCCGATCTTTCCGGCGCTCGCCCAGGTCATCGGCCAGGCCCTGACCCGGCAGGGGTACACACCGGTACTGGCCACCCAGACCCCGGGCGGTTCCACCGAGGACGAGCTCACCGAAATGCTGGTGGACCGCGGGGTCTCGGGGATCATCTTCGTCTCGGGCCTGCACGCGGACACCACAGCCGACATGCAGCGTTACGACCAGCTACGCGGCCAGGGTGTCCCCTATGTCCTCCTGGGCGGCTTCTCGCCCAAGGTGAAGGCCCCCTTCGTCTCCCCCGACGACCGGGCCGCGATGCACCTCGCCGTGACCCACCTCGCCTCGCTCGGCCACACCCGGATCGGGCTCGCGGTGGGCCCCAAGCGCTTCGTGCCCGTCCTGCGGAAGATCGAGGGTTTCCAGCAGGCGATGGAGGTCCAACTCGGCCTCTCCGCCGAGGAGTCCGAGCAGCTGATCCAGCACTCCCTCTACACCCTCGAAGGCGGTCAGGCGGCCGCCGGCGCCCTGATCGGCCTCGGCTGCACCGCCGTGGTGTGCGCGAGCGACATGATGGCGCTCGGTGCGATCCGGGCCGCGCGGGGTCTGGGCCTGGAGGTGCCTCGCGACATCTCCGTGGTGGGCTTCGACGACTCCCCGCTCATAGCGTTCACGGATCCGCCGCTGACGACCATCCGGCAGCCGGTCCTCGCCATGGGGCAGGCGGCCGTCCGGACTCTGCTGGAGGAGATCGGGGGCACCCCGGCCCCGCACAGCGAGTTCGTCTTCATGCCTGAGCTGGTGGTACGGGGCTCAACCGCTTCGGGGCCCGTACAGCGCCCTCGGGGTGACCCGCAGAAGCAGTAGTCCGTACGGTGGAGGGAATGCGTACTGAACCAGACCGAGGGATGATCGGTGTGGGACGCGAATCTGGCAGACTCTCTCCCCATGGGTGAAGCGACCGTGAAGACACTGGAAGGCCGGACGGCCACCCCGCCACCCATCGTGGACGAGGAACGCCCGGCATCGACGCCTGCGCCGAGCGGTCGGGCGCGCTCACCGCGCCGTCCACGGCTGTGGTTCGAAATACTTCTGATCGCGGTCAGTTACTGGACGTATTCACTCGTCCGCAATGCGGTACCGGAGCAGAAGTCCGCGGCCCTGAGCAACGCGGACTGGATCTGGGACGTCGAGCGCTCCCTGGGCCTCGCCTTCGAGCAGTCGGTCAACCACACCATGAACTCGGTGTCATGGCTGATCGTGTCGATGAACTACTACTACGCGACGCTGCACTTCATTGTGACGATCGGCGTGCTGGTCTGGCTCTACCGCGGCCATCCCGGGCGTTACGCGGCCGCGCGTCTGGTGCTCTTTGCAACGACCGCGGTGGCACTGGTCGGTTACTACCTGTATCCGCTCGCTCCGCCGAGGCTGATGAACGGCCATGACTTCATCGACACCGTGCTGGTCCATCACACCTGGGGTTCGATGGCCTCGGGCAACCTGAAGAACATGTCGAACCAGTACGCCGCCATGCCGTCCATGCACATCGGCTGGTCGCTCTGGTGCGGCCTCATCATCTTCGCGCTGGCGTCCACGCCCTGGGCGAAGATCCTCGGTGTCCTCTACCCGGTGGCCACGCTCGTGGTCATCGTGGCAACGGCGAACCACTTCTGGCTGGACGCGGTCGGCGGCATGATGTGCCTGGCCTTCGGCTTCGCGGTCTCGTACGCCTGGTACCGGGCGCTTCCGCACCAGCTGCCCCGGCAGGTGGACCGGCCGGACCGCCAGGCGCGGCTGCGTCCCCGCTTCACCGCGGGAAGATGAGCGGCCGCCCGGACGCCGCGTCCGCCGGATCCCGGTAGCCGCGTGCGTGCCGCGCCGCCCGCTGGGCTCCGGGAGAGCCTCCGGCTCGGGGGCGCCGCAGGCACCAGCCACCACCCGGTACCTGGCCCCGGGCTCTCCGCGCCGCGAAGCCGGCGCTCGGGCGGGGGGTTTTCCCCCACCCCGCCCCTTCCCGAAACCGGGGACTGACGCCCCCGGGCCCCGGGGCGCCCGCTTCGCGGCGCGGTCGGCTGAGGCAGCAGGGGCTGCGCCCCCGAACCCTGCTCGGCGCCGGCTTCGCGGCGGGGCGGCCGGCTGCCGCGTGCCGCGTGCCGCGGAGAACGGGGGCAACGGGGGCCGCCGCCACGTACCGCCTGTGCCCTCCGCGCCGCGAGCCGACACTCAGGCGCGGGGCGTCAGCCCCCGCTTGAACCCGCAACCCCCCGGGCTCTGGGGCGATGCCCCCGCACCCGCCCCAGCCCGCTGGCACCGCCCGGCGAAGCCGACGCCGAGCGCGGGCGCGGGTTCGCCAGCCCCGCTGAACCCATACCACCCGGGGCCCGGGGGCGCAGCCCCCGGTTCCGGGAAGGGGCGGGTGGGGAAACTCCCCCGGCCGCACCCCTACGCTCCGTAGAACAGCACCTCCACCACCGCCCGCGCCCGCCGCGTTATCCGACGGTAGTCGTCCAGCATGGCCCCGCTGTGCCCCACCTGCAGCTCCCGCCCCGTCACCCCCGGCCCGTACCCCAAGTACCGCCCCACCGCCGCCAGTTCGCGGCCGTCCGAGGGGAAGGTGTCGCCCGGGCGGCCGCGGACCAGCATCACGCCGTTGCGGACGCGGGTCGCCAGTACCCACGCCTCGTCGAGGATCTGCGCGTCCTCCGTGTCGATCAGGCCCGCCGCGTGTGCCGCCCGCAGGGCCTCGCGGGTGCGGGTCGTGCGCAGGCCCGGTTCCGCCCAGCCGTGGCGCATCTGGAGCAGCTGGACCGTCCATTCCACGTCGCTCAGCCCGCCGCGCCCGAGCTTCGTGTGGAGCGTGGGGTCCGCCCCCCGCGGCAGGCGTTCGGACTCCATCCGGGCCTTCAGCCGCCGGATCTCGCGGACGGCGTCCTCCCCGAGCCCCTCCGCGGGATACCGCAGCGGGTCGATCAGGTCGATGAAGCGCCGCCCCAGCTCCTGGTCCCCCGCCATCGGCTCCGCGCGCAGCAGCGCCTGGCTCTCCCACACCAGCGACCACCGCCGGTAGTACGCCTCGTAGGAGGCGAGGGTGCGGACCATCGGACCGCTCTTGCCCTCCGGCCGCAGATCCGCGTCGATCAGCAACGGCGGGTCTGTCGTGGGCAGTTGGAGGAGTCGGCGCATCTCCGTGACGACCGTGTTCGCGGCCCGAGACGCCTCCTGTTCGTCCACACCCTCGCGCGGCTCATGGACGAAGAGCACGTCCGCGTCGGAGCCGTAACTCTGCTCGTGTCCCCCGAAGCGCCCCATGCCGATGACCGCGAACCGGGTCGGCAGCTCGTCGCCCCACTGCTCGCGCACCGCGGCCCGCAGTGCCCCCGCGATCGTCGCCGCGTTCAGGTCGGTGACCGCGCTGCCGACCCGGTCCACCAGCGCGCCCGGGTCCGCCTCGGCGGGGCTTTCCTCGGTGCCGTAGGAACCGATCAGGTCGGCCGCCGCGGTACGGAACAGCTCCCGTCGGCGTACGCCACGCGCCACCGCGACCGCGCCCTCCGGGGTGTCGGCGCGTCCGACGGCCGCCAGGATCTCCTGCTCCAGGTGCTCGCGGCCGCGCGGCCCCAGCCCCTCCGGATCGCCGAGCAGCGCCACCGCCTCGGGGGCCCGCAGCAGCAGGTCTGGGGCGAGCCGCCCGGCGGACAGCACGCGCGCCAGGTTCTCCGCGGCCGCGCCCTCGTCGCGCAGCAGCCGCAGATACCAGGGCGTCTTGCCGAGCGCGTCGGACACCTTGCGGAAACCCAGCAGACCGGCGTCCGGATCGGCCGAGTCGGCGAACCAGCCGAGCAGCACCGGCAGCAGGGTGCGCTGGATCGCGGCCTTCCTCGTCACCCCGGACGAGAGCGCCTCCAGATGCCGCAGGGCCGCCGCGGGATCCGCGTAACCGAGCGCCTCCAGCCGCTGCCCCGCCGCCTTCGGGCTGAGCCGCGTCTCGCCGGGCGTGAGCTGGGCGACGGCGTCCAGCAGCGGCCGGTAGAAGAGCTTCTCGTGCAGCCGCCGCACGACCGCCGCGTGCCGCTTCCACTCCTTGTTGAGCTCGGCGACGGGGTCCGTACGCAGCCCGAGCGAGCGCCCGAGGCGCCGCAGATCGGACTCGGCCTCGGGCACCAGATGCGTACGCCGCAGCCGGTACAGCTGGATGCGGTGCTCCATGGCGCGCAGAAAGCGGTACGCCGCATCCATCTGGGCGGCGTCCGCGCGTCCCACATAGCCGCCCGCCGCCAGTGCCCGCAGGGCCTCCAGCGTGGTGCCGCTGTGCAGCGTCGCGTCGCTGCGGCCGTGGACCAGCTGCAGCAGCTGCACGGCGAACTCGACGTCCCGAAGCCCGCCCGGGCCGAGCTTGAGCTCGCGTTCGATCTCGGCCGCGGGGATGTTGTCGACGACGCGGCGGCGCATCTTCTGCACGTCCGGGACGAAGTTCTCGCGCTCGGCGGCCTGCCACACCATGGGCGACACGGCCTCGATGTAGTCCTCGCCGAGCCCGGGGTCCCCGGCGACCGGCCGGGCCTTGAGCAGTGCCTGGAACTCCCAGGTCTTGGCCCAGCGCTGGTAGTACGCGACATGGCTGGACAGGGTGCGCACCAGCGGGCCGTTGCGTCCCTCGGGCCGCAGATTGGCGTCGACGGGCCAGATCGTGCCCTCGACGGTCGTGTCGGAGCAGATCCGCATCAGATGCGAGGCCAGCCGGGTCGCGGCCTGCATGGCCTTGTTCTCGTCGGCGCCGTCGGCGGCTTCGCCGACGAAGATGACGTCCACGTCGGAGACGTAGTTGAGTTCGTGGCCGCCGCACTTGCCCATGGCGATGACGGCGAGCCGGCACTGCGCCGCGTCGCCGGGCGCCGAGGCACGGGCGATGGCGAGGGCGGCGCGCAGGGTGGCCGTGGCCAGATCGGCCAGTTCGGCGGCGGTCTCGGCGACATCGGTCGTGCCGCACACGTCGCGGGCCGCTATGGACAGCAGGCACCGCCGGTAGGCGACGCGCAGCGACACCGTATCGGTGGCATCGGCGAGGCCGCGCTCGAAGTCCGCGACGCCCGGGTGCAGATCGGCCGCCTCGTAGGTGACGAGCGCCTGCCAGTCGCGCGGGTGGCGGGCGAGATGGTCGCCGAGTGCCTCGGACGCGCCGAGCACGCCGAGCAGCCGGTCGCGCAGGGGCTTCGCGGTGATCAGGGTGTCGAGGAGGCTCTGCCGGCCGGCGGGGGGCTGCGCCTCGACGAGCCGTACGAGGGCGCGCAGCGCGAGGTCGGGGTCGGCGACCGCGCCGAGCGCGTCGAGGAGGACGGGGTCGGAGCGTACGGAAGCCATGTCGGAGAGGCCGAGGAGCCGTTCGGCGGCGGACGGATCGGTGAAGCCGTGCCGCAGCAGTCGCGTGAAGGTACTGCTTCTGCGCCCCGACACCGTCATCCCGTCGTCTCCCGTCCTGCCCAGCTCAAGGAACGTCGCGCCCGATCAAGGGCCCCTGATTCGAGCCTAGGCCCTGTCCGGCCGATCAGGACCCTCGTGATCCCGTCCGGCGTCGGCCGATGAATAGGGGCGCCGCTCCCGGTCTACACATTCGGTGACCCGAGTGGAGAGGACCGCACCATGCCCGAGAACGAGCCCCTGACCAAGCTGGACGCCCGCTACAGCGACGAAAAGGCCACCGCCGACGATTGGACCGATGCGGTCGAGCGCCTGAAGGCGGCCGAAATCTACTGGCTGTCGACCGTGCGCCCGGAGGGCCGGCCGCATGTCACCCCGCTGATCGGCGTCTGGCACGACGGCGGGCTGCATTTCTGTACCGGCGCCGACGAGCGGAAGGCGAAAAACCTCCGCGATAATCGGGAGGTGGTCCTCACCACCGGTGCCAATGCCCTGGGCGAGGGCTACGACGTGGTGGTCGAGGGAGCGGCGGCACGTGTAACCGACGAGACGCGACTGCGCGCGCTGGCGGACGCGTACATCGAGAAGTACGGCTCGGACTGGACCTTCGAGGTCCGCGACGGCGCGTTCGTGCACCAGGCCGGCACCGCTCTGGTCTTCCGTGTGGAGCCGCGCACGGCCTTCGGCTTCGCGAAGAGCCCGTACAGCCAGACCCGTTGGCAGTTCACCGAATAGAGGAGCTCCACCGATGGAACCGACGGCCCCCACGGAACCGATGGAACTGACGCTTGAAGTGATCATGATCCCGGTCACGGATCTCGACCGGTCGAAGAAGTTCTACGAGCAGGGCTGCGGCTTCAAGGTCGACCTCGACCGGGAAGTGGCCCCGGGCATCCGCATCATCCATATGACCCCGCCGGGCTCGCGCTGCTCCGTCTCCATGGGCAGCGGCCTCCCGGGCCGCCCCGGCCAGACCCCCATGGCTCCCGGCTCGCTTCAGGGCCTCCAACTGTGCGTGACGGACATCGCGGCGGCCCGCGCGGCCTTTGTCGAGCGGTCGGTGGACGTCAGCGAGATCCAGCACGTGGGCGCGAGCGGCTGGGAGGACGGCCCGGGCGACACATGGAACTCGTTCATGTTCTTCCAGGACCCGGACGGCAACGGCTGGGTCATCCAGGAAGCGCCTGCTCCGCTTTCGGAGCGCTGAGCGGACGCGAGTGTGTGACGCCGCACGGCGTCACACAACTCCCGGTCCCGACAGGCCCGTTGCCCAACCCGCCTGCCTCCCGGCCGAATTGGCCGACTTTCCGGCCCCGCTCCTTCGTCACCCTCGGTAAGCCAGGCCCCTCGGCGCCAGTTGGCCGGTCCGGACCCTGGTACCGGGGGCACCCGCCGGCCGTTACCGACAGTGATCATAAATGTGGCAGGCAAGGCAAAACGCACATACCTTGATGGCAGGTGACGCGATACTTCCGTGACAAGGACAGTAATGGGCACTCCGCGCGTACTCGTGATCGAAGACAATCTGGACGTCAGTGCCCTGCTGGAGCGTCATCTGCGGGGGCTGGGATGCCAGGTGGCCGTCGCGGACACCGGCGAGGAGGGCCTCGAGCTCGCCTTCGCGGACCCACCCGACATGGCGATCATCGACATCCTGCTCCCCGGTATCGACGGCCGGGAAGTCATCCGCAGACTGCGCGCGGACAGCCGTACGGGCAAGTGCCACCTCGTCGTCTCCTCAGTGCTCGACCAGCAGGATCTCTCCGAGCTGGCGGTGGACGCGATGCTGGCCAAACCGTTCCGGCGCTCAAGTGTGATGCACCTCCTCGACTCCTTCCGGAATTCCGCATCCCAGGAGACGTAATGCCTCGAGTCCTCATAGCCGATGACGATGGCGACATACGGGACCTTGTCGCTTTCAAACTGACCCAGAGCGGTCATGAGGTCATCGCCGTGGAGGACGGCATGGCCGCGCTCAAGGCAGCGCGCAGCCAGCCGGTCGATGTCGCTCTGCTCGACATACGCATGCCCGGGATGTCCGGCCTGGATGTGTGCCGCGAACTCCGCGCGGCGCCCGAGACCGCCTCGCTCCCCGTCATCCTGATCACCGCCCGCTCCCAGGAGGGAGACGTCGAGACGGGATTCGCCGCGGGAGCCGACGACTACATCATCAAGCCGTTCAGCCCGCGCGAACTGAGCAGCCGGGTCCAGGCCGTGCTCACCAGGGCCTCCCGGTGATCGCCACCAGTCTCGTCACCGGCGCGCTGATGTGCCTGGTGACCGTCGTGGTGCTGCTGGGGGTACTGATCGTCGGCCTGCGCGTCGTCCGTCACTACCGGCAGCGCCGACGAGACCGGATCGTGGCCCCGGTGCGGGGCGTGCTGCTGGAGCTCCTGTGCGCGGAGGAGGACGAGCAGCGCGAGGCGCTGGACCAGCTCTCGGAGCTCGACGACCGCACCTGGGGGGCGCTGGAGCCCACGGTGGCGCTGATGTTCGGCAAGGTCTCCGGACAGGCCAGAACCGCGCTCATCGAGTTGTTCGAGCGCCGCGGGGCCACCGCGGATGCCGTGGCGGATCTGGGCCGCCGGGGCGCGGTCCGGCGGGGCCGCGCCGCGGAAGTGCTCGGCCAGCTCCGTCACCGGCCCGCGGCCCCACCGCTCTGCCGCCTGCTGGACGACCGCGACCCGGAGGTGCGGCTGGTCGCCGCGCGGGCGCTGGGCCTGATCGGAGAACCTTCGGTCGTTCCACAGCTGCTGGACTGCCTCTACGGACCGCGGACCGTACCGCCCGCCGTGGTCACCCGGGCACTGACGTCCTTCGGGCCGGAAGCCCTGCGGAGCATCGCGGCGGGCCTGGAGCACCCGGAGCCGCTCGTCCGGGCGGTGGCGATCGAGACGCTGGGCGCGATCGGCGGGGTCTCCAGGACCGCCGAGATCGCGAGCGCTCTGCGCGAGGAATCCGATGCGGAGGTGCGTATCAGGGCTGCCCGCGCGCTGGGCAGGCTCGGCATGCCGGACGGCCTTGAGCCGCTGCTGGCCGCGGTGGGCCCCGGTCAGCCGGTCGCCCTGCGCAGGGTGGCCGCCGGGGCCCTGGGCAGCCTGGGTGCCGTGGCCGCCACGGCCCGGTTGCGGGGTCTGCTCGGCGACCCGGATGATCATGTGGCCGCCACCGCGGCCCGGTCGCTGCTGCGCCTCGGCGACGTGGGCGGCGTCGAATTGCGGGCAGCCGCCGACGGCCGTTGGGGCCTGCGTGCGGCGGCACAGGCCAGGGCGGCGCTCGCGGAGTCGTCCGTCATCGGCGCGTCCTCCGCCCACGTCGCCGAGGCGGCCCCGTGAGTGCGGTGAGCGCTGCCGACATCCTGAGCCCGGTGCACGCACCCGGCGCCAGGAGCCTTGCGAGCGACGGGTCGCTGGATTGGCTACGGGACGCGGGGCACACCCTGATCACGGTGAGCGACAGCGCGATCCTCGTGTACTTCGCGGTCATCAACACCTGCTATCTGCTGCTGATACTCGTCGCCGTCGGAGAGCTCGTCAGGAGGCTGCGCCGGGCATCCTTCGCGGGCTACGAAGACGCCTCCGCGAGTCCCTTCACCCCGCCGGTGTCGCTGATCATGCCTGCGTACAACGAGGAGACGTCGATCGCGGAGGCGGTCCGGGCCATGCTCCTGCTGCGCTACCCGGTCTTCGAGGTCGTCGTCGTGGACGACGGCTCCGCCGACGGGACGCTGGACGCCCTGCGGGACGCGTTCGACCTCGTCGAGGTGGAGCGCGTCGTGCCCGACGACGTACCGGTGCGCGGTGGGGTGCAGTCGGTCCATCTGCCCAGAGGCGGACCGGTGCCTCTCGTGGTGGCCCGCAAGGAGAACGGCGGCAAGGCCGACGCCCTCAACGCCGGAATCAACCTGGCACGCTATCCGCTGCTGTGCATGGTGGACGCGGACTCGATCCTGGACTCCGAGTCGCTGCTGGCGGTGGCCAAGCCGTTCTGCGACGACCCCCTTCGGGTGGTCGCCACCGGCGGCGTGGTCGGCATCGCCAACGGCTGCACCGTTGTCGCAGGCCGGGTCGTCGAGCCGCGCGTGCCCCGGGAGCTGCTGGGCCGCATCCAAGTGGTCGAGTATCTGCGGGCCTTCATGCTCGGACGTACGGGGTGGTCGAAGGTCGGCGGCCTGCTGGTCATCGCCGGTGCCTTCGGTCTCTTCCGGCGGGACATGGTGGTGGCGGTGGGCGGCATGGACGCGGGCTGCATCGGCGAGGATGCCGAACTGGTCGTCCGCCTGCACCGGTATCTGCGTGACCAGGGCCGCGACTACCGCATCGTCTTCGTCAGTGAGCCGATCTCCTGGAGCGAGGCGCCGTCGACGAGGAAGGCCCTGTCGGGACAGCGGCGGCGGTGGCATCGCGGGCTGACGGAGATCCTGCTGAAGCACCGCCGCATGATCGGCAACCCCCGGTACGGCCGGATCGGGCTGGTGTCGCTGCCCTTCTACGTGTTCTTCGAACTGCTCGCCCCCGTCATCGAACTGGCCGGTCTCGTCCTGGTACCCGTGAGCGTGCTGCTCGGCGCGGTCGACCCGGACTTCGTGTGGCGCTTCCTGCTCGTCGCGTACGGCTACGCCCTGGTGGTCAGCCTGGTGTCGCTGGCGGTGGAGGAGTACGCCTTCCACCGGTTCGCACGGTCGCGGGACATCTGGGGTGCTGTCGTCGGGGCGATTGCCGAGAACATCGGATACCGCCAGCTCACCGCGTGGTGGCGACTGCGCGGCATGGTGCAAGGGCTGCGCGGCTCTCCGCAGGCGTGGGGGTCCATACCACGCAGCGGATTCGCCGAGACCGGGCAGGCGGGCGCGGGCGGAGGTGATCGTGTATGAGCGGACGCAAGGGACGGGGCGGCTACTCCGTCACGCGGCGGCTCGGCACCGCGTTCGGGGTGATGACCGGCCTCATCCTGCTGGTCGCGGCCGGAGTGCTGACCGCCGCGTTCATCGGACACCGGGCGAGTGACGAGATCATCGACCGGACGCAGCCGACCCTCGCCGACAATCTACGGCTGCACGGCGAGGCTTCCGACATGCAGCGCTCCATGCGCGGCTATCTGCTCACCGGCGATCAGAAGCAGCTGGCTGCCTACCGGACGGCGCGCCACGCATACCCGGCCATACTCGCCTCCGCCCTCGAGCATGGCGATCCGCAGGACGATCGGAATCTGAGGACACAAGGACAGCAGCTCCAGGTATATGTGCGCACCGCCGACCAACAAGCGGTAGCCACACCGAGAAGCGAGCGGGCGGCGCGGCTCACCCGGGAGGGCTCGGTCCTGTTCAGCGCGTTCGAGGCCACCAACCACGAACTCGAAGACCAGTTGAGCGCGGAAGTCGTGCGGATGGACGAGCGCGCCGACAGGGTCGTCCGCGTCAGTACCGTATGGGTCGCCGCCCTGCTGCTCGCCGCGCTGGCCGCCGCCGTGTACACGTCGCTGCGAACCACCCGTGCCCTGGTCCGGCCCCTCAAGGGCGTGGAGTGGACACTCGGCCGTCTCACCGCCGGGGAGAACTCGGCACGGGCCAGGGAGCAGGGGCCCGCCGAGATCCGCGCGGTGGCCCGGTCGGTGAACATGCTCGCCGACGAGGGCGACCGGCTGCGCGAGATCGAGGGCGAGCGGCGCCGGCTGTCGGGTATTGCGCGTGACGTCGGCATCCGGATCCGGGAGCGCCTCGATGTGGATGAGGTCCTGGACGCGGCCTGCACGGGGATCGGCGAGGGGCTGGAAGCCGACCATGTGTTCATCCTGCTCATCCAAGAGGACAGCCCGGTGGTCCCGGTGGCGCGGGCATGGAACGCAGAGCAAGGTCTGCTCACGGCCGAGGGGTTGCAGGCGCTCCCTCCCATCCCCGCAGAAGTGGTCCGCGACCACTACAGACAAGGAACGACCTGGTCCATCGACAATCTCCCCGACTATCTCTCCGCCGGCGTGCCACTGCCGGACGCCCCCGGCTCCTTCGGCAGGACGGGCCTGCCGGAGGAGAATCGCGACGCCGCGAAGGCCCTGGGCCTGTATTCCGTCGTGCTCACGCCGATCGGAGTGGGGGATGAACCGCTCGGAGCCGTATGCCTCTCCCGCAGTGGGCCGGAGCACGCCTGGCGCACTGTGGAGATCGACATCGCGGAGTCGATGGCCTCCGGTGTCGGCCGGGCCATGCACAACTCGATGCTCTACGGGCAAGAAGCGGCCCTGGTGGAGAAGTTGCGCGCGCTGGACCAGGCCAAGAGCGACTTTCTGTCGACCGTCTCCCACGAGTTGCGGACTCCGCTGACCAGCATCGTGGGATATGTCGAGCTGCTGAGAGACGACGAAACGGGCCCGCTCTCGGAGCCGCAGCATCGCATGCTGGACATCGTCGACCGCAACGCCAACCGGCTGCGCGCGCTGATCGAGGATCTGCTCACCCTGTCCAGGATCGAGGCCGGCACCTTCAGTTCGCAGAAGGTGGAGGTCGACCTGCGCCAACTGGTGGGCTCGGCCGTGGACACCATCAGGCCCGCCGCCGAGGCGGCCTCCGTCCACCTGGAGACCGACTGCCCCGAAGAGCCGCTCGTGCTGGAGGCGGACAGCGACCAGCTCGACCGGGTCCTGATGAACCTGCTGTCCAACGCCGTGAAATTCACTCCCAGCGGCGGGCACGTACGCGTCCAGGCTGCCGCAGACGACGGCGAGGTGGTCCTCAGCGTCAGCGACACCGGTATCGGCATCCCTCAGAAGGAGTGCGAGCAGCTCTTCAGCCGGTTCTTCCGGGCCTCGAACGCCGTGGACCAAGCCATCCCGGGCACGGGACTCGGGCTGACCATCGTCCACACGATCGTGGCGAACCACGGAGGCACGACGGAAGTCCGCTCCGAGGAGGGTGAGGGCACCACGGTGACCGCACGGCTGCCGCGGGTGGCCGCGCCCGAGACCGTGAACGCCCCCTGAACTGCCCCGGCAGAGTTGGCTCTTCATGGCCAGGCCAGGAGGTGCAACCCGATGAAGCTGCCGCTACGGAGCCGCCGCCCGTGGTCGGCGGTGGCGTCCGCGCTCGCCGTCCTCGCCGTGGGCTTCGGCCCGTCGGTTGCGCGTGCCACCCCGCCGTCCGCCGACAGGTGGGCCGTCGAGTGGACCGATGACTTCGACGGCAGAGCCGCAACTGCGCCGGACACCAAGAACTGGATCACCGACGTCGGGAGCGGATATCCCGGCGGTCCGCCCCGGTGGGGAACCGGTGAGGTCCAGCGGTATACGGCCGACCCGGCCAACCTGAGCCAGGACGGCCGAGGCAACCTGCGCATCACTCCGCTGCGGGACAACGCCGGACGATGGACTTCCGGCCGCATCGAGACGCGCCGCAATGACTTTCGGCCACCGGACGGCAAGAAGCTCCGCATTGAGGCCCGCATCCAGCTCCCCGGAATCACCGGCCCCGCGGCCGCGGGTTACTGGCCGGCCTTCTGGACCCTGGGCGAGCCCTTCCGTACCGGCGAGGGAGTGTCACCCACCGTCGGCGAGTTCGACGTGCTGGAGAACGCCAACGGCGTCAACCGGGTCTGGGGCGCCATGCATTGCGGGACGAGCGAGGGCGGCCCCTGCGAGGAGAGCACGGGCCTCGCTGCCGATACCACCTGCCCCGACTCGGACTGCACCGGCCGCTTCCACACCTACGCCGTCGAGTGGGACCGCAGTGTCGAGCCGGAGCGAGTGAGCTGGTACGTGGACGGCAGGCGCTACCACTCCGTCAGCTCGGCACAGATGAACGAGGCCACGTGGGACGCCGCCACGGGCCACGGGCACTTCATCCTCCTCGACCTGGCCATCGGCGGCGGCTTCCCCAAAGCCATCGCCGGGCACAGCACGCCCACTCCGGAGACCCGCCCCGGCAGTCCCATGCTCGTCGACTACGTCACGGTGTTCACCACGGGCGCGTCAGAGTGATGCGGGCTGGTCGATCTCGGAAATGGCGTACAGCAGTCACGGTCGGGTGATTTCTTGATTCCCGTCACTCAGCGTGGCCGCTCGCACCTACTCTGAACAGTAATGAAGTCGGTACGCAGCGTAACTGTCCGGGTGGCGCCCGGGTGCGTCCGGACAGTGCGGACGGGTGGAGGTCGGCGACATGGACGACGGTACGGAGCAGCAGAGTTGGGACGACGAGGGCGGGGCGGTCCTCAGGATTGTCGGCCGTCAGCTGAAGGCATGGCGGGAGGCGGCGGGGCTCCGGCAGGCGGAGCTGGGGACTGCGATCGGGTACAGCGAGGACCTGGTCTCCTCGGTGGAGCGCGGTCGACGTGCTCCGAAGGATGTGTATCTGCAGAGGGCGGATGACGTCCTGGGCGCGGGCGGCAAGATCATCTCGATGCAGAGGGACGTGGCGGAGGCTCGGTATCCGAAGAAGGTCCGGGACTTGGCGAAGCTGGAGGCGGAGGCGGTCGAGCTCGGCGCGTACAACAACCACACGATCCACGCGCTGTTGCAGACAGAGGATTACACACGGGCGATGTTCGGCATGAGGCGTCCACTCCTCACGGAGGACGTCATCGAGCGGGAGGTGGGGGCTCGCATGGCGCGGCAGGAGATCGTCGACAGGACAAAGACCATGCCTGTTTTCAGCTTCGTACAGGATGAAGTGACGCTGCGCCGCCCGCTCGGAGGCAAAATGGTGCACCGACGACAGCTCGAACGACTGTTGGAGGTAGGGCAGTTCCGAAACGTCGAGATCCAGGTGTTGCCTACTAGCCTGGAGGACCACGCTGGCCTGGCGGGCGGATTCCGCCTGTTCAAACTCCGCGGCGGCGCCACTCTCGGGTACACCGAGGTGCAGCACATCACTCGCCTGATCTCCGAGCCGAGGGAGGTGCAGTTCCTGGAGATGCAATATGGAAGCATCCGAGCGCAGGCTCTCACGCCACGGGAGTCGCTGGCCCTCATCGAGAAAGTGCGGGGAGAAACATGAGCATTGAGCCCGAGCTGGAGTGGTTCAAGAGCAGCTACAGCAGCAACGAGCCCGGCTCCGACTGCGTGGAAGTGGCGTGGTTCAAGAGCAGCTACAGCACCGGCGAAGCCGGCTCCGACTGCGTCGAGGTCGCGACCACCACCCGCGCCGTCCACGTACGCGACTCGAAGAACACCACCGGCCCACAGCTCGCCATCGCCCCCCACGTATGGGCAGACTTCATCACATACGCAGCCGACCACTGACCTCGGAGGCCCCGCATGGACTGGACGCTCGAAGTGATCGTGGTCCCCGTCTCGGACGTGGACCGGGCCAGGGACTTCTACCGTGACAAGGTCGGCTTCAAGGTCGACCTCGACACCCGCGTCACCGACACCATGCGCATCGTCCAGCTCACGCCTCCCGGCTCCGGCTGCTCGATCGTCATCGGCGAGGGCATCGGGGGCCCCGACGGCAAAGGCCCCGAGCCCGGCTCGTACTCCGGGCTGCAGTTGGTCGTCGCGGACATCAAGGCGGCCCATGCCGAGCTCGTCGAGCGTGGTGTGGAGGTCTCCGACCCGGTCGAGATCGGACCGGGCGACGGCGGGACCTTCATGCACTTCGCGGACCCGGACGGCAACGCCTGGGCGGTGCAGGAGTACCGCGTACGGGCCACGAAGCCGCTGTACGAGGTGCTGCGCCCCAGCACGGCCGACAGCGACTGAGGGACCACGCCCACGCCTCAGTGACCGACGTCGTGGTCGCCCGCTTCCACGAGTCCGCTCTCGTAGGCGAAGATCACGATCTGGGTGCGGTCACGCAGACCGAGTTTGGTGAGGATGCTCGACACGTGCGATTTGACGGTGGCGGGCCCGATGAAGAGCTGGGCGGCGATCTCCGAGTTGCTCGCGCCCCGCGCGGCGGCGACCACGATCTCGAGTTCGCGCTCGGTGAGTCGCTCCAGGCGGCCCGCCACGGTGGTGTTGACGACACGTCGCTCCGCGAACTGGTCGATGAGGCGCCGGGTGATCGAAGGGGCCAGCAGCGCCCCGCCCTCGGCCACGGTGCGCACGGCGGTGGCGAGCTGCTCGGGGGGAATGTCCTTGAGCACGAAGGCGCTGGCACCGGCACGCAGCGCCTTGTAGACGTACTCGTCCGGATCGAACGTGGTCAGGATCAGGACCCGCACGTCCCAGTCCGCCTCCCGCAGAATCCGGGAGGTTGCCTCGATGCCGTCCATGCCCGGCATGCGGATGTCCATGAGGATCACGTCCGGACGATGCCTGCGTGCCGCGTCGACGGCCTCAAGTCCGGTCCCGGCCTCGGCCATGACCTCAATGTCGTCATGGACCCTCAGAATCATGACGAAGCCCCGGCGGACCAGCGCCTGGTCATCCACGACAACGACACGGATGCTCACGCGGGCTCTCCTGAAGTGGGCAGATGGGCGGCCAGCCGGAATCCGCCGCCGGGACGCGGCCCCGCATCGAGGCTGCCGCCGAGGAGGAGTGCTCTCTCCCGCATGCCGACGATCCCATGGCCGGGCACACCGCCGTGGGCGCCGGCCGACACGGACGGGACGGCGGCTCCACGACCGTCGTCGAGCACCTCGATGGTGAGGCCGCCACTCTCGCAGCTCAGGCGCACCTCGGTCTGGGTCCGCGGTCCGCTGTGCTTGAGCACGTTGGTCAGTGCCTCCTGGACGATGCGGTACGCCGACAGCTCCACGCGGGCCGGGAGAGCAGCCTCGACACCGCCGGTGACCGAGATGTCCAGACCCGCCTCGCGGACCTGCTCGACGAGCTGGTGAAGGTCGGCCAGCCGGGGCTGGGGACCCAGCCGGTCGCGGTCGGCGTCCGGCCGCAGTACTCCCAGCAGGTGGCGCAGTTCGTCCAGCGCCTGGCGCCCGGCTTGTTCCACCGCCGCCATAGCTGCCAGGGCCTCCTGGGGATCGTCGGCGGCCACCATCCGGGCCGCACCCGCCTGCACCGTCATCATGCTCACCCGGTGGGCGACCACGTCGTGCAGTTCGCGGGCGATGTGGGTGCGCTCCTCGGCGACGATCCGGCGCGTCTCGGCGGCCTGCTCCTGGCGGAGTCGGGCGGCGCGCTGCGCACGCAGCCGCAGACGGCGACCGATGTACCAGGCCCCGAACATGACCACGGCGCCGAAGCCGATGTCCCCCCAGGGGACGGAATTCAGCAGGCCGTCGATCACGACCGCGGCGACGGCGGCAGCGATGGCCGCGGCGGTGCAGAGTCGGCTCCGCCGGGTGTCCGCGGCGTATCGCCCGACGCTGTACAGCGCCACGATCACGATCCCGCCCGAGGTGGAGTAGCTGCTCCCCAGCGTCGGCCCCCAGGCGACGAGCGCCACGGACACGACCGCGACAGGTTCGCGGCCCCGCCAGTAGAGCGCCGCGCCGGCCACGGCGTACAGCAGCAGGACCGGGACGGGCACGTCGGTGATCGGACGGATGCGGAGCGCATCGCCGGGAGCTTCCTCCACGAACACCGCGGCCAGGAGCATGGCGGCAGCGAGGACGGCGTCCGCGGTCCGCGGCCACCGGGCGAAGGGCCCGCGGAACCTGCCCGGCACGCCGCGGACCAGCGTCTCTGAGGGCAGCGCCGTGCGGTTCATCATCGCTCCGTCAAAAGGCTTTTCCGGCTCGCTGGCGTTGGCCATCAGGGTGCACCGGGCACGCCATCGTAGGTCCAGGTCGCAGGCGCAGTCACCCACCTGCGGGCGGACACCGGGCTCCCCCGCCAGGGGGTGGTGGTGCCGCGTTCTCCCCGTCCCGCGCGGGAGCCGCGAGCCCGTCCGGTGGCGGGGGACAGCCCCGGCGCCGGAACCCACGATGGAACCGCTCACAACTCCTGCCTCCAGCGCGCCACCGGCCGGCGGCGGACGGCGGCCATCTCACAGGAGCCCACACAGCCATGAACCGATTCACCCGTCGCATCGGCAGCGCGAGCGCCCGCCGACCATGGGTCACCATCGCCACCTGGGCGGTTGCCCTCCTCCTCGTGCTGCCCCTGGCCGGAACCGTCGGCGGCTCGTTCGTCGACGACCTGGTCGCTCCCGGCAGCCAGAGCGAGGAGGCTATGAAGCTGCTCGAAGAGCGCTTCCCTGAAGCGTCCGGTGGCAGTGCCATGGCGGTCTTCGCCGCGCCGGAAGGGGAGCGGCTGGAGCGCCACCGGCCTGCCGTCGACGCCGCCGTCGCCCGGATCGCCGGCGTGGAGCACGTCGCCACCACGGCCGGCCCCTTCACCGCCGGCACGCTCTCGCCCGACGGACGTATCGGCTTCGCCCGGATCACGTTCGACGTGTCCGCGATGGACGTGGACCCCGAGGAGATCGAGGCCCTGACCGACGCGATCGAGCCCGCACGCGGGGACGGCGTCGTCGTCGAGCTGGGCGGTGACGCAGTCTTCATCAACGCCGAGACGGAGACCTCGGGTGCGGAGGCGGCGGGCCTGCTGACCGGACTCGTCATCCTGGTGGTGGCGTTCGGCACGATCCTGGCCGCACTGGTGCCGATCGTGCTCGCCCTGGTGGCCGTCGCCGCGGGCCTGGGCAGCGTCATGCTGCTGGCCAACGCGATGGACGTCTCCACCGCCGCCCCCACGATCGGCGCGATGATCGGCCTGGGCATAGGCATCGACTACGCCCTGTTCATCGTGGCCCGTCACCGCGAGAACCGCGCAGCCGGCCAGGACAACACCACCGCACTGTCGAACGCCATGGGGTCCTCGGGCGCGGCCGTCCTGTTCGCCGGCGGCACCGTCATCGTGGCGATGGCCGCTCTCGGACTGACCGGCCTGGGCTTCCTGACGTCGATCGGCCTGAGTACCGCCCTGGTCGTTCTCTTCGCCGTGGCGACCGCCCTGACGTTGCTGCCTGCCCTGCTGTCGCTCCTGGGTGACCGAGTCCACAAACGGAGCCGCCTGGGCCGGGGGCGTCCTGTGAAGAAACCCGAGGACACGGCATGGTGGCGCTTCGCCCACCGTGTGTCCGGGCGGCCGTGGCGCTACCTGCTCGCCGCATCCGCGGTCCTGCTGGCGCTGGCCGCCCCCGCGCTGCGCATGGAGACCGGCTTCCCCGACGCCGGCGACGACTCCACGAGCACCACCCACCGCCGCGCCTACGACCTGCTGGCCGAGGGCTTCGGCCCGGGCTTCAACGCCCCCCTGCTGATCGTCGCCGACCTGACCCGCCCCGGCGCCGAGGCCGAGGACGTCCCCGCACTGTCCCGCCGCATCGCCGCCGACCCCGGCATCGCCACGGTCGGCGAGCCACAGACCTCCGCCGCCGGGGACACCGTCGTGCTGCCCGTGCTCCCCACCACCGCCCCTGCCGACGCCGAGACCTCCCGGACCCTTGAGCGCGTCCGTGACCTCGTCCCCGACAATGTCGCCGTATCCGGCCTGACCGCCATGACCGACGACCTCACCGAGCAACTCGCCGACACCCTGCCGGTCTTCATCGCCGCGATCCTGGCAGCGTCGTTCCTGCTGCTGATGGTGGTGTTCCGCTCCGTCGCACTGCCGCTGAAGGCCGCCGTGGTCAACCTGTTGTCCATCGGCGGGGCATACGGCGTGGTGGTCGCCGTCTTCCAATGGGGCTGGCTCGGGGCCCTGTTCAACCTGCAGGACACCTTCCTGATCGCCTCGCCCATGCCGACGATCTTCTTCGCGGTCCTGTTCGGTCTGTCCATGGACTACGAGGTGTTCCTGCTCTCGCGCGTCCGTGAGGAGTACGCCGCCACGGGCGACACCACCGAGTCGGTGGCACGCGGCATGGCGGCCACGGGCCGTGTGATCACCTCTGCCGCACTGATCATGGCGGTGGTGTTCCTCAGCTTCGTCGCCAACCCGTCGCCGCTCGTGAAGATGATGGGCCTTGGTCTGGCGACCGCGATCGTGCTCGACGCGACGATCGTCCGCATGGTGCTCGTGCCCGCGGCCATGGCGCTGATGGGGCGCGCGACCTGGTGGCTGCCCCGCTGGCTCGACGATCGGCTGCCCCGCATCGGCGTCGAGGACGCCGACCGGCAGCCTCAGCCCGAGCTGGTGCCGGCTCCCGCGCCCGCGAGCCGCTGAAGTCTGCCAAGAGCGGTACTGCTCACCCGCAGAGAGGGCTGACGGTCACAGGCCGTCGGCCCTCTCTGCCGCTCACGCTCCGCTTACAGCACCGGGAGGTTCTTGCGCAGCTCGAAGGCCGTGACCTCGCTGCGGTACTCCTCCCACTCCTGCTTCTTGTTGCGCAGGAAGAAGTCGAAGACATGCTCGCCCAGCGTCTCGGCGACCAGCTCGCTCCGCTCCATCAGCGCGATCGCCTCGCCCAGGTTCTGCGGCAGCGGCTCGATCCCCATCGCCCTGCGCTCCGCGTCCGACAGAGCCCACACGTCGTCGTCCGCCCCGGCCGGGAGTTCGTAGCCCTCCTCGATGCCCTTGAGGCCCGCGGCGAGCAGCACCGCGTACGTCAGATACGGGTTCGCGCCGGAGTCGATGGAGCGGACCTCCACGCGGGCCGAGCCCGTCTTGCCCGGCTTGTACATCGGGACGCGGATCAGCGCCGAGCGGTTGTTGTGGCCCCAGCAGATGTACGAGGGAGCCTCGCCGCCCGCGCCCGCGCTGCGGGCCGAGCCGCCCCAGATGCGCTTGTAGGAGTTGACCCACTGGTTCGTGACTGCCGAGATCTCCGCCGCGTGCTTGAGCAGGCCCGCGATGAAGGAGCGGCCGACCTTGGAGAGCTGGTATTCGGAGCCGGACTCGTAGAAGGCGTTCCGGTCTCCCTCGAAGAGGGAGAGGTGGGTGTGCATCCCGGAGCCGGGGAACTCACTGAACGGCTTCGGCATAAAGGTCGCCTGGACGCCCTGCTCCAGCGCGACCTGCTTCATGACCAGGCGGAAGGTCATGATGTTGTCGGCCGTGGAGAGCGCGTCCGCGTACCGCAGGTCGATCTCCTGCTGGCCCGGCGCGCCCTCGTGGTGGCTGAACTCCACCGAGATGCCCATGGATTCGAGCATGGTGATCGCCTGACGGCGGAAGTCCATGCCGACGTTCTGCGGGGTGTGGTCGAAATAGCCGGAGTTGTCGGCAGGGGTGGGCCGGGTGCCGTCCAGCGGCTTGCTCTTCAGCAGGAAGAACTCGATCTCCGGGTGGGTGTAGAAGGTGAAGCCCAGGTCGGAGGTCTTGGCGAGGATGCGCTTCAGCACATACCGCGGGTCCGCGAAGGACGGCGAGCCGTCCGGCATCAGGATGTCGCAGAACATCCGCGCCGTGCCCGGGGCCTCGGCCCGCCACGGCAGAATCTGGAAGGTGCTGGGATCCGGCTTGGCGATCATGTCGGACTCGTAGACCCGCGCGAAGCCCTCGATCGCGGAGCCGTCGAAGCCGATGCCCTCGTCGAAGGCCTGCTCCAGCTCGGCGGGGGCCACCGCGACCGACTTCAGAAAGCCGAGCACATCGGTGAACCACAGGCGCACGAAGCGGATGTCGCGCTCCTCGAGGGTACGGAGCACAAACTCCTGCTGCTTATCCATTTCCACCCATCCTTGCTGGTCAAGCCGCCTGCTCCGCACGAGCATGCCATCCGTGGGTTTCAGGCGCGTTGCGCGCCTCGCCCACGGCCATCTGTACCGGCTGAGCCCATTGTGGGTCAGAGCCCGCGGCGAGACGACCCTGAGGCCCCTCCCAACCCGTCCGGTACTGCGGGCGATGGCTGTTTGGCGGCCCCGTATGAGGTGCCGGAGGCTCCCGCACACTACGATCTGCGCCCATGGGGGGTCCGCGGCTCAGCCACATCGCGCGCACCGCGCGTCCCACGGCACTGCTCAGTGCCGTGGCGACGCTCCTCGGCGCGCTCTTCATCTGCCTGAGCCCGCCCGCCGAGCATCACGCCGCCGCCTCCGCGTCCGGCTCCACGTCCGCGTCCGGGGATGCGTCGGCCGAGTACACCTGTCCGTACGACAGGGGCGCCTGCGGCCTGATGCCGCTCGTCAAACCGGCCGTACTCACCGCGCCCCCGCTGGACACGCCGGCCGAGGCCGGGGCTCAGCCCCCGCACCTCGGCGCACCGCCCGCCGGGGCCTCGCTGCCCCGCTCGGGAGCGCAGCCGCGGGCTCCCAGCCTCCACGTCCTTCAAGTGCTGCGGACCTGAGCGGTCCCGCCTCCCCCACAGCCCCTTGATCACTTCATTGACGAAGGACGACACACCATGGCTACCCGCACCAACGACCGCAAGGCCCGAATAGAGCAGATGCGCCGCGCCGAGCAGGCCCGCGAGCGCCGCAGCCGCATCATCACGATCGCCGTCAGCGGTGTCGTCGTGGCCGGTCTCGTCGGCTTCGGCGTCTACGCGCTCAACAAGGAGTCGGACAAGAAGGACCAGGAGATCGCCGACGCCAAGGCTCCTGTCACCGGCGAGAAGAGCTGGGACGCGAAGAAGCTCGGCCGCACACACGTCACCAAGACGGTCACCTACCCGATGAAGCCGCCGGTCGGCGGCGACCACAACCAGGTGTGGATGAACTGCAACGGCGACGTCTACAAGGAGCCGATCCCCGACATGAACGCCGTGCATTCCCTGGAGCACGGCGCGGTCTGGGTCACGTACACCGACAAGGCTTCGGCGGGCGATGTGAGCAAGCTGAGCGAGAAGGTCAAGAAGACCCCGTACACGCTGATGAGCCCGTTCAAGAGCCAGGCCGGGACGATCATGCTGAGCGCGTGGGGCAAGCAGCTGACGGTCGACAGCGCGAGCGACCCGCGGGTGAGCCAGTTCTTCACCAAGTACGTGCAGGGCCCGCAGACTCCCGAGCCGGGCGCCGCGTGCACCAACGGACTGGGCGGCAAGTGATCGGCATGACGCGTACGCACTGGGGCGCGATCACGGCGGTCGTGCTCGCGCTGCTCTTCGCCGGGGCCGCGACGGTGGCCTCGGCGGGGGGCAGCGACGACACCAAGTCGCGTACGCCGTCCGCGGATTCGGCCGATGCGGGCTTCGCGCGGGACATGTCGGTCCATCACCAGCAGGCGGTGGAGATGTCCTTCATCGTCCGGGACCGTACGCAGGACGACGAGGTGCGCCGGCTCGCGTACGACATCGCCAACACCCAGGCCAACCAGCGGGGCATGATGCTGGGCTGGCTGGATCTGTGGGGGCTGCCGAAGCTGGCGGCGGACAGCGAGCCGATGGCCTGGATGGGCAAGGAGGGCGCGCACGGCGGGTCCGGACACGCCGGGCATGGCGGGCACGGCGGGCACGGCGGGTCGTCTCAGGCCGGGGACGGTGCGCTGATGCCGGGCATGGCGACCAGGGCGGACCTGGACCGGCTGGGCAAGGCCAGTGGCAAGCAGGCCGAGATCGAGTACCTCCAGCTGATGATCATCCACCACAACGGCGGGATCTCGATGGCGGAGGGCTGCGCGAAGCTCTGCACGGTCGGCCCTGAGAAGGCGCTGGCGGAGGGCATGGTGGCGGCGCAGCGCTCGGAGGTCGAGCTGATGGTGGACCTGCTGCACAAGCGGGGCGCGGAGGTTCGTACGTCGTAGGCCGCTGCCTTGACCGGGCTCTGCCCCGGACCCCGCGCCTCAATCGCCGGAGGGGCTGAATGTTCAGCCCGTCCGGCGTTTGAGGACATGCGGCCGAAGGTCGCATGTGGGGGTCTGGGGGCTTGCCCCCAGTTCGGGATGGGGGTACCTCCCACGGCCGCCAGGCCGTAGGGGGAGGGCGGGTCGGGGAACAAGCCCGCCGCAGGCGCCACCCCGCCTAGCTTCCGGCCCGCCACACGATCCGCGGCGGGCGGACCGCCGCGCACAACGGCATGCCCGCACCGTCCGTCAACCCCAGCCCCGCCTCGGCCGCGCCGCCCGAGACCGCCTCCTCCGGCACGTCCGCGAGAAAGAGCTTCGCCCGCCGGAACATCGCGAACGATCCGCCCGGCGGCAGCTCGCCCCACGTCAGGTAGACGAAGCGCTCACCGCGCCGCCCCTGGACGTACGGCCCGCGGAAGTCGGCCGTGCCGTCGGGCGCCGTGACGGTCTCGACGGGGATCTCGAAGACCGCCTCGGCCGCGTCGGCCGGCACCAGCTGGTCGGGCTCGCTGCCGCGCTGCGTACCGACGTGGACGTGGCGGTACTCGCCGCACGAGCTGCCGGGCAGTTCGCGGCCCGTGATCCGCAGGGTCAGCCGTGCCATGTCCGAGGGCTCCTTCCGCCCGCTCCACCTGCTGCGGTCGCGTACTCCGAACGGCCCAATGACAATGGGTTCGCTCGGGCCGTCAAGGCATGCCAGGAGGTACGAAGCCATGACCACAGCCAGAGACATCATGCACCCCGGAGCCCAGTGGATCCCCGCGCACGAGACCCTCGACCGGGCCGCGCAGTTGATGCGGCAGCTCAATGTGGGTGCGCTGCCGATAGCCGACTCCGACGAACGGCTCTGCGGCATCCTCACCGACCGTGACATCGTCGTCGGCTGTGTGGCCATGGGCCACGACCCCTCGCAGGTCACCGCGGGCGACATGGCCAAGGGCACCCCGCGCTGGATCGACGCGGGCTCCGACGTGGACGAGGTGCTGCAGGAGATGCAGGGCCACCAGATCCGCCGGCTGCCGGTGATCGAGAACAAGCGGCTCGTGGGGATGATCAGCGAGGCGGATCTGGCCCAGCATCTGTCGGACGAGCAGATCCACGCCTTTGTGGAGCGGGTCTACGCGAACGGCTGAGGCCATGTCGTGCGTACGGCCCGTCCGCCGCTCGCCACGGCCGGTCCGTCGAGGACCGCCCTGGCCACCGCGTCCGGGCGGTCCAGCATCACCAGATGCCCCGCCGGTGCGACCGTCTCGAAGCGGGCGCCGAGCAGCTGGGCGAGGGCGTGCTGGCGCTCCAGCCAGCGCTCGCCCGCGGCGTTCGCGGCGAGCACGGTGACCGGGACGTCGGGCAGGGCGTACCGCTCGCGCAGGCCGAGGAGTTCGGCGGCGACCGCGCGGTAGTGGGTGTTTTCCAGGAGGCCGCCCTGCAGGACACGTGAGGTGGCGTAGCAGCGGCGTACGAGCGCGGCCGGGGCCGGGTCGCCGCCGCCGGTGCGGGAGAGGCGGACCACGGCGCGGCGGGTGAGCGGGCCGAGGGCGGCGGGGACTCCGGCGGCGGACAGTGCCGTGCCGAGTGCCCGGGCCGCGGCGGTGCGCACCGCGGGCGCGGCGGGCACGCGCGCGTGCTCCTCGACGGACGAGTCGAGGAGCACGACGGAGGCGGTGTGGGCGGGGTGCAGCCGGGCGAAGGCCTCGGCGTGGAACCCGGCGATCGAGTGCCCGACGACGGTGGCGGGCCCGTCCAGACCGAGTGCGTCCAGTACGCCCGCGATGCGGTGAGCTTCTCCCGCCGCGGACGGCGGCACGGTGGCGGGGCCGCTCAGTCCGTGCCCGGGCCGGTCGAAGCGGACGACGGTGCGGTGCGGGGCGAGCAGCGGGACGACGAGGTCCCAGTCGAACCAGCTCATCGCGAGCCCGGCGCTCAGGACGCAGACCGGTCCGCTGCCCTCGACGACCACATGGTGCGGCACGTCTCCCACTCGTACGAACGTCAACGTCGCTCCTCCTCTCGCGCCAGGGACGGCGCGAGCACCCGGGGCAAGCCTGCCACGAACAGGAGGTGCCGGCGCCAACGGCTGCCCTGGCCCACCCGGCGGGGGGCGGGCCAGGGCAGCCGTTGGGCCCTGCCCCTCCGGGTGGGCCGCGGCCGGGCAGCTGTGCCGGGCCCCGGGGTGCGCCGCCCGGCCGGGTCACGGCAGCAGGATGATCTTTCCGTCATTGCGGCGGGCTTCGATGTCGGCGTGGGCCTGGACCGCCTCCGACAGCGGGTAGGTCCGCCAGATCGGCACGGTGAGCTTGCCGGAGGCGGCCAGCTCGGCCAGCTCGGGCAGGGACTCCGGGAAGCGGTCGGCCGGGTCCATGCCGGTGAAGCGCACCCCGTGCTGCGCGAACGACGGGTCGGCGATAGTGATGACACGGGCCGCGTCTCCGACCAGGGTGACGGAGTCGGCGAGCACCCCGGCACCGGAAGCGTCGAAGACGAAGTCCACCCCGCCCGGGGCGGCGGCCTTGACCCGCTCGACCCAGCCGTCGCCGTAGCGGACGGCCGTGGCACCGAGCGCGGTGACGCGCTCCAAGTCGTCCTCGGTGACTGTGCCGACGACAGTGACTCCCTGGGCGGAGGCCAGCTGTACGGCGATCGTGCCGACGCTGCCGCCGGCACCGTGGACGAGCAGCGTCCGGCCCGCCTGGACACCGAGGTGCTTCAGCGCGCGGAACGCGGCCTCGCCGACGGTGACCAGTGCGGCTGTGGTTTCCCACGACAGTGCCTCGGGCTTGGCCACCGGCCGGTCCAGCAGCGCGTACTCGCTGTAGCCGCCGACGGAGGCGACCCCGAAGACCTCGTCCCCCACGGCCACGCTCGCTCCGTCGCCGACGGAGTCGACGACGCCGGCCACGTCCCAGCCCGGGAGCATCGGGAACCGGACGGGAAAGACGCCGTCCATCGCACCGGCACGGATCCGCACGTCGATCGGGTTGACGCCTGCGGCCCGCACCCGGATCCGGACCTGCCCCGGCCCCGGCTGGGGGGTCTCGACCTGCGAGACGGTGAGCACGTCCGGGGCGCCGTAGGCCGAGAAGGTGATCGCTGTAGACATCGGGAACTCCCTGACGATAGAGACAGCACACGACCTGATTCATCCAGTCCGTATGATTGCCATTCCTGTGTATCACACATGGCGTATGATTACGAGAGTGTGGCGCATCACACGTCGCGTATGATTTACGTGGAATGATGAGCACATGCCCGAAGAAACGACGCCTGCCTGGGCGCGCCGCCCGTCGATCAGCAACCCCCGGGTCCAGCGCACCCGCGCCCGCATCCTGACCGTGGCCCGTGAGCTGCTGCCGGAGGTCGGGCCCACCGGGCTGACGTATGCGCTGCTGGCCGAACGGGCCTCCGTAACCCGGCAGACCCTCTACCGCCACTGGCCCACCCGCGCCGCCCTGCTCTTCGACCTGATCCTGGAAGGCCCCGACGTGGGCTACCCCGAGCCCGGCGACGACCTGCGCACGGTCGCCACCGCGTGGCTGACCAGCCTTCGGGCGGGCTTGACCGACCCGGCCACCCGCCCCGCGGTGCTGGCCGTCACCGCCCAGGCCGACTACGACGCCGACAGTGCCCAAGCCCTCGCACGCATCGGGACCGATCGACTCGGGGCCCTCAACAAGCTCCTGGAACCGTCAGGCCGCCAGATCACCGCCGACGAATACACCTTGCTCTTCGGACCGGTCATGTCCCGCCTCTTCTTCGACCGACGGGACGTCACCGACGAGTTCATCGACGCCGTCGTCACCCAATGGCTCACCACCATCGACCGCACACCCCCGCCCGGCCATGACACGGAGAAGACTCCGTCGTGACCACCATGGGCTGACCGCGACCCGACTTCGGCGGCTACGGACGCCGTTTCAAGCCTGCGCCGAATGCGGCTCATCGGGCGTGTGTGGCCCCGCGCCGACGCATACCGGGTGGGGGTAAGCTGCGGACCATGATGATCGGTCGGCCCGCGCGGTTCGGACAGCTGCTGCTGTTCATGGCGCTGCTGCTCGGCATCGCCACGATGCACACGCTCGGCCACCCGGTCGCGGATCACGGCGGGGACACGGCGAGGCACGTGGCCGCACCCTCGCACGAGGTCGACATGACGGGCGCCGTGAACCCCGTCGCCATGGCGAATCCCGGACTCCACCACGCCGCCGACCCGGCCGAGGCCCAACCGCCGTACGCCGGGCCGAAGGTGCCCGGCATGGGCATGGATCCGATGAGCGTCTGCCTCGCCGTGCTGCTGGACACCTTCACGTTCGTCCTGCTCGTCGCCGGACTGCTGCGCACCGACATCCGCGCCCTGCTCGCGGGCTGTCACGCCCGGATACTCCGCGCCCTGCGGCCCAACCCGCCTCCCCGTAAGACGCTCCTCGCCAGGCTGTCCGTGCTGCGGATCTAGAGGTGGGCCCGCTGCCTGGAAACCGCCGCGCCGCGAGCGGTGTACCAGAAGCAGCAGACGCGCCCATCCGCACGCATCACCACACACCACGAGGTGCTCAAAGTCATGCGCACTCACCCCACCGACCTCACCCGCCGCAGCGTCCTGGGAGCGGCAATCGCCGCCGCCGGCACGGGAGTTCTGGCCGCCTGTTCCGGATCGCCGGGCACGGACCATGGATCGATGAACCACGGCGCCGCCGGGGAGGAGAGCCCGAGGGGCTATGTCAGCCCCAACGGCCCCGAGGTCGCAGCCGCCGAGGCGAAGCGGGGCTCCGGCCCCGTACGCGCCGTGAAGCTGACGGCCACGCCCACCCCGCTGGACCTCGGGGGCGGGCTCACGGTCAAGTCCTGGGCGTACGGCGACCGGCTGCCCGGCCAGGAGGTCCGCGTCACGGCGGGCGACACCCTCGCGCTCACCCTCGCCAACCATCTGCCGCAGCCCACCTCACTGCACTGGCACGGCATCGCCCTGCGCAATGACATGGACGGCGTCCCCGGCCTCACCCAGGGCGCCGTCAGGCCGGGCGGCACCTTCGCCTACCGCTTCACGGTCCCGGACCCGGGGACGTACTGGATCCATCCGCACTCGGGCCTCCAGCAGGACCGCGGGCTGTACGCCCCGCTGATCGTGGAGGATCCGAGGGAACCCCTGGCGTACGACAAGGAGTGGGTCGTCGTCCTGGACGACTGGGTCGACGGCGTCGACGGCTCCACGCCCGAGGCGGTGCTGGCCGAACTGAGGCACGGGATGGCCGGACACTCCGGCGCGGACATGCCGATGGACACGCCGATGGACACGCCGTCCCCGACCGCGAGGGCAAAGAGCCCGTCCCGGATGATGATGGGCGCGACCAGCAGACTGCTCGGCGGCGACGCGGGCGATGTCGCGTATCCGTACTACCTGGTCAACGGGCGCACGGCCGAGGCTCCCTCGGTCTTCAGCGCCAAGCCGGGCGACCGGATCCGGCTGCGCATCATCAACGCCGGCGGGGACACCCCGTTCCGGGTGGCGCTCGGCGGCCATGAGCTCACGATCACGCACACCGACGGCTTCCCCGTCCAGCACGCCAAGGCCGACGCCCTGATCCTGGGCATGGGCGAGCGGTACGACGTGCTGGTGACCGCGGGCGACGGCGTCTTCCCGCTCACGGCGGTCGCGGAGGGCAAGGACGCACCGGGCAGGGAGGCGGCCGCGATGGCGCTGCTCCGCACCGGCAGCGGCAGCGCACCCACCGCCTCCGTACGCCCCGAGGAGCTGGCCGGCAGGCTGCTGACCCCCAACCGGCTCAGGGCGGCCGAGTCCGTCGCCCTTTCCGCGCAGGAGCCGGACCGCACGATCCGGCTGCGCCTGACGGGCGACATGACGAGGTACAACTGGGCCTTCAACGGCAAGCCGTACACCTCGGGCCGGCGCCATCCGGTCCGGGCGGGCGAGCGGGTCCGGCTGGTCTTCACCAACAGCACGAGGATGTGGCACCCGATCCACCTCCACGGCCACACCTTCGCCCTGGCGAGGGTCCCGGGCGGCCCCCGCAAGGACACCGCGGGCCTCCTGCCGAACAGAACGGTGGTGGTGGACTTCGACGCCGACAACCCGGGCCTGTGGATGACCCACTGCCACAACGTCTACCACTCGGAGTCGGGGATGATGACGGTGCTCGGTTACCGGAAGTAGCACCCGGGGCGCCCCGCGCAGCGGTACGTGGGGCGCCGCTCGGGTCGGAACGTAGGGGCGCGCGGCTCGGGTCGGTACGTGGGGCGTCCCACATCTCCCCGCCGGGACATCGCGTCAGAAAGACGATTACACTGAGCCGCGTGCCTCAACTACGCCTCGCTCTGAATCAGATCGACTCGACCGTCGGCGATCTCGCCGGCAACGCCGAGGCGATCGTGCACTGGACCCGGCACTCCGCCGAGCAGGGGGCGCATCTCGTCGCCTTCCCCGAGATGGTGCTGACCGGCTATCCCGTCGAGGATCTGGCCCTGCGGTCGTCCTTCGTGGAAGCGTCCCGGGCCGCCCTGCGCGCGCTCGCCGTGCGCCTCGACGAGGAGGGCTTCGGCGAGCTGCCGGTCATCGTCGGCTACCTCGACCGCTCCGAGCGCGCCCAGCCCCGCTACGGGCAGCCCGCGGGCGCACCCCAGAACGCCGGGGCCGTGCTGCACCGCGGCGAGGTGGTGCTGACCTTCGCCAAGCACCATCTGCCCAACTACGGCGTCTTCGACGAGTTCCGCTACTTCGTGCCGGGCGACACCATGCCGGTGATCCGCGTGCACGGGGTCGATGTGGCGCTCGCGATCTGCGAGGACCTCTGGCAGGACGGCGGCCGCGTCCCGGCCACCCGTTCCGCCGGGGCGGGGCTGCTGATCTCGATCAACGCCTCGCCGTACGAGCAGAACAAGGACGACACCCGCCTGGAGCTGGTGCGCAAACGCGCCCAGGAGGCGGGCTGCACCACCGCCTATCTGGCCATGATCGGCGGACAGGACGAGCTGGTCTTCGACGGCGACTCGATCGTCGTCGACGCGGCCGGCGAAGTCGTCGCGCGGGCCCCGCAGTTCGCCGAGGGCAGCGTCGTGCTGGATCTGGACCTGCCCGCGGCATCCGCCGAACCGCCCTCGGGCGTGGTCGACGACGGGCTGCGCATCGAGCGCGTCGTCCTCTCCGAGGAGCCCCTCGATGCGTACGAGGCCGAGCTGACCGGCGGCTACGCCGAGCGGCTCGACGACGACGAGGAGGTGTACTCCGCGCTGGTCGTGGGCCTGCGCGCGTACGCCGCCAAGAACGGCTTCCGTTCGGTGCTGATCGGGCTCTCCGGCGGCATCGACTCCGCGCTGGTCGCGGCGATCGCCTGCGACGCAGTCGGCGCGCAGAACGTGTACGGCATCTCGATGCCGTCGAAGTACTCCTCGGACCACTCCAAGGGCGACGCGGCCGAGCTGGCGCGCCGTACGGGGCTCAACTTCCGCACCGTGCCGATCGAGCCGATGTTCGACGCGTACATGGGCTCGCTCTCCCTGACCGGTCTGGCCGAGGAGAACCTCCAGTCACGGCTGCGCGGCACGATGCTGATGGCGGTCTCCAACCAGGAGGGCCACATCGTGCTCGCGCCGGGCAACAAGTCCGAGCTGGCGGTGGGCTATTCGACGCTCTACGGCGACTCGGTGGGCGCGTACGGACCGATCAAGGACGTCTACAAGACCTCGATCTTCCGGCTCGCGAAATGGCGCAACCGCGCCGCCGAGGAGCGCGGGCAGGTCCCGCCGATCCCCGAGGCCTCGATCACCAAGCCGCCGAGCGCGGAGCTGCGCCCGGGACAGGTCGACACCGACTCACTGCCCGACTACGACGTACTGGACCGGATCCTGGAGCTGTACGTCGACCGGGACCAGGGCAAGGACGCGATCGTGGCAGCCGGTTTCGATGAGGAGCTGGTGGCCAAGACGCTGCGGATGGTGGACACGGCGGAGTACAAGCGGCGCCAGTACCCGCCGGGCACCAAGATCTCGGCGAAGGGCTTCGGCAAGGACCGGCGGCTGCCGATCACGAACCGCTGGCGGGAGACGACGCACTGACCTGCTGGTCCGGGGTATGGGGGCTTCCCGCGGCGATGACGCGGGAGGCCCCCTTCGCCGGTTCCTTCGTCGTACGGTCCATCAGCCCGGCGGCCGCCGCGATCGCCAGGCCGATGACCGTGAGGACCGCGCCGACCAGCGTCGGGGAGGTCCAGCCCCAGCCCGCCGCGATCGCCGCGCCGCCGAGCCAGGCGCCGCCGGCGTTGGCGAGGTTGAAGGCCGAGTGGTTGGAGGCGGAGGCCAGGGTGGGGGCGTCCTTGGCCTTCTGCATGACCAGCATCTGCAGTGGTGTGGTGGTCATGAAGCCGACCGCGCCGAGCACGACGACGGTTGCCAGTGCCGCCCACTGGATGTGCACGGTGAAGCGGAAGGCCACCAGCACCAGCGCGAGGGCGGTGAGCGATCCGTACAGCGTGGGGCGCAGCGCCCGGTCGGTCAGCGGGCCCGCGGCGAGTGCGCCGAGCGTCATCCCGATGCCGAAGAGGGCGAGGACCAGGGTGACCGAGGATTCGCTGAAGCCCATCACCTCGGTGGTCATGGACGCCAGGTACGAGTAGACGGCGAAGACGCCCGCGAAGCCGAAGACCGCGGTGAGCAGGCCGAGCAGCACCTGGCGGCTGCCCAGCGCGCGCAGCTCGCGGCCGACGCTCTGGTGCGCGTCGAGAGGCACGTACGGAACGAGCCGGGCGAGCGCGGCCATCGCGATCAGGCCGATCACCGTGACGACGAGGAACGTGGCCCGCCAGCCGAGATGCTGGCCGAGCAGTGTCGCGGCCGGTACCCCCACGATGTTGGCGACGGTGAGCCCGAGGAACATCGTGGCCACGGCGCGCGCCTGCCGCCCGTCCGCGACGAGCCGCGCGGCGACGACCGCGCCGACCCCGAAGAACGCGCCGTGCGGCAGCCCGGCGAGCACCCGGCCCGCGACCAGCCACCCGAAGCCGGGCGCGAGGGCGGAGGCGAGGTTGCCGACGACGAACAGCGCCATCAGCAGCAGGAGCATCCGCTTGCGGGGGATGCGGGAGCCGAGGGCGGTGAGCAGCGGGGCACCGATGACGACGCCGATCGCGTAGGCGGAGACGAGGTGGCCGGCGGTGGGGACGGAGGTGTGCAGGTCGCCTGCGACATTGGGCAGGAGGCCCATCATCACGAACTCGGTGGTGCCGATACCGAAGGCGGAGACGGCGAGCGCGAGGAGCGCGAGCGGCATGGAGTGCCTTTCCGAAGTTAGTTCTCCTTCGAAACAAATCCTCGCACGCGGATTGCTCCGCCCGGTGAACAGGTGGTTGCCGTCACATAACCGGGGGCTCCGCCCCCTGGACCCCCGTATGCGACCTTCGGCCGCATGTCCTCGAACGCCGGACGGGCTGAAGAATTCAGCCCCGTGGGGGTCCCCCCGGACGAAGTCTGGGGGAGTTTGAGGCGCGGGGGTCCGGGGGCAGCGCCCCCGGTTACGGAAGCGCGCGGGGTGGGGGAAAGCTCAAAGCCTGATGCGCGCCGCGATCGGCAAATGGTCGCTGTCCGTCTGCGGCAGGGTCCAGGAGGACACCGGCTCCACGCCCTTCACCATGATCTGGTCGATCCGCGCCATCGGGAACGACGCCGGCCAGCTGAAGCCGAAGCCGTCGCCCGCCGCCCCCTGCGTGGAGCGCAGCTGGGAGGTGATGGACCTCAACGAGCGGTCGTTCATGGTGCCGTTGAGGTCACCGAGCAGCACGATCTTGCCCGTACGGTCGTGCGCGATCGCCTCGCCCAGCGCGTCCGCGCTGTTGTCGCGCTGGTTCGCGGTGAAGCCGGCGTTGAGCTTGACCCGTACCGACGGCATGTGCGCGACGTACACCGCGACCGCGCCCTCGGGCGTCCGCACCGTGGAGCGCATCGCGCGCGTCCAGCCCAGCCGGATGTCCACGGGCGCCGTGTCGGTCATCGGGTACTTGCTCCACAACCCCACCGTGCCCTGCACGGAGTGGTACTTGTACGTCCCGGCCAGCGCCTGTTCGTACGCGGTGACCTGACCCACCGGCAGTTCCTGCAGCGCGAGCAGGTCCGCGCCCGAGGCGGCGACCTTCTTGGCCGTGCCCTCGGGGTCGGGGTTGCCCGCGTTGACGTTGTGCGTGGCGACGGTCAGATCGCCGGTGCCGCCCGACTTGTCGGCGATCAGGCCGCCGAAGAGATTGAGCCAGACGATCGTCGGCAGCAACAGGGCGATCAACGCGGTGGCCGAACGCCGCACCACCGCGACGACCAGGATCACCGGGATGAACACGGCGAACCATGGCAGAAAGGTCTCGCTCAGGCTGCCCAGGTTGCCGATGCGGTTGGGGACTTGCGCATGCAGGATCATCAACAGGGCGATCAGTACGGCGAGTGCGGCGAGCACGAGGCCGCGCCGCCAGATGCCGGGGTCGCCGCGCCAGCCGTCGAGCAGGCTCCGGAACCGGGCTCCGGTGCGCCCGTTCTGGGGGCTGCCGTTACCGGTCTCCGTCTTGTACGCCTGCGCCATGGAGCTTTCCTCACTGCCTTGCCGTCACACCAACCTCGCCGTCGACACTAGGCGATGACGGGCGTTTCGCCGCCGTCGCCGGACGGCCGTTCTGCCTCGATGACGACAGGACGGCGTACCGGGTTCCTCGTATCGGGCCAGGTGAGGGCGCTGTGACAGAACCCGCACACTTCGGGCAGTGGCCCGAACGGCGGTTCAGGGCGCTTCAGCGTGGCGGGCGTACGCCCTGGAGCACCGCGTCCACGATCCGTTCCGCACCGCCCTCTTCGGGTGTGCCTTCGGGGCGCAGCACGGTGCGGACCAGCATCGGTCCCACGAACAGGTCGCCGAGGAGTTCGATGTCGATGTCGGAGCGGATCTCGCCGCTCTCGATGCCGCGGCGCAGGACGGCTTCCATGAGTTCACGGCGGGGGGCGACTGCGGTGCGGTGGTACAGCTCCCACAATTGGGGATAGTTCTGCATCTGCGCGAAGACGTTGTGCAGGAGCGTGGAGGACCGCTTGGCGAGACCGCGCCGGCGCAGCATCTCGACGAGCGCGACCAGGTCGTCCCGCACGGAGGTGCCGGGCAGGGGCGGAGCGACCGGTTCCATGGACCGTACGACGTCGAGAAGGAGGGCTTCCTTGCCTTCCCAGCGGCGGTAGATGGTGGCCTTGCCGACCCCGGCGGTGCGGGCGATGCGCTCGATGGACAGCTCGGATATGGGGACGCCTTCTTCGAGGAGCCGCACGACGGCTTCGACGATGGACCGCTCGGCCGCCTCGCTGCGGGGCCGCCCTCGCCTTGGGTTCTTTCGCTGCTCCGCCTGCTGCCGCTCCATCTGCTGCTGCTCCCTCAGGGGCACGTTCACTCCCTCCCCCACCTTGTCCGGCCCCCTCCGTGTCCCGCCCTCGCCTGTCCTTCCGATTCTCCCTCCGCCCGAAGCTCGGGTCGGCTCCGGGCGGAGCGTTCACGCACACCGGGCGCTCAGTCGCGCGCCGCCGTCTCCGGGACGCGTTCGGCGTCCGGGCGGTCCGGTCCCGCGCCCGGTCGGCCGGGGAGGAACGCCCCGACCACCACGGCACCGATGACGGCGATGGCCGCCGAGCAGAGTGACGTCAGATGCATGGCGTCGAGGAAGGCCTCGTTCGCCGGGCCGATCAGTTCCTTGCCCGCCGGGCCGAGCCTCTCCGCCGCGGCGAGGGTGGCCTCAATGGACTCGCCCGCGGCATCCCGTGCCCCGGCGGGCAGCGCGCCGAGGTGCTCCTCGATCCCGCTGCGGTAGTGCGTGGCCAGCAGCGAGCCGAGTACGGCCACCCCGAGCGCGCCGCCGATCTGGCGGAAGGTGTTGTTGACAGCGCTGCCCGAGCCGGCCTTCTCCCGCGGCAGCAGCTGCACCACCAGATAGGTCACCGGCGTGGAGACGTGTGCCATGCCCACGCCCTGGGCGAGGAAGGCGATCTCGATGGCCCATACCGGGGTCGAGGTGCCGAACAGCGCGAACGCCCCGAACCCGAGCGCGATCAGCAGCATGCCCGCCGCGCAGGTGACCCGGGTGCCGAACCGGGCCACGGCCAGCCGGGCCCGCGGCGCGAAGACCATCTGCGCCGCGGCCATCGGCAGGATGAGCAGCCCGGCCCGCAGTGCGCTGTAGCCGCGCACGCTCTGCAGATAGAACGCGGAGAAGAAGGTCAGACCCATGAGGGCGAAGAAGACGAGCGCGACCGCGGAGACGGCTGCCGAGAAGGCGGGCTTCTTGAAGTACCCCATGTCGAGGGCGGGATGCCTGCTGCGCTTCTCGTGGAGGACGAAGCAGGCGAGCACGGCGAGCCCCAGGACCACAGGGCCCACCACGGACCGGGCCGTGAAGTCGCCCAGCTCGCCGGCGTGGATGATCCCGTACACCAGCAGCAGCATGCCGACGATCGACAGCACGACGCCGAGGGGGTCGAGCCCGCCGGGGTTCGGGTCCTTGGAGTCCGGCACCAGAAGTGCGACGCAGACCAGGGCGATGATGACGACGGGCACGTTGATCAGGAAGATCGAGCCCCACCAGAAGTGGTCGAGGAGCAGTCCGCCGGTGACCGGGCCGACAGCGATCGCAACGCCGACGCTGCCCGCCCAGATCCCCATGGCCTTGGGCTGCTCGTCGCGCTCGAAGACGTGCACGAGCACGGCGAGCGTGGCGGGCATCACAAAGGCGGCGCCGAAGCCCATCAGCGCCCGGTAGGCGACGAGCTCGGATGGTGAGCCGGACAGCGCGGCGAGTCCCGAGCCGAAGCCGAAGAGGAAGGTGCCGAAGAGCAGGACCTTCTTCCGGCCTACACGGTCGCCCACCAGGCCGGCGGTGAACAGCATCCCGGCGAGGACGAGCGTGTAGGAGTTCATCGCCCATTCGAGCTCGCTCTGGGTGGCACCGAGGCCGTGCGGCGGTGGGCTGGCGATCGTTTTGACCGCCACATTCAGGATGGAGTTGTCCAGCACGACGATGATCAGGCTGAACATCAGGACCGTGAGGATCGCCCACCTGCGACTGTGCACTGCTTCGGGAATCCGCGGCGGGGCGGGTCTGCCGGACAGGGTCGTCATGGGGACAGCGTAGCTCAATTTCGATACGAGACCGTCTCGTATCGAAAGTTAGGAGGGAACGTGACGGATCCCCTTCCGCCCGGGCGGCACGAGGTGCCACCATGGACCTGATCCGGGGACGCCGTCAGGGCGCCTCGAGATGAAGAAGGAGCCGTTTAGCCATGACGCTTCAGGCTGCCCAGAAGCCCACCGACAGCAGCAAGGCGCTGTACGGCGGCAAGGGCACTCGCCGCATCACGGTCCACGACATCGCCACCGCCAAGGAGCGCGGCGAGAAGTGGCCGATGCTCACCGCTTACGACGCGATGACCGCGTCCGTCTTCGACGAGGCCGGCATCCCGGTCATTCTCGTCGGCGACTCCATGGGCAACTGTCACCTCGGTTACGAGACCACCGTGCCGGTCACGATGGACGAGATGACCATGCTCTCCGCCGCGGTCGTCCGGGGCACCAGGCGCGCCCTCGTCGTCGGCGACCTCCCCTTCGGCTCGTACCAGGAAGGCCCCGTCCAGGCGCTGCGCAACGCCACCCGGCTGGTCAAGGACGCGGGCGTCGGCGCGGTCAAGCTGGAGGGCGGCGAGCGCTCGCTGGGCCAGACCGAGCTGCTGGTGCAGGCCGGCATCCCGGTCATGTCGCATCTGGGCCTGACCCCGCAGTCCGTCAACACCATGGGCTACCGGGTACAGGGACGCGGCAACGAGGATGCGCACCGGCTGCTGCGCGACGCCAAGGCGGCACAGGACGCCGGCGCCTTCGCGGTCGTCCTGGAACTCGTACCGGCCGAGCTGGCCGCCGAGGTCACCCGCAGCCTGCACATCCCGACCATCGGCATCGGCGCGGGCCCCGACACGGACGCCCAGGTGCTCGTCTGGACCGACATGGCGGGCCTGACGGGCGGCAAGGTGCCGCGCTTCACCAAGCAGTACGCCAACCTCCGCCAGACGCTCGGCGACGCCGCGAAGGCCTTCGCCGACGACGTGGTCGGCGGCGCGTTCCCGCAGGAGGAGCACACCTTCCACTGAGCCACCTCCGGCACCATCGACAGCCCGCCGACATCCCCCATCGGCGGGCTGTCGTCCGCCGTGGGGCCCGAAGTCCCGGAAGGCCTCCAGGGGCCCCGGCGCGTAGCCTTGAAGGTGGACTCGGGGCTTCCCATCACCCGCCGGAAGGCGGTCGCCATGGCCGGAATCGTGCGAAAGACCTTCGACTCCCCGGAAGAGACCCGTCCCTTCGCGGAGGGAACCGGGAGGCTCGACCTCGTCACCACTGAAGGCGGTCCGCCGGTCGGCCGGGCCGTGTACGAGCCGGGCTGGAAGTGGTCCACGCACATCAAGCCCATCGTCGGCACCGACAGCTGCCAGTCGCACCATGTGGGCTATGTCCTCAGCGGCCGGATGAAGGTCGTCATGAACGACGGCGAGACCGACGAGATACGCCCCGGTGAGTTCATCGACATCCAGCCCGGCCATGACGCCTGGGTGGTCGGCGACGAGCGCGTCGTCGTGCTCGACTGGGCCGGTTTCATCGACTACGCCAAGCCGGCGAGCTCCTGACCTGCGTCGGGGGTCCGGGGGAGGCCCCCGGAAAAGCACAGCGAGGATGTCGGCAGGCTGTAGCCCGCCTGTCGGCAGCCTGTCGGCGGCTTGTCGGTGGCGCCCGTCATCGTTGACGGCATGACGCGAATCGACAAGAACGCCGTCGAGGTACGAGGCCTCGTCAAGCATTACGGCGAAACGAAGGCGCTGGACGGGGTGGACCTCGATGTCCGCGAGGGCACCGTCCTCGGTGTCCTCGGCCCCAACGGCGCCGGCAAGACCACCCTCGTCCGCTGCCTGTCCACCCTCATCACTCCGGACGCCGGCCATGCCGTCGTCGCGGGCTACGACGTCGTGAAGCAGCCGCGGCAGCTGCGCCGCACCATCGGACTCACCGGCCAGTACGCCTCGGTCGACGAGAAGCTGTCCGGCTGGGAGAACCTCTACATGATCGGGCGGCTGCTCGATCTGCCCCGCAAGGACGCCCGCCGCCGCGCCGACGAGATGCTGGAGCGCTTCTCGCTCACCGACTCGGCGAAGCGGCCCGCGATGCAGTACTCCGGCGGTATGCGGCGGCGGCTCGACCTGGCCGCCTCGATGATCGGCAGCCCGTCCGTGCTCTATCTCGACGAGCCCACGACCGGCCTCGACCCGAGGACCCGCAACGAGGTCTGGGACGAGGTGCAGCGGATGGTCGCGGAGGGGGCGACCGTCCTGCTCACCACCCAGTACATGGAAGAGGCCGAGCAGTTGGCGAGCGAGCTCACGGTCATCGACCGCGGGCGGGTCATCGCCAAGGGCCGCGTCGACGAGCTCAAGGCGAAGGTCGGCGGCCGCACCCTGCAGATCCGGCCCAGCGATCCGGCGCAGCTGTCCGCCATGGCCCGTGCGCTCGGCGAGTCCGGTCTCGACGGGATCGCCGGTGCGACGGTCGTCCCCGACGAGGGTCTGCTGTACGTACCGATCCTGAGCGATGCGCAACTGACCGCGGTCGTGGGCCTGTTGGGCACGCACGGTTTCGGCATCGCGCACATCGGAACCCATCTGCCCAGCCTGGACGAGGTGTTCCTGGCCATCACGGGCGAGAAGACGCCCGTGTCCGACGCGATTCCCGAGGAGGTCGCCGCATGAGTACGGCTACTGCCACCACCGCTCAGTCTTCTGCTCCCGCGCCCGCCCCGGTCAAGAAAGCGCCGAGCGGCGAGGGCCGGATCGGCCTGCGGGGCAATCTGCGGCACATCGGCGCGCTGGTGCGCCGCAACGCCCTGCAGATCAAGCAGGACCCGGAGTCGATGTTCGACGCCGTGCTGATGCCGGTCATCTTCATTCTGCTGTTCGTGTACGTCTTCGGCGGCGCGATCTCCGGCAAGGGCAACCAGCAGGAGTACGTCAACTACGTGGTCCCCGGCATGATGGCGATGATGGGCATGAACATCGCCATGGCTGTCGGAACCGGCGTCAACGACGACTTCAAGAAGGGCGTGATGGACCGCTTCCGGTCCATGCCGATCGCCCGCTCCTCGGTCCTCATCGCGAAGATCGTGGTCGAGGTCGGCAGGATGCTGATCGCCACGACCATCCTGCTCTCCATGGGCTTCCTGCTCGGCCTGCAGATCCACACCTCGGTGCTCGAACTCCTCGCCGCGGTCAGCCTCTCCATGGTCTTCGGCGCCTCGCTGATGTGGATCTTCATTCTGCTCGGTCTCACCATGAAGACGGCCCAGGCCGTCCAGGGAGTGGCCATGATGGTGCTGATGCCTCTGCAGTTCGGCTCGTCGATCTTCGCCCCGCCGGCCACGATGCCCGGCTGGCTGCAGACCTTCACCGACTACAACCCGCTGTCCAATCTGGCGGACGCGGCCCGGAACCTGATCAACGGCGGCCCGGTCGCCCACTCCGTGTGGATGACGCTCGGCTGGTCGGCAGCGATCACTCTGGTCACGGCGCCGCTCGCGGTCGCCAGGTTCCGCAAGAAGACCTGATCCTGACGTGGAGTCACACCAGGGCGGCGGCCTCCTCCAGGGTGAGGCCGCCGCCTTCGGCGTATGCGCTCTCGTACGCCGCGTCCCCGAGCTCCGCGCGGACCGCCGCCTCGGAATCGGCCCGGCCCTCGCGCTCGTAGCGGGGCGAGAAGTGGCCCGGCGGCAGCAGGGCGTCGGACGCCCCGAGTATCCGGGCCGCGTCCGCGGCTCGTTCCGGGTGCCTCAGGGCCAGCGCACCGGCCGCGGTCACCAGGTGCAGCGAGGGCATCTGCGGAGCGACCATCAGGGTGAGCGGGTCCCGCGCCTTCTCCAGCGCGTGGCGTGCCCTGCTCAGGGACAGCTCGTAGTCGGCGTCGACGAGGTCGAGCCGGGCGAGGAAGCCGGTGATCATGCCTTCGAAGATCGCCATGGTCGCGGACTGGAACGACGTCAGCAGCACTTCGACCTCGGCACGCGCCTCGGGGACGCGGCCGGTGCGTCCCAGCCACAGCGCGAGGTACAGCCGGGCGAAGACCGTCGAGTCCCGGCCCGCTCCCCTGCCATCGGCCAGCACGTCACGGATCAGGGCCTCGCCCCGCTCGCTCTCCCCCATCTCCAGCAGGACGCCGCCGAGACGGGAGCGCAGCACCGCTGTCTGGGCCTGGGCACCGACCTGCTCTGCGTATCCGATGGCGGACGTGAAGTCCTCGGCGGCGAGCGGGTATTCGCCGCGGTTCTCGCGCGCCTCGCCGCGCGCGGACAGGGCCTCTGCCGCACCGAAGGCATCGCCGATCCGGGTGAAGATCTCCAGGGCCTCCTCCGCGTCGCGAGCCGCGTCTCCGGCCCACTCGCCGCGGTTGGCGAGCACATTGGCCCGCGCCTGGAGCGAGGAGGCGAGCTCCCACTCGTATCCGAACGCGCGGCAGGCCTCGGTGGTCCTGTCGAGCAGGATCCTGAGCTGCTCGGCCTCTCCGGTCATCACGACGGCGAAGAACCAGAGCGAAGCCGGGGGGCGGCAGGTCTGCGGCAGGCCCGGCCGATAGGCCTGGGTGATCCTACGCAGCCGCTCCGTCTTCTCCGGCGACGTCCAATCGTCCACGTCGTAGTCCATGAAGACCATCCGGATCAGCGCGGCGCCGCGCCGGGCCTCCTGGAGCAACTCGGGCGACATGGGCGGCGGGGCGTCCGTGAACCGTTCGCTGATCGGCGGGGCGGGCTGGACGGGCGGCGCGAAGGGGTCCGGGCCGAGCTCGCCGGCGGCAGTGGCCCAGTGCCGGGCCTCGGTGCGCAGATCCCGCATCTGCCAGTACCAGGACAGGCAGACGACGAGGTAGAGCGCCTCCTGCTCGTCGCGGGCGGCGACGGCGCGGCGCAGCGCGGTGCGCAGATTCTCGTACTCGAGCTGCAGCAGGCCGACGGCCGCGCGCTGGCCGGAGCCGCGCAGCAGGGGGTCGGTGGCGCGTACCAGCTCCCGGTAGTGGACCAGGTGCCGCCGCTCCACGGCGGTGCGTTCGGCGGCCTGGTCGAGGCGTTCGGCGGCGTACTCTCCGACGGTTTCGAGCAGGCGGTAGCGCATCTGGCCGTCGGGGGTGGGTGCGGCGACGACGAGCGACTTGTCGATGAGGGATCCAAGGACGTCGGCGACATCGAGGTCCGCGTCCGGTTCCGCGCAGACCGCCTCCGCGGCGGCGAGGTCGCAGCCGCCCGCGAAGACCGACAGCCGCGGCAGTACGGCGCGTTCGGAGTCGTCGAGGAGGTCCCAGGACCAGTCAACGACGGCCCGCAGGGTCTGCTGGCGCGGCAGTACGGTGCGGCTGCCGCTGGTCAGCAGGCGGAAACGGTCGTCCAGCCGGTCGGCGATCTGGCGCGGGGTGAGCATCCGCAGGCGGGCCGCGGCGAGTTCGATGGCGAGCGGCAGCCCGTCGAGCCGGTGACAGATCTCGGCGGCGGCCTCCGGGTCGTCCTCGGTACGGAAGCCGGGCCTGGCCGCGGCGCCGCGCTCGGCGAGCAGGCGCAGCGCCATGGGGTCGGGCAGCGGGTCCACCGGGCGCACCAACTCCCCCGGCACACCCAGCGGTTCACGGCTGGTCGCCAGCACCGTGACGCCCGGGCAGCTTTCGAGCAGCCGCTCGGCGAGGGCGGCGGCGGCGCCGACGACATGCTCGCAGTTGTCGAGGAGCAGGAGCATACGGCGGCGCGCGCAGTGCTCGGTCAGCCGCAGCACCGCGTCGTCGCTGTGCCCCTCCGCGGCCCTCAACTCCTCGGCACCGGCGCCGCGCAGCACGGTCTCGCGCGCGCCGAGCGCGTTGAGGACGGCCTCCGGGACGGTCTCCGGGTCGTCCACGGGCGCGAGTTCGGCGAGCCAGACCCCGTCGGGCCACGGACTCTGTCCGGTCGCGGCGACCCGCTCGGCGGCCTCCTGCGACAACCGGGTCTTCCCGGCGCCGCCGGGCCCGAGAAGCGTGACGAGCCGGGCGGCGGCGAGGTCGCCGTGGATGGCCTCGATGTCGGCGTTGCGCCCGACGAAGGAGGTGAGGCGGGCGCGCAGGTTGCCGGGGGCGTACGGCCCCTGCGCGGAGCCTTTCCTCACCCCGCCCTCCCCCAGACTCCGCCCGGGGAGACCCCCAACCTCCCGCGCCTCAAACTCCGGCGGGGCTGAATTGGACAGCAACTCCCCGTGCAGCGCCCGCAGTTCATGACCCGGGTCCGCCCCCAGGCTGTCCGCCAGCAGCCGCCGTACCTCCTCGTACGCCGCCAGCGCCTGCGCCGCCCGCCCCGCGTCCCGCAGCGCCCGCAGGCGCAGCACCTGGAGGCGTTCGTCCAGCGGGTGCGCCTGGCACAGCGCGGCGAGCTCCGGCAGCGCCTCCTGCGCGCGGCCGAGCGCGAGCGCCGCCGCGAGCCGGGCCCGGCGGGCGTCCAGGCGGCGGGCCTCCCAGCGTGCCGTCTCGGACGTGCGGTCCGGGAGGTCGGCCAGCACCGGCCCCTGCCACAGCGCCAGCGCGTCGTCGAGCAGCGCCGCCGCCTTGACCGCGTCGCCCTCGTCCAGCGCCCGCACCCCCTCCCCCGCGAGCCGGTCGAACCGGTGCAGGTCCACGTCGTCGCCCGTTGCGCACAGCCGGTATCCGCCGCTGTCCGCGGAGGCGACCGCCGCGTGCCCCAGCGCGCGCCGCAGCCGCCCGACGAGGGCCTGGACCGCGCCCACCGCGTCCGCGGGCGGATCGCCGTCCCATACCTCGTCGACGAGTACGCCGACCGGGACCGTACGCCCGGCCCGCAGGGCCAGCACGGTCAGCAGCGCGCGCAGCCGCGCACCGCCGAGCGCGACGGGGGTGCCGTCGTCGTGAAGTGCCTGAGTGGTGCCGAGTACCCGATAGTGCACCCGCCCATTGTCACCCGGTGCCGAACCGGGCCCGCGCAGCAGGAACCCCCGCGCACCCCCGGGACGTTCTCCCCACGTCACCGGTACGGTCGATCCGCACGTCCCTCCCCCTAGGCCCTGGCGGGCGTGGGGGGACCCCCAGCCCTCAGGAGCCGCACCCATGACCACCGCCACCTCTCGCCACAGCGACCGGCGCATTAGTCCGGTGTTCCTCGGGATCGTCGCCGTGATGGCGGTCACCGGGTGGGCGGTGTGGACGGACTTCGCGGCGAGCCCCGGCGTGGCCGTGTTCCTGTTCGTCACGTCGGCATGGATCGTCTCGCTGTGTCTGCACGAGTACGCGCACGCCCGCACGGCGCTGCACAGCGGTGACATCACCATCGGCGCGAAGGGCTACCTCACCCTCAACCCGCTCAAGTACACGCACGCCGTGCTGTCGATCGTGCTGCCCGTCATCTTCCTGATCCTGGGCGGGATCGGCCTGCCCGGCGGCGCGGTGTTCATCGAGCGCGGCCGCATCAGGGGGCGCTGGAAGCACAGCCTGATCTCCGCGGCCGGGCCCCTGACGAACGTGCTGTTCGCCGTCGTCTGTACCGCGCCGTTCTGGCTGGACGCGCTCGACGGCGTGCCTACGGACTTCCGCCTCGCGCTCGCCTTCCTGGCATTCCTCCAGGTCACGGCCGCCATCCTGAACTTCTTGCCGGTCCCTGGCCTGGACGGCTACGGCGTCATCGAGCCCTGGCTCTCGTACAAGGTCCGCCGCCAGATCGAGCCCTTCGCACCGTTCGGGCTGCTCGCCATCATCGGACTGCTCTGGATCCCCGAGATCAACCATGTGTTCTTCGACGTGGTCGACGCGATCCTGAACGGGCTGAACGTCTCCGGGAACGAGGCGGCGGCAGGAGGGGACCTCTACCAGTTCTGGCCCGACCTCTCGCTCAATCTCCAGCGGTGAGGCGCCCCTTGCGCAGGTAGTACCAGGTCATGTTCGACGCGAGCCCGGCCAGCAGTACCCATACGATCCCGAGCCAGCTGCCCTGCGCGAAGGACACCACCGCTGCGGCGACGGCGAGGATGCAGACGGCGAGGGAGTACAGAGCGAGGCGGGGCATGGGGTACGGCTCCTGTCCGGGTACTGATGGCATACGCCGTCCAGTGTCCCCCATGCCCGCGCCCGCCCCTGTCACCGCCTACACGTCGGTGACGCGCAGCCCCGCGTGCGCCTTGTAGCGGCGGTTCACCGAGATCAGATTGGCGACCAGCGACTCGACCTGGTGGGCATTGCGCAACCGGCCCGCGAAGACTCCACGCATGCCCGGGATGCGGCCCGCCAGCGCCTGCACGATGTCGGTGTCCGCGCGTACCTCGCCCAGCACCATCACATCGGTGTCGATCTCCTCGATCGACTCGTCCTGCAGCAGTACGGCGGACAGATGGTGGAAGGCGGCCGTCACCCGCGAGTCCGGCAGCAGGGCTGCGGCCTGCTCGGCGGCGCTGCCCTCCTCCGGCTTGAGTGCGTACGCGCCCTTCTTGTCGAAGCCGAGCGGGTTGACGCAGTCGACGACGAGCTTTCCCACCAGCTCCTTCTGCAGCGCATCGAGGGTCTTGGCGTGCCCGTCCCACGGCACGGCCACGATCACCACATCGCTGCGCCGGGCGCACTCGGCGTTGTCGGCGCCCTCGATACCGAGGCCGAGCTCCGCGGCCGCGGTCTCGGCGCGCTCCACGGCGCGGGACCCGATGATCACCTTCTGGCCCGCCCTGGCCAGCCGATAGGCGAGCCCGCGGCCCTGGTCGCCGGTTCCGCCGAGAACGCCGACGATCAGACCGGATACGTCGGGAAGGTCCCAGGGATCCTGGGCCGGGGCCTTCGGCGCGGTGCCTGCACTGTCACGAGAAGTCATGCGCCCGACCTTACTTCCTGGTATCGGCACCCGATCGGGTGAGCCGGTGGCAAACCGGCCCGCCCGGTACGGCCGTCGTGCACGATGCGGGGCCATGGATGCTGTACGCGTAGCCCTCCTGCGGGAAGTCCTGGCCGGTACGGAGTGGCCGGCGGCGACCCGGCGCTTCGCCGGGACGCTGCGCTCGTCGGTGGTGCCCCAGGGCGGCGGGCTGCTGCTGGTCGGGACCGAGGAGTACGAGCCGTGGCATCTGGCCGCGCATCTCGTGGACGAGGCGGCCTGGTCGGGACAGCCGGAGCTGACGCCGACGCTCGTACGGCACCGGGTGCGGCCCGGGGACCCCGCCCAACTGGCCGTCGGGCTCGGCAGGCTGCAGGCCGCGCGACGCGGCGAGACCCTGCTGGTGGTGGCACCCACGCGGCCGGACGCGGGGCTTCTTGAACGGGTGCACGACGCACGGCGGGCCGGGGCGACGGTGCTGGCACTGGACGGCGGGGACGCGGAGGTGCACGGGCTGGCGCACGAGGCGCTGACGGTGAGCGACCGGGTGGACGAGGTCGACATCGACACGGTGCAGCATCTGGTCAGCGCGGCGGCGGGCGAGAACGTGGTGCCCGCGGCGCGCGGGCGGCGACGGCTCAGGGACCGGCTCTCGCGGCTCGCCGACCAGCTGACGTCGCCGCCGCCCGCGCGCTGGTAATTCGGTTGCCGGGGGCGACGAGAGGCGCGGACGATGACCCCTCGTGACCTCCAAGCTCTCCTCCGTACTGCCCGACCTGTCGCCGTGGCGGTCCTCCCGCGACTTCCGGCTGCTGTGGATCCAGGGCCTCGTCACGTACTTCGGCAGCTTCATGGCGATGATCGCCCTGCCCCTCCAGATCAAGGAGCTCACGGACTCACCGCTCGCGGTCGGTGCGATGGGCGCGGTGGAGCTGGTCCCGCTGGTGGTCTTCGGCCTGTACGGAGGGGCGCTGGCGGATGCGGCCGACCGCCGCAAACTGATCCTCGGCTCCGAGGCGGGCCTGGGCCTGCTGGCCGTGATCCTGCTGGTGAACGCGCTGCTGCCCGACCCGATGCTCTGGCCGCTGTACCTGGTCGCAGCAGGCGTCTCCGCGCTCGCCGGTCTGCAACGCCCGGCGCTGGACTCGCTGATGGCCCGCATCGTCCCCCACGACCAGCTGACGGCGGCGGCCGCGCTCAGTGCCCTGCGCTGGCAGCTCGGCGCGATCGCGGGTCCCGCGCTGGCGGGTCTGGTCGTGGCGTACGCCGGTCATGCACCGGCGTACGCGATCACGGTCCTCGGCTTCGTCGCGTCCGTACTGCTCTGTCTGCGCCTGGCCGCGGCGCCGCCCGCGCACGGCGCGGACAAGCCGTCGCTGCGGGGGATCGCCGAGGGGGCGCGCTACGCATGGTCGCGTCCGGTGCTGCTCGGGACATACGCGATCGACCTGGCCGCGATGTTCTTCGCCTTCCCCAACACGATCTTCCCGTTCCTCGCGGACGACCTGGACGCGCAGTGGGCGCTCGGCCTGATGTACGCGGCGGGCTCGGTCGGCTCGGTGGTGCTCAGCCTGACCAGCGGCTGGACGTCCCGGGTGCGACGGCACGGCCTCCTCGTGGTCTTCGGCGCGGCGGGCTGGGGCCTGGCGATCGCGGCGGCGGGCTGGTTCTCGAACGTCTGGCTCGTGCTGCTGTGCCTCACCTTCGCGGGCGCCGGCGACATGCTGAGCGGCCTGGGCCGCTCGACGATCTGGAACCAGACGATCCCGGAGGAGCTGCGCGGCCGGCTGGCAGGCATAGAGGTGCTCTCGTACAGCGTCGGCCCCCAACTGGGCCAGGTCCGCGCGGGCGCGATGGCGGGCTGGACGGGGACGCGCGCGGCGATCTGGAGCGGGGGCGTGGCGTGCGTGGCCTCGGTGGGACTGCTGGCGGGGGCGCTGCCGGGGCTGCTGAGGTACGACGCGGACACGGACGAGGACGCGGCGCGCAGGCGTGCGCAGCGGGAGGAGGCGGCGCGGGTCTGACCGCCTGCGGCGGGCCTGTTCCCCACCCCGCCCCTTCCCGAACTGGGGCTCCGCCCCAGACCCCGTACGCGCTTCGCGCGTGTCCTCAATCGCCGGACGGGCTGGAATGTGCGGCCCTGCCGCACATTTCAGCCTCGCCGGCGTTTGAGGCGCGGGGGTCCGGGGGCAGCGCCCCCGGTTACGGGAAGGGGCGGGGTGGGGTGAAGCCCCGCGCAGCGGCACCCGCACCCGCGCCCGCACCGCGGGCCCCCACCACACCTACGCCGAGTCGTCCTCGCCCCTGCCCGCCCCGTCATGCCACCGCGGATCCGTCTCCCACTCCAGATTCCGCTCCCGCGCCGTCTCCATCGCCTGCTCCGCCTCCCCGCGCGTCGCGTACGGGCCGAAGCGGTCCTTCGCCGGGCACTCCGGGCCCTCTTCGACCTTCTTGTGCTCCAGGCAGTAGTACCACTCGCCCGGTTTTCCGACCGTGCGCTTCTTGAACAGGGCCATCGTGGGCTCCTTCCTCTCCCGCCATGCTGCCCCACACGTTCCCCCGTAGCCCTTCGGGCACGGGAGGGACCCCCTCGTTAGACTCGCGGCATGTCTGGCCAGTCGCTGCTAGTACCAGGGGAGCTCTCTCCCATCCGATCCGTCCCCGGAAGCATCCGGCGCCCCGAGTACGTCGGGAAGCCCGCGCCGACGCCGTACACCGGGCCGGAGGTCCAGGACTCCGACACCGTCGAGCGCATGCGCATCGCCGGTCGTATCGCGGCGCAGGCGATGGAGGAGGCCGCCAAGCACATCTCGCCCGGCGTGACCACGGACGAACTGGACCGGGTCGCGCACGAGTTCATGTGCGACCACGGCGCGTACCCCTCCACGCTCGGCTACCGCGGCTTCCCCAAGTCCCTGTGCTCCTCGATCAACGAGGTCATCTGTCACGGGATTCCGGACTCGACCGTCCTGCGCGACGGCGACATCGTGAACCTCGACGTCACCGCGTACATCAACGGTGTGCACGGCGACAACAACGCCACCTACCTCTGCGGCGACGTCGACGAGGAGTCGCGCCTGCTCGTCGAGCGGACCCGGGAGTCCCTCAATCGCGCCATCAAGGCGGTCAAGCCCGGTCGCCAGGTCAATGTCATCGGCCGGGTCATCGAGTCGTACGCCAAGCGCTTCGGCTACGGCGTGGTCCGCGACTTCACCGGTCACGGGATCAACTCGTCGTTCCACTCCGGGCTGATCATCCCGCACTACGACGCCGCGCACGCGACCACCGTCATCCAGCCGGGCATGACCTTCACCATCGAGCCGATGCTCACGCTGGGCACGCACGAGTACGACATGTGGGACGACGGCTGGACCGTGGTGACCAAGGACCGGAAGCGGACGGCGCAGTTCGAGCACACGCTGGTGGTGACCGAAAACGGGGCCGAAATTCTCACCATGCCGTGATCGCTTCGAGGAGTAGGGTTTTTACCGACAGGACGTCGGGAACACATCGACTTAGGTAAGCCTAAGCAGGAAGACCGGTCGCGGCAAGCGCCAGCGCCGCCATCGCTTCCTTTCCCGTCACCATCGGTCCCTGGAGGCCCGCCTTGGACGCCACGACCACGTCCGGTACGCCCTTCTCGACGCTCATCCGTGTTGCCTCGCACGAACAGCACACCGAGGCGGAGACCTCGACCTTCATGAGCGACCTGCTCGGCGGCCGACTGGGCGTGAGGGCGTACGCGCGCTACACGGAGCAGCTGTGGTTCGTGTACCGGGCGCTGGAGGACGGCGCCGAGTCACTCAGGGACGATCCGGTCGCGGGGCCCTTCATCCGGCCGGAGCTGATGCGCACGGCCGAGCTGGAGCGCGATCTCGCGCATCTGCGGGGCGCGGACTGGCGCGAGGAGCTCGCACCGCTGCCCGCCACCGTCGCGTACGCCGAGCGGGTCGCGCAGTGTGCGCGCGACTGGCCCGCCGGTTATGTCGCGCACCACTACACCCGCTACCTCGGCGATCTCTCCGGCGGCCAGATCATCCGCGACAAGGCGGAGAGGACCTGGGGCTTCGCACGCAAGGGCGACGGGGTGCGGTTCTACGTCTTCGAGCAGATCCCCAACCCGGCGGCGTTCAAGCGGGGTTACCGCGACCTGCTGGACGCGGTGAACGCGGACGATCTGGAGAAGCAGCGGATCGTCGACGAGTGCAAGCGGGCGTTCGACTACAACGGCGCGGTGTTCCGGGAACTCGGAGCAGAGTTCCCGCTCAGCGCATAGCGGGAACGGGTGCCGCGAGGCGCACGCGGCCACCGATCTCGATCGTGCCGTCGGGGCCGGGGGCGGTGAGGATCTGCGAACCCCGGCCCTGCGTGATGTTCAGCGCCCGCCCCAGCCGGTCGGTGAGCAGCAGCGCGGCGGCGCCGGTCGCCTCGTCCTCGTCGATTCCGTCGCCCCGCCCGGGAAAGGCCCGCGCCCGGACCCGGCCGGCGGCCTCGTCCTCCCACGCCCACGCGTAGACCCACTCGCCCGTCGGCGGCACCTCCAGCGCCTCGACCTCGGCGGCCGAGGCGTACTGCCGGAGCGTGCGGGGCGGCGCCCACTCGGCGCGCGCCGTGATCCAGGTGAACTCACCGTCCTGGCAGACCCACACCTCGCCCGCGGGTGGGTTCACCACCTCCAGATCGAGCAGCCAGGCGGCGCCGACGAGGGGATGCCCGGCGAAGGGGAGCCGGAGGCCGGGGGTGTAGATGTCGACGACGCCGCGCTCGGGGTCGTCGACGAACACGGTCTCACTGAAGCCCAGCTCGGCGGCGAGGGCCTGCCGCGACGCCCGGTCGGGAAAGGCGCGGGGGTCGCGGACGACGCCGAGGGTGTTGCCGTGGCGGCCGTCCGCGCCGCAGAAGACCTGAAGTACGTCGAGCACGTCGCGTTGGTTCACCCCGACATTGAAGCAAGTCACTTCAAGCCAGTGACGGCGGATTGCGCGAAACGGCGATCGACGGCCTGGTTAATGAGGTAAGGCTAACCTAAACTGACGCCGACTCGGGCCGAAAGACCTCTCTTCACGCGAAGGCCAACTGGACAGCACGGCACCCCATGGCAGACTGCGCCCGACCGCTATTAGACAACGAACAAGAGGAAGGTGCATCGGTGCGCACAACTCGCCTTGCGGGTGCGGTGATTGCCGTGCTAGCCCTCGCCCTGACGGCCGGTGGATGCGGCAGTACGGACGACGCCGGACCGGCCACGAAGGGGAAGCCGGCCGGGGCCGCCGCCGCGCCCGACCGGGTCGAGCCACTGGCCGCGGCACCGAAGCCACAGGTGCCGGTCACCGTGACGTCGGCGGACGGGAAAAAGGTCACTGTCGCATCGACCGCGCGGATCGTGCCGCTGACACCGGCGCTGAGCGAGACCGTCTTCACCCTCGGCTTCGGAAAGCAGGTCGTCGCCCGCGACAACGCGACGTCCTTCGAACAGGCCAAGAAACTCCCCGTGGTGACACGCACTCACAACGTCTCGGCGGAGAGCGTGCTCTCGCTGAAGCCGACCGTCGTCCTCGCCGAGACCCTGACCGGCCCGGCCGAGGCCATCGGCCAGATACGCGACGCGGGCGTCCCGGTCGTGCTGGTCAAGCCGGGCAAGAGCCTGGCCGACGTGGGGCCGCGGATCGACGCGGTCGCGGCGGCGCTGGGCGTCAAGTCGGCGGGCGACGAGCTGAAGACGCGCACACAGACCCGCATCGACGCGGTTCAGAAGAAGATTCCGCAGCCGAAGGAAGGCAAGAAGCCGCGGGTCGCGTTCCTGTACCTGCGGGGCTCGGCGTCGGTCTACCTGATCGGCGGCGGTGAATCGGGAGCGACGTCGCTGCTGGAGGCTGCGGGCGCGGTGGACGCGGGCAAGGAGTCCGGCCTGACGAAGGACTTCACGCCGATCACCAGCGAGGCGCTGGCCAAGGCCGCGCCCGAGGCGCTTCTGGTGATGACGGACGGGCTGGAGTCGGTGGGCGGCGTGGACGGGCTGCTCAAGATTCCGGGCGTGGCGCAGACCCCGGCGGGCATGGACCGCAGGGTCGTCTCGGTCGACGACGGGGTGATCCTGAACTACGGGCCGCGGACGGATCAGGTGCTTCGGACGCTGGTCGACCAGCTTTACGCGAACGGAAGCTGAGGATGTCGTCCACGTCTGCGGAGGAGGCCCGGGCGGTGCCTGGGCCTCCGGCCTCCGAGCCGGGCGGTGCGGTGGCGGGCGATGCGATGCCGGGCCGACCCGAGCCGGGTAGCCCGGAGCCCAGTTCGCCCGCGCCGAACGCTACTTCCCGTACCGGTACGACGGCTCAGGCGGACGCGCCCGCGCCGGGCGCTCCCGCCCCGCCGGGCAACCCGGAGCCCAATGTGCCTGTGGTGAACGGGACTTCCCAGGCCGGGGCCGACGTCGCGTCGGCGTCCGCGCCTGCGGCGGGCCTGTTCCCCACCCCGCCCCTTCCCGAGCCGGGGGCTCCGCCCCCGAACCCCCGCTCCTCAAACGCCGACGGGGCAAGTCACCGGGTTCGTGGTGCGTGTGGGCCAGGGGGCGTTGGTGGTTGCTGTCCGGCTGACGGTTTCGCGGGCGAACCGCAGCGGGCGAATCCGGAACCCCCACCTCAGTCGCCAGCGGGTGCTCCGGTGGAGCCCGTCCCGCGGAGGACGTACCTGCTCACCGGGTCCCTCGTACTCTCCCTCCTCGTCCTCTCCCTCCTCTCCGCCGGGCTCGGCGCCTACGACATCCCCCTCAGCGACGTCGTCTCCTCCCTCCAGCACCGCATCGGGCTCGGCGGGCACGCCCTCGATCGTGTCGGCGAGAGCGTCCTGTGGAATGTCCGGCTGCCGCGCGTCGTGCTCGCCCTGCTCGTCGGGGCCTCCCTCGGGTGTGCCGGGGCCCTGATGCAGGGCGTCTTCGGCAATCCCCTCGCCGAGCCCGCCATCATCGGGATCGCCTCCGGCGCGGCCGTCGGCGCCGTCGGGGCCGTTGCGCTCGGGCTGAGTTTTCTCGGGAACTGGACCGTGACCGCCTGCGCGTTCGTCGCCGGGCTGGTGACCGTCCTTGTCGTGTACTCCCTGTCCCGTTCGGGCGGCAAGACCGAGGTCGTCACGCTCATCCTCACCGGCATCGCCGTGAACGCCTTCGCCGGCGCCCTGATCGGGATCTTCATCTTCTTCGCGGACAACGCCCAGATCACCCAGATCACCTTCTGGCAGCTCGGCTCGCTCTCGCAGTCGACCTGGCCGAGGGTGCTCGCCGTACTGCCGTGCGCGGTCGCCGGGCTCGCCGTCGCGCCTTTCTACGCACGCAAACTGGACCTGCTCGCCCTCGGCGAACGGCCCGCCCGGCACCTCGGTGTCGATGTCGAGCGGCTCCGTATCACCCTCGTGCTGGTCGTCGCGCTGCTCACCGCCGCCGCCGTCGCCGTGGCGGGGATCATCACCTTCGTCGGCCTGCTCGTGCCGCATCTGCTGCGGATGGCGCACGGCTCCGGTCACCGTTATCTCATTCCGGGCAGCGCGCTCGGCGGTGCGCTGATGCTGGTCGCGGGCGACCTCGCCGCGCGGACCGTCGCCGAGCCCGCGGAGCTTCCGCTCGGGGTGCTCACCGCGCTGTTCGGCAGCCCGTTCTTCTTCCTGCTGCTGCGCAGGACCCGTCGTAAGCAAGGGGGTTGGGCATGAGGGCCCTGAAGCGTCTCTTCGCCGCACACGGGCGCGAACTGCCCGCTCCCCCCACCCCGGGCATCCCGCTCGTCGAGGCGCGCGGCCTCCATGTGCGGCTCGGGCAGCGCGAGGTGCTCGGCGGTGTCGACCTCGCCGCCCACCCCGGCGAGGTGCTCGCGCTGGTTGGGCCCAACGGCGCAGGGAAGTCGACGATGCTCGCCGCCCTCGCCGCCGATCTGCCCCCGGCGCGGGGTGAGCTGCGGATCGCGGGCCGCCCGGCCGCAGAGCTGTCGGCGCCGGAACTCGCCCTGCGCCGCGCCGTGTTGCCCCAGTCGGCCACCCTGTCGTTCCCCTTCCCGGTGGAGGACGTCGTACGGATGGGACGCGCGCCCTGGGCCGGTACCGTCCTGGAGGAGCAGGACGACGCGGCCGTCGCCGAGGCGATGGCCGCCACCGAGGTGGCGGGGTTCGCGGCGCGGCCCTTCTCCGCGCTGTCCGGCGGCGAGCGCGCCCGCGTCGCCCTCGCCCGCGTACTCGCCCAGCGGGCCCCCCTGTTGCTGCTCGACGAGCCGACCGCGGCGCTCGATCTGCGCCACCAGGAGCTGGTGCTCCGCGTCTGCCGGGAGCGCGCCGCGGCCGGGGACGCGGTCGTCGTGGTGCTGCACGATCTCGGGCTCGCCGCCGCGTACGCGCACCGGGTCGCCGTGCTGCACGCCGGACGGATCGCGGCCGAGGGTCCTCCCGCGACGGTTCTGGACGACGAGATGCTGAGCCGGGTCTACCGGCAGCCGGTCGAGGTGCTGCCGCATCCGCGGACCGGTGCGCCGCTGGTCGTCCCGAGGAGGGGGATGTGACATTCGCTTGACCTTGTCGTGACGGTGCCGTGTCCGTACCCCTCATGTGAGAGCTACATCACTGGACGGGTGGGTATCGGTGAGGTAAGCCTCGGTTAAGTTAGGTCCGCCTCACCCTCGTACCCCGGTACTCGTCCTCTGTGGAGCCCGTATGCGACCCGTCCGTCTGTCCGTCGTCACCGCCGCCGCGACCGTGGCTGCTCTGACCGCCGTCACGGGATGCTCCGAGAAGAGCGACGCCAAGGCTTCCGACGGTGCCGTCTCCGTCACGGCGAAGGACGACTCCTGCGAGGTGTCGAAGAAGGAGTTCCCGGCCGGCCATGTCGAGCTGGCCATCGAGAACAAGGGCAGCAAGGTCACCGAGGTCTATCTCCTCTTCCCCGACGACCGCATCGTCTCCGAGCGCGAGAACATCGGCCCCGGCACCAAGCAGAAGCTCACCGCCGAGGTGAAGGCGGGCGACTACGAGATCGCCTGCAAGCCCGGCATGAAGGGCGACGGAATCCGCCAGAAGGTCACCGTCACCGGCGGCAAGGCCGCCAAGCGCAGCCCCGAGATGGACAAGGCCGTCGCCGATTACCGCACCTACGTGCAGGCCCAGGCCGACGAGACCCTGCCCAAGGTCAAGATCTTCACGGCCGCCGTGCAGGCGGGCGACATCGAGGCCGCGAAGAAGGCGTACGCCGACTCCCGTATCGGCTGGGAGCGCACCGAGCCCGTCGCCGAGTCCTTCGGTGACATCGACCCGAAGGTGGACCTCCGCGAGGACGGCCTGGAGAAGGGCCAGAAGTGGACCGGCTGGCACACGCTGGAGAAGGCGCTGTGGCAGGACAAGAAGATCGGCGCCGCGGAGAAGACCCTCGCCACCACCCTCATCACCGACCTGACCGCCTGGCAGAAGCGGGTCGGCAAGGCGGACATCTCGCCGACCTCCATGGCCAACGGCGCCAAGGAGCTGCTCGACGAGGTCGCCACCGGCAAGGTCACCGGTGAGGAGGAGCGCTACAGCCACACCGACCTGGTGGACTTCAAGGCGAACGTCGAGGGTGCGCAGAAGTCGTACGAGCTACTCAAGCCGGTCGCGTCGAAGAACGACCCGAAGCTCGTCGCCGAACTGGACAAGCAGTTCGCCGCGCTGAACAAGCTGCTCGACAAGTACCGCAAGAGCCCGGCCTCGTACGAGTTCACCTCGTACGACAAGGTCGGCAAGGCGGAGCGCAAGGAACTGTCGGACGGCGTCAACGCGCTGGCCGAGCCCCTGTCCAAGCTCGCCGCCGCCGTCGTGAAGTAAGGGGGGACCACACAATGTCCGAGGAGACCACCAACAGCCAGGCCCCGAGCCGTCGTTCGCTGATCGGCTGGGGCGGTGCGGGGCTCGCGCTCGGCGCCGCCGCGGCGGGCGGGGCCGCAGTCGCCCTGACCCGACAGGACACGCCGACCGAGCCCGCAGCCGAGAGTGGCGCGGCCGTGCCCTTCCACGGCGCGCACCAGGCGGGTATCGCCACCGCCGTACAGGACCGGCTGCACTTCGCGACGTTCGACGTGAAGACGAAGGACCGCGCCGAGCTGGTCCAGATGCTCAAGGACTGGACCCGGGCGGCGGAGCGGATGACGGCCGGACAGGCGGTCGGCGAGGGCGCGTTCGGCGGCCTCGCCGAGGCGCCGCCGGACGACACCGGCGAGGCCCTCGGTCTCAAGCCGTCCCGCCTCACGCTCACCATCGGCTTCGGCCCGTCCCTGTTCGCCAAGGGCCGCTTCGGTCTGGAGGGCAAGCGCCCGGCGGCCCTGGCGGAGCTGCCCGCGTTCCCCGGCGACAATCTCGACCCGGCGCGCAGCGACGGCGACATCTGTGTGCAGGCCTGCGCGGACGACCCGCAGGTCGCCGTGCACGCGATCCGCAACCTCGCCCGGATCGGCTTCGGCAAGGTCGCGGTCCGCTGGTCGCAGCTGGGCTTCGGCAAGACCTCGTCGACGACGCCCGAGGCGCAGACCCCGCGCAACATGATGGGCTTCAAGGACGGCACCCGGAACATCGCCGGTACGGACAAGGCCGCCCTCGACAAGCACGTCTGGGTCTCCGAGAAGGAGGGTTCGGGCTGGCTGACGGGCGGCTCGTATCTCGTCGCGCGCCGGATCCGGATGAACATCGAGACCTGGGACCGTACGCCGCTCAAGGAACAGGAAGACATCTTCGGCCGCGACAAGGGCGAGGGCGCGCCGGTCGGCAAGGCCAAGGAGCGCGACGAGCCGTTCCTGAAGGCGATGCTGCCGACCGCGCATGTGCGGCTCGCGCACCCGGACAGCAACGGCGGCGCGAGGATCCTGCGCCGCGGCTACTCCTTCACCGACGGTACGGACGGTCTGGGCCGCCTGGACGCCGGGCTGTTCTTCCTCGCCTACCAGCGCGACGTCCACAAGGGCTTCATCCCCGTGCAGCGCAGTCTCGCGGGGAGCGACGTCCTCAACGAGTACATCCAGCACGTGGGTTCGGCGCTGTTCGCCGTCCCGCCGGGCGTCCGCGACAAGGACGACTGGTGGGGCCGGGCGCTGTTCTCCTGACCTGAAGGGACCCGACGTGTTCGGCAACTATCTGATCGGCCTGCGCGAGGGCCTGGAGGCCAGCCTGGTCGTCTGCATCCTGATCGCGTATCTGGTGAAGACGGGGCGCCGCGATGCGCTCCGTCCGATCTGGATGGGCATCGGGGTCGCGATCGCCCTCTCGCTCGGCTTCGGCTTCGCGCTCGAATACGGCTCGCAGGAGCTGACGTTCGAGGCGCAGGAGCTGCTCGGCGGCTCGCTGTCGATCCTCGCGGTGTGCCTGGTGACCTGGATGGTCTTCTGGATGCGGCGCACCGCGCGGCATCTGAAGGCCGAGCTGCACGGCAAGCTGGACGCCGCGCTGCAGATGGGCACGGCCGCGCTGGTCGCCACCGCGTTCCTCGCGGTGGGCCGCGAGGGCCTGGAGACGGCGCTGTTCGTCTGGGCGTCGGTCAGGGCTGCCACCGACGGGGACGGTACGCAGGCGCCGCTGATCGGCGTGCTGCTCGGCATCGCCACCGCGGTCGTGCTGGGCTGGCTCTTCTACCGGGGCGCGCTGCGGATCAATCTCGCCAAGTTCTTCACCTGGACCGGCGGCATGCTGGTGATCGTGGCGGCCGGTGTCCTCGCGTACGGCGTCCACGACCTGCAGGAGGCCCGCTTCCTCGGCGGTCTGGCGGACAAGGCCTTCAACATCACGGCGACGATCCCGCCGGACAGTTGGTACGGCACGCTGCTGAAGGGCGTGTTCAACTTCCAGCCGGACCCGACCGTCCTCCAGGTCACGGTGTGGGTGCTCTATCTGATCCCGACGCTCGGCCTGTTCCTGGCCCCGGTAGGGTTCGGACGGTCAGTGGGGGTCAAGGAGCAGAAGGCAACCGATGAGAAGGCCGATTCGGGTGGGAAGGCTGCGTCTGGCGGCGACGGGTCTGACGGCGACGACAGTGCTGTCCCTGACGGCGAGCGGATGCGTGACGGTGCACGGGGAGCGGGAAGTCGTACCGTCGGCGACGAAGGCTGAGGCCGCGCAGGCACTCAAGGACTTCACCGACGCGTACAACAAGGCCGACAAGGCCTATGACCCTGCTCTGGACGCGGACCATGTCACCGGTGCGCTCGGCGCGATCAACCAGGCCGGTCTCAAGGCACGCGGCGTCAACTATCCCGACGGCAACCCCCAGCATGTGCCGCTGGAGCTGACCGACGCGAAGTTCACCATCCCGAAGAAGGCCGGCTGGCCGCGCTTCTTCCTCGCCGACGTCGACTCCAACCGCGACCAGGACCAGGGCAATCAGGACAACCGCTGGGTGCTGGTCTTTCTGCGCGACAGCCCGGACGACATCTGGCAGGCGGCGTATCTGACGATCCTGCGGCCCAACGCGATTCCGGCCCTGAAGACCGACGAGGACGGCTTTGCCGAGCCGGTCGCCCCGGACAGCGCGGCGCTCGCGGTCGCTCCCCGCGATCTGAGCGAGGAGTACTCCTCGTACATGCAGAACGGGAAGCCGGAGCACTTCAAGGACGGGCCGCACACCTCGGAGTGGCGCGCGTCCCGCAAGAAGGAAGAGAACCTGCCGGGGATACGGACGCTGTACATCGACCAGGCGCTGGACTCCGACGACTTCGGGCCCCTGGGGTTCGTCACGCGGGACGGCAGCGCGCTGGTCTTCTTCACCGTACGCAACTACGAGCGGCAGATCGCCGCGCAGGGTGTACGGCTGCAGGTCGTCCCGGATGTGAAGGCGCTGCTGACGGGCGAGGTGAAGTCCACGCTCACCAAGGAGCGGATCTCCAGCCAGGCGGTGACGGTTCCGGCGGGCGGCGGCGAGGTCGATGTGCTCGGACGCCTGACGGGCCTGACGGCGGCGAAGGGTTCGTAGCCCCCGCCCTGGTCCGTCGCGACCGAGCCGGCGGCCGAGCTAGGGCCTGTCGTTTGGATCAGGCCGGATCAGTGAGCGGGGTCTGGTGCGTGCGATCGCAAGGCGGAGGATGGGGGTCCCCCCGCCGAAGGCAGGGGGAGAGCCGACGCGGAGCGTCGGCGACTGACGACAACGCAGCATGGGGGCACCTCCCGTGCCCGAAGGGCTACGGGGGAGTGCGTGCCAGGGCACGCGAACCCGGCAAGATCCGAACGACAGGCCCTAGCGACCGAGCGGCCAGGCCACCGCGGACTGGTCCACCGACTCGTTCTCGCCCGCGTACTTCGCGCACGCGTCCGTCAGCGTCTCCAGCAGCGTCAGTGGGTCGGGCAGCGGATGTTCGAGGCCTCGTACCCACTTCATCTCAAGGCCACCGGGCAGCCGCGCGGGCGGTACGAGCACATAACTGCCGCGGCAGTGCCAGCGCAGCCCGGGGTGCTCGTCCATCGTCTCGGGATGGCAGTCCAGTTCGCAGGGCCACCACTCGTCCTCGTCCTCGGGGGTGCCGCGGGTGGCGGTGAAGAACAGCATCCGGTCCTCGCCGTCCTCGGCGACCGGGCCGACCTCGATGTTCAGGTCGAGGAGGCGTTCCAGGGCGCTGCGGCCCGCCTCCAGCGGTACGTCGAGCACGTCGTGGACCATGCCGGTCGCGGTGATGAAGTTCGCTTCCGGCTGGCCTTTCGCCCAGCGCTCGATCTGGCCGCGGTCGGTCGTGGACTGCGTCTGCCAGGCGAAGGAGACGGGATGCCTGCCCGGTGTGGGGCAGCCGATGCGTTCACAGGAACAGCGGTAGGAGACGGGGTGCGCGGCGGGCGCGAGCGGCAGTCCCGCTTCGGCGGCGGCCAGCAGCAGGGGCGCGCGGCGGGAGTCGTCGGTGTCGGTGTTCTTGGGGCGGCGGCGCAGCCACTGGGGCAGCCGGCTCTCCCTGGACAGCCTGTTCTCCGTGCCGCGGAAGCGGCCGATACCGTCGCCCATCTATCCCCTCACACCTCACGCTCGCCCTACGCGGACTCTGCCATGGTCCCACCATCCTGCTCCCCGGGTGGCCACGGTCCCCGACCGGGGTCCCTTCCGGCATATTCCGGGAGGGGAGCCGGGAGGGAATGAAGCACGGGCGTACGGCGACCGGCAGCTCGCGTACAAGACGATGAATCACCCGATCGGTGCACATCGCAGGGGCCCTACAGGCCTCACCATGGGCGGCAGTTGCCACACCCGACCGCGAGGAGCCCTCATTGCCCCGTGACGCCACACCCCGGCGCTACCTGATGTGCCCACCCGCGCACTTCAAGGTGACCTACTCCATCAACCCATGGATGGATCCGGCGAAGCCGGTCGACCTGCCGCTCGCCCTCGCCCAGTGGGAGGACCTGCGCGACCGCTACCGCTCACTCGGCCACACCGTCGAGCTGCTGGAGCCGCAGGAGGAACTGCCCGACATGGTCTACGCCGCGAACGGTGCGACCGTGATCGACGGGCGGGTGCTCGGTGCCCGCTTCGCGCACGCAGAGCGCGAGCCCGAGGCCGGCGCGCATCTCGACTGGTTCCGGGCGAATGGTTTCGCCGAGATCCACGAGCCCGCGCACATCAACGAGGGCGAGGGCGACTTCGCCGTCACCGCGTCCTATCTGCTCGCGGGCCGGGGCTTCCGTTCGAGCCCGCTCTCGCACGCCGAGGCACAGGAGTTCTTCGGCAGGCCGGTCATCGGGCTCGATCTGGTGGACCCGCGGTACTACCACCTGGACACGGCGCTGTGCGTCCTGGACGACGCGGGCGACGAGGTCATGTACTACCCGGACGCGTTCTCGGCCGGCAGCCGTTCGGCGCTGGCCCGGCTCTTCCCGGACGCCCTGATCGCGGATGAGCAGGCCGCGGCGGAGTTCGGTCTGAACGCCGTGAGCGACGGCCGTCATGTGCTGCTGCCCCAGTCGGCGGTGGGGCTGTTCGAGCCACTGCGGGACCGGGGGTTCGAGCCGATCGGCATGGACCTGAGCGAGCTGCTGAAGGGCGGCGGCAGCGTGAAGTGCTGTACGCAGGAGCTGCGCGGCCAGGAGCTACGGATGTGATGCTTGACGCTCACTCGCCGTGGGGCGGCCAGGGGTCGCCCCACGACGCGTCCCGCGCCGATTTGTACAGCGCGCCGTGGCGCTTGGCCACCGTGTCGCGGCGCAGCCCCTCCGTGTCCGTGCACAGGTCGAGAAGCACCAGGCCCTTGCGGATCTGGGGTTTGCGGGTGACGCGGGATGCGGCCGGGTTCGCCGGGAAGCGCACCGCGGCGACATAGCTGAACTTCTCGTCCTCGTACGGGAGTGAGCCGCCCTTGACCTGGCGGTGCAGCGAGGAACGGCTGACCCTCGCCGCGAAGTGGCACCAGTCCGTGCCCGGCTCGATAGGGCAGGCGGTGCTGTGCGGGCAGGGCGCCGCGACGGTGAGGCCGGCGGCGATCAGGCGGTCGCGGGCCTCGATGACGCGGGCGTAGCCGTCGGGGGTGCCGGGCTCGACGATCACCACGGCCTGGGCGGCGCGGGCCGCCTCGGTGACGACCGCGTCGCGGTCCTTCGCGGTGAGCTCCTTGAGGACGTACGAGACCGTGACGAGATCAGTGCTCTCTATACGGAGCGCTGCGCTGATCCGCGAGCGCTGCCACTCGGCGGCCCGCAGCGCGGGAACCCCCGAGGCGACGGCCAGTTCACGCCCCAGCGCCAGCGCGGGCTCGGCCCAGTCCAGGACCGTGGTGCGCGGGGCATCCTCCTCCCACGCCTCGGCGACCGCCCAGCTCGCGGCGCCCGTCCCGCCGCCGATGTCCGTGTGCGTCGCCGGAGTCCACTCGGGGGCCGCCGCCCGCAGCGCGGCGAGCGCGGACCGTACCGCCTCGAAGGTCGCGGGCATCCGGTACGCGGCGTACGCGGCGACGTCCGAGCGGTCTCGCAGCACCGGGGCGTCGGTCGGGGTGGTCCCCCGGTAGTTGGCGATCAGCCGGTCGACGGCCTGCGCGGCCTGCTTCGGCGGCAGCCCGTCCAGAAGCACGGCCAGGGCGGTGCGCAGGGCTTCCGCGGTGGGGAGTGTGGCGTTCACCGGGAAATTCTAAGCGGTGCCGGGGAAGCCCGGGTGGGAGAAGGTGGGGGTACCTCCCGTGCCCGAAGGGCTACGGGGGAGGGTCGGCCGAGTCTGGCAGGCGCAGGATGGGGGTCCCCCCGCCGAAGGCAGGGGGAGAGTCCACGCGGAGCGTCGACGACTGACGACAACGCGGCCAGGCGACAGCCATCGGCACGCGACGCCACCCGGGCTTCCCCGGCACCGCTTACACGCGCGCGGGGGATCCGGGCCCCGCGGCCCGAGCGGCACGGAACCGGGACGATACGGGGACAGAATCGAACTCCTGGGAGCCCGGCGGCAGTTGCTACGCTGACGGCCGTCGCCGCACACGGAACGTGCTGCACCGCTCACGGGGGGACCATGAGACAGCGGGTCGTGCGCCTGGCCCTGGTGGCCGGGGTGAGCGTACTGGCCCTGCTGCTCCTGCTGAGTATGTGCGGCACAGGCGAGGGCGACGCCGGCGGCGACAAGCCCCGCAAGCCGGTCCGGCACAGCGCGGCGCCACTGACCCGGCTCACCGTTCCCTCCGCTTACGACACCCGGCAGGGCTGGGAGATCACCAACGCCTCGCCCGAGTACGCGATCGCACAGGACAGCGGCCGCGTCGGCTATCTGGAGCGGGTCCAGGACGACAGCTTCCGGCTGCGCACCCTCGATGCCGCCACGGGCAGGCCCGGGTGGACGGGGCTGCCCTGGCATCCGCCCGCTTCGGACGAGCAGTTCCCGCGACTGCTGTCCGTCGCCAAGGACGGCCGCGAGTACTTCGTGACCTGGTCCTTCGGCAAGGCGGGCGAGGACGCGCTGACGCCGGCGGACACCTTTGTCGCGCTCGATGTGTACGACGTGGCCGACGGTGCCCGGCAGCGGATCGAGGTCCCCTGGCCCGCCGCGCCGACCGTCTCGGGCACCGGCCCCGGCATCCTGATCAGCGACGGCCGCACCCGGACCGCGGTGGTCGATCCGGTCTCGGGCGAGGTGTCCCGGGTGCCGGAGAGCGCGCTCGGCCACCCCAAGGGCTGTACGGGCTGCCGCCGGCTCACCGAGGTCCGCGCGCTGACCGCGAAGGGCCTGCTGCTGAGCGGGGATCCGGGGTTCTGGGTGCGCGGCGGTTTCTCCAGCCGCGATGTGGCCCCGGCCGGTAGCGACCCGGCCTCCGGCGTGCCGACCTCGATCGTCCCCGGCTACGTACTGGCCAAGTGGCAGCCCGCGAAGGGCGGCAGGGACTCAGGGGCGTACGACGTCTGGGCGGTGCACGACGCGGCGACCGGGAAGCCGCTGGTCCAGGCGCGGTGCCACAAGCCCGCGATCGAACCGGGCGAGTATCCGCAGGCCGTGCCCGCGCCGGGCGGCGGCTATCTGGTCGCCGGGAATCTGGCCTTCGATCTGGAGCGGCGTACGGCGCACTGCTTCGAGGAGTCGGACGGCTCCAAGCCGCTGACGCTCACGTCGGTGACGGACTCGGGCACGGCGTACGGAGCGACCAGCGCGCTCAGCGCGGCGGACGCGCTGGCCGGCGGCGGGAATCCGATCGAGCTCGATCTGGCCACCGCCGCGCCCCGGGCGCTGTCCCCCGATGTCCGGCTGCCCGCCGCGGAGGCCGCGGGCGTCGGGATCTTCAGCTGGACGGACGCGAAGGACCGGCTGCATCTGATCGGGTACCCGCGCCGCGAGAAGTGAGCCCGGGGTACGAGTGGGACAGCTTCGGCGGTCAGACTGCTTCGGCTCGGCGCTGCCAGGGGCGGCACAGCCCCAGGAAGCAGCCCAGCGCGCCCAGCGCGCAGGTCAGTTGGACCAACGCCATCGGAACGGCCGTCTGCTCGCCCGCGATCCCGACCAGCGGTGAGGCGATCGACCCGATGAGGAACGCGGACGTGCCGATCAGCGCGGACGCCGAGCCCGCGGCGTGCGGGGTGCGCAGCAGGGCCAGGGCGTTGGTGTTGGGCATCACGAGGCCCATCGCGGACATCAGGACGAACAGGCCCACCGCGACGGGCAGCAGGCCGACCCTGCCGAAGACCCCTGAGGTCATCAGCAGCAGCGCGGTGGCCGCGAGCATGACCACGCCCAGGCCGAGGCCCAGCGCCTTGTCCAGGCTGACCCGGCCCACGAGCACCTTGCCGTTGATCTGGCCGAGTGTGATCAGGCCGATGGAGTTGACGCCGAAGAGCAGGCTGAAGGTCTGCGGGGACGCGCCGTAGATCTCCTGGACCACGAACGGCGAGGCGGAGATGTACGCGAACAGCGTGGCGAAGGCGAGCCCGCCGGTGAGCGTGTAGCCGGTGAACACCCGGTCGGCGAGCAGCCCGCGCATGGTGCGCAGGGCCTGGCCGACGCCGCCGCCGTGCCGCCTGTGATGCGGCAGGGTCTCGTGCAGCCACTTCGCCACCACCAGCGTGAGCAGGACGCCCACGCCGGTCAGGACGACGAAGATGCCGCGCCAGTCGGTGATCCGCAGCACCTGGCCGCCGATCAGCGGCGCGATGATCGGGGCGACGCCGGAGATCAGCATCAGGGTGGAGAAGAAGCGCGCCATCTCCACGCCGTCGTACAGATCCCGGACCACGGCGCGGGCGATGACGATGCCCGCGGCGCCCGCGAGTCCTTGCAGCAGCCGGAAGCCGATCAGCATGTCGACGGTGGGGGCGAGCGCGCAGATCGCGGTGGCCGCGACGTACACGATCATGCCGACGAGCAGCGGGCGGCGTCGGCCCCACTTGTCGCTCATGGGGCCGACGACGAGCTGCCCGAGTGCCATGCCCGCGAGGCACGCGGTCAGCGTGAGCTGGACGGTGGCGGCGGGTGCGCCGAGCGAGCGGGTGACCGCGGGAAGCGCCGGGAGGTACATGTCCATGGAGAGCGGCGGCAGTGCGGTGAGACCGCCGAGGACGAGCGTGACCAGAAGACCGACGCGGCGCGCTGCCGTGACGGATGCGGGTCCCGTGGCGGATGCGGAAGCCGGGGCGGCGGCCGGTATGTGTCCTTCTGTACTTTCCTGGCCGCTGTCCGGCTTCGGCATCACATCTCCATGTCGTTGAATCCTTCCCTATGCTCTCAGCTCCGCCGCAGTGGTCGAGACCCTTTCGAGACGCCCCGGGCTATACGGGCTTGAGGCCCGGGTCGCCCGCCTCCGTCACGAAGGACGCGGCCGTGGTGATCGGCGCGCCCGGCGTGGTGACCGCGCCGACCGTCCTGAAGTCGGCGCGCGCCTGCTGCTCGCCGAGCGTGACGGTCACATAGCCTCGCCGGCCGTTGTAGAACTTCATGTGCGGATTGGCCTGGGTGAGGTTGTCCCAGTTGCCGGGCTTGTCGGCGCCGTCCTTTCCGCTGCTGATGGAGGTGGCGACGAGCTCGGTCCCGACGGTGCGGGACCCGGGGTCGTCGAAGTCCTTCTTCAGGTCGAAGCCGTAGCCGACGTGAACGTCACCGGTGAGGACCATCAGGTTCTCGATACCGGCCGCCTCCGCTCCCGCGAGGACCCGGTCGCGGGACGCTGGGTAGCCGTCCCAGGCGTCCATGCTCAACTTGAAGGTGCCGGTGGGGACATTGCGCCGCTGCGCGAAGGTGACCTGCTGCGGGACGACGTTCCAGAGGGCGCGGGAGCTCTTCCAGCCGTCGAGCAGCCAGCGTTCCTGGGCGGCGCCGGTGAGCGTGCGCGCCGGGTTCTCGGACTCCGGGCCCGGGACCTGCCAGCCGTCGCCGTACGCCTGGTCCGAGCGGTACTGGCGGGTGTCGAGGATGTCGAACTGCGCGAGCCGCCCGAAGTGCAGCCTGCGGTACAGCCGCATGTCGGGGCCCTCGGGCTGCTGGGGCCTGCGCAGCGGCTGGTTCTCCCAGTACGCGCGATAGGCGGCGGCCCTGCGCAGCAGGAACTCCTCCGGCGGGGCGCCGTCCTCGGGAATGTCGCCCGCGTAGTTGTTCTCGGTCTCGTGGTCGTCCCAGGTGACGACGAAGGGGTGGGCGGCGTGCGCGGCCTTGAGGTCGGGGTCCGACTTGTAGAGGCCGTAGCGCAGCCGGTAGTCCTCCAGGGTGACGGTCTCCCGGTTGAAGTGGGCCGGCAGGCGGCGGTCGGTGTAGTTGCGGGCGCCGCCGACGGCGTTGACGGCGTACTCGTAGAGGTAGTCGCCGAGGTGGAAGACGACGTCGAGTTCCTGTTCGGCGAGGTGCTTGTACGCGGTGAAGTAGCCGTCGTGGTACGCCTGGCAGGAGACGGCGGCGAGCTTCAGATCACCGATCCGCGCGGACCGGGCGGGCGCGGTGCGGGTGCGGCCGGTCGGGCTGATCCAGCTCCCCCCGCGGAAGCGGTAGTAGTACGGGCGGTCGTCGTCGAGGCCGGAGACCGCGACATGGACGCTGTGGTGGAACTCCGGGTGGGCGGTGACGGATCCGCGCCGGGCGACACGGGTGAAGCGGGAGTCGTGGGCGAGCTCCCAGCGCAGCGGGATCCTGGCGCGGGGCAGGCCGCTGTCGGGCTCGTACGGACGGGTCGCGAGCCGTGTCCACAGCAGTACGGAACCGGGCTGCGGGTCTCCGGAGGCGACGCCGAGGGTGAAGGGATCCTCGGTGATCTTCTTTGCGTCGAGTTCGGCGGCGTGGGCCGTGCCGGGCAGATTGACGGCGAACGCGAGTGCGGCGGCAGCACCGGTGACGGTGAGAAACCTGCGACGGCCGATGTGCCGGGCGGCGGCCCGGAACTCGGGAGCGTGCGGTGCGGGTGTCATGTGCCCCTCCCCTGACGTGTGTTGTCCTTTCGCATTGGAGTAGGGGCCGACGACGCCGTGTTGTCGAGTACACAACATCCGCATGTCGGTCGGATGAGTTCCACGTACAGGTACGCGACTACGCTGCGCGTGCATGAACGCTGTTGCGAAGATTGCGGTGGTGACGGGAGCGGGCTCGGGCATCGGCCGGAGCGTCGCGCTGGCTCTGGCGGAGGCGGGCTGGTCGGTGGTCCTGGCGGGCCGGCGGGCGGAGTCCTTGGAGGAAACGGCCTCGCTGGCGGGCGGGGATGTCCTGTGTGTCCCCACTGATGTGACGTCACCGGCGGATGTCACCACGCTGTTTGCGACTGCGCACGAACGCCACGGCCGTGTTGGCCTGCTGTTCAACAACGCAGGCACGTCCGGCCCACGGGTCCCCTTCGAGGACATCTCCTACGAGGACTGGCGCGCGGTGGTGGACGTCAACCTGACCGGCGCGTTCCTGTGCGCGCAGGCGGCGTTTCGCATGATGAAGGACCAGTCACCGCAGGGCGGCCGGATCATCAACAACGGCTCGATCTCGGCGCATGTGCCGCGCCCGTACTCGGCGCCGTACACGTCGACGAAGCACGCGATGACGGGCCTGACGAAGTCGCTTTCGCTGGACGGGAGGGCGTACTCAATCGCGTGCGGCCAGATCGACATCGGGAACGCGGCGACGGAGATGACGCAGCGGATGCGGGCGGGGATTCTGCAGGCGAACGGGGAGGTGGCGGTGGAGCCGGTGATGGACGTGGGGGATGTGGCGAGGACGGTGAGGCACATGGCGGAACTGCCGCTGGAGGCGAACGTCCAGTTCGCCACGGTGATGGCGACGACGATGCCGTACATCGGGCGGGGTTGAGACCTGGTCCGGGTGCGGGTTGCCCGGTGCGGCGGGCGGTGCGGCGTCCTGGGCTGCCCGGCGCCGCGGGGCAGCGGGTCCGCTCCGGGGTAGAGCCGGGACTGCATGATTTACGGCGCGTTTCCGGTCTGCCGTGGGGCGCGGGCGTCCCCGCGCCCCACATCACGCTCTACGTCCCGACTCCACCCGCTCCACGGCCCCCTTGTGAGGCGACGCTTGTCGGTCCCCCCCCGCGCCGCGAGGCGGGGCCTCGCGTCCCGCAAACGCAGGCGCCGCGAAGCGGGCGCTTCGGGGGTGCGGGGGGCGCCAGCCCGCACGTTCCCCTTCCCCTTGGGGGACGAGGCGTCTGCCCCGCGAAGCAGGCGCACCGGGGTGTGGGGGCGTCAGCCCCCGCCTCCCCCTCCCCCCTTGGGGTCTGGGGCGCAGCTCCAGTTTCGGGAAGGGGCGGGGTGGGGGAACAAACCCCGCGGGACCCTCAGGCCTGGCCCGTCTCGAAGCGGCCCACCTTCCCGCCCTCGATCTTGAACTTCCAGGCCGTCCGCATCTCCCCCCAGGCGTCGTTGCGGTAGCGGGCGACCAGCGCAAGACCGTCGCCGGACTGCGACTCGACCTCCATGTGACCGCGCGAGGAGAAGATCTCGCGGTCGGTCCAGTCGTCGAGGTCACGTTCGCTGCCGTCGTCGGACATGGTCGCGCCGGGCCTGAGGGCGGCCTTGAATTTCTCGCGGTCACCGGAGTTCAGCGCGGCGACGAAGGCGCGTACGGCGGGTTCGGTGAGCTTGTCCACGGCAATGGTCACGGGATCTCCTGCGGCGCTTCGGTACGGGCACGGGGATACGGGGCGGAGTCACCTCATCCCTACACCCGCGCGCCCGCCCTCACCCCTTGGCGTCCGCCACCCGCGCGAACCACCCATCGGAATGTGTCGGCTCCGAATATCATCCGGGAACCCTACACACGGCAGGCGGCCTCTATGAATCACACCCTGGACCCCATCTGGGACACGGTCGACGACCTCCACACCTGGCTGGAGACGGAGAGCGACCTGCCGCCCGAACAGGAGACGCTGCTGCGGATGTTGAAGCTCACCGAGGAGGTGGGCGAGGTGGCGCAGGCGGTCGTCGGTGCGACGGGCCAGAACCCCCGGAAGGGCATCACGCACAGCTGGCAGGACGTCGAGTCCGAGCTGTGCGACGTGATCATCACGGCGATGGTGGCGCTGAGGACGCTGACGCCGAAGGCGTCGGAGGTCTTCGCGGGACATCTGCGCCGCGTCGCGGAGCGTTCACTCAACGCCGCGTCATAGAACGCCGCGTCAGCGCGCCGGAGCTTCCCAGGGCAACGCCTCGACCGTGCCCAACGGCCAGCGGTGATCCCGTCTCCTCGATGGATCGAACTCTTCCGCCTCGCTCGCCTGCTGTTCCCGCCACCGCACCTGCTCGTAGTGCAGCGCGGGCCGCGACAGCCTGCCGACCGACGCGTGGCACGCGCCGATGACGTGCGCCAGCACGAGCGAGGCTGCCGCGTCACTGCCGGGGTCCCCGGGACGGTCATGGGGCACTCCGTACCACTCGGCGACCCTCTCCAGCGCCCGGCCACCGGACCGGTAGCGGTCGGCATGCCGGTCAAGGATCAGCGGATCGCAGACCGGAAACAGTCCTCCGGGGCCTCGGTCGGAGAGCGGTCGCTGTCCGTGGCGCAGCAATTCGGACTCGAGCAGGGTGAGTACGTACGGGGCGTGCCAGACGACCAGCAGCTCCTTCGCCACCAGCTGCCCGGCGAGATGCGCAGCCAGTTCGTCCAGCGCCCGGGACGCCGGAACGCCATGAGCACGTGCCTCGTCCAGGGTGATGCCATGCGTCGTGCGCGGGTCGACGGCGAGTCCCGGTCCGGGATCGATCAGCCAGTCCCGATCGCGCCCGTCGGTGGTGCGTACGGCCGCGGCGAGGATCCGGTCGACCCCGGTGCGACGGCCCGTCGCCGCGATGTCCACGGCCATGAGACGGCGCTTGTGCCATCCGGGGTGTTCGCCACGGGGCGGCGGACCGGGCTCGCGCGCGTGCTCGGGGTGGCAGACCTCCCAGCCTCCGTGCTTGCCGGGCAGCAGGACTCCCTCTCCGGCGGGGACAGTCCGCCCGCACACGACGCACGGGCCCTCGTACTGGTTGGTCCGAACTGGTGCGTTCACGGGAACGACTCCGGGCGAAGGCGCCGGGCGGGAGAGGCAGACGAGTCGGGCTGTACGCCGGGTTCTGTGCGCCCGGGACCTCGCGGTCGTCGGGGCGACGGCCATCCATCTAGGACCGGCGTTGCCACCGGTCTCGTGCGGTCTACCCGCGGACTCGGGCGGGCAGCCCTCGAACGTCCGCGCAGGGCCGCCTTTTACAGCGGCCCCTCTTGACCTTGCTCCAGGTGGGGTTTACCTAGCCGCCTGAGTCACCTCAGGCGCTGGTGGTCTCTTACACCACCGTTTCACCCTTACCGAGGACCGAGGTCCCCGGCGGTCTGTTTTCTGTGGCACTGTCCCGCGGGTCACCCCGGGTGGCCGTTAGCCACCACCTTGCCCTGTGGAGCCCGGACGTTCCTCGGGAAGATCCGAGGATCTCCACGCGGCCGTCCGCCCGGCTCGTCTGCCGTGACGACCATGCTACCTGGCGTGCGCGGGGCCGAATCCCGCAGCCGACGCCCCCGGCCTCATACGAGGGCGGCTGTCTCCAGGTCGAAGGCGAATGGCTCGGGAAGCGTCAGGGACTTGCCGAACGACAGGGAGCACCGCTGGCCGTAGTCATCGCCCTCCGGCTCGCTGAAGAGCGTGACCGAGGACTCGTCGCGATCGACCAACAGGTACCGAGGGATACCCCCTCGCGCATAGCAGCGCCGCTTGACCTCACGATCGATCTTCGCCCGTCTCGAGGTGACCTCGACGACGAGTTCGACACCGTCGCACGGCATCCAGGGGTCCGCACCCCTGTACAGCCGAAGCTCTAGGGGGGCGAAGGTGGCATCCGGGATCACATGGCTCTTGGGGCAGCTCCCCCCGCTCGGCAGCTTGAGGCCCTTGTTTCCGGCAAACTGCATGGGGGTCTGTGAGCGCCTGATCACCTGGTCCACGATCAGGCCAATGCAGTCTTCATGATCCCCGTCCGGCGGCGGCGTCACAACGATTTCCCCCTCGATCAGCTCCGCCCGGAAACCCTCCGGCGTGTCCAGCGCCAGGAAGCCCTCCAGCAGGATGTCCGCCTGCGTGAGCGGTTCATGCGGCATGGCACTCATGTCGCGCTCCTTCCTCGGTCGCTCGTCAGACTGGGACATCGCCGGGCCGCCCGTCGTGAGAAGGGGAGTCGTTCCCTCGATCGTGGCACACGATCACGGGAATCCGGAGGCGCTCACCACCGGCCGCGGGTCCGCCTTGCCCCTGCCGCAACGTCAGGGTTTCTACTGAGGCCATGAGGATCGGAGAGATCGCCGCACTCGCCGGCGTCACCCCCCGTACCGTCCGCCACTACCACCACCTCGGGCTCTTCCCCGAGCCCGAACGCCTCCCCAACGGCTACCGCGACTACCGCCTCCGGCACGCCGTCGCCCTCGCCCGTATCCGGCGGCTGACCGAGCTCGGCCTCGGTCTCGCCGAAGTGCGCGACGTACTCGCCGACGACGCCGGGCGCGAGCTCGCCGAGGTGCTTCAGGAGCTCGACGACGACCTCGCCCGGCAGGCCGCCGCGATCGCCGGACGTCGGGCTCGGCTCGGCGGTCTGATCGAGCAGGCGCGGGCCGGGCTACTGCCTGCCGAGGGACCCGTGTCCCCGGAGCTCGCCGGGCTCCTCGGGGCGCTCACACCGAGCGATTCGCCGATGGCCGCCAAGGACCGCTCGCATCTGGCTCTGCTCGACACGATGGTGGAGCCGGAGCAGCGCGACCGGCTGTTCGCGGCACTGCGCCCGCTCGCCGAGGATTCCGAATTCTCCGGGCGGGTGCAGGAGTTGTACGAGCGCCTCGACGACCTCGCCGACGCGGTCCCCGACGACGCCCGGGTGGGGCCCCTCGGCGACGAGCTGGCCGCGTGCATGCCCGGCGAACTGCTGGACCTGATGGTCGAGGGGGCCCAGAAGGACGGGGCCCAGAAGGCCGACAGCGCCTTCGGTGAGGCCTTCCTCGACGACTTCGCGCCCGCGCAGGCCGCTGCCGTACGACGGATGCTGGCGGCGCTCGCCGTACGCGCCGGGGAGCGGCGATGAGAGTTCCGCGCCGGCTGCTCGCGCACGAACTGCGGGCGATGCACAGCCTCGGACTCTGGGCGGCCCGACGGCGGCACGGAGTGGCGCCGGGGGCACACGCGGCCGCGTACACCGGGCCGCAGACCGCGATGATGTACGGGTTCATCTTCGTGTCGGTCGTCGAGACGGTGGCGCTGGCCGTCCTGGTCCCGTGGCCGCTGGTGCACGCGATCACGCTGGTCGTCGATGTGTACGGCGTGCTGCTGATGGTCGCCCTGCACGCGTCCTGTGTGACCCGGCCCCATGTGGTGGGACCGGACGGATCTCTGCGGATTCGCTACGGCGCGCTGTTCGACCTGCGGATACGGGCGGACGAGATCGTCGGCGCCCGCGTCGAACGGCGTTATCCCGAGGGGCGGTTGATCCAGCCGCGCGGGGACGGGTCGCTGGAGCTGATCGTCGCGAACCAGACGACGGTGGCGGTGGAGCTTGCGGCGCCTGTTCGCTACGTACGTCCGCTCGGGAGGGAGGGGCGGGCACGGACCGTGCGCTTCCACGCCGACGACCCGAAGGCGCTCGTCCTCGCGCTCACGCGGGCGCGAACTGCACCTTCGCCGAGCCCGGGTCCGCCTGTGTGAGCCTCACCCGCAGGCGCTCCCCCAGCGGAAGTTTCGCCTCGCCGCCCGCGATCCTCGCGATCACCGCCGGGTTCTCCAGGTGGACCGTGCCGACCGCGGGTTCGTCCTCCTTCACGTCCACCACGTACGCGTCGAAGATCTCGCCGATCCGTTCCTTGAGCAGCGCCGCCTCGACGATGTCGACGCACTCGCGCTCCACCGTGTTGGCGCGGCGGGAGCCGTCCGTCATCTCCTTGGGCAGTGCCTCCAGCGCGGCCGGGACCCACTCGGGCGGCTCCTGTCCGGCCACCGCCGCCACGCACAGTTCGCCCGCGTACCGGTCCACGAGCCGTCGCAGCGGGGCCGTGCAGTGTGTGTACTCGTCGGCGACCGCGGCGTGGACGGCGGGCGAGGGCAGTACGCCGCCCGTGAAGGAGCTGTAGCCCGCGCCGCGAAACAGGCTGGTGCACTCCTGCAGGAAGGCGGCGTGGCGGGCGTTGTCCGGGTCGAGGGAACGGACCACGTCCGCGTACGAGACATGGTGCGGCCAGTCGATGTGCAGGGCTTTGGCCGAGCGGCGAAGCCGTGCCACCGCGCCGTCCGGGGCGGTGGGCAGCGTGCGCAGGATGCCGGTGCCCGCCGCGATCATGAGGTCGGCCGCGGCCATGCCAGTGAGCAGCGAGATCTGGGCGTTCCAGGCGTCGGCGGGGAGTACGGCACGGTATTCGAGGACGTACGAGCCGTCCCGCACGACAACATCCTGCTCAGGGACGTTGAGTGAGATCCCGCCTCGTTCGCGCTCCAGGTTCTCGCGCAGCAGCCCGATGTCCCTGAGCAGCGCCAGCGGCTCCTCGGCGGTGCCCGCGTCGATCTGCCGCTGCACGCCCTCGTAGTCGAGCTTGGCCCGGCTGCGTACGAGCGCGCGCCGCACCTCGGTCGCGACGGTTCGGCCCTCGGCATCGAGGTCGATCTGCCAGAGCAGCGCGGGCGCGGGGTGGTCGGGCAGCAGGCTGGCCGCGCCTTCGCAGAGCACCGCCGGATGCAGCGGAACCTTCTCGTCCGGGAAGTAGAGGGTCTGGACGCGGCGATGGGCCTCGGCGTCGAGCACGCTGCCGGGTGCGACGAAGGCGGCGACGTCGGCGATCGCGTACTGCACACGGAAACCGCCGTCGCGGCGGGAGAGGTACATCGCCTGGTCGAGGTCGACGGAGTCCGGCGGGTCGATGGTGAAGAAGGGGATGTCGGTGGCGTCGTGGTCGGGCAGGCGTGGGGCCCGGGCGGCCGACTCCGCCTCGGCGAGGACCTCGGGCGGGAAGTCCTCCGGCACGTCGAGCGTCGTACGCAGCTCTTGCAGCGCGGCCCGCAGCGGAGCCTGGGCTGCGCCGGTCACAAGCATCTTGCGGCGGGGCATGGACCGAGCGTATGGCGGGGTGGGGACCTTGGCACCCCGTACGCTGGCGCGGGGGCCGCGGGCGTGTTTTGGAAGTAGCGCCGTCCGCCCGAAGGGCGGGCCCCGCGGCGTCTGGTGCGTGCAATCGCAAGGCGGAGGATCGTCCTCGTACTGGACGTACTTGGGCGACTCCGACAACATCGCGAGTGTGCGTGCCAGGCGTCGCGGGGTGGGGGTACCTCCCAGGCGAAGCTCTGGGGGAGCGACTTGCAAAACACGCCCGCGCCCCCCGCCCCCCGTACGTACGAAGGAGTTGTGCCGTGCTCGTGCTGTTGCCGCCGTCGGAAGGTAAGGCCGCTTCCGGGCGCGGGGCTCCGCTGAAGCCGGAGTCCTTGTCGCTGCCGGGTCTTGCCGGGGCACGCGCCGCGGTGCTGGACGAACTGGTCGAGCTGTGCGCCGCCGACAAGGACAAGGCGCGGGAGGTGCTCGGGCTGAGCGAGGGCCTGCGCGGCGAGATCGCCAAGAACGTGGAACTGCGGACTGCGGGGACCCGGCCGGCCGGGCAGGTCTACACGGGCGTCCTGTACGACGCGCTGGACCTCGCGACGCTCGAGCCGGATGCGCGACGCCGGGCGCGGCAGTCGCTGCTGGTCTTCTCGGGACTGTGGGGTGCGGTCCGGATCACCGACCGGATTCCTTCCTACCGCTGCTCGATGGGCGTGAAGCTGCCGGGGCTCGGCGCGCTGGGTGCCCACTGGCGGGAGCCGATGGCGTCCGTCCTGCCGGAGGCGGCCGGCGACGGGCTCGTCCTCGATCTGCGGTCCTCGGCGTATGCGGCGGCGTGGAAGCCGAAGGGGGAGGTGGCGGGGCGTACGGCGACGGTGCGGGTGCTGCATGCGCCGACCCGGAAGGTGGTCAGCCACTTCAACAAGGCGACGAAGGGGCGGCTGGTACGGGACCTGCTGACGGCGGGCGCGAAGCCGTCCCGGCCTGCGGAGCTGGTGAAGGTGCTGCGGGACCTGGGGTACGTCGTGGAGGCGGAGGCTCCGGGGCGTGCGGGACAGGCGTGGGCGCTGGACGTGCTGGTCACCCAGATCCACTGATTGCACCCTCTGCAACGCTCGTTGCGTCAGATGCAGGGTCCCGGCACGATGGGCGCATGCCCTCCGTCCTGGACCTCGCGCCCGTCGTTCCCGTCGTCGTCATCGAGGACGCCGCCGATGCCGTACCGCTCGCGCGGGCCCTGGTCGCGGGCGGCCTGCCCGCGATCGAGGTGACCCTGCGGACGCCCGCGGCGCTGGACGCGATCCGCGCGATCACCTGCGAGGTACCGGACGCGATCGTCGGCGCGGGCACGGTCATCGCCCCGGAGGGCGTGAACGCGGCGGTCGCGGCGGGGGCCCGGTTCCTGGTGAGCCCCGGCTGGACGTACCGGCTGCTGGACGCGATGCAGCAGTCGGGAGTGCCGTTCCTGCCCGGGGTCTCGACGACGTCGGAGGTCGTCGCACTGCTGGAGCGCGGGCTGAGCGAACTGAAGTTCTTCCCGGCACAGGCGGCGGGCGGCACGGCGTACCTCAAGTCCCTTGCCGGGCCGCTCCCCCAGGCCCGCTTCTGCCCGACGGGCGGCATCTCGCTGACGTCGGCGCCGTCGTATCTGGCACTGCCGAACGTGGGCTGCGTGGGCGGTACGTGGATGCTTCCGACGGACGCGCTCGCTTCGCGGGACTGGGCGCGGGTCGAGACGCTTGCCCGCGAGGCCGCCGCGCTCAGCTGAAGTCCACCTCGACGTAGTCCGCGAGCGGACGGTAACCGAGGCGCTGGTAGAGGGCGTTGCTCGTGGGATTGGCAACGTCCGTGAAGAGCAGCACCTGTTCGGCTCCCGCATCCAGCGCGGACCGGCTGACGGCGGCGGTCACCGCTCCCGCGTAGCCGCGGCCGCGCAGCTCGGGCGGGGTGTAGACGGGCGACAGGCGGGACTGCCCGGCGAGCACGGGCGAGCGAGCGGCCATGGAGACAGGCTGTCCGTCGCTCTCCCACAGGTACATGCATCCGTCGGCGACGCGGCGTGCGACTTTCTGGGTGTAGTCGGCGTCCTCGGCGTCGGACGTCTCGGCGATGTCGGCGGCGAACCCCTTCATCCAGGCGGCGGCCAGGGGCACATCGTCGGTGGTCGCCTGCCGGGCGGCGCCCGGGGGTGCGGGGTACCGGGGCGTGAGCTCGCCGAGCCGGAAGAGCCGCGTCCGCCTGGCGACGGTCCAGCCACCGCCCCCATTCCACTCCTCGGCGAAGGCCTCGGTGGAGCCCTCCCCACCGTTGACCCCACGGAGCCGGACTCCGGCGCCCCGCAGTGCCTTCACGAGCGCGCGGGCGAGGGGCTCCGCCATCGGGGCGAGCAGCGGTGGCCTGGGCAACGTCTGCACAAAGGCGGCACCCACGGGACCGCCGCCTGTCTCCCGCCACCAGCCGAACCGGGCGGGTTCGGCGGTCCCGTACGCATGCGGCCCGTGCCGTCGCACCGTCTCGCTGACGGTGAGCAGCGCGGTACGCCGTGCGGGGTCCCGCGCCAGGTAGTCGCCCGCCGCGCGGTGGAACTCCTCGACGTCCTCGGTCAGATGCCAGGTCATGCCAGATGTTCCTACGGGCGGAGCAGCGGGCGCACCTGCATTTGCCCCCAGCCAGGTGCCCCTCAGCGCAGGTGCGACGTGTCGTTCAGCAGGCGCACCGACGCGGTGCCGTCGCTGTAATACGCCACCGCCGAGATCGACGCCGCCGAGAGTTCCATCCGGTACAGCGACTCCGGCGGGGCGCCGAGCGCCAGGCGGACCAGGGTCTTGATCGGGGTCACATGCGTGACCAGCAGGACCGTACGGCCCGCGTAGCGCGCGATCAGTCCGTCCCGCGTCGCCGCGACCCGGCGGGCCACCGTCGCGAAGCTCTCGCCGCCGCCCGTCGGCGCCACCTTCCCGGAGGCCAGCCAGGCCGACAGGTCGTCGGCGTACCGCTCCTGGACCTCCGCGAACGTCAGGCCCTCCCACGCGCCGAAGTCCGCCTCGCGCAGGCCCTCCTCGATGCGGACGTCCAGACCCAGCCGGGTCGCGACCGCCTCCGCCGTCTCGCGGCAGCGCTTGAGCGGGGAACTGACGATCTCCTGGACCGTGCCCCTCGCCGCCAGGGCCGCGGCGACCGCCTCCGCCTGGCGCATGCCCGCGGGGGACAGGGACGGGTCGGTGCCGCCACTGCCCGAGAAGCGCTTCTCGGGGGTGAGCGGTGTCTCGCCGTGGCGCAGCAGTACGAAGGTCGCGGGCGTGCCCAGGTCGGCCGGCCCCCAGCCGACCGACGGCTCGGCGGCCTCCGGCTCCGCGAACGCTTCGTCGGCGGGGCCGCGGCCCGCGAGCGCGGCCCTTGCCTTCGCCGCGCCCGCCGCCGCGTCGCCGACCACCCGCGCCGCCTTCGCGTCGCGCGCGTCAAGGGCCGCTGTGGAGCGCGAGGGCTCCCACTGCTTGCCCTTCTTGCCCGCGTCCATCGCCTCGTTGGCCAGCCGGTCCGCGTGCTTGTTCTTCTCGCGCGGGATCCACTCGTACGTCACCTGCGAGGCGGGAAGGATGCGTGAGGCCTCGGCCGCCAGCGGCTTCATGTCCGGGTGCTTGATCTTCCAGCGGCCCGACATCTGCTCGACGACGAGCTTGGAGTCCATCCGGACCCGGACCGAGGCATTGGGGTCAAGGGACTTCGCGGCCTTGAGACCGGCGATCAGGCCCTTGTACTCGGCGACGTTGTTCGTCGCCACACCGATGTACTCGGCCGCCTCGGCCAGCGTCTCCCCCGTCTTCGGGTCGATGACCGCGGCGCCGTATCCCGCGGGGCCCGGATTCCCCCGGGAGCCGCCGTCCGCCTCGACGACGAACTCCCGCATTACAGACCCGACTCGGAGGTACGGACCAGGATGCGGCGACAGTTCTCGCAGCGCAGCACCGTGTCCGGGGACGCCGCCTTGACCTCGTTCACCTCGGTGATGTTGAGCTCCAACTGGCAGCCCTCGCACCGGCGCTGGTAGAGGCGGGCCGCGCCCACCCCGCCCTGCTGGACGCGCAGCTTCTCGTACAGCTTGAGCAGATCCGCGGGCACGGAGCCCGCCACGACCTCGCGCTCCTTGGTGGCCGAGGCGATCTCGCCGTCGATCTGTTCCTGCGCGGCGCCCCGGCGCGCGGTCGCGTCGTCGACCTTGGCCTGGACGGAGGAGACGCGCTCGGTCAGCTCGGTGGCACGCTCCTGCGCGGACTCGCGGCGCTCCATGACCTCGAGGACGACGTCCTCCAGGTCGCCCTGGCGCTTGGCGAGCGAGACGATCTCGTGCTGCAGGCTCTCCAGGTCCTTGGGCGAGGTGACGGCGCCCGAGTCGAGGCGCTGCTGGTCGCGCACGGCACGCTGGCGCACCTGGTCGACGTCCTGCTCCGCCTTGGTCTGCTCGCGGGCGGTGTCGCTCTCCTCGGTCTGCGCGGCGACCAGTAGATCGCGCAGCTGCGTGAGGTCCTTGGTGAGCGACTCGATCTCGGCGTGCTCGGGCAGCGTATTGCGCTTGTGGGTGAGCTGCGACAGCCGTACGTCCAGTGCCTGGACGTCGAGAAGTCGGATCTGGTCGGCGGGCGCGGCGTTCAGTTGGGGGCTCCAGGAGAAGAGTGGTGGGCGGACCAGGGGTCGGTGACCGTGTGCGAGACGTGGACCCGAAGGCCCCAGCCGTGCCGGTCGGAAATCGCGTCGAGCTGGGCGGCTGCCTGCTCGCACCAGGGCCACTCGGTGGCCCAGTGCGCGGCGTCGACCAGCCCCAGGGGTGAGTGCTGGGTGGCCTCGGAGGCCGGGTGGTGGCGCAGGTCCGCGGTGAGGAAGGCGTCCACTCCCGCGGCCCGTACGACATCGAAGAGGCTGTCGCCCGAGCCGCCGCTGACCGCGACGGTGCGCACCAGGGCCTCCGGGTCGCCCGCGATGCGGATGCCCTGCGCGGTGGCGGGCAGCCGCTTGGCGGCACGCTCGGCGAATTCGGCGAGGGTCTCGGGATGGTCGAGCTCGCAGATCCGGCCGAGGCCGCTCTCGGGTACGAGCGGGCCGGTGACCCGCAGGTCCAGCGCGCCCGCGAGGGCGTCGGACACGCCGGGATCGGAGGTGTCGGCGTTGGTGTGCGCGACGTGCAGGGCGATGTCGTGCTTGATCAGGGTGTGCACGACCCGGCCCTTGAAGTGGGAGGCGGCGACCGTCGTCGTACCGCGCAGATAGAGCGGGTGGTGCGTGACGATCAGCTGAGCCCCGAGCCCGATCGCCTCGTCGGCGATCTGCTGGACCGGGTCCACGGCGAACAGCACCCGGGTGACCTCGGAGTCGGGGTCGCCGCAGACGGTGCCGACGGCGTCCCACTGTTCGGCCCGCTCGGGGGGCCACAGGGCGTCGAGCGCGGCGATGACTTCAGACAGACGGGGCACGGACACAGGTTACCTGCGCTGCGTGCCCCGGTGGCCTGGGCTCCTTGCCCAGTTCTTCCAGGCTCCTGCCGGCTGTGGCGGCGCAGGGGGATGTGCGCTCCCGGCGCAGCACTCAAAGGTGCTCACCCGAAGCACCGCAACCCCGCTGAGCACACTCGTCCCCCGCCCCTCAGGCGAATCCGGGCTCGGCCACCCGTATGTGTGAAACGGCGGTCTCGTGCTGTTCGGCAGGAAGTGCGATATCTAGCTTCGTGACCGGAGGTGACGATCCCATGACAGCCTGTGCCATTGAGACCGCCGCGGAGGACGGAGCCGTGGTGAGTACGGGGTTCACGATCACCGCGGGCGGGAGCTACGCGGCCCGGCTGGCGGGGGACGGTGAGGCCCTGTTCGCCGAGCGGTGGACGCTCGACGGGCCCGAGCCCTATGCGGTGCCCCTGCCGCTCGGGCAGCCCGAGGAGCGGGACGCCGAGGTGCTGCCGCTGGCCGACGGGCGGGTGCTGATCCGGCGGCGGGTGGAGAGGCGGCATGCCTTCTCGCTGCTGTATCCGACCGGGCCGGGGACCGGTGAACTGCCCCTCGGCGGCATCGAGTCGGCGCGGCTGAGGCTCCTGCCGCCCGCGCCGGACGGCGTCTGCGCCTACGCCCTGGCGCCCGGCCCCAGGTCGACCGCGATCTGGCTGGTCGCGGGCGGGGCCTTCGGTCCCGAGTGTGTCGCCGAGGTGCCCGGGCGCTGCTCCGGCGGGGTGTGGCTCGACCGTACGGGCCGGATGCTCGCCCTGGACCGGCAGTTGGAGGGCGGCCCGGTGAAGGCGGTTGCGGTCGACCTGGAGCGGGGCGGGGAGGTGACACCGCTGCTCCAGATCACCGAGGACAGCGACGACCGGCTGCTGCTGGCCGCCCCGGACAGCGGCCTGCTCCTGATCCGCTCGAACGCGCCGGGCCACGACCGGATCGGCTGGGGCGTGCTGGGCAGCCTGCTGCCCGTACGCTTCCCGGAGTGCCTGCGGCTCGCGGACTGCGCGGTGACGCCGTTCGCCGTGCAGCCGGGTCAGGTCCTGACGCCGGAGAACTGCGCGGTCGCACTGCGGATCGACGGGGCGGCGGGAAGCTGGCTGGGCATCTGGTGCCCATCGGGACGGCGGCTGCACCAACTGGCGGCGCCGGAAGGGTGGTTGGCGGGGGCCGGGCTGTGGAGCCAGGAGTGCGTGCTGCAACTGCCGTACGCGACACGGGCGGTGCCGTGCGGGGTGGCGCGACTCGACGCGTCGGCGATCGCGGCGCACGAGGTGATCACGGAACCAGCACAAGCGGAATGCGCAGGTGGGGAACCGTACGGAGATGCGGGGACTCCTGGTGCGTGGAAGCCGGTCCCCTTGCGGGAGGCGCCTCTCAGCGGGGGTACGGCCGGTGGTTAAACTCTGCGGCCGGGCGGCCCGGTGCGGTGGTGGCCGGGGGCCTTGTGACATGAAGTCAGCGATAACAACGGGGTGAACGTTCCACATGTCTGAAGCCCAAACCGATACGGCTCAGAGGTCGTTTCCTCCCGGTGTTTCATCCCAGGATCTGCGGTTGGTGCGGCTTCGGAGAGGTCGTCACCACCTTCGGTGCACGGTGGCTTTGGTGCCGGTCACCAGGCTTGCCGGTGGAACGTCATCGGCCACGACCGCGCCAGCGGCGATCACGGCATCACGGCCAATGCTGACGCCGGGCAGGATCGTGGCACCGGCACCGATCCACACGTTCTCTGCAACGTCGATGGGCGCGCCGGTGAGGTACAGCCGCCGCTCCTCGGGATCGACCGGGTGGCCGCTGGTGATGAACGTGACCTTCGGGCCGACCATCACGCGCTCGCCGAGCCGGATACCGGCGTAGTCCAGGAACGTGCAGTTCTGGTTGACGAACACGCGCTCGGCGAGGTCGAGGTGGAGACCGTGGTCCGTGTAAAAGGGCGGATAGATCGTGACTCTCGGCGGCAGCGGCCTGCCGAGTATCTGTTCCAACAGTTCGGCCTTGCCCGCTTCGTCCTCGAAGGGCAGGACGTTCAGGCGGGAGGTGAGCTCAGTGACCCGCAGGACCCTCTCGGCCATGGCCTGGAACTCGGCGCTGCGGATGCGCATGAAGCGGTCGCTGGACATGCCACGATCCTGTCTCGTGTACGTGTAACTGGACAAGATCCATTCAGAGGTCTTTCCTCCCGGCGCTTCATCCCGGAACAAGATTTTTAGGCCGGAGCGTCGGGCCGCGCCAGGAGATGGTGTTTTCGCTAGTGAGGCGGCGGGCCATCAGGTCGGTCATGGCGAGGTGGATCATGGCTTCGGAGCGGGCGGGGAGGGTCTCGTAGTCGCGGGCGAGCCGGCGGTGAAACATGAGCCATCCGTAGGTCCGCTCCACCGCCCACCGCTTCGGTATGGGGGTGAAGCCCCTGGTCCCGGGGGTTGCGGGCGGTGATCTCCATGTCGATGCCGAGAGTGGCGGCGTGCTCGACGAGGTGCTGGCGGTAACCGCCTTCGACCCACACCTTGCGGATGCCGGGGTGTTCGGTGGCGACCTGATCGAGGAGCCGGGTGCCGGCCACGGAGTCCTGCACGCTCGCCGCGGTGACCAGCACCGCCAGCAGCAGACCTAACGTGTCGGTGACGATGCTCCGCTTCCGCCCAACAATCTTCTTCCCGGCGTCGATGCCCTGACTGGAGGCGTGGACGCTGGTGGAGGTCTTGACGCTCTGCGCGTCGATCACACAGGCCGAAGGTTCGGCGTCCCGCCCTTCCTTCTGCCGCAACAGTTGCCTGAGCAGGCCGTTGAGCTGAGCGAACACGCCTTCCTGATGCCACTTCGTGAAGTAGCCGCCGGTGGTGAGGGCGACACGCAGGCGGATGTTGCCGAGCGGGTACTCGCTTGCGCATGAAGGCTGAAGCTGCAACGGTCCCGGCGTGACCGTGGTTCTCGGAGATAAGCAGAGGTTCGCCGCCGAAGTTGGCGAATGGGACGGCGTGCTGTGCCAGGTGGATCTGTGGGTTGCTGGGAATCGGCTGACCTGCGACGACAACATGGCTTTCGCAAAGCAGTTCCGCCTCGCCGTGCTGGACACAGCCGCCCGGCTGCGCTCCGGCGAGGGCTCTTCTCTGCCGTTCGCCGGCTTGTCTCCGGAAGCCACACACCGGCGGCTCATGCTTCGTGCGGGAGATGACGATGAGACCGGGGCCGACTACGAGCTGCGTAGCCAGTTCCGGGTCCTGAGTTGGGGGCCCACGACCGACAACGTGACGGCCCACCTGTTCCGCAACGGGGACCGCTTGGTGATCACGCTGCAGTTCTGGCGTGAGGAACACCTGCTCAAGCATCCCGAGCATGCGGGCGAAGTCTTCGTGATGGAGATCCCGACAGCGGAGTTCGTTGGCATCCTTGAGGACCTTGTGGCCGTCCTCGACGGCGGCCAGAACCAGCAAGCGCTGGTACTCGGACGACAGTGAGTGGGGAAGCGTCGGCTTCTGTGCGCTGTCTCGACTGGCGGGCAGTTCGATTCCTTCGGTTCGCTCAGGCGCCTCCCGAAGTGGTGAACATCTGCTGTCCTTTCTCGTGAACAGAGCCAGCTACCCGCAGAGATCAGGCGTTCCACCACTCGTCAGTGCCGAAGCCGACTTCGAAATGCCACCAACCTTCCTCCTGCCCTTGAGTCATAAGGGCCTTGATCTCGGCGAAGTCCGAGCCGGGTGGCACGGTGAAGGCCACCATGGGGAAGTCATCACTGAAGACCTCGCCCCCGAGCCCGAATACCGCCAGGCGCTGATGCACCCCCTGGGCGCTGCGGCCCAGGGGGCCAGTCGGGACGGGCACTACGCGAATCGCGCAGTTGCCAGAGGAGCTGATCCGCTCGACAGCCCAGTGAAGGCCGTCGGAGTCGGTCCGGAACCGCACGACGTCGCCCTCGGCCACCCCGTCCTGAAGGAAGGGGGCGTTCTGCACGCAGGCCGTGTCGACGCCAAGCCTCGCCGCCCACAGGCCCTCCGTGTCCTGGGGGAACCATCCTTCCCGAGGAACGAAACGGAACCAGATCTTGATCTTCTCGATCGCGCTCTCCATGGCCGTCATCCTGCGCCAACCACCCCCAGCACTCTGCACCGGGCCTGAGCTGCTCGATCCGTGACCGACGGACGAGCCACGCAGCCGTCAAAAGCGGCTCCACGCCCGCGCGGTGTTCGGAGGACTCACCCTGAGAACTTGACGGCATAACCACGTGAGGTGTCTGTGGGCCTTCTCCGCCATCACCGCCTCACCCGGCGCCAAGGCCCACTACCGAAGGCGGCGCGACGACCGCGGAGATTGGCACGCCGCCGCACAGCGCAACCTGTTCAACCGCATGATCGGCCAGCTCTACCACTGCCTCCAGAACCACACCCTGTTCGATGAGATCACGGCCTTCCCCGCCGAACTCGCCGTCGCCGCTTGACGTGTTAACCGCCTGAGGTGTCTGATGCGGCTTCGCCGGCAGGTAATTGATACGGCGTGGTGTGTCGGCACCTGAGAACAGAACGCTCTCACACGCACCGAAGGGAACTGCTGTGGCCCGTGCCATCACCCTGATTCGTTCCAGCTCGCTGTCTGACGTCGCCGAGTACGCGTACGCGGCCACCGCGCCAGCCGAATCACGTTTGATCTTCCTCGCCGGGGCATGCCCGCTGAACGAAGACGGGTCCACGGCGGCTATCGGGGACTACGCGGGGCAGGCAGCGAAAGCCGTTGAGAACATGAGGATTGCGCTGACCGAGGCTGGTGCATCGGTCGAGAACGTCATCAGCACCCGAGTGCTCGTCGCGTCAACCAGCCGGGCAGATCTGGTGGCCGCCTGGGGGGAGTCCGGGACGCGTTCGGTGACCACGACGTCCCCAGCACCCTGATCGGAGTCACCGTGCTCGGCTACGACGACCAGCTCGTAGAGATCGAAGCCGTCGCCGCCGTGCTCGACTAGCCAAAACTTGGTGCGCTTCAGGCAACGTTCGCCCCCCCACGACAGGCATCGGGACCGGCTGAGGCGCCTCAGAAATGTGTGGCCCAAAAACGAGGGCAAGGCTAACGTCGCCGCCGTGGATATCAGAGAACTGGACCGCCGTGCCCTCGCCACCTTGGGAGCGGTGATCGCGCAGATTGGCCCGGACCAGCTTCGTCTTCCAACGCCGTGTGCCGACTGGACACTGCACGGCCTGCTCCGCCACCAAGTGAGCGAGAACCTCGGCTTCGCAGCCGCCGCAGCAGGCGTCACCGGTGACATCCGGGCCTGGGACCAGGGCAACCTGGGTGGGGATCCTTACCAGGCGTACCTCGACTCGGCCGACGCCATGACCAAGGCGTTCGCCGAGGATGTCCTGGACCATTCGCTCCAGATCAGGGAGTTCGGGTTCTTTCCCGGCCGGTTCGCGCTCGGTATGCATGTGCTCGACTGCGTAGTCCACGGTTGGGACGTCGCTCAGACCATCGGTGTTGCCTACGATCCGGGCGCCGACCTCGTCCGCTACTCACGCAAGGTCGCGGCGCTGATCCCGACCGGAGCACCGTCCGACGACCGGCCAAGGACTGCGTTCGCCCCGGCGGTCGAGATCTCCGCGGGCTCTCCTGCCCTGGAGCGGCTGCTCGGACTCGTCGGCCGTCGTCCAGCGGCAAGCTGAGCGACGGCTCACCAACCGGTTGTGCACTGACTTCTACACCGTGTAAACGCCGTCCGGTGTCGCCCGGTGCAGGAATCGACCGGCACGATGCCATGAGGCGAACGTTGCCTGCTGCGGCACTAGCTCAAACGGAGCGACCTCGGCCCAAGCTCAACTGAACGACAGGAACCGAGTCCGGGTGACGTCCGTCACAGCGGCATGAAGCCACAATTCACCCTTCTTCGCGCACTCGGTTCACTCGGAGCTCTGCCCGCGGTTCTCCTGGTCGCGGCGTGCGGTCAGACGACGACCCCAACCCGTAACGCCCCGGCGTCGGCGTCGAACGCCGCGGACGTCGATCAGCGACAGCGTTACGCGGTCACGGCGGCGGTCCTCGAGAACACCGCCCACGGCCCGCAGATGTGTCAAGCCATGTCGTTGATGAGGCCTCCGACGTGCAGTGGTCCCGAAGTCGTCGGCTGGGACTGGAGTGCGGTGAAATCGCAGTCCGAGCTTGGCACGAGGTGGGGCTCGTACCACCTCACGGGCACCTGGGACGGCACCCGCTTCACCCTCACCGAGCCCGCTGAGCCCGTTGGTCCCAAGGACAAGCCCGTCGGCCGTGATGAGGACACGGCCGACTTCAAGACTCCGTGCAGGACGCCGGCCGGCGGCTGGAAGCCGGTCGACCCGTCGAAGATGTCGGACGCCGCCGAGGAGCGCTTCAAGGCGCTCGCGGAGAAGGACCCCCAGTACGCGGGCAACTGGATCTCGTATCCGAAGGGGCTGGGCGGCGGTCAGACCGTCTACGTCCTGCGGTTCTCCCGCGACCTGCGCGGCCATGAGCGGGAGATCCGCAAGACGTGGGGCGGTCCCCTCTGTCTGCTGACCGCCAAGCACACCGGGCGCGAACTCGAGAAGGTACGGGCGGAGTTGGAGAGGCTCACGAAGGCTAAGACACCCGGCTACCTTGGTGTGGGCAGCGACCCCCAGAACAACAGGGTGCGCCTTTACGTCACGGTCGCGAGCGACCACATGCAGCGGGGCCTCGACCGCCGCTTCGGCAAGGGCGTGGTCGGGCTCGAGCCCTGGCTGGCGAAGGTGGTCGGCCTTGACGTCAGCCACAAGTAACGAGAAGGCCACCGCGGTGGCTACCAACTCACCGCGTGCCGAGTGGGACAGAATCTTCGCCGATCCCAGCCGCTGAGCGGCCATCGCTGACCGGATCACCTCCCGCTGCCGTCGGCCTCCAGGTGCAGCCGCGTGAGGTGGAACGCCCGCTGCCACGTCACCGGCCAGGTCGGGCACCAAGAGGCGTCGATCTCCTCCAACTGCTCGCGCCGCCCCTCCGACAGTGCCCCGGCCGACGACTCCACCGGCAGGACCTCGGCACGCCGCTGCAGATCCTGGACAACTACGCGACCCACAAGACGCCTGATGTGAAGAAGTGGCTGCTGGCGCACCCGCGCTTCCACCTGCACTTCACGCCCACGAGTGCGTCGTGGCCGAACCTGGTGGAGCGGTGGTTCGGCGAGCTCACGCAGAAGAAACTCAAGCGCGGAGTGCACCGCTCCGTCCAGGCCCTCGAACGCGACATCCGGGCCTGACTGGCCGACTGGAACGACCAACCACGACCCTTCGTCTGGACGAAGACCGCTGACGAGATCCTCGACAAGGTCGCCGCCTACTGCCACCGAATCTCTGACTCAGATCACTAGGTCCTGTCCGGTCGATCATGTGCGGAGGCGGAGCCTTCCCAGGCCGGGGCACGCAGATCTTCTCCAACACGGATCCAGTTGGGTGCAGTCGGCCCGCTGCCCGGGCGGGACGACCAGCCACCACGACTCTATGGCCCTGGCCTGATTCAGGGTACTTTCGCGCGGTGATCGAGATTCGCCTCGCGCCGGCCGATCTGGTCCGGATACGGTTCGCCCGCTCGCCGATCCAAGAACTGGTGGGCAGCCTGCACGTACTCAAGGATCCGAAGCGCCAGGCGATGCACCGGCCTTGGCTGGCCACGGCCCGGCCCCGCCTCGCCGGGTTGTCTCTCGAACTGCTGCCGGGTCTTGTCGGGAAGCGAAGCTACGCGGCGGACTTCCTCACTCCGCCGCCGGAACGCCTGGACACCGAGTTCGCCGAAGAGCTCGAACGGGTCCGTGCCACCACTCCCGATGCCGTCCGCGACAGCCTGGACCAAATGCAGGCCGACGGGCCGCTGCCGGATGCCATCCGGGCACTCTACGACAGTCCCGAGGGACAGCTCGGCCAGCTGGCCGACGAACTCAGGGCGTACTGGCAAGCAGCGGTCGAGCCAGCCTGGCCACGGCTACGCGCCATCGTCGACGCCGATCTGGGCCACCGGGCACAGGAGTTGACCAACGGCGGGGTCGCCAGGCTGCTTGCCGGCCTGGATCCTCAGATCGGTCACACGGCGGACCGCCTCCAGATCCGCACGCCCAACTGGGCCCTGCGCAAGCGCCTGCACGGCACCGGACTGCTTCTTGTGCCGTGCGTCTTCGCCTGGCCGCAGGTTGTCGTCCTGGTGTGCGGGCCCCAACAGCCAATGCTCACCTACTCTCCGCGCGGCATCGCCGCGGTCTGGGCCCACAGTCCCGGCGCGAATGCGGAGCCCCTGGGCCTGCTCGTCGGCCGCAGCCGAGCGGCGCTGCTCACTCACCTGGACCTCCCGCTCTCCACCACCCAGCTCGCCGCCGCCCACGGTCTGACCCCGGCCACAGTCAGCCAGCATCTGTCCGTACTGCAGCGATGCGGCCTGGTCGCCTCGCACCGAGCCGGCCGAGCCGTGCTGTACCAGCGCACCACCCTCGCCACCCGGCTGCTCGACGCGCAGCAGTAGCCGCAGATTAGGCCACCGCCGAATGTTTGTGCCTGCCCTCGTCGTGTCACACCCTGTTCGCGGCAGACCCGCATTCGGAAGCTGCGGTCGCACAACAACCTGTCGTCACCGGCGTGAAGGCGGAAGGGACAAAGACGTGCCAGGAGTCCACACAGGATTCGCCGACCGCCATTTCGGCGGCCTGGGCGAGGTGCCCAAGGAATATCACCACCGCAGGAAACTGGTTACGCCCGGCGAGGATCTCACTCTGCCGAACGCGTACCTCAAGTGGTACGACGTCCACCACACAGAACTGGCTGTCGCACCGGAAGTCCGGGAAGAGGCGCGCGGGTTCCTCCGCGCCGAAGCGGCCGCCGGGAGGCTGGACCTCCGCAACGAGCTGGGGTTTGTGATCCTGCATCGCTCCGGGGAGATTTTCTTCCTCATCGTCTGTGTCTGGCGCAGTACCAACGAAATGTGGCAGACGTTGCACTTCAAGGAGGAAGGAGGCTTCGAGCCGTATCCCCGGGAGGGGATACTCAAGCCGACGCAATGCGTGTGGGAACTCGGCCCTACCGCTCATGAGCAGCAGGCGTGGTCGCGCTACCTGTCGTCTCGTCGAGACGAAGACGCGAAGCGCGCCTACATCGAGGACCGCCTCACCGCACTCGTCTGACCCGTAGGTGCTGTGAACAGTCGCACTCAGCGGATGTTGGAGTCGGGGATCCGGCGCGTCATCCGGGCAAGTGGCAAACGGCCTCGATGTTGTTGCCGTCCGGGTCGAAGACGAACGCTCCGTAGTAGTGCTGGTGGTAGATCGGACGAGGGCCGGGTGCGCCGTTGTCCACCGCACCAGCCTCCAGCGCGGCCCTGTGGAAGGCATCGACCGTTGGCCGATCCGCCGCACTGAACGCGATGTGTACCCGCTGCGTTGGTTCCCGGGCTGCGACGAAGAACCATGGCATGCCCTGGTCCCCGAACCCGACGTAGCCCGGAAGGTCGAGCACGATGCCCACTCCGAGAGGGGCCAACGCACGCTCGTAGAACGCCCTGCTCGTCGCTACGTCCCCGACGCCGATCACCACGTGGTCGATCACAACATCCGCCTCACCTTGGCCGACCCGGCAGACCCGGGCCGCACTTAGCGGTCCTCAGACTGTCCCCGCATCCTGCCGTAATACCAGACCAATCCGCCGGGGCTGACCGGCTGCGTTCGATGCAGTGATGCGGCACCCGTGAGCCGGGCAGTTGAGACGACAGTGCCCAGGTTGTGGCCGTGGCTGCCACCATGGCGGCATGACCATCGACCTGCTTCCTGCGATGGGCGTGCGGCTGCCCGGCCGCTGCCCCGAACTGGTCTTCGGCATGTCCGAGCAGTACGCCCGTCGCGTCCTGGCGCCGCATGCGGCGCTGTCGGATGCTTTCGTCTGCGGGACCGATTGGGCGGTTGGTTTCGACTTGCCGGGATGTTCGATCACCCTGTCGGCCTCCGACGGAGGCGGCCTTTCGATCATTTCGCTGTCGCGGCGGCCGGTCGACGAGCGAGTGGCATGCCCGGTTGCGTTCCAGGGCGTCGACGTCTTCGGGTGGCCGGCAGCCGAGATCATCGAGGCGCTTCACGAGCAAGGCGAGACGGTACAGGAGCATCACTCCGGCACCGTGTGGATCGGCAACCTGCACCTCTCTTCTGCTCCCGGCCCCCGAACGACGGCTTCCACGAGGAAGAAGCCGCGCTCAGCGCCGCCGTACGTGTTCGACTTTGCCTGCCTATACGAGCCGGGCATGCTGTCACGAGACCGCCGACGGTAAGGGCACCTCAAAACGACTCCCTGGCCTGTTGCCGAGCTGGCTGGACCTATGCGACTCCTTGGTCCTGGCGGGCTGATACTGGTGGCGTGGACAACGCGCCGCGAGTGGACATCCGAGGGCCGTTCGCCGGCTCAGCGCCGCGCGGGCCGGTCGCCGCGGTCGCTACGGTCTCGCACCCCGAAGTGATCAACGAGTTCGTCCGCGTTCGCGCCGCCGCCGCGCTGCGGCCCTATGTGGCCTGGTACATCGGCTACCGGCAGGACGGCTTCCCGGCCACGCAGCACCGGGGGATGCCCTCGCCCTACCTGACGCTGATCTTCACGCTCGACGATGTGCTCACCATGGCCGGCCACCCTGATCCCCGACAGGCACCGGGAACTTACGACACCCTGCTCGGCGGCCTGCACACCTCGCCGGCGCTGATCACCCACCCAGGCCGGCAGTCGGGCATCCAGATCGCGCTCCACCCGCTCGGTGCGCGGGCGCTGCTCGGCCTGCCGGCCGGTGAGCTGGCCAACGCCGATCTTCCCGCAGACGCCGTCCTGGGCCGTATGTGCGGTGAGCTCCAGGCACGGCTGCAGGCGGCAGGTAGCTGGCCGGAGCGCTTCGCCGTGCTGGACAAGCTGCTGCTCCGGGCGACCTCCCCCTACGGAGGCGTTCCGCCCGAGGTCGCCCGCGCCTGGCAGCTGCTGATCCGCACCGGCGGTGCCGTGCCGATGTCGGCGCTGGCGGACGAGGTCGGCTGGAGCGGCCGCCATCTGGCGGACCGCTTCCGCCGGGAGATCGGGCTGACGCCCAAGGCCGCCGCGAGGGTGGTCCGATTCGACCGAGCCCGCAGGCGGCTGGCCGCCGCTGCCGGTCGGTCGCAGCTTCCCCGGCTCGCCGACGTGGCTGCAACGTGCGGCTACTTCGACCAGGCACACCTCGCGCGCGAGTTCCGCTCCCTGGCCGGCTGCGCCCCCAGCACGTGGCTCGCCGAGGAGTTCCGAAACGTCCAAGCCCCCAGCGGCGAACCAGCGGAAGGTTGGATGCAGTAAGAGCCCAACCACTGCTGAAGGACTGGCCGAGGAGGCCTGGTGGACATGGACGACACGACACCGGCACCGCAGGTGTGGCCCACCCTGCGGGCCCACGACGCCCGCGCGCTGATCCGGTTTCTGATCGACGCGTTCGGATTCGAGGAGACCGTGGTCCACGGGGAGGGTGACCGTGTCGACCATGCGCAGCTGTCCTGGCCGGAAGGCGGCGGGATCATGCTCGGCTCGGCGAAGCCGGACGACGAGGACGACGCCTGGCCGCTGCGCCCCGGAAGCTTCGGTGCCTATGCGGTCACCGCTGACCCCGACAGGTTGTACGCCCGCGCGAAGGCCGCCGGCGCCGAGATCACGTCCGAGCTGCGCGAAACCGACTACGGCTCCAGAGATTTCGCCGCCCGCGATCCCGAAGGCAACCGGTGGTCGTTCGGTACCTATCGCGGGGAGCCCCGCAAGGCTGCGGATCCGGGCTGATCCGGCCATGTCACTTTCAGCGCCGGCCCGGCTCCGGTCGATCTGCCTGGCACTCCCCGAGGCGGACGAGCGGCTCAGTCACGGGGAGCCCAGCTGGTTCGCCGGGAAGGGGATGTTCGTCACCGTCTCCGACCACCACCACGACGACCGGCTCGCTTTCTGGTGCGCTGCACCGGCCGGAGTCCAGGAGCACCTGGTCGCCTCAGACCCGGTGCACTTCTTCCGCCCGCCCTACGTCGGCCACCGGGGCTGGATCGGCGTCTACCTCGACGTCGCCGTCGACTGGACCGGCGTGAAGGACCTCGTTCTGGACGCCTACTGCCTGGTCGCCCCCGCGCGCCTGACCGCGGCACCAGCGGATGGCGCGCGGACCGGCTGCGAAATGACAGGACGTGGCCACGATCGGTCCGGGACTCTCGATACTCATGGCGCCGATTCGTGACGCCGAGGCTCCCGTCAGGTGGCCATTGCGCGCAGCGTGCGCTCGCGGACCGTGTCGAGGAAGGCGGGCACGTCATCCATGGGTGGTGGAACGGTCGTGGATCATGCAGGCCCGACGCCACTGCCGCGACCACGAACGCCTCCCCGAGATGAGCGAATCCCTGATCACGTGGGGCGGCGATCACACTCATGAGCCGCCGCCTCACCCGCCGCAAGGCCCAGCCCGCCGCCCGCCGCGACGTCACCCCGTACTACCTGGCACAAGCCGCCTGATCACCCAGCGGACTCGGGCCCGTCGCCTTTCCCGAACCGCTGGTGCCAGCGCAGGGCGCCGAGGTTCTGCCACAGGACCCCGAGCCCGATCTGGGCTGGGGTGAGCCCGGTCTCCGCCGCTTGCTGCCCCGGCCAGGCCAGCGAATTCAGGACCGCTGGTCAGACGAGGCGAGCACTGCAACCGAAACTGTGTCCGACGCATCACACCATCAGCACAGCACCACCACTCAGAGGGGGATGCATGCAAATTCTAAAGTGGATTGGCCAGCGCAAGGCACTGGCCACCGGAACGGCCTTAGCCGCGACGGTGCTGGCCGCCGGGCTGCTCAGCCCCACGGCGCAGGCTTCGTCCACTCAGGGCTACGTCGCCGGATCGGGCTCCGTCCTGGACGACTTCGGCGACGAGGGCACGCTGCGCCGTGGCGGCACGTATGCCAACAGCGGCGCCACCGGCCTGTGGCAGTCGATCCTGTACGCCGACGGATTCCTCAGCGTGTCCGACATCGACTGCCAGTTCGGGCCGACAACCGAGGCGGCAACCAAACGGTGGCAGCAGACCTATGGGCTCACCGCCGACGGTGTTGTCGGACCGGCGACCTTCGGCAGAGCGGACGTCAGTCTCTATGACGAGGGATACAGCGGCACCACCCTCAACGTGAAGTACGGGGGGAGCAAGCGCCCGGTGTATTTCCAACGGACCAGCCAATCCAAGTACCTCTTCCGCACCGACCCGTCGAGCTCGGTCTACTACATGCTGACGGCGTACTACACATCGACCCCATACGGCTGCTGACCGACCTGGGTCACAGTCCTAACGCGAGCCCCGGACCCGCTCGGGTCCGGGGCTCGTCGTCCTTCCGATGGCCCGCCGACTACTCGCTGCTGCCCGAACATCGACCGGGCTCGACGGTCACCAGCGCGCGCCGCCCTAGCTCTCTGAACAACGGCCCTACCAGTCCCAACCCCCGATGACGTACCGCCGTGAGCGATGACGTACCTGCCGAGCAGGCCGGGCCCGGCACCGGACACACCCGAAGGTCATGACGCCCGCCAAGGCGGCCGGAGGGGGCCGCATCCCCCCGCACCCGCTACCCCCGCTTCAGGCCCAAGACCTCCGCCGCAGCGAACGTCTCGGCCCCCGGCTGTTCCGCGTAATACGCGCCCAGCACTCCCTCCAGCTCCTCGAAGCTGAACGCCTCCTTCGACGTGTCGAACTTCGCCGCCACCTTCGGGCGTTCCACGATCGCCACCATCCCGCCGTGCACCACGAGCAGTTGCCCGTTGACGATTCCCGCCGCCGGGGAGGCGAGATAGCCCACCAGCGGGGCGACGTGCTCCGGTGCCAGCGGGTCGAGTTCGCCGGCCGCCGGTTCGGCGAAGCCCGCGAAGACGTCTTCCGTCATGCGCGTACGGGCCCTCGGGCAGATCACATTGGCTCTCACGCCGTACTTGGACAGTGCCAGGGCCGTCGACGTCGTCAGGCCGACGATGCCGCCCTTTGCCGCCGCGTAGTTGGGCTGACCCGCCGAGCCCGCCAGGAACGCCTCCGACGACGTGTTGACGATCCGGCCGTAGACCGGGCCGCCCGCCGCCTTGGAGCGCTCGCGCCAGTGGACGGATGCGAAGTGGGTCGTGTTGAAGTGGCCCTTGAGGTGGACGCGGACCACCGAGTCCCATTCGCTCTCGGTCATCGAGAAGATCATCCGGTCGCGCAGGATGCCCGCGTTGTTGACCAGGATGTCGAGCTTGCCGTACGTCGTGACGGCCAGGTCGACGAGGGCGCGTGCGGACTCGAAGTCGGACACGTCGCCGAGGTGCGCCACGGCCCGGCCGCCCGTCGCGCGGATCTCTTCGGCGACGTTCTCCGCGGGCGCGGCGGACGCCTCGCCCGAGCCGTCGCGGCCCGGGCGGCCGTAGTCGTTGACGACGACCGCCGCGCCGAGCCGGGCGAGTTCCAGGGCTTCCGCCCGGCCCAGGCCCCGCCCCGCGCCGGTGACGATCGCGCTCAGGCCCTCAAGTGGGAGTGACATCAGTGACATCAACGTCCTCTCAGATCTCGATGCAGGTCCGCAGCGCCTCGCCCGTGCGCATCTGGGCCAGCGCCTCGTTGATCTCCGCGAGCTTCACCCGGTGGGTGATGAGCCCTTCGAGGTCGATACGGCCCGCGCGCCACAGGGCGATGGTCCTCTCGTACGAGGTGAGCACGTCGCCGCCCCCGTACATGGACGGCAGGATCCGCTTCTCGTCGAAGAACAGCTCGAACATGTTGAGCTGGAGGTGGTCGTCCATGGCGCCCGCGCCGACGATGCACAGGGTGCCGCCGCGCCGGGTCGTCTCGTAGGCGGTGCGCGCGGTGGCGGATTTGCCGACGACCTCGAAGACGTAGTCGAAGCCCTCGCCCGCGGTGACGCGCTGCTTGGCGTCGGCGAGTTCGTCGGGCGAGACGGCTTCCGTGGCGCCGAACCTGAGGGCCGCCTCGCGCCGGGTGGCGACCGGGTCGACGGCGATGATCTGGGCGGCGCCCTTGAGCCGGGCGCCCTGGATCGCGGAGATGCCGACGCCGCCGCACCCGATGACCGCGACCGACGAACCGGCCGCCACATCCGCGGTGTTGATGGCCGCGCCGAGGCCGGTGGTCACCCCGCAGCCGATGAGCGCGGCGATGTCGAAGGGCACGTCGTCGGGGATCGGCACGGCGCAGCCCTCAGGGACGACGACTTCCTCGGTGAAGGTTCCGGTGCCGGCGAAGCCGAAGACGTCGCCGCCGGGGCGCTTGAAGTTGGGGGTGCCGGCGTTCATGAATCCGGCGAGGCACAGCTCGCTCTGGCCGCGCTTGCAGGCGGGACAGACACCGCACGCGGGCAGCCAGCACAGCAGCACCCGGTCGCCCTGCGAGAGACCGTTCACGCCGTCGCCGACGTCGATGATCTCGCCCGCCCCCTCGTGTCCGGGGACGAAGGGCGCGGGCTGCGGCAGTACACCGTTCATGGCCGAGATGTCGGAGTGGCACAGTCCGGTGGCCCGGACCCGGATCCTGACCTTGCCGGGGCCGAAGCCCACCGCCTCGACATCGTCGAGGACTTCGAGCTTGTCCTGCCCTGTCTCGTGCAGTACGGCTGCGCGCATGGCGCGGCTCCCTTCAGAACGTTTCCACGAGGGTGTCGACGAGGACCGGGGCGTCGTCCCGTTCCACGGCTGTCACCGACACCTGGACCTTGCCGTCTTGCTGCCACATCCGGATACGCAGGGTCTCGCCCGGGAAAACCACTCCGGCGAAGCGTGTGGTGTAGGAGCGGACGCGGCCGACGTCCCCGCCGAGGACGGTGTCGACGACGGCCTTGAGGGTCATCCCGTACGTGCAGAGCCCGTGCAGGATGGGCCGGTCGAAACCCGCGAGCGCGGCGAACTCGGGGTCGGCGTGCAGGGGATTGAAGTCGCCGGAGAGCCGGTAGAGCAGCGCCTGGTCCTCGCGAATGCTCCGTTCGACGGTCTTGTCGGGCTCGCGTTCCGGCTGCTCCAGGCGCACCGACGGCCCGCGCTCGCCGCCGAAGCCTCCTTCTCCGCGTACGAAGATCTGGGAATCGCTCGTCCACAGCGGCCCGTCGTCGTCGGCGGCATCGGTGCGCAGGACGAGGACCGCGGCCTTGCCCTTGTCGTAGACGGCGGCGACGCGCGAGGTCGAGACGGCCTTCCCCTCGACCGGGATGGGCCGGTACAGCCGGATGGTCTGTCCGCCGTGGAGTACGGATGTGAGGTCGATGTCGAGCCCGGGGCTGCCCAGTCCGGCGACGACACCAAGGCGCGCGCCCGCGACGGTGGCGAAGCTGGGCAGTACGTGCAGCTTCGATTCGAGCGTGTAGCGCAGTTCGGCGGGGTCGGTGGCGGGAACGCCCGCGCCGAGGCCGAGGTGGTAGAGCAGGACGTCCTTGCGGTCCCAGCGGATCTCGGCGCTGCGGGGTTCGGCTGCGACGGCCTTGGCGGCATCAATGGGCATGGGGTTGCTGCTCCTTGATGGGTGGAAGACCTCGGCGCGGCCGTCCGCACCGTCGGCCGCACCGAGGTCGCACGGGACCGGCCCGGGCGCCCGTTCTAGAACGCGTTCTAGGGTCGGTGGCCCCTATGTATAACGCAGCCCCCAGAACTTGTGAAGACTGCTGACTCCATGTCAGATACCGTGGGCGGCCCAGGACATTTGTCACTGCCGAGTGCGTACATGCGCATCTGCCGGGACCCGCCGCCCACTCCGTAGCGTGATCCACATGACGCAGACACCAGACACCGCGGTGGCGGTGAGCTTCGCCGGAGCGGCCAAGGTCTTCGGCGAGGTGCGCGCCGTCGACGGCATCGACCTCGGCATCCGGCGCGGCGAGACGGTTGCCCTGCTCGGCCGCAACGGGGCGGGCAAGTCCACCGCGATCAGCCTGATGCTCGGCCTGAACGAGCCCGACGCCGGCCGGGTCGAGGTCTTCGGCCACGCCCCCGCGCACGCCGTCGCGGCGGGCCGGGTCGGCGCGATGCTCCAGGACGGCCGCCCGATCCCCCGGGTGACCGTGCGCGAGGTGGTCACCTTCGTGGCCCGCACCTACCCGCGGCCGCTGCCGGTCGCCGAGGCGCTGGAGCTCGCCGGGCTCACCGAGCTGGCGGACCGCCGCGCCGACCGGCTCTCGGGCGGCCAGGTCCAGCGCGTCCGCTTCGCCCTTGCGCTGGCGGGCAATCCGGAGCTGATCGTCCTCGACGAGCCGACCGCGGCGCTCGACGTCGAGGCGCGGCACGCCTTCTGGAAGTCGATGCGCGGCTATGCCGCGCGCGGCAACACCGTGCTCTTCTCCACCCACTATCTGGAGGAGGCCGACGACAACGCCGACCGCATCGTCGTCGTCGACCGCGGCCGGATCGTCGCCGACGGGAGCAGCGATCAGCTCAAGCGCGCGAACGGCGGCAATCTCGTCTCCTTCGACCTCGCGGGCCGGGGCACCGAAGGGCTCACCCGGCTCCCCGGCGTCGTCTCCGTGGAGGTCCGGGGCGACCGTGCCCGGCTGCGTACGGAGGACTCGGACGCGACCGTCGTCGCACTCGCCGGGGTCGGTGCGATCCGCGGCCTCGAAGTCGCCCCGGTCTCGCTCGAAGACGCCTTCCTCGCTCTCACCTCGGCCTCTGACTCGCCCGAACTGGAGACAGCACGATGATCACCGCCTACCTCAAGCTGGAAGTGCGCCGCACGCTGCGTGACACCGGGTTCGTGATCTTCGGCATCGGGATGCCGGTGATGATGTATCTGCTCTTCACCAACCTCGGTGAGAACGACCCCGAGTGGAAGACCGCCTCCATGGTGGGCATGGCGGCGTACGGAGCGCTCGGCGCGGCCCTGTCCACCGGTGGAGGGGTCGCCGAGGACAAGGCCCTCGGCTGGCTGCGGCAGCTGCGGATCACCCCGATGAGCCCGCGCCAGGTCGTCACCGGCCGTGCACTCACCGGCTCGGTGACCGTACTGCCCGCGATCATCGCCGTGCTGGCGGCCGGCGGCCTGGTCAACGGCGTACGGCTGGCTGCCTGGCAGTGGGCGGCGCTCGCCGTACTGCTCTGGCTCGGCGCGCTTCCCTTCACCCTGCTCGGGCTCGGCAACGGCTACCGGCTCTCCGCGCAGACGACGGGCGTGGTGAACATGGCCTGCAATCTGGGGCTCTCGGTCGTCGGCGGACTGTGGTTCCCCTCCGTCCTGTTCCCCGGCTGGCTGCAGTCGCTGTCGCAGTACACCCCGGCCAACCGCTTCGCGGACCTGGGCTGGTCGACGACCCAGGGGCACGCGCCCGGGCCGACGACGGTGGCTGTGCTGGTCGCCTGGCTGCTGGCGTTCGGGTCGTACGCGGTGATCTCATACCGTCGGGCCGCGAGGACGGCGTGACAGGGGCAGGGGCACGGGCACGGGCGGGAGCGATCATGCGCTGGAGAAACGGGCGGTACGCCAGGCGGCGGGGCGCCGAGGAGATGGGTCCGCCCAACGGCTTCGCGTTGCTGCCCTGGCTGTTCATGGGGATGGGCGCCTTCTCCAACCTCCTCCAGGGCAAGACCCCCAACCCCTGGATCGGCGGCATCGGTCTGCTGGTCTTCAACTCCCTCTACATCTCCGTGGTGTTCCGCGCCTTCAAGAAGGAGGCGCGGGAGGCGCCCGCCACCCGGTGGCTGCTCGTGGCGATGACCGCGGTCACCTGCGGCCTCGCCATCGGGTACGGCGGCACGTGGCTGCTCTTCTTCCCCCTCCTCGGCCTGGCCGTCGGCTCGGTGGTACGAGGGCGGCGGCTCGGCCCCACCGTGCTCGGGCTCAGCGCCCTGGCCGGTGTGATCGCCGGAGTGCGGGACGGCTGGGGCGCGATCAACGTCGCGTACGGGACGTTCATCTCCGGCATGGTGACCGCGGCGATCCTCGCCCTGTCGGAGACCGTGCGGGAACTGCGGGAGACCCGGCAGGAACTGGCCCGTACCGCGGTCGAGAAGGAACGGCTGCGCTTCTCGCGCGACCTGCACGATCTGCTCGGCCACACCCTCTCGGTGATCGTGGTCAAGTCGGAGGCCGCGCGCCGCCTGGCCCCGCGGGACATGGACGCCGCGCTCGGCCAGATCACCGACATCGAGTCGGTGGGCCGCCAGGCGCTGACCGAGATCCGCGAGGCGGTGACCGGCTACCGCGAGGGCACTCTCGCCACCGAACTCGACCGGGCCCGCTCGGCGCTCACGGCCGCGGGCATCGAACCGGTGGTCCGCCAGTCGGGCCCGCCGCCGGAGCCCCAGACGGCGGCGCTGCTGGGCTGGGTGGTCCGCGAGGCGGTGACCAACGCGGTACGCCACAGCGGCGCGGCCCAGTGCGAGATCACCCTGGAGGGCACCCCCGAGCGCGTGCGCCTCACCGTCGCCGACGACGGGCGCGGGGGCGACGTGGTGCCCGCCACGTCCGGCGGCACCGGTCTGAAGGGGCTGAGCGAACGCCTCTCCGCCGCGGGCGGCTCCCTGGAGGCGGGCCCTTCTCCGAGGGGCGGCTTCCGGGTACGGGCCCAACTCCCCGTGGACGCACTCCAGTCGGCGCCGAGCTGCTGATCGTCCCGGCGCCGGGACCGCTTTGACCTGCTACGCATCACAGCCGAACGCCCCGATCCGCCCTACGCTTACGCCGTGGAAGAGATGCCCCAGGATCACCGGCCCGCCAAGTCCGTACGCGTACTCCTCGCCGAGGACCAGGGCATGATGCGCGGCGCGCTCGCGCTGCTCCTCGGGCTGGAGCCGGACATCGAAGTCGTCGCACAGGTCGCCCGGGGCGACGCCATCGTCGACGCAGCGCTCACCACGCGCCCCGACGTGGCTCTCCTCGACATCGAACTGCCCGGCCGCAGCGGCCTCGACGCGGCCGCCGACCTGCGGGACGAGGTCCCCGACTGCCGGGTACTGATCCTCACCACCTTCGGGCGCCCCGGCTATCTGCGCCGGGCAATGGAAGCCGGAGCCGCGGGCTTCCTGGTCAAGGACGGGCCCGTGGAGGAACTGGCCGGAGCGATCCGCAAGGTCCTTACCGGCGAGACGGTCATCGACCCGGCCCTGGCCGCGGCGGCCCTGAGCGCGGGCCCGAGCCCGCTCACCGCGCGCGAGCGGGATGTCCTGAACGCCTCGGTGGACGGGGCGACGGTGTCCGACATCGCGGGGACGCTGCATCTGTCCGAGTCGACGGTACGGAACTATCTGTCCTCCGCGATCGGCAAGACGGGCACGCGCAACCGCATGGAGGCGGTGCGGGCGGCGCGTCAGCAGGGCTGGCTGTAGGGCAGGGTTGGACTTCAGCCCGCCGGCGTTCGAGGACATGCGGCCGAAGGGCGCATACGGGGTCTGGAGGCTTGCCCCCAGTTCGGGAGACCAAGCGGTGCCGGCGAACGGGCAGCGTCTCAGCGTGTCGTTTTCTCTTGCAGCTCGACGGTGAACCAGGTGGTCTTGCCCTCGTCGGTGGGACGCACTCCCCAGCTGTCGGCAAGGGCGCGGACGAGGATCAGTCCCCTGCCGGACTCCTCGTCCTCGGCCGCCAGCCGGGGCTGGGGCAGATGGGGGCTGTGGTCGCTGACCTCAACCGTGAGATCGGTGGCGGTGCGGCGCAGGTGCAGGCCGATGGGTCCCTGCGCGTGCTGGACGGCGTTGGTCAGGACCTCGGAGAGCAGGAGCTGCGCCTCGTCCGCGGCCTCGGTGCAGTCCCATGAGGAGAGGGCCTTGCCGAGGAAGGCGCGGCCCTCGGGCACAGAGTCGGGGATGGCCGGCAGGTCCGTGGTGACGGCGGCCATGGGCGCGTCGGGCAGTCGTGTCAGCAGCAGGGTGACGTCGTCGTTGTGGCCCTCGACGTCGGGCAACAGGGTTGCCAGGACGTGATCGGCGGCGGCCTCCAGCTCGGGAGGGGTGGCGAAGAGGTCGCTCAGGGTGGTGGTGAGCTGGGTGAGTTGGTCCTCGATGTCGCTGCCGGGGGTTTCGATCAGGCCGTCGGTGTAGAGCACGAGGGTGGCGCCGGGCGGTATGACGGCGCTGGACTGCTGGTAAAGGACGTCGCCGACGCCAAGGGGCGCGTTCACGGGCGCCGGGAGCGCCCGGGCGCCGTCGCCGGGGGTGGCGACCAGGGTGGGCAGATGGCCGGCCGAGCAGATCGTGACCTCGCCCGCGTCGGCGGCGATGACCAGATAGCAGCAGGTGACCAATTGGTCGGGGACGTCCAGGTCGGCGACGCAGGTATCCAGGGCCTGCATGAGCTGGCGGGGTTGCATGCCGGTCTTGGCCAGGGCGTGCGCGGCGGAGCGCAACTGGCCCATGACGGCGGCGGCTTCCAGGCCACGGCCCATCACGTCGCCGATCAGAACGCCTACCCGGCCCGCCCCGAGTGGGATGAGGTCGAACCAGTCGCCGCCGACCCCGGCGCCCTGGGTGGCGGGCCGGTAGCGGCTGGCGGTGGTGAGGCCGGGGATGGCGGGCGGGGTGCCCATCAGGCTGCGCTGGAGGGTGAGGGCGATGTGTCGCTGCTGCTCGTAGAGGACGGTCAGTTCCGCCTCGGCCTGCTTGCGGTCGCTGATGTCGCGGACGATGGCGCACGCGCCGGTGACTGTGCCGTTCGCGGCGCGGGTGGGCCAGAGGGTGACGTCGACGTCCAGCAGGGCATCGGAGCGGGTGAGGCGCAGGGTCTCGAAGTGCTCGACCCTCTCTCCGTTGCGCAGCCGGTCCATGAGTACGGTGATCTCGTCCCGGCGTTCGGGCGGGGCGAGCAGGGACACGTGCCGGCCCATGACCTCGGCCCGGGTGTAGCCGTACAGCCGCTGGGCGGCGGCGTTCCAGTAGGTGATGTGACCGTCGAGGGTCTTGGCGAGGATCGCGTCCTGGGAGGACTCGACGAGCGCGGCGAGTTCGTTGATGCGTTCCTCGGCGGCTTTGCGGTCGCTGACGTCCCGGACCGCAGCGGACACAAGGAGACCGTCGGTGGTTTCCAGGGGACTGAGACTGATTTCGACGGGGAACTCGGTACCGTCCTTGCGCAGTCCGTGCAATTCCAACCCCGCACCCATGGGCCGCACTTGGCGATTGTTGGCATAACCGTCACGGTGATCGGCATGGTGGGCCCGGAAGCGGCCAGGGACCAGCAACTCGACAGGGTGGCCCAGGAGCTCTCCGCGTTGGTAACCGAAGAGAGCTTCCGTCTGGGCGTTGACGAGTTTGATGGTGCCGGTGTCGTCGACGATCACCATCGCGTCCGGCGCCGCCTCCAACAGCCCCCGAAACCGATCCTCGGCGGCTTTGCGGTCACTGACGTCCCGGACCGCAGCGGACACAAGCAGACCGTCGGCGGTTTCCAGAGGGCTCAGGCTGATTTCGACGGGAAACTCGGTACCGTCCTTGCGCAGTCCATGCAACTCCAACCCCGCACCCATGGGCCGCACTTGGCGATTGTTGGCATAACCGTCACGGTGATCGGCATGGTGGGCCCGGAAGCGGCCAGGGACCAGCAACTCGACAGGGTGGCCCAGGAGCTCTCCGCGTTGGTAACCGAAGAGAGCTTCCGTCTGGGCGTTGACGAGTTTGATGGTGCCGGTGTCGTCGACGATCACCATCGCGTCCGGCGCCGCCTCCAACAGCCCCCGAAACCGATCCTCGGCGGCTTTGCGGTCACTGACGTCCCGGACCGCAGCGGACACAAGCAGACCGTCGGTCGTTTCCAGAGGGCTCAGGCTGATTTCGACGGGAAACTCGGTACCGTCCTTGCGCAGTCCATGCAACTCCAACCCCGCACCCATGGGCCGCACTTGGCGATTGTTGGCATAACCGTCACGATGATCGGCATGGTGGCCGCGGAAGCGCCCGGGAACGAGCAACTCGACAGGGTGGCCCAGGAGCTCTCCGCGTTGATAGCCGAAGAGAGCTTCCGTCTGGGCGTTGACGAGTTTGATGGTGCCGGTGTCGTCGACGATGACCATCGCATCCGGCGCCGCCTCCAACAGCCCCCGAAACCGATCCTCGGCGGCTCCCGGCCCGCCTTCGTGAGCCTGGGCACCACCCGGACACTGCTTCCGGACCGCCGCATCCGCGGACCAAGCTGATGCCGGTCCAACAAAGTCACCCATGTCCGCCCCAGACGTGCCGCCTACCGGAATCGGGCCATTCCAGTACACCCGGACCGCGCCCGCTGCGACATGTCGCTTACTGGCTCCACAACGGCCGAACCTGTCCGCCGACAGCACCCCCGGTGACCGTCTGCCGACACAGTCACTCCACTGACCATCGGGAAGTTGGCCGACTTTCCGTGATCTTCAGCGGCGCATCGGCTCCATGATGCGCCGGCTTCGTTGAGGAGACAGGCCCCCATCGGGGTGTCGGGCCAGACAGGGGAAGGGAGTCGGCACCAAGGGACGAAGCCGCTCGTTCAGCGGTGGTCACCTGGAGGCGTTCAGCCTGGTGCGGATCTTTTCGGCGTCGGGGTGGTCAAGGTCGTCGAGGATGGTCAGGGCGTGCTGCCAGGTGTCGCGGGCCGCGTCCCTTTCGCCCGCGGCGTGGTGGCTCTCGGCGAGGTGGGTAAGCATTTCGGCTTCGTCCAAGCGGTTGCCGAGTCCCCGGAGCAGTTCCAGTGCGTGGTGGTAGCAGCTGATGGCCTGGCGGATATTTCCGAGGCGGTGGTGGGCGTAGCCGTAGGTGTCCCATGCGCTCGCCTCGCCCTCACGGTCTCCGCCGGCCTTGAACAGGTCCAGGGCCTGCTCGCAGTAGGTCAAGGCTTGGCGGTCGCCGCGCTCGGCCTGGTACCAGCCGAAGTTGTTCAGGACCTTGGCCTGTCCGACCTGGTGGCCGGCGGCTCGGAATAGCTCCAGCGCCTGCTTGAGGTGGTCTCCCGTTTCCTCGTAGCGGTCGTGCTTGGCCAGCACCCACGTGATCTTGATCCGGGTGAATGCCTGGCCGACGGGGTCGGCGAGCCGGCGGAACAGGTCGAGGGCCTGGTCAAGATGGGGGTGGGCGTCGTCCGGGCGGCCCAGTGCGCGGTAGGCGAGGGCGAGGCCGTAGTGGGCGTGGGCCTGCCCGGTTTCGTCGGGCAGCCGCCGGGCGGCATGCAGGGCGGTGTGCTGGGTGGTGAGGAGTTCGTGCCAGCGGCCGCAGCGGTGGAGGTAGGTGGTCAGGGCCCAGGCCAGCTGCCAGGCGTGGGCGTCCAGTCCGGTGTCGGCGGCCTGTCGTACGGCGGCGAGCAGGACCGGATGCTCGGCGGTGAACCAGGCAGTTGCCTGCGCGGGGTCCGCGGTCCGCTCGGGGTTTGCACCGGGGTGGGGCGGGTGCGGGGTGATGGAAGCGCGGTGCGGGTCGAGCAGGTGGTCGGCGGCGTGGGCGGTGTGCAGGTAGTGGTCGAGCATGCGGTGGGCGGCCGGGTGCTGTTCGGTGTCCGCATCGAGGGTGTGGGCCCTTTCGGCGGCGTAGGCGCGCAGCAGGTCGTGGAGGGTGTAGCGGCCGGGAGCGGGTTCGCCGATCAGGTGGGCGCGGGTCAGTTCGGCCAGCAGGGGCCGTACCTGATGAAGAGTGAGGCCGGTGAGACTGGCCGCCGCGGGGGCCGAGAACTCGGGGCCGGGGTGCAGGCCCAACAGTGCGAACAGCCGCACCGCGCCCGAGCTGAGGGCGTGGTGGGACCAGGAGAACACAGCGCGCGCATCGGTCATCGGGTCGTCGCCGGTGAAGGCTTCCAGGCCACCGTCGGCGGCGCGCAGTTCGCCGGCCAGGGTTGCGAGAGGGACGGCGGGCCGGGTGGCGGCGCGGGCGGCCGCGATGGCCAGAGCCAGCGGCAGCCGGGCGCACCGGGTGATGATCTCCTCCACCGCATCCGGTTCGGCTGCCACCCGGTGCGCGCCGAGTCGGTGGGCCAGCAGACCGCGGGCCTCGGCCGGTGAGAGCAGGTCCAGGGCGATCGGGTGGGCGCCCTCGGCGGCGACCAGTCCGGCCAGCCGGTTGCGGCTGGTCACCACGGCCAGGCAGCCGGCAGTACCGGGCAGCAGCGGGCGGACCTGTTCCGCGTCTCCGGCGTTGTCCAGCACGACCAGTATCCGCCGCCCGGCCAGCAAGCTGCGGTACAGCCCCACCCGCGCCTCCAGGTCCGCCGGGACGCGCTCGCCCGGTACGCCCAGCGCATCGAGGAAGCCCCGCACCGCCTGGTCCGGCGTCACCGCCACGCCCGAGGGGTCGAAGCCACGCAGGTTCACATACAGCCGGCCGTCCGGGAAGCGGTCGGCCACCCGGTGCGCCCAGTGCACCGCCAGCGCCGTCTTGCCCACCCCCGCCGTCCCCGACACCGCCGAGACCACCACGGCGGCCGGCCGTTCCGCAGCCGCGGCCAGGATCCCGTCCAGTTGGGCCAGTTCTTCCTCCCGCCCAGTGAACCCCCGTGCTTCCAGAGGGAGTTGCGCGGGGATGCCCCGGCGGGGCTCCGCGCCGGCGGGCGGCGGTGTGCTGCGGGCCGCAGGTGGGGCAGGTTCACCGCGCAGGATCGCCTGGTGCACGTGCTGCGCCTCGGCGCCCGGGTCCGTGCCGAGCTCCTGGGCCAGCCGCTTCTGCAGGACGCTGTAGCAGGCCAGGGCCTCCGGGCCGCGCCCGGCGACCTGTAGCGCCCGCATCAGTGCCACGGCGAGTGGCTCGACCAGTGGATGCTCGGCGACCAGACCGGTCAGGGCACCGATCACCTCCGCGTGACCGCCCACGCGCAACTCGGCATCGGCCCAGGCCATCACCGCGTCGATGCGCTGCTGCCGCAAGCCCTCTCTGGTGCGTGCCGCCCAATCACCGGGCAGCCCGGCCAGCGGCTCACCGCGCCACAACCCGAGCGCCTCCCGCAGCACGGCCACCCGCGCGCCGTCCGTAGGGCCCCCGTCACGGGCCTGCGCGACAAGGCTCCGGAACCGGTGAAGATCCACCCGGTCGGGCGGCACGTCCAGCAGATATCCCCCGGGGCCACGCCGAAGCAGCGGTCCGGTGGCACCGCTGTCCGCGCTGCCATCAAGGGGAGCAGCGGTGCCCGCCAAGGCCCGGCGGTTGCGGGCAATGTGGGCGTAGAGCGAGGTGCGTACCTGAGCCGGCGGGTCCTCGCCCCAGACCCGGTCGATCAGCGTCTCGGCCGCCACCCAGCGCCCCGTGTCCACCAGCAGCACCGCCAGGACCATGCGCTGTTTGACCGAACCCAGATCCACCGAGCGGCCCGCGACCCGTAACTCCACCGGCCCCAGCAGCAGAAACTCCACCAGCTCTCCCCCCGGCGCCGCTCTGCGTGGCCCGGGCGTCGGCTCCGGCCCCGCCACGCCCCTGCGCCCACCCAACCACCCACTGACCAGCGATGCAAGGTACTTGCAAGGTTGTTGGCAACCCTCCTACCGCACCGTGTGAACAGCGGCCGTGACACCGGGGAACCACGGGCAGCTGCGTCTCACGGCGAGTACGTCATCGCACCTTCCCCTCGCACAGGAGGAAAAATGATCACGAACTTCAGGTCCAGGCTGACGACGTACGGGCTTGTGTCTGCGGCCCTGGCCGCATTCGCTGTTCCAGTAGCCGTAGTCGGAACGGCCGCGCCCGCGTCCGCGGCGGCGTACTGCGGCCGGACTGCTCCCAACATCGACCTCAGTGCCAACGTGAGGCAGACGGCGGGCGTGGCCGCGAACATGCGCAGCGGCTCCAGTACAAGCTGCGCGATCAAGGGCTGGGCCGACAATCAGGACACCCTCGACTACTACTGCTACACGCGTAACTCCAGCGGGTCCACCTGGACGTACCTCAGGAATGTCACCGACAACACGTACGGGTGGGTGAGCGACTCCCTGCTGCCCGGCAACGGCTCCTTGGACCCCTGCGGCTTCTGACACGCAGGCCGCACCGGCCGCTGCCATCACTTGGCGTGTCGGCCGGCCCGGGCCTCCGGGCCGGCCGACTCGCTTGCACCCGGCCGCAGTCCAGGGCGGCGCCGACCCGACCGGTTGACCCTTCACCCGGTCCCTGCGCGCGCGGCCAGGTCCCCGCCGAGACGGGCCGTTCCCCCTGCCCGCGCCGGGGCCGGCCATCCCGACCAGCTCAGCCCGCGCGAAACCGGGCTCGCGGAACTCAAGACAGAGCTCGCGCTGGATCGCTCTAGCACTTCCGCAGCAGCGTCACCACCGCCGCCCCGCCCAGCCCGATGTTGTGCGCGAGCCCCACCCGCGCCCCCGCCACCTGCCGCGGGCCGGCCTCTCCCCTCAACTGCCGTACCAGTTCGGCCGCCTGGGCCAGACCGGTCGCGCCGAGCGGATGGCCCTTGGAGATCAGGCCGCCCGACGGGTTGACCACCCACCGGCCGCCGTACGTCGTCGCGCCGCTCTCCACGAGCTTGCCGGACTCGCCGTCCTCGCACATGCCGAGCGCCTCATAGGTGAGCAGCTCGTTGATGGAGAAGCAGTCGTGCAGCTCGATGACGTCGACGTCCTCGATGCCCAGCCCTGACGTCTCGTACACGCTCCGTGCGGCCTGCCGCGACATCGGCTTGCCGACGACGTCGATGCAGGAGCCGGAGGCGAAGGTCTCCTCGGTGTCGGTGGTCATGGCCTGGGCGGCGATCTCCACGGCCCTGTCGTGCAGCCCGTGCCGGACGACGAAGCGCTCGGACACGACGACGGCCGCGGCTGCGCCGTCCGATGTGGGCGAGCACTGGAGTTTGGTCAGCGGCCGGTGGATCGTCTTCGCGGCGAGGATCTCGTCCACCGAGTAGACGTCCTGGAACTGGGCCTCCGGGTTGTTCGCCGAGTGCCGGTGGTTCTTGGCGCCGACGGCGGCGAGCTGCGCCTCGGTGGTGCCGTACCGCTGCATGTGCTCGCGGGCGGCGTTGCCGAAGATCTGGGCGGTGGGGGGTGTCATCTCGAAGCCGTGGGCGGCCGCCATGACTCCGTAATGACGCGCGACCGGCGAGGTCTTGAAGTCCCCACCGTCCGCACCCGCCCCCAGCGCCCCGCGCGCCATCTTCTCGAAGCCGAGCGCCAGTACGCAGTCGCTGATGCCGCCCTCGACGAACTGCCGCGCCATCATCAGCGCCGTCGACCCGGTCGCGCAGTTGTTGTTGACGTTGTAGACGGGCACACCGGTCAGCCCGAGTTCGTACGCGGCCCGCTGGCCCGCCGTCGACGCCTGGAAGCAGTACCCCACGGGCACCTGCTCGACGAGGTCGTACGAGATCCCCGCATCGGCAAGCGCCTGCGTCCCCGCCTCCTTCGCCATGTCCCAGTACTGCCAGTCCCTCGACTCGGGCTTCTCGAACTTCGTCGTCCCGACCCCGACGATGTACGCCTTCATGTGTCCGGCCTCCCTGCCACTACCTGACGATGCGTCAGATAGTGGCAGGGGCGGGCGGCCGACGGAAGGCCCCGTGCCCCGTCAGCGCCGCAGCTCTCCGGACGAGCTCGGGGAGGCGGTGTGCTCACCGATGGCCTGAGCGACGTCTTCTGGATGCGTCAGCTGGGGATGGTGGCCCCCGCCGGCGACAACCGTCACGGTGGCGCGCGGAAGCGTGTCAAGCAGGGCCTGTCCCTCGGGGGTGAGCGGATCGTGGGAGCCCACGACGACGTGCACGCGCCCGGGGTACCGCTGCAGCTTGGCCCGAAGGTCTTCGCGCCACTGCGGCTTCGCGGTGGCGGCCAGCAGGCGGGCGGTGGTGACTGCGACGGTGCCGCGGCGAAGATCCGCCACACTTGATTGCAGCGCGGTCGCGTGCGCCGTGTTGCCGGTGAGCCGCTCGGCCAGCGCCTCGGGGGGTACTCGGCTCAGGTACCAGCGGGCCAGGGACGCCGAACGAACAGTGCGAGCCGGGTGCGCCTGCAGGAAGAACGGCGATACGAGCGTGAGCTGATCCACCGCGCCGGGATGGGCGGTTGCGGCCTCGACGGCGGCCGCGGCGCCGATGGAGTGGCCCACCAGGTGACGGGCGCCGGTCTCGGTCACCAGCGCGGTCAGCCAGGACGGCCAGTCGTCGCGGCGTCCGGCGCTCATCCCCAGCCCGGGCAGGTCGACGGCGCGGGCGTGGCCCAGTGCCGCGACGACCGGCGCCCAGGTGTCGGCGTTGACCGGCAGGCCCGGCAGCACCACCGTGGGTGCGCCCGGTTCGCCCAACTCGAACGTCCGCATCCCGCCCAGCCCGGTGAACCGCCTGTCGCCCGCGGGGGCGTCCCCGAAGCGGTGCGCTGCCAGGTGGTCGGCCCAGCGGCGGATCGTCGTGGCGGCGTCCGGCATGGTCAGCCCGTTTCGGGCGGCGAAGGTACGTGCCGAATCGGTGGGGTAGCGGTCGCTCGACAGGAACGTCAAGGTCTCCGGATCGGCCTTGGTGAGCCATCGGGGCAGGCGCTTGACCAGGGGCACCGGAATCCGCGCCCGGGGCGCCTTGATGCGGTAGTGCTCCGCGACGAGCTTGAGCAGACCGGGCAGCGCCGGTGTGTCGTCGTCCAGCAGCCAGTACGCGGTGCGCTCTGCGGCCTGGTCCACCGGAAGCAGGGTCATGAACCGGGCGAGGTAGTCGGCCGCGACCACGGGGACGAACGTCCGCGCGTTCCCCGGCACCGCCGCAAGAGAGCCCTGCCAGATGTCCTTCACACTGGAGGCGAGCCCCAGGTACTGGTCGGACTCGCCGGTGCCGCTGTCACCGATCACGCTGGCCGGGTTGACGATGCACCAGGGAAGACCCAACTGCTCCGCCTCAGCCTGGAAGACGGCGTCCGCCTCGGCCTTGGATGCCTCATATGCACCCAGAGCCCGGTAGCTCTCCCGCCTTTGCTCTTCGCTCCAGAGAGCGGGGCTCTGCCCGCCCACGCGGTACCCGGAGACGTGGACCAGGCGGCGCAGGCGCGGCAGTCGCGCCGCGAAGGCGACAACCGCGCGGACGCTGTCGACGTTGGCGCGACGAGCCTCGTCCTCCGGCATCCCGAAGCGGTAGGCACCCGCGCAGTTGTAGATCTCAGTGATGCCGTCGCACTCGCCCTCGATCAGCGACGGCTTGGTGAAATCGACCCGGAGGTCGGCCGGGGCCCTGACGTGCCCGTGCTCGGCCAGCCAACTGGCGAGCCGCCCGTAGGACTCGTGGCTCCGGCTGGCCGTACTCACCCGGACGCCGGCCCGGCCGAGCGCGAGAACCAGGTGGCGCCCGATCAAGCCGGTGGCGCCCAGTACCAGTGCGTGCCGGTCCTGCGCGCTCACGCCGAGGCCTCCGCACCCTGGTCCAGCAGTACGGCGAGCGCCTGGGCGGCGCAGTGCAGCGGCTCGGTGGACCGCTGGGCACGCGACACGATCACCGCTCCCTCCACCATGCTGACCACGGTTGTCGCCAGGGCCCGGGCGGCGGGACGAGGACGGCCGTGCGCGACGAGATGCTCGGTCACCGGCGCGATCCACGACTCGAAGGCGTTCGCGCAGGCGTCCCGCAGCCGCTCGCTCCGCGCACCCATCTCCAGCGTCACGACCGAGACCGGGCATCCCAGTTGGAAGTCGCTGTCGTTGAGCATCCCGGCCAGTACGTCGATCACGCGGCGCACCACCTCACCCGGCGTGGCCGATTCCACCGCCGAGTCGGCGACAAGAGCGCCGAACCGCGCGGCGGCGAGTTCGACGGCCCTCTCTCCGAGCGCCTCCTTCCCTTGGGGGAAGTGGAAGTAGAGCGACCCCTTGGGGGCACCCGCGTGCTCCACCACCGTGTTGAGTCCCGTACCGCTGTAGCCGCGCCGCTGGATCAGTTCGAGCATCGACTCCGCCAGCCGGGTACTGGTCCTGGCTCCCTTGGTTCCAACCATGAGATGAGAATAGACTGGTCTACATATTTTGCAAGCCGCGGCCGCTGCGGGGGTCCGGGGCGGAGCCTCGTACGGGGGCTGGAGGCTTGCCCCACTTACGGGAAAGGGCGGGTCACGTCGACCCGCGGGCGCTCTCAGTCGCGCGGCAATCCCAGGATGCGCTCGGCGACGACATTGAGCTGTACCTGCGTGGTGCCGCCCGCGATGGTCAGGCAGCGCGACATGAGAAAGCCGTGCACGGCCCGCGCGCCCGCGCCTTCGTTCAACGCGCCCTCGGGCCCGAGCAGTTCGAGTCCGAGCTCGGCGGTCTTCTGCTGGTGCACGGTCTGGACGAGTTTGCGTACGGACGCGCCCGCGCCCGGTTCGAGCCCGGACACCTGCCGCATCGTGGTCCGCAGCCCGATGCAGGCGAGGGCATGCGCCTCCGCGGCAAGCGCCCCGATCCGTACGCGGTCCGCGCCGTCCAGGCCGGGCGCCCGCGAGAGCAGCGCCTCAAGGCCCGTGTCGAAGGTCAGCTGGTCGGCCATGTGGACGCGTTCGTTGCCGAGCGTGTTGCGGGCGACCTTCCAGCCCTCGCCGATCTTCCCCACGACCGCGTCGTCCGGCAGCAGCGCTGCGTCGAAGTACACCTCGTTGAAGAGGGAGTCGCCGGTGATTTCCTTCAGTGGCCGGATGTCGATTCCGTCCGTCCGCCTCATGTCGACGAGGAAGTAGGTGAGCCCCTTGTGCTTGGGGGCTTCGGGATCGGTACGGGCGAGCAGGATGCCGTAGTCGGCCCGCCGGGCGGAGCTCGTCCACACCTTCTGGCCGCTGACGAGCCAGCCGTCCGGGGTCTTCTCGGCCCGGGTCCGCAGACTCGCCAGGTCCGATCCGGCGCCCGGCTCGGAGAACAGCTGGCACCAGCGCAGATCGCCACGCAGCGTCGGCCCGAGGAAGCGCTCCTGCTGCGCGGGCGTCCCGTACGCGATGAGCGAAGGCACCACCCAGGTCGCGATCCCGAGGTCGCTCACCTGCACCCCGGCGGCCCGCAACTCCTCCTGTACGACGAGCTGCTGGACCGCTCCCGCGCCAAGTCCGTACGGCTTCGGCAGATGCGGTGCGGCGTAGCCGGTGGGTGCGAGTCCCCTGCGTACGGCGGCGGGGTCGAGCCCTCGTACGCTCTCGGCCGCCGCCCGGGCCGGTCCCCGGCAGCTCGCGGCCTGTGCCGGCAGTTCCAGCCGCAGCTCCCGCCGCGCCCCGCCCGCCGCGAGGCGGACCGCCCGCAGCCGATGGCTGTCGCCGGAGCCCAGCAACTGCCGTGCGACAAGGGCCCGGCGCAGATACAGATGCGCGTCGTGCTCCCAGGTGAAGCCGATCCCGCCGAGCACCTGGATGCAGTCCTTGGCGCAGGAGTACGCGGCGTCCAGCGCGACACTCGCCGCCAGCGCTGCCGCGAGCCCCCGCACGTCTTCTGCCTCGTCCACCGCGCGTGCCGCGTCCCACGTCAGCGCGCGGGCCTGCTCGACGCGCACCAGCATGTCGGCGCACAGATGCTTGACCGCCTGAAACTGCCCGATGGGCCGCCCGAACTGCTCGCGCACCTTGGCGTATTCGGCCGCGGTGTGCAGCGCCCAGGCGGCGGTTCCGCACGCTTCGGCCGCGTACAGCACGCAGGCGAGGTCCCGTACGAGACCGGTGTCGATATCCAGCACGCAGTCCCGCGGCACGGTCACGCCGTGCGCGGTGACCTCGGCTGTGGGCCGGGTCGGGTCGGCGCTCTCGTGCACGAAGACGGTGAGCTGGTCCGCGTCCACCGCGAACCGGCCCGTGGGGGTTTCGAGTACGAGCAGATCCGCCTGCCCGCCGCCGAGCACGGGCGGGGCGGTGCCGTCGAGCCGGTAGCCCTCCGGCGTCTCGGTGGCGATGAGCGTCCCGGGGCCGAGGGCAACCGCCCCGATGCGCTCCCCGCCCGCGAGTGCGCCTGCCAGATCAACCTTGTTGGCGCGCGCCAACACTGCGGACGCGAGCACGCTGGGCAGATACGGCCCCGGCAGCGCGGCCCGGCCCGTCTCCTCCAGGACGACGGCGAGGTCGAGCACCGTCCCGCCCCCACCGCGGTACTCCTCGGCGAGGTGCGGGCCGAGGATGCCCTGCTCGGCGGCACCGTCCCAGTACCCGGGCCGCCCGGCCCCGTCGCCGGGCGCGTCGAGCAGCTTCCGTACGGCCTCGGGCGGCACGGCCCGCGCCAACCAGCCGCGCACCGACTCGGCCAACGCGCGCTGCTCCTGCGTGATTCCGATGCCCATGCCGGGCAGACTAGAACACGTTTCAATCTGACGGAAGGTCAGATACGAGTCGTAGCGGATGCGCCCAGTCCTCGAACGAACTCGGCGACCCGCCTCGCCACCGCTTCTGGAGTCTCCAGGTTCATGAGATGGGTGGCGTCAATCCGGTTGACGCTGATCGTCGGCCGGGTGCGGGAGAGCGCGGCCAGCTCCTCGGAGACCCCTTGTGCAAACCGGGCGCTGAATTCGCCGAACCACTCCATGCCAGGCGCAGGCGGTAGCTGTCGGCCGGCCTGTACCAGCAGCAGCGGGCAGTCGACCCCGTCCAGCCATGTCGTGACACCGAGCGCGAAGATCCTGTGGAGTTCGTCGAAGATCTCCAGCGCTTCCGCCCGTTCCGGCAACGTCTGCCACGTGCCGTCGGGCAACGGGCGTGCGGCCGCGCGTGCAGCGGCCTCCGCACGGTCGGCGGGAATCCCGAACCGGGCGGAGTTGATGACCTTCTCCTCGATGTACTCGGGTGGCGCGATGGTCCCGGCCGACGCCAGCAGCCCCTCACTCACCCGATCAGCGCCGGGGTACTCGCGTCCCCACCAGAAGCCGTCGAGATTCACGGCGGCACGGGCACGGCCCGGGTTCGCCCGGGCGTACTCGACCGCGACCAGTCCGCCGAGGGAATGGCCCACCACAACGGCCTCCGGCACGCTATGCGCGTCGAGCGTGTCCGCGATGTGCCGCACCACGGCGGGGATGGTCCAGGGGGAGATACCGGGAGAGCGGCCGTGCCCGGGAAGGTCGACGGCGAGGACACGGTGCCTGGCGGTGAGGAGGGCGGCCGAGGCGTCCCAGTCGGCGTGCGACCGTCCGTAACCGTGCAGTAGAACCAGTTGAGGGCCATCGCCCCCATAGTCATGAGCATGTAAGTGTGTCATTGGACGTCACTGTAGGGGGCACACAGTATTTCGAACACCGATTAAAGATCTCCGTCGAACGCGAAGTACGCACTTGCAGGCGCAACTTGAGCAAGGGCGTGCGAATGGTGGAGGAGGTGATCGGCAATGCCGGGACCGGTACCGAAGAGAAGTGACCAGAGGCGGACGGGTACCCCCACCTGCCTTCGTTCGCTATGAAGGAATGCCCTCTTGCGCCCCACGCCACCGCACGCGGTCAACCTCACGGTCGAAGGCGAGTACACGTTCGGTCCGCTGCGCTCGGACGGATTCGGGGACTTCTTCCCGGATGATCCCGCCGCCGCGCTTGACCTGTCCGACGACCTCGTCGCCGATCTGTACACGTGGGCGGGGAGCATCGACACCACGCTGAACCTGGACCTGCGGGACCGGGAGGAGGGCAAGTACGACGCCGAGTGGGAGCGGCTGTTCCACGAAGGGATGGAGCTGGCGAGACGCGTCGCGCACGAGCTCGGCCCTGCCCAGACAGTGACCTACAGAGGCGTGGCACATGGTGGTCTGGCGGCGCTGACGTCAATCACCTGGCAAGGGGACCGGCAGTTGTAGGCGCGAGCCGAATGTGGCCGGTGGAGCGGAGAGAAGAATCATGGACCTCCGCTCCATCGGCCGCAGTCGCTTGCAGCAGTTAGAGACCGCCCTCGGCGGCGGCCGTGACGAAGGCCGCGAAGGCGGCGGGGGTGACGGTGAAGGCGGGGCCGTCGGGGTTCTTGGAGTCGCGGACGGCGATACGGCAGGGTTGGGCGGCAACCTCGACGCACTCGCCGCCGGTGTCGCCGCTGTACGTCGACTTGCGCCAGGCGGTCGCACCGAGCGGCGTGCACTCGATGCACTCGCCGCCGGTGTCGGAGCTGTATGACGACTTACGCCACCGCGCGCCCGTCAGATCCTGGTTCGTGGCCATAACGCTCCTCCATTACGCGGGCGATCAGTGCCGCCGAATCCTCCACGGAGAGCGCGGCGGCCTGCAAGTGATCGTAACGGAGCGAACCTTCCCTGAGAGCTTGCGGATTGGCCGTCATATGGCCCTGGACGAAGTCCTCGGTATAGACGAGATCCGGGTCGTCCTCGAAGCGCAGGACGGTGAACGAGCCCATCTGCCCCGCATGGGCACCCGCCTCGAAGGGCAGGATCTGCACCTGCACCCACTCGCGCCCACGCAGGCCCAACAAGTGGGCGAGTTGGTTCCGCATGACGTCCCGGCCGCCGACCTCCTGGCGCAATACGGCCTCGCTCAGCACCACCCAGCTCAGTGGCGGGTTCTCGCGCTCCAGGATCCGCTGCCGCTCCATCCGCGCCGCGACCCGTGCATCGAGGTTCCCCTCGGTCCGGACGCCGAGGACCGCACGCGCATAGTCGGGCGTCTGCAGCAGGCCGTACACCAACTGCGCCTGATACGTGGAGATGTACGCGGCCCGCGCCTCCATCTCCGCGTACGCCTGGAACCAGCTCGGCAACTGACTCCGCAGCACCAGCCCCACCAGCCGCGAGAACACCCCGCCCGTCCCCAGCGCCGCGTCCACCCGTTCCGAGAAGTCCCGCGTCGGCACTTTCCTCGCCGTCTCGATCTGGCCGATCAGTGACGCCGTACAGAAGACGCTGACGCCCAGCTCGCCCTGCTTCAGCCCGGCGTCCTCTCTCAGGCGGCGCAATTCGGAGCCGTAGTAGTCCAGCGGCGATGCGCTGGGATCCAGGTCGCGGATGTTGACCACGCGGCGGTCACCCCCAAGCAAACGCCTCGCGGCGTACGTTTCCGGTCATAGCCGAGCGTAACCACGCCACTCCACCCTGGTGACATGAATCACGTAACTGACTGCCCACCAGCGACGATTGACGGCTGCTACCGCATGGGCTTCACGGTGGGTACTCACTCCGCGCGGCATCTGCGGCGCATCCTGCGGACCTTCCTGACCCGCTGGGAGATGCCCGGGCTGACCGACGCCGCCGAGCTGGCGCTGAACGAGCTGGTCGCCAACGTGGTGCGGCATGTGCCCGGCAGGCGGTGCACGCTGCTCATCCTGCGGCGGCCCGACGGGTTGCGGGTCGAGGTCGCCGACGAGGACCCGCGCTGCCCCCGCCCGGCGCGCCCCGAGTGCGCAGCCGACGAGCTCGACGAGGGCGGGCGCGGGCTGCTGCTCGTCGAGGCGGTCACCGACCGCTGGGGCGTGATGCCGATGCTCGGCGGCAAGACGATGTGGTTCGAGTGCGACGCGTGAGGCACGATGGGCGGCCGGACACCCCGTACGACCAGGAGGAACCATGGCCGCCGCCCCCAAGCCGGAGACCCTCGCCGCCTTCGAGGCCGCCAAGGGCTTCATGCCGGTACGGGAAGGGCTCGCCCTCTATGCCGCGGCCGCCGAGGCGGGCGGTCTTGGCCTGCCGCTGCTTGAGGTGGGCACGTACTGCGGGCGCTCGACGATCCTGCTCGCCGGTGCCGCCCGTGAGGCGGGCACGACGGCCGTCACGGTCGACCACCACCGCGGCAGCGAGGAGCAGCAGCCGGGCTGGGACTACCACGACGCGGAGACCGTGGACCCCGAGATCGGCCGTATGGACACGCTTCCCACCTTCCGTCGCACCCTGCACAGGGCCGGTCTGGAGGACCACGTCATCGCGGTCGTGGGCCGCTCCCCGCAGGTCGCGAAGATGTGGGGTACGCCACTGGGGCTGGTCTTCATCGACGGCGGCCACACCGACGAGCACGCGGCCGCGGACTACGAGGGCTGGGCGCCGCATGTCGCCGAGGGCGGCCTGCTGGTGATCCACGACGTCTTCCCCGACCCGGTCGACGAGTGGACGGGTCAGGCGCCGTACCGCGTGTACCTGCGGGCCCTCGCGTCCGGGGCGTTCACCGAGGTCTCGGCGACGGACTCCCTGCGCGTCCTGCGTCGCAGCGGGCCGGGGATCTGAGCAGCGGGCTAGCGGTGCCGGGGAAGTTCGGGTGGGAGAAGGAGCGGGTCGAGGGCCGAGCCTGGCAAGGCGGAGGAAGGAGCCCACGCGGAGCGTAGGCGACTGACGACAACGCAGCCAGGCGACAGCCATCGGCGCGCGACGCCGCCCGAACTTCCTCGGCACCGCTTAGCATCGCCAGGGTGTCGTACGACGAGAACCAGCCCCCTGCCCCGCCGCGCCGTGTCGGTCGGGGCAATCTCACCATCGCGATCGCCGCGCTGGTGCCGACCGCCCTGGCGGGGTGGCTGGTGTGGCAGACGATGAGCGGCCCGGAGGAGAACGAGCCGCCGAAGGTGCTGCCGCTGCCGAGCGGGCCGACGGGCGAGCCGGGCGGCCCGACGACCTCCCCGAGCCGCACCCCCGCCTCGCCCTCGAAGTCCCCCTCGAAGTCCTCGGACGGGAAGAAGGGCGGGACGGGGCCGCTGGCCGGGAAGGTCGTGGTCGTCGACCCCGGGCACAACCTCGGCAATTTCCAGCACTCGAGCGAGATCAACAGGCTCGTGGACATCGGAACCAATCGCAAGGAATGCGACACGACGGGCACCGCCACCGCCGACGGTTACACCGAGGCCGAATTCACCCGCGATGTTTCACAACGTCTTCGCAGGCTGCTGGAAAAGCAGGGCGCAACGGTTCAATTCACCCACGACAACAACCGGGCGTTCGGCCCCTGCGTCGACGAGCGCGCCCGGATCGGCAACAAGGCCAAGGCCGATGCCGTCATCTCCATCCACGCAGACGGCGCGTCCGTCGGCGACCGCGGCTTCCATGTCATCCTTCCCGCCCTGGTCAAGGCGGGTGCCGCGGACACCGCGAACATCGTCGGCCCCTCGCGTGAACTGGGCGAGAGGGTCGCCGGACGGTTCGTACGCGCGACCGGCAGCGCACCCTCCAACTACGTGGGCGACGGCACCGGGTTGGACGTGCGCAAGGATCTGGGCGGCCTCAATCTGTCCACCGTGCCCAAGGTATTCATCGAATGCGGCAATATGCGTGACCCACAGGATGCCGCCCTGCTGAAAGACTCGGCGTGGCGCCAACTGGCCGCACAGGGAATGGCGGACGGCATCGCCGGCTACCTCCAGGGGTAACTGCGATACCCGGCAGACGGCCGGATCGGGCAGACGATACATTCACCTCTACGATGGGGAGTCACCCCCGAGCTCCGCGCCGTGCACACCGCCGCACCGGCGGCAGCGACGACCGCCCCGATGAGACGACCGACGAAGGACTTTTACGTGAACATCCGCTCCCTCACTCGAGGCGATGGCGTGGTGATCGGAGCAGCGGTGTTGCTGTTCATCGCCTCGTTCCTCGACACGTTCGACTGCTCCGGTTCCAACTGCGACGACGTGCCGACCGCCTGGGACAACGGGTCCCTGCTCCTGGGTGTCTACTTGGCGGGCATCATCGGCGCGGCACTGATCGTCGTTTCGCGCGGGCTGCCGCAGCCGCCGAAGGTCATCGGTCTCGACCTCGGCCAGCTCGGTGTCGCCCTGACGGTCTTCACCGCGTGGAGCTCGCTCGGCGCGATCTTCGACCCGGCGGGCTCGCTCGACGTCGGCAGCAGCATCGACGCGGGCACCGGCCTCATCCTCGGCTTCATCGCGGCGCTCGCGCTCGCGGCCGGCGCGGTCTGCTCGCTGCTCGTCCCGGCCTTCAAGGCGCCGCTCATGGGCGCCCCGAAGCCCCCGGCGACCCCGTACGGCGCGCAGCCGGGCGTCCCCGGAGCCGGTTACGGCTACCCGGGCGGCGGCGGCCAGCCGCAGCCCTACGGCGCTCAGCCGGGTCAGCCCCAGCCCTACGGCGCCCAGCCGCAGCCCGGTCAGCAGCAGCCGGCTCCGGCCGCGCCGCAGCAGGCGGGTGCTCCGTCCGACTTCACGCCGTTCTGGTTCGCGGTGCCGGTGGCCCGTCCGCTGTTCGGCGAGGACGGTTCGCCGACCCCGATCGCCGAGCTCGCGCCCGGCACCTGGTACCTCGCGGTCGAGCAGCGCGGTCCGGGTCTGGTGGCTCAGACGCAGGACGGCCGCCGTGGTGTCCTCCAGGACACGAGCGGTATCCAGCGCGGCTGATCCCGCGCCCCGACCGACAACGGCCCCTCGCCCTTCCGGGCGAGGGGCCGTTGTCGTACAGTCTGCCCCGACCTGACGTACCGTCAGAAGGGATCGCCATGCGACTCGGCCTCGCACTCGGCTACTGGGGCCGCGGCCCCGACCCCGCCCACCTGGAGCTCGCCCGCGCGGCCGAACGCCTCGGCTACGACTCCGTGTGGACGGCCGAGGCCTGGGGCTCCGACGCCTTCACCCCGCTCACCTGGATCGCCGCGCACACCTCCCGGATCCGCCTCGGCACGGCGGTCGCGCAGATGGCCGCCCGCACGCCGACGGCCACCGCCATGCACGCGCTCACCCTCGACCACCTTTCCGGCGGCCGGATGATGCTCGGGCTCGGCCTGTCGGGCCCGCAGGTGGTGGAGGGCTGGTACGGGCGCCCGTTCCCCAAGAGCCCGCTGACGGCGACCCGCGAATACGTCGACGTCATCCGCCAAGTCCTTCGGCGCGAGGCCCCCGTTGAGCTGGCGGGCCGCTACCACTCCCACCCGTACCGCGGCGACGACGCCACCGGCATCGGCAAACCCCTCAAGCCCATCACGCATCCCCTGCGCGCCTCACTGCCGCTGCTGCTCGGCGCCGAGGGCCCGAAGAACATCGCCCAGACGACGCGCATCGCCGACGGCTGGCTCCCGTTGTACTGGTCCCCGCTGCGGACGGACGTGTACGAGGCCTCGCTCACCGACCTTCCGGAGGGCTTCCTGATCGCCCCCATGACCCGCGCCAAGGTCTGCGACGACGTCGCCGAAGGGCTGCTGCCGGTCAAGGCGATGCTCGGCTTCTACATCGGGGGTATGGGCCACGCGGCCCGTAACTTCCACGCCGACCTGATGGCGCGCATGGGATACGAGTCGGAGGCCCGGCACATCCAGCAACTCTTCGCCGAAGGCCGCCGCGAGGAGGCGGTGCTGGCGGTGCCCGACGCCTTCGCCGACGAGATCTCCCTGGTCGGACCGCGCGGCCGGATCGCGGAACGGCTTGAACTGTGGCGCAAGGGCCCGGTCACGGACCTGCTGGTGACCGCGCCGGACCCGCATACGCTGCGGGTGCTGGCCGAACTCAACTGAGGTTTCACAGGCTCACAAGCGGCAACCCGATGTGTATGAGCCTTAGTCGTCGGAACGGAACGCTGCAGGCCGCGAAGGTCATCACCATCGTGGCCGATGTCATGGCCGTCATCCTCGGCCTCTGGATCCTGATGTACCTACTGGCCGCCAACCGCGCCAACGACCTGGTGAGCTTCGTCCAGGACACGGCGCGGTGGCTGGCCGGCTGGTCCTACGACCTGTTCACCTTCGACGAGGCGTGGGCGAGGGTGGTGGCCGGGTATGGGCTGGCGGCGGTCGTGTACCTGGTGGTGGGGCACGGGGTGGCGGGTCGCCTGCGGAGGTAGCGGGGTCCGCGGTGCGGGTCCGCTGCGCGGGGCTTCACCCCACCCCGCCCCTTCCCGTAACCGGGGGCGCTGCCCCCGGACCCCCGCGCCTCAAACGCCGGCGGGGCTGAAGTGTGCGGCCGAGCTGCACACTTCAGCCCCGCCGGCGTTTGAGGACACGCCCGAAGGGCGTACTGGGGTCTGGGGCGGAGCCCCAGTTCGGGAAGGGGCGGGTAGGGGAAAGCGCCGCAGGCAACCCGCACCCCGCGCCCCGACCCGCTAGCAGCACTCCGGCGCGAGCCCCTTCGGCAGTCGCTCCCCGCCGAACACCGCCACCGTCGCCTCGTCGCCACCCAGCGCCGCCACCGCCAGCAGCAGCGCCCCCGCCGTCCACGACGTGACCTCCTCCGGCCACACCGCCCGGTTGCCCTCGAAGACGTAACCCGTCCAGTACATCCCGCCCTCGGTCCGCAGATGCTGCACGGACTGCAGGATCTCCAGCGCCCGGTCGGACTCCCCCATCACCCACAGCGCCAGCGCGAGTTCGCAGCTCTCGCCGCCTGTCACCCACGGGTTGGGCAGCACACACCGCACACCGAGGTCCGGCACGACGAAGTCGTCCCACGACTCCTCGATACGGGACTTGGCCTCCGCGCCGGTCAACGCGCCCCCGAGGACCGGGTAGTACCAGTCCATGGAGTAGTGACTCTTGTCGAGGAAGCGCTCGGGGTGCTTACGGATCGCGTGCGCGAGCGCGCCCGCCGCCAACTCCCAGTCCGGCTGCGGCTCCTCGCGTTCCTCGGCGATCGCCAGCGCGCACCGCAGCGCCTGGTGGACGGACGAACTGCCCGTCAGCAGCGCGTCGTTGACCGGCGTACCGTCCGCCTCGCGCTTCCAGCCGATCTGGCCGCCCGGCTGCTGCAGCTCCAGCACGAACTCGATCGCCGCGAACACGGCGGGCCACATCCGGTCGAGGAACGCCTCGTCCCCGGTGGCCAGATAGTGGTGCCAGACGCCGACGGCGATGTACGCGCAGAAGTTGCTCTCGCGGCCGCGGTCGGTGGGCCGGCCGGCCTCGCCGTCGTGGTAGGCCGCGTACCAGGACCCGTCCGGGTTCTGGTGCCGCAGCAGCCACTCGTACGCACGGGCCGCCGCCTCGTGCTCACCGGCCGCGTCCAGCGCCATGGCCGCCTCGGTGTGGTCCCACGGGTCGAGGTGGTGCCCCCTGAACCACGGGATCGCACCGTCCTCGCGCTGCATCGCGCGTATGCCCGCGACCGTCTCGCCGGCCTGCTCGGCGGTGAGCACCCCGGGCAGGACAAGGTGTTCCGTACGCCCGGGAGATGTCACTTGGCAGCCACCGCAGGAAGGTGCGGCTTGGTCGCGTACGCCACGAAGCTCTTGCCGACGACCGGGTTGAGCGCCTGCTCCGCGAGCCGGGTGACCAGGGGCTTCTTCATGATGTCCCAGACCAGCAGCTTGTGGTACGCGCGGACCGGCAGCGCCTTGTCGTTGTCGACGCCGAACGCGCACTTGAGCCACCAGTACGGCGAGTGCAGCGCGTGCGCGTGGTGCGTGCCGTACGGCTTCAGTCCGGCTTCCTTCATCTTGCCGAGCAGTTCGTCCGCCTTGTAGATGCGGATGTGGCCGCCCTCGACCTCGTGGTACGCGTCGCTGAGCGCCCAGCAGATCTTCTCGGGTCCGTAGCGGGGCACGGTGACGGCGATGCGGCCGCCGGGCTTGAGCACCCTGACCATCTCGGCGAGGACGCCCTTGTCGTCGGGGATGTGCTCCATGACCTCGGAGATGATCACGACGTCGAAGGACTCGTCGGGGAAGGGCAGGTTGAGGGCGTCGCCCTCCATGGCGGTGGCGGTGGCTCCCTCGGGGGCCTCACCGGCCTCCTTCATGGCGGCGAACCACTTGGCGACCTCGCGGATCTCCTCGCCGTTCTGGTCGAGGGCGACGACCTGGGCTCCGCGCCGGTAGCACTCGAACGCGTGCCGCCCGGCGCCACAGCCGAGATCGAGCACGCGGTCGCCTGCGGCGAGCGGGAAGCGGGAGAAGTCGACGGTCAGCACGTGGACCTGCTTTCGCGGTCGGAGGTGGTTCGAGTACGCGGAACGGTTCGCGATCCGGTTCGCGGTACGGCGGTACGGTCCCGGGTTGTGGCCCGGCGGCCCACATCTGTGGCCGCGGAGCGGACGGGAAGCCCGGCCGCGTAGCGGGGAAAGGCAACGGGCCGCCGGATCACCGTCACCGCGCAACCCTCGGCGCCGCGGCCCCCCGTGCCGCGCCGCCCCGTACCGCGATCGCCTCGCGGTACAGCTCCGCCGTCCCCTGCGCCGCCCTCGCCCAGGTGAAGCGCGCCAGCACCCGTTCCCGGCCCGCCCTCCCCAGCCGGGACCGCAGTTCGGGGTCGCCCAGCAGCCGGCCCAGCGCCGCGGCGAGCGCGCCCGCGTCGCCCGGCGGGACGGCCAGGCAGGTCTCCCCGTCCGGTCCGGAGACCTCCGGGATCGCTCCCCCGGTCGTGGCGACGAGCGGCGTCCCCGTCGCCATCGCCTCGGCCGCGGGCAGCGAGAAACCCTCGTACAGCGACGGCACACACGCGATCTGCGCGCTGCGTACGAGGTCGACGAGTTCCGCGTCGGTGATGCCCTTGACGAACCGGACCGCGTCCTGGAGCCCGTACCGCTCGATGAGCTGCGCGACCGGCCCGTCCTCGGCCCGCTTGCCGACGACGACGAGGTGCGCGGCCGGGTTCTCCGTACGGAGCTTCGCGAGCGCTTCGACCAGGTGCACGAGGCCCTTGAGCGGGACGTCCGCGCTGGAGGTGGTGACGATCCGGCCGGGGACCTCCGCGACCGCGGGGTTCGGCGACCAGAGGTCCGTGTCGGCCCCGATGTGGACGACCCGGACGCGCTCCGGCCGTACACCGAGGTGGTCGACGATCTCCTGCTGCGAGGAGCCGGAGACGGTCAGTACGGACGGCAGCCGCCGCGCGACCCGCTTCTGCATCCGCGTGAAGCCGTACCAACGCCGTACGGAGGCCCGCCGCTTCCAGCCCTCCGCGGCGTCCAGCTCCAGTTGGCGGTCCACGGTGATGGGGTGGTGGATCGTGGTGACCAGCGGCGCGCCGAGGTCGCCGAGCAGCCCGTAGCCAAGGGTCTGGTTGTCGTGGACGACGTCGAACTCGCCGCGCCGCGCGGCCAGATGACGCCGCGCGCGCAGCGAGAAGGTCAGCGGCTCGGGAAAGCCCCCGCTCCACATCGTCGCGACTTCGAGCGCGTCGATCCAGTCGCGGTACTCGCCGCGCTTCGGGGTGCGGAAGGGGTCCGGGCTGCGGTACAGATCGAGGCTGGCCAGCTCGGTGAGCGGCACGTCCTCGTCGAGTACGGGATAGGGCTGCGCGCCGATCACTTCGACGCTGTGACCGAGGCGGGCGAGTTCGCGCGAGAGGTGGCGTACGTAGACGCCCTGGCCGCCGCAGAAGGGATTGCCCTTGTAAGTGAGGAGCGCGATGCGCAACGGCTCGTCACCGCCGCCGGACCGACCCGTACGAGGGCCGGCCTCTATGGCCTCAGCGGTCACCCACGGCCCCCTTCTCACTGCGTTTTCGCCGGAGCGTAACCGCTCACGCTAATCTAGAACAAGTTTCAGACTTGATCGTTCAAGGAGCTTCGAATCTACCGGCAGGTAGCGCTGCTGTAAGGGCCGGATCAGGTGATTCGCGCCACGACGGGCACGCTGCCATGCTGTGCGATCCGGACTCGTGCGTGGAACGGGAAACATGACAGCGGAAGCCAAGTCGGCGGGGCCTGCGTCGCCGCCCCTGACAGAACGCCAGGAGGCGCGCCGCCGTCGCATCCTGCACGCGAGCGCACAGCTGGCAAGCCGCGGCGGCTTCGACGCGGTGCAGATGCGCGAGGTCGCCGAGGCCGCCGGGGTCGCGCTCGGCACGCTCTACCGTTACTTCCCTTCCAAGATCCATCTGCTGGTCGCGACCATGCAGGACCAGCTCCAGCACATGCACACGACGCTGCGTAAACGCCCCCCGGCCGGTGACAGCGCGGCGGAGCGGGTCTCCGAGACGCTGATGCGGGCCTTCCGCGCGCTGCAGCGCGAGCCGCACCTCGCGGACGCGATGGTGCGGGCGCTGACCTTCGCGGACCGCAGCGTGAGCCCCGAAGTGGACACGGTCTCCCGGCAGACGACGGCGATCATCCTGGACGCGATGGGCCTGGAGAACCCGACGCCGGAGCAGCTGTCCGCGGTCCGCGTGATCGAGCACACCTGGCACTCCGCGCTGATCACCTGGCTGTCGGGGCGCGCGTCGATCGCACAGGTGAAGATCGACATCGAGACCGTCTGCCGTCTGATCGACCTGACGACTCCGTCGGCGCCGTCGAGGCCGGCTGCGCCGGGGCGCGCCCGCTAGGGCCTGTCGTTTGGATCAGGCCGGATCAGTGAGCGGGGTCTGGTGCGTGCGATCGCAGGCCGGAGGATGGGGGTCCCCCCGCCGAAGGCAGGGGGAGAGCCGACGCGGAGCGTCGGCGACTGACGCAACGCAGCATGGGGGCACCTCCCGTGCCCGAAGGGCTACGGGGGAGTGCGTGCCGGGGCACGCGAGCCCGGCAAGATCGGCCGGACAGGGCCTAGGGCGTGTTTTAGAAGTCGCGCCTGCCCCGCGACGCCTGGCACGCACACTCGCGGTGTTGTCGGAGTCGCCCAAGTACGTCCAGTACGAGGGCGATCCTCCGCCTTGCGATTGCACGCACCAGACGCCGCGGGGCCCGCCCTGCGGGCGGACGGCGCTACTTCTAAAACACGCCCTAGGGGCCTGACCCTCGCACGCGGTCGTGCACGCCGGGCGTTCACGCCCGGCCCGTGCGCCCCTCTTGCCACCCCTTGGCCGGATCTACGTGCCCGTGGCGGTGCAACGCCGACCACAATGTTCGCGTGCTGCACGGAGCAAACCGGTGGGCGGGAGCTGAGGGGGCGAAACGTGATCCGGGTACTTCTCGTGCACGACGCGGGTCTGCTGCGCTCGGCGCTGGCGGACAGGCTCGCTGATGAGCCGGACCTGGAGGTCTCCCATGCGCCGTGGCGCACCGCGCCGGGGCTCGCGCGGTCGCTCGCGCCCGACGTCTGCGCCGTCGACCTGGAGTGCGCGGACTCGTACGGCATCGCGCCGCTCGGTGAGCTGCGCGGGCGGCGCAAAGGAGCCGCGAACGGCCGGCTGCTGGTACTCGCCAGCGCAAACCGGCCAGGTCCGCTCCGGCGCGCGGTCGAGGCACACGCCATCGGCTACGTCGACAAGGAGGGCACTCCCGAGCGCCTGATCGCGGCGATCCGGCAGGTGGCGCGGGGGGAGCGCTTCGTCGACTACTCCCTGGGCCTCAGCTTTCTCAAGGCGGCCGAGATGCCGCTGACGAGACGGGAGTTGAGTGTGCTGTCACTCGCGGCCGAGGGAGCCTCGATCGCCGACATCGCCAGCAGTCTCCATCTGTCCAACGGCACGGTGCGCAATTACATGGCGGCCATCACCCGCAAGACGGGGGCCCGCAACCGGGTCGACGCCATAAGGATCTCCCAGGGGGAGGGCTGGGTGTGAGGCTTCGGAGCCGGTGAGCTCGGAGCCGGTCAGCTCGCGGTAGAAGGAGGAGCGGGCAAGCAGTTCCTCGTGGGTGCCGCACTGCGTGCGCGTACCGTCCATGAGCAGGACGCAGCCGGCCCGCCGCGCCGAGCCGATCCGGTGCGCGACGACGATGAGCGTGCCGCCCGGGCGGGCGGCGAACGCCCGCTCCGCCAGGGCCTCGGCCGCGGGGTCGAGATGGCAGGTCGCCTCGTCGAGCAGGACGAGGGGCGCGGGCGCCGCATGGGCGCGGGCCAGCGCGAGCAGCTGACGCTCACCGGCCGACAGGACGCCGGGGTCGAGCTTCGCGTCGAGCCCGCCGAGCCGTTCGACGAGCCCCAGCGCGCCGACGGCCGTGCAGGAGGCGAGAAGCGCGGCGGGGGCGGGCGGCTCGGGGCACAGGTAGCCGAGGTTTTCGCGCACGGTGGCGGTGAAGACGTACGCCTCCTGCGGTACGAGAACCCGCTCGCCGCCGAGCGCGATCTCCCCGCGGTCGGGCCGCAGCACCCCGGCGATCAGCGCGGCGAGCGTGGACTTGCCGATGCCGCTCGGACCGGCGACGACGAGGTGGCCGCCGTGCGGGACGTCCAGATCGAGCCCGTCGACGACGGGGGCGGCACCCGGTCCGTAGGCGAAGGTCACCCCGCGCAGCCGGACCGCCTGCTCCGCTCCCGCCGCCGGGGATACCGCACCCGGCTGCCGCTCCCCCTCGGCGGCGAGCCGGCGCAGGACGACCGCGAGCCGCGCGCCCGAGGTCCCGAGGCCCTGCATCAGCGACTGCAGGGCGGGCAGGAGGGACTGGCTGAGATAGGCGAGGGCGCCGACCAGCGCGCCCGCACTGACCCCGTGTGTGAGCAGCCAGGGGGCGGTGACCAGCAGCAGCACGACAGGCAGACGGCCGCCGATGCCCACGGCGAGGACGCGCAGGGTGCCCCAGCGCGCCAGCGCGCGGGCGGCCCGGTACTCGTCGGCGAACCGTACGCGGGCGTCAGCGGTCACCCGCTCCTCCGCCCCGGCCGCGGTGATGTCCCTCAACCCCGAGGTCAGCGCGCCCAGTTCGGTGGCGATCGACTCGTCGGCGACGAGGAAAGCCTCCTGTCTGCGCGCCATCGGGCGCAGGGTCAGCGCGAAGAGCGTCAGCCCGGCGAGCAGGGGCGGCGTGACGACCAGGAGCAGTACGGGCGCCAGCGAGAACAGTCCGGCCAGGGCTCCGGCGGCCGTGAAGGCGAAGGTGCGCGAGACCAGGACCAGGCCCGCGAAGGTGTCCCGGGCGATCTCCACCTGGTGGGTCAGCCGGGACACGGCAGCGTCGTCCCCGTCGCACAGCGCCCGGTCGACCACCCGTCGTACGAGTGCGTCCCGCACGGGCTCCACGAGGTCGGCGACCACCCGGTGGACCCTGCCGGTGCCGTACGCCCCGAGGACGACGGCGAGCGCGGCGGCGGCCAGCCAGCGCAGACCGTGGACGGGGTCGTGGGCAAGGAAGCCGCCGTCGACGGCGCGGGCGAGGGCGTAGCCGAGGAGGAAGGTCTGCCCGGCCTCCAGCGCGGACCAGGCGGCGAGGCGTACGAGCACGGAGGGCCGGGCGCGCAGGAGCCGGAGCTCACTCATCGAACACCGCCCGGTACTCCGGCAGTTGCCAGAGCTCGGCGTGCGGGCCGACCGCGCGAATGCGCCCCTCGTCCAGCCACACCACGAGGTCCGCGCGGGCGGCGGTCGGGGCGCGGTGGGCGACGATCAGCCGGGTCCGACGGGCCCCTGCGAACAGGGCCTGGGACACCTTGCGCTCGGTGGCGGAGTCCAGGCTGGAGGTCGCGTCGTCCAGGATGAGCAGCCGCCCGGTGTGCGCGAACGCCCGTGCCAGACCGAGGCGTTGGGCCTCGCCACCGGACAGCGGCGCGGCGGTGCAGGGCGTGTCGTAGCCGAGGGGCAGACGGCGTACGAAGTCGTCGGCACAGGCGGCACGCGCGGCCTGACTCACGGCCTCGCCCGCGGGCAGGCGGGAGCCGAAGGCGATCGTGCCCGCGACGGTTTTGCCGAGCAGTGCCGGACGGGCGAAGGCATGACCGACCTCGCGGCGCAGCGCGTCTCGGGAGAGCGACGTCAGCGGGACGCCGTCGATGAGGACGGCGCCCGCGTCGGGGTCCGCCAGCCGTCCGGCAACGGCGGCCAGCGCGGACTTGCCGCTGCCCGAGCGCCCGACGACGGCGGTGACCGAGCCCCCCGGAACCACCAGATCGATGCCGCGCAGCCCGCGCCGATCCACGCCCTTGAGCTGCAACTCACCCTTGCCGGGCGGGAGCTGACGCGATCCGTACGTCATCGCGGGGGCTTCGAGGATCTCCGCGAGCCGTCCGGCGGCTGTCCGGCCGCGCACCAGGCCGTTCAGCTGCCCCACCAGTACGCCGGTGCCGGTGGCGAGCACCCCGTACCGCCAGGCGGCCAGCATCCCGCCGACGCTCAGAGCGCCGTCCGCGAGGCGCAGACCGGCGACGGCCAGCACGGTGAGCTGGAGCAGCGGCAGCAGGGCTGCGGCGCGGGCGGTCGAGCTGCCCAGGATCCGCCACATCAGCCGCCCCTGGCGCGTCAGTTCGGGCAGCGGCGCGAGAATGCGGGCCGCGTCGCGCTCCGGGACGCCGGCCGCGGTGATCGTGCGGATGCCTCGTAGCGCTTCCGCCAGGAGCCCCGCGATCTCGCCCTGGGCCGTGAGATAGCGGGCGCTGCTCTCGCCGGAGGCCCGGATGAACACCCTGAGCAGCAGCGCGAGCAGCGGCATTCCGGCGATGACCACGAGTGCTGTCCACCCGTCGGTGAGGGCGAGTGCGACGAGGCCGCCCACGGGCGTGAGTAAGGCGGCGAGCGCGGCGGCCAGCGCGGTCGGTACCGTTCCGGCCTGCGCGGCGTTGCCCGTGAGCCGGGCCACCAGCTCGCCGGAGGACAGGCGCTGCTCGGGTCCGGCGGCGAGGACATGCCCGAGGACCCGTGCCCGTATCCAGGCGGTGGTACGGGCGTTGGCGCCCCCGGTGACGAGCCCGTCGAGCGCGCCGAGCAGCACGGACAGGGCGGTGAGACCGGCGCAGAGGGCGAGCCATGGCCCGGCGTCCGCGCGAGCCCCGGCTCCGGTTGCGTCTCCGGTTCCGGTTCCGCTTCCGGCGAGCAGAAGGTCGAGGGCGTGGCCGAGCACCGCGGGCAGTGCGAGCCCGGCGGCGGCCGAGGCGCAGGTCAGCAGCAGGACGAGGACGGCACGCGGCGCGCCGTGCCGGACGATCTCCCGGAGGAACATGCAGGACTCCTACGTCGCTGCGATCGATGCGGCCCCAAGTGGCCGGTGAGCGGTGCCACCCGGGGCCGCGATCCTCACTCGATCAGAGGCAGAGCAAGTTGCTGTGCGAGCTGTGCTTGTCACAGAGCAGCAGGCTGACGCTGCTCTCGTCGCCGTGGCCGCCGCCGTCGGTCTCGGGGACGTCCATCGTCTGCAGGTCGAGAAGTGCCATCGTGATCTCCTTGTTCATGGGGACAGTTGAATACGTGGTGCGTGGTGCTCTTTGCTCGACCCCTCATGGGGTCGTTCGAGGAGCCGCCTTCGGTGGCGGCAGGAAGGGCAGCCGTGCGGGCCGTTCGTGCGGGCCCAGCGCGGCGCCGAGTGCGAGCAGGACGCCCGCGGTTCCGGTGGCGAGGTCCATGGAGAGCCGCATCATCTGGTCGCCGGGGAAGGCGAGTTCGCCCCTGTACGGCACGGCATACCAGTCGAGCGCGGCGATCTGGGCGTCCAGGTGCGGTCGCGGGGCGCGCGTCCGGGCCAGGTGAAGCACCATCCCGGCGCGCCCGTTGAACAGCCCGGGCTGCGCGTAGTACCGCAGTCGCGCGGCGGGCAGGATCGCCTCGCGGGCGCGGGCGAACTCCTCGTCGTGGCGATGGGCGAGAAAGTCGTCGAGGACCGCGCCGATGCCGATACTGCCCGCGCCGAGATACGGCATGGTGCGTGCACCCTCGTCCACCAGCAGTGTTCCGGTGCGGTCCCGTACGCAGGTGCCGAGATCCCGGCGCAGGGCCCGGGCGGCCTCGTCGAGAAGGGCCGGGTCGCCCGTCGACTCGTACAGCCGCAGAAAGAACAGGGCGGGCCCGCTCGCGCCGCGCAGCAGCCCCGCGCGCCTGCCGCGCCCGGGCGGCTCCGGCCGGTCGATGAGGACGGACGCGGCCTCCAGCGCCTGCGCGCGCAGCCCGAGCCGGTCGAGTACGAGACCGATACCGGCCAGTCCTCCGTGCAGGTCGGGGGCGAGGCGCTGCCATTTCTCGTCCATCACTCGGCCGACGAGTTCGACGGCGCGCTCACGGTGGCCGAGCCGGTCGAGGACGTCGGCGACGCCGGCCAGCCCGTCGTAGAGCCCGAAGGGGGTACCGGACGGCGGCGGGTCCGTATGGCTCAGCAGCCACCCCTCACCCGCCTCGTAGCGCTCGGCGCCGCTCTCGGCGAGGGCGTACAGCACCCCGGCGGCGCCGTGCGCCAGGCCGAGTCCGCCTCCGTCGCCGAACTGCGCGATGTCGCCCGGAAAGAGCCGGTCCTCGCGCTCGGGTGTGGCGGAGGCGAGGATCGCGCGCACCATGGAGTCGCGGCCAGCGGGCCAGTCCTGTACGGGCGCGGGCAGGTAGCGGTCCCGCGGCGCCGATGCGCAAGCGCCGCCCCCGGCGACGGGCTGCCCTTGTCGCTGCCCTCCCCGTACGACCTCAACCGCCTCCGCCAGGAAGCCGTCCGGCAGGTCCGGGAACAGCTCCCCCGCGACCTCCGCCAGGTGCGCCGCCTTGTGCCGGTCCACCACCAGCAGCGTCGTCATCGGCACGAAGAGGGCGAGCCGCAGACAGGCGAGCGCGTAACGGTCCACCTCGAAGCCGACGCGGTCGCCCGGCGCGACGAATCCCGGGTGGGCCATGGCCTGGCCACGATGCTCCTCGACCGGTGTCGCCGCCTCGAAGTCGAGCAGCCGTACGGAGTCGTCGTCCGGGTCGACCATGATGTTGAACATGTGCAGGTCGTTGAAGACGAGACCGCGACCGTGCACGGCCGCTACGGCCTCCTCCACCGCGTGCAGCACCCCCAGCGCCCAGCGGGTGTAGTCGGCGACCGCCGCCGGGTCCGGCTCGACGGCCAGCAGCGGATGGCGCTCGGCGAAGAAGGAGTTGAGCGTCCGGCCGGGCAGGAAGTCCATGACGAGGAAGCGGTGGTCGCCGAGGGTGAACCAGTCCCGCGCCTCGGGAGCCACGCCCAGCCCGCCGAGCCGCTCCAGCGCGGCCCGCTCGCGCTCCAGCCGCGTGACGGCGTCCGCCCCGTCCGCGGCGAGCCCGGCATGGGGCCGCGCCTCCTTGAGCACCACCTGCTCGCCGGTCCGCAGATCGGTACCCGCGTACACGCCCCCGCCGTTGGAGAAGTGCAGGGCACGCTCGATGCGGTACGGCAGATCCTGGGTGGTGGTCGCGTTGCGCGCCGCGAGCTGGGGTTCGAGGAAGGCGGGCAGCGTCACCCACTCGGGCAGCTGGAAGACCGGATCCCTGCGGTCGGGCACCAGCACACCCTCGGGGTTCTCGATCGCGGGCACGAGCGCGCCCGAGCCGGCTTCGTCGACGCAGTGCCGCTTGGCGAAGCCTCCGTACCGCACATAGAGCGGGCCTTCCATCCAGCGGAGATCCGTGAGGATGTACGGGCCCGGCTCGCCCGCGAGTTCCTGGCCCAACTCGTCGAGAATCAGCCGGAGTTCGGACTCGTCCGCCGGATAGATCGTGGCGAACTTCCCGCTGGAGCCGCGGCCCGCGTACTTGGAGTTGCGCAGGTGCAGCGGCTGCCGTCCGGGGACGAACTTGAAGGGGACGGAGCGCGGGACGCAGTAGTCCCACACTCTGGCCGCCGTCTTCTCGGCGCTGTCCAGAGTGGCCGAGACATGGATCTTCCAGCCCTGGCGCGGGCGGGCCGTGCCCGCCGGGCTGATGTGGAGCCAGTCCCCGGAGAGGAAACGCCGCCACCCTTCGGGGACCGGGCGCCGCGCCGCCTCGAAGAGGGGGACGCTCTCCCCCGCATCCCCCTGCTCCGCTCTGCGGGACGGCCCGCGCACGGAGGACAAGCGGTCAGGGGTCTCGTAGAAATTCCTGTCCGCAAGACAGAAGACCTCATACCGCTTGTCCATCGTGCTTCCCCCCGTCGGCGACGTGGCAACGAGATTTCCACGGCGTCCGGGGGCCGGACAGTCACGCATGTCACGAGATCACCGTGCGATACGCACGAGTCAACCTCTGTTCGAGCGGCGGGAGTTCGACTACGTGGACCCTATGGGCGCTCGAGGTCTTCTCGGTCACTCCTCCGGCGGGAAGACCGGCTCCCCGCTCTCCAGCAAGGTGATCGCGATCGCCTCGACCGGGCAGTTCTCCGCGGCCGCGAGGATCCGCTCGTTGGCGTCGGCGTCCTCCGCCCGAGGATGGGACTGCCGCCCCGAATCCAGCCAGAAACCGTCCGGGGCGTGCCCCACGCACATGCCGGAGCCGATGCACACGCTCCGGTCGACCTCGACGTGCCAGCGGTCCCCCATCAGTTCTCTCCACCCGCCGCGTCAGCGGCTGATGTATACGTGGCAGGCAGATGGATCATCTTGTGCTCCAGGTACTCGCCGTACCCCTCGGGCCCGAACTCCCGCCCCAGACCGGAGTTCTTGTAGCCGCCGAACGGACCGAGCATGTCGAGACTGAAGGTATTGATGTTGTACGTCCCCGTCCTGACCTGCCGCGCGAAGTCGATGCCGCGCTCGACGTCGGCCGTCCAGACGCTGCCGCTGAGCCCGTAGTCGGAGTCGTTCGCGATCTTCGCGGCCTCGCTCTCGTCGCCGTACGGCAGCAGGCAGATGACCGGCCCGAAGATCTCCTCGCGGGCGATACGCATGGAGTTGTCGACCCCGCCGAAGAGGGTCGGCTCGACGTACCAGCCCTGTTCGAGACCGGCCGGCCGGCCGCCGCCGGTGAGGATCTTGGCGCCCTCCTCCTGACCGATCCGGATGAAGTCGAGCGAGCGCTGCTGCTGACGGCGGGCCACGAGCGGCCCGACCTGGGTCGCGGGGTCGAGCGGGTCACCGACGACCAGCGCGGTGGCGGCAGCGGCGAACGCCTCGGCGAACTCGTCGTAGCGACTGCGCGGCGCGAGGATACGGGTCTGGGCCACGCACGCCTGCCCGTTGTTCATCCAGGCCGCGGGCACGATCCCGGCGACCGCCGACTCCAGATCCGCGTCCGGCAGGATCACGGCGGCCGACTTGCCACCGAGTTCCAGGGTGACGCGGGTCAGATTGCGCGAGGCGACCTCCATGACCCGCTTGCCCGCGGCGACGGACCCGGTGAAGGACACCTTGTCGATCCCGGGGTGCCCGACCAGATACTCACTCACCTCACGGTCCGCGGGCAGGATCGACAGAACGCCCTCCGGAAGCCCGGCCTCCGTGGCGATCTCGCCGAGGATGTACGAGTCGAGGGGCGACTCGGGCGACGGCTTGAGCACGACCGTACAACCGGCGAGCAGCGCGGGCCCGAGCTTGGCGGCGGCGGTGAACTGCGGCACGTTCCACGGCACAACCGCCGCGACAACCCCAACGGGCTCCCGCCGCACCAGAATCGGCCCGAGCACCCCGTCCCGCCGCTCCTCGTGCGCGTAACCCCGCGCGACGGTGATGGCCGCGTCCCACACCATCATCGCGCCGAGCGCCTGCGCGAGCACGCTCCAGGAGTACGGGGAGCCGTTCTGCGAACTGATGGACCGGGCGATCTCCTCGTGCCGTACGGCGATCGCGTCCTTGATCCGCGAAACGACCCCGATCCGCTCCTCCAGGCTCATGCGCGGCCACGGCCCCTGGTCGAATGCCTCCCGCGCGACGGCCACGGCCCGGTCGACATCCGCCCGGGAGGCATGTGGCACACGCCCGATGACCTGCTCGGTGTGCGGCGAGACGACCTCGATGGCCTCGCCGCCGAGGGGATCGGTCAACTCCCCGCCGATGAACAGCTTTCCGTGTTCCACAAGCTCGGTCATGGCTGCTGCCTCCCGGGGCCCCGGCGTTTCTGACACTGTTTCAGAACTGATACCAGTTCTAGTTCAAGTAGTCCACGGCAGGAACGAAAGTGCCCCCGACCAGTGGTTTCCCACAGGGCGGGGGTACGTGACCGCGCTCAGCCCGGTGCCTCGATGCCGTCGGTGAAGAAGCGCGGCAGATGCTGTATCAGTAGCGCCGGGCCGCCGAGCGCGCGAATACGCCGCAGGCCCGGCCCGTGCCCCGGGCGGGCGCCTCAGCTCACCGCCTGCTTCACGAGCGCACCGATCCGCGCCTCCACCTCGGCCGTCACCTCGGTCAGGGCGAAACCGGCCGCCCACATCGTGCCCTCGTCCAGCTTCGCCTGGTCGCTGAACCCGAGCGTCGCGTAGCGCGCCTTGAACTTCTCCGCGCTCTGGAAGAAGCAGACGACCTTGCCGTCCAGCGCGTATGCGGGCATCCCGTACCAGAGCTTCGGCGCGAGGACCGGGGCGCTGGCCGTGATGACGGCATGGACCCGCTCGGCCATGATCCGGTCCGAGTCCTGCATCTCGGCGATCTTCGCGAGCACCTCCCGCTCCGCCTCCGCCGCCTTGTCCGCGCGCGAGCTGCGGCGCGCTGCCGTCTTCAGCTCCTGGGCGTGGTCCTTCATCGCGGCCCGCTCCTCGGCCGTGAATCCCTCGTGCTTACCGCTTCCGGTGCTGCTCATGGCAGATCTCCCTTTGTTGATCTGATGTGGCGGGATCTTGGGCGCGTGTGTGGCGACACGTATCACTCCAGCATCGGCACACACCGTGCCGATCGAGACTGAATCCTGCGCGCAGCCCGCGGGATTGTCAACGGCACGCTACGTGCCGATAGGGTGGGGGCATGACCGACACGCCCGCCACGCCGAGGCGCCGAGGCGCCGCGCGCACCGAAGAGCTGCTGCAGGTAACCCTCGATCTGGCTGCGGAGGTCGGTTACGGGGGCCTGAGTATCGAGGCGGTTGCCAGACGGGCCGGGGTCGGAAAGCACACGATCTACCGGCGCTGGCCGTCCAAGGCGGCGCTGTTGCTCGACGCGCTCAGCCGCGTGTGGACCAGCGACTTGGACTACCGCGACACCGGAGACGTCCGCGCGGACTTGCGCGAACAGTTTCTCCGTTCGGGCTTCGCCCTCTCCAGCCCGCCGATCGGCCCCGTCTACCGCGCAATCATCGGCGAAGCGCAGGGTGATTCCACGCTACGGGCGACCCTTCACGAACGCTTCCTGGTCACCGTCGAACAGAGCACCCTCGATCGGATCACCCGCGCCCAGCACACCGGTGAACTGGCCGCGGAAGCGAACCTGGAATTCGCCGCCGAGGTGTTGTGCGGCACTCTGTACTACCGCAGCCTGCTGTCAACCCGCCCCATCGACGAGGACGCGGTCGACGGACTGCTGGACATGTTCATGGCCGCTTACGGAACCACCGGCCAGGGCCTGTCCGATGATTGATCTTGTGGTGGTTCGCCACGGGGCCGCCCACGCGGACCGATAGTCAGGACAGCCAACTCCCAGGAGCTGGAGCTCACTTGGACGACGCGGCGCAAGCTGCCCATCCGGCATGGCGCCTTTCGACGAACCTGGATCCGTGCGCCGCTGGGAGGCGGTGGTCATCATTCGTGGCGGTCTGCGGCTGCGCACCCTCAACCTGCGGCTGATACCGAGCCGGCATCGAGGTCGCGGCGCTCCAGTTCCTGACGCAGGCGGGTGAGTGCCCGGTGCAGCGTGCTCTTGACAGTGCCGATCGACATGCCGAGGGCGGCGGCCGTCTCTTGCGTGGATATCTGCTCCCAGTGGCGCAACAGGACGACACTGCGCTGCCTCGGGGCGAGCACTTTGAGGGCGTCCATCAGCAGGGCGCGGTCGGCGTGCTGTCCGGTGAAGTCCTCGACGGATGCGTCCGGGAGCTGCTCCGTGGGGACCTCCTCCAGCTTGCGGGCCCGCCACCACTCGGTTCGCGTGTTGATCATCACGCGGCGCAGGTAGGCGTCCGTCAGGCGCTTGTCCGTGATGGCGTCCCAGCGGCCGTACGTGCGCACGAGCGCGGTCTGCAGCAGATCCTGCGCGTCGAGCGGGTCGGCGACCAGACGCCGGGCGCTGCGCAGCAGCGCGTCCTGCCGTGTACGTACGTACTCCTCGAATTCCAGCACCTTGTCCTGGTGCTTGCGGAGGTTCACGTGTCGGGTTCCTTACGTTGCCAATGGGTTGATTGCGGTGGCCCATGCCTCGAAAGCCCAGGCAGGGCTGCGAGCTGGGCGCGGATGGCGGGGCCGGCGTCGTCAGTCCAGGGCCTTGCGGACGGCGCTCAGGATGGCTTCGGTGTCGGCGCCCAGAGCGCGGGCGGCTGCGGTGAAGTCCCCGGCCAGCGTGGCGAGTTGAGCCGGATCAGGATGCTTCGGTGCGGGCGGGAGTGCTGCGACCCGGGTGCCTGCCCCACGGCGGGTGCGGATCAGCTTGGCCGCCTCCAGCTCACGGTATGCGCGGGCCACGGTGCCCGGCGCCAGGCCCAGGTCGGTGGCGAGCTGGCGCACGGTCGGCAGGCGTTCGTCCTCGGTCAGTCGGCCTGTGGCGATCAGCGCGGCGAGCTGGGCGCGGATCTGCTCGTACGGCGGCACCGGGCTCGTGGTGTCGACGCGGACGGCGAGTGCGCTCATCGCCGGGCCGCCCGGGGCGCCACCACGGTGAACAGGGACCATGCCAGGGTGAACGGGGCCAGCAGGCCCAGGGGGTAGATCGCCAAGGAGGTGACGGGGCCCAGCATGCCGGCGCAGTTACTGTCCGTCAGCCAGGTGGCGATCATCAAAACGACGAGCAACAGCAGGGCCGAGACCAGCACCCCCCAGGCTGCGACGATCGCCCACGAGCGGTCGCGGCGCTGCTGGTCGTCGCCCGCACGACGGGCGACACGGCGCAGGGCCCAGGCGCAGGCGACTGTGCCGATGGCGAGAGAGCCGAGGATCTGGCGGCTGTGGAAGATGCCGGGCCAGAGGATGACAGGTGGTTCGGTCCCGTCACAGCCGCCGTCGGCCATGGCCCCGATCGCCCGCTCCATGCCGCCTTGGGTGGCCGTGGCATCCCCGATGCCCACCAGCACGACGAGGAATACCGCCTGGAGGAGAAGGAGACGGGTGATACGGGGCGGCACGTGGTCCCGGACCCGGCGCGGGGTGAGGCTGGCGGTGCGTACCGCCTCCCGAGCGCGGGGGGTGAGGGCGTCGCCGAGCAGGACGCCGCCCACCGCGCACAGGCCGAAAGCGGTGGCGAAGCTCACCCAGGGCACGCCGATGTCGAAGAAGGGGTAATTGGTGATGTCTACGGTGGCCCACAACGGTGCGGCCACGACGCCCACGGCCAGACCCGCCCAGCGGGCGTAGCGGTCGGCGCGGACACGGAGGCGGGATTCGGGCCGATCAGTGTCGAGCATATGGGGACCCCAGTGAGTGGTGACGGCTGCGCGGCTTGCGCCCGGCGGTAGCGGGCACTGCTTGCCGCAAGCCCTGTTTGTATCGAGTGGTTAGTACAAGATGCACCGGGACGGAATCTTGTGTCAACAGCTCGATACAAGTTGAGGCGAGTGGCCATGCTCAGCACTGCACAGCACACCCCTGGGGTGCGTACCGAAAGTGAACCTTGGGCGTAAAATGATCTTGATCCGACGGCCGGGCAGCGCGGGGACTCCCCGCGGTTCGAGCCCGTACGCAATCCACCCGTCAGCCACCGGTGCTGGGGACCACAACCACACCACAGGCGGGGAGACATGAGGTATCACTGGCCAGGTGAGCGACAAGACGGACCAGCACACCGAAGCCTTGCTGCGCCTGCTGCGTGAGGGCGCGGACGAGGACGCGTTCCTCGGCCTGGGCGCACCGGCCCCGCAGGTCGAGGACGCCCTGGAGGTACGGGCCCGGCTGGTCGCCCAGTCACGGCGCGAGGCCGCGCTGGCCGCGCTGTACGAGACGGCCGGCGACCTCGCCTCGCTGCATGACCTCGAGGAGGTCCTCCAGGCCATCGTGCGCCGCGCCCGCACACTCATCGGCACCGATGTCGCGTATCTGCTGCTGTACGACCCCGAGCGCGGCGACACCTATGTGCGGGTCACCGACGGCATCCACACTGAGGCCTTCAAGAACGGGCGGCTCGCGGTCGGCGCATGTCTCGCCGGCCTGATCGCCGAAACCGCCCGGCCGTACCACACCGCCGACTATCCGAACGACGCACGCTTCGCGCACTCCGACTATGTCGACGGCGTCATCGGGGCCGAGGGACTCGTCGCCATCCAAGGGGTGCCGCTGAAGTCCGGCGATCAGGTCTACGGGGTGTTGTTCGCCGCCAACCGGCGTGTGCGACCGTTCGCCCCCGAAGAGGTCGACCTGCTCATCTCGCTGGCCAACCACGCCGCCCTCGCGATCGAGAACGCCACCCTCTTCGAAGAGGTGCAGCGGGCCGCGACCGTCCACCAGCGGCTGACCGCCGTGGCGCTGGAGGGCGGCGGCACGGCGGGGCTCGCCGGCACGCTGGCCGAGGTGCTCGGCGGCAGCGTCTTCGTCCTGGACGCTCATGGCCGCCGGGTCGCCGCGGCGGGCGAGGCTCCCCTGCCCGATCCCGTTCCGCGCTGCAAGGGCAACGGCAGCAGACGTCTGGCTCTCGACGACGACGCGGCGTGTGTCACCCCGATCGTGGGGGGCGGCGAGCAGTTCGGCACCCTGCTGCTCGTACGGCACCGGCTCGACGCATCCGACGTCCAGGCCCTGGAGCGGGCCGCCCAGATCGCCGCACTGATGCTGCTGAGCGAACGCACGGTCGCCCAGGCCGAGCAGCGGCTGCGCGGCGAAATCCTCGACGACCTCCTCGGCGCCCCGCACCGCGACCCGGAGGGCCTGCGCCGCAGGGCTGCACTCGTCGGCCTCGATCTTGACCGCGGCCATGTGGTGCTCGCGGCACGTTGCCGCGACGGCGACCGCCGTCGCCAGGTCACGGACGCCGCGGGCCGTTACGCCCTGCGGCTCGGCGGGCTGGCGGGAGAGTACGGCGGCAACACAGTCGTCGTCCTGCCGGGCGGCCCCGGTGCGGGCGAGGCGGCGCGTGCGCTGACTGCCGCTCTGACCCAGGGCGCAGGCCGGCCGGTGACAGTCGGCGGCGAGAGCGCGGGCCCCGGCGCGGCCGCCCTGGTCGAGGCACACCGGGATGCCGCACGCTGCCTGGATGTGCTCTTCGCCCTCGACCGGGACGGCGAGGGCGCCTGCCGCGACGAACTCGGTATTTACGGGCTGCTGTTGAGCCACGCGGGACGGGCCGAACTGAACCGCTTCGTGGAACGCACGGTGGGTCCGCTGCTCGCGCACGACGAGGCGCGCGGCAGTGAACTGGCCCGTACCGTACTGACGTACTTCGGCTGCGACGGGTCTCTCGCGCGCACCGCCGGGGCCCTCTACGTCCACGTCAACACGCTCTACCAGCGCATCGACAAGGTGGGCGCGCTACTGGGCGCCGACTGGCGCCACGGCGACCGCGCCCTGCAGGTGCATCTGGCGCTCAAGCTGCACCTCACGGGAAGCTGACACCGACCAGCCGCTCGGCGACGGTCTTGGCGTGGGAGCCCATGAGAATCGTGTAGTGGTTGGAGCCTTCGACGAACTCGGCATGCAGGCCAGGCACTTCACCCACCCAGTGCTCGACGAGCGGCGCGGGCAACATCGCAGGCTCCTGCCCGAGCAGACCGAGTGGGGAGTGCAGCAGCAGAGTGGGTACGGCCAGTCGGCCGAGGTCCGCGGCGAAGGCGTCGGCGGAGCCGAGCAGATCCCGTCCGTCCTGCCGCACGGCATCCTCCCGGGCCTTGGAACGGCGCGCGCCCTGCGGTCCGGTGAGGTCGTAGCGCACGTATGCCTCGATGTCCGGGCTCCAGTCCGGGCCGAGCGCCGGATGCGCCCGGAAGAAGTCCACGTACGCCTGATCGCTCTCGTAGGTCCGGGAGAGCCGGGCGATGGCCGGGCCGAGCGTGAGGTCGAGGATCGCGTCCGGGTCGACGCCCTCGGGCGCGGGCAGCGGCAGACCGCCGTCGACGAGCAGCAGCCGGTCGAAGAGTTCGGGCCGGCGGGCGGCCGCGCGCAGCGCGATGTACGCGCCCATCGAGTGCCCGGTCAGCGCGACCGGCCCGCCGTCCCCCAACTCCTCGGCGGCGCGGCAGAGATCCGCGGCATGCCAGTCGATGCCGTACGGGCCCGGCGTGCCGGAGCTGCCGCCGCGGCCCCGCAGATCCAGTGCGTACAGGCTCCACTCGGCAGGCAGCTGCCGAGCCACCGCCCGGAACGCCATACCGGAGGCGCTGATGCCGTGCGCGGCAACGGCGGTGCGCGATCCGCTGCCGAAGCGCAGCACTCGCAGCGTGCCGCCCTGGACGGGCAGGTCGATCGCGGTCGGCTCAGTCATCATTTCTCCCGGTCGTGTTCGGCGGCGCCGACGAGCGCCAGTACGTAGCCGCTGAAGGTGTCGGCGATCTGCTCGGGGGTGTACGGCTGGTGCGGGCCGTACCAATGGGCCACCTCACAGGCTCCCCCGCACCAACAGGCCTACTCTGCAACCACATTCGGCGCCGGCCAGGCTAGCAACGGTCGCGCGGGCTCGGTGAGCAATGGGACGTCGGATCAGTTGACCCTTCTCGGTCAGATCCTTGGCGCGCGGCCAATCGGGGATCACCCCAGGTCTGCCAACTTACCGAGACGACAGTCGACTTGGGCGACCATTGGAACGAGTTCTAGTTATAGTGGGCGATGGCCGTGCCGCCGAAGAGAGATGAGAGCCTCATGACTCAGGTGATCGACCACGGCGGTGGTGTCTGGTCCATCGAGGTGCCCATCCCCGACAACCCCCTCGGCCATACCCTCGTCCACCTCCTCGACACCGACCGCGGCCCCGTCCTCGTCGACACCGGCTGGGACGATCCCGCCTCCTGGGACACGCTTGCCGCCGGGCTCGGGTCGCTCGGGGTCGGCGTCGGCGACGTTCATGGTGTGGTCATCACCCATCACCATCCCGATCACCACGGCCTTTCGGGTCAGGTCCGTGAGGCGTCCGGGGCGTGGATCGCGATGCACGCCGCCGACAGTGCCGTCGTGCGGCGCACGCGCGAGGCCGAACCCGGGCTCTGGCTCGACTACTTGGCCGACAAGCTCACCAGAGCCGGTGCGCCCGACGAGCACACCGCCCCGCTGCGTGAGGCCCGCGCGTCGGGGCGGATGCGTACGCTGCCCGGGTTGCGGGCCGCGCTGCCCGACCGGGAGATCGTGCCCGGTGAGCTCCTCGACCTGGCGGGGCGGCGGCTGCGTGCGATCTGGACGCCCGGGCACACGCCCGGGCACGTCTGCCTGCATCTGGAGGAGGACCACCCGGCGAAGCGGCCCGGGAACGGCAGGCTGTTCTCCGGCGACCATCTGCTGCCCGAGATCACCCCGCACATCGGCTTGTACGAGGACCCGGATGACGCCACCGTCACGGACCCGCTCGGTGACTATCTGGATTCGCTGGAGCGCATCGGCCGCCTCGCCCCCGCCGAGGTGCTGCCGGCGCACCAGTACGCCTTCCCCGACGCGGCCTCCCGCGTACGGGAGTTGCTCGGCCACCACGAGGAGCGCCTGGCCGGCCTCCTCGCGCTCCTGGCCGAGCCGCTCACGCCGTGGCAGGTCGCCGAGCGGATGGAGTGGAACCGGCCCTGGGACCAGATTCCGTACGGATCACGGAACATCGCGGTCTCGGAGGCGGAGGCGCACCTGCGCAGACTGGTGAAGCTGGGGAAGGCGGAGGTACGGATGGGGTGCGGCCCAACGGTGTACGCGGCGACGATTCAACAAGCCCACCGGACGCCCTGATGACCAGGGGCATCGGCTCCTGGGCATGCCGTGATGCTCGCGCTGACGACGCGCTGCTCGACCTTCCGGTCCCCCGCGCCGGGGCGAGCACGGGCGATCAGCCGGCGTCCGGCTCGTCGATGACCTTGCCGTCCTTGTCGAGCGTGTGGGTATTCCAGTACACGTCCCACTTGTCGTCGACCTGCTTCGGCACCTTGCCCTCGGGGTATCGCGTGTAGCCCTTCGGAGGCTGCTCGTCGTCCGGAACGCATGCGGACCCGGTGCCTCCGACCGTCAGGACGGGGTACTCGCCGCTGCTGCAGATGTCCTCCTCGTACGCGAAGGAGCATCCGGTGAGTGCCATGGCCGCTGCCGCACCCGCGAGTGCGGCAGCAGCTGCGGCACGGACCCTGCCGCGCCGGGAGGCGGTGGCGGGTCGGCTGATCCGGCGGGACACGGGCACGGCGGTCTCCTGTCGTTTCGGTGTGCGCACCACTCTCGCCGACACTGACCGCCGCGCCTTGAGTACGCGTACTCAGAAGCACACCCGTACTTCACAACGCGCGGCATTCCGCACCCGCTTGACGAGCCGAACGACTCCCGGTGGCGGTCCGGCCGTGGTGTCGGGCCGAGGACCACGGGCGTCGCCCCGGGGGCCGACGGCCAAGGCCGGCCGGAGACAAATGACCGCGCGGCCGGGCGCCGCGGATACGCCCCGCCGGGTGCAGGTGACCGGCCGGTAGAGTGAGCGCGTCGTCATCACACCCGTACGGGGGGAAGCCGGTGCAAATCCGGCACTGACCCGCAACCGTGAGCCGCCGTCGCAGGCGGTGAGTCGGAATGCCCCGTACACAGGTGTGACCGGCTCGCGCCACCGGCACCCCGCCGGTGGCCGGCACCGTCGAGGAATACGGAGCCGGAGCCCTGGTGCCTGAGTGCGCCCGTGCCCGGCTCCCCAGTGGAGAGGCACCGCCCGCCATGACCGTTCGCCGCAGCGCAGCCGCGCTCGCCGCATCCGCCGTGCTCTGCGTGGCCGCCGGCCACGCTGCCGTCGCGGCGCCGAGCCCGACGCCGGCGCCCGCGATCCCCTCCGGCCTGTACGGGACGGGCGACCCGACCTACGACGGCGTCTGGCGGCAGTCGCTCGCCCTGCTCGCGCAGGACACCGTGGGCGTGAAGCCCGCGGCCAAGGCGGTCGACTGGCTGACCGGGCAGCAGTGCGACGGCGGAGCCTTCCCCTCGTATCGGGCGGACACGGCCAAGCCGTGCGACGTCAAGCTGCCGCTGGACTCCAACGCCACCGCGGCCGCGGTGCAGGCGCTCGCCGCGCTCGGCGGGCAGGACGCCGCCGTGAAGAAGTCGGTGGGCTGGCTGAAGTCCGTACAGAACGCGGACGGCGGCTGGAGCTACAACCCCGGCGGGGCCAGCGACGCGAACTCCACGTCGATCGTGATCGGCGCGCTCGCCGCGGCGGGCGAGAAGCCGGACGGCGTGAAGTCGAAGGGCGGCAAGACGCCGTACGACGCGCTGCTGACGTTCGCGCAGCCGTGCGGCGGGAAGAACGGCGGGGCGTTCGTCTACCAGCCGAAGCAGCCGGGGATCGTCGCGGACTCGACCTCGGCGGCGGTGCTCGGGGCGCACGGCATGGGATTTGTCGCCACCATAGGCGCGAAGGACGCGAAGGGGACGGTCTGCGAGAAGTCGACGGCGGTCGAGGGCGCGGCCCACAACGGCGCGGCGTACCTGTCGACCGCGCTCGCCAAGACCGGCCACCTCAACACGGCCCCGATGCCGGGCTCCGAGGACCCGACCGAGAAGCCGGACTTCGGGAACACGGCGGACGCGGTCGTGGCGCTCGGCGCACAGGGTCTCGGCGACCAGGCGAAGAAGCCGCTGGCGTGGCTGGAGCAGAACTCCGCGGCCTGGGCGAAGGGCGCGGGTCCCGCGGCGTACGCCCAGCTGATCTTCGCGGCCCACGCGACCGGTACGGACCCGAAGAGCTTCGGGGGTACGGACCTGGTGGCGGGCCTGAACGCGACGGGCCCCGCGCCGGAGAAGGCCGCGGCGGCCGAGAATTCCGAGAAGAAAGACTCGGACTCCGACTCGGGCATCGGGGTGTGGTGGATCATCGGCGTCTTCTTCATCGCGAGCGTCGGCGTCGGCTTCCTGATCAGCGGCCGCCGGAAGAACCAGCAGCGCTGATGCGTACGCGACTTCTCTCCCTGGTCCTCGCGCTCGGCGCCGCGCTGACGGTGCTGGGCGCGGGGCCGGCGCAGGCGGCCGGGTACCGCTACTGGTCGTTCTGGCAGAGCAGTGGCGATACCTGGACGTACGCCACGGAGGGCCCGGCGACGGCTCGGCCCGAGGACGGGGCGGTGAACGGCTTCCGCTTCTCGGTGAGCCAGGACAGCGCGGACTCGGCTCAGCCGCGCAGGGCGCCGGACTTCAAGGTGATCTGCGCCGGTACGCCCGCGAAGGCGGACACCAAGCGGATCGCCCTGGTCATCGACTCGGGCACTCCGGCGGACGCCCCGTCGGGCGAGACACCGCCCGCGCTGCGGGCGGCGTGCGCGCAAGTGCCGAAGGACGCGACGAGCGCGGAGGCACTGGCGTCGGTGGCGAAGCCACTGCGCTACAACAGCGAGGCGCTGCTGTGCGCGATCTCCGGCTACCCGAAGTCGGACTGCGGCGAACAGGTCGCGGCACCCAACCCGAAGTCGTCCGCCTCACCGAAGCCTTCAGCGGGCGGCGGGGACGGTGGCGGCCCGTCGGTCGGCGTCATCGCGGGCATCGCGGCGGTGGCGGCGCTGGGGACGGCGGCGGTGTGGCAGTCCCGTCGCCGCAGGTCCCCCGGTCCGCGGTGAGCGTGGGCCAGGGGGCGTTGGTGGTTGCTGCCCGGTGGGTGGCCTCACGGGCGAACTGCGGCCGCGCCGCGCCCACGCCGTCCCCGTGGGGAGGGCCCGTGCAGGGTCCTCCCCGCAGGCGATCGGCGGCCGACACCGGATCACTGCACGGACGCCTGTATGCCGCCGACGCCGAGGAGTCGAGCCCGGAGGGGGCCCGGAGCCCGCACGACACGAACCCCCGCACCGCGGACGCCCTTCCCCGCCACCCCCGCCGGCTCAGGCTGCGCGCGCCCGAGGCCAGTCGTAGCAACGCCCTGCACGCCGGGGCCTGGTGGCTCTGGGCCCTCGGGCTGGCCGTCGCCGCGTCGCGGACCACCAATCCGCTGCTCCTCGGGCTCATCGTCGGCGTCGCCGGATACGTCGTCGCCGCACGCCGCACCAACGCGCCCTGGGCCCGGTCCTACGGCGCCTTCGTCAAGCTCGGACTTGTCGTCATCGCCATCCGCGTCCTGTTCTCCGTCGTCCTCGGATCGCCCATCCCCGGCACGCACACCCTCCTCACCCTCCCCGAAGTCCCGCTCCCCGACTGGGCGAAGGGCATCCGCGTCGGCGGCCGGGTCTCGGCCGAGCAACTGGTCTTCGCGCTGTACGACGGCGCGAAGCTCGCCACCCTCCTCATCTGCGTCGGCGCGGCCAACGCCCTCGCCAACCCCGCACGTCTCCTCAAGTCCCTTCCGGGCGCGCTGTACGAGGCCGGTGTCGCCGTCGTCGTCGCCATGACCTTCGCGCCGAACATGGTCGCCGACGTCGTGCGCCTGCGTACCGCCCGCCGACTGCGCGGACGCCCCACCGGCGGCATCAAGGCACTCGTCCAGATCGGACTGCCCGTCCTGGAAGGCGCGCTGGAGCGTTCCGTCGCCGTCGCCGCGTCGATGGACGCGCGCGGATACGGGCGTACCGCCCAGGTGCCGCCCGCCGTACGGCACACCACCACCGCCCTCACGCTCGGCGGACTCCTCGGCGTCTGTGTCGGTTCGTACGGGTTGCTCGACCCGACGAGCCTCGCCTACGGGGTGCCTCTGCTGGTCGCGGGGCTCGCGTCGGCGGCGGGCGGCCTCTGGCTCGGCGGCCGCCGCTCCGTACGCACCCGCTACCGCCCCGACCGCTGGGGCCCGAGGGCCTGGCTGGTCGCGGGCTCCGGCGCAGCGGTCGCGACCCTGATGATCCGGGCGAGCGCGTACGACCCCGAGGCTCTGCACCCCGGCGTCGTACCGCTGACGGCGCCCACGCTTCCCCTCTGGCCCGCGGCGAGCATCCTCATCGGGTTGCTGCCGGCTTTCGTCGCCCCCGCCCCCGCGCAGCCTTCGCAGGAGAAACCGTGATCCGCTTCGAAGACGTGTCGGTGACCTACGGCGACGCGGACGCGCCCGCGATCCGCGGCGTCGATCTGACCGTCCCCGAGGGCGAGTTGGTGCTGCTCGTCGGACCCTCCGGCGTCGGCAAGTCGACCCTGCTCAGCGCCGTGTCCGGACTCGTCCCGCACTTCACCGGCGGCACGCTGCGCGGGCGCGTCACCGTCGGCGGCCGCGACACCCGCACCCACAGGCCCCGCGAACTCGCCGACCTCGTCGGCACGGTGGGCCAGGACCCGCTCGCCCACTTCGTCACCGACACGGTCGAGGACGAGCTGGCGTACGGAATGGAGTCGCTCGGCCTCGCCCCGGACGTGATGCGCCGCCGCGTCGAGGAGACGCTGGACCTCCTCGGACTGGCCGAGCTCCGCGACCGGCCGATCGCGACGCTGTCCGGCGGCCAGCAGCAGCGGGTCGCGATCGGCTCGGTGCTGACCCCGCACCCCGGGGTGCTGGTCCTCGACGAGCCGACGTCGGCGCTGGACCCGGCGGCGGCGGAGGAGGTGCTGGCGGTGCTGCAGCGGCTCGTCCACGACCTCGGCACGACCGTGCTGATGGCCGAGCACCGGCTCGAGCGGGTGGTGCAGTACGCGGACCAGGTCATCCTGCTGCCCGCGCCGGGTGCGGCGCCGGTCATGGGAACAGGGGCCGACATCATGGCCGTCTCCCCCGTCCACCCGCCGGTCGTGGGCCTGGGCCGCCTGGCGGGCTGGGATCCGCTGCCGCTGTCGGTACGGGACGCGAGGCGCAGGGCCGGTGCGCTGCGGGAGCGCCTGGCGGGGCTTTCCCCCAGCCCGCCCTCCCCCAGACTCCGTCCGGGGGGACCCCCGACCTCCTACGCCGACGAGGCTGAAGTCGGCCCCGTCCACCCCGGGGCTCCGCCCCGGACCCCGCGCCTCAACCGCCGGAGGGGCTGGATTTCCCGACCGGCGACTGAGGACACACGCACCGGCCCGCTCGCCCGGGCCACCGCCCTCACCGTCCGCCGTGACCGCGTCGAAGCTCTCCGTGATGTCGGCCTCACCGTCGCCCCCGGTGAGGCGATCGCCCTCATGGGACGCAACGGCGCCGGGAAGTCCACCCTCCTCGCCGCCCTCGTCGGCATGATCGAGCCCACCTCCGGCACCGTCCTGGTCGGCGGACAGACGCCCCACCGCACCCACCCGCGTGAGATGGTCCGCCGGGTCGGTCTCGTACCGCAGGAGCCGCGCGATCTGCTGTACGCGGACACTGTGGGGGCCGAGTGCGCGGCCGCCGACACCGACGCGGGCGCAGCACCCGGCACCTGCCGTGACCTGGTCGGCGAGCTGCTTCCCGGTGTGGCGGACGCCACTCACCCCCGCGATCTGTCCGAGGGGCAGCGCCTCGCGCTCGCGCTCGCCGTCGTGCTGACCGGCCGGCCCCCGCTGCTGCTGCTCGACGAGCCGACCCGTGGCCTGGACTACGCCGCGAAGGCGCGTCTGGTCGCCGTCCTGAAGGGCCTCGCCTCCGAGGGCCACGCCATCGTCCTGGCCACCCACGACGTGGAACTGGCCGCCGAGCTCGCGCACCGCGTGGTGATCCTGGCCGACGGCGAGATCGTCGCGGACGGCCCGACGGCCGAGGTCGTCGTGTCGTCCCCCGCCTTCGCACCGCAGGTCGCCAAGATCCTGGCTCCTCAGCCGTGGCTGACCGTCGCCCAGGTCGAGGAGGCCCTGTGAGCGCCCGCGCGATCAGGCTCGGCCCGCGTTCCATCGCCGCCCTCGCCCTCATCAGCGGTATCGGTGTGATCGCCTTCGGCTGGCCGCTGCTCGCCGACGCCGATTCCGGGCTGGCCCACTCCGCCGACGCCCCCTGGCTCTTCGCCGCGCTGCTGCCGCTGCTCGTCGCCGTCGTCGTCGCGACGATCGCCGACACCGGAATGGACGCCAAAGCGGTGGCGATGCTCGGCGTGCTTGCGGCGGTCGGCGCGGCGCTGCGGCCGCTCGGCGCGGGCACGGCGGGCCTGGAGCCCATGTTCTTCCTGATGGTGCTGAGCGGCCGGGTCCTCGGTCCGGGCTTCGGCTTCGTACTGGGCTCGGTCACGATGTTCGCGTCCGCCCTGCTCACGGGCGGTGTGGGCCCCTGGATGCCGTTCCAGATGCTGTCGATGGGCTGGTTCACGATGGGCGCCGGGCTCCTGCCCGGCCCGGGCCGGCTGCGAGGGCGCGCCGAGCTGGTGATGCTCGGGGTCTACGGCGCGGTCGCGGCGTTCGCGTACGGCACGGTCATGAACCTCCAGGGCTGGACGTACATCGGTGGTCTCTCCTCCGGGATCTCCTTTCATCCCGGCGATCCGGTCCACGAGAACCTGGTCCGGTTCCTCGCCTACTGCGCTGCGACCTCCTTCGGCTGGGACCTGGGCCGCGCCGCGCTCACCGTCGTCCTGACCCTCACCATCGGCTCCACCGTCCTCAAGGCGCTGCGCCGGGCCACGCGACGCGCCAACTTCGAGGCGCAGGTCACATTCGAGGCCCCCGGAAGGGTCCCTCCGGGGTGAGCCGCCCCACACGACCTCGGTCCCGTACTAGGCGGAATAGGAGCCTCCCAACACTCCGGACAAACCACCTCATTGCCGCGGCGACCTGTGGGAACACGGCCCGTCAAGCCCCCCGGGCATTTCGCCCCGGGTGCGACCTCCACTAGTAACAGCGGTCGTTGCGAGGGGCTGATCCGCTCGCTAGAACTGTTCAGGTCGCAAGGCGCCAACGGGCTCGCCACAGAGCCGCAGCGCCACTCGGGCGGCCGGAATCCCTCGTACGTACGAGAGTCCGGCATGCCCGTGCGACCGCCCTGTTCCCGACGTGAGGTCTCTCTGTGTCCCGCTCGATCATCCGCCGCATCGCCGACCGTCCGAAGACCGCTCTGGTCGGCTCCGCTCTCGTACTGAGCTCCGCCGCCATGGTGCTGGGCGCCAACCCGGCCTCGGCCGCCGCCGCTCCCTCGCAGACGGGGTCGGCGAAGGCGATCGCCCAGCAGATGATCAAGGACGACGCGCAGTTCCAGTGCTTCAGCAACATCGTGTCGCACGAGAGCGGCTGGGACTCCGGCGCCTCCAACCCGTCCTCCGGTGCGTACGGCCTGGTCCAGGCGCTGCCCGGCAGCAAGATGGCCTCCGCCGGCGCGGACTGGAAGACCAACCCCAAGACGCAGATCAAGTGGGGCCTGGACTACATGAACGACCGCTACGGCAGCCCGTGCGGCGCGTGGTCCGCGTGGCAGTCCCAGGGCTGGTACTGAGCCGTTTCCCCCAGGGCAGAGCCCCTACAGGCGCTGGATGATCGTGCCGGTCGCCAGCGCACCCCCCGCGCACATGGTCACCAGCGCGAACTCCTTGTCCCTGCGCTCCAGTTCGTGCAGCGCCGTCGTGATCAGCCGCGCCCCGGTCGCCCCCACGGGGTGCCCGATCGCGATCCCGCCGCCGTTGACGTTGACCTTCTCCAGGTCCTGTTCGAAGACCTGCGCCCAGCTCAGCACCACTGACGCGAAGGCCTCGTTGACCTCCACCAGGTCGATGTCCCTGAGCGACATCCCCGCCTTGCCGAGCACCGCCCGCGTCGCGTCGATCGGACCGTCCAGGTGGTAGTGCGGGTCCGCCCCGACCAGTGCCTGGGCGACGATCCGCGCGCGCGGCTTCAGCTTCAGCGCGCGTGCCATCCGCTTCGACGCCCACATGATCGCCGCCGCGCCGTCCGAGATCTGCGAGGAGTTGCCCGCCGTGTGCACGGCGGTCGGCATGACCGGCTTCAGCCCGGCCAGTGCCTCCATACTGGTGTCCCGCAGTCCCTCGTCGCGGTCGACGAGGCGCCACATGCCCTGCCCGGCGGCCTGTTCCTCCTCCGTCGTCGGCACCTGCACGGCGAACGTCTCCCGCTTGAAACGCTCCTCGGACCAGGCGACGGCCGCCCGTTCCTGTGACAACAGCCCCAGGGAGTCCACCCGTTCGCGCGTGAGTCCGCGATGGCGCGCGATGCGCTCGGCGGCCTCGAACTGGTTGGGCAGGTCGACGTTCCACTCGTCGGGGAAGGGCTTTCCGGGCCCGTGCTTGGACCCGCTCCCCAGCGGCACCCGCGACATCGCCTCGACGCCGCAGCTGATGCCGACGTCGATGACACCGGCCGAGATCATGTTGGCGACCATGTGGCTGGCCTGCTGCGAGGATCCGCACTGGCAGTCCACGGTCGTCGCCGCAGTCTCGTACGGAAGCCCCATCGCCAGCCAGGCGTTGCGCGCGGGGTTCATGGACTGTTCGCCGGCGTGGGTGACGGTGCCGCCCACCACCTGCTCGACGCAGTCGGCGTGGATGCCGGTGCGGCCGAGGAGTTCGCGGTAGGTCTCGCCCAGGAGGTAGGCGGGATGGAGGTTGGCGAGCGCACCTTGGCGCTTGCCGATCGGAGTGCGTACTGCTTCGACGATGACGGGTTCCGCGGCCATGAGCTCGTCCTCTCCTCACACAGCCGCTGGGCGTCCCGGCGCCTCGCAGCTGGAACTAGTACGCGTTCTAGTTCTCCGTGCAGTCTGATGAGAGTTACCCCCGGTACGCAAGACTCTTGCACGCCTCCGCTGCGAGCAACGGAGGCAACAGAACCCGCCGCGGCTCTTGCTACTTGTAGAACTCGTTACTACCTTTCGGTCAACTTCTGATGGGTCGTCAGACAAATCCGTGTCACTGACACCGCCGCCAGACCTGGAGTTGCCGATGCCCTGCCCCCATCTGCCCGAAGGGTTCGACCTCACCGATCCCGATCTGCTCCAAGCCCGCATCCCCCACCCGGAGTTCGCCGAGTTGCGGCAGACCGCCCCGGTCTGGTGGTGCGCGCAGCCGGCCGGCATCTCCGGCTTCCAGGACGAGGGCTACTGGGTCGTTACCCGGCACGCCGACGTCAAGCACGTCTCCACACATCCCGAACTGTTCTCTTCCAACACCAACACGGCCGTCATCCGCTTCAACGAGTCCATCAGCCGCGACCAGATCGAGGTCCAGAAGCTGATCATGCTCAACATGGACCCGCCGGAGCACACCCGCGTACGCCAGATCGTCCAGCGCGGCTTCACCCCGCGGGCGGTCCGCTCCCTGGAACAGGCCCTGCGCAGTCGCGCCCGCACCATCGTCGAGACCGCGCTGGCGGGTGCGAAGGACGACGGCAGCTTCGACTTCGTCACCAACATCGCCGTCGAACTCCCGCTCCAGGCGATCGCCGAGCTCATCGGCGTACCGCAGGAGGACCGCACCAAGATCTTCGACTGGTCCAACAAGATGGCGGCCTACGACGATCCCGAGTACGCGATCACCGAGGAGATCGGCGCCGAGGCGGCGATGGAGATCGTCTCGTACTCGATGAACCTCGCCGCGGCCCGCAAGGAGTGTCCGGCCAAGGACATCGTCAGCCAGTTGGTCGCCGCGGAGGACGAAGGCAACCTCTCCAACGACGAGTTCGGCTTCTTCGTGATCCTGCTGGCGGTGGCGGGCAACGAGACGACGCGCAATGCCATCAGCCACGGCATGCACGCCTTCCTCACCCATCCCGGGCAGTGGGAGCTCTACAAGCGCGAGCGCCCGGAGACCGCCGCCGAGGAGATCGTGCGCTGGGCGACGCCCGTGGTCTCCTTCCAGCGAACCGCCACACAGGATCTCGAACTGGGCGGCCGGCAGATCAAGAAGGGCGACCGGGTCGGACTCTTCTACTCGTCTGCCAACAACGACCCCGAAGTCTTCGATGCGCCCGAGCAGTTCGACATCACCCGCGACCCGAACCCGCACCTCGGCTTCGGCGGCGGAGGCCCGCACTTCTGCCTCGGCAAGTCCCTCGCCGTCATGGAGATCAACCTGATCTTCAACGCGATAGCGGACGTTCTGCCCGACCTCCGCCTGGCGGGCGACCCCCGCCGACTGCGCTCGGCCTGGCTCAACGGCATCAAGGAGCTCCAGGTCAGCCACGGCTGACGAGCCGAGCCGTGGGAGGCAGGGGCTCCGAACCCCACGCCCCGCCCCTGCCTCCCGCCGGAAACGCACGACCTGGGTCCCCGAGTGCCGGAACCGGCGCCGTGGGCGGATCCTGGCAGGACGCGACGATCCACCCCAGGGGGTACGGGACTTCCCGTACCCCCTGGGGCCACGCATGTTCGCGTACTACTTCGGTGCGGCCGCGACCGGCGATTGCGCCTGCGCGGCGGCGTCCGCCCTCGCGTGCGGCAGCGCGCCTCCCGGCAGCCTCAGCTGCCGCCGCCCGGCCAGCAGATAGGTCAGGCCGAAGCCCGCGCCGACGACCGCGGCGCCGCCCGCCGCGTCCAGAACCCAGTGGTTCGCCGTGGCGACGATCGCACAGACCGTGAACAGAGGGTGCAGCAGGCCGAGCAGCTTCATCCACAGCTTGGGCGCGAGGACGAGGATGACGAGCCCGCACCACAGGGACCAGCCGAAGTGCAGCGAGGGCATCGCCGCGTACTGGTTGGTGACCGCGGTCATCGCTCCGTAGTCCGGGTTGGCGAGGTCCTGCGGCCCGTGGACCGTGTCGATGAAGTCCATGCCGGGCATCAGGCGCGGCGGGGCCAGCGGGTAGAACCAGAAGCCGATCAGCGCGAGGAGCGTGGCGAAGGCGAGTGAGGCGCGCGCCCAGCGGTAGTCGGCGGGGCGGCGGGCGTACAGGACGCCGAGGATGGTCAGCGGCACCACGAAGTGGAAGGACGTGTAGTAGAAGTCGAAGAAGGCCTCGGCCCACTTCGCCTTCACCACCGCGTGGTTGATCCAGTGCTCGATGTCGATGCCGAGCGCCTTCTCGATGTCGACGATCTGGCGGCCGTGCTCCTCGGCTGCGGCGACGCCGCCGGTCGCGGCGGCGCGGATGTGCGAGTAGGCGGAGTAGCCGACCCGGATCACCAGGAGTTCGAGCAGCAGGTTGGGGCGGCTGATCACGCGGCGCCAGTAAGGCAGCAGCGGCACCCGGCTCCAGCGGGCGGGGGCCGGGATCGCGTACCGGGTCGGGACGGGCCGGCGGAAGTACGGCGAGGTGCGCGGCAGGAAGGGCACGGCGCAGGCCGCGGCGAGGGCCGCTATCAGCAGGACGTTGTCGCGTACGGGATAGAGCACCACCATGTCGGGCAGCAGCATCTTCCCCGGCAGGGTCATCGCCAGGATGATCAGGACCGGCCACAGCATGCGGTCGGACGCGCGCTTGCCGACGCGGCCGACGACGGCCAGCAGCACCCACAGGAGCTGGTGCTGCCAGGCGGTTGGCGAGACGGCGACGGCCACGCAGCCCGTCAGGGCGACGGCGAGAAGCAGCTGGCCGTCCTCGGCGTAGCGGACGGCGCGGCGCAGCCCGACGAAGCAGACGGCGGCGGCGAGCGCGACGTAGACGGAGATTTCGAGGGGACCCGCCAGGCCGAAGCGGAGGAGGGCTCCGTGGAGGGACTGGTTGGCGAGGCTGTCCGGGCTGGCGCCGAGCCCCGCGCCCGCTACGTGGTGCACCCAGTACGTCCAGGAGTCGCTGGGCAGCGTGGCCCAGGCGAGCCCCGAGCACAGCGCGAAGGTGCCGGCCGAGGTGACGGCGGCGCGTCTGCGTCCGGTGAACCAGAACAGCGGCGCGAAGAGCAGGACGGTGGGCTGCAGGGCGGCGCCGACACCGATCAGTACGCCGGAGGATCTCTCGCCGCGGGCGGCGAAGCAGCCAAGGAGGACCAGCAGGACCGGGATGATGCTGGTCTGCCCGAGGTAGAAGCTGTTGCGCACGGGCAGCGACAGCATCAGCAGGCTGATGGCGATGGGCGCGGCGAGCACGGTGCTGCGGCGCGACACGGGGCCCGGCAGGGCGCGGGCCACGACCAGGCCGATGCCGACGACGAGCAGGAGCGTGCCGAAGGTCCAGGCGACGCCGAGGCTCTGCTCGGCGGAGTGCGCGAGTGGTTTGAGCACGAGCCCGGCGAAGGGCGTACCGGTGAACTTGTCCGCGTCGTAGAGCGAGCCCTTCAGATGCAGGACACCGTTCTCGCCGATCCAGGTCTCCAGGTCGGTGAGCCGCTCACCCGGCGGCTGCCGGAGCACCGCTGCCGTCTGCCGTATCGCGAGTACGGCGGCTACGAGCCACAGCGCGGCCCTGGCCGCACCCATCCTCGAGTCCGTCGTCGCACTCCCGTGCACACTGTGCTCCGCGTTCGCCACGTCGCGCCGAGCCTCCCCTGCGTTGTGTAGTCCGTCCCGGATTTGCGGTCCATAGAGGGTCGCACTGCCCCATGAGGGAGACTCAGGCAACCCCCTCTTCGCCTGAGTGTCACTCCGTTTTGACTGATTATCTCGCTGAACGGCACCGGAACCATGTGGTCCGCGGCGTCGTCACAGGAGGCATGCGGGGGAAGATACAAGACTTCAGGCCTGGCCACATGCCGGGTCGCAGGCGACAGAAAGCGCTGTTCGTGGTGCTGGCGCTGCTCGTGCTGCAGCTCGGCTCACTGATCAGCCCGGCGTACGCCTGCGGCTGCGGCGCGATGGTCCCGGGCCGCGGGTCCCATATGGCGGTCGACCGGGAAACCTCGGTGGTCGGCTGGGACGGCCGTACGGAGCAGATCGTCATGCGCTTCACGGTTGACGGGGACGCCCCGAAGGCCGCGTGGATCATGCCGGTGCCCAGCCGGGCAACGGTCGAGCTCGGTGACGCGGCCCTCTTCGAGGAGCTGGACATGCTCACCGCGCCCGCACACCGCAAGCGGTACCACTTCTGGCCGCGGGGCAGTGACTGGCCCCTCTCGGGCCGGGACAGGGACAGCGCGGGCGCTGCTGCGCCGAGGGCCGGGGCCCCGGTGGGCGTGGTGGGGCGCGAGCGCCTCGGCGACTTCGATGTCGCACGGCTGACGGCGACGGATCCCGGGGCGCTGCGAAGCTGGCTGGAAAAGAACGGCTTCGAGCTGCCGGACGGGCTGGCACGCGAGCTGAAGCCGTACGTCGAGCAGCAATGGGAGTACGTCGCCGTGCGGCTGGCGCCCCAAGCCGAGGGCGCGGTGCTGCGCGGCACCCTCGATCCACTGCGGCTTCGCTTCGCCAGCGGGAAGCTGATCTATCCGATGCGGCTGTCGCGGCTCGCGAAGACCGCGCAGTCGCTGGGCCTGTACGTGCTCGCGCCGCACCGGATGGAGCCGCGGAGCTCGATCGGCGGGAACCGGCCGGAGGTCACGTACGCGGGGAAGGTCGAGCCGGACGGGCCGCTCGCCGGGTTCACCGGCGGCCGGGAGACCTTTCTGACGGCCCTGGACCAGAGCTTCCCCGAGCCCCAGCGGATCGACGACGACCACGAGCTGCGGGCGGCGGGGGCGGACACCCCGTTCCGGCGGGTGGTGTACGAGGACGAACTGCTGACGGCGGGCGGTGTGCCGGTGTGGCTGCTGACGGTGGGCGGGGGCCTGGTGGTGCTGGTGGGCGCCTGGGTGTGGCGGACGACGGCACGGCGGAGGAGGCCGGTGCTGCCGCCACCGCCCGTCCATGCACCGCCGCCGTTGCCCTGAAAACGCCCGCCCGCCTGAAATAGGTTGGGCGTATGACCCAGGAGCAGTGGAACGCAGTCGACCGCTATGTCACCGACCTCCTCGTACCCGCCGACGAAGCCCTGACCGCGGCCCTCGCGGCGAGCGACGCGGCCGGGCTGCCCGCCATCAATGTCGCCCCGAACCAGGGCAAGATGCTGCATCTGCTGGCCAGGATCCAGGGGGCGCGGACCGTCCTGGAGATCGGCACGCTCGGCGGCTACAGCACGATCTGGCTGGCCAGGGCGCTGCCGGAGGAGGGCAGGCTGATCTCCCTGGAGTACAGCCCCGACCACGCGGAGGTCGCCCGCGCGAACCTCGCTCACGCGGGCCTCGACAAGATCGCGGAAGTCCGGGTGGGCCCGGCCCTGGAGACCCTGCCGAAGCTGGTGAAGGAGCCGGGGGCGGGGCCGTTCGACCTGGTCTTCATCGACGCGGACAAGCAGAACAACGCCCACTACGTGGAGTGGGCGCTGAAGCTTACGCGCCCCGGCAGCCTGATCATCGTCGACAACGCGATCCGCGGCGGCGGGGTGGTGGACGCGGACCGGGCGGACCCGGCGATTGCGGGTACGCGGGCGATGTATGAGCTGGTGGGACGGGAGCAGCGGCTGGAGGCGACGGCGGTGCAGACGGTGGGGACGAAGGGGTGGGACGGGTTCTTGCTGGCGCGGGTGGTCGCCTGAGGGTGCGCCTGCGGCGGGCCTTTCCCCACCCCGCCCTCCCCCAGACTCCGTCCGGGGGGACCCCCAAGGGGCTGAAGTAAGTGACCCGGCCCGGGGACGGGGGCGACCCCGGGCCGGGAGTTCAGGTGGCGCGGTTCGCGTCCGCGCGGGCCTGCTCGTCGATGCGGCGCTTCGCGTCCTTCCAGGAGATCGGCAGCTCCTCCACCGGCACCTCCCAGAACGTGAACGTCGATCCGCTCATCGTGGACCGCAGGCCGGTCATCACGCTCTTGTGGGGCTCGGTGCGCGCGTACGTGTACAGCGCGTCCCTGTCCTCCCAGGCCGAGAGGGTGAAGAAGACCCCCTTGATCAGCTGGGCCTCGAGGGACGCCCCGAGCGCTCCGGGCGCGGACCGTACCTGGCGCCAGGCGGAGAGGGACTTCAGGAAGAAGCGCGGCACGTCCTTCTTGGACTTCACCTCGAGACGCGAGGCCATGACGAAGGCGCGGGTGTCGGGTCGGGCAGGGTTCGGCGTCGTCCACGGAAGAGTCGGCACGGTATCCTCGCATCCACAGTTGGTGAGTGGCAGTATCTATATTAGACAGTAGAGCTGCCCAATTGCCAGTGGGAAGCGGGACCAGGTGCGAATTTCCGAGTTGAGCCGCCGCAGCGGGGTAGCCACCGCGACGATCAAGTACTACCTGCGCGAAGGGCTGCTGCCGCCCGGCCGCGCCACCGCCGCGACCCAGGCGGAGTACGGGGAGTCGCATGTGCAGCGCCTCCGGCTGATCCGCGCCCTGATCGGGGTGCGGGGTCTGACCGTCAGTGCCGCCAAGGACGTACTCGACGCCCTCTCCGAGGTCGAGACGGACACCCATGAACTGCTCGGGCTCGTCTTCGGTGTCTGGCCCACCTCCGGTGCCAAGGACTCCACCACCAAGGACTCCGCTGCCAAGGACTCCGCCGCGAAGGACGAGGACCCCGACTCGGACACCTCCGAAGTGAACGCGCTGCTGGCGGAGATGGGCTGGAAGGTCACGGAGCACAACCCCGCCCGGCACGTCATAACCCAGACACTGGACACCCTCAGATCGCTCGGAATGGACTACGACTGGCAGTCCCTCGTTCCCTACGCACAGCTCGCCGAAAAGACCGCCGCCCTGGATCTCGATCAGCTCCAGGATCCGGCCGAGCCGATCGAAAAGGCCGAGCGTGCCGTCCTGTTGACGTTTCTCCTCGAACCGGCGCTGCTGGCCCTGCGCCGGCTCGCGCAGGAAGCCGAGTCAACCGTCAGGTACCGCAGCTGACAGCGCTTGTGGCGCTTCGCCTACTTCACCACGCGGCGCCCGCCCCTACGTGAGTGATCAGTACTCACATGGCTGGAAAGTCACGTGCCCCCCGGGGCACGGCGCACCCGGCTCGCGGCGGCGAAGGTGAGTACCCATGACTCAGGCCCAGCGTGCCGCCGGGTGGTCTGCTCGTGAGCTGAACGCAACACGGCGAACGCCGTGGACGGCGCACGGGGAGGCAAGAGCATGCAGTTCCGGATTCTGGGCTCGCCCGAGTTGTACGACGAGAAGCGGCACCGGCGCATACCGCTGACCAGCCCCAAGCAGAGACTGCTTCTCGGCACTCTGCTCGCCCGTCCCAACTCCCCCGTCCCGAGGGAGCGGTTGATCCGGGAACTGTGGGGCGCGCTGCCCCCGCGAAAGGCGCGCAACACGCTCAACGCCCATGTCTCCGGGCTCCGCAAGGTCCTCCTCGAAGTGGAGCCCGAGCGTGCCAACACACCGCGCATCGTCGCCCGGGCGGCGGGATATCTGCTGGAGGCCCGCCCGACGGAGACCGACAGCGGCCGATTCTGCCTGGCCGTGGCACAGGCCCAGCGCATGGCGCCGGACGATCCGGGCGGCGCGTACGACTCGCTGCGCAGGGCGCTCGGGCTCTGGCGCGGCAGCGCACTGGAGGGCGGCTCCCACGGTCCTGTCTGCGCGGCGCTGGTCACCCAGCTGGAGGAGGAGCGGCAGCAGGCTCTGGAAATCCTCTTCGACTGCGCGCTGCGCACCGGGGAGCACCGTGGCATCATCCCGGAGTTGGAGGAACTGACCGCCGCGCACCCGCTGCGCGAGCGTTTCCACGACCAGTTGATGCTGGCCCTGTGCCGCTGCGGGCGCGGGGCGGACGCGATCCGTGTCTATACGCGGGCCCGTCAGCGGCTGACCGCGGCGCACGGCGGAACTCCCCTGCTGACCGCCCGCCTTGAGCAGATCAGCGTGCAGGCGCCCGCGTTGTTCGCGCACGAGACGGAACGTCCTGAGGCCAGGAAGCGCGCCCGGGTGACGGCGCCTGCGGCCGGTCGGCGCGAAATCGACCGGCTGCGGCAGGAGATGAACCAGATCGAGGCGGAACAGCAGACGGCCCGGTCGGTCGTCGGCTATCTGACGAACATCCTCAGCGGGCAGGCTCTGCGTACCGGCGGTGCATGATCCGTACAACACGAGCGCCCCTGCGTACCGGACGCGGTACGCAGGGGCGCTTGTGTATTGAGGGGTTCAGAGTTCGCGGATGAGCTGGGCCGCGATCTCCATTCCGGAGGAGTAGCCGGCCTCGTGGGAGCCGATCTGGTCCACGCCGTGCCGCTTGGCGTGGAAGTAGGAGCCGCACAGCTTCACGCGGGTTCCCTCATTGACGTTGTAGATGTCGTTCTGCATTTCGCGCACATCGACATTGATGATCGGGTGCGTGTACGGGAATTCCGCGATCACCGTCGCCGGGTCGACCTCTCCCGGATAGTCGAGGGTGACGAAGTAGTCCTTCTCGGCGGTGAATCCGTGCAGCTTGTTCATGTAGTACGCGACATACGTCTTGGGCTGTCCGCCGACCTCGACCTTGCCGTAGTTCCAGGCCTCCCAGCGGCTCTTGTCCTCGGGCACCACCGAGGGGTCGGTGTGCAGGATGACCTTGGAGGAGTTGTACTCCACCTTGGAGAGCACCTCGTGCTGGCGCTCGGTGGGGTTGTCGAGCATCGCGAGCGCCTCGTCCGCGTGGGCGCCGACCACCACGTAGTCGAACTTCTCGCTGCCCTTGTCCGTGGTCACCGTGACGCCGTCGGCCTCCTGGTGGATGCGGCTGACAGCCTCGCCCAGGCGGACCTCGGGGCCGATCGCGGCGATCGCCTTGCGTACATAGGAGATCGAACCGCCGCCGACGGTCCGCCAGTCCACGTGCTGGCCGCCCAGGCCACCCTCGTCGTGGCCCATGAAGAAGGCGATCGCGGTGCTCGCGGGCATCTCCCAGATCAGCTCGGCGGGAATCGACCAGACGGCCGAGCAGAGCAGGATCACATAGGAGTGACGGAAGGCCTGGCTGTACCCGCCGCGGTCGAGGTATTCACCGAGCGGAATGTCGGCACGCTTGCGGACGAAGTCCTTGCGGCCCTCGGTGTGGAAGCGCCTGGCCTCCTGCCAGATGGTCAGGAACTCCTCGGAGTAGCGCCCGGCCACCTCCTCCTCGCTGAGGCCGAGCTCCTTCGTGCCGTACTCGAGACCGGAGTCCAGGTCGAAGAAGTTGAAGGCCCCGCGGTGCTCGACGGCCTCGACGCCCAGCTCCTCGAAGAACTCGCAGAGGTTGGTGTAGGCGGGACGGTTGAAGACGACGAAGGCCGTGTCGATGCCGAGGATCCTCCCGTTCTCCTCGACCTCGACGGTGTTGGCGTGCCCGCCGAGGCGGTCCTCCCGCTCGAAGACGGTGATCCGGGCGCGGTCGCGCAGGTGATAGGCGGCGGAGATGCCGGCGATGCCGGCACCGACGACGGCGACTCGTGGGGTGGTGGGCTGCGGCATGAGCTTGTCCTTCATGGTCGGTCTCATACGTACGAGAGGTCGGAGAGCGAGAGGTCGGAGAGGTCTGTGCGGCGCAGGGCTCCTGGCCGCCCGTTCTCTGTGGCGACGGCCAGGACGTGCCCCGGGCCGGGGTGGAGCAGGTCGAACCACCAGCGGGCATCGGTCCCCGCCGGCTGCTCCGGGTCGTGCACGGCGATCCGGTCCGCCGTCCGTGGCACGAAGGAGAAGCCGCCGAGGCCCCGGGACAACCCGGTGCCCAGGGCCTTGAGATACGCCTCCTTCAGCACCCAGAACTCACTGACCAGGGCCGCCCGGACGCCGGGAGCTGCGGCGGCGAGCTCCGCGCGTTCGGCGGGGGCGAGCCGGTGGGCGAGATGGGTCATCAGCCGGCCCGTGGAGGGCGTGGGGCCCACGTCGACCCCGCAGCCGCGCCCCTGGGTGACGACGCACGCGATGAGGCCTTCGGCGTGGGAGAGGTTGAAGCGCACGCCCTCCTCGTCGGGCTCCGGTTCGGGGCGCCCGAACTCACCGGTGCGAAAGCGCCACCTGTCCGGCGGCCGGCCGGTGCGGGCGCTGAGCGCGTAACGGCACAGCAGCCGCGCACCGAGGTACCGGCGCCGCGCACCCGCAGTGAGCCGCCTTTCCATACCGGCGCGTTCTGGCGCCGTGAGCAGCCGCGTCCCGCCGAGCGCCGTGGCGAAGCGGTCCACGGCGTGCTCGGGCAGCAGCCACAGGAACGTCGGGTCGGGATGCATGGCGTCGGTCCCGGCCGGTCAGAGGCGGGTGGCGGCGGCGTCGACGGTGCGCTCGGCGAGCGGGAACTGCCAGTGCGAGAAGAGCAGGTTCTCGCGGTGCAGATGGCGCAGTACGCGCATCACCTCGTCGATGACCACCTGGTCGGTGACGGACTCGTACGGGTACAGATGCTTGCGCAGCCGCTCCATCTGGAGCAGCAGCAGAGCCCCGCTGGGCAGCGGGTCCTCCAGCGCGTCGTGCGAGTGGACGAAGGTGAGCACGCAGGCCGCGGTGGCGTGGAGCAGGCAGTACTCCTTGGACAGTTCGAAGAGTTCCGTCGACTGCGCATAGTCCCGGCCCAGTTCGGCCTTGAGCGCCGCGGACCGCTCGCTCATCGAGGCGACCCGGCCGAGCAGTTCGTCGGCCACGTCGGCCGCCTTCAGCAGCCAGTCGCGCTCATTGCCCTTGGCGTCTTCGGCCAGGACGCGCAGCCGGCGTACTGCGTCGGGTCCGGCGAGCACCGCGTCGTCGAGCCCGCGGCTGAACATCTCCTGCTTCACCGGCTCGTACGGCGGCAGGTCGCTGTCCATGCCGAAGAGGGTGGCGGCGCGTTCGGCCGAGGCCTCAAGTACCTCCGGGGCGGCGCCGCCCGCGGTGGTCAGCAGACCGCCCAGCTGCTGGCCGATGTTGCGCAGGTTCACCACGGTGTTGCCGTCGGCGAAGTTGGCGACCATGAGGTCCCGCAGCATCTTCTGGTGCATGCCGTAGTGCGGGTGGTCCCGCAGGAAGAAGCGCGCCCCGAGGACCACGTTCAGCTGCGACATGGTCTTCTCGAGCAGCGTCGGCACCAGGTACTTGACCACCGACGACCACACACTGATCTGCTCCGGCGCCGCCTGCAGCGCGCGGACCGCGCCCAGGCTCACGGCGTCCGCCAGCATCAGGTCGGCGAAGGACTCGGTCAACTGGCGTCGGCTGTAGGGGACATCGCTGACCGTTCCGCCCATCAAGACCCGGACCTCGGTGAAGTCGAGGACGAGCCGCAGCGCCGTGTCGGTGGCCGACATCGCGAAGCTGCTGATCACGGCGCGCGCCAGCTGGCCGGACTTGAGCGCGAGCTCCAGGCCCTGGCCCTCGGCTCCGATCCGCGCGGACTCGGGGACGAACGCCCCCTTGAAGCGCAGCCCGCTGAGGTCGAGGGCCCGCAGTCCGTGCAGCTTCTCGACCGGCAGTTCCTCGACGGTGTCGGCGTCGAGGAGCCACTTGTCCACCATGAGGATGGAGTGGGCGGCCGGGCCGCCGCGCTTGCCGGTGCGGGCGTGGACGGCCACCTTGTCGCAGACGGTGGCGTTGCCGATCAGCCACTTCTCGCCGGTCAGCCGATAGCCGCCGTCGACCTTCTCGGCGACCACCTCGTTGGCGAGCAGATCACTGCCGTGCTCGCGTTCGGTCAGTCCCCAGGACAGTCCGCGGCCGCGCTGCATCTCCTCGATCAAAGAGCGCTTCTGCTCGTCCGTTCCGCCCATCCACGCGGGCAGGAAGCCGAGGACGTTGATGACCAGGGCGGTGGCGGTCGTCACGTCACGGCGGGCGACGAGCCGCATCAGGTTGAAGCCGGTCTCGATGTCGTCGGCCCGGGCTCCGTGTGCGGCGGGCAGGGTGTGGTCGAGCACGCCCCAGCGGCGGAGCTGGTTGACGAAGGCGTGCGGGTACTCCTGGTTCTCGTCGTGGTCCAGCACCCGGGTGAAGGGAATCCGGCTGCCCGGGTCGTGCGGGTCGCCGAGGTGCTCTTCCAACTGCGCGGCCAGCGCGGTCAGGTCGGCCTTGGACATGAAGAACTCCTATCGGGTGGTGGCCAGTCGGACGGGCAGGGCGGAGAACAGCCGGCCGGTCTCCCGCAGCGCGACGACGGCGTCGAGCGCGGGCGTCAGTACATCCCCGTGGTGGCGGGGGTCGACGCCGTCGGCCCGGGCGAGCAGATAGCCGAGCGTCGCGCCCAGCCAGCCGGCGGAGCCGGGCGGCGTGCCGTACAGCGACCGGTCCCGGTTGGCCCACCACAGGTGGACGCAGGAGGCGGCGGCGTGCAGCCAGGCGTACCGCTCGGCGGCGTCCACCAGCGCGTTCGGGTCGGCGCCGCGCTCCCGGGCGGCCCGGGTCAGATCACCGAGCCCGGCCACGGCCTGTGCGAGCTGCCCGACCAGTTCGACGACGGGAGCCGCGTTTTCGTCGGCGCCCAGGGCGCCGGCCACGTCACTGGCGGCGTCCGGGAGTCCGGCGAGCACCGGGTCGACGCCGCGGGCGAACATGTCGAGCCTGGCGGGTTCGTACGCGGGCAGATCGGCGTCGAGCCCGTAGACGGCGGCCACGGCCGCCGGGTCCGGCTCCGCCGCGCCCTCCGTCAGCGTGGGCAACTGGCCCGCAAAGGAGCGGAGGTTGGCCAGGGTGCTCGCGTCGATCACCCGGACGACCGCCGAGTCCCGCTGGAGTTTTTGGAACAGGCCCGCCCCCCGCTCGCCCTCACGCAGGACCGAGCGGGTGGCGAGCACTGTGCCGCAGCGGCGGATGAGCTCGTCGGTAGCCTCCGCCACTACGTGTTTGGCGGCCAGTGCCCAGACGCTGAACGCCTCGGGCACCACATGGACGCCGCGTGCCGCGGTCAGCGCCACCACGTCGGCGGCCAGCAACGCCGCGGCGGCGACGGCCAGTTCACGCCGGGGGTGCGGCGATTCGGTGAGGACGGTGCGGCCGATCCTGCGGGTCGTGGCGAAGTCCAGCGCGAGCCGCAGCGCGGTGTCCGCGATGCCCAGGCTGCCCGCCATGCTCATCAGCCGCACGGCCTGCTGGGCCTTGACGGCCGCTTCGAGCCCCTCGCCCTCCTTGCCGACCAGTGCCTTCTCGGGCACCTTCAGGCCGTTGAAACGCAGCCGGGCCATGTCGATGCCACGCATTCCGCCCGTACGGACCGCGGGAGTGCGCTCCAGCTGTCCCTCGGGGATGTCCGCCAGATCGAGCAGGACCGCGGAGAAGGCGCCGGGGCCGCGCTCGCCGGTGCGGGCGATCACGTACACCGCCTCGCAGCTCATGCCGAGGCCGACCATCCACTTCTCGCCGGTCAGCTCGCCTTCCGGGCTCAGCCGGACCTCGTTGGTGAGCAGATCGCTGCCGTGCTCCGCCTCGGTGAGCGCGAAGGCCACCGCCCCGCCGCCGGTCAGGATCCCGGCGGCCCGGCGCTGCTGCTCCGGTGTCCCGTGCAGTTGCAGACAGGTCGCGGCGATGATGCTGAACATGGTGCCGGGCATGATGTTGACGTCCCGGCGTGCCGCCGACCGTACGAGGGTCAGACTGCGGTCGAAGGACTGCAGCTCGCCGCCCCACGACTTGGGCAGGTAGTTGAGGTGGAACCCGGCCCGGCGCAGCTCGTCGCAGAGCGCGGTGGGGAACTCGTCGCGCTCGTCACGCTCGACGGCGGCGGCGAAGCCGTACGGATTGGTGTTGTCGCCGGGGTCGCCGAGCAGCGCCTCCAGCTCGTCCGGCGTGAGCAGGGTCATCGCATGCCCGCCGGGGAGCCGTGGGCCGGGGACTCCAGTGGCACCGGACGGTAGTCGCCCGCCGTGGAGGGGATGTGCACACCGGTGCTGCGCAGCTGCGCGAGCCGGGTGTGGAAGGCGGCGCCGAGCATCAGGTGGTGGGCCACGTCGGCGACCCGCCGGTTGCCCGGGGTCTTCAGATAGCTGCCGGTCACCCAGTCGTTGAAGCTGCCCATCGCCGGGCCGCACCAGATCTGGTAGTCCATGGCGCGGTCCTTGTCGCCGATGACCGCCCAGCGCGAGGACATGCCGAGGTACCAGCGGAAGATCAGCGCCATCTTGCGCTTGGGGTTGCCGGCGGCGCGGGTGAGCTGCTCCGGGTCACGGCGCTGGAAGTAGCCGACGCATTCCTGCCAGACGTCCTCCAGCGGCCGCCGGAAGACCTGCTGCTCCAGCTTGGCCCGGTCGGGCGCGGGGATCGCATCGATACCGTCGTAGGCCTGGTAGATCTGGTACAGCCGACGGGCCCGCATCGGGAAGAGGGTGCCCTTCTTGAGGACCTGGAGGTCCACCCCCATCTCGAACATGTCGGCGGCGGGGGCCATGTCGACATCGGCGATGCCCGCCTCGGCGAGCATCGCCTTGGACTCGGTGGACGCCCCGGACTCCAGGCAGGACTGGTTGACGGAGCCGGTGACGACGTAGGCGGCGCCCATCGCGAAGGTCGCGGCCACCGCGACCGGTGTGCCGAGGCCGCCGCCGGCTCCGACCCTGATCGGCACGGCGTAGCGGTGCTCGCGCTGGACGGTGTCGCGCAGCCGCAGGATCGTCGGCAGCAGCGCGGGCAGCGGGCGCCGGTCGGTGTGGCCGCCCGAGTCCGCCTCGACGGTGATGTCGTCGGCCAGCGGCACATGGTGGGCAAGTGCCGCCTGGTCGTGGGTGATCAGGCCCTGCTCGAGCAGGGAGCTGACCAGGGTGGCCGGGGCGGGGCGCATGAAGCGCTCGGCGGTCTCGGAGCGGGAGATCTTGGCGATCAGCCGGTTCTCGGCGACCACCCGGCCGTCCTGGTCCGTGCGCAGTCCGGCCAGCCGGTAGCGCACGACATGCGGGGTGAGGTCCATGAAGGCGGACGCCTCCACGCACCGCACGCCGTGCCGCAGGAACAGTTCCACCGCCTCCCGCTCAAGTCGGTCCTCGCTGGGGCTGTGGATCAGATTGACGGCGTACGGAAGTCCCGGGATCTCGGCGGCGAACCGGCCGAGTGCCTTCTCGATGGTCTCCGGCAGCAGCCCGGCCGCGCCGTAGGAGGCGAGGAAGCCCTCACGGGCGAGGGCGATCACCATGTCGGCCGAGGCGATCCCGCCGGCCATGGCGCCCGCCATGTACGGCTGGCGCACCCGGTGGGCGGCGAGGAAGGCGGCCGAACCCAGCCGCTGCGGGGGCAGCGGCTGAGCGGCGGCGAGCAGCGGCAGTCCGGTCGAGGTGGTGTCGCCGGTCACCGAGCCGCCGGAGACGGCACCGATCCCGTCCGGGGTGACGACGATGAAGCAGGGGTGGTCCAGGTCGGCCAGCGCGTTGTAGATCCCGGCCGGGTCGGTGCTGGGGTACCGCTCTCCGGTCCACCGGAGAGGGGTGTCGCGAATATCCATGGGGAAACGAAGCTCCTTGGGCTGAGCGTCAGGCGCCGGCGGTACGGACCTCGATGGCCACGTCGGTGAGTTCGTAGATGCGCAGGCCCGGCTTCGACAGATCCGCGTCGGCGATGATCAGCAGGCGGTCCGCCTCGCGCCGGACCTCCTTGATGTGCACGTCGAACTGCAGCTCGCGGTCGTGGCGCAGGATCTGGCCGCGGTACTTCCAGGACATCTCCACATCGGTCGCCATCGCGAAGCGGGGCTGCTCCATGCCGTCGGCGAGGTTCTGGTCGATCACGAACAGGCGCATCGCCTGGAGGATCGCCTCGACGCCGAGCGAGCCGGGCATCACCGGGTCGCGGTGGAAGTGGCAGTCGAAGTACCACTCGTCGGGGCGGATCTCGCGGCACCCGTGCAGATAGCCGTGTCCGTGCCGGCCGCCCTCATCGACGACGTCGACCCGGTCCACGAGCGCGAACTGGCCGCCGGGAAGGTGCAGATGGCCGCCGGCCGGGTCGGTGAAGGCCGGTGCGCCTTCGGGGAGTTCGATCCGGCGGATCCTGTCGGCGGAGATCTGCTCGGTCTCGATCCACGGGGCGACGTACTTGCCGTTGTCGAGGCCCACCTGGTTGGCGAGCGCCGCGTCGCTGAAGTAGCCGAACAGCGATTCGCCGGTGTAGAAGACCTCGCCGTCGGCGGAGAGTTCGTAACTGAAGTTCTGCAGGACCGCACCGGAGACGGCGCTGGTCATCAGCAGCTTGGAGTGGTGGCGGATGGTCTTGCCGCGCAGGTCGATGTCCTTGACCAGGGTGGCCCGGCCGTCCAGGTTGCGGATCGCGTACTGCTCCTCGGGCCGGGTGAGGGTGGCGCCGAGGTAGTAGCCGAGGAAGATCGCTGCCTGGAGCGAACTCTCCATGTAGACCGCGTTCGGCATGTGCGGGTGGGAGTTCTGCTCGTAGTACCAGGCGTCGGCCGGGGAGTCGTACTCCGTGACCATCTCCGAGCCGGGGCTCAGATCGCCGCGGGTGCCCTTGAGGGACATGACGCGGTCGACGAACTGGAAGGCCCCGTTGGGGATGTAGGGGGCACGGCTGTTGCGGTAGACCTCGAACTCCGGTCCCATCGCCATGTCCAGCTGCCCCTTGGCGGCGTGCGCCAGGTGCAGCTCGTTGATCATCGCAGCCTCCCCGTCGCGGTTGCGGCGGCCCAGGAACTGCGGCACACCACCGGTCTCGGGGCGGTAGGCCGAGCCCTCCTTCTCGCGGACCTGGAGGCCGAGGCCCTTCATCTTGATGACCGGCTTGTCGCCCAGGTAGATCAGCACGTCGGCGATCACCGTGGCGCGCGGCAGGAGCGTGAGCTCCATGACCTCGACCTCGTAGCGGATCTCCTCGTGCTGCTGGGTGATCTGGCCGCGGACCTGGACCTCGATCGGGACGTCGGTCACGCACTGGAAGGCCGCGTCCGGCAGCGTCAGATGCATGCCCTGGTGCATCAGGTAGATCTGCAGCAGCTGCACCGCGCCCTCGGCGACCAGCGAGCCGGCCAGCACGTGGTCGTCCGGGAAGTGGCAGGTGAAGTACCAGGCGTCGGGCGTCAGCTTCTTGATCGCGCTGAGTGTGCCGAGGCCGCGCGGACCGGCCTTGCGGTCGATGGTGACCTCGTCGACCATCCGCAGCTTGGCGTCGGGCAGCCGGATCGCCGGGTTGATGCCCGGGTCCTGGGCGTGGTCGGGGCCGAAGACCTCGCCGATGCGACCCTGGGCGAGCAGCTCCAGGTCGTCGGAGGTCAGGTGGTTCTTCTCGGTGTACGCGAGCGGCTTGAACCAGCCCTTGGTGAGCTTGGCTCGCTCGGCCTTCTCCTTCTCGGTGATGACGACACCGAGCGGGGTGTCGAGCTCCGCCTGGCTGAAGAACCCGGCGCAGGCGTCGTGGAGTTCGAGGATCAGCTCACCGTCGGCGTAGCACTTGTAGCTGAAGAAGAAGAGCGTGGTGTCGCCCTGGTGGACGAAGCGGTCGATGGAGATGTCGTAGCGCAGGGTCTGGCCGACCCGGGGCAGATTGCCGCGGAAGATCAGCGTGCTGTCGAGCAGCCGGTAGACGCGCTCGCCCTTGTTGCGGAAGTCGATACCGAGGTAGCTGACGAGCAGCAGGTCGCACTGTCCGGCCTCGACGGTGACGGCCGGGGGCACGCCGCCGTCCACGGCGTACCAGGCGTCCTCGGGGACGTCGTACTCGGTGGTGATGGTGGCGGGCTTGAACTCGCCCGTCTTACCGCTGAGTTCGGTGACGCGGGTGACGAAGTGGTACGGGGGTGCGGGCAGCCGGACGCGCTTGGCGTACCCGTCGATGACGCCGAACTCCGGGCCGAAGACCTTGGCGACGGAACCGACGGCGAACTCCAGCAGATCCGCCTCGTCCCAGATCACACCCTCCTTGATCACGCCCTCCTTGACCTCGCGGTCTGCGGGCGGGGGCGGAGGCGTGGCGGGGCCGGACGCGGTGGGCGCAGCGGCGCGGGCGGAAGCCGCCGGGGGCAGGGCCGGGCGTACGGCCTGGTCGGACACGGCCGCCGTCAGGGCCGGCTGCTGTGCGAGGTCCGCGGTGCGCGGGGCGGGTGCGGGTGCCGGGGCGGTGGCTCCGTCGAGGAGCGCCTCCATCCGGCTGAGCGTGGCGCCCTGGAGGATGCGCTGGGTCTCCATCACCACCGAGTGGGTGGCGACCATCTGCTGACGGATCTCCCGGACCAGATCGGCGGCGGGGTCCGCGGAGGCGGCTGATGCGGGGGCAGGGGCGGGCTCGGCGGGTGCTGCCGCGGGGGCAGTCGACGGCGCGACCGGTACGGCGACCGGTGCCGCGGGCACCGGTCCTGAGGCAGCGGGCTCGGGTGCCCCGGGCGCGGGCGGCGCCCACGGCAGGAAGGAGATCGGGGTGCCGTCGAAGGCGATGACCTCCGCGTCAGCGAGAGTCGGGTCGGCAGGCATGACGGAGTCCTCCGGCGGTACGGACGGGACGGGCACGGGCGGTACGGGCACAGGGGTAGGGGCTGGCGTGGGAGCAGAGGCGGGCTTGGCGGGTGCCGCCGCGGCGGCCACGGGCTGCGGTGCCCGATCCGGCTCGGCTTCGGGACGGGTCGCCGCGATCCCCCGGGCGACTCGCGCCGGTACGGGGTCACCGCCGCCGACCCGGAACCGGGAGGCCCGGGCGGACCTGGCCGGGACCTGGTCCGCCGCGGTACCCAGCAGCGGCCTCAGATCGAGTTCCAGACCGTGGCTGACCAGGCGGGCCACCAGCTGCGCGACGGACTTCGTGGCCGGCGCCCCGCGCCGGTCCACCGGCAGCGCGACATGGGCCGCGTCGCCGAGCGTGTCGTGGATCCAGCGCGAGCAGGTCGCGCTGGGGCCGACCTCCAGGAAGTAGCGGAATCCGCGGTCGTGCGCGCCCTGTACGAGGCGCGGGAAGTCGATCGGGGAGCGCAGGGTGTGGGCGATGCGCCGGGCGATCTCCTTGCGGGCCAGGCCGGGCAGCGCCTCGTAGTCGTAGGCGCTGAACAGCTCCAGATCGCCGAACGAGCCGGTGGGGTAGTCGTTCAGACCGGCCAGGCCGCCGACTTCGGCGTCGACGACCGGGCAGTGCATGACCGCGTTGACGGGAGAGCGCGCCGCGGGGCAGCCCAGTTCCTTGACGAGGGCCTTGCACTGGGCCGGGTCTCCGGCGATCACCAGCTCGTTGGGGGTGTTGATGTGCGTGAGGTGGACCCGGTCGTAGCGGGTCAGCGCGTCCCGGACGGTGTCCGCGTCGGTGAGCAGCACATGGCTGGCCCACACCTGCCCGTCGGGGACGGACTCGGGCAGGTCCCAGTGCTCGCGCACCGTACGCTTCGGTCCGCACAGCCGGTCCTTGAAGATCGGCGTATCGCTGATCAGTTCGTCGCGGCGGCTTTCGGGGAGCCAGCCCCGGGTGGCGAAGAGCATGCTCGACTCGCCGAGGCTGTAGCCGAATCCGCCGTGCGCCCGGACGCCGAGCACGTCCCGGACCAGGTCCGTGTAGAGGATCGCGAAGCTGGTGCCGGTGGCGAGCATGAACGGGATGTCCTCGCCCAGTTCGGCCTCCAGGCCCATCAGTTCGCGCCGCCCCGGGGTGACCTGGGTGCGCGGGTAGAGGGCGCGGGAACGAAGGTGCAGCACGGGCTCGTCCGCCTGGCTCTCGAACCGGTCGAGCAGCCCCGGGAAGGCCCGGAAGAAGTCCTGGCCGAGTCCCGGATAGGAGTTGAACGCGCCCGGGTAGACCAGGGCGACCTTGCCGTCGGGGCCGATGGGCCGGGCGGTGAAGAAGCTCCCGGCCGGGGTGGCCCATTCGCCGCCCTCGGCGTTCACGCCGGGCAGATCCCTTGCGGCGAGCTCCAGTTGGGCCCGCAGTTCGCCGCGGCCACGGCCGACGAAGACCGCGCGCAGCTTCCTGCCCGCGAGCTCCTTTGCCGCCTCGCGGGCAAGGGCGTACGGGTCGGCGACTTCGAGCAGTTCCAGATGCTGCTCGATCGAGGCGTGCAGGGCCTCGAAGGAGTCGGCGGCCAGGGGCAGTACGACGGGGCCGCCCGCGCGCTGCCAGTCGCTCGGCGTGACCGCGCCGCGGGTGGCTTCGGCGGAGAGCACGAGGTGGCCGTGGGCTCCGGAGGCGCCGATGAAGCTGAGCGCCGCGTAACGGCGGGCGCCCTTGGTCTCGCGCAGCCACGGGCGGGAGTTGTCCGGGACGTAGAGCGCGGAGGCGGCGAAGTCGTCGGCCAGCTCACCGGCGGGGCGGCTCCAGCCGCTGGTGCCGGGCAGATAGCCGTGGTGCAGGCAGAGCACGGACCGGATGAGTCCGGCCATGGTCGCGGCACAACCGGCGTCGCCGATCTGCGCCTTGGCGCTGCCGAGGGCCACACTGCCGCCGTCCGCCGGGTAGACCCGGGCCAGTCCGGCGATCTCGGCCCGGTCCTGGATGTCGGTGCCGCCGGCGTGGGCCTCCAGATAGCCGATGTCCGCGGCCGTGACGCCCGCGGCGGTCAGTGCCGCTTCGGCCGCCGAAGCGAGGGTCGCCGCGTCGGCCTCGAGCACCGCGCCGTCGACCGGTGCGGCATGCCGGATGGCGACCGAGTCCAGGCGCGCGTACACCGTCGACTCCCACTCGCCGGGGCGGGTGACGACGATCGCGCCCGCGCCCTCGCCGATACGGCGGCCACGGCTGCCCTCGCCGAAGGTCAGCCCGGCCTCGGCGACCACATCGGGCCGCAGCAGCAGGTTCTCCGCCGAGCCCGCCAGGTCGACCGCTCCGACGAGGACCGCCTCGATGCTGGGGTCGAGCAGCAGCAGCCGTGCGACCTCCAGGGCCTCGGCGGTGCCCGAACCGTCGGAGGAGACGGTGAAGGACGGTCCGGTCAGGTTCCACAGCGAGGAGATACGGCTCGCCATCACGTTGCCGATGAAGCTGAGGACCTCGTTGGCGACGATCGGGTCGACCACCGCGTCGCGGCCGACCGCCGTCACGGCGGCCAGCTGCTCCTCGTCGATCGCGACTCCGGCCCGCTCGAACTCCTCGCGTACGAAGGCCCCGAGCGTGCGGCGGGTGAGCCGCAGATGCGTCATGGGCTCGATCTCCATGGCCACCACGACCGCGACCCGGCGCGGTGCGGGAGCGGTCTGGCCCTGAGCCACGGCGCGGCTGAAGCCGGCGTCGTGCAGGGCCTCGTCGGCCACCTTGGCGGCGAGCGCGTGCTGGAGGTTGTACGTCCGCAGGTCCGACGGCGGGATCTTGAGGTCTACGGGGTCGATGCCGAGCCCGTCCACGAAGGCGCCGTGCGGGAGCGCGTCGGGCGAGACGCCGGCGCCGTGCTCCAGGGAGCCGCCGCGGGTCTGGTCGAGGCCGCGCCAGCGGCGTTCGGGCAGCGGGCCCAGAGCGTCGCTGCCCGCGTGGACGGCACGCTCGAAGGCGTCGAGGGAGTCGAAGGAGCCGAAGTGCGCGCCCAGGCCCACCACATCGAGGGCGGGCACGGTGGCCGCGGCCGCCTCGGTGACGGCGTCGGTAACGGCCTCGGCGACCGGCTCGGAGAGCACCACATGCGCGTTGGTGCCGCCGAAGCCGAAGGCGGAGACCGCTCCCCGGCGCGGGTCCTCACCGCGCGGCCACTCCCGGCCCGTGCGGACCAGCGTGTCCTCGCCGACGCGTCCGTCCTTGGAGGCGACCGGCCGCTCCACGCCGATGGTCGGCGGGATGTGGCCGTTGCCCATGGCCAGGATGACCTTGAGCATGCTGCTGAGCCCGGCCACGGTGAGGAGGTGGCCGATGTTGCCCTTGACCGAGCCGATCAGCGGGACCTTGCCCGCGTCGCCGAAGAACGCTGCCACCGAATCGGCCTCGGTCGAGTCGCCGATGGGGGTGCCGGTGGCGTGGCACTCCAGGTAGTCGATGGTGGTCGGGTCGATGCCCGCCTGCTCGTACGCCAGCTCGTACGACTGGAGTTGGCCGCCGCCCTGCGGGACCAGCAGATGGCGTCCGCTGCCGTCGTTCGTCAGGCCGATGCCGTCGACGACGGCGTGGATCCGGTCGCCGTCGCGCACCGCGTCGGCCAGCCGCTTGACGGCGACCATGCCCGCGCCCTGTCCGGTGAGGATGCCGCCGGACCTGTCGTCGAAGGGCTGGCTGAATCCGTCGCGGGGGTAGGCCTGCAGGTCCGAGAACGACAGGTGGATCAGCGTCGGGTCGGGCGCGCAGACACCGCCGGCCAGCACCAGGTCGGCCTGGCCCGCGGCGAGATGGTCGCAGGCCAGCTTGAGCGCGTAGAGCGCGGAGGAGCAGGCGGCGTCGAGCGCGTAGCGGGGGCCGCCGAGGCCGAGGGCGGTGGCGGCGAGGGACGACGGGGAGCCGCTGACCCGCAGGTCCTCGGGCTTCAGCGCGTCGCGGTCGATGCGGCGGTCCTGCTCGGCGAGCGCGCCGAGCGCCGGGTGTCCGCCCCGGCGCAGCCCCTCCAGCACCGCTTCCTGGACCAGCGGCACGCTGACCTCGGCGGAAGTCGGCGTGGGGAAGGAGTAGTTGCCGAGGATCAGCCCGGTACGGGCGAGGATCTCGGGGCGGTCGGCGTGTCCGCTGTCGCGCAGCGCCTCCCTGGCGACATGCAGTGACCAGTGGAAGATGCGGTCGAGCCCCGCGAGATGGCCGGGGTCGAGGAGATAGCCGGACGGGTCGAAGTCGAAGTCTGTGATGAAGCCGCCCCGGCTGCAGTAGATGCCGTGCTGGGGGTCGGTGTCCCGGGCGTCGAGGGCGGGGCCGAAGACCTCTTCGCCCCCTTCCTTGCGGCTGTCCGCCCCGGTACGGAGGTTCTGCCAGAACTCGGCAGGTGTCTCCGCTCCTGGAAACAGGCAGGAGAGGCCAACGATGGCGTACTTGCTCATGAGAGCTCTGGGGTCCCTTCTGAGGGGCGGCCGGCCCGGACGGCTGGGGCACGGTGAGCACCGTCCGGGCCGACCCGATCGCTTGCGTCAGCTACGAAGCGTCAATCAGCTGCTGATGAACTTGGCCGCCAACTGCGGGGCCGAGACCACGGATACGCCGTCGAAGCGGGTGAGCACCCGTCCGTCGGGGGCGCAGGCGGTGATGGTGAGCGAGGCGCCGATGCTGCTGCCCGACGGTGCGGGCTCCACCACGATCAGGAACGGCTCACCGTCCGGCAGCGGGTGGTGCAGATCGGCCCGGCCCACGGAGAGGGGCAGCCCCGCGGTGCCGCGGAACAGCCTCACCCACACAAGGCCCGCCTGGAGCAGCAGGTCAGCCGTGCCCGGCGCGAAGCGGGAGCCGCCGAAGGCGCCCCCGGCAGGCCGGAGTTCGGGCAGTTCGCACTCGAGGACCAGCCGGGACTCCTCCTCGGCCAGCACCCGGCGCACACCGCGCAGGGCAGGTCCGTGGAAGAGCGTTCCGTCGCTGTAGAAGCCGGCGGCGTCCCGGCCCGAGCCGAGCGCCGGCAGTCCGCCGACGGTGGCATCGGCGAGCGTGGTCCCCGGGGCGACGACGGCCGCGTAGCGCGGTCGTGCGACTCCCTCGGCGTCGGTCGCGCGGATGGCCACCTTGACGGTGTCCCCGGCCGGGGTCATCGCCAGGCTGACCTGCTCGGGCTGCGTACCGTCGAAGACGATGCCCTTGTGGACCGAGAAGTCACTGACCTGGCGCACCTCGGTGGCACCGGCCCGCTCGACCGCGCCGATCGCCCAGCCGAGCGCGACGGCCGCCGGCAGCACCGGCGAGTCGCCGATGACGTGGTCGGTGAGGATCGGGTCGCCCGCCAGCTCGCCGAGGCTTCGCTCGACGGTGACGGTGGCCGTGGGAACGGTCCGCTCCGGTTCCGAGAGGGGCGTCGTCGGACCGAGTACGGTCACCACGTCCCCGGCGTGCTCGGGGGCGAACTGCTCGGTGAACATCTGCGCTCCGGTGTCCGCCGGGATCAGCGTGATGCCGCGCTCCTGGAAGACGGCCTTGACCTCCGGGGAGACCATCCCGCTGTCCCAGGCACCCCAGTTGAGCGAGGTGACGCGGGCGGCCGGGTGGCGCTGCTTCCAGGAGGACGCCCAGGCGTTGAGGACCTCGTTGGCCATGGCGTAGTCCGACTGGCCGCGGTTGCCGAAGAATCCGGCGACCGAGGAGAAGAGCACCACGTGGCGCAGTGCGTCGGCGGGCAGCGCGGCGGTCACGGCGCGCAGGCCGGCCAGCTTGGGAGCGAAGACCCGCTCGATCTCGGAGGCCTTCTTGTTGGCGATCAGCTGGTCGGCCAGGACACCCGCACCGTGCACCAGACCGCTGATGCGCTCCTTGTGCGGGGCGAGGGCGGTGGCGACGGCGGCCGGGTCGGTGATGTCGACCGCCAGGTACTCGACGTGGCTTCCAGCAGCCCGTACGTCCTCGATGGTCTTACGGATCTCACGGGCGCCCACGACGGCCCGGTAGAGCTGCTCGACCCGCTTGGGGGTGGGCTTCTCGCCCGCGGCCTTCAACCGGCCCGCTGCCGCGGCCTTGAGAGCGGCGGGCTCGACGCCCTGCGCCCACTGCGGCTCCTCGTCCAGCGGGGTGCGGCCGAGCAGCAGCAGCCCCGGCCTGTACTGCTTGGCCAGCTCGATCACGCAGTCGGCGGTGATGCCGCGTCCGCCGCCGGTGACCACCAGTACGTCGTCGGAGGTGAGCGGTGCGATGTCGGCGCCCGTGCCGGTCAGCGGCCGCTCGGCGAGGGTGAGGCCGACCCGGCGCGTACCGTCGTGGCCCACCTGCACCGTGTCGGTGACGGCGTCGTGGACCTCGTTCAGGACGAGGTCGGCGCCGGCCTCGGGGGTGAGGGCGGAGGCGAGGTCGAGAGCCCGGGTGAACAGCTGGGGCGCTTCCACCGCCAGGGTCTTGACCAGGCCGGCCACACCGCCGGCGGGGGCGAGCTCCTCGTCGACTCCGCCGAGGCCGAAGGCCCCGTCGAGGCGCGTGACGGTGACGAAGGCGGCCCGGCCGGCGGCGGCCGCGGTGCTCAGCGGCTCGACCGCGTGCTTGGCGACGAGCAGCGTGTGGGCGAGGCGGCGTACTGATTCGGTCCACTCGCCGCCGTGCGCGGCGGAGAGGTCGATGACCAGGCTGATCCGGTCGGCGAGGATCTCTTCCATCCGGTCGGCGAGTTCGGTCACTCCCCATCCGGACAGGGAGTGGTCCTTGACGCCGCTGACGCGCTGGGCCACACCCGGCAGCCGCAGTACGTGCACGTGGCGGCCCGACTCGATGAGACGGTTCACGACGACCGGCGCGAGGTCCGCACCGTCGTCCACGACCAGCGCGCCCGAGCCCTCCGGGTAGGCGCCGACCAGCAGGTCGGGGGTGGCAAGGGTGACGAGCGCGGCCTGGGCCCGGCCGATACCGGCGCGGGAGTTGTCGGCGGCGGGCTCGGGGGCGGTCGCGTCGGCGGCCGGGGTCGCGGAGGTCTGGGCGGCGACTGACGCGTCAGCGCCGCCCGCCATGAAATCCACGATGTGGCGGAGCGTACGCAGTTCACCGAGCTGCTCGGGACCGGCGGCGACCAGCTCGCCGAACCGCTCCTGCATCACGCCCATGATCTCGACCCGCTTGATCGAGTCGATACCGAGGTCCGCCTCGATGTCCATGTCCAGCTCAAGCATGTCCGCCGGGTAACCGGTCTTCTGACCGACGACCTCAAGGAGCGCGGCCTCCAGACCGGCGGCGTCCGGGCCGGCCGGCGCCTCGGCCGGAGCGGGGGCGGCTGGCTGCGGGGCAGCGGGGGCGGCAGCGGAACCCGCGGCCTCAGCCATGAAGTCGACTATGTGGCGCAGGGTGCGGAGTTCACCCAGCTGCTCGGGTCCGGCGGAGACCGTCTCGCCCAGGCGCTCCTGCATCACGCCCATGATCTCGACCCGCTTGATCGAGTCGATACCGAGATCGGCCTCGATGTCCATGTCCAGCTCAAGCATGTCCGCCGGGTAACCGGTCTTCTCACCGACCACCTCAAGCAGCACAGCCTCGACATCCACCGCGGGCTTCGCGGCAACTGCCGCCGCCGGAGCGGGAGCAGCGGCGGGAGCAGAGCCCGCGGCCTCGGCCATGAAGTCGACTATGTGACGCAGCGTACGCAGTTCACCCAGCTGCTCCGGACCGGCAGCAACCGTCTCGCCCAGGCGCTCCTGCAACACGCCCATGATCTCGACCCGCTTGATCGAGTCGATACCGAGGTCCGCCTCGATGTCCATGTCCAGCTCAAGCATGTCCGCCGGGTAACCGGTCTTCTCACCGACCACCTCAAGCAGCACAGCCTCGACATCCACCGCGGGCTGTGCGACCACGACCGCCGCCGGAGCGGGAGCCGGGGTGGCCGGGACCGGAGCGGCGACGGCAGGCGCAGCGGCCGGCAGAGCCTGCGGCGCGGCGGCAGCCGGGGCTGCGGAGACCGGAGCCGCCGTCAGCGCGGCCGGGACCTGGGCGGGAGTCACGGCCTGCGGGGCCGTCGCGAGGGCGGCCGGTGCGATCTGCTGAGGGGCAGCCGCGCGAGTCGGGGCCGGGGCGTTGCCCAGCTCCAGGCCGGCCAGGTCCCGCAGGATCTCGTTGGCCCGCAGGTGGCTGCGGCCGATGTCCAGGCCGTGCTCCTTGACGGCGTTGACCCCGGCCAGCACCTGGCCGAGCTGCCCCTGGTCGGCGGCGCGCTCCAGCAGACCGGTGAGGCGTTCGGCGCTCTGCAGCTGGCCGTTGAGGTACTCGTCGTGCAGGGAAAGATGGTCGGCCACAAGATCGGCCAGGCGGTCACTGTCCACGTGGGCTGTCTCCATGACGGTGGGAGTGGGGGCGGGGGCGGGCGCCGCCTGAACCGGAGCGGGCGCGGGTGCCGGTGCGGTGGCCAGGGCGGTGGCGGTGGCGACGCCGGTCGCGGCGGAGGCGGTCGCCGGTGCCGCAATCGCAGCGGGCCGGGCCGCCGGGGCGGGGGCCGGAATCGCTGCGACCGCCGGTTCACCGGGGCTCCGCCCCGGACCCGGGTCCGGGGTCGCCGGACGGGCTGAATGTGCCGGGACCGCGATGCGGTAGCCGTTGTCGATCGCGTCGCGGTACGCCGCCTTGCGCTGGGGCGAGACGTAGTTGATGCCGTTCAGGAGGATCGACATCCCCTTGGTCGGCGCGTTCTCCACCGGCGCCGCCACGTAGCGGTCGGCGGTGGCCAGCGGCAGTCCGAGGACGGCGAGCTGGGCGACGGCCTGCTTGAGCGCGACGTCCGCGTCGCGTCCGGGGCCGGCGTCGAGGTTGACGACCGTGTGCTCGCGGTCGCCGAGGATCCTGCGTACCAGCTGGGTGAGCACGCTCTTGGGGCCGAACTCCACGAAGACCCGGAACCCGGCCGCGTACATCTCCTCGACGCGGGCGGCGAAGTCGACCGGGTTGATGAGCTGCTCGGCCAGGACCGTGCGGTTGGCGGCGATGTCGTCGCCGTAGAGCGCGCCCTTGGTGTTGGCGAAGACGGTGCCGTTCGGCCGACGGACCTCGAAGCGCTCCACGTCGCCGCGGAAGGCGTCGACCGCGTGGCCGACGAACGGGGTGTGGAAGGCGGCCGAGACCGGCAGGCGGCTGGCGCGCAGGCCCGCGGTCTTGGCGGCCGCGACCAGGCGCTCCACTTCCTCGGTGCCGCCGCCGATCACGATCTGGTCGGCCGCGTTGCGGTTGCAGACGACCAGACCCGCACGGTCGGCGAGCAGTTCGGCCACGCGCTCCTCGGGGGCGGAGACCGCGGCCATCGCACCGGCGTCGAAGCCGGTCTCCGGCGGCGGGGCCATCGCCTTGCCGCGGGCGCGGGCCAGCGCGAAGAAGGCATCGTCGTCGAGTGCGCCCGCGGCCCACAGGGCGGTCAGCTCACCGAAGCTGTGGCCGAGGAACCCCTCGGCGGCGAAGCCGAGTTCGGAAAGGTAGCGGAACTGTCCGGCCGACAGCGCGCCGATGGCGGGCTGGGCGTAGGCGGTCGCCTGGAGCGCGGTTTCCTGTGCCGTGCGTACGGCGTCGCCGAAGAGCGGCGGCGGGAAGGCGACACGGGACAGCGGCTCGGAGCCCTCGAAGTGCAGGTTGGCCCGGTCGAAGGCGGCGCGCAGCGGCGGCAGCGCCATGACGGCGCTCTGGCCGAGGTTGACGTACTGGCTGCCCTGACCGGCGAAGAGGGCCCCGACCTTGCCGGCCGGTGCGGCGCTCTTGCGGAAGTGGACACCCTTGGGGTGCGACCAGGCGTCCGCCTCGGGCCGGGAACGCAGTTCGCCGAGGGCCAGCTCGCGCAGCGTCTTCAGCTCGTCATCGGTGCGGGCGACCAGCGCGACGCGGGCGTGGCCCTCGGGGGCCGGGCCTCCGGTCGCGGGCGTACCGGCGGCGAGGGCCTCGATGAGGGCGGCGGTGTCCGGGGCGTGCCACAGGTGCACGGCCGCGACCGGGTAGCTGACGCGCAGGTCGTCGCCGTCGCCGTGCTCCTCGAGCACCATGTGGAAGTTGGTGCCGCCGAAGCCGAACGAGGAGATCGCGGCGCGGCGCTTGGGGCGCTCGGGGTCGCGGATCCAGGGCCGGGCCTCGGTGTTGACGTAGAACGGTCCGGAGTCGAAGTCGATGGCGGGGTTGGGCTCGTCCACGTTGATGGTGGGCGGCAGCACCTTGTGGTGCAGCGCGAGCGCCAGCTTGATCAGGCCGGCCGCGCCTGCGGCCGCCTTGGTGTGACCGATCTGCGACTTCACACTGCCGACGGCCGCGTACTGACGGCCTTCGTTGCCGTCGGAGACGACGGCGGAGAGGGCGCTCAGCTCGGTGGCGTCGCCGACGGCGGTGCCGGTGCCGTGCGCCTCGAAGAGCTCGATGCTCGCGGGCGAGCAGTCGGCGTCCTCGTACGCGCGGCGCAGCGCGACCATCTGCCCTTCCTTGCGGGGGGCGTAGATGGACTTGAACCGGCCGTCGCTGGAGGTGCCCATGCCGCGCAGCACCGCGTAGATCTGGTTGCCGTCGCGCTCGGCGTCGGCGAGGCGGCGCAGCGCGAGCATGCCGATGCCCTCGCCGATCAGCGTGCCGTCGGCGTCCTTGTCGAACGGCCGGATGCGCCCGGACTTGGACAGCGCGGGCGTCTTGCTGAAGCACAGGTACATGAAGATGGTGTTCTCGGCGTCGCAGCCGCCCACCAGCATCGTGTCGGAGCGGCCTTCGAGCAGTTCGCTGGCCGCGGTGCGGACGGCGCCGAGCGAGCTGGCGCAGGCGGCGTCGATCGTCATGTTGATGCCGCCGAGGTCGAGCCGGTTGGCGACCCGTCCGGCGACGACGTTGCCGAGCATGCCCGGGAAGGAGTTCTCCTCCCACGGCGCGTACGCGAGGCGGAACTTGGCGACGATCTCCTCGGCATCCCGGTCGGTCAGTCCGCAGCTGCGGACGACCTCCTTGAGCACTCCGCTCTGGAGTCGTGCGGTCAGCGGCTGGGTCAGCTGGTTGGCGCCGGTGATGCCGAGGACGACGCCGGTGCGCGAGGCGTCGTACCACGACTGACCGGCCTGGTCGGCTCCGGCGTCCTTGAGCAGATCGCGGGCGACGACCAGGCTCAGCAGCTGGAGTACGTCCGTGACCTCCAGCGTGTTCGGCGGAAGGCCGAACTCCAGGGGGTTGAACGGCACGTCGGGGATGAACCCGCCGCGCGTGGAGTACGTCTTGTCCGGCACCGTGGGGTCGGGGTCGTAGTGCTCGTCGACGTCCCAGTGGTCCGCGGGCACATCGTCGATGCAGTCGGCGGCCGAGACGACGTTCGCCCAGAATTCCTGCAGGTTGCTGGACTTGGGGTAGAGCGCGGAGAGGCCGACGATGGCGATGGGGTCCCGGGCGAGCCGACGGTCGAGGTCGGATTCCTGCGATGAGTTCACGGCAAGTCTCTCTGGATCTGGGCGAACAGGGACTTCGGTCTCGGCGCCCTCCGACACTCGGGCCGGCGGCCCGAGGCGGGCGGCGCGCGCCCTCGCGGGCGGCGGACCAGGTCGGCGACGGTTGCTGCAGCGGGCGGGTCCGCATCGTGGAGGGTCGCCTGGTGCGGTGTGCGCGGCAGGTCCGTCTCGACGCGTTCGGCACGGCCGGGTGTCTCGTCCCACGGGATGGCGGACGGGGCTGTGGTCGCCTCTCCCGTGGGACGAGGCTCTGGGGGCCGTACCGGCAAGCGGCTGTACGGACGTGGTCGCTGACGTACGGACGGGGCCGGCCGCGCTGTCGAGCGGCGCCGGCCAGTGCGACCGGACCGGCGCCTGAGGCGCTACGCCGCGGCGGAACGCGCCGCGCACTCCTCGGCGATGTGCGCCGCAAGGGCCTCGATGGTCGGGTGGTACCACAGCGCCGTCGTACCGAGCTCGAAGCCGAGCCAGCTCTCCATCTCACCGGCGATGATGAGCGCCTGGGTGCTGTCCAGGTCGAGCTCGTCGAAGTACTGGTCGGCCGGGACCTCCGTCGGCTCCACACCCAGGCGCTGTGCGATCTCGTCGATCAGCCACTTCTGGGCTTCTTCGGCCGTAACGTTCGCCATTTCCCATCCTCTCCCACGGCTTATTGCACGCCTTCGGGGACTTTCACATTCCCCGGAAGGGCGCCTCGCACATGGAGGCGCAAACATTCATCAGCAATGGCCGAAAACCCGGCCATTATTCGGGACTTGCCCGCGAGCCTGACCATAGGTCTGAGCCCCTGTCCGGGCAACCGAACTCCGCACCAGCAAAGGCCGATTTACCTCATAGCAATCATTCGTTCGGCCTGTGCTGGGCGGAATTCCCGTGCTGAGCTGCGGTGATTGAGTGGAAGAAGACGGGAGAAGACGTGCTGTCAGCCTCGCGCAAGGCTGTCAGCGGTCATGTCAGCCGGTGCCACCGGCCGTGCCCGCATTGCGTGTCCTGCTGGAAGTCACCGACTGCTTCGAGCGCAGCGCATAGGAGTGGTCGACCGCCCTTCGCGCGAGCTCGGCGACAAGTGCGTGGATCGACAGGTGCGGTGTCGCCGCGAGCCTGGCGACGGCCATGCGCAGCTCCAGCGGATACTGTCCGCAGACGGCTGCCAGTTCGGCCGTGGCGTCGGGCTCCGCCTGCGTGCGCTCCGGACCGAGATGGGTCTCGATCAGGGCGTACGACTCCGCCGCGGACAGGACGTCCAGGGCGATGGACTGGGCGCCCTCGCGGGTCACCAGATCCATCAGCGGCGACCTGCTGGTGACGACCACCAGGTTTCCCGGAGTGCCCGGCAGCAGTGCGCGGACCTGCGCCGCGTCCGCCGCGTCGTCGAGCAGCACCAGGAAGTGGCGGCCGGCGAGGAGGCTGCGGAACAGGGCGGACGCCTCTTCCCGGGTGTCCGGGATCCAGGTGTACGGCACTCCGAGGGACCGCAGGAAGCGGGTGAGCACCGTGCGGGGGTCGACCGGCCGTCCCGTGGATTCGGCGCTGCCCTGCAGATCGGCGTAGAGCTGCCCGTCGGGGAACTCCTCGTGACGGTGATGAGCCCATCGCACGGCCAATGCCGTCTTTCCGATCTCGGGCGGTCCGTGGATGGCGGCGATACCCACGGAGGGGTGCGCCTTGCGCTGGTGCGCCAAGAGACCGTCCAGAATCCCCAGTTGCTCCTGCCGGCCGATGAAAGGCGTGATGACCGGCGGAAGCTGCGCCGGTGGAGCAAGGCTTCTGGGGCGGGCCGCCTCCGCCATGAAGGGCGACGGGGTCGACGCGGGCCAGGTGTCGCGGGCCGTGCCGTACGCATGGGTCGTCGCCGAGCCGGGCGGCCCAGCGGCCGCCTGATCGGTGCGCCCGTCGGGGCCTTCGTGCATCAGGATGGCGTTGCGCGCCTGCCAGATCTCTTCGCTCGGCTCGACGCCCAGTTCCTTCTTCAGCCGCATCCGCAGATCGGCGAAGAGGCGCAGCGCGGCCGCCCGCCGCCCGGAGCCGGCGAGCGCGAGCATGATCCGTGCCTGGAGTGCCTCGTGCAGAGGCTCCTCGTACGACGCGACCCTGAGATGTTCGACCGCAAAGGCGGAGCGGTTCAGTCTGATTGCCAGATCCGCGAATTCGATGGCCACATCGATGTGCCGCTGAGCCACCCTGACGACGGCGGGATGCTGCCACAGCTGCGACAGATCCTGTAGGAGCCGCCCCTGCCATCCGCGCAGGGCCTGGCCGAACAATTCGAGCGCGGCCATCGGATCGGCCGCCGCCGTCTGCTTGGCCTGTGCGCTGCGCTCCTCGAACTGACGGAGGTCCAGCTCAACGCCTCTACTGTTGAAGACGTATCCGCCGCGCACCGTGCTGATACGGCGGGCTCCTCTTCCGTGCCTGCCCTGCCCCGGCTCGATGAGGCGGCGCAATCGTGCCACATAGGTGTGCACCAATTTCTGGTAGGCGGGCGGCGCTTCTCCGCTCCAGAGCACATCCGCTATTTCTTCGTGGCTCACGGTCTGGTCCGGCTGTACGGCGAGCAGCCCGAGCAGCGCCCGCTGCTTCAGCGGCATGGCCACGGGCAGCCCCGTGCACAGGACCGTCAGCGGCCCCAACAGGCGTATCTCATAGCGGAATCCGGGCTGGTCGGGCTGCGGATCCGTGTCGGGCTCACTCCCCGCTCCCACGGCCTCGTAGTCGTACCCGACCACCTCGGCCATCCGTGCCAAGGTCTCGTGGCGCGGATTCTTCACCTGGCCACGTTCAATATGACGGACGGTTCTGACGCTGATTTCGGCCCTTCGCGCCACTTCGTCCTGCGTTAATCCTGCCTTGATGCGTGCGGCCCGCAGACCGTCCCCCCTGGCAATCCTCAACCATCCCCCCACCCTTCAAGCGCATTTGGCGACGCCAGTTCGAATAGGACTGACATACGTCTCGCCACCGGTCACTCTATTGTGAAGATTCTGCGGAAGTGAAGACTCCGACTTTGTCATTGCCAACAGTCCTACGAAACACGGTCCCAGGGTGTTGACACCAAGTGACCATGGACTGTGGTCTTGTGGGAATCCAGTCGAACCCTCAACCACATTCCCTGGGTCCGCCGGCCGACGGCCGACGGACCCACGCACCACTCTCAGGCGGTCCGCAGCGGACTTTCCGCTGCCGGCGACTGCCCGTCGTACTCGGGAATATCGGCGTCCGGCTGTTCGGCGGACCGGCGCACCAGCACCAGGACGAGCACCCCGGCGAGCACGGCCGCGACACCGCTGATCAGGAACACCTGGTCGAGACCCGACGCCCAGGCGTCCTCGATCGCGGTGGTCGCCGCGGCCCGCGACTGCTCCGGGAGAGAGGCGACCACGCCGGCGGCCTGACCGCTGGTGACCTGCTCGGCCACCTCGTTCGCCCCGGCGAACGCCTTGCTGTCGTCGAGGCTGCGGCCGACCACACCCGACAGGATGGCGCCGACGACCGGAATGCCGACCGCGAAACCGAGCTGACGGAACGTGTTCGCCGCACCGCCCGCCATGCCCGCCCTGCTCGCCGGTGCCGCGGCCAGCGCGGCCGACGCGAGGGTCGGCGAGGCGATACCGACACCGATACCGGTGACGATCATGCCCGGGAGCAGGGCCGTCCAGCCCGAGTCGCCGGTGACGAGCATCTCCAGGAGGGTGCCCGCGCCGATCAGCAGAAGACCGATACCGATCGGCCACTGCGGAGCGACGCTCGCCAGGAACCGGCCCGCAAGTCCGGCGGCCAGGAAGGACATTCCGCTCAGCGGCGTAAGGATCAGACCCGCCTTGACCGGGCTGAGGTCGAGCACCGACTGCGCCCACACCGAGACGAACACCAGGTTGGCGAAGGCCGCGGCGCTGAACACCACGGCTCCGGCCATCAGCCCGCCGAAGGACGGAGTACGCAGCAGGGCCAGGTCCAGCATCGGATCCCGCTTGCTGCGCTCGACCAGAACGAAGGCCACCAGCGCGAGCGCCGCACCGCCGAACAGGGCAAGGGTGGTGTTCGCGCCCCAGCCGTCGTCGCCCGCGCGGATCAGCGCGAAGATCAGCAGCGTGGCCATCAGGGTGAAGCCGATCGTGCCGGGCAGGTCGACACGGCGGTCGGTGCGGGTGGCCGAACCCTCCAGGTGCTTGCGGCCGACGATCAGCGCGAGCGCCGCGACGGGCAGGTTGACCAGGAAGATCCACCGCCAGTTCAGATGCTCGGTGAGCAGTCCGCCCAGGATCGGTCCGGCCGCCGCGGCGGCGCCGTTGACCGCGCCCCACAGGCCGAACGCGATTCCGCGGTCGCGACCGCGGTAATTGCTGGCCAGCAGGGCGGTGTTGGTGGCGAACATCGCGGCGGCGCCGAGGCCCTGCACGCCGCGCGCCGCGATCAGCGAGCCGCTGTTGCCCGCGAGGCCGCAGGCCAGCGAGGCCAGGGCGAAGACGGCGAGGCCGACGAGATAGACCCGCCGGGCGCCCTTGAGGTCGGACAGCGAGCCGATCGCCATCAGCAGGGCCGCCAGGACCAGCACATAGACGTCGACCACCCACTGCAGATCGGAGAACGACGCGTCGAGCGAGTCGGTCATCTGCGGCAGGGCGACGCTGACGATGGTCACGTCGATCAACAGCATGAAGGTGCCAAGGCAAACCGCCAGCAGCGGCATCCATTTGCGCATGACGCGGAGCCTCTCAGATTGCGTGACGAAAAGGGACAAATACATACGGCCGGTCGGTCGGGTCGCCCGGCGGCCGGGTCGTGCACTGCTGCGTAACAACCGGTGCCGCAGGACGCGGCGCCGGTGACGGGCGGTCTGTGCGGGCACCTCTTAGACAGTGACTAATAGGTTAGGCTGACTCTATGCCCTGCGGGTCGCCGGGCGTCAAGTCGCTTCGGTCACACCCCCTCCAGCGTTAGGTTTTTAGTCATGTCTGGGTCAGCGCCCCGCCGCCGTTCACGGGCCTCGGCAGGCCTGCCGCCCATCACGGCGGACAAAATCATCGATGCCGCGGTCGAGTTGACCGCCGAGCACGGACTCGACGGCTGGTCGATCCGGCAGATCGCCACGAAGCTGGACGTATGGCCAGGTGTGGTCGCGCATCACGTCGGCGACCGCGAGGCGGTGGTCATGGCGGTCACCGACCGGGTGATCGCACGCATTCCGGTGCCCGACGCGGACGTGCCGTGGCGCGACTGGTTCAGCGCGCTGATGCTCGAAGGGCGCGCCGTCCTGCGGCAGTACCCGGGCGTGGCACGCCGCCTGGTCCTGGTCGGCCCGAACGTGCCGGCCGCTCTGCCGACGATCGACGTCGGCATCAAGGTGCTGCTGGGGGCGGGCTTCGGCAAGCACGCGACCGAGATCTACCGCTATCTGCTCAACAGCGCGTTCATGCTGGTGGCGGTGGAGGACGACCGCGACAACTACTTCCCGGCGGCACGCGCGGAAATGGGCCGCGCCATGGCCGCGTTCGCGAAGGACGAGACGCGGCCCGGCCTGGCGGCGGCGGGCGCGCAGGCGGTCGCGAGCGACGACCCGGCGGATCTGGCGGCGCAGGACCTGGCGTTCTTCAAACTGACGGTGGAACGATCCCTGGACGGCGCGGAGGCACTGCTGAAGGACTGACGCGACCGCGGAGGCGCCGCAGCGCCGGACCCGCTACGCGGCGGCGACCAGCTCGCGGGCCCGTTCGTTGAAGTCGGCGACGAGGCGGTGGGTACCGAACGGCCGCATCTGGCGTTGCACGTCCTGCACGGCCTCGATGCATCGCGAACTGCTGACCTGCCGGGACAGCGTCAGCGTCCGCAGGCCCGCAGCGTGAGCCGCTTCGAGGTCGCGCCGCTGGAGGTACGAGACAGCGAGAGCAGCCTGCGACATCGCGCCGCGGCGGGCCCTCCGCTGTTTACGGGCGTGGGCGATGGACTGCCGGGCATGCTGCTCGGCAGTCGCCGCCTCACCAAGGTCCCGGAAGGTGTTCGCGTGCTCGCCGTGAAGGTAGGCGGGGTCGATGAAGACCGCCCACTCCTGCTCGTCCTCCAGCCGCACCCGGCTGTACGCCGCCTCGGACTTCGCCACGGCCCGCGCCGCATCGGCCTTCTCCCCCAGCCTGGCGTGGGCCCGCGCCTCAAGCGCCCACAGGTCGGCCAGGCAGGCCGGTGACGTGATCTTGCCGAGCCCGGCACGGCCGGCCTGCGCCAGCCGCCTTCCCTCTGCCGGATTACCGAGCAGCGTCGCCTGGTCGGCCATGCCCGCGAGGACGTGAGCGCCGAGCGCTGCGTTCCTCGATTCCTCGGCAAGGCGGAGCGACTGGATCAAGTACCTCTGGGCGGTCCCATGCGCCCCGTTGTCATAACTCATCCACCCGAGCAGATACGTCTGCTCGGCAGCGGCTTCGCACAGCGCGCGCCGGCATTCAGCTGTGTGCGTGCGGCGCAGGAGGGGGTAGACGTGCTGGTTCATGTACGCCGCCAGGACGAGCCGACCGGAGCCTCCTCCCTGGAGAACATCCATCTTCTGGAACTCGCCGAACATGTTCCTGACGGCAGTCACATCTTCGAGACGCACACGCGGCCCCGGTTCGGGCTGCTGGTCAATTGTGTTGAGCAGCCAGTCGCGCGACGGGCCGACGGCTGCAACGGCGGCGAAAGGTGCCGCGGCCAAGAACGTACGACGGTCCACGTCGGCCCTCCCCAAGTCGGCAACGGCTTCCACGGTAACGGCGAACGAGGAGTTGTAGGCCAGCGATCGGTCCGCCGTTCCGGACTCCGAGAAGCCGAGTCGTGACCCGAAATCCGACCTTGTCCGAGAGGACGTCGGCGATGATCTCGGGCACTGGCGTCCGCGGCTGGAGCCCGTTCAACCAGCGCCGCACCGCCGTCGCGTCAGGCTGGATGTTGGGCTGGCCCCACAGCTGAGCTGCGGATTTGATCTGGCGGGCCAACTGCTTATTGCTCATGCCGGACCGTTCGAGCCAGCGCGCAAAGTCCGTGTTCGGCGACGTCATGTTGAATCCCTACCCCTTTACCACGCTCGGTAGTTCATGTGCCACCCTTTGCCACCACCTCCGACGGTCCCCGTAGACCCGCCGCAGCGGTTGCCTGGTTATGCGAACCAACCGTGCAGGTAAGGGAGTTGCACCTATGCCGAGATCGGTGGGGCAACGGTTCCCAGGAGCCGACGCTTCGGTGCCCGAGGCGCGTTCCTTCTTACGCCACGTGCTGAGCGAGTGGGAGGTCACCGATCGCGCCGACGACATGCTGACCGGCGTCTCCGAACTCGCCACGAATGCGGTCCGGCACGGCTTGCCGCCGGGAGGCCGCTTCGCTGTGGAGGTCTCCCTGGACGACGGCTGTCTGCGTATCGAGGTACACGACGCCACGTGGCGCCATCCCCGGATGAGCCGGCCGACCGCAGAGGCCACTGCCGGGCGGGGCCTGCTACTTGTGAACGCACTTGCGGACGTATGGGGGGTGAAGCCGCACGCAGTGAGCGGCAAGACCGTATGGACGGAATTCAAGGTCAAGACCCGGCAGGAATTACCGAGTGGTGCGACCCGATGCTGACTTGAGCCACCACCGCCCCCTCCAGGGCTGACCTCCTGGCCTCGTCACGGAAACGCTCGACGAGGTGGAGCAGCACAGCCGCGAGATCTGCGGCTACTCCGACATCGACTACGAGCGCAACGAGGCCAGTTGGCTCGGCACCCAGCCAGAGCAGAAGCTCGACCCGGAGACCACGCTCCGCCAACTCGACCAGTTCGAGGCCGAAGCCCGCTCCCGCGGCATCACCCACACCACGTTCCGCCGCCTCACCGAAACCCTCGACCTCAACGGCAAACAGCGCCAGGACCTCCGAATCTTGGGATACCTTCCCATCGTTGCTCCGCGCTTCTTTGAGTTCGTCGCCAGCCAGGGAGTCCGTATGGCCATTGATGTCCCCACCGCGGGGCAGTGACGTGCCGCCCTACGTATACCGGGTCACCAAATACAACCCGGCGGATCGCGACGAGCACAGCCACTACATAGGCCCCGAGGACACCCTCAGCGACCACGGCCCCGTCGAGGCTGCCTACTTGGCGACCGTTGCCGCCTTCGCCGAAGACAGCAGGGTGCAGCACCTGGCGATCCGTGAGCCAGAGATCTCCGGCCCGATCCACTTCGGACAGAATGAGGCAGTCGACCAATACGGCTTGGCCGCCCTCTTCCCGCCCGACTTGACCGGATATCACGACGGGGCGGAGGTCCCCCTGGCTGTGGCGTTGGAACTGCTGCGGGCCATGCTGCGCGACAACGGCGCCTGGTGCCGCCTCGAAGTGCAGGACAAGTTCTTCGTACACGTCGGATTCGACCAGTACGTCTATGTCGGCAGCAGCAAGCCTTGCGAACGTGCGGTGGCCCATGCCTGTGGGCTCGGCCTGTTCGCGGAGCGACTCGACGTCTCTCCCTATGACCCGTCGTTCAACGAAGAGCCTGGCGAGCAGCGCCCCGCCGACGACGCGTTCTGGGACCGACTGTCCTGGTACGTCTCCACAGGCGAAGCAGCCATCTTGGAGGAGGGCTACGTTCAAAACGCCTCCCGATGGCATCGCCTCACCCAAGCAAATCTCGACGCGGTCCGCGGCCGGCTCGCGCCTCGTGCACAGTTGACCGTGTGGCCGGACCTGTCCACCGACATCGACGCCGTACGAGACGCCCTCCCGGAGGAAGGCACCATCGAGCTGGTCTGGGAGGACCAGGCCGGGCAGATCACAAGCACCTTCGCCGACGAGGAGTCGTTCGAGGAACTGAACGCCCCCCTCACCGACGCCCGCGCAGCGGCAGTGCTGCCTCTGACCCTCGATGAGCGACACCCACTGTTCACTGCCGTCCTACCCGATAGCGACGGCGTCCTGAGAGCGCGGTGGAGAACTCAACAGACACCGAGCGACGTCCGGTGGTCCCAGATCAAGGCCTTGCAGCGCGGTCAGGTCTGCTCGGGCGTCGTAACTTCGATCGCCGACTTCGGCGCGCTTGTCGACATCAGCGGTCTCGAAGGAGTGGTGACCGTCCCAGAGCGCTCCGGGAATCAGCCGGTCAAGCACCAGAGCGAGATCATCGAAGTCGGTCAGAAGGTCACCGTCGAAATCGTCGACGCCGACATGGTGCGTGAACGGGTCGCGCTGTCGCTGAAGGCGACGCAAGACGCTCCTCGCCAGCAACCTTCAACAGCACCCGATCAGCCTCTCGCATGACCGGCCTGTCCAGGAGGCACCTCCAGGACGGACCCACGCGCCGACCATGGAGACTCTCAGCCGCTCATCGAAGGCCGAGGCACCTCGGTCGAGATAAGCGGCGTCAAGCATCAACCGAGCGGACACATCCCGGCCGACGCCTGAGTAACAACTTTCTCTACGGGTTCAAGGCGCCGCGCAAGCGCGGCGCGCGCCGCAGCCCCCGGCCGCGGGCCTGCAACTGTCTTCGCCCGGCTGCCCCCGGCCGGGCGGCGGCGCACCGAGCGCGGACACCAAGCCGTCAGAGAGAGGCCGGCGGGGGCTGGGGGCGGTCGGCTCCACGGCTTTACGCAGCCACCATGGGACGAGCCTCCAAGATCATGGCCCCGATCGGGCAATTGCGGCAGGCTAGGAGCCAGCCCGATTCGCGGCCAGCGTAAGGGGCCATGATCTCTCGCCCCATGGCAGCTCCCGCCCAAAGCCGCTCCGCCGACCTTGATCGACTGGCTTACGGCGTTGTCGGCTATTGAAGATCGGGGCCAGAACCGTGCGGCTGAGGCCCGAAATGCTGGCTGGGGATGGTGGTTCGGCCGCTGGCGAACGCCGATCCTCCGGCAGGACCCGTCCGCATATCCTCCGGACATGGTTGATCAACGCTCGGTCGACGTTGGCGGGGTCAGGCTGGCCTATCAGATGTCGGGTCCGCCGGATGCTCCGCCGCTCGTCCTGTTGCACGCGCTGGGCGAGGATGCCACCGACTGGGAGGCGGTTGTGCCCGCCCTCGCCCGGCGTCGACGGGTGTATGCCCTCGATCTTCGCGGTCACGGCCGAAGCGACTGGCCGGGGGACTACTCGCTCGAACTCATGCAGGCCGATGTGCTCCGGTTCCTGGACGCACTGGGACTTGGCCCAGTGGATCTGATCGGGCACTCCATGGGCGGGATCGTGGCCTACCTGCTCGCGGAGGACCATCCGCAGCGGGTGAGCCGGCTCATCCTGGAGGACGTTCCAATCCCGCGTCCCCGGGATCAGACCACCCCGACCAGGCCGGACGGCGCCCTGACCTTCGACTGGGAGATGGTGCTGGCCGTCAGGCGGCAGATCGATGTGCCTGACCCCAGGTGGCTGGAGCGACTCAGCCAGATCACCGCCAAGACCCTCGTGCTCGCTGGCGGCCCACACAGCCATATTCCCCAGGACGGCGTCGCCGAGCTGGCCCGCCGCATCCCCGGCGGGCGAGTGGTCACCATCCCGGTTGGACACCTGATCCACCACGCAGCGCCGAAGGCGTTCACCGAGGCGGTTTCGGCGTTCCTGTAGGAGCCCTTCCGTCCTGCCCGCCAACCATGAGCACGGTCACAGGCCGTGACATGTGGACGACCGCACGGGTTCTTCGAGTGTGACCAAGAAGTGGGCCCGTGCGGCCTTGTCCCATCCTGCCTTCACCGGCGTCTCGCGTGCACATCTCGGCGGTTTGATCGAGGAGTTGGCCGGGCCGTGGCAGGCCCGGCGGGAATCAACATTGCATCAGCGGCGGGGAGGGAAGCGTCACCGTGCCGCCGGGGCGGGCCGCAAGCACGAGCTGGTGTTCACCGACCGGGTGTTGGTCGCGCTGGTCCACCTGCGCACTCAGCTCCCGCACGCCGCGCTCGCCGAGCTGTACGGGGTCGGCCGCTCCACCGTCACCGAGGCCATCGGTGAGATCCGCCCGCTGCTCGCCGACCGCGGCTTCGCCGTCCCCGACCAGCCCGGACTGCGCCTGCGAACGTTGGCCGACGTGTTCGCCTACGCCGATGCGGAGGGCGTGACCTTGCGGATCGACGGGACCGAGACCCAGGTCCGCCGCCCGAAGGCCCACCGCCCGGGCCGCTGCGCGTTCGTCTCCGGCAAGAAGAAGCAGAACACCATGAAGACCACCACGATCAGCGATGGCCAGGGCCGCACCCTGTGGTCCGGGGCCGACCGGCCCGGAAGAATGCACGATCAGACTGCGATGCGCACCGAGGGCATCGCCGAGCAGTTCCGCCTCCACCCAGACGTGAGAGCCGAGGTGGATGAGGGCTACCGGGGTCTGGCGAACGAGTTCCCCGAACAGGTCAGTGCGCCGCCGAAGAAGCCAAAGGAAGACGCCCCGCTCGGTGACCGGTACGCCTGGCGTGAGCAACGGCACCGCCAGTCCTCGGCGCGGATCTGCGTCGAACACGCCAACGCTGAGCACAAGCAGTGGCGCCCGCTGCAGCGCTTCCTCGGCCGCCGCGAGCACTACCCGGCCACGCACCGGGCCGTCGCCGGCCTGGTCTCCGACCGAGCCTCCCAGCGGCCCACCCGCCGCAAACCGAGCACCGAACTCGTGCCCGTCAGCCCGATGACCTGCTAAATCGCCCACCGAACTCTCAGGTCATCACGCCTCAACATCAATAGCCGACAACGTCGTTAGGGTTCCTGCATGGCGACCACACTCTGTCTGCGGGAGATCACCCCGGCCAACTTCGACGTCGCGATCGGTCTGCGGGTTCGTCCGGATCAGGAGCACTTGGTCGCGCCGGTCTTGAAGTCTCTTGCCGAGGCATATGTCTATCCCGGCATAGCTTGGCCCCGCCTCATCCTTGACGGTGACCGGCCCGTCGGTTTCCTCATGGCCTTCTTCGACATCGACTGGAGGGGCGACGGCACAGGCACCGACATTCGTTCCGGCCTCTGGCGGCTCAACATCGCAGATGGCGAGCAGGGTCGAGGTTACGGTCGCTTCGCGGTCGAGTCCGTTGCTGGTGAAATCCGCGGTCGCGGCGGCACCCGCCTGACCACCACTTGGCATCCGGGTACGGGCGGCCCCGAGGGTTTCTACCTCGGGCTCGGCTTCCGTCTGACGGGTGAGACCAGCGGAAGCCAAACAGTCGGCGAGCTGGACTTGCGCTAAGACTCGAGCAATCGGACAGGCCCAAGAGCTACGGATCAGACGTGCCCTTCCCGTGCCCGTTCGGTCGGGAAACAGCGGGGAACAGCGGTCGCTGACAGACAACGCTCACGTGAATAGCCCCTGACCGAGTTTCCTGGTCAGGGGCCATTCACCTGCGGTGGGTGTGGGATTTGAACCCACGGTGACATCGCTGCCACGACGGTTTTCAAGACCGTGTGCGGCTTGACTCACCCATTGAGACTCCACCGACCTTGATGTCCGTCGGGTAGGTGCTTCCGGTCGTGTCACCTGGATGGGTACGCGTGAGTCGCGGAGTCGTGCGATGCACATGAGGCTGACCTGGGAATCGGTTATCTCACATGACACATGGTCAGTGAACCGTCCCCTTGGCCTCACAGGAGCACAGTGTGCGTCACTTCAAGCATGTCAGTCTGAGCACGGCCGCCGGATTGGCTGCCCTCCTTCTCTGCTCTCACCCAGCGTCGGCGGCAGCGAGCAGTTCTGGGGGGAAGGAGGAGGTCTTCGAGCTGGTCGCGAAGCAGACTCAGGGCAGCGGTTTCATCGATGTGGACGGGTCGTCCGGTCCCAGTCAAGGGGACGAAATCGTCACCACTGGAGACCTTTTCGTCGGCGCCACCGCAGTCGGCAGCTACGGCCAGGTTTGCACGCTGACCCGGACCGCCCCTGATGATGAGTTCGACTTGCAGTGTGTGGGCTCCTTTGCCCTCGCTCCTGGGCAGATCACCGTGCAAGGACGGTTTACCGTCACCAGCGCTGGTCCGGGCGACATCAACTTGGCGATCACCGGAGGCACGGGGAGCTACCGCACAGCCCACGGCTTCATCCACTCTGTCTACGTCAGTGACACGGAGACGCAGCTCACCGTCCACCTCATCCGCTGACAGGGCAGAAGAGGGCAAGACGCAGGCAACCGCATCCGACCGGCATCGGCCCCCGGTACCCCGCCTGGCCAGTCGAGCGGACCTCAGCGACCGCCCCGCCGGTAGTTCGCATCGAGGGGCAGCTGACATCCACAGTTGACTGTGAGGATGTCGATGTTGCCGCCCGAGGGGTCTGACCCTCCATCTGACCGACGCAAGCTGTCCTGTTGATGATTTGTCGGCCGCCTCGGGTGGTGCCGCAGTGCGCGTGGCCGGTCGGGCGTTTGTGACCTCATAGGAGCCCGGCCAAAGGTCCCATCACAGTCTTGTCCTCCCGCCCGACCGGCGCGCGCCATCCCCTCATGCGTCGCACGGAAGGACAGCCCAACCAGCATGGCAGACGAGATAGCGGTGATCGGCGGCGTCGACACCCATACCGACTTCCACCAGGCAGCAGTGATCGACTCCATCGGTCGGCACCTGGCCACCGAGGCCTTTCCCACTACTCCGGACGGCTATCGCCGACTCCTGGACTGGCTGCGCTCGCACGGGGAGGTCATCGCCGTCGGTGTCGAGGGCACGGGGGCCTACGGCGCCGAACTCGCCCGGTCCCTGCGGGCGAACCAGGTCACCGTGATCGAGGTGGACCGGCCCGACCGACGGACCCGCAGGGCGAACGGCAAGTCCGACCCTGTCGACGCCTTCGCCGCCGCGACAGCCGTACTCTCCGGCCGGGCCGGCGGGGCGCCCAAGGCCCGCAACGGCATCGTGGAAGCCATCCGCACCCTGCGCGTGGTCCGCCGCTCGGCCGTCAAAGACCGCACCCAGACCATCAACCAGATCCGCACCCTCATCATCACCGCGCCGGGCGAGGTCCGCGAGAGGCTGCGAGCACTGGCCCCCGCCGAGCTGATCAAGCACCTGGCCCGCTCCCGGCCCGGCGCGAAGACCAGCGATCCGGCCTGCGCGGTCAAGGTGGCCCTGCGGCGTCTTGCCCGCCGATACCAGTACCTCACCGCGGAGATCAGCGATGCCGATGCCGAGCTGAAGGCACTGATGACCGAAGCCGCACCCGAGCTGGTCGCGTTACCCGGTGTGGGTGTCGAGACCGCCGCGCAGCTCCTGATCACCGCGGGTGATAACCCCGAACGACTCACCTCGGAGGCGTCGTTCGCCCATCTGTGCGCGGTGGCACCCGTCCCGGCCAGCTCGGGCCGCACCAACAGGCACCGCCTCAACCGCGGCGGCGACCGCCGAGCCAACCACGCACTCCACATGATCGCGCTGGTCCGCATGCGCTACGACAAGCGGACCCAGGACTACGTCGCCCGCCGCACCGCCGAAGGCATGTCCAAGAAGGACATCCTGCGCTGCCTCAAACGCTTCATCGCCCGCGAGGTCTACAAGTACCTCACCCGCCCACACACCACACGGAAGCCGCTCTTGCATACCGCTTGACGGTCTATAGGAGCTTCTGTGAGGACGGCGAACAGCAGCAACATCGAGCGGCCGTCAGTAGCGCCGCTGCCCGTGATGCGGCCCATTGCGACGGCGGTTCGGGCGAACTTACAAAGCAGATGTCGGCGGTTCGAAACCGTCCGCGCCCACCAGTGCACAGCACGACGAAGGCCCAGGTCACCGGCAGCAAACCGGGAGCCTGGGCCTTGTTCGTTCCTCGGCCGCGGGGGCAGGGAAGAGGCGTCGTACCAGTTACGTGCCAGAAGCCTGGCCGGACTCAGCTGGTCGGACCTTCATGATCTGCTCGTCGACCCTGAGCGGCGATCGCGTGGTCCCGTCCGTTTACCAAGTGCTGGTAGATCAGCGCGGCCCGAACCGGGGCGGCGGAAGCCGAATGACCCTGCTGCTCGGTCGGCAGCCGTAGTCGATGGACAGCGCGCCCAAGGTCCGCCATGCTGCCGTGGCGATCACGCGCCGACGGTGGCTGCATTCTGTGAAGGGTGGGTATTGGTGGAGCAATTGCAGGTCGAGGCTGTGCCGCCGGAGCGCATCCGTTACCGGTGTACGCGTCTCCAATGCGTACTGCCTGTTCTGCTTCTTCTTGTCGTCGTCGGGGGCACGACGGTCGTGGATTGGATGACCTTGAATCGCACCGGGGCTGAGATAGCAGAGTCGTTGGGTACGTGGGCCGCCTTGCCGCTCGTGCTGCTGATCCTCGGGCAGTACTTCGGCGTCACTCTCACGGAGTCGGCGGCCATCGTGCACAGCCTCCGCCGCCGGACCATCCAGTGGTCGAACGTCCAGGCCATCCGAATCGAACACTTCCAGGGGGCCCAAGTCGTTGTGATCTACGAAGCGGGTGGCCGTCGTACTCGCCTTCGGGCACCGATCACCGGGTTCCTCTGCTGGGATCGCGAGTTCGACGAGAAGTTCCGCACCATCGGCAGGTGGTGGCTGGACCACCGCGGCCCGGAGTGGACGCCTGTCCTGCTTCCGGGGGAGCAGTGGAGCGGCCCACCGGTTCCCGACGGGAACACTTTCGCCTCTCCCATGTAGTCAGCGGCTGGTTCACGCACCCTCGGCCGGTGGAGCGCCTGATGGCCGGCGCTGGTGGTTCTGGCTGGAGCTACGGATCAGAAGTGCCCCGTGCCACTACCGCGCCAGATCGGGCGGGGACTCAAGGGGAACTGCGGCTGCTGGCGGAGGCCACAGCCAGCTGACGCCGAAGTCGGTATCCCGCAGGTCAGGCCACAACTCGCCCCACCTCGCTCCTAAAGCGGTGATACTCAACCGCCCGCCGTACGCCAGTGCAGCCACCAGTGCGCCGCCGGCTTCGGAGGATGCAATCCACTACCGGCAGCAGGCAGGTCATCGGAGGCCATGGGCTGCCGCAAGGTGGGGCTTCTGTGCGAGCAAGGTCTCCAAACGGCTGTCGGGCCACAACTCTATGTATGGAGCGGAGCCGCTCTCGTTGTGTTGTTCCGCCCAGGCGACTGCGTCGGCGGTGAAGCGTCCGGAGGTCGCCATGACGAGTCCGCGCACAACGGGCGGCTCCCACAACTTTACGGCTGCGACGGTCGCCGCTAGAGCGGCCACATCCACCGATCGCTTCAACCAGTGCTTGGCTTGGACGATGACCCGCTCGCTTCGCACACCACCAGTGCCATCTCTGATAACACGGTCGAGAGAGAGGTCACGTCCGCGATCAGGTGCGCGCGTGTGCATCAACCACTGGACATTCTCATGTTCGGAGAAGTCGCGGAGGAGGTCGTATAGAAGTCTCTCGAACTTGTCATCATCCAAACGGTCCCAGGGTAGAGCAATCGTAGCTACGCCCGTTAGGCTTCCGGCTGCTGCGCTTCCAAGGTCGAGGTCCGGCACAGGGAGCGGATCGGAATCGGACAAGGCACCGCTGTCGATATCGGGCTGGATACTGGGCCAATCGAACTCCGCGATATCGTGCCAGTCGTGCCCCTCTCCGAAGGAGATGTGTCGGTGAAGGTCGCCCCAGCGCCCCTTCCTTTCCGCAGTATCACCCAGCAGCCTCTCAATCTCGCTGACCGCGGAGGTGACGATGCTGACCGAAGGATTAACGAGCCGTTCGCGAGATGCGCGTGGAACATCTTGAAGAATGCTCGGCAGAGCTATTTCCACCTGCGCCTGAAGTTGTTGCAATCGCCCTGCGACTGCTCTTCGCCGGGCCCGATGTAGACGATACCGGTAGTCGGCAAGGTCTTTGGCTGGCTTCTCGCCGGCTTCCCAAACATCTACCGGCAGCTCGCCAATATCGGCATAGTCGATAAAGCTCTGACCCATTTCATCAATGTCGGGTAGCTGGTCGGTAATTGTCCAACCATCAATCAGTGGAAGACCCGGGAGAAGGTCGGCCCAGGCTCGGCGGTGATCATCGTATTCGGGGTTGGATCCCCGCGCAGGGCTATCGGGGATGAAGGCCGACGCGCGCACCCAGACGGCTTCTAGCTTGGCCAAATTGGCGGCAGCACGGTCCATGACGCTCAGCAGCGCTTCGAGGTCCACGCTTCAGACTGGCACAGGTCTCCACATCAGGGGGTGCAGAGCCGCGAACAGGGGCCACGTACGGCGCAGCCGACGCTCCGGGCCCAACAGCCCAAGGGGCGGCTACTCGTCTAAAGCAGTACTACACGCCCGCAAGAACCTGCTCACTGCCCGCGACGCCTCGTTTCTCGCTTCGACGACCTTCGCATCCGACCACTCCCGGGTCTTGGCCACCTGCCGATATTCAGCCACCAGAGACATCACAGGACGGGCGGCGTCATAGACGGCCTCCGGGCCCTCGATGCTCAACGGACCGATCGCGACCACAAGGTCATGCTGTGAGGCACGGGCCACGGATCTCTCCTCGGCTCGGTCATCCAACGGCGCGTACAGCATTCGACTAATGTCCCGCACCGCCAGCAGAGCGGCCGTGGAGTACGCCGCATACACGTCTCGTCGAGCCGTGCGGCGCTGGGCTCTCCGCTCTTCCTCCCGGTCCGACTCCGCCTGCCTCGCGGTGTGCTCCAGCGTGTTCCGGGTGTTCCGCGCAGAGATCCACGCCGCAATGACCGCCCCAGCGAGCGTCGTGAACGCGGTGATGGCCGTGACGGCGATGAGTACGGCGGGAGAGACACCACTACGCATTGGGGCCCTTTCATCTCGGGTGGGCGCCCAGTGTCCGCTGCCGGTGTTGGTGGGCGGGGGCGACTTGAGGAATCCCAGAGCATCTCGGCTGGACATGGGCTCCGGGCTGTTTGCTGCCGAGATGGCTCGCCTGCGTTGGGCTGGCCACCTCCTCATGCTCGCCAAGAACGGCGTTCCCGATGGGAGCCATCTGCACCTGGAGGAGAGCAACGGGCTGGCAGGCGGGTCCGTTGGGTTGGTTCTGGAACGAAGTGAAGAGGAAGGATTGTATGTCGAATACGTGTCGAAGCAAGCCGGGTCAGCGGTTCCTTTGGCGTGATCGTGCAGGTCACACAGGCTGGCTGACTTGAGCATCCAGGCGCCTTCTAAGCACATCGCTGGTAGCGACTGGCAGCGATCAACCACCAGGCTCCATGACAGCTCGAACGAACAGCCGTTGCAGTACAACAGCGAAGTACAGCAACCAGCTCGACGCATCCGAGCGGCATCGGCCTCAGGCCCCCGGCTGAGCAGTCAAGCAGACCTGAGCGACCGCCCTGCCGGTAGTTCGCATCGACGTGCTCCCTGCAAACCTCATCAGCGGCCGGCGCATCCTCAGGAATAGAAGCCAACCCAGTACTCGGCATGACTGCACGCGAAGTCATCCGGACGCTCTACCCGCAGCACCTCGTACCGGGCAGCAAAAACGTCCAGGGCCTCATGGAGCGAGCAGCCGAGGTGCTCACGGAGCGTCTTGAGGCCGCGGATGATCTGCTTGGCGAGGATCTGGTCGTCGGCCACGTCGACTGCGGCACCATCGGTCATGGTGGTGATCGAAGCCGATCACCACCTCGTCTGCAACAAGGTTTGCTGCCGTGGACTACTCGACAGGAGGCCAGCCCGATCCGCTGACAACTCAGCGCCGTTCACGGCCGTTCAGTCCGGACCCCGGGCCCAGCGCGACGCGAAGCCCGGCCGCCCATGAACGCAGGTGAACGCCCCTGCACACCGCCCAGCGCCCCACCAACAGACTTGGAAAGTGTGCGTGCCAGCGGTCATGTCAGTGGACAGCTGTAGCGTCCGCCCATGGCAATCAGACCTTCCGCGACGTGGCGGGACGAGGTGGCGCAGAACGCTGACGCCGCAGAGCTTTACGCCCCGTTGATGCTGGAGGCGACCGACGCCGCCCTGGCCGCGTTCGAAGATGAGGCTCGTTCTCTCGGCGAAGCATCGGACGAGCGCATACTCGCGGCTGTCGAGCAAGTGGTGGAACAGCTCAACACCATCGATGGCGAGCACGGTGCGTTCTGCACCATCGAACGCGAGGACCTGTGCGAGTACATAGACCAGGTTGTCACCGAGCAGGGCATCGACGTCTCAGGTCTCCTCGCCCGCCAGGATATGGAGGAGCTCACCGAGCGGTGGCGCGACTGGTAAGCCTGTCCGCGACGTGCCAGAAGCGTGCCAGATAGAGCAGGTATCAGCGGTCAACCACGGTCACAGCGCCACCCCCCACGCACCCCGCCATCCTCAGCTGTCGCAGGTCAGAAGACATTCCAACGCCAAGCAGCCCGTGATTCCCAAGCTCAAAGCGCGGGTTCGATTCCCGTCACCCGCTCCATATCCATATGAAACGCCCCAGGCCAATAGCCCGGGGCTTCCTTGTTGTCTAAACCGCTCAGCGCTGTGCACCAGACGCAACGGCGCGTCAGCTGCCGCTCCGGCAGGAACGCCAGTGCCACCGGGTCAGGCTGCTCCCTATTTTCCGTCCTGCGGCGGTGCTGCCGCTGGCGGTGCTTCAGTGGTGTAGAGGGCCACGTCAGACAGTGCGAAAACCTCCCCCTTCTCAACCAGGACCTTCAGCTCTCCGTTGTCCTTCCTCAAGCCGATCACTCTGCGGTGATCTTGCCCTTTCCTAGCCACACGCAGAGCATCGGGATAGGCAGCGTGCTGCTACCTTCACCGCCACCTGGTCACTCGATGTGGCAAACGCATCCCAGGCCGAACACCGGTGCACGCGACCAGCGTGCTGCAGTCCTCATCGAGAAGAGCACGAAGACCCACGATCCGTCGGCAGTCCTGATCTGGCCCAGTCGAACCGGTCTGCCGTGTAGGTCGAGGCGCTGCACGGACCGCGCCAAGCCGGAGGTCTCGATGACCCTCCGAAGCGTGTGACGGAGTCGGTGCCCGTAGACCGTCGCGAGCGACTCCGGCCGTAAGGGCTTTGCGTAGTGTGCGTACCCGTACGGCGCAGACTGGCATGCGGTGGACTTGCGAGGATGGTCGACTGGACGGGCGCAGCAAGCCTTTCCGTGAAGGAGTGCGCTATGGCAGTCCTAGTCATTTTCGAAGTCCCCGGTATGACCAAAGCCACCTACGAGCACGGCTCGGACAAGTTGACCGGCGGCCGCGGCCCCGTCAGGAGTCCGGCGGACTGGCCCGTACCCGGCCTCATCTCGCACACTGCCGCGCCTACTCCCAATGGCTGGATTGCCATCGACATCTGGGAGTCCGAGGAAGCATTTCAGCAGTTCGGCCAGATCATCATGCCGATTCTCCAAGAGATCGGCGCCCCGGACGTACAGCCCCAGATCTACCCGGTGTTCAACCACGTGAGCGCCTGATCCTTTCCCACGTTCCGCTGCCTCGACCCTCCTGACCGAAAGGGACATGCCCAACCGGAGGGCGGCGTGGCTCTCTCGACGTGCGAAGTGAATTCCGCTACAGCAATTCCGATCCGGACTGCGAGGGCAGATGCGGGCCAGTCAGGTCCGCAAGACGGGGACAGGCACGGCAGCGTGCCGACCACACGCCAGTCAGCCAGTGGAGTTCGGACCATGACCACACCGCCCTCCTCGATTTCATCCCCACCTTCATGGGCCCATTGCGGGCACGGCGCAGGCCCCGCGAACAACCAAATCGGCTGCCCGGGCGTGCACCTCCCCGGTCATGCCGCATGCCTGACCCATGTGTCTGAGAACGACCGACGCGCATACCTGGCTTCCCTGGCTCCCGGGGCTGACATCGACCATCGCGGCACCCGCTTTACCGAACCTCTCCTCCACGCTCTACTCCAAGCCCTCCTCGATCCTGTCACCGGGCAGCCGAGCATTGGCATTGCAGCGTTCGACGAGGCCACCTTCACCGGGACTGCCAGGTTCGACAAGGTGACGCTCGGCCAGGCCAAGTTCCGCCTGGCGACGTTCACCGGGCATGCCGGGTTCGGCGGGGCGACGTTGGCCGGCATCGCGGGCTTCGGAGAGGCGACGTTTAGCAGCACTGCCTTCTTCGGCGGGGCCACGTTCGGCGGTGACGCCTGGTTCGGCGGCGCGGCTTTCGGCGGTCATGCCTGGTTCGGTGATGCGACGTTCACAGGCAACTCTGGGTTCGGCGAGGCGATGTTCAGAGGCACTGCCGGGTTCGGCAGGGCCATGTTCACCGGTGCGGCCGGGTTCACCAGGACGCTCTTCACCGGGCATGCCGGGTTCGGCGAGGCCACATTCACCGGCCCAGCCGAGTTCGGCGAAGCGCGGTTTGCCGGCGACGCCGGGTTCGCGAGGACGACTTTCACCGGACATGCCTGGTTCGGCGGTGCGACAGTCGCTGGCACCGCCACGTTCGCCGGGGCGATCTTCACAACAGTTCAGCTGTTTGGTCCGCTCGTGTGCGGAGAGACGGTTGATGTGTCCGGCACGCTGTTCGAGGCGCCAGTGACCATGGAGGTCGCGGCCCGGAGGTTGAGCTGCGCGCGGACACGATGGCAGTCGACAGCAACCCTGCGGCTGCGCTACGCGACCGTTGACCTCACTGACGCGGTGCTGTCGTCCCCGGTTGCCGTTACGGCCCTCCCGGCTCCGTTTTCCACCGCAGCCGGTACAGCGTCAGACGAGGGTATGCTGCGCGCCCATGACCCCGGCGTGCGGGTGGCGTCCCTGCGAGGCGTGGACGCCGCGTATTTGGTCCTGACTGGTACCGATCTGTCGACCTGCCTCTTTGTCGGCGCCTTCCACCTCGATCAGCTCCGTCTGGAAGGCCGTTGCGCCTTCGCCTGCGCTCCGAGCGGTATCCACTGGCGTCACAAGATCTGGCCGTACCGGTGGGCCCACCGACGTACCCTGGCCGAGGAGCATCACTGGCGCGCGCTGGCAGCCGACAACCCGGCCCCGCCGCATGGTTGGCAGATCGGTCCAAACCATCACGATCCTGGTCTCGCCCCAGGATTGGACGATGTGGCGGCGACCTACCGGCAGCTGCGCAAGGCATTCGAGGATGGCAAGAACGAGCCCGGTGCAGCGGATTTCTACTACGGCGAGATGGAGATGCGCCGCCATGATCGAGCTGGGATCCCCGCCGGGGAACGAGGCCTGCTGTGGGCATACTGGCTGATCTCCGGCTACGGTCTGCGCGCTTCCCGTGCCCTGGCCTGTCTAGGGGCCGCCATGGCCGTCACTGTACTGACACTCGTCCTGTGGGGACTACCCACAAATGTCCCCAAGTCTCACAGTGTCGGCAGTCTCACTGGCACCACCATCGCCCTGACCACCGAGAGCCCCGATCCCGTACTCACCAGCTCCATGCGCCAGCGCTTGACTGCCCAGCGGGTAGAGAGCGCTACCCGCGTCGTCGTGAACTCTGTGGTCTTCCGTTCCGCGGGCCAGAACCTCACCACCACAGGCACCTTCATCGAGATGGCCTCCCGGATCCTCGAACCAGTCCTTCTTGCCCTCGCTGTTCTCGCGGTCCGGAGCCGCGTCAAGCGCTAGTGTCTCGTGATCCCATTTGCGTTACTTCGCATAGTTGCTGACGAGTTTCTTCACCGTAGGTCTGGACGAGGCGGACCTTTGCGAGCATCTCGTCCGCGGTCGCGGTCCAGGTGAAGAGTTTTGAGTTCTCGTTCCAGGAGCTGATGTAGTCACGGATCCCCGACACCGTCACCGCCCGGAACAATCTCGCCAACTCCTACGACGTCGCTTCAACAGCGGTACAGCAACCAAATACAGCAACCCCAACAACCGACACCGACCTTCCGCCCTCCTCAGCCCCTCCCACGCAACCGCTATTGCCCCTACCGACTGATCCCTATAGAACTGCGGATCAGCAGGCCGACGTGCCCGAACCGTGCCCGATAGGGCGAGGAATCACGGTCAATGAGGGTTAGTGACACAGGCTTCCGGGTTTGCTTCAAGCGGCCGTTGCACCTGGCCAGAGGCACAATCGAGCCGTCGAGGCTCGGCGATTGCCAAGCTCAGGACGTGGACCACAGCGCCGGCCAGCCGCGCTGAAGAGAGAGACGCTCCACACGGTCGGACAAGTTGTCCGGTACCTCCACGCCCATGCGGCGAGCAGTTTCGATGCGGTGCCTCACATGCCCGAGAATGTTGTCCAACCCCTCGTCGCTACGCATGGCGAAGTCGTCGAGCGTCTGCTTCATGAGCCGGTTTCGGTCTGCGTCGGAATAAGGCACCCCATCGAAATTACACGCCTAGTACTCCAGCTGTAGATCATGATCTTGCTCGGCTGGGCGGGTGCGGGCTGTCGGACGGCTCTGAAGATTTCAGTACCGCAAGTTTCATTTCGGTGGAGTTTTCAGTGGCTGCTGGACGAGCACACCGCGGTACGCAGGCCCGGAATGGGCTGGGACCTCCATGACTACCGGCATTCGAGCCTGTCTCATCTCGGCGAAGCGGGAGCGAGTCTGCCGACGCTGATGACCCAGTCACGGCACAAGAAGCCGGGAGCTCCGCCACTACTTCAAGCCCCCTCACAAAGCGATCGCTGAGATCACCAGCCTGCTCGCACCCGGCGACAGAGGGCGCCGACCGGGACGGACGTCAAGCGGCCCCGGCCTCCTGGCCCAGGTGCGGCCGGGCTACTTGCTGCCCGGACTCGACTCATCGGTGAATTCGGCGAGGCGGGCCAGGGCCTCCTCGATCCTGTGGGTGTCGCCCGTGATGAGGAAGTCTTGAGTAAGCCCGGAGAGGGCCGCGGAGATCAGGGTGGCATCGATGCGTGCGGCCCGGGCTCCCCGGCCGTATGCCATGAGCTGGTGAGCGATGAAGTCGATCCAGTCCTCGATCATGCGCGGGTGATGGCCGCTGATGCGTCGACTCGACAGCAGCCCGAAGATCTCGTAGTTGAGGCGGAGGAGCGGGAGTGCCTCCGGCCTGGTCTGCCAGTGCCAGAACGCGAGGATCCCCGCGCCCGGCGAGCCCGGCGGCGCCTGGGACGCCCACTTCTGCAGCGCCTCGCGGTCCTGTTGGTCGAGGTGGTCGAGGACGGCGGCGAGCAGGCCGCTCTTGTCTTTGAAGTGGTAGGTGAGCACGTAGGTGCTCTGCCCCAGGGCCTTGGCCAGCGGGCGCAAGGAGAGGCCGGCGATGCCGTGCTCGGTCAGGTGGGCGACGACGGCGTCAAGGAGTTCCGTACGGCGGTTGTCAGGGGCCTGGGGCATCGGGGTCTTCTCTCTTCGGTTGCTCGGCTACCCATCATAGATTACAGTCGTCATCCATAACGACTGTTATCAATTACGACTGTCATTCACCTCAGGAGATTCCCATGGCCCCCTCTTCGCCCCTGCGTGCATTCCTCCGCCGGAACCGGCGGGCCGCCATCGCCGTACCGACGGCTCTGACCGCTCTCGTCGCCGGTCCCTGGGCGGCGACGGCAGCGCTCAGCCTTCCGTCCCCCCTCTCCCTCATCCGTCTGTCGGACACCCCGCCCTCGCAGCAAGGCGCCCTCTTCCCGGCCCGTACAGTGCCCGCGTCCACCAAACCGGTACCGCTGCAGCAAGCCCTGCGGGCCCTGCCGGCCACCGTGGCGTGGAAGGACGGGCGCAAGAACACCCGGCAATTCCTGAAAGACACCCACACCAACGCCTTCCTGGTCCTGCGCGACGGTCAGCTGATCCACGAGTGGTACCGCGACGGCGTCGGCGCCCAGACCCGTCACGCCTCCTGGTCCACTGCAAAGTCCGTGGTCTCCCTGCTGGTCGGACAGTCCATCGCCGAAGGACACCTGCGCGAGGACGACCTTCTGGTGGACTTGCTGCCCGAACTCAAAAAGGGCGACGCCTACGACCGCATTACCGTGCGGCACCTGCTGGACATGAGCAGCGGCATCGACGTGAGCGAGGACTACAGCCGCATACCTCTGTCCGGCACCCCGCGGATGTACCTCACCACCGACCTGCCGAACTTCATCAAGGACAACCGCACCCTGCGCTTCACCCCGGGCAGCACGAGCGACTACCGCAGCGTGGACACCCAGCTCCTGGGCCAGATCCTGCACCGTGTGGAGGGCAAATCCGTGGCGGCGCTACTCCAGGAGCGCATCTGGCAGCCGATGGGCGCCGAAGCCGATGCCACCTGGAACCTGGACAGTGAGGGAGGCATGGAGAAGTCCTTCTGCTGCCTGAACGCCACCGCCCGTGACTTCGCCAAGATAGGACAGCTCGTCCTTGACAACGGCCGGGCCGGCGACCGCCAGATCGTCCCCCAGGCCTGGGTCGACCGCCTGAGCACCCCCGTGGCGACCATGGCCGACGGATGGGGCTACTCCGCTCAGTGGTGGCATCCCAGCGGCGCCACGGGCGACTTCAGCGCGGTAGGCATCTACGGCCAGTACATCTACGTCAATCCGGCCAAGCGCACCGTGATCGTGAAACTCAGCGACCACGGCACAGAGCAAGACGAGCAGGAAACCATCGACGCCATGCGGGACCTCTCCCAGAACCTGCATCACTGAAAAAGAGATGGTGGCCGCGGGCCACAGCGTGGATCCCGCCCATTGGCGGGGTGAGTTCGAGGCCATCATGGGCCGGATCGCGGGCCGCTTCGCACGGGTTGAACCCGGCGCCGGGCCGGGCGGCTGGTGCTCGGTCTGCTGTCAATGCCGGTCTCCAGGCATCGCCCTCCATCGCCGGTAATGCGGTGGTCCAGGCAGGTCATCGGCACGGTCCCCCCGACAGCTCCCGTGTTTCCCAAGCTGATGGCTGCCATCGCTCTGGGTCTCGGAACGAATCGGCCGTGGCGGATGCCGACCGCCGGCCGGGTGTGTCAGTGCCGGGAGCTACAGTCCGGGCATGCTGCTGTCACGCCCCGTCGCGGAAGCCGAAGGCCCGTACGACGCCGGATATCTCCCCCGGTTGCAGATGTCGTTCCAACCCGCCGAGGAGCCCATCACCCAGCCCGTCGCCAAACTGGGCGGTGACCCGGCGTAGGACCGTAATCGCCCGGCAGCCCGCCGAACAGGCTCCGCCCCGAACCGCGCCTCCAACTCCCCCGGACGTCGTCCGGGAGACCCACGAGGCCGGATTCGGGGCGGAGCCCCCCGTCAGGCGGAGGTCCGGTTCGAGGCGTCAGCACTCTCCCCCAGCACACCCGCCAGGAAGCCCGCGATCTCGCTCACCGTCGGGTAGTTCCACAGCAGCGTCGCCGGCAGCGCCACGCCCAGGTCCCGTTCCAGCGCGACCCGTACCGCCGTCGCCAGCAGCGAGTCGACGCCCGCCTCGGTGAGCGGGCGGTGGACGCCGACCGCCGCCGGCTGGACGCCGAGGACGACGGCGACCCGCTGGCGTACGTCGTCGAGCAGATACGCGGCCAGTTCGTCCCCGGTGAGGCCGACCCAGTCGGGTACCTCGGCCGGCTGGGACGTGTCGTCCTGGGCCAGTTCCGCCAGCAGGGCGGGCCGCGGGCCGGTGTGGCCGCGCAGCAGGCTCAGGACGGTGACCAGGCCGCTCGGCGCGCGGCCGACGGTCTGGTCGAAGGCGCGCAGCGCCTGGTCGGGGGCGATGTCCGCGGTGCCGCGGGCGGCCAGTTCGGCGTCGGTGGCCGAGGCCGCCGTCGCCATGCCCATTCCGCGCCAGCTGGTCCAGGCGATGCTCACCGTCTCCTCGTGACCGGCGGCCCGCCGGTGGGCGGCCAGTGCGTCGAGGAAGGCGTTGGCCGCCGCGTACGCGCCCTGGCCGGGCAGACCGAGCAGCGGTCCGCACGAGGAGAACAGGACGAAGAAGTCCGTCGACCCGGGCGGGAACAGCTCGTGGAGCACCATCGCGCCGTCGACCTTGGGCCGCATGACGTCCCGCAGATGCCCGGCGTCCAGCCGGTGCAGGAGCGCGCTGTGCACGGTGCCCGCCGCGTGGACCACGCCCCGGATCGGCGGCAGTTGGAGCGCGTCGAGCGCCGCCCGGGTGGCGCCGAGGTCGGTGATGTCGGCGGCCACGGTGGTGACGGTGACCCCTGCGGCCTCCAGTCGGCGCAGCGCGGCGACCCGGGGGTCGTCGTCGGACCACTGTGTCCGCGGGGGCACCGCGGTGCGGCCGAGGAGCACGATGCGGCGGGCGCCGCGCCGGGCGAGGTGCTCGGCGAGCACCAGGCCGAGCACTCCGAGACCGCCGGTGATCAGATACGTTCCGTCGGCCCGGCAGGTGAACGGCTCGCCGTCCTCGGCGAGTTCGGCCGGTACGAGCCGGGGCACCCGCACCTCGCCGTCGGTGACGGCGAGCACCGGCTCGGCCGGGCGCAGGTGCAGCAGGCTCAGCAGCAGCCCGGCGGGCAGTTCCTCCAGCGGCCCGGCCGGCAGGTCGACCACGCCGCCCCAGAATTCGGGGTGTTCGCTCGCGGCGACCCGGCCCATGCCCCACAGCGGGGCGTGGTTGAGCTCGTCGGCCGATGCGGCCTCACGTACTCCCGTGGTCAGGCACCACAGCGTGGGCTTGCGGCCCGGCAGCGCGGCGATGGCGCCGACGAGTTCGGCGAAGGCCACCGCGACATCGGCGGCCGGTATCGCGTGCGGCGCGAACAGCACATGGTCGGCGTCGTCCAGGTCGGCCCGGTCGACGCTGACCGTCGCACCGTGCTCGGCGCATGCGGGAACGAGCGCGCGGGCCAGGTCGTCAGGGCCGAGCACCAGCACGGTGCGGTCGGGGAGGGCGGTGTGCGCGCCGGTGTCCACCGGGAAGGGCTGCCAGTCCAGTTCGAAGCGGCCGCTGGTGCTCTGCTCCTCTCCGGACAGGTCGCCTTCGAGCTCGCTGTAGCGCAGCCCGCGCAGGGTGAGGACGGACTCGTCGCCGTCGGCCTCGCCGCGGATGTCGACGTGCACGGTCGTGGGGTGCTCCTCGTCGAGCCTGACCGAGATCGTCGCGGTCCGCGGCGGCTGCCCGGTCCGGGTCACCTGGTCCACGTACGAAGGCATCCGCAGCACGCCGGGGCCGGGGAAGATGACCGAGGCCATCGAGAGGGCGGCGTCGAGGACGGCGGCCCAGCTGCGGTCCAGTTCGGCGCTCGCGGTGGCGGTCAAGGTGCCCTCGCCGCGGCGCAGTTCCTCGATCCGCCAGGGGTATCCCATGTCGGCGACGCCCAGTTCGGCGAGCCGCTCGATGACATAGCCCGGGTCGAGGGTCTCGGGGGTCTGTCCGATGGGTACGGGCTCGGGCGCCGCTCCCCCGCCGACGGTGGCGAGTGTGTGGGTGGACCAGGCCGAGTCGGGTGCGCCGAGCCGGCGGGAGACCAGGGTCAGAGCGGTGTCGTCGCGGACGATCTGCAGTTCCCGCGTCTCCTGCTCGGGAACCACGACCGGCTGCCGCAGCCGCAGATCGGTGAGCACGTCGGTACGGCCCGCGGTGAGGAAGGTGTTGACCAGCACGGCGGCCGGGACGATCTCCGTGTTCAGTACGGGGTGGCGGCGCGGGTAGGGCCGGGTGCGCAGGTCGAGTGTGGTCTGCCAGACCCGCAGCCGGGAGCCGTGCACCCCGGTCTCGGTGCCGAGCAGCGTGTCGACCGGCGACTCGCTGCGGTCGCGTGCGTCGACCCAGTGCCGGGCGTGCTGCCAGGCGGTGGTGGGCAGGTCGGTGCGGTTCCCGATGGGCTGCAGGACCGACCAGTCGACCGGGACGCCCTGGCAGTGCAGTGCGGCGAGCGAGGTGAGCAGGGTGGTCCGCTCCGGGCGGTGGCGGCGAAGGCTGGGTGTGACCAGGGTGTCTCCGGCGCCCGAGACGGTCTCGTTGATCGAGTGGCCGACGACGGGGTGCGCGGAGATCTCCAGGAAGAGCCGGTGGCCGTCCTCGAACGCCGCCTCGACCGCCTGCTGGAAGCGCACCGGATTACGCAGATTGAGCGCCCAGTAGCCGGCGTCCTGGCGTCGCGTCGACCTGGGGTCGTCGAGCGCGGTGAGGTAGAGCGGCACCTGCGCGGGCCCTGCCTGGAGATCGGCGACGGCGGCGGCGAGGTCGGCGCTGATCGTGTCCATGTGCGCGCTGTGGAAGGCGACGTCGGAGTCGACCCTGCGTACGGTCCAGCCCAGTTCGGCCCATTGCTCGGCGGCTTCGTCGACGGCCGGTATGTCTCCGGCGACGACGGTGGACGAGGGGGCGGCGGCGATTGCGGCGCAGAGGGTGTCGGTGGCGCCGATGGCGTCCTGTACCTCGTCGAAGGGCCGGTCGACCATGATCATCGCACCTCGGCCCGCCACCTTGCGCAGCAGTCCCGAGCGGCGGCAGACCAGCCGCGCGCCGTCCTGTTCGGACAGCACTCCCGCGACGACCGCCGCGGCGATCTCGCCGACGGAGTGCCCGATCACCGCGCCGGGCGTGACGCCGTAGCGGCGCCAGACCTCGGCGAGGCCGATCTGCATGGCGAACAGCATCGACTGGATGATGTCGACCGAGCCGAGGTCACCGCTGCTGAGCACCTCGCGCGGGGTGACTCCGAGTTCCTCGGAGTAGATGGGGCCGAGCCGGTCGATGGCCGCGGCGAACACCGGCTCCTGGGCGAGCAGGTCCTGGCCCATGCCCGACCACTGTGCGCCGTGTCCGGAGAACACCCAGACCGGCGAGCGCGGCGGTCCGGACGTCTCGCCGGTGACGACGGTGGGAAGGACCGCTCCCTCGGCCAAGGCGCCGAGACCGTCGGCGAGTTCGGCCCGGTCAGCCGCGACCACGACGGCGCGGGCGGACAGGTGCGCCCTGTGGTGCGCGAGGGTGTGCCCGACATCGGGGAGCGCGTGCGCGTGCAGCGCCTCGCCCAGCCGGGCGGCCTGTGCGGCGAGCCCGGGCGCCGTCGCCGATGACAGTGGGTAGACGGTGAGCCCTGTGGGGTCCGCCGGCTCGGCCTTCTCGGTCTCATCGGTGAGAAGTGCCTCATCGGTGACCGGGGCCTGCTCCAGTACCGCGTGCGCGATGGTGCCGCCGTACCCGTAACTGGCGACTCCTGCGAGCCGCGGCCGGCCGGAGTCGGGCCACGGCGTGGCCTCACTGACCAGGCTGAGCCCGGAATCCGCCCACGGGATGTCCTTGCGGGGACCGTCCACGGTCAGGGTCGGCGGGATGATCCCGTGCTGCATGGCGAGCGCCGTCTTGATCAGCCCGGCGATGCCCGCCGCCGCCTCGCAGTGCCCGATGTTCGTCTTCACCGAGCCGATGAGGCACGGACGTTGTCCCGCGGCGCGGGCGCCGACGACTTCGGCGAGCGCGGCGGCCTCGATCGGGTCGCCGACCTTGGTGCCGGTGCCGTGCGCCTCGACGTAGTCGACCTCGGACGGCGCGACGCCCGCCGACTCGTACGCCTTGCGCAGCAGATGCGCCTGCGCCGAGGAGCTGGGCGCCATGATGCCGTCGGTGCGGCCGTCCTGGTGCACGGCGCTGCCGCGGACCAGGGCGATGATCCGGTCGCCGTCGCGCCGGGCGTCGGCGAGCCGCTTGAGTACGACGATGCCGCAGCCCTCGCCGCGGCCGTAGCCGTTGGCGGCCTCGTCGAAGGCCTTGGACCGGCCGTCGGGCGAGATGGCGCCGGCGATGTCGAGCACGGTGGTCAGCCCCGGGCCGGCCATCAGCATGATGCCGCCCGCGAGTGCGACCGGTACCTCACCGCGCTGGAGGCTGGCGCACGCCTGGTGCAGTGCGACCAGCGAGGACGAGCAGGCGGTGTCCACGGCGACGCTCGGACCGCGCAGATCGAGGGTGTACGAGATCCGGTTGGGCACACCGCACAGCGAGGAGCCGATTCCGGTCCAGGCCTCGACTCCCGGCAGGTCTTCGAGGAGACGGCGGCCGTAGTCGTCGGTGCCGACGCCGACGAACACGCCGGTGTCGCTGCCCGCGAGGGTGGAGGCGGGGATGCCCGCGTGCTCCAGTGCCTCCCAGGCCACCTCCAGCGCCATGCGCTGCTGCGGGTCGAGCTGGCGGGCCTCGGTGGCCGAGATGCCGAAGAAGGAGGCGTCGAATCCGCTGATGTCGCCCAGGAAAGCGCCGTTGGAGGTCACCCGCGACAGGACGGCGGCGTTCTCGCGCGACTGGGCGCGCTGCGGCGCCCAGCGGTCCTCGGGAATCGGGCCGGACGCGTCGACCGCGCCCATCAGCAACTCCCACAGCGCTTGTGGCGAGTTGGCGCCACCGGGGAAGCGGCAGCCGATGCCGACGATGGCGATCCGGTCTTCGGGGGTCGGCGGCAGGGGGGACAACTCACTCACCATGGGGGTCACCGCTTACGGGTCGGGCATCGTCCACAGCGGACGACGACGGGACAAGAAGAAGTCGGCCGGAATCGGCGGAACACGCTCGCAGGGCGGGCAGCGGGAGGCGGCTCATGCGTACATGACCGCCTTGTCCCAGTCCTCGCCCTCGCCGAACAGATAGCGGGCCTTGAGGATGTCGCGCTGCGCCGTGAGCGCTTCGCGGGGCACGAGCGTGCCCAACGGCAGTGCGGTGATGCGGTGCGGTACGCCGAGCTCGCGGTCGATCAGTCCGGCCAGCTCCTTGACCGCCTGGTCGCGGCTCTCGTCGGGTGCCTCGAACTCCAGGCGCAGCACGTCCGGGTGGGCCATTGCCCGCCAGAACATCACCTCGTAGCTGCCGGGGAGGCTGAACACCAGCTCCTCGAGCCGCTGTTGGGTGACCGTCGACGCGCCGACCGGATAGCCGGTCCCGGATCGCCCGAGCACGCGGACCGTCGGCAGCAGCCAGCCGCAGGAGCACTCCGCGTCGGACACCTCGACGTCGTCGGCGAGGTTGTAGCGCAGCAGCGGCATGGCCTCGCGGTAGAGCGGGGTCACGACCAGCTGGCCGCGGCCGGACGGGGACAGTTCACCGGTCTCGGGGTCGAAGACCTCGAAGATCGCGCGGTCCGCCCACAGGTGCAGGGCGCCGTTCGGGCACTGGCCGGCGATGGTGCCGGTCTCGGTCGAGCCGTACTCCTCGACGATCGGGATGCCGCCCCAGATCTCGCTGAGCCGGCGCCGTCGCACCTCGGTCAGCGGTTCCGCCGCGGTGAACATGGCCCGCAGTGCGGGGAAGTCCTGGTCCGGGCGCAACCCTGCGGCCTTGGCCGCGGCGGCGAGCATCATGATCTCGGTCGGGTTGCACCAGGTCAGCGAGACGTCCAGGGCCCGCATGACGCGGACCATCCGGGGCAGCGGGGTGGCGAGCGAACGGGCGTCGCCCGGCACGATCGTGGCGCCGCGCAGCCGTCCGGCGGCCTGCGCCAGATGCGCGGTGATCACCAGGCCGTACGGTGTGCGCACCAGGAAGGTGTCCGAGGGGGTGATGCCGACCCACTTGCGTGCGTAGCGTTCGGCGAGGTCGGCCCAGTCGTCGTCGGTGTAGTACGAGGCGGTGGGATCCCCGGCCGTGCCGCTCGACTCGTGGTAGGTGGCCAGCTTCTGGCGGTCCACCGCGAGCATTCCGAAGGGGTACTGGTCGCGCAGATCCTGCTTGGTGGTCAGCTCGATGCCGGCGAAGTCCTCCGCGTCGCGCGGCACGGCGCGGCCGTCATGGCGGGCGGCGTAGAACGGCGAGCGCATCGCCTGGGCGATCACCCGCGGCAGCTCCGCCCGCTGCAGCTGCGTGAGTTCGGCGGGACTTGACCAGTCGCCCAGTTCCGGACGCGACCACGACATCGGATCTCCTCGTCTGTGCCGGGGGCCGCGAGCGGACGGCACGCGGCGGATACCCGCCCAGCACACACCGCGGTCCGGGCCCGGGCCCGAGTAGTCGCTACTCAAATCAGCCAACGGGGGCACAGGCCGGCAGGGGCCGGATCACCTGCGTAGGGGACCCTTAGTAGGGTCCCGTCTTAGACGGTGTCTAAGACGGGACCTTGAGTAGCGCCTACTCATGAGGCCCGTCAGCCCCCGTGTTGTGCTTGCCGCGAAACGCATCCACCCCACGAAGGAGTCGGCGCGATGAGGACCGAGAACCTGTATCTCGCCGGGATCGGCAGCCATCTGCCGCCCCTGTACCCGGCCGAGCGCGCGGTCGAGGAAGGCCTGTACGACGAGGAGAGCAGGCAGGCCTCCGGCATGCGTTCCGCGGCCGTCAGCGAGTCGACACCCGCGCCCGACATGGCGATCGACGCGGCCAGGGCCGCACTGTCCGCATCCGGCCACGGGCCCGACGACATCGGCATCCTGCTGCACAGCTACACCCACCACCAGGGTCCCGACGGCTGGTCGGCGGTGCACTACATCCTCAACAACACCGTCGACCGCCCGGTGCCCGCCGTGGAGATCAAGCAGGGCTGCCTCGGCATGCTCGCCTCCGTGGAAGTGGCAGCCAACCGGCTGATCGCCAACCCCACGCACGACGCCGCGCTGATCACCACGGGCGACAACTACTCAACTCCGGGTGTGGAGCGCTGGCGTTCCTCCAGTCTCTTCGTGCTCGCCGACGCCGGCTCCGCCGTGGTGCTCTCGCGGCGCGGCGGCTTCGCCGAGCTGCTCGCGGTCGGTTCGCTGTCCGACTCCTCGATGGAGATCCTCCACCGGGCGGGCGAGGAGCTCTTCCCGCCGGGCGTCACCCGGGGCCGCGGCCTGAACTTCGGCGAGCGGGCCCAGAAGGTCCGTGAGCAGTGGGCGGCCGGCCAGGCCCCGCCGATCAAGAACTTCGGCGACAAGGTCGCCGAGATCGCCGAGCGCACGCTCAAGGAGGCGGACCTGACCTTCGATCAGGTCGCCAGGGTCTGCCACGTCGGCTTCGGCCGGCCCGCGCTGGAGGCCATGTTCCTGCTGCCGCTCGACGTCGACGAGGACAAGGCCCTGTGGGAGTACGTCAACACCATCGGGCACACGGGCGCGGCCGACCTGTTCCTTGGCCTTGAGCACGTCTGGCGCACCGGCCAGGTGGGGCCCGGCGACCACGTCCTGCTGATCGGCGCGAGCACCGGCATGGAGGCGGGCGCCGCCGTCGTACGCATCACCGAATCCGCACCCGAAGCCGAGTAGGAGTTCGAAGATGCTTGCCGGATGCACTCCTTGGCCGTCCGATGTCGCCCAGCGCTACCGCGAGCAGGGCATCTGGCGCGGTGAGACGCTCGGCGCGCTGCTGCGAGGCGCCGCGCGCCGGTACGGCTCCGCCACCGCGCTGGTGCACGGCGGCCGCCGGATCAGCTACGTCGAACTCGACCAGTGGGCCGACCGGCTGGCCGCCGGGTTCGCCGCGCACGGGGTGCGCGAGAACGACCGGCTCGTGGTGCAGCTGCCCAACGTCCCGGAGTTCGTGGCGATCGCCTTCGCCCTGATGCGTATCGGCGCGAAGCTGGTCTTCTCGCTGCCCGCGCACCGCTCGACGGAGATCTCCCACCTTGTGGAGCTCAGCGGGGCCACCGGCTACGTACTGCCCGAGACGCACCGCGGGTTCGACCACCGCGAGATGGCGCTGGAGATCCAGGCCGGCGCCCCCGAGCTGCGCACGCTGTTCGTGCTCGGCGAGAAGAGCGAGGGCTTCGTCTCGGTGTCCGAGCTGGAGCTCGCCTCCACCGCGCCCGAGTCCGAGTCCGAGTCCGGGCCGCTGGCCGAGCCCGACGCGGCAGATGTGGCGTTCTTCCTGCTCTCGGGCGGGACCACGGCGCTGCCCAAGCTGATCCCGCGCACCCACGACGACTACGTCTACCAGTCCAGGCGCGCGGCCCAGGTGTGCGAGCTGACCAGCGATGACACCTATCTCGCCGTGCTGCCGGTCGAGTTCAACTTCGCCTACGGCTGCCCCGGAGTGATCGGCACCTTCCAGACCGGCGGAACCGTCGTCCTGGCCGACACCCCCAACCCCCTGGACTGCTTCCCGCTGATCGAGCAGCACAGCGTCACCGTCACCTCGATGGTGCCCTCGATCATGCAGCTGTGGCTGGAGGCCGCCGAGTGGAGCGAGGACGATCTGAGCAGCCTTCGGCTGGTGCAGGTCGGCGGGGCGCGGATGACGCGCGAGTTCACCGAGCGCATCGCGCCGACGCTGGGCTGCTCGCTCCAGCAGGTGTTCGGCATGGCCGAGGGGCTGCTGACCTTCAGCAGGCCGGACGACCCGGCCGAGTCGGTGCTCACCACCCAGGGCAAGCCGATCTCGGACGCCGACGAACTGCGCATCGTCGACGAGGACGGCAACGTACTGCCCGCCGGCTCCGTCGGCGAGCTGATCACCCGCGGCCCGTACACCCTGCGGGGCTACTACGGGGTGCCCGAGTACAACAGGCGCGCCTTCACCGAGGACGGCTTCTACCGCACCGGTGACCTCGCCCGGCTCACCGAGGACGGTGACCTGGTGATCGAGGGCCGCATCAAGGACATGATCATCCGCGGTGGCGACAAGATCTCCGCGGGCGAGGTCGAGGACCATCTGCTGGCGCTGCCGTCGATCGCCCAGGCCGCCGTGATCGGCGTGCCCGACGAGTTCCTCGGCGAGCGGATCTGCGCGTATCTCGTCCCGGACGGCGAGCAGTTGGCGCCGGCCGAGCTCAAGAAGGCCATTCACTCCCGCGGCGTCGCGGACTACAAGCTGCCCGACGTGGTGCGTTACGTGCTCGAGCTCCCCCTGACGCCGCTGGGCAAAGTCGACAAGAAGGCGCTGGCCGTCATAGCCGCGTCCGAGCAGGAAGGCTGACGTGGACATCACTCCGACCCCTACTGAGCTCGATCTGCGCGCAACGGTCGCGCCGCTGCTGGGCCTTGAGCCCGAGGCGATCGAGCCGGACGCCAACCTGGTGGTTCTCGGCCTGAGTTCGCTGGAGATCATGCGGCTGGTCAGCCGCTGGCGCAAGAACAAGATCCCGGTCCAGTTCGACGAGCTGGTCGCCGCTCCCACGCTGAACGGCTGGCTCGCGCACTTCGCCTCCATCGCCGTGCCCGCGTCGACCGAGCCCGGGGTGGCGTGATGAGCGTCCAGCTGATCACCGGCGGCACCGTCTACACGGCGGACGCCGAGGAGAGCGTGCACGCCCGCGGCGCGGTGCTGATCGTGGACGGCACGATCGCCGCGGTCGGCAGCGCGGCCGAGGTCGAGGAGGCGGCCGCCGCCCTCGACCCGGCGCAGAAGGCCGCGATGAAGAGGACCGACGCCGGCCGCATGATGGTGCTGCCGGGCTTCGTCAACGCGCACTGGCACGAGATGTTCGCCATGCGCTTCCCGATGCGCGGCGCCCTGCGTCCGGTCTCCGACCGTGAGGACCAGGTCGCGTTCATGGGCGGCGGCGGCGACATGCACCAGATCTCCGCCACCTTCGACCGCTTCGACGACCTCATCGACGGCATGACCCCGGACGAGGCACAGGCCATCGCCGAGTACTCGATGTGGACCCAGCTGCGCGGCGGGGTGACCACCCTCGGCGACATGGGCTCGCTCAACCGCCCGCACTCGATGGTCGCCGCGGCGCAGCGTCTGGGCATCCGGTTCTCCGCGAGCACCTGGGCGAGCGACGCGATCTGCCCGCCCGACCAGGACACGTATCTGCGCACCAGGGACGCCGACGGGGTGCTCGCGAACTTCGAGTCGCTGCTGCAGCTCGTCGGCAAGGACACCTCGGGGCGCATCAGGTGCCGTCCGAGCATCGCCTACGTCACGAACATGACCGACGAACTCGCGCGCGGCATGGCCGACCTGGTCGCCGCGCACGACCTCGGGTTCGCGACGCACGTCGGTGCGCTGCGCAACGAGGTCGAGCTGATGCGGACCTACTACGGCGAGACGGGCGTGCGCCGGCTGGCCGAACTCGGTCTCGTGGACGAGCGGTTGATGGCCGGGCACTGTGCGTTCCTCGACGAGCAGGAGCAGAAGCTCCTGCTTCAGGCCCGGGCCCACATCAGCCACTCCCCCGGCAAGTACGGGCCGTCCGGCGAGTCGTCGCTGACCGAGACCGGCGCCGTCCCGGCGCTGCGCAGGGCGGGCCTGGACGTGTCGCTGTCGACGGACGGCTCGTCGATGCCGAGCGCGGGGATCGCCGAGACGATGCGCGCCGCCTGGCAGATGTACAACGAGATGAGCGCCGACCAGACCGAGGTGCTGCCCAGCGACGCGCTGGCGATGGGCACCCGGATCGCGGCGAAGGGGCTGCGCTGGGACGACGCGGTGGGCAGCCTGGAGGTCGGCAAGCAGGCCGATCTGGTGCTCGTACGGGCCGACGACTGGCGCTATCTGCTCAACCCCCGGCCGCTGGAGAGCTTCCTGTGGCTGGCCGGTTCGGCCGATGTGGACACCGTGATCGTCGGCGGCCGCACGCTGCTGTCCGGCGGCAAGGGCGTCGAGGTCGACGAGGCTGGTCTGCAGGAGCGCTATCTCGAGGCGCTCGGCGCGTTCACGACGCGCACGCTGCGGGTGCCGTCAGAGGTGGTCGGGCGCATACTCGGCGAGGTGACACGGTGACCGGCGGGCTGTCCGGCGTCGCCGTCGTCACGGGGGCGGCCGGGGGGATCGGTGCCGAGATCGCCAGGTCTCTGGTGGCCGCCGAGACACCGGTCGCGCTGCTCGACCGCGACGTACTGGCGCTGTGGGAGCTGGCGGCCGAGCTGGACTCGACCGGCGTACGCGTCCTCGCGGTGGCCACCGACGTCACCGACAGCGGCGACGTGGACAGCGCGGTGGCCAAGGTCGAGGTCGAACTCGGCCCGATCGAGTACCTCGTCAACGCCGCCGGGGTGCTGCGCAGCGGGCAGGCCGCCCAGCTCACCGACGAGGAGTGGGACACCACCTTCGCCGTCAACGCGGGCGGGGTCTTCCACACCAGCCGCGCGGTGGCCCGGGTGATGGTGCCGCGCGGCAGCGGCTCGATCGTCACGGTCGCGTCGAATGCCGCGGCCACCCCGCGGATGTCGATGTCCGCCTACGCGGCGTCCAAGGCCGCCTCGGCGATGTTCACCAAGTGCCTCGGCCTGGAACTGGCCGCGCACGGCATCCGCTGCAACGTGGTCGCCCCGGGCTCGACCAGGACCCCGATGCTGACCGCACTCCAGGGCGACGCCGCCGAGCGCGCCTCGATCGAGGGTGTGCCCGATGCCTACCGGGTCGGCATCCCATTGCGGCGTATCGCCGAGCCGTCGCACATCGCCGACGCCGTGCTGTTCCTGCTCTCGGAGCGGGCGTCCCACATCACCATGCACGACCTGACCGTGGACGGCGGCGCCGCGCTCGGAGCCTGACCGACCGATGAGAAGAGGACACGACCAGTGGCGATTGCGCCGATCGACTCCTATCCGATGCCGCGGCCCGTCGACCTACCGGCCAACACCGCAACATGGACCGTCGACACCCGCAGGGCCGTGCTGCTCGTGCACGACATGCAGCACTACTTCCTCGCCCCGTTCGCCGGCGGCAGGCAGCCGCTGACCGATCTGATCGCCCACACCAGCGCTCTGCGCGAAAGCTGCGAGGAGCACGGCGTCCCGGTCGTGTACACGGCCCAGCCGGGCGGAATGACCCCCAAAGAGCGCGGTCTGCTCCAGGACTTCTGGGGACCGGGCATGTCGGCCGCGCCCGAGGACAGAGGCATTCCCGACGCCGTCGCGCCCGGTGAGCACGACACCGTACTCACCAAGTGGCGGGCCAGTGCCTTCCACAACACCGGGCTGCTCGACCTGATGTCCGCGCAGGGCCGCGACCAGCTGATCATCTGTGGGATCTACGCGCATGTCGGCATCCTGCTCACCGCCTGCGACGCCTTCGCCCACAACATCCAGCCCTTCGTGGTGGCCGACGCGATCGCCGACTTCACGCCCGAGTTCCACCGGATGGCGTTGCAGTACACGGCGACCCGGTGCGCCATGACCCTTCCGACCGCGACGGTGCTCCAGGCGCTCGCGACGGTGACCACCGCGTCCGTAGGAGACTCATGATGACCCCCCTCGACGAACTGGCCGGGGGCGGAAGGCCGTTCGCGGTGCTGCACCGTCCCGAGAGCGGCCGGGAGCAGATGGTCGACCTGCTGCTCGGCGAGTTCACCGAGGTCGCGGGCACCGCCGAGCTGCCGGTCCCCGACCTCGGCGAGCCCGACACGCACGAGACGCTCGTCCTGCTGCCGTACCGGGTGATCGGCGAGCGCGGTTACGACCACCACGACGACGGCGAGCCGGTGCTGGCGATGCCCGTCGAAGAGCAGTCTCTGCTGCCCGTGGACGAGGTGCTCGACCTGGTGCTGCGCTGGCCGATCGAGATGGGCGAGGGCACCTTCGACCTGGACGACGAGGAGTACGGCGATCTGGTGCGCCGGGTGCTCGCCGAGGAGATCGGCCATGGCGCGGGCGCCAACTTCGTGCTCAAGCGCACCTTCGTCACCGAGATACCCCACTGGTCGGTGCGTACCGCGCTGGCGTTCTGGGGCCGGCTGCTGCGCGCCGAGCCCGGCGCGTACTGGACGTTCCTGATCCACACCGGCGAGCGCACCTTCATCGGCGCCAGCCCGGAGCGCCATGTCAGCCTCGACGACGGCGTCGCCGTGATGAACCCGATCAGTGGCACCTACCGCTACCCGGCCGGCGGCCCGGACCCGGACGGCGTGCTCGACTTCCTCGCCGACAGCAAGGAGACCAACGAGCTGTACATGGTGCTCGACGAGGAACTGAAGATGATGAGCCGGGTCTGCGACGACGTGCGCGTGGTCGGACCGCAGCTCAAGGAGATGGCGCACCTCGCCCACACCGAGTACCGCATCGTCGGGCACAGCAGTCGTGACGTACGGGAGATCCTGCACGAGACCCTGCTCGCGCCCACGGTGACCGGCAGCCCGGTGCAGAGCGCGTGCGAGGTGATCGCCAAGTTCGAACCGGCCGGGCGCGGTTACTACTCCGGGGTCGCCGCACTCATCGGCCGGGACGCCTCGAACCGGCGGCGCATGGACTCCGCGATCATGATCAGGACGGCGGACGTCGGCCTGAAGGGACGGATGCGGATCGGCGTCGGCGCGACGCTGGTGCGCGACTCCGACCCCGCGAAGGAGGCCGCGGAGACCGCGGCGAAGGCGGCCGGGCTGCTCGACGCGCTGGGCCGCGTCGCCGAACACGCCCGCCCCGCGGGCCTCGACGGACATCCGCGGATCAGAGCCGCCCTCACCGACCGCAACAGAGCGCTGTCGGACTTCTGGCTCGCACCCGCCGTGCCCCGGATCGCCACCCGCGGCAAGCTGCTGATCATCGACGCCGAGGACAACTTCACCGCGATGGGCGCACTGCAGCTGCGGGCGCTCGGCTTCGAGGTGACGGTGCGCCGCTTCGACGAGCCCTACCGGCTGACCGGCTACGACTGCGTCGTACTCGGCCCGGGTCCCGGTGATCCGCGCGACGAGAACCATCCCAAGATCGCGTATCTGCGGGCGGTGACCCGCAGCCTGCTCAACCTCCGCGTGCCGTTCGTATCGGTGTGCCTGAGCCACCAGATCCTCAGCGGACTGCTCGGCCTGCCCCTGCACAAGCTGGACTTCCCGAACCAGGGCGTGCGGCGCACGATCGACTTCTTCGGCAGCCCGGAACCGGTCTACTTCTACAACGCGTTCACCGCACGCTCCGGCAGCGAACTGCTGGAGAGCCCCCTGTGCCGGGACTTCGTGGAGGTCTCGCGCGATCCGGTCACGGGTGAGGTGCACGGCCTGCGCGGTCCCGGCTTCACCTCCGTGCAGTTCCACCCCGAGTCGGTGATGACCCGTCACGGATCGGCAATCCTCGACAGCCTGGTCACCGGTGCTCTCGCGCCGGTGCCTCACAGAGTGGAGCTCACGGCGTGACCCCCATGGTCGACGTCCCTTCCGTACGCGCCGGGCAGACCTGGCGGTCGCTGCCGGCCAAGCAGCAGCCGCAGTGGCCGGACCCCGCCGCGCTCGACGCCGCGGTCGACGCCCTCACCGGCAGCCTTCCCCTGGTCGTTCCGCGCGAGTGCGACCTCCTCAAGAAGCGGCTCGCCGCCGTCGCCCAGGGCGAGGCCTTCCTCGTCCAGGGCGGCGACTGCGCCGAATCCCTCGACGCGGTCAACGCCACGTCGATCAGCCGCAGTGCGAGCACCCTGCAGCAACTGGCCACGGTCTTCGGATACATGATGTCCCTGCCGGTGGTCACGGTGGGGCGCATGGCCGGGCAGTACGCCAAGCCGCGCTCGGCGACGACCGAGACCCGTGACGGCATCGAGCTGCCCGCGTACCGGGGCGACGCCGTGAACGGATTCGCCTTCACCACCGCGGCCCGTACCCCCGACCCGCATCGCATGGTGCGCGTCTACAACGCGTCCGCCGCAACCCTGAATCTGGTCAGAGCCTTCGGCACGGACGAGTCGGCCAGTGCAGGACAAGCCCTGGAGAGCATCAAGAAGTTCGCCGTGGACTCGCCGGACCGGGCCCGCCACGAGAGGCTCATCGCCGAGATCGAGGAGGCCGGAGGCTTCACCGGAACCGACGGCTGGCACACGCCCGGCGAGCTGTTCATGTCGCACGAAGGACTGCTCCTCGACTACGAAGCGGCGCTGACCCGGAACGACTCCGACACCGGGAAGCCCTACGCCACCTCCGGGCATCTGCTGTGGATCGGTGAACGCACCCGGCAGCTCGACGGCGCGCACGTGGAGTACTTCTCCGGCATCAGCAACCCGATCGCCGTCAAGATCGGACCGACCGTCGACCAGGACGAACTGCTGCGTCTGATCGACCGGCTCGACCCGAGGCGCGAGCCGGGCAGGCTCACCCTCGTCGCCAGAATGGGCGCCGGAAAGGTACGCGCCGTACTGCCCGGCCTGGTCGAGCGGGTCACGGCCGAGGGGCTGCCCGTCGCGTGGGTGTCCGATCCCATGCACGGCAACACGATCAGCGCACCGTGCGGGCGCAAGACCCGCAGGTTCGACGACATCCTCGACGAACTGTCCGGGTTCTTCGAGGTGGTCGGCGGACTCGGCGCGCACCCCGGCGGCGTACACCTGGAGCTGACCGGTGACGATGTGGCCGAGTGCGTCGGCGGCGGTGCGGGGCTCGGGTTCGAGGATCTGCCCGCGGGCTACCGGTCGGTCTGCGACCCCCGGCTGAACCGGGAGCAGTCGCTCGACCTCGCGTTCCGGCTCGCCGACCTCGTCCGTGCCAGGACGTTCGGGTGACCGGTACGGCCGATGTCAGCACCGTGGCGGAGCAGGTGGCCGCCACGGGGCTGACGCATGTCTGGCTGCTGCCCGAGCATGCCGTGGACTCCTTCGCCGCGGATCTCGGCCGCACCCGGCTCCTCACCGAGGACGAACGGGCCCGCATGGACCGGCTGTTGACGGCCCCGCTGCGACGGCGCTTCCTCGCCCGGCGGCTGCTGTGCCGGTACGCGCTCAGCGACCGCACCGGCCGCCCGCTGGACCACTGGCGCTTCCGGGCCGGCCCGCACGGGCGGCCCGAGGCCGAACCGGACGACGACGGTATGCGGTTCAGCCTCTCCCACACCGAGGGGCTCATCGTCTGCGCCGTCACACCGGGGCGGGTCTGCGGAGCCGATGTGGAGCGGCTGCCCGCCACCTGTGAAACCACCGACTATGTGAGCCGCTACTTCGCCGCCGACGAGCGCGCGGAGCTGGCTGCCCTCACCCCCGCCGGGCGGATCGCCCGCGGCAGCGAGCTGTGGGTGCTCAAAGAGGCGTACCTCAAAGCTCTCGGCACCGGTCTGCACCGGAGTCTCGACGGATTCTCCTTCGCCGCGCAGCCGGCGGGCAGAGCGGGACGCATCACCGTCAACGACCCCGAGCAGCGCGAGAGACCCGGCGACGGCTGGTCGTTCGAGCTGCTCCACCCCGGCCCCGAGCACATCCTCGCCATCGCCGTCGAGGGAACGCACTCCGGTGCGCTGCAACGGACCGACTTATCCGGCATATAGCGCGCTGGCAGCGCAGAGATTGGAATCCCCCATGAACCGAGAACTGCACATGAGCGTTGCCCTCTTCCCCGGGCAGGGCGCCTACCGGCCGGGGACCCTCGCGGGACTCTGGGAGCGCGGCGACGACACCGTACGCGACACCTACGAAGAGATCGACGCGGTCGCCAAGGAAAAACTCGGCCGCAATGTGTCCTCGACCGTCTTCCGGCCCTCGCCGCCGAGCCCGGCCACCCTGCTGGCGTCCGCCCCGGACACCCTGCAACTGGCCGTCTTCACCACCTCCGTCGCCACCCACCGCCTGCTCGCCGAGCGCGGCGCGCAGGCCTCGGTGCACCTCGGACACAGCCTGGGCGAGCTGGCCGCGCTGACCTGCGCGGGCGCGTACGACCTGGCGGACGCGGCGGCCGTGCTCTGCGAGCGGATCTCCGTACTGCGCGAGCACGACACCAGCGGCGGCGCGATGCTCGCGCTCGGCTGCGGACGTGAGCGGGCCGAGCGCGTAGTGGCGCTGATCGACCACCCCGCCCTGGTCCTCGCCGTCGACAACAGCGCCGGCCAGACCGTCGTCTCCGGCCCGGCGGACGCCATCGCCACGGCCGCGGGGATCGCCGCGCAGCTCGGCATCACGTCCACTCAGCTGCGCTCCCCGCACCCCTTCCACAACCCGCTGCTCGCCGAGGCACGGCGTCAGCTCGCCGCCCGTATCGCACCGCTTCGGACCCGGCCGCTCACCGTTCCGGTGTACTCGCCGATCCTGGGCCGCTTCTACCGCGACGGGGACGACCTCGCCGAGCTGCTGGCGCTGCACCTGGTGACGCCCGTCGACTTCCGTACGTCGGTGTCGGCGCTGCATGCCGCCGGTGCGCGGGAGTTCGTGGAGATCGGCGCGGGGCGGGTGCTGACCGCGCTGGTCACAGAGGCGCTGCCCGGGGTGCACGCGGTGGCCCCGCTGGCGGGCCGCGACGACGAGGCGGGCCTGGCGACGGCGGCGGAGGGGCTGCGGGACCCGCTGGGCGGGGACGCGGTGGCGCGACCGGCGGCCGCGGCTCCTGCTGCGGCTCCCGCGCAGATCGCTCCGGTTGAGGTGGACCGGGATGAACTCACCGGCCAGGTACGGGCGTTGTACGCCGAAGCCATGGAGTACCCCGACGAGGTCTTCACCGACGACGTGCTGCTTGAGGCGGACCTCGGGATCGACTCCGTCAAGCAGACCGAGCTGCTGAGCAGGCTCGGCGACCGCTTCGGGCTCGGCGTCCCGCCGGCCGGGCTGCGGGTGGCCGACTACGACACCTTCGGCAAGGTCGTCGACTTCGTCGCCGCCGGGATCGCCCCGTGAGCCCGCACCACCCCACGGCAGGTGGGGACTTGGAGTTCTCCGGACGGATCGCACTGGTCACCGGCGGCGCGGGAAGCGTCGGCCGGGTGGTCGTCGATCGGCTCGCCGAGCGCGGCGCCACGGTCCTGCTCAACTGCTTCCACTCGTACGACTCCGCCAAGGAACAGGCCCGCGGCCTGGTCGAACGCGGCCTGGACGTCCGGGTGGTGCGCGCTTCGGTGGCCCGCCCGGCCCAGGTCGAGCGAATGTTCGCGGAGATCGGCGAGGAGCACGGCCGCCTCGACATTCTGGTCAACAACGCGGCGGCGGGGTCGTTCGTCCCCTTCGACGAGATCACCGAGGAACTCCTCGACCGCACCTACGCCACGAACGTCAAGGGCCCCCTGTGGTGTGCCCGTTACGCCCGCCCCTTGCTCGCCGCGGCGCGGGGGCGCGGTGGCTCGGTGGTCAACGTCTCCTCGCTGGGGGCGGTCACCACACCGGCGAACTACCTGCCGGTCGGCGTGTCGAAGGCGGCCCTGGAGGCACTGACCCGCTATCTGGCGGCGGAACTCGCCGAGGACCAGATCCGGGTGAACGCCGCGTCGTGCGGCCTGATCGACAACCCGGTCGGCCAGATGTTCCCGGACTTCGCGGGCGTGAGCGCGAACACGGTCGCGGCCACACCGCTGTCCCGCCTGGGCCGCCCCGAGGACCTGGCGGAGGTCGTGCTGTTCCTGGCCTCGGAACGCTCGGGCTGGGTCACGGGTCAGACGGTCCTGGCGGACGGCGGCCTGACACTGCTCAGGTCGGCGATGTCGCCACCGCGGGAGGTGGTGGCTGCCCTCGACGGGGCTGAGCCCCAGGCGGTGCTCGCGGCCGACACCCGACCGGGCGTCCCGGCGGACCTTATGGCCGTGACGCGGCCGGGCGCGGTGGCACAACCCCCGGCTGGGAACGCGGCCAAGGCCCGGCCGGGCGTCATGACCGGGGCCCGGCCCGGCGTTGCGGCGGAAGCCCGGGATGACGCCGTGGCCGAGCCTCGGATCGAAAGCCGGGCCGACCTCGTGGCTCAGACCCTGACCGAGCCCCCGCCGGGCGAAGTGGCACAGCCCCGGGCCGATTTCGTCGCCGGGACTCGCCTGGGCCATGAGGCCCAGACTCCAAGCGGCGCCTCGCCGGGCGCGGGGGCACAGCCCCCGGCCAGTGCCCGGCCGGACGCTGCGGCCGACCTCGTGGCCGGGACCGGGCAGGGCGCCGCGGCCGACAGTCCGGTCGGGACCCGGCGCGGCGCCGCGGCCGAGACCCCGGCCGAGGGATCGATCAAGACCCGGGCCGACCTCGTGGGCCGCGCCTCCGGCGGGGCCTGGGCCGAGGCCGTGGCGGATGCCGTCGTCGAGACCGAGGCCGCGCCCGCCGATGTGCCCGAGGCCGAGTCGGACGCGCCCGAGGACGACCCCATCGCCGTCGTCGGCATGGGCATGGCCGTCCCCGGTGCCTCGTCCCCCGAGGAGTTCTGGCGGCTCCTCATCGACGGGGCCGAGCTCTTCGTCGACGCTCCCGCCGACCGCTGGGACATCGCACGCTTCCACGCCACCGACCGCGGCGCCCCCGACAAGACGTACCAGCGCCGCTCCGGCTTCATCACCGACTTCCGCCCGCACGAGAAGCTGCGCGCCGAGGGCCTGGCCGAGGCCGGTCTCGATCAGACCGCGCTCTGGCTCCGGCACAGCCTCCACCAGGCGCTCGACGGCGTACGACGAAACGCGCAGGACCGGTTCTCCTTCTGCGTCGGTTACACCCCCGACGGCAGCCAGCACCTGGAGGAGGCGTTCGTCCTGCGCTCCTCGCTGGACACCCTCGCCGAGGACGGCGACGACGCCGTCGACGGACCGATCGGCGACGCGCTGCGGCGGCGGTTCAGCCGCGGCGACGACCCGTCGGCCTCGTATCTGCCGCACCGCATCGGCCAGGACGCGATGGCGGGCATCCTGCCGCCCGCCACCCGGGTGCACATGGTGGACACCGCCTGCTCCTCCTCGCTCTACGCGATGGATCTCGGAGTGCGCGATCTGCTGTCCGGGCGCAGCGACATCGCCGTGTGCGGCGGCTCGTTCGCGCTGGCGCCCAGCGGCTCGATCCTGTTCGCCAAGCTCAACGGCCTCTCCGCGGGCGGTGCCGTACGCGCCCTGGACGCCGGCGCGGACGGTGCGCTGTTCTCCGACGGTGCCGGTCTCGTGGTGCTCAAGCGGCTCTCGCGCGCCCGCGCCGACGGCGACCGGGTGCTCGGCATCGTCTCGGCGATCGGGCTTTCGGCCGACGGCCGCGGCAAGGCGATCTACGCTCCCGCCCGCGCCGGTCAGGAGCTCGCCATCGAGCGGGCCTTCGACCGCAGCGGGCTCGGCCCGGACGACGTGGACTGGATCGTCGCGCATGCCACCGGCACCCCGGCGGGCGACGAGGCGGAGTTCACGAGCCTCGGCCAGCGGTACGCCGGTGCCCGCAAGACCTTGGTGACCTCCAACAAGTCGCTGGTGGGGCACTGCGGTTGGGCCGCCGGCGTGGTCTCGGTCATCCACACCCTGCTCGCCCTGCGGCACGGCACGATCCCCGCGCAGTACCGCTTCGAGCGGCTGCCGGACGCTCTGGCCGACGAGGCGGACGGGCTCACGGTGCCGGAGCAGCCGGTGCCCTGGCCCGCCAGTGCGGCGCGTCCCCGGCGCGCCGCGGTCTCCGGCTTCGGTTTCGGCGGCACCAACGCTCACATGATCATCTCCGAGGACCACCGGGGAACGCGGTCCGGCCATCCCGCCGCGCTGCCCGCCCCGGTCGGCGAGGACCTGGTGCTGGTCGGCTGGTCCTCGCACCAGCCCGGCGGCCCCGACGCGGACGCGGTCGCCGCATGGGCGGCCGGTACGGGTGGGGACCCCGAGCCCTCGTTCGGGACGACCTATCCGGTGCCGCCGTTCCAGCAGTTGCGTATGCCGCCGCCCACCGCGCGCGCCACGGACCGTACGCAGCTGATGATGGTGCGCTGCATGCAGGAACTGGACGAAGCGGTACGCCAGTTGTGCCTGGACCACCACAAGACCACCGGAGTCGTCGTCGGGCACACCGGCGCCACCCGTAATGCCCTCCTCTACAAGACCCGTGCCTATCTCGACGAGATCGGCCATGCGGTGGCCGGTGCGGACGAGCGGGCCACGACGGCGAAGTTCCTCCAGCGGCTCGAAGAGCGGGCCACCGGCCTGATCGCCGCGCCGACCGAGGACTCGTTCCCGGGCGAGATGCCCAATGTCATCGCCGCCAGGCTGTCGAACTACTTCGACCTCCGCGGCCTCAACATCACGGTCGACGCGGGCGAGGCCTCGCTGCTTGAGGCGTTCGACGTGGCGGGTTCCTACCTCGACTTCAGGGAGATCGATGTCGCCCTGGTGGCCGGGGTCAACGGAACGGCGCTGCCCGGCTGGAACGACACGGCGGGACGGAACGCCACGGAAGGCGCCTTCCTGTTCGTCGTGACCCGCAGGTCGCTCGCCGAAGAGGCCGGTCTGCCCGTGCTGGCCGTCATGGAAAGGAGCGTGGGAGTGTGAGTGCCCCGCGTCAGGGTTCCACCACCCTGCTGGGCGCCGAGGGCGCCCGTGAACTGATCGCGTTCCTCACGGCCCCCGCGCCGTCGCGGACCGCGGTGATCGAACGCGCCGTACAGGAAGGCGGCCCGGTCCACCGGCTGCGGCTGCGCCACCCTCAGGCTGCTCCGGCGGCCGGGGCGCAGGAAACCGAGGCAACGGAAACCGAGGCGAAGGAACCCGCTGCCCCGGCCCGACCCACCGAGCCTCACCTCCTCGACCGGCACGTTCTGCGGCTGGCGCCCGCGCCCCGTCCGGCTCGCGCCGAGGGGCCGCCGCCGCTCTTCCCGCCCGGCACCGCCGTCCTGACCAACCTCGACGCCTCCCAACTGCCCGGCGACAGCACGGTTCTCCAGGACGACGAGGCGATCGAGGCCGAGGTCCTTCGTGCACGCCCGCGCCATGTGCGGGTGCTGGTCGACCTGTCCTGCGAGGACAAGGACACCGGCCCCTCGGAGCGGCTGCTGCGCCTGCACGACAGCCTCTTCCGTACCGCCAAGGCCTGCACCGAACTCCCCGAGCGGCCCGAGTCGTTCGTCGTGCTCGTCCTCGGCGGCATCGACGCCGCGCGGGTGCCACACCCGTGCAGCGGCCTGTTCACCGGCTTCGCGAAGAGCCTCGCGCTCGAATGGCCGGACTCGTCCGTCGTCGCCGTCGTCCACGAAGCCGCGGACCTCGCGTCCGCCGAGGCGGACACCGCGGCCGAGGCCGTGGCCGAACAGCTGCTGCCCGTCGTCTCCTTCGCGGGCGGCACCCGGCTGCTGTGGCAGGCGGCGCCGGAGCCGGGCGAGAGCAGGCCCCAGCAGTCCAGCACCGCGGAGCACACGGTCGTCGCGGCCGGCGGCGGACGCGGCATCGGCGCCGAGCTCCTGATCGCGCTGGCCCGCCGCGAGCGCCCCCGACTCCATGTCATCGGCTCCACGCGCCTCGACACGGTGACCGAGGCCGATGTCCTGCTGACCCGCAAGGACTTCATCCGCACCCGTACGACCGCGACCGGCTCCGGCCGGCTCACCGTGCGGGAGGCGAACGCCGCCTTCGACCGGCTGTCCGCCGCCCGCGAGGTCAAGGCCAATCTGACGGCCCTGGAGGAGATCTGCGGCGCGGGCCGGGTCACGTACCACGCCTGCGATCTGCGGGATCGTGCCGCCGTCGACGCGGTCGTCGGACAGATCACCGACGCGCAGGGCGGCAACCGCGTCGACCTGCTGCTCAATATCGCCGGGACCAACCGGGCCGCCTCGGTGGACCAGAAGAGCCTCGGGGACTTCCGTACGGTCCGCGACCTGAAGGTGCGTACGTACGCCAATCTCAAGGCGGCCTTCGGCAGCGGGCAGCCGAGCCGCTGGTGCAACTTCGGGTCCTTCGTCGGCTTCACCGGACAGACCGGCGAGACCGACTACGGCGCGGCGAACGACTACTTCAACACCGCGGCCCTGTACAGCAGTTCTCGCGGTGCACGGGAGTTCACGATCGGCTGGACGCTGTGGCGGGACGTCGGTCTCGGTGCGACGCCGATCATGCGGACGTTCCTCGCGAAGAGCGCGCAGTTCACCGCGATGCCCACGGCCGAGGGGATCGACCACTTCCTGCACGAGCTGGACCAGGCTGAGCACACGCCGGTCACCGTCCTGTTCGGTGACCCGGAACGAGCCGCGATCGAGGCGGCCGTCCCCGGCTATCTCGACTTCTGCCGCACAACACCTGAGCCACGGGTGCCCGCACCCGCGCACGCCCTGCCGGACTTCTTCGTCGACGACATCGTCGACCGCGGCCCGGACCGGCTCACCGTCGTCCGCACCTTCAACCAGGACCGGGACGCCTACCTCCATGAGCACGTGGTCAACGGTTTCCCGACCCTGCCCGGCACCTTTGTGCCCGAACTCGCCGCGCAGGCCGCCATGCACCTCGTACCCGGCCGTGTCCCGGTCGTCTTCGAGGACATCCGGCTCGACTCCTTCCTGCGCGTCTACAAGCAGGGCCGCGACGAGACCAAACGCATCAAGGCCCACCTCGTCAGCCATGGACCGCAGGAGTCGGTCGTCGACATCGAGGTGACCGGTGACGTGCTGGCCCCGGGCGGGCGGCTGCTCGTGAAGGACCGCCGCCACTTCTCCGCCCGCGTACGGCTGCGCGACGAGCACGTCGCACCGCCACGCTGGGATCACTGGGACGACCAGGGCGCCGAGCGCATGGCCGACCCGTACCACGTGCCCAATCCGGCGGTGCTGCTCAGCGGTGTCTTCGTCTCCACCGCCGACACCCGTACGCATCCCAACGGCCGACGCGCCCGCTACGTACCCGACCGGCCCGGCATCGAGCGGTGGTTCTCCTCCCTCGTCGTCCCCTCGGTCCTCCTGGACGGCCTGGCCCGTGTCTCGGTCCTGGACCGCAGCGAGGGCGACTGGACCCCGCTGGCCGTGCCGCGCACGATCCGCCGCATCGATCTGTACGGCGGCCACACCGACGCCTCACTCGCCGCCGCGGGCACCGGGGTCGAGCTCTACTCCCTGCCCTCCCGTCTCGATCTCGAGAGCGAGGAGGACAACCGGGCCCTCGCGGTCACCGCGGCCGGGGACGTCGTACTGCAGATCAAGGACATGACCGGCGTCGTACTCGGCCATGTGAACCAGTCGACCGGCGAGTACCGCGAGCGCCGGCGCCCCGCCGAGGAGGCAGCAGCATGACCGAGGAAAACGTGGCCAAGGGCGTCTGCCCGGTGACCGGTGCCGGGCTCAAACAGGTCGAGGGGCCGACGGGCTTCCCGATGTCCTCGCCGATCATCTCCACCGTGCGGTACGCCGCCGATCCGCCGGGCTTCTCGCTGCGGGCCCAGAAGGAACACGGCACCGTCGTCAAGATCCCGATCCTGCCCCACAATCCGACGGTCCAGCTCTCCTCGCCCGAGGCGATCCGGCGGGTCCTGCAGGGCAATGCCGACAACTACTCGCGCGGCGCCTACTACGAGGCGTTCGAGCTGTTCATGGGCCGGGGTCTGCTCACCCTGGACGACGGCGACTGGCGCGGCCACCGCAAGGTCGTCAACCCCGCCTTCACGCCGAACGCCATCGCCGCGCGCGCGGCGGAGTCCGACGCGGCCGTCGCCGACCTGCTCGACCGCTGGGCCGAACACGCCAGGGCGGGCCGCTCGTTCGACCTGTTCACCGAGTCGATGAAGCTGACCTGCCGGGTGATGGGACATGCCCTGGTCGGCAAGGATCTGTCCCAGGACGGCGGCGAGTTCGCCGAGGCGGTGTCCGTCGCGCTGGAGGCGATCTTCAAGAACGTCGGCTCGGTGGACAAGGCGATCCCCTCCTTCATCCCGACCCCGTACCGCCGCAAGGTGACCAGGGCACGGCGCACGCTGGAGCGCGTCATCGCGGAGGCCGCACGGAACGTCGACCTCGGTGTGGGCGGCGAAGTGGCCACCCTCGTCCGGGAGTCGGACCTGCCCGAGGACGCCCTGTGGGCCGACCTGGTGACCCTCTTCCTCGCCGGTGTCGAGACCACGGCGCTGGCTCTGTCCTGGACGCTGTACGAAGTCGCCCGCGACCCGGTGGCCCGTGATCGTCTGGAGGAGGAGACGGACCGCGTGCTGGGCGGCCGGATGCCCACCACGAAGGACCTGGCCGAACTCCCGTACGCAGGCATGGTCGTGGACGAGGGGCTGCGGATGCACCCGCCGGTCTGGCAGTTCACGCGCGAGGCGATCGAGGACGACGTACTGGCAGAGCACCACATTCCGGCGGGCACACCGCTGCTCGTGTCCGTGTACGGCGCCCACTACAACCCCGAGCAGTGGGAGGACCCGGAGCGGTTCGACCCGGAGAGGTTCCGGCCGGGCAGTGCGCCCAGCCAGGACCGTTCTGCCTATCTGCCCTTCGGCGGCGGCCGACGCCAGTGCATCGGCAAGAAGATGGGGCTCGCGCTGCTCCAGCAGGCGGTCGCCGCGGCATCCGGCCGCTTCCGGCTCACGCTCGCGCGCGAGGACACCCGCTCCGGCGCGTTCATCACGCTGTTCCCCAAAGGCGGTATCCATGTCACGGCCGAGGAGCGGCACCGATGACGACCACTGATCTGCCGGCCGCCGCTGGGTGGCCGGCGATCCGCCCGCACCTGTCCTCCTTCGACCCGGACGCCTTCGTCCGGCCGGTCGACCGGTTCGTCTGGGAGCCCGTCCACGTCCCGCACACCGGGCCGCGGGAGGCCCGCCCGCTCGCCGGACGCAGGCTGCTGCTCGTCGGTGAGTCGGCGGACCTGGTCGGCGCCGTCGCCGGGGAGCTGGGCGAGCGCGGCGCGCTGGTCGTACGCTCCGATCCCGATACGCCGCTGAGCGCGGGCGGATGGGACGGCATCGTCGACCTCAACGTCATGGGCGAGAGATACGAACTGGGCGACACCACCTGGCGCTCGGCACTCGCCCGCACCACGGATGCCGTCCGCAGCGCCTATCAGCAGTGGGCCGCCGAGCCGCGCTTCGGCCGCCATGTCTATCTCGCCGTGACTCATCTCGGCGGGCACGCGGGGCACGGCGAGGGGCAGGTGCCGCAGCCGCTGGGCGGCATCTGGGCCGGTCTCGCCAAGTGCCTGCCGCGCGAACTGCCCGCCGCCGGAATCGTCGTCGTGGACCTCGACTGTGCGGAGCCCGCGGCGATCGCGGACGCGGTGGAGCGTGAGTACGTACGCCCCGGCCACTTCGAGGTCGGCTACCGGGACGGCCGCCGCCACGTGCTGGTGGGCCGTCCCGCGCCTCTCGGACCGCCCGGCTCGCGGCCGCCGGGCCCCGAGGACACCGTCCTGATCACCGGCGGCGCGCGCGGGGTCGGCTTCGCGGCGGCCCGCGCGTTCGCCGAGTCGTTCGGCTGCCGCGTCGTCGTCACGGGCCGGGGAGAACGTCCCGCGGCGAACGAGGTGAGCTCCCTGGACGACGAGGAGTTCGCCGCCTGGCGCCGCCGACGGCTCTCCGGTGCCCGTACCCCGCAGGACCTCGCCACAGCCCGAGGCGAGATCCGCCGCGCGGACGAGGACCGCACCGTCCACCACAACCTCACCGCGGCCGCGGCGGACGGGCTGCGTATCGAGTATCTGCGCTGCGACTGCACCGACATGGAGCAGGTCGAGCGGGCCTTCGCCGCACTCGGTGACGGCCCGCAGTTCGTCGTCCACAACGCCGGGATCGACGACCCGGCTCGTTTCGACCGCAAATCCGCGGACGGTGTGGTGCGTACGGTCGACGTCAAGGTGACCGGCTTCGCGAACCTGGTCGCCGCGATCCTGGCCCGGCCCGAACGCCGGGATGCGCTGCGCCTGTTGAGCAATGTCGGATCGCTCGCGGGCCGCATGGGCGGGATGGTCGGCCAGATCGACTACGCGGCGGGCAACGAGGCCCTCGCCCGGCTCGGCTTCTGGGCCCGCGACAACCTCGCCCTGCCGGTGCAGACCCTGTGCTGGCCGACCTGGGAACGGCTCGGCGTGATCGCGAACTACTCCGCCGCCGTCCGCTACGTCTCCACGCTCGACCCGGTGGAGGGCGCACGCCGCTGGACCGAGGAACTCGCCTCCGGTCACACCGACGAGGCCGTGTTCCTGGGCAGGATCGGCGCGGTGCTCGCCCCCGGCCAGCTCCGCGGCTTCGGAATGCTCACCGGCCACCCCGATCTGCCCCGGCTCCACGCGCTGGACCATCATCTCGGTGAGGTCGAGGAGTACGAGATCTTCCGGTCGCTGCGCACCACCCTGCGCCTGAACGCCGGGCAGCATCCCTGCCTGTCGGACGTACGCGTCGGCGCGGCCCCCGCCGTCCCCGTCAGCGTCGTGCTGGAGCACGCGGTGGCAGCGGGCGACTGGGTGGTGCCGGAAGGCTGGCCCCTGCTGCATCTGCGCGAGTTGCGCGAGCTGAAGGTCCGGCTCGACGGGCTGCGGTTCGGCGGCGGCCATCTCGATCTGCGCCGCGAGGCGCGCGGCGGTTATGCCGAGGGTGAGTGGTGCGTCGATGTGACCATTCACGACCGGGAAGGCGCGGACATCGCGTCGGTGACGCTCGTCTACGGTGCCGAGCCCGCCGAGCGGACCGCGGTGCCGGACGAGGAGGACAGCGGCAACTGGCCGACCGCGCAGGCGGGTTGGCTGAGCTGGGCCGGTGTGGTCTTCCCGGAAGGGGAGGGGGGCCGGGGGGCGAGGCTCGACGTCACGCCCGTACTGCCCGCCGATCTGTGGACGGTCCCCTTCCCGCCCGACCCGACCGTCGCGCCCGCAGCCGTCGAGGCCATCGTCCGCGAGACGGACCGCCACACGGCACGGGACGCGGCGGGGACGCTGACGGTCCGCCGACTGGTACTCAGCCCGGGAGCGCAGCACGTCGGGCGCCTGTACGCGACGGACGGCCTCAGCCGCTGGACCGGGACGCGCGAGGGAGTTGGCGTACTTCTCGCTGAGGGCGTCGGCCTGACGGTGTGAGCTGGGGCTCCGCCCCGGACCCCGCTCCTCAAACGCCGGAGGGGCTGGATTTTCAGCCCGTCCGGCGTTTGAGGACACGGCCGAAGGCCGTACGAGGTCTGGGGGCTTGCCCCCAGTTCGGGAAGGGGCGGGTAGGGGAACAGCGCCGCAGGGCACAGGGGCCCCCACCGCTCACTCGGGGTCCGGCCGCCACCCGGAGACGACCGCGCGCAGCGTGGCCTCGTAGCAGTCACCGATGTCCAGACCCGGCGGCTCGTTCCCGGACAGCTCCAGCGATACGAGCCCGTGCGCGGAGCCCCAGCAGGACAGCGCGATCACCTCGGGCGGGGCGTCGGCCTTGAACCGGCCGGCCTTCTGTCCCCGGACCACGGCGTCCACGAGCGGCTGGATGGTGTCTCCGACCTCGCTCTTGCGCTCGTCCGTCGGCTCGTACTCGACGGTGCGGTCAGCGAACAGGATCGCGTACAAGTGTGGATTTGCGAGTGCGTACTCGCGATAGGCGACGCCGAGCCGGATCACATCGTTGGCGGGATCGTCGCTCGAATCGACCGTGGCCAGACGCGCGACAAAGAGCCGGGCCGCCTCCCGGTACAGACTGTCGAGCAAACCCGCCTTGTTTCCGAACAGCGAATAGACCGCCGTGGTCGAGGTCTTCACATCGGCTGCGAGCCGCCGCAGGCTCAGCGCCGCGGTGCCCCGGTCGAAGACCGTGGCGGCGGCGCGGTTGATCAGCCTGAGTCGGAGTGCTTCGTCGTAAGTCTTGAGCCTGGCCATACGTTAAATGTACCGCAACAGTGTTTTACAAGCTGGGTCGCTCTGCGTAGACACTTCCGGCCTGCGCTCATCACCGAAAATTCGGTCGGGCATTCACGCAGGTCAGAGCACGTTTACTCGTGCTCACCCCTCGACCGCGACGCCCGGCTCCTCCCTGAAGGCGATTGATAACGGTGTTACTGTTGCCGTACCGTCGAGGTCAGGCAAGGCAACCTGCGCTCGCTGACGATCTAGGGAGAGACGTGATGTTCGAGGGGTTGGGGCGGTTCATTCACCGGGGGCGCAAGCCTCTGCTGATCTTCACGCTGTTGTTCGCCGTACTGTCCGGGGTCTATGGCGTCGGCGTCTTCGGCGACATGAAACCGGGCGGCTTCGAAGACCCGAAGTCGGAGAGCCGCCACGCGGCCCTCCTCGCCGAGAAGGCATTTCCTCAGCGGGCACCCGACGCGGTCGTGGTCTATCGCAACGACGACCTGACCGTGGACGATCCGGCCTTCCAGAAGGCGGTCACCGACAAGGTGAACTCGCTGCCGCGCTCGGTGGTCACCGGGTCGGCCCACTTCTGGATGACCAAGATGCCGGAGCAGGTGAGCCGGGACCGGCACGCGACCTATGTCGCGATGAACCTGCACGGCAGCGACGACAACATCAAGGAAGAGTCCTACAAGGCGATCAAGGACAAGCTGGATCTGCAGGGCTTCAAGACCCTGCGCGGCGGCCCGGTCCCGACGGGCCATCAGGCCGGTGAGGAGATCGGCGAGGACCTCGGAGCGGCCGAGGGCTTCTCCTTCCCCGTGCTCTTCCTGTTCCTGGTGCTCGTGTTCGGCGGACTCGCCGCGGCCAGCCTTCCGCTCCTCGTCGGCGGTCTGTCCATCCTGGGGTCCATGGCGGTCCTGCGGGTCATCGCGCAGTTCACCGACGTCTCGGTGTTCGCGATGAGCCTGGTCACCGTCCTCGGTCTCGCGGTCGCCATCGACTACGGCCTGCTGATCGTGAGCCGCTACCGGGAGGAACTGGACCGCGGGCGCACCGGAGCCGACGCTCTCTCGCGCACCGTCGCCACCGCCGGACGCACGGTGGTGGTCTCCGGAATCACCGTCGCGGTCGCCCTGTTCGGAATGACCTTCTTCCCGTTCGCCTTCCTGAAGTCCATGGCGTACGGCGGTGTGGCTGCGGTCGTCCTGTCCGTCTTCTTCTCGATCATCGCGCTGCCGGCGGCCCTGGCGGTCATGGGCCCGAAGGTCAACGCCCTGTCGCTGCGCCGCAAGAAGCCTGCCGCACAGGCACAGGCACCGGCGGCTCAGGCCCAGGGCGAAGGCGCCTGGTACAAGCTGGCCCACGTGCTGATGCGGCGCCCGGTGACCATCACGGTCGTGACGCTGGGCGTGCTGATCGCCCTCGCGTCGCCGTTCCTGCGGATCGATTTCGGCGCCAACGACGCCCGGCAGCTGCCCAACACCGCGGAGGGCCGCCAGGTTCACAACATGCTGGAGAAGGACTTCGACGGCGACGGCGTGAAGTCCATCGACTCGCTGCTGACCCTGGCGGGCGAGGCCACGTCCAAGGAGCAGGGCGCCGCGCTCCAGGCGTACGCCGACAAGCTCGGCAAGGTGCCCGGCGCGAAGGGCGCGCAGATCACCGGAGCCGAGGGCACAACCGCGCGGGTCTCGGTGAAGTTCGACGGGGTCGCCGTCTCCAGCCCGGCCCGGGACCTGGTGAACGATCTGCGCGAGGTCGCACCGCCGCCCGGCGCCAAGGCGTACTTCGGCGGTGAGACCGCGGTGTTCGACGACACCCTGGACGCGCTCGCCGACACGCTGCCGATGATGCTGCTCTACATCGCCGTCGCGACGTACATCCTGCTGTTCCTCGCCTTCGGTTCGGTGCTGCTGCCGCTCAAGGCGATCGCGATGAACCTGCTGTCGCTCTCGGCGACCTTCGGCATCCTGGTGTGGATCTTCCAGGACGGACACCTCGCCGATGTGATCGGCTTCGATCCCACGGGCAACATCGAGCCCAATATGCCGATCATGCTGTTCGCGCTGATCTTCGGACTCTCCATGGACTACGAGGTGTTCCTGGTGTCCAGGATCCGGGAGCAGTACGACCTGCTGGGCGAGCCCACCGCCGCGGTGGCCACCGGACTGCAGAGCATCGGGAAGCTGATCGCCAGCGCCGCGCTGCTGATGTGTGTGCCGCTCGCGGCCATGGCGACCAGCGGTGTACTGACCATGACGCTGTTCGGTGTGGGCATGGTCATCGCGATCCTGCTGGATGTGTTCGTGGTGCGGATCCTGCTGGTGCCCGCGGTCATGAAGCTGATGGGCCGGGCCAGTTGGTGGGCTCCGGGCCCCCTGCAGAAGCTGTACTCCAAGTACGGCATCAAGGAGGGCGACGGGGTCGAGGCCCCGGAGTCCACCGAGCGTGTTCCCGTCCCGAGCTGACCGGTCTCCGGCTCGCTCCCGGGTCGAAGTGCCGTGCTTCTCACGGCACTTCGACCCGGGCTCGGCCATCGGCCGTTCTCGCCGGTCATCGGTGATGTCCGGCACTACGTAACACCCGTCAACGCTTGACGCACCAAGTCGCGCGTCGGGTACAGTCATTCCATCTATTAGACACCGTCTAACGTCTAACTGAGCCTCTGGAGGACCGGATGGCCGCGGAAAAGGCCGCACTTGGCGAGATCCTTCGCCCGATCAAGGGACGGCTACGACTGGCCGTCGCCGCCCAGGCCGTTTCGGCGGTCGCCGGCGTCGTTCCCTTCATCGCCATCGCCGAACTCGGCCGGGTACTGCTCGACAACGAGCCCGACCGCAACAGCGATGCCTGGACCATCACCGCGATCGGCGCGGGCGCCCTCCTGGTGCGGCTGATCTTTCTGCTGGCATCGGGCGCCATCTCCCACTTCGCGGACAACGAACTGCAGTTGCACATCCGGCGAAGCCTCGTGGACCGGCTCGGCCGCGTCCCGCTGGGCTGGTTCTCCGCCCGTAACTCCGGCTCGGTGAAGAAGGCCGTGCAGGACGACGTGGACGCGATGCACCACATGATCGCCCACTCGGTGCTCGACATGACGGCTGCGACGGTCGTGCCCGTCACCTCGCTGGCGTATCTGTTCTGGGTCGACTGGCAGATGACCCTGGTGACGATCGCCCCGCTGGTCATCGGGCTCGGTCTGTACAGCATCACGATGGCCGGGATGGCGAGCCACCTTCCCGAGTACGACAAGGCGATGGAGCGGATCAACGGCAGCGCCGTCGAATTCGTCCAGGGCATCGCGGTCGTCAAGACCTTCGGACAGACCCGCCGGGCCCACCAGCAGTTCGGTGCGGCGGCCGACGACTTCTCCTCGTTCTTCCTCAACTGGGTGCGCTCCACGCTCAACTCCAAGGCCGCGGCCGAGATCGTGCTGTCCCCGATCGCCGTCCTGGTGGCGGTGCTGACCGGCGGCGCGGTGTTCGTGACGAACGACTGGATCGCCGCCGTGGATCTGCTGCCGTTCGCCCTGCTGGGGATCGGCCTGACCGCGCCGGTGCTCGCCCTGTTCTACGCGAGCTACGAACTGCGGTTCGCCAAGGGCGCGGCCGAGCGCGTCAGCGAGATCCTCGCCACCGAGGAGCTCGCGGTCTCCGACGCGCCCCGCACGCCGTCCGGGAACCACGTCAGCTACAAGGACGTGCACTTCTCCTACGACGGCAAGAAGGAAGCCGTGGCCGGTGTCGATCTGGAGCTCGCCCCGGGCACGGTCACCGCTCTGGTCGGCCCCTCGGGTTCGGGCAAGAGCACCCTGGCCACCCTGCTTCCGCGGTTCGGCGACGTGACCGGCGGCTCGATCACCATCGGCGGCGTCGACATCAGGGAACTGGCCCTGGAGGATCTGTACAGCCGGGTCGCCTTCGTCTTCCAGGACGTCAGACTGACCCAGGACACGGTCGCCGAGAACATCCGGATGGCACGGCCGGACGCCGATCTGTCCGAGGTGCAGGCCGCCGCCCGCGCCGCCTGCGTCCACGATGTGATCGAGTCGCTGCCGCGCGGCTACGACTCGGTGATCGGCGAGGACGCACGCTTCTCTGGCGGCCAGGCGCAGCGCGTCTCGATCGCCCGGGCGCTGCTGGCCGACACCCCGATCATCGTCCTCGACGAGGCGGCGGCCTTCGCCGACCCGCAGTCCGAGGCCAAGGTGCAGGACGCGCTCTCCGAGCTGACCCGCGGCAAGATCGTGCTGCTGATCGCCCACCGATTGTCGACGGTGGTCGACGCGGATCTGATCGCGGTGCTCGACGACGGAAAGATCGTCGAGCGGGGCACGCACTCCGAACTGGTCGCCCGGGGCGGCAAGTTCGCGCGGATGTGGCACGCCCATGAGAAGACGGCTCAGTGGCAACCCCACCAGCCCACGTTGATCACGACCGTGAGCGCCGCTCCGGTGGGAGGGAACAGCTGATGATCCGCCAACTGCTCAATGTGGTGGGCCCCGAGCAGGGAGCTCCCGTACGCAGGATGCTCGTCGCCCTGGCGGTGGGCGCGGTGCTCCAGGGCATCGCCTTCGCACTCCTGGTCCCGATTCTGGAGGCGTTGTTCGGCTCCGATCCCGACTCGGTCTGGCCGTGGATCTGGTCGCTGCTCGGCGTGTCCTTCCTCTACTGCGCGGTCTATTACGACAGCCTGCGCACCGGATTCCAGGCGGGCGCGACGCTCTCCAGGACCCTGCACCACCGGATCGGTGACCAGGTGGCCTCGTTGCCGCTGGGCTGGTTCGCGCCGGAGCGGGTCGGGCAGCTCGGCCAGCTCGCCACGAAGAGCGTCATGGACATCATGGGCGTGCCGGCGCATCTGCTGCGGCCCCTGGTGACCAGCTTCCTCACCCCCGCCACCGTCGTGCTGGTGATGTACGCCTTCGACTGGCGCCTCGCGCTGGCGGCCACGCTCACCGTGCCGGTGATCGTCGTGGTCTACCGGTGGAGCGCCGGTCTCAACCAGAAGGCCGACGAGGCACGGACCGCCGCGCATGCCGTGACCGGCGGCCGGGTCGTCGAGTTCGCCCAGCTCCAGCCCGTTCTGCGGGTCTTCGGCCGAGGCGGCCGGGGCGGCTGGGGCGCCGGAACGCGCGGGCTCGACGACGCGCTGCACACCCAGTACGAGGCGTCCCGCAAGGTCCTCGTCACCGGCGTGCCCGGTCTGATCAGCTTCGCCCTCGTGGTCCAGGGCGCGTTCACCGTCATCCTGGTGACCGGCACGTATCTGGCCCTCGACGGGGGCCTGGACGTGGCCAAGCTGCTGGCGATCCTGGTCCTGTCGGCCCGGTTCACCGAACCGATCGCCGAGACCGCGGTGCTGGGCTCGACCCTGCGTACGGCACGCTCCGCGCTCGACCGGGTCTCCGATCTCCTCGAGCAGCCCCAGCTCCCGCAGCAGGACGACCCGCGGGTCCCGCTCGGCAACGCGATCGAGTTCGAGAACGTGTCCTTCAGCTACGACGGGACTCCGGTGCTCTCCGGAGTGTCGCTGGTCATGGAGGAGGGCACGATGACCGCGCTTGTCGGCCCCTCCGGTTCCGGCAAGACCACGGTCAGCAAGCTGATTCCGCGGTTCTGGGACGTGGACTCCGGTGTGGTGCGGGTCGGCGGCGTCGACGTGCGCGACATCGATCCGGAGGTGCTGATGTCCCGTATCTCCGTGGTGTTCCAGGATGTCTACCTCTTCGAGGGCACCATCATGGAGAACATCCGGGTGGGCCGCCCCTCTGCCACCGAGAGCGAGATCCACGAGGTCGCCCGGCTGGCCCGGGTGGAGGAGATCGTGCAGCGGCTGCCCGACGGCTGGGACACCAAGGTCGGCGAGGGCGGCGCCCTGTTGTCGGGCGGTGAGCGCCAGCGGGTGTCGATCGCCCGCGCGATCCTCAAGGACGCTCCGATCGTGCTGCTCGACGAGGCGACCGCCTCGCTCGACCCGGAGAACCAGCAGGCGGTCCAGGAGGCACTGAGCCATCTCACCGCCGGCCGGACGCTCCTGGTCATCGCGCACAGGCTGCAGACCGTGGCCGCCGCCGACCAGATCCTGCTGCTCGACGGCGGAAGGATCGCCGAGCGCGGCAGGCACGAGCAGCTGATCGCCGCGGATGGCCGGTACGCCGACTTCTGGGCGGAGCGGAGCCGTGCTCAGCGCTGGCGGCTGACCCGTCAGTACTCCTGACGGATATTCAATTCAGCCACCCTGCACGGTCACTTGTCCCCGGTCCAGGACCGGGGACAAGTGGTATCCGGACCCGGACGCGAAGGAGGCACCTCCCCCTCAGCACGGCAAACGGAACCCGCTAGCAGAATGCATGGCCTGAAGTCCCCTCAACCGGAACGGCGTCTTGCAGGATGTCAGAATTGCCGGTCCATCTTGCCGCTCCCCTGCCGCGCCGGACCTGAATGCCGGAACCACCAGGCAATTCAACGTCTGCCGCCCCCGCCATAATCATTCAAGTCCCGCTTGCAACATGCCGGTCTATACTCGTAATCGTCCTGATGACCCACCAGGTTCGAGTGACGAAAAAGCAGCGCTGATTTTCGGCCGACCGGGGAGCAGAGTAGTTGAAGACGCACGTTTCTCCCTGGTTACGGGCTCATTAATCAGCCAACACACCAAGACATCTGAGGGTTCCAGGACATTCATCGAAGGGTGCTGACATTCTTCCTGCGGGGGCTTGAGAACATATGTCAACAGATGTTGTTTTCCACTGGCCAATAACTGCACGAGATACCGAACTCGACGCCGTCGAAAGCGCCCTGGGGCGAGGCAGCGGGGCGATTCTGGTCGGCGGCTCCGGTGTGGGCAAAAGTCTGCTCCTGTCCACCGCACTGGAGCGAGCCGCCGACGAAGGCCGGACAGTCCTGTCCGTCGGCGGAGCGAGCTGGAACAGCGGCACGCGGGCCAAGGGGTTCGGATCGCTCGCCGAATGCCTGGAGTCCGTCGAACCGTCCACCCTGGACGGCGCCGCGGCCGAGCGCCCGGTCGTCGGCATCGACGACGCCCATCTGGTCGACGCCGCATCCGGCCACCGCCTCCACCGGCTCGTCGCAGCCGGCCGCCTCAGCGTGCTCGCCACCAGCCGCAAGGACGCGATCACCCCGGCCGGCATCGACAAACTCTGGGTCGACAGGCTCATCGACCACGTCGAAGTGGCTCCCTTCGACAGGGCCGCGCTGGGCGACGTCCTGCGCGCCCGCCTCGGCGGCCACACCGACACCTCCACGCTGGAGCGTCTGTGGGCAGCCACCCACGGAAACGCGCTGATGCTGCGCGAACTCATCGAGCACTCCCTCGAGGACGAGTCGCTGCGCTGCCTGAATGGGACCTGGGTCTGGCAGGGCCTGACCGAACGCCCCGGCAAGCGGCTGTCCGACGTCATACGCCTCGGACTGCGGGACCTCAGTCACGACGAGAACGAACTCGTGAACATGCTCGCCGTCGCCGAGCCGCTGGAAGTCGACATCGCCGCCGCGTCGGGCCTCGCCCACGCGGCGGAGTCACTCGACCTGCGCGGCATCGTGACCGTCGAGCGCACCGGGGCCCGCGTGGACCTGCGGCTCGCCGTACCGCTGAGCCGCGTCGTGGTCGCGTCCCGGATGTCCGACCTCACCGCACAGCGGCTGCGCCGGCAGGTCGCCGACGCCCTGGAACGTACGGGCGCCCGCCGGGTCGAGGACGTCCTTCGCATCGTCTCCCTGCGGATGGAGGCGGGCATCGTCCCCGAGCGGGACCAGCTCCTCGCCGCGACCCGCACCGCGATCCAGCGCCGGGACTTCGCACTCGCGGAACGCCTGTGCCTGCTCGCGCTGCGCGACACCCCCTCGGAGGCCGACTCGGCGCCCTATCGCCCGGTGCCGGACTCCGTGGAGTACGGAACGGACCTGTGCCGCGTGGTGGCCCGCGCAGCCCGGAGCTCCCAGCCCTCGGACTGCATCCGCGCCGCTCTGCTGCTCGGCCAGGTCCTGATCGGCAAGGGATCCCACCAGGAGGCCGAGGCGGTCCTGGCCACTGCGCTCGAATGCGGAGTCGACGTGCCGCACGCCGAGTACATCGCCGCGGTGCACACCCGGGTCATCAACCTGGCCTGGAGGCTGCGGCGGGTGCCGGACGCCGGGGCCGTACTGGCCCACGCCATCAAGGCCGTCGGCTCCGAGCAGGCCGGTGTGCTGCACGGCAGCCGAGCCATGATCGCCGTCATGTCCAACCGGCTCCAGGACGCCGTCGCCATCGGTGACACCGTGCTGAACGCCGAGACCGCAGGACTGCCCGTCGCCCAGGCGCTGGTGCCCGTCGTGGCGTTCGCGCGGACCGAACTCGGAGACCCCGCGGGCGCCCTGGAGCTGCTGAACAGCTACCGGGACGTCTCGTACGACTGGGACACCGACGCGCTGGTGCTCGTCGACGCCGTCGCCGCACGCTGCTCCTACCTCGCGGGCAATCTGCAGGAGGCGGCCGACACCCTGGACGCCCCGCGCCGCTACGACTCCACCGACCGCTGGCCCGTGCTGGTACAGAGCATCATCGCCAGGTCCAGGCTGCTGCGGCTGCTGGGTCAGCCCGAGCGGGCCGTCGTTCTGCTGCGGCAGGCGATCGCCTTCGAGACAGGCCACGAGTGGCCGGCGACGCGGGCCTGGCCGCTGGCCCAACTGGCGGGCGCGCTCGCCGAGTCGGGCATGCACTCGGAGGCCCTGCGCACCCTCGTCGAGGCCCGCCTCGTCCAGCGCGAGGCCGTCTCGCACCCGATCGCCGAGGACGAGATCGCGCACGACCGTGCACTGGTGCTCGCCCACACCGGAGACCTCACGGGAGCCGTCACCCAGGCCGTCGAGCTGGCCGAGGGCGCCGCGGCCTCAGGACGCACGGTCACGGCGGTGATCGCACTGCATCTGGCGGCCCGGCTCAAAGAGAGCGCCGCGTGCCGCTTCCGCAACCAGGCCGGCGAGCTCGCCGCGCAGAGCACCGGGGGCCTGGTACGGGTGATGGCCGATCACATCCAGGCGCTCGCCGAGGCCGACGGCAATGCGCTCACCAAGGTCTCCAAGCAGTTCCGCGACATGGGAGCGCTTCCGCTCGCCGCCGAGGCCGCCGCGCAGGCGGCCCGCGCGTACCGGGCATCGGGTCAGCGCCGCAAGGGCCGTGAGGCCTGGGCGGCCTGCCAGGACATGCTCCGCGCCTGTGGTGGCGCCCTGCCGCCGTGGATGGTGAGCGAGAGCCGCGGCGAGAGCGACATCGCACCGCTGACCCCGCGGGAGCGCGAGGTCGCCGCGCTCGCGGCGACGGGTCTGTCGAACCGTGACATCGCGAACCAGCTGGTGGTCTCCGTGCGCACCGTGGAGAACCATCTGCACCGGATTTACCACAAGTTGGGCATCACCGCGCGTAACAACCTCAAGAAGGGCCTGGACCAGGCGACCACGCAGTCCGACGGCACTTTGAGCCGGACGGCATCGATGCAGCTGATCCGCTCGGCGGAGCCCGAATGTACGGCTCCGGAGAAGAAGGACACCGACCGGCGCACGCCCCGACAGTCCAGCCTTCGGTTCGTCGACCGGCCCGCCTCCTGAGGTCCGCGGCACGGTGGTCCGCCGACATGAAGGTGTCCCGCGAGATTCCTCGCGGGACACCGTCTTTTCGTCAGCGGTTCACAGACACGGGTCCGGCAGCACGTCATGACGGACGAAGTACGCCACGTAGGCGGCGAACACCTTCTCGTCGATGCTCGGGCATTCGACCCCGGAGCCACTCAGGAACTCCCGGGTGTCGCCGTCGGCGAACTCCGCGACCTCGACCTTCTCCAGGTCCACGATCATGGCCATCAGCGGGTACATGGAGTTGTGGACGTCGGCCGAAATGCCCTTCATCCACTTGATGATGCTGACTTCCTTCAGCTCGTACCCGGAGCTGCGGATGAGGCCCAGAATCTCGTCGGAGTCCAGCGACCCGGGGCTCACCTCGTGGAACGCCCTGCCGATGGAGGCCGGGTCCCTGGAGATGGCGACGATGGCGGCGCTGACGTAGTCGACCGGCACCATGTTCATGTCGAGCCGGAACTTCCGCGGATACAGGCCCGCCTGGATGGATCCCTTGATGAACCGCCAGACGAAGTCGTTCGGCTGGCACGCTCCGCTGCGCGTGTCGCCCCACACCTGCCCGGGGCGGTGGATGGTCGTGGGCACACCCCTGCGCCCGGCCTCGCGCACGAGCTGCTCGGCAACCCACTTGCTCTTGGTGTAGCCGAGCGACAGCTTCTGAGGCGGTCCGGTGGGATCCGCCTCGCGCCTAGGCCCGAGGGCGGCCTTGGGCTCGAACACGCCCGTGGTCGACACATGGTGCAAGGCGGCCTTCGCCGCGCACGCAAATCGCAGGATCTCGTGTGTTCCGTCGACCGTCGACTTGCGCAGCCACTTGTACAGCGTAAGGAAGTTGACCTTGGCCGCGGAATGATAAATGGCGCCGATCTGCCCGGCCAGTTCGGCATAAGCGGCTTCATCCATACCGAACCGGGGCTTCGTCACATCCCCGGGAACGACCCTGACCCGGTCCAGATCGACCTCGTCGATTTCGTACGTGTCCAGATTTGCCTTCAGCCGGCCGAGTCCCGCGTCGGCGTCCGCGGCTCGCACCAGGCAGTGCACGACAAGGCCACGCGCCAGCAGTTCCTTCAGCAGAAATGCCCCGAGAAAACCGGTCGCGCCGGTGAGGAACACTTCGGATACGGTGTGCGGATCCGGAGCCGTGAAACCGGTGATGTCCTCGTGCAGAACGACATCGTCGGCGAACTCCTCGGTGACTTCTGAATGCGTGAGCGAAGTCATCAGTTATCTTCGTTCCTTCCCCGGGACATTCGTCCGGTTCGGTGCGGCGGGCTGGGGGTGTCTTTCGGATCAGGCTGAACCCAGCAAGATCCGGAAGACACCCCCTAAGCGCCGGCGGCGGCCTTTGCGACCGCGCCGGAGAGCAGTGACAGCGCCTCTTTCACGTCCTCGTCGGTCGCGACGATCGGCGGGAGCAGCCGCACGGTCGTCGGACGGCTGATGCAGGGTGAGACGACCAGACCGCTCTGGGCGAGTCCCGCCAGTACGTCGCCGGACAGCTCCGGCGAGCGGAAGTCGATCCCCCACAGCAGTCCACGGCCTCGCACGGCGACCACGATGTCGCTGTGCTCCTCCTGGATCCGCGCGAGCCCTTCCGCCATCGCCGCGGCGACGCGGGCGCCGTCCTCGGCGTGCAGCTCGATGGTGTCCAGCGCCACGGGAATCACCGCGGTGCCCAGCGGATGGCCGCTGAAGGTGGCGGTGTGCTTCATCGGATCGGTCAGCAGGGGCTGGAACAGCCGGTCGTTGCCCACCGCGGCCGAGACCGGGACGACGCCGCCGCCCAGGGGCTTGCCCAGCAGTACGGCATCCACCGGCAGCCCTGCCTCCAGCGCCACGGACTTGGCGCCGCACCGCCGCAGGCCGACCTGGATCTCGTCGGAGATGACAAAGGCACCGTGCTCGTGGGCGTCGCGGCACCACTGCGCCAGGACGGCCTCGTCGAGCACCTGTACACCGTTCTCGGCCTGTACGGGCTCGAAGATGACGGCAGCGACGTCCTGTTCGCGGATGACCCGCGCGACCGCCTCGGGGTCGTCCGGGTCGACATGGACGACGCCCTGGAGCAGCGGCTCCAGGCCCGCCCTGAAGCGTTCGTTGTGGGTCAGCGCGAGGGCGCCGAGGGTCTTTCCGTGGAAGGCTCCGTCGACCGCGATGACGGTCATCCGGCCGGTGGCCATACGGGCCAGCTTGAGGGACACCTCGACGGCGTCCGCGCCACCGCATCCGAAGAAGACCCGGTTGAGGGCTCCTCCGAAGTACTCCGACAGGCTCTCCGCCGCCATCGGCGACACGGGGCTCTGGACCGTCCTCGTCGACGCCGGCATCACGTCCAGCTGGCTGCGTACGGCGTCGATGATCGCCGTGTTGCGATGGCCGAGGAGTGCGACGGCGTACGAGCCGAAGTCGAGGACGGACCGGCCGTCCGAGAGGGTCACCCGGCAGCCGTCCGCCGAGGACTCGACGGCACCCTGCCCGGAGAACTTACCGGCCACGGAAAGCGCCGGAGAAAAATGGCGCTTCACGCGCCGGAAGGTTTCCTTGGCGTCACCCGAGCGAAGGTCACTCATTGCTTCTCCTTCTAGAGGCTCTGGTCCTAGAGGCTCTGGCCGACAATTCCGGCCTGGTAGCCTTCCAGCGCCTTGGCCACCGCGGGATGAATCATTTCGGCAACCATCGGCAGACCGATGTCGAATTCCACGTTCAGTTCGAGGCCGGCACCGTCGCCGTCCTCGACGACCTGCCAATAACCCTCGTATTGGGCGAGATCCCCCTCGGTCTGGCGGAACTCCAGACGCCGCCGCTCGGCGTCGATGACGTCCTCCTGGTCCCACTCCATCTCGGAACCCTTGAGTTCGACCACCCAACTGCTGGTCCGGCGACCGTCCTCCTCGCCGGTGACGGTCACCTCATTGACGCCCTCCATGTACGAAGGGAACGCCTCGCAGTCCAGAAGCACCTTCCACACCTGGTCCGGTGTCCCGGCACTCTTGTGAGTCGTGTGCAGCACGGCCACGGAAATCTCCTCTCAGAAATTGAATTCCCGCTCATCAGCGATTCGCATTGTAGTTTGACGCGCCACTCACCCGGCCATTCAAATGCCCATATCTGACATGCAATTGACAGACTGACAAACGGGGCCGATCCGGCACCGGGAGTTCACGCGGAATCCCTGCGCCGGGCAGGGACGCGCTCTTCCACCAGTGCCATGAGACGGTCGAGTTCCGAGCGGAGCGTGTGCTGTTCGGAGGTCAGCTGGTCGACCCGCCGTCGCAGCCGCAGCAGTTCGAGGTTGCTCGCACCCTCGCGGTGGGGGGTCTCGCCGTCGCCGTACTCCTCCGCCACTGTGTGCTCGACCGTGCCCTGCGCCTGCCACCGGCTCCCGGCCTCGTGGATCTGGCGTACGGGCACGGTCAGCACCGGCGCGGCGCCCGTACCGACCTCGGCGGTGCGACGTCGCCGTACGGTGTCGCGCACCGTGCGCGCCTCCCCCGGCCGGCCGCTGCGCTGGAGCGAGAGGGCCAACTGGTCGCGGAAGCGCTCCCGCAGAGGGTGGTCGGCCACCAACTCCTCCAGTTGGGCGATCACTTGGCGGTGCTGGCCCATCCGGAGCGAGGCGTCGCACAGGTCCTCGAGAGCGAGCAGTCGCTCCTCCTCCAGCCGCGCGGCGACACCCGCACTCAGCGGCCCGTGGGAGCCGCCGGCCAGAGCGGGGCCGCGCCACAGCTTCAGGGCCTTGCGCAGCAGGACGCAGGCGGAATGCGGATCGGACTCCAACTGCCGCTGGGCGCGGGCCACCAGGAGCCGGAACTGCACACTGTCGAGTTCGTCGGGCCGCGCCTGCAGCAGATAACCCGAACCCCGCGCGACCAGGCGCGGCGTATTGGCCCGGGAGGGCTCCACCTCGATCAGCTGCTGCCGCAGCCGGGACACGTGCGCCTGCAGGGCGTTGATGGCCTTGTCCGGTGCGTTGCGTCCCCAGAGCTCGTTGATCAGCGCTTCCGTGGGCACCGGAGATCCCATCCGGACCAGCAGCGCCCCGAGCAGCACCCGCTGCTTGGGACTGGTCAGCTGGACGCTCCGTTGTCTGACCTCGTCGTAGATCTCGGGAGTCCCCAGTACACGGAATTGCATCCAAACCTCCACCGGTCGTCGCGCGCTGCACCGCGCGGCGCCATGAGCTGACCACGCGCCGGGACCCGGCTTCATGAGTACTCAGGTACTCAAACCTCTTCCGCGTCCCGACTCCGCGGCGCCCCGACCCGGCCCCCGACGGTCCCCCGGAGGGGCAACGGCCGGGCGGTCAGGGGCGGCCACAAGGTGAGTAGCCGGTACTCAGGCATACGCGCGGGGGCGCGTGGTGGTGTGGACCCTGAGCACCTGAGACAGGCGGGAGTGAGTGACATGACTCGGTGGGACGCTGAGGCTGCGGTCGTGGGACTCGGGGCCTGGGGCGCCTCGGCCCTGTGGAAACTGGCTGCCCGGGGCGTCGACGTCGTGGGCTTCGAGCGCTTCACACCGGGTCATTCACTCGGTTCCTCCCACGGCGGCGCCCGGATGTTCCGCCTCGCCGCACTGGAGCACCCTCGACTCGTGCCGCTCGCACAGCGGTCCCGTGAGCTGTGGTCGGAGCTCGAAGACGCGGCACAGGAGCAGCTGTTCGTCCCCACCGGCGGACTCCTGATCGGCCCCGAGAACGGCCACATCGCCGGCGGCACCCTCCGCTCGGCCCGCGAGCACGGCATCGACGTGCGCACCTTCACGGCCCGCGCCCTGCGCTTCCAGTACCCCCGCCACACCGCCGTGCCGGACCATCACATAGGTGTCTGGGAACCGACCGCCGGGATCGTCCGACCGGAGAGGGCGGTCCGCTCCGCCGTCGCACTTGCCCGCCGCGCGGGCGCCCGCGTGTACACCGACACCCGGATCACCTCGATCGAGCCGGTGCCGGGCGGAGTTCTCCTGCACACGGCGCAGCGGACCGTGCGGGTGCGGCAGGTCGTCGTGACGGCCGGCTCCTGGCTGGCGTCCCTCGTACCGGGGCTGCCGCTGGAGACGGTACGCATGCCGATCACCTGGTTCCGGCAGCTGGAGCCGGACGACAGCTTCACTCTGGACAGCTTCCCCGTCTTCATGCGGGAGCTGGACGACGTGCGGGTGCTGCGGGGCAGCGGGATGGAGGGCGGTCACGACATCCAGCTGAGCCTGGAGGACCGCGGTGTGTCGGCCAAGCCGATCGACCCCGACGACAGCGACCGTTCGGTGGCGTCCGAGGACTGGTCGGACCTGGCGGCCATGCTGCCCGCCAAGGTCCCGGGCCTCGAAGCGGTGCCCGCACGGGTCGCGGTCTGCATGGCGACCCGCACCCCGGACGGGCAGTTCGTGATCGGCCGCCCCGGGGGTGACCCCCGCGTGATCGTCGCGGGCGGCGACAACGCGCACGGTTTCCAGCACGCGACCGGCATCGGCGAGGCCCTGGCGGATCTCGTCCAGTCCCGGCCGACGAGGGTGCCGCTGGACTTCCTCTCCCCCGACCGGTTCGCTTGACGGGTTGGCTTGACTGGTTCGCTTGACCGTTAATCGTTGGCCAACGGCTGCGCCGCTCGGGTACAGAGATCGTCATGACGAGCTGGACCCTGGCCCCCGAGGCCTTCGACTCCCCCGACGCGAGTGCGCTGCGGCGCGAGTACTACGACGAGGTCGCAAGCCGCTACTGGCAGCGCCCGGCGACCGACGAGGAGATCGACGAGGGCCTGACCGGGGACGGTGCCGAGCAACTCGTGCCGCCCACGGGCCAGTTCGTCGTCGGCCGCTACGACGGCAAGGCGGCGGCCTGCGGCGGCATCCTGATGCTGGACGCCGAGCGGGCGGAACTCACGCGTGTGTATCTACGGCCCGCCTTCCGGGGCAAGGGTGGCGCCGGTCTGCTCATGGAGCTGCTGGAGGCACAGGCGCGGGTACTGGGCGCGAGGCGGATGGTGCTGAACACACGACTGGACCTGGTCGAGGCGCGCGGGCTGTATGTGCGGCAGGGGTACGGGGAGATCCCGGCGTATTGCACGGGGCCGTACATGGAGATCTGGTACGGCAAGGAGCTGTAGGCGGGTGCGGTGCCGCTGCGCGGGGCCCCGCGCCTCAAACGCCGGCGGGGCTGATTGTTCAGCCCGTCCGGCGTTTGAGGACATGCGGCCGAAGGTCGCATACGGGGGTTCGGGGCGGAGCCCCCGTAAAGGGTGCGGGGCGGAGCCCCGGGGGGCTGGGGCGAAGCCCCAGTTCGGGAAGGGGCGGGTCGGGGAACAGGCCCGCCGCAGGCGCACCCGTAGGGGCCGTCACGGCGCGCGGTGGTCCCCCGGCGGCGGGCGGCTGTACGGCCGCTCCGCGTCCGAGCCGCACAGCTCCGCCGTCAGCTCCCGCACCAGCTGCACCAGATCCGTCGGCCGGTCCGGCCCCCACCAGTCCCCCAGCAGCTCCGCGAGCGACTCCTCCCGCGCCTGCGCCAGCTGCACGGCGACCTCGTCGCCCCGGTCGGTGAGCAGCAGTTGCAGCCCCTCGCGGCGGGCGAGCCCCCGCTCCTCCACCTGGCGGGCGGCCTCCGTGATGGCCCGCAGCGACACCGGCGTGGTGTCCGCGAGCAGCGCGGGCTGCACCGTGCCGTGGCGGCGGATGCGCAGCAGCAGCCAACTGGCCGCGGGCAGCATGTCGTACCCCGCCTTCACCGTGATCTTCTCGTAGATCCGCCGCCTCCCCGCGCGCGAACCGAGCACCGACAGCGCCCGCGCCACCTCCTCGTGGGAGGAGCGCTCGACCGGGTTGGACGCAACGGTTTCGCTGGGGTCGGGCGCGGTAACCGAGCCGCGCAGCTTGTCCTCCTTGAGGAACCAGGAGATGAGGAAGGCGAGGACCACCACGGGTACCGCGTACAGGAAGACGTCCGTGATGGACGAGGCGTACGCGTGGAGCACCGACGGCCGCAGCACGGGCGGCAGTTCGGAGATGGCGCGCGGGTCGGCGGCCAGCTGCCCGGGGCCGGTGCCGGAGGGCACGGACTGTCCGGCGAGGGCGTCGGAGAGTTTGTCCTCCAGCCGGCTGGTGAAGATCGTGCCGAAGATGGAGACACCGAACGAGGCCCCGATGGAGCGGAAGAAGGTCGCGCCGGAGGTGGCGACGCCCAGGTCCTCGTATCCGACGGCGTTCTGGACCACGAGTACGAGTACCTGCATGACCAGGCCGAGCCCGGCGCCGAAGACGAAGAAGTACGTACTCATCTCCCAGGTGGAGCTGGACTCGTCGAGCTGGTGGAGCAGGAACAGGCCGACGGCGGTGATGCCGGTGCCCGCGATGGGGAAGATCTTCCAGCGTCCGGTGCGGCTGACGATCTGCCCGGACGCGGTGGAGGCGATCAGCATGCCGAGCACCATCGGCAGCATGTGGACGCCGGACAGGGTGGGCGAGATGCCCTGCACGACCTGGAGGAACGTCGGCAGATAGGTCATCGCTCCGAACATCGCGAAGCCGACGATGAAGCTGATGACCGCGACGAGCGTGAAGGTGCGGATCCGGAACAGTTTGAGCGGCAGCACGGGTTCGACGGCGCGCTGCTCGACATACACGAAAGCGACCAGGAGTACGACGCTGAGAGCCGCGAGGGAGATGATCTGCGCCGAGCCCCAGGCCCAGGTGGTGCCGCCGAGGGAGGCGACGAGGACCAGACAGGTGGCGGCGGAGGCGATCAGGAAGGTGCCGAGGTAGTCGATGGTGTGCCGGGTCGGCCGGACCGGGGGGTGCAGTACGGCGGCGATGACGAGGAGCGCCACGACGCCGATCGGCAGGTTGATGTAGAAGACCCAGCGCCAGCTGAGATGTTCGGTGAACAGGCCGCCCAGCAGCGGGCCGAGCACGCTGGTCGCGCCGAAGACCGCACCGAACAGGCCCTGGTACTTTCCGCGTTCGCGCGGGGAGACGATGTCGCCGACGATCGCCATGGACAGCACGATGAGGCCGCCGCCGCCCAGGCCCTGCAACGCGCGGAAGCCGATGAGCTGCGCCATGTTCTGGGCGACGCCGCACAGCGCGGAGCCGATGAGGAAGATGACGATCGCGGCCTGGAAGAGCTTCTTGCGGCCGTACTGGTCACCGAGCTTGCCCCACAGGGGGGTGGCGGCGGTCGAGGCCAGCAGGTATGCGGTGACCACCCACGACAGATGGTTCAGGCCGCCGAGTTCGCTGGCGATGGTGGGCAGTGCGGTGGAGACGATCGTCTGGTCGAGGGCGGCGAGCAGCATGCCCAGGAGCAGTGCACCGATGGCGACCATGACGTTCTGCCGGTTCTGCCCCTCGCCGGGGGCCGGGCTCGCGGCCTCGGTGCTCATTCCCTGAGCCATGCCGCTTTCACTCCTCGCCGGTCTCTTGACCACTCTCCTCCCCATCCTGGTGGGTGTGGCCGGTTATGGCCTGCCGAGTGTGCGGCCGGGAGGGCGGGCGCTGTTGGGCGTCCCGAGGGGCCGCTGCATAATCGCTCGCAGTGCAAGGGGAGGGACCAGCGATGACCGGACACCAGTGTCCTGAATGCGGTACGCCGCGAGATGCCGGGGGCAGAGCCGGGCCCGGCTGCGCCTGTGCGGAGCGGGCCGCGGACGCGGTGCGGGCAGAGCGGGAGGCGGATGCCGCGACGGCCAAGGACTTCGATCCGCTGCGCGTACGGCCTTATGTGACGTTGCAGAACGTGGCCGAAAGCGGGGTGGCGCCGGACGGGGGGACGGTGCCGCTGCCGCGGGTGGTGGATGCCGCGCAGCACGACGGGCCGGTCACTCTCGGCGCGGACACGCTCGCCCCGGTGAACCTCACGCCGGCCAACCTCACCCCCCTGCGCCACCGTCGGCGCAAGCGTTCGTACAAGGGGCTCGTCGTGGCCGCGGCGGCGGTGACGGTGGCCGGGACCGCGGCGTTCGCCGGCGGCCTGTTCTCCGGGGACGACGACAAGGAGAAGGCTCTGCCGGACAGGGGGACGGTCGCGCCGACCGTCAGTCGCCTGCCGGATTCACCCACATCCGGGCCGACCGGTTCCGCTTCGGCCGATGCGTCGGCTTCGGCGTCCGGTACGGCGTCTGCGGATCCGTCCGCGACCTCGGCGGCCTCCCGCGACTCCTCACCGGCGGACCCCTCGACCCCCGCGTCGTCCACGGCGCAGACCACGGGCTCGGCGCCTCAGGCGCCCCAGACGCAGAGCTCGGGCACGCTGCGCAGCGGGGACAGCGGACCGGCGGTCGTGGATCTGCAGCAGCGGCTGGCCGAGGTGCTGCTGTACGCGGGCCCGATGGACGGCGAGTACGACCAGTCCGTCACGGATGCGGTGCGGGCCTTCCAGAACACCCGGCATGTCAAGGGCGACCCCAAGGGCGTCTACGGCCCGAAGACGCGCCGGGCGCTGGAGGCGGAGACGAAGTAGGCGGGGTGGACGCGGGAGCCCGCGCTTTGTATCGTGGTGGAACAAAGTGGTTCCGCCCGTACTCCCTGACCGGCGGGCGGAGCCGCTTGTTTTCTTCTCCCGCGCTCTGGAGTACGCCGATGCCGGCAACCACACCGCCCGTCCTGACCGCCCGCGCCCTCCTGCTCGACATGGACGGCACCATCGTCAACTCGGACGCGGTGGTGGAACGCTGCTGGCGCCAGTGGGCGACCGGGCACGGCCTGGACCCGGAGGCGGCGCTGAAGGTCGTCCACGGCCGCCAGGGGTACGCCACCATGGCCGCGCTGCTGCCGGACCGGCCGATGGAGCAGAACTACGCCGACAATCGCGTGATGCTCGCCCAGGAGACCGCGGACACCGAAGGCGTGGTCCCCGTCGCCGGCGCCCCCACCTTGCTGGCCGCGATCGCCGGGCTCCCGCACGCCCTGGTCACCTCGGCGGACGAGACTCTCGCCCGGGCCCGGATGACCGCGGCGGGCCTGCCGATGCCGCAGACCCGCGTCACCGCGGAACGCGTCGGCGCCAGCAAGCCGGACCCGGAGGGCTTCCTCAAGGCCGCGGCGGAACTGGGCTTCGCCCCGGCGGACTGCGTGGCCTTCGAGGACTCCGAAGCGGGAGTCGAGGCGGCACGCGCGGCGGGCATGCGGGTGGTGGGCGTGGGCCCGCGCGCGAAGTCGCTGTCCCCGGACGTCCACGTCGAGGACCTGACGGGCCTCCGGGTGACGGCAGGCCCGGACGGCCTGATCCATCTCGCTTTCAGCCCCTCCGGCCCTTGAGGCGTGGGTCCCCGGCGGCCCCGGCACCCACGCCCCCGCACCCGACCACCCCCGTCAGCCCGCCACCGCCTCCACCAGGCTGAACCCCGCCAGCGCCAGCATCAGCCCCGCCGCCACCCTCGTGATCAGCCGCAGCGGCACGTACCTCATCAGCGTCCGCCCGCCCAGGATCCCGATGCCCGCGACCGCCCACAGCGCCAGCACCGCACCGATCCCGACCGAGACGGGGCTGTCGTAGCGCGCCGCGAGATTCGCGGTCATGATCTGTGTCAGATCGCCGAACTCCGCCACCAGAATCAGCATGAAGCCCGCCCCGGAGACCTTCCAGAAGGACTGGTCCGCCGGGGCCTTGATGTGTTCCCCCTCACCGTCGTCCTTCTTCATGAGCAGCATCAGCGCCCCCGCGAGGAAGAGCAGCCCGACCACCGCCTGCACCAGCCGGTGCGGCAGCAGGGTCAGTACGCTGCCCGCGGCGATGGCGAGCGTGACATGGACGGCGAAGGCGGCGGCGACCCCGGCGAAGACGTACGAGGCGCGGTAACGAGTGCCGAGCATCAGACCGGCGAGCGCGGTCTTGTCGGGCAGTTCGGCGAGAAAGACGACGCCGAAGGTGATCGCCATGACGGTGAAGCTGATCACGGGTAATTCCTCAATCGGTCGGGCGCGGCCCTGCCGAGAGTCCTGAGCGTTTCAGGGGTCGCTTCGGCACGGCAGCGCCATGAATACGTACATGGGCACTGCGGCCGAAGGTCTCGCTGACGGACCTCACCGAGGCCGCCTCCGGGCGCCGGCCGGGCACGAGGCCCGGCAGTATGTCGACGTTCCGGCGAAGAGCTACTCCCCTTCTGCTCCGTTCAGGGTACGGCACCACCTCCGGCACACCCCCCTGGCACACCCCCTGGCACACCCCGCACGCCCCCGTCACGCCGGATCCCGGTGCAGCCGCCCCCGCGCCACCAGCTCGATGACCAGCGAGACCGCCACCGCCTGTACCGCCATCAGCGCGACCAGCACAAACAGCTGCACCGCCCCGGCCAGCAGCGGGGAGGCCCCGCCGAGCAGCATGCCCACGAAGGCGCCGGGCAGTGTGACGAGCCCCACGGTCCTGGTCTGATCGAGCCCGGGCAGCAGCGCGTCGGACGCTGCCGGGCGCGCCACCTCCAGCCGGGCGTCGCGATCCAGCAGCCCGAGCGCCATCCCCGCCTCGACCTCTCCGTGCCGCAGCCCCAGCTCGTCGAGGGCCCGCCGCCCGCCGAGGACGGTCGCGGTGAGCGCGCCGCCGATGAGGATCCCGGTGACGGGGATCAGCGCGATGCCCTTGAGGGGCACGAGGCCGGTGAGGAGCAGGGCGCCGACGACGGGCGCGACGCCCGCGGCGATCGGCAGCCAGGCCCACCACCAGGTGCCGTTCTTGGTGATGCGCCGGCCTGCGGTGCGTACGGCGACCGCGTACATCAGCAGCAGAAACGCGAGCAGCAGCGGCAGGGAGTCGACGACCCAGCGGATCACCAGGGAGACGACGGCGAGTTGGACCGCCGCGCGCACGCCCGCCACGGCGATCTCGCGCGCCCGGCCCAGGTGGGCGACGGCGGCCACCGTCGCCGCCGCGGCCAGCAGCACGGCGAGTACGACCCCGAAGGTGACATTGACCGTCAGCAGCACCCGGCAACCCTACGACGTAACAAGGTGTATGCCGGGGCGTCAGAAACCTTGATCTGACGTGCCCATGTCGCCACCCTGTTACCTGGCGCACCCCCCAACGAAACCTGGCGCCGCAACCATGGCCACGCCCGAACGGCCAAGCTCCCCCCACATCAAAGGAGTTCGCATGCCTGGTGTCTACGCGCGTAACAGCCGCCGAATAGCCGTACTCGCCGCAACCTCCGCACTCGCCGTGACCGGCCTGCTGGCCACCGCCCCCGCGGCTCAGGCCTCCCCGCCCACCCCGGTCAGCGCCGCCACCGCCCGTACCTACCTCGGCCAGCTCACCGTGGCGGCCGAAGGTTCGTCCACGGGCTACAGCCGCGACAAGTTCCCGCACTGGATCACCCAGTCGGGCACCTGCAACACCCGTGAGGTCGTCCTCAAGCGCGACGGCACGAACGTCGTCCAGGACTCCAGCTGTGCGGCCGTCAGCGGCAGTTGGTACTCCGAGTACGACGGCGCCACCTGGACCCTCGCCTCCGACCTCGACATCGACCACGTGGTGCCGCTCTCCGAGGCGTGGAAGTCCGGCGCCAACAGCTGGACCACGTCCAAGCGCCAGGGCTTCGCCAACGACCTGACCCGTCCGCAGCTGATCGCCGTCACCGACAACGTCAACCAGGCGAAGGGTGACCAGGACCCGGCGGAGTGGCTGCCCTCGCGCACCTCGTACCGCTGCATGTACGTGCGGATGTGGGTGGACGTGAAGCACTACTACAACCTGTCCGTGGACTCGGCCGAGAAGAGCGCGCTGCAGAGCGTCCTGAACGGCTGCTGACCTGCGCCTGACGGTTCGGCCACGATCACGGCCGGAACCTGGCCGCCCACCTCTGTCGTTCCGTACCGTACGGGGCGACAGAGGAGGGCACACATGGCGGGCCTGCGCCTGGGACCACTACTGCGGTTTGTCGACTGGGAGACCGGCGGGAGCGCGACCGTCTGGGTCGAGGCCGACCGGCCGTGCACGGCGGAGGTCCGGTGCGCGGACGGCGCGCAGGGCACCTCGCGCACGTTCCAGATCGCGGGGCACCACTACGCCCTGGTCCCGGTCACCGGACTGACGCCCGGCACCACGACGGCGTACGAGGTACTGCTGGACGGCCTCCGGGTCTGGCCGCTCGAAGGCTCCGGCTTGCCGCCGAGCACGATCCGTACACCCGATGTGCCCTGTGACGGCGTCACCGTCTCCTTCGGCTCCTGCCGCTGGTCGGCGGCGCCCGCCGGGGGGCACGACCCGGTCGGCCCGGACGCGCTGGACACCCTCGCTGTCAAGCTCGCCGCCGAACCCGCGGCCGAGCGCCCCGACGTGCTGCTCCTGCTCGGCGACCAGGTGTACGCGGACGCGACGTCCAAGGCGACCCGGGCATGGCTCGCAGCCCGCCGGGACCTGCGCGAGCCCCCGGGCGCGGAGGTCGCGGACTACGAGGAATACACCCACCTCTACGACGAGTCATGGCTCGACCCCGAGGTGCGCTGGCTGCTCTCCACGGTCCCCAGCTGCATGATCTTCGACGACCACGACGTGATAGACGACTGGAACACCAGCGCGTCCTGGCTCGCCGAGATGCGCCGGACGCCGTGGTGGCAGGAGCGCATCGTCAGCGGACTGATGTCGTACTGGGTCTATCAGCACCTGGGCAATCTCTCCCCCGCCGAGCTGGAGTCGGACGAGCTGTACACGGCGGTACGGGCAGCGCCCGACGGCACCGACCGGCTGAGGAGCTTCGCCGCGCAGGCGGACGCCGACCCGGCCTGTGTGCGCTGGAGCTACCGCCGCGACTTCGGCCGGACCCGGCTGCTGATGGTGGACACCCGCGCGGGCCGGGTCCTGGACGAGCAGCGGCGCTCGATGCTGGACCCCGACGAGGCCCACTGGTTGCGCGAACAGGCACTGGCCGGGCGGGGCTCGTACGACCATCTCCTGATCGGCACCTCGCTGCCCTGGCTGCTGCCGCCCCTGATCCATGACGCGGAGAGCTGGAACGCCGCGCTGTGCCGGGGCGAGCGGGGCGGACGATGGGCGCGCTTCGGCGAGGATCTGCGCAGACGGGCCGACCTGGAGCACTGGGCGGCGTTCCCCGACTCCTTCGAGAAGCTGACGCGGCTGATCGCCGAGGCGGGCAGCGGCTCGGACGCACCGGCGACGGTGTGCGTGCTGTCGGGCGACGTGCACCATGCGTATGTCGCCGAACCCGAGTGGCCCGCCGAGGCGCCCGACGCCCGGGTGCTGCAACTGACCTGCTCGCCCGTGCACAACTCCATCCCCCGCTCCGTACAGATCGGCTTCCGCTTCGGCTGGAGCCGGACGGGACGGCGGCTCGGTCATGCCCTGGCCCGGCACGGCAGAGCGGGCAGGCCGAGCGTCGACTGGGGGCGAACGGGCGGTCCCTGGTTCGGCAATCAGCTGATGACGCTGACACTGCGCGGGCGCTCGGCGGATCTTCGGCTCGATCAGGCGCGGGCGGTGGGAGCCGGTCAGGGCATGGGTCCGGGCGGTGGTGCGCGGCTGGTCACGGCGGAGGAGCGTGAGCTGACCGCGCACCGTGATCCTTCCCACAGCGGAGGGTGATCCTCGGTCCCAGGGGTTCGACTCCCGGCGCGGCCCCGGCATGATGAGCCGGACACTCCGCTTCCAAGCACCCCACTTGCACCGGGAGTTCCCGTTTTGTCCGACGTACGCGACGCCGCATGGCCCGCAGTTCCCCCCTCCGGCGCCCGCGCCATCGCAGTCGTCGGGGCGGGCCCGCGCGGCACCTCCGTCCTGGAGCGGCTCTGCGCCTCGGTGCCCGAGCTGACCCCAAGAACGCCGCTGACGGTCCACCTGGTCGACCCCGCAATGCCGGGCCCGGGCCGTGTGTGGCGCACCGACCAGCCGGCGGAGCTGCTGATGAACACGGTGGCCTCGCAGGTCACTCTGTTCACGGATGACAGCGTTGTCTGCGAAGGTCCGATACGACCCGGTCCGAGCCTGTACGAGTGGGCGTCGGCGCACACGGACGAGCAGTTGGGCCCGGACGACTATCCGACGCGAGCCTGTTATGGGCGCTATCTGGAGTGGGCGTTCCGCAGGACGGCGGACGCCGCCCCGGGCACGGTGACGGTCCGGGTCCACCGGGCGCGGGCGATACGGCTTGAGGACGACCGGGACGATGCGGCGCGCGACGTGGCCGGGGTCGACGCCGTGCACGAGGCCGCTCGCGCCGATGACGGGGGCGAGGTTCGGCGTACGGCCGCGCCGCGGCAGACCCTCACACTCGACGACGACACCACCCTCACCGGGCTGTCCGCGGTGATCCTCGCCCAGGGGCATCTGCCCGTGGTCTCCCGCCAGGCCCAGGCACATATCGCCGAGTACGCCTCCCGCCACCCGCGCATGCGCTACTACGAGCCCGCCAACCCCGCCGACCTCGACCTCTCCGCCGTAGCCCCGGGCGAATCGGTCCTGCTGCGGGGCCTCGGCCTCAACTTCTTCGACCACATGGCCCTGTTGACGACCGGCCGCGGCGGGACTTTCGTACGCGACGGCAGGGGCACGCTCGTCTACCGTCCCTCCGGCCGCGAGCCGCGCATGCACGCGGGATCGCGGCGGGGCGTCCCGTACCAGGCACGCGGCGACAACGCCAAGGGCGCGTCGGGCCGGCACGAACCCCTCCTGCTCACCCCGGACGTGATCACGGTCTTCCGCAAGCGCGCTGACGAGGGCGATCCGCCGGAGTTCCTCACCGAGATATGGCCGCTGGTCGCCAAGGAGGTGGAGACGGTCCACTACGAAGCGCTGCTCGCGGGCCCCGACGGCCTCGTGCCCCGCGGCTTCCGCTCCCGCTATCTCGACGCCCCGCACGGCAGCCCCCAGGAGACCGCCGTACTGGACGAGTTCGGGATCGCGCGCGCGGACCGCTGGTCCTGGGACCGTATTTCACGCCCGTACGACGGCCAGAGTTTCAACACCCCCGTCGAGCACCGCAGCTGGCTTCTCGCGCATCTGCGCCAGGACGCCGCCCAGGCCGCGCTCGGCAATGTGGCAGGCCCGCTGAAGGCCGCGCTCGACGTACTGCGCGATCTCCGCAACGAACTGCGGCTGATCGTGGACCACGCAGGGCTGTCCGGCACGTCCCGGCGCGACCACCTGGACCGCTGGTACACCCCGCTCAACGCCTTCCTGTCCATCGGCCCGCCGCGCCGCCGGATCGAGGAGATGACGGCTCTGATCGAGGCGGGCGTGCTGGACGTGGTCGGCCCGCGCACGTGTTTCGGAACGGCGGACGGGGTCTTCACCGCCGAGTCGCCCGACGTGCCCGGATCGCTCGTCACGGCGACGACGCTCATCGAGGCGCGGCTGCCGGAGCCGGATCTGCGACGGACCTGCGACGAGCTGCTTGGCCGGCTGATGAAGACGGGGCAGTGCCGCCCGCACGCGATCGACGGTTACGAAACCGGAGGGCTGGACGTAACGCAGCGCCCGTACCGTCTGATCAACCGTCAGGGCCGTCCGCACCCCCGGCGTTTCGCGATCGGCGTGCCCACCGAGGGCGTGCACTGGGTGACCGCGGCCGGGGCCAGGCCTGGCGTCGACTCGGTGACGCTCTCGGACGCGGACGCGGTGGCCCGCGCCGCGCTGCGCACGCTCCGAGGGCCGCGGGAGTGCGAAACAGACAGCGGGACGGGCAGCGAAGCGGAATCTCTGGCGGAAATCGGCATCCGGTCAAAAGTTGAACTTGCAAGCATTGATTAGGTCTGCCTAACCTAGGGCCCCCCTCGTCGGTTCACGTCCCCAGACCGAAGGAGCCCCCATGGCACCGCCCTCGCTGTCCACCCGTCTGAACAAGGCCCAGCCGTACGTGCTCAGCCTGTTCCGCATCGTCGTAGGACTGCTCTTCACCTGCCACGGCGCCCGCTCGCTCTTCGGCGCACTCGGCGGCACCACCGTCCCGGCCGGCACCTGGCCCGACTGGTACGCCGCGGTGATCGAACTGGTCGGCGGCGCGCTGGTGCTGCTCGGCCTCGGCACCCGCAGCGCCGCGTTCATCGCCTCGGGCTCGATGGCGTACGCGTACTTCAACGTCCACCAGCCCAAGGGCCTGTTCCCGATCCAGAACAGCGGCGAGGGAGCCGCGATGTTCTGCTGGGCCTTCCTGCTGCTGGTCTTCACCGGCCCCGGCGCGCTGGCGCTGGACCGGCTGTTCGCGCGCGGCGGGAGCCGGGCGGCGGACGAGGAGCGCAAGGAGCAGTCCGCCCCGGTCGCGGTCTAGGTCCTCCAGCCACGCCGAATTCCGGAGCGCCCGGGGCCCCTTGGGGCGGATCCGGGCGTTCCGTTTTGCCCGACACGTGACGATCACTACATCCCCACCCTGGCGATCCTCGAGCCGAACCCCAGGCGTACGCTGTACAGCTGTACTTGCCGCCCCTGCCGCTCCCCTGCGACGTCGCGGCCTTTTCACGAAACCGGGGAGTTCGGGTGCTCGAGAGTATGGGGTCGCTGACCGGCAGCCCATGGATCTACGCCGTCGTGGCGCTGTCCGTACTTCTCGATGTCTTCCTGCCCGTGCTCCCCAGCGGAGTCCTGGTGATCACGGCCGCGACCGCGGCCGCCGCGGGCTCGACCACCACGGCAGGCGGCTCCGTCCAGAGCGCGGCCGGGCAGGTCCCGCACGAAGTGCCCTCGCTCCTCGCCCTCGTCCTGTGCGCGGCCACCGCTTCCGTACTCGGAGACCTCGTCGCATACCGTCTCGCCTGGCGCGGCGGCGACCGGCTGGACCGTGCCATCGCCCGCTCCCGCAAGCTGACCAGCGCGCAGGAACGTCTTGGCTGGGCTCTCAGCCGCGGCGGCGGGGCCCTCGTCGTCATCGCACGCTTCGCCCCGGCCGGACGCTCCGTCGTCTCGCTGGGCGCGGGCGCGGCCCACCGCAAGGCCAGGGATTTCCTGCCCTGGTCCGCCCTCGCGGGCGTGGCCTGGGCGGGCTACAGCGTCGGCCTCGGCTACTTCGGCGGCCAGTGGCTGGGCGCGACCTGGGTCGGCGCGGCCGTGTCCGTACTGGCGCTGTTCGCGGCGGGCGCGCTGGCGTCCTACGTCATGCGGCGTCCGAAGCGGGAACCGGCTCCGGAGCCTGCCCCTTAGTCCCTGTCCGGCTGCCACCGGAACCGCGCACCTCAAGCCCTTCGAGCAGCTTGCGGGTCGCCTCGGCTATCTCGTCGACGGCCTGCTCGAAGACCTCGCGATTGTGCGCGGCGGGGGCACGGAAGCCGGACACCTTGCGTACGTACTGCAAGGAGGCGGCACGGATGTCCTCCTCCGTGGCCTCTTCCGGGAGGACGGGCGGGCGGAGAGTCTTGATACTGCGGCACATGTCTTCAGTGTGCCTCGCGGGTGTGACAGTCGTCCGCGAAAGCGTCTCTGGGCTGGTCAGACCCCTGCCGCCGCCCGCACCACCGCCTGCGCCAGACGGTCGTTCTCCGCGGCTCCACCACCCGGCGGGTAGGCGAAGCGCCGGCGCACATAGCCGTACGCGACGCCGGATGCCGGGTCGGCGAAGCCCATCCCGCCCGCCGCGCCACTGTGGCCGAAGGCCTCCGGGCCGAGGAACGGATACCGCACGCCCATCGCCTCGAAGCCGAGACCGAAGTGGTCCACGTCGCCGGTGACCACGTCCGTGCCCACGGTGTGGAGGCGGCCGAACTCCGCGATCGTGTCCGGCTTCAGCAGGGGTGCCCGGCCGCCGGTCTCGCTGATGGCAGCCGCGTACATCCCCGCGACACCGCGCGCGCTCCCGACCCCGCCCCCCGACGCCTGGCCCAGTGCGCGTGCGTCACGCCTGTTGGCAAAGCGCACCAGGTCGGTCGGCGGCTTGGCGTGGGCGTTGAAGGCGATGCCCATCAGGCTGTCGCGCGCCGGCGCGTTGGCCACGAGATCGGCGAGCTGCTCGCGTGTGGGCTCCATCGGCTGGACGTCGAGCCAGCGCGCCTCGAGCGGTTCGGGCAGGCCGAGGTAGAAGTCGAGACCGTACGGAACCCTGATCCGCTCCTCGAAGAGCTCCTGGATCGACTGCCCGGTGACCCGGCGCACCACCTCGCCGGTGAGGGCGGCGATCACCAGGGCGTGATAGCCGTACGCCGTGCCGGGCTCCCAGAACGGGCGCTGACCCGCCAGCCGTTCGGCGATCAGCCGGTCATCTGCGAGCTCCGCCTTGCTGAGGCCGCCGTCCGCGCCGATCACCCCGGACTGGTGCGTGAGCAGCTGCCGCAGGGTGAGTGCACCCTTGCCCTCGGCCGCGAACTCCGGCCAGTAGTGGGCGACTTCGCGGTCCAGCTCCAGCGTCCCCTCCTGCACCAGCAGCGCCACGATCAGATGCGCCGCGCCCTTGGTGACGGAGTAGACGGCGGTGAGCGAGTCGCACTCCATGCCCTCCCCGGCCCACAGGTCGACGACCTGCCGCCCGTCGACACAGGCCGCGAGCTGCACTCCGGACGTGGTGATCCCCTCGTCGAATACGGCTGCGAATTCCTCCCGCACGGCCTCGAAGCCTTCGGCCACGGTCCCCTGCACGCCGGCTTGGGCGGTCATGCGTCCTCCCCAGTGATCCGCTGTACGTTGATCCGCTGTACGTTCCGCGCGTCGCCGGCAACATACGCCACGCCGCCTGCCGCGTCCGGCAGTTCAAGACCTCGGGTCGGCCTCGTCGGCTGTCACGGTACGACCCGGGCCGGACCCGCGGCAGCCGATCACGGCGGCGACGGTCGCGACGACCAGCAGGACGGCGACCGTACGAAGCCCGACGCCCGTCGCGGAGGTGAACTCCCCGGTCCGGGCCCGGCTTTGAGGCGTACCGGCCCGCAGGGAACCGCTGCTTGTCCTAGGGCGTGTGTGACGTCGTGATCAATCTTGCCGATCCGGATTCGTTTGGAAGCCGGATCCGGTAGGAAGACGATCGTGACGCGCAGGCAACTCACCGACGAGCAGTGGAAGTTGATCGAGCCGTTCCTGCCGATAGGCGAGTACGGCCCGTACCCCGAGCGGCTGCGTGAGCAGTTCGAGGGGGTGATCTGGCGGTTCCGCACCAGCAGTCAGTGGCGGGAGATGCCGGGCGAGTTCGGCCCGTGGCCGACGGTCTACGGCCGCTTCCGGGTCTGGAGGGACGCCGGCGTCTTCACCGCGCTGCTGGAAGGCGTGATCGCTGAAGCCGCCCGCCAGGGGCAGACGGACTTGTCCCTGGTCAGCGTGGACTCCACCACCGCCCGCGCCCACCACGACGCCGCCGGGATGTGCATCGGCAAGGAGGTCATGGAGGCCCTCGAGGAAGCCGCCGCTGACCAGGAACGGCCCCGGCAAAAGGGGGCGGCCCGCCGGAACAGAACGGACAGGACGGAAGGGACGCCCCCGGCCAGGACGAGCGGCGGCACATCAGGCGACGGCGCAAGCTCCGCTTGAAGGAAGCCCTGCTCGGCAGGTCCCGTGGCGGGTTGACCAGCAAGGTTCATCTCGCCGCTGACCCCAAGTGCCGTCCGTTGTCGTTCGTCCTGACCGCAGGACAGGCCGCCGACAGCCCGCAGTTCGTCCCCGTGCTGCAGAAGGTGCGGGTCCGTCTACCGGTCGGCCGTCCCCGGACCCGGCCTGACGCTGTCGCCGCGGACAAGGCCTACTCATCCCGCGCCAACCGCGCTTACCTGCGGAAACGCAACATCAAGGCAGTCATCCCGGAGAAGAAGGACCAGGCCGCCAACCGAAAGAAGAAAGGCAGCCGGGGCGGCCGGCCCACACGCCACGACGCCGAACTCTACAAGGGGCGGAACACCGTCGAGCGCCTGATCAACAAGCTGAAAGCCTGGCGGGGCATCGCAACTCGATACGACAAGACACCCGAGAGCTACCTCGCCGGCCTCCACCTCCGCGCCTCCATGATCTGGATCAACGACCTGCTGAAGGCAACTGATTGATCACGACGTCACACAGGCCCTAGTTCTCCTGCAGGAACTTCTTGGCGAGGGAATCGCCGAGGCTCACCGCGGCGCTGTGGCTCTCGATGGGCGAGACCTTGGAGTTCTTGAACAGGATGTACGTGACTCCGGACTCCGCACCGCCGGTCTCGGGGTCCGGGTCGATACCCAACGCCTTGGCCGTGGCGTACGAGGCCTCGCCGATGATCTTGTTGGGGCCGGTGTCGCCGACGACGGCGTACTCGACCTTGTTGTTGTAGATGACGGCGACGACACCGCCGCCCTTGATCCCGGCGCCGGCGTAGTTCCAGATGCCGCTGCTGCTCGGCACCACGACGTACGGCAGCTTCTCGGCGTTGAGGGGCTTGCCGTTGGACTGGTGGAACGCGGTGTCGTCCTGGAACCAGGGGTCGGTGTCGGCGTTGCACTTGCTGGTGACCTGGCCGTCGCAGTCGATGTCCATGTCCGCCTTCCAGAACACCGCGCCGTTCTTCCCGCAGACCGGGATGTTCGCGGACGTCTCGGTGTCCGACTTGTACTTGCCGTTGGATATCTGCGAACAGCTCTTGACCTTGGCCAGCAGGTCGGCCGCGCTGACCGAGCCCTCTCGGGTGCCGAGGGTCCCCGAACCGGCCGAGGCTTGGTGGGTGTTGGCGGTCGCGGGCAGGGCGGCGGTGGCGAGGAGAGCGGCGCCGGAAGCGGCGGCGATCGCTAACGCACGAGTACGCATGGGGGTGGGCCTCTCTGTTAGGAAAGTTTCCTTACGTGGTCGCGGTCAAATGTGATCCCTTTGCATGACCGCGTCAACCCCTGCGTCCACCACGCCCTCCCGAGGCTTGACAGCGCGTGGCCCGAGGGGCATGCTCAACCTATCGGTTAAACAACTAGATGGTTGATTACAGATGCCAGACGACCCGCTCAGCACCACCTTCGGAGCCCTCGCCGACCCGACCCGCCGAGCCATCCTGGCGCGCCTCGCCGACGGCGCGGCGACGGTGAACGAGCTGGCCGAGCCGTTCGACATCAGCCTGCAGGCCATCTCCAAGCACCTGAAGGTGCTCGAACGCGCCGGCCTGATCACGAGGGGCCGTGACGCCCAGTACCGGCCCTGCCAACTGCGGGCCGGCCCGCTCAAAGACGTCACCGCGTGGTTGGAGCGCTATCGCAGCTTCTGGGAGGAGAGTTTCGGCCAGCTCGACGAGTACCTGATCGATCTTCAGGAAAGGCAGCGGAACAATGACATCGAAAGCCAGTGAGCACCCGACGACGCTGACCACCCCGTCGGACCGAGAGCTCGTCATCACGCGCGTCTTCGACGCCCCGCGCAGCCTCGTCTTCGAGGCTTGGACCAAGCCCGAGCACGTTCGCCAGTGGTACGGCCTGCGCTCGCTGACGACGTCCGTCTGCGAGATCGACTTCCGCCCGGGCGGCGCGTGGCGCTGGGGCCAGACGGGACCCGACGGAAACGCCGTCGTGTTCTCGGGTGAGTACAAGGAGATCGTGCCGCCGGAGCGCATCGTCTACACGGAAATCTTCGAACAGATGCCGGGCCCCGCGGTCCTGACCACCCTCACCTTCGAGGAGAAAGACGGCCGGACGACCCTGACCAGCACCTCGGTCTGGCCCTCGGCGGAGACCCTCGCCGGAGCCATTGCCATGGGCATGGAGGCGGGAGTGGTCGAGACGTACGAACGCCTCGACGAGCACCTGCGGACGATGGCCTGAGGGCGGGGCGGGGACGCGGGCGGGGCGCTGGAGGCGTCACGACGACACGGGCAGCGGGTTCGTCCTGCTTGGTCACCGAATCGAGGAGGGCCCGCAGTTCGGCGGGCCGGGTTCCCATGGTCAGTACGGCCACACCCACGCGCGGTCGGGTCACGTCCAGATCACTCCAGCTCTCGGCGCCTGCAGAAGGGACCGATGCTAGAGGAATGGCAGCGCCGGAACATTCCGGAAGAGGTAGACACTCTCGTGGCGGCGGTTCCGTTCAACTCTGCTACCCGGCGGCGCAGTTGAAACTTCAGGACCGGCTCCCACACGGTCACCCAGCTGTTGCCGCCGCCGTCGGAACAGGATCGCGAGGCTCAGTCCAGCAGCCGCGCGCGCAGTCGGGAGATCAAGGGCTCGTCGACGCCGAGCTGCTTGACCGCGTACTCGTGCACCGAGCCGTACGTGGCTGCAAGGTCGGCCAGGAACAGCCGCATGATCTCTTCCGGTGCTCGCCCGTAGCCGGGCCACTTCAGTGTCCGGGTCGGGTTGGCCGCCTCCCAGTCCGAGATCAGGCGGTCCGTGGCCAGCTCGGTGAGTGCGAAGTCCGCGGCGATGTCGTCCTCGTCCACGCCCAGGAGCGAGAGCACCAGGCCGGCCAGCAGCCCGGTGCGGTCTTTGCCCGAGGCACAGTGGAAGACCTGCGGGGCGCTCTCGGCGGCAATGAGTTCAAGCGCCTGCCGAAGTTCCTCGGCGCCGTCGAGGGCGACCTCCGCGTACCGGTCGGCGAGGAAGCGCCAGGGGTCGAGGCCGGGGTCGATCTCCGCCTGGTCGTACGGGCGATGCTCCACACTGAGGTTGGCATAGGTCATCCCGTCGGCTTCGGATACCCGGCCCTTGGCCTCGATCTCCCACGGGTAGCGCAGATCGATCACTGTGCGCACGCCCAGGGAAAGGAAGCGGTCCCAGTCGGCTCCCTGGAGCTTGGAGAGCGAGTCGGACCGGTACAGGCGGCCCCATCGCACGGTGTGGCCGTTGTGGGTGCGATAGCCGCCCAGGTCGCGGAAGTTGTGCAGGCGCTCGAAATCTATGTGTCGTCTCACCTCGGACACCCTACGAAATCCCCCGCGGTCACCGGCCGCCGTGGAGCGCGTCAACTGGCCACTGTCAACGGGCCCTTGGCGTGCTCAAGCGCAACGAGATCCCCGAACCGGTTCGTGCAGAGCCGGTGTGCCGATTCTCATCCGGGGCCGAACATGACGGCTGTCGCGAGGAAGACGCTGCCCACGCCGAGGGAAAAGGCCAGGACTGTTCCGTTCGGCGGCCGTTTCCGTCAGTCTTTGGACGGGAACGAATGGTGTTCGTGCGCCACGACCCACCTTCCGCGTTCCTTACGTAGCCCGACCGTCAGGCGCAGGCGGTTCTCGGGGTCCTCCTGCAACTCCTGGGGAGTGCCGCAGCGCAGCAACGCGTACGCGAATGCGACGTCGTCGCCCGCCGTGACCTCAAGCGAGACGATCTCGAAGGAGGCGCCCTTCCGCTGCCACGTGAAGAAGGGCGGCCAGGTCTCCCGGTAGGGGCCGATGCCCCGCACCCCGTCACTCGGCGGCGGCACATCGAACATCACGATGTCCTCGGCGTGATCAGCGAGAACACCGTCCATATCACCGGCGTGCACCGCCTGCGCCCAGCGTTCGATCAATGTCCGGATCTGCGTCGCATCGTCAACCACGGCTCCGCCCTCCAGGATGCCGCCCGTGGGCGGGGTTCTTCGAGTACGTACACAGTGGGGACCGCAGCGACGACCGGAACTCATCGCTCTCGAAACGGCTCCCCCGTGGATCCGACTGTCCGGCGCGGTTGTGCACGCCCTTGACCGTCAGCCTCGGCCCAGCCGGGTTCGCGAACCCACCCGCCCAGGCATAGCCAGTTCGGCCCGGAGCGCGTCTTCCAGCGCTGAAAGGCCATCCTCCACGCCCTGGAGCGGCCATTCGTCCGTCGTTGAGGTGCTCTCAGAGATCACGGCCTGGCCGCGAAGCAGGGCACGATGCACCTCACTCACAGCAGAACGAACCTCGTCGCCGGATATCAGGGACGCCTCGACGATCCACTTATAAGCGGCCGACCGGTTCTCGGACAGCTTCCCGTCGTCCTCGCCCTTCACGATGGAGGCAAGGGAGTCGTGCCAGCCGTAGAGCCTGATCAAAAGGTCCCTGTACAGGCCCTTCTTGTCATCCAGCCAGCGCACCTGTTCTGCGTGTGCTCGTTGCTCCTGCTGGATGCGTACCTGGCCGCGCTGAGCAAGCCACGCGCCCGCAAAGCCAGTTACAGCCCCCACCGTTGTGCCTGCAAGTCCGACCAGTGCTGCTTCCATGACTGCTTCCTAGCAGAAGACCGGCTCGGCAAGCAGAGAAAGATCAAGGTCGGTGGAGTCACGATGACCGCGTCAAGGGGCTCCAATGGTCGCGGTCCAGACGGTCCGGATACCGCTTGAAACCGGGATGCCGAGTCCGGCGCTCCACCTTCGGCACGATCGAGCCGACGGCCCGGCAACACATGCGTGCCGGTCAGCTTCCCCCGGAAGAGGCAGAGCGCGCGCTCGGCTCCGTGAAGGGCGGGGTGTCCTGTTCGCATGTGGCACCGCGAGGCGGGAGTACACCGCTGAGGAAGTAGCGGACCGCATGCCGGCCGACACAGCTGCTCGGATTGTCCAGAGCCGTGTGGCCGTACCCGATGCATGTGATCCGTCGTCAGTGCGCCGTCCGACGAACGTGGGTCGTTGACGGGATTGGCGAGGGCTAGCTGTATAGGGTCTTGGCAACCGTCCATTCTCGGCGAGGCCCGCCCTCCTGCCCGCCCACCCCGAATCAGACGGACTTTCCCGGCAGGCCGTAAGCGCAGACTTGGCCGATCATCAGGAGTGCTGTCGTGGGCCCCATAGAGACATCATCAGCGCCCGGAAGCCTCGGTTGGAACCGTGAGACAGCGATGCTGGCGCTCCTGTCCTTCGCCATGCTGATCGTTTCGCTCGACCAGTACATCGTGGTCGTGGCACTCCCCGACATCGCACGCGACCTCGGCTATTCCGCGCGGACGCTCCAGTCGGTCATCAGCGCCTACGCAGTAGCCTCGGCCGGCTTCCTGCTGTTCGGCGGGCGTGCCGCCGACCTGCTCGGACGACGCCGCATCCTGGCCACCGGCCTCGCGCTCTATGCCGGGTCAGCGCTCGCGGGAGGACTCGCGACCGGGCCCGGAATGCTCCTCGCCGCCCGCGCAGTGCAAGGTCTCGGCGGAGCCCTCGTCTTCCCCACCACCCTGGCACTCATCAACACCACCTTCGCCGAAGGCCGCGCCCGCAACCGCGCATTGGGAATCTGGGGAGGGTCGGGCGCGGCAGGACTCGTCATCGGTGTGCTGCTCGGCGGACTTCTGACGCAGGCGTTCGGCTGGGAAGCGGTCTTCCTCGTCAACGTCGCCCTGGCCGGCCCCGCGCTGCTGCTTGCCTTCGTATTGATCCCCCGGGACGGTGAACGCGAAAAGGGCCGCACGTTCGACCTCCCCGGTGCGCTCAGCGTCACTGTCGGCGTCACACTCATCGTTTTCGCCCTCGTGCAAGGCCCCGGACTGGGCTGGCTTTCGCCGGGCATCCTGGTCAGCGCAGTGGCGGGCCTGCTGCTGATCGGGGCTTTCTTCATCATCGAGCGGCACAGCGACGACCCGCTCATGCCACCCCAGCTGCTCTCCAACCCCAACCTGATCACCGGCGTCGTCATCGCGTTCATGTTCATGGCGACCTTCGGCTCCGTGCTCTACTTCCTGTCCCTCTACTTCCAGGAGGTTCTGGGCTACGACGCTCTGCAGACCGGCGCCGGCTTCCTCATCCCCACGGCAGTGGTGGTGGCCGGTTCCACAACCGCAGGCCAGTTCGTGACGCGGTTCGGTCTCAGGCGCACGCTGGCCGCGGCCCTCGCCGTCGGTGCGCTCGGTGCGCTCGCACTCGGCCTCGCGATCTCGCCGAACGGCACATACGTCGAACTCGTCCCCGGCCTCGTGGCGCTCAGCATCGGCGACGGGGTGGTCTTCACGACCATGTTCATCGCCGCCGCCACCGGAGTCCCCGACCGACAACAAGGCACCGCCTCCGGCATTGCCTCCACAGGCTCAGGCGCGGGCGCGGCTGTCGGCCTCGCCATCCTCGTCCTGGTGGCGACTGCGGGCCTCGACGGCCTCTCCGGTGAACAGCTTCGAGTCGCCACCGCCGACGGGATCAGCACCACACTCTTCGTCGTGGCAGGCGGAATCGTGCTGACCTTCCTCGTCGCGGTGAGCCGGTGCCCGACACCGCCCGAACCGTACCCCGCCCCCGTGCCGTACCAGACCCGTCGCTGCTGACAGCGTGCGGGACCTGGGGACGAGGAAAGCCGCACCGCCGTCGGTCGGCTCGGCCTTGGACCGCTCGCCGGCCGTCCATCTCTCGGCCGGTGACGGGTTCTCGAGCGCCGGAAGTCGTGGCCTGGGTGGTCGGTTGTGGGTGTGGCAGGTGATGCTTGGTGCGGACGTTATGGATGCGGCGCCTGGTCGGGCCGGTCCGGGGGCGGAACCTGGTTGGCAGTGTGCAGGTGTGAGGGGGCGGCGGGGGCGTGGAGTTGCTGGACGGGTCCGATCCGGGGGCTATTGGTGGTTATCCACTGCTGGCGCGGCTCGGTGAGGGCGGCATGGGGCGGGTGTATCTGTCCCGGACGGTGTCGGGGCGGCCGCTGGCGTTGAAGACGGTGCGTGCCGAGTTCGGGCGGGAGCCGGGGTTCGAGGAGCGGTTCGCGCGGGAAATCCGTAACAGCGACCGGGTGCGCTCCCCTTGGACCACCGCGGTGGTGGACTACAGCCCTGTGGGGCAGCGCCCGCAGTGGCTCGCCACGGAGTACGTGGCCGCGCCTTCGTTGGCGGAGTGGGTGCAGCGGTACGGCCGGTTGCCCGAGCGGTCCGTACTGGCTCTGGCGGCCGAGCTGTGCGGGGCGCTCGGGGCAGTACACGGGGCGGGGCTGGCCCACCGGGATGTCAAGCCGTCCAATGTGCTGTTGGGCCGCCGCAGTCCTTTGCTCATCGACTTCGGGATCGCGCGCGCGATGGAGGACTCGCGTCACACGAGGACCGGCGGCGTGATCGGTTCTCCGGGTTATCTGGCGCCGGAGCAGGCGAGTGCCGGGGGATCGGGTGCGCCGGGTGATGTCTTCTCCCTGGCCGCGGTGCTGGTGTACGCGGCGACCGGACTGGGCCCCTTTTCCCACCGGGACGAGGAGGTCTCGGCGGCGGTGTTGCTGTACCGCATCGTGCACGAGGAGCCGAACCTCGACGGGGTTCCGGCCGCCCTGGTCTCGCTGCTGCGGTCCTGCCTGGCCAAGAACCCGCAGCAGCGGCCTACGGTCGGCGCCATCGGCGCGCTGCTGGAACGCCTGGGCGGCCGGACCGGTACCTGGCCGCAGCTGCTGCCTGATGCGCTGGCGAGGGATCTCGCCGTGCGGGAGGAGGAGGCGCAGGCGTTGGTCTCCGCAGCAGCGCAACCGCCGCCTGTTGCGCCCGTGTCACCTGAGGCTGCGGACGGCCCGGCTTCTGACGGCGCAGGCGCCACCGCCCCGCCGGCTGCCGCTTCGTTGCGACGGCGGCTGTCCCGCCGTACCGCCTGGGTTGTCGCAGGGACCGTTACCGCGGCCCTGATCGCCACGGCGGGCACGCTCCTCGTGCAGCATTTCTCCGGCGATGAGGCATCCGGCGGGACGCCTTCGCCGTCGCCCACCGTCGCTTCTCTTCCCGCGACCTGGGCCGGTACATGGGTCGGCACCGGCCCGGGCACCCCCACCGCCGACGGCGTCACCCAGGCGCGGACCGGCCAGTTCGCCGTCACCCTGACCCTCCACCCGGCGCTGCGGGGTGAACTGGCGGGCAAGCAGGTCAGCAGGGTGACCGAGGTGGGCAGCGGCCGTGAGCTGGGCTGCACCGAGGCCCTGGAACTGCGGGAGGTACGCCGGACATCGATGGTCTTCGAGGCGGTCACCAGCCACCCCACCGACCAATCGGTCTCCGTCTCCTGCCCCACGGGCAATATCTACGTCGTCACGATGACCGGCCGCGACACTCTGGGCCTGGGCGACGAAGGTGCCCAGTCCGCCGGCGCGCCCTCCACCCTCACCCGGCGCTGACGGACGCGGCAGACTGCCGTCATGCGGATAGCAATGGCAGTGATGACGCTGGTCTTCGTGCTCGGGTTGGCCTCCGCGGTTGTCCACGCTCGTCAGGGCCGGTGGTGGACGGCCGGCTCGGTGATTCTTCCCAACCTCGGCATAGTGGCGATGCTGCTCGGCGGCGTGGAGCGGCAGAGCACGTCGCTCTTCTGGCTGGGATGCCTTTTCGTAGCGGCCGGCTTCGGCGCGGAGGCCATGGCCTGCTGGAGAACTCGAACTCTTCGGAGGGAGCAGGCGGGCCACTGACGGAGCGACGCGTCGATGTCGGTGGAGCCTGATTGGGCGACAACCGCTCGACGAGCTTGGGGGCCGTCGTGGCAGCGATGTCACCATGGGTTCAATTCCCGCACCCACCTCAGGTGATCGGCCCCTCACCAGGTAACTCGGTCAGGGGCCGTTCTCATTGGCGCTGTCCGCCGGCGACCGCTGATCCCCCTGTTTCCCGGCCGACCCCGTCTGGCCTGGTGACGACGACGGACTCCCTGGCCTGCTCCTATGCTTCGACCATGGCTCTATGGATGTCCTGGGAAGTCTCGCCGATCGCCTCGGCGGGTGAGGATGTGGGCGACATCGAGGGCGCTGTACAGGCTCTTGATCAGTCGGTGCAGCGGATTCAGGAACGAGCCATGTCCCCTAGGGACGCTGCGGTCCTGCATGAATCGGCGCGAGTCATACACGATCAGATGCTCAGCGATGGTCGCGCGGCCGTAGAACGGGGAGAGCGCTGGACGGCCAGGGTGGGAGAAGTCGAAGTGACGCTGATTCCGCGTATGTGATGGCCCCAAGGGCTGCTCGGCCTCTGGTTCATTCGGTGCTGCCCAGCGCGTTCATCGGGGTGGTGGTGCTCGTGGCGCGGCGGGCGGGCAGGAGGCCGGCTAGGGAGGTGAGGACTGCCAGGCCGGTGAAGACCAGCAGCAGTTGTCCTCCGGGCAGCCGCAGGGGTGCAGCAGCGCACCGCCCGCAGCGCCCAGTCACACGCTGGCACGACGCCCCCTCCCCCGCCCCCGCGGCTGGGTAACGAACAAGACCCAGGCTCCGATTTCGCGACCGGTGACCTGGGCCTTTCCTGCTTCCTACTGGTGGGCGCGGACGGCTTCGAACCGCCGACTTCTGCTTTGTAAGTCTGGTCCCACCCTCCAACCGAACGTCGCAGGTCAGCGGATCTACAGCGACGCTGCGCCTGCTTGCTGGCCGTGCACCTCCACACGCCAGGACTGACCGTGCTTGACCGCTCGATCTGGCACGGCTCTGGCACGTCGGCCGAGCCCTTCAATGCCCGGCGCGAGCCGGGAAGCAGCCCTCACCCGCGATGGGTAATTTCGGCACGCGTACTCAGTGCTTCAGGGCGACTTTGAGGACCACTATGAGGAGGCCGAGGGCCAGGTTGACCGCCCCGGCGGCCAGTATCAGACGGCCGGTCGCGCCCGCGCGGAGCGCCGCCATCGCCGCCCAGCCGACCTGACCGGCGATCGCGACGCCGAGGCCCAGCCACACGGTCCCTTCCGGTCCGAGCCCTAGCAGCGGACTAACAGCGACCGCAGCGGCCGGTGGGACCGCTGCCTTGACGATCGGCCACTCGGCTACACACACCCGCCGGATCTCCTGGCCGCTCATTGGCGCGTACGCGATCCTCTCCCCGAAGAGGCGGGCGAAAACATGCGCGGCCCAAAACACCACACCAGTGCAGAGCAGCAACAGAACAAGTTCCAAGCGCGGGAACGAACCGAGCGATCCGGCGCCGACCAACACCGAGGCGGCAAGCAATGAGCCGTACACGGCTCCCGTGTAGTCGACCCGTTTCGCGGTTGCAGTCCGCGGCGGTGGACCTTCCGATGAAGTCCGGCCTCTCATGCTTCCAGTGTCGCCACGGCCGGCCTCACGCTTCCACCTGAGGGTCCGGCTCCTTCCAGCTCACGACGGCCCTTAGCCGGTTCGAGCGGACCGGATGGGCGCACGACCTCTAGGTGTGCCGCAAGCGTGTCGCCCTGATCAGGGACGGCCGCGTCCGAGTCGCCGGAAGTGCTTCGGCTCGGCCGAAGGGCGAGTGCGACTGGTGTCCGTACCGTCGCGTTTCCGGCGTCGCTGACGGCTGAGCTTGCTGTGCATCTCGACCTATACGCCGAGTCGAGTCGTCACGACCTCCGGCACACGGGCAACACAACGACGCGTGAGCTGATGCAGCGCATGGGGCACTCCTCGGTTGGGGCCGCGCTGATCTATCAGCACCTGGTCAACGGACGGGATCATACGATCGCCGCTCACGTCGATGAACAGATCAAGAAGGTCCGGCCGACGGAGTCTGCCGCTGAGGGGCCCGAGGACGCATCTGGCACGCAAGTGGCACGACGCCTCGCTCCGGCCCGCATGGCACACGAACGATCAAGGCCCAGGCTCCCGCTTCGCTACCGGTGACCTGGGCCTTTGTCGTGCTTCCTACTGGTGGGCACGGACGGTTTCGAACCGCCGACATCTGCTTTGCAAGTTCGCTCAACCCGATAACACCGCGTTATCGGATGGGGCGGCGACCGGAGCGTCGGGACCAGCGCACGGCGATGAAGGCCACAGCAGCCACGAGAACCACGATGCCGATGATCAGCAGATAGTCCAGCCCCTCTGCCACCGCTCCGATGATTCCCAGCACGACGGCGACCAGAACGAGAAGCAGGAAGAGAGCCATGATGCGAACACCTCCTTCTGGCTGAGCTCCGGGCGGTCAGCGGCGCGCGAGTTGCCTCTCGCCGCCCGCACCCGACTGGTACGGCAGGTCGTAGTGCCGGAAGATCGCTTCCTCTGCCCCGGCGGGCAGGATGTCGTCCAGGCCGACCGAGGGCGCCTTCTTCACCAGCGCCTTGGCGTAGGAGACCTTGACATAGTCCGGCCCCAGGATGGCCTCGTCGAGGGGCACGAAGGCCAGTTGGTGGCGGGTGGGCAGTCCAGTGCGGACCGTGGCCATGGCCGGTTCGTCGGTGGTGGTGTCCACGTAGATCGCTTCGAGCGCGCCGATCTTGTGGCCCTTCGGGTCGACGACGTTGCGGTTGCGCCACTCACGGATATCGGCTGCATGGATCATGGTCTGTCCTCCTGAGCCGTTGATCCGGGCTGGTGCGAGCCGCCTTCACGGGCAGGCGCAGCCCGCTGAGCCCCGGTAGCCCGCCCCTTGTCCTGCCAGGCTATCGGGGAACCTCTGCGTCGCGCCCTCGCTCGGTAAGGGCTCCGGCCGTGGTAGTCGACAGGGATGCCGATGAAGCCTTCTGGTGCCGCGGACCGTTCATCCTGGTTCGGACGGCTGCGCCGCGTGATCAGCCGTTCACCAGTCGGGCGCGGATGGCGGCGGAGCAGCGAGATTGAGCTGTGGTCGCGTGCGCTGGGCTTCGCGGCGCTGGGGCTCCTCACCCTGGTGCCGCTGCTGATCATCGTCTCCTCCGCCGATCCCGAGCACGGGCGGGGGTTCGCGCAGTGGCTCGGCGAAGGGCTCGGCGTGTCGACCGCCTCCAGGACAGAGGTCGAGCAGTTGTTCACCCGGCCCGGCCAGGCGCTGCGGACCACGACCGCCTTCGGCGTTGCCGCCCTTGCCGTGTTCGGCCTGAGCTTCGGGGCTGCGGTGCAGACCGGCTACGAGAAGGTCTGGGATCTGCCGCCGGCCCGCTGGTGGGCCAGGTGGCGTCATGTGGTGTGGCTCGGCGTCCTCACCGGATACCTCTTCGTCTCCGCCACCACCACGCTGCGGCGCGAGCCCCTGGCGGGTGGGGCCGTCGCGTCGCTGAGCGCCCTCCTGCTCCTCTGGTGGTCTCAGCGATTGCTGCTCGGCGGGCGGATCCGCTGGCGTGCCCTGTTTCCCGGCGCGGTCGCCACCGTGATCGGGCTGCTCGGCCTGAGGGTCTTCTCCCGGCTCGTCTTCTCGCCGCTGATCGCATCCAACACCATCACCTACGGCCCCGTCGGAACCGTCCTGGTCATCCAGTCCTGGCTGGTCGGTGTCGGCGCCGTCGTCTTCGGCGGCGCCCTGGTCGGCCGCCTGCTACACGAGGAACTCCCGCGCATGGCACACGCACTGAGACGGCGAAGGTGAGTGATCAAGGGATCAGGCGCATCTTCTCAGCGCATGCAAATGGGCACTATCCCGCTTTCGTTGTGGGGGTACGAATTTGGCGTCACCAGCCGCCACGTCCGACCCGCGGCTCAGCTCCTGACGGGGCAGTCAGCGATGGCGACATGGACACCTCAAAACGTGGGATTCCGCAAGCTTCGCCGCGCACCAGCCCGCATGACACACCCACGCGTGTGGGGCTGACCAACGCCCACCGGCAAAACCACCCGTTTGCCTCCCAAGAAGCGCTGCTACCAGGTGATCTCATGGTGAGTGCTGAGCCGGACCGGGTCGCGTGCCTGGTCCATGTCCTTGCACCGAGGACGGCCGCATCCTCACCTGCCTTCGTGGATTTCCGTGGCCGTTCGTCCCCCATGTCGCCTTCGAACTGATCGGCGAATGCACCCTCGAAGCGCAACGCTGCGTTCGTACGCCTGGGTTCGCGACGACACCGAGTAAGCGGAAGGCAATGTGCATGGCAATCAATAGTGCCTGTACCACCGATTTCCGAAGGCCGCAGCGTCAACGACTGACGGCGACGATCGCGTTTGTTCTCGGGCTGGTCCTGCTCTGCTCGGCCGCACTCCTGGCGATGGCGACCAGCGCACGCGCGGCTACCGCACCGGGCCTGGGAACCGCCGACAGCTACGCGGTGCTGGGCGGCCAGACCGTTACCAACACCGGCCCAAGTGTCCTCCAAGGGGATCTGGGCGTCAGCCCGGGAAGCGCGATCGTGGGCTTCCCACCTGGAATCGTGAGCGGCGCGACCCACGCGGGCGACGCGGCCGCGGCCCAGGCGCAGCTCGACCTGACCACCGCGTACAACAACGCAGCGGGGCAGGCCCCGGACGCGAGCATTGCAGGAGACCTCGTAGGTCAGACCCTGCCCCCGGGCGTCTACAACGCCACGGGCCCGATCGGCCTCAGCGGGACGCTTACGCTCGACGCCCAGGGTGATCCCAACGCGGTCTTCATCTTCCAGCTCGCGTCCACGCTGATCACCAGTTCCGCCAGCACCGTCTCGCTCATCAACGGCGCTCAGCCGTGCAACGTCTTCTGGCAGACCGCCGAATCGGCCACCCTGGGGACAGGTTCGTTCTTCGAGGGCACGATCATGGCGCTGACCTCGATCACGGCGACCACCAGCGCCAGGATCGAGGGCCGGCTACTCGCGCGGAACGGCTCAGTGACGCTCGACTCCAACGTGATCACCAGGCCGAGCTGCATCGTCGGACCGTCAGGACCGCCCGGTCCTAGTGGACCCAGCGGCCCTGCCGGACCCAGTGGACCCGCCGGACCGAGCGGCCCTGCCGGACCGAGCGGCCCTGCCGGACCCAGTGGACCCGCCGGACCGAGCGGCCCTGCCGGACCGAGCGGCGCGCCCGGAGTACCCGGTCCGACTGGCCCCACCGGACCTACCGGCCCGCCCGGAACGACGGGCCGTCCCCACAACGGCCATCACCAACCGGGCGCGCCGCACGGCACCGGACCGCACGAGACGACGGGTCCCCACGCCACAAAGCGCCCCCATCATCTGGCGAACACCGGCTCGAACGACCTCTTCGCTCCATTGGCGAGCATCGGGGCAGCGCTGCTCATCGCGGGCGGCGTGACCTTGGTCGTCATCAGGAGGCGGGCGTCCGGCGCGCGATCAAACGGTTACGACGGGTAGCAAGGCAGCCCAAGGAACCAACCGGTAGTGGACATCACTGCTGTCCGCCCCCGTCCACGGATAAGTTCGCCCGTGGACGGGGGCGCTGTCGTCGAGATCCTCGGGCACAGCCAGATCGCCGTGACGATGAACATCTACACGCACGTCGTGCAGGACACGCAGCGCGAGGCAGTGAGCCACCTGGACCGGATGCTCAAGCGGCGGCCGGTCGTGAATGACAGCCCCGGTTGATGTCAGAAGTGGATGTCAAAGGCCCCCAGCCATGATCGGCTGGGGGCCTTTGTGCTGGCGGGCGCGGACGGTTTCGAACCGCCGACATCTGCTTTGTAAGCCTGGCACCGATCAACCATGGGGCGCCCCTGGTCATCCCACGTACGGCGACACCACGCCTCTGAGCGGACACTTGCACGGCCACACGCTCCGAGCGACCGTGAATGACCGCTCAATCTGGCACGGATCTGGCACGGAGCTCGGCTGCTCAGCGCCACTCGTGGTTGACGGCTGATCCCTGCCCTACCTTGTGCGCATCTGGTGCGGCCGCCACTGTTCGCGATAGTCCGGGTGACTGGCGTAGGGCAGGGCCACGTCCAGGATGTCGGGACATGGCCAGTCCTCGCCGTCGTAATGGCAGTCGCTGCGATTGTCCCAGGGCAATTCGGGATCGCCGATCGGTGGGCCGAGCGTGTGCCGCGCCAGAACACGGCGCTTGGCTTCTACGTCGCGAAGGACGCGGGCGGGATCGTGAAGCGCCACGTGCTGGGCGATCGTTGGGTGGAGTCTGGCAGAAGTCCACCGTGTCGCCGTAGGCGTTCCACTGTCCGCAGTCATCGCCGTCGCATCGACCCGCGAGCTCGGCCTACTGATAGGGCGATATAGGGCAGCTTTCCAGCCGTTTTGTCATGGAGGGGCTGGGGGGCTTTGAGCCGGTATCGTCCTCCGTTGCATCGCAGGTCCCCCGAGTCTCTATCCTCTGCGCCCATGTCCTGGCAGCCTCAACACGGCAACGGTGCGTACGGCGCAAGCGGCGCCAATGGCGTGTACCACGCGGAGCAAGCGAACCTCGCGGACGGCGCCAATGGCGTGTACGCCGGGAACGGCGCCTACCAGGACCGTGGCGACACCCAGGGCCTGCCGCTCGTGTCCCACCGGTACGGCGACAGCCCCCTGGCGTATGACGGATACGTGGATCCAGCGGCCGGGCAGGGGTGGCAGGAGTCGGCTGCGACCGGTCACGGGGTTGCGCCCGGCGATGCTTTCGGCCACCCCCGAGGCACGTACGCTGACGGTCACGATGCGTACGGTGGCGGCCACAACACCCACGAGGGGGGCTTCGGCCCCCATGAGACCGACCATGGGGCCTACGGCATAGAGCACGACCACATATATCGAGACGACGGATACGCCTACCGCACCGACGACGACCAGGACGACGCCGGGCACGCCGACGGCTCGGTCTTCGTCGATGCATCGGGCCGCCGCAGTCGGCTGATCCGCCGTGCGGCCCTCGCTGTCGCGGCGGTCTGTGTTGTCTTCATAGCCGTCGTGATCGCAGGATTCTTCAGTCCGGTGCCTTCCGGCGGCGTGCTGCCCTGGAGCGAGAAGCAGGAGGGCTCGACGAAGGCCACGGACCAGCCCGGCTCGACCGACCGGCTCACCGCCGGCCCTTCCGCCACGCCCGAGGAGTCAGCGGCCCCGAGCCCCTCGCCCTCGGTGAGCGCCACCAAGACCGGCGGCGAGACCACGGAACTGCCCACCAAGGCGCCCACGACCACGGCCGCCTCCACCACAAGCGCGCCGGGCCAGGGGAACTCCGGCGACCACCCCGGCGGCCAGGGATCGACCAAGGGGCCTAGGTGAGTCAGGCACAGCGCGACACCGGAACGAACCGCTCCACCGGCAGCAGCCGTTCCCGCACCAAACGCTCGGCACGACTGCGGTGACCCGCTCAACGCAGTCGGCGCCGCCTGCCAGAACCAACCGGCATGCCCTGCGGCGCGACCCTCGCGCCCACTGGCTGCTGCTACTGCTCACTCTCGCAGTCGCCGCCACCGCGCTGCTGTTCAGCGGTTACGGTCGGCACGAGATAACACCCACCGCCACCCCCGCACATCACTGCACCGCCGCCGCCCCCGCAGCGGTACGCACGGGCGGCCCCGTGCTCAGCGAGGCAGGCGGAAAGGCGCACAGCGCGCACCTGCCCGCCGGGAGGGTCGCCTTGACCTACGACGGCGGCCCCGATCCCACCTGGACTCCGCCACTTCTCGACGTCCTGAAGAAGCATCACGCCAAGGCGACGTTCTTCCTGTCGGGCACCCAGGTGGCCGCCCACCCGGACCTCGTGCGCAGGATCCACGGCGAGGGCCACGAGATCGGCTCGCACACCTACACCGACGCCAACCTCGCACAGGTCTCTGCGACCCGCGCGCGGCTCGAACTCGCCATCACCCAGAACACCCTCGCCGGCGCCGCCGACCTCGGCACCCGTCTGGTGAGGCTGCCGCACACCGGGGACATCGCGTCCATGTGCGCCGACCAGTGGGCGGCCGGGCGGCGCGCGATCGACGACGGCTACATCCTGGTCACCGCCGACGCCGCCGACCGGAGCACGAAGCGGGGTGCGATCCGCCAGTTCACCGGCTCGCAGGAGGCCGTCGACGCCACCGAGAAACTCTTGGCGTCCGCGCCGCACGGCGTGCGGTTCACGACGGTCGGAGCGGCGCTCCGGATGAACGGCGCCGACTACCCCGTCTCCGACGCCACCGAGGCGAAGGGCACATCCGTCCTGTGGGCGCAGACCCTGTCCCGCAGCTTCGCCGACTCCATGACCTGGTTGCTGGTGGCCGCGGGGGTGATCTCCCTGGGGCGCCTCGTGCTGCTGTTCACGGTCGCCCGCGTACACGTGCGCCGCACCCGCGGGAAAAGGCGCCGCGGCAAGCGGCTGCCACCGGTCAACGACCCGGTCACCGTGATCGTGCCCGCGTACAACGAGGAGGCAGGCATCGAGGCGACCCTGCGCTCGCTGCTCGCTTCCACGCACCCGTACATCCAGATCATCGTGGTCGACGACGGATCGAGCGACCGCACCTTCGAGATCGCCGAGTGGGTCAGGCAGGCGGATCCGCGCGTGATGGTGGTGCGCCAGCCCAACGCGGGCAAGGCGGCTGCTCTCAACACCGGTCTCGCCTGGGCACAGTTCGACATCGTGGTGATGATCGACGGTGACACGGTCTTCGAGCCGGAGGCGATCCGCAACCTGATCCAGCCGCTCGCCGACCCGCGCGTCGGCGCGGTCAGCGGCAACACGAAGGTCGGCAACCGGCAGGGCATACTCGGCCGTTGGCAGCACCTCGAGTACGTCGTCGGCTTCAACCTCGACCGCCGCATGTTCGACGTGCTCGAATGCATGCCGACCGTGCCGGGAGCCATCGGCGCCTTCCGTCGGCAGGCGCTCACGGGCGTCGGCGGGGTCAGCGAGGACACCCTTGCCGAGGACACCGATCTGACGATGGCGCTGTGCCGCATGGGCTGGCGGGTCGTGTACGAGGAGTCGGCGATCGCCTGGACGGAGGCGCCGTCCACCGTCCGACAGCTCTGGAAGCAGCGATACCGCTGGTGCTATGGCACCCTCCAAGCGATGTGGAAGCACCGCAGGTCGCTTTTCGAGAAGGGGTCGGCAGGCAAGTTCGGCCGCCGCGGACTGACCTATCTCGCCGTCTTTCAGACGCTGTTGCCGTTGCTCGCGCCGCTCGTCGACGTGTTCGCTGTGTACGGGCTGCTGTTCCACAGCGCCGCCCAAGCCGGGGCTGTGTGGCTCGGCTTCACGGCCGTGCAGGTGTTCAGCGCCCTCTACGCGCTCCGCCTCGACAAGGAGCAGTTCGAACCGCTGTGGACGCTGCCGCTGCAGATTTTCGTCTACCGGCAGCTGATGTACCTGGTGGTGGTGCAGTCGGTCGTTACGGCACTGCTGGGCAGCAGGCTGCGCTGGCACCGGATGCAGCGCACCGGTTCGGCGACGGACACGCTGCGGCGGCAGCCGGCGTGAGGTTGTACGGCCGGACACCTCCAGCACGCCGCACGAACGGCAGTTCGGCCGTCGACCGATGACGCCACGTACCGGCGTGCTCGCCCTGCCCTCGCCGTAGAGTGCTCGATCCCGGCCGGAAAAGGCCCCGACCATGATCGGTCGGGGCCTTTGCACTGGTGGGCGCGGACGGTTTCGAACCGCCGACATCTGCTTTGTAAGAGCAGCGCTCTACCCCTGAGCTACGCACCCGTGGATGAGGCAACAGCGTACATGGCAGATGGGGCCGCCCCGCAAACCCGTTCCCCGTGACCGGGCCGCTACTGGGGCTACCCCCACCCCGCACACGGTGGTCGCCCGGATCGTTCCAGACCCCTCCCCGCTCATACGGTGAGGGCACATCGGCGACACCGCCTGAACCAGACCTGGGGGAACGATCATCATGGACGCACTCCGCACCCGCCGTACCGGCCGTCGGGCGCTCGTCGTGCTCGGGGGCGCGACAGTCCTCGCCCTCTCGCTGACCGGGTGCGGGAGTGCCGATGCCGGGGAGGCGCCCGTCGAGAAGCGGGCGTTTCCGTTTGCCGGGAAGGCGCTCACCATCGACAGTGACGACTCCGACATCGAGCTGCAGCCCGCCGATGTGAAGGACGTGCAGGTGACCCGGCAGGTCGAGGGGTGGGTGTTCCTCGGGGACGGGCCCGAGGCCACCTGGAAGATGGAGGGAGGGAAGCTGACCCTCCGGGTGAAGTGCGATGCCGTCGCCAGTGACTGCGAGGCGCGGCACGTCGTGAAGGTGCCCCGCGGCGTCGCCGTGACCGTTGAGGATGACAACGGGAGCGTGACCGCCAGTGGATTCGACACCGCGCTGACGATCCGGTCCGACAACGGTTCCGTGACGGTACGGGACTCCAGCGGGCCGTTGCAGCTCGACAGCGACAACGGGGACGTCGTCACCGAGCACGTCAAGGCCAGGAACGTGAGTGCCGACACGGAGAACGGGGACGTGCGGCTCGGGCTCCTTGCCGTGCCCGAGAGGGTCGAGACCGTCAGTGACAACGGGTCGGTCCTCATCGAGCTGCCGCGCGCGGGGGCTCCGTACGCCGTGACGGCCAAGAGCGACAACGGCGACGTGGACGTCGACGTGCCGAACGACAGCAGCAGCTCACATGTCGTGAAGGCGCGCAGCGACAACGGCAAAGTCACCGTGCGAAGCGCGAACTAACGGGCCCGTGTGTTCGTCCTTACCTGGTGGGAGAATGAACCGGGCAGGGCGAATCAGCACGGGAGAGGGATGTGACGGCGACACACGCGCGGCCGCACGCCAGAGCGCAGGCGCGAGCGAGTGCCGTCCGGGACGTCCTCGCGCTTGTGCTGCTGCCCCTGCCGTTGATCGCCGTGGCGCTGCCGGGCACGTTCGCCAGCGGGGGGACGCGGCGCTGGTTCGGCGGGCGGAGTGAGAGCCATCGGGCCGACGCGCAGGCCGCGAAGGATGCCGCGGCCGCCGCCTTCTACGAGCTGGACACCGCCCAGCGCGATCTGCGGATCTCGATCGAGACGATCAGCGCCGTCGACAGTTCGCCGGGGGCCCGCCGGGCCGTGGACGACTTCGCCGCGCTGGGGCAGCGCATCGACGAGGCGAGCGATCGGTACATCACCGCCGTCGACGCGCACGATCTCGACCGGGACGATCTGGAAGCCTCGGTCGCCACGCGGGCGCGCGGGGAGCTGGACCGGGCCAAGGACGAGCTCGTACGGGTCAAGGGCGATCTCGACCGGTTCGGTCAGGGGCTCGGTCCGCTGCTCGACAAGGCGGAGACACAGCTCGCCCGGCTCGCGCCCGCCGTCGAGCGGGCAAGACAGGCGCTCCTTTCCGCGAGCAATGCTCTCGATTCGGTGCGGAGCTCCGGACTGCGAGCAGATCATCTCGCAGCCCGACTCGCGGCCCTCGCCCCCGAGCTGACCATGCTCAATCAGGGCGCCGGCCGGCACGGCGTCGCCGAGACCCTCCAGCGCGCCGACCAGGTCCTGCGCGACGCCGAAGCCGTACGGGCCGAGGCCGAGCGGCTGCCCGAGCGCGCCGCCGAGACCGACAAACGCCTCGTCTCCCTCCGTACGCGCGCCCAGGCCCTCACCAACCGCGCCGGATCCGTCGAGCCCGTCCTCAGCGAGCTCCGGCGGCGCTTCTCCGCCGCCTGCTGGCAGGATCTGCAGCCCGTCCCCGAACAGGCGGCGGTCAGCGTCCGCCAGGCCGAGGAGAAACTCACGGAGGCGGCGAAGGCGCGCGACGAGCAGCGGTGGACGGATGCGACGGCCCTGCTCAGTACGGTACGGGCGCTGCTGAACACCACCGACGAAGCCGTATCGGCCGCCGGCGACCGGCTGCAGCGGCTCAACGCCGTGGCCAAGGACCCGCAGCAGGAGATCGAGCGCACCCGCTTCGCCATCCGGGACGCGCAGCGTCTCGCCATGGCCGGGCGCAACACCCCCGATCCCCGGCACGCACGGCCGCTGGACGACGCCGTGGGGCGGCTGGAGCGGGCCGTCGCGGGGCTCGAGAGCCGCCACCCCGACTACTGGCACTTTCTGATGGAGACCGAGGCGGTACGGAACACGGCCGCGCGCGTGGTCGAACAGATCCGCGACGAGCGCGGCGCGGGCCACGCCTGAGCGACGTCCGCCGGCCGCCCCGGCTCCGGCCCCTGTCGGCCCGGCCCCCCGGCCGACCAGCCCCGACCTGCGCCGAGCGGCCCGGACAACCCTTTCGCCCCACCGATTGAACGCTGTCGCACTCGGGCGGATCCTAGGAGTACGTACGTCCAAAGGAGGCCGGACATGGCCGCACACGTACCTCTCCCCAAAACCAGCCGGAACGCGCCCCTGCTCGACGAACACCTCCCCGTCGACCACCGGCTCAACCAGGTCTACCGCGTGGGCGCCGGGCTGATGGGGCTCGTGCTGCTCGCCTTCGGGATTCTCGGGCTCATCGACGAAGTCGGCTTCTTCGACACCGGCGGCGACACGGTCGCGGGCCTCAACACCAACGGCGCGCTCAGCGTGCTGTCCATCTGCATCGGCTTGCTGCTCTTCGTCGGCATGGTCATCGGCGGGAACTTCGCCTCGACCCTCAACATGGTCCTCGGCATCGCCTTCATCCTCAGCGGCTTCATCAACCTCGCGCTGATCGACACGACCTTCAACCCCCTGGCCTTCGAGATCCAGAACGTCCTGTTCAGCTTCGTGGTCGGCGTGCTGCTGATGTTCTTCGGGATGTACGGCAGGGTCAGTTCGACGCTGCCGCACGACAACCCGTACTGGAAGGCCCGCCACCCCGACCGCGCGGCCCCGGCCCAGGCCCCGGCCCAGGCCCAGGAACAGCCCGCCCGCCCGGCCGAACCAGGACCGGGCCCGACGCTGGACAAGGGGCAGGGCAGCTAGCCTGAGGCCATGCCTCGTTACGAATACCGCTGCCGCAGCTGCGGCGACACCTTTGAAGTGAACCGGCCGATGGCCCAGTCCTCCGACCCGGCGAACTGCCCCGCCGGACACGAGGACACCGTCAAGCTGCTGTCGGCGGTCGCCGTCGGTGGTACGAAGTCCGCGCCCGCGCCCGGCGGCGGAAACAGCGGCGGCGGCGGGGGCTGCTGCGGGGGCGGCTGCTGCGGCTGACCGCCTCCGGTCACCCCGTGCGGCCACCCCCGCGCGCTCAGGCAGTCGCGGCGCGGCCGAAGCGGCGCAGGATCTCCTCGCCCGCCGCGACCCCCGTCTCGGACAGCACCTCGACGTTCGGGGCGTCCCAGCCGCTGTCGGCGAGCTCGCCGTGGCCCGGGCGCCAGGCGCGGTCCGCGGCGAGCAGCAGATCCGCGTCGAGGAGGGAGTCCCCGGCCGCGAGGATCTGCTCCGCGCCGCTGCGCCGGGCCACTTCGCGCACCGCCGCGCTCTTGGTGAGCGGCTGCGGCACCGCGTAGATCTTGCGGCCCTGGAGCGAGACGGTCCAGCCGCGGCCTTCGGCCCACTCGGAGAGCTCCTTCACCCAGCCCTCGGGCAGCAGGGTGCGCTCGACGACGAGATACGCGAACAGGTCTTCCGCGACCCGCTCCTTGAGCAGCCAGGCGGGGTCGGCCGCCGCCAGGAGATGGTCGCGGACCTCGGCGAGCGAGGCGCACTCGTGGGCGAGCCGGGCGGCGACCTGCCGCTGCCAGCCGGTGTCCGAGACGCCGTCGACGAGCAGATGTCCACCATTCGCGCAGATCGCGAACTCGGGGGCGGGGCCCGGGAGATGGATGCGCTGGTACTGCTCGCGGGTACGGGTGGTGGTAGGTACGAAGACGGCTCTACGCGCCAGCTTGTCGAGCAGCCCGGCAGCGGTCTCCGTGATGTACGACAGCGGCTTGCTCCCGTACACCTCGACACAGAGCAGGCGGGGCGCGTCCGCGTCCGGCATGCGCAGATCGAGCGCGGCGTTGGAGTAGATGAGGGTGCGGTCGAGATCGCTCGCGATCAGGGAGGTCCCGGGCGTGCTCACAGCGCCGACACCGCCTTGCCGTCCGCGCCCGTCGCGCCGCGGGTGTACTGGGGGTGGATCAACCCGACGCAGGTGTACGGGAGTTCGTCGACCTCCTCGACCGGTACGCCGCGCTGCTCGGCGAGCAGCCGGACATGGTCGAGGTCGGCGCCCGCGCCGCGCTTGGCGAGGATCTTCCAGGGGACGCGGCGCAGCAGTACGCGGGTGGCCTCGCCGACGCCCGGCTTGACGAGGTTCACGTCGTGGATGCCGTACTCCTCGCTGATCCGCTCGACGGCGGCCCAGCCCTCCCAGGTAGGTGCGCGGTCCGCCGCGAGCAGTTCCTTGACCTCGGCGTCGACGGCGGTCGCGACCTCGTCGAAGCGGGCGGCGACGGTGTCCAGGAAGTGTTCCGAGACATCGCTGCCGGCGAGTTCGCGGTAGAACTTCGCGCCGTGGAAGTCGTTGGGGCCGACCAGGTCGGCGCGCAGCACCGTACGCGATATCAGGCCGGAGACGGTGGAGTTGAGGCAGGCGGAGGGGATGAGGAAGTCCTCGCGGGTGCCGTAGGTGCGGACACAGCCGCCGGGGTCGGCGAGCACCGCGATCTCGGGGTTGAACCCCTCGAACTCCTCCAGCGCATCGGCCAGTTCGCGGGTGATCGCGCCCTTGCCTGTCCAGCCGTCGACGAACACGACGTCGGCCGGGTCGTGGTGCTGCTGCAGCCAGCGAAGGGCGTTGGCGTCGATGCCGCGGCCGCGGACGATGGAGACGGCGTAGTGCGGCAGGTCCAGGCCGTGCCGGTGCTGCGCCCAGCGGCGCATCAGCACGCCGACGGGGGTGCCGGCGCGGGCCAGCGACACGAGCACGGGGCGCGGGGACCGCTCGGCGATGACGGTCTCGGTGACGGTGCCGACGGCGCGGGCGATACGGGCCGCCGATATCTCCAGAGCGGACTTGAACAGCTCCTGGTACTGGGTGCTGGGCTGGTACTCGACGGGAAGCGACTCGGCGTAGTGCGCGCCACCGCTCTGTATGGCCTCTTCGCGCTCCTCGGTCGGGGCCTCAAGATCGACCTCGGACAGATCCTGGAGCAGCCAGCCGACCTCGTCCGGGGCGTAGGAGGAGAAGGCGGGGCCGCGGAGGGGCTCGGGCAGCATGGACGCCCTTTCGGGTGCTTCGGGTACTTCGGCAGCTTCAGTTGCTTCGAGTGCATCGGGTGCTTGGGGTACGTAGCTCGGTACGACGGCCACGACGACGTGCGGGACGTGCGCGGCGAGCTGGGCCAACAAGCCGTCGGGTGCGTGCAGTTGGGGCGTGTCGGCGGCCGAGTCCACAACAGCGACGACGGCGTCGAAACCGGCGCCGGCGACGTTGTAGGCGTACCGCTCACCGGGGCCGTCGGCGGGGTCGTCGTGCGCCGGGAACACGAGCCGGGTGCGTATGGCGTAGCCGGGGTCGTCGACGGCGAGGACGGGTGAGCGGGTTGTGGTGGAGGAGCGGACATCGGCGTCGAGGGCCTGCTCAAGGGCGGTGCCGAGGCGCAGCGGGGCGTACATCAACTCCTCGAAGCCGAGGACGAGTACACGGGAGGCGTGGCCTACGGCCTCGGCTATTCGCTCGGCCATGCCGGGCAGGGCCGCTTCGAACGCGGCGCGGTGCGCGGGAGTGAACCCGTGCCGCCCACCATCGGGAACGCCGCTCGGCCAGCCGAGCTCCACCCGGGCGTGGGCGGGGGACCCGGTCCCGGCGGGCATGCCGGACCCGGTCCCGGCGGAGGCAGCCTCGCCGGAGGCGACCACGCCGGACGCGACCGGCGTCCCGGACTCCGCGCCGCCGGACGCGGTCCGCGTCGCGATCGCCTCCTGTTCCGCGACCAGCGCCTGGCCCTTCTCCAGCACTCCCTCCGGGAGCCGGACCGTCCCCGAGGCCAATGCCACCAGGTCGACCCTGGCGCCGATCTCCTCGGCGAAGCGCTCGAAGCGCTCGCGGTCCGCCTCCGAGCGCATGTCGACCAGCGCCACGATCACGTACCGCTCCCGCGGATACCGCTCGTGCAGATCCCGGATCGTGTTCAGCACGGTGTTGCCCGTCGAGAACTCGTCGTCGACCAGGATCAGCGGTCCGTCACCGGCCAGCAGCGCCGGGTCCTCGGGCAGCAGCAGATGCGAGGTCGCGTGCGAGTGGGACTCCTCGAAGCCGCCCGCCTGCTCGACCCCGTCGACCGGCCGGCGCGTGGAGTGCAGATACGGCGCGAGCGCCACCCCGTCCGCCACCGAGTGGCCAAGCCCCGTCGCCGTCTCCGCGTAGCCGAGGACGACCGCGCGGGCCGCCTCCTCGTCGCCGAGCAGCTTGCGGACCTGCTCACCGAGCCCGTACCCCGCGTCGTACACCACCGACGGCGACTGCGGCACATGCTTGCCCAGCACGTTCGACACGAGCAGATGGGCCCGCTTGGGATTGCGCCGCAGGGCCAGTCCCAGCAGAGCGCTCAGCTCGGCGTCTCCGACAAGCCCGACGCCCAGCCGTTCGGCGACCCATGCACCCGACCACACCACGCTTACAGTCTCTTCCCTCTTCATGTCAGCCGGAGAGTCCGGCCGTGAGCAGCTCAACGAAGCCGACCTCTTCCCTGGCCACCCCGAAGACCTCCGCGCGCAGCAGCGTGCGCTCGGCCCAGGCCCGGTGGGGCTTCACTTCGTTCATCTTGTTCGTGTACGCGGAACGCATCACGCCTCCGCCGCCCCGCTCCGGCCGCAGGATGTCCTGCGCGTCGCTGAACTCTTCGTGACTGACGACGGACAGCGCGTGCACGGGCAGGACGTGCGAGGGGTGGATGCAGGTCTTACCCTGCAGGCCGTTGGCCCGGTCCAGTTCGATCTCGCGGAGCAGACCGTCCAGGTCGTGCTCGATCAGCGCGGTGCGCAACTCCTCGGCCCGGCCCTCCATGAAGGGGCTACGGCGCAGCTGGGGCTTGAACATGCGCTCCTGGAGCCGGAAGTACTCCCATACGGGTCCGGTCACCGTGAAGCCGGTGCCGTCCGCCCGCCCCAGGACATTGACCACGTCGGCGATGACCGCGGCGACGATCTGGACGTCGTACGCCGTCATGTCGGGCGATCTGCGCAGCCCGTACGCCGAGCAGAAGTCGGTGACGCCGAGCCGCAGCGCCAGGACCCGCTCGCGGTATTTGTCGACGGTGGTCGCGATGCCGGTGAGGGTGTCGGTGCGGGTTTCGAGGTGGAGAAGTTCCGGGGATTCCAGGACGGGCATCGCGAAAAGCCGCTGTCCGCTCGCGGTCTCCGCGTCGGCGAGGGCTTCCAGGAAGGGAACACCCCGCTCTTCGGTGAATTTGGGAAGTACAAAACCGGACAGTCGTCGGACCGAGGGGCCGAGCCGTTCCACGAGATCCGGGATCTGCCCGGGTTCGCGGACCCGGATGAACAGCAGCGGCAGCTCTTCACCGCGCGCATCGAGGTCGGCGAACTGCCGGACCAGGTTCTCCTCGGCCTCGGCGACTTCCGCGTCGTCGATGGAATCCTCCAGGCAGAGCACCATGGAGACGACTCCGCGAGCTGCCAGCTTGAGCACGTCATCGGCGAGCTGGGGCCGGGTCGCGGGGCTGTAGAGGGTTGCGCCCAGCGCGGCCGCGAGGGTGCGCGCGGGCGAGGCGGCGCTGAATTCGCATGGCTCTTGATGGAACAGACTGTCACGCACAGTAGGCGAAATTTGCCCAAAGTGACGCATATATTTCCCCCGTACTGCCTTGGCGGCCCAACTGGCGTGGCCGGTAATAGTACGTACGACCATGTGTCAAGAGTTCCCCAAGCCCATGAATTCCAGGTAACCCGCTTGCACCATGCCCATGTCCTGGCCGGACGACAAGGGGGTCTCTCTCTGGTCTCCCTGCGAACACTCCCTAAGGGCCCCCGCGTTGTCCGGGCGGCCATCGGGGAGGCAGGATGACGGACATGACGCACGCGATGGTGAAGGGCTCGAACGTTCCTCTCGATGCCACGGCCGTACGGGCCGTGCTGCGCTGGACCCCGGGCGCCGGGGTCCCCGACGTGGACGCCTCGGCCCTGCTGCTCGGCAGCGACGGGCGTGTGCGCTCCGACGAGGACTTCGTCTTCTACAACCAGCCGCGCCACCCGTCGGGCCTGGTGCGGCGGCTGTCCAAGAAACGCGTCGCGGAGCATCTGACGGACACCGTCGAGGCGGATCTCTCCTCCCTCGACCCGTCCGTCGACCAGGTAGTGCTCGCCGCCTCGTCCGACGGCGACATCTTCCAGCATGTACGCGATCTGCGGATACTGCTCTACGACGCGGCCCTGGCCGACAGCGACCCGCTCGCCGTCTTCGACGTGAAACCGGAGACGGGCCTTGAGACGGCGATCATCTGCGGCGAGCTCTACCGGCGCGGGGAGGGCTGGAAGTTCCGCGCCGTGGCGCAGGGGTATCCGACCGGACTGGTGGGTCTGGCCACGGCGTTCGGCATCTCGGTGGACGAGGCGGAGGCGGCCGCCGAGTCCGCCCAGCCCGAGCCTCAGCCCCAGCCCCAGACCGACCCGCACCCGGCGCCGCCCGCGCAGCCCCCGGCCGCCCAGCCCGCCTACGGTTACCCGCAGCCCGCGTACGGTTACCCGCAGCCGCCGGCTACCCAGCCGGCCGGGCCCCCGGCGTACGGGTATCCGCAGCCCGCCGCAGCGGCAGCGCCCGCGCCGGACCCGAATTTCCGGCTGCCGCCCATGGGCCCCCAGTTCGTACGCCCCTGACTGGTACGCCGCTACACCCGGTTCTTGTAACCGCGTCCCCACTGCAGACCCCAGCCGTACAGCCGGTCCAGCTCCGCCTGGAAGCCGTACACGAACTTCACCTCACGGCGCACGACCAGCTCCCCCTTCACGTTCTCCATGGAGAAGATCGCGCAGGAACGGGCCTGCGGCGCGCGCTCGTCGAGCTCTATCTCCACCCGCGGCCCGTTGCTCGGGTAGAGCGTCACATGCGCGTGCGTACGGTCGAAGGCCGGTGTCTGGTCGTAGATGTACGCGAAGAACAGCAGCCGCTTGATCGACTCACGGTGGTCGAGATTGACGTAGACCGTCTCGCCCGAGGGGGAGCCGAAGCGGTCGTCGCCGCTGAGCTTCACATAGGGCGGCTCGTTGATGTTGCCGAAGAAGCTGCCGAGCGGCTGCACCACGCCCTTGCTGCCGTCCGTCAGCTCGTACAGACAGCCCAGGTCGAGGTCCACATTGACCACGCCTTGGGTATGAGCCTGGACCACATCGGGCTGGAAGAGCTTGAAGGGATGTCGCAGCAGTCTGCCGCTCTGCTTGGACCTGCCCTCGATGTCGGACGTGCGCATCCGCCAGGAGAGGTTGACGCGCAGATTGCCGGTGGCCGCGCCCTGCTTGGTGAGCGAGACCGTCGGGTGCCGTTTGGTCAGCTCGATCGAATTGGTCGCTGCGCTGCCGGAGTCGAACTGCAGTGACCTGCCCCGCAGGCCGTCCCAGAAGGCCATGCCCCACCCCCACATGCGTCGATGAACCCAGCGGGGCGGCTTCGAGGCCGGTGCCTCGGAGCCGCCCCGCTCAGAGCGTTCCTCAATCCCCGCCGGGTCACACCCCGGAGGTGACTTCCTGCTTCTCGTCGGAGTTGTCCCCGCCCTCGGCTGCGAGCGCCTTGTTGCGGCGTACCGAGGACCAGAAGGACCAGGCGATCAGCACGACGCCGACGAGACCGGTGATGACCTCGTTGATCTCGTACTGGATGGTGACGAGCAGGATCACGGCGAGGGCGCCGATCGCGTAGTGCGCGCCGTGCTCCAGGTAGACGTAGTCGTCGAGGGTGCCCTGGCGGACCAGGTAGACCGTGAGCGACCGGACGTACATGGCGCCGATACCGAGGCCGAGCGCGATGACCACCGGGTCGTTGCTGATCGCGAAGGCGCCGATGACGCCGTCGAAGGAGAACGACGCGTCGAGGACCTCGAGGTACAGGAACATGAAGAAGGCGGCCCTGCCGACGAGTTTGACGGCCGAGACCGGCTTGCCGGCCTTCCTGGCCTCCTCCTCGGCCTCGTGCTCGCGCTCCTCGTCTTCCTCGAGCTTGTTCTCGAAGTAGCCGGAGAGACCGCCGACGACCATGTACGTGATGAGGCCGGCGATACCCGCGGTGAGCACCGTCCCCGACTTGTCGACGTGCTCCCCGCCGTACTGGTGCGCGTGGACCGCGAAGGTCGCCGCGGTGACCAGCAGAACGATCAGCGCGATGCAGGCCGAAAGCATGTCGACCTTGCCGAGCTTGGCGAGCGGACGCTCGATCCAGCCCAGCCACTTGATGTCCCGGTCCTCGAAGATGAAGTCGAGGAAGATCATCAGCAGGAAGATGCCACCGAAGGCGGCGATCGCCGGGTGGGCGTCGGTGACCAGCTGCTCGTACTTGTCGTGGTTGTTCAACGCGAGGTCGACGGCCTCGATGGGCCCGATCTTCGCGGTGATCGCGACGATCACCACGGGGAAGATCAGCCGCATGCCGAAGACGGCGATCAGGACACCAATGGTGAGGAAGATCTTCTGCCAGAACTCGCTCATCTTCTTCAGCACGCCGGCGTTGACCACCGCGTTGTCGAAGGACAGCGAGATCTCGAGAATCGAGAGGATGGCGACGAGCCCCAAGGCCGCCCAGCCTCCGTAGAACACCGCAGCGACCAGGCCGAGCGCAGTGACTGCGAACGACCAGCCGAAGGTTTTCAGTACCACTGGCTACCCAATCGTTGTGTACGGGTCTCCCCCGCGCCGAGTACGGGTCTCCACGGGGCCAGGCGCGGCTTTACGCTGCATTACCCCGGGGGACGAACCCTGGATCCCCAGCAGGCACCCCCGGGGATCTGCCCGGGTCTTGAAGGAACCCGGACACGAGCTTTAGGAAACATTGACCCCGAAGTCTAGAGCGATGCCTCGCAGACCCGACGCGTACCCCTGCCCAACGGCCCGGAACTTCCATTCGCCGCCGTAGCGGTAGAGCTCACCGAAGATCATCGCGGTCTCCGTCGAGGCATCCTCGCTCAGGTCGTAGCGCGCGAGCTCCTGGCCGTCCGCCTGGTTGGCCACCCGGATGAAAGCGTTGCTGACCTGGCCGAAGGTCTGGCCCCGGTTGTCGGCTTCATGGATCGAGACCGGAAAGATGATCTTGTCGACATTGGCCGGCACCTGGGAGAGGTCCACGAGAATCGATTCGTCGTCCCCCTCGCCCTCGCCCGTCAGATTGTCACCGGTGTGCTCGACGGAGCCGTCGGGGCTCTTGAGGTTGTTGTAGAAGACGAACCACTCGTCGCCGAGCACCCGGCCGGACTGGCAGAGCAGCGCGCTGGCGTCGAGGTCGAAGGGCGCTCCGGTGGTGGAGCGCGCGTCCCAGCCGAGCCCGACCAACACCTGTGTGAGGTTCGGTGCGGCCTTGGAGAGGGAGACATTGCCTCCCTTGGCGAGCGTGACGCCCATGTTTGTGGTCCTCCCCGAGATGACGAAGCAAAGGTGGTACAGGCGCGTCCGGCGCCGCACTGGAAGGTGCGGCGCCGGACAGGGAATGAACCGCTCGCTCAGACGTTGACGCCGAAGTCCTGCGCGATGCCGCGCAGACCCGAGGCGTACCCCTGGCCGATGGCACGGAACTTCCACTCCGCGCCGTTGCGGTAGAGCTCGCCGAAGACCATGGCGGTCTCGGTCGAGGCGTCCTCGCTCAGGTCGTAGCGCGCGAGTTCGTTGTTGTCGGCCTGGTTGACGACGCGGATGAAGGCGTTGCGCACCTGGCCGAAGGACTGCTGGCGGCTCTCGGCCTCGTAGATCGAGACCGGGAACACGATCTTGTCGACGTCGGCGGGCACCGAGGCGAGGTTCACCTTGATCTGCTCGTCGTCGCCCTCGCCCTCACCCGTGAGGTTGTCACCGGTGTGCTCGACGGAGCCGTCGGGGCTCTTGAGGTTGTTGAAGAAGACGAAGTTGCCGTCGTTGGCGACCTTGCCCTCGGCGTTGGTCAGCAGGGCGCTGGCGTCGAGGTCGAAGTCGGTGCCGGTGGTGCTGCGTGCGTCCCAGCCCAGGCCCACGGTGACCGCGGTCAGGTTGGGCGCGGCCTTGGTCAGCGAGACGTTGCCGCCCTTGCTGAGGCTGACTCCCACGAGTCCCTCCATTGTTTGTCAGGGGCAGCGCCCCCGTCGTGCGGTGATGTATCGGATCAACGAGTGGATCCTAGTGACCGGTTCCCATCGAAAACACCCTTTCGGGCAGGGGTCGGCCGATGAATCGGGGCGTGCGTCAGAGGGCGCGCATCAGAGCGCGTCGAGCGCCTTGACGTAGTCGTTCAGGTCGCGCGCCTCGGGCAGACCGTTGACGACGGTCCAGCGGACCACGCCCCCCTTGTCGATGATGAAGGTTCCGCGCACCGCGCACCCCTTCTCCTCGTCGAAGATGTCGTACGCCCGTGAGGTCTCGCCGTGCGGCCAGAAGTCCGAGAGCAGCGGGTACTCCAGACCCTCCTGGTCGGCGAAGACGCGCAGGGTGTGGATGGAGTCGGTGGAGACGGCGAGCAGCTGGGTGTCGTCGTTGACGAACCGCGGCAGCTCGTCACGGAGCGCGCACAGCTCGCCGGTGCACACACCGGTGAAGGCGAAGGGATAGAAGAGGAGCACCACGTTCTTCTCGCCGCGGAATTCGGCGAGGCTCACGGTGCGGCCGTGGTTGTCCTTCAGCTCGAAGTCCGGGGCCTTGGTGCCGACCTCGATCGCCATGACGTTGCGTCCCTTCACTGGGCTGGGCCCGACTGGTCCGTTCGGGTGGGTCCACCCTACGCAGAGGGCCCCCGCCGGCAGTTGCCGACGGGGGCCCTCAGGGCGTACGGGGGCTCAGCGCTTGGATTTGGGTGCGCTCAGCCGGGTGCCCGACCAGTCCTTGCCCGCGTTGATGCTCTTGGTCTGGGAGAGACCGGAGGTCTGCGCGGCTTCGTTGATGTCGCTCGGCTCGATGTATCCGTCCCTGCCGGTCTTCGGCGTCAGCAGCCAGATGTCGCCGCCTTCGTCCAGCAGTCCGATGGCGTCCACCAGCGCGTCCGTAAGGTCGCCGTCCTCGTCACGGAACCAGAGCACGACGACGTCGGCGACGTCCTCATAGTCCTCGTCCACGAGTTCCTGGCCGATAACAGCCTCGATGCCCTCACGGAGCTCCTGCTCGACGTCGTCGTCGTAGCCGATCTCCTGGACCACCTGTCCGGGCTCGAACCCCAGCCTGACGGCCGGGTTGGTCCGCTCCTCCGCGTGGTCCGCGGTCGCGCTCACGGCTTGCCTCCTGATCATGTTTGGAAAATCCTGCGGCCGCGCGCGTACGCGTGGCGTTGGCCGTAGTCCACACGGGCGGGGCGGATCGCGCAAGTACCCGGCCGTTCAGACCGCCGAAACGGTGACGTTTGCGGCCGTCTCGGCCCAACTCCAGACACGCTCAACCCCCTCTCGTGATTCATGGCACACCATTCGACCATCTTTGCGGCAATCTTTCCCTTCGGTGGGCCAATCGGAACCGAACAGCCAAACGAAACACATTGGCGGCTTGGGCGTAAGGTTGCGATTTGACCGGACCCGGAACCGGGGTTGGGTCAGGATGTCAGTCAGAACAAGGGTTACCCCCCGGTAGAGATGACGTTTGCCTCCCCGCGGTACACGATGGGAGGCGGCGCGACACCGCCTGGACATCCCATGTCTCCCGCAGGGGCAGAACCCACCGAACAGCGAAGGATTAGCGTGGCTTCCGGATCAGATCGCAACCCGATCATCATTGGCGGCCTTCCCAGCCAGGTCCCGGACTTCGATCCTGAAGAGACCCAGGAGTGGCTGGACTCCCTCGACGCCGCCGTCGACGAGCGGGGCCGGGAGCGCGCCCGCTACCTGATGCTCCGCCTGATCGAGCGAGCCCGCGAGAAGCGCGTGGCCGTGCCCGAGATGCGCAGCACGGACTACGTCAACACCATCGCCACAAAGGACGAGCCGTTCTTCCCCGGCAACGAGGAGATCGAGCGCAAGGTCCTCAACGCGACCCGCTGGAACGCCGCGGTGATGGTCTCCCGCGCCCAGCGCCCGGGCATCGGCGTCGGCGGCCACATCGCCACCTTCGCCTCCTCCGCCTCCCTCTACGACGTGGGCTTCAACCACTTCTTCCGCGGCAAGGACCAGGGCGACGGCGGCGACCAGATCTTCTTCCAGGGCCACGCCTCCCCCGGTATCTACGCCCGGGCCTTCCTGCTCGACCGCCTCAGCGAGGCCCGGCTCGACGCCTTCCGCCAGGAGAAGTCCAAGGCCCCCGAGGGTCTGTCCAGCTACCCGCACCCGCGGCTGATGCCGGACTTCTGGGAGTTCCCGACGGTCTCCATGGGCCTTGGCCCCCTCGGCGCGATCTACCAGGCCCGGATGAACCGCTATATGGAGGCGCGCGGTATCGCCGACACCTCCAGGTCGCATGTCTGGGCCTACCTCGGCGACGGCGAGATGGACGAGCCCGAGTCGCTGGGCCAGCTCTCCATCGCCGCCCGTGAGGGCCTGGACAACCTGACCTTCGTCGTGAACTGCAACCTGCAGCGTCTCGACGGCCCCGTGCGCGGCAACGGCAAGATCATCCAGGAGCTGGAGTCCCAGTTCCGCGGCGCCGGCTGGAACGTCATCAAGCTGGTCTGGGACCGCTCCTGGGACCCGCTGCTCGCCCAGGACCGCGACGGCGTGCTGGTCAACAAGCTGAACACCACGCCCGACGGCCAGTTCCAGACGTACGCCACCGAGACCGGCGCGTACATCCGCGAGCACTTCTTCGGCGACGACCACCGGCTGCGCGCCATGGTCGAGAACATGACCGACGACCAGGTCCTGCACCTGGGACGCGGCGGCCACGACCACAAGAAGGTCTACGCGGCGTATGCGGCGGCCAAGGCCCACAAGGGCCAGCCGACCGTGATCCTCGCCCAGACGGTCAAGGGCTGGACGCTCGGCCCGAACTTCGAGGGCCGCAACGCGACGCACCAGATGAAGAAGCTGACGGTCGACGACCTCAAGCGCTTCCGCGACCGTCTGCACATCCCGATCACGGACCAGCAGCTGGAGAGCGGCGCGCCGCCGTACTACCACCCGGGCCGCGACTCGGAGGAGATCCAGTACATGCACGACCGCCGCAAGGCGCTGGGCGGCTATGTCCCGACCCGTGTCGTGCGGTCCAAGCCGCTGGTCCTGCCCGAGGACAAGACGTACGCCCCGGTCAAGAAGGGCTCCGGCCAGCAGTCGATCGCCACCACCATGGCGTTCGTCCGGCTGCTCAAGGACCTGATGCGGGACAAGGAGATCGGCAGGCGCTTCGTGCTGATCGCGCCGGACGAGTACCGCACCTTCGGAATGGACTCGTTCTTCCCGAGCGCCAAGATCTACAACCCGCTGGGGCAGCAGTACGAAGCCGTGGACCGCGAGCTGCTGCTCGCGTACAAGGAGTCGCCGACCGGCCAGATGCTGCACGACGGCATCTCCGAGGCGGGCTGCACGGCCTCGCTGATCGCCGCCGGTTCCGCGTACGCCACGCACGGCGAGCCGCTGATCCCGGTGTACGTCTTCTACTCGATGTTCGGCTTCCAGCGCACCGGCGACCAGTTCTGGCAGATGGCCGACCAGCTCGCACGCGGCTTCGTCCTGGGCGCGACCGCGGGCCGCACGACGCTGACCGGTGAGGGACTGCAGCACGCCGACGGCCACTCCCAGCTGCTGGCCTCGACGAACCCGGGCTGTGTCGCGTACGACCCGGCCTTCGGTTTCGAGATCGCGCACATCGTCGAGGACGGTCTGCGCCGGATGTACGGCTCGTCCGAGGAGCACCCGCACGGCGAGGACGTCTTCTACTACCTCACCGTCTACAACGAGCCGATCCAGCACCCGGCCGAGCCCGAGAACGTGGACGCCGACGGCATCCTCAAGGGCATCTACCGCTTCAAGGCGGGCGAGGCCGGTGCGATCCCCGCGCAGATCATGGCCTCGGGTGTGGCCGTGCCGTGGGCGATCGAGGCGCAGAAGATCCTCGCCGAGGAGTGGAACGTACGTGCCGACGTGTGGTCGGCGACGAGCTGGAACGAGCTGCGCCGCGAAGCCGTCGAGGTCGAGCGGCACAACCTCCTGCACCCCGAGGAGGAGCAGCGCGTCCCGTACGTCACGCAGAAGCTCTCCGGCTCCGAGGGCCCGTTCGTGGCCGTCTCGGACTGGATGCGCTCGGTTCCGGACCAGATCTCGCGCTGGGTTCCCGGCACGTACCAGTCGCTGGGTGCCGACGGCTTCGGCTTCGCGGACACCCGGGGCGCGGCGCGTCGCTTCTTCCACATCGACGCGCAGTCGATCGTCCTCGCGGTGCTCACCGAGCTCGCGCGTGAGGGCAAGGTCGACCGCTCGGTGCTGAAGCAGGCGGTGGACCGCTACCAGCTGCTCGACGTGGCCGCGGCGGACCCGGGCGCGGCCGGCGGCGACGCGTAACGACTGCACTGTGAAGGGCGGCGGCACCCGGCCGGGTTCCGCCGCCCTTACGCGTCTCTAACATGCAGGCATGAAGCAGCGAACAGCGCAGGTCCGGTGGGAACAGCGCATGCAGACCCCCCTGCTGGCACTCGCCATCGCGTTCGCCCTCGCGTACGCCGTGCCCATCGTGGCGCCCGACGCCAATGGGTCGGTGCTGACCGTCTGCACGGTCACCGAGTGGGTGGTGTGGGGGACCTTCGCCGTCGACTACCTCGTACGGCTGGTGCTGGCACCGGCCAAGTGGCTTTTCGTACGCAAGCATCCGCTGGATCTGGTGGCGGTGGTGCTGCCGCTGGTGCAGCCGCTACGGCTGCTGCGGGTCGTCTCGACCCTGCTGCTGGTGGGCCGCCGGGCCAGGATGGCACCGCAGATCACGCTGACGACGTATGTCGGTGGCGCGGTGGTGGGGCTGATGATGTTCGGCTCGCTGGCCGTGCTGCATGTGGAGCGGGACGCGCCGAACGGGAACATCAAGACGCTGGGCGACGCGGTGTGGTGGTCGTTCACCACGATGACGACGGTCGGGTACGGCGACCATGCGCCGACGACGGGTCTGGGGCGGGTGCTCGCGGTCGGGCTGATGATTTCGGGGATCGCGCTGCTCGGTGTCGTCACCGCCAATATCGCGGCGTGGTTCATCTCCCGCTTCGAGCGGGACGACGCGGAGGAACGCAAGCAGACGGCGCTGCTCCAGGCGCTCACGGCGGAAGTGCGGGCGCTGCGGGAGCAGGTGGCCACGCTGTCGCAGGCCCGCGCGGTCACGGAGCTCCCGGATACGGCGATACGGGCGGAAACCGGGGCGGGCGCGATGCCCACCCCGGTCGGTCCGTCCGACGAGCCTGCTGTGCGTGGCTGACGATCACCACATCCCGCTCGCGGGAACCGTGGCTCCCGCGAGCCAGACGATCGCCAGCAGGGTGTCGATGCCGCCCAGCACGACCGCGGCCAGTGCCGGGACCGGCTGTGCGCCGTTCCAGCGGCGGCCCGTACCGAGCCATCCGCAGACGATCGCGATCGGGCCGAGGACGATCCCCAGCACGAAGAAACCGGCGATCGCACAGATCAGGCCGATGATTCCGAGTGCCGCACGATCCGGCCCGCTACGCGACCAATTGCGGCTGCGTGAACGGGGGTGCCTGCGCGTTGTGTGTCCGAAGCCCGCCATCATCACTCCCTGAGTCGTCGAATCGGGGCTCCCTCAGCGGGTACCCCGGTTCAGCGCTCCCAGACCTTGAATGCCCTGACCTGGTACGGGGATTGGGGCACCCAGGTGCCACCGCCCGGGTAGGTCTCGAACTCGCCCGTCTCCTCGCACTCCGCCGACTGGTACGTGGTGACGGGCCGCCCGGTCCGGTTGGCGAGTGCCTGGGCGGTGGTGCCGGACGGCAGCGGAACACAGCTCTCGATATCGGTGCCGGACAGCTCGTGGACCTGGCGTGTGCCCTTGAAGTTCCCCTGCTCCCACAGGCAGAGCTCGCCCACCGCGCACTCCCCGAGGCGGGGCGGCGCGGCCGCCGCCGCCTGCGGCGCCAGCACTGCTGCGGCCAGAGCTGATGTGGCCAGGAATCCGGCCGTGACGATCATGCGCATGTCGGTAACCCCCGTGTCGTACTGATCACTTGACCGCACCCTGCCCCCGGCCGAGGGGTCGGGGAAGGGGGTTCGGGGCGCATCACCCGGATAGGGGACGGCTCCGCCGGGCGGGCCAGACAGCGCTGTCGTACGCACGAGGTTGACGCGCGGCGCCCCCTCAGATGCGGGGCACGCCCGCACCCGCCTCGGCGCTGGAGGGTGGGGGCGGCCCACCACGATCCCGGTGACCACGGGGGCGCGCCCGCGCACGGATTGTGACGACGCACCCCCCACACTCCCCCCGGACACGTGATCTGTCTCACGGTCTTCGCGAGCCGCGTCGCGCGTCTCCTAGGGTGTCCCGCAGTGACTTCCTTCGACTCCTCCCCCACCATCACCGCCTGGCGCGCCCTGCTCGCGCTCGCGGTCGTGTTCATGATGCTGGCGACGACCGGCTGGACCGCCATACGACATCAGGGCGGTCCCCGTGACGCTCTCGAGGCCGAGCTGGCCGGCTGGGCCAAGGCCCGGATCGGGGTGCGGGCACTGCCCGATCCGGAGTCGCCGCCGCAGCGGCTCGCCGCGTTCTTCGGTTCCATCGGCAGCACGCAGCGGGCCCGCCTCGCCGACCGGTACCCCGTCCTCGTCGGCAATCTCAACGGCGCCCCGGTCACCCTGCGCTACCGCGCCAACCGCAAGGCCCTCGCGCTCTCGCTCGCCCAGGAGCGCAAGCGCGTGAAGGACGTCAACCTGACCGCGGACGGCCATCACCAGGCGGTCCGCCGTATGCACCGCTTCGAGGCGCTCGTGAGCGCGGAGCGGCAGATCCTCGCCTTCGACCCCTCCGGTCCCGGCAAGGTCGCCGAGGTGCTCGGCGATCTCGACCGCGCCCAGCGGGTGTCGGTGATCGTCCCCGGTGTGGACACCAATGTGCTCACGTTCCAGAAGTCTTCCCGCAAGTACACCGCGCCGGTCGGCATGGCGGAGTCGCTGTACGCCGCCGAGCGGGCCGCGTCCCCGCGTACGCGCACGGCGGTCATCGCCTGGGCCGACTACACCGCACCCGCAGGCCTGGGCATGGACTCGGCCACGGGCCGCCGCGCCGAGGACGGTGCGGTGCGCCTGACCGCGCTCGCCGGCGCGCTGCCGGGCAGCTCCAAGATCGCACTGTTCTGCCACAGTTACGGCTCCGTCGTGTGCGGCGTCGCCGCCCGCCATCTTCCCGCCCGCGTGCGGGACGTGGCGGTGGCCGGCAGTCCCGGCATGCGCGCCGAGAACGTGGCCGGGCTCCACGCCCGCGCCCGCGTCTGGGCCATGCGCGACAGGGACGACTGGATCGAGGACGTGCCGCATCTGGCGGTCGGCGGCCTCGGCCACGGCGAGGACCCGGTGACGGAGGCGTTCGGCGCGCGGGTCCTGTCCGCGGCGGACGCGATCGGTCACACCGGCTATTTCGAGCCGGGTACGGAGAGCGTCAGCAACTTCGCCGAGATAGGCGTCGGTTCGTACGACGGCGTGACCTGTGAGAGCGGCGGCGACACATGCCGCCGTGGTATTTCCGGCGACGAGGCGGCCTGACGCGCGTAGAGCATCGTGGCCGGGCCTGAGCACCGAGGGGCGACGCGCGGGCACGCGCCGCCTACGATGAGGCGCATGGGTGATGTTCTGGCCGGAATTCAAGCCACTTGGGAGTTCGAGACCGACTCCGTGCTCATCCGCTTCGAACGGGGGCTGCGTGCGCCGAAGCTGTTCCAGACGCTTCGCGAACGCCGCATCCCCCACGAGGCGTTGACGTCGGTGACCCTCTCCCCCGGCAAACGCGGCACTGTGGTGCTGCACGCCGTGCCAAGACCCGGCGCCGATCCGCTGATGGATGCCGCGGCAGGGCAGCTGAAGGAGGGCTGCGACCCGTACCGGCTGGTCCTGCCGGCGGAGCGCGAGACACTCGCCGAGTACTACGCCGACGAACTGCGCGCCCTGCTCCCCGCCGACGCGGACACCCCGGCCGAGCGGTACGCCGTGGCCGCGCCCGAGGGGCCGATGCACTTCAAGGCGTACGACGGAAAGGCCTTCTTCGACGGCTCGATGGTCTCCTTCCGCTGGTCCCGGACGGCCGCGTCGTCCGCCAAGTGGAGGGCGGGCGACCAGAGTTTCCCGGTGACGGAGCTGAGCGGCGTGGAGTGGCGCTCGCCGGAGGCCTTCGACGGGTATCTGCGGCTGCTGCGCCGCGGTGACGAACCGGGCGACGAGGCCGCCGCGCCCAGGCAGGCGGACCAGGATCCGGCGGCGGTGCTCTTCGGGGTGAGCCGCGGGCCGGTGCACGAGTCGCTGCCGTTCGCGGCCGCGGTGCTCGATTCCGTACGCAACAGCGGCTCGGCGCCGGTCATGGCCCTGCGGGCGGGGCGGCGCGACCCGGCGGACATCGCCGAGCGGATACGGCACCTCGGGGAGCTGCACCAGGCGGGTCTGGTGACGGACGAGGAGTTCAGCACGAAGAAGGCGCAACTGCTCGCGGAGCTGTGAGTCGTACGTGACGAGGGCCCGCCGCGCGGCAGCAGCACTGCGCGCGGCGGGCTCTGTCCCCGTTCGGCTACTCGCGCGCCGCCGACGTCGAGGACATGTCCGGGTAGCGGTCCCCCGCCACCTGCCCGGCGATCGGCTCCAGCACCGCCAGCTCCTCCTCGGTCAGCTTCAGCCGGGTCGCCGCGACGTTCTCCAGCAGCCGACTGGTCTTGCGGGTGCCGGGGATCGGCACCACCGCGAGCGAGTGCACCTCGGCCCGCTGCTGCACCCACGCGAGGGCCACCTGCGCGGCCGTCGCCCCGTGCGCCGCGGCGATCTTGTGGACCGGCTCCAGGAGCGCGGCGTTGGTCTTGGCGTTGTCGCCGGTGAAGCGCGGCTGGTACCTGCGGAAGTCGCCCTCCGAGAGGTCCTTGCCCGCGTCGGCGAAGGCACCGGTGAGGAAGCCTCGGCCGAGCGGCGAGTACGGCACGAAGGCGACGCCGAGCTCGGCCGCCGCGCCCACCGCGCTGCGCTCCACGTCCCGGCTGAACAGCGACCACTCCGACTGCAGCGCGGCGATCGGATGCACGGCGTGCGCCTCGCGCAGCTCCGCGCCGGTGACCTCGCTCAGGCCCAGGTGCTTGACGAGGCCGCGCTCCACCAGTTCGGCCATCGCGCCGACGGACTCGGCGAGCGGCACGGCCGGGTCGCGGCGGTGCATGTAGTACAGGTCGATGACATCGGTCTTCAGCCTCCGCAGGCTCTCCTCGACGGCCTTGCGGATGTACTCCGGGTCATTGCGGACGGCCCGGTACCGCGGGTCGTCATTCCGCTCGATGGCGAACTTCGTGGCCAGGGTGATCTCGTCGCGGTGCGCTCCGACGAACGGCGCGAGGAACTCCTCGTTCGCCCCCCGCCCGTACACGTCCGCCGTGTCGAAGAGCGTGACGCCCGCCTCCAGCGCCGCCTCCAGGGTGTCCCGGGCGGCCGCCAGGTCGGTTTCTCCGTAGAACTCGCTCATGCCCATGCAGCCCAGGCCCTGTATGCCGACCAGCGGTCCGCCGGTCCCGAGCCGCACCTGTGCGATCTTGCTGCCGCTCCTCAAGGATTCAGCCATCAGGTTTCAGAGCCTCTCCGACGCCCGCCGGGCGTCCGCGTAAAAGTCGATCTTGTGGTCCAGCACGGCGAGCGTGTCCTGCAGCTCCGCGATACGCCTGCGCACATCGCGCCGCGTCTGCTGCAAGAGCTCCTGCCGTGCCTCGAAGGTGTGCTCGCCCTCCCGCACCAGCTCGGCGTAGCGGACCATGTCCGCGACCGGCATCCCGGTCAGCCGCAGCTTGCCGACGAAGGCGAGCCAGTCCAGATCGCGATTGGTGAAACGCCGCTGTCCGGTGTGCGACCGGTCGATGTGCGGCATCAGCCCGATCCGCTCGTACCAGCGCAGGGTGTGCGCGGTGAGCCCGGTGAAAGCGACGACCTCGCTGATCGTGTAGCGGTCCTGGCCCTCGCGGCGGGGATGCGCGCGGGGAGGGGACTTGCAGAGGTCCACTCCTGCCGGCGTGCTCTCGATCAGCGTCATGTCCTCCACGCTAAAACCTTGGAGTGCACTCGAAGCAAGCAGAAATGGATGGCAGTTTTCGTGCGGCGCCCCATAGCCTGCCGAAACCATGAGCCTCGCACGACGCGCCACCCCCGACGACGCCGAAGAGCTGGTCCGCCTGCGCAAGGTCATGCAGGACTCGTATCTCGGGCCGAATCCCGATGTCAGCTGGCAGCCTGCCGCCATCGAGACCCTGCGCCGCGAGCTCGCGGACCCGGAAGGCGATCTGACGGCGTTCGTCGTCGAGCGCCCCGGCGGCCTGGCGGCGTGCGTGGTCGGCACCATCGAGTACCGCCTGGGCGGGCCCGGCAATCCGCACGGCGTCAGTGGCTACGTCTTCAGCGTCGCCACCGACCCGGACCTGCGCCGCCGCGGATACTCGCGCGCCTGTATGGAGGCGCTGCTCGGCTGGTTCCGCGAGCGCGGCGTACGCAAGATCGACCTGCGGGCCTCCGCCGACGGCGAGCCGCTGTACACCTCGCTCGGCTTCGTCCGCACCCCCGATCCGGCGATGAGACTCACCCTTTAGGCTCGTACGCATGCAGAGCCTGGCGATGATCGAGAACTGGCCGGTACCGACCGCGGCGGCCGCCGTCGTACGAGCGGACGGCACCGTCGCCGGATCGCACGGCCCGCTCGCGCACCGCTTCCCGCTCGCCTCCGTCACCAAGCCGCTCGCGGCCTACGCGGCGCTCGTGGCGTACGAGGAAGGTGCGGTCGAGCTCGACGAACCTGCGGGCCCCGAGGGCTCCACGGTCCGTCATCTGCTCGCCCACACCTCGGGCCTGGCCTTCGACGAGCACCGGGTGACGGCCCCGCCGGGTACTCGAAGGCTGTACTCCAACGCGGGCTTCGAGGTGCTCGGCGACCACATCGCCAAGGCGGCGGACATCCCGTTCGCTGAATATCTGCGCCAGGCGGTCCTCGAACCGCTGGGCATGACGGCGACGACGCTGGACGGCTCCCCCGCGAAGGACGGCGTCTCGACGGTCGACGACCTGGTGCGCTTCGCCGCCGAAGTGCAGGCGCCGCGGCTCCTTGACGCCCGTACGGTCCTTGAGGCCATGACGGTCGTCCACCCGGGCCTGTCGGGCATCCTTCCCGGCTACGGGCACCAGAAGCCGAACGACTGGGGTCTGGGCTTCGAGATCCGGGACTCCAAGTCACCGCACTGGACGGGCAGTTCGTCCTCGCCCCGCACCTTCGGCCACTTCGGCCAGTCGGGCACGTTCCTGTGGATCGACCCGGCGGCAGGCGCGGCGTGTGTGGCGCTCACGGACCGGCCCTTCGGGCAGTGGGCGATCGACGCGTGGCCGCCGTTCACGGACGCGGTGCTGGCCGAGCTGGGCTGAGGACCGGACTCAGGGCCGGACTCAGGACTCGTTCAGCTCCCAGAGCAGCAGCTCGGCCGGAGCCAGGGCTGCCAGCTCCAGGCCGTCGGCTTCCGTGATGCGCGCCGCGTCGCCCGGGGACAACTCCGCATCTCCCAGGCGGACTTCGCCCCGCACCACATGCACGTACGCCGCGGGCGCGTCCGGCACCGCCGTGCGCTCGCCCCGGCCCAGGCGGCGGACATGCAGCAGCGCGCCCGCCTCGGGGAGTGCGTACGGCGTCGAGTCGGCGATGCCGTGCACGATCTCGTACGCCGGATCGCCGCCCGGCGACAGCGGTGCGAGCCACATCTGGACGAAGGTCAGCGGCATGTCCGCGTCATTGCGCTCCACATGGCGGACCCCGTCCGCGGAGCTGAGCCGCTGGACGTCGCCGGGCCGGACGACGGTCGCGTGGCCCGTCGAGTCGCGATGGGTCAGCTCGCCCTCGACGACCCAGGTGACGATCTCGGTGTGGCTGTGCGGATGCTCGTCGAAGCCGGCACCGGGATCGAGACGCTCCTCGTTGCAGGCGAGGATCGCGCCGAAGCGCAGGTTGTCGGGGTCGTAGTGCCGCCCGAAGGAGAAGGCGTGCAGGGATTCGATGCCCGAGGCGGGGTCGCCACCGCGGAAGCGGTCGGCGGAGCGCCGTACGTCAATCACGGGTCCACCGTAGTCCCGCCGTGGCAGTCCAGTTCGCCGGACCACGCGCGGCACGGGTGCTGCGCGGCGCGGGACGGGACCCGGCTCGCCGGACGGAGTCCGGCGCAGGCGTCCGAAGCCTGGGAGGCGCCCAGGCGCCGAGCAGTGCAAGGGCGGCACGAAGAAGGGGAGCCCCCGCCACTCCGCTCACCCGTCCCGATAAGGCACTCTTGTCCCCGTGCCCGAACCTGCAGCGAACTCCCCGCACCCGCATACCGCGACCCTGCGCCGACTGGAGCAGTCCTCCGGCCGGCTCGCCGCGAACGCCATCGCACGCATGGACGAGACGCTGCCGTGGTACCGCGCGATGCCCCCGGAGAACCGGTCGTGGATCGGCCTTGTCGCCCAGGCCGGCATCGCCGCGTTCACCGAGTGGTTCCGGCATCCGGAGACCCCGCAGGCGATCTCGACCGACGTCTTCGGCACCGCTCCGCGCGAGCTGACCCGCGCGATCACCCTGCGCCAGACCGTCGAGATGGTGCGCACCACCATCGAGGTCATGGAGTCGGCGATCGAGGAGGTCGCGGCGCCCGGTGACGAGTCCGTACTGCGCGAGGCCCTGCTCGTCTACGCACGCGAGATCGCCTTCGCGACCGCCCAGGTGTACGCGCAGGCCGCCGAGGCCCGCGGCGCCTGGGACGCCCGGCTCGAATCGCTGGTCGTGAACGCCGTACTGTCCGGCGAGGCCGACGAGGGCGCCGTCTCCCGCGCCGCCGCGCTCGGCTGGAACTCCCCCGAGTATGTCTGCGTCATCCTCGGCACCGCACCCGACGGCGACAGCGAACTCACCGTCGAGGCCATTCGCCGGGCCGCCCGGCACGCCAAGCTCCAGGTCCTCACCGGAGTCCTCGGCGACCGGCTCGTCGTCATCGCGGGCGGCAGCGACAACCCGCTGCAGGTCGCCAAGGCCCTGATCGGGCCTTATGCCGCGGGTCCCGTGGTCGCGGGGCCCGTCGTGCCCGACCTGCTCGCCGCCACCAAGTCCGCGCAGGCCGCGGCCGCAGGGCTCAAGGCGTGTTTCGCCTGGCAGGACGCCCCCCGCCCGGTTCTCGCGGACGATCTGCTGCCGGAGCGCGCGATCGCCTCGGACCCGGCCGCGCGGGAGCAGTTGGTGGAGGAGATCTACAGACCGCTGGAAGAAGCGGGGTCGGCGCTTCTGGAAACCTTGAGCGTCTATCTAGAGCAGGCGAGTAGTCTCGAGGGCGCCGCAAGGATGCTCTTCGTCCACCCCAACACCGTGCGCTACCGGCTGCGACGTGTGACCGACGTCACCGGATGGTCACCCTCCGATGTGCGCTCCGCGTTCACGCTGCGGATCGCACTCATTCTGGGGCGTCTGGCCGACGCAGATTCGCAGCCCTAGACTTTTGTCGAAGGCCCACAATTCCCCTGACGTTTCTTGGTCCCTGTCCCCACGGGCGGTTGGAGCCGTCCACAAGAGAAAGTGTGAGGGTGCTCGTACTCGTCGCTCCCGGCCAAGGCGCTCAGACGCCCGGCTTCCTGACTCCCTGGCTCGACCTCCCCGGCGCCGCCGACCGCATTGCGGCCTGGTCCGACGCCATCGAGCTCGACCTTGCCCACTACGGCACGAAGGCCGACGCGGACGAGATCCGCGACACCGCCGTGGCACAGCCGCTCCTGGTCGCCGCGGGCCTGCTCTCGGCCGCGGCGCTCGGTGACGTACGCCCCGGCGCCGTCGCAGGTCACAGCGTCGGCGAAATCACCGCGGCCGCGTTCGCCGGTGTCCTCGACGAGGTCGCCGCACTCGGCTTCGTCCGTACGCGCGGACTGGCCATGGCCGAGGCCGCCGCGGTCACCGAGACCGGCATGTCGGCCGTCCTGGGCGGTGACCCCGAGCAGGTCGTGGCCCATCTCGAAAGCCTCGGCCTGACCCCGGCCAACGTGAACGGCGCCGGCCAGATCGTCGCCGCCGGCACTGCCGAGCAGCTCGCGGCACTGGCCGAGAACAAGCCGGAGAAGGCCCGCGTCATCGCACTCAAGGTGGCCGGCGCGTTCCACACGCACCACATGGCGCCCGCGGTCGCGACCCTCCAGGAGGCCGCCGAGAACCTCACGGTCTCCGACCCGGTCCTGCCGTACATCTCGAACAAGGACGGCCGCACGGTCTCCACCGGTGACCAGGTCATCGCCCGGCTGGTCGGCCAGGTCGCCAACCCGGTCCGCTGGGACCTGTGCATGGAGACCTTCAAGGCTCAGGGCGTCAGCGCCCTGATCGAGGTCTGCCCCGGCGGCACGCTCACCGGTCTCGCCAAGCGCGCCCTGCCGGGCGTGCAGACGCTCGCGCTCAAGACCCCCGACGACCTCGACGCGGCCCGCACGCTCGTCGCCGAGCATTCAGCCTGACAAGGAGCCGTAAGAGCATGTCGACGAAGATCAAGCCCAGCCAGGGCGCCCCGTACGCACGCATCATGGGTGTCGGCGGCTACCGCCCCATCCGGGTCGTGCCGAACGAGGTGATCCTCGAGACGATCGACTCCTCCGACGAGTGGATCCGCTCGCGCTCGGGCATCGCGACGCGCCACTGGGCCTCCCCCGAGGAGACCGTGAGCGCGATGTCCGTGGAGGCGGCGGGCAAGGCGATCGCCGACGCCGGGATCACCCCGGAGCAGATCGGCGGCGTCATCGTCTCCACCGTCTCGCACTTCAAGCAGACCCCGGCCATCGCCACCGAGATCGCTGACAAGATCGGCGCGGTCAAGCCGGCGGCGTTCGACATCTCCGCGGGCTGTGCCGGTTTCGGCTACGGCTTGACCCTCGCCAAGGGCATGGTCGTCGAGGGCTCGGCGCAGTACGTACTGGTCATCGGCGTCGAGCGGCTGAGCGACCTGACCGACCTGGAGGACCGCGCGACGGCCTTCCTGTTCGGTGACGGCGCGGGCGCGGTCGTCGTCGGCCCCTCCAAGGAGCCGCAGATCGGCCCGACCGTCTGGGGCTCGGAGGGCGACAAGTCCGACACCATCAAGCAGACCGTGCCGTGGGACGACTACCGCAACGGCACCGTCGAGAAGTTTCCGGCGATCACGCAGGAGGGCCAGGCGGTCTTCCGCTGGGCCGTGTTCGAGATGGCGAAGGTCGCCCAGCAGGCGCTGGACGCGGCCGGAATCACCGCGGACGACCTGGACGTCTTCATCCCGCACCAGGCCAATATGCGGATCATCGATTCGATGGTGAAGACTTTGAAGCTGCCGGAGCACGTCACGGTCGCCCGTGACGTGGAAACCACCGGCAACACCTCGGCCGCCTCGATCCCGCTCGCAATGGAGCGGCTCCTGGCGACCGGACAGGCCAAGAGCGGCGACACCGCGCTCGTCATCGGCTTCGGGGCGGGTCTCGTCTACGCAGCCACGGTCGTTACCCTCCCCTAGGCAACCGGATCTTCCGGACGCCACACCCTCTGATACAACACCGAAGGAGCGCCACATGGCCGCCACTCAGGAAGAGATCGTCACCGGTCTCGCGGAGATCGTCAACGAGATCGCCGGCATCCCGGTAGAGGACGTCCAGCTGGACAAGTCCTTCACCGACGACCTGGACGTCGACTCGCTGTCCATGGTCGAGGTTGTCGTCGCCGCCGAAGAGCGTTTCGACGTCAAGATCCCGGACGACGACGTCAAGAACCTGAAGACTGTCGGCGACGCCGCGGACTACATCGCCAAGCACCAGGCCTGAGCCTGAATCGCGTTTGTCGCCACCCGGCGGTGGCGCCGTGAAAATTCAGCACCCTCTACACGTGGAGAAAGAATTCCTGTGAGCTCGACCAATCGCACCGTGGTCGTCACCGGTATCGGCGCAACCACACCGTTGGGTGGCGACAGCGCATCGACCTGGGAGGGTCTGCTCGCCGGGCGCTCCGGAGTGAAGCCCCTCGAGGGGGAGCGCTTCGCCGAACTCCCGGTCCGGATCGCCGCAACTGCGGCGGTCGACCCGGGCGAGGTCCTGCCGCGCCCGCTCGCCCGCAAGCTGGACCGCTCGGCGCAGTTCGCGCTGATCGCGGCCCGCGAGGCGTGGGCGGACGCCGGCTACGGCGCACCGGCCGGTGAGGACGTCAACGTTCTCCCCGAGCGCCTGGGCGCGGTCATCGCCTCCGGCATCGGCGGCGTGACCACTCTGCTCGACCAGTACGACGTGCTCAAGGAGAAGGGCGTACGCCGCGTCTCCCCGCACACCGTGCCCATGCTCATGCCGAACGGCCCCTCCGCAAACGTCGGCCTGGAGGTGAACGCCCGGGCGGGCGTGCACACTCCGGTCTCCGCCTGTGCGTCCGGCGCCGAAGCGATCGGCTACGCGGTGGAGATGATCCGCACCGGCCGCGCTGACGTCGTGGTCGCCGGCGGCACCGAGGCGGCCATCCACCCGCTGCCCATCGCGGCGTTCGCCAACATGATGGCGATGTCCAAGAACAACGACGAGCCCGAGAAGGCCTCCCGTCCGTACGACACGGCCCGTGACGGCTTCGTCCTCGGCGAGGGCGCGGGCGTCGTCATCCTGGAGTCGGCCGAACACGCCGCCAAGCGCGGCGCGAAGGTCTACTGCGAGGTGCTGGGCCAGGGACTGTCCGCGGACAGCCACCACATCGCCCAGCCCGAGCCGACCGGCCGCGGCATCGCCACCGCGATGCAGAACCTGCTGGACGCGACGGACCTCAAGCCGTCCGAGGTCGTGCACCTCAACGCGCACGCCACGTCGACGCCGCAGGGCGACATCGCCGAGATCAAGGCCCTGCGCAAGGTGCTGGGCGACGATCTCGACCATGTCGCGGTGTCCGCCACGAAGTCGATGACCGGCCATCTGCTGGGCGGCGCGGGCGGCATCGAGACGGTGGCCACGGTGCTCGCGCTGTACCACCGCACGGCACCGCCGACGATCAACATCGACAACCTCGACGAGGCGGTCGACGCGGACATCGTGCGCGGCGAGCCCCGCAAGCTCCCCCAGGGCACGATCGCGGCGATCAACAACTCGTTCGGCTTCGGCGGCCACAACGTGGTTCTCGCGTTCCGTACCGTCTGAGTTCTCGCACGCGTGAGGCCCGCCCCCTTCCGAGGAGGCGGGCCTCCGCCACGTCCGCCGGACGGAGTCCGGCGCAGCGCCTCGAAGCCCGAGAGGCGCCGAGCGGTGCGAGGGGCGCACGAACAAGCGGCTCTCGTACGCACCCGAAGGGGCCCCCACCACGCGATGGGGGCCCCTTCGGCTACGTCGTTCAGACGACCTGGTGCAGCCAGCGGACCGGTGCGCCCTCCCCTGCGTACCGGAACGGCTCCAGTTCGTCGTCCCACGGCTTGCCCAGCAGCTTGGCGATCTCCCCCTCCAGGTCCGTCTCGCCCTGCACCGACCGCGCCAGCGCCGCGCGCAGCCGGTCCTCCGGGATCAGGATGTCGCCGTGCATCCCGGTGACGGCGTGAAAGATGCCGAGTTCGGGCGTGGCGCTGTAGCGCTCGCCCTCCGCCGTGGGGCAGGGCTCGGCGGTCACCTCGAAGCGCAGCAGCTGCCAGCCGCGCAGCGCCGAGGCGAGCTTGGAGGCCGTGCCCACCTCGCCCTGCCAGGAGAACTCGGCTCTCCAGGTACCGGGCGATGCCGGCTGCCTGATCCAGTCGAGCTGGACGCGCACGCCAAGAACACTCGCGACCGCCCATTCGACGTGCGGGCACAGCGCGCGCGGTGCGGAGTGAACGTACAGAACACCACGTGTCGTCACCGGGACCTCCAGTGTGGGACGAGGATCGTCTTCCCAGCGGCCTCAGTAAACAGCATCGGGAGTCAAACTCCACAAAAGGGACAGCATGTGACGTGATGTAATTTACCGGGGCCGATGGGCACGGTGCCTCTGGGTCGACGGGAAAAAGCTACCGTGAGTAGGTGGCCGAGGGGTGACGTAATGTCGGTCTCGGGGCCCGTACGCACCAAGCTTTCACTCGGCAGGACGTCTGGGACCGGTGATACGGAGGGGAACTGGGGATGCGGGAGACACGTCGGACGCGCCGCTCGCCCAGGGCGGCGGCAGCCCTGACGGCGGCTTTCCTCCTCATGACCGGCGCACTGACCGGCTGTGACTCCTCGTCGGACCCGAACGCGCACGGATCGCCCGCCGAACGGCGGCCCTCTCCCACCCCCGTCTGGGACCGCAGCCCGGACTCGATCGCCGCGGTCGGCGACTCCATCACCCGCGGTTTCGACGCGTGCGTGGTGCTCTCCGACTGCCCGGAAGTGTCCTGGGCGACCGGCACGGACACGAAGGTACGCAGCCTGGCGATGCGCCTGATCGGCGAACCCGCGATCGCCGAGCGCAGCTGGAACTACGCCCGCTCCGGGGCCGATGTCGCCGACCTGCCCGAGCAGATGGCGCAGGCGGCGGCGAAGAAGCCCGAGCTCGTGACGGTCATGGTCGGCGCGAACGACGCGTGCGCGGACTCGGCGGAGCGGATGACGACGGTCGAGAACTTCCGCCGGTCCTTCGAGGGAGCGCTGAAGCAGCTGCGGCGTACGGCACCGAAGGCCCAGGTGTACGTGTCGAGCGTGCCGGACCTCAAACGGCTGTGGTCGGCCGGGCGCGGCAATCCGCTGGGCAGGCAGATCTGGAAGCTGGGCATCTGCGCGTCGATGCTGGGCGACGCGGACGACGTGAGCACGCGGGCGCAGGCGCGGCGGGCGCGGGTGCAGGACCGGGTCGTTGCGTACAACGAGGTGCTGAAGGCCGTCTGCGGAAAGGACCCGCGCTGCCGGTACGACGGCGGGGCGGTGTTCGACTTCCGCTTCAGCGGCGAGCAGTTGAGCCGGTGGGACTGGTTCCACCCGAGCAGGGACGGCCAGGAACGGCTGGCGGAAATCGCCTACCGCAACGTCACGTCGGCGAAGCCGCCGGCTTGACTCGTGGGGCTGTTCCCCTACCCACCCTCCCCCAGACTCCGACCCGGGGGGGACCCCCAACCTCCCCTTATGCGGCCTTCGGCCACATGTCCTCAAACGCCGGACGGGCTGAAATATGCGGCGGCCCAGCCGGAGACCCAGCCCCGCGCCGCCAACTACCCCCGCGCATCCAGCGTCGCGCTCAACCGCCCGTCCAAGAGCGACCGCCCCGCCCGCACCTCGTACGCCCCCGGGACGAACACCCACCCGCTCTCCCCCTCGTCCCAGATCTCGAACGCCCGCCGCCTCAGCGGGATTTCCACCTCCGCGCTCTCTCCCGGACCCGCCTCGACCTGCGCGAAGCCCGCCAGCCAGCGCGCCGGTCGCTCGACGCTGTCGGCCTGGGGGGCGAGGTAGACCTGGACGGTCTCGCGGCCCGCGCGGGTACCGGTGTTGCGGACCTGCACCGTGGCCGTGGTGGGGGTCGCCTCCAGGGACTCGTACTCCCAGGTCGTGTAGCCGAGCCCGTGACCGAAGGGGTACGCGGGCGCCGTACCGGCCCGGTCCCACGCGCGGTGGCCGATGAACACGCCCTCCGTGTAGTGGAGTTGACCGTCGGTCGGAGTGACCTCGGTGACCGGCGCGTCCTCGAACGCGGCGGGCCAGGTCGTCGGCAGCCGGCCCCCCGGCTCCTCCGCGCCCAGCAGCACATCCGCGAGCGCCGCCCCGCCCTCCTGCCCCGGGAACCAGCTGAGCAGCACCGCCGCGACATCGTCGCGCCACGGCAGCTCCACCGGTGAGCCGGAGTTGACGACGACGACGGTGTTCGGATTGGCGGCGGCCACGGCCCGTACGAGATCGTCCTGGCGGCCCGGGAGCTTCAGGTCCCGCCGGTCGAAGCCCTCGGACTCGACGCGGTCGGTGGTGGCGACCACGACGACCGCGGTGGCGGCCGCGCGGGCGGCCTCCGCGGCCTCTGCGATCAGTTCGTCGGCGGCGCGCTGCGGGCCGAGGTGGGTGAGGGAGAACATGATGGCGGAAAGGGGCGTGCCCGGCGCCTTGTTGACGGGGTGGGCGAGGGAGAGCTCGACCGGCTCGCCCGCGGTGAGAGCGACCCGGCCGCGTTCCGCCGGGGCCCCGAAGAACGCCTCGAAGGGGTCGGCCTCGTTGCCCTGCTCCTGGACGCCCTCCCACCACAGCACCTCTCCGCCGACCGTGAGCGTGAACGCTCCGAGGCCCCGGGTGCCGAAGGCGTGCTCGCCGCTCTCGCGCGGGACGAAGGTGCCCTTGATCTCGATGCTGCGCAGCGTTTCGAGGGTGACGCCCTCGGGAAGGTCGTCGCCGGTCCACTGGACCTGGCCGCTGGGCAGTGAGCCCTCGCCGATGACGCGGCCGGCCGCGTCGCGGCAGACGGCGCGGAGTTCGAACTTCTCGCCGGCGACGGCCAGTTCATCGCTCGGATACGCCCCGACGGCGTACGTGACAGCGCCCTCGGGCAGGGCCGCGGTCAGACCGTCGAGCGGCGAGAGGACATGCTCGGGGAAGACGGTCGCGGAGCCACCGCCGAGCACCCGCGCGTCGCGGGCCGCGGCCCCGATCAGCGCCACCGTGCGGACCTCAGTGGCGCTGATGGGCAGCGTCCGGTTCTCGTTGCGTACCAGGACGAAGGAGCGGCGGGCGATCTCGCGGGCCAGCGCGTCGCCGTCGATCGCGGCCGGGAGTTCGGTGACCGCGGGCTCGGCTCCTTCCAGAACGCCGACGCGGGCGGCGAGGCGCAGCACATTGCGTACGGCGTCGTCGACGACGGCCTCCTCCACCTCGCCCGCGCGGACGGCCGCGGCCAGTTCGGCGCCGTAGACCGTCTTCGGCCCCGGCATGGCGATGTCGAGGCCGCCCTCGATGCCGCCGACCGTCGAACGGGCGGCCGTCCAGTCGGAGACGTTGACGCCGTCGAAGCCCCATTCGCCGCGCAGGACTTCGTTGACGAGGTAACGGTGCTCGGTCATCGTCGTGCCGTTGACCTGGTTGTAGGCGGTCATGATGCCCCACGGGTGGGCGTTTTTGACGATGGCCTCGAAGGGCGCCAGATAGAGCTCCCGCAGGGCGCGCGGTCCGACGATCGTGTCGACGGTGAAGCGCTCGGTCTCGGCGTCGTTGGCGACGAAGTGCTTGACGGTGGTGCCGACGCCGCCGCTCTGAACGCCCCGGACGTAGCCGGTGCCGATCTCGCCGGTGAGGTAGGGGTCTTCGGAGTAGCACTCGAAGTGACGGCCGCCGAGGGGCGAGCGGTGCAGATTGACGGTGGGCGCGAGGAGTACGTGCACGCCCTTGCGGCGGGCCTCCTGGGCGAGCAGTGTCCCCGCCCTGCGGGCGAGCCCGGGGTCCCAGGTGGCGGCGAGCGCGGTCGGGGAGGGCAGGGCGACGGACGGGTCGTCGGCGGTCCAGCGCACTCCGCGGACGCCGATGGGGCCGTCGGACATGACCAGGGACTTCAGCCCGATCTCGGGCAGCGCGGGCAGCGACCACAGGTCCCGGCCGGCCAGGAGCCGTGCCTTCGCGTCGAGATCGAGCTTGCCGAGTGCCGCCTCAATGCTCGCGTCCGTCATGCCGCCTCCTGCGTCTCGTCCTGCTGATGCCTTCATCGTGACGCGTTCATACCTGTAGAACGGTAGGGTTCGTAATTTTTTCGTGACATGACGATGCCGTACGGTCCTCTCGGCAAGGAGCGAGGGAAGGGACCGACGGGGATGGCCAGGGCCAGAAGTGAGGAGAGACGGGCGGAGATTCTCCGCGCCGCACTCGAAGTGATCGCCGAGCGCGGCTACCGGGGCGCGACTCTGAGCGCGGTGGCCGAGCGGGTCGGGCTCACCCAGCAAGGGCTCCTCCACTACTTCCCGACCAAGGAGGCACTGCTCGTCGCGGTGCTGGAGGAGCGCGACCAGTGGGACACCGGGGGCGGTTCCGGGAGCCCTTCCGGCGGGACTTGGCGGGTGGAGCTGCTCGGCTCTCTGGTCGAGTACAACGCGATGCGGCCGGGCATCGTGCAGACCTTCTCCGCGCTGCTCGGCGAGAGCGTGACCGAGGACCATCCGACGAAGGAGTTCTTCACCCAGCGCTATGCGCAGGTGCGGCAGGAACTGGCCACGATGCTGCGGACGGAGTACGGCGAGAAGCTGGCCGGCGGCCTCACGCCGGAGCGGGCCGCGCCGCTGCTGGCAGCGGTGATGGACGGGCTGCAGTACCAGTGGCTGCTGGATCCGGGGGCGGTGGACATGCCCGAGGCGTTCCGGGACTTCCTGAGACTCTTGGGGCCCGCGCGGCCGAAGTGACGTACTGGCCAGGGTGGTTGGGCGGCGGCGATACTGCCGCCACCCGACGGAAGGAATCCCGTGTCCCGGATACGTGTCCGCCTGAACGTAGTTGGCGCCGCCCTCGTCACCCTCACCCTCGCCGGCTCACCTCTCGCCGCGGCCGAGCCCGCACCGGCTTCACCCTCCACGGTGGAGGAACAGCGGCTCGACCGGGCCGTGCCCCAGGAGATCCTGCGGCGCAGCGGATTCGACGCCGTGGCACCGCGGTTCGCGGACGCGCTGGCGGGGGCACGGACGTACCGGCAGGCCGAGCGGGCCGTCGTACGCCAGGGCTCACAGCTGTGGGACCGGGCCGTCGACCGCGCCCAGGGCCGCGGCCCGGCGCTCGGTGATCTCAGCCGGGACGACGACCGGCCGCTGTACTGGGCGCGGCTCGGCATGACCCGCGAACTGCGGCAGTGGCAGCCGGAGTTCGGGCTCTTGGACACCCAGCGGGCCCGGCTCCTCGACCGGCTCGAGCGCTCCTCACGCGGCCAGGACTCGATGGACCTCCCCGCGGGCAAGGGCATCAAACGCCTCGTGATGACGGGCTTCGACCCCTTCACGCTGGACCGTGACATCCGCATCAGCAACCCGTCCGGGGCGACGGCGCTGGCACTCGACGGTACGTGGATCCGTACGTCGGACGGCCTGGCCCGTATCGAGACGGCGGTCTTCCCGGTGCGCTGGCAGGACTTCGCGGACGGCACGGTCGAGCGGACGCTGCGGCCGCAGCTTCCGAAGGCGGACCTGTTCACGACGGTGAGTCAGGGCCGGGTCGGCCGTATCGACATCGAGCGCACGAACGGCGCGTGGCGGGGCGGGTTCGGCGACAACGAGAACGTCTCGCGTACGGAGACGGTGCCGGTGGCCGACCCGGCGTCGCAGCCGCAGTGGACGACGACGACGCTTCCGTACAAGGCGATCGTGGCGGCGCAGACGGGGCGGTTCCCGGTGTACGACAACACGACGGTGACGGAGATCCCGGCGGGCGGCTCGGACCCGGTGGTCCGCCCCGACGGCCCGACAGCGGGCTCGACGGCGCGGGCCGGGGGCGGGGGCGACTACCTGTCGAACGAGATCGCGTACCGGGCGACGCTGCTGCGGGACCGGCTGGGGCTGAAGATCCCGGGGGGTCATGTGCACACGCCGGTACTGCAGTTCGGGCCGGAGAACACGACGGAGGTCACGGATCCGGAGTTCGTCCGCAACCGGCTGGACATCATCGCGCAGGTCCGCGCGATCATTCGCGTGGCGGCGGAGTCGTCTGAGTGATCCCGGGGCTCCGCCCCCGGACCCTCCGCCTCAGACGCCGGCGGGGCTGAATGTGCGGCCCTGCCGCACATTCAGCCCGTCCGGCGTTTGATGACACGCGGCCGAAGGTCGCATACGGGGAGGTTGGGAGTCCCCCCGGACGGAGTCTGGGGGGAGGGCGGGTAGGGGAACAGGCCCGCCGTAGGCGACCCTCGGCCATTGTTGGCACCAGGTTCGCCATGTACCGTTCAAGCGCGCGTCGTCCCGCGGTTCGCCGCCCGCTGTTCTACGCGCGCAGAATCGGCGCCCGCACCGCCTCTCCCCACCCCTCACGGAGGTACTGCCGGATGCTCGGATCCCGAGGTTCCAGAAGTTCCAGAAGTTCCAGAAGTTCCAACAGCTCCAGAAGACCCGGGCGCGCACGCGGACTCGTCAGCGCCCTCGCCGTCTTCGCCGCCCTCGTCGCCGGAACCACCGTTCAGGCCGCCACCGCCCCCGCCGCGGTCGCCGCCACTCCCCACCGGGTTCTCTTCGACAACAGCAAGGCCGAGACCGCCGGCAACGCCGACTGGATCATCGGTACCAGCCAGCCCGACCCGCTGGGGCAGGACGCGACGCCCTCCGCGGAGACCGACTGGACCGGCGCCATCTCCGCCTGGGGTGTCGCGCTGCAGAAGACCGGCAACTACCAGCTCAAGACGCTGCCTTCCGGCAACAGCATCACGTACGGCACCACCGCCGCGCTCGACCTGCAGAACTTCGACACCTTCGTGCTGCCCGAGCCGAACGTCCTGCTCAGCGCGGCCGAGAAGACCGCGGTCATGAAGTTCGTGCAGAACGGCGGCGGGCTCTTCCTGGTCTCCGACCACACCGGGGCCGACCGCAACAACGACGGCTATGACGCCGTCGAGGTCATCAACGACCTGATGAGCAACAACAGCGTCGACAGCACCGACCCGTTCGGGTTCTCCGTCGACACGCTGTCCGTTTCCACCGACAACCCGCGCGCCATCAGCGACACCGCCAACCCGGTGCTCAACGGCCCCTTCGGCAAGGTCACCGGCAGCATCATCCGCAGCGGTACGACCATCACGCTCAAGCCCGCCGACAACCCGGCCGTCAAGGGCCTGGTCTACCGCACGGGTTACTCGGGCAACACCGGCGCCTTCTTCGCCACCAGCACCTTCGGCAGCGGCCGGGTCGCGGTCTGGGGCGACAGTTCGCCCATCGACGACGGCACCGGCCAGTCCGGCAACACCCTCTACGACGGCTGGAACGACACCGCGGGCACCAACGCCCCGCTCGCCCTCAACGCCACCGAGTGGCTCTCCGGCGGCACCGGCGGCGGAGGTGGCGGTGGCGGCACCTGCACCGCCGCCCAGCTCATCGCCAACCCCGGTTTCGAGTCCGGCGCCGCCTCGTGGTCCGCCACCAGCGGAGTCATCACCACCGACAGCGGTGAGGCCGCCCGTACCGGCTCCTACAAGGCCTGGCTGAACGGCTACGGCTCCGCCCACACCGACACCCTGTCCCAGTCGGTGACCATCCCGTCCGGCTGCACGAGTGCGACCCTCAGCTTCTATCTGCACATCGACACAGCCGAGACGACCACGACCACGGCCTACGACACCCTCAAGGTCCAGGTCCTGAGCAGCAGCGGCACGGTCCTTTCCACGCTCGCCACGTACTCCAACCTGAACGCGGCGAGCGGCTACGCCCAGCGCAGCTTCAGCCTCGGCGCGTACGCCGGGCAGAGTGTCACGCTCAAGTTCACCGGCACGGAAGGCTCCCAGCTGCAGACGTCGTTCGTCGTCGACGACACGGCGCTCAACGTGAGCTGAGGCCGACGGCGGTCTCCCCCAGCGCGGCGCCTGGGGGAGGCCGTGTCCGATGATGGGACGCATGAGGAACAGCGGCAGGGCAGTTCTCACCAGTACCCGGTGGCGTCAGGCCAATGTCCGTTCCATGTCCGCCCTGATCCGTGCGGCGTCCGCGCAGGACGCCCGGCTCGTCGTCTTCCCCGAGCCGGGACGCCCTTCGGGTGTGTCCTCAAACGCCGGACGGGCTGGATGTGCGGCCCAGCCGCACATCACCCCGCCGACGTCTGAGGCGCGGTCCCGGACGCACAAATCCAGCCCCTCCGGCGTTTGAGGAGCGGGGGTCCGGGGGCAGCGCCCCCGGTTACGGGAAGGGGCGGGGTGGGGAACAAGCCCGCCGCAGGCGACCCGCACCCCCGACGCCTACCCCTTGTTCAGGCTGAACGGCGCAGGCGCCCCCGGCCCGTCGTCGTCCCCCGGCGGCGCCACCAGGTCCCGCACCATCAGCGTCGCCCCCGCCACCGCCCCCGGCATCAGGAACACCGCGACGAACGGCACCAGGAAGGCCAGCGTGAGCGGCACCCCGAAGCCGAGGGTGAGCAGCCTGCGGCCGCGCAGCAGAGCGAGGCGTTCCTTGAGCTCGATTCCGCGCCGCTGGAGGGCGACCGCGGTGAGCTCCTCGGCGAGGAAGAAGCCCGAGACGCAGAAGCCGAGCACCGGGACCACGGTCTGGCCGACGACCGGGACGAAGCCGAGGGCGAAGAGCAGGACTCCGTACAGCACGACGCGCGTCAGCACCCGCAGCGAGTCACGGGCGGAGATCCACAGCTCCCGCCACAGCGGCAGCCCGGACTCGGGCACGTCTCCGCCTTCGGTGCGGTCGACCTGCTCGGACAGCGACTCGTAGAAGGGCTGGCCGATCAGCAGGGTCACCGCGGTGAAGGTGATCACCGCGGTGAACAGCCCGAAGCCGACGACGAGGGTGGTCAGAAAGCCGCGGAACAGGCCCTGCCAGGGCGAGGACCAGTCGTCGGCGAAGGGTGTCGCCCACGCCGTCAGATCGTCGGCGCCGTAACCGAGTCCGACCAGCGCGGCCACGTACAGCACAAGGGCCACAAGCCCGGGCAGCAGCCCGAAGCCGAACCACCGGCCGTGCCCGGCGACCCAGCGTTGTCCTTTCATCAAGTAGCCGAAGCCCACCCCAAGATCACGCATGGGTCTCAGCCTATCGGGGGCCTCTTGTTGCCGGGCAGTCGGATCCGGTAGACCCCTGCGTACTGATCGTTGTGCTGTTCGATTTCGACACCATGGAGGCACGTACGCATGGGCATTCCCCGACCCGCCCTGATCGCCACCGCGGCGCTCGCCGGTGCGCTGTTACTCGCGCCGCCGCCCGCGACCGCCGTCCCCGGCGCACCGGGTCGCGATGGTCCGCATCCCGTACGCGAAGGGGGCGGACGCGACACCGAGGTCGCGAAGACTCCCCTCTCGGCCGCCGTCAACGCCCTGCGGACCGGGACAGGAACGACCCCCGGGCTCGCGAAGAGCGGCGGCTATCCGCGGCGTACCGTCCTCGACGTGCCGCCCGTGAACCCGGCCGACAAGTCGATCAAGCTGGGGCTCGCGCCGTACCACTCGCTCGCACCGAGGCTCAACGCCCTGCAGAAGCTGGGCGACCGGGTCAGCGTCGAGGTCGCCGGGCACTCCGCCGGCGGACATGAGCTGTATCTCGTCACCGTCACCGCGCCCGAGAGCTCCGGGCAGGCGCGGGAGCAGGAGCGGATGCGGGAGCGCATCGAGAACTCCCCCGCCGCCGCGGCCAAGGACAGGCGCATCAAGGCCTCGTACAAGGCGCCGGTGTTCATCAACAACAACATCCACGGCAACGAGTGGGAGGGCACGGACGCCGCCCTGCGGCTCATCGAGCGGCTGGCGAAGGCCAAGGACGCCACGACCCGCGAGCTGCTGTCGAAGAACCGCGTCTACCTCAATGTGACGGCCAACCCGGACGGCCGCATCGCCGGAACCCGTACGAATGCCAACGGCTTCGACCTGAACCGCGACTTCATCACGGGATCCCAGCCCGAGGCGCGCGCCATCCGGCAGATCGCCATCGACAAGCAGCCGGCCCTCATGCTCGATCTGCACGGCTACGTCAACGGCACGCTGATCGAGCCGACGACTCCGCCGCACGGCGAGAACTACGAGTACGACCTCTTCCTGAAGAACGCCTACGCCAACGCGCTGGGGATGGAGAAGGCGGTCAACGGGCTCGGCTACACGCCCGCGAAGGACGGCGTCGAGCCCGCGATCATCCCCTTCCGGGACCAGAAGGAGGGGTGGGACGACTGGCCGCCGATCTTCACCCCGCAGTACATGCCCTTCCAGGGCGCGGTCGCCGCGCACACCGTCGAGTTCCCGATGGCGGTCAACAACGAGGAGTACGACTCGCTGCCGGTGGCCGAACTGCGCCGCCGGGCCGCGATCAACACCGCCATCGCGGGCGCGGCGATGCGCGCGACCCTCGACTACACGCGCACGCACCGCACTTCGGTGATCGCCGACCAGATCGAGACCTTCCGGCGGGCCGCGGCGGGCGAGGCGCAGCGGCCGGTGTCGGAGAAGACCGTGCCGGGTGTGCCGGGCATTGGTCCCGAGGATGTGTACACGACGACCTTCCCGCGCGCGTACGTCATTCCGGCCGGGCGGGGTCAGAGGTCGGCGACCGCGGCGGCCCGGCTCGTGGACCATCTGGTCGCCAACGACGTACGGGTGGAGCGGGCGCTGCTGCCCTTCCGGCTCGCGGGGCGCGTCTACCCGGCGGGTTCGTATGTCGTCGACATGCACCAGTCCAAGCGCGCCATCGCCAATGTGATCCTGGCCGAGGGCCGGGACATCAGCGCGGATGTCACGTCGATGTATGACATCTCGGGCTGGAGTCTCGGGCTGCTGTGGGGCGCGAGGGTCGACAAGGCCGTCACGGGCGAACTGCATGTCGTGGGCCGCCCGGTGCATGCCGCGGCACCCACCGGCCATGTCGCCCCGTTCGGGGACCTGCGGCTGCGGCTCGACGACCCGAACGAGATCGCCGCGCTCAACTCCCTGCTCTCGCAGGGCGTGCATGTGCGGCGCGCGGCGGACGGCTCGGCGGTGGTGCCCGGTTCGGCCCGCGAGGTGGCGTCCGTGCTCGCCGATCGCCTCGGGGTCGCTTTCCCGGCGGCCAGGGAGAACGGCACGGCCTTGCTGAAGCGGACCCGGGTGGCGGCGGCGGTGACGGCGGGTGAGCTGTTCGCGCTGCGCGAGATGGGCTTCGAGGTCCGGCCGGTGTCGACGGCCACGCTCAACGCGGGCTACGACTGGTCGACCACGGATGCGCTGTATGTGTCGAGCGGTCTGGAGTACGGGAGTCTGAACCCGAAGGCCCGCGGCGCGCTGGACGCCTTCCTCAAGCGCGGCGGCGGTGTCGTCGGTCTCGGCGTGGGCGGCGCCGCCTTCAACGCCGGCGCGGGACTGCTCGCAGCCAAGCCGGTGGCGGGCAACGGCGATGCCAACGGCGTGGTCCGGGTGGCCAATGCGGTCGGCAGCCCGGTCACCGGCGGCGCGCTCGCGCACACCTTCGTCTACTCGCCGCTCTGGTTCACCGACCTGGGCCCGGGAGTGCGGGTCGAGCAGTCGTACGCCGCCGGGAACCCGCTTGTCGCGGGCCACTGGCGTACGACGGAGGACGGCAAGGGCGGCCCGAAGGACGCGGCGGGACAGGCGTCGATCGTCAGCGGCGTCAGCGCCAAGGGCGCGCCGGTGGTGCTGTTCGGCACCGAGCCGCTGTTCCGCGACCACCCCAAGGGCGTGTTCGCACAGATCGGCCGGGCGCTGCTGATGCACTGAGCATGCGAAGAGGGCCGCACCCCCGCCGGGGTGCGGCCCTCTCGTATGCCGTGCCGCGATCAGACCGCGAGGTCGACCGTGATGTTGCCGCGGGTCGCCTTGGAGTACGGGCAGACCTGGTGGGCCTTCTCGATCAGGTCCTTGGCGGTGGCGGCGTCCACGTTCGGTATCGTCGCGGAGATCTTGACGATGATCCCGAAGCCCTCGTCGTTCTTGCCGATGCCGACCTCGGCGGTGACCGTCGAGCCGGAGATGTCGGCCTTCTCCTGGCGGGCGACGACACCCAGCGCACCCTGGAAGCAGGCGCTGAAACCGGCGGCGAAGAGCTGCTCCGGGTTGGTGCCGGCGCCGGAACCGCCCATCTCCTTGGGCGGGTTGACGACCACATCGAGCTGGCCGTCGTGCGTGGCGACGCGGCCGTCACGGCCGTTCTCCGCGGTGGCGACAGCGGTGTAGAGGACGTCGGAATGCTGGATGGACATGAAGAGATTTCCTCCTGCTGGTTCACCGCGGCTCGCGCCCACGACCGCGGTGGCTGAGGTCGAGACTACTGGGTGAGCGAAACGATCATCTTGCCGGTGTTCTCACCGCGCAGCAGGCCGAGGAACGCGTCGTAGCCGTTCTCGATGCCCTCGACGACCGTCTCGTTGTACTTGAGCTCGCCGGAGGCGATCCAGCCCGCGACCTCACGGACGAACTCCGGCTGGAGGTCCTTGTGGTCGTTCACGAGCATGCCCTGCAGGCGAAGCCGCTTGCCGATGACCATGGCCAGATTGCGCGGGCCGGGCGTCGGCTCGGTGTTGTTGTACTGGGCGATCATGCCGCAGATGGTCGCGCGGCCGTGCACGTTGAGCGAGGAGATCGCGGCCTCCAGGTGGTCCCCGCCGACGTTGTCGAAGTAGACGTCGATGCCGTCCGGGGCGGCCTCCTTCAGCTGCTGGGCGACGGGGCCGTTCTTGTAGTTGAACGCCGCGTCGAAGCCGTACTCCTCGACGAGGAGCTTGACCTTCTCGTCGGATCCGGCCGAGCCGATGACCCGCGAGGCGCCCTTGAGCCTGGCCATCTGGCCGACCTGGCTGCCCACCGCACCGGCCGCGCCGGAGACGAAGACCGCATCGCCCTCCTTGAAGGAGGCGACGTCGAAGAGACCGGCGTAGGCGGTGAGGCCCGTCATGCCCAGCACACCGAGGTACGTGGAGAGGGGGGCGAGGGAAGCGTCGACCTTGGTGGCGTACTGGGCGGGCACCTCGGCGTACTCGCGCCAGCCGAGCCCGTGCAGAACGTGGTCGCCGACGGCGAAGCCCTCGGCGCTGGAGGCGATGACCTCGCCGACCGCGCCGCCCTCCATGGGGTGGTCGAGCTTGAAGGGCGGGGTGTACGACTTGACGTCGTTCATCCGGCCGCGCATGTACGGGTCGACCGAGAAGTAGTGGTTGCGCACGAGGATGCGACCCTCGCCCGGCTCGGTCACCGGAGCCTCACGCAGAGCGAAGTCCTCAGCCTTGGGCCAGCCGTGCGGACGGGCGATCAGGTGCCATTCACGACTGGACGTGGGAAGTGCGGACATGCTGCGTTCCTCCTAGAAAAAAGCTTCACTATCTGAAACAACCATGCGCCTCGATATTTCATGTTGTCAAGTAACTGGGTATCCTGGTGCCCATGGCCACTGAACGCACAGACCCCCTGACCCTCGAGGTCGTCGAGCTCATCGGCACCGTCGTGGCCCGCTACTACGCGGAGTACGAGCAGGCCGCGGCCAAGCACTCGCTCACCGGGGCGCAGGCCCGGGTACTGGGACTGCTGACCCTGGAGCCCCTGCCCATGCGACGGGTCGCCGAGACACTGAAATGTGAGCCGTCGAACATCACCGGCATCGTCGACCGGCTGGAGGCGCGCGGCCTGGTGGAGCGGCGGCCAGATCCGGGCGACCGCAGGGTCAAGCTCGCCGCAGCGACGGAGGACGGCATGGACACCGCGCGCCGGCTGCGGGAGTCGCTGGACTTCGCGCGCGAGCCGCTGGCCCAGCTCTCGGACGAGGAGCGGACGGTGCTGCGGGACCTGCTCAAGCGGATGCTGGGAGACCAGGCCCCCGCGGTGCCGTAAGAGCACTCCGCGCTTTAGATACACCACCAGAGGAATTGGTCGCACGTCTCACTGGGGCTGGGGGTCGGAACCGGGTTCGGCGGAGGAGGCTCGCCGGGGTTCGACGCGGTCGGCTGCGCGGAGCCAGACGGCTGCGCACTGCCCGAGGGATCTGCGGCGGAGGACGAGGCGGACGGCGTGTCGACCGGGCCGGACCCGGTCGCGGTCGGCTTTCCACCTCCACTGCCACTGCCGCCCGCGGCGGTACGGGTAGCCGTGCGCCTGGGGCGCGGGGAACCGGACGAGGTCACCGGCGCGTCCGTCACCTCGTCGGGACCCTGGGGAGTCAACGTGTCCGTCGGCTCCGGAGCGGGCTCCGTCTCGACGGTGTCCTCTTCCTTGACCGCGGTGGCCGCGCCGTCCTCGCCCCCGCTTTCGTAAGCGAGCTCGGCGAGGCTCAGCGCACCGGCTGCGAGGACCAGGCCGACCGTGCCGAACAGCACCTTGCGGCCACGCCTCTTACGGGCCCGGCGCCCCGCAGGAGCCCTGCGGCGGGGAGGGGGCTGACGGCGCGAACGCCTGTGGCCCGCGGGCTCGGACACCTCGTCGAGTTCGAGGACGGGGTCCGCCGCGGGCGCACTGGGGCTGAGATGTCGTAGCTCCTCGACGGGCGTGCCGCAGCCTGCGCAGGCCAGAGCGCCGTTGAGGTGCCGTTGACACTGGTGGCAGTAATCCATGGCGCCCGCAGATTATGCGGCCCGAGGGGACCAGCGGTGAATGACTCTGTGAGGGTTGTGTGTGGAATCTTCGACTCCACGGCGGGTCCGCTTCACGCGGTTGACGGCGCGTTCGAGCCGGTCAGCGGGGCAGGATGTCGGGCATGACCCCAGCCGCGCCTTTCGGGCCCCGCGACTTCCAACTGGTGCTGCTGCGCCGCATGGCCGACCACCAGCCGGGCCTCGTCGAGGACGCCCGCCACCAATTGGGGGCCTCGCTCGCCGAGATGCGCGAGGCCAACCGCCGCTGGCAGGCGATGGTCCGCGCGCCCAGAAGCCGCGGCGCGCTGGCCCGCTACCGCTCGGTGCTCGGCGAGCCGGAACAGGTCGTACGCCGCAGGATCGGAGATCTGGAGTGCGACGCACTGCTGTGGCACGTACCGCTCTGGCCCGATCTGCGCTTCGAGGTGCTGGCGGCGGGCGGCGGGGCGGTGTGGAACGAATGGCTGGTCCGCGCGCCCGGGGCGCCAGGTCCTTCGCTGCGTACGGCCCAGGACCTGAAGCCGTGGTCGTGCACGGTGGACGAGGCGGCGAGGGCGTTCCCGCCTGCGCGGCCGATGGAGGGCTCGGCTCCGACGAGGTGGCAGCTGGAGCTGACGCTTCCGGGCGGGGAGCGGTGCGTGGCGGAGTTCACGTGGGGACTGCTGCAGAGGCTGCGGTAGGTCCTGTCCGGTCGATCAGGCCGGATCAGGGAGCGGGCCTGGCGATGGGGGCACCTCCCGTGCCCGAAGGGCTACGGGGGAGTGCCGTGCCAGGCCACGCGAGCCCGGCAAGATCGGCCGGACAGAACACCTAGGGCGTGTTTGAGAAGTAGCGCCGTCCGCCCGTAGGGCGGGCCCCGCGGCGTCTGGTGCGTGCAATCGCAAGGCGGAGGATCGCCCTCGTACTGGACGTACTTGGGCGACTCCGACAACACCGCGAGTGCGCGTGCCAGGCGTCGCGGGGCAGGCGAAACTTCTCAAACACGCCCTAGGGGGGTCGCCCCAGGGCCGGGACCCCCGAACGGCGGAGCTGATCTGGCGGGTCGTCAGCTTCGTACCCCCGACCGGCTCACCCAGCGCGCGCACCTCCCGTGGCGATCGCACGATGCGAACAGGTACCGCACTCGGGAGGATCCGCCGTGACCGTCAGCCTTGAGCAGTTGCGCCGTTGCCATGTCGCCGTCGACCTGGGAGCCGCGAGGACCAGGGTCTTCGTGAAGGGGGCCGGGCTCGTCGTCGACGAGCCGAGCGTCGCCGCCGTGAACACCCGCACCGGCGCGCTGATCGCCGTCGGTTCGTTCGCCGAGCAGATGACGGGCCGTACGCCCGACTACATCCGCGTCGCCCGCCCCGTCTCCGGCGGCACCGTCGTCGACATCGACATGGCCCAGCGGATGCTCCGTCACCTTCTCGGCGAGAAGCTCCGCCGCCAGCTGCGCCGCAAGCCCAGGCTGCGCGCCGCCGCCTGCACCCCGCACGACAGCGACCCGCTCGCCCAGCGGGCCGCCGTCGAGACCCTCGTCGGACTCGGCGCCCGCCGGGTCGAGCTCGTCGACACCCTGATCGCCGCGGCCGTCGGCTGCGGGCTGCCCGTTGAGCAGCCCGTCGCGACCATGATCCTGGTGTGCGGCGCGGCGACCACGCAGGTCGCCGTGCTCTCGCTCGGCGCGATCGTCACCGCGGAGCGGATCCCGGTGGGCGGCAACGCCATCGACCACGCGGTGATCCAGCACCTGCGCCACCAGCACGAGCTCATGCTGCCCAGCCAGTCGGTACGGCCCCTGCAACTCGCCCTGCACGGCAATGGCCTGACCCCTCATGGCCCGGCGTCGACCGAGATCCACGGCCGGGACGTGGCCACCGGCCTGGCCCGTTCGGTGCGCGTGGACACCGCTGCCGTACGCGACGCGATCCACACCCCGCTCACCTCCGTCCTCGACGGCATCGGCAAGGTGCTGCGGGACTGCCCGCCGGATCTGGTGGCCGATCTCGCCGACCGCGGGATCATGATGGTCGGCGGCAGCGCGCTGCTGCCGGGCCTGGACCAGATGCTGCGCGATGCGACCGGCATGCCGGTGCACATCGCCGAACGGCCCGACGTCTGCGCCATCCTGGGCCTCGGTTCGATGCTGGAGGGCAAGATCCAGCCGCTGGTCCTCGATCCTCTCGCCGGGGCCGAATGAAGGCCGGTCAGGGGCAGAGGACGATCACCTGGCAGGTCCCCCGGCAGCGGCCCGCAGCGCGATCCGGGTGCTGGACTGAGCCACGCCCGCCTCGCGTTTGAGGGTGCGCAGCAGTGCGTCCAGTTCGGCGGGGTCGGCGGCTCTGGCCCGTACGAGATAGTCGTGCGCGCCCGTCACATGCACGACTTCGGTGATGCCGGGCAGCTTCAGCACGACCCGCTCGAACTCCTCGTTCGTCGTGTCGAGCCGGAGCGTGATGTCGATGAAGACGACGAGTCCCGCGCGGGAGTCGGCGGTGGGGTCGATGATCGTGGTGAAGCCGCGGATGACGCCGTCGCGGAGCATCCGGCGCACGCGCTCGGCGGCGGCATTGGCGCTGAGGCCCACGCGTACGCCGAGATCGCGGTAGGAGATCCGCGCATCCTCCCGCAGCACTCCGAGGATTTCGCTGTCGAGACGGTCCATACCGCGATTGTCGCAGTACGGGGCGTAATACGGCCGCGCCGATCACAGCCCGGACCGGACAGTGTCCGCCATGAGTATGTGGACAACGGCGATGGCGGGCGCGGCGGCGGGCCTGGGAGTGGCGATGCCCCTGGGGGCGGTGGGTGTGCTGCTCATCCAGCAGGGCATGCGGGAGCGCCGCGGAGCCGTGGCCGCCGCGGCCGCGGTCGCCGTCGTCGACTGCGCCTATGCCGCCATGGCGACGGCACTGGGCCCTCTCGTCGCCTCCGCGCTCTCCGGCGTGGAGGCCTGGGTCCGGCTGGTGTCGGCCGCCGTGCTGTCGGTGATCGCGGTAAGCGGGCTGCTCGCCTCGCGGCGCCCCCGCCCCGCCGTGACGAGCGCGGGCGAGGACACGGGAACGGGCACAGGCACGGGACCGATGCGGACGTTCACCCGGTTCGCCGCGATCACGCTGATCAACCCCACCACGGCGCTGTACTTCGCCGCCCTGACCACCGCTCAGGGGGCGACACTCAGCACGGGCGCCGCGGGGGCGGTCTTCGTCGGCGCGGTGTTCCTCGCCTCGTTCGGCTGGCAGCAACTGCTGGTGGCGGCCAGCGGGTTCGCGGGCACCCGGATCTCGGACACCGCCCGGGCATGGACCTTCCGGATCGGGTACGGGCTGGTGGCCGTGTACGCGGTCAGGGTGGCCCTGCCGCTGCCTTGACGATCGTGCGCGCACGGGCGGCGCGCTGGGCGCTGCCCCGTGCGAGCACGCTGGTCCGCGAATTCGCCGACGGCCATCGTGCTCCGTGATGAAGCAGGTGATCGAGCGTCTCTACTTGTGCTCCGGCAACCTCAACGAGCAGGGCCAGTACGCATATTTATCCTGACTCCCACGCCCAGGGGGAATCGGTGGTGTGCGGTGGCCGGTCTCTGCGGCGGGGGGGTCAGGAGGTGACGCGCAGGACGAGCTTGCCGCGCGTGCGGCCGTTCTCGCCGCGGGTGTGGGCCTGGGCGGCCTGCTCCAGCGGGAAGACCTCCTCGACCTCCACGCTCACCTCGCCGGCGTCGATGAGTTCGGCGATGCGGGTCAGCGCCGGGCCGTCGGGCTCGACCAGGAAGGCGCTGGTGCGCAGCCCGCGGGACTCGGCCGCCTGGAGGAGTTCGGGCGAGACACCGGCGGGGATCGCGACGATCAGTCCGCCGGGGCGCAGCACGTCGAGCGAGCGGGTGCTGGTGCTGTCGTGCGCGTCGCCGACGAGGTCGATGACGACGTCGATGTCCTTGGCGGTCTCCTCGAAGCGGACGGTGGTGTAGTCGATGAGTTCGTCGGCGCCGAGTGCCGTGAGCCAGTCGTGGCGGGGGCTGCTGGCGGTGCCGGTGACGTGGGCGCCCAGGTGCTTGGCGAACTGGACGGCGAAGTGTCCGACGCCTCCGGCGGCGGCGTGGATCAGCACGCGCCGGCCGGGGCGGATGTCGGCGGTGTCCACCAGGGCCTGCCAGGCGGTGAGGGCTGCCAGCGGTACGGCCGCGGCCTGCTCGTGGCTGATGCTCGCGGGCTTGCGGGCGAACTGGCGGGCGGGGGCGGTGACGTACTCGGCGTAGCCGCCGGCCGCGCGGGGGAACCACGGCATCCCGTAGACCTCGTCGCCGGCCTTGAGGGTGGTCACACCGAAGCCGGTCTCTTCCACGACGCCGGAGACGTCCCAGCCCAGGGTGAACGGCGGCTCGCCGAGCACCCCGGCCATGCCGCCGCCGCCCCGGGTCTTCCAGTCGACCGGGTTGATCCCGGCGGCGTGCACCCGCACCAGGACCTCGGTCGGCAGCGGCACGGGCCGGGGCACCTCCTCCACCCGCAGGACGTCGGGGCCGCCGAAGGTGTGCTGCACCACCGCGCGCATCGAGGACATGAGTCGTCTCCCTTGAAACCAAACCTGCCGAAAGGCCGCTTATCGGCCCCCGGTCCAGTGGGCTTGACCGTATCCCCAGGGAGGTAGTTACCATCAAGGGAATCTACTTCCCATTGGGAAGCATGCTGCTGAGGAGCGTTCCCGTGACCACCGACTGCCAGACCGGGCAGCACGCCCACCACGACGTCTACGCGGCCCAGTGCCCCTGCCGCGCCATGCTGGACCTGCTCGCGAACAAGTGGTCGGCCCTGGCCATCGGAGCTCTGGAAGACGGCCCCCAGCGTTTCGGCGCCCTGCAGCGGCTCCTGCAGGGCGTCAGCCCCAAGGTGCTCACCCAGACGCTGCGACGCCTGGAGGACACAGGGCTCGTCGACCGCACCATCTACCCCGCGGTGCCCCTGCACGTGGAGTACGCCCTGACCGACCTCGGCCACGGCGCAGCCGTTCCGCTGCGTCTGCTGCGGAGCTGGGTCGAGGAGAACCTCGACAACGCCACGAGCGTGCCGGGCAACCAGGAGACCGGGCCGACGGTGGCGAAGTAGCCGCCGGGCAGCTCCGGCAGCCCTGCGCCGCCGAAGCTGCCGCGAAGCGGCAAGTAGCTCTCTCCAGTCAGAGTGACTCTCGGTCAGGATGAGCGGGGGCGGCCTTGACACGAGCCCCGACGGGCTCAGTTCCGGCCGCCGGATCAGCCTCCGCCTTGTCGGGGACCCTCGAATTCAGCGCTCCGGTCGCGCCCCCGAACGTCGACCTCACCAGGCTCGTCGCAGCCGCCGGGCGCACCCGGAGCGCGCGATCCGCGCCCGGAGCGACCTCGGAGCCCAAGCCGGTACCGCCGTCGTTGACGCGGCGCACGCTCGAGCGGGTCTCGCCGTATCGCTGCGTCGGCGCCGGGTCCGGCGCCGTGCCCGTTCCGGCGGGCGCGCTGCCGGAGCCCCCTGCGGGCGGCACGTTGACCTCCTTGGTCGAGGGACGTCCCGTGTCCGCGCTCGGCCGCGCCCTCGGCACCCGTGCGGCAACGTTGTCAGTGGCCCATCGCTGCCCCGGCGACCCGTCCCTCATCTTGACCACCACCGCCGACCCGGCCTCGGCCGACGCGGGCACGAGAGCCAGTCCGTCGTTCCAGCGCGGGATCACATCGCCCTGGATCGTCAGGTCGTAGCGCACATCCCCCGCATCGGCCGCCAACGCCTGCGTACAGGCGCCGAGTTCGGCAACCCCGTCCAGCTCGTGGGAGTCGAGGCAGAGATCGACGGCCGCCGCGCTGCGCAGCAGCCCGTCCGTCTCGTACACCCACTGCTGGGTCACCGCCGACGAGCACTCCGCCATCGTCGCCTCCGCGCCGGCCTCCACCCTCTGGTCCTTGATGTCGAGGCACAGGCCCGCGCCGACATTGCGCAGCCTGGTGTTCAGCGGGCCGGTCGGCATCGCGGCGGAGGTGGTGGACGGCTGGGGGCCGGGGCGGGAGGGGGTACGGGATCCGGGCGCGGGCATCGCCGTGACGGAGCCGCTCGGGACGGCGGGCCCCGCGTGGCTGCCGCCGTCCGGCCAGAGTTCGGTGACGGCGGTTCCGACGACGAGGAGGCCGGTCACGATCCCGAGCCCGGTGACGAACGCGCCTCGCCCGCGCGGGGTCAGCGAGAGGCGGGGCAGTGCGCGCGGGCGTCCGCCCCGCGAGTGCCGTCCGGCGCCGCGTACCGCCGCGGGCACGCCGGCGACCCCGGACACCCCCTCCGCCCTGGCGGCCCTCGCCTGGAAGCGGGCGCTGTTGCGGGCGGGCCGCGAGTCGAGATAGGGCTGAGCGGCCCGGCCGAGTACGGCCTCGGCCAGCAACAGGGCCAGCCGGTCGCCGACCTGGTCGAGTTGTTCCGCGCCGAAGCGGCAGTGCTGACACTTCGCCAAGTGCGCCTTGATGTCGGGGATCAGCATGCCGCCCCGCCGCAGGGACACGTCGAGCAGCCTGCTGAAGTGGCGGCATTCGCTGTCCGGGGCCAGCTCCACGTGCAGCCGCAGGCACGCCGCCCGGAAGATTTCCCGGGCCTGCTCCAGCTGTGCCGCCGCGCCCCGCGGATCAATGGCCAGCAAACCAGCCGGTACGGATATGCCCTCACCCTCGACCTCGGCGTGCCACAGCAGGCATTGGGCGGGCCCGGGCAATGCCTGGAATGCCCGCGCGACGAGGGTCCGATTCTCCGGGATGGTGAACATGTCGACCGGAACGGAGCGGCCGGTGTCCGGATTCTGGAGTTCGGGCAGTGCGGTGATCCGCTCGTCGGCCGCCCACGCCTTGCCGATTTGACGGGCAGTCACCAAGAGAAGCGGACGAAGCGCGGCCGTCGTCCGCACCTGCCGGAGATTCTCCAACACCTTGTTGCAGGCGGCCGTGGCGAGCATGGACGCCGCCGTGGCCGATGGAGTGCAGATCGACGTGTAGTCGAAGACGGGTTGCCAGTGCCTCGCCAGCAGCACTGCTACGGGACGTATCTCGTCCGCCCCCCCGCTGGTCCGCAGTGTCGCCGCGAGACCTTCGTCGGAGTCCCCGGAGCTGAGGCCGGTGCGAGAGGGAGGGACGGGACCCGGAGTACGGGGATTCTGCATAGACGTGTTTCCATCCAGGGCATTGCGGTGGGGGGTTGAACGGTTGCCGGTTCCCCAGGTCCCGGTTGACGGCCCGGAGAAATTTCTGTCACTTGAAAGGATGCGCCCTACTTGGTCTATACCGCAGTGGAATTCGAACGATTGAACAAGAATCACCATGTTCAGACGCGAGGAAGCTCACCCTTACACAAACCCCAGGCGGGGAACAAGAGTTCCGGAACCGGCGACCATTCCGACCGCTGCCGGGAAAGGAAAAAGAGTGCTCGACTTTTGTTCAGAGTTGGCCGGTTTCCCGCCCTGTTCGGCGATCATTACTCACAGAATGACAACAACGGCTTCCGTCGCCTTGACACTTGTCCATACGGAAGCCTCTTCGGCGAGGCCGGTTTCGGCTGCCGCCTGCGGCGACGAGGTCCGGATGGCGACGACCAGAAGCCCGCAGACGCCGCAGAAGCCGTCGAGGAGGGTAGCGGTAGGGCAAAGCCGCGTCGGGGACGGGCGACGCCACTGCGAAAGAAGCGGATTGCAAGCCGAGGTGTACGAGACCTCCTCGTCGCCGGTGCCATTCTGGGCGACCTCGGCCGAGAAGGCGGCCAGATCACGGCCGGCGTCGGCCCAGCGGCGCGCGGTGTCGGCACTGACGCCCAGCAGGCGCGCCGGGCCGGTCCCCGCAACGGACCCGCAGGGCCCCGGGCCTCGAACCGGTCCAGGCGGCAGGGCGAGGCAGCGAAGGCACGTACAGGGCCACATGGTTGACAGAGGGTCAGAGAATCCCCTGGTCGCCGTATGTCGGGCTGTCGCGTCGCCGCAAACCTGCTAGCTGTGAGCGCGATAGCGAACCGATTATTTCCAGGGCAAATGCCCCGGAATTGCCGGGTTGGCTCGCCCCCACCGCTCTCACGAAAGGTCCGGGATGTCCAAACTTTTCGGCGCCGCCCTCCTTGCTCTTGCCCTGCTGACTGCTTCACCGACTCCTACCGCGGCCAAGGAGTCTGTCCCGTCCGGCCAGATCCCCGGCCGGTACATCGTGACCCTCGCGGACACCACCACTCGCGGGGAAGCCGAAATGGACGAGGCTGTGGACGCGGCTGTGGAGCAGGCCTCCACCTTCGGTGCCGTGGTGCACCACGTCTACCGTTACGCCGTCCACGGCTACGCGGCATCCATGACCCCGAGCGCCGCAGCCGCGCTCGCCGCCGACCCCCAGGTTTCGGTGCAGCCCGACCAGTGGGTACGAGCCGCCGCCCAGTCGGTCCCGACCGGTGTGGACCGTGCGGAGGCCGACCTGAGCCCCACCGCCGCCATCGACGGCAAGGACACCCGGGTCAATGCTGATGTCGCGGTCATCGACACCGGTGTCAATCTGAGCCACCCGGACCTGAATGTGTACAAAGCCGGGGCCAAGAACTGCACGATCCCCTTCCTGCAGCCCGAGGACTTCCACGGCCACGGCACCCATGTCGCCGGAATCATCGGCGCTCTGGACAACGGCACCGGAGTTGTCGGTATGGCACCGGGTGTCCGGATCTGGCCGGTGCAGGTGCTCAACGCCGCCGGCTGGGGCAGCACGTCGGACGTCATCTGCGGCATCGACTACGTCACCCAGCACGCCGACCAGATCGACGTCGCCAACATGAGTCTGGGCGGCGAGGGTACCGACGACGGCAACTGCGGCAGGACCAACGGCGATGCCGAGCACCGGGCGATCTGCGATTCGGTCGCCAAGGGCGTCACCTACACCGTTGCGGCGGCCAATTCCCACGCCGACGCGAAGAACACCGTCCCCGCCGCGTACGACGAAGTGATCACCGTCAGCGCCCTGGCCGACTTCGACGGCAAGTCCGGAGGCCTGGGCCAGCCCACCTGCCGCGACGACCAGGACGACACCTTCGCCGACTTCTCCAACTACGGCGCCGACGTCGACCTGATCGCGCCGGGCGTGTGCATCCGCTCCACCTTCAAGTTCGGCGGCTACTCGACGCTGTCCGGCACCTCGATGGCGGCACCCCACGTCGCGGGCGGCGCAGCGCTGTACCGAGCCACGCACCCCACCGCATCACCCCAGAGCGTCAAGACGGCCCTGCAGGCCGCCGGCAGCCTCGACTGGACCTGGCCCTCCCAGGACCCCGACGGCACCAAGGAGAGCCTCCTGCGGGTCTCGTCCTTCTGACCGGCGGTCACCAGACCCGTGGGCGCGCCCCGATGAGGGGCGCGCCCACGTGCGTTCGGCTCGTCCGACCGCCGCCGGGTAACAGGTGGATGCCCCAAGCGCGCCGACCCGCCTCCGCCCGCGCCCCTGGCTACGGTGCCTCCATGAGCCTGAGCATCCGCAATCAGATCCCCGGCACGGTCGTCTCCGTCAGTCCCGGCGAGGTCATGGCGGCCGTCAAGGTCCGCCTGGAGGGCGGCCAGGAAATCACCGCCGCGATCACGCTGGAGGCCGCCCAGGAGTTGGGCCTCGCGCCGGGCTCGGCCGTACGCGTCCTGGTGAAGTCCACGGAGGTCTCCCTGGCCACGGCCGCGGTCGAGGGCCTGAGCATCCGCAATCAGATCCCGGGCACGGTCAACGGCATCACCTCCGGCGGCGCGATGGCGAGCGTCAAGATCGGCGTCGTCGGCGGCGAGCTGACGGCCGCGATCACGAAGGACGCGGTGGCCGATCTGGGCCTGACGGCGGGGTCCTCGGTCGTCGCGCTGATCAAGTCGACGGAGATCTCCCTCGCGACGGACTGACGACGCCACCCAGCTGCTCGGCTGCCAACGCAGGAACCACCGCGCCCTGTGAGAGCTGGGTCGGGGGCGCACGCGGGGCAGCCCGGCCGCGCTCACTGCACGCCGGCGCGGGTCAGCCGTGGCAGGGCGAGGGAGACCGTCGCGGCGGCGAGCAGGGCCGCCGCGCACGGCACGCGGTAGCCCGCCGAGGCCCCCGCCACGTCGACCACCCATCCGGACGCGGCGTAGCCCAGCGCCACCCCGACGGAAAGGCCCGAGACGAGCCAGGTGATGCTCTCGGTGAGCTGAGCGGCCGGCGCCAGGTGGCTCACCAGCCCCATCGCGGTGATCAGGGTCGGCGCGATGGCCATGCCCGCCACGAAGAGCATCCCGGCCAGCGCCGCGAGACTCGGCGCGAACAACAGCGGTGCCATCGTCACCGCCATCGCGCAGACGCTGACCAGCAACCGCCGCGTGATCGCCCCCCGGGGCCTGATCGCGCCGAAGACCGCGCCCGCCAGACCCGAGCCGAGCGCGTACACGCCCAGCAGCAGGCCGGAGAACCCCTTGTGGTGGTGTGCGTCGGCGAACGCCACCGTCGCGACCTCCACCGAACCGTAGGCCACGCCCACCGACGTCAGCGTCAGCACCAACAGGCCGAGTCCCGGGATACGCAGCACGCTGCCCCCGGGGCGTTGCGACTCGTGGCGCACCGGCGGTTCCGTACGCCGCTGGGCGGCGAACAGCAGGACGCCGACGGCGAGCAGGACCGCGGCCGCCAGCGGTCCGGCCTCAGCGCTGACGCTGGTCGACAGGGTGATCGCCAGGGCCGGGCCGACGACGTAGATCACCTCGTCGAGCACCGACTCCAGCGAGTACGCGGTGTGCAGCAGCCGCGGTGACTGCAGGTAGATCTCCGCCCAGCGGGACCTGACGAGCGCGCCCATGCTGGGCATGCAGCCGGCTACCGCCGCCGTGATGTAAAGCGTCCAGGCCGGGGCGGCGTACCGGGCGCACAGCAGCAGCGCACCGATGGCGGCGACCGTGACGGCCATCGCCGGGAGGACGACCCGGCGCTGGCCGTGACGGTCCACCAGCCGGGAGATCTGCGGTCCGATCGCCGCGGCGGCGAGCGCCTGCGTGGCGGAGACCGAGCCGGCGAGCCACCACTCGACGCCGAGTTGCGACAGCATGGTGATGATGCCGACGCCGATCATCGCCAGTGGAAGACGCGCAATGAAGCCCGCGGCGGAGAAGAGCAGAGTGCCTGCAGGAGAGAAGATCCGGCGGTAATCGGAGAGCATGGGACTCCACGCTCCATCAGGAGCCGATCGTCGCTGGGCGGATCCGGTCCGGTTTCCGCGTCCTCCATTTTCACGTATGACGTGGCATCTCGCGACGCGACGCGGCGTCCACCATTTTCACGTATGGCACGGCATCTCGCGACGCGACGCGGTATTTATCCTTGCGTGTTGGGGCATCTCTCCTTGCGCGTGCGGGAAATGGCGAGCCGGGTAAGCTGGATGAAAGACACGTCGATGTCTCGGCGAGAAGGAGCCCGTATACCGGCGACCGAGTATACCGGTGACTGCGTATACCGGCGATCGCGTTCCCAGGCAACCAGGACCGAATCCCGGCCCCGGAGAAATTCTCCTTTTTCAGCCCGATCCCACGGGCTTCTCCGCCGACGCCCGGTGCCGTTCGCCCAGCTCGGTCCGCCCGACAAGTAGCCCTCCCTGGAGGTGAGTTGGGGTGAATCCGCGACTGCGAAGCCTGGCCGCGATGGCCGCCGTCAGCGCATGCATCGTCCTGCTGACGGCGCTCTACTACACATTTCCGCAGCATCGGCTGATCTTCGTAGGAATTGGAGCGCTCGGCGTCATCGGTATTGTCCTGGGCGTCTTTCTCAACCGCCCGGCGCATCGACTCCCCTGGCTGTTGCTCGCCGCGGGAAACTTCGCCTTCGCCGCGGGCGAGGCCACCCAGATCATCCTCATCGACTTGCTCCAGGAGGAGATGCCGTTTCCGTCGATCGCCGACGGCTTCTATCTCGCGGCATATCCGCTCTATGCGGCCGGGCTGCTGGGCTTCGTCCACTGGCGCACGGGGTGGCGCGACCGGGCGAGCCTCGTCGACGCACTGACGCTGACAGTCGGCCTGGCGCTGCTTTCGTGGATCTTCCTCATCGATCCGCTCGCCCACATCGCGGGTCTCACCTGGGTGCAGAAGGCGTTCTCCATCGCCTATCCGCTCGGCGACATCCTCGTCCTGGCGATGCTGGTGCGCCTGCTCGCCGGCCGTGGCGGCAGGAGCCCCGCGCTCATGCTGCTCACCGCGGGCACCGTCGGCCTGCTCGCCGCAGACGTGGCTTACGGCCTGATACAACTGAACGGAACGTGGCGCACGGGTAGCGTTGTCGAGCTCGGCTGGGCCGTCCTGTACGGCGCCTGGGCGGCCGCCGCGCTCCATCCGTCCATGCGGTCGCTGACCCAGCCGGTGGCATGGCGCGGTGAGACCGGTGTGGGCCGGCTGAGCCTGCTCACCCTGGCGTCGCTGATCGCGCCGGCAATCCTCCTGATCGAGGCGCTGCGCGGCGTGAGGTCCAATGTCGGCGTCATCGGAGTGTTCTCCGCGGTGCTCTTCGTCCTCGTGCTCTACCGCCTGGCGGGCGTGGCGGCAACCCACCGGCAGGCGGTCGGCCGGGAGAAGGTGCTGCGCATCGCGGTGTCGTCGCTGGGCGGAGCGGGCGATGTGCGGGATGTGGCCGCCTCCGCCCACTTGGCCGTGACGGAGCTGATGCCGCACGGCCCGCCGCGTTCCGCGCTGCTCACCCCGCCGGACAACACGCTCTGGGTGAACGGGGCGCACAGCGGCGTACGCGGGCCCGCGGCCGCGCGGGTGACCGCGGCCGTACGGGAACTGACCGCGTCCGGCGAGAACCGCCTGGTGCCCCTCGACGGTCTGGGGCCCGATCTCGCCGACTGCCTCACGGGCCCGGACGAGGGGCCGACCCGCACCCCCCAGGCGCTCGTCTGCCCGCTCAGCTCGCAGGATCACCCCGCGGGCGATCCGCTGATCGGGGCGCTGATCGTGGCCGGGGACGAGCAGGACCTGCTCGTGCTCCGCGAAACGCTGGCGACTCTCGCCGCTCAGACGGCACTTGCCGTGGCACGGGTCGCCCTCGCACAGGAAGTCAACCGGCGCAACAGCGAGGTGTACTTCCGCACGCTGGTGCAGAACGCCTCCGACGTCATCCTGATCCTCGACGACGACGACCGGATCCGTTACGCCAGCCCCTCCGCCGACCAGGTGCTCGGCATTCCGGACCTGGAGGGCACCCTCCTCATCGATCTGGTGCCGCCGCAGGACAGCCGCGCGGTGGTCGAGACGCTCGGCCGGATACGGACCCGCGAACACCAGGGCAGGCGCGAGCACTGGCGCATGGTCCGCACCGACCGGGCAACCATCGAGGTCGAGGTGAGGTGGAGCGATCTGCGCGAGGAGGCGACCGTCGGTGGGGTGGTGCTCACCCTGCAGGACGTGACCGAACAGCGCAAGCTCGAACGCGAACTCACCCACCAGGCGTTCCACGACCCGCTCACCGGCCTGGCCAACCGCATCCTCTTCCAGGAACGGGTCAACCACGCACTGGTTCAGGCTCAGCGCGACGGCACGGTGGTCGGCGTGCTCTTCGTCGACGTGGACGACTTCAAGGTCGTCAACGACATACACGGCCACAGTGTGGGCGACGAACTCCTGGTCGCGCTGTCACTCCGGCTGTCGACCACCGTCCGTGCCTCCGACACCGCCGCGCGCATCGGCGGCGACGAGTTCGCACTGCTGGTGGAGGGCTCCATTGGGCCCGAGGGCGTGGAGCGGTTCACCGAAAACGTGATGACCGTGTTCGCCGAGACGTTCCGGCTCAGTGTGGGGCCGGTGAGCACATACGCGAGCATCGGCGTCGCGACGACGGAGGACAGCATCGACTCGGTCGAACTGCTGACACACGCCGATCTCGCGCTGTACGCGGCGAAGACGGCGGGCAAGCGCCAGTGGCGCCGTTACCAACCGGAGCTGCAGAGCGGCATGGCCGAGCGTGCCAAGTTGCAGGAGGGCCTGGACAGTTCGCCGATCGAGACTTCGTTCCTGGTGCTTTACCAGCCCATCGTGGAGCTGGCCAGCGGGCGGATCTCCGGCTTCGAGGCGCTCGTTCGCTGGCCCTCCACGCGCGGCATGGTGCTGCCGGAGCAGTTCATCACGCTGGCCGAGGAGAGCGGACAGATCGTACCGCTCGGCGCCTGGGTGCTCGATCAGGCCGCGGCCGAGGCTGTCCGGTGGCAGGGCTCCGTGCTGCGCGACGGGACCGCCGACCGCATCCAGCCTTACGTCAGCGTGAATGTGTCGCCGCGTCAGTTCCGAGACGCGGAGTTCTACCAGGTGATCCGGCGCGCCCTGGATCTCTCCGGCATCGAACCGTCGTCTCTCGTACTGGAACTGACCGAGAGCGTGCTGATGTACAACGACGAACGCATCCTGGCCGAGATGAGTTCGCTCACCGACCTCGGGATCCGCATCGCGATCGACGACTTCGGAACGGGCTACTCGTCGCTGAGCTATCTGCGTGAGTTCCCGATCTCGATACTCAAGATCGACAAGTCGTTCGTCGACGAACTCGGGCGCTCACCCGAACAGTACGCCCTTGTCGAGGGCATCACCCATCTCGCGGACACACTCGGCCTCACGGTGATCGCCGAAGGAGTGGAGGACGTGAGGCAGCAGGAGTTGCTGACCTCCATTGGCTGCAAGTTCGGTCAGGGATACCTCTTCGCCGAGCCGGTCAGCGCCGAGGAGGCGGAGCAGCTCGTCCTCGCACCGCCGCTCGGCCGCCTGACCGGATTGCCTGAGGAGGCGCCCGCGGAGAGGAAGCGGTGATGGACCCGGCCTCTCCCGCGAGGGGCGCGGGCCGTGCTCCGCAGGACGCCGCGCGAGGCGGGAGACCCGAGGTGACGACACGTCAGGACGCTCCGGCAGAGTCGGCTGTGCCGTCCGTCGTGCTGCGCAACGACGAGGAGCAGTACACGATCTGGCCCGCTGATCGCCGGATTCCGGACGGGTGGCGTCGGATCGGCGGACCGGCGTCCGCCGCGGAGTGCGGGAGCCTGGTCGAACACCTGTGGACCGACATGCGGCCCGCGAGCGCCCGCGCCGAGCAGCGGCCTCCGGGCTCCTGGCCGAACACCGTGCCCGAGCTGGTCCGGGAGCGGGCGCGGGATGAGCCGTCCGCTCTCGCTGTGCTCTCGGACGAGGGCCGGCTCAGCTACGCCGAGCTGACCGGCCGAGCCGACCGGCTGTCCCACGAACTGCGGGAGTCGGGCGTCGGCGCGGAGTCCATCGTCACCGTGTGCCTCGACCGCGAGCCCGAGCTGATCGTCGCGCTGCTGGCAGTACTGAGCTCCGGCGGCGCGTTCCTCCCCCTCGACCCGGCGACTCCGCAGCAACGGATCGTCGCACTGGTCGGGGAGACCGGTTCACGCCACATCGTCTCGAGCCGCGAGCACGCCCCGTTGTTCGCCGGGTGCGAGGCGCGGATCGTCTACGCCGGGGAACAGCCGCAGGCGCCGCTGGAGGGAATTCCGCCGGCACACGGCCCCCTGCCGGACGACCTCGCCTACGTGATCTACACCTCCGGATCCACCGGACCCCCCAAGGGTGTGATGATCACCCACAGGTCGCTGGCCCACTCCCTCACCACGGTGGCCCGGGCATACCAACTGAGGCCCGGCGACCGGGTGCTGCACGCCGCGGCGCTCGGCTTCGACACCTCGCTGGAGCAGGTCTTCGCCACGCTGATCAGCGGCGGGACGCTCGTCCTCGCGGGAACACAGACCTGGGCACCCACCGACCTGCTGCACCGCCTCCCCGAGCACGGGATCTCCGTCGCCGACCTGACCCCCGCCTTCTGGCACCGGATCGTCTCCGTCGCGGACCGCGGCGAGATCCTCGCGTCGCTGAGGCTCGTCATCGTCGGCGGCGAGATCGTCACCGCGAAGGACTGTCGCGCCATTCTGCGCCGGATCCCCGGCGCGCGACTCGTCAACGCCTACGGGCTCACCGAGACCACCATCACCTCCACGCTCTGCGACCTCAACGAGGAAGTGCTCGCAGCGCCGGACACCGCCGTCGCCCCCATCGGGAGGGCCTTGGACGGGAGTCACGTCCACGTGCTCGACGCCGAACTGCGCCCGGTGCCGCAGGGCGAGCGCGGCGAGATCTACATCGGCGGCCCGGGGCTGGCGCGCGGTGTCTGGCGGCAACCCGCCCTGACCGCACAGCAGTTCCTGCCCGACCCGCACGGCTCCGCTCCGGGGGACCGGATGTATCGCACCGGAGATCTGGGCCGCCGGCGCCCGGACGGCAACCTGGAAGTCCTGGGCCGGGTCGACGACCAGATGAAGATCCGCGGGTTCCGGGTCGACCCGGCCGAGATCGAGGCCGCGCTCATCTCCCACCCGGAGATCGGCCAGGCGATGGTGGTGGCTCGGGCGCGCAACAACGGCGACCGGCACCTCATCGCGTACTACACGCCGGCCGCACAGCCGGCCGGCGGCGAAGCGGCGCTGCGCACACGGCTGCGGTCGGCACTCACCGAGGTCCTGCCGGGCTACATGATCCCGGCAGCCTTCCACGCGGTGGAACAACTGCCCGTCGCGCCCAGCGGAAAGCTCGACCGCAAGGCCGTGCCGGAAACCAAGACCGCGGGGACGACGGCTACCGGCGACGACCGCCCGGTGCCGCAGGGGATGGCCCAGTTGTGGAGCCAGATCCTGGGTGTGGAGTACGTCCGTCCGCACGACGACTTCTTCGAGCTGGGCGGCAACTCGCTGCTGGCCATGGAGATGCTCGCCCGGACCCGCGTCATCTTCGGCATCGGCGTCACACAGATCCGCGAGCTGACCCGCTCATTGCTTCAGCAGCCGATGCTCGCCGCTTTCACCGAGTCCGTGCGCCAGGCACGTGCCGGCACCCTGGCCCACCCGGAAGGCGGGAGCGTCGACTTCGCCGCCGAGACCGATCGAAGCGTTCCGGCGATAGGCCGTGACGCGCCGGCTCCGCACCCTGAGCAACCCGGCGACGTCCTCCTCACCGGGGCGACGGGGTTCTGCGGCGCGTACATGATCGACGAGCTGCTGCGCAGGACGACGGGACGGATCCTGTGTCTGGTCAGGGCCTCCGACGACCTCGACGGCATGGAGAGGATCCGCGCGAGCCACAAGCGGTACGTCCTCAGCGATCTGTCCAGTGAGCGCGTCCAGCCTCTCGTCGGCGATCTGGCCAAGCCCGGACTGGGGCTGTCTCCCTGCCTGTTCGAGGAGCTGGGGTCGACCATCGACGCCGTCTACCACTTCGGCGGCCAGGTCAACTTCATCTACCCGTACCACGAGTTGCGCGCCGCCAACGTCGAGGGAACATACGAGATCATCCGCCTGGCCGCCGACAGGGCCGTCCCCGTCCACTTCACCTCCAGCATGGCGGTGCTCGCCGGATTCGGGCCGGCCGGGGTGCGCGAGGTGACAGAGAGCACGCCGCTTCGCTTCCCGGACTATCTGTCGGTGGGATACGTGGAGGCCAAATGGGTCGGCGAGGCGCTGCTGAAGAAGGCGTCCGATGCGGGCCTGCCGGTCGCCATCTACCGCCTGATGGACATCACGGGCGGCAGCGGAACCAGCGTGATGAACACCAGCAGCGAGTTGGCCGCCCTCTTCGGCTTCATCGCTCGGACCGGGCTGTGCCCTGACGTCCGGCTGCCGCTGGACTTCCTGCCGGCCGACCACCTCGCCCGCGCAATCGGACACATCTCCACCCGCCATCCCGCTCGCGGCGAGGTCTACCACCTCACCAACCCCCGTTCCACGCTGCTGCATTCGCTTGCCGAGCGCCTGCGCCAGCGCGGTTACCCGGTCCAGGAGATCCCCTACGCCGAGTGGATAGCCATTCTGGTGAAGTACGCGGCCGGGCACCCGACCGACCCGATAACCCCGTTCGTCCCGCTCTTCGTCGACCGTTGCAGCCGCGCCGACATCACCGTGAGCGAGATGTACTTCCAGGGCGTTTTCCCGGAGTTCACCCGCGACAACGCGGAACGGGCGCTGACGGACGCAGGGATCGACATCCCGCCGGTGGACGCGGAGATGATGGACCGCTACATCGACTACCTTTCCCAGGCCGACTACGTCCGGCCCGGGAACAGCCAAGCGCACGGAGCGACACGGTGGTGAACCGATGCCCCGACTGGGAGGCGCTGGACGTACGGAAAGCGCCGCCCGACGGTCCGGTGGCCTTCTCCGCCGACCTCAGTCCCGCCGGCCTCCTCGCGGCCTACCGCGCCGGGGCCTATCCGTTCCCGGCGTCCGACGAGTACACCCGCGTCCTCAACGAGGTGGTCTTCGCCGATCAGGTCGAAGAGGGCCGCATCCCGCTCGTGGGGGAGGAATCGGCCGATCCCTACGCCGTCTCCTGGTGGTCGCCCGACCCCAGGCCGGTGCTGCCCGTCTCGGCCGCGCACCTCAGCCGAAGCCTCGCCCGGCGGCTGCGCAACCAGCTGCCGTGGTCGACCAGCCTGAACCAGAGGTTCGAGCAGGTCGTCCGCGAATGCGGCGCCGATCGCGACCCCCTGTGGCTCACCGAAGAGCTGATCGCAAGTTTGATCCGCCTGCAGGAGCTGGGCCATGCCCACAGCGTCGAGGTGTGGGAGGACGGCGATCTGGTCGGCGGCGTCTTCGGCGTCCGGGTCGGATCGGTCTTCAGCATGGACTCGATGTTCTTCCACCGTCCCGGTGCCTCGAAGGTCGCGGTGTCCGACCTCGCGGCGCGATTCGCCCAGGCCGGCGGCGTGCTGCTCGACGCGCAGCGGGACAGCCCGCACGTCCGCGGCCTGGGCGCCCAACTCGTACCGCGCGAGCAATACGTGCGGGACCTTCGCAGCACCGCACGCGACAGCCTCCCGATACCCACCGCCACCTTGCCGGCCGGCCGCCTCGCCCAGCCGAGGGGGTCGGGCTGACCGCACTCGTCGCGCCGGTCGCCCGGTGGGCCCGTGGGCCCGTGGAGCGAACGTCCGTACTCAGCCCTGCGGACCCGCACCGGACCGCTGCCCGCCAACACACCACCGCTGCCCAGCCATATCGGCGCTCCCCTGCGCGCCCGGCATGAAGCGTGACTCGCGTCGGTATTCAGGTGAACGGGGTCACGGCTGGCGGTACCGCTCTGGCGAGCGCCACCCAAGACGGTGAACCTGAATGCGGCGGCCGATCACCGGCCGCGCCCAGACCACGGCATCCCTCGTCGGAAAGGTCCGCCCGGCATGTCACTCACCTACCCGGACCGGGTCCACACCGCCCTCAGAGTGGGCGGAGCCTGCGTCCTGCTTGCCCTGGCCGGCTGCTCGAACGACGGCAACGGCAGCGGCAATGACACCACCACCCCCGCCACCAGCGCCTCATCCGCCCCGAGCAGCACCTCCAACACCGGCGCAGCGCACATCTCGATCAAGAACTTCACGTTCATCCCGGCGAAACTTCAGGTACGCCCCGGAACGAAGGTCATCGTCGAGAACCAGGACTCGGTCACGCACACCCTGACCGCCACCGGGGACAAGAAATTCGACACCGGCGACATCGATCCCGGCGAAACAGCCACCTTCATCGCTCCGTCCACATCCGGCAGCTATCCCTACATCTGCACCATCCACCCCAACATGAAAGGCACCCTCACCGTGAGCTGACGCCAGGGCTCCATGCCTCGCGTTCCGCACATTCGGGACCCATGTGGACCTGACCTGGCCCGGGGCACGCGTTGCTGCAGAGCGTGGGGCCGGCGGTCACTGTGTCGAGGTCGGCGTCCGGCTCGACGGAGGTGGTGGGTAGTGCCAGCGCCGGGTCGCCGGGATGCGCTCCCGAAACCGGCTTCACGACGAGGTCAGGCGCCCAGGGCCGCGCGGCGACCGCGACGGCAACGCCTCCTCAGCGGGGGCGGTGCGAGGCGCCTTCGGCCGACGTGTCTGGCGGGGCTGGTGGGGCAGGCGTGGCCAGCTGAGGCTGTTCGGTGAGCTCGGTGGGGGCCGGTACCGACGGGGCGGCGTGCCGCCGCCGGAACTGCTCAGACTCGACGGCCTCGGAGTTGAGCAACCTGTCCTCGAAGTTGAGACTGTCACCGGACATGGACGTGTCCAGGACGTGGTGCCGCGTTTCGGCCTCCGTTCCGGCATGCGGAGCCTGGGGGTACGCGCTCTGCCTTCGGCGGTGGGACCCCGACCCGGCCTCCTCCGGACTCCGTCCCGGGGGGTCCCCATGGTGCGGAGCGGGTCGCGGTAGCCCTTTCTCCTTGCCGGCCGAGCGAGCGCCTTGACGGCGTGTCCGGTACGTGCGTTTGGCCAGCCCGCTGTCGTTGAGTTGCTCGGTCGTGTCGTAGTTGCGCCAGCCCGTGAGACGCCCATCCGAGTTGTACCTGGCTGAGAGTCCGGGAGGATCCATGTGATCTCCGTGTTCCCGCACCAACTTCTGGGGCAGCATGACCACTGATGTGATGCCGCAGGTGGATGACCTGCGGAGCTGGACGCGTATGCCGTGGCGGCCGGAGAGCTGGCCGACGACGAACATACCCATGCGCCGCGCGACCGACACATCGACGACTGGCGGGTTCAGGAGCCTCTCGTTGGCCTCCTCAAGGTCCTTTGCGCTCATGCCGATGCCGCTGTCCTGGATTTCAACCTTGGCGCCGCCGCCGGACAGCAGCTGGCTTGTGACGAGCACCTCGGTGTCCGGCGAGGAGAACGCGGTCGCGTTCTCCAGCAGCTCCGCGATGAGGTGAACGATGTCGTTCACTGCCCGGCCGTCGACGTCCGCGGTGACCAGTCCGCGTAGCTGCACACGCTGATACTGCTCGACCTCACTGGTGGCGGCCCGGAGGACATCCACGAGCCGGACTGGGGCGGTCCAGCGGCGGCCCGCCTCCTCGCCCGCGAGGACGAGTAGGTTCTCCCCATTGCGGCGCATGCGGGTGGCCAGGTGGTCGAGCTTGAAGAGGCTGGCGAGCAGGTCGGGGTCCTGCTCGCCGTTCTCCAGACGGTCGATCAGCTCCAGCTGCCGTTCCACGAGGTACTGGCTGCGCTGCGAGAGGTTGACGAACATCGCGTTGATGCGGCCTCGCAGCTGCGCCTGCTCGAACGCCAGCCGTACGGCCTCGCGATAGACGTCGTTGAACGCGTGGGCGACACCGCCGATCTCGTCGGTCGAATTGACGCTCGTGGGCTCCACCTTGACGGCCTCCAGTTGGGCGTCGCTGGAGCCCACCCGCAGCAGCCGGACCGCCTCGGGCAGGCGGCGTTCCGTGATATCGAGCGCGGACGCGCGCAGGGCGTGCAGGGGGGCAACCATCGACTGCACGACGGCGCGTGTCACACCGAATGCGAGCAGGAGGATCAACAGCATGACGAGCGAGGCGATGAACACTGAGCGCTCGGCCTGGTGCTGCTCGCGCGAGCTCTCGTCTTCGACCGATCCGACGAGCCGCTTCTCGACCAGACGCATCAGCTCGAGCTTGCTCGTCATGGTCTCGAACCACTCGCCGGCATCAAGGCGGGGGCGGCTGGTGCCCTGCCGGGTGAGCGCCTGCTTCTGGAGTATCTCGGCCCTGTCGACGTCCCTTCCGTTAACGGTGCGCTCGTAGAACTGACGCTGGGCCAGCGGCGCACCGGACCGGAACTCGCGGATCAATGCCTGTTGCTGCACGCTGGCGAGGGTCAGGCTCTGAGCCTCGCTCGCATCGAAATGTCCCTCGGTCAGCGCCCCGCCGAGCAGCGCGCGTTGCCGGGAGGCTTGCTCCGCGGCCTTTGCGAAGGCCTGGAGGGCACGGGCCCTCACGGCAAGGGTCTGGTGGGCAATGTCCGGCGTGAGAAGGTCAAGGGCGTCGGTGAGCTCGGCGATCAGCGCCGTGTATGCGTTGACCACGGCCAGGGACCGCATTTTCGAGTGGTCTACCGTGTCGCGCAGTGACGTCACCGGCCCGCCCAAGGCGTCGAGCGCCGTGAGCCGGGTGGCCAGGACGGGATTCGTCCCGCGGTGGACATGGGCGGCCTCGGCACGGACTCGGGCGAGCGCCGCGTCGACCTGGGAGCGCTGAGTGTCCAGCTGGCTCGTGTCGCCCGTGCGCCCGGCCGCCACATAGAACGCGGTGAGATCGCGTTCGTCCTCCAGTTCCTCCAACAGTCCCGTGCTCTTGTCGACGAGACGGACGAGCTGACGGACGTTGTCGATGTCCTGGGCGTTCTGCACGGCCGAACCGATCCGCAGACCGCCGAGCACCAGTGCGGTGATGATCGGGATGAGCACCACAGCCAGCAGCTGGGTCCGCAAACTCCAGTTACTCGGTGGGAACGCCTTCTGGTTGCTGCCCCGGCGCGGCCAACGCCCTCCACCTGCACGCTCGGGGCCCGGATCGGAATTGCCCCGCTCGGTACTGCCGTTGTCGGAATCGTTGCCTCTCGCCCGAGGTGTCTGGACCGGTTCCGTGCCGCGGCGATCCACCGCGGGTTGTGTTTGCTCCTGCCCTTGCCCTCGCACCTTCTCGCCGCCATTGAACGTGCGCGATTCAGGGGCGCGTGCGCGCATCGCGGGCGCTCCTCTCATCGCGCGAGTGCGCTTGTCGTGACGTCGCTGGACGAGGCCATGCCCTCGTCCCTTCCCTGGCAGGTGCCTGGGGCAGCTGACTACGCGTCGGTCTCGGGCGCGGCACGCCCTCATCGCCATGGACGAGCGGGGGGTGGGCGGTCGAGGACCGGGTACCAGCGGGTCGCGGTCGCTCGACCCGCCACGACGCCGCGAGGACCGTGCCAGGAGCCACCCCCGTGCCGGCCCACCGGCCGGACACCACCCTCATGACGCCGCCCCTGCGCCTGGCCGCTCGCTTGCCGCGGTGACGGTCGCGAGGGCAGAAAGAATGAGCACGGTCGACGCCGCGCCGGGGTCCTCGTGACCGATGGTGCGGGCGCCGAGATAGCTCGCCCGGCCCTTCCGGGCCTGCATGCCGCCGGTCTGCTTCAGGCCCCGCACGGCGGCGTCGAACGCCGCGCGGGTGGCGTTGCCCAGGTCGCCGCCGGTGTCGATGACGGCCTGGTAGGAGGCCACGGCCGGGCCGAGGGCGTCGATCATCGTTTTGTCGCCCTCGAGCGCCGCGCCGATCCGCTGGATGCCGGCGAGGGCGGCCGCCAACGCCGCCCCGAGTTGTGCAGCAGACACGTCGGGATCCTCACCCAGGGTCCTCGCGGCCTGCCGGAACCCGGTGCCGTACAGCGGTCCCGCGGCGCCGCCGGTCTTGCTGATCAGTGCCCGGCCGACGGTGGCGAGCACCGCACCGGGGGTAGACGGGTTGGTTTCGTCCAGCATCGCCACCGCCGCCTGCAGGCCACGGCGCATGTTGATGCCGTGGTCGGCGTCGCCGATGGCGGAGTCGAGGCGGGTCAGATGATCGGCGTTGTCGACCACCAATCGGGCCGCCTCATGGATCCAGGCCCGGAACATGCTCGCGTCCATCGTCGTCCCTCTCCTTCGTGGTGTCCGTCGTGGTGTCCGAGGCTGTTCAGCGTCCCCAGCGCAGCGCGGGGGTCTCGACGGGGGCATCCCACAGATAGGTGAGCTGAGGCGTGAGCCGGCACACCGTGATCGTGCAACCGGCCATCTCCAGGCTGGTGATGTAGTTGCCGACCAGATTGCGGGTGATCCACACGCCATGGCCGGCGAGCCACTCGGCAACCGCGGCATACACCACGTACAGCTCAAGAAGCGGGGTGCCACCCAGGCCGTTGACCATCACGAGCACTTCGCCTGAGAGCGGCATGTCGGCGTGGATGGCGTCCAACGCGACACCGACGATCTCCTTGGCGGAGACGAGCCTGCCGCGGGCGCGACCGGGCTCGCCGTGGATGCCGACGCCCAGCTCGATCTCGTCCTCGCCCAGCTCGAAACCGGGTTTGCCCGACGCGGGCACCGTGCACGGCGTGAGCGCCACCCCGAACGAACGGGAGCGGTCATTGACCTCCTGGCCCAAAGCCGCAGTCGTGCCCAGATCCGCGCCAAGCTCGGCAGCCGCACCGACGATCTTCTCCACGAACACGGTCGCACCGGTACCCCGTCGACCCGCCGTCCACGTACTGTTCTCCACGGCGACATCGTCATTGACCACGACGCCCTCCACCCGCACGCCGTCGTCGGCGGCCAAGTCGGCGGCCATCTGGAAGTTCAGCACGTCGCCGGTGTAGTTCTTCACGATGTGCAGCACCCCCGCCCCGCCGTCAACGGCCCGCGTGGCGGCGAGTATCTGGTCCGGCACGGGAGATGTGAACACCTCACCAGGACAGGCCGCATCCAGCATCCCGAACCCGACGAACCCGCCGTGCAGCGGCTCGTGTCCGGACCCGCCACCTGACACCAGGCCGACCTTCCCAGCGGTCGGCCCGCCCGCGCGGATGATGTAGCGGTCGGACGTGTTGACCGTCAGTGAGGGGTGCGCGGCGGCCACGCCGACGAGAGCATCGGCAAGTACTTCGTCGGGCGAGTTGATGAGCTTCTTCACGGTTCAGGCCCTTCTCGACTGGATAAGAACGTCAGCAGGAATCCATCAAATGGCATGAATCAGTGGGGTTTGTCAGGGCGTCACCTTGCACGTCACACAGGTCCTTTGATGAGCCGGTCCGGTCTGACCTGCCCACGCTCGACCGATCGCGCCATGTGCACGGCTCGGGTCAGGGCAGCGACGGCAGGCAGCACTGCTCGACGAGTCGCCAGACCTCTTCGGGGGTTTCGCGGGTGAGGGCGATGGCCGCCAGGGAGGCGCAGGTGTCATGGCGCAGGCGGCGGATGCGGGCGCGTACTTCGTCGAGGGCGGCGGGTGCCATGGAGAGGATGTCGCAGCCGAGGCCGATGAGCAGGGGGGTGACGAGGGGGTGTGCGGCGGCGTCGCCGCACACGGATACCTGGCGGTTGTGGCGGTGGGCGGCGGTGACGACCTGGGCGATGGCGTTGAGGACGGAGGGGTGTGCGGCCATGGCGGGGGTGGCGGTGGGGTCGCGCCGGTCCAGGCCCAGGATCTGGCAGGTGAGGTCGTTGCTGCCGATGGAGAGAAATGCGGCTTCACGGGCGAGGTCGTCGGCTGCGGCGACGGCTTCGGGGAGTTCCACCATTACGCCCAGGGGCGGGATCGGGACACCGGCTTCGTCGGCTGCAGCCTGAAGAAGGCGTCGGCAGGCACGGAGTTCGTCGATGCCGGCGACCATCGGGATCATGATGCGCAGGTCGGTCTCTGCTCCCGCGCCGAGCAGGCTGCGGAACTGGTCGGCGAAGGCGTCCGGTTGGGCCAGCATGAGCGGCAGACCGCGGCCGATCCGCCCGCCCTGGATGCGGGACAGGAACGGCGGGAGTTTGTCGTCGGCGAAGTCGAGGGTGCGGGCGGTGACGGTCTGTCCGGCGAGGGCGCGCATGACGGGGACGAGGGTGGCCGCGTGCTGGTTGCGGGTGGGCCAGGCAGGGTGGTTGAGGAAGGGCAGTTCGGTGCGGAGCAGGCCGACGCCGTCGGCGTTGGCGGTCAGAGCCGCTCGGGCCTCGGCCGCGGTCGCCACGTTGGCCCGCAGCACCACGTGGTGGTGGTCCATTGTCCGGGCGGGCAGGTGGCGCTCTTCGGCGAGGGCGAGGCGGCGGGTGCGGGCGGCGTCCATGGCGTGCAGCGCTCTCGCGCGTTCGTCGTCGCCGGGGTGGGCGACGGCGGTGGCTTGGTCGGTGTCGAGGAGGATTTCCTGCCCGTCCGGCAGGTCGAGCAGGGCGGGGTCGACGGCCAGGAGGAGGGGGATGCCCTGTGAGCGGGCGACGATCGCGGCGTGGGAGTTGGGGCCGCCGGTGACGGAGATGGCGGCGGTCACTGTCTGGCCGGGTTCCAGCAGGTCCGCCGCGCCGATCTCATGGGCGACCAGGACGAGGGGCTGGTCGGGTGCGGGGCCGGTGTCGCCGTGCAGGTGGGCCAGGACACGGCGGCCGACTTGCCGTACGTCGGCGGCGCGTTCGGCGAGGGTGGGGTCGTCCAGTGCGGCGATCGTTCGGGCGTAGGTGTCGATGGCCTGCCGGACGGCGACGGGTACCGGCTGCCCTTGGTGCGCTCGCTTGATGGCCTGTTCGCGCAGATCGTGGTCCTGCGCGATGTAGCTGTTGACCTCCATGATGTCGGCCTCTTCGTCGTTGCCCCGTTCACGCAGCGAGGTGGACAGGTCGAAAAGACGGGCGGCGACGGCGTCGAAGGCGTCGGTGATCTGCTGTGCGGCGTCGCCACTGGTGCGCTGGGGGAGCACGGTTCTGGTGAGCGGGCGGTCAGTGCGGTGGAGGAACCCCAGGGCTATGCCGGGTGCGGCGGTGTGCCCGGGGAAGGTGCGGCGGATCATCGGGTAGCCACCACCTCGGCGAGGGCGCGGAAGATGAGGGCCGTGGAGGTGGCGCCGGGGTCCTGGTGGCCGATGCTGCGGGCGCCGAGGTAGGAGGCTCGGCCTTTGCGCGCCTGCAGGGGCGTAGTCGCGCGCATGCCCACCTCGGCGGCGTCGGCGGCGGCCAGGGCCGCGGCGGCGAAGTCGGCTCCGGAGTCGGCGTGCTGCTGGAAGGCGGCCAGCGCGGGAGCGTAGGCGTCGATCATGGTCTTGTCGCCGGGTGCGGCAGCGCCGAGCTTCTGGACGCTCTGCAGGCCGGCGGCGAGTGCGGCGGCGAACTGCTGTGTGTCGGCGGTGGGTGCGTCAAGGGCCTTGCCCATGGCGCGGAAGGCGCCGCCGTAGAGCGGGCCGGAGGCGCCCCCGACGCTGGAGATGAGGGTGGTGCCCGTCTTGACCAGCACGGCCCCGACGGTGTCCGGCTTGAAGTCGGCCAGGGCCGTGGTGACGGCGGAGAAGCCGCGTTTCATGTTGACGCCGTGGTCGGCATCGCCGATGGCCGAGTCGAGCTGGGTGAGGTGGTCCTTGTGCTTGTCCACGGCGGCGGCGATGGCCTGCACCCACGTGCGGGCGAGGTCGGTGTCCACGGAGTCTCCATTCATGGTTGGTACGTGGCGGGTTCACGGTTGGGTGAGCGGGGGGCGGGGGCGGGTTGACGGTTGGGTGAGCCGGGGGCGGGGGCGGGTTGACGGTTGGGTGAGCCGGGGGCGGAGGCGGATGCGGGGGCGGTCGGGTGAGCTGGCGCGGGAAGGCTCCCGCCCGGTCCTCGCGTATCGCGCGTCCCCGCCCCCGGCTCGGTTCAGGCGCCCCAGTGCAGGGCGGGGGTGTTCACGGGTGCGTCCCACAGGGACAGCATGTCGGCGTCGGCCTTGCACACGGTGATGGAAACACCGGCCATGTCCAGGCTGGTCACGTAGTTGCCGACGAGGCTGCGGGCGATGACCACGCCCTTGTCCGCGAGAGCGGCCGCGACGTCGTTGAAGACCACATACAGCTCGATGAGCGGTGTGCCGCCGAGGCCGTTGACCATGACGATGGTCTCGTCCCCTGGGGTGAGCGGCTGGTCGGCGAGGATGGCGTCCAGGGCGGTGGCGACGATCTCCTTGGCCGGGCGGAGCTTTTCTCTGCTGCGTCCGGGTTCGCCGTGGATGCCGACACCGACTTCGATCTCGTCCTCGGGCAGGTCGAAGCCGGGCTTGCCGGCGGCGGGGGTGGTGCATGCGGTCAGCGCCACGGCGAAGGACCTGGAGGCGGCGTTGACGCGCTTGCCCATCTCAGCCACCGCGGCGAGGTCGGCGCGCTTCTCGGCGAGGGCGCCGGCGATCTTCTCGACGAAGACGGTGGCTCCGGTGCCGCGGCGTCCGGCGGTCCAGGTGGAGTCCTGGACGGCGACGTCGTCGTCGACCAGCACCGTCTCGACCGTGATGCCTTCCTCGGCGGCCAGTTCGGCGGCCATCTGGAAGTTGAGGACGTCGCCTGTGTAGTTCTTCACGATGAACAGCACGCCCGCGCCGCCGTCGACGGCCTGGGCCGCGGTCAGCATCTGGCCGGGGACGGGCGAGGTGAACACCTCCCCGGGACAGGCGGCGTCCAGCATGCCCAGGCCCACGAAACCGCCGTGCAGCGGCTCGTGCCCGGAACCGCCGCCGGAGATGAGGGCGACCTTTCCCGTGCTGGTCCCGCCCGCGCGGGCGATCACCTTGTTCTCCGCGTCGACTTTCAGTTCGGGGTGGGCGGCGGCGATGCCTGCCAGGGCCTCGTCGAGAACCGCCTCGGGGGCGTTGATGAGCTTCTTCATGACAGGGCTCCTTCGGCAGTGGCGGACTCAACGACCCGGCTGTCGGCCGTGGTTGTGGCGGCCTTGCGGTGGGCGTTGAGGGCGGTGTAGAGGACGCCGGCGGCGACCGCGCCGATCACCTCGGCGGCCAGGTAGACGGGCAGCTGATCCCAGTGGACCGTGCCGTTGAACAGCTCGCCGGTGATCATCGGGCCGAGCGTCCTGGCCGGGTTGATGGACGCCGCGGTGGCGGGCGCCACCGGAATGATGATCGCGAACACGCCGAGGCCGATCGCCAGGCCCGCGAAACCGCCGGCCGCACGCCGGTCGATGGCCCCGAAGACGACGAACGCGAGGATGAACGTGCCGACGGCTTCGGCGAAGAAGGCCTGCCCGGCACCGACGCCGGTGCCGTAGGCGGCGATACCGAGGCCGACGTCGACCGCCTTCTTCCCCAGCACCCCGACGATCGCAAGCGCTCCCAGCACCGCACCGGCCACCTGGGCCGCGATGTAGCCGGGGACGTCCCGCCAGGGCATCTTCTTCGTGACGGCCAGCGCCAGGGTGATGGCCGGGTTGATCTGGCAGCCGGAGACATGGCCGATCGCATAGACCATCGCGATCACGGCGGTGGCGAAGGCCAGCGAGATCATTCCCAGCTGCGCCATGGTGAACGGGGCGTCGCCGCCGACGATGAGTGTTGCGGGGACCGAACCGACGCCGATGAACACCAGCACCGCGGTGCCCAGCATCTCGGCAACAAGCTTCTGTGAGTAAGAGTTTTCTTCCATTGATGGCGCCCAGTGCCGAGCGGCAGCGTGGGCGTCTCACCTCCTCCGCGTGAGCGGGCTGTGAAGGGAGGGGGCCGCCAGGTGGTCAGGGTCGGGCAACCTGGCGGCCGGCTCAGGGGAACCGGATAACCAGCGGAATCCGGTCACGCGTTCACTATTGATGAACGTTGTTCCGGAAGTTAAGCCCACGTTTCACGCCTGTCAAGAGGTTCGGCAACCATCGGGCACCGCAGACACGGAGAAGGCCCCACGGCGACGCGCCGAGGGGCCTGGGCGGAGGGGCAGGTGGCGGAACAGCGGACGTCGCCGCCGAGCCGCAGGTGGATGCGGAGTGTGCAGGTCAGGTGCCCGCGAGGCTGATGGGTGTGGATCGTGCCAGTCAGGCGCCTGCGAGGCGGGCGGCGCCCCTCGGGGCGCCGAGGTCGCGCGAAAGATTGCGGGCGGTCTCCCGGACCGCGACCGCGAGCTCCTGACGTGCCGGTTCGGCCAGCAGCCGCTCGACGGGGCCGACAATGCCAATGGCACCCACCACCTCGCCCGAGCGGTCGAAGACAGGCGACGCGATCCCCGCGTCCCCGATGGCGGACTCCTGATCCTCGATCGCGTACCCCGTCCGGAGAACCTCCTTCAGCTGGCCGGCCAGCTCCTCCGGATCGGTGACGCTGGCGCCGGTGAGCACCGCCGGCTCACCCGCGAGCAGCCGCTCCCGCTCGGACGCCGGGGCGAACGCCACGATGGCCTTGCCAAGGGCGCAGGTGCTCCACGGGATGCTGGCACCCACCTCGAGGATCTGCACGGCACCCTCCGGCCGGAAGGCGTGGTGCACCACCAGCACGTGGTCACCGGTGAGCACGGCCACCCACACCGCCTCGTTCGCCCGGGTGGCCAGCTGGTCCGCCCAGGTCAGCGAGCGGGTCCGCAGCTCCTGGGTGTCCAGATAGGCGTTGCCCAACTGCACCAGGTCCGGGCCCAGCTGGTACTTCGAGCTGTCCCGGTCCTGCACCACCAGCCCCTCGCCCTCCAGCGTGCGCAGCAACGCATGGACGGTCGGCTTGGCCACGCCCAGCCGGTCGGCCAGCTCGGTCACACCCAGCCGGGGCCCGGTGGACGCGAGCTCCCGCAAGATCTGCACCGCACGCTGCACCGCTTGCACCATCGAAAAATCCCCATCGTTCAGTATTGATGAACAGCGTTCTGAGATATAGCGTGGTTGTTCATGAGCAACCCTGTCGGCATCGTACTCGTGTCCCACAGCTCCGAGCTCGCCTCAGGCCTTCGCCTGCTGGTGGAGCAGATCGGCTCCGACACAGTCCCCCTCGCCACCGCCGGAGGAACCGACGACGGCCGGATCGGCACCAGCTACGACCTCGTTCTCGCCGCGATCCGGAAAGCCGATCGCGGGGGTGGCGTCGTCGTCATCCCCGACCTCGGCAGTTCCGTCCTGACCGCCCGCACCGTTCTGGAAGACCATCCCCGCTCCGACGTCACGATCGTCGACGCGCCCTTCGTCGAGGGAGCCGTCGCAGCCGTGGTCACCGCCGCATCCGGCGCCGACCTGAAGACCGTCGCCAACGCCGCCAAGGAGGCTCGCAATGTCCCCAAGCTCTGAGTCCAACGCCACGACCACGACCACGGTGAACCACGAAATCGCCGTCGTCCTGCCGGCCAACCTGCACGCCCGCCCCGCAGGCCAACTCGCCCGCGCCGCAGCCGAGTACACCAGCGCAATGCAGCTGGAGCACGGCGGCCGCACCGTCAACCCGACCGGAGTCCTCGCCGTCATGGGCCTGGGTGCCACCGCCGGAAGCACCGTGACCGTCCGCGCCGAAGGCCCCGACGCAGACCAGGCCGTCACGGCGCTGGCCGACATCCTCGCCGCCGCCGAATAACCCGGCCACGCGCCACCGCACCGAACGAGCCGCCGCTTCCGAGATGAGAAGCCGAGACAAGTGGAGGTGGTCGAAGATGACCACTCCGGCCACGACCACGTTTGACACCAGCGTGGCGCCGCACCCGCGGACCGAGCACATCCTCCCGCTGCCGCACATCCCGGAGACCGTCTCCGCCGTGCGCCACCGCGCACGCACGGTCCTGGCCCGCTGGGCCCTCCCCACGGAGACAGCAGACGACGCCATCCTGGTGATCTCGGAGCTGATCACCAACGCGATTGCCCACGCACTGCCCCCAGCAGTACTGCGGCTGTCGATGCCCGAGGTCGGCGGCCGTCACGCCCTCCGTATCGAGGTCACAGACGCTGGGCCGCCACCCCGACCGCGCCGATCGCCCGAGAGCCCGCCCCCTGCGGACCATGACGAACACGGACGCGGTACCGGCATCGTGGCGGCCCTTTCCATGCGACACGGCATTTCCCGCCACCTCCAAAGGATGACCCGATGGGCGGAGCTCCGCGTGGCGTCCGGCCACACTGGCAGTGCTGCCACTGCAAGCCTTTGAGGAACGTCCCTGCGGGGCACAGGAACGGCCGGACCTGCGAAGAAGCACCTGGCGATGACCATGATCACGGTGGCCACGATCCACGACGACGGGCCGGCTTCCTGGGAGTAACCCGAGTTACGCAGGCCGGGCTGCGATCCGTTGGCGGGCGGAGTCCCAGACTCACTCGAACTCGTCGGAGGTCAGCTGTTCGGGATCGTGCATGGCTGCCCCAGCATGGAGCACCGCCGCACAGCGTGGCTCAGGGGTGCCGGATTCCAGCCGGCCCTCCCCGCCAGCCAGTGCCGCCGGATTGCTCGTCGCCACGGTCGACGGAACACTCACCGCCCTGATGAACCGCGCGGCGAGGTGGCCCACGACGAGTCCTCATACTTTTGCGCCGCTGCGACCGCTCAGGCCGCGTGATGTTCCAGGACCAGATGCGGATCGGGGGCACCCGGCACTGGTGCCGGATCGGCGTGGACCAGAGCTGCAGTCAGTTTCGGTACGGCGTGCAGCAGGGCGTGCTCGGCGCCGACGGCCACCTGGTGCGCCTCGCGTACGTTCAACTCACCGTCCACGACCACGGCGACCTCGGCACGCAGCCGGTGCCCGATCCAGCGCAGCCGCAGTTCGCTCACCTCTCGTACGCCCGGCACACCTTCCAGCGCATGCTCGGCGGCATCGACGAGGGCCGGGTCGACCGCGTCCATGATCCGGCAGAAGACCTCCCGGCACGCGTCACGCAGCACCAGCAGGATCGCGGCAGTGATGGCCAGGCCCACGATCGGGTCGGCGAGCTGCCAGCCGATCGCCGCGCCGCCCGCCCCCAACAGGACGGCGAGGGAGGTGAATCCGTCGGTCCGAGCGTGCAGTCCGTCGGCCACCAGAGCGGCCGAGCCGATCTCACGGCCGACGCGGATGCGGTAGCGGGCCACCCATTCATTTCCGATGAAGCCGATCACCGCGGCTGCGGCGACGGCGGGCAGGTAGCTGATCTCCTGCGGGTTCAGCAGCCGGTCGATCGCGGTCCAGGCGGCAAAGGCGGCGGAGGCTGCGACGGTCAGCACGATGACGATGCCGGCCAGGTCCTCGGCACGGCCGTAGCCGTAGGTGAAACGCCGGTTGGCAGCGCGGCGTCCCAGCACGAAGGCGACGCCGAGCGGCAACGCGGTCAGGGCGTCGGCGGCGTTGTGGACGGTGTCGCCCAGCAGCGCCACCGAACCGGACAGCACCACGACGACCGCCTGCACCACCGCCGTCACGCCCAGCACGGCCAGCGATGTCCAGAGGGCTCGCATGCCCTTGGCCGAGGACTCCAAGGCGCTGTCGACCTTGTCTGCGGACTCGTGCGAGTGCGGCTTCACCAGATGGCCGGCCTGGTGCCGCCACCGCGCCAGGCGACTGTCGCCATGGCCATGGGCATGCTGATGTCCGTGGTCGTGGTGCTCGTGCGGGTGGGTGTGTCCGTGCTGGTCGCTCACCAAACGGCCTTCCGACGAGGGGCAGAGGTGGACACGGGCGTGCCTCAACCTCATTATGTACGTATGAGCGCACGCATGCACCTATCACCTGCGCACGGTTCGCACCCGCAAGATCCTGGCGCCGAGCAATTCGCCCGCGCTGCCGAGGTCCTGGGCCTTCTCGCCGACCGCACGCGCCTCGCGCTGCTGCACACCCTCGGCAAAGGCGAGGCGGACGTCACCACACTCACGGCCGCCTGCGACGCCGCCCGCCCGGCGGTCAGCCAGCACCTGGCCAAGCTCCGCCTCGCAGGCCTGGTCGATGCCCGCAAGGACGGCCGCCGTGTCGTTTACGCCCTGACCGACAACCACCTGGCCCGCCTGGTCGGCGAGGCACTCGGCCACGCCGACCACGACGTGTCCGGCAGCCGGCGCCACGACTGACGGGGAGCGCGCCCTACCGAGACCTGCTCCGCGCCAGCCACCGCCGTCCCGCCAGAGCAGCGGCGAGATGCACCACAAGACCAACGGCGACCATCGCCAGCCCAACCCGCGAGCTGATCCACAGGTGCACCGCGACACCCGCCACCAGCAGCAGCGCGAAGGCGATCCGCAGAGTGCGGTTCATGTGCAGCATCCGGTTCACCGCACAATTTCCGGCCGGGTGGCCTGTACGTAGCGCAGGTGCGGCCTCACATCGCCGCGCGCCCGCACCTCGAAGCCGGCGCCGGCGGCGAGTCCGTCGAGGAGATCCACCGGGTTGTGCTCCATCGCCGGGCCGGTCAGCACGCCGATCAGGTGGCGGCCCAGCCGACTGCGCGGCGGCCGGAAGTCGGCGAGCAGCAGTCGCCCGCCGGGGCGCAGTACCCGGAACATCTCGCGCAGCGCGGCGGGCCGCACGTCGGCCGGGATGTGATGGATCGCCAGGCTGGTGACCACCACGTCGAAGGAGGCGTCCGGCACCTCGAGCGCCTCGGCGACCCCGGTCTCGTACGAGCAGGCACTGCCGCCGGCTTTGCTCCGCGCGTAGCCGACGACGGTGGGCGAGGGATCGATGCCCACCGTGCTGCCGCCGGGTGCCACCGCCGCGGCGACCAGCCGGGTCAGGTAGCCGGTGCCGCAGCCCACGTCGAGCACCTTGTCCCCCGGGCGGGCACCGCTGAGTTCGACCAGGCGAGAGAACGCGCGGTGCCGCCGCCCGCCGAAGAAGACCGCCGTGAACACCTCGTAGGCGCGGGCCGGGCCGATTGTCTCTCCCCGTGTGATGGTCTGCGGATCGCCGTGCAGGAGTCGTCCGAGGGCCATCGCCCCTCCTTAACTTAGTCGCGACTAAGAACGCCGCTAGCTTAGTCGTGACTAAGTTAAGTACGCAAGGGGGGTTACGATTCCCCCGTGACCGATTCAAGATCCACCACCCGGAAAGGTGCGCCGCGCGTCCGACTCCCCTCCGCACAGCGCAGGGAGTCGATCCTGACCGCAGCCACCGAGGTGTTCGCCGAATCCGGGTACCGGCGCGGCAAGGTCTCCGAGGTCGCCGCCCGGCTCGGGGTGAGCGAACCGGTGGTCTTTCAGAACTTCGGCTCGAAGGCGGCGCTGTTCGCCGCCGTCCTGGACGGGGCCGTCACCCAGGTCCGCGATGCCCTCAACAACGCGGTCGGCCACGGCACACGTGTGTCCGAACTCCTGGCAGCATTCCTGGCCCCGGACCACATGGACCGCTTCCACACGCCAGGATCGCTCGGCTTCCTCTTCGCCGACGCCTCCTCGCTCACCGCCGAGCCTGGCGTCGATGACACGGCCCGCCACGCACTCCAGGAGCTGGCGGAGGCTTTCGCGAACCTGCTCCGCATCGGACAGCGCGACGGCGACATCCGCCCCGACCTGGACCCGACGGCCGGCGCATGGTGGCTCATGTCCATGCTGTCCGCACGCACCTTCCGCGCCGCCGTCATCCCCGACCAGGTCGCGCTGGAAGCCCGGCTCACCGCCATGACACTCAACGCGCTGACCACACGGGAGCGGTCCGCCGAACCGTAGGCCGCCGCGCGGCCCGGCCCGCGACGCGGCCGAAGCCGAGGGCCGCACGGTGGTCTTCGTCGCCTGGGATGGACAGGTCCGCGGTGCGCTGGTGGTCTCCGACACCCGTCAAGGCGACCAGTGCCGAGGCGGTCGCCGACCTCAATCAGCTCGGGCTCACCCCCGTCCTGCTGACCGGCGACAGCACGGCGGCGGCCCGCGCGGTCGCTGCTCAGGTCGGTATCGATCAGGTCATCGCCGAAGTCCACCCCGAGGACAAGGTCGCCGAAGTCCAGCGGCTGCAGCAGGAGGGCCGAGTGGAGGCGATGGTCGGCGACGGCGTCAACGACCCAGCCGCCCTAGCCCAAGCCGACCTCGGTCTGGCGATGGGCACCGGCACCGACGCGGCGATCGCCACCTCCGACCTCACCCTGGTACAGGGCGACTTGCGAGCCGCGGCCGACGCGATCCAGCTGGCACGCCGCACCCTTCGTACGATCAAGGCCACCGCGCTGCCGCTGGCCACCCTCGGAATGCCCAAACCGATGATCACCGGAGCCGCCATGGCTTCCTCGTCCGTCTTCGTCGTCTCCAACAGCCTGCGGCTGCGCCGCTTCCAGCCCCTACACCGCTGGCAGGGGGCGGAGCTTCTGACACGGGTCCGCGCGCGCGACGTAGATGGCCTCGAGCACGCCGATTGCCGCACGTCGGCACGACCACCCTCCCGCTGCCGGCGCAGGAGGCGTGCGGCCACCCGGCGGCACTCGGCGAGGTCGGCGCTCGGCGGACAGCGTGGTGAGCCTGCGCGTCAGCGGGCCGGGCGTCGGCGTGAACGCAATGCCGAGCGAATAGCGAGGTACGCCATACCGGCCACGAGGAGCAGTACGCCGATGGAAAGCAGATAGAGCATGCCCTCGACGGCCACACCGATGATGCCCAGCACTATGGCCACGACGAGCACGACAAGGAACAGCACCATGACGCGGATGCCTCCTTCTTAGGAGCGGGCGCTCAGCGCCGGGCGAGTTGGCGCTCGCCGCCGGTGCCCGGCTGGTAGGTCAGGCCGTAGTGCTTGAAGATCGCTTCCTCTTCCTCGGCCGGCAGGACGTCGTCCGTGCCGATCGAGGGGCACGCCTTCACCAGCGCCTTGTCATGGGCGACCTTGACGTAGCCGGGTCCGATAGTCGCGTCGTCCAGCGGTACGAAGACGAGGCGGTGCCGGGTGGGCAGACCGGTCTGAACGGTCGCCATGGCCGGCTCGTCGGTGCTGGTGTCCACATAGATCGCTTCCAGCATGCCGATCTTGTGTCCGTCGCGGTCAATGACGTCGTAACCGCGCCACTCGCGGATATCGCCCACGTGGATCATCTTGGATCCCTCCCGGAGGCCCGACCGCTCGGGGCTGGCTCGCCGACCGTTGGTCGCGCCTCGCCCCGGGCCTGTGGCCTCAGCACTTCTCAGTGTGCCCCCATCCGCTACCCGAAACCAGCGCGCACCCCGTGACTGCTCCTGGGCGGCGCACCGGTCCAGCCGGTGCACCCGGCGCCGGGCAGACCGGGATGGGCTTCCCTGCGCTCCCGACCGTCGGATTGACCTCTGCGCGGCCTCCCCAGCCAAGTGGAAAGCCCAAGGACGACGGGGAAGAAACCGACCCTCTGTGCACGAGCTCCTCGGAGCGGAACAGGTCATGGCATCCGGGGGCTGGGGACTCTCCGGCCAGACTAGTCCTGCGTGTATGACGCAAGTCAGCCCTGCCGGGCGTCAGATGGCCGCCTGACGCCTGTTCAGGGAGAGCCTCGGCGACTAGCTTTTGTGGTGCGGCCCGGGCCCCCGGCAGCGTCGAGAAGTTACCGCGCTCCCTCGTGGGCGCACCTTGCGCATCGATGCCGGAACCTGCCTCGTCACGAGCGTGGCCGTCCCGCAGTCGCCGTCGCTACGCGATCCTGGCGCAGCCTCGATGCGCCACCGTGCGGGCCGCTTCCGCTGCCCGCCGCGCCGCACGTATCCGACAACTGGCGGTACACATGTACGCGCTGATCGTTCCGGCTTCGGTCCCCTTCGTCCTGCTCGGCACCGTGATGGGCCTGTCCTGGTGGGAGGACCACGTCCTGCCACCGGCCGAGGAGCCGGCGGAAGCCCCGAGGCTCCCTTCACACCCGAGGCCCCAAACCCCACTTCGCAACTCCGCAGTAACACTGGTCCGTTGACAGGGCTCGCCGACCGGCGTTGACTGACACCGACGGCGTAGGGCTGTGGTGCTCCGGATTCCCCGGGCAAAGCCTTCACCTTCGCTTCGCCCAGCCCCCGCGAACGCAGGACATGTCCCTGTGACCGCGTGGAGGCGCAGCCATGCTGCTCTGGATTCTTCTCCTTCTGCTGATCCTGGCTCTGTTCGGGTTCGGCTTCACCATGCAGATCCTCTGGTACGTCGCGGTAGTACTGCTGGTCGTCTGGATCGCCGGGTTCGCCATGCGCGGCCGCGGTCGCAGTCGCGGCAGGCGCCGATACGGCCGAAGCCGCGGGTAATCCGTACCAGGCCGCCGCCCACCCGCGGAATGGCGAGTACGTCAGTCACACGCGGGAGCCCCCAGACGGGTACGCGGCAGCCTCACCCCATAGACGAGTAGAGGACAGTCATGAGCTTCGAACAGAAGATCAGGAACAAGGCACAGGAACTCAAGGGCTGGATCACGGAAGGCATTGGCCGAGCCACCCGCAACACGCGGCTGAAGAGGCAAGGGAAGACCGACCGAGTCGTCGGCAACCTGAAGCAGTCCGGCGCCAAGGCCAAGGACGCCTTCAGGCGCTGACCACCACCGCCCCGGGTGGTGGTCACGTCGCTCCCCATCCGGCAGGCACCGATGCGGGGCACGAACGACCAGCAGAGCGACGCGAGCGGCGTCGGCGGACCGACAGCGCCTTCGACGAAATCGCCACCCACCTCACCCAGGCACCGCCGAACGGTGGCGCGTCCTGCGAGCGAGCTGGCAGGGCCAGGACACCAAAGCGGACAGAGGAACTGCGACTCGCACTACGGCAAATACCGGGAGATCACCGAGCGGCTGCTGCGCATGTGAGTGGTCGACGCGACGCAGAACTCCCTGGTCCTACTGGTCCGTTGATAGCAGACGTTGCCCAGCCTTGAATGACGACGATGCAGGCTACGACGCTTCGGACTCTCCGGGCGAAGTCCTCGTCGTCCCGTTCGCCGGGACCCCGCGGAACACTGGAAATTTCCCGCACCTGGAGGCCCAGCCATGCTGTTATGGATTCTTCTTCTCCTGCTGATTCTGCTCGGGTTCGGCATCCCGCTGCTGATCCTGTGGTACGCCGCGGTCCTGCTCCTGGCCATCTGGATCCTCAGCTTCGCCGTCCGAGGCGGTAGCCGATCCGCCCACGGCCACCAGTGGAAGCCGACGTCAGGAGGCTCGTCCGGGCCAGGTCAGCGGACCGGCAGCGGGAAGCGCAGGATGCGCCCGCACATCGAGTCGGCACGGTCGTTTAGGCCTCCAGCGTTGCCGAGCCAGGCTCGGACTCGTCTGCACCACCGGTCCAGGATTCGCACGACTGCTTGACCCTTAGCAGGGAAGACGACCAATCGCGGCGCAGCCACCGGAATCACGTGTGGTTCGCCGTCCAATGGCAGGAGAAGTCAGATGCTGGCATTCGCGGCGGCCGTGCTCTTCGTCATCGCCTTCATCATTCACGTCACCGAGACGTCGACCGAGGTGATCTTCAGCCCGACGAGCCTCATGCTTGTCGGGCTTGCCCTCCTCGCTGTGCACTCGGGCGGCGTGGGGTCTGGATGGTCCCCCAGGGGCCGCGGACGTCGACGCTGAGCGAGGTTACGACTTCAAGACTCGCTATCCCTTCCACCCCCGCGATCACATTCCCGCGGACCTCTGCGCGATGTCGGTGACGCTCCCGTCATGCGAAGCCACCTCCTCGGATGTTCCGCAGTCTGCCGTGCCCGGGCGACCGTCGTCGGCCGCACTTCGTGCCGGGTGTCCAAGTACCGTGCAGTGCAACGGATATGCACACCCGCACCTCGTCTTGGCACCGTCCAGGCTCTGAGAATGGGCGGCTTCAGGCCGCTCTCTTGGACCGGCTGAGGACTATGCTGCTGTGTGGACGTCCTAGCCCCCGGCGGCCCGTGGTTGCTCAACACAGATGGCTGCGGGGAGCGGATCTTCCGTCCGCTCACCCGGCGCATCCTTTGGAGGGAACTGGGTGGGTCCCCTGTCCTGGTGCACAGGCTGTTGGACCGGCCCTCGCTCTGCCTCCGCCGAAAGCATGTCCCCACCGGGAGCGCGTCACGAGGAGCCGGGAGTCCGGCTCCGCCGCAGCCGCTGTCGGGCCCGGATGGTCTTCTGAACCGAGGCGTTATGCCCATTCCGCAGCTGAACGTCTACCGGCACGACAGAGGGAGCCGGGCGCTGCTCACCCTGGCCGGTGAGATCGACATCGACACTGCCCCACTGGTGCGCGCATCGCTGGAGGAGTGCCTGCGCGACGGCATCGGCACCATCGACGTCGACCTCACGACTGTCACCTTCTGCGACTGCAGCGGCCTTAACGCTTTCCTCCACGCGTCGCATCAGACCGCCACAGCCGGTGGGTCCCTCCAACTGCACTACCCTCTGCCACCGGTGGCTCGGCTCTTGGATCTCACCGACTGCGGGTTCCTGCTCCTCGGCCACCCGACCGGATGCCTGCCGGCTTCTCTCCGGGGCGGACTCGGCCCGACTGCTCCAGCCCCGCCGCAGCTGCTTGCTCCCCTCGCGCCGGCCCTCTCGGGCGGTGTGCTGTGATGGCCTGGTCCCGGCAGAGGCCACACTTCCACGCGCGGCTCCTCGAACGCGTCGCCTCGGCCCACCCCATGCTGCTGTGGCCGGCCGGGGCGGCCGCCATGGGCCTGTCCGGCAATCGCAGCGCACGTCGCGCCGCCCTGCGCGGCACCGGCTCAGCGGTCCTCGCCTCCACCGGTTTCTCCGACAGCCCATCACCAGGGCGTTCCCGTCGAGGCATGCGGCCTCCGCCGCGGCGTTCGCTACCGCCGTCACCCTGGAGTCGCCCTGGTTGGGAGCTGCCCTCGTTCCCATCGCCGCAGGAGTCGCCGCCTCCCGCGCTCACACCGATGGGCACTCCCCCGGTGAAGTACTCGCCGGTGTAGCGGTCGGCGTCGGCATCGCGGCAGCTACCTGCCGCTGGTGGCCATTACACCTGGACGAGCCCGCCGAGACTGCCAGGCCAGACGTCTGCAGCGCACGTTGCACCGCCACGGGAACGGCTCGCCGTCCGAGACGACAACCATGGCCGCGGCTACGTTCCCTGAGCTTGAGGTTGCAGTGCTGCGATACGTCCACCAGCAGGCCCCAGGCCCTCGCACCGGAACACGGAGCCAGGACTATCACTACGCCGGACGCCTATTCGATCGCCCTGCGACTGGCCATGCCCGACGCAACGCAGTTCCTCGACCCCATCGGGCGCGGGCCCACTCCCCCACGCGGTCTCGGCCGTCAGGGACCATGTTCGCCGTCCCGGCGGTCCTGGCGATTCCAGCGGCCCCGGCGCTGTCGGCTGTAGCGGCGGTCCCAGCGGTCCTGACGATCCCGGAAGTCCCGGTACTCGCCGTAGTCAGAATCGCCGCCACGGCCCCCGCGTCCGTACCCACCGCGGCCGTAGTGAACGACCCCGAAGATCAGCACAGCAGCCGCCACCCACCAGAGGGGATTGAGGAAGCCGAGGCCGACCAGGGCCAGAAAGAGAATGAGAAACAAGGCAGACACTGCGGCCTCCCGCGGCGGAACACGTCATCACTGCCGGGGACCGGGGCCTCACTGAACAGGGTAGTCCTGTCGAAGGGTTGCGGATAGCGCCCCCATCGATTTGTACTGCCTTGCGTAGACGCCTACTTGAGGCCCGCTCAGGCGATGCGGTCAGGTCTGGCGGTGCCCCTTTTGCGGCCCCCGCACGACACGGCTGCACCGATCTTGCTGCGACGAGAGAACAGTCGCGAACGTCAACACGCACAACGCTCACTCAGCGTTGAGGACCTGGCTGGTTGAACCAGGCCGGGAGGATGGGTGTATGCATGGAGGGCTGGGCGGAGATCCGTCGGCTCTAGCGGGCCGAGGAACTGCCGATCCAGGCGATCACGAGGAAGTTGGGGATCTCGCGGCGGGCGGTGTCCCCCGACGGGCCGGAGTGACAGGGGACGCTCACGCCGCGTTCCGTACGCATCATCCGTCTCCACGGGGTTCGACGGGCTTGGTATGAGCGCCAGAACGGCAGCATGTACATCCGGTTCGGGCAGTACCCGGCCCTCTTGTCGCCCGCGGTGGCCCCTTTGATCGCCCAGCAGGCCATGCCCCGCGGCTTCTGCCTCTGCCGTTGATCTTTGAGCGCCTAGCCATCCTGTGCGTCGAGGGTCTAGCTTGGAATTCAAGCCCGAGCCCCCGGCGATCCTGACCATCTAGCCGCATCGGGGTGCAGACATGGCGCACGGCACGCGGGATCACGCCACCGCGAATGTTGCCCGGTCTGGTGTCCGCGGACTCCCCAACGGCCGCTCCAAAAGGCCCATTTGCCCACTGGCACTCTCGCATTGCGGACTGCGGCTCGCAGGCATCCGCGACAACCATGGAGGCGAGGCTGAGCAACTGCTGCGCCACGCGTCGCGCGCCCCTCGTTTGACGGAGGCCCCCTGCAGTACCCAACGGCAAAGGCAGTGACGTGACCAGCTTCACGCAGTCGACAGGAACGTCCGTACCGCTGACCGCAACAAGTTCCTCGACTCAGGCTCCTTCGTTCACCAGGTCGCTGCCACGGATCGAGGACGTGGCAAAGATCGCACCGCGTGATGCACGGGCGCTGTCGAAGCTGTTCTTCGATCAGCTTCAGTTTCTGGAAGAAGGCACACCCGACTACCAGTACGCCCGCAACACACTCATCGAGATGAACCAGACCCTGGTCCGGTTCGCCGCCAGCCGGTTCCGTAACCGCGGCAGTGGCGAGATGGACGACATCGTCCAGGTGGGCACCATCGGACTGATCAAAGCGATCGACCGGTTCGACCTGTCACGCGGCGTCGAATTCGCCTCCTTTGCCATCCCTTGCATCGTGGGGGAGATCAAGCGGTACTTCCGTGACACCACTTGGGCCGTACATGTTCCGCGTCGACTGCAGGAACTGCGTATCGATCTGGCCAGGGCCAAGGAGGAACTCGAGAGCGACCTCGGCCGCGAGCCCACCGTCAGGGAACTCGCCGCGCAGTTACAGCTAAGCGTGGGAGAGATCATCGACGGGCTGGTCGCCGCCAATGGCTACACCGCCGACTCCCTCGACCCGCCCCGCGATACAAGCAACGGTCTCGTCCACCAGCGCAGTCGCACGTACGTGGACACCGTCGGGGGCTGCGACCCTGCCATCGAACTGGTGGAAGACTTCCACGCCCTCGCCTCCCTGCTGGCCCACCTCGGCGAACGCGATCGCCGCATCATCCAACTGCGCTTCGGCCAGGAAATGACCCAGTCCGAGATCGGCCACGAACTCGGCTGCTCACAAATGCACATCTCGCGCCTGCTCACCCGCATTCTGGCTCAGCTCCGCACTGGCATGCTCACCGACCACTAGGCGATGGGGGCGTCGGCCACTCGGGGGAAGGGGGCAAGCCCCTGACCGCTTCAGCAAGGACATCGGTACGGCGCTGGCCCCAAGGAGCAGAGGAGGGTGGCCACCAGTGATCAGTTCCGCAATGACGGAGATCCTGCGGCTCCTGTATGCAGAGGCCAGGCCTCAGCTCTCCGATGATTGCGTCGGCGTCCTTGGGATGGATCATCTGGCGCTATCTCTGTCCGTCGCGGGTCACGCCACGGAGCAGTTGTGGTCTTCCGGAAAGACAAGCTCGCTCTTCGAAGACCTGCAGTTCACACTGGGCGAAGGACCGGGCCCGGACGCCGTCCGCACGGGCCTGCTCGTTCTGGCTCACGACGTTCACGCGGTGTGGGCCGGCAGATGGCCCAGTTTGCTCCCCGCCATGGCGCACCTGCCGATCGAGGCCATGTTCTGCCTTCCCTTGTCCCTCGGCGGCATCACCGTCGGGGTCCTGACCGCTCTGCGCTCCACCCCGGGGCCCATGACCGGACAGGAGATGGATGACGCCCTGGGCCTGACGGCGGCACTCACACTTCAGTTCCTCGGGGGTGACGGCGTACAGCTCGATTCCTGGGTCGATGAGCAGCCCAACGGCGAACTGCACCGCGCAGTCGTTCACCAAGCGACCGGCATGCTCAGTGTCCAGCTCAACACTTCACTCGGCCAGGCGCTGCTGCGGCTTCGCGCCTATGCCTACAGCCACGACAGGTCCATCATCGACATTGCCGAGGACATCGTGTCTCGACGCCTTCGTCTGGACGCCGACAGACCAGAATCCGATGCATCAGACGAGACGAGGGGATGACTTCCATGTCCCGCGAACAGCAAGTGTCAGCGGTCTTCGTGCAAGTTGCGGACTCACTGATCGATGACTTCGACCTCATCGAGTTCCTTGAGCAGCTGTGCGCACACTGCGTCACCCTGCTCGATGTCTCGGCCGCCGGCATCCTTCTGGCCAACGAGAAGGACACCATGCAGACCATCGCGGCCTCCGACGAGGCAACACACCTGCTGGAACTCTTCGCTCTCCAGCACAACCAAGGCCCCTGCCTGGAGTGCTACCGAAGCGGCACGGCACGCACCAATATGGATCTGAACAGCCCCACCGCCACCAGCGCCTGGCCCGCCTTCGCCGCTCGCGCACGCCGGAGCGGCCTCCGCACCAGCCACGTCTTCCCGCTCCGCCTGCGCAACCGCGCAGTAGGGGCGTTGAACGTGTTCCACACCAGCTTGCAACCACTGAGCCCGCAAGACGCCTCCCTCGCCCAGGCTCTCGCCGACGTCGCCACCATCGCCATCCTGCAACAACGCGACCTTGACCAAGAACAAGCAGAAAAGGCCCAGCTACAACGCGCCCTGACCACACGCATTCTCATCGAACAAGCAAAAGGCATCCTCGCCGAACGCTGGAACACCAACCCAGACACCGCCTTCACCACCCTGCGCACCTACGCCCGCGCCCACCAGCTACGCATCTCGGACTGCGCACGCCAAATCATCGACCAAACCCTCAACACCAACGACATCCCACACCCGTAAAAACCGAGAAGCCGCTCGGCATGGCCGGCCACTTTGGCCAAGCCTCCCTCGCCCCGCACAGCAACGGGGCATCGGAGACCGCCCCGCCGTCCGTGGCGGCGGTCCTGACGCCGACGCGAGGATGCGGACGAGTCGGTTTCTCGCAGGACGGCACCCTGGCGAGGGACGCAGGCCGCGTTACGGGCCTGTTCCTGTGTGCTTTCGCGCGTTCGGGCAGCGAATTGGTCGTGACTGAACAAGAGTCGGTGGTGGCAAGCACACGGGGGCCACCACCACTGGCCAACAGCGCAGTGCGCCTCTGCGACAACTTGCAACTGTCGGCTGAAACGTATCGCGGTCAGGCGCGGACGTCCCTCTGCTGTACTTCCTTGAGGACCACCGCCACAGTGACGAAGTCATTGTCCACGTGGAGCACGGTGTGACCGTGGTGGACCGCTGTCGCGCAGACCAGGAGGTCGATGGCTCCCGCGGCCCGGTGTTGTCCGCGTTGCGTGAGCTTGTACTGGGCGGTGTCGACCCAGCGCCACGCGTTCTTCGGGACCGGCGAGAGCTGGCAAAGAGCATCCAACTCCCCGGCCAACTCGTCGCGATGAGCCGGGCTGGTGGCCGAGTACAGGAACTCGGTGCGCGTGGGCTCGCAGATACGGAACACCCCGGCGGCGACGTGCCCCTCCCAGGAACGCAGCGCCCCAGGGGTACGGAACAGGTGCCACAACGCAGAGGTATCAACGAGATAGGTGATCACTCAAAGGCCGCCCGCCGCGCGCGCTTAGCAGCGTCGTAAGCGGCTGCGGCCTCCTCGAACTCGCCGCGCTCGCCCCGCTCAGCCAACTTCTCCGCGGCCTCAAGCCTCCTGATACGGGCCACATAGTCCCGCAGAGCCGCGTTGACGGTCTCCTTCTTCGTGGTCACACCCATCAGGCGCATCGCCTCAGCCAGCGCCTCGTCATCAAGGTCGATCTGGGTAACGGACATATCACCACCCCACCCGAGAGTCCACGATGTACATACCCATGATACATCACCAACATTCACCGCGAGAGCCCGCGCGACGAGATGCGGCACGAAGCCGGATCAGCGAGCCCACCCAGGGCCTCAAGCCCCCGATTTCCCACCGCGCGCGACGGCGCCCACCCTGATCACTTTCCGGGTCGCCCGCGACTCATCGACCATAAGCATCATTTCGGACACGTCGCGTCCACTGCGTGCCCACTGGATCTTGGTCCGGGGGAAAGCGAGGGCGCCTCGCGGGCGCAGGGCCGCATTCCGGAGACCCTCCGCTCAGCCGACACGTCCCGGTCCCGAGCGCCTACGGAGGGCGGCAGCACATCCGCTGCTGCCTCATGAGCGAAATCCGTCGACAGGGGCGAGAGTGGCATTGACGTACCCCTGCGGATCGGAGGCTTCCATGAGCAGCCGGGACACGCGAAGCCTGCACTGTCTGGTGACAGGCGCGACGGGGTATATCGGAGGCCGGCTGGTTCCCGAATTGCTGGACGCCGGTTACCGCGTACGGTGCATGGCCCGGTCTCCGGACAAGCTGCGCGACCATCCGTGGGCAGGGCACGCCGAGGCGGTTCGCGGGGATGTGACCGATCCTGATTCGGTCGGGTCCGCTCTGCGCGGTATCGATGTCGCCTACTACCTCGTGCATGCCCTGCGGGCCGGAGACGATTTTGAGGAGACCGACCGCAAGGCAGCCCAGGTGTTTGCCGAGCGGGCTCGCGCTGCGGGCGTACGGCGCATCGTCTACCTGGGCGGGCTGACCCCGGCCGATGTGCCGGAAAGTGAACTGTCGCCCCATCTGCGGTCCCGCGCCGAGGTCGGCGAGATCTTCCTTCGCTCGGCTGTGCCGGCGACCGTGCTCCGCGCCGCTGTCATCATCGGCTCCGGTTCGGCGTCCTTCGAGATGCTGCGCTACCTCACCGAGCGGCTGCCGGTCATGGTCACCCCGAGCTGGGTCAGCACCCGCATCCAGCCGATCGGTGTCCGGGACGTGCTGCGGTATCTGGTGGGTAGTGCACGGATGCCCGACGAGGTGAACCGCGCGTTCGACCTCGGCGGGCCCGACATCATGACATACGAGCAGATGATGCAGCGGTACGCGGTAGTGGCCCGCCTGCCCCACCGCTTCATCCTGCGTGTACCGATGCTGACGCCCCGTCTCTCCGGCCTATGGGTCGGCCTGATTACTCCCGTTCCCCCCTCCCTCGCCCGGCCGCTGGTCGAGTCGCTGCGGCACGAGGTCATCTGCCGCGAGCACGAGATCGCCCGGTACGTACCCGATCCGCCTGGTGCACCGATCGGCTTCGACCAGGCGCTCACCCTGGCCCTTCAGCGCGTACGCGACGCTCAGGTCGCCACCCGCTGGTCCTCCGCCTCGCTGCCCGGCGCTCCGAGCGATCCACTGCCCTCGGACCCGGACTGGGCCGGAGGCAGTCTCTACGTCGACCGACGCGCGCTCGCTGTCGACGCCTCACCGAACGCACTGTGGCAGGTCATCGAGGGGATCGGCGGTGACAACGGCTGGTACTCCTTCCCGCTCGCCTGGGCCGTACGAGGCTGGCTCGACCGGCTGGTCGGAGGCACCGGACTCCGCCGTGGCCGCCGGGACGCGGCACGGCTCCGGGTCGGGGACTCGCTGGACTTCTGGCGCGTGGAGGAGATCGAACCGGGCGCACTGCTGCGGTTGCGTGCAGAGATGCGCCTGCCGGGGCTCGCCTGGCTGGAGATGAACTGCGACCAGGACGAACAAGGCCGGGCACGCTACCGGCAGCGGGCGCTGTTCCACCCGCACGGTCTGCTCGGGCATGTCTACTGGTGGAGCGTGTCGCCGTTCCATGCGGTCGTGTTCGGCGGTATGGCCCGCAACATCGCGCAGGCCGCAATCCAAGCGGACGCCGCTCATGACGGCCACGGCGCGAATCCGGGCTGAGGCCGTGCGTCCGAGCCCAGCACGTGCGGGTGGACGAAGGGGATCACGCCGCCATCCCGGCCAAGGATGAGAGGGGCGAGCTGTGCCGGGACCTGCGACATGACGACTCCGGCGAATGCCGGCTGCTGCCCCTGCCAACCGTGAGTGATGTTTCCCCAGTTCATGACACTTGGGCATGGCCTTCCGCTGATGCTGTGCTTCGTGGTGAGTTGTACGCGTGCCTGACGTGCCTGACCATGCGCACCCCTCCGACGCTGCTGAGGATGCGCAATTCGGCCTTCCATGAGTCCTGATTGCCTTGATCACCGCCGGTCACTGCGGGCATCCGCGCGGCACCTGGTCCAACTGCGACTCCAGCGTGGCGGAAGGCCGATCCGTACTCGAGGACGTCAGCTACAACATCCTGCTCAAGAAGAGGGAGCGAATCTCGGGCTGTGGATGACGTACTCCTCGAAGCCCGGAGCGTTGCTCGCCATAACAGGCGATCCGCGTGTAGCGGGCAGGGTCGAGCGGATGGTGGACCACGCCTCCGCTGATCAGGCCGACGCCGACGAAGTAGCCGAGGTAGGGGACACAGTGACGCATGGGACGTCGAGCGGGCGGAACGGTGGCGCTCCGCTGGGCGCGGTGGTCAGTGGGGTTCAATCTCCGTGCGCTCCGCCGGGTGCCGGTGCACGGTAGTGGTCGGGGTTGCTGTCGTAGGCGGCTGCGCATTGCGGAGAGCAGAAGTAGAGGCTGCCGGTGGCAGTGTCGCGCCGCTCGGCGGCGGCTGCCGGGTCAAGGCGCATGCCGCACACCGGGTCGACCACCGCGGTGTGGTCGCTGCGCTCGTCATTGCCTGCGGCTTCGGGCTCGGGCTCGGTCCGGTCGGCGGCGGATTCGGCCCGGGGCTCTACGGGGACCGCTTCGGCCGTCGGCAGCGGGGCGGTGTGCCAGCGGCGCAGGCGGCCGGAGTTGGTGACCACGGACAGGGAGGACAGCGCCATCGCGGCCGCGGCGATGATCGGGCTGAGCCGCAGACCGAGCCACGGGTACAGGGCGCCGGCTGCGAGGGGGATGCCCACGGCGTTGTAGACCAGGGCGAAGAAGAGGTTCTGCCGGATGTTGCGCATGGTGGCGCGGGAGAGCCGGATGGCGGTGACCGCACCGGTCAGGGAGCCGGAGATGAGGGTGATGTCGGCGGCTTCGATGGCGACGTCGGTGCCGGTCCCGATGGCCAGCCCGACATCGGCGGCGGCGAGGGCGGGGGCGTCGTTGATGCCGTCGCCGACCATGCCCACGGTGCGGCCCTCACCCTGCAGGCGGCGGATCTCGTCGGCCTTGTGCTGGGGAAGCACTTCGGCCAGCACCCGGCCCACGCCGACCTGTTGGGCGATGGCGGCGGCCGTGCGGGTGTTGTCGCCGGTGAGGATGACCACGTCGATGCCGAGCCGGCGCAGGGCGGCAATGGCCTGGGCGGAGTCGTCCTTGACGGTGTCGGCCACGGCCAGCACCCCGGCCGCCCGGCCGTCGACGGCGGCGAGTACGGGCGTCTTGCCCTGCGCGGACAGCTCGGCCGCGACCGGTGCGAGGGCGCTGGTGTCGATGCCCACGTCCGAGAGCAGGCGGGCGGTGCCGACCAGCACGGCGTGGCCGTCGACGGTGGCCTGTACGCCCTTGCCGGTGACCGAGTCGAAACTGCTCGCAGCGGGCACGGTGAGCTTCCGCTCCCGGGCGCCGGTGCCGATTGCTCCTGCCAGTGGGTGCTCACTGTCGGCCTCGGCAGCCGCCACCAGTGTCAGCAGTTGGGACTCCTCGAAGCCGTCAGCCGCGTGAACATCGGTCAGGACAGGCTTTCCCGCGGTGACGGTGCCGGTCTTGTCCAGGACGACGGTGTCGAGTTTGTGGGCGGTCTCCAGGGCTTCGGCGGAGCGGATGAGGATGCCCGCCTGGGCGCCCTTGCCGGTGCCGACCATGATGGACAGCGGGGTGGCCAGGCCCAGTGCGCAGGGGCAGGCGATGATCAGCACGGCGACCGCGGATACCAGGGCGAGTGTGAGCGCCGGGGCCGGACCGACCGTGTACCAGAGCGCGAAGGTGGCGATGGCGATGGCGATGACGGCGGGCACGAAATAGGCGGAGACCGCGTCGGCCAGCCGCTGGATCGGCGCCTTGGACGCCTGGGCCTGCTGCACCAGCCGGATGATCTGGGCCAGCATCGTGTCGGTGCCGACCTTGCTCGCGCGTACCCGCAAGGAACCGGTGGTGTTGACGGTGGCGCCGATGATCGTGTCGCCCGCCCGTTTGGTGGCGGGCATCGGTTCGCCGGTGACCATGGACTCGTCCACCGCCGAGGACCCGGACAGCACCCGGGAGTCGACGGGGATCTTTTCCCCGGGCCGGATCACGATCTCGTCGCCCACGACGACGTCTTCCACGGGGACTTCGGCCTCGGTTCCGTCGCGTATGACCCGGGCGGTACGGGCCTGAAGGCCCAGCAGCGCGCGGATGGCCTCGCCGGTTCCGGCCTTGGCGCGCGCCTCGAGGAGACGTCCGAGCAGGATCAGGGTGAGGATCACCCCGACCGCCTCGAAGTACACCTCGCGCACGTCCTCGGGCAGTAGGGAGGGCGTGAGGGTGACCAGCAGGCTGTAGCCGTATGCAGCCGAAGTGCCCAGCGTGATCAGGGAGTTCATTTCCGCGCCGCGGTGGCGCAGGGTCAGCCAGCCGATGCGGTGGATCGGCCACCCCGTGTAGAACATCACCGGAGTGACCAGAGCCAGCTGGAACCAGTGGTTGAGCATCCAGCCTGGGACCCAGTCGGCGCCGAAGAGTTCATGCGCCATCACGGCGAAGAGCACTGGCGCGGTCAGCACCGCGCCGAGGGCCACCCGGCGGGTCAGGTCATTGATCTCCGCGCGCCGCTCGGCGGCCTCTGCTGCCTCGGCCTCGGCCGATGCGGCATCACTGCCCGGCGCCCCGGACGCAGCAGCAACCCGGACCTCGCGGCCGTTCGAAGGGCCTTCCTCACTGCCCGGTTCGACGAGCAGCGTGCCGTGGATCATGTTCATCCCGCAGGCGAAACCGAACGAGCCGGCCTCCGCCGGATGCACCCGCACGGTGGTACGCGCATACGCCGGCAGCCCGGCACTCACCCGCAGATCAGGGAAGACCACCCGGTTGGTGCACTCACCGCTCTCCTGCCGGTCGAAGACCAGCTCCACCGGAATCCCCTGCCGGACCTTGATGACATCGGGGCTGTAGCCGCCGCGCACCGTCACCTCGACCCGCTGCACCCCGCCCTCCAGCCGCGCGGTACGGGCACGGCGCGGCCCGAAGAAGAACCACCCCAGACCGGCGATCAGCACGACGGCGGAGATCACCACGACCACATCGGTGACGCCCATGGAGGACCGTCCTCTCTGCACAGTGACACTCTCAGCGTCGCTCTCGGCCGCCCCTATCAGGCAGAGGCCGAACGGCCCGGTGCCCAGGACCGGGCGGCCCTGTGCATGCGACCCGGGCGGGGGCGACTGTGGCAATGACAGAGAACGGTTGGACGGCGGGTCCCGTGCCCGCAGCCCCCGAGCCCGAGGAAGTGACTCGCGATGATGTTCTGGTACGACCACGACGTCAGCGGCTGGGGCTGGTTCGCCATGTCTGCCAGCATGATCCTTTTCTGGGCTCTGATCATCACCGCCGCCGTCCTGCTCTTCCGCGCGGTGAACCGTGCCCCCGAGCACACCCACATGCACGCCGGGCCCTCGCCCGAGCAGCTGCTTGCCGAGCGGTTCGCCCGCGGCGACATCGACGAAGAGGAGTACCAGCGGCGTCTTGCGGCCCTGCGCTCCTCCGGTCCGCTCACCAACCACTGACGCCTGCCCACGGAGGAGGACCGGCCATGCGGAACAACCGGAATTACGGCCTGTACGCGATTGCGGCCGCCATCGCACTCGTGGGCGCACTGGCGCTCGGTGTGCCCCTGGGCACCCTCGCCTTACTTCTCATCGCGCTCGCCTGCCCGCTGATGATGTTCTTCATGATGCGCGGCATGCACGGCAGCGATGACATGCAAGGGCGCAGACGTGGCCACGACGACGTACCCAAGGACCGCAACCCACTCGACCACAAGCCCTTCCGCTGAGACAGACGGCGACGGCAGGGGACGTAGGCATGGACATGGAAGTGCTGGCCTGGACCCTGATCGCCCTGGGAGCCCTGACCACCGCCGCCTGCGCCGTCCATCTCACCCGGAGCCGTCGGCGCGACGCATCCGGACTGGCCAGCTCGATCCACCGCACCGCCCCCGTCCTTCTCGCGGCGGGGCTGCTTCCTTCTCCCGCGCTCATCGCCGGCGACCTGCCCGCCGCAGCCTGGGGCCTGTGGGGCGCCGTCACCATTGCTGCTGCCCTGGTCTACTCCGCCGCTGACACCTTGCGCGACGGCCTCGGCCCGCAGGCGGCCTCCCGAGCCCGACCGTCCACGGGTCGCGCACCACGATCAAGCCGACTGAAAGGAAGGCGGTCGCCATGACCAGCATTACTCACCGCATCGCCGCCCTGTTCCGGATCAAGGCGAACAGGGCACTGGACAAGGCTGAGGACCCGCGCGAGGTCCTGGACTACTCCTACGAGCAGCAGCTCCAGATGCTGCAGAAGGTGCGGCGCGGCGTCGCCGATGTGGCGACCAGCCGCAAGCGCGTCGAGCTGCAGGTGACCCAGTTGCAGCAGTCCACGGGGAAGCTGCAGGGCCAAGCCGAGCAGGCGCTCGCCGTGGGGCGGGAGGACCTGGCCCGTGAGGCGCTCACCCGCCGCACGGCCGTGGCCTCCCAGATCAGCGACATGCAGACCCAGCAGGCGTCGCTGAAGGACCAGGAGGAGAAGCTCACCCTGGCCGCCCAGCGCCTTCAGGCGAAGGTGGATGCGTTCCGCACCCGTAAGGAGACGATCAAGGCCACGTACACCGCGGCCGAGGCACAGACCCGTATCACCGAGGCCGTCACCGGCATCGGTGAGGAGATGGGCGATGTCGGCCTGGCTATGCAGCGTGCCCAGGACAAGACCGAGCAGATGCAGGCACGCGCGGGTGCGCTGGACGAGCTGATCGCCTCTGGCGCGCTGGAGGACGCCACCCTTCCGGCCGGGCGTGACGACATCCAGGCCGAGCTGGAGGCCGTCACCGCGGGCTAGGACGTGGAGGCGGAGCTGGCCCGGATGAAGGCCCAGCTTCCGGCAGCTTCCGCCCCGCCGGCGGTGGAGGGCGCAGAACTCCCGAAGGACCGGCCGGACCAGAAGGAGACGTCATGATCATGCGGATTCTCGGCGAGGGCCAGTACGAGATCGCCGACAAGCACCTGACCCGGCTCAACGAGCTGGACTCTGCCCTCCAGGCAGCCGCGGACGCGGGCGACGAGGCGGCGTTCACCGCCGCCCTGTCGGCCCTGCTGGACGCGGTGCGCAGCCGCGGCACGCCGCTGCCGGACGACAGGATCACGCCCTCCGACCTGGTGCTGCCCGACGGGGACACCAGTCTGCGGCAGGTGCGCGAACTGCTCTCCGGCGAAGGCCTGATCCCGGGGTGATGGAGATGCGCAGCCGTTTCGAGCCCGACCGGCAGCTGAACGCCCGCATGGTGGTCACTATGTTCCTGCTCGGGCTGGTGTACGTGGCGTTCGTCGCCGCACTGATCGTGCTGCTCAAGTCCGTCGTCCTGGTGGTCGTCATCGCCGGGGGGCTGCTGGTTGCGCAGTTCTGGTTCTCGGACCGGATCGCTCTTTACGCGATGCACGGCCGCCTCGTCACCGCCGAGGAACAGCCCCGGCTGCACGGGGTCATCGACCGGCTGTGCGCCACCGCGGACATGCCCAAACCCCGGGTGGCCATCTCCGAGATGGACCTGCCCAACGCGTTCGCCACCGGCCGCAACGCCGACCACGCCGTCGTCTGCGTCACCACCGGACTGCTGCGCCGCCTGGAGACCGAGGAACTCGAGGGCGTCCTCGCCCACGAGCTCTCCCACGTCGCACACCGCGACGTCGCGGTGATCACCATCGCCTCGTTCCTGGGCGTGATCGCCGGACTCATCGTCCGCTTCGCCTTCTACTCCCAGCTGTTCGGCGGACGCAACCGCGACCAGAACACCGCCGCCCTGCTCGCGATCGTCATGGCGGTCTCCGCCCTCGTCTACGCCATCAGCTTCCTGCTCATCCGGGCGCTGTCCCGCTACCGCGAACTGGCCGCCGACCGCGCCGCGGCCATGCTCACCGGGAAACCCTCCGTCCTGGCCTCGGCGCTGACCAAAGTCAGCGGCGACATCGCCCGCATCCCCACCCAGGACTTGCGCACCGCCCAGGCGTTCAACGCGTTCTTCTTCACCCCCGCCCTCGGACCCGGCACCGCGGTGGCCAACATGTTCTCCACCCACCCCAGCCTGGAACGCCGCATCGAGGCGCTCGCGGAGATCTCCGCGCAGCTGGGCGAGGCAGGCGGGAAACCGCTCGACGAGGCATGACGAGACCCGTGGCATTCCTGGACGTCCTGCTCGGCCGGACCAAGCCGGTCAAGCCTGACCTGGACCAGCTCTTCGGCCTGCCATCGGCAGCGATCACCCTCCAGGCCGCGATCGGCTTCACCCCGACCGGCCAGGGGGCGGTGTGCTTCGCCGCCATCGAAGGCGGGGCATTCGCCCAAGTCCAGCAGGAGGTACGAGCCCTCCTGGACGCGGACTCCGAACGGGCCAGCGTACCGGTGGAGTTCAGCCGCGACGCGTACGGATACTCGTGGCTGCTCTCCCGCCGCGACCCCCGCGACCTGCCCGCCCTGGTCAACGACCTGCACGCGGTGAACACCGCCCTGCAGGACAGCGGCTTCGGCTCGCAGCTCCTGTGCTCCCTGGCCGCCGTACCCACCGCGCACGGCGCGCACGGCGCCTGACCCCCTTACGCCCCCGCCCGCCGACCCGCAGTCCGCGGTCATTCCGACCGGGGCTCATCGGGCGGGTCGGCGGTGGCGGCCGCGTCCCGCAGCGCGTCCAACAGGCCGAGCAGGGCCGGCTGTTCGAGGGCGGTCTCCCGGGCGGCGGCCGAGATCACCCGGACCGGCTCGGGGTTGCGGACCGGGCGCACGACGACCCCGGGGTGCTGGTTGCGCAGCCCGAGCCGCGGCATCAGACCGACGCCGAGACCGGCCGCGACGAAGCCCTGCGCGGTGGCGTAGTCCTCACTCTGGATGACGAAGTCGGGGCTGAAGCCGGCCGCCGCGCAGGAGTCGATGACGGGTTCGAGGCACGGGCCGGGGGGCTCGCTGCCGACCCACTGCTCACCGGACAACTCGTGCAGGTCGATCACCTCCTTGCCGGCGAGCGGATGGCCGAGGGGCAGTACGGCCGCGTACGGGTCGTCGAGGAGGTGGACGAGCCGGAAGCCGTCGCCTGTGCGGTCCTGCGCCTGGACCACCACGGCCAGATCGGCCCGGCCCCGCGCCACCTCCTGGAACGGGTCCTCCGGGTCGGTGAGTTCGAGGTCGACGCGGACGCCGGGGTGCTCGGCGCGCAGTCTGGCCATGGCGGGCGCCACCAGCGTGGAGCCGGCCGTCGCGAAGTAGCGGACCGACAGCCGGCCGGTGCGTCCGGCGCGGAGGTCGGCGAGCGCGGTCTCCGCCTGGGCGACCGCCGAGCCGATCAGCGCCGCGTGCTCGGTGAGCAGCAGCCCGGCCGCCGTGGGGCGCACCCCGCGGCCGACCCGCTCGAGCAGCGCCGTACCGGCCTGTTTCTCCAGCGCCGCCACCTGCTGGCTGACGGCGGACGGGGTGTAGCCCAAGTGGGCCGCGGCGGCGGTGACCGTGCCGCTGGTGACCACCGCGCGCAGGACCTGCAGTCGCCTCACATCAAGCATGTAGCTCAGCTTAACAGTATGAGTAGAACCATTTGCTTGTCCTCAAAACGTAACTGAGGCACCTTCAGGACAGGGACGAGAAAACGAGAATGAGGGAAACGCCATGAGCGACAACAGCGGTACTCGGGGTCTGTGGGGTGGATTGCGGGTGGCCGTGCTCGCCCTGCTGTGGGGCTCGACCTTCCTCTGGACCGAGCTGGCGCTGCGCGGGCTCTCCCCGCTCCAGGTCACGCTCGCGCGCTGTGTCCTCGGTGCGCTCGTCCTCGTCGTCGCCTGCTGTACGACGGGGCACCGGCTGCCGAGGGGCGTCGCCGCCTGGCGGCACATCGTCGTAGCGGCCTTCTTCTGCAACGCCCTGCCGTTCGCCCTGTTCAGCATCGGCCAGCAGACCGTCGACTCCGGCCTCGCGGGCGTCCTGAACGCCACGACCCCGCTCTGGTCGATCGCCCTCGCTCTCGCCCTCGGCTCGGAGCGCGGGCTGCGGCCCGTACGGCTGGCGGGTCTTCTGCTCGGCTTCACCGGCACGATCGTCATCTTCGCCCCCTGGCAGACGACCGGGGCCACCGGCTGGGGCGCCCTCGCGATCCTGGGCGCCGCCGCCAGCTACGCCGTCGCGTTCACGTACATGGGCCGCACCCTGGTCCGCAGGGGCACGCCCACGATCTCGCTCTCCGCCGCCCAGCTCGTCGCCGCGAGCGGACTGACCGCCCTCGCCGTGCCGATCGGCGGCCTGGAGTCGATCGACCCCGGCCCGACGGTCCTGGTCGCGGCCGTCGTCCTCAGCGTCTTCTGCACCGCGATCACCTTCCACCTCACCTACCGGATCATCAACGACGAGGGCGCGACCAACGCCGCCGTGGTCGGCTATCTGCTGCCGGTGGTGTCCGTGCTGCTGGGGGCGGTCGTCCTGGGCGAGGACCTGAGCGTTCGGGTGGTGCTGGGGATGGCCGTGGTGCTGGTGGGTGTGGGGATGACCCGGAGGCAGGGGGCGGCTGCGGAAGCTGTGGCTGCTGCCGGAGAACCGGCCGTCGAGGAGTCGGCCGCCCTCGGGCTCGCCCCGGACCTCCGCCCGGTCGACGCCGAGCCCACCCCGGAAGACCGCCCGGCCGAGGCCCCGCGCCTCCTTCTGGAGAAGACCCGGTGACCTTGGGCGCGCCCGAGCCCCGGCTGTGGTCGGCGTACCGCGAGCTGACCGAGAAGGCGGTCTTCACGGACCTCACCCATGCCTTCCGGCCGGGGCAGCCGCTCGCCGCCCGGGTCGAGCGCGACCCTGACAGCACGCCCACCCTGGACGACGTGGCGTCGTGGGAGCAGCGCAACGGCCCTGTCCCGTCCGGTTCGTTCGTCGCCCTGCGTACCGGCTAGAGCTGACGCTGGCCGGACCCGGTGGCGATGGCCAACCGCGACGAGGCGGGGGTCAGCCGCACACCGGGGTGGTCGGCCGAAGTCCTGCGGTATCTGTTCGAGGAGGCGGGGTGTCACCGCGTCGGCAACGAGCGGTCCTACACCGACCCGGGGCTCGCCGCCTCCGCCGGCGACTACGGCCTCGATGCGTACGTCATGCTCGTTGGAGCGGTCTGCAACCCGCTCACGTTCTGTTTTTGCCGAGCGTAGAAAGCCTCTTCGTCACGTGGCGTTGAGCGGCGCGGATGCGGCGGGGGGTGATCCTTGAGGAGCTTCGGGTTCATCTCTATAAAGAGGACCGGCGGAGGGTGGTCGCACACGACTCTGTGGCCTGACGGGACCGTGGGTGAGGAGTCGGGCGGCTTCCTGCGGACCGATTCGCCAAGAAGCGCATCGGTCCGCAGGAAGCCCAGCCGCTCGGACCTCGGAGTGCATAAGGCCTACTTCGCCCCGATATGATGCATTTTGTGATCACGCCCGGGCGGCTGCGGCGCCGTCGTCCTCCCTACGGCGGCCGGTGGGAAGCTGCCCAGCTGTCACCGGTGATCCTTACCATCCTCATCGCCGGCCTGGCGTTCTCCACACCGAGGGGGATCGCCATCAGCCGCCTCCTGCCCGCCGCACCCGCCCTCGCCGCCGCGATGTGGCCTGTGCTCCCCACGATCCTGCTGGGGACGTTCTGCCTGCTGGTCATGATCGGCCTCAGCTTCGTCTACACCGACCTGGGGACGCCATACACGGTGGCTGCGATCGTCGCGGTCACCTTGGCGGCCGCATACGCAAGCCACGTCCGACTCCAGCGGGAGGAGACACTCTTCCACGTCCGACTCGTCGCCGACACAGCCCAGAAGGTGCTGCTACGCCCCCTGCCGCACCTCGTCGCGGACATCGAGATCGAGTCGCTGTATCTGGCGGCCCAAGAGCAGGCCCGGATCGGCGGGGACTTCTATGAGGCGGCCGACACACCGTACGGGGTCCGGCTGCTCATCGGCGACGTACGCGGCAAGGGCCTGCCCGCGGTCGGAGCGGCCGCGGCGGTGATCGGCAGCTTCAGGGAGGCCGCGTACGACGAGCCAGACCTGAGGGGCATCATCCATCGCCTGGAGACCAGCATCACCCGCCACAGCGCCGCGTTCCCCGCCCAAGACCTGCCGGAGCACTTTGCCACCGCTCTTCTCGCCGAGATCCCGCACGGCAACGGCCGCGTCAGACTCCTCAACTGCGGGCACCCCCCGCCGCTGCTCGTGCACGGCGGGGAGATCCGCGTCCTGGAGCCCACCGCCCCCTCGCCGCCCCTCAACCTCGCGACGCTCATCGGAGACCGCTACTGCGTCGACACCGTCGCCTTCGCCCCGGGCGACCAGCTGCTGCTCTACACCGACGGCGTAACGGAGACCCGGGACCGCACCGGCGAGTTCTTCCCCCTGCCGGACTGGATGCGGCGGGAAGGCTCGGCGCCGCCCCGCGAACTGCTCGACCGGCTTCACCGGGACCTGCTCCACTACAGCGGCGGAATGCTCGACGACGACATCGCGGCCCTCGCCGTGCGGTGCCCGAACACCCGGGCCCAGGAGCACCCCGCATAGGTGGCTGGAAGTTCCACCACCGCAGCAGATCCTTCACCCGACCGAGAGAGAAGGAAGCCATCTGCTCGGCGTAGCGCAGGCGGGACCGTAGAGCCTCCACCTGCCCGGTGATCTCCTGATCGGCGGCCTTGAATACATCGAGACGGATCTCGCCCCGGGCGTACGGGCCGGCGGGATCCGTCCGCCGCCTCTCCAACACCTTGATCAATGCGGGTCGCCGGTTCGACGTGATGGTTCGGCGGTGGCGGCGAGCAGGGCGGTGTCGTCGTCGACCCGATCGGGGGTGTTCAGCAGCTCCAGAGCCCGTTCGGTGATCTGCTGGGGGTCGGTGCGGGCGGCGGCGGGCAGCGCGCCGCAGGTCTGGCGCAGGGCCGCCAGGCGTTCGTCCAGGGACAGCGCCCGGTTTTCCACCAGGCCGTCGGTGTACAGCAGCAGGCTGGTGCCGGGCGGGAACGCCACCTCGCGGTCGACTGGGGTGCTGCCCAGTCCCAGCGGCAGCGCCGGGGGCAGCTCCAGGTAGGCGGTGTCGGCGGCTACCAGCAGGGGCGGCAGGTGCCCGCTGGCGGCGTAGCGCAGGCGGTGGCGGTGTGGGTTGTAGACCGCGTACAGGCAGGTGGCGAAGCGTTCGGTGGCGAGCGACTGCAGGTAGGTGTCCAGCCTGGCCAGCACCTGGGCCGGGCCGGCGCCCTCCATCGCGAGGCTGTGCAGGGCGGAGCGGAGTTGGCCCATCACGATGGCGGCTTCCACGTCGTGGCCCATGACGTCGCCGATGGCCAGCCCCACGGCACCGTCGGGCAGTGCGAGCACGTCGTACCAGTCGCCGCCGACCTCGGCGCCGCGGTTGCTGGCCCGGTAGTGGGTGGCCAGGCGTACCCCGGGCACCTGGGGCACGCGGTGGGGCAGCAGGGCGCGCTGCAGGGTCAGGGCGAGGCGGCGCTCGTTGTGGTATCGGGTGGAGTTGTCGTAGGCCAGGGCCAGGCGGTGGGCGAGGTTCTCCAGATACTTGTGTTCGACCGCGGAGTAGTCGGTGTGCCGGACCAGTACCAGGGCCCCCAGTGTCTGGTCGTGGGCGTGCAGCGGCAGGGCCAGCACGGCGGCGGGCGCCGGGTGCGGGCTGGCTGGGGCTGGGGCGGTGCCGTTGATCGCGTGGGTGGCGGCGGCGGCCAGGGCCTCGCGGGCAAGAAGGGGGGTGCCGGCGATGTATGCCGGGGGCGACTGCGTCGGGGCGGGTGCCGCGGCGGTGAGGTGGATGCTGATCTGGTCGGCGAAGTCGGGCAACAGGATCTGGCCGGCAGTCTGCAGTACCTGGTCCGGGTCGAGGGTGGCGGACAGCCGCAGGCCCGCGTCGGCCAGGGAGGCCAGCACGGCCAGCTGGGCGCGGGTCTCGGTCAGGACCTGTTCGCGCAGCCGGGACAGTTCCAACCCAGTGCGGACGCGCGCCAGCAGCTGGCGCGCGGAGAAGGGTTTGGCCAGGTAGTCGTCGGCGCCGGCGTCCCGGCCCTGCACGGATTCCTCCTCGCCGGCACGGGCGGTGAGCAAGACGATGGGCAGGCGGGCGGTGCGCGGGTCGGCGCGCAGCGCCCGGACCAGCTCGAAGCCGTCCATGCGGGGCATCATCACGTCGCTGAGCACCAGCTCCACCGGCTGCACCAGGGCCATCTCCAGGGCGGCCCGGCCGTCGGCGGCGAGCAGCACGTCGTAGTCGGGCTGCAGGAGCTGGGTGAGGTAGGCGCGCATGTCGGCGTTGTCGTCGACGACCAGCAGGCGGGCCCGGTGGGGGCGGTCGGTTTCGTGCGGGCCGGGGCCGTGGGAGGCATCGTGGGTCGAGGGAGCGTGCGGGGTGCGTGCCGCGGGGGTGGCCGCGGCGGGGACGGGGTCGGCCGCCAGCCAGCCCAGCGCCTCGTCCACGTAGGCCGCGGCGCGGCCGGGCCGGCCGCCTCCGCCTTCCCTGGGGGTTTCCCCGAGGGATTCGGCACCGGCCGCGGGCGGGTCCGGGCGGAGCCGGTGGGCGGCGGCGAAGGGGAGGTCCATGGTGACGGTGGTGCCCTGGCCGAGCCGACTGTCCACGCCGACGGTGCCGCCGTGCGCTTCCACCAGGTCCTTCACCAGGACCAGGCCAAGGCCGCTGCCCTCGTGGGAGCGGGAGCGGGCGCCGCGGACCCGGTGGAAGCGCTCGAACAGGCGCGGCAACTCGTCCGCGGGGATGCCGATGCCGGTGTCGGTCACGGTCAGCCGGGCCCGGTCGCCGGCCGCGGCCACCTGCACCCGGGCGCCGCCGGTGAAGGTGAACTTCAGGGCGTTGCTGAGCAGGTTGAGGATGATCTTCTCCCACATCTCCCGGTCCAGGGACACCGGCTTGGGCAGCGGCGGGCAGTCCACCTCCAGCGTCAGCCCGGCCGCCTCGAAGGCGGAGCGGAACACCCCGGCCAGCTCGGCCGTGGCACCGGCGAGGTCGACCGGCTCGAGGGCCGGGCGCATCTGCCCGGCCTCGGCCCTGGCGACGTCCAGGAGGGTGTTGACCTGCTTCAGCAGGCGCAGGGCGCCGCGCTCGGCCAGCTCCAGCTGCTCGCGCCGCTCGGGCCGGTCCTCGTCGGCCAGGGCCTGCTGAAGCGGGCCGAGGAGCAGGGTGAGCGGGGTGCGGAACTCGTGGCTGACGTTGGCGAAGAAGGTGGTCTTGGCCCGGTCCAGCTCGGCCAGCGCCTCCGCCCGTCGGCGCTGCTCGTCGTGGGCGAGCGCGGCCGTCAGCGCCCCGGCCACGGCGGCGGCGAGCACCTCCAAAAAGTCCCGGTACGCCCCGGCCGGCGGGAAGCAGGGGTTGACGCCCACCACCAGGACGCCCCCCACCTGGCCCGCGCAGTCCAGCGGCAGGGCCAGCGCCTGCTCGACTGGGAGCCGGGGGGCCGCGGCGTGCTGCCCGGCCGTGTTGCCGCCGGTGAGCGCGGCGGCCGGCAGCGTGGCAGGGGCACCGTCGGCGAACACCTGCGCCAGCCGGGCCGCGACCTCCGACCCGTCGGCCGCACTCAGCGAGACGGCCTCGGGCGTCGGCCGGACCCCGGCGGAGGCCGCCGACCGCAGCATCCCCGGCTCGGAGGCCAGGTACAGGCTCAGGAACGGGATCTCCTCGGGATAGGAGCCCAGCACCTCCGCGACGACGCGGGCGACCTCGCCCGGGGTGAGCAGCCCGGCGGTGCGGGCGCCGGTCTCACTCAGCAGGCGCAGCCGACGCTCGCCCAGTACCCGGCCGGTGGTCTCGGTGATGATCTGCAGCACGCCGCCGACGGTGCCGTCGTCCAGCAGTACGGGCTGGAAGGCGGAGTCGAAGTAGCACTGTTCTGGGTAGCCGTGGCGCTCCATGATGAGCGGCTCATCGGGGATCAGCAGGGACTTGCGGGTGTCGGTCACATAGTGAAAGTGGGAGCTCACGGGGTGGACCCAGACCTCGGGGAACACCTCCTTATAGGGCCTGCCGAGCGCCCAGGGGTGTTTGGCGCCGACAATGGGTGAGGAGCCCAGGTTGTACAGCGTGGCGAATTCGGCGCCCCAGTACAGAGCCATGCCGTGCTCAGAGGTGAGCATGAGGCGCAGGGTGTCCACCAGGGGCCCCGGCCAGGACTCGGGGGGCCCGAGCGGCGTCGCCGCCCACTCGATCCGGGCCAGAAGCTCGCCGAACGCGCCGGCCTCGGCGAACATCCGGGCCGCCGCGGTGCGCGGGTCATCGGGCCGGGTCATCGAGAAATCTTCCTCCTGGCGCCTATGTGATCCGCCCGCGCCCTCCCAAGGCTGCCGACGGCCACTCGCTGCGAACCTTCCGGGCAGATCGGACGCCGGATCCGACGGTTCTGGCTACGCTCCTGCCAGAATTGCAAGGTTAAAATAATAAAAACTGTGATTTGCCCAGCAGTCTACGCTGGCAGTCCCTGTGGGCGGCCGACACTGTGGGCTCCGACAGTGTCGGCCGGGACGGCGGGAAGAAGGTGGCGGGCCGCAAAGGGCAGGTCGTGGACTGCCTGGGCTTGCTGCTGGCGGCGCTGGTCACGGCCGCGAGCGTCCAGGACCGGGATGCCGCGATGCTGCTGTTGCAGCGACTGCGTGAACTCCCGCGCAGGATCGCCCTGGTGTGGGCCCGACGGCGGATACTCCGACTCGTCGACTGGGGTCCGCACCCGGCTCCGCCTCGCGCTCATGGGCCGCTTGCCAGAGCCAACCTTGAAGTCGAACCCAAGGCCGTCGTCTCCGGGCGGCCCGGGGAATGCCTTCCGGCGATTGCTGGATACCCAGCTGGTCTCGTCCACGTCGGCGGAGTAGCGCCCGCGGAGCCATTGGTACGCATACCACTCCCCCATGTACCCGATGGCTTCGCGCTGGGCTGGCGACAGCCCAGCGTCGGCGGCGCCTCTCCGCCTTGCGATGCACGGCACCAGACGCCGCTCCCTGATCCAGCCAGATCCAAAGGAAACGCCTAGCAGTAACCCGCGTGCAGAAAGCCGCGCCGGCCTGGTGTCCCCAGGTCCAGCGGGATGGCGAGATGGCTCGGCAGGGCAGTGAAGGGGGCGTTCGGCAGGATGAACTCGCGGCCGGTGTACCGCTCCCGCACGCTCTGCCGGTCGGCAGGCCGACACACGAACGGATTGGCGTACGTGTTGTACCCCAGCCCCACACCGGTGTTGAGGAATCCGGCGTCCTGGCACTGGAACAGCGCGCCCCGCAGCGCCGAGGCGTCCCGGTGGCCCCGGTAGCGCGTCTGGAAGTTCGCGAAGCACGTCCGGGAGTCGCCGCCGTCGTACGGGGACGGGCCGGCAGCCGCCAGCGCGCCGAGGAAGGAGCGGTCGCAGCCGATCTCCGCCGAGGGAGCCTGACCCGCGAGCAGTGCGTCGCGGCGGCAGCCGGTGACCTCCTCGAACGTCCCGACGACATCCTCGCCCCGGTCCAGCCGGGAGTACGCGACGACCAGGTCGCGCTGGGCCGCGAGCGGGTACGCCCCCGTCGTACCGAACTCCTCGTCGAGCAGCCGGAACCAGGTCTCGAAGGCCGGCACCAGCGCACGGACGCCGGACGGCAGCGTGTAGACCTCCAGATCGGTCGGCGTCGACCAGTCGTCCAGTCCCGGGTAGCCGACGTAGGACAGGACCCCGATGCCGACCTTGGCCGGCTGGTCGCCGTACCGCGCGCGCAGCTTCAGGTACTGCTCCAGGTTGGTGCTGGAGCCGGCCCATGCATAGCGGAAGCCGCTCGGGTAGAGGGAGGTCTGGCCCCGGTCGTGCGTGGTCCCGAAGAGGGACGGCGCCACGCACCGGACCTCGCGCGCTTCCCACGCGGCCCGGTACGCGGCCGGTGTGGAGACGCAGTCGGCGGCGGGGACGCTCGCACCGTCGCGGGAGAGCGGGAACGCGCTCGGTACGCCCGCCAGCAGGAGCAGTCCCGCCACGAGGACGGCCAGCAACCGGGCGCGCGACCCGACGGATTGTTGTCGGTGATTCATGGGGCTCAGTCTCGAAACGGGCTCGCGGCCCCGCCAGCCCACTGCTCCACCCGGCCCAGCGGGGCCGTTTCCCACGGTCCGTCGCACGGGCGGAAGAACAACATCCCCGACGGCGGCGGCCACCGGGTCATGGACCGCCGCAGCGCGACGGACAACAAACTCGCCACCACCGACCAGCGCAGGAGCTGCCATCCGGTCATCGGCTACAGCTACATCCACTCCGCTGTCGACGACCACTCCCGCCTGGCCTACAGCGAGATCCTGGCCGTCGAACGCCAGCACACCGCCATCGCCTTCTGGCAGCGCGCTCAGGCGTTCTTCACCTCATGCGGGATCACCGTCGAACGGGTCCTGACCGACAACAGCTCCTGCCACAAGTCCGGCCTCTGGCACGAAACGCTCGCGGCGGCCGGGATCACCCACAAGCGAACCCGGCCCTACCACCTTGCTCGACGAATAGGCGAGTTCGGCCGGAATGATGCGTTTGTTGGGCAGGGCTGGGTCCCGTCGCGCCTGCGGCGGGCTTGGCCCGGATCGGCCAGCTCCAGGCCCAGGCAGTACTTCCAGTCCAGACGGCAGGCTCGGCCTCAGTGGCCTGCCGGTCGGTGAGATTCCCGTCAACGCCGCACCAGCGCCAGCTGAGCGGGCAACAGACCCCGCCGTCCCGAGCAACAGGAGCTGCACTACGCTCCAAAGCCGTGAGCAGCGGATTCAGCGGCGTTATTGCTTGCGGCTCTCAATCACGCTTTGCAACTGGCTGCGTCGAGGGGCCGTTGGGTGGCCACCGAGCGGCCGAGGAAGGCGCTGTGTGTCCAGCACCGCCCGGTGCAGCCGACGCCACGGGCCGGCCTCGGTCCATACGGTGAAGCGGCGATGCGCGGTGGCGGGCGACGTGCCGAACGTCGGCGGCAGGTGCCGCCAGGCACAGCCGCCGGTCAGCGCGTACACCACTGCCGTGAACACGGCCCGCTCGTCACACGGAGCGGTCCCACCACCTTGCGGACGAGCAGCGAAGGACGGCAGCAACGGGGCGGCCAGCTCCCAGAGTTCATCAGGAACCAGACGCTTCGATAGATCAGCACCCACGACCGGCATCATGGTGAACGAACATCAAGTCACGTGAGAACCTCTAAGCCTTGATTGGTGCGGCCGACCTGGCGGCCTGCTCGATCTTCGCGCAGTAGGCTGCACGGGCTTCCTCGTCGATCTGCTTCTCGTGTTCGGCGCGCAACCCGGTCCGGCCGTCGAGGCCCTCGCGCAGGATATCGGCATGCCCGGCATGCCGGATGGACTCGCCGAGGACATGGACCATGATGGCGAACAGGTTCGTGTCGGCATAAGGCTCCGGCCACCACGGCACGTGGCCGGGGGCGTCGAGGGGAAGCTCGTTGATCGTCGCGTCCGAGTGTTCCCACGTGCGCCGGTAGAACCCGATGATCTGATCGCGGGTCTCGTCCTCGGTCGCCCACAGATCGCTGCCGTTGGAGTCCTGCCACCGGGGCAGCGGTTCCGGGGAAGGGCGGTCGAAGACCTCGCCGAAGTACCTGGCCTCGACGGTGGCCACGTGTTTGACCAGGCCGAGGAGGTTGGTCCCGGTCGCTGTCAAAGGTCGGCGGGCGTCGTATTCGGACAAGCCGTCGAGTTTCCAGAGCAGCGCCTTGCGGTCCCGCCGCAGTCTCCCGTGCAGGTTGTCTTTCGCGAATTCATCGATCATGCGGCATGAGCCTGCCATGGGCTGCTCGTGGTCTCAAGATCCCGTACGTGGTCCGCAACGACTGGCAGAGCCGAGGACTGGCCATGGCCGCCGCCCTGACCTGCTACAAGAAGCTCGCGAAACTTGCCACGTGAGACACCCTCTTAGTAGCTGTCGTAGCTGGGCTTACCGTTCGGCTGGTAGACGCCGACGATGGTGCCGCCCTTCGTCGTCGAGACGCTGACCGGCTCCAGCGCAGTGGGGATCGCTCCGTCGGCGAACAGCCGCTTGCCGGTACCGATGATCACCGGATGGATGGTCAGCCGGTACTCGTCGACGAGGCCGTGCTGCATGAGGGTCTGGGCGAGGTCGCCGCTGCCGACGACGTTGATGTTGCCGCCGTCGGACGCCTTCAGCTTGCGTACGGCATCGACGATGTCGCCCTCCAGCAGCGTGGAGTTCTGCCACTCGACGGACGTCAGGGTCCGAGACGCCACGTACTTGTGCATGCTGTTCATCCGATTGGTGAACGGGTTGTCGGGATCGGCGGTCGGCCAGTACGACGCGAAGATCTCGTACGTCTTGCGGCCGAGCAGCATCGCGTCGGAGTGCTCGTACCAACCGGCGATGGCCGTGCCGACCTCGTCGTCGGCCACCGGTTTCTGCCAGCCGCCGTGCTCGAAGCCGCTCTCAGCGTCCTCGTCCGGACCGCCCGGCGCCTGCATGACGCCGTCCAGCGTCAGGAACGTGCAAACGATGATCTTGCGCATGGTGCGCTCCCTTCGTCGACGGGTAGACGGCACAACCGCCGGAAACTCATCGGCGGAACTCCCGCGGCGCAGCACTAGGGCCGTCGTTTGGAGCAGCCCGGCTGTGAGGTGCGGTACCTCTTGGCCACCCCGCGCCGCCGGGATGATCCAAACGACAGGCCCTAGCCCGCGGACTCCTTGATGTAGCGGGTGAGGTAGCCCTCGCCGAACAGGATCATGCCTGCCTGCAACTCCGGCAGCGGTACGCCGTCGATCACCATGGTCGGCGTACCGTCGGCTATGGAGTTCTGGAAGACGCGCTCGGAGGCGTCGACGAACGCCTGGTATTTCATCGTCCTGACCGCAGAGTCGAAGTCAGTGCCGCGCAGGCCTTCAACACGGGACGCCAGTTTGAGGAGGACTTCGTCTGTGAAGCCGTCGACCGCCTCTTCGGGCTGATTCGCGTAGAGAACCTGGTGGTACTCGACGAACTTGCCCTCTTCCAGCGCGGCGCGCAGCGCGTTCACGGCCTTCTTCGAGCCGTTGCCGCCCAGCTTGCCGTCGAGGAAGGAGGCGAGCGTGTAGCGGACTTGCACCGTCCCCGACAGGGTCAGCTTTTGCAGTTCGGGCCCGGCGCCCGTCGTCTCGAACTCCTCGCAGGCGGGACAGCGAGGATCCTCGTAGAGCCGGACGGTGCGGTGCGCGGCCGCATCGCCGACGACGATACTCGTCCCGTCCGCGGCCAGCGACTCCGGCATGTCAGCGACATCCGCATGGCCCGTACGTGTCCCACACGCTGCGACGGACAGCCCGAGGGCAACTGCGACCACCGCGCCCCCAAAGCGCCGCTTGACCAGCATGTATGACCCTCCCCAGTAGTGAACGGCCGGGACTCTACGCTGCGGCCTGCTGGGACGGACCACCCGCCCTCGGCAGCGGGCGGGACCGGTCGCAGTGGAGTCCGTACCGAGGCGGTCCTGACACACGGTGGCCCTCAGGGTCAACGGCCGGGTTCTGTCACACAGCGTGTGCGATCCACAGAAGAGAGCCAGAATCCGCTTTTCGTGAACCGAGCCAACTGATCTTGTGCCGCGCTTTGCTGAGGTGGGCAGCCGACGGAAACCAAGGAGTATCCGGAGCAGACGCGGCGCTGGTAGCCAGCTCACGGGCGTATAGCGCCACGACCGAACACGATGCTTCACTCGCCGCGCTCGGCTCGCGCCGCTCGTACGCTCGCCTCCAGAGCGGCCATGAGATCCACTGCCGGCACCTTCTGCGCTGGCGACTCGGCCAACTCTCCGCCGCTCGCCTTTGCCGCTGCGCCTAGCGGAACTGCAGGTCGTGGTCCTGCGCTCAATCACAGTTCGCCACTCTGCTCAGTTGAGTGACTATGTAGCGCGCCTTATGGAACCTTCCTGCTGTCTCAGGTCAGGTCCCGGCCTTGCGGTGGTCGACCACAGAGTCTGGACCGGGGCTCATGATCGACTCGTGTCCGTTCTCTGCGCGCACACGGTAGGGCGGCGTTCCGTCGGGCCCCAGCACCTCGATGATCTCCACGACATGGTCCTCCTTGCCGACGACACGGCCGTGCATCACGAGGCGGTCACCCTTGCTTGCATGCATAGCCAACTCCTCTTCGCGTGCAGGCCCCGCCTCCACAGGCGCGCCAAGTCCGGCGTTGGGGCCAGCAGTGCATTACCCAGTCAGTGAACGCCAGTACCGCTCGCACTGGCCGCCTACGACCGAATGGTCGATGAGGCGCCGGACAGCGGGTCTCGGCACCAACTACGCCACGCAGATCGGCGTCGGCAGGTCAGAAGATCGATAGGGACGTGAGGCCAACTAAAGCTGACCGTCACAACTCCCAGCGTGTCTCCCCATGCGTGTCATGCGTCGAGGAGTTGGCAGGGTTTGATCTTGGTATTGCTGGGCTCAGTACGTGGATGTTTAGCCTCCGGTTAGTGAGATTTTCTCCGTACGGGGTATCTGCAACAGCGCAGATCACAGCGGTGGCGGCGGGCTCGTCTCGTCCCCGCCGGTACGTCGGAGGTTTCCTTTCCGTACGGAGCATCTGCTTGGCGTGGTGGTCAACTGGCCCTCGGTGTGGCCTGACTGATGAGTTTTGCGCGCCGTGCTGGTCTGTACGCCGAATACCGACTCACGGGAGGCTGACGCCATGCGGAAACTGACCTTCGGCATGAACATGAGCCTGGACGGCTACATCGCCGCGCCCGGCGACGACCTCGGCTGGAGCGTGCCGAGCGACGAGCTGTTCCAGTGGTGGTCCGACCGGGTGGACGCGACGGGCCTGGCGCTGTACGGGCGCAAGCTGTGGGAGACGATGAGCTCCCACTGGCCGACCGCCGACAAGCAGCCGGGTGCCACACCGGCGGCGATCGAATTCGCCGGCCGCTGGCGGGACATGCCGAAGGTGGTGTTCTCCTCTACGACCAGCACGGTCGACTGGAACACCCGTCTGGCCACCGGCGACGCGGTCACCGAGATCACCAGGCTCAAGGCCGACGACGGCGGCCCCATGGACATCGGCGGTGCCACACTCGCCGCGGCGGCCATGCGGGCCGGGCTGATCGACGAGTACGCGATCGTCACCCATCCGGTCCTGGTGGGCGGCGGCACGCCGTTCTTCACAGCCCTGGACAACTGGGTGAACCTGAGCCTGGTGGAGACCCGGACGTTTCCCGACGGCGTGATGCTGATCAGGTACGAGACCAGGCGCTGAGTGCCCGACGGCGGATCAGCGCGGGCTTCGGGCCACCCAAGGATCTCGTGGCGCTGTGTTCCGAGGCGATCGTGACGTCCCTGCCGGATCGATCCTGTTCTTCACCGCAGACGATCCGTCCGGATAGGGATCCCCTAACGGACGACCGGACCGGTGGTTACTGGCTCTCCCGGCTGGTGAGGTACGCCTGTCGCGGCGTCCGGTCGTCGAGTGCCTGGTGGGGGCGGAGGGTGTTGTAGGTGTGGCGGAACTGGTTGATCTCGACGGCGAGGGCATTGCCGTCGCCGATGATCGCGCGGTTCGTAGTTCAGGGTGTCGAAGAACCGTTCGACTACGCCGTTGGTCTGCGGGCTCCTCACCCTGGTACGGACGTGTCGGAGCAGCGGGTCGTCGCCGGTGAACGCGTCGGCGAAGGTGCCGTCGCGGAAGCATGGGCCGTTGTCGGTGACCACCGCGATCGGCGCCGCCGTCTGACCAATGACGTAGTCGTCGGCGTCGACGACGTCCATCTCGCCGCGGTCGGCGCGGAGGTCGTCGAGGTCGAGGACCCGTTCCGCCTCGACGAAGGCGCGGCGCAGGCAGGCAAGCGCGTCGGCGCCGCCGGACGGCAGCAGCAGCCCGCGGCGGCGCAGCGCCCGTTCCACGGTCGAGGTGGACACCTCGCAGCCGTCGGCGCGCATCATCGCGGCGATCTTGCGGTGCCCCCAGGCCGGCCAGTCCGCTGCGTACTTGGCTGCGGTCGCCTCGACCGCGTCGGCCTTCGGCGCCGGCCATGGGTCTTTGGCTGGGTCGCCGGCGCGGTGCCGGGCGAGCCGCCGCCAGTAGGTGCGTTCCGGGATCCCGGCCAGTGCTGCGAACCTCGACACCGACACGTGATGTGTCGCGCTTAGGGCCTCGAGGTCGGCGAAGGGACGGAGTCGATGTACTCCGAGCCCTTCCGCCAGATCCGCAGCTGCACCGTCGCCTCCGCCAGGGCGAGCTTGAGCTCTTTGCACTCGGTGATGCGGAGCCGCCGCTCTGTCTGCGACTGACCGCCGTCCGGGCCGGGTAGCGACCGGTCCATGCCTGCCTTGCCCGCGTCGACGAACCGGTCCCGCCAGTTCCCCACCGTCGCCGAGGAGACACCATGTCGCCGCGCCGCCTCGGCCAGCGAGAGCTCGCCTTTCAACACCGCAACGCGACCTGGATCTGCTCATCCACGGACACCTGCCGGGACGGCTTCTGCGATCTGCTCACCTTCGTGACCGGTCAACCTCTCGCCGAGTACGGGCGGATCGCCAAGACGCTGCACCTGCTCCGGGTCGTCGACCCGGTCGACGACACCTACCGCCGACAGATGAACCGGCAGCTCACTGTCCAGGAGTCCCGTCACAAGCTCGCCCGCGACATCTACCATGGCAGGCGCGGACAGATCATGCAGGCGTACAGGACGGGGCAGGAGGACCAACTCGAGGCGCTCGGCCTGGTCCTCAATGCCGCCACGCTCTGGACGACCCGCTACCTCGACGCCGCCGTCGACCACCTGCGGGCCCTGCCGCCCGAGGAGCGGGAGCATGACGTCTTGGACGAGGACGTGGCCCGGGTCTCCCCGCTGAAGCACGCCAACCTCAACTGTCTGTGCCGCTACAGCTTCGCCGCCCGCCCGCCACGCGAGGGCCTGCGCCCACTGAGTGACCCGGCGACCGTCCATCTCGACGAGGACGACGAGGGCACCGGCGAATGACGCGGCGTTAGGGCGAGTATCGGTTCGCGATCAATGGGCATCGCAGCTTCCGGGGCGGGTGCCCGCCTGGGGTACGGGGCCCGGCGATCTGCGGCTGCGCCGTGCGGACGCAAGTGACCGGACGCGTTGCCGCAGGCAGGCAGCGGCGGGGGCCCGAGGGCCCGGCTGCGTGCCCGCCGGGACGGTGTGTCAGAGCACGGCGAGCCGGTCCACCAGCAGCTCCACCCTCTGTGCGGCGTCCTCCGGCAGCAGCCGTCCCGTCCGGGTCAGGGTCGCCAGGCCGTGCAGGGACGCCCAGAACACCTCGGTGAACAGCCCCGGGTGGACGCCGTCCCCGGCCACTTCGCCCAGGCTCTCCATCAGCGCGGCGAAGGCGTCCTTCAGCGGCTCCGGGGTGTCCTCCTGCGCGTACGCCAGGCCGCCGTCGAGCTGGAACAAGGCGTCGTAGACCGCCGGGTTGCGCTCGGCGAAGTCGAGGTAGGCGCGGGCGAGGGCGGTGACCCGCTCGCGCGGGCTGTTCGCGCTGGAGGTCGCGGCCCGTACCGCGACGGCCATCTCGGCGGCGCCCTGGAGGGCGACGGCGCCGATGATCTCCCGTTTGCCGCGGAAGTGGCTGTAGAGGACGGGCTGGCTGTATTCGATGCGCTCGGCGAGCCGGCGGGTGGTGACCGCGTCCCAGCCCTGCTGCTCGGCGAGTTCGCGGGCCGTCGCCACGATGAGGCGCTCGCGGACCGCCCGTTCGCGTGCCTTGCGTTCCTGTACCGACATAACTCGAATCCTAGCACCGCTAGACAAGCAAGCGGCAGTAGTACTAGCGTTGCCCACATCGGCTAGCAGTGCTAGATCCCGGGAGGGGCAACATGCTCAGCGCACTCGAGGTAATCACCATCGTGACCGTCGGCCTGATGGTGGGGGTGGAGTTCTCCGTCGCCTTCGTCATGAACCCGATCTTCAACGCCCTCCCGGAGGACAGTAACCAGCTGGCCCACTCCCACGGGGGCCGGATGCTCGGCGCCGTGATGCCGTTCTGGTACATCGGCTCACTCGTCCTCGTCGCGGTCTGGGCTGTCGCGGGATGGCACCACCACGGCACCGGCCTCGTCGTCACCGCCGGCGCGCTGCTGATCGTCAGCGTGATCATGTCGATCCTGCTGCTCGTCCCGATCAACAACCGGGGCAAGACGTGGACCCCGGAGAACCGGCCCGAGGACTGGAAGGAGCAGATGAACCGCTGGGACCGCTTCCACTACGTCCGCGTCGCCGTCATCATCAGCGCCTTCACCCTGCTGGTCGCCGCCCTCGTCTGATACCAAAGCCGCCCCGACATGCACTGGTTCGCCCCTGTATGTCGACAGCTTTCGCCCCGTCGGGGTGAGCCCGACAGGGCTTCGGATTTCTGACCCCGCGGGCCGCCCCCGCGCCGGTGGCGCACAATCCCCACTCCCCGGGCGGCAGGTGGCCACCGGAATCCCGACATTCGGGAATGCAGCTGCCGCTCAGATCCCACAACGGCGATCCCGACAAGCTACGCCCCTCGATCAGCCGCGTCCGCGCGGCCTGATCAGGCCCCACACGACTCAGCAAGCTCCACGAAGCTCACCAAGCTGGCGAAGACTCGCAAGGAGAAGAACAATGTCGCTGAAGAAGATCAACACCGTCCTGGCCGCCGCCTTCATCCTCTTCATCCTCTGGTTCGGGACGGAGTTCATCCTGAGCCCGGAGACGACGGCGCCGGGCTTCGGCCTGCCGAGCTGGCCGTCCGGCGACGGCGACGGCTTCCTGATCATCAAGGGAATCCGCGACGTCGTCTTGGCCCTGGTCCTGGGCATCCTGCTGGTGACGGCCCACCGCCGGGCGCTGGGCTGGGTGCTGCTGGTGGAGGCCCTCGCCGCGTACGGCGACATGACCACCGTGCTGGCCCACCACGGCTCCGTGGCCACCGCGCTCGGCGTCCACTGCCTGACCGCGACACTGATGGTGGTCAACGGCCTGCTGATAATGCGCGAGACCCGCAAGGTCGCGGCCGCTCCGGCAACGCCCGCCCCGCAGCCCGCCTAACGCCACCTTGACGCGTGTCGGTATGCGCCTGTCAGCGCCTGCCGGGAAAGGCGAGGCGCACGATCGTCTTCCAGTGGGCGGCGGCCTGGTCCCGTTTCTCCGGGATGGCGCAGCGCGGCCCCCTGCCCCGATTCTCATAAACGGTCCCTTGCCCGAGCAAGATCACTTAAGGGCTCGGCAGCCCCTGCTGGACCCTCGATCGGTTCGCACAACTCGTTCTCACTCAAACGCGGGTCACACCCCCCCCCTCTGAGACTTGATTCTGCGAAGACCCGGGCCCATGACGGACCCTCAAGGCCCCTCCCCGTCCGACGTGGACGACGTCGAGCCCCACCCGTGCCCGCGGTGCGCGGCCGAACCGGGCTCGCCGTGCCGCTCGCGCGGCGGCGCGGACGCCGGCAGCTACCACACCGGCCGGTTCACGAAGGTGCCCCGACTTTCGGCTACGGGCGCCGACCCCGGACGACCGAGGCTCGGGGCAGCCGTGGCGGCCCGGCACCCCGCCCCCGGCAGGCCCAGCGGGCACTCGACGATGCGGCCAGCGGCGACTCCACCCTCGTGGCCTCCCGACTCAGCACCTCCTCGACGCGGCCCGCCCGGATCGGACATCGGAGGGCGCAATGTCTTCCGCTGACTGGAGGACCCTCGCGGCGTCTGGGTGAGTGCACCGACGGTGGCCAGCGTTGGGGTTTGCCCGTGCCCGCCGAACCGGCGGTGTCAGCCGTCGGCGCGCGCCTCCAACGCAGCTGCGGGATTGAGACTTACGAGGTCAACTGCTCACGTGCGTTGTGACCAGAGTTGATCGGTCTAACGCCACGTTCGGGCTGGCTGATCTCGGCCCACACCGCATCGAGGGAGAGGCAGAGGACATCGGCGATCGCCGCGATGGTCGGGAAGGCAGGGGTAGCCACGCGGCCCGACTCGATCTTCCGGAGGGTCTCCGGTGAGACACGTGCGTCGAGCGCGGTATCGAGCATCGAGCGTTCTCCCCTGACCCGACGCAGAAGGGCGCCGAGGCGCTGTCCGCGTTCGACCTCTGCAGGAGTGAGCGGAAACCTGACCATGGCTCCGATTCTAATACCGGTATAGTTTGGCCGGTATAGTTATTGGTTGCGCGAGAAGGGCGCCGCATGATCGAGATCCTGAACCACACCCTCCTGGCCCGAGCAAAACACACAGGCGCCCTGGTCGCTGACATCCTGCAGACGCTGAAGAGCCGTAGCTCGATCGGCACGAACCTTCTGGACATCGACCGGTGGGCCGAGACCATGATCGTCGAGGCTGGCGCGCAGTCCTGCTACGTCGACTACGAGCCATCCTTCGGACGCGGCCCGTTCGGCCACTACATCTGCACGGCCGTCAACGACGCCGTGCTCCACGGACGGCCGTACGACTACACGCTTGCCGACGGCGATCTGCTGACACTCGACCTCGCCGTCTCCAAAGGCGGAGTCGCTGCAGACGCTGCCATCAGTTTCATCGTGGGCGACGCCAAGCCCCCGGAGAGCGTCGCGATGATCAGTGCAACCGAACGCGCGCTGGCCGCAGGGATCGCCGCTGCCGGGCCCGGGGCTCGCATCGGCGACATCTCCCATGCCATCGGCACGGTCCTCGGCGAGGCGGGGTACCCGATCAACACTGAGTTCGGAGGTCATGGCATCGGCTCAACTATGCACCAGGACCCGCACGTTGCGAACACCGGACGGCCTGGCCGTGGATACAAACTGCGCCCTGGGCTGCTGCTGGCCCTGGAACCGTGGATCATGGCGGACACCGCTGAACTCGTCACTGATGCCGACGGGTGGACGCTCCGAAGTGCGACAGGCTGCCGCACAGCACACAGTGAGCACACGATCGCTATCACCAACGACGGAGCCGAAATCCTCACCTTGCCGAAGCTAGCGCAGCCGTGAGGTCGGAGCCCCCGTGTTCCTCTTGTCCAAGCACTGCATCGCGAAATCATTGGTGAAATGAATGGTTCTCTGGAGGAAGCACCGGCTGAGGCTGATTGCAGTCGCGGATGACGAGGCCGGGCCGCGGTTGTGTCGTGGGTTCGGTGGTCCGCCGTCTCCGCCGAGCCGCCGAACCTCCAGCGGCAGGGCGAGATAGACCTGGAACTGCATGACGTAGAAGCCGATCATGGCTACCGAGAACAGCAGGAACGGCCGGTTGGCTACGATGCCGCGCCACTGGGACAGCACGCTCTCCCACTGGCCGGTTCCCTTGGTGTCCTGCGCGTCGTTGCCGCGACGGGCAGGCAGGGCACGGATCTGAACGATGCTCAGCAGAGCGAAGATGCCGGCCGCAACCAGGCAGGTGACGCGGAAGTCGACGCCGGTCAGCACCATGCCCACCAGCGGGCCCAGCAGGATGCCCGCCTGGTAGAAGACGTTGAACAGCGCGAACGCTTCGACTCGGCGCTCCCCGGCGTCCGCCGCCAGGTAGGCGCGGGAGGCCGGATTGAACAGGGCCCCGGCCAAGCCTGTCGCGGCCGACGCTGCGAGCAGGGCGGGTACGGAGTCGACGAGCCCAAGGGTCGCGAAGCCGACGATGCGCAGCACAAGCCCCGCGATGATCATCGGCTTGTAGCCGAGCCGGTCGGCCATTGTTCCGCCGACCAGGAACATGCTGGCTGAAGTTGTGTACGCCGAGGATGAGCCCGACGAGCGCGGCGACTTGCGAGCCGCAGCCGACGCGATTCGGCTGGCTCGCCGCACCCGTCGTACGATCAGGGCCAACCTGTTCTGGGCATTCGCCTACAACGTAGCTGCGCTGCCACTGGCCGCCCTCGGAATGCTCAACCCGATGATCGCCGGAGCCGCCGTGGCTTCCTCGTCCGTCTTCGTCGTCTCCAACAGCCTGCGGCTGCGCCGCTTCCAGCCCCTGCACCACTGATCCGGCGAGCGGCCACGGACGCCCGTCTTCGCGGCAACGTCCCGGAATCCTTTGCGCGACATCCGGGCAGCTTCGACCCTTCTGAGCCGTTGTCAATTCGGGCTGTTGCCTGTAGGCCTCCAGCCAATCGCCGGGGCAACCCCGCGATGAGAGTCTGCCACCAAGATCTGAGCGATAGAGGGGTGGCGCGTCAGCGACGGCCAGCCGGACCGTTTTCAGTTCGGGCCGTTTCCGTTCGGGCCGCTTCAGGCCCAGCCCTCTCGTCTGCTCCCTCTTGCGTACCGATGCGGAGGCAAGTAGCCCGGCGAAGACGATCTTGCTCTCCGGCACCTCAAGACGCCCACACAGCACCCCGCCGGAACACACCAAGAACGGGCAGGCGCACGAGACGGGGTCGCGGCTCCACCACCGACGCCCCGCGTCCCCTGTACGTCCCCTCGATCACCGTTTGCTCCCTGGGCGCGGGTGTTGCGCGAATGTCAGGCGTGGCGGCGGCGCAGCACCGCGAACGCCGCGACGGTCAGCACCACGGTGAGGGCGAGGACGATACCGGTCTCGACGAGCTGGATGGGCCAGAAGTGCGAGGAGGGGTGGAAGACGGCGTACCACTCTCGGACCTCGCCCCCCGCCCGGCACTCGGCCCGTGCCCGGCCGGCAGGGCCCCAGCACATCAGGTCCTGGATGCGCCGGTCCGTGGAAGTCACCACGCCGTTGTCCAGCTGCCAGACGCTCCTCGCGACCTCGGGGCGGGGGCCGCTCGAGGCCAGGTCCACGCGCGGCCACAGCTGGTCCCGCCAGCGGTCGCAGAGCCACATCACGAGCCCGGTGACGGCGAGGGCGAGACCTCCGGCGGGCAGGGCGCGCCGCAGCAGTACCCCTGCCAGCGCCCCGGCGGCCAGGGCGAGCAGACAGTAGGCGAGGCCCGCCGGGCCGAGTGCCAGGAAAACGTCGTTCATGTACCACTCGTCACCGACTGCCGTCGCGCCGGCGTGCCGGGCCCAGCGGTACAGCAGGGACAGCACTGCCATGCCGGTGGTGATCAGTAGGGCGGGGAGCAGGAGTTTCGCGGCGAGCCAGCGCGCCGGGGTGACGGACTGGGTCCAGGACAGGGCAGCGGTGCCGCGCTCCAGCTCGCGGCCGATTAGAACACCGCCCGCGTACACGGCGACGGCGAACGGCAGCCAGGCGATCATCGTGGCGGCCAGGCTCATGTTGCCGCTGTACTCGAAGACGGCGGTGCCGGTGAAGTCCTGGCAGGGCGGCAGGTCCGTGTCGGATGATCCACAGGGTCCGGTTGCCTGTGCAGCCTCCAGGCCCACGGCGCGCAGCAACAGCAGGCAGGCGGCACCGGCGGCGAGGAAGCCGGCTGCGACCAGCAGCGCGCTGCGGTGCAGACGCAGGACCGCCCAGGTCAGGCTGCGAGGGGTGAGGGCACTGAGGGCATTCATGCTGCTTCCACCTCCGCGCTCGGGGTGAGCAGTGCCGGGGCTCCGGGGCTGCGGAGGTGGGCCATGAGCAGTTCCTCCAGGGATGGCTCCGTCGTCTGCCACCTCTCGTGCAGGGTGCCCTCCGGCCGTACCAGCGCGGTGAGCTGACGTCCTGTCGTGCGGGATTCAACGACCGTGTGCGGGGTGAGGTCGGCGACCGGGCCTGTGAGCAGGGTGTGGGCGTAGAGCAGGTCCTCCGTCTCACCGGCGAGGCGGATGCAGCCGTCGTCGATGAGGAGGACGTAGTCGCAGGTCGTCTCCAGCTCGGTGAGGATGTGCGAGGAGATCACGACGGTGGTTCCCTGCTCGGCTGCCTCGGCCAGCAGGATGCCCATCAGTTGGTGGCGGGCGAGAGGGTCGAGGTCCGCCATCGGCTCGTCCAGCAGCATCAGTTCGGGGCGCTTGCCAAGAGCGAGCGCGAGGGCGACGCGGGTGCGCTGGCCGCCCGAGAGGGATCGGACGCGGGTGCCGGGGTCCAGATTGCCGTCCGCGATGACACGTTCGGCGACTGCCGTGTCCCAGCGGCCCGGATTGAGCTCATGGCCAAGGCGCAGCGTGGCGCCGATGGTCAGCTGCGGGTAGAGCGGCTTGTCCTGGGCGACGTACGCGAACTTCTCGCGTACGGACGCGGGGTCGGCGCCGAGGACGCGCAGTACGCCTTCGCTGGGGCGCTGCAGCCCGGCCGCGAGCGCGAGGAAGGTCGACTTGCCGGCACCGTTGGGGCCGACCAGGGCGCAGACCCGTCCGGTGGGCACGCGGAACGAACAGTCGCGCAGGGCGGGGTTGCGCCACCTGCCGTAAGCCTTGACGAGGCCTCTTGCCTCTATGGCTGCTGCTGTCATGCGCCTTCCCCCTTGTCGTGCGCTGGGCTGTCATGCCCTGCCCTGTCGTGCTTGTCGACCACAGAGCTGAAGAGCGCGGTGATGTCGTCCTGCTCCAGTCCGACTGTGCGGGCCCGTGCCACCCACTGGGTGAGCTCGTCGCGAAGGGTTGCCCGGTCCGCCTGCCCACCGCCGCCAAGCCTGCCCGTGATGAAGGTGCCGAGCCCGCGGCGGGCTTCGACCAGGCCCTCGCGTTCCAGTTCGCGGTAGGCCTTGAGCACGGTGTTCGGGTTGATCGCGGTGGCTTCGACGACCTCGCGGGCCGTGGGCAGGCGGTCGCCAGGTTCCAGCAGGCCCAGGCGGAGTGCCTGTTTGGTCTGCTGGACGATCTGGAGATAGGTGGCGACGCCGCTGCGCCGGTCGATACGGAACTCGACCACGTGCTGCACCCACCTTTCACTAATTGAGTAGTGGAATGGTGATGTAAGAGGAGGGGCGGCGTCAAGCGCCCACCCATCCCTGCACATTCGCCAGTTGCCAGCACTGCGTGCGGCACACCGCACATCCACCTCATGTGGGCGAAGCCCGCCCCCCATACGCGCATCGCGGCCTTGCTCTGCCTCGCCCGACGCCGGGCCGACGTCCTCTTCGCAATGCGCCGCGACGGCACCTTCTACAACCCGCAGCCACCAGCAGGGGTCACCTGACCAGCGGCTCCGCCAACAGGACCACCTGATCGGTCTCAACATCGAACCCGAGTACTGGATGACTGTGCTCGCCGCCCTCGGAATCCATCAGCACCGGCTTGCCCAGCCGCCGCCCGATCGCCCTCAGGAAGCCGCAGAACACGTCGAGTCGCTCCTGGCCCTGGAGTTCCCGCAGATCAACATCGAAGTCGATCTCCTCCACCGACGCGAAGCGGAAGATCGCCAACACATCCGGAGTCGGCCAGACCCGCAGCTGCGGGCACCCGGCGTCAGCCGGGCGGGACAGCACTGCCTCCGCCCGAGGCACCGGAAGCACCGCCTCGCCTTCGGAGTACTGGCACTTCCAGGCACTCGCGCCGACGAGATCGAGGACCGCCTGCCAGTCCTCCACCGAGGTCCAAGGAACGAGCACGTCCGGCAGCGACCCCATCAGGTCAGGGTCGAAGAAGCACTTGACGTCATCCCACAGCAGATCAGCCACCCCGCCATCCTGCCCCCACACCCTCACGACGCAGACCCGATTTCCTTGACCAAACACATAGGGGCCCCCGAGCCTGCCGTCGCCCGCCAGGCAGATTGCCGAGCGGACGGTCAGCAGAGTCGGCGGCTTCCTGGTGGCCGGACAGCGCGTCCAGCTCGGCCGCAGCTATGCCCGGCAGGTGGCGGCCACACTGCCGCTCACCTCCTCGACGTGTCACAGCACCGAGAGCCGATGCCGGGCGCCTTCCAAGCTCGCGTTCAGTCATGCAGGTCTCCTAGATACGAGAGACCCACCTGTCAATAACGTCCGTCAGTTTTAGACCGCTGGCCACCCCAGCTGGCGCCCACACAGGGCCGTTTCAGTAAGGGCTATTCCTCGAGGGCGGCAGACGGCCGATTCGGGCGCAACCACCGCGCCGACAGACGGGCGCATATCGGGCGCAGGTTGTCCCCTGCCATGTCCCCTGGCGCGCACCGGCCGCCAAAAAGTCAGGACGCGACCAGATACAGCCAAAGCGTGACCCGACAAAACCGCAGGTCAGACGGGCTCTCCACGCGTAGTACTGAGTGGGGCGGGTGGGACTCGAACCCACGGCCGACGGATTATGAGTCCTTTGGGGATCTTGGCGGCCCTTGTCGATCTACGTCAGTCCACGACCTTTTCGCAGGCCAGATGGGGCGAGCCGTGCCGGTGCTGCTTCGTCTTTGTCGGTCTGTTCCTGTCCTTGTGTCCTGACCGCGTCCTGACCGCGTCCCAGTTGGCCAGGATCGAAAGGCATCAAGAGTGGTCGCGCCTCGTAAAGGGGACTCGAACCTCCGCGCAGCGGATTGCCCTTCCAACGCGCGGAGGCTCCGCCCCTTGGCGTCGGGGAGGAGCCTCTGTGGCCGTTGCCGCAGGCCGGACGTCTGTGAATAGCCCATCGTCGACGGCGGGCTCCACCAGGGTGAGCTATCCGGCATATTGATAGGGCTCGTTGAAATTGGTTCTGTCCGCAGTTCGTGAAGGGTCCTGCCTCGCACCGGCAAGCCCCTGGCTGCCTCGTCCGAGTTGGCAGGGCTTCGCCGGGTCTTGTCCTGGGCCGACCCGCACCGGGAAGATCGTCGATCATGCGTATCGACGAACTCAACGCTGTTGAACGTCAGTTGTGGAACACCTTCGCCCAGGGCGGCGCCGTCGACGTCCGCGACGGCTCGTCAGCGGCGGAACCCGGAGTACGGGCCGAGGTCATAACGGCGCTGCTGCTGGGTGCCAGCAGCGATCCCGCCCCGGGTGACCGCCCGGCAATGCGCCTGACCGGTGCCTGCATCACGGGCAGGCTGAATCTGCGATTCGCCGAGATTCCCGTGCCGATCGTCCTGGACGAGTGCCGCTTCGACGAAGTGCCCTCGCTCCAGGGCGCCAGGATCCGCGAGCTGACCCTCACCGGTTGCGCCCTGCCAGGTCTCGCCGCCGACACCGCCCAGATCGACGGCCGGCTAGTCCTGACCCGCTGCCACCTGACCGGACCCCTCGTACTCACCCGCGCCCAAATCCACAGCGACCTGGACCTCCGCAACACCGTGATCACCGCGCCCGGGGCCGAGGCGATATCCGCAGCCCGCCTCATCGCGGGCGGCGACGTGCTGTGCACACACATGGCCGTCCAGGGAGCCTTCCGCCTCTCCGGCGCCGCCATCTCCGGCGAGTTCGACCTGGAGGGCGCTTCCCTGAGCAACCCGGGCGGCCACGCCCTGGACGCCTACCACGCCCAGATCACGGAGGGCTTCACCTTCCACCCGGGCTTCAGCGCCGAGGGACGGATCATCCTCTCCGGTGCAACGGTCTCGGCGGCCATCGGCTTCTGCGGCGCCCGGCTGAACAACGCCGGCGACGTCGCGCTGGAGGCCGTCGACGTCAGCGTGGCCCGCAACTTCGACCTCGGCCAGGGCCTCACCGTCGACGGCGGCATCAAGCTCGACGGCAGCCGCATCGGTACGCAGCTCAGCTTCCGCGACGCCACGCTGAGGAACCCCGGCGGCATCGCCCTGTCCCTACGGCTGGCCCAGGCCCGGGAGACCGATCTGCGCACCCAGCAGCCGATCGACGGCATCGTCGACGCAAGCAACGCCCAGCTGGGCACCCTGTACGACACCCCGGACACCTGGCCCGGCGACCTCCGGCTGGCCGAGACCACCTACGACGCCCTCGCCTCCCCCCTGGCAGCCACCGAACGGCTCGACTGGCTCCGGCGCAGCACCGACGGCTACCTCCCGCAGCCGTACGAGCAGCTCGCAGCCGCCTACCGACGGCTCGGACACGAGGACGAAGCACGCACGGTGCTCCTCGCCAAGCAACGCCATCGCCGTGCCATGCTCCCCCTTCATACCCGCGTCTGGGGTTACATCCAGGACGCAACCGTCGGCTACGGCTACCGGCCACTCCGCGCCGGCCTCTGGCTCATGGCTCTGCTCGCCTGCGGCGCCCTCTTCTTCGGAGCGCATCCCCCCGCGCCCCTCGAAGCGGAGAAGGCGCCGCCCTTCAACGCCGTCTTCTACACCCTCGACCTGCTCGTCCCGATTACCGCCTTCGGACAGGAAGCTGCCTTCGCACCACGAGACACTGGGCAATGGCTCGCCTACGCGCTGACCGCTGCCGGGTGGATCCTGGCTACGACCGTCGCCGCCGGCATCTCACGTGCGATCAGCCGCCAGTAGCGAACCAGACGGCCCACGAAGTGACTTCGGCATTCACGGAACTGCAGACAGGACCCTTTCCAGTGGCTCGTCTCGCGTCGTTGGCGGGGTGATCGACATGCTGTGCCGATTCCAGGGGGTTTACGTGGCCCAGTTCAGGCGAGACCGGTGAGGGGGGCGCTGGGTTGCCAGGAGACGGGCAGGACGACGTCGACGCCGTCATGGCGGGCCAGGGGCAGCAGTCGGCTCATGGTGGTGTCGAGGTCGTCGAGCAGGTAGGGCATGGGGCGCAGTGGCCGGTCCAGGCCGGAGAAGAAGTCGTCCCAGTGCACCAGGATGACCCGCCTGGCCCCGGTCGCGGCCACGACCTCGTCCCAGTAGGTGTGAAGGAACTCGGCGGGCTGCTTGCCCAGCATGCCCACGCCCAGGTAGATGACGTCGGCGTGGTGACCGCGCAGCGCGCCGGGCCGGTAGTTGGCGCTGGCTTGCAGCAGCATGCGGCCACGGGGGTGGGTGACGAGCACGGAGTAGGTGGTGCCGGTCTTCCAGGCACCGGCGCGGGCCGACGGGAGCAAGGGTTGGTCGACTGTCCCGGGGTAGTGGTCGCCCGCGCTGTGCACGGAGTCCAGGAAGGTCAGCGTGAAGCTGCCGTACGTGGCGGTGTCACCGTCGCCGACCACCCGCAGGGACGACTCGGGGACCCCCAAGCCGCGCCCGATGTTGGCGGTCGACTCCGACCCGACCAGTTCGGCGCCGGTCTCCAGCGCCCACACCGGTGCGTCGAGGGCGTGGTCGTAGTGGGAATGCGTGCAGACCACAGCGGCGAGGGTGTCCACCCGCAGCCGCTCGATGGCGGCACGGACCAGTACGGGGTCCGGTGCGATCTTGCCCATGCCCACTCGCAGCATCCCCGGGCGGGTGACGAACCCGTCGCTGAGCACGGAGGTCTGCCCGTCCGACAGCAGCACTGAGCTAGTGCCCAGGAAGTGGGCGCTCAGCCCCTCACGATGAGCTGCAGGGCGCTGCTGGTAGGGCAGGTAAGGCCGCAGACTCGGGCGACCGATCGGCACCTTCATAGGGGCATCCTCGGACCCCAGAGACAGGAGTGCTACCTCTGATGAGGATCTCTGAAAAGGGGGTGCTGCTCTTCACTCCGCAGGCGGTTGTCGCAGGCGACAGCGCCGGGGCTGCGTACCCCACGGCCGGTCCGGCACGGTGCACTTTAGGGTTCTGGCATGCCTTTCTCTGCTGCTCCGAAGCAATCCACGTCTGGGGGTGTGTTCTCGTCGCTGCCGCGACAGCGCACACGACGGCGGCGGCTCGCCACGGCTACCGCAGCCGGTCTCGTCGTGATCGCCGGCGGCATGTGGCTTCTGTTGGGTACCGGGCCTGAACCAGGCAACCACGCGCCCGCAGCCATATGCGCCCTCGACAGCACAATCCTGCGCGCCGACGTGGACGCGGACGGACAACTGGACGAGATCCACGACCAAGACCGCGACGGCACCAGCTCAGTGGTCTTCCGGAGAGACGATCACCGGACCACGGTCAGCGTCGGCGATGCCCGCGGGTTCTGGCAGAAGCTGCGAGGCGTACCAGAGGAGGACATGGAAACGCGGGGAACCTTCGGCGACTTCGATGGCGACGGCTACCTCGATCTGGCCCTCTTCTACAGTCAGCGCGACGAGGGCGACGCTCCGCGGGACAACATGGTGGTGCATGAGGTGCACTACGGGCCTCTCGCCCGCGACCTGAGCAGTGACCGGACCGGCACCATCCGTATGAAGCACTCGACGTTCGTGTACGGGGTACGGGCCACCGACACCAATCACGACGGCCGCGCCGAGCTCCAGGTCTTCCAGTCAGGCGGGGATGGCGCCGTTTCCCGCTATATCGGTCGGCAGGACGGCGGCGGGGTCTCTGTGAGCCGTGAGGAGACCGACTTCTACGGGGTGTCGGACTGGCCCGACCTCAAGCTTGGCTGGCTCGACTTCGGTGCCTGCGCAGATCGCTAGTGCTCCCGTGTGCGGGACTGCCTTAATGGGGAGCTTCAGCGAGCAAGTCTGTCCCACCCCTTCCGCGCTGGCCTGCGACGAGTTGCCACAGCGGAGGGGCCGCCCGATAGCCAGCCAGGTCCAGGGACGGGGCGCTGAGGAACGGCCCACTCCCCGGTGGACCCCGCTGGGGATGACTGGCTAGGCCGGCTCGGCGTGGTCGTGAGTGATCAGGTCTCCCGGCTGGCACTGGAGGACATCGCAGATCCTCGACAGGGTCGAGAAGCGGATGGCCTTGGCCCGCCCGTTCTTGAGCACGGACAGGTTGACGACGGTGATGCCCACCTGTGCGGACAGTTCGGTGAGCGTCATGCCGCGCTGGGCGAGGAGCCGGTCGAGGTGGATCCGGATCGCGTGGAGTTCCTCTTCGGGCATCAGATGGTCCCTTCGAGGTCCTCTCGCATGCGCACGCCCTCGCGCATGATCTTCCCCATGATCACTGCGGCGAGGCCAGCGAGCACGAGCGCCTGCGGCCCGGAGACCGTCGGACCAGAACCCACGATGGGCGCCATGCTCCCGACGAGCCAGGACTGCGACCAGCCGACGACGAGGCCGGCCAGCGGCGTGCCCACGGTGACGAACCAGCCGAGTAGAGAGAGCCGTTGCGCCACCGTGTCGGTGAACGGCCCTTGCAGCAGGACGGCCTTCAGTAGCCGGGAGAAGAGCAGCAGCGCGAGGGAACCGAAGAGCAGCCAGGGCAGTTCTCCCCCGAGGTCGGCGGCGCGCTGCCCCACGGAGGGACTGTCCTGGCAGAGGCGCGTGGCACTGCTGGACGCCTCCACGCCCTTGCCCATCGGCAAATGGTCCGGCGCCAGTGATGCATTGCGCCAGAAGTCCGTCTGCACGCAGACCGCCCCGTCGTCGAGCATGTGCGTGACCCCCTTACCGATGAAGGCGAGCCCGCAGAGCACCGCCAGTGCAAAGGTGACCGAGGCCAGGGTCCTCGTGAGTCGCGTGTTCACCGCATACCTTCCTATCGATTTTCGATATGCCCAACATTAGAGGAGCATATCGATATTCGACAAGTTCATGGTCGCCGATGAGGCCGCCCGGGCAGGACTGGGAGGTCGGCTTCCACCTGGGATCGGCCGATTTCAACGTTCGGGCCTCTCCACGAGCGGGCGGCCCCGGCCTCAGTTGAGTGGGGAACGCAAGGAGTCCGGAGAGGCGGCCGTAATGGGTGGTACCCCAGCGGTCGGTGACGGCGGTGGCCTGAAGCAGGGTCATGTTGCCGCGGACCGTCCCCGCCGCGATCGAGAAGGTGACCAGCAGGGCGTACGGGCCCGGCGTGAGCGCCAAGGCGGCGGTCGTGACGCTGCCGAGGGCCACCAGGGCGGTGGTCCGCATGGTCACTCCGGTGTGGCGGGCGAGCGTGGCGTACAGGGTTTGGCCGAGGGTCTGTCCTGCGCCGCCGAGTCCGAGGGCCCAGGCGGCCTGGGTGGTGGTGTAGCCGCGTTCGAGCAGGAGGGGGACGAGGGCAACGACGACGGCGTACATGGCGAAGGCGGAGAGAGTGAGGGATGCGGCGAGCATCCAGAACGGTCGGCTGCGTGTAACGGATGCCGCACTGGAGTCGGTATGCGCGGTGGCGGGTGGAGGCGCCTTGGGCCAGGGGGTGTTCAGTGCGATCGCGTGCGCAGGCACTGTGACGACGGCGAGGATCCCGCCGAGCACCAGGTAAGTGGCGCGCCAGGAGAGGTGGTTGGCGAGCGCGGCGGTCAGAGGGGCGAAGACAGTAGAGGCAAGACCGCCGGCGAGGGTGACGATGGTCAGGGCGCGGACGTGGTCCGGTGCCCACCAGCGGGTCAATGCCGCGAAGGCGGGCAGGTAGAAGGTGGACGCCATCGCAAGGCCGGCGAGCAGCCACCCCGCTGCGAACACCGTCAGGTTGGGGGCGGTGGCGATGACGAGAATGCTGAGGGCGCCGAGTATCGAGCCGGACGTCATGACGGTGCGTGGGCCTTGGTGGTCGAGGACTCGGCCGATGCGGATCCCGGCGAGCGCGGAGATGAGCAGGGCGGCGGAGAACGCCGCGGTCGTGGCGCCCGTCGGCCAGCCGGTGTCGGCGGTGATCTGCGGGTTCAGGACGGGGAAGGCGTAGTAGAGGATGCCCCAGCTGGTGACCTGCGTCAGGCACAGGGCGGGGAGGGCGGCGCGGGGCCGCGACCGGTCCCCTGTTCCGGTCGCGGCCCCGCGGTTGCCGGCGTTGAGGTCGGTCACGAGCCGCAGCATCCGCCGGACGAGGCCGCGGCGGGCTCGGTAGCCGCGGCGGTGCCGATCTGTACCAGGGCGGGCGCGGGGGCACCGCCGCCACCGGACGTCCCGCTGGTGTCGGGGGTGTTGAAGAGGACCTGCCCTATCTCACCGGTCTCGGCGCGCTGGACGACCCCGGGCACCCCCGCCACCGCGACGGCCTCTCCCCGGTGCACCCGGGTCTGGCGTTCGTCGGGCTTGAGTGGCAGCGCAGCCTGTCCTCCAACTCCCTGCGCGGCGTGGGCCGGGACGCCGCCCGCGTCGCCCGCCGCCTTTCCGCCCACCTGGCCCGCCGCTAGCCGCACGGCCCCCTCCCCGGAATAGTTCGACGTGTGTCAACATAGACGTATGTCGAATGCCAAGGTGCTGCCGCTGCTGGAGCCCGACGAGGTCGTGGCGCCGGCGTCGCTGCCACCGTCTACGCCCACGTCCGACTCCGCCTCCAACGCGACGCCATCGACCTCCTCGGCCGCGCCCTCCGCGCTCCCGCCGAAACCGGCAACCGGCCCGACGACGGCAACGAACCGCCACTCTGCGCAGCCCCCGTCCGCTGACGTTGCCGTCAACTACTGCCGTCACCAGCCCCTGAAGCCCCGGCAGGCACAGCCTGGCGGGGCTTCAGATTTGCGTATGCAGGTGAGCTACTGACCCCCGATGGACTCGCGGAACCGCCGCACCTGAGAGGTGGTCGTAGACCACTCAGAAACTCTTCTTCCGTCCTCGTCAACCAAACTCCGAGCTTCCACATAACACCAAGGCTCTTGCGGATTGAACTGTTCTTCGAGGTCATCCAGGAAGATGATCGAGTTTTGCACGTAGACATCTCCCCTTTCCCGGTAAATAGGCCAGCAGAAGATGAAGTTAACGGTCTCCGGGTCCGTGATCGAGGAGATGAGGCACGAGGTCGAATACTTACTCGCCTCAAGCTCCCTCAGGGCTCTCTCCCAACTTCGAGAGTAGTCACCCACCGTCCAGAAGCTCAGGTCCATCGGGAACGATTCCGAGGAACCCCCGACTGTAACCCTACCGGCGGCCTCGGAAGCCGACGAGACGCCACCCTCCGAGGCGGGATCACCGATCACTTCGATCGCGAATCGGTTATTCCTTGAGATAGCCCCCGCCTCGCCCCTCACCCCTCGCCAGGGCTCTCCCATGCCGCTCTGACTACGCCGTCTGAATCCGGCACCACGGCGCACCACCCAACCAAGACCACATCCGCCAGCATGAACGACAATCCCCTGTCCGTTACTTCGGCGAGACTATCGGCCCCCCCTGGGTGGGCGCGGTAAATGAGCTGGCCAGGCGTGAGCGGGGCTTCGAACGCAGTGAAATCTTCGTCCAATAGCCCCGCGTCGAGCCGCAGGTCCGGGTTTGCGACAACGCAGAGGAGCGAGCGAGGCCGTACAGCCTGTGCCACCTCCGCTACATTTCCCGCAGTCACCCGGAACCATCGGCAGCCGTAAGCACCGTGCGCCCAGCGCTCACACAAGAGCACTAGCCCATCGGCCGCCGCTCGAACCGAGCTCCAAAACTCGTCATCCACGACGTCATCGACAAGTCTTGGCTCCTCCTCAGGATCCGGTTCCGAGGCGCGCCACTCAAGAGACAGGTTGTCGCCAGCGAGCCCGGTAAGCGAATTGGCTACCGCTGGATCCATTGAGAGATGGATCGCCCCATCCCATCCCGACTCGACGCGAAGCCGCCCCGGTGTGATCAGTCGGCAGTACGGTCCGAACCCAGCCGCCATCCGCTCAGCGAGATCTATCGCCTCCGCCGGGTTGGCCTGCATCCCGTTGCGGAGCCTCCAGTACCGATCAGGGAGCGGTTGGCTGACCAGCAACTCACTGACCTCAAGACGGTCAGCTCCGCATTCCTCGATCACCACGTTGAGCAACCTCCGCAAATCCACCGCGTAGGCACTCCAGGCCGACGCCTCTGCCAGGGAGGCTCGTACATGCTGGTCGCTCGGGCTGACGACAAGCTCGGCTGTCATTTGGCTAGCCACTTGAGACCCAACACCTCTCCTGTCGGGGATACATCCAGCCCATACGTTCCGTCCCGAGCCGAATCCTTCGTCGACTGGAAAGGATTACGGAAGCTGGCACCCTTGAATACCGCCTGCTTGTTATGCCCGGTCCGATCGTAGGTGATATACCGAGGTTGACCACCTCCAGCCTTCTTGTTCTCCCAAATCGGGGCCCCGCCTGCAGACTTCACTTTGGTCTTCGTGTACCCCAAGAAATTCGCAACATCGTCAGACTGTGCACGCGTGAGCGAGTTGCAGTTGCTGTTGTGAACGAGTACCGGTGTCTTACCCGCCAGCACATAGTACGTGTGGAGGTCTTCAACTGTGAGGTTGTACGTGCGCGCGTGCTTGGTGAACGCGCGGTTGTTCGTCACGGTGACGGTGGTGCCATCATCAGTGAGGAGTGTCGCGCTCGGCTGGAGTTGACCGGCTTCGACCCATCGCTTCTCGGAGGGGGACCAGAAGGGGTGCTCATGCGTGGCGATGAGCTTCTGGGGTCCGTCATCGGTCGCGATGGTCAGTTCGTTGAAGTACTTGTCGTCTTCGGTGCGAATCAGGCGTGAGACCTTGCGGCTGCCGGACTTTCCCGTCTCAGGGTCCGTCGCGAGGACTTCGTCTCCGACCTCGATGTCTTCAATGTCCTTCGTGGAACCATCAGCCATGAGAACGTCAGTGCCGGCGAGGAAACACTTGCAGCCAGAGAGGAGCCTTCTCAGCGCCGCCGTGTCGCCGGGCGCAGCCCGATCACTCTCGGCTTCGAGTCTGCTGTACAGGCCGCTCAGTTTGCTGCGGAATGTAGCCAGGGTTGCGCCAGAACCGAGCGATCCTCCCGCGGCGACCTCGATCTCGCCAGCTACGGCATCCACCGCAGCGCCGACACATGCCTCGGCTGCCAGAGCACAGCCGCCGATAACGGTGATGGCGACTCCGACCCATGGCTGCTTAGCGTCGAGCAGGCCAACTTCCGTCGCCGCACGACAGAATGCGCGAGCCTCATCAGCATTACTTCCTTGGCAGGTACCCACTGCCCAGGTGTGGAGCGCGTCCTGGTAGGTGTTCCAAGGTGTCAGATGTCCCCGAGCAGCCAGCTCCTTCGGAGTGGGGATCGGTACACCCCCGATGGTGGGCTTTCCCTGTGAGGGCGGAGCTCCCGGCGGGGCAGAGCTGCCACCGCCCTTGACGGGAGTGCTGGTGTCTACGTTCCCGTCGTGGTCATAGCAGGAGTAGTGCGTGCAGCCGGGGCCATTGTCAGGCGTCCAGGCCGTGTCGGGGTTGCCGGCGCTGCAACCGTCGCAAAACAGACCGCTGGGGTCGGAGGAGGTAACCGGGGTGTTGTTGGCGTACGAGTACCCCTGCATCTGCTGAGGATTCGTCAGATCCATTACGGGATCAACGCTGATGAAACGGCCGGTCGCTGGATCGTAGTCGCGGGCGCCGATGTGGGTGAAGCCGGTGATGGTGTCAATGTCGCCGCCGACGAACCCCTTTTTGCTGGGCCAGGAGAAGGGCGCGGTGCCGCGGGGCGCTCCATACGGCATGGTCTTGCGCCGGTTGACGGCGAGCGTGGTGGCGGTGACGGAGAGGGTGTTCGTGCCGCGGTGGTCGGCAACCAGGAGGCGGACCTTGCCGTCGCTGCTGGTGCGGATGGCCGAGCCGCCGGGCACGGAGTAGTAGCGGGTGCCGGCCAGGGCGCCGGTGGACTTGGTGAGGACGAGCTCCTGGCCGCCGGGCAGATACAGAGTGGTGGCGGTCGGTTCCCGCTTGAGGATGCGCGTGCCCTCGGCGTCATAGAGGAACTTGGTGGTCGCCCCGGAGATGGTGGAAGTGGCGAGCTTGCCTTCCTCATTCCAGGTGACGTCCTGGACGGCACCGGTCGCAGGGGTCTTCTTTGTGAGGTTGCCGGTGGCGTCGTACTGATAGGTGTCCGCCCCCGTGGCGCCGCCCGTGGCCGTGACGGTGCGGACGGCGTGCGGCTGTGCGGCGCCGGCGGTGGTGGGGTAGGCGTAGCTGCGAGTGGTGTCGGCGGGGACGGGGCCGGCTTTGTGCTGGGTTTCGGTGGCGCGGTCGCCGGAGCCGGTGAAGGTCCAGCTGGTCCAGTAGGGGTCTACGGTGCCGAGGGCCGGAGTGCCGGTTCCGTTGACCGGCTTGGTGGTGCAGGCATCCGCGGTGCTCCAGGCCTCGGACAGGCGGCGGGACCAGTCATAGGCGAAGCACTGGTCGTCGGCGATGGTGCCGTCGTTCTGGTCGTCGCGGATCCGGGTGAGGTTGCCGACCGTGTCGTAGGTGTACTTGATATTCGACAGGGTCTGGGGGCCGGTGGTCTCTCGGTCGACGATCGAGGTGGCGAGGCGGCGGGTGACGGTGTCGTAGCCGAGGGTCTGGATGACGCGGGTGCCGAGGTTGCCGAGGGAGGCTTGGGCGAGTTCCCCGAACGGGGTGTAGCTGGCGCCGCGCAGGTAGACCTGGGACAGGGTGCCGTCGACGATGCCGAGTTGGTCCTGGGCGCCGTAGTGATTGGTGACGGTTTCGGCGGGCAGCGCGGTGGTGGCATTGGTGTTGCCGGTGCTGTAGGCGGCGGTGGCGGGCAGTCCGCTGACCGGGGTGTCGGTGGCGGCAATGGTGTAGGTGCCGGCGAGCTTTTCCTCACCGGTCACCGAAGGCACCGTCACCGTCGTGCCAGTGGCCCGGCCTGCAGAGTCGTAGCCGGTCACAGCGGTCTTGTAGGCGGCTGCCGGGGTGACGGAGTTGTCGTAGCGGGTGGAGGAGGCGGGAAGGCCTTTGCCGCCGGTGGCGGTGTCGTAGGTCCACTCAGCGAGCTTGGTGCCGGTGACCGATCCGATGCGCAGACTGGTCTTGCGGCCGAGAGTGTCGTAGGTGGTCGCCAGGGTGGCGAGGTGAGCATCCGGGGTGGCGACGCGGGCATCCGTGGTGGTTTGGAGGCGGCCGTCGGCACCGTAGCCCATGCTGCTGGCGCCCTTGTCGGGGTCGGTGGTGGCGGTCTGCCGGCCACGCAGATCGTAGGTGTAAGTCCACGAGTTGCGGGTGGACGCGTCGGTGACCTTCTCGAGATTGCCGGCCCGGTCGTAGGCGTAGGTGGTCTTCTCGTACTGGCTGTCGGCTGCGCCGATGAGCGGGTTGCGGTCCTTGTACTGGCGTCCCTCAATAGCGCGGCCGCGGATGTCGTCGATGGCGAGGGTCGCGGTGCCGCCGACGGGTGGGACGGTGGAGGTCCAGTTGTCGCCGTAGGCGAAGGTAGTGCGCCAGTTCTCCACGTTCAGCGACAGTGTGACCGCGGCCGTGGGGCGGCCCCGGCCGTCGTACTCGGTGACGTTCGACTGAGGGATCTGGTTGGGCGTGACCGTGAGCAACGCGGTCGATACGGCCTGGTCGTTGTAGAAGGGGGCATCGGACTGGAAGGCGCGGCCATGGGTGTCGTAGAAGGTGCTGGCGACGGACCGGCCGGTGGTGCCGATCGCATCCATCTGAGTCTGGCGCTCGCGCAGCAGCGAGTCATAGATCGCGACGCTGGTACCCCAGGTGCCATTCTCGTACAGGTTTTTCGTCGTCACCGTGGACGGTGCGGTGGGGGAGATGTTGTACGCAAAGGTGGCATTGGGGTTCGCGGTGGTGGCGCGGCCTGCGCTCCAGACCTTTGTGAGGCGGCCGAGAGCGTCGTATTCACCGGAGGCTGCACGCTGGTTGGGGTCAGTGACCTTCAAGGTGAGCCCACGAAGCCCGTCCAGGGCGGTGGTGGTGCTGTGTTCCTTGATGTTGGTGACCGTGACAGTAGTGGGCTGGGCACCGGCGGCAGGGGTGTAGGCCGTGGTGACGGGCTGACCGTCCTGACCCGCAGCGGAGACTATTCGCCCGTACTGGTCGTACGCGGTTTCAGTGGTGGTCTCCCACACCAACTGGTTGTTGATGTCCAGCTTGGATGCCTGCTCGGTCTTCGTCACGTTGGCCTGCCCCGGGTTGGGAGCGACGCCAGGTGCCTGTTCGTCGTAGAAGGTGCGCGAGGATCCGGTGATGGCGGGGTTGAGGTAGCCGAGCGTGCAGGGCGCCTGAGCGACCGTGGTGACCTGAGAGGGATAGGAGATCAGCCAGTTGGTGGTGTCAGGGGTGACGTAGGACGTGCGGGTGCACTTCGGTTTCACGCCGCGGGCGATATCGCCGTCGTCGCCCTCGGCGGTCAATAGACCGTAGACCGGGTCATAGTCGCGGGTGGTGGTCAGGCTGCGCCAGGTCGTGCCGTCGTCCAGCAGCGTTGCGGCGGCCTCGGTGACCGTACCCGCATGGCGAGCGACGGCGTCGGGCAGCACGGGGCCGGGGGTGCCGGGTTTGTCGGGATCAGTAATGCCGGTGATGTTCTGGGTGGCGGTCGGGTCGGACTCCCACGGGGTGTAGGTGGTTTTGGCGACCACCTTGCCGCCAGTCCCGTCCTTGTCGTAGGTGCGGGTCTGCGCGGGTCGGCCGGCGAAGTCGTCGCGGTCGGTGATGCCGTTGATCTTGGCCACGGGCCTGGGGCTGCCGTCGGCGAGCGTGTCACCGGACATGCCGAGGAAGTAGCTGGTCTCGGTCTTGGTGCGGTTGGTGGCGCCGGTCAGGGTGCGGACGGTGCCGTAGCCGCGGAAGACGCTCCAGCTCCGGTGCTTGTCAACGTTGAACTCGGACGTGTCGCGGCGCCAGTTCGGGCCGTTGGCGTACTCGTATGTGGTGGTCTTCGACTCTGAGCCGGTGCCGGCCGTGGTGTCGTCCTCGATCACCTGGGTGACCAGGTACTTGTGGAACCAGTCCTTGACCGGGTCGACCGCGCCGTCCGGGGTCCACCAGGACGGGTAGCAGCGTTTGGTGTTCTGGTCCGGAGAGGACGGCAGAGTGCTGGAAGTGCAGTCTGTGGGGCTGTAGTTGACGAGGGTCTCGCCGCCGGTCTCGCTGGTGACCCGGGTGATGCGGTATTTGTTCAGCGGCGGCCGTCCCTCGGCCGAGTCCACCCGGTTCGGCATCGGCGTACCGCCGAAGGTGGTCTTTGGCAACGTCAGGTCCGCGAGGGTGCCGGCCTTGCCAGTGTGCTGGATCGACTCCAGCCACAACGCCGGCTTTGAAACGTCACCCGTGGCCGGGAAGGACTGGGCCAGCGTCCAAGTATCGACCGGCTGCATAGTGCTGCCCTGCAGGGCGAAGGTGTTGATGTCGGTCAGCCGCTTCCGGGACCAGAACGACGGCGACGCCTTCAAGCACTGCTTACCGGCGGTGCAGTCCAAGTCGACCGGGACGTCCGGCCAGCTGGCGGCATGGCTCTCATCGAAGGTGCCGCAGTTTGCAAGGCACCGCTCCGCCACTCCGAACGTCACCCGGCCCGCCGGATTGACCGTCGCAGGAACGGCACCGGCGCGCAGGCCATAGTCGATGCGGCTCAAGTACCCACCACGGATGTATGAGACCGGGTCGTCGACCTTCAGGTTCTGCGCGTAGTAACCGGTCTCCTTGGAGTAGTACAAGGCCATGGCGTTGTGGTGCGGGTCAACGACGTAGTCGAGGTTCCAGCGCCAGCCCTGCGTTGCCGCGGACGAGGCGAAGTCCGATCCGTGGCCGGGCTCGCCGCTGTGGTTGCCGTAGACCGGAACGGTGAAGACGGAATTCGTCTCCTCCTTGCCGCTGGTCCACCCGGGCAGGCGGTTCTTGCCGAACCAGTACTGAGTGCCATCCAGCGACGTAACTTTCCAGTACTCGTAGTCCTCGTCACCGTTGATGTCGTTCGGGGAGCTGCCGAGGATCCGCTCGACGCGTGAGCCGTCGTCTTCGGCGAGCTTCCATACGCTCTTGCCTGCATCCCACACCAGGGCAGTGGACGTGCCGTTCAGGGAGAGTGTTGCGTTCTGCGACTTCCAGCACAGATCGCCGACCTTCTCTGTGTTGTTACCGCCCTGCTTGTCGTTCTCACAACCGGCATAGGTGCGCTCGATGAACCCCTGCGAGTAGTCCCAGCCCTCACCGATCCACGACGTCTGGTTGTTCGTCGACGACGTCCGGCCGTCCACTGCAGAGGAGTTGTACGACAGCGCCACTTTCGGCTGCAGCCCGCCTGGGACGGACGGCACCCCCAGCGGCGTACTCCAGCCGAAGCCACCGGAGCTCCCGCCGGCCGACCACGACCCGGAAGGGGACAGCGAAGTGGCCTTGAACGAACCCTCCCCGCCATCCGCTGCCGCCGCGGCAGCCAGCACCGCCATGCTGCCGTTCACGGCAGCTGCGCGTGATTGCGTGGCCGTGCCCTGGCTGGCCGGGAACGCCACGGTTGCGGTGAGAGTACGGGCCTTGGTGTTGTTGTTGGTCGCCAGGGGCACACCCTTGAGGCATGCGGCCTTGCCCGGCGTGGTCAGCGCGCACGAAGGGAGCTGGACCAGGCGCAGACGGGAGGACCAGCCGGCGCCGAAGGCCGACTCGATGCTCGCGTAGTCGACCTGGACGGCGGCCGCACCGGGTGCGGTGGTGATGCTGGTCGGTTGGATCGAGAACAGCAGGCCCTGGATCCCGGCCCGTTGCGTAGCCTTTCGGTCGGCGAGCCTCACACGCACGCGGTCCGGGCTCGCGGTGCGGGTGCCGGCTCTGGTCACGGCAGAAGCAGTGGTCGGCCGGCCGATATGGACCGGCAGCGACCCCGCTTGGACCCGCTGACGGACGGCGCCCTCCTTCGCCGTGCTGCCGGGGGCGCCGGGCAGCACGACGTCCGCTTGGCCGGCGGTCGGCCACGCGGTCTTCCCCGGTGGGTGCCAGCGGTTGCGCTCAGAGGGCGAGAGCTTCGTTGAGCGGCTGACGTTCAGGTCCTTGCCCGGCACCGAAGCGGTCTTCTGCAGGGGCCGCAGCGAGAATCCTTCACCGGGGTTGGCCCACGCTGGCGCGGATAGCAGAGACAGGCTCAGAGCACCGGAGAGCAGGCCGACTGAGAGGATGGATGCACTACGAAACCGCAGCAGCGGCTGAGCAGAAAGCGGCATGCCAAAACCACGGCGAAACACGATGACAACCCCACCCCTAGACCTGCATCTTATGAAGAGCCTGTAAAGCAAAGCCGACTCATCGACCATTGCACAAGTGTTCAACCAGGCCGCGTTCGGCGGGAGTTGAGCTTCCTTACGTATGAAATCGATCAATAATGGATCTTTCTGGATCAAGGACTTGATCGGGACAGAAGCCCCCGTGAGGGATCGAAAGCGGCGTCCACCACCGGCTGAACACGCATGAGTGCAGCTAGTTGTTTGCATTGCGTTTACCCAAAGTGCAGTACTTCCAAAGAACTTGGGGAATCTGCACAGTGTGAATAATCTGCGAGTCTCAGGCACCACGCGCATGCGCTCCAGAAAGGCGCCTCATGACAGACCCGCACACGACGGACACCAGAAGAAAACGCTCCATAGCGTTTCTTCTCGCCCTCGGACTGCCGCTGACGGCCGTCACCACGCTGGCCGTTCCTACCGCGGCAGCCGCCGCCGAAAGCGCGCCGCCGAAGGCGTCCGCCTCCGAGGTGGAGGCGTTCGATGTCGCCGCAAAGACCGGGCAACGCGTGGAGATCCTCGACCGGCGGGAGGAGACCGCGGAGGTCTTCGCCAATCCCGACGGCACCACCACGCGCCGCCAGTACTCAACACCGGTGTGGTCGCGCTACGAGGGCGTGTGGAAGAAGGCCGACGCCACGATCGTCCGGCACGGCGACGGCACGATCGGCCCCGCCTCACCGTCCTTCGGCATCACTTTCTCCGGCGGCGGAACACTCCCGTTGGCGACCCTGACCAAGGGCGACAAAAAGCTCGCACTGTCATGGCCAACGGCTCTGCCCGAGCCCGCTGTTGAGAAGAACACGGCCCTCTACCGGTCCGTGCTGCCCGGGGTCGACCTGAAGGTCATCGCGGAAGTCGACGGGTTCGCCGAGCACCTCATCGTCAACACACCTGAGGCAGCGGCCAATCCGGGCCTGAAGAGCATCAAACTGGGCATCACGGCCGACGGAGTCACCATCGACGACGACGCCTCCGACAACCTGATCGCCAAGGACGCCGCCGGTACCATCATCTTCAGCGCGCCCACGCCCAAGATGTGGGAGCAGCCCCCTGCGGAGGCTGCTCCCGCAGTAGCCAAGGCCAAGGTCTCGGCAAGTGCCGCGGAGACATCCGGGGAGGCCGAGCCGCCGCAGACTGCGCCGGTGGGGGCCGACATCACCGGCGGCACCCTGACTTTGACCCCGGACCCGGCCCTGCTGGCTTCAGCGGATCAGTTCCCGCTGGTAATCGACCCGCCGTTCACCGGCGGGTACCGTGAGAAGTGGGCGGTGGTGTATTCCGACACGCCCAGCGACGCTTACCCGAACGGATCCGGCTGGCACTCCGGCACCCCCACCGACGAGCCGCGGGTCGGCTACAACGGGACCGGAACCACACGGTCCTTCTTTGCCATGAACACCAACGGCCTGGAGCAGGCCGACATCCTCGACGCCACCTTCGCCGTCGTCGAGACGCACTCCTGGGGATGCTCCGCCTCCGAGGCCGGACCCACCGAACTGTGGGCCACCGACAGCATCACCACCACCCCTACCTGGAACAACAACGGCTCACTGTGGGCCTACAAGCTCGATGCGGACTCCTTCGCCCACGGCAACCCGACCTACTGCCCCGGCGACCAGGGTCACGACTTCAAAAGCACTGCCCTCACCGACTACGTCCGAAAGGCCGCCGACAACAGCTGGGGCACCCTCACCTTCGGTCTGCGGGCGGCGTCCGGCTACGAGAGCAACGTCAACAGCTTCAAGCGATTCAGGAATAGCCCGGCCCTGGAGGTGACCTACAACTACAAGCCGACGCTCTCTGCCGCCGCCGCCTTCGAGGGCGGCTGGAGTCCGGGTGGCGACGGCAATAAGCCGGTGCCGTGCGGCGACGTCATCGGCAACAGCGGACTGGCGCTGACAGCCAAGCTCTCCGACAAGGACGGCGGGACCATCACGCCGCAGTTCTCTGTCACCAACGCCAGCGGCGCTGCAGTGCCGGTGACCAATGGCGCCGCAGTGGCAAGTGGACGCACCGCCACCGGCACCGTTGCCGCGAAGAACCTTCCCAGCGGAGCGTACAAGTGGAAGGTACGCGCCAAGGACGGAGAAGGCACCTATAGCGCGTACACCACTGACTGCGCCTTCACCGTTGACCAGCAAGGCCCAATCGAGCCCGTCACGGTGACAACCGCAAACGGCACACCGGCTACCGACGCGACCTACCCGGCGCGCTCCGCATCGCAACTGACCGTCTACAACTCCGCCAACGACGTTGCCGGCTTCTGCTGGGCCATGGACCACTTCATCTCCGTCTCGAGCACACGCTGCTCCAACGGCACCTGGGTTCCCGTAGGCCCCGACAAACACACCGCCACTATCAACGCCATACCCACCGGCTATCCCAACAGCACCCTGTACGTCGTGGCCTTCGACCAAGCCGACAACCACTCCCCGCTCGACGGAGGAGCAGACGCGGTCACACTCAAGACCACCAAATCACCCTTCGTCTACGGTCCCGGGCAAGACCCAGGCAAGGGACTCGCCCGCGAGGACCGGCACGGCGACCTCACAGGAGACGGCCACAGCGACTTCGTCGCCACCGCCGACGACGGACGGCTGCTCCTGTACGCCGGAGACGGCACCGGCCAGGTAGCCACCGCCAGCAAGGTTGGGACCGCAGGCTGGAGCGGCGCACTCATCGCCCACGGCGGCGACTTCGCCAACTTCACCAGCCCCACACAGGCACCGGACGGGTACGAGGACTTCCTCGTCCGGCTCAGCGACGGCAAGCTCTACCTCTACCCCGGCAACGGCCGCGGCGAGCCCTGGGTATGGACCCGCCAGGAACTCGAGCACGCGGCCCTCAACAGCGGCCAGGACTGGACCCGTACGCGACAGATCATCACGCCCGGCGACATCGACAAGAACGAGACCGAAGGCCATGCCGGCGGCCGGGACATGATCACCATTGAGTGCACCACCGACGGATGCGCCGACGGGCAGCTGTGGCTCTACACCGGCAACACGGTCAGCGACGGCACCGCCAATCAGGCTGAGCCGTTCGACCTGATCAACCGGGTCAAGATCGGCACCAGCGGCTGGAAGGACTACACCAACCTTGCTGTCGGCGACCAGAACGGCGACGGCGTCAAGGACATCGTCGCCCGGGACCCGGCCACCGACAAGCTGTACCTCTACCCGGGCCAGGTGACGAATGGAGCGTTCTCTCTGGGCAGTCGCACCGAGTACGGATCCGGCTACTGGCGACCCGCGACCCGCCCGCACCTCACCTCACCCGGCAACGTCCAAGGCACGGTGAGCACTGCCACCTACACCGACCCGGACACTGGGGAACCTGTCACCTACCGCCAGTTCCAGCCCACGGCGGGCGAAGCCTATGGCGACCTGTGGGCCACCACCCCAGCCGACCCGAACTTCAGCGTCGGATACCTCGACGCTGCGGGGACCTGGAAAACCACCACCTGCGCCACTGGCTGCCTCCTGTTCTACCCCGGCGGGCCCACCACCCACCGACAACCCCGCCTGGCCGGCACCAGCAACTGGGACACCACCATCACCGGCATCTTCTAGGCCTGCGACGCGACACAGAAACTGCGGTCCTACTCCGAGACCGCTCAGGAATCGGACAGGACCTCTGAACGGGCGGTGAGGCACCCTGCCTCGCCGCCCCTCCTGGGTCCACGTCCGCAACCGGTCATCCTTTTCCAGGCACCAGCGAAGCGCCCACGCACAGCGGCCATTGCCCCTCAGTGTCCCGCCGGGACGCGTGCTCCCATCGTCACCTGCTGCGGCAGCATGTCTGCCGTCAACCTTCGTCACGAGGACATCCATGCGAACACGTCGTAGCCGCGTCGCGGCCATAGCAGCATCGTTCGGCACTCTCACTGCCGTGACGATCGGCACAGTCCTACCTGCCTCCGCTCAGGACTCCTACCGCTTCGAGATCCGGGACGTCGTCCTGCAACCCGGCGTCGTCTGGAAGGCCACTCCCCTGGCCACACAGGGCCAGGCGGACGGCACCATGGTCTACGCGTTCGCCACCAAACCGCTCACCGGCCCCGCCGGTGACGGGGCAGGGCTGCCTGAGGGACTCACCTTCGACGCGCCGGCGGACAGCGGATGCAAGCCCGCCGCCGGAGCAACCGCCGTATACCTGTGCCGTATTGTCGGCTCAGGCTTGTACAGCGGCCCAGCGGTCAACATCGCTGCCGATACTCCGGACCAGACCACGGGCTACTACGGCGCCGTTTACGCTCCAGTCGGCGCCGACCTGACTGAGGCGGTCCACGCGGCGCAGACCGCCGCCGCCACCCCCGCGGACAGCACCCACGGCGCAGCGACCTTCGCCATCAAGACCGCCGAACACGTCGCTCAGAACACGCTCACCTTCGATAGCCCCGACATCGCCGCCGGCACCGCCACCCCTCAGACCCTCCACGTCCACGCCGTCGACGCCGGCCAACTGCAGCTGTACTTCAGGCAGTCGCCAGGGCAGATCAGCTGGGGCGGCCACGACGTCGACATCCGCGTCACCTCCGTCACCTCTGGCGACACCGCCCAGTGCACCCACCGAGACGAGTCGCTCAGCGAGGGCATCGTCCTCATCACCTGCAACCTCACCCCCGGCGACAGCGACATCACCTACACCCTCACCACCGCGCCCGGCACCGAAAGCTGGAACATCACCGCGCTGTCCCGCTACCGCGTCTACAGCTACGGCAGTGACTACCGCACGGCTCAGTCGAACTTCGCCGTCCAGGGGGTGCCCGTGCGCGAGCGGTACCGGCTGCTCGGCCGCGACACCTCAGGCCGCCTCTTCCAGTACCTCGGCACCGGCAACGCCGCCACCCCCTTCCAAACGCGCTCCCTGATCGGCAGCGGGTGGCAGACCTACAACGCGCTCACCAAGCTCTCCCCGCTGGCTCTGGAAAAGAGCCAGGGTGACCTTGTCGCCCGCGACCACAACGGCGTCCTGTGGCACTACCGCGGTGTGCCCGGCGGCCCGTTCGCGTCCCGAGTACGCGTGGGCGCGGGCTGGAAGATCTACCCTCTCCTCACCGGTGCCGGTGACCTCACTACTGACGGCAAGCCAGATCTCCTCGCTCGCGACACCAGCGGAGTCCTTTGGCTCTACCGCGGCACCACCAGCCCCACCGCCCCGCTCGCCCCACGGACCCGGATCGGAAGCGGTTGGAACACCTACTCCATCCTCACCGGAACCGGCGACTTCACCGGCGACACCAAGCCCGACCTCCTCGCCCGGGACAAGGCCGGCCAGCTGTGGCTATACCGCGGCACGGGCAGCCCCACCGCCCCGTTCGCTCCACGCACCAGGATCGGCAGCGGCTGGAACACCTACAGCCAACTTGCCGCCACAGGCGACCTCACCGCCGACGGCAGGCCCGACATCGTTGCCCGCGATACCAGCGGAGTCCTGTGGCTCTACCGCGGCACCACCAGCCCCACCGCCCCGCTCGCCCCACGCACCAAGATCGGCAGCGGCTGGAACACCTACAACCACCTCATCTGAATCGATCCAGACCAACACGTCTGCAGCGAGGCAACTCGCTTCCCGCATGACAGCCGTCGACGAGACCGCAGCAGCTCTCGCCGGCTCCGCCCATACGGGCGGAGCCGGCCTGCCAGAAGTTTGCCGCGTCCCGTCGATGTGGGGCGCAGACCTGAATCGATCTCCTGGTGATTGCGTGCCGGGGGAAAGACCACCGTGCTCACCCAGCCACTGTGCGCCAAGGAGTTCGCGTCGGAGATGTCGCCCCTTACCCTCGCGGGCTGCCGCCACCGTGTTCTCCAGCGCGGCCCGTCCTTCGGGCCAGCCGCGCGTCTGCAGGCCTACGCGGATTGACTCAGAGCCGCTCAGCGGGGATGGCTTCAAGTCGCTTGCGCAACTACCGCCTCGTCCACGCCCGACGCCGGAGCGGGCTCAGCCAGCAGGAGGTAGGCGACTTGGCCGACGGCGAAATGGATCGGGGCGGCCTTTGTGCCGGCCTCACGCGTTGGACGCCGATCAGTTTGTCCTGCGATCTTGAACGGCCAGCGATTCCTCGCGTCCACACAGCGTCCACACATCACGTCGTACGGGGCTCGGGAGCAGGCCGGACCCGGCGGAACCGGTGCCTTCACAGCAGGTCACGCGCGCCTCCCTTGTCGAGGACATGTCGGAGACCGAAGCCCTGAGCAGCGGATTTTCCCCGTTGAGGCAGCGTCCTCGGCCCTGACCTGCGAGCAATCGCTTCCGCAGGTCAGAGCATTTTAGGGTGGGGCGGGTGGGACTCGAACCCACGGCCGACGGATTATGAGTCCGCTGCTCTAACCGGCTGAGCTACCGCCCCTAACGGCGCGTCGCGCACAAATGTGCGCGCCGTCTGCCGCAGCATAGCCGCTCATACGATCTCCTGCCTCGGATGGTCGGCAAGGCACAATCATGAGGACTGTGCTGCCCCCTGCCCGGTTCCAGAAGTCGTCGAACTCGCAGATGACACACGAAAAAGGACCCCCAAGGGGTCCTCTTCCGGTATCCGCTCCCCCGACTGGACTCGAACCAGTAACCCTCCGGTTAACAGCCGAATGCTCTGCCAATTGAGCTACAGGGGATCGCGCTCCCCCGACTGGACTCGAACCAGTAACCTGCCGGTTAACAGCCGGCTGCTCTGCCAATTGAGCTACAGGGGATTGCTGCGTATGCACCGGACGTACCTACCCCGGGCGTCCCGGGGGGCGTGTGCCCGCTGCGACACATACATTAGCGCAAGCAGGGGGGTGCTCCGCCAATCGGTATGGCCCCGGGTGATCACGGGCCACGACGGGTAGGCGGCCTGCACCGACGCAAGGGAAGGGTGGCAGCCATGCGGTACAAGCTGACGTTCGTCGCCGGACTGGCCCTCGGTTACGTGATCGGCACACGGGCCGGGCGCGAGCGCTACGAACAGCTGAAGAAGTCCGTGCGCCAGTTCTCCCAGAATCCCGCGGTGCGCAATGCCGTGGAGTCCGCCGCGCAGAACGGACGCCAGGTGACGGGCAAGGCCTTCCACGCGGTGAGCGACAAGGTCGGGGACCGGGTGCCCGACTCGGTGGCCGAGCGGGTGCGGTCCCTCCGGGAGCGGACCGCGAACGGCGAGGACGACTGGGGAAGCAGCAACACGTGACGCCGACACTCCTCATGTGCGGCAGAATCTTGTGTCATGGGGATAGTCGCCGGCTTGGACAGTTCGTCTGCATTCACGCGCATCGTCGTCTGTGACGCGGACACGGGTGCTGTGCTGCGCCAGGGGTACGCACCGCACCCCGCCGAGGCGAAAGCCACCGAGATCGATCCGCAGGCCTGGCTGCTCTCGCTCGGCGACGCGGCGGCCGGCGGGCTGCTCGAAGGCGTGCAGGCCATCGGCGTCTCCGCCCAGCAGCACGGACTGGTGCCGCTGGACGCGCAGGGCAATCTCGTACGCCCCGCGCTGCTCGGCAACGACAAGCGGGCGCAGGTCGCCGCGGCGGATCTGATCGACGCGCTCGGCGGGCGGCAGGCCTGGGCCGAGGCCGTCGGCTCGGTACCGCAGGCCGCGCAGCCGGTGTCGAAGCTGCGCTGGATGGCACGCGCAGAGCCCGATACGGCGCGGCGCGTCGCGGCTGTCATGCAGCCGCACGACTGGCTGGTGTGGCAGCTGCTGGGCCGTCCGGGCCGCAGGACCACGGACCGCGGCGGCGCTTCCGGTACCGGTTTCTGGTCGGCGGGCACCGGCTCCTACCGGACCGATCTGGTCGAGCTGGCGCTCGGGCACCAGGTCGCGCTGCCCGAGGTGCTCGGCCCGGCCGAGGCCGCGGGGACGACGCCCGAGGGGCTGCTGATCTCCGCCGGGACCGGCGAGACGATGGCGGCGGCGTTCGGGCTCGGCGTCGGGATCGGCGACGCGGTGGTGTCGCTGGGGGCCTCGGGTTCGGTGATGACCGTGCACCACGAGGCGCTGGCTGATCCGAGCGGGATGATTACGTCGTTCGCCGACGCGACCGGGATGCACCTGCCGGTGGTGCACACGCTCAATGCCGTACGGGCACTGCGCGGTACGGCCGAACTGCTGGGGCTCGGCGAGCTCCAGGAGCTGTCCGCGCTGGCGATGAAGTCGACGCCCGGTTCGTCGGGGCTTGTGCTGCTGCCGTATCTGGAGGGCGAGCGCACTCCGCAACTGCCGCACACCGCGGGGACGCTGAGCGGCCTGCGCCGCGAGTCGATGAAGCCCGAGCATCTGGCGCGGGCCGCCTTCGAGGGCATGCTCTGCTCGCTCGCGGACGCCCTGGATGTGCTGCGCGGGCGCGGGGTCGAGGTGCGCAGGGTCTTTCTGCTGGGTGCGGCGGCCGAGCTGCCCGCCGTGCAGGCCGCGGCGCCCGCGATCTTCGGGGCGCAGGTCGTCGTACCGCAGCCCGCCGACTACGCGGCGCTCGGCGCGGCCCGGCAGGCGGCCTGGGCGCTCGGGGTCTCGCAGGGCACGCTGTCGCCGGCCGCTCCCCCGGCCTGGCAGGGCGCGGCCGCCCAGATTTTCGAGCCCGGCGACGAGCTGGCGGTGGGTCAGGCGGTACGCCGGCAGTACGGCGCGACGCGGGAACAGATCCACCCCGGGGCGTTCAACCCGACATCTTGACCCCGCCTTGAATAAACCCTTGGGGTTCCGCGGGTGGAGTGTCGCAAGATGGGGGTGACTCCCACATCTTGCCGACTCCGAGAGACAGCGTGTGCTGATACGACTACTGCGGACGCATTTGGGTCCGTACAGACAACCGATCACCCTCCTTGTGGTGCTGCAGCTGCTGCAGACCAGCGCCACCCTTTATCTGCCGACCCTGAACGCCGACATCATTGACAACGGTGTTGTGAGGGGGGACACGGGCTACATCCTGCGGCTCGGCGCGCTCATGATCGCGGTGAGCATCGTCCAGGTGCTCTGCAACATCGGAGCTGTCTATATCGGCGCGCAGACCGCCGCCGCGCTCGGGCGTGACGTCCGGGCCGCTGTCTTCGACCGGGTGCAGAGCTTCTCCGCGCGGGAGGTCGGCCGCTTCGGGGCACCCTCTCTGATCACCCGTACGACCAATGACGTCCAGCAGGTGCAGATGCTGGTCCTGATGGCGTTCACGCTGATGGTGTCGGCGCCGATCATGTGCGTCGGCGGCATCATCATGGCGCTGGGCCAGGATGTGCCGCTGTCGGCGGTCCTGCTCGCGGTGGTGCCGGTGCTGGGTATCGCCGTCTCGCTGATCGTCAAGAAGATGCGCCCGCTGTTCCGGACCATGCAGGAGCGTCTGGACACGGTGAACCGGGTGCTGCGGGAGCAGATCACCGGCAACCGCGTCATCCGCGCCTTCGTACGCGACGAGTACGAGGCCGGGCGCTTCCGCGGCGCCAACAACGAGCTGACCGATGTGTCCCTGTCCACCGGCCGGCTGATGGCGCTGATGTTCCCGACCGTGATGACGGTCGTGAACGTGTCGTCCATCGCCGTCGTCTGGTTCGGCGCACACCGGGTCGACAGCGGCGCGATCCAGATCGGCGCCCTGACCGCGTTCCTCGCGTATCTGATGCAGATCGTGATGGCCGTGATGATGGCCACCTTCATGTTCATGATGGTGCCGCGCGCCGAGGTCTGTGCCGAGCGGATCGAGGAGGTGCTGGACACTCGCTCGAGTGTGATCCCGCCGATCAAGGCCGTACGGGAGCTGCGCAGTCACGGGCATCTGGAGGTGCGGGACGTGGAGTTCCGCTATCCGGGTGCCGAGGAGTCGGTGCTGCGCGATGTCACCCTGCTGGCGCGGCCCGGCGAGACCACCGCGATCATCGGGTCGACGGGCAGCGGAAAGTCGACGCTGCTCGGGCTCGTACCGCGGCTGTTCGACGCGACGGACGGGGAGGTGCTCGTCGACGGCGTGGATGTGCGTGACCTCGATCCGGCGCTGATGGCGAAGACGGTGGGGCTCGTGCCCCAGAGGCCGTATCTCTTCTCCGGGACCGTTGCCACCAATCTGCGCTACGGGAAGCCCGACGCGAGTGACGAGGAACTGTGGCAGGCGCTGGAAGTGGCGCAGGCGGCCGACTTCGTACGAGAACTCGAAGGCGGGCTGAACGCGCCGATAGCGCAGGGCGGCACCAATGTCTCCGGCGGCCAGCGCCAGCGCCTCGCGATCGCGCGGACCCTGGTGCAGCGTCCGGAGATCTACCTCTTCGACGACTCCTTCTCGGCCCTGGACTACGCCACGGACGCGGCGCTGCGAGGCGCGCTCGCCCGGGAGACCTCCGAGGCGACGGTCGTGATAGTCGCGCAGCGGGTGTCCACCATCCGTGACGCCGACCGCATCGTGGTCCTGGACGAGGGGCAGGTCGTGGGGACCGGAAGCCATCACGAGCTGATGGAGAGCAATGAGACCTACCGAGAGATCGTGCTCTCGCAGCTGACGGAGGCTGAGGCCGCATGAGCGGGCCGGGCGGACGGATGATGATGGGCCCCGTCGAGCGGTCCATGGACTTCAAGGGTTCGGGCAAACGGCTGCTGCGGCAGCTCGCGCCGGAGCGTATGACGCTGTGGGTGATGCTCGCGGCGGCTGTGCTGAGCGTCGCGTTCAACGTGGTCGGCCCGTGGATTCTGGGCCGGGCGACCGACCTGGTCTTCGCCGGGGTCGTCGGCCGTGAGATGGACGCGGGGACCAGCAAGGAACAGGCGATCGACGGCCTGCGCGACAAGGGCCAGGGCGGGCTCGCGGACCTGCTGTCCGGCGTGGACTTCACGCCCGGCGACGGCATCGACTTCACCGCCGTCGGCCATGTGCTGCTGACGGCGCTCGCGGTGTACGTGGCCGCCGGTCTGCTGATGCTGGTGGCGACCCGGCTGTCGATCCGGGTGATCAACCGGACCCTGTACCGGATGCGCGAGGACGTACAGGCGAAGCTGTCGCGGCTGCCGCTGTCGTACTTCGACCGGGCCAAGCGCGGCGAGGTGCTCAGCCGGGCGACGAACGACATCGACAACATCTCGCAGACCCTGCAACAGACGATGGGCCAGCTGATCAACTCGCTGCTGACCATCGTTGGCGTGCTGGCGATGATGTGCTGGATCTCGCCGCTGCTCGCGCTGGTGGCACTGGTGACGGTGCCGGTGTCGGTCGTCGTCGCGACGAGGGTCGGCAAGCGGTCGCAGCCGCACTTCGTGCAGCAGTGGAAGACCACGGGCAAGCTCAACGCCCATATCGAGGAGATGTACACCGGTCATGCGCTGGTGAAGGTCTTCGGGCGGCAGGACGAGTCCGCCAGGGACTTCGCCGAGCAGAACGAGGCGCTGTACGAGGCGGGATTCAAGGCGCAGTTCAACAGCGGGGTCATGCAGCCGCTGATGTTCTTCGTCTCGAACCTCAACTATGTGCTGGTGGCCGTGGTCGGCGGGCTGCGGGTCGCCTCCGGCGCGCTGTCGATCGGCGACGTGCAGGCGTTCATCCAGTACTCCCGGCAGTTCTCGATGCCGCTGACGCAGGTCGCCTCGATGGCGAACCTCGTGCAGTCGGGCGTCGCGTCCGCCGAGCGGATCTTCGAACTCCTCGACGCGGAGGAGCAGGAGGCGGACGCGCCGTCCGCCGAGCGGCCCGAACACCCGCAGGGCCGGGTTTCCCTGGAGAAGGTCGCCTTCCGCTACGACCCGGACAAGCCGCTCATCGAGGATCTGTCGCTGAGCGTGGAGCCGGGTCACACGGTCGCGATCGTCGGCCCGACGGGCGCGGGCAAGACGACCCTGGTGAACCTGCTGATGCGGTTCTACGAGGTCACCGGCGGCCGGATCAGCCTCGACGGGGTCGACGTCGCCAAGATGTCCCGCGAGGAACTGCGGTCCCAGATTGGGATGGTGCTCCAGGACACATGGCTGTTCGGCGGCACGATCGCGGACAATATCGCGTACGGAGCCTCCCGTGAGGTGACCCGCGAGGAGATCGAGGAGGCGGCGCGCGCCGCGCACGCCGACCGGTTCATCCGTACGCTGCCCGACGGCTACGACACCGTGATCGACGACGAGGGCTCGGGCGTGAGCGCGGGCGAGAAGCAGCTGATCACCATCGCTCGGGCGTTCCTGTCCGACCCGGTGATCCTGGTGCTCGACGAGGCGACCAGCTCGGTGGACACCCGTACGGAGGTGCTCATCCAGAAGGCGATGGCGCGTCTCGCCCACGGCCGCACGAGCTTCGTCATCGCGCACCGGCTCTCCACGATCAGGGACGCGGACGTGATCCTGGTGATGGAGAGCGGGGCGATCGTCGAACAGGGCACGCATGAGGAGCTGTTGGCGGCGCAGGGGGCGTATGCGCGGCTGTACGCGGCGCAGTTCGCCCAGGCGGTGGTGGAGGTGGAGTAGGGGGGCGGGGGTGCGGGGGCGCCTGCGGCGGGCTTCACCCCACCCCGCCCCGTCCCGAACTGGGGCTCCGCCCCACGTATGCGACCTTCGGCCGCACGTCCTCAAACGCCGGACGGGCTGGATGTGCGGCCCCGCGCCCCTCAGTCCAGGTAGCCCCGCAGCTGGTCCGCGAACGCGTGGTCCCGGAGTTTGTTGAGCGTCTTGGACTCGATCTGGCGGATGCGCTCCCGCGTCACGCCGAAGATCCGGCCGATCTCCTCGAGCGTCCGCGGCCTCCCGTCCACCAGCCCGTACCGCAGCTGCACGACCTTCCGCTCGCGTTCGCCGAGCGTGGAGAGCACCGCCTCCAGGTGCTCCCGCAGCAGCAGGAAGGCCGCCGACTCGACGGGAGACGCCGCGTCGCCGTCCTCGATGAGGTCGCCGAGTGCCACGTCGTCCTCCTCGCCCACCGGTGCGTGCAGCGAGACCGGCTCCTGGGCGAGCCGCAGCACCTCGCTGATCCGCTCGGGCGACAGGTCCAGCTGGACGGCCACCTCTTCGGAGGTGGGTTCGTAGCCACGTTCCTGGAGCATCCGGCGCTGGACCCGGACGACCCGGTTGATCAGTTCGACGACGTGGACCGGGACCCTGATGGTGCGTGCCTGGTCCGCGAGGGCCCGGGACATGGCCTGGCGGATCCACCAGGTCGCGTACGTCGAGAACTTGTAGCCGCGGGCGTAGTCGAACTTCTCCACCGCCCTGATCAGGCCCAGGTTTCCCTCCTGGACGAGATCGAGCATGGTCAGTCCGCGGCCGACGTACCGCTTGGCGACGGAGACGACGAGCCGCAGGTTGGCCTCGATCAGCCGGCGCTTGGCCATCCGGCCCATGACGACCAACTTGTCGAGGTCGACGGCCAGTTGGGAGTCGTCGATGTCGGGGGTGTTGGCGAGCCTCTCCTCGGCGAACAGACCGGCTTCGACGCGGCGCGCCAGCTCCACCTCCTCGACGGCCGTGAGCAGCGGAATCCTGCCGATCTCCCGCAGATACTGCCGGAACAGGTCGGAGGAGGGCCCGCCGCTGTCGACGCGGCCGGCCCGGGGCTCCGGAGGCTCGGGCACATCCACTGTTTCCTCGACGACGGTCTCCGGGGCCGCTTGGGGCACGGCCTCGGGGTGATGTACGGCCCGGCTCTGCGCGGGGACCTGCGCGGAAACGGCCGCGACAGCATCGGTCTCGGTCAGGGTCTGGGTCTGCACGGGGGCGACCTCCAGGTGATCGCTGCCGGGTCGGGGGTGTGCGGCAGCGGGACGTGGGCGGCCGGGCCGCTTTCCGTCCCGTACACGATGAGCGGATCCGCGGGAGTGAGAGGCCCACCGTGGGTGGACCGGCCGCGCTCCGAGGACTCAGGCACCGCACCCCAGTGTGGGGTACGACACACAGCCGCCACGAGGGGCTTGCGAGCACTTTTTGAGTCCCGTGCGTGACCGGGCGGTTACCGGAGGAGGGGCTGCCAGGGCTCTAGAGGGCGTCCGCGCCCTGGTTGCGCAGGGACTGGGCGTACTGCTGGAGGACCCAGAGTTCGTTCTGCACGGCCGTGTGGTGCTCGGGGTCGGCGTGCTGGCCGAGGCGGGCGAGGGTGCCCTGGACCTCGCGGATGCGGCGGTCGACCGCCCGCAGGCGGACCTGGACGAGCTGGACTCCGGCGTAGCTCTCGTCGACCACCCGCGCATGGACGGCTTCGACGGCGAGCTCGGTGACCAGGGCGCGCACCGTGTCGTTCGGGGCGGTGTCGCGGACGCGGGCGAGGTAGTCGGGGGTGTCCTCGGTGCCCGGTTCGGCTCCGCCGGCCTCGGCGATGGTCTGGCGGACGGCGGCATAGGGCGGGGCGGTGAACTCGTCGATGCCGTACGCGTCGAAGGCCGGGGAGACCAGGGCCGGGTGCTGGAGCGCGAGCTTGAGCAGTTCGCGCTCGGTGCGGTGGGCGGGGCTGCGGAGGTTCAGCGCGGGGCCCGCAGGGGTCCGCGGGGCGCTCTGGGTCTCGTACGGCTGGGGGGTGCGGGACTGGGTCGCCGGGCCGCGTCCGCCGCGGTCGCGGGCCCAGCGCGCGAGTTGAGCGACCCGCTTGACCACGAACTGGGTGTCGAGGATGCCGAGGATGCCGGCGAGCTGCACCGCCGACTCGTGCTGGATGGCGATGTTCTTGATGCCCGCGACGATCGGCGCGGCCTCGTCGAGCGCGGCGGCGCGGCCCGCGGGCGTCTCCAGATTGTGGCGCTGGACGCTGTGACGGATCGCGAACTCGAAGAGCGGCGTGCGCGTTTCGACCAATTTCTGGACCGCGTCGTCGCCCTCGGCGAGGCGCAGCTCGCAGGGGTCCATGCCGCCCGGAGTGATCGCGATCGAGGTCTCGGCGGCGAACTTCTGGTCGTCCTCGAAGGCCCGCAGCGCCGCCTTCTGGCCGGCCGCGTCGCCGTCGAAGGTGAAGATCACCTCCGCGGTGGCGTTGTCCATCAGCAGCCGGCGCAGGATCTTGATGTGGTCGCCGCCGAAGGCGGTTCCGCAGGTGGCGATCGCGGTGGTGACCCCGGCCAGATGGCAGGCCATGACGTCGGTGTAGCCCTCGACGACCACGGCCCGGCTGGTCTTGGCGATCTCCTTCTTCGCGAGATCGATGCCGTAGAGCATCTGCGACTTCTTGTAGATGCCCGTCTCGGGGGTGTTGAGGTACTTCGGCCCGTTGTCGCTCTCGTACAGCTTGCGCGCTCCGAAGCCGACGACATCGCCCGAGATGTCGCGGATCGGCCACATCAGCCGCCCGCGGAAACGGTCGATGGGCCCTCGGCGGCCGTCCTGGGAGAGGCCGGAGAGGATCAGCTCCTTGTCACTGAACCCCTTGCCGCGCAGAAAGCGGGTGAGGTGGTCCCAGCCCTGCGGGCTGTAGCCCACGCTGAAGTGCTGGGCCGCGGCCTGGTCGAAGCCGCGCTCGGCGAGGAACTTACGGCCCGTCTCGGCCTCGGGGCCGTTCTCCAGCTGCTCGATGTAGAACTGCGCGGCGGCCTTGTGCGCCTCGACCAGACGGATGCGCTCGCCCCGCTGGTGGGTCGGGTTGTACCCGCCCTCCTCGTAGCGCAGGGTGATGCCCGCCGTCGCGGCGAGGCGCTCGACCGTCTCGGAGAAGGAGAGATGGTCGATCTTCATCACGAAGGCGATGGTGTCGCCGCCTTCCTGGCAGCCGAAGCAGTGGAAGAGACCCTTGCTCGGGCTGACCTGGAAGGAGGGGGACTTCTCGTCGTGGAAGGGGCAGAGCCCCTTCAGATTGCCGCCGCCCGCGTTGCGCAGCTGGAGGTACTCCGAAACGACGGCGTCGATCGGGACCGCGTCCCGGACCGCCTTCACGTCGTCATCGTTGATCCTGCCTGCCACACGCGGAAGTCTACGGTGGCGCGGTGACACTCCTGTCAGCTGTTGAGGGAAGTGAGCGGTACGGAAGGGTCGGCGAGGGCGTCCGGGTCCACCGGAGCACCGGAGCGGATCAGCTGCTGGATGGGGTCGGTGACGTCCCACACGTTCACGTTCATCCCGGCGATCACCCGGTGGTCCTTCGTCCAGAAGGCGATGAACTGCCGCTTCCCCGCGTCGCCCCGCAGCACCACCGCGTCGTACGAACCGGGCGGCGCCCAGCCCGAATACTCCAGGCCGAGGTCGTACTGGTCGGAGAAGAAGTACGGGATGCGGTCGTAGGAGACCTCCTTGCCGAGCATCGCGCGCGCTGCCGCCGGACCGCCGTTGAGGGCGTTCGCCCAGTGCTCGACGCGCAGCCGGGACCCCAGGAGCGGGTGGTGGGCAGCCGCGACGTCGCCCGCCGCGTAGATGTCGGGGTCGGAGGTGCGCAGGCTCGCGTCGACGGCGACGCCCCCGCCGTGCCCACGGTCCGCCATCGCGAGACCGGCCGTCTCGGCCAGAGCGGTGCGCGGCGCGGCCCCGATCGCCGCGAGGACGGCGTGCGCGGGGTGCTCGTCGCCGTCGTCGGTACGGGCCGCGAGCACCATGCCGTCCTGCCCGGTGATCTCGGTGAGACGGGCGCCGAAGTGGAAGCGGACGCCGTGCTCCCGGTGGAGCTCGGTGAACATCTGGCCCAGCTCGGGGCCGATGACCCGCTGCAGCGGGGTTGCCTCCGGTTCGACGATCATGACCTCGGCGCCGTAGCCACGGGCGGCCGAGGCGACCTCCAGGCCGATCCAGCCCGCGCCCGCGATGAGCAACTGGCCGTTGTCGCGGCCGAGCGCGGTGAGCGCCCGGCGCAGCCGGTCGGCGTGGGCGAGGCGGCGCAGATGGTGGACGCCGGCCAGCTCGGTGCCGGGAATGTCGAGCCTGCGCGGCTCGGCGCCGGTGGCCAGCAGCAGCTTGTCGTAGTGCAGGACGGTGCCCTCGCCCAGCCGTACGGTCTTGGCGTCACGGTCGATGGCGACAACGGTCTGGCCCAGGTGCAGTTCGACATCGGCCTGCGCGTACCAGGCGGGTTCATGGACGAAGACGCTGTCGCGTTCCTCCTTGCCCGACAGATAGCCCTTGGAGAGCGGCGGGCGTTCGTAGGGGTGGTCGCGTTCGTCACCGATGAGGATCACTCGTCCGGTGAACCCTTCGGCGCGGAGGGTCTCGGCGGCCTTGGCTCCGGCCAGCCCACCGCCGACGATGACGAATGTCCGATGTGCATCGACCACTTGATGCCTCCTCTTTGCTTCTACGCTGCCAAGCCTTCAGCGAGCGTCCCGCACGGAGCGTTATGGCGGAAGAGGGAGTGACCCCTGGGCGTGTCATCGTGGACCCGCCCAGGCGGCTCTCCCGGCTGCTCAGCGGCGTGTCGTGAGTTGGGCGTGCAGGGTGCGGGCCGAGGCGTCCGTGAGCGAGGCCAGCTGGTCGACGATCACCCGCTTGCGCGCGCGGTCGTCGGGTGCGGCGTCGAACAAGGCGCGGAACTGCGGGTCGAGACTCTCGGGTGCGCGGGCCGTGAGCGCCTCGGCCAGTTCCGCCAGCACGATGCGCTGGTCGGCGCGGAGTGCCTCCTGTTCGGCGCGCTGCATCACATAGCGGTCGGCGACGGCCTTGAGTACTGCGCATTCGTTGCGAGTGGCGGGCGGGACGACCAGTTCGGCGGCGTACCGGGTGAGCCGGCCCGAGCCGTACGCCTCACGGGTCGCACCCTCCGCGGCCAGGCAGAACCGGCCGATGAGCTGGCTCGTGGCGTCCTTGAGCCGGGCCTGCGCGACCGCGGATCCGTCGTAGTGGTGCGGCCACCACTCCTGGTCGACGAGCCGGTCCAGGGCCTCGGCCAGCTCCTGCGGATCGGTGTCCTCGGGGACGTACCGGCCGATCGCGACCCGGAAGATGTCGCTGCGCTCGGGTTCGGCGAGCAGGAGGTTGGGGTCGACATGGCCGGCGTGCAGTCCGTCCTCGAAGTCGTGCACCGAATACGCCACGTCGTCGGACCAGTCCATGACCTGGGCCTCGAAGCACTTCCCGTACGCGGGCGCTCCCTCGCGGGCCCATTCGAAGACCGGCAGGTCGTCCTCGTAGACGCCGAACTTCATCGAGTCGGGGTCGGTGGGGTGTCCGCCCCGCGGCCAGGGGTATTTGGTGGCGGCGTCCAGGGCGGCGCGGGTGAGATTGAGGCCGACGCTGACGAGATCGCCGTACGCGTCGTGGACGAAGCGCTTGGGCTCGATACGGGTCAGCAGGCGCAGTGACTGGGCGTTGCCCTCGAAGCCGCCGCAGTCCTTGGCGAAGTCGTTGAGCGCCTGTTCACCGTTGTGCCCGAAGGGCGGGTGGCCCATGTCGTGGGCGAGGCAGGAGGCCTCGACGAGATCGGGGTCGCAGCCGAGTGCGGCGCCGAGTTCGCGTCCGACCTGGGCGCACTCCAGGGAGTGGGTGAGTCGGGTGCGTGGGCTGGCGTCCCAGGCCTGATTGCGCGTGCCGGGCGTCACCACCTGGGTCTTCCCGGCGAGCCTGCGCAGCGCGGAGGAGTGCAGCACGCGCGCGCGGTCGCGTTGGAAGGCGGTGCGGCCGGGGCGCTTGTCCGGTTCGGGGGCGAAGCGGTCGGTGGCTGCCTCGTCGTACGCGTCGTGTCCGTTGGGTCCGGGGGGTCCGTCGGGTCCTGATGAGGTGGTGCTGGTGGTGCCTGCCATGCACCGAAGGTAACCGGAGCGGGTCGCGGACGGGCGACCGAGCGGGTTACGCGGTGGCGAGTTCGCGCCGCGAAGTGGCGTACGTCGGGGTGCTCAGGGCCTCGTCGTAGCGCTGTAGCAGCAGCCGGGCCAGGGCCGGGTGCGCGCCGAGCGGGGCGGCGGCGATCCAGGGCGTCGCGTCGGCACTGGCGGTGGCGAACTGGCCGGGGCAGGCGAAGTAGGAGGCGACGGCGATGCGGTGGCGGCCGCGTGCGGTGAGCGCGCGGACGGCCGCGGGCACGGTCGGCGCGACGGCCGAGGCGTACGCGGGAACGACCGGCACTCCGCCGAGGCGCTCGCTGAGCAGGTCCGCCGTGCGGCGGGTGTCCGACGCGGAGTCGGGGTCGCGCGATCCGGCGGCGGCCAGGACCACTCCGGCGCTGCGGCTGGTGCCGTCCTCGGGCCGCCAGCCCGCGTCCGCGAGGCGGGAGCAGAGCGCCTCGACGAGGAGGGGGTGCGGGCCGAGCGGGGCGGCGATACGGATGTCCGCGGCCGGCAGCGCCGCGGCGGCCTTCGGCAGATCGTGCTTGACATGGTGGCCGCGGCCGAGCAGCAGAGGGACGAGGACGGCCCGGGTGCCCTGCGCACGCCGCTCGGCGTGCAGCGCGGCGAGGGTGTCGGGCAGCAGCGGCTCGTTCAGCTCGATGTGGCCGAGGCGGACGTCGAGACTGGGGCGCAGCTCACGGACCAGATCGAGGAGCGCGGTGGCGGTGCGCAGGGCGCGCGGGTCGCGGCTGCCGTGGGCGACGGCGACGAGGGTGGGCCGTTCGGTCGGTGGCATACGCCTGCGGGTTCCGTTCCGTGTGACGTGGCTGAGTTGGGTGCCCAGCTGGTCAGTGATGCGCGAGAGCAGCTGCGCGGTGGTGTCCAGGGGCGTCGTGTCGAGCGGCCCGGCGCTGAGAGGCATGGCGCCGAGTGGGTTTGCGTCGAGGGGCAGGGACTCGCGAGGGTGTGCCGACTCCGTCATGAACTGATCCTGACGTGCCGAGATTGCGGGGTCGTTGCGTGAGGGTGACGGGTGTTTTCCACGGGCTCACCGATTGCCCGGCGGCGTTGTCAGACCCCTCACCCACTGTGATCGACATCGGAGCCCGAGCGTCGGGCGGCGTGGCTGCCGGCCGCCTGGTCGGCACCGGACCGAAGCGATCCGGACCGAACCGATCCGGCCCGAACAGCGTCTGACCAGGTGTGAAGCGACCAAGACTCAGATTGCCCCGCACCCGGCGCGCCCAGCGGCGGATCGTGCAGACGGTCATGCTCGGGTGCGTGTTCGCGCTCGCGCCCGCGACCTGGATGCATGCCGTCGCCGACAGCCGGGTCCGCACCGTCGCGGAGGTCCCCGCGCAGGATGTCGCCGTCGTCTTCGGGGCCGGGCTGTGGAAGGGCCGTCCCACGCCCTATCTCGCGCACCGTCTGGACGCCGCCGCCGAGCTGTACCGGGCGGGCAAGGTCAAGGTCGTACTGGTCACTGGCGACAACAGCCGCGTGGAGTACGACGAGCCGGACGCGATGCGCGCGTATCTCACCGCCCGCGGCGTGCCGGACAAGCAGATCGTCAGCGACTACGCCGGGTTCGACACCTGGGACTCCTGCGTACGCGCCAAGAAGATCTTCGGGGTCGACCGAGCGGTTCTGGTGACCCAGGGCTTCCACATCCGGCGGGCCGTCGCGCTCTGCCGGGCCGCCGGGGTCGAGTCGTACGGCGTCGGGGTCGCCGAGCCGCATGATGCGACCTGGCTGTACGGCGGGACGCGCGAGATGTTCGCGGCGGGCAAGGCGGCCCTGGACGCCGCGTTCACGCCGGATCCGCGGTTCCTGGGGGCCCGGGAACCGGGTGTGAAGCAGGCGCTGGCCGCGGCGGCGAAGTGACGCCCTCGACGACGCTTGCGATGACACCCCCGGCGAACCCCGCGATGACACGCGCCTACGCATGCGTGCCGCAGACTCGCGTCGGCATCCGCGGCGCGCGACAGTGAGGCGTATGGAAAACGACGTAGCCACCCTGCTCAGCCGTCACGCCGAAGCACTCGCGTTCTTCACGGACCGCGTGCACGCCGTACGGGCCGATCAGTGGGACGATCCGACGCCCTGCACCGAGTGGTCCGTACGCGATCTCGTCAACCATCTCACCGCGGAACAATTGTGGGTGCCCGCCCTGGTGACCGACGGGCTGGGCGCCGGGGACGTGGGCGACGCCTACGACGGGGACGTCCTCGGCAGAAAGCCGAAGACCAGCTGGGACACCGCCGCACGCGCCGCGCGCAAGGCCTTCGCGGCGCCGGGCGCGCTCGAGCGGACCGTACAGCTGTCGTACGGGGAGGCACCCGCGGTCGCGTACTGCGCACAGATGGTCATGGACGCCGTCGTGCACGCCTGGGATCTGTCGCGGGCGATCGGCGCGCCGGAGCGGCTGCCGGACGCGCTGGTCCTCTTCGCGCTCGACGAGGTCACGCCGTACGCCGCGGAGCTGGCGAAGTCAGGTCTCTTCGCGCCTCCGATCGAGCCACCGCCGGGCGACAGCCACCAGACCAGGCTGCTGGCGCTGCTCGGCCGCCGCGCGTGAGGAGCGTCGCCCGTGCCTCACGGGGTGGCGGGGCGCAGGCGGAGCCCGTCGTACCCCGACCGTAATCCGGGGCGCCCGCCCACGTAACACGGGCGACCCAACCTGGGCGTATGCCCGACGCCACCGCCACGACCGCCCTGACCGCCCCCATCACGCCGACCCACTGTCCCTACTGCGCCCTGCAGTGCGGCATGAGCCTGCGCGGCGAGGCGGAAGCGGTCGAGATCGTGGAACGGCCGGACTTCCCCGTGAACCGGGGCGCCCTGTGCGGCAAGGGCCGCACCGCGCCCGCGCTGCTCTCCTCCCGGGTGCGCCTGACCGAGCCCCTGGTCCGTCGCCCCGCCACAGGCAGGCTCGAGCCGGCCACCTGGGAGGAGGCCCTGCGCACGGTCGCGGCGGGACTGCGGCGTACGCGGACGGTGTACGGCCCCGACGCGGTCGGCGTCTTCGGCGGCGGGGGGCTCACCAATGAGAAGGCGTACACCCTCGGGAAGTTCGCGCGGGTCGTGCTCGGCACCTCGCAGATCGACTACAACGGGCGTTTTTGCATGTCGTCGGCCGCCGCCGCGCATCAGCGGGCGTTCGGTCTGGACCGCGGGCTGCCGTTCCCGCTGGAGGACATTCCGCGCACCGGGTGCGTGATCCTGGTCGGCTCGAACCTCGCCGAGACGATGCCGCCGGCGCTGCGCTATCTGACCGAACTGCGGGAGAACGGCGGCACGTTGATCGTCGTCGACCCGCGCCGTACGCGGACGGCGGAGCAGGCCGATCTGCACCTCGCGCCCCGGCCCGGGACGGATCTGGCGCTCGCGCTGGGGCTGCTGCATGTGGCGGTGGCGGAGGGGCGTACGGACGAGGATTTCATCGCGGAGCGTACGAGCGGCTGGGAGGAGGCCAGGGCGGCGGCGATGGCGCACTGGCCCGAGCTGGTCGAGCGGATCACGGGCGTGGGTGTTCCCCAACTGCGGGACGCCGTACGGATGTTCTGCGACGCCGAGTCCGGGATGGTGCTGACGGCGCGCGGGCCCGAGCAGCAGTCCAAGGGCACGGACACGGTCAGCGCCTGGATCAACCTGTGTCTGGCGACGGGCCGGGCGGGGCGGCCGCTGTCCGGCTACGGCTGCCTGACGGGCCAGGGCAACGGGCAGGGCGGCCGCGAACACGGCCAGAAGGCCGACCAGTTGCCGGGCTATCGCAAACTGGACGACCCCGCGGCGCGGGCCCATGTCGCCCGGGTATGGGGTGTGGAGCCCGACACACTCCCGGGCCCGGGGCGCAGTGCGTACGAACTCCTCGACGCGCTCGGCGGGGACATCAAGTCGCTGCTGCTGATGGGCTCGAACCCGGTGGTGTCGGCGCCGCGCGCCGGGCATGTGGAGGAGCGGCTGCGCTCGCTGGACTTCCTCGCGGTCGCGGACGTGGTGCTGTCCGAGACGGCGGCGCTGGCGGACGTGGTGCTGCCGGTCACCCAGTGGGCGGAGGAGTCGGGCACGACGACCAACCTGGAGGGCCGGGTCCTGCTGCGCCGCCGTGCGGTCTCGCCACCGCCGGGAGTACGGAGCGACCTGGAGGTCCTGGGCGGCCTGGCGTCCCTGCTGGGCCATGAGAAGGGCTTCCCGTCGTCCCCGGAGGAGGTCTTCGAGGAACTGCGCAGGGCGTCGGCGGGCGGCCCGGCGGACTACTCGGGCATCACGTACCGGAGGATCGCGGAGGAGAATGGGGTCTTCTGGCCCTGCCCGGCACAGGACGCGGCCCCGGATACCGGCCCGCACCCCGGTAGCCGGCCCGCCGGTAGCCCGCACCCCGGTACGCCGCGCCTCTTCCTCGATCGGTTCGCAACGGACGACGGGCGCGCCCGGTTCATCGCCGTCGCGCATCGTGCCGCCGCCGAGGAGACCGACGAGGCGTATCCCGTCCTGCTCACCACCGGCCGCGTCGTCTCGCAGTATCAGTCCGGGGCGCAGACCCGGCGGGTCGACGAGCTCAACGCCGCCGCCCCGGGGCCCTTCGTCGAGCTGCACCCGCTGCTCGCCGAACGGCTGGGGGCCGTCGAGGGCGAGCCACTCGCCGTCGTGTCCCGGCGCGGGCGGGCCGTCGGGCCCGCGCGGATCACCACCGGGATACGGGACGACACCGTCTTCATGCCGTTCCACTGGCCCGGCGAGGGCCGGGTCAACTCGGTGACGAATCCGGCGCTCGACCCGACCTCGCGGATGCCCGAGTTCAAGGTGTGCGCGGTCCGGGTGGAGCGGGTCGCGGCCGGGGAGCTGTAGGGCCAGGGCGTGTTTGAGAAGTAGCGCCGTCCGCCCGCGGGGCAGGCGAAACTTCTCAAACACGCCCTAGCCGGGCAGGCGGCCCGTCCAGTCGCCGCCCGGGATCGGCGTGCCCGTCGCCCGCAGTATCCGGGCCTCGCCCGGCGCCGCGACGTACACCCAGGCCCGTACGGCCGTGCCGTCCGGGCGCCGGACCTCGCGGGCCACCCGCTCGTACAGATTGCGCGGGTGGCCCGGCGCGACGCACTCCTCCAGCCGGTCGAGTACGGCGAGCAGTTCCCCGTACTCCCCCGGCGCCGCCGTCACCACCGCGCCCGCGACCGTGCCCCCACCGGGTTCGAGCAGGGCGTAGGGATAGCCGGGGCCTTCGTACAGCACCGCGTCCGCGAGCACCGCGGGCTCCTCGGCGGCGGTGCGGCCGTGCAGAAACAGATCGTGGTTTCTCTCGCCCGGACGCAGCGTGCCGTAGACGAAGAACGGAAGCTCCTCCCCGGAGCCCTCCCCGAAGCCCGGTCCTCTCACGGCGCCACGGTCTCCGCGTCAATCCACGCGAGATACGCCGCGCCGCCGCCCACCACCGGCGTCGCGATGATCTCCGGCGTCTCGTAGTCGTGTGCCGCGATCAGATGCGCCTCCAGCGCCGGATAGCAGGCCTCGGTCGTCTTGAAGAGGACCTGCCACTCCTCCGCGGTCTCGATGGCGTTCTTCCAGCGGAAGACGGAGGTGACGGGCGCGGAGATCTGCGCGCACGCCGCCAGCCTCGCCTCCACCACGCCCCGCGCGAGCCGCTCGGCCTTCTCAGCGCTGTCGGTCGTGGTCAGTACGGTGAGTACGGTCAGTGCCTGGGCCACCGACTATCTCCTTCGGGTCCAAGGGCCACTCGGTCAGACCACCGTACGCACGGCTGACACACACCGTCCCGGCAGCCCCTTTCACGCTTGTCCGTACGGGTGCGCCGACTTGGCCGTGCGCAGCGCGTTCCCCCACCACGCAAGCTGGTCGAGCATCGCCTTGGCCGCCGCATCGCAGGCCGCGGGGTCCTTGTGCCGTCCCTCGCCGTCGAAGTGCGTGGCCGCGTTGTGGAAGGAGACCGTGTCCCGGACGGTGACGGCGTGCATCTCGGCGAAGACCTGACGCAGTTGCTCGACGGCGCGCAGGCCCCCGGAGATTCCGCCGTACGAGACGAAGCCGACGGGTTTGGCCTGCCACTGGGCGAAGTGCCAGTCGATCAGGCTCTTGAGTGCGGCGGGGAAGGAGTGGTTGTACTCGGGAGTGAGGACGACAAAGGCATCGGCGGCGGACAGCTTTGGCGAGACCTTCGCGAGCGCGGCCCGCGCGGCCGGGCCGGGCTGGTAGGAGAGAGCGGTCGGCAGGTCCAAGTCGGCGAGATCGATCAGGTCGGCGGCGAAGTCGTCGCGCCCGGCGGTGCGGGAGAGAAACCAGTCGGCGATGACGGGGCCGAAGCGGCCTTCGCGGTTGCTGGAGAGGATGACGGCAAGCCTGAGAGGTGCGCCGTTTTCGGGCGTTGTGAGGTCCATGCCGAGGAGACTCGTACGTCAAGGTTGGTTGAGGTCAAGCGGATCCCAGGGTCACGTTGGGTTAACTCGAACGGGTGAGCCCCTGCCGTAGCCCGGTCGTCGCGGCAGCGCGTCACTACCGTTGGAGCTCTCACAGCCCTGCGTACGAGCACTCGGAGGACTACCGTGACGACCATGATGGAACGGCCGACACCGATAGACGCACCGTGTTCCGGAGACTTCGAGAGCCTGCTCCGGACCGTGGAGGAACTGGACACACCTGACGGCTACAAGGCCGAGCTCATCCGGGGGAAGATCGTCGTGTCGCCGTGGTCCAAGCTTCGCTACAAGAAGCCGATGAAACTGCTCCGTCGACAGCTCGAAGCCCATGCCCCCGACGGGCACGACGCGGACACGGCTCCGTTTCTCTTCAGCTTCTCTCATTCCGAGCGCGCCTTCGGACCCGATCTCCACGTCGCCGACGAAGCCGCGTTCGATGCCGACGGCCGCCACGCCGACGGAGAAGCGCTGTCCCTCGTCGCCGAACTCACGTCGGTCTCCACCAAGGACGCCGACTGGCAGGACAAGCTGGAGGCGTACGGCAGGCAGGTGCCGGTGTATTTGATCCTCGACATGCAGGCCGAGGAGATCGCCGCGTTCTGGGACCCCTCCCCGCAGGGGTACCGGTCCCGCACCACGGTGTCCTTCGGAAAGCCGCTGCACGTACCCGCGCCGTTCGACTTCGACCTCGACACCACCGGCTTCGCCGCGGAGTCCGCCGAGCCCGCCGAATAACCCCCGCACCGGGCCTCGCCGCGCGCGGCGTCACCCGTTCAGCGCGTCCGGCATCTGATTGCCCATCACCCGCGATGACCTGCGGCAACGCATCCTGTCCAGCGCGACACGCCGAGCCGGACACACAAATCTGATTCCCCATCAGCAGGCGGGCGCGACGGGCTGCGCCTTACCTCTGAGAGAAGAACGAGCACCTCGCACCACCGCGCTTCTCGGAGGATCACCATGCGCACCACCGCCCGCCTGCTGGCCAGTACCGCGCTGGCGGCCGCCGCGATAGGACTCGGCGTCCACCCGGCGTACGCCTGGGACTTCGGCACGCTGGAGGTCTTCCCGTCCATCGCCAACCCGGGCGCCGTCATCACCGTGAGCACCACCGCCTGCGGCCCCGGCGGCCATGGTGTCGGCGACGCGCGCGCTCTGGGCGCCGGCGAGTTCCGTCTGGCGCCCGGGACGCACAAGGAGGTCGCGGTCGGTCAGTTCACGATTCCCGGGCACACCCATGCGGGGACCTACGCCATCACGGTGAGCTGCAAGAACGGCCGACAGGCCTCGGGCGACGTGACCGTAGAGCACCACGGCTGGCCGAGTGGTCATGTGAACACCGGCGTCGGAGGCAGCGTGGGCCCCGACACCACCAAGATCGCGGCGGGCGCGGCCATTCTGGCCGCGGCCGCCGTCGGCGGGACCGTGCTCCTGCGCCGCCGGGCGAGCGGCGCGCAGGGCAGCTGACGGAGCGGTTTCCACCGTTCCGGTACCGCCGTGTCCCCGCTCCCGGCAGGCCCCGAGCCTGCCGGGAGCGGGCGAGATGTTCCGGAGGACCGATGAGCGCCACGGGCAGGGGCAAGGGCTGGGCCATAGCCGTCGCCGTCTGCGCCGGCGTGTGGCTGGTCCAGAACGGCTCCATTGATGTGGCCCCGCCGGTCCCCTCCGCCGCGGAGGCCTTCGCGGCCGGTCCCGACTACCACACGGACGCAGCCGCCGACCCGCTGCCGCCGTCCGTGCCCGTACGCCTTCGCATACCCGAGATACGCGTCGACGCCCCGGTCATGCCGCTGGGCCTCGCCAGGGACGGCAGCCTGGAGGTGCCGCCCGCCGCCGACCGCAACCTCGCAGGCTGGTGGCGGGACGGCACCACCCCGGGCGCCAAGGGCACCGCGATCGTCGCCGGACACGTCGACAACGCACGCGGTCGGTCGGTCTTCTACAGCCTGGGCGCGCTGAAGAAGGGCCACCGGATCGAGGTGACCCGCACGGACGGCCGCACGGCGGTCTTCACGATCGACGCGATCGAGGTGTACGACGCGGGCTCGTTCCCCGACGAGAAGGTGTACGGGCCCAAGGACCGGGCCGAGCTGAGGGTGATCACCTGCGGGGGCGGCTTCACCGAGAAGACCGGCTACAAGGGCAATGTGGTGGCCTTCGCGCATCTCATCGGGGTGCGCGAGCCGAAGACGAAGGTCTAGGCCGTCCACCGGAAGAACGGCGGCTCAGGCCGTCCACTGGTCGAAGGCGAGCTTCGCGACCAGCGAGAAGACCACGACGAGCAGCACTCCGCGGACGAACTCGCTGCCCTTGCGCAGTGCCATCCGCGCGCCGAGCATGCCGCCCGCCAGGTTGAACACCGCCATCACCGCGGCCAGTTGCCACATCACCGTGCCCTGGTAGGCGAACATCGCCAGGGCCCCGCCGTTCGTGCAGATATTGACGATCTTGGCGGTGGCGGACGCGGTCACCAGGTCGAGATGGAGTACGGCGGTGAGCGCGAGCACCAGGAAGGTGCCGGTGCCGGGCCCGACGAGCCCGTCGTAGAAGCCGATCCCGCCGCCGACGAGCACGATCGCGGCGATCGTACGGGTGCGGGTGACGGTCCGCCGCTCGGCGTCGGTGGCGGTGCCGAAGGCGGGGCGCAGCATCACAAAGGCGGCGACGCCGAGCAGTACCACCATGATCACGGGCCTCAGTACGTCGCTGCTGATCCCGGCCGCGAAGAACGCGCCGCCCATCGAGCCCGCGAGCGCGGCGAGCCCGATCCCTACCGCGGTCTTGACCTCTACGGGGGCCTTGCGCACATAGGTGATCGCGGCGCCCGACGTGCCGACGATGGCCACGGCCTTGTTGGTGCCGAGGATCTGCGCGGTCTGCACATGGGGCAGGCCGAGCAGCATGGCGGGCAGAAGCAACAGCCCGCCACCGCCGACCACCGCGTCGATCCAGCCGGCCGCAGCGGCGGCGAGGCAGAGGAAGACGAGCGTGGTCAGCGATATGTCGGGCATGCCCGCGACCCTACGGACGTGATGCGTGTGGCGTCCATCGATCCCGGGAGAGTTGAGCGACGTCTGAGGTTCCGGGGGCGCCGATCAAGCCGACGGCCCGGTGGGCCTCGATCCGATCACCACCGTGGCGTACAACTCCTCGGAAACAGCCACCGTCGGGATCAGCCCGCTGCCGCTGAAGGCCTCAACGGCGAGGGGCGCCTGACGCTCGCTCGTCTCCACCAGCAGACAACCGCCCGGCGCCAGCCACCGCGGCGCATCGGCCGCGACCCGCCGCAGGACGTCGAGCCCGTCCGCGCCGCCGTCGAGCGCGACCAGCGGCTCGTGTTCGCGGGCCTCCGAGGGCAGCAGTCCCACCTCTTCGGTCGGTACGTAGGGCACGTTGGCGGCCAGCACATCGATACGGCCCCGCAGCGCGGCGGGCAGTGCCCCGAACAGGTCGCCCTCGTACACCCGGCCGCCGGCGGCCCCGACATTGCGCCGGGCGCACCGCACCGCGACGGGGTCGACGTCGGCCGCGTACAACTCGACCTGCCCCAGCGCCGCGGCCAGCGCGACACCCACCGCGGCGGATCCGCAGCACAGGTCGACGACGACGGCCCCGGGGCGGGCGAGGGCCACGGCCTGGCGGACGAGGAATTCGGTACGGCGGCGCGGTACGAAGACCTGGGGGTCCACGGCCACTCGCAGACCGCAGAACTCGGCCCAGCCGAGGACATGTTCAAGGGGCAGTCCGGCAATGCGCCGGTCCACCATGGAGGCGAGATCGGACGGCGTCGGTGCGGTGGAGAGGATCAGTTCCGCCTCGTCCTCGGCGAAGACGCAGCCGGCGGCGCGAAGCCGGGTCACGATGGCGGAAGGAGTCAGAGATGACGGTGAAACCGGCATGGGAGCCTTTCGGGAAACCGAAGGGCGCGCTCGGGAGGGGCGGTCACCTATGCGGGAGGGACCGCGGGTCCCTGAGATGAGAGCACCCGGACTGCGACAGCGGTAATGGGTCTCACCTCCTTGGTAGGTCCACGTCGTGTGGAGACGGCAACCTTACCGCCTGCGGCGGGCTCGTTCCCCTACCCGCCCCTTCCCGAACTGGGGCTCCGCCCCAGACCCCGTACGCGCTTCGCGCGTGTCCTCAAACGCCGGACGGGCTGAATGCGTGGCCCAGCCGCACATTCAGCCCCGTGGGGGTCCCCCCGGACGAAGTCTGGGGGAGTTTGAGGCGCGGGGGGTCCCGGGCAGCGCCCCCGGTACCCCAACCCCTCACACCCCCCACCCCGCCGCGCTGAGCGCAGCGTTCCCCCCGGGAAACAGCCCCGCACCTGCGAGGTAACACCGACCCCGCACGCTGCGGGTATGGCATCTGGAACCGTGGTGATCGGCAGCGGGACGGCAGGCGCGCGGCTCGCGCGGCAGCTCGTCGCCGTCGGCGCGCCCGTCACCGTGATCGGTGAGGAGCCGCACGCCCCGTACAACCGCCTGCTGCTCGCGGAAGTGCTGGCGGGGCGCTACGCCCCGGAGGTGATCGCCCTGCCCGCCGTACCGGTGCGCCAGGGCGTGCGGGCAAGTGCCATCGACCGGGAGCGCCGGCTGGTGCTCTGCGAGGACGGGACTCCGGTGCCGTACGACCGGCTGGTCCTCGCGACCGGCTCGAACCCCGTGCTGCCCGCGCTGCGCGGGATCACCCAGGGGCTCCCGGACGGCGTGCATCCGTTCCGTACGCTCGATGACTGCGCGGCCCTGTCCGCCGCTGTACGTCCCGGGATCCGGGCCGTCGTCGTCGGCGGCGGGCTGCTCGGTGTCTCCGCGGCGCGGGCGCTGGCCGAGCGCGGCGCGAAGGTCGTGCTGGCCCAGCAGGGCGAGCACCTCATGGAGCGCCAACTGGACGTTTCCGCCTCGCAGTTGGTCCGCGCGCACCTCGAAGCGATGGGCGTCGAGGTCCACACCGAGTGCCGGGTGCGCGGACTGCGCGGCACGGATGTCGAGCTCGCCGACGGATATGTCCTGGACGCGGAGCTCGTCGTCCTCGCCTGCGGGGTCCGCCCGCGGACCAAGCTCGCCCAGGACGCCGGGCTCGACGTCGGCAAGGGCATCGTCGTCGACGACGAGCTGCGCACCTCCGACCCGTACATCCACGCCGTCGGCGACTGTGCCGAGCACGAGGGACGGGTGTACGGACTCGCGGGTCCGGCCCTCGAACAGGCCGATGTGCTGGCCTGCCTGCTCACCGGGAAGCCCGCCCGCTACACGGGCACCCGCGCACTGACCCGGCTGACCCTGAGCGGTCCCGGCGCACTCGATCTCGCCGCGTTCGGCGACCCGACCCCGCGCCCCGGGGACGACGTCGTCCAGCTCGCCGACGCCACCCGCGGCGCCTATCGCAAGGTCGTCGTCCGCGGGGACCGGCTCGTCGGCGGGGTGCTGCTCGGCGATCTCGCCGCGGTCGGCGCGCTCGCCCGGGCCTGGGAGGGCGACGAGGCCCTGCCGGAGACGGTCCCCCTGCTCCACCTGCTCACCAATGATGGAGGCCTCTGACATGCCCGCTATGACCACCCCCACGACTCCCACGATCGTGGTCGTCGGCCATGGCATGGTCGGCCAGCGATTCCTGGAGGCACTCACCGAGCGCGGCGTGGCCGGGCGGGCGCGGATCGTCGTGCTGTGCGAGGAGCCTCGCGCCGCCTACGACCGGGTTCAGCTGACCTCGTACTTCTCCGGCCGTACGCCCGACGAACTCTCCCTCGTCGAGGGCGACTTCATAGAGCGGCACGGTATCGAGCTGCATCTGGACGACCCGGCCGAGACGATCGACAGGGACGCGCGCACGGTCACCTCGCGCGCCGGTCGCACCTTCACGTACGACACGCTCGTCCTTGCCACCGGCTCGTACCCCTTCGTGCCGCCGGTGCCGAACAAGGACGCCGAGGGCTGTTTCGTCTACCGCACGATCGAGGATCTGCTGGCGATCGAGGAGTACGCCAAGACGGCCCGCACGGGCGCGGTCGTCGGCGGCGGACTGCTCGGTCTGGAGGCGGCCGGCGCGCTCAAGGGACTCGGGCTCAAGACGCACATCGTGGAGTTCGCACCCCGGCTGATGCCGGTACAGGTCGACGACGGCGGCGGCGCCGCGCTGCTGCGCACCATCGAGCGCATGGGGCTGACCGTCCACACGGGCACCGGCACACAGGAGATCACCGTCGACGAGGCGGGCGCCGTGAACGGCATGGCCCTGTCGGACGGTTCGGTCCTGGACACCGATCTCGTCGTCTTCTCGGCGGGTGTGCGGCCCCGGGACCAGCTCGGCCGTGATGCGGGTCTCGCGATCGGCGAGCGCGGCGGCATCGTGGTCGACGAGCAGTGCCGTACCTCCGACCCCGCCGTGTTCGCGATCGGCGAGTGCGCGCTGGCGTCGGACGGCCGGGTGTACGGACTGGTCGCGCCCGGCTACGAGATGGCCGAGACGGCGGCGGCCACGATCACCGAGGAAGCCCGCAGCTTCACCGGCGCCGACATGTCCACCAAGCTCAAGCTCCTCGGCGTGGACGTGGCCTCCTTCGGCGACGCGCACGGCGCGGCGGACGGCTGCCTGGACGTCGTGTACTCCGACTCCCGCTCCGGGGTCTACAAGAAGCTGGTGATCGGCAGCGAGGGCGAGCTCCTCGGCGGCGTACTGGTCGGCGACGCCGACGCGTACGGCATGCTGCGCCCGCTCACCGGCTCCGTCCCGCCGGTAGCGCCCGAGCAGCTCGTGATGCCCGCGGGGATCGGCGCCCCGGCGGCGCTCGGCCCCTCCGCGCTGCCCGACGACGCGGTCATCTGCTCCTGCCACAACGTCACCAAGGGCACCATCCGCGGCGCGGTCACCGAGCACTCCTGCACCACCGTGCCCGAGGTGAAGAAGTGCACCAAGGCCGGGACGGGCTGCGGCAGTTGCGTCAAGGTGCTCGGCCAGCTGGTCAACGCCGAGCTGGAGGCATCGGGCGTCGAGGTCGACAAGGGCCTGTGCGGCTGCTTCGGGCAGAGCCGCCAGGAGCTGTACGAGATCGTGCACACGCTGCGCCTCACCTCGTACCAGGAGATCCTGGACCGGCATGGCCGGGAGGCGGCCCGCGGCGGCAACGGCTGCGAGATCTGCAAGCCGGCCGTCGCCTCGATCATCGCCTCGCTGGCCCCGACGATCGGCGCGGGCGGCTATGTGCTGGACGGCGAGCAGGCCGCACTCCAGGACACCAACGACCACTTCCTCGCCAATATGCAGAAGAACGGCTCGTACTCGATCGTGCCGCGCATCCCCGGCGGTGAGATCACCCCCGAGAAGCTGATCGTGATCGGCGAGGTGGCCCGCGACTACGGCCTCTACACGAAGATCACGGGCGGCCAGCGGATCGACATGTTCGGCGCCCGGGTGGACCAGCTGCCGCAGATCTGGGCCCGGCTGGTCGACGCGGGCTTCGAGTCGGGGCATGCGTACGGCAAGGCGCTGCGCACCGTGAAGTCCTGTGTGGGGCAGACCTGGTGCCGCTACGGCGTACAGGACTCGGTCAAGATGGCCATCGACCTGGAGCTGCGCTACCGGGGCCTGCGCTCCCCGCACAAGCTCAAGTCCGCGGTCTCCGGCTGCCAGCGCGAGTGCGCGGAGGCGCAGAGCAAGGACTTCGGCGTCATCGCCACGGCCAACGGCTGGAATCTGTACGTGGGCGGCAATGGCGGCGCGACTCCGCGCCACGCCGATCTGCTCGCCCAGGATCTCTCCGACGCCGAACTGGTCCGGCTGATCGACCGGTTCCTGATGTTCTACATCCGTACCGCGGACCGTCTTGAGCGCACCTCGACCTGGCTGGAGCGGATCGAGGGCGGCCTCGATCACGTACGGGACGTGGTGGTCCATGACGCGCTGGGCATCTGCGCCGAGCTGGAGTCACTGATGGCGGACCATGTCGCGAACTACCGCGACGAGTGGTCCGAGACCATCAACGACCCGGAGAGGCTGCGCCGTTTCGTCTCCTTCGTCAACGCGCCCGACATCCCGGACCCGACGGTGAAGTTCGTGCCCGAGCGCGACCAGGTCAAGCCTGATCTGCCGCTGCTGTCCATCCGTCCGCTGGAAGCCCTGGAAGGTACTGCCGCCCGATGACGATCGCCCCCGAGAAGACGCAAACGCAGGTCCGACTCCGTGTGGGCCAGGAGTGGTTCGCACTGTGCGCGCTGTCCCTGCTGACGCCGGGCCGCGGTGTCGCGGCTCTCCTGCCCGACGGCACCCAGGCGGCGGTGTTCGTGGACCGCGAGGGCGCGCTCTACGCCATCGACAACCGGGACCCCTTCACCGGCGCCCAGGTCCTCTCACGCGGCCTGCTCGGCTCGGCGGCCGCCGGCCCCTTCGTCGCGTCGCCGCTGCTCAAGCAGCGCTTCGACCTGCGGACGGGCCGCTGTCTGGACGACGATGCGGTGTCGGTGACGGCGTACGAGGTGCGCGTGGGGTGAGCCATGCCCGCTGCCTTGCCTGACATCCGCTGACGCGGGAGGGGCAGCCGGATCAGATCTGGGCGCCGACTGTGGCTCCCGGGCCCGTTCGTTCATAGGCTGAACTCAACCCAGTTTCCCTATTGAGGAGTTCAGCCATGTCGGGCTGGAACGCGAGCGACATACCGGACCAGGACGGGCGCACCGCCGTCGTCACCGGGGCCAACAGCGGCATCGGACTCATCACGGCACGGGAGCTGGCCCGCCGCGGCGCGCGGGTGATTCTCGCCTGCCGCAGCGAGGCACGCGGCAAGGAGGCCGAGGCTCACATCGCGGGCCGGGTGCCGGGCGCGAACGTGGAGTTCAGCCCGCTGGATCTGGCGGACCTCTCCTCGGTACGGGAGTTCGCGGCCCGCTACCCGTACGACAGCCTCGATCTGCTCATCAACAACGCGGGCGTGATGGCCCTTCCGTACGGGAAGACGGCCGACGGCTTCGAGAGGCAGTTCGGCGTCAACCACCTCGGGCACTTCGCGCTGACCGGACTGCTGCTGCCGAAGCTGCTGAAGGCGCCGGGTGCGCGGGTGGTGAGCGTGTCCAGCTTCATGCACGCCATGGCAGGCGTCGACATGGGCGATCTCAACAGCGAGCGCCGCTACAGCCCGTGGACCGCCTACTCCCGCACCAAGACGGCGAACCTGCTCTTCGTGCACGAGCTGGCCAGGCGGCTCGCGGCGGCAGGCTCCGGGATCGTCGCTGCCGCCGCCCACCCCGGCTACTCGAACACCAACCTGCAGACCGCGGGGGCGCGGATGGAGGGCAAGAAGGCGAAGGAGCAGTTCATGGCTGTCGGCAACCGGCTCTTCGCGCAGTCCGCCGAGTCGGGCGCGCTGCCGACGCTGTACGCGGCCACCGCGCCCGGTGTGCGGCCCGACTCCTTCACCGGGCCGCGGCTGCTCGGCTGGCGCGGTGCGCCCGCGCCGTCGTGGCGGCTCAAGTGGTCGAAGAACGACGCGACGGGTGAGCGGCTGTGGGTCGCCTCCGAGCAGCTCACCGGTGTGACGTACGAGGGCCTCGCGTCCCTCACGTCCTGAGACCGCGTCCGGCGGCGGAGCCGTGGCGATCACGGTCAGGGCTCGGTGACTGGACCGCTCTACGTCACCATGTGTTGACGTGCTGTCAATTCAGCACTCCTAGGTTCCGGTAGCGCGCTACCCCGGGTCGTCGGCCGACGTCCCGGGGCGGTCACCACCCTCACCTGGAGTGACAGTGGAACGTCGCAATTTCCTGCGCGGAGCGGTCATCGGCACATCCGCCGCCGCCTTCGGCGGCACGCTGATGCGGGGCGCCGCCTACGCGGCTCCCGCCCAGCCGGGCCCCGGTCCCTACGGGGCTCTCGGCGCGGCGGACGCCAACGGCATCCAGCTGCCCAGCGGGTTCAGCAGCAGGGTGATCGCCCGGTCCGGCCAGCGGGTCGGCTCGACCTCGTACACCTGGCACAACGCCCCCGACGGCGGCGCCTGTTTCACCGACGGCTCGGGCTGGATCTATGTCTCCAACTCGGAAATCAACCCCTCGGGCGGCGCGAGCGCGGTCAGGTTCTCCTCGGCCGGCGCGATCACCGGTGCCTACAGAATCCTCTCCGACACCCGCCAGAACTGCGCCGGCGGCAAGACACCGTGGAACACCTGGCTCTCGTGCGAGGAGGTCAGCCTCGGATACGTCTACGAGACCGACCCGTACGGCGTGAACGCCGCCGTGCGCCGCTCCGCGATGGGCAGGTTCAAGCACGAGGCCGCTGCCGCCGACCCGGTGCGCAAGGTCGTCTACCTGACCGAGGACGAGTCCAACGGCTGCCTGTACCGGTTCATCCCCACCACCTGGGGCAACCTCGCCTCCGGCACCCTCCAGGTGCTCGTCGCGGGCTCCGGCACCTCCGGCTCCTTCAGCTGGCAGAACGTGCCCGACCCGGACGGCTCGCCGACCACGACCCGTACCCAGGTCTCCGGCGCCAAGCACTTCAACGGCGGCGAGGGCTGCCACTACGCCAATGACACCGTCTGGTTCACCACCAAGGGCGACAACCGGGTCTGGCAGCTCAACCTCGCGAGCAGCACCTACGAGCTGGCCTACGACGACTCGCTGGTGGTCGGCGGCGGCGCCCCGCTGACCGGCGTGGACAACGTCACCGGCTCGTCCTCCGGCGATCTCTTCGTGGCCGAGGACGGCGGCAACATGGAGATCTGCGTCATCACGCCCGACGACGTGGTGGCGGTGTTCCTGCGGATCAACGGCCAGTCCTCGTCCGAGATCACCGGACCGGCCTTCTCCCCCGACGGCACGCGGCTGTACTTCTCCAGCCAGCGCGGTACGAGCGGCTCCTCGTCGGACGGCATCACGTACGAGGTGACGGGCCCCTTCCGGGCCTAGGGCCTGTCGTCTGGATCAGGCCGGATCAGCCCGCGGCCTCCGCTGTGGCGCCGCCCCTGAGAAGGGCGGCGCCCAGCGGGGTGACCGTGTGCAGGACGGCATTGCCGTGGCGCAGTGTCACCACCAGGCCCGCCTCGCGCAGGACCGCCGCGTGCTGGCTGGCGGAGGCGAGCGACACCCCTGCCCTGCGGGCGAGTTCACTTGTCGTACAGCCGTAGCGGATCGCCTGCAGGACGACCGAGCGGGTGTGGCCGACGAGCTTGCCGAGCGAGGGGTCGCCCGACTCGCCGAAGGCCGGCGCGCAGCTGTGGGCGGCGGGGTAGACGAGCACCGGCGGGAGCCCGGTGTCGCGGTATACCACCGGGGTGCCGCGGCAGAAGAACGACGGCTGGAGCAGCAACCCCCTCCCGTCCAGATGCAGTTCGCGCTCCGCGGGATAGTCGGCCTCCAGAACCGGCGCCCGCCAGCGCAGCACCGGCGGCAGTGAGGCGAGCAGTTCTCCGGCGCCGCCGTCCAGCAGCGCGCGGCCGCGCACCGCGCGGTCCGCCTCGACCGTCGCCTGGATGTGCGGCCAGTACGGTTCGATGGCGGCCCGGTGGTAGCTGCGCAGCGCGCCGACGAGACCGGCGAGCGCCTCGGGTCTGCCCTCGGCGAGGGCGGAGAGCCGGCCCGGCAGCACGGGCGTGGTGGCCCGTCCCGCGGCCGCCAGGGCGAGTTCGGAGTGCAGCCGGGCGGGCGGGGTGGCCCGCAGGGCTTCCAGGCCCGCCTCCAGCCCGCCGGCGCCCTCGGGGGGCGTCAGAAAGTCGGGGAAATAGCCCCGCGGCGGAACCAGCGCGGCCAGCAGGCGTGTTTCACCACTCAGCCGGACCCGGGTTTCCGCACGCCATTCGCCGAACATCAGCGCGCGCCGGCGCTCCCTCAATCGATGAAAGCTAAGAATCGTTTCCCACAGAACATCCGGTCTGGCCGCCATCCGAACTCTGGCTAGGTCATCCCCAGTGAAATGGATACGCAGCACTGAACCCCCACTTGTTGCATCCGCAATCGCCCCCACCACTGAGTATGCATGCAATCACAGGACGTTACCACGGTGTTTCAGCCACAGTTGAAACGCCTCGCGAGGGTTGGGTGCCAACCGAAAGGCTGTACGACGTCGGGCAGGAAATCTTCTGTCTCCGATGGACGCAGCGAAGACCGTGGGGGGCTTTGCGCGTCCGGCGGCGGGCGACAGAGGGTTGCGGCTCCCTGTCCGGCACGGGTAATGGGGCGCGGCCTGTGGATGGGGATCCACAGGCCGCGCTCCGCCCGTTGTTTGCGCAGTAAATGGCAAAAATTCGATTCATGGTAACGGTCCGGAATTCAACATGGACTTTCCGGCAAGCGTGAAATAAGCGGAAGAGGCGGACGCCCCGCACAGGCGCCCGCCTCTTCCGCTTCTGTGTTCCGGAGCCGCCACCGGGTCGGTGAGGGTGAGGGTTACCGATCTCCCGGGGGCCGAGGCCCCCAGCAGACCGGTGACGGCTCCGGCGTCCTATCGGGAGTCGCTGCCCTTCGACTCGGCCGCCGCGCGGCCGGCCTCCAGGCGCGCCACCGGGATCCGGAAGGGCGAGCAGGACACGTAGTCGAGGCCCACCTCGTGGAAGAAGTGCACCGACTCCGGGTCGCCGCCGTGCTCACCGCACACGCCCAGCTTCAGGTCGGGGCGGGTGGCGCGACCGGCCTCGACGGCGCTGCGTACGAGCGAGCCGACGCCGTCCCTGTCGATCGTCTCGAACGGGGAGACCCCGAAGATGCCCTTCTCCAGGTACGCGGTGAAGAAGCTCGCCTCGACGTCGTCGCGGGAGAAGCCCCACACCGTCTGGGTGAGGTCGTTCGTGCCGAAGGAGAAGAACTGCGCGGCCTCGGCGATCTGACCGGCGGTCAGAGCGGCGCGCGGCAGCTCGATCATCGTGCCGATGGTCAGTTTGAGGTTGGTGCCGGTGGCGGCCTCCACCTCGGCGATGACCTGGTCGGCCTCCTCGCGGACGATCTCCAACTCCTGGACGGTGCCCACGAGCGGGATCATGATCTCCGGGCGAGGGTCGCCCTTGGCGTTCTTGCGCTCGGCCGCGGCCTCGGCGATCGCCCGTACCTGCATGGCGAAGAGACCGGGGATGACCAGGCCGAGGCGTACCCCGCGCAGGCCCAGCATCGGGTTCTGCTCGTGCAGCTTGTGCACGGCCTGCAGCAGCCGCAGGTCGTTCTCGTTGGCGTCCTTGCGGGACTCGGCGAGGGCGACGCGTACCGACAGCTCGGTGATGTCCGGTAGGAACTCGTGCAGCGGCGGGTCCAGCAGCCGCACGGTGACGGGCAGTCCGTCCATCGCCTCGAAGAGCTCGACGAAGTCCTTCTTCTGCAGCGGCAGCAGGGCACCCAGCGCCTGCTCGCGCTCGTCGTCCGTGTCGGCGAGGATCAGCCGCTCGACCATCTCGCGGCGCTCGCCGAGGAACATGTGCTCGGTGCGGCACAGGCCGATGCCCTGCGCGCCGAAGCGCCGTGCGCGCAGCGCGTCCTCGGCGTTGTCGGCGTTGGCCCGTACGCGAAGACGGCGCACGCGGTCCGCGTAGGCCATGATCCGGTGCACGGCGGCGACCAGCTCGTCGGCGTCGTCGGCGCCCGCGTGCATCCGGCCCTCGAAGTACTCGACGACCGGGGAGGGCACGACCGGCACCTCACCGAGGTAGACCTTGCCGGTGGAGCCGTCGATGGAGACGACGTCGCCCTCCTCGACGAGGGTGCCGTTGACCGTCATCCGGCGGCGCTTGGTGTCGACCTCGAGGTCCTCGGCGCCGCAGACACAGGTCTTGCCCATACCGCGTGCGACGACGGCGGCGTGCGAGGTCTTGCCACCACGGCTGGTCAGAATGCCCTCGGCGGCGATCATTCCGTCGAGGTCGTCGGGGTTGGTCTCGCGGCGGATCAGGATGACCTTCTCGCCGGAGCGCGACCACTTGACCGCGGTGTACGAGTCGAAGACGGCCTTGCCGACGGCCGCACCCGGGGAGGCGGCGATACCGCGGCCGAGCAGGTCCGCCTTCGCGTCCTCGTCGAAGCGCGGGAACATCAGCTGGGCGAGCTGCGCGCCGTTGACGCGCTGCAGCGCCTCGGCCTCGTCGATCAGGCCCTGGTCCACGAGCTGGGTGGCGATACGGAAGGCCGCGCCCGCGGTCCGCTTGCCGACCCGGGTCTGCAGCATCCACAGCTGGCCGCGCTCGATGGTGAACTCGATGTCGCACAGGTCCTTGTAGTGCGTTTCGAGGGTCTCCATGATCTGCATCAGCTGGTCGTACGACTTCTTGTCGATCGTCTCCAGCTCGGCGAGCGGCACGGTGTTGCGGATACCCGCGACGACGTCCTCGCCCTGCGCGTTCTGCAGGTAGTCGCCGTAGACGCCCTGGTGGCCGCTGGCGGGGTCACGGGTGAAGGCGACGCCGGTGCCCGAGTCGGGGCCGAGGTTGCCGAAGACCATGGAGCAGATGTTGACGGCCGTGCCGAGGTCGCCGGGGATGCGCTCCTGGCGGCGGTAGAGCTTGGCGCGGTCGGTGTTCCAGGACTCGAAGACCGAGCGGATCGCGAGATCCATCTGCTCGCGCGGGTCCTGCGGGAAGTCCCGGCCGGCCTCGCGGGCGACGGTCTTCTTGAACTGCTTGACCAGCTTCTTGAGGTCGGCGGCGTCGAGGTCGGTGTCGACGGTGACCTTCTTGGCGGCCTTGGCCTCGTCGAGCGCTTCCTCGAAGAGTTCGCCGTCGACGCCGAGGACGGTCTTGCCGAACATCTGGATCAGGCGGCGGTAGGAGTCCCAGGCGAAGCGCTCGTCACCGGACTGCTTGGCGAGCCCGACCACCGACGCGTCGGAGAGGCCGATGTTGAGGACGGTGTCCATCATGCCCGGCATGGAGAACTTCGCGCCCGAACGTACGGATACGAGAAGGGGGTTGTCGGCCTGGCCGAGCTTCTTGCCCATCGACTGCTCGAGGGCGTCGAGATGGGCGCTCACCTCGTCGCGCAGCGCCGAGGGCTCCTGGCCGCTCTCGAGGTAGACCTTGCACGCCTCGGTGGTGATCGTGAAGCCCGGAGGGACAGGCAACCCGAGGTTGGTCATCTCAGCGAGGTTCGCGCCCTTGCCGCCAAGCAGGTCCTTGAGGTCCCTGTTCCCCTCGGTGAAGTCGTAGACGAACTTCTGATCTTTATTTTCCGACACGGGTCTCGACTCCTCGAGGACTCGGTGGCTGCCCTGACGGCGAGGAACATACCCAGATCGAAGGCGCCTGGGTACGTCCACTTGCCCGTCATGCGGCTGTAACCACACGTCCGCCACCAGATCGAAAGTAACTGGCGAGTAGAAAACCTTTCACCCTCCGAAGAGGGCTTGACTCAAAACAGACCTTCGCCGCTCGAATGAGCACCCAATGCTGCGGTTGAGTTCAAGACTTGAACATCCGAAGGGTGGCACTCCGTGCCACCCTTCGGGAGGTGGATCCATTCAGAATCGCTCATCTGAGCGTACCCCTTATCAGGGGTGGCGAGAATCACGCGGCCGAAGAGCCTTCCGTCCCATCATCCGGACCCCTGTCCCGGGCCGCAACACACCGGCTCTCAGGACGAAACACACCGGCTGAGCAGCGCAAGATCCACGTCCTCCAGGCTCTCGGCGAAGACCCGTCCCCGGGACGCGGGTACCGGCAGCAACGACGGCACCACCAGCACCGGGCATCCCGCGGCCTGCGCGGACGCACTTCCGTCCGGAGAGTCCTCCACGGCCACACAGGCCCCGGGAGCAGCACCGAAACGCTCGGCGGCCGCCCGGTACGGATCGGGATGCGGCTTGGTCCGTACGGTGTCGTCGGCCGAGATCGTGAAGGAAAACGGCACATCGGCCAGCGCGCCCGCGACCACCGAGTCGACGACGATCCGGGGCGACGCGCTCACAAGAGCAAACGGCACCCGACGCTGCTCCAGTTCGGCCAGCAAGCGCCGTACGCCGGGCCGCAGCGGGGCCCCGGCCTCCACCCGCCCGTGGAAACCGGTGGTCAGCGCCGCCGCCACCGCGGTGGCACTCAGGGCCATCCGGTCCGGGTCATCACCTCCTGCGACCCGTATCAGATGAGCGGCCGTGTCCTCCACGGCGCGGCCGACGACCTCGGGAGCGTCCGCGTCCGTCAGCCGGTGGCCGAGCGAGGCGGCGACCTCCTCGGTCGCCTCCCACCACAGCACCTCGGTGTCGACGAGCGTGCCGTCCATGTCGAAGAGGACGGCGGCAGGCAGGTTCACCGCGCCGCCGGGACGACGAGGACGGGCCGCTGCGCCAGACCGACCGCAGCACGTACGCCGGGAGTCAGCGCTCCCGCGTCCCGCGAGGGCAGATCGGCCTTGACCGAGCTGCCGTCCGGCAGGTCGAGCAGCACCCTGGTGACCGAGCCGAGGAAGGATGCCGAGACGACGGTGGCCTCGCCCCGCGGGTCGGCCGCGACGGTGACGTTCTCGGGGCGTACGAGCACCTCGACCTCGGTCGTCTGCGGTGCGTCCCCGTCCACGGGCAGCCTGCCGCCCGCCGCCTCGACGAGTCCGTCGTCCGCCATCCGGCCGGGCAGCCGGTTCATGGTCCCGACGAACTCGGCCACGAACGCGGTCGCGGGCCGCTCGTACAACTCGGCGGGGGCCGCGCACTGCTCGAGCTTTCCGGCGTTCAGGACGGCGACCCGGTCCGCCATGGACAGGGCCTCCTCCTGGTCGTGCGTCACGAAGATCGTGGTGATGCCCAGGGAGAGCTGCAGGCGCCGGATCTCCTCGCGCAGGCTCAGGCGCACCTTGGCGTCCAGCGCGGACAGCGGCTCGTCCAGCAGCAGCACGCGCGGCTCAAGCGCCAGGGCGCGGGCCAGGGCGACGCGCTGCTGCTGGCCGCCGGACATCTGGTGGGGGTAGCGGTCGCCGTGCTCGGGCAGGCCGACGAGGGCGAGGAGTTCGGCTGCGCGGGCGTTGCGCGTGGCGGCGGGCACCTTGCGTACGCGCAGGCCGAAGGCGACGTTGTCGCGGGCGCTGAGGTTGGGGAAGAGGCTGTACGACTGGAAGACCATGCCCGCGTCCCGGCGGTTTGCCGGAACCCGCGTGATGTCCTCGCCGTCGACCAGGACCTCGCCCGCGTCGGGGTGTTCGAAGCCCGCGACGACACGCAGGGCGGTGGTCTTTCCGCAGCCCGAGGGGCCGAGCAGGGCGATCAGTTCGCCCGGCTCGACGGTCAGGTCGAGCCCGTCGAGGGCGACCGTGGAGCCGAAGGCCCGGCGCAGGCCGCGGAATTCGACCCGGGCGCCGGTGGTGGTGGCGGACCCCTCGGCCCGTTCCACGACGGCTGTTGCTGTTTCCGGCATGGCTAGTCCTTGCTGGTGGAAGGGGCGGCGGCTGCGGCGTTCGCGGTCCGGGTGCCGTTCCCCGCGCGGGAGAGGAGCAGCAGCAGCGCCCAGGTGATCAGAAGACTGAGGATGGAGACGGCCACAGACATCCGTGCCTGTGCGCCGGAGACGGTGACGATCCACACCGCGAAGGGCTGGAAGCCGAGCAGCGCGGCCACCGTGAACTCGCCGAGCACCAGGGCCAGGGTGAGGAAGGCGGCTCCGGCGAGCGAGGTGCGCAGATTGGGCAGGATGACCCGCAGGATGACGTGGGGCCAGCTCGCCCCGCAGTTGCGGGCCGCCTCGACCAGTGTCGGCACGTCGATCGCGCGCAGCCCCGCGTCGAGGGAGCGGTAGACGAACGGCAGAGCCAGCACCGTGTACGCGAAGACGAGGACGAGCGGGAAGTTCTCGTCCTGGACCGCGATGAACGTCTGGTAGAGCGGGGTGCGGGACAGATGGTCCGGGCCCCAGCGCAGGACCGTGCTGATTCCGGTGACCAGCGCGATCGGCGGCACCACCAGCGGCAGCATGCACACCACTTCGACGACGGGCCGCAGCCTGGGCGCTCCCAGCCGTACGGCGACCAGCGCGGGCACCGCCAGCACCAGGACGAGCGCGATGGTGGCAGCGGCAAGTCCGAGCGAGAGCAGCAGACTGTCGGTGAAGCCCTCGGCGGAGAGGATCCCGGTGTACGCCTCGAGTGAGAAGCCCTGGCCGGGGGTGTGCACGGTGAAGACGAAGGACGCGACCAGCGGCACCAGGAAGTAGAGCCCGGCGAGGCCGAGTACGAGTCCGCGCCAGACGCGCGGCCTGCGGCTCCCCTTCCGTACCGCGAGTGCGGGCAGGGTCTCGGCGGTGGGCGTCATCGCAGCCATCGGGCGCTCCGTCGCTGGAGGGGAAGGTAGACCGCCATGACGAGACCGGCGATCACGATCATGTCGAGGCTGAGGGCGAGCGCCACGTTCTCCTGGCCGACCAGCACATTGCCGGACAGCGCGTCCGCGATCTTGAGGGTGACCAGCGGTACGGAGCCGCCGACCAGAGCGGCGGCGGTGGCATGGGCGGCGAAAGCGCTGCCGAAGAGCAGGACGAATCCGCCCAGCAACGAGGGCGCGAGGACGGGCAGTCCCACCAGGCGCCAGAACTGCCCTCCGGTGGCCCCGGTGTTCTGCGCGGCCTCGCGCCACTGGGGACGCAGTCCGTCCAGCGCCGGGATGATCACGAGCACCATCAGCGGGGTCAGGAAGTAGAGGTAGACGACGGCGAGTCCGGTGAAGGAGTAGAGGTTCCAGCCGAGGCTCTCCAGGTCCGCGAGCTGGGTGACCACACCGGAGATGCCCGCGGTCGCGATGAACGCGAACGCCAGGGGCACACCGCCGAAGTTGGCCAGTACCCCGGAGGCGGTGAGGGCGGCGCTGCGCAGCCACTGCCTGCGGGAAGTGACGATGGCCTGCGCGATGAACACGCCCGCCACCGATCCGATGACCGCGGTGAGCGCGGAGAGCTGGACGCTGCCGATGAGCGAGCCGAGATAGGGGCCCTGCAGTGAGCGCTGGAGATGCTCACCGGTCACTGAAGTGGCGCCGGTGGCCTGGTCGGTGCGGGTGACCGCGCCCTGCAGCAGGGCGGCGACGGGCAGGCCGAAGCACACGCCCGTGAAGAGGAGCAGCGGGAGCGTCGCGAGCCAGGTGCGCGGCCCGCGCCGCCGGCGGCGGATTCCGCCGGCGGGCCCGCTGGGCGACGAGGAGGGTACGGGCATCAGGAGAGGGCCTTGTCCCAGTTCTCGGCGAGGGTGGCCTTGGCCTTGTCGAGCTCGGCGGAGGCGGGGAACTTCGGTGTGCCCTCGACCTTGGGGAGCTTGGCGACGAAGCCCTTGTCCGCGCTGCCGTCTGCGGTCATGCCGGGCAGCAGTACCGGACGTGCGTAGCCCTTCAGCCAGAGGTTCTGGCCCTCGGTGCTGTAGAGGAACTCCATCCACAGGCGCGCGGCGGCGGGGTTGGGGGCCTGCTTGTTGATGGCCTGCGAGTAGTACTGCGCGTAGACGCCGTCGCTGGGGACCGAGACCTTCCAGTCGACGCCCTTGCCGCGGAACTGGTCGGCGTAACCGGCGTTCAGGTAGTCCCAGTCGATGCTGATCGGGGTCTCGCCCTTCTCGACCGTGGCCGGGGTGGACTCGACGGGGATGAAGTTGCCGCTCTTGCGCAGCTTCGCGAAGAAGTCGATGCCGGGCTGGATGTCGGCGAACGAGCCCTTGTTGGCGAGCGCGGCCGCGTACACGCCGCCGAAGGCGGAGCCGGACTTGGTCGGGTTGCCGTTCAGCGCGACCTTGCCCTTGTACTCGGGCTTGAGCAGATCGGCGAAGGTCCCCGGGCAGTTCTTGATCCGCTTGGCGTCGCAGCCAATGGAGACATAGCCGCCGTAGTCGTTGTACCAGCGGGCCTCCGGGTCCTTCTGGTCGTCGGCGATCTTGTCGAAGGCCTCGACCTTGTACGGGGCGAACAGGCCCTCGGCCGCGCCGCTGCGGGCGAAGGCGATGCCCAGGTCGAGGACGTCGGGAGCGCGCTTCTGGCCCTTGCGGGCCTTGACCGCGGCGATCTCGTCGGCGCTGGAGGCGTCCGGGTTCTCGCTGTTGACCTTGATCTTGTACTTGGCCTCGAAGGCCTTGATCAGTTCGCCGTAGTTCGCCCAGTCCGCGGGAAGGGCGATGACATTGAGCCTGCCCTCCTTCTCGGCGGCTGCGACGAGCGCCTTCATTCCGCCGAAGTCGGCGGCCGAGGCACTGGCGCCCGCCCCCACCTTGCCGCCGGCGGCAGCGCCGTCGGGTGCGGCGCCACAGGCGGTGAGGGTGGTGAGCGCGGCGGCGCCGAGCAGTGCGGCAGCGCTGAGGCCAAAGCGTCTGAACACGGTCTCTCCCAGAGACGAGGTGAATGGCACTTGTCTGAACAAGCTGGATTCAGTTCGCCCGGAGCAGCTGTCCGGATCATGAACGGGACATGGCCGTGGTGGATCGTCTTACGGAAGACCAACTCCGCGCCCTGGCCGGTCAGGGCCGGGACACCAGGAAGGAGGACAGTCGCGCTCCGGCGCGGTTAGGGTGGGCGGGAAAGCGGAACACAGCGCAACCGACTGCGCACAGTTCGGGGCACGGAGGGCGTTCGCGTGGGCACGGCGCGTTATCTGGAGATCGCTGAGGCGCTGCGGCGGTCGATTCTCGGCGGCGAGTACCCGGTCGGGGCGCAGCTCCCGTCCGAGAGCGACCTCGCCGACCGATGGTCCGCCTCCCGCGGAACGGTGCGGCAGGCGGTCGCCGTGCTGGCGTCCGAGGGCCTGATCGGCTCCCGGCAGGGTGCGCGCAGAATCGTGCTGCGCCACGAACGCCGCCACAGCTTCGCGGAGTTGAACAGCTTCGCGCAGTGGGCGCAGGGCATGGGCTACGAAGCGGCCGGCCGCATCCTGACCCGCGCCCGCCGCCCGGCCACCCCGACGGAGGCCTCCCGGCTCTCCGTACCCGCCGGTTCCCCGATTCTGTACGTGCTGCGCCTGCGGCTGCTCGACGGCGAACCGGCGATGCTGGAGCGCACGGCGTTCGCGGAGTGGGTGGCGCCGGCGGTGGAGGAACTGCCCGAGGACTGCGTCTCGATCATGAACAGCATCGCCGAACACCACGGCATAGTCGCCCACTACGGCGAGCACCTGATCGACGCGGTGGCGGCGGGCAGCGTGGACGCCCGGATGCTCCGGGTCCGCCGGGGCAGCCCGCTGCTGCGCCAACGCCATCTGACGTGCACGGCGACGGGACGGCCGATCGAGTGGACGGACGACCGCTATGTGGCGGGCAGCGTGACGTTCAGCGTGAGCAACTCCTCGGACACGGCGCCGCTTTCACGCCACGCGGGGGATCTTTCCAGCCCCGCCGGCGATTGAGGCGCTGGTTCCGGGGCGGAGCCGGCGGTCCGCCCGGGCCGACCCGGCGCACCGTCAGCCGCCGGACGTGTCCAGTTCCGCCTCCGCGCTGATCCCGGCGCAGTCGTACGGGTCCTTCAGCCACCCGTCCGGCAGGACAACCCGGTCGTTCCCCGACGTACGCCCCCGGGGCCCGTCCGCCCCCACCGGCCACGCCTGGTCCAGGTCCAGCTCACCCAGCAGCTCGTCCAGCTCCGCCAGCGAGGACGTGATCGCCAGTTTCTTGCGCATCTCGGAGCCCACCGCGAAGCCCTTCAGATACCAGGCCACGTGCTTACGGAAGTCGATCACCCCGCGCGCCTCGTCGCCGATCCACTCCCCCAGCAGCTCCGCATGCCGCCGCATGATGACCGCGACCTCCTTCAGCGTCGGCGTCGCGCGGTATCCATCAGGGGCTCCGCCCCGGGTCCCGGTACCCTCGAACGCCGCCACCAGGTCGCCGAACAGCCACGGCCGCCCCAGGCATCCGCGTCCCACGACCACACCGTCGCAGCCGGTCTCGCGCACCATCCGCAGCGCGTCGTCCGCCGACCAGATGTCGCCGTTGCCGAGGACGGGGATCTCCGGGACGTGCTCCTTCAGCCGGGCGATCGCGTCCCAGTCCGCCGTACCGCCGTAGTGCTGCGCCGCCGTGCGCCCGTGCAGCGCGATCGCCGTCACGCCCTCGTCGACGGCGATCCGGCCCGCGTCCAGGAAGGTGAGGTGATCGTCGTCGATCCCCTTGCGCATCTTCATGGTCACGGGAAGCGCCCCGGCGTTGGACACGGCCTCGTTCAGGATCGCGCGCAGCAGCGGCCGCTTGTACGGAAGCGCGGAACCGCCGCCCTTGCGGGTCACCTTCGGGACCGGGCAGCCGAAGTTCAGGTCGATGTGGTCGGCCAGTTCCTCGTCCACGATCATGCGGACCGCCTTGCCGACGGTCACCGGATCCACTCCGTACAGCTGGATCGAGCGCGGCGTCTCGGTCTCGTCGAAGTGGATGAGCTGCATCGTCTTCTCATTGCGCTCGACCAGCGCCCGCGTCGTGATCATCTCGCTGACGAACAGCCCCTTGCCACCGGAAAACTCGCGGCACAGCGTGCGGAAGGGCGCGTTGGTGATGCCCGCCATCGGCGCGAGCACCACCGGGGGCTGTACGGCGTGCGGGCCGATCGTGAGCATCGAGGGGGACGGGGCAAGCGTGGTCATTCGTCCATTGTCGCGTACGAAGGGACTCGTTAGTTAGCCGTACTATCCTCATATGTCCGAGCTCACACACCGACGGCGCCTGCTCGTGCTGGCGATCTGCTGTATGAGCCTGCTGATCGTCAGCCTCGACAACACCATCCTCAATGTCGCACTGCCCTCCATCCGCCAGGAGCTGGGCGCCTCCGTCGCCGGAATGCAGTGGACGATCGACGCGTACACCCTGGTCCTCGCCTCGCTGCTGATGCTCTCCGGCTCGACCGCCGACCGGATCGGCCGCCGCCGCGTCTTCCAGGCCGGGCTGGTCCTGTTCACGCTCGGCTCGCTGCTCTGCTCCCTCGCCCCGAACCTTCCCTCGCTGGTCGCCTTCCGTATGGTCCAGGCCGTCGGCGGCTCCATGCTCAATCCGGTCGCGATGTCGATCATCACCAACACCTTCACCGACCCGCGCGAGCGCGCCCGCGCCATCGGGGTGTGGGGCGGTGTCGTCGGCATCTCGATGGCCGCGGGGCCGCTGGTCGGCGGGGTGCTCGTGGACGGCGTCGGCTGGCGCTCGGTCTTCTGGGTCAATCTGCCCGTCGGCCTTGCCGCGCTGCTGCTGACCTGGCGTTACGTTCCGGAGTCCCGCGCCCCGAAACCGCGCCGCCCCGATCCCGTTGGGCAGCTCCTGGTCATCGCGCTGCTCGGCTCGCTCACGTACGCGATCATCGAGACGGACCTCGCCTTCGCCGCGGTCGCCGCCCTCGCCCTCACAGGACTGCTGCTGTGGGAGCCAAGGCAGCGCGAGCCCCTGATCGATCTGCGCTTCTTCCGCAGCGCGCCGTTCAGCGGGGCCACGGTCATAGCGGTGTGCGCCTTCGCCTCGCTCGGCGGCTTCCTCTTCGTCAACACCCTCTATCTGCAGGACATCCGCGGCCTGTCCGCCCTGCACGCGGGTCTGTACATGCTGCCGATGGCGGCGCTGACCTTCGTCTGCGCGCCCCTGTCGGGACGGCTGGTCGGCAGCCGGGGCCCGCGCCTTTCGCTGTTGATCGCGGGCACGGCGATGGCGGCGAGCGGGGTGCTCTTCGCCGCCTTCCGGGCCGAGACGTCGGCTCCCCTGCTGTTCACCGGGTACGTGCTGTTCGGCCTCGGCTTCGGCTTCGTGAACGCGCCGATCACCAACACCGCCGTCTCCGGCATGCCCCGCGCCCAGGCCGGCGTCGCCGCGGCCGTGGCGTCCACGAGCCGCCAGATCGGCCAGACCCTCGGCGTCGCGGTCATCGGGGCGGTCCTCGCGGCGGGGGTCGCCTCCACCTCGTACGCGCAGGGCTTCGTCGCGGCGAGCCGCCCCGCCTGGTGGGTCATCACCGGGAGCGGGCTGGGCGTCCTCGGGATCGGCGCGCTGACGAGCGGCGCCTGGGCACAGGGAACGGCGCGGCGCACGGCGGAACGCCTGGACGAGCAGAGGGGAGCTCAGACCTCGGCGAGCGCCAGCGCCTGAAGCCTCTCCAGCCGCTCGCGGCTCTCGGCGTCCAGGGGTACGTAGGTGATCAGCCGGGGCCCGGCGCTCGGCCCCAGCCACAGGTTGTGGTGCTCCAAGTACAGCAGCCCGACATGGGCGTTGCGGATGAGCTTGTTCCTGCCGCCCTGGCCGACCACCTCGTGCCGCGCCCACACCTCGCGGAACTCCGGCGACTTCTCCAGCCGCGCCAGCAGCGACTTCCAGGCGGGCTCGGCGAGATGCCCGGCCATCGACGCGCGGAACTTGGCGGCCATCATCCCCTTGGCATCGCTGAGTTCGGCCACCGAGGCCCGCCATTCGTCGTTGGTGAAGGCCAGGATCATGCAGTTGCGGTCCTCGGGCGGCAGCGCGTCGAGGTCGCACAGCAACCGGCCGTACGTGCGGTTGTAGGCGAGGATGTCGTACCGGCTGTTCTGGATGCAGGCCGGGATCGGCTCCAGCTGCTCAAGCATCTTCCGCAGGGACGGAGTCACGGTCGGGCACGGTGTGCCGGGCGCCGGATCGGCCGCGCCCGCCAGGGCGAAGAGGTGGGTGCGTTCGCTCGCGTCGAGGAGCAGGGCGCGGGCGATGGCGTCGAGCACCTGCGGGGAGACCTGGATGTCCCTGGCCTGCTCCAGCCAGGTGTACCAGGTGACGCCGACCGCGGAGAGCTGGGCGACCTCCTCCCGGCGCAGACCGGGGGTGCGCCGACGGCGGCCGTGCGGCAGACCGACCTGCTCGGGGGTGATGCGCTCGCGACGGCTGCGCAGAAAGCCCGCGAGCTCATGCCGTCGTACGTCGGTCTCCTGCGCCATCGTGGTCATACCCCCAGGGTGCCGAATGGCTCTGCCCATTGCCAGGTACTGCTTGTACCAGGATAAAGAGACTCTGGTACCAGGCTGTGCGGGCGAGGATCGTCGAGGCCGTGAGTGAGACCCGTGTCCTTCCCCCAACCCCCGTCCGCGCCACCGGCACCTCGAACGAACCGGCCCTCGGCCCGCTCGGCCTGTTCACCCTGCTGCTCGGCGCGGCACTTCCGCTGATCGACTTCTTCATCGTCAATGTCGCCCTGCCCACCATCGACCACGATCTCGCCGCGGGCCCCGCACTGCTCGAGCTGGTGATCGCCGGTTACGGGCTCTCGTACGCCGTGCTGCTCGTCCTCGGCGGACGCCTCGGGGACATGCTCGGCCGCCGCCGGCTCTTCCTGGTGGGCATGACGGCCTTCGGACTGACCTCGCTGGCCTGCGGACTCGCCCCGGACGCCTGGACGCTGGTGGGCGCGAGGGTGGCCCAGGGCGCCGCGGCCGCGCTGATGCTGCCCCAGGTGCTCGCCACCATCCAGTCGGCGACGGCCGGACCGCGCAGGGCCCGGGCGATGAGCCTGTACGGAGCGACCGCGGGCCTTTCCATGGTCGCCGGGCAGATCCTGGGCGGCGTGCTCGTCGCAGCCGACATCGCAAGCAGCGGCTGGCGGGCGGTCTTTCTGGTGAACGTGCCGGTGGTGCTGATCGGCCTGGTGCTCGCGGCCCGCTCGGTCCCCCATACGCGCTCCGCGCACCCCGCGCCCGTCGACGTGCCCGGCACGCTGCTGCTGGCCGTCGCCCTGCTGACGCTGCTGGCGCCGCTGACCGAGGGGCGTGCGGCGGGCTGGCCGCTGTGGACGTGGGTGGCGCTGGCGGTGTTCCCGCTCGCCGCGGTCGCCTTCTACCGGGTGGAGCGGCAAGCCGACCGGCAGGGGCGCACGCCGCTGGTGCCGCCGAGCCTGTTCGGGCTGCTCTCGCTGCGACGCGGTCTCGCGCTGGTGCTGCCGTTCTCGATCGGCTTCGGCGGCTTCATGTTCGTGATCGCGGTGGCGCTGCAGCAGGGCCTGGGAATGGGGGCGGTCGCCTCCGGCCTGGCGCTGGTGCCGATGGCGGTGGCCTTCTTCGGGGCTTCGCTGGCCGGTCCGCGGCTGGTCGTGCGGTACGGAACCCGGATCGTGACGGCGGGCTCGGTGCTCCAGGCCGTGGGCATCGCGCTCCTGGTACTGACCGTCCGGCGCGACTGGCCGGACCTGGGCTTCCTGGAACTGATGCCGGGCGTCGCACTGGCCGGGTTCGGCCAGGGGCTCCAACTGCCGGTGATCTTCCGGATCGTGCTCTCCGAAATACCGGCGGAGCGGGCAGGAGTGGGCAGCGGCGTGATGGTGACGACGCAGCAGTCTGCCCTGGCACTGGGCGTGGCCACCCTGGGCTCGCTGTTCCTGTCGCTGGTCGGCTCGGGCGGGATGCGTCAGGCGCTGACCGTCACGCTGCTGGTGCAGCTGGGGATGATCGCGCTGACGGCGCTGCTGAGCCTGCGGCTGCCGCGCACGGTGAGCTGAGGGAGGCCGTACACGCCCGTGGGCCCGGACCGCGTCATGCGGTCCGGGCCCACGGCTGTGATCAGGCCTGCTCGTCCTGCGGCGCCTCCGCGTCGCCGCTGCTGCCCTGGGCGCGCTCACGCATCTTGCGCACCAGCTCCTGCTTCTGTTCGGCGGCGGTCTTGCGGTCGGCGTTGCGCGCCGGACCGTTGCCCTGCTGGTCGGCCCGGGACAGCTTCTTTCGCTGTCCGCCGACGCCGAGGAGGTTGTTACGGCTCTTGGCCATGGGGGTCTCCCATTGGTGGTGAGAAGTGACTGGGGAATCGTCAGACGGGGGCGGGGGTGGACCGCCGCCCTCTCACTCGTAGATCGGGAGATACGCGTACATGCAGGCGACGGTACCGCGCCGGGAGGGGTGGGGCCCACAATTTCCGGCGTGACAGCCGCCATGGAGGGCGTCGCGGATCCGGAGCCGGGGGCATGACCGCCGGACGGCCTCCGGTCTCAGGCGCTCGGGTCGACCGTCGCCTGGTGCGCCTCGGCGAGGTGTTCCTCGGCCTTGAGCCACGGCAGGAACTGTGCCCCCTTGCGCCAGCCGCAGGTGTCGCAGGTCAGCGTGCGCTGCATGCCCGACTTCGCTACGTGCACGACGTGTTCACGGCCGTGCTGATCCCATCTGCTGACCTTGCTTGTGGTCATGGACGGCATCGGTCCTCCTGGTGACGATTGCGCCCAGTGTGCAGCACGAACAACATCAACAGCAGATTCTTCCCGCTCTGTTGCTCAGGCTTCACCGCGGGCTCAGGCGTCACCCTTCGGAAGCCGGGCGCCGCCCTCCAGAAATCTCAGCACCGCCAGCACCCTGCGGTGGTCGGCATCGGCGCGCGGCAGGTCGAGTTTGGCCAGGATGCTGTTGATGTGTTTGGCGACGGCGCTCTCGCTGACGACGAGGCGTCCGGCTATTCCGGCATTGGACCGGCCCTCCGCCATGAGGGCCAGGACGTCCCGCTCCCGCTCGGTGAGCCGCTCCAGCGGATTGTTGCGCTGCCGCACGAGAAGCTGGGCGACGACCTGCGGGTCCAGGGCGGTTCCTCCGTCGGCGACGCGGCGCAGCGTGTCGATGAACTCCTCGACGTCCGCTACACGTTGTTTGAGGAGATATCCGATGCCGCTGGTGTTGGCGGCGATGAGCTCGGCCGCGTACCGCTCCTCGACATACTGCGACAGCATCAGTACGGAAGTGTCCGGCCACTGTTCCCGGATCCGCAGCGCGGCCCGTACGCCTTCGTCGGTGAAGCCGGGCGGCATCCGGACGTCGACGACGGCGAGTTCCGGGCGGTGTTCGGCGACCGCGGCCAACAGGCCCTCCGCGTCGCCGACTTCGGCGGCGACCTCGAATCCGGCCATTTCGAGGATCTTGACGACGCCGATCCTGAGCAGAATCGAGTCCTCGGCGATCACAGCGCGCACGGCAGCTCCACGGTCATGACGGTCGGGCCCCCGGTGGGGCTGCTCATCCGGAAGGTCCCGTCGACGGAGCCCACCCGCTGGGTGAGTCCGGTGAGGCCGGTGCCGCGGGAGGAGTCTGCGCCGCCCACACCGTCGTCGGCGACGACCACCCGCAGTATCTCTCCCAGCCGGGAGACGCTCACGTCCGCCCTGGTGGCCCGGGCGTGCTTGGCGATATTGGTGAGGGCTTCGGAGACCACGAAGTAGGCGACGGCTTCGACGGCGGGTGCGGCGCGCTCCGGCAGGTCGGCCCGCAGTCGTACGGGCAGCGGTGCCCGGGCGGCAAGTCCCGGCAGGGCGGCGTCCAGGCCGAGTTCGTCGAGGACGGCCGGATGCAGGCCGCGTACCAGGTTGTTGAGTTCTTCGATCGATTCCTTGGCCTCGCGGTGTGCGTCGTCGATGACCTGCCGCACCTCGGGCGGCAGGTCTTTGAGGGTGACCTTGGCGATCCCCAGGTTGAGGGCGAGGGACACGAGGCGCTGCTGAGCGCCGTCGTGGAGGTCGCGTTCGATACGGCGGCGCTCGGCGTCGGCGGCGTCCACGGCCCCCGCGCGGCTTTCGGTGAGGTCTTCGACGCGCCGTTTCAGTGCCTCGCCGCGGCTGTCCCTGAGGAGGGCGGGGGCGATGCGGTTCTCCAGCCGTACGAGCCCTCCGGCCAGCCGCGGAACGGCGACGAGCGCGAGGAGGCCCGCGGCCATCACATAGGCGGCCTGGGTGGTGTAGCCCTGGTGGGTGGAGCGCCAGTCGACCGACACCAGCATGATCCACGCGTAGACCGTGCTTGCCGCTGTCCCCGCCAGCAGGAGTACGAGAACGAGCAGTTCGAGGACGCCGAGGCAGGGGGCCACAAGCCAGTTGTAGGCGAACTGCCGTCCCGGAACGGCCCGACGCAGTCTGGACAGTTCCACTCCGCACAGCTCCCGGTAGCGCCACCGGTGGGCCTCGGTGAGGCCGAATCCGGCGACGGCGACGAGGGCCAGGGGGATGGGCAGGACTGCCGGGGCCGAGCTGGACGTCCCTGCCACGGTCTTGACGATCAGCGTCACGGTCCACAGGAACAGCGGTGCCGTGAGGAGGTGCAGCGGCACCCCGGTTGCGATGAAGAGGAGGTCGCGCCGCAGCCGTGTGAGCGTGCGGCGCAGCCGGGGCGGGATGGTCATGATCCAACCGTATGCGGCGGGTTGGCGCGGCCGCCATGAACTCCCTTGCCGTATCGGGGGTGCAACTGGCACCACCCCAGGCCGGAAACCTGTGTTACTGACTGTGACGGTCCGCGACAGGAGTGTTGATCACGAGCCCGAAAGCCGGGTTCCGTGACCCGTGAAGGACACACTCCATGGCCCTCCTCACCTTCAACTCCCCTGCCCCGACGCACATGTGGCAGGGCAGGCTGCTCACCGGCGCCGGGCTCGCACTGCTGCCCTGGATGGGGTATCTCGCCGGCACGCTGCCGCCCGGACAGGCCGCGGCGTGGGTGGCTCTCGACACCCTGGAGGCCGTCTGTCTGCTGACGGCGGGCACCCGGCTGGTACGGGGCGGGGGCGGCCATCGTGCGGCGGCGGCCGGGGCCGCGCTGCTGCTGGCGGCCGACGCCTGCGTCGATCTGCTCACTTCCGCACCGGGCGCCGAGCAGGCGGCGGCCATGGCAATGGCCCTCTGCGCGGAGCTGCCGCTCGCGGCACTGTGCGGGGTGCTCGCGGTACGCCGGAGCCCCCGGTGCCTGTGACACCGGAGGCTCCTCGTCGTACTGCGTGGCGTGTAGGGCCCGATCAGCAGCCGAGCAGACGGCTGCCCAGGTACTGCTGGATCTGGTCCAGGGAGACGCGTTCCTGCTGCATGGTGTCGCGCTCGCGCACGGTCACCGCGTTGTCGTCGAGGGTGTCGAAGTCGACGGTGACGCAGAACGGCGTACCGATCTCGTCCTGGCGGCGGTAGCGGCGGCCGATGGCGCCCGCGTCGTCGAACTCGATGTTCCAGTGCTTGCGCAGGTCGGCCGCGAGGCCCTTGGCCTTCGGGGACAGCTGCGGGTTGCGCGACAGCGGCAGCACGGCGACCTTGACGGGCGCGAGGCGCGGGTCGAGGCGCATCACGGCGCGCTTCTCCATCACGCCCTTGGCGTTGGGCGCCTCGTCCTCGTTGTACGCGTCGAGGAGGAAGGCGAGCATGGAGCGGCCGACACCGGCGGCGGGCTCGATGACGTACGGGGTGTAGCGCTCGCCGGCTTCCTGGTCGAAGTACGACAGGTCGTGGCCCGACGCCTTGGAGTGCGCGGAGAGGTCGAAGTCAGTGCGGTTGGCGACGCCCTCGAGCTCGCCCCACTCGCTGCCGCCGAACTGGAAGCGGTACTCGATGTCGGCGGTGCGCTTGGAGTAGTGGGAGAGCTTCTCGGCCGGGTGCTCGTACCAGCGCATGTTCTCCTCACGGAGACCAAGGCCCGTGTACCAGTTCCAGCGCTGCTCCATCCAGTATTCCTGCCACTTCTCGTCCTCGCCCGGCTTGACGAAGAACTCCATCTCCATCTGCTCGAACTCGCGGGTGCGGAAGATGAAGTTGCCAGGAGTGATCTCGTTGCGGAAGGACTTGCCCATCTGGGCGATGCCGAACGGCGGCTTCCTGCGCGAAGTCTGCTGCACCTGCGCGAAGTTGGTGAAGATGCCCTGCGCGGTCTCGGGGCGCAGATAGGCGACGGAGCCGGAGTCCTGGGTCGGGCCGAGGTGCGTGGCGAGCAGGCCGGAGAACTGCTTGGGCTCGGTGAAGGTGCCCTTGTTGCCGCAGTTGGGGCAGTTGAGGTCGGCGAGGCCGTTCGCGGGGGCGTGGCCGTGCTTCTCCTCGTACGCCTCCTCCAGGTGGTCCGCGCGGAACCGCTTGTGACAGGAGGTGCACTCGGTGAGCGGGTCGGTGAAGGTGGCGACGTGGCCGGAGGCCTCCCAGACCTCGGTGGCAAGGATCACCGACGAGTCGATACCGACGACGTCCTCGCGCGAGGTGACCATGTAGCGCCACCACTGGCGCTTGAGGTTCTCCTTCAGCTCGACACCCAGCGGCCCGTAGTCCCAGGCGGCACGCTGACCGCCGTAGATCTCGCTGCTCGGGTAGACAAAGCCACGGCGCTTGCTCAGGTTGACGATGGTGTCGATCTTGTCGGCGGCCACGGTGCTCTCTTCATTACGACGACGACGGGAATTAACAGGTGCGGCGCGAAGCGCCTCGGTGAGGGGTGGTGGTCGGGAGACGGGCGGGCGAATGCTTCAGGTTACCGGCGGCCGCACCCCCCGGATCAAATCGGTTCGGGGCAGGGGAGCCCCAGAAGCTTTGTTGACAATCGTTTCCAAGTTTGTTGAAAATGACTGTCATGAACGTACGCCGCCTCATACCCGCCACCGCTGCCGCCGGAGCCGTCGTCCTGGGCCTCGTGACCCTCTCCGCCTGCTCCACCTCCAGCGCCGCCGACGGCAGGAGCAGCGACGGCAAACTCAAGGTGGTGGCGTCGTTCTACCCCATGCAGTACCTGGCCCAGCAGATCGGCAAAGACCACGTCACCGTCTCCAGCCTCACCAAGCCGGGCGCCGAGCCGCACGACCTGGAGCTGGGGCCCCGCCAGACCGCCCAGCTGAACGAAGCGGGCTGCATCCTCTACCTCAAGGGCGTCCAGCCCGCCGTCGACAAGGCCATCGCCCAGTCCGAGGCGAAGAACAAGGTCGACGCCGCCACCCTCACCAAGCTGGAGCACCACGGCACCGAGGGCGGCCACAGCCACGGGGGCGAGGAGGGGGCGGGCCACGACGAGCACGAGGGCGAGGCGGGCGCCGACCCGCACATCTGGCTCGACCCGGTGAAGTACGCCGAGGTCGCCAAGGGCGTCGGCACGTCCCTGGAGAAGGCCGACCCGGACCACGCCGCGGACTACAAGAAGAACACCGACGCGCTGGTCACCAAGCTGAACGCGCTGAACACCGCGTACCAGCAGGGCCTGAAGACCACTGCCACCAAGACCTTCATCACCACCCACTCCGCCTTCGGCTACCTCGCCGAGCGGTACGGCCTGGACCAGGAGGGCATCGCGGGCGTCGACCCGGAGTCAGAGCCCAGCCCCGCCCGTATCAAGGAGCTCCAGACCATCGCGAAGAAGGACAAGGTCACCACGGTCTTCTTCGAGACGCTCGCCAGCGACAGGACCGCCAAGACCCTGGCCAAGGACACCGGTCTGAAGACGGACGTCCTCGATCCGCTTGAGGGGATCACGGACAAGTCCCAGGGCCGCGACTACATCGAAGTGATGCAATCCAACCTTGCCGCGCTGCAGAAGGCGCTCGGCGCAAAGTGACATACGACGTATCGGAGGCGCGAGCGATGGAGCCCGTCATATCCGTCCGCGGGGCCAGGGCCACGCTCGGCTCACGGCCCGTGCTGCGTGGCATCGACCTCACCGTCCGGCGCGGTGAAGTCGTCGCCCTGCTCGGCGCCAACGGCTCGGGCAAGTCCACGGCCGTACGGTCCCTGATCGGCCAAGTGCCGCTCACCGACGGCGAGATCGCCCTGTTCGGCACACAGCTGCGCGCCTTTCGCTCCTGGGCGCGCATCGGTTACGTACCGCAGCGCACCACCGCCGCGAGCGGCGTGCCCGCGACCGTGCGCGAGGTCGTCTCCTCGGGACGTCTCTCACGCAGCAAGCTGGGCCTGCTGTCGAAGGCCGACCGGGCCGCCGTGCAGCGCGCCATCGAGCTCGTCGGCCTCACCGACCGCGCCAAGGACTCCGTGAGCGCACTGTCCGGCGGCCAGCACCAGCGGGTGCTGATCGCCCGCGCGCTCGCCTCCGACCCCGAACTGCTGATCATGGACGAGCCGATGGCGGGCGTGGACCTGGTCAGCCAGGAGATCCTCGCCGGGACACTGCGCGAGCAGGTCGCCGCGGGTACGACGGTCCTGCTCGTCCTGCACGAGCTGGGCGCGCTGGAGCCGCTCATCGACCGCGCGGTGGTGCTGCGCGACGGCTGCGTGGTCCACGACGGGCCGCCGCCGAAGGCTGTGGGCCAGCACGCCCTGCCGGGGCATGACCACGTACATCCGCACGCGGCCGACGAGCCGCTCCGCACGGGACTGCTGACCTGATCATGGAAATCCTCGAGACAGCTTTCATGCAGCGGGCGCTCATCGCCGCCCTGCTGGTCGGCATCACCGCCCCCGCCATCGGCATCTACCTGGTGCAGCGCCGGCAGGCGCTGATGGGCGACGGCATCGGCCATGTCGCGATGACCGGTGTCGGCCTCGGCTTCCTGCTGTCGACCAACCCGATCTGGATGGCGACGGTCGTCTCGGTCGTCGGCGCGGTCACGATGGAGCTGATCCGGGCGTACGGGCGCACACGCGGCGACATCGCGCTGGCGATGCTCTTCTACGGCGGTATGGCGGGCGGTGTCCTGCTGATCAACCTCTCGGACACCGGCTCCACGGCGAATCTCAGCTCGTTCCTGTTCGGCTCGCTGTCCACGGTCTCCGACGCGGACCTCACCGCGATCTCGCTGCTCGCCGCGTTCGTGGTGCTCGTCTCGCTGGGGCTGCGGCGGCAGCTGTTCGCCGTCAGCCAGGACGAGGAGTTCGCGCGGGTGACCGGCCTCCCGGTGCGCTGGCTGAATCTGCTGATCGCCGTCACCGCGGCGGTCACGGTGAGCGTGGCGATGCGGGTCGTGGGGCTGCTGCTGGTCAGCGCCCTGATGGTGGTCCCGGTGGCCGCGGCCCAGCAGATCTCCCGCTCCTTCAAGGCGACGTTCACGGTGGCCGTGGCTATCGGAGTCGCCGTAACTCTGGCCGGAACCACCACCTCCTACTACCAGGACGTGCCGCCAGGAGCGACGATCGTACTGATGGCCATCGGGGTCTTCGTGGCACTGACCGCGCTGGCGACACCGCTGGCGCGGCGGCGTGCACGCACACTGGAGGCGGACGCGGCGGAATGCACGGCGGACCTGCCGGGCACCCGGCAGGCCGACGACGACGTCAAGGTCTGATCGCGGGACTGGCAGAATGGCCCGACGGATGTGCGGGCGAAGCGAGGAGGCAGCTGTGGTGACGGCGCCAACCGGCGGGAACACGGCCCCAGTGCGAGGCCGGTCGACCCGGCAGCGCGCCGCGGTGGCGGCGGCGCTCGACGAGGTGGACGAGTTCCGCAGCGCGCAGGACCTGCACGACATGCTCAAGCACCGCGGCGACTCGGTCGGCCTGACCACGGTCTACCGGACCCTTCAGTCGCTCGCGGACGCGGGCGAGGTGGATGTACTGCGCACGTCCGACGGCGAGTCCGTCTACCGCCGCTGCTCGACGGACGACCATCACCACCACCTGGTGTGCCGCGTCTGCGGCAAGGCGGTGGAGGTGGAGGGCCCGGCGGTGGAGCAGTGGGCGGAGACGGTGGCGTCGCAGCACGGGTATGTGAACGTGGCGCACACGGTGGAAATCTTCGGCACGTGCGCGGATTGCGCGGGCGCGAAGCCGGAGGCCTGACGGTCACTGCGGTGCCGCACGCAGCGATGGCGCGGTACCGAATGCATGGAGTTCGACGCACTGCTCGGCGGTCATCGGGCAGTGCGCGACGACGTAGACACGGTGCGGGCCGTCGACGGGCATGATCGGCACCGAGATGTCGTCCACAGAACCGTCGGTGGTTGGAGTGATCCGCGCCAGCGGTGACCGGGTGAGGGTATCGAGCCTGAGCTCGATCCAGGCGCCGCCGCCTGCCGGCCCCGCGAGCCTGGCGTGGGCGAGCGTGTCCCCCTCGCCGGAGAAGTCGACACGGTCGTATCGCAGGAACGAGGAGCTTCCCAGGACTCGGGTGCCGGGGCCGGAGCCGGCAGTTGTCTCGCGCTGGGACGTGTACGCATCGGCACGGACGAGGTTTTCGGCCGCGGACGCAGAGGGTGTCGGCGTGTGCGGCGCCGGCCGACCGCCCGGCGCGGGCGAGGTCCCGGAGGCAGCCGGCGGGTGCACCTTGTCCCCGTTCTGGTCATCGCAAGAGGACAGCGTGACCATGGTCATCGCAACACCGGCCAGGAAGCCGCTGACGGCGACGGCGGCCCGGGAACGGCGAAGAACCTGCGTCGACGCCGTCTCCATTCCTCTCCGGTGGCGGGGGGCGGCGGCCGGGTCCCGGCGCATGCGCGGGCGCTGCGCAGGGGCTTCGACCGGGGCTCGCTCCGTCAGCCTGGTCAAGAACGGCGGATCGTCCAGGGGCACCGGGATGGCCGCCTTCGCACGCAGGTAGTCCTGACCGGTCCACCACCCCAGCAGTCGTACGGGCAGCTGCGCTTCCAGCTGTCCGTCGAGCCGGGACACGTCCTTGTAGACACTCAAGCAGGCCGGACAGACGCCGAGATGTTCCGTGACCTCCTCGGTCGGCGACGCCTCGGGCCGCAGGGCCAGCCGCTTGATCACCTCCTTGCAGTCCTGACGGCCCAGCCGCTCGAGATACAGGTCCGTACGGGCCCGGCGCAGCGCGCTTCTGGCTTGGTCGCACCGGTCCGGCACCGCATCGGGGGCGAGCCCCGTGATGCGCGCCGTCAACACGGGATCGTCCCCGTCCACCACCGAGTGCCACAGCAGACGCTGCGCGGTGGCCGGGAGGCGCTGGAACGCAAGAGCCAGCTGGCCGTCCTCTCCCCAGGGCCACCGGCCTCCCGCCGCGACCCAGGCCCGGAAGTCCGGCGACAGCGCTTCGCGCTCCTGATGCCAGCTCGCGATCGCCGTAGTGCGAACGTTGCCCAGTAACTGGAGGCGCAGGCAGCCCGGGTAGCGTTGTCCGACGAAGCCCGCCCCGGACACCATCCGTTGCAGCAGATGCCCGAAGACTTGGGATGTCACGTCGTGTGCACGCAGTTGAACCGGCATGCACTGGGAGGCGTACGCCTGCACGGCGGCGTAGTGGCGCCGATAGAGATGCCCAAAGAGTTCGACTCGTCCTTCGCGCACCGCATGAATGAGAGCGGTATCGGACTGAGGTTGCTTTGGTGGCCGCGAACCCAAGAGCACGTGCATTGAGGAACCTTCCACTCAAGTCCGGTGGCAGCCATGGGTGAAGGCCCTCATGGCGTCACCGGCCTACCGGCCGACGTTCTCCGGAGCCGGCAATGAATTCCGAAGAGGGTCAGCTGAAGGTGAATTCGGTGACGCTGACGGAGGAAGTGTGGAAACAGGCGACAACGGCGGGCCAGTGACGCACCCCGACGGTCCGAAAGCCTGCCGTTCTGCAGTGTCGTACGAGCTGTCCGATCTCCGCATCACTGAAGCGCTGGTGGAGCCGCTGGTGGAGGTGGTACGCGAGGACGCTTCGGACCATCGGGTCCCCCGGGGTGTGTCGTATGTACAGACGGTCACAAGGAGGACTGCGCCCGGCGGAAACCATCCCGCCACTTTGCCAATGCTTTGCTCAATGGGCCCATGCGGCCGGCTGGCGTCGCACGGGCCCTGGCCGTCAGTCAGTCACTTGACGTCGACGCGGTAGCGGAGCCGTGGGGCGTTGTAGTAGTTGTACGTGAGCACAACGGGGGCGTCCTTCTCAGGCGGCGGGTCGTTCCCTTCGTACCAGTCCAGCATGCCGAGTTGCATCTGGTTCCAGGGCTTGCCGTCTTCGAGTTCGGCGCGCACCAGGTAGCTGCCGTCGCTCTCACCCCACCACGGGTCGAAGCGGAACAGCTGTCCGTCGCCGGCTTCGCGGCAGAGTCCCATCCTGATCCGCACGTTGGCGGCGTTGTCAGATACCTCCTGCGTGCCCCCGCGGTAGTCGATGCACTCGCCGGTGGCGGCATTGCGCAGCCAGGTGTAGTCCTTGTTCTCCTTGAACGAAAAGGTCTCCCAGACCTGGTCCTTACCGTCGTCACACGTGTTCTGGACGACACTCGTGCCGCCCGGCTCGATGCACATGGCAGTGACTCCCGCGTTGCGCAGGCTGCCCGACCATTTGACGGCCCCGAGGTCGGCCCCGGTGGGCGACGGCCGCGCCGACTCTGAGGACGCGGGAGCTGACGCTGCGGCGGATTGCCCGGCCTGGGGCGCCGTGCGGGAGGGCGTGGCGGTGAGCGTGACGGGCGGCGGGTGTCCGGAAACCGTGACGGGCGGCCGCGCCGCCACCTGCGCGTGCGGCGCGCTCTTCGATCCCTTCCCGCCGTCGCCGAAAGGCATCGGCGCAACCAGGACTGCGATCCCGATGGCGGCGACAACGGACCCGGCGACCGCGCCCGAGGACATCGGGGCGTCCTTCGCCCTGGCCCACCACCCCGCTCCGCCGTCCAGGGGGACGGCATCGTGTGGTGCGCCGGGTGCGATGGCCATACCACCGGCACCCGCACCCGCTTCCGCCAGCCGCGCCGCCAGATACGCCGAGCCTCCCCACAGCAGCACCCCGGCCGGCAGCGCCGAGCCCAGCCGCTCGTTGAGGTCGGTGAGTTCGATGAGCGCGCCGCGACAGCGCTCGCACTCTGCAAGGTGCCGGTCGAGGTCCTTGTTCGTACGGCGGCCGGTGCGGCGCACGGCCGCGCCGAGCAGGGAGCTGTAGCGCCGGCACTCGTCGGCGCCGGAGGCAGTCTCTCCGTACGCCGTCAGGTAGGCCTCGCGCAGCCCTTCCCGGGCGCGGGACGCAAGCGAGCCGACACCGCTCGCGCCGATGCCGAGAAGGGGGCCGATCTTCGTGGCCGGTTCCTCCTCGACGGCGGTGTGCCACAGGACGGTCTGCCAGCGCTCGGGCAATGAGCGGAACGCCCGTAGGACAAGGCTGTTCTCCTCCAGGCGGAGTATTCGCTCCTCGCCGCTGTCCGCCTCGGGGGTGTCGGGCACGTTGGCGAGCCACTGCTCGAAGTCGGGTGACAGTTCGGTGCGGCGAGCTGAGCCCGCCCAGTCGGCGGCGGTGCGGCGGACGATGGTGAGGAGGTACGGGCGCCAGGCGGCCTGCGGACCACCGCCGGACCGTACCGCTTGGAGTGTGCGGGCAAAGGCTTCCGAGGCGAGGTCTTCGGCCGTGTACCGATCGCGGCAGCAGGCGAGTGCGTACGCGAGAACGGCGGACCGGTGCCGGCGGTACAGCTCGTCCACCGGGGCGTCTGACTCCAACTCTCTGATGGCTGCGGTGAGTTCGGAGTCAGATGGGGATGTCTCGTGGTCATCGGGCATGCGTCACCGAGGCCTTCCACTTGGCTGGAAACGGCATTCTGGCCGATGTTCGAATATCGACGGAAGCGCTTCGGGTAATGCTGCTCCCTCCCATCGCCGAGGCGTTCTGGCAGGCCGGCACCGTCGGCGTCGTCAACGAGGTTGGTACACGGTTGAATCCTGGATCGTCTCGTGGGGGAACCGGCCCGCTGATCCTGTGGTTCCTTCCGCAGACTCTCGTGGTCGCCCGCAGCCCCCTTCCCCGGCGAACCGAAGACTTCCATCACATCGCTTTACGTCAACGCCCCTGCCCTGCCTAACGTGGCGAAGACGCGGCGCGAGCTTCGGCATGAAAAGCAGGCACGGAAAGAAATGCTCGTCGCTGCTGCAGTACAGACAGATCCTCCATGACACAGAGAGAAGAGTGGCACCGTGAACAATGGCCGGAAAGGCCTACTCGGTCTGGTCACGTTGGGGGTTACGTGCCTCTCAATCGTGGCGCTGGCACCTGCTGCACACGCAGGAACCGACAACTACATCCAGATCACGCACAACGCCGGCTTCGTCGCGAACACCTGCTTCAACTGGCGCGCCGCCGAGAACAAGAACTACTGCAACAACGCACGGCCGGTCGGGACTTCCTGGAAGGCTTATTTCCCGGCGGATGCGACGGGAGCCATGATCGACCTGAGTATCTGGCCCGGCTACACCGCCAAAGCCAGCGCCGTGGTGACCGACACCGACCGGAACCACTGCTTCGAAATCAGCGGCAGCGCCCTCAATCCGACGCTGCTCGAAACCGGCTGCTGAACGCAGGACAGGAGGAAAGAACAGTGGTCTCGATGTTCCGAACAGCTCTCGTCGCCGGTGCGCTCACGACCGGAGTCGCATCAGCCGTATCGACAGCGTCCGCGGCTCCCTTCCCCGAGGTGAATGGTCACACGGACAACTGGGTGAACGAGGGAACTCCTTCTGTCGAGTACGACAACGGGTACAAGGTCGACTCACAGGCCGAGGTCCGGTCCGCCCTGGACCAGTGCAAGGACCGATCCGTGTCGTGCGTGACGACCACCGTCAGCAGCCCGACCCAGGTGACCAAGTGGTTCGACGTGGAAAATACCGGCACGGGCACCGGTCCTATCGAAAACTGCGGCCAGGGCGAAGGGGAAATCAACCAGACGATCGGCGGAACCCACACCTTCACCTGGGGGTGGAACGTAGGCGGCAGCGTTGATGTAACCCTCAAAGACGTGCTGAAGGTGGGCGCCACTGCGCAGTACAACGAGAGCACCGCCGAAGCCAAGAGCGGTGACATCAGGATCACCGTGAAGAAAGGCGAAAAGGGGATGCTCAAGATGGGCTACGACATGGAGCGCAGTATCTCCGATGTGACCATCCAGGGCGGCAAGTTCGGCGTCGCGAAAATCACCGGACTGCGCCTGGAGATTCCCCTCAAGGGCGCCATGCGGGTGGGCACCGACGTCGTGCAGTGCGGTGGCACCCTGCTGAACGGCCGCTGATCCAGCGGGTCCTGCAGAAAGGTCAATCCCATGCGGAATGTGAAGCGGTCGGTGGCATGGAGTGCCACCGGCTTCGTCATCGCCCTGGCCGGCGCGGTGTGTACTGCGCCGCCGGCTTCGGCCGGATCGGGCCATTACATCGGGTTCACGAACAACGGATGGTTCGTGGTCGACACCTGCTACAAGTGGCAGTCCTCGACGACCCCCGACTCGTGCGACTACGCCAAGCCCATCAATACGGACTGGCGGGTGGAAATACCGGAGGATGCGACGGGTGTCAGGGTCGAAGTGACCGTGGCCGGACAGGTCGCCGGAGGCAACGTGTCGCCGCAGATCACCGACCTGAATCGCAGCCACTGCTACGAACTCAAGGGCACCACGTTCGGCCCGAGTATCGCCAAGAAGGACTGCTAGAGCCGACTACGGGAGCGAGAAGATGAACGCTGGGCTGCGAAAGATGAAACGATCGGCGGCATATGGTGCCGCCGCCCTCGGAGTTGCTCTGGCCGGCGCGGTGATGACGGCGCCGCCGGCCTCCGCGAGCTCGGACAACTACATCCGGTTCGCGAACGACTCGGGGTACTTCATCGACACCTGCTACACCTGGAAGGGCCCGGACGGCATAGAGAGCAAGAACTACTGTCACCACGCCAAGCCCGTCGGGACCGGCTGGGAGGCGTACTTCCCGGCGGAAGCCACCGGAGTCACCGTCACCGTGAACTTCACGGGAAGTCACTCGGTACCCCTCTACGTCGACGACGCCAACACGAATCACTGCTTCACGTTCACAGGGGTCTGGCCGAACGGCCACGTCCTCCGCGTGCAGTGCTGAGCTTCCCGTCCGGCGGCTCGGAAACGACCGAGCACGAACGATAGCCGCCGGAAGTCTTCGCAGTCGGCCCCCGCGCTCCCCGGGCTCTCCACGAGTACCGGAGCACGGGGGCCCCTTCATGCGCCGGCCGCTCACTGGCCTGTCGGAGTCACCCCTCGGCGTGGGGGTCTTTTGGGCCACGGGACGAGATGTCACCCAGCACGGCGACGAGTTCGGACCTGCCGGTGATGCGGAGCTTGCGGTAGGCCCCGGTGAGGTGGGTCTCCACTGTCCTCAACGACACGAAGAGGCGCTCGGCGATCTGCTTGTTGCTGTATCCCTGGGCGGCCAGAGCGGTGACGCGTTCTTCGCCGGCCGTCAGGGAGCAGCCGTACGCCCCCCGGCTGCCGACTCGGCCGCCTGCGTCGTACAGCCGCTTCTGCAGGCGCCCCGCGAGCGAGGAAGCTCCGCACCTGACCGCGATGTCCAGCCCGCGCCGCAGGGCTGTACGGGCACCGTGCTTGTCGTCGCGCCGGAGCAGCGCGGGACCGTACTCATGCAGAGCGCGGGCGAGTTCGAGGTGAGCCGGCGTGCGCTCCAGCAGGCTCACTGCCTCAGCCAGGTGTTCCAGCCCTCGCGCTCCTCGGGCCATACTTCCGGCGGCGAGGAGCGCCACTCCGAGAGCCCGCGGGATCCGGCAGCGCCGCGCGAGATCGAGCTCCTGCTTGATCAAGGCTCGCGCCTCGTCGTGGCGGCCCAGGGCGAGTTGGGCAGCGGCAGCGCGGGAACGCCAGGGGCAGATGACCGGATTGACCGTGCCCGCCGCATCGAAGTGGTGACCGCACTCACGGAGCAGCGACAGACCCGCACGGACATCCCCCCGCGCCGTACGCAGTGCTGCCAGGCTCATCAGGAACCGTGGCCACTCCCAGGAGACGTCAGTCGGATCCGCGGTGGAGTAGGCGCCGGCGATGTGCTCGGCGGCCTCCAGGTCGCCCTGTTCGAGGAGGGTGTCGATCCTGATGGTGTCCATCGTCATCGTGTACGGCCGTTCGCCGGCGGCGGAGTGTCCCTCGGACGCGGCCCGCGCCGCCGCTGCGGCCTTGCCGATGTCGCCCCTGCGGAGCGAAATCCCGGCCCGGTAGACCAGCAGGGACGAGGCCAGCAGCTCCAGACCCCTCCCTCTGGTCTCCCGGAGCAGATGACTGCACAGGTCGTCGGCCTTGTCGAGCTCGTCCAGATACAGCAGGGCCTGGGCGACGAAGTAGTGCAAGGGGAAGAGGTCGTGGGAGAACGTCGGCAGATTGACAGACGTCCGGTCCACCATTTCGGCGACGTAGGGCGCCGGTTGCGCCGCCCGCAAGGCGTTGAAGGCGCGGATCGCGAGGAGTTGCCGTTCCCCAGGGGTATTGCCGGCCAGTTCGGTGTCGAGGACGGCACGGGACGCGGTCGCCTCGGCCCGGGTGGAGGGGCGCTCGAACTCCAGCCACGAGCGCAGCGCGTGCATGCGGAGCAGGGGCTCGCGGTCGGAGGAGGCGGGGTCTGCCCGCACGGACAACTCTGCGGTCAGGTGGTCCAGATCCGGCGCATACGCCTTGCCTCGTGACAGGAGGTGGGAGTACGTCAGTACCCCGACGGCCTCCGAGCGGGCGGAGTCGTCGGTCAGGCCCTCAAGCGCGGCCGTCCCGTACGACACCGCCAGTCCGGTGTCGTAGTGGCTGGCGGCGACGGCGAGCTGAAGGAGCACCTGGGCGCGTTCCCCCGGCTGAACCGGTTGGTACACCGCGTGACGCAGGTAGGTCACGGCCGCCTCGGCCGCGCCTCGGCGCAGCGCCTCTCCGGCGGCCCGGCGCAGGACCGTCAGGACCCATTGCCCTGGCACCGGTCCGGCGGCCAGAAGGTGCGCCGCCACTTCCTCGTCGGGGCGGCCGCTGAGATGCAGCACATGAGCCGCCCGGGCGTGCGCCTCACCGACCTCCTGGGGCGGCCACTGCGTCAGGACGACTTCCCGGACCACGGGATGTACGAAGCGCAGTCCGTCCCCCGCCCGCAGCAGACCGGAGGAGTGGAGCTCCGCCGCCGCGGACCGGATCACGGCTCCCCCTTGCCGCAGTACGCGGCCAGCAGGGCCGGCGGCTTGTGGTCGCCCAGGATCGCCAGCCCCCGCGCCAGCGCGGCCATGTCCTCGGATCCGTGGCCCAGCCGGTGCCCGATCTCTCGACTGAGCGTATGCAGCCCGAATGTCCTGATCTTCTCCCGGTCGTCCCTCGTGGGCTGTACGCCGCTGCGCCGTGCGTCGCACAGCAACGCGCGCAGAAAGAGCGGGTGTCCATCCGTAGCGGTGTGGCAGGCGGCGCAGAAGGACGGGTCCGGCCGGTCCGCACTGAACACCGCGGACACCAGCTTCTCCACACTGTGGACACCCAGCGGTTCCAGGACGACGCTGCGGCACGTCGAGGGGTGGACGAGATCGTTGAACAGATGGCCGGGAGCCGGTTTCTCACCGGTGCGGGTGGTGGCGGCCACGAGGATCGGATGCGCGTCCGCCCGGTGGACCAGGCGCGCCAGCCAGCGCAGCGACGGCGGATCGATCCACTGCAGGTCGTCAATCGCCAACAGCAACGGCTGTCGGCGGGACAGGCGGAAGGCGAGGTTGTCCAGACTCAGCAGCGTCTCGGTGGCATCTGAGAACCCGCCGGGCTCCCCGTCGTTCCTGCTGTTCCCGGGGTCCAGGATGCGCAGCACCGTATCGCCGGCTCCTTCCAGCAGGGACCGGCGATCGCTGTCGGAGGCGGCTGCCATGAGGGGCTGCAACAGCCGGTGGACCGTACCGAAGGCGAAGTCCCGCTCCAGCTGCCGGCAGCGCACCCGCAGAACGCGGAACTGCCGCGCCCGGTCCAGCCAGAAGTGCAGCAGAGCCGACTTGCCGATGCCTGCGTGCCCGTCCAGCAGCACCACGCGCGTCCGCTCCGACAGGACCTCTTCGGCCACCGCATCCAGGGCGGCCAGCTCATCGTCGCGCCCGACCACCGGCCACTCCCCGTAGGCCGATAAGTGCCTCTCCAACGGGTCCGAACCAGGTGATTCACCCCGGTTTGTCCCGTCGCTTCGCTGGCTGCGCATCCGGTGCCCACTTCCGTCGTTCGAAATGCGAGACGACGGTTCATCGGTCCAGGTTGCGCCGGAGCAGCGCATTCCTCACCCGGGTCGCGGAGCTGGTCCCCCGTGGCCCAGGTCAGACGGCCGGCCCCTCGGGCCGACCGCGCATCGCCTCCAGCTCCTCGTTCGGGATCGCGCCCCCGAAGCGACGGTCCCGCTGCGCGTATTCCAGGCACGCCCGCCACAGGTCCCGCCTGTCGAAGTCCGGCCACAGCACGTCCTGGAACACCATCTCCGCGTAACTGCTCTGCCAGATCAGATAGTTGGACGTCCGCTGTTCGCCGCTCGGCCGCAGGAACAGGTCCACGTCCGGCATGTCGGGGTAGTAGAGGTACTTCGCGAAGGTCTTCTCGTTGACCTTCGACGGGTCGAGCTTCCCCGCCGCCACGTCCCGCGCGATCGCCTGCGCCGCGTCCGCGACCTCCGCGCGCCCGCCGTAGTTGACGCAGAAGTACAGCGTCATGGCGTCGTTGTTCTTCGTCTGCTCCTGCGCGACCTGGAGCTCCTGGACGACGGACTTCCACATCTTCGGCATCCGGCCGACCCAGCGGATACGGATGCCCAGCTCGTCCATCTCGTCACGCCGGCGCCGGATGACGTCCCGGTTGAAGTTCATCAGGAAGCGCACCTCGTCGGGCGAGCGCTTCCAGTTCTCGGTGGAGAAGGCGTACAGCGAGAGGTTCTTGACGCCCATCTCCAGGCAGCCCTTGAGCACATCGAGGACGACGCCCTCGCCGACCTTGTGACCCTCGGTGCGTGGCAGCCCGCGCTCCTTGGCCCAGCGGCCGTTGCCGTCCATGACGCACGCCACATGGCGTGGCACCAGCTCGCCGGGGATCTTCGGCGGGCGCGCGCCGGACGGGTGCGGCTCGGGGACCTTGTACTCGCGGCGGGACCGGCCCAGGATTCCGCGTCGTGCCATGCGGCTCACATCTCCTATTTCTCTACGTACCTCAGCGAGCGCAGGCCGCGCTCCAAGTGCCAGTGCAGATAGGCGGACACCAGCCCGCTGCCCTCCCTGACGTGGCGCGCCTCGCACGCGTCCGCCGTGGGCCAGTCGCCGGTCAGCAGCGCGCTGAGCAGACCGATGGCCTCCGCAGAGGGTACGACGCTGCCGGGCACCCGGCAGTCGCCGCATATGACGCCGCCGGCGGCGACGGAGAAGAACCGGTTCGGCCCGTGCATGCCGCATTTCGCGCAGTCCTCGAAGCTGGGCGCGTAGCCGTTGACGGCGAGGGAGCGCAGCAGGAACGCGTCGAGGATGAGGTGCGGCGCGTGCTCGCCACGGGCGAGGGTGCGCAGGGCGCCGACGAGGAGCAGGTACTGCTGGACGGCCGGCTCGCCCTCGTGGTCGGTGAACCGCTCGGCGGTCTCCAGCATCGCGGTGCCCGCGGTGTAGCGGGCGTAGTCGGTGACGATGCCGCCACCGTACGCGGCGATGGTCTCACTCTGGGTGCACAGGGGAAGCCCGCGGCCGACAAGTTCGCTGCCGCGGGCGAAGAACTGCACGTCCACATGCGAGAAGGGCTCCAGCCGCGCCCCGAACTTGGACTTGGTCCGCCGCACGCCGCGGGCGACGGCCCGCACACGCCCGTGCCCGCGCGTGAGCAGAGTGATGATGCGGTCGGCCTCGCCCAGCTTCTGGGTGCGCAGCACGACGCCGTCATCACGAAAAAGACTCATCGCGCGCCCCCACGGGTGTCCGGCCGGGGGGCCGGCCCGCGGCGCAGCCGCAATGAAGCACAGCGTCCCCCGGGTGAGCACAGCATGATGCGGTCGGCCTCGCCCAGCTTCTGGGTGCGCAGCACGACGCCGTCATCACGGAACAGGCTCATGGAGCCATTGTCCCGTACGGACAACGGCCACCCGCCAGCGGATCGTCAATCCTCCACGCGCTCCTCAAGGCGTACCGTCACCGAGTCCCCCGCCTCCTTCCCGATCGCCTTGCGCACGTCCGCCTTGACCGGCAGCTTGTGCGTGCCGTCCCCGAGCGCCATGAACGAGCTCCGGAACGGATGACCGTCGATCGTCCCCCTGACCTTGACCAGGCCACGGGTGCCGAAGAACTCGACCGACTCGGGCCACACCAGATACGTCCAGCCGCCCTTCTCGGGGCTCTTCTGCAGCGTCGCGCTGAATTGTTTGTCCATGCAGGTAGGACGGCGCGAGGCGGGCAAACTCATCGCCCCCTCCCGATCGGTGCGGCGTCCCGTCAGGTTTCGCAAGGAACCATTCCATAGAAGAATTGGGCAGACACCCCTGACGTGCAGGCCACGCCACCATTGCAGCGATCGGGGCCAGCGTGTCGTCCAGCGATACCAGGTTGAGTACGCATCCCTTCGGCACTACGAGCGCCGACGGCACGGCGGAGCGTGACGACGCACTGGCCGAAGCCGTCCTCAAAGCCGTCGAGGTGACCGGGGCCCATGCGGCGAGCGTGTTCCTGGTCTCGCGCAACCGTCAGACGCTGATACTCGCCGCAGCGGCTGGGATGCCGCCTTCCCTGCTCGGCGGCTGGCGGCGGATTCCTGTGAACAGTCCCATTCCCGTGGCGGAGGCGTTCCGCTCCAGGCGGACGGTCCATCTGGTCGACGCCGATGACACCATGCGGCGTTTTCCTCAGCTCGCAGTCGCGTTGCCTTACCCCTTCGGCTCCGCCTCCGTACCGGTCACGGCGGGGCAGGAGACCTTCGGGTCCATGGCCGCGGTCTGGGCTGCCAGGTCCGGAGGGCAAGGGCTGTCCAAGGCGCAGCGACGGCAGTTGCGTACTGCGGCCGGCCGCCTCGGCGCAGCGCTCGCCCATCTGAACGCGCGCGGCGTCGAAGCCGGGTACGACATGGAGACCGGTCCGCTGGAGGTCCCGGTACCTTCCCCCTCTGCGGTACGGGTAGGCCTGTTCGACTGGAACCTCGACACCGGAGCCCTGGAAGCGGATGCCACCTTGTGCGCGGTCTTCGGCCTCGCCCCGGACGAGTACGACGGACAGGCGGCCACCCTGGAGGCCCAGGTGCACCCCGCGGACCGTCCCGGTTTCCGCGGTGCCGCCCGTGCCGCACTCAAGGAGGGCCGCGTCCTCGCCCAGAGTCTGCGCGTGCCGGAGAAGGGCGGCGGTCACCGCACCATCGAGCTGTGGGGCCGGGTACCTGAACCCGACTCCGTCCGGGGGGCGCGGCCCCACCTGGTGGGCGGGGTCCTTGACCTCGGAGCCGGTATGGCCGCCGTCGCGGCGATCGAACGGCTCGCTGACGGCTTCTTCGCGCTCGACCGCGAGGGGCGTGTGGCCTACGCCAACCACAGCCTGGTGCGGCTGTTGCACGTACGTCGGGAGGATCTGGTGGGCCGCAGCCCCTGGGACGTTCTGCCGTGGCTGGCCGATCCCGCATACGAAGACCGTTTCCGGGCCGCCAGGGTCTCCCAGCAGCCCGTCTCCTTCCTGGTCCGATCCCCCGACCAGTGGCTCGTATTCTCGCTCCGCCCGGATGCGCAGGGCATGACCGGCTGGGCTGCGCCGGCCGGACAACCGGTCCCGGCCGGGGCCGAGCCCGGAGCACCGCCCGAGGAGGCAGGAGCGGCCGCCCCGTCCTCCTCGCGGCCCGCGTCGGCCCCCCTGGGCGCCGTCTATCGCGTCCTCCAGATGGGCAGCGCCCTGACCGAGGCGGTCACCGCGCGCGAAGTGTGCGATGCCGTCGCCGACCAGCTCCTGCCCGCCGTCGGCGGTGATCGACTGGCGATTCTCGTGGTGCACGAGCGGCACGTATATCTGCTGTCGCAGCGTGGCTACCGTGAGAACTTTCTGGAGCGGTTCGAGGGCATGCCGCTGCATCACGCCGTCCAGGAGCCCGTGACCGGGGCGCTGACCTCCGGGGTGCCGCTGTTCATCGAATCGCGAGAAGAGTTCAGGGCGTCCTATCCCGAGCTCCAGCCCGAGTCCAGCTCCTTTGCGTTCCTGCCCCTGATCGCCTCCAGCCGCCCCGTGGGTGCCTGCATCATGGGCTTCGACGAGGTCCACCGGTTCTCCGACGAGGAACGGAGCCTCCTCACCGCGCTGAGCGGGCTGATCGCCCAGGCACTGGAACGTGCCAGGCTTTACGACGCCGAATTCACCCTCGCCCGGGGCCTGCAGAACGCGCTGCTTCCGCACCGACTTCCCGTACTGCCGGGCGTCCGCGTCACCGGCCGGTACCTGCCCGGTACGCGCGGGATGCACATCGGCGGCGACTGGTACGACGTGATCCCCACGGACCGCGGCGTCGTGCTGGTCGTCGGGGACGTCGAGGGCCACAACGTCGCTGCCGCAGCCACCATGGGCCAGCTGCGAAGCGCGGTACGAGCCTTCGCCTCGGCAGGCCACCGACCGAGCGATGTGATCGCCAGTACCAACCGGCTGCTCCTCGACCTGGCCCCCGGGCTCCTCGCCAGCTGCTGCTACGTCCTCCTCGACCCGGGCACGGGAGTCGCGCACGTGGTGCGCGCGGGCCACTGCCAGCCCCTCCTGCGCCGACCCGACGGGCACACCGAGATCCTGGATGTGCCGGGCGGCCTGCTGCTCGGAGTGGAGCGCGCCGTCGACTACCCGGAATCGGAGCTGAGTCTCGTGCCCGGCTCGGTTCTGGCGCTTTACACGGACGGACTGATCGAGACACGCGAGTCCGACATCGGTGTGGGCATGGACCGGCTGCGGACCTTGCTGGCCCATGCCGCTGTGGGCTCCCTCGACGAACTGGCCGACGCACTCCTGCGGGATGCCCGCCAGTCCCCGAACCGCATGGACGACATCGCGCTGCTGCTCACCAAGTACACCCACGCCTCGCCGCCGACGCCCCCCGCCGGGTGAGCGGAAGCGGGCACCGGACGGCCGCTTCAGGTCACCTCGCCCCGGCTGCGCGCGTTCACATACGCCGTTGTCGCGCTGATCCGCTCCACCGCGGTCGCCGGTCGCACCTGGTCCGGCTCGCACTCCCACTCCCGGCCCCCGCCGAGGGGTCTCAGCAACAGCCGCGGCCCCGCCTCCCCCATGAGCCGGCCCACCCTGCCGGTGCGCATGTCGATGACGTACGTCCCGATGGGCCCGGTCACCGTGCCGCGCCGCCTTCCTTCGGCAGTACTGCCGTGAGCATGCGGACCACGTCGATCGTGCAGCGCCCCAATTCGACCAGGGGACAGGGCACCTCCCGTGCGTACGAAGCGGGCTCCAGGCGCAGTGACGGCAGGGTGATGCCGGAACGCTCCAGGGCCGTCCGTAATTTGTTCACCGCTTCCTCCGCCTCTTCGACGCATTCCATCGAGTGCCGCGGGTTTTCCTTGCTCGCCATGACTGCCCTTCCCGATCCGGTGTCACCTTTCGCATTACAACTGTGAGGGCTCGCAGCTACGCTCAACAGAGGGCCGCGCACTACAACTGGGCAGCAGCAACAAGGGGTTTGATCCATGGCCAATGGTTCACGGCAGGCGGCTTGGGAGTTCTTCGGCGCCGAGTTGAAGCGGCTCCGGGAGGAGGCGGGAATCACTCAGGCGGCCCTGGGGGCAAGCGTTTTTGTGTCAGGCGGATACATCGGCCAATTCGAACAGGCCATTCGGAAGCCGCAATTGGATGTGGCTCAGCGGATCGATGAGACGCTGCAAACCGGAGGCTTTTTCGGCCGAATGTGTCGCAAGCTGATCAAGGAGGAGCGCTACGCGGACTACTTCGCGCATGTGGCGGAGCTGGAGCGACTGGCGACGAAGATCTGCGACTACGCACCGGCAGTAGTCCCAGGCCTCCTCCAGACGGCCGATTACGCGCGCGCGGTCTACGTGGCGAGCAATCCGCTCGCCACCGAGGAGTACATCGAGGACATGGTCAGGGCGCGCATGGACCGCGCCCCGGTCCTCAAAGACGCTACACGGCCTGTGTATTGGGCGATCTTGCACGAAACAGCACTGCGCATCCCGGTTGGTGGGCCAGACGCAATGGCTCAGCAGCTGGACCACCTCGCGGCGATGGTGCGCGAGCACAAGGCGCTGGTCCAGGTGCTCCCGTTCGCGGCCGGGCCGCACCCGGCGATGGGCAAGATGCTGACACTTATGGAGTTCGATGACGCCCCTCCAACTGTCTATACAGAGGGGGTGCTTTCGGGGAATCTGCTGGACGATCCGGCTGTAGTGAAGCGGACGCAGTCGCATTACGATCTGCTCAGGGCCGTCGCACTGTCGCCGGAGGCGTCCCTGGCCCTGATCGAATCGGCGGCGGAGGACTTCAGACGATGCGTGAGTACGACCTGAGCACCGCCCAGTGGCGCAAGAGCAGCTACAGCGACGGGCACGGCGGCGACTGCGTCGAAGTGGCTCACGACTTCCCGGGCACCGCCTGGCGCAAGAGCACCCACAGCGGCGGCGACGGCGGAGAGTCGTGCGTCGAAGTCCTCGACAACATCCCCGGCGTCGTCCCCGTCCGCGACAGCAAGAACCCCACCGGCCCCGTTCTCGTCATCGGAGCCGCCAGTTGGACCGCTTTCGTCGAGGGTGTTCGCCGCTAGACGGCGTCATCTCCACGTCCTTGTTGATGGCGCGAGCCATGATCACCCCGATGAGGATCAGCCCGACGCTGAACCAGGACGCCGCAGCGTCGAAGATCAGAGACACGACGCCCACCGGGATGATCAGGCCCGCCAGCGGGGTCAGCAGGTTGCGCACCGGCGCTGGGGGCCCGGCTCCGCGGGTGCGGGCGCGGACGACCTGGGGGTACCACTCGGTGAAGCTCATCGCGGTGACCATCGCCGCGATCTGGATGATCCAGGTGGTCCAGAGGTTGTCCGGGTTGTGCAGGACGAGGTCGCCGAAGCCGCCCGCGAGGGCCGCGACGAGGAAGGCCGTTCCCCAGACGCCGGTGATCACATAGTTGATGTGGAGAAACTCCGGCGACTTCCAGTACTCGGGGCCGACCCGTTCGCGTCCGTACTGCATCGTGAACGGCACCCGTACGGCCATGGAGCCGAAGGCGATGACCACCAGCGTGAGGTTGGAGATCTCGCCCGCGTAGGTGTCGAGCCATCGATAGGTGCCGGGCGACGCGGCGACTCCGACGGTGGCCAGGACGGCGAAGGAGACGACGCCCGCCACTTCGAGGATCTTGAGCGAGGTGCCGCGGTAGACCATCCGCCCCGCGCAGAAGAGCACCACCGCCAGGGCGAGGGCGAGGCCCACCGCCAGTCCGAAGCGGCCGGGGCCGACGAGGACCGAGAAGACGATCCACGGGGACAGACCGACGATCGGGCTTTCCAGCGCGGCGGCGAGACGGCCGCCGGGTGCCGTGCGTGAGGCAGGGTTCATGGCGGGGGCCCCTTCGCCGGGCAGATCCTCCTGCTTCCCAGCGTCCCGCGAGATCCCCCGCCGCGCTACAGCGGATCAGATGTCGCGTCGGGGCATCGACGATCTGGGAGAGCGCCACGGTCAGGGCGTTGTCGCGGGCCGGGGGTGCCGGGGCCGGCCGGAGGGCAGGAGGTTAGGGTGTCCTTACCCCGCCCCTCCCGGGTGCCGGGTCATAGATCAGGCTTATGGGTCCATAGGTGCAGGGCGGGTACCGCGGTGGGAGCGCCGTTGCCAGGGTGGCGTACGAGAGTCGGCTCCCTCCGCACGCGCCTGGCCGTCTCACTCGCCGGGTCACGCCCGTGGACATCGTTCGAAGGGAACCATTCATGCCCCGCCCTCTGCGGATCGCGATCGTCGGTGCCGGCCCCGCCGGAATCTACGCCGCCGACGCCCTGCTGAAGTCCGAGGCCGCAGTCGAGCCCGGTGTGTCCATCGACCTCTTCGAGCGGATGCCCGCCCCGTTCGGTCTCATCCGGTACGGCGTCGCGCCCGACCACCCGCGGATCAAGGGCATCATCACCGCACTCCACCAGGTGCTCGACAAGCCGCAGATACGCCTCTTCGGAAATGTCGACTACCCGAGCGACATCGGCCTGGACGATCTGCGTGAGTTCTACGACGCGGTGATCTTCTCCACCGGCGCGGACGCGGACCGGGACCTCGACATACCCGGCATCGAGCTGGACGGCTCGTACGGCGCCGCGGACTTCGTGTCCTGGTACGACGGGCACCCCGATGTGCCGCGCACCTGGCCGCTGGAGGCGGAGAAGGTGGCCGTACTCGGCGTCGGCAATGTCGCCCTCGACGTGGCCCGCATCCTGGCCAAGACCGCGGACGAGCTGCTGCCGACCGAGATCCCGCCGAACGTGTACGACGGCCTGGCGGCCAACAAGGCCCTCGAAGTGCACGTGTTCGGGCGGCGCGGCCCGGCGCAGGCCAAGTTCAGCCCGATGGAACTGCGGGAGCTCGACCACTCGCCGAACATCGAGGTGATCGTCGACCCCGAGGACATCGACTACGACGACGGCTCCATCGCCACCCGCCGCGCCGGCAAGCAGGCGGACATGGTCGCGAAGACCCTGGAGAACTGGGCGATCCGCGACGTCGGCGACCGGCCGCACAAGCTGTTCCTGCACTTCTTCGAGTCCCCCGTCGAAGTCCTCGGCGAGGACGGCCAGGTGGTCGGGCTACGTACGGAGCGGACGCGGCTGGACGGCACGGGCAACGTCACCGGTACCGGCGAGTTCCACACCTGGAACGTGCAGTCCGTCTACCGTGCGGTCGGCTATCTCTCCGACGAACTGCCCAAGCTGCCCTTCGACTTCATGAGCGGGACCGTGCCGCACGAGGGCGGCCGGGTCATCGAGGCCGACGAGCACCTCCAGTCGACGTATGTGACCGGCTGGATCAAGCGCGGCCCGGTCGGGCTCATTGGCCACACGAAGGGCGACGCGAACGAGACGGTCGCGAACCTGCTCGACGACCACGGCAACGGGCGGCTGCGTGTTCCGGCTGCGCCGGAGGAGGAAGCGGTCGTCAACTTCCTTGAGGGGAAGGGCGTTTCGTACACCACGTGGGAGGGCTGGCACCGGCTGGACGCGGCGGAGCGGGCGCGCGGTGAGGCGGAGGGGCGCGAGCGGGTGAAGATCGTGGAGCGCGAGGAGATGCTGCGGGCGAGCGAAGCCTGACCCGGCGGGGCCGCTGCGCGGGGCTTGCCCCCACCCCGCCCTCCCCCAGACTCCGTCCGGGGGGCGGCCGAAGGTCGCATACGGGGGTCTGGGGGCCTGCCCCCAGTTCGGGAAGGGGCGGGTAGGGGAACAGCCCCGCACAGCGGCCCCCATTACTAGAACGGCGCACGCGCCGTCGCCAGCAGCCGCGCCGTATCGTCCGCGCACAGCTGCAGCGCCGTACCGACCGTCGTCAGAACCTCCCGCTCCGCCGCGCTGTACGGCCCGTCCGCGAGTGCGATCCGTGCCCCCTGGAGCAGGATCGACTCCCGTCCCGCGGGCGCCAGATGGGGTGCGAGCGGCTCCAGCGCCTCGTGCAGTTCGATGGCGAGGGCCGCGCCATAGGGACCGGTGTCGGTGACGAAACGGCCGGTGTCCGCGGCAAGCGCCTCGATCAGGCCGGTGAGCTGGTCCTCCGTGCAGTCGTCGAGCCCGGCAGCGCGGACCGTGGCGACGGCGGTCTCCCGGACCGGGCGGGAGGAAGTGCCGCCGGAGGCGAGGACGGCCAGAGCGACGGTGTGGACGGCGTCACGGAGCATCGCGGAGAAGCGGGCCGTGGTGGGGTGGTCGAGGGCGTCCGTGCCGAAGTGGCCGTGGCAGGCGGCGCATTCGACGACCGGGCCCGCGAAGCCGCGCGGCAGCAGGGGCACACCGAGGAAGGTGAAGCGGCGGCGGCCGGTGCGGCGGCGGTAGTTGCGGTCGCCTCCGCAATCGGGGCAGAAGAACTCACCGTCCCCCACAGTGTTCCAAGAGGTATGAACGCCGCAGACCAGCAATTTTCGGCCGAACAGTCCCCGGTCTGGCTGCACGTCGCACCTCCGAAACGCTCCGGCAACATTGCCGCATTGGCGTGATGTTAGCCACATCGGTGATGTCGCGTCAGCACCCCCGGCAGCAGTGCGCCGGGACATGGCCGATTCCCTCGCCTGTCGCCCGCACACACGAACGCCGGACAGGCTTGTTTTCAAGCCTGTCCGGCGTTCAGGACCGGACCCCGGTCGTCGGGGGGACTAGCGCGCCGCGCGGTTGACGGCAGAGACGACGGCCTTCAGCGACGCACGCGTCGTGTTCGCGTCGATGCCGATGCCCCACAGCACCTTGCCGTCGATCGCGCACTCGATGTACGACGCGGCCTGCGCGGACGCGCCCTCGCTCATCGTGTGCTCCTGGTAGTCCAGCAGCCGTGCGTCGACGCCCACCGCGTTCAGCGCCTCGAAGAACGCGGAGATCGGTCCGTTGCCGGAGCCGGTCAGGACCGTCTCGGCGCCGTCCACGACCGCCTCGACGGTCAGGGTGTCGATGCCGTCGTTGTCGGTCGTGGTCTGGCCGGAACTCAGCTGGATACGGCCCCACGCGTTGTCCGGGTTCGGCAGGTACTCGTCCTGGAAGACCGACCAGATCGCCTTCGGCGTGACCTCGCCGCCCTCGGAGTCCGTCTTCGCCTGGATGATCTTCGAGAACTCGATCTGCATCCGGCGCGGCAGGTCCAGCTTGTGCTCGTTCTTCAGGACGTACGCGACACCGCCCTTGCCCGACTGGGAGTTGACCCGGATGACCGCCTCGTAGGAACGGCCGACGTCCTTCGGGTCGATGGGCAGATACGGCACGGCCCACTCGATGTCGTCCACGGTCCTGCCCTGGGCGGCCGCGTCGGCCTCCATGGCGTCGAAGCCCTTCTTGATGGCGTCCTGGTGGGAGCCGGAGAAGGCCGTGTAGACCAGATCGCCCGCGTAGGGGTGGCGCGGGTGGATCTCCATCTGGTTGCAGTACTCGCTCGTACGGCGGATCTCGTCGATCTGCGAGAAGTCGATCTGCGGGTCGACGCCCTGCGAGAACAGGTTCATGCCCAGCGTCACCAGGTCGACGTTGCCGGTGCGCTCGCCCTGCCCGAACAGACAGCCCTCGATACGGTCGGCCCCCGCCATGATCGCCAGCTCGGCGGCGGCGACGGCGGTGCCGCGGTCGTTGTGCGGGTGGACGGACAGGCAGACGTACTGACGGCGCGACAGATTGCGCGCCATCCACTCGAAGCGGTCGGCGTGCGTGGACGGGGTCGAACGCTCCACCGTGGCAGGCAGGTTGAGGATGATCTCGCGGCCTTCCTCCGGCTGCCAGACGTCACAGACGGCCTCACAGACCTCCAGCGCGAAGTCCAGCTCGGTGTCGGTGAAGATCTCCGGGCTGTACTGGTAGCCGAAGGTCGTCTCCGGGCCCAGCAGCTTCTCGGCGTACTCCATCACCAGCCGCGTGCCGTCCACGGCGATCTGCTTGATGTCGTTCTTCGAGCCGCGGAAGACGACCCGGCGGAAGGTGGGCGCGGTGGCGTTGTACAGGTGCACCGTCGCGCGGTGGGCGCCGACGATGGACTCCACGGTGCGCTCGATCAGGTCCTCGCGCGCCTGTGTCAGAACGGAGATCGTCACGTCCTCGGGGATCGCGCCCTCTTCGATGATGGAGCGTACGAACGCGAAGTCGGTCTCGCCGGAGGAGGGGAAGCCGACCTCGATCTCCTTGTAGCCCATGCGGACCAGCAGGTCGAACATCTCGCGCTTGCGGGCGGGCGACATCGGGTCGATCAGGGCCTGGTTGCCGTCGCGCAGATCGGTCGACAGCCAGCGGGGGGCCTTGGTGATCCGCTTGTCGGGCCAGGTGCGGTCGGGGATGTCCACGGCCTCGTACTGCCCGTACTTGTGGATGGGCATCCCGGACGGCTTCTGGGTGTGGGTCGCGTTCGTGACGGGCGTGGGGCGACCGACAGAGTTGTCAGACATGTGCGTAGGGCTCCTCGGGGTCCATCAAGTAGGACGGCCGACTGAGTCGAAGCAGCACCAGATCCCGCGGGGAGGGGGTCGGCCTACGACTACAGGCCCTCGCCGCGGCAGCTAAGAAGAAGCAGCCCGAAACGCATGATGCGCAGCAGCGTAGCCCAGTGAGGGCGGGGACGGCGGTGCCGTATCAGTATGCGGGACACGACTCCACAAACGGACAAATAGTGACGTACCACACTCGGGTGCCACATCAGCGGTACACCAGTGGCCCGTGCCGCGGACGCCAGTCCTCCGTTATCACTCCATTTCACTAATCATGGTGGCAACTAGTGACAGCGTCATGACCCAGTGCCACAGTCCGGGGGCATGGACGCCAACGCCCGCCGGATCAACCCGGTCTTCTGCACCATCGTGCCGCCCCATGTCCTCGACAAACTGGCCCGCGCCGAGGACCCCGCCATCGCCGACCCCGCCGCCCGCACCCTGGAGCACGACGCCCTGCAGCGCACCCGCCGCCGTCTCACCACGGTCCGCGGCCTCGCCCCGAGCGTCACCGGCACGGTGTCGGACAAGCCGAACCGCACGATCTACGACGCCGAACACCAGGAGACGGTGCCGGGCAACAAGGTCCACTCCGAGAGCGGCAAGCCTGCCAAGGACGCCACGGTCAACCGCGCCCACGCGGGCCTGGGCGCCACCTTCGAGCTGTATCTGAAGGCGTACGGCCGCCACTCCATCGACGACTCCGGCCTGCCGCTCAACGCGACCGTCCACTACGGCGAGAAGTACGACAACGCCTTCTGGGACGGCGAGCGGATGGTCTTCGGCGACGGCGACAACGATCTGTTCCTGGACTTCACCCTGCCCGTGGACGTGATCGGGCACGAGCTCACGCACGGAGTCACGCAGTACACCGCGAACCTGGAGTACTTCAGCCAGTCCGGCGCGCTGAACGAGTCCATGTCGGACGTCTTCGGCTCGCTGATCAAGCAGTTCTCGCTCGGCCAGAGCGCCGACCAGGCCGACTGGCTGATCGGCGCGGGCCTGCTGGGCCCCAATGTGTCGGGCGTCGCACTGCGCTCGATGAAGGAGCCGGGTACGGCCTACGACGACGACGTCCTCGGCAAGGACCCGCAGCCCGCGACGATGGAGGACTACGTCAGGACCGGCCGCGACAACGGCGGCGTCCACATCAACTCGGGGATCCCGAACCACGCCTTCTACCTGGTCGCCACCGCGCTGGGCGGCAACGCGTGGGAGCGGGCGGGCCAGATCTGGTACGACGTGCTGACCGGTGGACGGCTCTCCACGACCGCGCAGTTCGCCGACTTCGCCGCCCTGTCAGTGGCCGCGGCCCGCGCGCGCTACGGCGAGGGCGAGGAGCAGGAGGCTCTGCTGAAGGCATGGTCCCAGGTCGGGGTGCCTACCAACTGAGGCGTTCTCGTACTAGACAGGACCCATGCGTATCCAGGTAAGGCGCACAGGAGGATTCGCCGGCATCGAACGGTTCGCCGAGGTGGACACCTCGGGGCGGACCGACGCGAGCGAATGGCGTGCCCTGGCCGAGCGGGCGATGGCCGGCGGCCGGGGCACGCCGCCGGTGGGGGTGCCGGACGGGTTCAGCTATCAGATCACCGTCGACGGGCGGACCATCCACTGCGCCGATCCGCGACTGTCGGAGGCGCAGCGCGAGCTGATCTCGCGGCTGCTCAAGGAAGGTGCGTGACGGGACGAACTGGGGGCAAGCCGCCAGACCCCCGTGCGCGCTTTCAGCCCCTCCGGCGTTTGAGGAGCGGGGAGGTTGGGGGTCCCCCCGGACGGAGTCTGGGGGGAGGGCGGGGTGGGGAACAAGCCGCCGCGCCGCGGCCCCGCCGGGACCGGCACCGCGTCAGAAGCCCAGCTTCCGCAGCTGCTTCGGGTCCCGCTGCCAGTCCTTCGCGACCTTCACATGCAGGTCCAGGAACACCGGCGTCCCCAGCAGCGCCTCGATCTGGTGGCGGGACTTCACCCCGACCTCCTTCAGGCGCTTGCCCTTCGGGCCGATGATGATGCCCTTCTGGCTCGGGCGCTCGATGTAGACGTTCGCGTGGATGTCCAGCAGCGGCTTGTCCGCCGGGCGGTCCTCCCGCGGCAGCATCTCCTCGACGACCACCGCGATCGAGTGCGGCAGCTCGTCCCGTACGCCTTCCAGCGCGGCCTCGCGGATCAGCTCAGCGACCATGACCTGCTCGGGCTCGTCGGTGAGGTCGCCCTCCGGGTAGAGCGTCGGGCCCTCGGGCAGCAGCGGGATGAGGAGGTCCGCCACCAGCTTGACCTGTTTGTCGCCGACCGCGGAGACGGGGACGATCTCCGCCCACTCCATGCCCAGCTCCTTGCCGAGCCGGTCGATCGCGATCAGCTGTTCGGCGAGGGTCCTGGAGTCGACCAGGTCGGTCTTGGTGACGATCGCGACCTTCGGGGTCTTCTTGATCCCGGCGAGCTCCTTGGCGATGAAGCGGTCACCGGGGCCGAGCTTCTCGTTCGCCGGCAGGCAGAAGCCGATCACGTCGACCTCGGCCCAGGTGGTGCGCACGATGTCGTTCAGCCGCTCGCCGAGCAGCGTGCGCGGCTTGTGCAGGCCGGGGGTGTCGACCAGGATCAGCTGCGCGTCGGGGCGGTGCACGATGCCGCGCACGGTGTGCCGGGTCGTCTGGGGCCGGTTGGAGGTGATCGCCACCTTCTGGCCGACCAGAGCGTTCGTGAGGGTGGACTTGCCCGCGTTGGGGCGGCCCACGAAGCAGGCGAAGCCTGCCCGGTGGGGGGCGTTGTTCTCATCTGTACGAGCGCTCATGGCGCCCATTGTCCCTGATGTCACGCGCCCCCGGTTACGCGCGCCCGCCGCCGGTGCACCCTGACCCACACCCCGGCCCCCGCCGCGGCAGCCACGAGCAGCAGCGCGACCAGCCAGGGCAGCGCGAAGAAGGACACCCCGGCGGTCTCGCGCACATCCCGCGCGCTGGCTGTGAGCTTCACCTCGCCCCATTCGAGCTGGGGTGCGCCCGACCAGCTTTCGGTGAGGCGGATCTTCTGGCGCGGCAGTAGTTCGGAGGGGATCTTCTTCAGGTCGCGGCTCAGCAGATCGCGGCCGAACAGGCCCTCGGCCTTGAGCGCGACTTTGGGGTTGAGGGTGACGTTGCCGCGGTTGTAGAGCGTGTACGAGATGAGCGCGCTGCTCTCGCCGGTGCCCGGGACGAGGGGCTGGTCGTGGGTGAACCTCACGCCCTCGACGGAGAGCGCGGCCACGGTGGGGCCGCCCACCCGCAGATAGACGCGTGCGCCGACGGCCTGCTGAATGCCCACGGCGACCGAGCCGCTCGCGGCGCCGATGCGCTCGTCGAGGGCGACCAGCGCGCCGGGGTGGTCGCCGGGCTCGGCGTCGTCGGGGACGGTGAGGGTGTAGGGCACGGTGACCGAGCCGTTCGCGGGGACGGTGACCCGCTCGCGCTGGGGCTTGGCCCAGGCGCCGACGCCGCGCTGCTTCTCGCCGCGGGCGCGTACGGCGAAGCCGCCGTCCCGTTCGGTGTTGTACGCGTCGGCCGCGTACAGCCGGAAGGTCAGCGGGGCCGCGGTCTTGTTGGTGACCGTCACCTGGTCGGTGAGGGTCGTGCCGGGATCGGCCGAGAGATAGAAGTAGGGCCGCCCGCCCAGTTCGGAGGCGGCGGGGTAGACGGACCAGTTGCCGTTGTCGGCGGCGCGCGCGGTTCCGCATCCGTACAACAGCATGGCGAGGACGGGCAGCACGATGACGTAGAGCTTGCGCATGAAACCCCCATGCCGAGGCGGGCCGACCGGGTGCGCGCCCGGCCCGCCGAGTGTCAGGTGAGCGTGAGGGTCAGGACACCGGAGTACGCGCCGGGGGCGGTGTACGCCGGGACGTTGAGCGAGACCTTCGCGTCCACGGTGAACTCGCCTCCGGTGAGCGCCCCGTTGGGGGTGGAGGCCAGGGTCGCGCCCGCGCTGCCGACGGCTCCCGCCGAACCGGCCACGCAGGTGCTGGGGCTGCCGGGCTTGGTGGTGCAGGCCGGAGTCCAGCCGAGCTTTCCGGCGTCGATCTTTCCGCCGGGACCGGTGAAGTCGGTGACCTTGCCGGTCAGGGACCAGCCCGCGGGCCCGCCGCGGAAGTCCTTGACCGTCACCGACTTCAGATCGCCGGTGGATGCCCCGCCCGTGCCGAAGTCGACCGCCGACATGGCGACGGTGTCACCGGCCTGGGACATGGACAACGTGCCTGCCGCGACGGAGGAGTTGAGCTTCTGGCTGTTGCCGGGCAGCGGTGTGTCGTCGATGACCGTGTACGCCGCCGGGCCCGCGCCCTTCTCCGCCGACCAGGCACTGCCCTCGTAAGCGACGATGCCTGTGGTCGCCTTGTCGTTGACCGCGAGAGGCGCCGTGAAGCCGCCTGCCGCGTCGGCCTTGACGGTCGCCTTGTCGGCGGTCTCGGCCGCTCCGGCCCGGCCGACGACGGTGATGTCGGCGAGCGGAGTGAACTTGGCGCCGGTGACGGTGACGCTGTCGCCGGGCTTGCCGGAGGCCGTGGCGAGCTGGATGGAGCGCTCATTGGCCCCGGGCTGGTCCGTCGCGGTGATCGTCTCGGAGACGGGTGCGGGCGGATTGGTGACCGTACAGGGAGTGTCCAGCTCCATGATGTAGCTGGTGTGGATGTTGTAGTCGCCGGGCGAGAGGGTGATCGAGCCGGGCGCGGTGACCGTGAACGTGCCGGTCATCGAGAACGGCGGGAAGGCCCCCTTGCCGGGGACCGGCGGGTTCTTCTTGGGTCCGGTGACCGTGATGCTTCCGGCCTGGGCGCCGCCGAGGGCGACCTTGCCGCTGGGCGTCATGATGTCGGCGGGCAGCGCGAGGTCGACCGGGTTGCTGGCCGCGGGCTTGGTGACGGTATAGGTGACGGTGACGGTGTCGCCGACCTTCGGTGCGGCTTTGTCGACGGTGATCTGGGCGGTCGTGGTGCCGTCGATGGGCGGGATACCGGCGATGGGCGGCGGTACGCAGTGGGTCGCGAAGTCCACCGGTGCGGATGCGGCGGCCAACGCGTGCGCGGATCCGGCGAGTGCCGCCGTACCGGCGACAAGGGCGACCGCTCCCAGCGCGGCGGTCCAGCGCCGCGTCCGGCCGGTGAACCGGCCGGTGGATCTTCGGGTGGGCCGGGTTGCTGATCTTCGGGTTGCTGTAGCCATGATTGCCCCCTTCTGAGGAATGCCGGGGGCTATTGACGTGTCATGGCCGAAAGAAGTCAATGGAATCGAAATGCGCTGTCTGATGACCCATCAGATACTGTCAAGATCCGTATTTCCGCAGGCAGAAAGGGGAATCGGCGCCACCGGTTGATGACGCCGACCCCTGTCACATTCGTACTGTCACGCCCGAATCGGCGCGTGCGGTCAGCCCGCGGCCACGGAGGACTTGAGCTCCCCGTCGGGACCGGCGAGCAGCACCGGCGTCCCGGGCCCGCCGAGATCACGCACCGCCGCGCGGTCCGCGTCGGAGGCGGCGTCCGCATCAGAGACGACGGCCGCGGCCTCCAGGGACTGCGCGCCGCTGGCGACGGCCATGGCGACGGCGGTCTGGAGCGCACTGAGCCTGAGCGACTCCAGAGCCACGGTTCCGGCGACATAGGTACGCCCGGTCTCGTCCCGGACGGCCGCACCCTCGGGCACACCGTTGCGGGCCCGGGCGCTGCGCGCCAGCGTGATGATCTTGCGGTCCTCGGGGGTGAGGTCGGTGCTCTGCGTCATGCCCCGAGCATAGATCGGCCACCCGGACGGGGTCCGGGCGGCCGGTCGGACACGACCTAGCCCTGGACGCCCTTGACGAACTTGTCGCCGATCAGCTGGACCAGGTCCTCGAAACTCTTCTGCGCAGCGCCGCTGCCGGTGTTCACGTACGCGACGCGAGTGGCGCCGGTGCCCTGGTGGGCCACCAGCAGATTGGCCTTGATCTCCATACCGGGGGCGAAGACGATCGCCATCTGGAAGGCGTGCGACTCCTCGCCGACCTTCGGGGCGTCCAGCTTCTTGATCTTGACGGGGACCTTCTGGCCCTCCATGTCGAAGGAGACAGTGGTGCAGGTGCCCAGCGCGGCGCCGATGGCCTTGGTGAAGTCGGCGGCGCCCGTGCCGGCGAACGTGATGACCTGCTGGCTCAGTTCGGACTTGCCGTCGGCGTGCTTGAAGTCGACGTCGCTGCCTTTGGTGGCGCCCTTGATCTCGTCGCCCATCATGTCGGCGATGGGCTGGCAGCCGGGGTGGTCGGCCTTCGGCGCCGGGTCGTCTCCGGTGGAGACCTTGTTGGACTTCCAGCCCGCCGACAGGTCCTTGAGCTCCACCGTGGCGGCCTTCATCTGAGCGGCCGTCAGCGGCGTGCGGGGCGCAGGCGCATCCGTCTTGGTCTCCTGCGGCTTGGCCGCATCTGTCTTGGCCGCATCCGTCTTGGCAGGCTTCTTGTCATCGCCGGACGAGCTCTGGCACGCCGCCGCCGTGAGGCACAGCGTCGAAACGGCGACAGCGGCGACCACGCCGCGCATACGGGTACGCATAAGCAGTAACTCCCCTTGAATCAGGCTCACATGGCTCGTGGGGAGCTTCCCCCATCCCCTGTTGACGGGCAGAGGATACACAGATACCGAGGTCAGCCCGCCACCGGATACATCGAACCCCGCCTGCCCTCCGGGCTCGCGCGGATGCTCCATCTCCTTGCGGACCTGACCGCCGGGCGCGATGTCTCGCCGCTCCAACAGCTCCGCGAACTCCTCGCTGACCGCCTTCGCCTCCTCCACGACCGCATTGCCCGTCCAGCGTTTGAGGACATGCGGCCGAAGGTCGCATACGGGGAGGTTGGGGGTCACCCCGGACGGAGTCTGGGGGGAGGGCGGGGTGAAGCCCGCCGCAGGCGAACCGTCAGCCCCGGTCCAGGCGGAGCCGGACCGCCTTTGGAAGGCCCGCGACCACCAGGTCGTAGGAGTCTTCGATCAGCTCACGGACCAGCCGGTCCGGCAACTCCCCCACCGTCACCGTGTTCCAGTGCCGCTTGTTCATGTGATAGCCCGGCACAATCGCCGCGTGATCGGCGCGCAGCTGAACCGCGATCTCCGGCTCACACTTGAGATTTACCTTCAGCGGCTCCCCATCCAGCGCACTCAGCGCGAAAAGCTTCCCGTGCACCTTGAACACCGACGTCTCGGGCCCGAACGGAAACTCCTCCACCGCCGCGTTGAATTCCAGGCAGAACGCCCTCAGTTCCTGCGCCTTCACGCCGCCGCTCCCCCCTCCGGCCGCTTGGGCAGCGGCTCCGCAAGCACCGTCACGATCTTGTTCCGGCGGCCCGCCGGGGACTCCGCCGTCAGGCGCAGCTCGCGGCCGTCCGGCAGGTCGACCACCGCGGTCGCGCCCGCGATCGGGACCCGGCCGAGTGCCTTCGCCAGGAGGCCGCCGACCGTCTCCACGTCCTCGTCGTCGAGTTCGTCGAGGCCGTAGAGCTCGCCGAGGTCCCCGATGTCGAGCCGGGCGGTCACCCGGAAGCGTCCGTTGCCGAGTTCCTCGACCGGCGGAAGTTCGCGGTCGTACTCGTCGGTGATCTCGCCGACGATCTCTTCCAGGATGTCCTCGATGGTGACGATCCCCGCGGTGCCGCCGTACTCGTCGATGACGACGGCGACATGGTTGCGCTCCTGCTGCATCTCGCGCAGCAGATCGCCCGCGTTCTTGGTGTCGGGCACGAACGCGGCGGGCCGCATCGCCGTCGACACCAGGTCGGACTCGGAGTCCCGGTTGATGTGTGTCTTGCGGACGAGGTCTTTCAGGTACACGATCCCGACGATGTCGTCCTCGTTCTCCCCGGTCACCGGGATCCGGGAGAAGCCGGAGCGCAGCGCCAGCGTCAGGGCCTGGCGGATGGTCTTGTAGCGCTCGATGCAGACCAGATCGGTCCGGGGGACCATCACTTCGCGTACGAGGGTGTCGCCGAGCTCGAAGACGGAGTGCACCATCCGGCGCTCGTCGTCCTCGATCAGTGACTCCTGCTCGGCGAGGTCGACCATGGCCCGCAGTTCCGCCTCGCTCGCGAACGGGCCCTTGCGGAACCCCTTTCCGGGAGTGAACGCGTTGCCGAGGAGGATCAGCAGCTGCGGGATGGGACCCATGATCCTGGCGAGCGGCAGCAGGACGTACGCCGCGGCCGTCGCGGTGTTGAGCGGGTGCTGGCGGCCGATGGTGCGCGGTGAGACGCCCACGGCGACGTACGAGACGAGGACCATCACGCCGATGGCGACGGCCAGCGCCTCCCAGGTCTCGGAGAACTCCTGCAGGCAGGCGTAGGTGACGAGGACCCCTGCCGCCATCTCGCAGGACACCCGCACCAGCAGGGCGACGTTGAGATAGCGGGTCGGGTCGGCGGCGACCTGTGCCAGCTTGGCGGAGCCGCGGCGCCCGGAGCGGACGGCCTCGGCGGCGCGGAAGCTCGAGGTGCGGGCGATGCCCGCCTCGGCGCAGGCGGCCAGCCAGGCGACGACCACCAGCAGGATCGCGCCGAAGATCAGTTGGCCGCTCATGAGACGGTCGGCGCCGGGGACGGACCGGAAAGGCCCTTCTCCGCCCGCCAGCCGTCGACGATCGCAGCCTGGAGCCCGAACATTTCTGCCTTCTCGTCCGGCTCCTCGTGGTCGTAACCGAGCAGGTGCAGCACTCCGTGGACGGCCAGAAGCTGGAGCTCCTCGTCCATGGAGTGCTGCGTCTCGGCCTCTTCGCCCTGCTTCTTGGCGACTTCGGGACAGAGCACGATGTCACCGAGGAGCCCCTGCGGGGGCTCCTCGTCGTCCTTGACCGGCGGACGCAGCTCGTCCATCGGGAAGGACATGACATCGGTCGGACCGGGCAGGTCCATCCACTGGATGTGCAGCTGCTCCATGGCCTCGGCGTCCACGACGATCACCGAGAGTTCGGAGAGCGGGTGGATACGCATCCGCGCGAGCGCGTAACGGGCGATGTCGAGGATCGCCTGCTCGTCGACCTCGGTTCCGGACTCGTTGTTGACGTCGATCGACATGGCGCGCTTTTGCTACTTCCCGTTTTGGATGTCGTACTTCTCGTACGCGTCGACGATACGGCCGACGAGCTTGTGCCGTACGACATCCTGCGACGTGAGCAGCGAGAAGTGCACGTCGTCGACGCCGTCCAGGATGTCCCGGACCTGGCGCAGACCGCTCTTCGTGCCGCTCGGAAGGTCCACCTGGGTGACGTCGCCCGTGATGACGATCTTCGAGTCGAAGCCGAGCCTCGTCAGGAACATCTTCATCTGCTCGGGGTTCGTGTTCTGCGCCTCGTCGAGGATGATGAAGGCGTCGTTCAGGGTCCGTCCTCGCATGTACGCCAGGGGCGCGACCTCGATCGTGCCCGCAGCCATCAGCCGCGGGATCGAGTCGGGGTCGAGCATGTCGTGCAGCGCGTCGTAGAGCGGGCGCAGATAGGGGTCGATCTTCTCGTAGAGCGTGCCGGGCAGGAAGCCCAGCCGCTCTCCCGCCTCGACGGCGGGCCTGGTCAGGATGATCCGGGTGACCTGCTTGGACTGCAGGGCCTGGACCGCCTTGGCCATGGCGAGATACGTCTTGCCCGTACCGGCGGGGCCGATGCCGAACACGACCGTGTGCTTGTCGATCGCGTCGACGTACCGCTTCTGGTTGAGGGTCTTGGGGCGGATGGTGCGGCCGCGGCTGGAGAGGATGTTCTGGGTGAGCACCTCGGCCGGGGTCTCGTCCGGCCCGTTGCCGTTCTCGCTCGCCTTGAGCATGGCGATCGAGCGTTCCACTGCGTCCTCCGTCATCGGCTGACCGGTGCGGAGCACCAGCATCATCTCGTCGAACAGGCGCTGGATCATGGCGACTTCCGCCGCGTCACCGACCGCGCTCACCTGATTGCCCCGGACATGGATGTCGGCCGCCGGGAAGGCCTTCTCGATCACGCGCAGCAGGGCGTCACCCGAACCCAGGACCGTCACCATCGGATGCTTGGCGGGGACGGTGAAGTGGGCTCGTGCCTGCCCCGGTGCTGGGCTCTGGGCTGTGGGTGTCTGAGTCATGGGCCGGCTCTGTGGCCTGCACATACCTCCCGTTGCAGGGTTCTCGCTGCTCGACAACCTCTGAGATACCAAGCGTACGACCTGGCACTGACAAGACCGAGGGCTTTTCCGCGGGGGTATGTCCGTGGTCCCACCGGGGCCGTCCCCGGTCTAGGCCCTGTCCGGTCGATCAGGCCGGATCAGTGAGCGGGGTCTGGTGCGTGCAGCTGCAAGGCGGAGGATGGAGCCGACGCGGAGCGTCGGCGACTGACGACAACGCGGCAGATGTGCGCGCGAGCCCGGCAAGACCGGCCGGACAGGGCCTAGGCGGAGCGGCCGAAGCCGATCGTCGGGACGGCCCGGCGCAGCGGCCAGGGCCTGGCCGGCGCGGGCAGCAGCGCTTCGAGGAAGGCGTACCGCTGCAGGGCCGCCGGGTCCTGGTCGGCGACGCCCTGCACGTGCTGCCACCAGGCCGCGATCTCCGACCAGCCGGGCGCGGAGAGTGATCCGCCGAACTCCTGCACCGACAGGGCCGCGGTCAGCCCGGCGAAGGCGAGCCGGTCGGCGAGCGGCCAGCCGGCGAGGGTGCCGGTGACGAACCCGGCCACGAACACGTCCCCGGCGCCCGTCGGGTCGAGCGCCTCCACCGCGATGGCCGGAACCTGGGCGCTCTCGCCGGTCGCCCCGTCCACGGCGCACGCGCCCTCCGCACCCAGCGTGACGACGGCCACCGGGACACGTTCGGTGAGGGCGCGGGCAGCGGCGAGGGGGCAGTCGGTGCGGGTGTAGCGCATCGCTTCCTCGGCGTTGGGCAGGAAGGCCTCGCAGTGCTCCAGATCGGCGAGGTCCTCCGGGTCCCAGCGGCCGGTCTCGTCCCAGCCGACGTCGGCGAAGACGCGGGTGCCCTTGCGGGCGGCCTGCGCGATCCAGTCGGCCCGGCCGGGGGTCAGCGGTGCGACTGCGGCGCGCGCGGGCGGCGGGCAGTCGGGGGCGGGCTCGGGCGGCGGGGCCTCGTGGCCGTGGGAGACCATCGTGCGTTCGCCCTCGTACGCCATGGAGACGGTGACGGGCGAGTGCCAGCCGGGGACGGTGCGGGAGAGGGAGAGGTCGATGCCCTCGCCGTGTTCGAGGGCGTCCCAGCAGTACTCGCCGTAGTGGTCGTCCCCGAAGGCGGCGGCGAGCGAGGTGCGCAGGCCGAGGCGGGCGAGGGCGGTGGCCATGTTGGCGACGCCGCCGGGGCTCGATCCCATGCCGCGGGCCCAGGACTCGGTGCCGCGGACGGGGGCGGAGTCGAGGCCGGTGAAGATGATGTCCAGGAAGACGTTGCCTGTGAGGTAGACGTCGCAGGCGGGATCGTCGGGCGTCCGCAGGCCCGCGAGCGGGTCGAGGCAGTCGGCCCCCTGGTCCCGTTGCTCACCGTGTCGAGTGCTCACCGTGCCGCTCCTGGTACGTGGTGCAGATCAGGCCAGTCTGCCTGATGGAGCGGCGCGTGTGCGGGTGCGGCGGGGTGGTCCCGGGCCCGTGCCCGGCTACCAGCGCGGGACGGGCGGGGCGGCCCAGCCCGGCTCGGCGACCCGCATCGCCGCCGCGTCGTCGCGTTCGCGCATCGTGCCGTCGTCGTCGAGCCAGCGCCGGTTGAGGCGGGCCAGCTTGTCCCGGTCGAGCTCCACGCCGAGCCCCGGCAGATCGCTGACGGCGAGGCGGCCGTCCTTGAAGTCGAGGCGCTCGGTGATGACGTCCTCGGTCTGCCAGGGGTAGTGGCTGTCACAGGCGTGGTCGAGATTGGGGACGACAGCCGCGACATGGGTCATCGCGGCGAGGCTGATGCCCAGGTGTGTGTTGGAGTGCATGGACAGGCCGACCCCGAACGTGCGGCAGATCGCGGCCAGTTCACGGGTGTTGCGCAGCCCGCCCCAGTAGTGGTGGTCGGAGAGTACGACCTGGACGGCGCCGCGCGTGAAGGCCTCCGGGATCTCGGCGAACGTGGTCACACACATGTTGGTGGCCAGCGGGACGCCGGTGGCGGCCGCGACCGCGGCCATCCGGTCGGTGCCGCTCGCCGGGTCCTCCAGATATTCCAGTACGTCCCCGAGTTCCTCCGCGACCCTCAGCGAGGTCTCGACCGACCAGGCGCCGTTGGGGTCCAGCCGCAGCGGCTGTCCGGGAAATGCCTCGGCGAGCGCCCGTACGGCCGCGATCTCCCGGTCCGGCTCGAAGACGCCGCCCTTGAGCTTGAAGGAGGCGAAGCCGTACTCGCGCGAGAAGCGCCTGGCCTGGGCGACCACGCCCGCCGGGTCGAGCGCCGCGCCCCAGTCGTCCGGCTCCCCCGCCCCGCCCGGGTGTTCGGCCCAGCGGTAGAAGAGATACGCGCTGTAGTCGACGGCGTCGCGCACCTTGCCGCCGAGCAGCGCGTGCACGGGCAGTCCGAGTGCCTTGCCGAGCGCGTCGAGGCAGGCGACCTCGAAGCCGGAGACGACGGAGAGCCGCAGCTTGTCGGCCGTCTGCACCCCGCGCAGTCCGCCCGCGTCGACGGCGCCCGCGCCGGTGGCCTCGGGCGAGTCGCCGCACACGAGGTCGGCGAGCCGGTGCAGGCCGTTCACGTCGCTGACCTGGCAGCCGGGCAGCGCGTCCGCCAAGGGGGCGGCCAGATCGAGGTACTTGGTGTCTCCGTAGGTCTCACCGACGCCGGTGACGCCGTCCGCCGTGACCACTTCGACGATCAGGCGGGGGGTGTACGGCTGGTGCACGCCCTGGGTGTTGAGCAGCGGCGGATCGGCGACGAGGATCGGGGTGAGCCGCACCTCGGTGATCGTCAGGTCCTGGGTCACCGCTGTCTCCCTATGTAGATGCCGTACATGGATGAGAACGAGATCGAGACTAGGTACGGGAACTGGGGCCGTCAATGGGACGTCGCGGGCCGCGCCCCCGGACCCCCACGCCTCAATCACCGGCGGGCTGGATGTGCGGCTGGGCCGCACATCCAGCCCGTCCGGCGTTTGAGGACACGCGCGAAGCGCGTACGGAGGTCTGGGGGCTTGCCCCCAGTTCGGGAAGGGGCGGGTAGGGGAACAAGCCCCGCGCAGCGGCACCGCCCCCCGCCTACCGCCCGAACTCGTACGCCTCCACCTCCGCGATCAGCCCCGCCCGGCGCCCCTCGTCGTCATCCAGAAACGCCGCGACGAACGAGTTCCGCGCCAGCTCCCGCAGCGCCCCCTCGTCCAGCCCCAGCGCCTCCCGCACCGCGTAGAACGTCTCCCCGACATACCCCCCGAAGTACGCCGGGTCGTCCGAGTTCACCGTGCACAGCAGGCCCGCCGCCATCATCCGGGGCAGCGGGTGGTCCTCCAGTGTGTCGACCGCGCGCAGGCGGACGTTCGACAGCGGGCAGAGCGTCAGCGGGATCCGCTCGCGGACCAGGCGTTCGACGAGTTGGGGGTCTTCCATACAGCGCAGGCCGTGGTCGATGCGTTCGATGCCGAGGACGTCCAGGGCCTCGGTGATGTACGCCGGCGGGCCCTCCTCGCCCGCGTGGGCGACCCGGCGCAGGCCGAGCGCCGCCGCCGCCTCGTACACCTCGCGGAACTTCGACGGCGGATTGCCGACCTCCGCCGAGTCGAGGCCCACGGCCGTGATCCGGTGCAGATACGGCTTCGCGGCCGCCAGTGTCTGCATCGCCGACTCGGCGGACTCGTCCCGCAGGAAGCACATGATCAGCCGCGTCGAGATGCCGTGCCGCTCCTCGCTGTGGTCCAGCGCGCGGGCCAGCCCTTCGATCACCGTGCCGAGCGGGACGCCGCGCGCGGTGTGCGCCTGCGGGTCGAAGAAGATCTCCGCATGCCGTACGCCCTGCTCGGCGGCGCGTGCCAGATACGCCTCGGCGAGTTCGGCGAAATCGTCCTCGGTGTGCAGGACGGCCGTCAGGCCGTAGTAGAGGTCGAGGAAAGACTGCAGGTCCTCGAAGAGGTAGGCGCGGCGCAGCTCCTCGGTGTCCTTGTACGGCAGCTCCACGCCGTTGCGCGCGGCCAGTGCGAAGGCGAGTCCGGGTTCGAGGGTGCCTTCGATGTGGAGGTGCAGTTCGGCCTTGGGGAGGGGATGAAGGGGCACGGCTCTCGCCTCGTTCACTGGTGGCGTTTGGGGAGGGGGACGCGCAACAGGTCCTGGGCGATGGTCAGTTCGCCCTCGAACCCGGCCGCGCGTGCCTGCCGCTCGAATTCCTCCGGGTCGCTGTAGCGCTGCGAGAAGTGCGTGAGAACCAGATGCCGCACTCCCGCGTCGCGGGCGGCCCGCGCCGCCTGCCCGGCGGTCAAGTGGCCGTGGTCCGTGGCCAGTTGTTCGTCCTCGTCGAGGAAGGTCGACTCGATGACGAGCATGTCGCAGCCGTCCGCGAGCGCGTGCACGCCGTCGCAGAGGCGGGTGTCCATGACGAAGGCGAACCGCTGTCCTCTGCGGACCTCGCTGACCTCGGCCAGGGTGACGCCGTTCACCTCGCCCTCGCGCTGGAGCCGCCCGACGTCGGGGCCCTTGATGCCGTGTGCGGCGAGCTTCTCGGGCAGCATGCGGCGGCCGTCCGGCTCGGTGACGCGGTAGCCGTACGACTCGACGGGGTGCGAGAGCTTGCGGGCGTCGAGGGTGTACGAGCCGTTCTCGGCCAGCACCCCGTCGGCGGCGACGGGAGCCTGGATCAGCTCGACGGTCTCGCGGTAGGCCGTCGCGTACCGCAGCCGGTCGAAGAAGCGCTGCCCGCTCGCCGGATAGTGCGCGGACACCTCGTGCGGGACCCGGTCGAGGTTGATGCGCTGGATCACTCCGGCGAGGCCGAGGGAGTGGTCGCCGTGGAAGTGCGTGACGCAGATCCGGTTGATGTCGTGCGCGGCCACCCCGGCCCGCAGCATCTGGCGCTGCGTGCCCTCGCCGGGGTCGAAGAGTATGCCTTCGCCGTCCCAGCGCAGCAGGTAGCCGTTGTGGTTGCGGTGGCGGGTCGGGACCTGGCTGGCGGTGCCGAGCACGACCAATTCACGTACGGACAAGGCGAGTCGGCTCCCTTTATCCCGGGGGCCATTCGAGACCGCGGCCGCCCAGCAGATGCGCGTGGGCGTGGAAGACGGTCTGGCCCGCGCCGCTTCCGGTGTTGAAGACGATCCGGTATCCGGCGCCGTCGACCTTCTCCTCGGCGGCGACCTCGCCCGCCTCGCGCAGCACATCGGCGGCGAGCTGCGGCTCGGCGGCTGCGAGCGAGGCGGCATCGCGGTAGTGCGCCTTGGGGATGACCAGGATGTGGGTGGGGGCCTGGGGATTGATGTCGCGGAAGGCGACGATCCGCTCGGTCTCCCGCACGACGGTGGCGGGCACCTCCCCCGCGACGATCTTGCAGAACAGGCAGTCAGCCTGCGGTTCTCCCGCCATGCCGGGATCCTCCTCGCGTGGGTCCACTACGACTTGCATCGTATCGAGTGACCGGGTTCGTGGGCGCCGTGGGAAGTCACCCGGGTCCGTGGTTGCCGTGGGAAGTCACCCGGGTCCGTGGTTGTCGTGGGCCAGGGGGCGTTGACGGTTGCTGTCGGTGGTGGGCTTCGCGGGCGAGCCGCAGAGCGCGCCCCACGCCGCCGGGCGCGGTCCGATGAGGGACCGGCGCCCGGCGTCGCCAGGCGGACGGGACTTTGAAGACACGACCTAGGGCAGGTCCGGAGGAGTCTTCGCCGGGTTCTCGGACAGCACCGCGAGCGCCATCCGTACCGCCTCGTCCAGCTGCGGGTCACGCCCCGCCGCATGGTCCTGCGGGGTCATCGCCACCTCCACGTCCGGGTCGACGCCGTGGTTCTCCACGCCCCAGCCGTATCCCTCCAGCCAAAAGGCGTACTTGGGCTGGGTGACGCACGTCCCGTCCACCAGGGAGTACCGGTTGTCGATGCCGACGACGCCGCCCCAGGTGCGCGTCCCCACCACCGGGCCGATGCCGAGCGCCTTGATCGCCGCGTTGACGATGTCTCCGTCCGAGCCCGAGAACTCGTTCGCCACCGCGACCACCGGGCCGCGCGGCGCGTCCTGCGGGTAGCTGGACGGCTGCATCCCGCGCGGCAGGTCCCAGCCCACGATCCGGCGCGCCAGCTTCTCGACGACGAGCTGGGAGGTGTGCCCGCCGCGGTTCTCGCGTACGTCCACCACCAGGCCCTCGCAGGCCACCTCGATCCGCAGATCCCGGTGGATCTGGGCCCAGCCGGGCGCCTGCATGTCGGGGACGTGCAGATAGCCGAGGCGGCCGCCGGACTTCTCGTGGACGTAGGCGCGCCGGTCCGCCACCCAGGCGTGGTAGCGCAGCGGCTCCTCGTCGCAGAGCGGTACGACGACGGCATGGCGCGGATCGCCGCCGCCCGCCGGGGAGACGGTCAGTTCGACGGGCTTGCCAGCGGCTCCCACGAGAAGCGGTCCGGGCCCGGCGACGGGGTCCACCGGCCTGCCGTCCACGGCGAGGATCGCGTCGCCCGTGCGGACCGCGACGCCGGGCGCGGCGAGCGGTGAGTGGGCGTTCGGGTCGGACGTCTCGGACGGCAGGATGCGGTCGATGCGCCAGGCGCCGTCCGCCGCCCGGGAGATGTCCGCGCCCAGCAGGCCCTGGCGGGTGCTCGCGCTTCCGTACCCGCCGCGCGGTGTGACGTAGGCGTGCGAGGTGCCCAGCTCGCCCTGCACCTCCCAGAGCAGGTCGATCAGATCGTCGTGCGTGGCCACCCTGGACAGGATCGGGCGATAGCGGTCCAGTACGCCGTCCCAGTCGACGCCGCCGAGGTCCGCGCGCCAGAAGTTGTCGCGCATCAGCCGCCCGGCCTCGTCGTACATCTGCCGCCACTCGGCGGCCGGGTCGACACTGCCGCGCACCCGCGAGAGGTCGACGGTGATGTTGGAGTCGCTCTCCTCGTCGCGCGAGGCCCTGCGGTCGCTCGGGACCACCTTGAGCTTGCCGTCGGTGTACAGCAGCACCCGCTTGCCGTCGCCGCTGACGGAGAAGCTCGTCGCGTCGGGGGCGAGCTCCTCGATCCGCTGCTGGACGAGGTCGTACCGCTCCAGGGCGGTCTGGGGCCCCGGGTCGTCGGGCGTCGCGCGGGTCGCGCCGAGGACGCCGCGCAGCGGGTGGCGCAGCCACAGCAGTCCGTCCTTGGCGGCGCGCAGCGTGGAGTAGCTGGCTGCCTCGACGGGGAAGGGCACTATCCGGTCGGCGAGCCCTTCGAGGTCGATACGGGTCACGGGGACGCCGCCGTCCTCGCCGTCCTGCCGTCCCTGGTCCTTGTCCTTGTCCTTGTCCGTCTCGAACGCCCGGCCGTGGCGCTGCGGCCCGAAGGGCGAGGGCGTGGTGGCCGCCAGCGTGATCAGGTGCGGGCGGCAGCCGCGGATGAAGGCGAGGTCGAAGACATGCGTGTCGTAGACCGGGTCGAAGGCGCGCTCGGAGAGGAACGCGAGGTGCTTTCCGTCGAGCGTGAAGGCGGGCTGGTAGTCGCAGAAGCGCAGCGGGGTCGCCTCGGAGACCGACAGATCGGCGGTGTTGGCGAGCTTGAGCTGACGCAGCGGCTCGGGTCCCGCGTGCGACCAGGCGAGCCAGCCGGAGTCGGGCGAGAAGGCGAGGCCGGTGGCGTCGCCGTGCTCGCTGCGGTCGACCTCGCGGACCTCGCCCGACTCGCGTTCGACGAGCAGGACGCGGCCGTCGTGCGAGGCGACGGCGGCGCGGCTGCCGTCCGGTGCGACGGCGAGGGCCAGTACGCGGCCGAGCCGTCCCGCGCCGAGCCTGCGGGGTGTCGCGCCGGGCGCGGGGCCGGTGGCCGGCGCGAATTCGAGTGCGTCCTCGCCCTCGGCGTCGGTGACCCAGACGACCTGTTCCTCGCCCTCGACGCGGAAGGTGCGGGGCAGCCTGGCGCGTACGCCGGGCTCCGCGGCGAGCGCCCGCGCGGGCCCCTCCCGGTGGGTGACCCAGTGAACGCCGCCACGGATTTCCACGGCGCTGCCGCGACCCGTGTGGTCGGGCGTCGCGGTGCCGAAGTGGCGGTCGGCCTTGACGGGGCGCGGGCGCAGATCGGTGCGCTGGCCGCCGAGGCGGATGTCGAGTCGGCGCGGCTCGGCGGCGTCCAGGCCGTCGAGGAGCCACAGTTCACCGGCGGACGCGTAGACGACGCGGGTGCCGTCGGTGGCGGCGTGGCGGGCGTAGAAGCCGTCGACGGGGGTGTGCCGCCGCAGGCCGGAGCCGTCGGCCGCCGACGAGTAGACCGCGCCGACGCCTTCGTGGTCGGAGAGAAAGGCGATCCGGTCCCCCACCCAGAGCGGGTACTCGATGTTCCCGTCGAGCTCCTCGTGGAGGCGTACGAACTCGCCCTCGCCGTCCCGGTCGATCCACAACTTGCCCGCGGTGCCGCCCCGGTAGCGCTTCCAGGCGGCGGCCTCGCGGCCCATCGTGGCGGAGAGCAGCACGGTGTGCGGCCCGTGCGCCACATCGCCCACGGGCCCGTACGGCAGCACGGCCGCGGGCCCGCCGTCGAGCGGCATGGCACGCGCCCAGGTGCGGCGCAGCGAGGCCTGGCCGTGGGTGGTGATCGCGAGGACCCGGCCGTCGGGGGTCCAGCCGCGGACGGAGGTCTTGGCGCTGCCCCAGTACGTCAGACGGTTCGTCAGGCCGCCGTCGACGGGCGCGAGATGCACCTCGGGGGCGCCTGCCCGCTGTGAGGACCACGCTATGTGCGTACCGTCGGGCGAGATCCTCGGATGGTTCACCGGAACGTTGTCGGCGCTGACGCGCCACGCGCGGCCGCCGTCGAGCGGGGCGACCCAGACGTCGTCCTCTGCGGTGAAGGCGATCAACTCGCCGTGGACATGCGGATACCGGAGGTAGGCAGGGTGCGTCACACCGTCACCCTAGGCAGGTGGCCGCCGCCCGGTCACGGCTTTCGGATCACTTGGCCGGCGGGTCGGCCGTCTCGGTCACGGTCACCGTGACGGTGACGGTGGGGCGCGACGGCCCACCGGGAGAGCGGGTGGCCGGTTTGCTGCTGGGCGCGGCATTGCAGTTGCCGAGCACGCTCGCTTCGAAGACGACCTTGCCGCCGACCTTCGCGACGAGATGCCCGCGTACGCACGTGCCGGAACGCTCGTCCGTCACCTTGCCCTTGAGGGTGATCTCCTGCCCGGAGTCGGTCTCACCCTGACAGTCGACGGTGGCCACACTCGGCTTGGACGGCGACGCGGAGGCGGTGACGGGCGCCTTGCCGCCGTCGATGTTCGCCGTACAACTGAGCCAGCGCACCTTGAAGCCGATCCGCTCCAGGGTGCTGGTCGCCGTCTTGTCGGTGGTGACCGCGACCGCGACGGAGCTCAGCCCGCCGGTCGACGGCTCACAGGCCGCGACACCGACAACTGCGGCCGCGGCAGCGCAGATTGGCGCGAGGGTGCGTGGGTGGAGTACGCGTCTCAAGGCCCCCATGAGAGGCAGCCTCCCACTGTGTCACCGGCCGCGGTAGTCCGCTTGCCGCCACTCGTGAACACCCTACGGTGGCGTCATGGGAGCGAGCCGGAAGGTCAGGCGCCTCGTCGTCGGCGACTGACGACAACGCAGCGAGCGTGCGTGCCAGGCGTCGCCAGGTGGGGGTACCTCCCAGGCGAAGCTCTGGGGGAGGGACTTTGAAGACACGACCTAGGACCAGCGGCCCGTGCGGCCGAGCAGGAGCGCCGTCGCCGCCGTGCCCGCCGTCGACGTGCGCAGCACGCTCCGGCCCAGCCGGTACGGCTTCGCGCCGGCCCCGGCGAACGCCGCCAACTCCTCCGGGGACACGCCCCCTTCGGGGCCCACCACCAGCACGATCGACCCCTCCGCGGGAAGCTCCGCCGTGGCCAGCGGCTCGGCGCCCTCCTCGTGCAGCACCGCCGCGAAATCCGATTCGGCCAGAAGTGACGCAACCTGCTTGGTCGTTGCCGCGTCCGCGACCTCCGGGAAGCGGAGCCGGCGCGACTGTTTGCCCGCCTCGCGCGCCGTCGCCCGCCACTTCGCGAGCGACTTGGCGCCCCGTTCCCCCTTCCACTGCGTGATGCAGCGCGCGGCGGCCCACGGCACGACCGCGTCGACACCGGTCTCCGTCATCGTCTCGACGGCGAGTTCACCGCGGTCGCCCTTGGGCAGCGCCTGGACGACGGTGATACGGGGCGTCGGCTCCGGTTCCGTCGGGAATTCCCGCGGTTCGACGATCAGCCGGTCCTTGCCCTCGGTCCGTAGGACGACGCCCGCCGCCCCCCGCCCGCGGCCGTCCGTCAGCACGATGTCCTCGCCGGGCTGCAGCCTGCGTACGGAGACGGCGTGCCGCCCCTCGGGCCCGTCCAGGGTGACGGTCGCCCCAGGGCCGACGCCCTCCAGGGAGTCGACGACGAAGACCGGCGCGGTCACCGGGAACCGCCCAGCGCCAGCGCGGCGCGCGCGGAGTCCGTTTCGGCGACGAGGACGTCGACCAGCCGGCCGGCGGGCAGCTCACGCGCCAGCCGGTGGCCCTGCCCGGCCCACAGCGCCATGCCCTGCGCGTCGCCCGCCTTGGCAGCGGCCTTGCGCAGGCCGCTGGTCAGGTGGTGCACCTGGGGGTACGCGGCGGGCGCGTACGGGCCGTGCTCGCGCATGAAGCGGTTCACCAGGCCGCGGGCGGGCCGCCCGGAAAAGGCGCGGGTGAGTTCGGTGCGTACGAACAAAGGATTCGTCATGGCCTGCTTGTGCAGCGCGTTCGCACCGGACTCGGGGCAGACCAGGAACGCGGTCCCGAGCTGCGCGGCGACCGCCCCCGCCGCGAGCACGCCCGCGATCTGGCCGCCGCGCATCAGTCCGCCCGCGGCGATGACCGGAAGCTGCACGGTCTCGCGGACCAGCGCGATGAGCGAGAGCAGCCCGATCCCGGCGCCGTCGGACTCGGGGTCGTCGCGGTGGGTGCCCTGGTGGCCGCCGGCCTCGATGCCCTGCACACACACGGCGTCGGCCCCGGCCCACTGCGCGGCCTGCGCCTCTTCGGGCGTCGTGACGGTGACGACGGTGAAGGTCCCGGCCTTGGCGAAGGAGTCGAGCACATCCCGGGTCGGGCAGCCGAAGGTGAAGGAGACGACAGGCACGGGGTCGTCGAGGAGGATGGCCAGCTTGGCCTCGTAGCCGTCGTCGCGCCCGGAGTCGGGGTCGCCGAGAGGAGTCTCGTACCAGGTGGCCTCACCGGCGAGCTGATTCCGGTAGATCTCGACGGCACCGGGGTCGGCGGTGTTGGGCTGCGGCATGAAGAGATTGACGCCGAAAGGCTGCGCGGTGAGCCCGCGAATCTGTTTGACCTCCTGATACATGCCGTCCGCGGTCTTGTATCCGGCAGCGAGGAACCCGAGCCCGCCGGCTTCGGACACGGCGGCGGCGAGCTGGGGGCAGGATGCGCCGCCCGCCATGGGGGCCTGCACGATCGGATGACGGCAAAGATCGGTCAGTGCGGAGGACATGCAGGCATGGTGCCATGCCGCTCGCGCCCCACCGAATCGGGCGTTCCGCAACCGCAACTGGTGCGGGCCGCTGCCCTGAAAATGCCGGAGGGGCTGAAGATTCAGCCCCTCCGGCGTTCGAGAGGCCTAACGCCCGTTGAACGCGTCCTTCAGGCGGGAGAACAGTCCCTGCTGCCCCGGCTGGAACTGACCCGTAGGCCTTTCCTCGCCGCGCAGCTTCGCCAGGTCCCGCAGCAGCCGCTCCTGATCCACGTCCAGCTTCGACGGGGTCATCACCTCGACATGCACGATCAGGTCGCCACGGCCCCCGCCCCGCAGGTGCGTGATGCCGCGCCCGTGCAGCGGAATCGACTGGCCGGACTGGGTGCCCGGGCGGATGTCGACCTCCTCCATGCCGTCCAGCGTCTCCAGCGGGCACTTCGTGCCCAGCGCCGCCGCCGTCATGGGGATCGTCACCGTGCAGTGCAGATCGTCGCCCCGGCGCTGGAACACCGGGTGCGGCAGCTCGTGGATCTCGACGTAGAGGTCGCCGGCGGGGCCACCCCCCGGGCCGACCTCGCCCTCGCCCGCGAGCTGGATGCGCGTGCCGTTGTCGACACCGGCCGGGATCTTGACCGTCAGGGTGCGGCGGGACCGTACCCGCCCGTCGCCCGCGCACTCGGGACACGGGGTCGGCACGACCGTGCCGAAGCCCTGGCACTGCGGGCACGGCCGCGACGTCATGACCTGGCCCAGGAAGGACCGCGTCACCTGCGAGACCTCACCGCGGCCGCGGCACATGTCGCAGGTCTGCGCCGAGGTACCCGGCGCCGCGCCCTCACCCGAACACGTCGTACAGACGACGGCCGTGTCGACCTGGATGTCCTTCGTCGTGCCGAAGGCCGACTCGTTGAGCTCGATCTCCAGGCGGATCATCGCGTCCTGGCCCCGCCGCGTACGCGACCTGGGGCCGCGCTGCGAAGCCGTACCGAAGAAGGCGTCCATGATGTCCGAGAAGTTCCCGAAGCCACCGGCGCCGAAGCCGCCCGCGCCTCCGCCGCCCGCCTGCGAGAGCGGATCTCCGCCGAGGTCGTAGACCTGCTTCTTCTGCGGGTCCGACAGCACCTCGTACGCGGCGTTGATCTCCTTGAAGCGCTCCTGCGTCTTCGGGTCCGGATTCACATCCGGGTGGAGTTCACGGGCAAGCCGACGGAAGGCCTTCTTGATCTCGTCCTGGGACGCGTCGCGGCGTACGCCGAGTACGGCGTAGTAGTCCGTGGCCACTTACGACTCCGCCAGGATCTGTCCGACGTAACGTGCCACTGCGCGTACCGCTCCCATCGTTCCGGGGTAGTCCATGCGGGTCGGTCCGACCACGCCGAGTTTGGCAACTGCCTCGTCGCCCGAACCGTAGCCGACCGCGACGACGGACGTGGAGTTGAGGCCCTCGTGGGCGTTCTCATGACCGATCTTCACGGTCATACCCATGCCGCCCGCTTCCTTGGCCTCGCCGAGCAGCTTGAGGAGCACCACATGCTCCTCAAGAGCTTCGAGCACCGGCCGAATCGTCAGCGGGAAGTCGTGTCCGAAGCGCGTCAGATTGGCGGTGCCGCCGATCATCAGCCGTTCCTCGGTCTCCTCGACCAGAGTTTCGAGCAGGGTCGAGAGCACCGTGGAGACGGTACCCCGGTCCTCCGCCTCGAAGGAGTCGGGAAGGTCCTGCACCAGCTGCGGCACATCCGCGAAGCGGCGGCCGACGACCCGGCTGTTGAGCCGGGCACGCAGGTCCGCGAGCGAGGATTCCGCGAAAGGCGCGGGGCAGTCGATCATGCGCTGCTCGACCCGACCGGTGTCCGTGATCAGCACGAGCATCAGCCGGGCGGGCGCCAGGGAGAGGAGCTCCACATGCCGGACGGTGGACCGGGTCAGCGAGGGGTACTGGACCACCGCGACCTGCCGGGTCAGCTGCGCCAGCAGCCGTACCGTACGGCCCACGACGTCGTCGAGGTCGACGGCTCCGTCCAGGAAGTTCTGGATGGCACGGCGCTCGGGCGACGACAGCGGCTTGACGCCGGCCAGCCTGTCGACGAACAGCCGGTAGCCCTTGTCCGTGGGGATACGCCCCGCGCTCGTATGAGGCTGGGCGATGAACCCTTCCTCCTCCAGCACCGCCATGTCGTTGCGGACGGTGGCCGGGGAGACCCCGAGCTTGTGACGCTCGGTGAGCGCCTTGGAGCCCACGGGCTCCTCGGTGCCGACATAGTCCTGGACGATGGCGCGCAGCACCTCGAGTCTGCGTTCGCTGAGCATCGCGCACACCTCCAGCTGTGATTCCTCGGTGACTGCTTGGCACTCGATGCGTACGAGTGCCAGCATTTCCCCGTGCCAGTGTACGGCCGTGGGGTACATCCCTAGCAAGGGCGGCCGACCACGCCACCGAGCGACAGTGCTGGTCGGTTGCGGATAGCGTCGCGGTATGGACGTCAGTTGGGAAGACTTCGGCTGGGAGCGGTTGGCCGACGGAGTGGGGCGCCGGCGGCTTCCCGGCTGGGATGCGACCAGTGGTTTGATCGCCGGAGAGGACGGTGTCCTCCTGTACGACACCGGCTCGACACTCCGCGAGGGGGCCGAGCTGCGGGCCCAGGCGCAAGCCCTGCTCGGGGGCCGCCGGGTGACGCATATCGCACTGAGCCATCCCCACTTCGACCATGTGCTGGGCACGGCGGCGTTCTCGGGCGCGGAGGTGTACGGAGCGGTCGGCATCGCCGAATTGATGCGGCGGGAGCGGGACGAGATCCGCGACACGGCGATACGGCACGGGGTCACCGAGGCCGAGGCGACGGAGGCGGCCGACGTGCTGGTGTCGCCGCACCATCTGGTGTTCGGGGAGTGGACGCTGGACCTGGGCGGCCGCCAGGTGCTGCTGGCGAACATCGGCCCCGGCCACTCGGGCCACGATCTGGCGGTCCTGGTGCCCGGCAGCCCGGAGGTCGTCTTCTGCGGCGACCTCGTGGAGGAGTCGGGCGAACCCCAGGCGGGCCCGGACGCGATCCCCTCCCGCTGGCCCGCGGCACTGGACCGGCTGCTGTCGCTCGGCGGCGAGGACGCGGTGTACGTACCGGGGCACGGCGCGGTCGTCGACGCGGCGTTCGTACGCGCCCAACGCGAGCTGCTGGCGGCGCGCTTCGGGGTGTCGTAGCGTCTGGCCAATGCGCAGCTACAGCCCGGATCTGACCCCGCCCTGGAAGAAGTCGCAGCCCGCGCCCGAGGTGCCGGCCGAGCCCGATCTGGTCGTCGAGGAGGTCGGCACGGGCTTCTGCGGTGCGGTGATCCGCTGCGAGAAGACAGCGGAGGGGCCGACGGTCACGCTGGAGGACCGCTTCGGCAAGCACCGGGTGTTCCCGATGGTCCCCCGCGGCTTCCTGCTGGAGGGCCGCGTCGTCACACTCGTGCGCCCCTCCGCCGCCGCTCCGGTGCGCCCGGCCCGCACCGCCTCCGGCTCGCTCGCGGTCCCGGGGGCGCGTGCGCGGGTGGCGCGGGCGGGGCGCATCTATGTCGAGGGCCGCCACGACGCGGAGCTCGTGGAGCGGGTGTGGGGTGACGACCTGCGGATCGAGGGGGTCGTCGTCGAATACCTGGAAGGCATCGACGACCTCCCGTCGATCGTCCGCGACTTCGCCCCGGGCCCGGACGCGCGCCTGGGCGTGCTGGTGGACCATCTGGTCCCGGGCTCGAAGGAGTCCCGCATCGCGGCCCAGGTCACGGGCGAGGACGTACTGGTGGTGGGCCACCCGTACATCGACGTGTGGGAGGCCGTGAAGCCGTCCTCGGTGGGCATCCGCGCGTGGCCGTCGGTCCCGCGCGGCCAGGACTGGAAGACCGGGGTCTGCCGGGCGCTGGGCTGGCCGGAGAACACGGGGGCGGCGTGGCAGCGGATCCTGTCGGCGGTGCGGTCGTACAAGGACCTGGAGCCGGAGCTGCTGGGGCGGGTGGAAGAGCTGATCGATTTCGTCACGGCGGCGGACCTTTCCAGCCCGTCCGGCGTTTGAGGACACTCCCCGTACGCCCTGCGGGCGTGGGGACCCCCAGAACGGCGTACCGGGGTCTGGGAGCTTGCCCCCGGTTCGGGAAGCGGCGGGGTGGGGTGAAAGCCCGCCCCAGGCGCACCCCGCACCACCGCACCCCTAATCCACCAGGTCCCGCACCACCGCGTCCGCCAGCAACCGCCCCCGCAGCGTCAGCACCGCCCGTCCCTCCCCGTACGGCCCCGCCTCCAGCAGGCCGTCCGACAACGCCCGCCCCGCCGCCGCCAGCCCCGCCGGCCGCAGCAGCGTCAGTTCGCAGCCTTCGCGCAGGCGGAGTTCCAGGAGCACCCGCTCCACCCGGCGGTCCTCCGGTGCGAGCACCTCACGGCCCGCCCCCGGCGACCGGCCCTCCGCCAGCGCCGCCGCATACGCCCCCGGGTGCTTCACGTTCCACCACCGCACCCCGCCGACGTGGCTGTGCGCTCCGGGGCCCGCGCCCCACCAGTCGGCGCCGCGCCAGTACAGCTCGTTGTGCAGGCACCGGCCGGCCTGTGAGGTCGACCAGTTGGAGACCTCGTACCAGTCGAAGCCCGCCTCCGCGAGGACCGAGTCCGCGATCAGATAGCGGTCCGCGTGAACGTCGTCGTCGGTCATCGGCACCTCGCCGCGCCGGATGCGCCGCGCCAGCTGGGTGCCCTCCTCCACGATCAGGGCGTACGCCGAGATGTGGTCGGGGCCGGCCCCCACCGCCGCCGCGAGGGACGCGCGCCAGTCGTCGTCGCTCTCCCCCGGCGTGCCGTAGATGAGGTCGAGGTTCACATGCTGGAAGCCCGCCGCCCGCGCTTCCGCGACGCACCCCTCTGGCCGCCCCGGCGTGTGTGTACGGTCCAGCACCTTCAGTACGTGCTGCCGCGCGCTCTGCATCCCGAAGGACACCCGGTTGAAGCCGCCCTCCCGCAGCTCGGCCAGGTACGCCGGATCCACCGATTCCGGGTTGGCCTCGGTGGTGATCTCCGCGTCGTCCGCGAGGCCGAACTCCTCGCGTACCGCGGCCAGCATCCGTACGAGATCCGAGGCGGCGAGGAGCGTCGGCGTACCGCCCCCGACGAAGACCGTCTTCACCTGCCGCGGGTCGTCGCCCAGCACCTTGCGGGCGAGGCGGATCTCCTCGGTGACCATCGCGGCGTAGTTGTCGCGGGAGGCGAGGACGCCGCCCGAGCCGCGCAGCTCGGTCGCCGTGTAGGTGTTGAAATCGCAGTAGCCGCAGCGCGTCGCGCAGTACGGCACATGCAGATAGAAGGCGAGCGGCCGGTCGGCGGCCTCTTCGAGGGCGGATGCGGGCAGCGCCCCGTCCTCGGGCATGGGCTCACCATCGGGCAGTACGGAAGGCATGCCCCCCATTGTCCGTCACCCGCAAGGCTTACATCGCCTGCAGCACGAGCAGCGCGAGATCGTCCCCCGGCGGCGTCTCCGCGAACTCGTGCACCGCCTGCTTGATCCGTTCCGCGATCCCCTGCGCCGTCAGCCCCGCGCACCCCGCGAGCACCGTCGCGAGACCGTCGCCGTCGTCGAACATCCGTGACCCCGAGCGCCGCTCGGTCACCCCGTCCGTGACGCAGAGCAGCGTGTCACCGGGCTCCAGGTCGAAGGTCTGGCTCTGGTACGCCACCTCGTCGACGACCCCGAGCAGTACCTGCGGCTCGGCCGCCGTACGCACGGTGCCGTCGGGCCGCAGCAGCAGCGGCAGCGGATGCCCGGCGCTGGCGACGGTGCACCGCACACCGCCCAGGGGCGAGCGCACCAGCTCGCCGTAGAGCAGGGACAGGAACCGGGCCTGCGGCCCTTCCGGCAGGCCCTGGCCGCCTGCGGCGGCCACCATCAGCGCGGCCGCCTCCGCCGCTTCCATGGCGTCGTCGAGCAGCAGTCCGTTCAGCCGGTCGAGCACCTCGCCGACCTGGTAGCCCTCGCGGGCGAGCAGCCGAAGCCAGGGCCGGGCGAGGCCGGTGACGACGGCGGCCTCGGGCCCGCTGCCCTGGACGTCGCCGAGCATGAAGCACCAGCGGCCGCCGGAGCTCGCCGGGAAGATGTCGTAGAAGTCGCCGCCCGCGACTCCGTCGTCGCTCGGTTCGTACACGAGAAAGCGGTCCACGCCGGGGATCTCGCCGACCTTGCCGGGCAGCAGCCCCCGCTGCAGCACTTTGCTGATGGTGGCCTGCCGGGTGTACTGCCGGGCCGCGCCGATCGCGAGGGAGAGCCGCCGCGCGAAGTCCTCGATCAACGCGGTCACTTCGTCGGGCACGCGCGCCAGGCCCTGCCGGGCGACGAGCAGCGTGCCGAGACCGCGCCCGCCGGTGACGAGACGATAGGCCAGCACCGTCCCGGCGCCCGCGCCCGGCTCGCCCTCGCGCGGCCAGGGGATCGGCACGGGGCCGTTGCGTGGGGTGTCGGGCAGCGGCGGCGGCTCCTTGGCGAGGATCTCGCGCAGTTCCTCGATCCGGGACTCGTCGCTGTGCCAGACCCGGGCGAGCCGGGGCGCGGCTCCCGAGGGGCCACCCGTTCCCCACCTGGAATGGCCGCCCTCGCCATCGAGCCAGATCGCGCACCAGTCGGCGAGCCGTGGCACCAGCAGCTGCGCGGCGAGCGCCGCGACCATGTCCTCGTCGAGCTGTCCGGCGAGCAGGTCGGAGGCTTCGGCGAGAAAGGAGAGCGCCCCTCGGCTGATCCAGTCCGGGTCCTCGCGGGCGGTGCGCCGCGGCGTGGGGGCGAGGATCTCGGCGGCGCGCAGCCCGCGCTGGAGCGCCGGTTCGGCGCCTGGCACGGGGCAGGACTCCAGGCCGTCGACGGGCAGGCGGGCCCAGACGGTCTTGAGGGCGGCGCGATAAGTGATGCCCCAGCGCTCGGCGAGGGCGCCGACGAGATGGAGGCCGCGTCCGTATTCGGGGGTGGCGGTGCGGTCCTCGCCGTGCGATTCGTTGCGTACGGTCCTGGCGGGGTGGTGGTCGGAGACCTCGATCACCAGCGCGGCGGGCTCGCCCTCGGCCGATTCCTCCAGCCGGCAGAGGAGTTCGACGGTGGTGCCCGCATGGACTACGGCGTTTGTCACCAGCTCGTTGACGACGAGTACGGCATCGTCTGCGAGCCGGTCCGTACTGTGCCTACCCGGCGGGCAGCCCCCGCGGCCCGCAGTGCCCCGGCAGAAGGCGCAGGTGGCGAGCAGTCCGAGGTTGGTCCAGTCGGCGAGTGCGGCTCGTACGAAACGTCGCGCGGCACAGGGCGCGAGAGGGTTTCCGGGCAGGCTCGTGCGGGAAACCGACCGCGCGTCATCCCGTAGTGGGTACAACGGGGTTGCGCGTTGGACGGTGTCTCGCTGCATCGGAATGGGCCCCACTGTGCGGCTCCTGGTCGGTTCTGGCAATGCGCCGCTTATGACACCGACAGAGTGACAGACTGAGCCTGCCCATAAGCGCCGAGTCACTGAAGTGGGCGGATATGAACGAACAGAGTGCTTTGTCGCCCGCCCAGTCCTCCGGGCTGCCCGCCCCGTCGGCCTCCCGGCCGGCTGCCGGGCCGCCGCCCGACGGTGCCTGGATCCGGGTCTCGGAGCTCCGCCCTCTGCTGGCCGCCATGACGGCCCTGCGGGACGGCGACTTCAAGATACGGGTGGCGGAGACGCATGAAGGGATGTCCGCCGAGCTGGCGGCGATGTTCAACCAGATCGCGGTGCGCAATCAGCACTTCACGGATGAACTGACGCGTGTACGCAGGGAAGTCGTACGGCACGGACGCCTGGACGACCGGCTGGCGGCGAGCCCCGGCCAGGGCGCCTGGACCTCCGGCGTGATCAGTACGAACGCGCTCCTCGACGCCCTCGTGGTGCCCGCGGCGAACGCCACCCGGGTGCTGGACGCGGTGGCCGGCGGCGATCTGACCCAGCGGGTCGATCTGCACGACGGCAACCGCCAGTTGCGCGGAGATTTGCGGCGGCTCGGCCGCGCCGTGAACAAGATGGTCGACCAGCTCTCGCTCTTCACCGGCGAAGTGACCCGGGTCGCGCGCGAAGTCGGCACCGAGGGCCGCCTCGGCGGACGCGCCAAGGTCCAGGGCCTGTCCGGGAGTTGGCGGGATGTGACGGAAGCGGTCAACACCATGGCCTCCCGGCTGACCGCGCAGGTGCGGGACATCGCGGCGGTGACCACCGCCGTCGCCCGCGGCGACCTGACCCGTACGGTCACGGTCGAGGCGACCGGTGAGCTGCTGGAGCTGAAGCTCACCGTCAACACGATGGTGGATCAGCTCTCCGCCTTCGCCGACGAGGTCACGCGCGTCGCCCGCGAGGTCGGCACGGAGGGCCAGCTGGGCGGCCGCGCCCAGGTCCGCGGTGTGTCCGGCGTGTGGAAGGACCTCACGGACAACGTCAACTTCATGGCGTCCAACCTGACCTCGCAGGTCCGCAACATCGCCCAGGTCACCACCGCCGTCGCCAACGGCGACCTGTCCCAGAAGATCACCGTCGACGCCCAGGGCGAGATCCTGGAGCTCAAGTCGACCATCAACACGATGGTCGACCAGCTCTCCGCCTTCGCCGACGAGGTCACCCGCGTCGCCCGCGAAGTCGGCACCGAAGGAAACCTCGGCGGCCGCGCCCAGGTCCGCGGCGTCTCCGGCGTCTGGAAGGACCTCACCGAGAACGTCAACTTCATGGCCGACAACCTCACTTCACAGGTGAGGAACATCGCGCTCGTGTCGACGGCCGTGGCTCAGGGCGACCTCGGCAAGAAGATCACGGTCGAGGCGAAGGGCGAGATCCTGGAGCTCAAGTCGACCATCAACACGATGGTCGACCAGCTCTCCGCCTTCGCCGACGAGGTCACCCGCGTCGCCCGCGAAGTCGGCACCGAGGGCAACCTCGGCGGCCAGGCCCAGGTCCGCGGTGTGTCCGGCGTCTGGAAGGACCTCACGGACAACGTCAACTTCATGGCGTCCAACCTGACCTCGCAGGTCCGCAACATCGCCCAGGTCACCACCGCCGTCGCCAACGGCGACCTGTCCAAGAAGATCACCGTCGACGCCCGCGGCGAGATCCTGGAGCTCAAGGACACCGTCAACACGATGGTGGAGCAGCTGCGCGCGTTCGCCGACGAGGTGACCAGGGTCGCCCGCGAGGTCGGCACGGACGGCAGGCTCGGCGGCCGCGCCCAGGTCCTCGGCGTCACCGGCCTGTGGAAGGACCTCACCGACAACGTCAACTACATGGCCGACAACCTCACTTCACAGGTGAGGAACATCGCCCAGGTGGCGACGGCCGTGGCCCAGGGCGACCTGTCCAAGAAGATCGACGTGGACGCCCGCGGCGAGATCCTGGAGCTCAAGACCACCATCAACACCATGGTGGACACGCTCTCCTCGTTCTCCTCCGAGGTCACGCGTGTGGCCCGCGAGGTGGGCAGCGAGGGCCAGCTCGGCGGCCAGGCGCGCGTCGAGGGCGTGTACGGCACCTGGAAGCGCCTGACCACCAATGTGAACGAGCTCGCGCTCAACCTCACCACTCAGGTCCGCGCCATCGCCGAGGTGGCGTCCGCCGTCGCCCAGGGCGACATGTCCCGCTCGATCACCGTCGAGACCCGCGGCGAGGTCTCCGAACTCAAGGACAACATCAACCTGATGGTGTCCAACCTCCGTGAGACCACCCGCGCCAAGGACTGGCTGGAGTCCAACCTCGCCCGCCTGGCGGGTCTGATGCAGGGCCACCGCGATCTGATGGAGGTCGCCGACCTGATCCTGCGCGAGCTGACCCCGCTGGTGAACGCGCAGTACGGCGCCTTCTTCCTGGCCGACCCCGACGGCGACGGCACTCCGTCCCGTACGACATCGACCACCAAGGGACTCGCCTTCATCGCGGGTTACGGCTCGGCCCAGTCCGCCACCATCGACACGACCGGCATGCCGGGACACGGTCTTGTGCGCCAGGCGGCCCTGGAGAAGAAGCGGATCCTCCTGGAGGAGGCCCCGCCGGACTACATCAAGATCAACTCGGGGCTCGGTGAGGCGTCCCCCGCCAGCGTCGTCATCATCCCGATCCTCTTCGAGGACAAACTGCTCGGCGTCATCGAGCTGGCGTCCTTCTCCCGCTTCTCCGATGTCCACCTGGCCTTCTTCGACCAGTTCGTGAACACCATCGGCGTCGCGATCAACACGATCATCGCCAACTCCCGTACGGAATCGCTCCTCGGCGAGTCCCAGCGACTGGCCATCCAGCTCCAGGAGCGCTCCGACGAACTCCAGCGCCAGCAGGCCGAGTTGCAGCGCTCCAACGCCGAACTGGAGGAGAAGGCGGCGCTTCTGGCCACCTCCTCGCAGTACAAGTCGGAGTTCCTGGCGAACATGTCGCACGAACTGCGCACCCCGCTGAACTCCCTGCTGATCCTCGCCCGGCTGCTCTCCGACAATCCGGACGGCCATCTCTCCGACCAGGAAGTGCAGTTCGCCACCACGATCCATCGCTCGGGCTCCGACCTGCTCCAGCTGATCAACGACATCCTGGACCTCTCGAAGATCGAGGCGGGCCGGATGGATGTGCGCCCGAAGAAGCTGCCGCTGATCAAACTCCTCGACTACGTCCACGCCACCTTCCGCCCGATAACGCTCGACCGCGGGCTCGCCTTCGAGGTCGCGGTCGGCGAGGACGTACCGCGCGAGATGTACTCCGACGAGCAGCGGCTCCAGCAGATCCTGCGCAATCTGCTCTCCAACGCGATCAAGTTCACCTCCAACGGCCGCGTCGAGCTGAGGGTGAACCGGCTCAAGGACCCCGACAACAAGCTGCTCAAGGGCATCGACGACCTGATCGCCTTCGCCGTCACAGACACCGGAATCGGCATCGCGCCAGAAAAGCTGCCGGTGATCTTCGAGGCGTTCCAGCAGGCCGACGGGACCACCAACCGCAAGTACGGAGGCACGGGCCTGGGCCTGTCCATCAGCCGCGAGATCGCAGGGCTGCTCGGCGGCCGCATCATCGCGGAGAGCGAGCCGGGCCGCGGCTCCACCTTCACGCTGTACGTCCCCGTCCTCTACCCCGGCCACATCGGCGCCGACAGCGACGGCTCCCACGACGGCCTGGGCATCCACGACATCCACGACGTGCCGATGACCTCGCCGGAGCGCCATCACGCCGAGCACATGCAGCGCACGGACCTGGACGACGGCTGGCCGACCACCACCAAGCTGGAGGAGTGGAAGTCCGGCCGCGCGGGCCGGATCCTGACGGGCCGGCGCGTCCTCATCGTGGACGACGACATCCGCAACGTCTTCGCACTCACCCATGTGCTGGGCAGGGTGGGCATGCCCGTGCTGTACGCGGAGAACGGCCGGGAAGGCATCGAGACGCTGGAGCGGAACAACGACGTCGAGCTGATCCTGATGGACATCATGATGCCCGAGATGGACGGTTACGAGACGATCGAGGCGATCAGACGGAGCCCGCTGTGGACGGATCTGCCGATCGTGGCTCTCACCGCCAAGGCGATGCCCGGCGACCGTGAGAAGTCGATCGCCCAGGGCGCGAACGAGTATGTGCCCAAACCTGTGGACGTCGACCGTCTGCTGACCGTCGTCTGCGCCCTGCTGGACCCGGAGGGCGGCGGGACGAGCGGACCGGACGGCGCGACACCTGGAGCAACACCCGCGATACCGGGACAGTCAACCGGCGATGGGGATCCGGCAGTCCCACCGACGATCACGTGAGGCAGACACCATGAGCACAGAGGCGACCACCGCCGACCGCGCGAGCATCCTCCTGGTGGACGACATGGAGGACAATCTCGTCGCCTTGGAGGCTGTACTGGGGTCCCTCAACGAACCGTTGGTGCGCGCGCGTTCGGGGGAGGAGGCGATGAAGGCACTGCTGCGGCAGAAGTTCGCGGTGGTCCTGCTGGATGTACGGATGCCGGGCATGGACGGCTTCGAGACCGCGTCCAACATCAAGCGCCTCGACCAGACGAAGGACGTTCCGATCATCTTCCTGACCGGGACGGAAGCGGACAGCGGCTATGCGTTCAGGGGGTACGCGACGGGGGCGGCGGACTTTCTGACCAAGCCCTTCGACCCGTGGGTGCTGCGGGCGAAGGTGAACGTGTTCCTCGATCTGCACCGCAAGAACCGCCAGTTGGAGCGGATGCTGGCGCGCGAGCAGGAGCAGTTGGGCGAGCTCGCGGAGCGGCTGACCACGATAGAGACGGAACTGGGCCGCAGCGGTCCGGCGGATGTGCCGGAGCTGCGGATGCAGCTGACGCGGATGGAGGAACTCCTGACGGACCTGCGCCGCGGCAGGTGCGTGTAGCCGCGGGCGGGGCCCAGAATCAGCCCCGCCGGGCCCGAGGCGCGGGGTCCGGGGCCGAAGCCCCGGCGGAAGGCCCGGCCGGGCTCCGGCCCCCGCCCTCGGCCTACGCCTCGCGCGAGCCCGCGTACATGTCCTCGATCAGGTCCTTGTACTCCCGCTCGACGACCGGCCGCTTCAGCTTCAGGCTCGGAGTCAGCTCGCCGTGCTCAATGTCCAGGTCCCGCGGAAGCAGCCGGAACTTCTTGATCGTCTGCCAGCGCTGCAGCCCCTCGTTGAGCCGCTTCACATAGCCCTCGATGAGCTGCTCGGCCTCCTTCGTGGCCACGACCTCCGCGTACGACTTGCCGTCAAGACCGTTCTCCTTGGCCCAGTCGAGAATCGTGGGCTCGTCGAGCGCGATCAGCGCGGTGCAGAAGTTACGGTCCGCACCGTGCACCAGGATGTTGGACACGAACGGGCAGACCGCCTTGAACTGACCCTCGACCTCGGCCGGCGCGATGTACTTGCCGCCCGACGTCTTGATCAGGTCCTTCTTGCGGTCCGTGATCCGCAGATAGCCGTCCGCGGACAGCTCACCGATGTCCCCGGTGTGGAACCACCCGTCGGACTCCAGGACCTCGGCCGTCTTCTCCGGCAGCCCGTGGTAGCCCTCCATGATGCCGGGACCGCGCAGCAGGATCTCGCCGTCGTCCGCGATGCGCACCTCGGTGCCGGGCAGCGGCTTGCCGACGGTGCCGGTGCGGTACGCCTCGCCCGGGTTGACGAAGGACGCCGCGCTGGACTCCGTCAGGCCGTAGCCCTCCAGGATGTGGATCCCGGCGCCGGCGAAGAAGTAACCGATGTCCGGTGCGAGGGCCGCGGAGCCGGAGACCGCGGCCCGCAGCCGCCCGCCGAAGGCGTCGCGGAGCTTGGAGTAGACGAGCACGTCGGCGACCTTGTGCTTGGCACTCAGCCCGAAGGGCGCGCCGGCCGTGCCCGTACGCCGGTAGTTGTCCTGCGTGGCCTTGGCGTACTCGCGGGAGACCCCGGCCGCCCACTGGAAGATCTTGTACTTCGCGCCGCCGCCGGCCCTCGCCTTGGCCGCGACGCCGTTGTAGACCTTCTCGAAGATGCGCGGCACGGCGGCCATGTAGGTAGGCTGCACGACCGGCAGATTCTCGATGATCTTGTCGACGCGGCCGTCTACGGCGGTGACATGGCCGACCTCGATCTGTCCGGAGGTCAGCACCTTGCCGAAGACGTGCGCGAGCGGCAGCCAGAGGTACTGGACGTCGTCCGGGCCGATCAGGCCGGTGGCGGCCATGGCCTTGGCCATGTACGACCAGTTGTCGTGCGGCAGCCGGACGCCCTTGGGGCGGCCCGTGGTGCCCGAGGTGTAGATCAGCGTCGCCAGCTGGTCGGCCCTGATCGCACCGACCCGCTCCTTGACGGCCTCCGGGTGCTTGGCGAGATACTCCGCGCCGCGCGCCTCCAGGTCGGCGAGCGAGAGGACCCAGCCCTCGGGGTCGCTCTCGTCCGGCTCGACGCCCGCCATGTCGATGACGACGACATGCTTCAGCCCCGGCAGATCGGCCCGCTTCTCACGCGCCTTGGCGAGCTGGGAGGCGTTCTCCGCGATCAGCACCCGGCTCACGGAGTCGGCGAGGATGTACGCCGACTCCTCGGCGTTGGTGGACGGGTAGACCGTTGTGGTCGCGCCGCCCGCGCACATCACGCCGAGGTCGACGAGGATCCACTCGACGCGGGTGGAGGAGGCGAGCGCGACCCGCTCCTCGGGCTGTACGCCGAGATCGATCAGGCCGGCCGCGATGGAGTAGACCCGCTCGGCGGCCTGGCCCCAGCTCAACGACTTCCAGTCGTCGGGTCCATGACCGGAGGCGGGGGCCACCGGATACCGGTAGGCCTCGGCGTCGGGCGTGGCCGCCACGCGCTCGGCGAAGAGGGTCGCCACCGAGGGCGGTCGGTTCTCGATCAGGGTCTGTGTGTCGCTCACGACGTCCTCCGGGCCTGCGGCAGCACTGCACGACTGGCTGGTTGTTTAACTGGCGAGTAACCATCGAGCCGTGATCAGAGTAGAGCGCACCAAGCCGGTGCGTAAGAGGCAGCGGGCTGCCGCTTCATAACGAACAGACGGCAGGATCACTGGCCGGAACCGATAATCGGTGCACCTCTCACGTATCGGGGGATGCGCTTGCCTGACACGCGAAAAGCGCCCGTCCGGACCCCCGGCGGGCGCTTTCGCTCGTCATGTCAGCCTGTCGGTCTCCACGTGCCGGTCCCGACTCGTGGGCCACTCCCCTTGGGCTGCTTCTCCCCGGCTACTTCTCCGGGCCACTTCTCCTGGGCTACTTCTTCGCCTTGCCGCCCTCGTCGCTGGACAGCACCGCGATGAAGGCCTCCTGCGGGACCTCCACGCTGCCGACCATCTTCATCCGCTTCTTGCCTTCCTTCTGCTTCTCCAGCAGCTTCCGCTTACGGGAGATGTCACCGCCGTAGCACTTGGCGAGGACGTCCTTGCGGATGGCGCGAATGGTCTCGCGGGCGATGACCCGAGAGCCGATGGCGGCCTGGATGGGCACCTCGAAGGCCTGCCGCGGGATGAGCTCCCTGAGCTTGGCGACCAGCCGCACGCCGTACGCGTACGCCGCGTCCTTGTGCGTGATGGCGGAGAAGGCGTCGACCTTGTCGCCGTGCAGCAGGATGTCGACCTTGACCAGGCTGGAGGCCTGCTCGCCGGTGGGCTCGTAGTCGAGGGAGGCGTAACCGCGGGTCTTGGACTTCAGCTGGTCGAAGAAGTCGAAGACGATCTCGGCGAGGGGGAGGGTGTAGCGGATCTCGACCCGGTCCTCGGAGAGGTAGTCCATGCCGAGCAGCGTGCCGCGACGGGTCTGGCAGAGCTCCATGATCGAGCCGATGAACTCGCTGGGGGCGAGGATGGTGGCCCGCACGACCGGCTCGTGCACCTCGTCGATCTTGCCCTCGGGGAACTCGCTCGGGTTGGTGACGGTGTGCTCGGCGCCGTCCTCCATGACCACGCGGTAGACCACGTTGGGGGCGGTGGCGATCAGGTCGAGCCCGAACTCGCGCTCAAGACGCTCACGGATGACGTCCAGGTGCAGAAGCCCGAGGAAGCCGACGCGGAAGCCGAACCCGAGCGCGGCGGAGGTCTCCGGCTCGTAGACCAGGGCGGCGTCGTTGAGCTGCAGCTTGTCGAGGGCGTCGCGCAGCTCGGGGTAGTCCGAGCCGTCCAGTGGATAGAGGCCGGAGAACACCATCGGCTTGGGGTCCTTGTAGCCGCCCAGCGCCTCGGTTGCGCCCTTGGTGAGGGAGGTGATCGTGTCACCCACCTTGGACTGACGTACGTCCTTGACGCCCGTGATGATGTAGCCCACCTCGCCGACGCCGATGCCGTCGGCCGGGGTCATCTCGGGAGAGGAGACGCCGATCTCGAGGAGTTCGTGGGTGGCGCCGGTGGACATCATCCTGATGCGCTCGCGCTTGTTGAGCTGCCCGTCGACGACTCGTACATACGTCACGACTCCGCGGTACGAGTCGTAGACCGAGTCGAAGATCATCGCGCGGGCGGGGGCGTCGGCGACACCGACCGGGGCGGGGACGTCGCGGACCACGCGGTCCAGCAGGGCCTCCACGCCGACACCGGTCTTGGCCGAGACCTTGAGGACGTCCTCCGGCTGACAGCCGATGAGGTTGGCGAGCTCCTCGGAGAACTTCTCCGGCTGTGCGGCCGGCAGGTCGATCTTGTTGAGGACCGGAACGATCGTGAGGTCGTTCTCCATCGCCAGATAGAGATTGGCGAGGGTCTGCGCCTCGATGCCCTGCGCGGCGTCGACCAGCAGGACCGTGCCCTCACAGGCGGCGAGGGACCGCGACACCTCGTAGGTGAAGTCGACGTGCCCGGGGGTGTCGATCATGTTCAGGATGTGGGTCCTGCTCTGATCCGGCCCCTCGGTCGGCGCCCAGGGCAGCCGGACTGCCTGGGACTTGATCGTGATGCCGCGCTCGCGCTCGATGTCCATACGGTCGAGGTACTGAGCACGCATCTGCCGCTGCTCGACCACCCCGGTCAGCTGAAGCATCCGGTCGGCAAGGGTCGACTTGCCGTGGTCGATGTGCGCGATGATGCAGAAGTTGCGGATCAGCGCCGGGTCGGTACGGCTCGGCTCGGGCACGTTGGTAGGAGTCGCGGGCACGCAGGGTCCTGATTCTTGAGACGCGGGGCGTCTCGTCTCGGGCGATGGCGGATCGATACGTAGCCTCTATGGTCCCATGGCTGCGGGGCTGCGCCCGGTTTGGGCCGTCGGATGAACGGCTGGTAACCTGGGCAGCTGTGTCTCGTGCCCTCTCAGTGCGGGACGCAACCTCAGAGATCGAAGTTTCACCGAACCTGAAAAGGCTCTTTCGTGGCGAACATCAAGTCCCAGATCAAGCGGAACAAGACGAACGAGAAGGCGCGCCTGCGCAACAAGGCCGTCAAGTCGTCGCTCAAGACCGCGGTCCGTAAGGCCCGTGAGGCTGTCGCAGCGGGTGACGTCGAGAAGGCCACTGTGGCCGTCCGTGAGGCGTCGCAGAAGCTGGACAAGGCCGTCTCCAAGGGTGTCATCCACAAGAACGCCGCCGCCAACAAGAAGTCGGCGCTGGCCGCCAAGGTTGGCTCCCTGCAGGGCTGAACCTCTTGATTGTCGCCGGTAGGGATTCAGCGGGCCCTCTCTTCCGCTCCTGACCCGGCACCCTTCGCGCCGCACGCGGCCTGCGTTCGCCACGCGGGTGCGGCGCACCAAGCTTGATCCGTGGCCCCGGTCACCGTCCTTCCCCAGGACGGGACCGGGGCTTTCGGCGTTGGGGGGTGCGGGGGCGGGGCGGGCGCCGGGTGGGTCGCCTGCTCGGCGCCGCGAGAGCGGCCCTTCGGGGTGCGCCGGGCGCAGGGGTGGCCGGGACGCGGGTGCGCCGTCACGCCGGGCCGCGCCTGTGCCGCGAAGCCAGCGTCGGGCGCGGAGGCGGGTCGCCGTCACGCCGAGCAGCATCGCCGGCGCTTCGGGGTGTGTGCGGGGTACGAAGTACCCCGCACGTCTCCCCTCCCCGGGGGTCCGGGGGCCTACCCCCCGGTTCGGGGAGGGGCGGGGTGGGGAAAAGGCCACCGCAGGGCTCAGCGCCGCGACCTCGCCGCCCGCGCCACCGCCACCACCGCCTTCTCCAGCGCGTACTCCGCGTCGTCCCCCCCGCCCTTGACCCCCGCGTCCGCCTCCGCCACCGCCCGCAGTGCCACCGCCACCCCGTCCGGCGTCCAGCCCCGCATCTGCTGCCGCACCCGGTCGATCTTCCACGGCGGCATGCCCAGCTCACGCGCGAGATCCGCGGGCCGCCCGCCACGGGCCGAGGAGAGCTTGCCGATCGCCCGCACCCCCTGCGCCAGCGCGCTTGTGATCAGGACCGGGGCGACCCCGGTCGAGAGCGACCAGCGCAGCGCCTCCAGCGCCTCCGCCGCCCGCCCCTCCACCGCACGGTCGGCGACCGTGAAGCTGGAGGCCTCGGCCCGTCCGGTGTAGTAGCGCCCGACGACCGCCTCGTCGATGGTCCCCTCCACGTCGGCCGTCAGCTGGGACACCGCACTGGCAAGCTCGCGCAGATCGCTGCCGATCGAGTCGACCAGTGCCTGACACGCCTCGGGCGTCGCCGACCGCCCGAGCGCGCGGAATTCGGAGCGTACGAACGTGAGCCGCTCCGCGGGCTTCGTCGTCTTGGGGCAGGCGACCTCGCGCGCCCCCGCCTTACGAGCCGCGTCCAGCAGCCCCTTCCCCTTCGCCCCGCCGGGGTGCAGCAGAACCAGCGTGATCTCCTCCGCGGGCGCGTCGAGATACGCCTTGACGTCCTTGATGGTGTCCGCGGACAGATCCTGCGCGTTCCGCACGACGACGACCTTGCGCTCGGCGAAGAGCGAAGGGCTTGTCAGCTCGTCAAGAGTGCCCGGATGCAGCTGATCGGCGGTGAGGTCGCGCACGTCCGTATCGGCGTCGGCGGCCCGGGCGGCCGCCACCACCTGCTGTACGGCACGGTCGAGGAGCAGGTCCTCCTGGCCCACGGCGAGCGTGACAGGGGCGAGGGGATCGTCGGTCGAATTCTTCCTGGTGGCCATCGCGGTCCAGCATCCCACGCACCACTGACACCGCCCCCGGCCCCGCGATCACTACGGCTTCTCGAGTACTACGGCTGCTCGAGCCAGCCGTCCCACTCCCCCGCGAATTCGTCCAGCTTCACCGGATCGAGCCGCCGCTCCGGGTCCTCGACCACCACCAGCCACTGGGCGTCCTCGGCATCGTCCTCACCGGCCAGCGCGTCCCGTACGAGCAAGGGCTCATCGGCGATACCGAAGCGGTCCCGCAGGGCCTCGGCCGTCTCCTCCGCGGCGTCGCGGTCGGGCAGCACCAGTACATGTCTCACAGCACTCACAGGGTCATTGTTCAGGTGGCCCGGCCGGGAGCCGACGGCAGGCGGTCGAGCACCAGCCCGAAGTGCTCGCGGTAGGCCGCGAGCACCGCCGCGTCGTCGGCCAGCGGCTGCTCGTGGCGCTCGCCCCTCACGGTGGTGACCAGCTTGCGGCCGCTGAGCGTGATCCGGCCCTCCGGGGTGAGCCGCGAGCACACGACCGACCGCGGGAAGTGGGAATCGGGCGAGGTCCGGTGCCACCAGGCCCCCGCCCGGAAGTCGTCCAGGACGCGCGGCCGCCGCTCCAGGCGGAACTGCGGCTTCCCGTCGCGGTGGACATCGAGATCACCGCTCTCCGGAACCTCGACGATCCTGAACGTACCGGCCGGGTCCTCCTGGTCCCCCCTCTCGTCGAACGCCAGCGGGTAGTGGCAGTGGTCGCCGAAGCCGACATCCGCCAGCCAGGGACCCGTCGAGTCCGCCGTCTCGACCAACAGGGCGAGATGGTCGTACGGGATACCGAGGCGCCCCCCGTCGCCGAAGCCCCGCCCCTGGAGGAGGCTGACACCGAAGCCGAGGTCGCGCAGCAACCCGGCGAAGGCTCCGTTGAGTTCGTAGCAGAAGCCCCCGCGCCCGGCCTCCACGATCTTGGCCAGGAGCGCTTTCTCCTCCAGCACGATGTCCTCGCCGAGATGGATGGAGAGGTTCTCGAAGGGGACCGTCTGCAAGTGCCGCAGCTGCAGCTCGCGCAGTGCGTCGGCATCGGCGCGCCGCGGGCGGCTCGCGCCGATACGGCGGAGGTAGGCATCCATGAGCAGAGTGTGGCGCGCGGGGTGTCCGCACGCCATGGACCCCTGGTCCTAGGCCTGTGGCCCGATGCGCCGGCGTCATCCGCGGCGGCGGATCGGGGCCGCGCGGCACCGCCCGCAGGTCCCGGCCGCCTCCCGTCACCGCGACCGCCCCGTCCGTGTCCGTACGCAGCACCACCGCGCCCCCGGCCCGCAACGCGCCGATCGTCCGAGGCGAGGGATGGCCGTACGTGTTGTCCGCGCCCACAGAGATCAGCGCCAGCCGTGCGCGTACGCCCCGCAACAGGCCAGGGTGCTGATGGGCCGAGCCGTGGTGGGCGACCTTGAGGACGTCGACGGGAGGGAGTGCCGGGAAGGCACGCAACAGCCCCCTCTGGGCCGGTGGTTCGAGGTCGCCCAGAAGCAGCAGGGTCGGGCCGCCCTCGATCCGTACGAGCAGCGTCACGCTGGCGTCATTGGGCCCCTCCGGTACGTAGCCCAGCCCCGGAAGGCCAAGCCCGGCCGCACGGGCTGCCCCGGATGCACGGGCAGCCGGCGGCCACAGCACCTGCCACGCAAGCCGCCCCACCCTCCGCCTCTCCCCCGGCCCCGCACGGACCACGGGCACCCCGGCCGCAGCCGTCGTCCTCCGCACGAACACGCTCTGCTCCCAGGGCTCGTCGTACGTCGTCGTCTGGACCACGCCGACAGCTCGGCCCCGCAACACACCTGGCAGCCCCCGGACATGATCGGCGTGGAAGTGCGTCAAAAGGATCAACGGAACCCGGGTGACTCCCAGGTCACGCAGGCAGCGGTCAGCGAGCTCCGGATCGGGCCCCGCGTCAACGACGACGGCCGAACCCCCGCCCGCCGCAAGCACGATGGCGTCCCCCTGACCGACATCGCACATCGCGAACGTCCATCCCCGCGGCGGCCAGCCGGACATGGCTCTGGTGAGCGGGGCCGGACGCAGCACGGCGAGCAGAAGCAGCAGCGTGCAGCCTGCCGCCCACCAGGGATGCCTGGGAAGGCGCCGCGCGCCAAGCACGACCAGGACCGTGACGGCGGCCAGCAACAGCCCGCCCGGCCAGCCGTCCGGCCACCCCACCTCAGCCCCGGGCAGCGCCGCCCCGGTGCGCGCGACGGAGGCGATCCACCCCGCGGGCCACCCCGCACAGCGGGCCACCGCCTCGGCAACCGGCATCGCCACCGGCGCCGCGGCGAGAGCGGCGAACCCGAGAACCGTGGCCGGGGCGACCGCGAGCTCGGCGACGAGATTGCAGGGGATCGCCACCAGGCTGACCCTGGCCGCGAAGACCGCCACCACGGGAGCGCACACCGCCTGTGCGGCAGCCGCCGCACCCAGCGCCTCGGCGAGCCGGGGCGGCACCCTTCTGCCTTGAAGGGCCGCGCTCCAGCGGGGGCCGATGGTGAGCAGCGAGCCCGTGGCCAGAACGGAGAGCAGAAAGCCGTAACTCCGCGCGAGCCACGGGTCGTACAGGACGAGCAGGAGTACGGCGGTGGCCAGCGCGGGCAAGAGCGACCGGCGGCGTCCGGTGCCGATGGCGAGCAGAGCGACGGTCCCGCAGGCCGCGGCCCGCAGCACGCTCGGTTCCGGTCGGCACACGACGACGAAAGCGAGCGTGAGCCCACCGCCGAGGAGTGCGGCCCCTCGCAGGGTGATACCCAACCGGGGTGCGAGACCCCGCCGTTCGGCCAGCAGCGCGGTGCCCGGCGGTCCGATCAGCAGTATGAGCACGACGGTCAGATTGCTGCCCGATACGGCGAGCAGATGCGTGAGATCCGTTGCCTCGAAGGCATCTTGGAGGTCGGGCGGGACCCGAGTGGTGTCGCCCACGACCAGCCCGGGGAGCAGAGCGCGGGCATCCGGGGCGAGCCCGTCCGTTGCAGCGCGCAGTCCTGCCCTGAGCCCTCCGGCCGTGCGCTGAAGGGCGGTCGGCGGCCCCGTGATCGGCGGCGGACCGGCCCCGTCCGGCCGCAGGACCGCGGCGAACCGGTCGTCGGCATTCAACGGCGGCGCGAGCCGGCCCGCCAGCCGGAGCGGGGTGGAGGGCAGCAGCCGCAGCCACCGGGCTGCGGAATCGCCCGCCTCTCCGGACGCACCTGCCCGCACGATCACCAGCACGGGCGTCCGGGTCACGGTCACGGTGCCGCCTGGCCCCGTCACTCGGCTCACCTCCGCGTCCAGCACCACGGATCGTCCGGCCATCTGATCGCCGCGGACCCGGGGCCGGGTCAGTCGCGGATCTGAAGTGACGGTCAATTCGGCCGTGACGTGGGCATATTGGTCCGCCAATTCCGGCAGTGGACCGCGCCGCAGATCCGCGCCGTGCAGACCGGCCGAGGCCGCACCCGCGGCACCGCACAGCAACATGGCCGCCAGCGCGGTGGCGTTGAGCCGGAGCCCGCGTCGGCCGGAGCCCGCATCCTCGCCATCGGCCGCCGGACCTCCGCCGCCCGTTCGGGCACGCATCGCCCGCACCGACATCGGAGCCAGCAATAGCCCCGCGACGACAACGCAGACGGTCACGGCCAGCCCGGCCCACCAGCCCGGCACGCCCACGGCAAGAGCAGCCGCGGCCCAGGCCGCCAGGGCCGGGGGCACCAGCCGCAGATCCGCCGGTCCCTCCTGCCGCGGGTCGGACGCCCCCAGCCGACGGCCCGACGCGGCATGCACCGCGGGGCGCGTCATGGCCGTACGAGGGTCTGGAGGTCCGCGAACCGGCGGTCGCCGATCCCGTTGACCTCGCGAAGTTCGTCGACAGACCGGAAACCCCCGTGCTGGGTGCGGTAGTCGACGATGTGCTGGGCCAGCACGGGACCGACCCCGGGCAGGGTGTCGAGCTGCTCCACGGTCGCCGAGTTGAGGCTCACCGGTCCCGCCGGCTGGGCCCCTGCCGGACCCGGTGTGCCCGGACCCGATCCGGTGGCGGGCAACCCCGGCGGTACGGCGACGCCCACCACCACCTGCTCTCCGTCCATGAGCACCCGAGCCCGGTTCAGCCCGGTCAGGTCCGTACCCGCTCTGACGCCACCGGCCGCCCGCAGCGCGTCGGCCACCCTTGATCCCGCCGGCAGCCGGTGAACGCCCGGCCGCCGCACCTTGCCGCTGACGTCGACGACGACGATCCGCCCGCCGCCCGGCCCCGGATCGGGCGGCGGCGGCCCGGGGGACGGCCGTGGCTCCGGCGTGGCCGCGCCTTGCTGGACCAGCTCCGGGGCCCGTACGCTCTGGGGCCGCCCCACCCAGAAGTGCTGGACCGCGAAGCCCGCGGCCAGCACGAGCACGACGGCCAGGGCGGCGAGAGCCCTGGGCTCCAGACCACATCTGAGCTGCACCCACAACGGCAAGCGCTCCCGCACCGCCAGCCGCATGCGCTGCCGGGCGCTCGGACCAATGTGCACATCCGCGCCGACGTCCACATCCGCGGCTGCGACGGCGCGCCCTTCGGCACGCGAGCGGCCGACAGCAGCGTCGAGACTCGCGCCGGGCGGGTCGGCAGGTCCCGTACCGCCCGGCGATCCGTCGAACAGGGCGTCCGCGCGCCGGCGCAGGGCTGTGGTCGACGCGGCAGCCACCCGCCCGCCGCGAAGACGAGCGGGTCGGCGAGCAGGACGGTGCACGCCACGGCCGGGTCCACTACGCGAGCCGAAGTCGCGGACGCGGCCATCGCCGACGCGGCCGTCGCGAGCGCGGCCGTCCGAAGCCTGCGCCCTGCCCGGGCCACTACGTGCGGAACGTGTTCTCAGAGCCATGTCACAGGACGGTAGGCACATCCACCCGAACCCGCTGAGCAGGCCCAATTTCCGTGGACAACCGCCCTGTTGTGGATAACCCGGTCACCCACAAGAGCGTCGGCAGGTCCTCATCGAGGCGAGACCACAGCCCCCAGCAGCCCCGGTCCCGTATGCGCCCCGATCACCGCGCCCACCTCGCTCACATGCAGATCCACAAGGCCCGGAACCCGTTCCCGCAGTCGCTCGGCCAGCGCCGCGGCCCGTTCCGGCGCGGCGAGATGGTGCACGGCGATGTCGACGCTGCTCGTGCCCGCCCGGTCGACGACGATCTCCTCCAGCCGGGCGATCGCCTTCGACGCCGTACGCACCTTCTCCAGCAGCTCGATCCGGCCGCCGTCCAGCTGGAGCAGCGGCTTCACGGCGAGCGCAGAGCCCAGCAGCGCCTGCGCGGCACCGATCCGGCCGCCCCGGCGCAGATAGTCCAGGGTGTCCACGTAGAAGTAGGCCGACGTGCCCGCGGCGCGCTTCTCCGCGGCGGCCACCGCCTCGTCCAGCGTGCCGCCCGCCTCCGCCGTCTCTGCGGCGGCGAGTGCGCAGAATCCCAGGGCCATGGCGACCATCCCGGTGTCCACCACCCGCACCGGCACCGGCGCGTCCTTGGCGGCCAGCACAGCCGCGTCGTACGTCCCGGAGAACTCGCCCGACAGATGCAGGGAGACGATTCCCGTCGCTCCGGCCTCGGCTCTCGCGCGGTACGCCTCGGCGAACACTTCGGGGCTCGGCCGGGAAGTGGTCACCGGGCGTCGCTTCTGCAATGCGAGCGCCAGCGAGCGGGCCGAGATCTCGGTGCCCTCCTCGAGCGCCTGATCACCAAGTACGACGGTCAGCGGCACCGTGATGATGCCGTGGCGCTCCATCGTCGGCGGCGGCAGGTAGGCCGTTGAATCGGTGACGATCGCGACATGGCGGGACATGAGCGGGAGGTTACCCGCAGGCGCGGCCGGACGGCAGCCCGGGCCCTCGTCAATGATCGCGTCGCCTGCCTGGTGGTTCAGTTCGTGGTCTCCGGACGGGCTGTTTTCTGCCAGGGGTAGGAGGTCTGCTGCCGGGGATCGGGTGCCGTGATCGCCTGCGGCTGCTCAGCCACAGTCTGCCCGGGCCCAACCCCGGCCTCCGGCCACGTCTGCTCCGCGACACCACGGTCGCCACCACCGTCAACGCCACCTCCGGCACCGCCCGTGCCCCCGGCCTCCGGCCACGACGCCGCAGGAACCTGCGGCTCCGCCGCCTCCGACCAGTGCCGCAGCGCGCCGGCCTCCACATCGATCTGCGTGCTCAGCGCGTCCAGATCGTCGTCGGCGAACTTCCGTGCCCGGTCCCGCGCCGCCCACCGCAGCGACTCGGCCGAGCGCGTGATCCGCTCCGTACGCTCACGCAGCCCGGGCAGCAGCGACGCCACCGTCGCGCGGTCCGGCTCGCGCTCCAGTCGCTTCAGCTCGTCGTCGAGCTCATGGCCATGCGCACTCAGCCGCTGGAACAGGCCGATCGACTCCGACAGTGAGGCGTCCTCGGCCTCACCGGCGTGCAGTGCGTCCTGGGTCGCCCTCATCGACGTACGCAGCGACAGCCGCAGCTGCGCCAGCTCGCCGACCACTCCGCCCTGTCCGTAGCTCTTCGCGCGAAGCGTCGTCTCCTCGACGGTGCGGCGCGCCTGCGTGACCGTGCGTTCCACGCCTCGCTTGGCCGCACCGATGACCTTCACGCTGACATACACCCCCAACGCCACAAAGGCGACGAAAAGCAGCGCCAGTATCAGAATCGCGGCTTCCATGAGCGCCCCTCCGGCGTCGGCTGTTGTCCCTCCACCGTAAACGGAACGGGCAGGCCGCGGGTTCCATCGGAACCCCCAACCTGCCCGTAGGGGAAACCCCTGCCGTCAACCGGCCCGCGCTACGCGGGGACGATGTTGACCAGCTTCGGCGCCCGCACGATCACCTTGCGGATGCCCGCGCCGCCCAGCGCCGCGACCACCGCCGCGTCACCCAGCGCCAGCGCCTCCAGCTCCCCGTCCGAGATCGACGGGGAGACCTCCAGCCGCGCCTTGACCTTGCCCTTGATCTGCACCACGCACGTCACGGACTCGTCCACGACATATGCCGGGTCGGCGACCGGGAAGTCCTGGTGCACGACCGAGTCGCCGTGGCCCAGCTTGTGCCACAGCTCCTCGGCGATGTGCGGGGCCAGCGGGGCGATCAGCAGCACCATCCGCTCCGCCACGCTGCGCGACAGCGGACCGCCCACCTTGGTCAGATGGTTGTTCAGCTCGGTGATCTTGGCGATGGCGGTGTTGAAGCGCAGCGCCGCCAGGTCCTGTCCGGCGCCGTCGATCGCCTTGTGCAGCGCGCGCAGCGCCGGCTCGTCGGCCTCGGTGTCGACGACCGTGACCTCACCGGTCGCCTCGTCGACGATGTTGCGCCACAGCCGCTGCAGCAGCCGGTACTGGCCGACCACGGCCCGGGTGTCCCACGGCCGCGAGACATCCAGGGGGCCCATCGCCATCTCGTACAGACGCAGCGTGTCCGCGCCGTACTCGGCGCAGATCTCGTCCGGAGTGACCGCGTTCTTCAGGGACTTGCCCATCTTGCCCAGCTCGCGCTTGACGGGCTCGCCCTGGAAGTAGAACTTCCCGTCCCGCTCCTCGACCTCGGCCGCCGTCACCGGGAAGCCGCGGCTGTCCCGGTAGACGTACGCCTGGATCATGCCCTGGTTGTACAGCTTGTGGAACGGCTCGACCGAGGAGATGTGCCCCAGGTCGAACAGCACCTTCGACCAGAACCGCGCGTACAGCAGGTGCAGCACGGCGTGCTCGGCTCCGCCCACGTACAGGTCGACGCCGCCGTGCGGCAGGCCCTCGCGCGGCCCCATCCAGTACCGCTCGATCTCGGGGTCGACCAGCTTCTCGCTGTTGTGCGGGTCCAGGTAGCGCAGCTCGTACCAGCACGAACCGGCCCAGTTGGGCATGGTGTTGGTCTCGCGGCGGTAGCGCTTGACGCCGTCGCCCAGGTCCAGCTCGACGTCGACCCAGTCCTCGTTGCGCGACAGGGGCGTCTCGGGCTGGGTGTCGGCGTCGTCCGGGTCGAACGTACGAGGCGAGTAGTCGTCGACCTCGGGCAGCTCCAGCGGCAGCATCGACTCGGGCAGGGCGTGCGCGACGCCGTCCTCGTCGTACACGATCGGGAAGGGCTCGCCCCAGTAGCGCTGCCGGCTGAACAGCCAGTCGCGCAGCCGGAAGTTGACGGTCCCCTCGCCGATACCGCGACCGGTCAGCCACGCGGTGATCTTCGCCTTGGCCTCGGCGACACCCAGGCCGTCCAGCGAGATCTCGTCGTTGGAGGAGTTGATCGCGGGGCCCTGGCCGGTGAAGGCCTCGCCCTCCCAGCCCTCGGGGGGCCGGACGGTACGGATGATGGGCAGGTCGAAGGCCTCGGCGAACTCCCAGTCGCGCTCGTCCTGACCGGGGACGGCCATGATCGCGCCCGTGCCGTAGCCCATCAGCACATAGTCGGCGACGAAGACCGGGATCTTCTCGCCGGTGACCGGGTTCAGGGCGTAGGCACCGGTGAAGACACCGGTCTTGTCCTTGTGCTCGGTCTGCCGCTCGACATCGCTCTTCGTCTGGGCCTGCTTGCGGTACGCGGCGACTGCCTCGGCAGGAGTGGCCGCACCGCCCGTCCACTGCTCCGTGACGCCCTCGGGCCACTCGGCCGGGACGATGGAGTCGATCAGGCCGTGCTCGGGCGCCAGCACCATGTAGGTGGCGCCGAACAGCGTGTCGGGGCGGGTGGTGAAGACCGTGATCCGCGCGTCGTCGTGGCCGTCGACGGAGAAGTGGGCGCGTGCGCCCTCGCTGCGGCCGATCCAGTTGCGCTGCTGCAGCTTGATCGCCTCGGGCCAGTCCAGGCCGTCCAGATCGTCCAGCAGCCGGTCGGCGTAGGCGGTGATGCGCATGTTCCACTGGCGCAGCTTGGCCTTGAAGACAGGGAAGTTGCCGCGCTCGGAACGTCCGTCGGCGGTGACTTCCTCGTTCGCCAGTACAGTGCCCAGGCCCGGGCACCAGTTGACGGGCGCGTCGGAGGCGTACGCCAGCCGGTAGCCGCTCAGTACGTCGGCGCGCTCGACGGCGCTCAGCTCGCTCCACGCGCGCGTGGAGCCCGGAACGGCACGCTCACCGCTCTCGAACTGCGTCACCAGCTCGTCGATCGGACGGGCCTTCTGCGCGTCCTCGTCGTACCAGGAGTTGAAGATCTGCAGGAAGATCCACTGGGTCCACTTGTAGTACTCGGGGTCGATCGTCGCGATCGACCGGCGCTGGTCGTGGCCCAGGCCCAGTCGGCGCAGCTGCCGCTTCATGTTCTCCATGGCGGCCTCGGTGGACACCCGCGGGTGCGTGCCGGTGGCGACCGCGTGCTGCTCGGCGGGCAGGCCGAAGGCGTCGAAGCCCAGCGTGTGCAGGACGTTGTGCCCGGTCATGCGCTGGTGGCGGGCGAACACGTCGGTGGCGATGTAGCCCAGGGGGTGCCCGACATGCAGACCCGTGCCCGAGGGGTACGGGAACATGTCCATGACGAACTTCTTGGGCTTGGCCGCCAGGGCGGGGTCCCCGGCCAGGTCACCGCTCGGATTCGGCGCCTCGTACGTGCCCTCGGCGTCCCAGAAGTCCTGCCAGCGTGCCTCGATGTCGGCCGCCATGGCAGCCGTATAGCGGTGCGCTGCGGCCACCTCTGCAGCTGAATTCGTCTCGCTCATGATCTTTGAAGCTCCATCGATTCGTCTCTGCCAGCGGAATCCAAAACGAAAAAACCCCTCGCACAGGAGGGGACGCCGCGCCGATTCCGACCGGATCTTTCATCCGTCGGGACTGATCAGCGCGGCTCGCTAAGCAGAAGGCGTACGGCACGCATGGCGTCAGGGTACCGCAGCGGACGAACCGGCCGCATGGCACCTGAGCGGGGCCGCCGAGCGGCTCCAGTACCCGACCGCGGGGATCAGGGCGGTACGAACCGCGCCTCTGCACACTTCCCCCACCTAACCCGCGCACATACCCCGCGCATGACACTCACTGTTACCCCGTCGAACCCCCGAACACCCCCACGCACCCCTCACGCGCCACCGGCGCACGCCCCTCATCGCGCCCCGGAGCACCCCCCGATTGGCATAGGCCAATACCTCAAGGCGCTCAAGTTACTCCGCGTATCGGGCCTATCCGGGGCAACCCCAGAGTCAGTTGACTGTGGTTCCGCTCTCTAAACGCTGAAACCTCAGACCACTTGGTATGGGTCGACCTAGCATGCGTTAACGGGACCGCATTTCCCGCACCATTCGGAGTCGCCCCATGAACCCTCATCGCAAAAGCCGTTCGTCGCCAGCGCCGGGCCCCGGGCTCAGTCGCCAGGTCCAAGGCGGCCTGACCGCTGCGGCGTTGGTGCTCATACCCCTGCTCGCCGTCGGCGGGAGCGACAGCTTTCGCGCCGCGCTCGACTTCACGACCGGGGTCCTGTCCCTGGTGTCCCTCACCGCTTCCGTGGCGTGGGGCCTGATCGCCACCGACCGGCTGCTGCTCTCCACGCGCCACCGCCTCCTCGCCCAGGGCATCCACCGGAGCACCGCGGTCGCCTCGCTCGGCTTCCTGCTGCTCCACGCCACCGTGAAGGTGTCGCTGGGCCATGTAGAACTCATCGGCGCCCTGGTCCCGTTCGGACTCGGCGTCACCGGGACGTCCAGCCTGATCGGCTTCGGCTCGCTCGCCGGGTTCCTGATGGTGGTGGCAGCCACGACCGGCGCGCTGCGCAGCGCCCTCGCGGCCAACGTCAAGGTGGCGGGCCGCTGGCGGCCGCTCCACATGCTGGCCTACCCGGCCTGGTGCTTCGCCCTTGTGCACGGGCTGTACACCGGTCGACCGGCCGCGACATGGGTGGTCACCATGTACTGCCTGACGCTCACCGCCGTCGCCGCTGCCGTCGCAATGCGGATGCTGCCGCGACCTGTGAAGCGCCGCCTCGCCGCCAAGATCCTTTCCGTGATCGGCTCGGCCGACGACAGGCAGGGCGAGGAGGAATGGGCACAGCGCGATCTGAACGCCTCCCCGCTCCCCGGTGCGAGCGGAGTGACCGCACCGGCCGGACTCAACGGCATGAACGGCATTCCCTCGCAGCGCCCGTACGAGGCCGAGTTCCAGCGCGAGACCCCGCTCGGCGGCCCACTCGGCCAGTCGCGCGCGCAGCCGCGACGGCTCGCCGCCCCCGCGCCCCAGCTCTACGAAGCCCCGCCGCCCCCGATCGCGGAGGCCCCCGCCGAGAGGACCGCAGGCGGCGGCATCGGCCCCGGCACCGGCATCTCCGCCGCGTACCGCGCGGTGTCCCTCGCGGGCGACCAGACGGCCCCGCTGGCCGAGCGCATCCCGATGACCGAGGAGATCCCCGTCGTCTCGGAGTCGGGCCCCAGGCCGGGCCTGTGGCCGGCCCCGTCGCCCCCGCCTCCCGCGCAGGCTTTCCTGCCGGAGCCGTCCGAGTCCCCCGCTCCTTCGGCGTACCAGGCCCCTCCCGTGTACGAAGCACCTCTGTACGAAGCACCTCCCTCCCCCTCGTACGGCACAGCCTCGTACGACACGCCGTCCGCTTATGAACCCTCATCCCCGTACGAAGAACCCCCCTCCCCGTACCAATCCGGCACTGCCGGTGGCTACGAAGACACAGCGCCAATGCCCGGACCCCTCTTTCCGCCTCCGGCGGGAGAGCCCTGGAACGCGCCCGCAGGAGACCGACCGTGAACACCCCCCTTCCTGATGTCCCCGAGGTCCGAGTCGTCGGCCTTCCCCAGCTGACGCAGGGGTTCGACCTTGTCGAACGACTCGACCTCCCCATGCATCTCAAGGTGCACGGCCCTCTTGAACCCATGACCGGCGAGCGGCTCGCCCAGCTCGCCGAGGAGATATCCCTGCGCGGCCGCGGCGGCGCAGGCTTCCCTTTCGGACAAAAACTCAGAGCGGTCGCGAAGTCCGCCATCCGGCGCGGGGTGCGGCCCGTCGTCGTGATCAACGGCAGTGAGGGCGAGCCCGCCTGCCGCAAGGACACCGTCCTGCTCAACCGCGCCCCCCACCTGATCCTCGACGGCGCACTGCTCGCCGCCGAGGCGCTCGGCGCGCGCACTCTGGTCGTCGCGGTCACCCGCAACTCCACGGAGATCTCCATGCGCGCCGCGCTCGCCGAGCGCGGCCTGTCCGACCGGCGCGGGCAGCAGCTGCGCGCGCGGGTGGTTCGCACCCCGGAGCGCATGGTCTCCGGCGAAGCCTCCTCCGTGATCCGTGCCGTCAACGGCGGCCCCGCGCTGCCGCCGGGTCGCCGTGAGCGCGCTTCCGACACGGGCGTCGGCGGCGCGCCGACCCTGCTGTCCAACGCGGAGACGTTCGCGCAGCTCGCCATCGGCGCCCGCATCGGCTCACGCCGCTACGGCCACACCGGCCTGGACACCGAGCCGGGCACGGTCATGCTGACGATCTCCGGGGCGGTCGCGCGCCCGATGGTCGTCGAGGTTCCCACGGGTGTGCCGCTGCGGTACGTGCTGCAGCTGGCTGGCGCCCCGCCGCTCCCCCAGGGCGTGCTGACCGGCGGCTACCACGGCAACTGGATCGACTCGGTCGCCGTCCATGAGTCGCTCGTCTCAAGAGAGTCCCTGGCCTCCGTGGGCGGCTCGCTGGGCGCGGGAGCGATCCTCCCGATCGGCCCCGAGACCTGCCCGCTGGGCGAGGCGCTGAGGGTGGCCAACTGGCTCGCCGCCGAGACGGCCGGGCAGTGCGGCCCCTGCAAGCTGGGCCTGCCCGCCGCGGCCGGCGGTCTGTCCGACGTCATCAACGGCGGTGGCCCTGCCGCCCTGGAGGCGCTGCGCGAGGTGACCCAGGCCGTGAAGGGCCGGGGCGCGTGCAAGCACCCCGACGGCTCGGCGCGCTTCTTCGCCTCGACCCTGTCCGCCTTCACCGACGATCTCGCCGCCCATGTGCTCCACGGCGGCTGCGGACGCGAGACGACCGGCGTGCTGCCGCTCCCGCTGCCCGGCTACGAGGAGGCGGAAGAGTCGATTCCGAGCGGTGAGAAGGTCTTCATCGACTGGACGCTCTGCCAGGGCCACGGGCTGTGCGCGGACATCATCCCGGAGCTGATCCGGCTCAACCCCGACGGCTACCCCTCGGTGGCCGACGCGGTCGTTCCCATGCACCTGCAGGGGCGCGCTCAGCGGGCCGTACGCCGGTGTCCCGCACTGGCGATGCGTATCGAGCAGATGCCCGCCGAGCGGGCCCCCGCGCCCTCCGGCCGGCGGGAACTGCCCGGCGGCAACCGCAAGGCCCTTGGCAGCGGCCGCGGTTGACGGGGCTGACGGGACACAAGGAAGCGGGCCACCCGATCCGGGTGGCCCGCTTCCTTGTGCGTAGCGCTTGATCTGTACTGCTTCTGTGGAGCTAAGGAGAATTGAACTCCTGACCTCCTGCATGCCATGCAGGCGCTCTACCAACTGAGCTATAGCCCCTTGCGATGTGCCGCCCTGCTGGAAGGCTTCCCCCGCGGCGACGTCGACAACATTACACGGTCCCCCCGGCGCTTCACCAAATCGTTTCCGGGGCCGCCCGGACGCTCCGAGGGGGCACCGCCGACGGCGCGAGCCGTCCCTGTCACGCCGTGGCGAAGGAGTAGAACCGTTTCAGGGTGCAGTGCTCGTCCAGCAGCCGCCCGTAGATCGGCTCACCTTCGAGCTCTCTGTACGTCTCGATGGGGTCGCCTTTTATGATCAGCGCCCGCGCACACTCCTCGCACCAGTACTGGTACTCGGGATTGATCGGGTCCATGTCCCGGACGATGGGCGTACCACTGCCGCACCAGTCGCATTTACGCCTGTGTGCACCCATCATTCAGCTCCAGCTGTGGCCGCAGGCCGTGCACACGTAGGACACTCCGCCATTGTCGCCGAGGACTTGGGCGACATGCGCCGAACCGCAGGACGGGCAGCTGAGACGAGCGCGTGCTTCCGCCGCGGCAAGCAGGTCATCCTCGGCCTCCTCGCTCCCGCTGGCGGACATCGTGCTCTCCCTCCCGTTCTGGCCGGTGTCCCCTCCGGCCGTCCGATTCTGCCATGACCACGCAAGAGGGTCAGCGGCGTTTACGTACCAGACCGGCCACCGAACCCAAGATCGAAGCCGCGGCGAGCGCGAGCGCGCACGCCCACAGCGCATCAGCCGACGCCTGCGCCCCAGGTACTGTCTGCCGATTCAGGAAGAGTGTGCCGAATGCGGCGACTCCGATCAGCTGTCCGAGCTGCGCGATCGTCACGAGCAGACCACTGGCGTCCGCGGCATCCTCCTGTCGTACGGTCGCGAGCGCGCCGGTGAGCGTGGGGCTGTAGGCGAGCGCCAGACCGGTTCCGACGCCCATGAAGGCGAGGTACAGCCACAGTCCGCCGTCGCCGCCGTCCCGCAGCGTCAGGCCGACCGCGAGGCAGGCGAGCGCGGTCAGCGCGAACCCGCCCGGGACCAGCGCCTTGTGCAGGCCGGCGGGCCAGCGCCGCCAGGTCAGCCCGACCGCTCCGAAGATCACCGCGGTCGGCGCGAACATCAGCCCCGCGCGCAGCGCACTGTGGCCGAGACCACCCTGGACATGCAGGGTGAGGGTGAAGAGGAAGCCCGCGTTCACCGCCATCACCAATGTGATCCGCAGCACCGCGCGGCCCATGCCGGGGATACGCAGCACGCGCGGCGCGATCAGCGGTGCGCCGCCGCGCGCGGCCAGCCGTGACTCGTACGCGAGGAAGGCGCCGAAGAACACCACGGAGGCCGCGAGAGAGAGCCAGGACCAGGCCGGCCAGTCCTGCTCCTGCCCGAGCACCAGCGGCACGGTGAACAGCGACACAGCGGCGGCGAGCAGCACCAGACCGGGCAGGTCGAGGCCGCGGGCGCGCTCGGGCTCCTCACGCCGGTCCTTGGGCAGTATCCGCGCGCCCAGGACGAGCAGTGCGAGGCCGATCGGGACGTTCACCAGGAAGACCGGCCGCCAGCTCGCGCCGAAGAGGTCGGCGCTGACCAGCACACCGCCCACGACCTGCCCAGCGGCGGCCCCGGTGGCCAGAACCGCCGAGTACGCGCCGAGGGCTCGCACCCGTCCCTCGCCGGTGAAGTTCCGCTGGATCAGGCTGAGCACCTGGGGAATCATCAGCGCCGCTCCCCCGCCCTGGACCAGCCGGAAGGCGATCAACTGGGCGGTGTCCGCGGCGAGTCCGCAGGCGAGCGAGGCGGCGGTGAAGAGCAACAGTCCGCCCAGATAGGCCCGTCGGTGTCCGAGCAGATCCCCGAGCCGCGCGCCGGTGATGAGCAGGACGGCGTACGAGATGGTGTAACCGGCGATGACCAGCTGCAACCCGGCGCCGGACGCGTCGAGTTCGGTACGGATGGTGGGGGCCGCGACATTGACGATGAAGGTGTCGAGGAGCGCCATGAACTGCGCCGCGAGCACGATCGCGAGCAGCAGGCGTGGCCGGTTGTCAGTGCCTGGGTCTTTACTGACCAGTGGAGTTTCCGCGGAGGTTGTCGTCATGGCAGCGAGCCTGACGGCATTCCAGTACGGGTAACGAGAGCCCGCCGATGCTGGTACTGACAGCACCTGGCAAGGACGGGCCCGGGGCCTCGACCATGGGGGATGTGACCACGATGACGGCGACGACGAACACCACAGGCGCGGCGACGCACCACCGCCGCAGACCCGAGCTGGCCGCGTTTCTGCGCAGCCGCCGGGCACGGGTGACACCCGCCGACGTGGGCATGCCGCCCGGGTTGCGGCGACGCACCCCGGGGCTGCGCCGCGAGGAGGTCGCCCAGCTCTCCGGCGTCGGCGTCACCTGGTACACCTGGCTCGAACAGGGCCGTCCGATCAATGCGTCCGCCCAGGTCCTGGACGCCGTGGCGCGCACACTCCGGCTCGACCGGCCGGAGCGGGAGCATCTGTACCACCTCGCGGAGGTGCCGTACGCACCGGACAGGCAGGAGGGCGCGGAGCGCGTCGGCCCGGAGATCCAGGGCATCATCGACGCCCTGGACCCGCACCCGGCCGTGGTCTACAACGAGCGGTACGACGTCCTGGCGACCAATCACGCGTACCGCGATCTGTTCGCCCGCCACGACGCGAAGGGCTTCGGACTGCGGAATGTGCTGTGGTCGCTCTTCACCCTGCCCGAGCCGGACTGCCCGCTGGTCTTCCGGGAGTCGGAGCTGCCACTGATGGTGGCGCAGCTGCGCGGTGCGTACGGACGTCATGTGGGCGAGCCCGCCTGGGAGTCGTTCATCCACCGGCTCTCGGCCGTCAGCGACTACTTCACCGAGCTGTGGGAGAGCGGGAATGTCCTGCCGCCGGGACCGCGGGTGAAGACCTTCCGCCACAAGGCCGTCGGCGAGGTGCGGATGACATCCGTATCGCTGTCGATCAACGGAATGCCGGGGTGCCGGATCGTCGCCTACACCCCGAACGACGAGGAGAGCCGGCAGCGGATCGAGGCGCTGCGCGACCGCCGCGGCCACTGACGAACCGGAGACGATGAACCGGCAGCGACGAACCGGATGACGGCCCGGGAAACGCGAAGTCCCGCCCTCTGGCGAGGACGGGATCCGGATTGTGGAGCTAAGGAGAATTGAACTCCTGACCTCCTGCATGCCATGCAGGCGCTCTACCAACTGAGCTATAGCCCCGCGTGTTCTTCGCGCTCCGCGCTGCGAACAAGAAGAACTTTAGCCTGCGACCTGCCGGAAAGTGAAATCCGGGGTCGCAGGGCCGAACGCCGGGCCCGGAGCCGGTCAGTCGTCGTCGCCGAGGACCGGTTCCGGCAGCGTGCCGGCGTTGTGCTCCAGCAGCCGCCAGCCGCGCGCGCCCTGGCCGAGCACCGACCAGCAGCAGTTGGAGAGGCCGCCGAGGCTCTCCCAGTGGTGGGACTCCAGACCGAGCAGCCGGCCGATGGTGGTACGGATCGTGCCGCCGTGGCTGACCACGACGAGCGTGCCGTCCTCGGGAAGCTTCTCGACATGGTGCAGCACCACGGGAGCGGCCCGGTCGGCGACCTCCGTCTCCAGCTCACCGCCGCCCCGGCGCACGGGCTCACCGCGCTTCCAGGCGGCGTACTGCTCGCCGTACCGCTCGACGATCTCGTCGTGAGTCAGGCCCTGCCAGGCGCCCGCGTAGGTCTCGCGCAGAGCCGAGTCGTAGGAGACGTCGAGGCCGGTGATCCCGGCCAGCTCGCCGGCCGTGGCCGCCGCCCGCTTGAGGTCGGAGGCGACGATCGCGTGGGGCCTGAGGGAAGCGAGCAGCCGGGCGGCACGGCGCGCCTGGGCGACGCCGGCATCGGTCAGGGCGATGTCCGTGGAGCCCTGGAAGCGGCGCTGAAGGTTCCACGAGGTCTGGCCGTGCCGCCAGAGGACGACACGGCGCCCCGCGCCGCTCTTGTTTCCGGTGTCTCTGCCGTTCAGCTCAGCTCACCGTCCGGGTCACCGGTGAGCCGAGCGTGCTCCTCAGCCTTGCCGCGGGTCTTCAGCGCGTCCTCGGGGAGGGGCAGCTCGGGGCAGTCCTTCCACAGCCGCTCCAGGGCGTAGAAGACGCGCTCCTCGCTGTGCTGGACGTGCACGACGATGTCGACGTAGTCGAGCAGGATCCAGCGGGCGTCGCGGTCGCCCTCGCGGCGCACCGGCTTGGCGCCGAGTTCCTTGTTGAGCCGCTCCTCGATCTCGTCGACGATCGACTTGACCTGGCGGTCGTTGGGCGCGGAGGCGAGCAGGAAGGCGTCGGTGATCGACAGCACGTCACTGACGTCGTAGGCGATGATGTCGTGCGCGAGCCGGTCGGCAGCCGCCTGAGCGGCGGTGTTGACGAGCTCGATGGAGCGATCAGTGGCGGTCACAAGCAGGCTTTCGTCGGCGGTCAGGTACCCCTCAAGGGTCTCACGGACCACCGACACCCCTTGCCGGGATTATTGAGCCTTGATCATCCGTCGGTGGACGAGCTCCCGGACTTGTAGTCCGTGCCGAGGACGACGGAGACATCGGCGTTGGGGGCGCGAGCGCCCTTCTTGACCGCGCTCGTCGGAAGGCCCAAGGTCTTGGCGACCTCGACCGCCTTGGCCTTCTGCGCCTCGTCGCCGTAAGTGATCTTCGAGGTGGACTCGGTGTCCGCCTTGCCGGCGTCGACGACGGCGTAACCGGCGTTGACCAGGTCGATCCGGGCCTTCTCGGTGGCGCCCGTGTTCCCGGTGGCGTTCTTGATGCCCACCCGGAGGGCTGCGTCCTTGTCCGGCGCGGTGACCGAGCCACCCAGGATGTCCTTGACCACACTGTTGGCGGCCTGCTCGGTGAGCGTGCCGTCCTGCTGGACCGGCAGCAGCGCCGTCTTGTAGTCGCCGCCCTTCGCGTGCTCGGCGAGCTTGGCCAACGACGCGCCCAGATCGCTCTCGCGCAGCGAGGGGTCGAGGATCTGCGCCAGCGTCTCCACGGTGACGGTCGCGGACTTCGGGTCGTCGGGGAACTTCTTCAGGACGCCCTGCATGACCTGGCCGAAGCGCTGGAGCTGCTTCGCCTCGGCCTCGCCGGGCCCGAGGTAGGTGGCGTAGGCGACGGCCGCGCGTCCGTTGAGCGTCTGGTTCTCGCCCTTCTTCACCAGCGGAGGCTCGCCCTTCTTGGCGCCGGGCACCGCGGTGTCGGTGGTCAGGTCGATGGTGCCGACCAGCTCGACGAGGTTCTCCAGGTACGGGGTGTCGAGCCGCCAGGTGCCGGTGATCTTGGCGCCCAGGAGGGTGCCGATCGACTCACGGGTGCCCGTCGAGCCGTCGTCCTCGACGGACTTGCCGAGGGTGGTGGCGGTGCCGTCGTCGTTCGCGACGGAGAGGGCGTTGGGGAGCAGAACCGTGGTGCCCTGCTTGGTGGTGGCGTTGTCGACGAGAAGGGCCGTGGAGGTGCCCTTCTTCTTTGTGTTGTGCAGATGGACCACGATCACGTCCCGCTTCTGCGGTCCGGTGGCCGTGTTGTTCTTCTTCTCGGCGTCCGCGAGACCGGGCAGCTTGCCCGCGTACCAGAGGTAGCCGACGCCGCCGGCGAGAGCCAGCGCCAGGACGACGAACAGCGCGACGACGCGGTTGCGGCCGCGGCGCTTGGCCTCCTCGCGCCGCTCGGAGCGGCTCTCGGTGAACTTCAGCCAGTCGATGACGTCTTCGGAGTCCTCGTCGGGCTCCTCGATGAAGGAGAACTGCTCGGTGCGGTAGTCACGATCGGGCGCGGGCCTGCGCTGGCCGGGCACCGCGGCCTGCTCCCGCTCCTGCCCGGGCGCCTGTGCGGGCGGGGCCGGGGGCCGCTGCGGGATGTTCCACTGCCCGGTGGTGTCGACGGCGGGCTGCTGGCCGGTGTCATAGCCGTAGCCGTCGTAGCCGTACCCCGGGCCCTGGCCCTGCTGGGAGTGCGGACGGCCGTACGGGTCGTACTGCTGGGACTGGTCGGCCTGCGGCTGCGGCGCCTGCTGCGGCTGCTGTCGCTGCTGCTGTTGCTGCTGTGCGTACGGGTCGTAGCCGTATCCCTGGCCAGGCGCCTGTTGTTGCTGAGGGTGCTGCTGTTGCTGCTGCGCGTAGGGGTCGTACGGCTGGGGCTGCTGATAGACCGGCTGCCCGTACTCGTCGTAGCCGATGACCTGCGGCTGTTGGTAGTACGGGTCGTACGGGTGGCTCTGCTGGTCGTTCACAGGTGCCCCTCTCCGTGGCTCACTCGCCGCGGTACAACTGGCGCTTGTCGATGTAGCGCACCACACCGTCCGGCACCAGGTACCAGACCGGATCGCCCTGCGCCACCCTCGCCCGGCAGTCGGTCGAGGAGATCGCCAGCGCCGGAACCTCCACCAGGGAGACACCGCCCTCGGGCAGCCCGTCGTCCGTCAGATCGTGCCCCGGCCGGGTCACACCGATGAAGTGGGCGAGCGAGAACAGCTCTTCGGCGTCCCGCCAGCCGAGGATCTGGGAAAGGGCGTCGGCTCCGGTGATGAAGAAAAGATCCGCGTTCTTGTTGAGGGAGCGCAAGTCCCGCAGCGTATCGATCGTGTACGTCGGCCCGCCGCGGTCGATGTCGATGCGGCTGACCGAGAACTGCGGGTTGGACGCGGTCGCGATGACCGTCATCAGATACCGGTCCTCGGCCGGCGACACGGCCTTGTGGGTCTTCTGCCACGGCTGCCCGGTCGGCACGAACACCACCTCGTCCAGGTGGAACAGGGCGGCCACCTCACTGGCGGCCACCAGGTGTCCGTGGTGGATCGGGTCGAACGTCCCGCCCATCACACCGAGTCGGCGCTTGCCGGAACCGGAACCGGTAGGCACTTCCTGCTCTCCCATGCGTGCAGAGCCTACTGGCACCGCGGAACGGCCCCTACTCGCCGGCCGCGGACTCAGCGGTCGCGGTTGAAGCGCGTCGTGATCCACAGCAGCAGGAGGAGCGCGAAGAGCGCGCCGCCACCGGTGAGGTACGGGCTGAGGCTTTCGTGGTTGCCACCGTGCTCGGCGCCTTCGGCGAGGGTGACCAGGCTGGCGGCGGTGCTGGTGAGGCTCATCTTCAGCAGGACCTATCGATCGGGAGTCGGAGCTCGGGAATCGGACGCCTCCGACGGAGCGGAGAGACTTCGCGCACATCGTATGCGGGGCGCCCGGGCACGCTCACGCCGACTCAGTCGTTGTCCCGCTCGTCGGTGCCGTTTCCGCGGTAGCCGCGCAGCAGGAAAGGCGGGAGGGGCCCCGCTCCGGCGAGCGATGTCGGGCGTGCTCCTCAGTTATCCACAGCCCCCGCCAGGCCGTAGCCGCAGCACCTACGCTGGGGTCCGTCAGGGGGACGAGCCATCACACGCACCAACAGGCGCAACAGGGGGCTTGAATGACCGAAAGCAGTCACGAGAACGTGCCGAGCAGGCAGCGCAAGCGCTTCGCCGGCATCTCCTCACGAGCGTACGAACATCCCGCGGACCGCTCGGCGCTGGTCGCGCTGCGCAAGCTCAGCGGCTTCGACACCGTCTTCAAGGCGTTGAGCGGCCTGCTGCCCGAGCGCAGCCTGCGGCTGCTCTTCCTCTCCGACTCGGTGCGGGTGAGCGACGCTCAGTTCGCCCATCTCAACACCATGCTGCGGGACGCCTGCTACATCCTGGACCTGGAGAAGGTCCCCGCGATGTACGTCACACAGGACCCGCGGCCCAATGCCATGTGCATCGGCCTGGACGAGCCGATCATCGTCGTCACCACCGGACTGGTGGAGCTGCTCGACGAGGAGGAGATGCGGGCGGTCGTCGGCCACGAGGTGGGCCACGCCCTCTCCGGCCACTCCGTCTACCGCACGATCCTGCTGTTCCTCACCAACCTCGCGCTGAAGATCGCGTGGATCCCGCTCGGCAATGTGGCGATCATGGCCATCGTCACCGCGCTGCGCGAGTGGTTCCGCAAGTCGGAGCTCTCGGCGGACCGCGCCGGACTGCTGGTCGGCCAGGACCTGCAGGCGTCGATGCGCGGCCTGATGAAGATCGCCGGTGGCAACCATCTGCATGAGATGAATGTCGACGCGTTCCTGGAGCAGGCCGAGGAGTACGAGGCGGGCGGGGACCTGCGCGACTCGGTCCTGAAGATCCTCAATGTGCTGCCCCGCTCGCACCCGTTCACCACGGTGCGCGCGGCCGAGCTCAAGAAGTGGGCCGCGAGCCGCGACTACCAGCGGATCATGGACGGCCACTACCCGCGGCGCACGGAGGACAAGGACGCATCGGTGTCCGACTCCTTCCGCGAGTCCGCATCGCACTACGCGGACACGGTGCGCACCAGCAAGGATCCGCTGATGAAGCTGGTCGGCGACATAGCCGGCGGCGCGGGCGACCTGGGCGGCAAGCTGCGGGACAAGTTCACCGCCGCGGGGGCGGCCGGCGGCCCGGGCTCCAGCGGCACGAAGAGCAGCGGCAACGGCAGCGATCCGGCGGGGGAGACCGGGGGCGGAGGCGGTCAGAGCGACAGCTGAGACGGGGCCGGGTGCAACCGGGCGGCCGTCGTGGGCCAGGCGGCCAAGCGGCCGTCGTCGGCCAGGCGGCGCGAGCGGCCGTCGGTCAGGCGGTCAGGCGGTCAGGCGGTCAGCCGGTCAGCCCGAGCCCCGCACCGTCAGTCCGTCATGGCGAGGGCTGCGCGCCTGGTGACAGGGAGCCGCAGAGTGCCGCGGTGGCCTGGCCCGTGGCGTACGGGTCCGTGCCCGCCGGGCCGTCCACGGTCGCCCGCTCGCCGGCGAGCAGCGGACGCAGGGCTCCGGAGGCGTCCGCCGAGCAGGCCTGCGGGCCGGCCTGGACGTAGCTGACCAGCAGCTCCGCGCGATGCTGGTGCAGGTCGTCCCGGTCGAAGCGGAAGTGCAGCTCGCGGCGGACGGTGAACAGTGAGGCCTGGTTCGCCCCGGGTCCGCTCACGCCGACCGGACGCAGCGCATAGGCGAAGGTGTGGTCCGACGTCACCTCCAGGGCGTCGGGCCCCGCCTCGGCGAAGCGCAGCGTGCCCTGCACCCGCACCTGCGTGTCGGCCAGAGCCACCTTCGCCGGGTCGAAGCGGACCAGCCAGCCGGTGGCGGCATGGCGGCCGTCCGCGGCCGGCGTGGCGATACTCCGGTCGAACTGCTCCAGCTGATCCGGGTCGAGCAGCACCCGCACCGGCCGCACCGCGCCGCCCGTGAGGACGTCGGGGTCGAGGGAGGACTCCACGAGGTAGTCCTTCGCCGTGGTCAGGGCCGTCATGACCTGGCTCTCGGAGAAGTTCTTGGTGCGCCGGGCGCCGGGCAGATTGATGCCCGAGGCTCCGAGGCGGAAGTTCGCGGCGGGGCTGTGAGCGTAGAGGTCGGCGGGGGTGCCGCCCGGGACTGGGCCCTGCGGGGCTAGCGGGATCATGGTGATGCGCAGCGGTTCGGCCTGCTTGATGGCCGGTGTCTGGTAGGGGTGGCGGATGCCGAGGTAGATCGCGGTTCCGAAGGCCATCGCGACGAGCATGATGAGCACCAGGACCTGCTTGGAGCCTGTCCTGCGGCTCCAGGCGGGAAGGCTGCGCACAGCGCGCGCGTGCTCGCCCATCCGTTCCTGCGCAGAGAACTCCTGCAGCCGCGCAGCCCGTACAAACGATTCGTCGAAGACGACGGATCGGTACTCGTCCTCACCGCCGGGGAGTCCCTCGGGTGTCCCCTCGGGCGGGTCTCCGCGCCCAGCCATACTTTCAGGGTAGGTCCGCCGGGGCCCCCGTAAACGCGCTGGTACTCCACAATGTCTGACGAGTTCTCACGCAGTCTTTCAAGCGGGCGCACAGCCCCTGATCAGGGGCTTGTCCGAGGGTGCCCAAGGGCTGATCACGGAGTGCGCGGATCCGCCGAAACCGGCGGCGCGGAGTACTCCGCGGAGGCGGAGGGCCCGCCCACCCGGTCGGCGGTCGGGCCGCCGGTGGGGGTGGCGTCGACGCCCGTCGTGGCGGGCGGCGGCACCTGGTCCTGGCGGTTGCCCGAGGCTCCGCGGTAGACGGCCGTGAAGGCGAGGGCGACCATTCCGATGCCCATCAGAAGGGCGAGGATCCAGGCCACGGGGCGGTGCCAGCGGGCGCTGCCGCGGTAGGGGCGCAGAGCGCCGCCATGGCGGCCGTACGGGCCGGTGTACTCGTCGTCGAAGTCCAGGCCGTCGTCATCGTCGTCGTATGCCCGCTCGCGGCCGTAAGGACCGGGGCCGTAGCCGTCGTCGTAGAGCTCTTCGTCGGGCACTCCGCCACGGGATCCGGCTTCGGCGCGGGCCTCGGCGGCAGCCAGAAGACGCTCGACGGCGGTCGGCTCATGGATCTCGGCAGCACGCACGAAATCCTCGTCGAACACCACGGAGGCGAAGTCCTCGTCCGCGCCCCCGCGGTCGTCGTCGGGCTCCCAGCCGTCCGGGAACGGCCTGCCCCCCACGTCGTCCGGCACGCCTTCAGAGTAAACCTGGGCGGTCGCTTTGGGCAGGCAGAGTCCGAAGTCTCCCCGCTCGGGTGACCCGCCCGACGGTCACCGGGTGTGACCGTCTCCTGTCACGATGTACTTCGTCGAGGTCAGCTCCGGAAGGCCCATCGGACCTCGTGCGTGCAGCTTCTGCGTGGAGATCCCGATCTCGGCGCCGAATCCGAACTGGCCACCGTCGGTGAAACGCGTGGACGCGTTCACGGCGACCGTCGTGGAGTCCACCAATTGGGTGAACCGGCGGGCCGCTGCCTGCGAGGTGGTGACGATCGCCTCGGTGTGCCCGGAGGACCAGAGCCGGATGTGGGCGACGGCCGAGTCCAGCGAGTCGACCACGGCCGCGGCGATGTCGTAGGAGAGGTACTCCGTCTCCCAGTCCTCGGCCGTGGCCGCCACGACGGTGGCCTTGGTGGCGTCGCCGTACTCCAGCACCCGCTCGTCGCCGTGCACGGTCACTCCGGCCTCGGCCAGGGCGTCGAGGGCGCGCGGCAGGAACTCGGCCGCGATGTCCTGGTGGACCAGAAGGGTCTCGGCTGCGTTGCAGACGCTCGGCCGCTGCGCCTTGGAGTTGATCAGGATGTCGACGGCCATGTCGATGTCGGTCTGCGCGTCCACGTACACATGGCAGTTGCCGGTGCCGGTCTCGATGACGGGGACGGTGGACTCCTCGACGACCGTACGGATCAGGGAGGCGCCGCCGCGCGGGATGAGCACGTCCACCAGGCCGCGGGCGCGCATCAACTCCCGTACGGAATCGCGGCTTTCACCGGGCACGAGCTGCACCGCGTCGGCGGGCAGGCCCGAGCCGCCGACCGCGTCGCGCAGGACCTTCACCAGGGCGCTGTTGGAGGCGTACGCGGAGGAGGAGCCGCGCAGCAGGACCGCGTTGCCGGACTTCAGGCAGAGCGCGGCGGCGTCCACGGTGACGTTGGGACGGGCCTCGTAGATGATGCCGACGACGCCGAGGGGGACGCGCACCTGGCGGAGGTCGATGCCGTTGGGCAGGGTCGAGCCGCGGACCACCTCGCCGACCGGGTCGGGCAGTGCGGCCACGTCCCGCACGTCGGCGGCGATCGCCCGCACCCGCTCGGGGGTCAGGGTGAGCCGGTCGACGATCGACTCGCTGGTGCCTGCCTCCCTGGCCCGCGCGATGTCCTCGGCGTTGGCCGCGACGATCTCGCTCGTACGGACCTCGAGGGCGTCCGCGATCGCCAGCAGCGCGTCGTCCTTCGCCGAGCGCGGCAGCGGGGCCAGGTCGGCGGCGGCGCCACGGGCCCGGTAGGCGGCCTGGGCGACGGGCGAGAGGTTGTCGTAGGGCGAAAGCGGCGAGGACGTCGTCATGACCGCAGGGTACTGCGCTTTGCGGGGGCTCCCGGCGGGCGTCGCCGGCTGTCCCGAACTGCGAGACAGAGCCTCAGAAGGGATGTACGCCCACCGGGGCGGCCGGCGGCGGACCGTACCCCTCCGCGATGCGCTGGTGGTACGTCTGGCGGTCGATGACCTCCAGGCCCACGATCTCCCACGGCGGCAGCTGGGCGCTGGAGCGGTGCTCGCCCCACAGCCGCAGCGCCACCGCCGCGGCGTCGTGCAGGTCCCGCGCCTCCTCCCAGTAGCGGATCTCCGCGTGGTCGTTGGCGTACCGGCTGGTCAGCAGGAAGGGATGGTCGTGCGCGAGCTGTTCCAGACCGCGGCGGACCTCCTTGAGCGGGGCTTCGGCTCCGGAGACGCTGAGCGTGATGTGCCACAGCTTGGACTGCAGACGGTCCTCGCCGTGTGTGTCCGTCTCCTTCGCACTCTCCCGGCTCTCCGCGCCGTCGTCGAAGTCGGCGCCCGCTCCGACGCTGGTCAGGGCTCGTTCCTCGCCCACGGCCCTACGGGCGTGGGGGAAGCCCCCCGGCCCTCGGGGCACATCCCCTGGGCGCGCTCGTCTCACCGGCGGCCTCCTGTTGTATGTGTCGTCCTGCTGTACCCCGCCATGCCTCAGCAACAAAGTTGACCAGTCCCGGACGGGATGTGGGGCGCTTTTGGTGAAGGTCTCTGAGAGAAGACGGGACTTTCAGCCGATTCAGGGGTGCAGGACGACCAGATCGTCCCTGTGTACGACTTCACGCTCGTACGCCGGGCCTAGCTCCTCGGCGAGTTCCCGGGTCGAGCGGCCGAGCAGCTGCGGGATTTCCTTGGCGTCGAAGTTGACGAGCCCACGGGCCACTGCGCGGCCCGCCGTGTCGCGCAGCTCGACCGGGTCGCCCGCGCTGAACTCACCCTCGACGGCGGCGATCCCGGCGGGCAGGAGCGACTTCCTGCCCTGCACCACCGCCCGTACCGCGCCGTCGTCGAGGGTCAGTGCGCCCTGCGGCGTCGAGGCGTGGGCGAGCCAGAGCAGCCGGTCGGCCGAGCGTCGTCCGGTGCTGTGGAAGTACGTGCCGGTGGCGCGGCCCGCGAGGGCGTCGGCCGCGCGGACGGCCGAGGTGAGGACGACGGGGACACCCGCCGCCGCGGCGATCCTTGCGGCCTCGACCTTGGTGACCATCCCGCCGGTGCCGACGCCCGCCTTGCCCGCGCTGCCGATCTGTACGTGTGCGATGTCCTCCGGGCCGCGCACCTCCTCGATCCGCGAGGTGCCGGGCCTGGCCGGATCCCCGTCGTACAGCCCGTCGACGTCGGAGAGGAGGACCAGCAGATCGGCCCGTACGAGATGGGCGACGAGGGCGGCGAGCCGGTCGTTGTCGCCGAAGCGGATCTCGTCCGTGGCGACGGTGTCGTTCTCGTTGACGACCGGGACGGCGCCCATGTCGAGCAGCTGGTCCAGGGTCCGGTAGGCGTTGCGGTAGTGGACGCGGCGACTGGTGTCGTCGGTGGTGAGGAGCACCTGGCCGACGCGTACGCCGTAGCGGGCGAAGGAGGCGGTGTAGCGGGCGACCAGCAGGCCCTGGCCGACACTGGCGGCCGCCTGCTGGCGGGCCAGGTCCTTGGGGCGGCGGGCCAGGCCCAGCGGTGCGAGACCCGCGGCGATGGCGCCGGAGGAGACCAGCACTATCTCCTTCTCGCCGCCGCTGCGGACCTTGGCGAGTACGTCGACCAGGGCGTCGACGCGGTCGGCGTCGAGCCCTCCTGATGCCGTGGTCAGCGAGGACGAGCCGACCTTGACGACGATCCTGCGGGCTTGCGTTACCTGCTGTCTTGCCACTGTCACAGTGCCGAATCTATGTCAGGGCGCGGGGCGGGTGCGCGGTCATTTCACCGGCTGGACAGCGCACACCCACCCCGCGCCACGGCCTTTCAGCGTGCGACCGCGGTCGACTCCTGGGACTCCGCGTCCGGGGTCTCCGACTCGGGGTCGAGCTCGCCGATGATCTGGCCTCCGACGCGCTGCTCCACACCGGCGTTGCGTGCCTCGGCCTTGGCCGTCAGCAGCCGTACGGCCGCGTTGAACAGCTCGATCGAGCTGGGCTCCTCCGGGCCGAGCAGATAGCGCCTCAACTCGCGCCTGGCGTCCGCCAGCTTGTCGCCGGAACGATCCGCCACCGCGTCGAGCAGCTCGCTCAGTTCCTCGGCGCTGTTGGAGAGGATGACCGCGGCCCGCACGGCGGTGTTCTGCCGCTTGAACTCCTCCTCGCCCAGTTCGGCCGAGTCGGTCACGGCGTAGGGCTTGCCGCTCGCGATGAAGTCCGAGACCACGCTGGAGATGTCGGAGACCATGCCGTCGGCCTCGTTGAAGCAGTCGTACAGCTTGGGCTCGGAGCCCGTGACGACCCGGTGCTCCCACCAGCCGCAGGAGCGCCAGTACGCGTCGTTCCACTCGGCCCGCAGCCTCTTGATCTCGGCCAGGCGCTCCGGGTCGGCGAGGGAGACCCGCGACTCCTCCGACTCGTCGCCGCCCGCGCGGCCGGGCTTGGACAGTTCGGCCAACCGGGCCTGGATATGGGCCAGTTCGGCCTTCGCCTCGGCCTGGTCCGACTGGGTGGCGGCGGCTTCGCCGGCCCAGCGGGGGTCGACGGCACGCTCGGCGGCCGCGGCGCGCACCATCGCGGTGATGCGCTCGTGGACGGCGAGGGCCTTCTTGTTGCGGATGCCGGTGAAGGGGTGCGGTTTGTAGATGACGCGGACCGGCTTCTCGGCCTCCAGCAGCCGCCGGACGATGTTCTCGCCTGCCAGCAGCAGAGAGGTGTTGCCGGGGTTGTCGTCCCAGCCCTCCCAGGTGGGGGCGTACAGCACCGTGGGGATGGGGTTCTTCGGGGCGCCGGCCCAGGAGGTGATGGGAGCCAGCTGCGGGCGGCCCACCTCGACGATGTCCTCGTCGCGCACGCCGACGTCGGCCAGCGCGTAGCGGTCGCGACCCGCGCGGCCCGCGGTCCATACCTCGTCGTACACCTTGCTGAACGGGTTGACGCTGGCCAGTTTGTCGCTGTCGCCGTGACCGATGAAGACGTGCTTCATGGTCGGCACGCGCAGGAAGTGGATGTTCTTTCCGACGTTGGCCGGGTACAGCGCGACGCGGACCGAGGACAGGTCGAGGTTCATCAGATGCATGCCGCCGGGCACGCAGATGACCGGTACCGCGGTCGCGGCGAGCTTCTGCACCATGCCGCGTTCACGCATGATGATCAGAGGTCGGCCGTCGATCTGCTCCATCGTCTCGAGCCACATGTTGACCTGGTACGCGGAGTCGTCGGAGCCGGAGAAGTACAGGACGACGGTCGGCTGGTACTCGCGCAGCCAGGTCTCGACGCCCTTGAGCACGGCGGCCGCGCCCGGCACGCGGCGATTGCGCCGCAGATACGGGACGAGGACGGCTGTGTAGAGCAGTCCGAGGGCGAGGGTGACGGCGACGCCCGCATACCCGATGACGTGCTTGCCGGTCCCCGCGGCGATCACCACGCCGGCCATCGCCGGGATGTCGAGGTGGAGCATCTTCTCGCCGGAGCGGCGCAGCAGCGCGTTCGGCGGAGCGTCGGGGATACGGACGGCGTTCAGGTCGACGTTGCGCGTGACGACCGGCATCGTGCGGCGCAGGCGGATCAGGGTCGCGAGCGCGCCCTGCGGTGCCTGGAGGCCGTAGAAGATCAGGAACCCGGCGACGGCCGCGTAGAACAAGTTGGTCTCCGCCAGACCCTCACGGGCGAGCAGCAGAACCAGCAGGAGCTGACGCAGCAGGAAGCGGATCGGCAGACCGGCCCGGACCTTGTTGAGCCGGTTGACCAGGTAGCTGCCCTTCTGGTGCAGATACCAGTCGGCGGGGTAGGTCACGGCAGCGGCAGCCGCGAAGAACCAGAGGCTCGGGATCAGTGCGGCGATCATCACGCACGGATAGCCGACTCCCATCAGAGCCGCTGCGGCCAGCTCTGACCGGCTGCCGACGCGAGCCAGTCGAATGGCGGTCGAAATCACGAAGAACCTGCTCCAAGGGGTGCCGGTTGATTCACGTTTGGGGCGTTTTGTGAAGGTGGGGCTTCACGAACTCGGGCCTCTGTCCTCGCCTTAAGGTTTTCGCCTCAGGGCGACCACAAAGGCCCGATAATTACTTTAACGAACGATTATTACACATCCTCCTGGCGGTCCAGGACCGCTTCGAGGGCCTTCTCGAAGTCTGATGCCTCGCTCGCCTCACGCGTCGGATCCTGCTGCCGGACATCAATGACATGGCCGGTGAGTTCGGACAGCAGCACGTCCAGCGAGGTCCTTGCCACGGCCTCGGAAGAGAGCAGCGAGCCCTCCGGTTCCGTGCCGAAAGCCTTGGTGCGCATGGGAGTCGCCGTGCGCTCGGGATTCACGCAGTTGACGCGAATTCCGTCGCCCGCCCATTCGTCGGAAAGGGCCTGGGTGAGATTCACCATGGCCGCCTTGGTCGACGAATAGAGGCTGTACTCGGCGCGACCGCGGGTGTAGCTGGAGGAGGTGTAGAGGAGCAACTGCCCCTTCGTCTCCGCCAGATACTTGTACGAGGCACGAGCGATCTGCACCGGCGCGAGGTAGTTGACGTTCAGCGCTTCCTGGATGGTGCTGTTGTCGGTCTCGGCCAGCTTGCCGATACGCAGCACACCGGCCGTGTTGATGACGTAGTCGACCCGGCCCGTCTCGGAATACGCCCGGGAAAGGGCGTCGTCGACATGCTCGGGATTCTCCACGTGCGTACCGGTGGTGGAGCGGCCCAGCGCGTAGACATGGGCGCCGTACTCCTTCGCGATCGCGCAGATGTCCGCGCCGATGCCGTACGAACCACCGAAGACCACCAGCGTCTTGCCGGTCAGCAGCTCGCGGTAGGCGGCCGCGTCGGCCTGGCGCGGGGCCGCGCTGGATGCCAGCTGGAAGAGCTTGTCGGCGATGAAGACGTCGACCGGCTGCGTGACCTTCATGTTGTACTCGTCGCCCGCGACCACGTAGATCGGTACGTCGGGCAGGTATTTGAGCACGACGCTGCAGTCGTCGGTCGCCTGGAAGTTGGGGTCGCTGGCCGCGATCTCGTAGGCCCGCCGGATGGTGGAGAGCTTGAAGGCCTGCGGGGTCTGGCCACGGCGCAGCCGCGAGCGGTCCGGGACGTCGGTGATGAACTCGCCGTCCTCGCCGTGGGTTCGGGTCACGATGATCGTGTCCGCCGACGGGATCGCGACATCGACGGCCTGATAGCGGTCGAGAGCGTCGACACAGCCCTTGATCACACGCTGTGACAGAAGCGGACGGACAGCGTCATGGAAGAGGACGTTGTGGTCCTCACCCTCGGCGAGCCCCTCGCTGAGCGCCTCGATGGCGCGCTCGGTGGTCTCGTTGCGGGTCGCGCCACCCTCAATCACCTTCGTCACCTTGGTGAGTCCGGCCCTCGCGATGATCCGCTCCACATCGGGCACGAAACCCGGCGCCATCAGTACGATGACGTTGTCGACGGACTCCGCTTGCTCGAAGATCGACAGTGTGTGCTCGATGACGGCCTTGCCGGCAATCTTCAGCAGCTGCTTCGGGATCGCCAGTCCCACTCGCTGACCGGTACCACCGGCGAGCACAACGGCTGTAGTGCGGGGCTTGGCTACGTGCGGCACAGACACAGACGACCGACCTACCTTGCGACGAATGGGGGACGGGCTGATGGTCGCACTCTCCGTGACGGTCTCGCAAGGCGGTGGTCAAGCACCCCACACCTCCGCGAAACCGGGCGTTCACCCCCTGGACAGGGGGAACTGCTGGGTCCCGGCGCAGGGTCCGGGTGACTGAAACCACAGTTGTCAAGAGTGCGCACGGCTACTTGATCGGCTTGTCGACAACGTTCAGTACGAGTTCGTTGGCCGCGCTGTAGAAGACCTTGACCGTGACCAGCTCCTGCGCCTTGCCGCCGAGCCTGCGGGCCACCGCGCGCAGCGACGCCAGGGGGCGCCTCTTGCGCAGGTCGATGCCGGGATACGGGAAGAGGGAACCCTTCTCCACCACGTCGTCCAAGATCCGAGCGAGCCTGACCGGCTGCGCGTCGGGCGTATGGCGCAGCCACAGGTCCCAGACGTCGTGCGCATCCGCCTGGCGGTCCGCCGGAGCCGCGCACGGGACGGTGACCCGGAAGCCGTCCGCTCCCTCGCGGCTCGCCGGGAACGTCAGCTCGGCGGGAGCCTTGCCACGGCGGCGCAGCAGCAGAGCCGGGTCGCCGGCGGGAGTGCCGGGGGCGAACAGCCGCCCGGAGATGATGATCCTCTGCTGAGTGAGCCGGATCTCACCGACCTCGGCGTGGACCGGCCTGACCCAGGACCGCAGGGAGAGCACTCCCTGCTTCACATACGGGACGAGATTGCGGACCGGGCCGCCCGCGGGCGTACGGGCCGCGGCCCGCATCGATCCGCGCTGGTCGACGGCCCGGGTCGCCAGCGCGATCCGCTCGCCGTCCGGCAGCTCCACCTGGCAGGTCCACACGCCCTCCGGGAACTGGTCACCGGCGGGCACCCTCGCCCGCCCCTCCCCGTCGAACGCGAAGCGCCGCGCCTCGACCCCGGCGTCCGGGTGCGTACACACCAGATGCAGCCCGGCACCCCGGCCGATGAGTCGGCCGCCGCCGGGGATCAGACTGACCGTCAGCCCGCCGTCATCGGCGACCAGGCAGTCCGCGAGGGGCGTGAACTGCTCGCCCTCACCCGCCGCCCGGGCCACCTGGCCTGCGCCTCCGCGCGATGCCGTGGCCGCGCCCAGCTCCGCGAAGAGCTCCTCGTACTGCTTGGCGACCGGGCCTGGGGCGAAGCGACGCGCGTTGCGCAGCGCGGCCGCGCCCATCCGACGGCGCAGCTCCTCGTCGTCGATGAGCTTCAGCAGGGCATCGGCGATGGCTTCGACGTCACCGACCGGGACGAGCAGCCCGTCCACCCCGTCCTCGATGATCTCCCTCGGGCCGTAGTCGCAGTCCGTGCTGACGACCGGCAGACCGCAGCGCATGGCCTCCACGAGCGTCATGCCGAAGGATTCGTGCCGTGAAGTGGAAACGGCGATCGCGCCCTTGACCCACTCCGGCTCGATGGGCGAGCGGGGACCCATGAGATGGACGCTGTTGTAGAGGCCGAGCTCGTCGATCTTCCGGCGGAGCCGGTCCTTCTGGCTGCCCCAGCCGCAGATGCGCAGCGTCCACTCGGGCCGGGCCGCGACGACCTTGCCGAAGGCCTCGATGAGCACCTGGTACTGCTTCTCCGAGGCGAGGCGTCCCGCCGCCACCACGGTCGTCCCCGAGGTGTCCGACGGCGCGACCATCGGCTCGGGCACGCTGTTGGGGATGGCGAGCACGCGGGTGTCGGGCAGCGGCATCTGCGCGCGGTAGGAGGCGGCGTCTCCCTCGGAGACGGTCACAAAAGCGTCGAGCCGTGCGAGATGGTCGCGCATCTCGGCGCGCAGCTCGGCCTTGTGATGGTTGTGCGTCATGTGCTCCTGCCCGATGAGCACGGCGCCCTTGGGGCCGAACTGCGCGACGTACGCGACGAGTCCCGGCCGGGTCCCGATGACCACATCCGCGTCGGAGCCCGCGTAGTGGGCCTGCACCCGCTCGTCGCTGAGCCTGCTGTACTCCTTGTGCCGCGCCTCGGACCGGGGCAGGCACGCTGCGGGCTCCAGCTGGAGCGGGTGCTTCGTCTCCTTGGACGGGGAGGCGGGGCGGGTGTCGACGAGGGGTACGACGGTGATGCGCGGGTCGATGGCGAAGATCGGGTCGTCGCGGTGCCGGAACACCGAGACGATTTCCACCTCATGCCGGTCGGCGAGTTCCTCGGCGAGGTTCAGCGTGGTCCGGATGGTCCCGCCGATGCCGTAAATCGTGTGGATGAGGAAAGAAATCTTCATCGACGCTCCGTTCCGTGTGCCGGGGCGATACGCCCCACCCCCGCGTACAAGACGGTCATTGGGGGCGAGAGGTTGTGCCGCTTCACGCGATAGAGCGAATCGGACGGGCTTTCTCTCCAAGCCCGTCCGGCGATCGGGGCCGAACTCTTGGAACGAACCCCTGGAAGGGGTCGAACTCGTCGAACTCCCGCTGCGCGTCGTCCCGTTCCGCCTCGCGGACCGATCTTCAACGCCGCCCTCGCGCCACTCGGCCGCAAGCGGCCTCCCGGGCTTCGGACGGCTGCGCCGGACTCCGTCCGCCGACCCGGCTCAGCCATCCGCACGTGCCCTAGAACGGATCGAACTCGTCGAACTCCCGCTGCGCGTCGTCCCGTTCCGCCTCGCGGTCCCGGCGGCGCTGGGCCGCGGGGCGCGGGGCCTCCAGGCGGTGGTCCTCGCCGCGGCGGCCGAGCATCTCCGCGCCCGCCATCATCGAGGGCTCCCAGTCGAAGACGACCGCGTTGTCCTCGGGGCCGATGGCCACGCCGTCGCCCGCGCGGGCACCGGCCTTCACCAGCTGCTCCTCGACGCCGAGGCGGCTGAGGCGGTCCGCCAGGTAGCCCACGGCCTCGTCGTTGTTGAAGTCCGTCTGGCGGACCCAGCGCTCCGGCTTCTCGCCGCGCACCCGGAAGAGGCCGTCCTCTTCCTGCCCGACCGTGAAGCCCGCGTCGTCGACCGCCTTCGGGCGGATGACGATCCGGGTCGCCTCCTCCACCGGCTTGGCCGCGCGCGCCTCGGCGACGATCTCGGCCAGCGCGAAGGACAGCTCCTTCAGGCCGGTACGCGCCACCGCGGACGCCTCGAAGACGCGGTAACCGCGCGCCTCAAGGTCCGGGCGGATCATGTCGGAGAGGTCCTGGCCGTCCGGGATGTCGATCTTGTTGAGGACGACGATGCGCGGACGGTCGTCGAGACCGCCGTACTGCCGAAGCTCCTCCTCGATCACATCGAGGTCGGAGACCGGGTCACGGTCGGACTCCAGCGTCGCGGTGTCCAGGACATGCACGAGCACGGAGCAGCGCTCGACATGGCGCAGGAACTCCAGGCCCAGGCCACGGCCCTGGCTGGCGCCCGGGATCAGGCCGGGGACGTCGGCGATGGTGTAGACGGTCGACCCCGCGGTGACCACCCCGAGGTTCGGTACGAGCGTGGTGAAGGGGTAGTCCGCGATCTTCGGCTTGGCCGCGCTGAGCACCGAGATCAGCGAGGACTTGCCCGCGCTCGGGTAGCCGACGAGGGCCACGTCGGCGACGGTCTTGAGCTCCATGACCACGTCACGGGCCTCGCCGGGCTCGCCGAGCAGCGCGAAGCCGGGCGCCTTGCGGCGCGCGGAGGCGAGCGCAGCGTTGCCGAGGCCGCCCCGGCCGCCCTGGCCCGCGATGAAGGTGGTGCCCTGACCGACCAGGTCGGCGAGCACATTGCCCTGCTTGTCGAGGACGACGGTGCCGTCGGGGACGGGCAGGACCAGGTCCTGGCCGTCCTTGCCGGAGCGGTTGTCGCCGGCGCCGGGCTGGCCGTTGGTGGCTTTGCGGTGCGGGCTGTGGTGGTAGTCGAGCAGCGTCGTCACCGACTGGTCGACGACCAGGATGACATCGCCGCCACGGCCGCCGTTGCCGCCGTCGGGGCCGCCGAGCGGCTTGAACTTCTCCCGGTGAACGGAGGCGCAGCCGTGGCCCCCGTTACCCGCGGCGACATGCAGCTCGACGCGGTCCACGAAGGTGGTCATGGGTGTGCCTCCAGAAAGTACGGAATGTCTTCTACGTAACAAGCGAAAGGCGGACCCGCTTCCCGATCAACGGGAAGCGAGGTCCGCCCTCGCAAAGAAAACCGCTCTACGGGCGCCTGAGTCAGGCGACCGGAACGATGTTCACTACCTTGCGGCCACGGCGCGTACCGAACTCCACCGCGCCGGCGTCCAGCGCGAACAGCGTGTCGTCCTTGCCACGGCCGACGCCGTTGCCCGGGTGGAAGTGGGTGCCGCGCTGGCGGACCAGGATCTCACCGGCGTTGACGACCTGACCGCCGAAGCGCTTCACGCCGAGCCGCTGAGCATTGGAGTCGCGCCCGTTCCGAGTGGACGATGCGCCCTTCTTGTGTGCCATGTCTCCTCAGTCCCTTACTTCGCAGCCGCGGGGATGCCGGTGACCTTGATCGCCGTGTACTGCTGGCGGTGACCCTGGCGACGGCGGTAGCCGGTCTTGTTCTTGTAGCGAAGGATGTCGATCTTCGCGCCCTTGTGGTGGTCCACGACCTCGGCCGTGACCTTGATTCCGGCCAGCACCCACGGGTCGCTGGTCACGGCGTCGCCGTCGACAACGAGCAGGGTCGAGAGCTCGACCGTGTCGCCAACCTGGGCAGTGGAAATCTTGTCAACCTCAACGATGTCGCCGACAGCAACCTTGTGCTGGCGACCACCGCTGCGCACGATGGCGTACACGCGGATCTCTCTCTCGCTCGGAACGGACCCCCTGAAGCCAGCCGCTCGCACAGGCTGAAGCCCGCGACGATCCGGAAGGATGAGCGGCCTCTCCTGACCGGCGGAGCCGTCGGGAGGGAGTTGCTCAGGGGTGGGTGTGCATGGAAACACACCGAGGGTCAAGGTTACGGGGCCCGCCCCCAGGGGGTCAAACCGGGTACCCGGCCCCAGTCTCCCGGGGACCTGGCACCCGTCTCTGGTGGATGCTCACCGCGGCCTGTTCAATATCAGCTCGTGTCCCTGCGCTCCCTCATCACGATGCCTCGCATGCTCCGCCACGGCTCGGCCGTGGGCGCGGATCTGCCACCTGACGAGGCCGTCACCGTCGGTGCTGTCGCCGACCCCGCGCTGCGTGCCGCGCTCGCCGCCGCCGCGAGCGGCGATGCGGCACCTGCCGGCGAGTTGCTCGCCGAGACCCGGCTGGGCGCCCAGTGGGAGCGGCGCAGTGTCTGCGTCTCGGAGCTTGCCGAGTGCGCGCTGCACAGCCCGGGCTGGCTGGAGGACTGGCTGGGGAAGTCGCCCGATGACCCCGACGCGGTGCTGGTGAAGGCGGATCTGTGCATCCAGCAGGCCTGGGAGATACGGACCGGCCACCGCGCCCGGCATGTGTCGCAGGACCAGTTCCGGGCCTTCTTCGCGCTCCTGGAGGACGCTGTTCCGGTCATCGCCGCCGCGGCCGAGCTGAACCCCACCGACCCGGTGCCGTGGGAGATCGCGCTCACCCACGCCCGGGGCATCCAGGCGCCGCGCGATGTGTTCGACGCGTACTGGGCGGAGGCCGTCGCCCGCGCGCCGCACCACTACGGCTGTCATGCCACGGCCCTGCAGTACCTGTGCGACAAGTGGTACGGCTCGCACGAGGAGATGTTCGCCTTCGCCGAGCGGGCCGCCGAAGGGGCGCTGCCCGGCTCGAAACTGCACGCGCTGCCGCTGCTGGCCGCGGTCGAGTACGAGGTGGTGTCCGACGACTCCACCGAGGACGGCCCGATCGACCGCGCCCGCGTCGAGGCCGCCGTGACCCGGGCCCTGGAGCTGTCGGGCTGGTACGAGCCGGGCGACCCCGAAGCCGCCGGGTTCCGCAACCACCTGGCTCTGATGCTGATCTTCGCCGAGCGCTGGAGCGAGGCCCTGGAGGTCTTCCGGGCGATCGGCGTGCACGCCCGCGAATTCCCGTGGGCGTACGTGGGTGACAGCCGCAAGGAGTTCCTGGAGTTCCGTCTCGGCGTACGGATGCAGGTCGCCTCCCAGACCCCGTTCTTCGGCCGTCCGCCGGGGCACGCCCGGCCGGCCGCTCCCGTACCGGCCGTCCCGGCGCCGCGCTCCCTGGCGATAGCGGCTGCCCGCCCTCACCAGGTCGCCGAGGCGGCCTTGATGTGCGGTGTCTCGCTCCGTATCGCCCCCGCCCCGTCCGCGACGGGGATGAGCTACGTCGAACTCGTCCCCGACGCGTCCCCCGGCAGACGCGCGAGCCTCCTCGCCGGCGAGGAGATGCTGACGGCGGCCGCGGACAACTTCACCACAGGCGAGAAGTGGCCCGCCCTGGTGCTGCGCCGCACCGCCGACCGCTGCGGCTTCACGCTGTTCCACAAGGGCAGGGCCCGCGCCTCCCATCTGTGGGACCCGGCGGCCCCGGTCACCGACCACGCACAGGCCACCGCCACCGCGCAGGCCCTTGCCGCCGTCTTCCCCGCGGTGGACCCGCGCCCGCTGGTCACGCTGCTGCGCGGCACCGACAGCCCGGCCCGGCGGCAGTCGGAGCTGGTGGCCGCGCTCGGACTGCCCCCGCTCCCGGACGGCTTCGGCGAGCGCGAGGAGATCCTGGGCGGCGTGCCCGGGGCCCAACTCCTCGCCAAGCGCGGGGTGTTCAAGGGCATCCGCGACACCATGTCGACGGACCTGGGCACCCCGGCCCTGCCCATCCCCCGCCCCAGGCGCTGGTGGGTGCTGCGCATCGTGGGCCTGGCGATCCTCGTCCCCGCGGCGGCGTACGCCTGGTGGGTCCCGGACGTGAGCTGGTACCGCACGATCGTCCCGACGGCGGCCGGGTTGTACCTGGCGCTCCAGCTCAGGAAGGCACGCACCCAGAGGCCATGAATGGACGGCGGGCCGTATGCTCGCCGGGCGAAGCAGCGCACCGGAAGGCAGAACAGTGAACTACAGGGTCCAGCCCACCGCCCAGGTCGACGAGACCGCCGTCATCGGCGCCGGGAGCAGCGTCTGGGAACTCGCCCAGATCCGCGAGGGCGCCAAGCTCGGTGAGGGCTGTGTCGTCGGCCGCGGCGCCTACGTCGGCACCGGCGTGCAGATCGGCGACAACGTCAAGCTGCAGAACTACGCCCTGGTGTACGAGCCCGCCGAGCTCGGCGACGGTGTCTTCGTCGGCCCGGCCGTGGTGCTCACCAACGACCACAACCCGCGCTCCGTCGACCCCGACGGCAAGCAGAAGCGCGGCGGCGACTGGGAGGCCGTGGGCGTCAAGGTCGCCGAGGGCGCATCGCTCGGCGCACGCTCGGTGTGCGTCGCACCGGTACGGATCGGACGCTGGTCCATGGTCGCCGCGGGCGCGGTCGTCACCAAGGACGTACCGGACTTCGCGCTGGTCGTGGGCGTGCCCGCCCGGCAGATCGGCTGGGTCGGCCGGGCCGGTGTCCGTCTCGTGGAGCGCGAGGGCGAGGCGGGCGTCTGGGAGTGCCCGCAGTCCGGCACGGTGTACATGGAGAAGGACGGCGTCCTCGCCGAGCAGGCGGTCTGACGCGACGGCTCCGCCAAGGCAGACGAAACCCCCCGGACCCCGTCCGGGGGGTTTCGCGTGCCGCTCTGACCTGGGTGCCTGTCAGTCCCGGATGGCCGTCAGACCCGGCTCCAGGCCTCCAGCGCCAGGCCCGACTCGTCCTTCTGGCGCGTGACCCGCAGCGTGCCGTCAGTACCGAACGCCGCCATCACGACCCGGCCCCTCGCGTCGATCGCGAGCGCCGGAGCGCCCACGCAGGGCTCACCCGTAAGAGTCCAGCTGACACCCGAGGACTCGTCCTCGGTGGGGTACGCGGCCAGCGCCGGGCGGCCGGTTGCGGCGTCGCGGTGGGCGAGGATCGTGCAGTCGTGACCGTCGACCGGGGTGCGCAGCAGCGCGACCGGTCCGGTGCCCGCACCGTTGCCGAGCGGGGCCGCGTCGCAGCTCGGGCGCCAGGCGCGGACCGTGTTGTCCCCGGCGTCGTGCCAGAAGTGCGTGAGCCGGTTGCCGCCGGTGCGCTCCGAGCTGAGCGAGTCGGCCGCGGCCTTGGCGGGGATGTCGTCGGCACGCTGGAACTTGACGCCCGGCGTCTCCTGCTCCCAGCGCATGATGTGGTCCGCGGTCGGGACGAGCAGCTCCATCAGGCCGTCCGGAGTCAGCGAGGCGGAGACCGTACCGACCCCGTCGCTGCCCTTGAGGTCGGCCCACTTGTTCCACTTGCCCGAAGGCACCTGGGCGCGTCCGCAGACGCCGCCGCCCGCGTTGCGTACGAACACGTGCAGCGAGCCCTCGGCGTCGATCACGGCCGACGGGAGGCCGATCTGCTGGGCGAGATCGGGGTCGTTCGGGTACGGGGAGCCGAGCGGATACCAGTCACGTACGGCAAGACCGGACTGGTACTGCACGCCGTACACCACATCGGTGCCGGTCCGGCCGTCCGCGAGGCGGCTGCGGCGCAGGCTCACCAGGTGGACATAGCCGTCGGCGCCCTGGGCGATGGAGAGATACGGCAGCAGGCCGCGTCCGGGGATCAGTTCGGGCCCGGTCCACTGGGGGCCACCGGGCCGGGTCTCGGTCCAGCGCAACACGCCGTCCGAGCCCGGTGCATACGCTGTGAGCCTGCCGTCCTTGCCGCGCACCAGCCAGCCGGTGGTGGGGGCCAGCGAGGTGTCCACAGTGGGTATCGGAGCGGCCTTTCGGCTCGGCGGCTCGTCCGAGCTGCGCGCAGATTTCCGTCCGGACCAGACCGCCATGGCTCACCATCGTCTTTCGCGTGACCGCCCCGCAAAACTTGCGCGACGATAGTACGACAGGTTTTCGCAGCACCGACCGGGCCGCGGTCGGCCCTCACTCCTGTGCCTCGTTCACGAAATCGTTATCGAGGACGCGCGCCCCCGCGCGAAGCCCCGGCCGCCGGTCCGCCCACCTCGGCCATTGCCTACCATTGCGTAGAGCACCCCTGGGAGCGCGCGCTTCGCCGGGCCGGTCCGGCCGCGTCGGCGGTGGCGCGATCGCGCGGGGTGTCGGCCCGCAGTATGAGACCGTGACACGCCCCGCCAGTGACCTGACCCAGAAGAAGAGTGTTCAGTGAAAGTCATCAGCATCGTCGGTGCCCGTCCGCAATTGGTGAAGCTCGCCCCCATCGCGGCCGCGTTCGCCGAGACCGACCACGAGCACGTCATCGTGCACACCGGGCAGCACTACGACGCCGACCTCTCCGACGTCTTCTTCGACGGTCTCGGCATCCCCGACCCGGATGTCCACCTCGGTGTCGGCTCCGGCAGCCACGGCGTCCAGACCGGTTCGGTGCTCACCGCGCTCGACCCGGTGCTCGAGCGCGAGCAGCCCGACTGGGTCCTCGTCTACGGCGACACCAACTCGACGATCGCCGGTGCGCTCTCGGCAGTGAAGATGCACCTGCCGGTCGCGCACCTGGAGGCCGGTCTGCGCTCCTTCAACCGGCGCATGCCGGAGGAGCACAACCGCGTACTGACCGACCACTGCGCCGACGTCCTGCTGGCCCCGACCGAGGAGGCCATGCGCCACCTCGCCGACGAGGGCCTCAAGGACCGCGCCGTGCTGGCCGGTGACGTGATGGTCGACATCTGCCTGCGCATCCGCGACGCGGTGCTCGCCGGCGAGCACGCCGCGCCCGCGCTGCCCGAGGGCATCGACCCCTCGAAGCCGTTCCTGCTGGCGACCCTGCACCGGCCCGACAACACCGACGACCCCGAGCGCCTGGCCGCGATCATCGGCGCCATGGCCAAGCTGCCGGTGCCGGTGGCGCTGCTCGCGCACCCGCGCCTGGTCGCGCGGGCCGAGCAGCACGGCATCGAGCTCGCGCAGGGCTCGGTCCACGTCGGCCGTCCGCTTCCGTACGCGGGTCTGGTCGCCGCGGTGCTGGCCTCGACCGGTGTGGTCACCGACTCCGGCGGCCTGCAGAAGGAGGCCTTCCTCCTGGAGCGGATCACGACCACGATCCGTCCCGAGACCGAGTGGGTCGAAACCGTCGACACCGGTTGGAACGTCTTGGTTCCCGACCCGCACGAGCTCTCCGCCGACGAGTGGGCCGCCACGGTCACCCGCGCCGTTCCGACGGCCGACCCGGGCACCCCCTACGGCGACGGACGAGCCGCGCAGAACGTTGTCCGGATCATGGAAGAGTGGAAGGGGGGCAGCCGGCGCGTGTGACGGACAAGCGCCTCAATGCAGGCTCTAATCCGTACTTGTCACCGTGCTAGCGTCACCGTTTATGTCAGCGTCTCCCAGGTCCGGGCTGCCCTCAGAAGGCCCGCGACCGCACGTCATCTATCTCGCCATCGGCTTCCCGCCGGCTGCGAAGAGCAGCGCCTACCGCATGCGCGAGACGGCGAACCAGTTCTGCAAAGCAGGCTGGGACGTCACCGTCGTCAACATCGCCCAGGAGTCCTGGGAGCGGGACTCGGGTGTCGACCTCACCCTGCTGGAGCAGGTCGACCCGCGGGTGAAGATCGTCGAGCTGCCGCTGTCCCGTGAGGACCTGGAAACGGACATCCGGCTCTTCAGCGAGGACCGCGCCCTCAACCCCAACAGGTGGGTCACGCAGCTGCGCAAGCGGCAGCAAAAGGCGTTCCCCGAGCCGAACTTCGGCGAGTGGCGCGGCGATCTGGAGCAGGCAGTGCTCGACATCCACGGGGAGCACCCGGCGGATCTGCTCGTGGCCAGCTGTGTTCCGTACGTGAATCTCGCCGCGGCCTGGAAGCTCTGGGAAGAGGCCAAGGTCCCGTACGCCGTGGACTTCCGCGACGGCTGGTCCATCGATGTGATCACCGGCATCGAGGCGTTCACCAAGGACTCCGAGATGGGCCGCTGGGAACAGAAGGTCCTCGACAGCGCGGTCTCGCTGTGGGTCGTCAACGACCCGATCGCCGACCACTACCGCGCCCGCTACCCGGAGTTCGCCTCCCGCGTCGAGGTCGTACGCAACGGCTACGACGCGGACAGCTCGCCCGGCCGCGCCCACAACCCCGACCCCGAATCGGGTCTGGTCTTCGGCTACCTGGGCACGGTCAACTTCACGCCCGCGCACCTGGAGACGGTGCTCAACGCCTGGCGCGCGGCCCGTGAGAAGGAGCCGCTGCTCGCCAACGCGCGCTTCGAGGTACGCGGCCACATCGGCAACGGAGCGGGCCGCGAGGCGAACAAGCACTCCGAGATGCTCAAGCAGGCCGAAGCGGACGGCGTGTTCTTCGGCGGCCCCGCCGCCAAGGCCGAGGTCTCCTCGATCTACGCCCGCTGGGACGCCATGGTGCTCATCCTGATCGGCGGTCGCTTCGTGACCTCCGGCAAGGTGTACGAGTACATGGCCACGGGCCTGCCGATCGTCTCGGCGCATGTCGTCGAGCACGACGCCTCGAACGTTCTCAACGGTCATCCCCTGTGGACCGGTGCCGTCGGCATCGACGAGGAAGGCCTCGCGGAGTCCTTCGTGAAGGCGGCCCACATGGCCGTCGAGACGAGCGACGAGGTCCACGCGGAAGCCATGGCGCACGCCGACCAGTTCACCCGTGAGGCCCTGATGTCGGTCGCCGTGAAGAACGTCGTCGACCGGCTCGCCGCCGAGCACGGTGTACCGGCCGCGCCCGCGGAGGGCATTGTCCCCCTGACTGCCGAAGCCACGGATGTGGACGACCTCTCATCGAAGTCGATCGTTGCCGGAGGTCCCACCCCGTGACCGATGTGTTGCTCGTCGCCGCCGCCCAGCCGCAACTCGGCGTGCTGGCCGGCGCGGTGCAGAAGTTCCGCGCCCAGGGTGCACGCGTCTATCTGGCCTGCGCCTTCGACACGAAGAGCTGCCAGGAGGAGCTCGACCTGCTCGAGCTGGACGGGTACCAGCCACTGCCGTACGGCATAGGGCATCTGCGCACCGCGACCCGCCGCCGGCTGCGCAGGCTCCCGGCGAGCCGCCGCCTGTGGATCCAGATCCGCCGCAATCCGTGGCTGCGCCGCCACGGCCTGGGCGCGCAGCAGCTCGTCGCGCTCGACGCGAACGCCGTGTACACGGTCTGGCGGCTGTCCCAGTACACCGACGCCGACGCCAGCTTCGGCATCGCGTCGGCGCTGCGGGCCCTGTCGGACCCGCAGCGGACCCCGGCCCCGCCCAAGCGGAGGGCTCTGCCGCCCCGCTCGGTGATCGTCAGCGATGTACGCCGTCAGGCCAAGGCGCTGCCCGAGACCGTGATCCGTACGGCCACGGCGCGTCCCCTGATGCGCAGCAGCGTCGGTGCCCGGCTGTGGCGCACCGCGCTCGTCGCACCCGGTGTTCCCGCGAACGTACGGGCGCGCCTGTCCCGCCAGGTGGCCGAGGGCATGCGCTGGGCCGGCCGGCCCGGCGGCGCGACGCTCGCGCTGACCACCGCCGCACAGCGCATCTCGGACCCCACGATCAGGACGGCGCTGCTGGACGAGGCGGCCAAGACCGAGCTCAAGAGGGGCATCGCACCGCGCGCCTTCGACAGCACGGTCAAGGAGCTGCTGACCGCCGCGGACGAGCAGTACACGTCCGGGGATCCGGAGGGCGCCGCGTCCACGCTGGACCGTGCCCTCGTCCTCGGTTTCCACCGGGTCGTCCACATCGACCAGCTCAGCTCGCCGCTGGCCAGTGACCCGGCCGCCTTCTCGGCGCCGGTGCACGGCTCGGCGGTCATGAAGAAGATCCAGCAGCCGCAGGGCAGGAAGACCCCGGCCGCGACGCCTCCGAAGGACCGGCCGCTGCGGCTGCTGGTCACCACGAGCGCCAACGACAACTTCCTCAAGCTGATCCTGTCCCACTACGAGGCCCACCAGGGCGTCGAGGTCCGCTACCTGGACCTGGCGTCCACCCCGGCCATGAAGCGCATCTCGTGGGCCGGCCGGCGGATGATAGAGAACCGTCTCGGGGGCGACGCCCTCTACGCGGAACAGGTCGAGCAGCTCATGCGGCCCCATCTGGACTGGGCAGACACGGTGTTCCTCGACTGGTGTGTGGCACCGGCCGTGATGCTCACGACGATCGACCCGGGCGACACCCGGATCGTGGTGCGGCTGCACAGCTACGAGGCCTTCACCCGGTGGCCGCACCTGGTGGACTTCTCCCGCGTGGACGACCTCATCTATGTCGCCGACCATGTGCAGGACCTGACGACCGCTCTGGTGCCGCAGCTCCGCGGTCCCGAGGCGCCTCGTACGCACATGATCGACAACGCCATGGACCTCAGCGCCTTCAACCGCGCGAAGCCCGCCGACGCCCGCTTCAACCTCGGGCTCATCGGTGTCTCGCAGGTGGCGAAGGACCCGCTGTGGGCCATCGACGTCCTGGAGCGCGTACGCAAGCGGGACGAGCGCTACCGGCTGCTGCTGGTCGGCGGTGACATGGATCCCAAGACCAGCCGTGCCACCAAGGACTACCTGAAGGAGTTCGAGCGGCAGCTCGAACCGCTGGTGGAGTCCGGTGCCGTGGTACGTCTCGGGCCGACGGACGACGTACCGTCCGCGCTCACCGGGATCGGTACGATCCTGAGCTCCTCGGTGCGTGAGGGCTGCCATGTCGGTCTGATGGAGGGCGCGGCCAGTGCCGCCGTCCCCGTCGTGCGCGACTGGCCGTTCTACGCCGGACGCGAGCACAGCGCCCGCACCCTCTACCCCGAGGGCTGGGTCGTCGGCTCCCCGGAGGAGGCCGCCAAGCGCATCCTCGAGGCCACGGCGACCGAGGAGAGCTGGCAGAACGCGGGCAAGCTGGCCTCCGAGCACGCGCTGTCCGCGTGGGACTGGCCGGTGGTGAGCCGTCGCTTCGACGAGCTGCTGCTCGGCGAGTAACACGTAAAGCAGCACGAAGGGCCCCCGGGAAGTCCCGGGGGCCCTTCGCCGTACGCAGGATCCAGAGCACGGGTCAGCCGCGTGCCTCCGGGTGGCGCAGGCACCAGCCCTCCCACGCCGATGTCACCATCGCGCGCACGTCGTGACGCGCCTCCCAGCCGAGCTCCTGGCGGATACGGTCAGCGGCGGCCACAACGCGGGCCGGATCGCCCGGCCTGCGGGACGTGACCTCGGCCTTGCTGTCCGTGTGCCCGGTGACGTCGAGGATGATGTCGACCATCTCCGCCACCGAAACCCCTTCGCCGCGGCCGATGTTGAGGACCAGCGAGGCCGAGGGGTCCGCGGCGAGCCGCCGCGCCGCCGCGACATGCGCGGAGGCGATGTCCTCGACGTGGATGTAGTCGCGGATGCAGGTGCCGTCGGGCGTCGCGTAGTCGTCGCCGAAGATGCGCGGCGGCTCGCCCGCGGTCAGGCGCTCGAAGACCATCGGCACGAGGTTGAAGATGCCCTCGTCGCCCAGCTCCGGCGAGGCCGCGCCGGCGACGTTGAAGTAGCGCAGGGAGGCGGTCGCCATGCCGTGCGCCCTGCCGACGGCGGTGACCAGCCATTCACCGGCGAGCTTGGTCTCGCCGTACGGGCTCATCGGCAGACAGGGCGTCGCCTCGGTCACCAGGTCGACGTCGGGCATGCCGTAGACGGCCGCCGACGAGGAGAAGAGGAACCGGCCGACGCCTGCCGCGGCCGACGCTTCGAGAAGGACCCGCAGGCCCTCGACGTTCTCGCGGTAGTAGAACAGGGGCTTCTCGACCGATTCCGCCACCTGCTTCTTGCCCGCGATGTGCACGACTCCGGTGATCGCGTGCTCGGCCAGGACACGGCCGACCAGCTCACCGTCCAGGACGGAGCCGGCCACCAGCCGTATGCCCGCGGGCAGCCGGTCGGCGCTGCCGGTGCTCAGATCGTCGAGGACGACGACGCTCTCGCCACCGTCGGTCATCGCCTTCACCACATGGGAGCCGATGAATCCGGCACCGCCCGTGATCAGCCACGTCATGTCAATACCCCTTGCGGAACGGCCCCGTCCCGGTGACTCGGGACGGGGCCACTGTGTCGCTCCAGTACTGCGTACTAAATCAGCCGCCGATGACAACCCGGCGTACGCCTTCCCAGCGCGCCGGGTCGGTGGTGCGCCGGCCGTCGACCAGGACGCGGACGTCCGGCAGGTCGGATGCGGCCAGCTCGCGGTACTCGGCGTGGTCGGCCTGCAGGATCGCGGCGGTGACGGTCTGGCCCTCGTGCGGGGTCAGACCGTGCGCGGTGAGCTCCTCGGCCGTGTACATCGGGTCCGACACGAAGGGGACGGCCCCGCGCGCCTTGAGCGCCTCGACGGTCGGGAAGACGCCGGAGAAGGCCGTCTCCTTCACACCGCCGCGGTAGGCGGCGCCGAGCACCAGCACGCCCACGCCCTCCAGGTCGCCGTAGGCCGCGGCCAGCAGGTCGACGGCGTACTCCGGCATGGCGGCGTTGGCCTCGCGCGCCGAGCGCACGACGGTGGCCTCCGGGTCGTTCCACAGGTACATCCGCGGGTAGATCGGGATGCAGTGGCCGCCGACCGCGATGCCGGGCTGGTGGATGTGGCTGTAGGGCTGCGAGTTGCAGGCCTCGATGACCTTCTTGACGTCGATGTCGTTCTTGTCGGCGAAACGGGCGAACTGGTTCGCCAGGCCGATGTTGACGTCGCGGTAGGTGGTCTCGGCGAGCTTCGCCAGCTCGGATGCCTCGGCGGTGCCCAGGTCCCAGACGCCGTTCGGCTGCGCCAGGTCCGCGCGCTCGTCGAAGTCGAGCACCTGCTCGTAGAACTCCACGCCGTGCTTCGCGGAGGCCTCGTCGATACCGCCGACGAGCTTCGGGTAACGGCGCAGGTCGGCGAAGACCCGGCCGGTGAGCACCCGCTCCGGCGAGAAGACCAGGTGGAAGTCCTTGCCCGCGGTGAGACCGGAGCCCTGCTCCAGCATCGGGGCCCAGCGGGTGCGGGTGGTGCCGACCGGCAGGGTGGTCTCGTACGAGACGAGCGTGCCGGGCTTGAGACCAGCGGCGATCGCCTTGGTTGCGGAGTCCATCCAGCCGAAGTCGGGCACGCCCTCGGCGTCCACGAACAGCGGGACGACGACCACGACGGCGTCGGACTCGGCGACGGCGGAGGCGGTGTCGGTGGTCGCGGACAGCAGCCCGGCGCCGACGGTCTCCTTGAGCAGACGGTCGAGGTCGTGCTCGCCGGGGAAGGGCTCGGTGCCGGCGTTGACCAGCTCGACGACCTTCTCGTTGACATCGGCGCCGATGACCTTGTGGCCCTTGGCGGCGAACTGGACGGCGAGCGGCAGGCCGATCTTGCCCAGCGCGACTACACAGATATTCATCGGGTCAGTTTCCTCTTCACACGGGACAGCAGCGCGCGCAGGCGCGGGACACGGGACAGCAGGGTGCGCAAGCGCGCGTCCAAGCCGGCTCTGGGCTCCCACAGGGGGGCCGTGGTGATGACCAGCCGTCCCTTGGGGTTCGCGTTGGCGGAGATGCGGTACGGGATCTTCTCCCGCCACCGCCGTGCGAGCGGCAGCGGCAGCCCGCAGGTCTTCACCGGGATCTCGTACATCGAGCCTGCGACGTCCACATGGACGCGGACGCCGAGCTTGGCGCGCTGCGGCTCGATCGGGATCCGGGCCCGGATCAGGGTGCCGCTTCCGTCGGGCATGGGCTCGCGGCTGAACTCGCCCACGGGGGCAGGCAGTTCGTGCCCGTCGGGCAGCTTGCGGCCGCCCGCCTTGTCGGAGCTCTTGGGCATGGCTCCGTTCACCAGACGGATGACGGCGGAGTCGGTGTCCCCGACCGCACCGGCCCGTACGGCAACGGCGAGCGTCAGCTGCTCGCCGGTCTGCTCCCACTCCGCGGAGAGAAGGCCGGTGGCGTCCGCCAGGACCTTGGGGAGGGACTCGGCGTCCGCCTCGAAGATGCGGTCGGGCATGTCGAGACCCGCGCTGCGAAAGCCCGGGTAGCGGACGAAGGCGCGGCCGTCCTCGACCAGGACCGCCGCCCCGGCCTCGTCGGTGATGGCCTGTACGAGCTCCTGGACGGCGCCCCGCTGGGCCAGCGCGATCCGCACCCGCCGCTTGACGTCCACGGAGTCACGCAGCGCGTCGGTGAAGTACTCGTCCGCGAGACGGGCGATACCGGCGCACACCTCCTGCCGGGTCTCCGCGTCCAGCGACGGGAAGTCCTCCCGGACGAGCTTGGCGAGCTCCCAGGTGAAGTGCCGCTTGAGGAGATGGTCACGCCGGGGGCCCGCCTCGACGAGCCCGGCCGCGTGCTTCATGATCTCGGCCGTGCAGCGCAGCCGCGACAGATGATCGGCGCGGTAGGTGATGTTGCTGGCGTCCCCGCGCTTCACGGCGTAGTAGCACGTGTAGTCCGCCATCACCGAGATCTTCCGGGCTCGGACACACGCCTCGATCGTGAAGGGCATGTCGCTGCCGACCGGGAGGTCCTCGGGGAAGCGCAGCTTGTACTTGTCCACCAGCTCACGGCGGAACAGCTTCGTGTTGGCCAGCGTGAACGGCAGCTCCGAGTCGTACAGGCTGATGTCCGGGTCGCTCTTCTTGAAGAGCGCCTGGTGGACATAGCGGCCGTTCGTGCCGACCATCTTGCCGATCACGACGTCGGAGTCGTGCTTGTCGGCGTACGCCACCATCCGCGCCAACGCCTCTTTGCCGAGGTGGTCGTCGGCGCCGATGAAGTAGACGTAACGTCCGGTGGCCACGTCCAGCGCCCTGTTGCTGGGCGCGGCCGGGCCACCGGAGTTCGCCTGGTGGATCACCGTGACGGTGTCCGGGTACTTCTTCGCGAACCGGTCGAGCTCCGCTCCGCTCTCGTCCGTGGAACCGTCGTCGACGGCCACGATCTCGAGCCTGTCCCGGCCAATGCTCTGCCCGACAAGGGAGTTAAGGCATTCCGTCAGATACGGCATCGTGTTGTACACGGCGACGACGACGGTGACATCAGGACTGGTCAAGGCTCCTCGCCCTACTGGGCCGCGGGGTACGCGGAGAGATCGACGGTGATGCCCGTGGCGGCGGACTCCAGAACGGCTGCTGCGACCTCGACGGTACGAAGACCCTGGCGCAGTGTGCAAATGTCGTGCGACTTCCCGAGGACCGCGTCACGGAAGAGCTCGTGCTCGACCAGCAGCGGCTCGCGCTTCGCGATGGCGTAACGGATCATGTCGCCCTCGGCGACGCCGCGGAACGCCTGGACCGCTTCCCACTCGGTGGCCTGGGAGGCGTTCGCGTAGAAGGTGAGGTCGGCGGTGAGGGTGTCCGCGACGAAGCAGCCCTTCTCGCCGGTGACCGAGGTGAAGCGCTCCTTGAGCGGGCTCAGCCAGTTCACCAGGTGGTTGACCATGGTGCCGTCGGAGAGCTGGCCGACCGCGGAGACCATGTCCTCGTGCGGACGGCCCGACTTGGAGACCGTGCGCGCGGAGATCGAGGTGTACGTCTGGCCGGTCACCCAGCCGGTGAGGTCGATGTCGTGGGTGGCGAGGTCCTTGACCACGCCGACATCGGCGATGCGGTGCGGGAAGGGGCCCTGGCGGCGGGTGACGACCTGGTAGACGTCGCCGAGCTCGCCGGCCTCCAGGCGCTGGCGCAGGGAGCGCAGCGCCGGGTTGCAGCGCTCGATGTGGCCGACGCCGGCGACCAGGCCGCGCGACTCGAAGGCCTCGACGAGGCGGCGGGCGCCGTCGACGGTGTCCGCGACCGGCTTCTCGACGAGTGCGCCGATTCCGGCCTCGGCCAGCTTGAGGCCGACTTCCTCGTGCAGGGCGGTCGGGCACGCCACGACGGCGTAGTCGATGCCGAGCGCGATGAGCTCCTCGACGGTCGACAGCACCGGGGCGCCCTGGCCCCAGCCGTTCTTGTCACCCATCGGGTCGACGACGGCGACAAGCTCGACGCCCTCCAGGCCGGCGAGTACGCGGGCATGGTGGCGGCCCATCGAGCCGAGGCCGATCAGGCCGGCCCGCAGTCCCTGGGCGATGGTCACTGGTTCTCTCCAAGCTCGTTCACGGCGACAACGATCCGCTCGAGGTCCTCCGCGGACAGCGAAGGGTGCACCGGCAGGGAGACGACCTCGGCCGCCGCACGCTCGGTCTCGGGCAGGTCCCAGTTACGGCCGGCCTTCTGGTCCGGCTCCCAGTACGGCTTCAGCCGGTGGATCGGGGTCGGGTAGTAGACGGCGTTGCCGACGCCCGCCTCGGTGAGCTTCGCCATGGCGGCGTCGCGGTCCCCGCCGACCCGGATCGTGTACTGGTGGTAGATGTGGCGCGCGCCCTCGGCGACGGTCGGCGTCTGCACGCTCGGCGCGGTGATGTGCTCGGTGAGGTACGCGGCGTTGGCGATGCGCTGCTCGGTCCAGCCGCCCAGCTTGGAGAGCTGTACGCGGCCGACGGCGGCGGCGACGTCGGTCATCCGCATGTTGGCGCCGACGATCTCGTTGGCGTACCGCTGCTCCATGCCCTGGTTGCGCAGGAGGCGCAGGGTGCGGGCGATCTCGGCGTCACCCGTGGAGATCATGCCGCCCTCGAGGGAGTGCATGTTCTTGGTCGGGTAGAAGCTGAAGGTGCCGCCCGAACCGAACGCGCCGACGGGGGTGCCGTTCAGCGCGGCGGCGTGCGCCTGGCAGGCGTCTTCGACGACGGCCAGTTTGTGCTTGGCGGCGATGGGCATGAGCTTGTCCATCGCGGCCGGGTGGCCGTACAGGTGCACCGGCATGATCGCGGCGGTGCGCGGGGTGATCGCGGCCTCGACGGCCGCGGGGTCCAGGCCGAAGCTGCCCGGCTCGATGTCGGCGAAGACGACATCGGCGCCGACGAGGCGGACGGCGTTCGCCGAAGCGGCGAACGAGAACGAAGGAACGATCACTTCGTCACCCGGGCCGATGCCCAAAGCCAGCAGAAGGAGGTGCAGCGCGGAGGTACCCGAGTTGACGGCCACACAGTGGCGCCCCTCGACGAGCTCCGAGAAGCCCTCCTCGAACGCGGCGACTTCGGGGCCCTGTACGACCCTGCCGCTGCGCAGTACGCGTACTGCGGCCTCGATCTCTTCCTCACCGATGACCGGGCGTGCAGCGGGAATGGGCTGCTGGTTGCTGCTCGTCATGGACGTCCTCCTTGAACACCGCAAGAGCTCTATGTGGCAGAGGTCAGGGGCGGAGCGGACGTCTCACGAGGCCGCGCATACCCCTCCGGCGCAAAGCCAACGCCCTACCGAGGATCTGGGACCGGTCTTGTCCCGAACCGGGCCGGTCACCCACCGTAGTGTCCGGAACGGGGCCCTCACCCGGCAGCGACCGCCGTCACATTATCAGGGATTTCCTAGTCAATTTCGGGGCTGTTAACGCAGCCCTGCATCGATTCGGCGACAAAAACCACGTCCCACCCCGCAGTCTGCGGGATGGGACACGGTTCGTTCACTGAGGGCTCATCAACTGTTCAGCTCTCAGTGGTCGCCGTCACTGTGGGCAGCGGCTGCTGCTCGGCCGCCGCGGTGGTCTTCTTCGCACCGGCCTTCTTCGCGGTCGTCTTCTTCGCCGCGGTCTTCTTGGCCGCCGTCTTCTTGGTGGCGGCCTTCTTCGCGGTTGCCTTCTTAGCGGTCTTGCGGGCGGCCTTCTTGGCCGGAGCGTCGGCCCCGGCCTCCGGCTCCGCCGTGGGCTCGGCCGTCGCGGGGACCACGACGATCGCGGCCTCCTCGGCGCCCGACGGCGAACCGGCGGGAGCGGTGACCTTGCGGGTCACCCGGCGGCGCGCACGCGGCGGCGCCACGACGGGAGCCTCCTCGGAGACGGTGGCCTCCGGCTCGGCGACCGGCGCCTCGGCCTGGGGGGCCTCCGCCTTGGCCTCGATGACGACCTCCGCCTCGACGGGGCTCGTCTCGGCGGCCTTCGGCGCACCGGCCGGAGCCGTCGCCTTGCGGGTGGCCCGGCGGCGGGTGCGGCCCGCCGGGGCGGCCTCGGGAGCGGGAGCCTCCGCCTGGGCGACGGGCGCCTCGGCCTGGGGCTCGGCAACCGGAGCCTCGGCCTTGGCCTCGATGACGACCTCGGCCTCGGCCACGGGGGCCGCGGCCTTCGGCGCACCGGCCGGAGCGGTGACCTTACGGGTCGCCCGGCGGCGGCCACGGCCGCGCGTCGCGGCGGCCTCGGCCTCCGCGGCGCTGCTGTACAGCTCCTCGTCCGGCACGAACTCGGGCTCCGCGAGCGCCACGGGGGCAGCCACCTCGGCGGCGACCTCCGCCTCGGTCTCGGTCTCGGTCTCCCCCTCAGCAGTGAGCTCGTGCTCCTGGGCCTGCTCCGCGCCGCCGCGCCCGCGCTTCTTGGCGCGCTTGCCGCCGCCACCGCCACCGGGGGCGGTCGGCTGCTCCATGTGCACGATCACGCCACGGCCGTTGCAGTGGACGCAGGTCTCGGAGAAGGACTCCAGCAGACCCTGGCCCACCCGCTTACGGGTCATCTGGACCAGGCCCAGCGAGGTGACCTCGGCCACCTGGTGCTTCGTACGGTCCCGGCCCAGGCATTCGAGCAGACGCCGCATGACCAGGTCGCGGTTGGACTCCAGGACCATGTCGATGAAGTCGACGACGACGATGCCACCCAGGTCGCGCAGCCGCAGCTGGCGCACGATCTCCTCGGCCGCCTCCAGGTTGTTCCTGGTGACGGTCTCCTCGAGATTGCCGCCCTGCCCGGTGAACTTGCCGGTGTTGACGTCGACCACGACCATGGCTTCGGTCTTGTCGATCACCAGCGAACCGCCGCTCGGCAGCCAGACCTTGCGGTCCAGCGCCTTCATCAGCTGCTCGTCGATCCGGTACGTCGCGAAGACGTCGACCTCGGACGTCCACTTGGACAGCCGGTCGGTCAGGTCGGGGGCGACGTGGTTGACGTAGCCGTGGATGGTCTCCCAGGCCTCGCCACCGCTGACGATGACCTTCGTGAAGTCCTCGTTGAAGATGTCGCGGACGACCCGGACGGTCATGTCCGGCTCACCGTAGAGAAGGGTCGGGGCGTTGGAGCTGCCGCCGCTCTTGGCCTTCTTCTGGATGTCTTCCCACTGCCCCTGCAGACGCTCGACGTCGCGGCGCAGCTCGTCCTCGCTCGCACCCTCTGCGGCGGTACGGACGATGACGCCCGCGTCCTCGGGGACGATCTTCTTGAGGATGGTCTTCAGACGGGCGCGCTCGGTGTCGGGCAGCTTGCGGCTGATGCCGGTCATCGAGCCCTCGGGCACGTAGACCAGGTAGCGGCCGGGCAGCGAGACCTGGCTGGTCAGGCGGGCGCCCTTGTGGCCGATCGGGTCCTTGGTCACCTGGACGAGGACCGACTGACCGGACTTGAGCGCGGCCTCGATACGACGCGGGCCGTTCGCCATGCCCAGCGCCTCGAAGTTGACCTCACCGGCATACAGAACGGCGTTGCGTCCCTTGCCGATGTCGACGAACGCGGCCTCCATGGACGGCAGTACGTTCTGCACCTTGCCCAGGTAGACATTGCCGACGTACGAGGTCGCCTGCTCCTTGTTGACGTAGTGCTCGACGAGCACGTTGTCCTCGAGGACGCCGATCTGGGTGCGCTCGCCGCTCTGGCGGACGACCATCACGCGCTCGACGGCCTCGCGGCGGGCGAGGAACTCGGCCTCGGTGATGATCGGCACCCGCCGGCGGCCCTGCTCGCGGCCCTCACGGCGGCGCTGCTTCTTCGCCTCCAGACGGGTCGAGCCCTTGATGGACTGCACCTCGTCGGACGGCTCGTCGCTCTTGGCGCGCGCGGGGCGGGGCTCGCGGACCTTGACGACCGTACGCTCCGGGTCGCCCGAAACCGTCTCCTCGCCCTCGGCGGGCTCACCGCTGCGACGGCGACGGCGACGGCGGCGACGGCTGCTGGAGGTACCGGCGGCCGAGGGGGTCCCGGACTCGCCCTGCTCCTCCTCCTCGGCCTCCTCGTCGTACTGGGCCTCTTCGGCGGCGGTCTCCTCGGAGGGCTCCTCAGACGTCTCGTCGGTGTCGGCGGGCTCACCGCGGCGACGGCGACGGCCACCACGGCGGCGGCGGCGCGAGGGGCGCTCGTCGAACTCGTCCGACTCCTCGCCCTCAGCCTCCGGCTCGGCCTCGGTCTCCGGCTCGGCCTCCTGCGCGGCGGGCGCGGGGGCCTCGACCGGCTCGGCGGCCTCACCACGGCGGCGACGGCGGCGACGGCCCGCGGGCTCGGGGGCGACGGTCTCGGCGACCGGCTCGACGACGTCCTCGTCCTCCTCCGGCTCCGTGTCCTCGGCAGCTGCGGCGGCCGCGGCGGCCGTCTCCGGGGTCTGGAACATGGGCTCGGTGAAGACGGGGGCCTGGAACACAGCCACGGCGGGCCGTCCGGCCCGGCGGCCGCGCGCGGGCGCCTCGGCCTTCTCGCTCTCGGCCTTCTCGCTCTCGGCCTTCGCGGGCTCGACCTTCGTGCTTTCGGCCTTCGCGGGCTGGGCGAACTCGGGCGTGGCGGCGCGACGGCGCGTACGGCCACGGGTGGCGGCCTTCTCGGCGGCCGCGACCTCCTCGTCGGAGGCGATCTGGGCGACGGTGCCCGTGGGCAGGCTCTCGCCCGCCTCGGCGACGTCCTCGTCCTCGTCGGCATCGACGGCCTGCGGGGCGCCGGCGGGCGCGGTGACCTTACGGGTGGCGCGACGGCGGGTACGCGGCGCGGCGGCCTCGGCCTCCGGCTCGGCAGCAACCTCAGCGGCCTCGGCGGTCTCAGCCGTCTCGACGGGCTGCGGCGCACCGGCGGGCGCGGACGCCCGGCGGCGGGCACGGCCACGCGGCGCGGAAGCCTCGGTCTCGGTCTCGTCGTCGGCCACGGCTTCGGCGGCAGCGGGCTCGGCGACCGGCTCGGGGGCGGTCACCTGGCGGGTGGCCCGACGGCGGGTACGCGGCGCGGGAGCCTCGGCCTCCGGCTCAGCAGAGGTCTCAGGGGCCTCGGCAGCCTCGGGCTCCGCCGCGCCGGCGGGCGCGGTGACCTTACGGGTGGCGCGACGGCGGGTACGCGGCGCGGCGGCCTCGGCCTCCGGCTCGGCAGCAACCTCAGGGGCCTCTGCAGCCTCAGCGGGCTCCGGGGTACCGGCGGGCGCGGTGACCTTACGGGTCGCACGGCGCCGCGTACGCGGCGCGGCAGCCTCGGCCTCCGCGACATCGGCGACGACAGGGGTCTCGGCGATGTCCGCCGTGACCTCCGCGGCCTGGGTGGAACCCGCGGCCGCCGTCGGCGGCCCCGCGGGACGCGATGCTGCCCGGCGCCTGCGGCGCGGCGGCAGCGTATCGCTGGGTGAATTGTTCTCGGTCTCTCCGGCGGTGCCGGATTCGTTCGGCTCGTGCATGCGGGCGGTTCTCCCGTCACGCTCCCGGGCGCCACGCCTGATTCCGGTCCGGTCACGGCCCGCGTGATGTTCGCGGTGCCGCCGTCCGGGGCGCGGGCGCCGCACGGGAGCTGATGTATGGCTCGCCGGTTCCGTACGCGATGTACGTACGGCCTGGCGAAAGTCTCCTGTCAGTGCGCGGCCCGACCCAGGTGGCTCCCGAGTACCAGGGCTGCGCTACAACGACTGTCCTTACGCGGCGGGACCCGGCGCCGTCGCGGCGGCGATTCCGGCGGCCGTGGGTGTAGCGGCCGGAACTGCCTCGCGGTCGGGCGCGAGCGGGTCGGTCACCGTGCCGGACTCCTCGTCGAAGAGCCCCTGCGCCAGCCTGGTCACCGCTGCGGGGACCGGCGGCGCCAGGTCGGCCACAGCTCGGAGACCGGACAGGACGTCGTCGGGTCGCACGGCAGGTGTTACGTGCCGAACAACCAGCCGCAGTATCGCACAGGGCCCGTCCCCCGGCCTATTGATGAGCGCGGCGGCAGCCGCTCCAGTGGAGCCGACGCTTGCGTCGGACGGTGAATGGAGCGCCTGCAGCTCTGCCACGGCACCTCGTGCGTCGAAGGTCCGCAGGCCGTTCTTCGTCTTGCGCTCGACCTCTACGGACTCGGCGCCGAGGAAGGCGGACACGGCCTGTGAAGCATCCTCGACTCCCACCCCGTCGAGCCGCAGCTCCCACACGGAGGCGGTGAGCCGGTCGGCGAGCCCTGACGTACGGGCCTCGACGGCATCGGTGATGTCCAGCCCGGCGGGCAGCGACTCGTCGAGCAGCTCACGCAGCTTGTCGGGGTCGCGGTGCTCGGTGAGGGCGATCTCCAGATACTCGGCCTCACTGCCCGTGCCGGTGGGTGCGGCATTGGCGTAGGAGACCTTGGGGTGCGGTGTGAAGCCCGCCGAGTACGCCATGGGCACCTCGGCACGCCGCAGCGCCCGCTCGAAGGCACGCTGGAAGTCTCGGTGGCTGGTGAACCGGAGGCGGCCGCGCTTGGTGTAGCGCAGTCGGATGCGCTGCACCGCCGGTGCGGGCGGCGGGCCTTCGGGCTGTCGCTTGCCCAGTGGTTCTTCTCCTCGGTGCGGGGCGGGCGCGGGGGGCGCGCCGCCCTCGGACGTGCGGGGTGTTCCCTGGGGGCCTGACCGGCTCACCCCCGCTTGTGCAGGGAGATCTCGGGTTCGGCCGGCGCGCCGGGAACAGTCTGTGTTTGTCGCGCATCACCCAGCCTACGCGCCTGCCGCACTACCGGTTCCCCGAGTGTGGGCGCCGGAGGCCCGCCGACCAGTGCCCGCCAGGCGTCGCGCCTGGCCTGGCGTACCGTCTCGCGGGCCGATCGCAGCGCGACCCGTGCGGCCCGTCCCGCCTCGACGGCGGCCTTCTTCGCCGGACGCCAGATCCCGTCGCGCAGGGCATGCCCGACGGGGGTGCAGACGACCTGGTAGAACCAGCGCACCGGACGTCCGACCAGATTCCAGGCGAGCCACTTCAGCGCCCTGCCTACGGCGTGCGAGATGTATCCGGCGATACGCCAGGCGAAAGCGAAGGCGTCGGCGATCTCGCGTCCGACGGGGGCAAGGATGTGCCGGTAGACCCAGGCGACGGGCGTGACGAGCAGCGTCACGACCAGCCAGAGGACCGCCACCCACACTCCGCGGCAGACGGCGGCGATGCCACGGCCCATCACGGTGAGCAGCCAGGCGATGCCGTGGCCGAGCGGCGTCAGCAGCTGCCGGTAGATCCACACCACCGGCACCACCAGCCCGTACGTCACCACCGGCACCACGACGAACCGCCACAGCGCCACCCACGGCCAGACGAACAACGCCATGCCCAGCCGGCTGAGCACCACGGCGATGCCGTGCCCGGCCGGGGTGAGCAGCCGGCGGTAGATCCAGCGCGCGGGCGCGAACAGCAGGTTCTCGACGAGCCAGGCGATGCCGTGGCCGAGCGGCGTCAGCAGCTGCCGGTAGATCCACACCACCGGCACCACCAGCCCGTACGTCACCACCGGCACCACGACGAACCGCCACAGCGCCACCCACGGCCAGACGAACAACGCCATGCCGACGAAGAGCGCGACGGGGGCGAGCACGCTCTCGTACAGCCAGACCAGCCCGCGGCCGACCGGCCTCAGCAGGACGCGGTCGAGAGCGAGCCCGCAGACGACGAGCAGGTCCCAGACCATCCGTACGGGAACGACCACGAGCAGCACCACGATCCGCACCGGGACCCGGACGACGGTGGTCAGACAGCCCTCGCCGGGCTGGTAGTGCGCGGGCGCCTGATGACTCCCGTATGTCCGGGGGGACTTCTCGAACTCCATGTCAGCCATGACGCGCTACAGCCCTGTCCGGATCCAGTACCGGGACGCGGGTTGTGGTGTTCACAGGAGCAGCACACGATCAAGGCCCGGCCACGGGGTTTTCCCGGCGGCCGGGCCTGCCCCGAGCTCTACTTGACGACCGTCAGCGGCAGCAACTTCTTGCCTGTCGGGCCGATTTGGATATGCGTGTCCATCTGCGGGCAGACGCCACAGTCGAAGCACGGCGTCCAGCGGCAGTCCTCGACCTCGGTCTCGTCGAGCGCGTCCTGCCAGTCCTCCCAGAGCCAGTCCTTGTCGAGACCGGAGTCCAGGTGGTCCCAGGGCAGGACCTCCTCGTAGGTGCGCTCGCGGGTGGTGTACCAGTCGACGTCCACCCCGAACTCGGGCAGCGTCTTGGTGGCACACGCCATCCAGCGGTCGTACGAGAAGTGCTCACGCCAGCCGTCGAAGCGGCCCCCGTCCTCGTAGACGGCGCGGATGACCGCACCCACCCGGCGGTCGCCGCGCGAGAGCAGGCCCTCGATGATGCCGGGCTTGCCGTCGTGGTAGCGGAAGCCGATGGAGCGGCCGTACTTCTTGTCGCCGCGGATCTTGTCGCGCAGCTTCTCCAGGCGGGCGTCCGTCTCCTCGGCGCTCAGCTGCGGGGCCCACTGGAAGGGGGTGTGCGGCTTGGGCACGAAGCCGCCGATGGAGACCGTGCAGCGAATGTCGTTCTGGCCGGAGACCTTTCGGCCCTCGGCGATGACCTTGACCGCCATGTCGCCGATCTGGAGGACGTCCTCGTCGGTCTCGGTGGGCAGGCCGCACATGAAGTACAGCTTCACCTGGCGCCAGCCGTTGCCGTACGCCGTCGAGACGGTACGGATCAGGTCCTCTTCGGAGACCATCTTGTTGATGACCTTGCGCAGGCGCTCGGAGCCGCCCTCGGGGGCGAAGGTCAGACCCGAGCGACGGCCGTTGCGGGTCAGCTCGTTGGCCAGGTCGACGTTGAAGGCGTCGACCCGGGTGGACGGCAGCGAGAGGCCGATCTTGTCTTCCTCGTACCGGTCGGCCAGACCCTTCGCGATGTCGCCGATCTCGCTGTGGTCCGCGGAGGACAGCGACAGCAGTCCGACCTCCTCGAAGCCGGTCGCCTTGAGGCCCTTCTCGACCATGTCGCCGATGCCGGTGATGCTTCGCTCCCGCACGGGCCGCGTGATCATGCCGGCCTGGCAGAAGCGGCAGCCGCGGGTGCAGCCGCGGAAGATCTCCACCGACATCCGCTCGTGGACGGTCTCGGCGAGCGGCACGAGCGGCTGCTTGGGGTAGGGCCACTCGTCGAGGTCCATGACGGTGTGCTTGGACACACGCCACGGCACGCCCGACTTGTTCGGGACGACGCGGCCGATACGGCCGTCGGGCAGGTACTCGACGTCGTAGAAGCGCGGAACGTAGACATTGCCCGTCCTGGCGAGGCGGAAGAGGACCTCCTCGCGCCCGCCCGGGCGGCCCTCGGCCTTCCAGGCGCGGATGATCCCGGTCATGTCGAGGACGGCCTGTTCGCCGTCGCCGATGACCGCGCAGTCGATGAACTCCGCGATCGGCTCGGGGTTGAAGGCCGCGTGGCCGCCCGCGAGCACGATCGGGTCGTCGACCGTCCGGTCCTTGGCCGCGAGCGGGATGCCCGCGAGGTCGAGGGCGGTGAGCATGTTGGTGTACCCGAGCTCGGTGGAGAAGCTCAGCCCGAAGACGTCGAAGGCCTTCACCGGACGGTGGGAGTCCACGGTGAACTGCGGGACCTTGTGCTCCCGCATCAGCTCTTCGAGGTCCGGCCAGACGCTGTACGTACGCTCGGCCAGCACGCCCTCGCGTTCGTTCAGTACCTCGTAGAGGATCATGACGCCCTGGTTGGGCAGTCCGACCTCGTACGCGTCGGGGTACATGAGGGCCCAGCGGACATCGCAGGCGTCCCAGTCCTTGACGGTGGAGTTGAGCTCACCGCCGACGTACTGAATGGGCTTCTGCACGTGCGGCAGGAGGGCTTCCAGGCGGGGGAAGACCGACTCGACAGGCATCGTGGTGTCTCTCATAGAGGCGGGCTGGGGTGACCATCAAGCCTACCTTGGCGCTCATCCGGTCAGATCCGCCCGAAGTTCCGGGGCCGACGCGTGCGCCCACACCCCCGGCAGCTCCGCCTCGCGCTGCGCCGCGGCCGCCTCCTCCTGGCCGTACATCAGTCCCCAGGTGAAGGCGGACTCCCCCGCCGCGTGCGACTGGATCGCGAGATTCCGCAGGGCTTCGCGGGCGACGACGCTGTCCTGGTGATCGCCGAGGACCGTCTGTACGGCCTTCATCCGCTTGGCGAACTTCTTGGCCGCCTTGCCGAGCGCGGGCGTCGCCGCCTCGCCCGCATACCTGGCCCGCTTGGCGGCTTTGCGGGCGTCGTGCATGGCCAGGTCCCTGGCCTCGCCGGCCGGGAGCTCCAGGGCGTGGTCGACCCGGCCGGCCAGCCGGTCGTAGTCCTTGATCACGGCCGCGGGGACCACCCTGGCGGCGGCGCCGCCCGCCGCCTTGAGCAGCGGTGGGTCGGCGAGCAGGGTGTCCAGGGACTCCAGCAGCGCGAGGTAGCGCTTGCTGTCGAGCACGGCGACGGCCTTGCGCCGGGCGCCCGAGCCGTGGGCGACGCTCCACAGCCGCAGCCGCCCGCGCACCGGGCCGAGCAGCAGCGTCCTGGGCAGGGCGTCGATCCTCGACTTCAGCCGCTCGGTGAGCACCTCCTGGTCGCGGGCGACACCGAGCTCGGCCGCGAGCCACTTGAGCTCCTCGCCGATCGGGTCGGTGACGGTCCGGTCGACGACCTTGCCGAACGTCTTGAACGCGCTGCGCATCCTCCGGGTGGCGACCCGCATCTGGTGGACGGCGTCGGGCAGATCGCGGCGTACGGCAGGGTCGTAGGCGAGCAGCGCGGCGGCCTGTTCCCGCAGATAGGCGAGGACTTGGCCGCCGGCGGTCCCCGGGTCGAGCACGGCGGGCGGCGTCGGCTGCTTCGGGGCGCGCTTGCCCCGGGGGGCGGTCTCCGCCAGCGCCCTCGCCAGCTTCGACGGCGAGGCGGCGGGCTTCAGCCCTGCCTTGCGGAACTTCTTGTCGACCGCGTCCAGGAAGGACGGATCACCGCCGTCCGCGAGCTCGACCTCGATCTCGTCCCAGGCGGCCGTGCCGCCGCCCTCGGTGAGGCGTTCCGCACGAACCGCGTCCCGGCTCAGCTCGGCGAGCAGCGTGCCTTCGGAGTCCAGAAGGTGGCGGATGTCCCGGGAGGACCGCAGCCGTACGACGGGCACGAGTTCGGCGTCCCGGGTGCGGACCCGGGACAGGCTCGCCAGGTTGCGCGGGACCGTGTCGGACAGGGGCGCGGCGATCTCGTCCCGTACCCCTGGTGCGACGGGAAGCTTGAGGTGCCAGCCCGCGTCGCTGCCGCCCGTTCTGCGCCGCAGGGTGATCGAGGCGGCGGCGAGCCGCAGGTCGGCGGTGTCGTAGTAGACCGCGTCGAGCTCGACGACGCCCTTGTCGACGACCGCATCGACCCCGGGCACCCGGCCGGGATCCGGCAGCCGGGTCTCGGGAGAGGCTTCGTACTTCCGCTCGATCTCGCGCTTCGTATCCGCCATGAACTGAATCTAGTTGCCAAAAGGACTTCGCGGCAGCCCCATTTGTTCATCTACGCCGTTATCGGCCTCTGAACGCGGATCGACTGCAGCAGACCGATCGCGATCCAGACCGCGAACATCGACGTGCCTCCGTACGACACGAACGGCAGCGGCAGACCCGCCACCGGCATGATGCCGAGCGTCATGCCGATGTTCTCGAACGCCTGGAACGCGAACCAGGCGATGATCCCGGCGGCGACGATCGTGCCGTACAGCTCGGTCGTCTCGCGCGCGATCCGGCAGGCGCGCCACAGCACGATGCCGAGCAGCAGCAGGATCAGACCCGCACCGAGGAAGCCGAGTTCCTCGCCCGCGACGGTGAAGACGAAGTCCGTCTGCTGTTCGGGCACGAACTGGCCGGTGGTCTGCGAGCCCTTGAACAGGCCCGTGCCGGTCAGCCCTCCCGATCCGATCGCGATCCTGGCCTGGTTGGTGTTGTAGCCGACACCGGCCGGGTCCAGCTCCGGGTTGGCGAACGCGGCGAAGCGGTTGATCTGGTACTCGTCGAGCAGTCCGAGGGCCGTGACCAGCACCGCGCCGATGACGCCGGCGCCGATCAGCCCGAGGATCCAGCGGTTGGACGCGCCGGAGGCGAGCAGCACCCCGAGCACGATCACCGCCATCACCATGACCGAGCCGAGGTCCGGCATCAGCATGACGATCGCCATCGGAAGGACCGCGAGGCCCAGCGACTTGGCGACCGTCCGGTGGTCCGGATGCGCCAGGTCGCCCGCGTCCACGCGCGCGGCCAGCATCATCGCCATCCCGAGAATGATCGTGATCTTCACGAACTCCGAGGGCTGGAGGGAGAATCCGCCACCGATCACGATCCAGGCGTGTGCGCCGTTGATGGTCGCGCCGAGCGGCGTGAGCACCAGCAGGACGAGCACCACGGACAGCCCGTACAGCACCGGGACGGCGCCGCGCAGGGTGCGGTGCCCGAGCCAGATCGTGCCGATCATCAGCGCGAAGCCGATACCGGTGTTGAGGGCGTGCCGGAAGAGGAAGTAGTACGGGTCGCCCTGGTTGAGCTGGGTGCGCCCGCGCGTCGCCGACCACACGAGCAGCGAGCCGACGAAGGAGAGCGCGATCGCCGAGAAGAGCAGCGGCCAGTCGAGCCTGCGCACCATGGAGTCACGGGCGCTCAGCTGGGACCACAGGCCGCCGCGCCGGGGCCCGTATCCGGAGACGGAGAAGCCGTTCGTACCGGCCATGCCTCAGTCCCTCCGCGCGGGCGGGCCCGCGAGCTGCTGGGTTTCGTCCGGTTTCTCTTCGACCGGCTGGTACGGCTTGATCTCCGGGGCGTCGATGGAGCCGTCGGGCTGGATCTTCGGGAGCGCCTTCTGCGGCGCGGGCAGCAGGGCCCTCTTCAGGTCCTGGCCGCCCTTCTCGTCGAGTCCGTACATCGCCTCGTAGATCTTGCGCACGGCAGGACCCGAGGCGCCGGAGCCCGTACCACCCTGGGCGATCGTCATGATGATCGTGTAGTCCGGGGTGTACGAGACGAACCAGGAGGTCGTCTGCTTGCCGTAGACCTCCGCCGTACCCGTCTTGGCGTGCATCGGGATCTTGTCCTGCGGCCAGCCGCCGAATCGCCAGGCGGCCGATCCGCGGGTCGTGACTCCCGCGAGGGCTTGGTCTATCTGTTCGCGGGTGTCGGCGTCCATCGGCAGCTTGCCGTGGGACGTCGGCCTGATCTCCTTGACGGACTTGCCGTCCGGGCTGATGACGGCCTTGCCGATGGTGGGGTTGAAGAGGGTGCCGCCGTTGGCGATGGCGGAGTAGATCGTGGCCATCTGGATCGGGGTGACCAGTGTGTCGCCCTGTCCGATGGAGTAGTTGACGGAGTCACCCGCCCGCATCCGGTTGCCTTCGAGGCAGTTCTCGTAGGCGATCTTCTCGACGTAGGAGCCGTTCTTCTTGCCCTGCTTGCACCAGCCGTCCTTGTTGGCCTCCCAGAAGCGCTGCTTCCACTGGCGGTCGGGGACACGGCCGCTGACCTCGTTGGGGAGGTCGATGCCGGTCTCCTTGCCGAGGCCGAACTGGTGGGCGGTCTTGTAGAACCAGTCGTTGGTGTGCTTCTTGGGCTTGGTGCCGCCGTCCTTCTGCCACTCGCGGTGGGCGAGGCCGTAGAAGACGGTGTCGCAGGAGACCTCGAGGGCCCTGCCGAGGCTGATGCTGCCGTAGCCCTTGGACTCGAAGTTCTTGAAGACCTGGCCGCCGACGGAGTACGAGGAGGGGCAGGGGTAGTCGCCGTCGAAGGGGTACCCGGCGTTGACCGCGGCGGTCGAGGAGATCACCTTGAAGATCGAGCCGGGGGCGGCCTGCCCCTGGATCGCGCGGTTCAGCAGCGGGTAGTTGGAGTCCTTGCCGGTGAGCTTGGCGTAGTCCTTGGCGGAGATGCCGCCGACCCAGGAGTTGGGGTCGTAGGTGGGCTGGGAGGCCATCGAGATGATCCGGCCGGTCTTGTTCTCCATCACCACGACGGCACCGGCGTCGGCCTTGTAGTTCTCGTCGGTGTTCTTGTCGAACTCCTGGCGGGCGGTCTTCATCGCCTTGTTGAGCTCGAACTCCGCGACGGCCTGGACGCGCGCGTCGATCGAGGTGACGAGGTTGGCGCCGGGCTGGGCATCGTCCTTGGCGGCCTGGCCGATGACGCGGCCGAGGTTGTCGACCTCGTAGCGGGTGACTCCGGCCTTGCCGCGCAGCTCCTTGTCGTAGGTGCGCTCGATGCCCGAGCGGCCGACCTGGTCGGAGCGCAGGAACGGCGAGTCGGTGTCCTTGGCTTTGGTGATCTCCTCGTCGGTGACCGGCGAGAGGTAGCCGAGCACCTGCGCGGTGTTGGTCTTGCCGGGCGCGGTGTAGCGGCGTACGGCGGTGGGCTCGGCGGTGATGCCGGGGAAATCCTCGGCTCGCTCACGGATCTGCAGGGCCTGCTGGGTGGTGGCCTCGTCGGTGACCGGGATCGGCTGGTAGGGGGAGCCGTTCCAGCAGGGCTGGGGGGTCTTGGCGTCGCAGAGCCTGACCTTGTCCATGACGTCCTTCGGCTTCATGCCGAGGACGGCCGCGAGACGGGTGAGAACGCCCTTGCCGTCGTCCTTCATCTTCATCAGCTCGGTGCGGGAGGCGGAGACCACGAGGCGGGTCTCGTTGTCGGCGAGCGGGATGCCGCGGGCATCGAGGATCGCGCCGCGGACGGCGGGCTGGACGACCTGCTGGACGTGGTTGTTCTTCGCCTCGTCGGTGTACTCCTCGCCGTTGCGGATCTGGAGGTACCAGAGGCGTCCGCCGAGGGTCAGGAGGAGGGAGAAGACAAGGACCTGGATGATCACGAGCCGGATCTGGACCCGGGGGGTCCGCCCGGTCTCCGGAATGTTGCTCACGCTGCTGCCCCCTCGATCACAGTCGCTTGACTCCCTTGATGCGGCCGGCCCGTGCCGCCCGCGTCCTGGCCGCCTTCACCCGCAGTCCGCCGCGCTGGGTGCCGATCCGCAGACCGGTGCCGGAGGAGAGCCAGCGGGAGGCGATGTCGCCGCCGCCGCTGCTCTGGCTCTCGGAGAGCGGATCGTTCTCGGCGCGTCTGGCGAGGGCCATGATCAGCGGCACGGTGAAGGGCGCGAGCAGCAGGTCGTAGACGGCGGCCGTGAACAGCAGGCTGCCCAGGCCCACATGGCGGGCCGCGGTGTCGCCGACGAGGGCGCCGACCCCCGCGTACAGCAGCGTCGAGCCGATGGCGGCCGCGACGACGACGAGCATCGGTCCGGTGGCCGACTTGAGCTGGCCGTTGTCGGGGCGCACCAGGCCCGCGAGGTAGCCGATGACGCAGAGCACGAGTGCGTAGCGTCCCGCGGCGTGGTCGGCGGGCGGAGCGAGGTCGGCGAGCAGGCCCGCGCCGAAGCCGATGAAGGCCCCGGCCATGTGCCCGTAGACGAAGGCGAGTCCGAGGACGACGAGCAGCAGCAGGTCGGGGACGGCGCCGGGGAGCTGGAGGCGGGCGAGGACGGAGACCTGGATGACGAGGGCGACCACGACGAGTGTCGTGGAGAGCAGCATCCGGTTGAAACGCATGACGGATCAGCTCCTACTGCTCGTCGTTCTGGCCGGTCGCGTTCACATCGCCGCCGGGTGACGGGGTGACCGTCACCGTGACCGTCGGTGTGGGCTTCGGGGCCGCCGGCTTGGGCGGCAGGACCGCGTCGCGCGGATCGGACCGGGGTGCCTGGACGACGACGCCGACGATGTCGAGCTTGGTGAAGCCGACGAACGGCCGGACGTAGATGGTGCGGGTGAGGTCGCCGCCGGAGGGGTCGACACGGACGACCTCCCCGACCGGGACACCCGGCACGAACGGCTTGTCGGCCTGCGAGCCGAAGGTGACCAGGCGGTCGCCCTTCTTGACCTTGGCCTTGCCGTTGAGCAGCTGCACGGAGAGCGGACGGTCGCCCTGACCGGTGGCGAAGCCCAGTTCGTCGGTCTTCTCCATACGTGTCCCGACCGTGAAGTCCGGGTCGTTGGCGAGCAGTACGGTCGCGGTGTTCGGGCCGACCGTGGTGACGCGTCCGACGAGTCCGTCGCCGTTCAGGACGGTCATGTCCCGCTGGATGCCGTCGCTGGAGCCGACGTCGATGGTCACCGTCCAGGAGAAGCCCTGGGCCGCTCCTATGGCGATGACCTCGGCGCCCTTGATGCCGTACTGTCCCGCGCCGGCCTTCTTGAGCATCTTGTCGAGCTCGCGCACCCGGCTGCGGTTGCGGTCGTCGCTGCCGAGTCTCTGCTTCAGCGCGGCGTTCTCGTGCTCCAGTTGGGTGATGCGGTCGTGGCGCTGACCGGAGTCCCGCACCGCTCCGATCGCGTTGCCGATCGGGTCGACCGCTGCCGCGACGCCGTTCTCGACCGGTCCGAAGACCGTGGCGGCGGCCTGCCGGGCGCCGTCGACCGGTGACTCCTCGCCCCCGCGGATATCCACCGTGATCAAAGCGAACGCGATGGCGATCAGCAGCACCAGGAGCAGCCGGCTCTCTCGTGTGTCCCTCACAGTGCGGCGGCCGTGCCTTCCTCGTAGGAATGGTGATGTCTGTATATCAACGACCCGCCGCACGGGTTGGCAGCGCACCCGTATGGGGGTCCCCCCACGCCCGCCAGGGCGTGGGGGGAAGATCCGTCGATGCCGCTAGCGGCGGGGCTGGGCGTCCAGCACCTGCTGAAGTGCCTCGAACTCCTCGACGCACTTACCGGATCCAAGGGCAACGGAGTCCAGCGGATCCTCGGCGATATGGATGGGCATTCCGGTCTCGCGGCGCAGCCGCTCGTCCAGGCCGCGCAGCAGGGCGCCACCGCCGGTGAGGACGATGCCGCGGTCCATGACATCGCCGGAGAGCTCCGGCGGGCACTTGTCGAGGGTGGTCTTGACGGCGTCGACGATCGCGTTGACGGGTTCCTCGATCGCCTTGCGGACTTCGGCGGCCGAGATGACGACGGTCTTCGGCAGACCGGAGACGAGGTCCCGGCCGCGGATCTCGGTGTGCTCGTCCTTGTCCATGTCGTAGGCGGAACCGATGGTGATCTTGATGTTCTCGGCGGTCCGTTCGCCGAGCAGGAGCGAGTACTCCTTCTTGATGTGCTGGATGATCGCGTTGTCCAGCTCGTCGCCGGCCACGCGGATGGACTGTGCCGTGACGATTCCGCCGAGTGAGATGACGGCGACTTCGGTGGTCCCGCCACCGATGTCGACGACCATGTTGCCGGTGGCTTCATGGACCGGGAGTCCGGAGCCGATGGCCGCGGCCATGGGCTCCTCGATGATGTGCACCTGCCGGGCGCCCGCCTGCGTCGACGCCTCGATGACCGCGCGGCGCTCGACGCCGGTGATGCCGGAGGGCACACAGACGACGACGCGCGGCCGGGCGAGGTACCGGCGCTTGTGGATCTTCAGGATGAAGTAGCGGAGCATCCGTTCGGTGATCTCGAAGTCGGCGATGACGCCGTCCTTCAGCGGCCGGACGGCAACAATGTTGCCCGGTGTCCGGCCGATCATCTTCTTCGCCTCGGCGCCGACCGCGAGAATGCCGCCCGTGTTGGTGTTGATGGCGACGACGGACGGCTCGTTGAGGACGATCCCCCGGCCCCTGACGTACACCAGCGTGTTGGCGGTCCCGAGGTCGACAGCCATGTCACGGCCGATGAACGACATGTTGTTCCCCATGAGGATGCGTCTGGCCTTCCCAAATCGAGCGTTGATGGCTTTTTAGGATGGCGAGGTGGGTGCTGTGGCGTGGAGGTTTCATCGTAGTGCCGCCTGCACGGACACCGCGCGGTGAGTCCACCTCTATATGTGGTGACGAGGTGTCGGAGCGATGCGTTCCCGCAAAGCGCTCATGTACACCGAAGGGCGACCGAAATTCCTTCGGTCGCCCCAGGTGGAGAGCTCTGTATGGCTGACGGCCAATCAGGAAAGCCCGGGGAAGAAAATCTTGAGTTCTCGAATGGCGGACTCCTCGGAGTCCGAGGCGTGGATGAGATTCTCCCGCACGATAGTGCCGAAGTCCCCACGGATGGAGCCGGGCGCGGCGGCGATCGGGTCGGTCGGCCCCGCTAGGGCGCGCAGGCCCTCGATCACCCGCTCGCCCTCGACGACGAGCACGACGACCGGGCCGGACTGCATGAACTCGACGAGCGGCTCGTAGAACGGCCGGCCGACGTGCTCGGCGTAGTGCAGCTCCAGGATCTCCCGGTCGAGGGTGCGCAGCTCCAGCGCGCTGATGGTCCAGCCGTCCTTGGCCTCGATACGGCCGATGATCTCGCCGATCAGGCCGCGGCGTACGGCGTCGGGCTTGAGCAGGACGAGCGTGCGCTGGCTCACGGTGCGGGCTCCTTCATATGCGGATTGGGGAGTTCAGAGGCTACAGGGCAGGACGGTACGCCGATTACGCAGCGTCAGGCTCTGAGGGGGCCTGCGCGGCCCATCTCGCCTTCGCCTCGTCGATCTTGCGGCCGTAGTGGACCGAGGCCCACCACAGGCCCGCGAAGATCGCGCCGAGGAAGAACATCGTCGGCACCACGAAGCCGCTGGCGATCAGCGCGATCTGCAGTGCCCAGCCGAGCTGCACTCCGCCGGGGCGGCCGATCATCCCGCAGAGCAGGACCGAGATCAGCATCCCGATGCCGCACACGGTCCAGACGGTGGTCATGGAAAGTTCGTCGGACTTCATGGCGACGAGACCGGCGAAGCCGATCACGAAGAACTCGCCGATCAGGGTGGAAGCACAGAGCGTACGCATCGGATGTCAGCCCTTCCCCAGCAGCAGCCGGGCCTCGCCGACCGTGATCACGGAACCGGTCACCAGGACGCCAGCGCCCGCGAATTCGGACTCCTCCTCGGCGAGCGTGATCGCCGCCTCCAGCGCGTCGTCGAGACGCGGCTCGACCACCACCCGCTCGTCGCCGAAGACCTCGACGGCGACCGCCGCCAGCTCGTCGGCGTCCATCGACCGATGGCTCGAGTTCTGGGTGATCACCACCTCGGCGAAGATCGGCTCGAAGGCCTCCAGGAAGCCCCGGACGTCCTTGTCGCCGCTCGCGCCCACCACACCGATGAGGCGGGAGAAGCCGAACGACTCGGTGATCCCGTCGGCGGCCGCGCGGGCGCCCGCCGGGTTGTGCGCGGCGTCCAGCACGACCGTCGGGCTGCGGCGCACGACCTCCAGGCGGCCCGGAGAGGCCACCGAGGCGAACGCCTTGCGGATGGTGTCCATGTCGAGCGTGCGGGCCTGCTCGGAGCCGATGCCGAAGAAGGCCTCGACCGCGGCGAGCGCCACCGCCGCGTTGTGCGCCTGATGAGCCCCGTACAGCGGGAGGAAGATCTCTTCGTACTCCCCGCCGAGTCCGCGCAGCGTCACCAGCTGGCCGCCGACCGCGACTTCGCGGGCGACCACGCCGAACTCCATGCCCTCGCGAGCGACCGTGGCGTCGACCTCGACGGCCTTTTTCAGCATCACCTGCGCGGCGTCCACCGGCTGCTGCGCCAGGATGACCGTCGCACCCGGCTTGATGACACCGGCCTTCTCGACGGCGATCTCGGCGGGCGTCTCGCCGAGGCGGTCGGTGTGGTCCAGATCGATGGGGGTGATGACGGCGACGGACCCGTCGATGACGTTCGTCGCGTCCCAGCTGCCGCCCATGCCGACCTCGACGACGGCCACATCCACGGGCGCGTCGGCGAAGGCGGCGTACGCCATGCCGGTCAGCACCTCGAAGAAGGACAGCCGGAACTCCTGCTGGGAGTCGACCATCTCGATGTACGGCTTGATGTCGTTGTACGTCTCGATGAAGCGCTCGGCGTCGATCGCGGCGCCGTCCAGGCTGATCCGCTCGGTGACCGACTGGACGTGCGGCGAGGTGTACCGGCCGGTGCGCAGATCGAAGGCGCCGAGCAGTGACTCGATCATGCGGGCCGTGGACGTCTTGCCGTTCGTCCCCGTGATGTGGATCGAGGGGTACGCGCGCTGGGGCTCGCCCAGCACGTCCATCAGGGCCGAGATACGGGCGACCGACGGCTCCAGCTTCGTCTCGCCCCAGCGCGTCGCCAGGTCCGCCTCGACCGCGCGCAGCGCCTTGTCCACCTCCGGGTCTGCGGGCCGGGCGGGCACGGGGTCACCCTGGAGCGATCCGGCCTGCGCGCGCAGGGTACGGCTGCCGGCCTCGATCACCGCCAGGTCGGGGTCACGGTCTGTCTCGGCGTCGACGATCTCGTCGAAGGGGTCGGGCTGCTTGCTCACGGGGCCAGTCTACGGAGGAGCAGTGACAGGACGTTCGCCCCGCCCCTTTCGGGTGGTCTGCGTGCCCCGCGAGCAGTAGCGGGGCAGCGGGGCTTGACCGCGCGAGAGGCCCCGGGGTGCTCCCCCGGGGCCTCTCGTACGTCGTGACTACGCCTGCGGCAGCCGGTCCAGCTGGGCCGTGATCCGCGCGATGTCCTCCTCGGCCTTGGCCAGGCGCGTACGGATCTTGTCGACCACGTTGTCCGGGGCCTTGGCGAGGAACGCCTCGTTGCCGAGCTTCCCCAGCGCCTGGGCCTTCTCCTTCTCGGCCGCGGCCAGGTCCTTCGCGAGCCGCTTGCGCTCGGCGCCGACGTCGATCGTGCCGGACAGGTCGAGCGCGACCGTGGCCCCCGCGACCGGGAGGGTCGCCGTGGCACTGAAGCCCTCACCCTCCGGCTGCAGCCGCAGCAGCTGCCGGATGGCGGCCTCGTGCGGCGCCAGCGCGGTGCCGTCCAGGCTGAGCCGGGCCGGAACCTTCTGTCCGGGCTGCAGCCCCTGGTCGGACCGGAACCGGCGGACCTCGGTGACGACGCGCTGGACCAGTTCGATCTCCCGCTCGGCGGCCTTGTCGCGGAAGCCGCTGTCACTCGGCCAGTCGGCGATGACGAGCGACTCCTTGCCGGTGAGCGTGGTCCACAGCGTCTCGGTGACGAACGGGACGATGGGGTGCAGGAGTCGCAGCGTGACGTCGAGGACCTCGCCCAGGACGCGGCCGGAGACGCGCGCCTGCTCGCCGCCCGCGAAGTACGTCGTCTTCGACAGCTCGACGTACCAGTCGAAGACCTCGTCCCACGCGAAGTGGTAGAGGGCGTCGGCGAGCTTCGCGAACTGGTAGTCGTCGTAGTACGCGTCGACCTCGGCGACCACCGCGTTGAGCCGGGAGAGGATCCACCGGTCGGCCGCCGACTGCTGCTCTGCGGGCGGCAGTTCGCCCTCCACCGTCGCGCCGTTCATGAGCGCGAAGCGGGTCGCGTTCCAGATCTTGTTGGCGAAGTTGCGCGACGCCTTGACCCAGTCCTCGCCGATCGGGACGTCCACACCCGGGTTGGCACCGTTGGCCAGCGTGAAGCGGACCGCGTCGGAGCCGTAAGTGTCCATCCAGTCCAGCGGGTTGACCGCGTTGCCGAAGGACTTCGACATCTTCTTGCCGAACTGGTCGCGGACCATGCCGTGCAGGGCGATGGTGTGGAACGGCGGGGTGCCGTCCATCGCGTACAGGCCGAACATCATCATCCGGGCAACCCAGAAGAACAGGATGTCGTAACCGGTGACCAGGACGGAGTTCGGATAGAACTTCTCCAGGCTCTCGGTCTGTTCGGGCCAGCCGAGGGTGGAGAAGGGCCACAGGCCGGAGGAGAACCAGGTGTCCAGGACATCGGTGTCCTGGGTCCAGCCCTCGCCCGTGGGGGTCCCCCCAGCGGTAGCTGGGGGAGGCTGCTCGTCCGGTCCGACGCAGACGATCTCGCCGTTCGGTCCGTACCAGACCGGGATGCGGTGGCCCCACCACAGCTGGCGCGAGATGCACCAGTCGTGGAGGTTGTCGACCCAGTCGAAGTACCGCTTCTCCATCTCCTGCGGGTGGATCTTGACCTTGCCGTCGCGGACCGCGTCACCAGCGGCCTTGGCGAGCGGGCCGACCTTGACCCACCACTGCATGGACAGCCGCGGCTCGATCGTCGTCTTGCAGCGCGAGCAGTGGCCGACGGAGTGGGTGTACGGACGCTTCTCGGCGACGATCCGGCCCTCGGCGCGCAGCGCGCCGACGATCGCGGAACGGGCCTCCAGACGGTCGAGACCCTGGAACGGGCCGTGCACGGTGATGACCGCGTGCTCGTCCATGATCGCGAGATTCGGCAGGCCGTGGCGCTGGCCGATCTCGAAGTCGTTCGGGTCGTGGGCCGGGGTGACCTTGACGGCGCCCGTGCCGAACTCGGGATCGACGTGCTCGTCGGCGACGACCGGAATCCGGCGGCCGGTGAGCGGCAGTTCGATCTCCGTGCCGACGAGGTGGGCGTAGCGCTCGTCGTCGGGGTGGACGGCGACAGCGGTGTCACCGAGCATCGTCTCGGCACGAGTCGTCGCGACGACGATCGACGCGTCGCCTTCGCCGTAGCGGATCGAGACCAGCTCACCCTCGTCGTCCTGGTACTCCACCTCGATGTCGGAGATGGCGGTCAGGCAGCGCGGGCACCAGTTGATGATGCGCTCGGCGCGGTAGATCAGTTCGTCGTCGTAGAGCCTCTTGAAGATCGTCTGGACGGCCTGGGAGAGGCCCTCGTCCATGGTGAAGCGCTCGCGGCTCCAGTCGACACCGTCGCCGAGGCGGCGCATCTGGCCGGAGATCTGCCCGCCGGACTCCGCCTTCCACTGCCAGACCCGCTCGACGAAGGCCTCGCGGCCGAGGTCGTGGCGGGACTTGCCCTCCTTGGCCAGCTCGCGCTCCACGACGTTCTGGGTCGCGATACCGGCGTGGTCCATGCCGGGCTGCCACAGCGTCTCGTATCCCTGCATCCGCTTGCGGCGGGTGAGGGCGTCGATCAGCGTGTGCTCGAAGGCGTGGCCCAGGTGCAGGGAGCCGGTGACGTTGGGCGGCGGGATGACGATGGTGTACGCGGGCTTCTCGCTCTTCGCGTCCGCCTCGAAGTAACCACGCTCAACCCAGCGCTCGTACAGCTTCCCCTCTACTTCGGCCGGCGCGTACTGGGTCGGCAGTTCGGGGTTGCTGGCTGGCTGCTGCTGAGTGTTCTCGGTCACGGACTCAGTTTAGGGGTGTCACAGGGCCGTACTGAAACGGGATTCTTCGGTAACGGTGTGACCCCTGCCGCCCCAAGGCGTTGGCGCTTGGGCCAGGATGTTCGAACCACATAAGTATCTGGAGGGGAACCCAGTAATGAGCTACAACCAGCCGGGCCCGTACGGCGGACAGCCTCAGCAGCCCGGACCGTACGGTCAGCCGGGTCCCTACGGCCAGCAGCCGCAGGCCCCGCAGCCCGGCTACGGCTACCCCCAGCAGGCCCCTCCCGGCGTCCCGCCGCAGCAGCCTCAGCAGCCGGGCCAGTGGGGCCAGCCCCAGCAGCCGGGCCCGTACGGCCAGCAGCCCCAGTACGGCCAGCCCTACGGCGGCGGCCAGGTCCCGCCCCCGCCGGCTGCCCCGAAGAAGAAGACGGGCCTGATCGTGGCGGCCTCGGTCGTGGCGCTCGCGGTGATCGCCGGCGGCGCGTACTTCCTGCTGGGCGGGAGCAGCGGGAACGGGGATGTCTCGGCCGACACGAAGGGCTACAAGATCGTTCCCCCGGCGACGGTCAGCGACTTCAAGAAGGGCCAGCGGGGCGACCAGTCGACGCCCATGTCCGCCGAGCAGAAGAAGAAGGCCGAAGCCCTCAGCGTCAAGAACCCGAAGCAGGTGGTGACTCAGTATCAGGCGGGTGCTGACAAGAGCAATCCACTCGCGGGCAAGTCGCTGAGCTTCCAGGGAGTATGGGGCGAGATCGCGGACCCCGCGAAGGTGCTCGACGCTTCGTTCAAGGACGCTACGAAGAACGACGACAAGAGCGACAAGGTCAACATCGAGCTCGTCGGCAGCCCGCAGGAGTTCAAGCCTGACGGCTTCGAAGGCGCGCTGATGAAGTGCCAGAACCTGAAGCTCTCGAACACGAGCAAGGACTCGTCGGACTCGACGCCCGGGATGCCAAAGGAGATTGTCATTCCGACCTGCATCTGGGCCGACTACAGCACCTACGGTGTCGTGAACGTCGTGGACCTCTCCAAGCCGGCGGGGACGTCGCAGGACGAGGTCGCGAAGCTCGCCGCCGAGCTGTACAAGACGGGCCGCCAGAAGGTCTGATCCAACACGAAGGGGCGCCCGGCCAGTTGACTGGCCGGGCGCCCCTTTTCGCGTACGTGCAAAAAGCTACGCGGACTTCTCGTGCCGCCCGTCGTTCTTCACGATCCTCGGCTCCCGCGGCACCAGCGTCGGGTTCACGTTGTTGTGCACCACGTCCGCCGTGATGACCACCCGCGCGACGTCCTTGCGGGAGGGGACCTCGTACATCACCGACATCAGGACCTCTTCCATGATGGCCCGGAGGCCACGCGCGCCCGTGCCGCGCAGGATCGCCTGGTCTGCGATCGCCTCCAGGGCCGGGAGGTCGAAGTCCAGCTCCACGCCGTCCAGTTCGAACAGGCGCTGGTACTGCTTCACCAGTGCGTTGCGCGGCTCGACCAGGATCTTCAGCAGGGCCTCGCGGTCCAGGTTGTGGACCGAGGTGATGACCGGGAGGCGGCCGATGAACTCCGGGATCATCCCGAACTTCACCAGGTCCTCCGGCATGACCTCCTGGAACTGGTCGCTCGCCTCGATCTCGCGCTTCGAGCGGATCGTCGCGCCGAAGCCGATGCCCTTCGCGCCCGCCCGCGACTCGATGATCTTCTCCAGGCCCGCGAAGGCACCGCCCACGATGAACAGCACGTTCGTCGTGTCGATCTGGATGAACTCCTGGTGCGGGTGCTTCCGTCCGCCCTGGGGCGGGACCGAGGCCGTCGTGCCTTCGAGGATCTTCAGCAGGGCCTGCTGGACGCCTTCGCCCGACACGTCACGGGTGATCGACGGGTTTTCACTCTTACGGGCGACCTTGTCGATCTCGTCGATGTAGATGATCCCGGTCTCGGCCTTCTTGACGTCGTAGTCGGCCGCCTGGATCAGCTTCAGCAGGATGTTCTCGACGTCCTCGCCGACATAGCCGGCCTCCGTCAGCGCCGTCGCGTCGGCGATGGCGAACGGGACGTTGAGCATCCGGGCCAGGGTTTGGGCGAGAAGAGTCTTGCCGGACCCGGTGGGGCCCAGCAGCAGGATGTTCGACTTGGCCAGTTCGATCGCGTCGTCCCGGCCCGTGCCCCCGCCGTTCTCGCCGGCCTGGACGCGCTTGTAGTGGTTGTAGACCGCTACCGAGAGGGCCTTCTTCGCGGGCTCCTGCCCGACGACGTACCCCTCGAGGAACTCGTAGATCTCGCGCGGCTTGGGCAGTTCCTCCCACCGCACCTCGGAGGTCTCGGCGAGCTCCTCCTCGATGATCTCGTTGCAGAGGTCGATGCACTCGTCGCAGATGTACACACCCGGGCCTGCGATGAGCTTCTTCACCTGCTTCTGGCTCTTTCCGCAGAACGAGCACTTGAGCAGGTCGCCGCCATCACCGATGCGTGCCACGAGGTGCTTCCCCTTCGCCTGGGAGCAGCTTGGTTCAGCCGACTCCTGGTGCCTCATATCCGACGGTACCTTGCCGGGCCCCCCGTTCGGGCCCCCCTTGGCGCGGTTCACATGCTTGTGCTCCGCGCCAAGGGCACCGGACCGGTCAGGCGGCCGCTGCGGCCGTGCTCTTACGGGTCGAGACGATCTGGTCGACGAGGCCGTACGCAAGCGCGTCCTCGGCGGTCAGGATCTTGTCGCGCTCGATGTCGTCACGGATCTTCTCGATCGGCGTGGTGGAGTGCTTGGCCAGCATCTCCTCCAGCTGCGTACGCATCCGCAGGATTTCGTTGGCCGCGATCTCCAGGTCGGAGAGCTGCTCACGGCCGGTCTGCGAGGACGGCTGGTGGATCAGGATGCGGGCGTTGGGCAGGGCCATCCGCTTGCCGGGGGTACCGGCGGCGAGCAGCACGGCCGCGGCGGAGGCCGCCTGGCCCATGCAGACCGTCTGGATGTCCGGCTTCACGAACTGCATCGTGTCGTAGATGGCTGTGAGGGCCGTGAACGAGCCGCCGGGGCTGTTGATGTAGATGGAGATGTCGCGGTCCGGGTCCATCGACTCCAGGCACAGCAGCTGCGCCATGACGTCGTTGGCGGAGGCGTCGTCGATCTGCACGCCGAGGAAGATGACGCGCTCCTCGAAGAGCTTCGCGTACGGGTCGTACTCGCGCACACCCTGGGAGGTGCGCTCGACGAAGCGCGGGACGACGTAGCGGTTGTCCACCTGCGGGCCGGTGTAGAGGCCGCTCGCGGAGAAGTTACTCATGTGGGTGTTCACCATCCTGGTGGCGTTCTACGGGCGGGGGCTGGGGGCAGGGCGGCTCAGGCGCCGGTGCCGCCGCCGCCCGGAACGCCCGATGCGGCGGAGATGATCTCGTCGATGAGGCCGTACTCCTTGGCCTCTTCCGCGGTGTACCAGCGGTCGCGGTCACCGTCGCGGATGATCGTCTCGACGGTCTGGCCGGAGTGGAGGGCGGTGATCTCCGCCATGCGCTTCTTCGTGCGAAGCAGATACTCGGCCTGGATCTTGATGTCCGAGGCGGTGCCGCCGATGCCGGCCGATCCCTGGTGCATCAGAATGTCGGTGTTCGGGAGCGCGAAGCGCTTGCCCGCGGAGCCGCCGGTGAGCAGGAACTGGCCCATCGAGGCCGCCATACCCATACCGATCGTGACCACGTCGTTCGGGATGTACTGCATGGTGTCGTAGATCGCCATGCCGGCCGTCACCGAGCCGCCGGGGCTGTTGATGTAGAGGTAGATGTCCTTGTCCGGCTCGGCGGCCAGGAGCAGCATCTGCGCCGTGATCTTGTTGGCGATCTCGTCGTCGACCTGCTGGCCGAGGAAGATGATGCGCTCGCCGAGCAGCCGGTTGTAGACATGGTCGCCGAGGCCGCCACCGATGGACGGCTCACCCGCGGCGTAAGGCTTCAGATTCGTCACGTATCCACCTGCTCGTCTCTGACGGCTGCGGCCGTCTCAGCATCTTTCGTACTGGGGGCGGGGACTGACCTGCCCTCGTATTCATGGACCCTAACGCGCTGGTCGGCGGGCGCCATCCCGGTTCCCCAACTGTTCGCTCGGAGCGCAAGGTGGACGGGGGCGCGCGGCAGTACGAGTCGGGCCCCGGCGCGGTTGCGTCCGGGGCCCGAAATCAGTGGTTCAGCGCGAGGCTCAGGCCTCGGTCTTCTCCGTGGTCTCCTCGGCCTCGTCACCCTCGACGACGGCCTCGACCGTCTCCGCGGCGACCTCGGTCTCGTCCTCGTCCTCGAGGTCGACGACCTCACCGTTGGTGTCGGTGACCTTGGCGGCCTCGACGACCACGGCGAGCGCCTTGCCGCGGGCGACCTCGCCCACGAGCATCGGCACCTGGCCGCCCTCGACGACCGCCTGGGCGAACTGGTCGGGGCTCATGCCGGAGGAGGCCGCACGCCGCATGAGGTGCTCGGTGAGCTCCTCCTGGTTGACGTTCAGCTTCTCCTTGTTGACCAGCTCGTCGAGGATGAACTGGGTCTTGATGCCCTTGATCGCCTGCTCGGACGTCTCGGCGTCGAACTCTTCCTCGGTCTTGCCCTGGATCTCCAGGTACTTGGCGAGGTCGATGCCCATCTGGCCGAGCTGGTGGTGCTCCAGGTTGTGCTTGCGGGTCTTGACCTCGTCCTCGAGAAGCTTCTCGGGGATCGGCACCTCGGCCAGCTTCAGCAGCTCGTCGAGGACGCGCTCCTGGGCCTGGGTGGCCTGGTCGTACTGCTTCATGTTCTCCAGGCGCTTGCGGCTGTCCGCCTTCAGCTCCTCGAGGGTGTCGAACTCGCTCGCCATCTGCGCGAAGTCGTCGTCGAGCTCGGGGAGCTCGCGGGCGGCGACGGCGGTGACCTTGACGGTGACCTCCGCGTCCTTGCCCTCGGCGGAGCCGCCCTTCAGCTGCGAGGAGAAGGTGGCCTCGCCGTCGGCCTCCAGGCCGGTGACGGCCTCGTCGATGCCGTCGAGGAGCTCGCCGGAGCCGATGGTGTACTGCACGCCGGCCGCGACGCCGTCCTCCAGGACCTCGCCGTCGACCTTGGCCTCGAGGTCGATCGTCACGACGTCGCCCTCGGCGGCGGCGCGCTCGACCGGGTTGGTGGAGGCGAAGCGCTCGCGCAGCTGCTCCACGGACTTCTCGACGTCCTCGTCGGTGACCTCGACGGCGTCGACGGTGACCTCGATGCCGGAGTAGTCCGGGATCTCGATGGCCGGGCGGATGTCGACCTCGGCGGTGAAGGCCAGCAGCTCGCCGTCCTTCAGCTCGGTGATGTCGACCTCGGGCTGGCCGAGCGGGTTGACCGAGGCCTCGTTGACGGCCTCGGTGTAGAACTTCGGGAGGGCGTCGTTGACGGCCTCCTCCAGCACCGCACCACGGCCGAACCGCTGGTCGATCACTCGGGCCGGGATCTTGCCCTTGCGGAAGCCCTTGACCGTGACCTGCTGGTTGATCTTCTTGTACGCCGCGTCGAGGCTGTCCTTGAGCTCCTCGAAGGGCACCTCGACAGTGAGCCGAACCCGGGTCGGGTTCAGGGTCTCCACGGCGCTCTTCACGGTTCGGTCTCCTTGGTGGCTGATTCTGGGGTTCTGCTGCGTCCGCCGCACTGGAGGCGGCTCAGCGGATTCGGCCCGGTCTCTCCGTCAGACTCGCCGGCTTTTCGTCGGACTCGTCGGACACACGGGCACGCAGCTTGCATAGTAGCCGCAAGCAGGATGAGCCCCACAATGTGATCTTGAAGAACGATCGTGATGATGGTCGGGGTGGCCGGATTCGAACCGACGACCTTCCGCTCCCAAAGCGGACGCGCTACCAAGCTGCGCCACACCCCGTCGGTGCGACACGTAGGGTACATGCCCGCAGGCCATGCGGCTGCCGCATTCTTCGGGAGGCGGCGCACGGTGGAATGGGGTGTGCGGCAGCGGCCCCGGACCCGCTACGATGCTCTTCGTACCGCGGCCCTCGTGACCTGCGGTGCGATGCGTGCGGGCGTAGCTCAATGGTAGAGCACTAGTCTTCCAAACTAGCTACGCGGGTTCGATTCCCGTCGCCCGCTCTTCATGTCTCAGGCCCGGCCCGGTGGTTGATCACCAGGACCGGGCCTGAGTCGTTCTCGGCGCAGGGCCGACGGACCGCCGGGCGGTGCCAGGTCGGACGCTATTCGGATCGCCGATTCAGAAGCTGATCTGATTGATGGTGTCGGCTATCGAGTCGAGGAATTTGTTGATCGACGGCGCCATGCCCGTCGAGGCGAGGAAGAAGCCGAACAGCACCGCGACGATGGCGGGTCCGGCCTTGATAGAGCCGCCGCGGATCAGCACCACGAGGATGATCGCCAACAGCAGCACCACAGACAGTGAAATGGCCACAACTGATCACACCCTCGGTCGGTCCGCCTTGCCGGCCCGGGAGCGTGCGGCCCAGCACACCCCCGCCATTGACCATCGTGCCACCAACAGCCCCATACATGCTCCCTGCTGACGAATCATCGCCGACGGGATCACGCCATCCGCGCGCACGCGTGCGCCTGTACGCGTGCGGAGACTGGTCCGGCCGGGTGAAATACCACAAGGAATTCGGCCTGATCGTTTCCATGCCCTCACGCGTCGGTCACGCGAAATTCGAAGGCGTCCGGTGAGGAAATTCACGCACGCACAAGAGCGTGCCGCTATGCACCATTTAAGGGGGATTAATTGGGGCATAGCGGGCGGTTGGTGGCCGTTTCAGATTCGAATGGGAGACATGCACAGAGGGTTTTACGAAATCGAATCGGCGAGGCTAGGGTGCCTCAGATGTTCCACGCTCCGAATGGATTCAGCAGGGCCCCGCTCCCCCAGGCCCGGGAGTCGGAGCCCGTCCCTACAACACAGGAGTCGGCCGCACCGGCAGTTGCCGCCGCGGCCGAGAAGGCACCGGCGAAGTCCACCAGTCGAGACGCCTACTTCGACAACGCGAAGTATCTGGCCATCGTGCTCGTCGCGATCGCGCACGCATGGGAGCCGGTGATGGACGGCAGCCGTGCCTCCCGGGCGCTCTACCTGCTCGTCTATACCTTCCACATGCCGGCCTTCATCCTCATCTCCGGCTATTTCTCCCGGAGTTACACCGGCAGGCCCGACCAGCTCAGACGGCTGCTGACCGGGATCGCCGTGCCGTACGTCGTCTTCGAGGTCGTGTACTCCCTGTTCAGGCGGTGGGCGCAGCACGCCCCCGAGCAGCCGATCAGCCTGCTCGACCCCTTCTATCTGACCTGGTTCCTGGCGGCCCTGTTCATCTGGCGGCTGACCGCCCCGCTGTGGCGGCTGATCCGGTGGCCGGTGCCGGTCGCGCTCGCCCTGGCCTCGCTCGCCGCGCTGACGCCGAACATCGGCGCGGATCTCAATCTCCAGCGCGTACTGCAGTTTCTGCCGTTCTTCGTGCTGGGTCTGTCACTCAAGCCCGAGCACTTCCAGCTGGTGCGGCGCCGGGAGGTGCGGCTGCTCGCGCTGCCGCTCTTCGCGGGCGCGGGCGCGTTCGCGTACTGGGCCTCTCCCCGGATGAACTTCAGCTGGCTCTACCGCTCCAGCAGCGCCCAGGAACTGGGTGAGCCGTGGTGGGTGGGTGTCGTGATGACACTTGCGTTCTTCGGCTGCGCGGCGCTGCTCACGGCCGGGTTCCTGGCCTGGGTGCCGGGCCGCAGGACCTGGTTCACGGTGCTCGGCGCCGGGACGATCTGCGGTTATCTGGGGCACGGCCTGCTGATCAAGGCCGCGGACTACGGACATGTCTTCGAGACATACGCGTGGCTGAGCGACCCGAGCGGCGAGATCGTGCTGACGCTGGTCGCGGCGGCGGCCGTGACGCTGCTGTGCACGCCGCCGGCGCGCAGGGCACTGCGGTTCGTGACCGAGCCGGAGATGACGTGGGCGTTCCGGCGGGACGCGGCGGAACTGGGGCCGCGGCGCTGAGCCGCGAGATGGTGCCGGGCGGGACCGGGCACGTGGGTCCGTACCTGGGTCCGGTCGGCCCGTACGGTCGTCAGGCCAGGTCACCGTCCGGCAGACCCAGCAGGCCGCGTACCTTCGCGTACTTCGCCGTGAGCCGCGTCCGCGTCGCCTCGTCGAGGACCGCGAGCCGCGCCGGATCGGCGTTGTGCGCGAGGTCGGCCTCCTTGACGAGGCGCGCGCCCGGCGTGGCCAGAATGCGCCTCGTGTAATCCTCCAGATCCTCGCCCTTGCGCTTGGTGAGGGCGAGGACCATGTCCTTGACCGTCTGCGGCAGCGCGGCCTCGTCCAGCCACTCCCGGGACAGCGCGTCGTCCTCGACGGCGTCGTGCAGCCATCCCGCGGCGATCTGCTCCTCGCTCCCGCCGCGGCCCCGCACCCCTTCCGCGACGGCGGCGAGATGCTCGGCGTACGGGCGTCCCGCCTTGTCCGTCTGGGCGGCGTGGGCCTCGCGGGCGACGGCCTCGATCTCGGTGAGCGTGAGATACGGCATGGGACGACTGTACGGGCGCACGGCCGCGCCCTGCCGGGCAGTTGGGCCCCGGGGGCCGCGCGTCAGGGGCGGAAGCCCGGTCCGGCGCTGCGCACACCCAGGTCGAGCAGCGCGCGGTCACTCCCGCGGCCGGCGATCACCGCAAGACCCACCGGCAGTCCGTCCACCGACATCCGCGGAAGCACGAGGCACGGCAGGCCCGCGCCGCTCGCCAGGCAGGTGAGGCGGAACGTCCCCTGCCGGGTGGCTGCCTTGCGCGCGCTGTCCTCGTCGGGCAGCGGGGCCGGTCCGCTCGCCGCGGGCAGGAGCAGTACCGCGTCGTCCGGCAGAGCCGCGAGCAGCTCGCGGGCGCTTTGGTGGACTACCTCCTCCGCGGCGACCCGCTCCTCGGGAGTGACCGCGGCGGCGCGGGCGAACCGGGCCTCGACTCCGGGCCCGAGCGTCCCGGGATGGGCGCTCACCCAGGCCCCGTCGCACTCCCACACCTCCGCCGCCTGAGCCGTCGCGAAGGCCACCGCCCGCTCGGCCGGATCGCCTCCCAGGGACGGGACTTCCTCCGTCTTCAGGCCGAGCCGCTCGGCCAGTCCCGCCGCTGCCGGGCCGAAGGCCTCACGCACTCCCGCGTCGGCGAGCGCGACGAGGTCCCTCGCCACCAGGGCGGTACGGAAAGGGCGTTGGCCCACGGCGCCCCCTGATGGCAGCAGTACGTCGCCCAGCCGTGCCAGCGTGCGCGCGTCCCTCGCGAGCCAGGCGACCGTGTCGAACGAGGGGGCCAGCGGCAGCATTCCGGTGGCGGGGACAGCGCCGTGGGTGGGCCGCAGCCCGTGGAGCCCGCAGTACGAGGCGGGCACCCGGATCGATCCGGCGGTGTCGCTGCCGAGCCCGGCGTCGGCCTGGCCGAGGGCGACCGCGGCGGCCGGTCCGCCGGAGGAGCCGCCGGGGACGCGGCCGGGTGCCGCCGGGTTGGGCGGGGTGCCGTAGTGCGCGTTCGTCCCGTTGAGGCTGTAGGCGAACTCGTCGGTCTGCGCGATGCCGGTCACGTCGGCTCCAGCCGCCAACAGGGTGCCCACGGCCCACGAGTGCGCTCTCTGGGGTTCGGCCTCGGCGAGCCAGGCCGGATTGCCGGCGCCGAGCCGGTGGCCGGCGACGGCGTGCACGTCCTTGACCGCCAGCCGTACGCCGTGCAGCGGGCCGCTGCCGGACCCGGCGACCAGCGGGTTGCCCCGCTCGCGCCAGACCGCGGTGTCTGTCGTCGCCATCAGGTCTCCTCGGGACGCCGTCGTGGGCGTTCGAGCATCTCAGGCCCCCGTCCGGCGATTAAGGACGAAACACCCGCCGGGGGCACTAGGCCGTGTCTGACAAATAGCGCCGTCCGCCCGCAGGGCGGGGTGCGCGGCGTCCGGTGCGTGCAATCGCAAGGCGGAGGACCATCCTCGTACTGGACGTACTTGGATGACTCCGACAACGCAGCGAGTGTGCGTGCCGGGCGTCGCGCGCCAGGCGAGATTTGTCAGACACGGCCTAGGCCTCGCGGCAGAGCAGCAGCAGCGCCCGGTCGTCGTTGACGTCCTTCGCGACGGCCTCGATCAGATGCCAGGCCGCGCCCTCGAACCCCGAGGCGACATAGCGGTCGGCCTCACCGGTGAGGCGGTCTATGCCCTCGCTGATGTCACGGCCCGACGCCTCCACCAGGCCGTCGGTGAAGAGCATCAGTACGTCGCCGGCGCGCAGGGAGCCCTTGACCGGGTCGAACTGTGCCCCGTCGTACACCCCCAGGAGCGGGCCTTCGGCGCCCTTCTCCTCCCAGCGGCCGCTGCCCGCGTGCAGCTGGAGCGCGGGCAGATGGCCCGCCGAGAACAGTTCGTAGTCTCCGGAGTCCAGGTCCAGGACGAGATGGATGGAGGTCGCGAAGCCCTCGTCCCAGTCCTGGCGGAGCAGATAGCCGTTGGCCGCGGGCAGGAAACCGTGCGGCGGCAGCGAGCCGAGCAGCCCCCCGAACGCGCCGGACAGCAGCAGCGCCCGCGAGGCCGCGTCCATGCCCTTGCCCGAGACGTCGGTGAGGATGACTTCCAGGGTGCGGCCGCCGTTCGTACGGGCCGCGACCACGAAGTCGCCGGAGAAGGACTGACCGCCGGCCGGGCGGAGCGACATCTCGCGGTGCCAGCCCTTGGGGAGCCGGGGCAGGGCGCTCTGCACCCGGATGCGTTCGCGCAGGTCGAAGAGCATCGTCCCGCCGCGCCGCCAGGGCACTCCGACCCGGGCTCTGAACTGGGCTATCAGCAGTCCGAACAAGCCGCAGGCCGCGACGGCGAGAACCGTTCCCGGGGTGACGCGCGCCGGGCCCTCGGCGTACGGGCCGAGCACGACCGACTCGACGATCAGCGCCGCCGCTGCCGCCGCGTACAGACCCAGCAGGCTCGCCGGACGCAGCAGCAGACCGCCCGCCACGATCGGCAGGACGAGGGCAGCCGGGGAGACCCAGACGGGCATCACGACCGTGCCCCAGGTGAAGGCCGGGATCGTCAGCAGCAGCCCGACGAGCGCGATCCAGTCGGAGCCGTCGCCGCGGAAGTAGTCGACCCCGGATTTGCGCAGCGCGATTCGTCCCCGGTGCACGGCTTTCCGCAACCGGGCCGTGAACGAGTCTGCTGCAGAGCCGCGGGCCATTGCCGTGGACCCTATCCACCCGCTCGCCATCCGTGCAGGGGGACCCCGGTGACAATGCGTTCGAAATCGGGTCGCCCCGGCGCCGTCGCCCTGGTAGGCATGGCATATGACGATCGAACTTCGCGTACTGCGCCGTACCGAATGGGACCTCTGGTACGGCAAGTTGGAGCGCGCGTTCGGCGGTGTACCGGAGGCCCCTGAGGAGCGCGAGCTTTACCATTCGCTGACCGAGCACGAGCGCTCCATCGGCGCCTGGGACGGCGACGAGTGTGTCGGGACGGCCGGGGCGTTCACGTTCGGGGTCTCGGTGCCGGGCGGCGCGATGGTGCCCGCCGCGGGCGTGACGATGGTCAGCGTGACCGCGACACACCGCCGCCGCGGGGTGCTCACCTCGATGATGCGCCGCCAGCTCGACGACGTACGCGGCTGGGGCGAGCCGATCGCCGTACTCACGGCGTCAGAACCGGAGATCTATGGACGATTCGGCTACGGCCTCGGGACCCAGCAGATCTCCCTGACGATCGACACCGTCCGGGGACACATCGCCCTCCCCGAGGGCGCGGACGCGGTCCGGCTGCGCTTCGCGGACGTCGCGGACGTCGCGCGGGAATGCGAGGCGGTGTACGTCCGCACCATCGGCTCACGGCCCGGCATGCTCGCCCGCAGGCCCGGCTGGGAGCGGCTGCCGCTGCTCGACCCCGAATCCGAGCGGCACGGCGCCTCGCCGATGCAGTGCGTGGTCGCCGAGCGGGAGGGCGAGATCGTCGGTTTCGTGCGCTTCCACACCAAGCCGGACTGGGATGCGCGCGGCCCCAAAGGCAGCATCACACTGCGGCACATCGAGGCGCTCGACCCGGTGACGTACGCCGTGCTGTGGCGCTTCCTCTTCGACATCGACCTGACGGTGCAGGTCGTGGCGCGCAACCGGCCGGTGGACGATCCGCTGCTGCATCTCGTCAATGACATCCGGCGGTGCGAAGTGCGAGTGCGGGACGGCATGTTCGTACGGCTCGTGGAGCTGGGCGCAGCCCTGGAGGCGCGTACGTACCAGACGCCGGTGGATGTCGTCTTCGACGTCGACGACGCCTTCTGCCCCTGGAACACGGGGCGTTGGCGGCTGACCGGCGACCACAAGGGCGCGTCCTGCAAGCGGACCGAGGACCACGCGGATCTGGCGCTGTCCGTACGGGAGTTGGGCGCGGCCTATCTGGGCGGGGTGTCGCTGGCCGCGCTGGCGGGGGCGGGGAGGGTGCGGGAGCTGCGGCAGGGGGCGCTGGCCGAGGCGTCGATGGCCTTCGCCTCGGACGTCGCGCCCTGGCTGCCGCACGGCTTCTAGTACTCACGCGCGGCAGTACCTCAGGCCAACTGGCAGCCCGGGCACCAGAAAAGATTGCGTGCGGCGAGAGAGGCGGTGCGGATCTCGCCGCCGCAGACATGGCAGGGCAGGTGTGCCCGGCGGTAGACGTAGACCTCGCCGCCGTGGTCGTCGACTCGCGGCGGGCGGCCCATCGCCTCGGGGGTGTGCTCGGGGCGGACGGTGTCGATGCGGTTGTTGCGTACTCCTTCGCGCATCAGCTCCACGAGGTCCGCCCAGATCGCGGTCCACTCGCCGTGGGTGAGGTCCTTGCCCGCGCGATACGGGTCGATGCCGTGCCGGAAGAGGACCTCGGCGCGGTAGACGTTGCCCACGCCCGCGATGATCTTCTGGTCCATGAGCAGCGCGGCGACGGTGGTACGGGAGCGGGAGACACGGACCCAGGCGCGGTCAGGATCGTCGGCGTGGCGCAGCGGGTCGGGGCCCAGGCGCTCGTGTATCGCCGTCTTCTCGCCGTCCGCGATCAGCGCGCAGGCCGTGGGCCCGCGCAGATCGACGTACGCCGTCGGGTTGGCCAGCCGCAGCCGCACGGTGTCGGTCGGCGGCGGCGCGGGCGCGTCGCCGAAGGCGACCTTGCCGAAGAGGCCGAGATGGATATGGACCCAGCCGAGCAGGCCGAAGCCGAGGAAGAGGTGCTTGCCGTGCGCCTCGGTGCTCCGAAGAGCCTGGCCGTCGAGCAGCGCCGCGCTGTCGGAGAACTTCCCCTGCGGGCTGGTCGCCCGCACAGGCCGGCCGCCGAACCTCTCGAAGTGGTCGGCGGCCAGTCGGTGGATCGTATGCCCCTCGGGCACGCTCAGCCCTGCTGCGGGTGGTGGGCCGGGATCGGGGGAAGCTCGCCGGTCTCCTCGTACGCCGAGAGCATCTCGATACGGCGGGTGTGACGCTCCTCACCCGAGTACGGGGTGGAGAGGAAGATCTCGACGAACTTCACCGACTCTTCCAGCGTGTGCATCCGGCCGCCGATGGAGATGACGTTCGCGTTGTTGTGCTCACGGCCGAGCGCTGCGGTCTGCTCGCTCCAGGCGAGTGCGGCGCGCACTCCCTTGACCTTGTTGGCGGCGATCTGCTCGCCGTTGCCCGAGCCGCCGATCACGATGCCCAGGCTGTCCGGGTCCGCGGCCGTCTTCTCGGCGGCACGCAGGCAGAACGGGGGGTAGTCGTCCTGGGCGTCGTAGATGTGGGGCCCGCAGTCGACGGGCTCGTGGCCGTGGGCCGTGAGCCACTCGACGAGGTGGTTCTTGAGTTCGAAGCCGGCATGGTCGGAGCCGAGGTACACGCGCATGATCCGAGTGTGGCACGCGAGTGTCCGGGTAGCGGTGACCGGGGTCAGGCTCTGTCGGGGCCGCGGACTTCCGCCTATCGCCCGGATCTAACGATCCGGAGACGGGACTTCACACACCTGGAGTCGCGGGTTTGAATGCGGGGGCTCGTGACCCGAGTGCACTCAAACCTAAGGATTCGTCCATGACCTCGCAGCAGACCCTCATGAAGGAAGGCGAGAAGGCCGGTACGCCCGGTAACTCGCAGCCCTCCGGTGGTCTCCAGGCCGGACTCAAGAACCGGCATCTGTCCATGATCGCCATCGGCGGTGTGATCGGCGCCGGCCTGTTCGTCGGCTCCAAGGCCGGTATCGCCGCGGCGGGCCCAGCCATCCTCCTCTCGTACGCACTCGTGGGTGCGCTGGTCGTCTTCGTGATGCGGATGCTCGGCGAGATGGCGGCGGCCAACCCGACGTCCGGCTCCTTCTCCGCCTACGCGGACCGGGCGCTCGGCCGCTGGGCCGGGTTCTCCATCGGCTGGCTCTACTGGTTCTTCTGGGTCGTCGTGCTGGCGGTCGAGGCGACGGCCGGCGCGGACATCCTCGAAGGCTGGGTACCGGGGGTCCCGCAGTGGGGCTGGGCGCTCATCGTGATGGTCGTGCTGACGGCGACGAACCTCGTGTCCGTGTCCTCGTACGGCGAGTTCGAGTTCTGGTTCGCGGGCATCAAGGTCGTGGCGATCGGCGCGTTCATCGTGATCGGCCTGCTGGCCGTCTTCGGCGTGCTGCCGGGCTCCGACAACCCCGGCGCGGGCTTCGCGCACCTGACGGACGCCGGCGGATTCATGCCGAACGGCGCGGGCGCTATTCTCACCGGCGTCCTTATGGTCGTCTTCTCCTTCATGGGCAGCGAGATCGTGACCCTGGCGGCGGGCGAGTCCGAGGACCCGCAGCGCGCGGTGACCAAGGCGACGAACAGCGTGATCTGGCGGATCGGCGTCTTCTACCTGGGCTCGATCTTCGTGGTGCTGACGCTGCTGCCGTGGAACGACGACTCAATCCTCGCCAATGGCTCCTACGTCGCGTCCCTGGACTCGATCGGGATCGCGCACGCCGGGCAGATCATGAACGTGATCGTGCTGACGGCCGTGCTGTCGTGTCTCAACTCCGGCCTGTACACGGCCTCCCGTATGGCGTTCTCGCTCGGACGGCGCGGCGACGCGCCCAAGGTCTTCGCCCGTACGAACTCGCGGGGCGTGCCGCAGGCGGCGATCCTCGGCTCTGTCGTCTTCGGCTTCCTCGCCGTCTTCTTCAACTACAAGTGGCCCGACACGGTCTTCGCGTTCCTGCTGAACGCGTCCGGTGCGGTCGCGCTGTTCGTGTGGCTGGTCATCTGCGTCACGCAGCTGCGGATGCGCGGGATCATCCTGCGCGAGTCGCCGGACAAGCTGATCGTGCGGATGTGGCTCTTCCCGTATCTGACGTGGCTGACGATCGGCATGATCGTTTTCGTGCTCGGCTACATGGTCTACGACGGTGGCGACGCGCGGGAGCAGGTGTTGCTGTCGCTGCTGGTGGCGGTGCTCGTGGTGGGCGTCGCGGTGGTGCGGCAGATGCTGGGCAAGGGCGGCGCGGTTGCCGATGCCGCTGCGGTTGCCGATGCCGATCAGAGCGGTGCGAAGGACTCGGTCACGTCTTCGTAAGTGATCAGTGCGGCGTCCTGTGAGGCGACGGCGCACCAGACATGCGCAGGGGCCCGCGGCCGTCGGTGGCCGCGGGCCCTCACGCCGTAAAAGCAAGCACCGCCGGCATCAGCCGCGGCGGCCGACGAGCTTCCAGGCCGCGGGCAGTGCACCCATCGCCAGCGCCGCCTTCAGCGCGTCGCCGATCAGGAACGGCGTCAGTCCGGCGGCGACGGCCTGCGACAGCGTCATACCGGTGGCCAGCGCGAGATACGGGACGCCGACCGCGTAGATGATCAGCGAGCCGACCGCCATAGCACCCGCGGTGCGCAGCACCGAGCGGTCGGCGCCGCGGCGCGCGAGGGCGCCGACGACCGTGGCCGCGAGCATCATGCCGAGGATGTAGCCGAAGGACGGCATCCCGTAGCCCGAAGTGGCCTGCGCGAACCACGGCATGCCCGCCATTCCAGCCACCGCGTACAGCGCGAGGGAGAGGAAGCCGCGGCGGGCGCCGAGCGCGGTGCCGACGAGGAGGGCCGCGAAGGTCTGGCCGGAGACCGGGACCGGTGAGCCGGGGACCGGGACGGCGATCTGGGCCGCGATGCCGGTGAGCGCGGCGCCGCCGAGTACGAGCGCGATGTCCTTCGTACGGGATGCGGGCAGCAGGTCGGCGAGGACCACTCCGGGGCGGGACGTGACGGAAGCAGTACTCATCGGGACTCCGCTGAGGCGAGGACGGGTTGGGGACACGGCGACGCTAACCCGCGGGGAAGGTGCTGATCACGGTCGGCCGACGACAAAGGCCCACTCCGCCGATTGGTGGGGATCGAACAAAGGCGGCGCGACATGCGCGAGTTGGAGTGATCCTCATCACTGAGGTCGGAGCATGGTCGGCTCGTTTTGCGCGGAGGGGCCGAGGTTGGGGACACTGTTGGATCTTGCCAAATGAACCGGGAGGGCAAGGAGCAGGTGGGCGTGAGGATGTGTTCACCACGTGTAAGCCTGGTGCCCGTATAGCGGACATCCGTTCCGTGTCAGCGGTACACGCAACCAGACTGTGGTCCTCTCCCCGTCTCAGCTACTGAACAGGGCATGCCCATGTCTCGGACCTCCGCGCCCGCGCCTGTCGACCAGCAGGCCGACGCTCCGCTCTCGCACGGACTCAAACAACGCCACCTCTCGATGATCGCCCTCGGCGGCGTCATCGGAGCCGGACTCTTCGTCGGATCCGGCGCGGGCATCGCCGCGGCCGGCCCGTCGATCGTCATCGCGTATGCGATCTCCGGCCTTCTCGTCATGCTCGTGATGCGCATGCTCGGCGAGATGTCGGCGGCGAACCCGGCATCAGGCTCCTTCTCGGTGCATGCCGAACGGGCAATCGGCCCCTGGGCCGGATTCACGGCGGGCTGGGCGTTCTGGTTCCTGCTCTGTGTGGCTGTCGGTCTCGAAGGCATCGGCGCGGCGAAGATCATGACGGGCTGGCTTCCCGGGACGCACGAGTGGGCCTGGGTCGCGCTGTTCATGCTGGTGTTCTGCGGCACGAACCTGGCTGCCGTGAAGCACTTCGGCGAGTTCGAGTTCTGGTTCGCGGCGATCAAGGTCGGCGCGATCGCCCTCTTCCTGGGCATCGGTGTGCTGGCGATCCTCGGCATCCTGCCCGGCACGGACGCGCCCGGCACCGCCAACCTCACCGGCGACGGCGGCTTCTTGCCGAACGGCACGGAGGGTCTGGTCGTCGGACTGCTCGCCTCCGTCTTCGCGTACGGCGGTCTGGAGACGGTCACCATCGCCGCGGCCGAGTCCGAGCACCCGGTCCAGGGCGTCGCCAAGGCCGTGCGCACGGCGATGTGGCGTATCGCGGTCTTCTACATCGGCTCGATGGCGGTCATCGTCACGCTGGTCCCGTGGGGCGACCCGAAGGTCGTGGAGAAGGGCCCGTACGTCGCGACGCTCGACCACCTGGGCATCCCCGGGGCCGGTCAGATCATGAACGTGGTCGTCCTGGTGGCCCTGCTCTCGGCGATGAACGCCAACGTCTACGGCGCCTCCCGCATGGCCTGCTCGCTGGTCGCCCGCGGCCAGGGCCCGAAGGCGCTCGGCCGGACCTCCGGCGGGGTACCGCGCACCGCGGTACTGGTGTCGTCCGTGTTCGGGTTCCTGTGCGTACTGCTCAGCTACTGGCGGCCCAACGACGTCTTCATGTGGCTGCTCAACATGATCGGCGCGATCATTCTGGTCGTATGGATCTTCATCGCGGTCTCACAGCTGGTGCTGCGCCGACGGACCGAGCGCGAGGACCCGTCGAAGCTGGTCGTGAAGATGTGGCTCTACCCGGCGCTGACGTGGGTCGCGCTCGCGGGCATGGTCGCGATCTTCGTCCTGATGGCACGGGAGCCGGACACCCGCACGCAGTTGTACTACACGGGTGGCCTGACAGTGGCGCTGGCGGTCGTGGGTTACGTCCGCCAGGTGCGGGAGCGGCGGGTCCGGGCCGCCGGCTGACTTTCCCCACGGCCCGCACATTCAGCCCGTGCGGCGTGTGACGACACTCCCCCTACGCCCTGCGGGCGTAGGGGGAGTACGGCGTTCGGGGCGGACCGCGCAAGCGCCTGATCATGACCCGGCCCTCTTGCTGCTAGCCTGCACTTGCATATGATTTGCAATAAGCAGTCGGAGGGACCGGACAGACATGGCCGTTTACACGCTTCCTGAACTTCCTTATGACTACGCGGCGCTGGAACCGGTCATCAGCCCGCAGATCATCGAGCTCCACCACGACAAGCACCACGCCGCCTACGTCAAGGGCGCCAACGACACCCTGGAGCAGCTCGAAGAGGCCCGCGACAAGGAGGCCTGGGGGACGATCAACGGCCTGGAGAAGAACCTCGCGTTCCATCTCTCCGGCCACATCCTGCACTCGATCTACTGGCACAACATGACCGGCGACGGCGGCGGTGAGCCGCTGGCCGCGGACGGCGTCGGCGAGCTCGCGGACGCGATCGCCGAGTCCTTCGGATCCTTCGCCAAGTTCAGGTCCCAGCTGACCAAGGCCTCCGCGACCACCCAGGGTTCGGGCTGGGGCGTTCTCGCGTACGAGCCGGTCAGCGGGCGTCTGATCGTCGAGCAGGTCTACGACCACCAGGGCAACGTCGGCCAGGGCTCGATCCCGATCCTGGTCTTCGACGCCTGGGAGCACGCGTTCTACCTTCAGTACAAGAACCAGAAGGTGGACTTCATCGAGGCGATGTGGCAGGTCGTCAACTGGCAGGACGTGGCGAGGCGTTACAACCGGGCCAGGGAATGCACCGCGCTCATCACCCCGTGAGCGGGGGAACCTGAAGCGTCCTGCGCGTGATCGTCTTCTCAGCCTTCACGTGCGGGCGGTATGACGAAGGACCCCTGCGAGAACCTGACTCGCAGGGGTCCTTCCAGGAGCAAGGATCAAAGGAAGAGGTCAGTCGAAGATCGGGCCCTGCGTGCGCGTGCGCTTGATCTCGTAGAAGCCGGGGATCGACGCGACCATCAGCGTGCCGTCCCAGAGCTTCGCCGCCTCCTCACCCTTCGGGGCAGGCGTGACGACCGGGCCGAAGAACGCGATCTGCCGGCCGTCCGAGCCCGGGACCGCGATGACAGGGGTGCCGACGTCCTGGCCGACCTTGTCGATGCCCTCCTTGTGGGAGGCGCGCAGCTCGGTGTCGTACGCGTCGGAGTCGGCGTACTCGATCAGCTCGGCCGGGAGGCCTACCTCCTCCAGCGCGCCGGCTATGGCTTCGCGGGTCGCGCCCTCGCCGCGGTTGTGAAAGCGGGTGCCGAGCGCGGTGTAGAGGTCCCCGAGCACCTCGTCGCCGTGCTTCTGCTGCGCGGCGATGACGACCCGGACCGGGCCCCATGCGTGCTTCATGGCCTCGCGGTACTTCTCGGGGAGCTCGTCGAGCTTGGGCTCGTTCAGGACGGCGAGACTCATCACATGCCAGCGGACCTCGACGTCGCGGACCTTCTCCACTTCGAGCATCCAGCGCGAGGTCATCCACGCCCAGGGGCACAAGGGGTCGAACCAGAAGTCGACGGGGGTCTTGCCGGTCTGACCGTTCTCGGACATCTCTCTCCTCGTTGTGGCGTCACGCACGCCTCCAACGGGCAACGCCGATGGTCACCGGACGATTCCCGCACGCACCCCGCTCAGGTGCGCATGGGAGGATCGGTCCTGTCCGAACGAGACACGAAGGAGTGCCCGTGCCCGGTGAGAATCTGACCCGCGACGAGGCCCGACGACGGGCCGAGCTGGTGTCCGTCGACGGGTACGAGGTTGCCCTCGATCTGCGTTCCGCGGTCGGGGAGACCCCGGAGGGCTCCGGGCCACGCACCTTCCGTTCGGTGACGACGATCCGCTTCCGCTGCAGCGAGCCGGGCGCATCGACCTTCGCGGATCTGCTGGCGCCCGCCGTGAGGACCGTCACGCTGAACGGCGAGAAGCTGGACGCGGCCGCCGTCTTCGACGGCTCGCGGATCGCGCTCGACTCTCTGGCCGCGGAGAACGTACTGGTCGTGGACGCGCAGTGCGCGTACAGCCGTACCGGCGAGGGACTGCACCGCTTCGTCGACCCGGAGGACGGCGAGGTCTATCTCTACACGCAGTACGAGCCGGCCGACGCCCGGCGTGTCTTCGCCACCTTTGAGCAGCCGGACCTCAAGGCACCGTTCCGCTTCGAGGTGACCGCGCCGGAGGGCTGGACCGTCTGGAGCAACGGCGCGGGCGCGCGGGACGAGGACGGGGTGTGGCGCTTCGCCGAGACGAAGCCGATCTCCTCGTACATCACGGCGGTCGTGGCCGGTCCGTACCACTACGAGACCGACGTCTACACGCGCACCCTCGACGACGGGACGACGCTGGAGATCCCGCTCGGCGCGATGTGCCGCAAGGGACTCGCCAGGCACTTCGACTCCGACGACGTCTTCCTGGTGACGAGGCAGGGACTGGACTTCTTCCACGACCACTTCGACTACCCGTACCCCTTCGGGAAGTACGACCAGGCGTTCGTGCCGGAGTACAACATCGGGGCGATGGAGAACCCGGGCTGTGTGACGTTCCGCGAGGAGTTCATCTTCCGGGGGAAGGTGACGCAGGCGTCGTACGAGCGCCGGGCCAACGTCATCCTGCACGAGATGGCGCACATGTGGTTCGGCGATCTGGTCACGATGGTGTGGTGGGACGACCTGTGGCTGAAGGAGTCCTTCGCGGACTTCATGGGCAGCTTCTCGATGGTCGGGGCGACCCGCTTCACCAACGGCTGGATCACCTTCGCCAACAACCGCAAGTCGTGGGCGTACCGGGCGGACCAGCTGCCGTCGACCCATCCGATCACGGCCGACATCCGTGACCTGGAGGACGCCAAGCTGAACTTCGACGGGATCACGTACGCGAAGGGCGCGTCCGTACTGAAGCAGCTCGTCGCGTACGTCGGCCAGGACGCCTTCCTGGAGGGCGCGCGGCGCTACTTCAAGCGGCACGCGTACGGGAACACGCGCCTCGCCGACCTGCTGGCGGTGCTCGAAGAGACGTCCGGGCGGGACATGGCGACATGGTCGCGGTCCTGGCTGGAGACGGCGGGCGTCAACTCGCTGACCCCTGTGGTGACGTACGACGCGGGCGACCGGATCACCGAGCTCGCGGTGGCGCAGGACGGCGAAGAGCTACGGCCGCACCGGGTGGCGGTCGGCCTGTACCGCAGCGAGGCGGGTGCGCTGGTGCGTTACGCCCGCGCCGAGGTGGACGTCACCGGGCCCCGGACGGTCGTGGACGCCCTCGCGGGCGCCGAGCGGCCCGAACTGATCCTGGTCAACGACGAGGACCTGACGTACTGCAAGATCCGCTTCGACGAGGGGTCCCTGGCGACGCTGCGCAGCCACCTGGGCGACATTGCGGACCCGCTGGCGCGGGCACTGTGCTGGTCCGCGCTGTGGAATCTGACGCGGGACGCGCTGATGCCCGCTCGGGACTTCATCGACCTGGTGCTGCGGTTCGCGGGACGCGAGTCGGACATCGGCGTGCTGCAGATGCTGCACATGTGGGCCCGCTCGGCGCTGCACCACTACGCCGCGCCCGCCTGGCGCGAGGAGGGCGCACGGCTGCTCGCGGAGGGCGCGCTGCGGGAGCTGCGGCAGTCCGAGCCGGGCAGCCAGCACCAGCTGACGTGGGCGCGGTTCTTCGCCACGACCGCGACGTCAGCGGCAGATCTGCAGCTGCTGCAGGGCCTGTTGGAGGGTTCGGCGAAGATCGACGGCCTGGACGTGGACCAGGAACTGCGGTGGGCCTTCGTGGAACCGCTGGCCTCGCACGGGGTGGCGGACGAGACCTTCGTCGCGGCGGAACTCGCCCGCGACGACACCGCCTCGGGCAAGCGCCACCAGGTCCGGTGCCTGGCGGCGCGCCCGTCGGCGGCGGTCAAGGACCAGGCGTGGGCGCAGGTCGTCGAGTCGGACTCGCTGTCCAACGCGCTGGTGGAGGCGACGATTTCGGGCTTCGCGCAGGCGGGGCAGCGGGAGCTGCTGGCGCCGTACGTGCCGAAGTACTTCGAGGCGATCGAGCGCGTGTGGGAGGAGCGGTCGATCCAGATCGGCATGGACGTGGTGAAGGGCCTGTTCCCGGGCCTGCAGGACAGCGAGGCGACGCTGGCGGCGACGGACGCGTGGCTTGCGGCGCACGAGGGGGCGGCGCCGGCGCTGAGGCGGCTGGTGCGGGAGTCGCGGGACGACCTGGCGAGGGGGCTGCGGGCGCAGGCGTGCGACGCGGGGGCGTTGGGCTGACGCGGACGGGGGGTGCGCCTGCGGCGGGCCCGTTCCCCTACCCCCTTCCCGAACTGAGGCAAGCCCCAGACCCCGTACGCCCTTGAGGCGTGTCCTCAAACGCCGGACGGGCTGAATTTCAGCCCCGCCGGATATCAGGCGCGGGGTCCGGGGCGGAGCCCCGCGCGGCTGTGTCTGATCGGCAGTCGAACGCCCGTACTTTAGGACGAGGTTGTCCCGAAATGTCGACGAGCCTGTAACAGCGGTTAGCTCCCCGACCCCCCGCGGGCATCCCCGTCGCATGAACCACAACACCCCGCTCTCCCCCCTCCCCCTCTCCCACCTCTCCGATGTCCAGCGCCGCGTCCTGTCCGCCGCGCAGCTGCGGGCGCATGGAGTGTCCGCCGCGCGGACCACCGCGCAGTGCCGGCCCGGTGGACCCTGGCAGTTGCTGCTGCCCGGGGTGTTTCTGCTGCACCCCGGTCCGCCGACGAGCGAGGAGCGGCTGCACGGCGCGCTCCTGTACGCCGGGCGCCCGGTGATTCCCGCGCAGGGCGAGCCCCGGAGCGCCGCACCCCGCTACGGGGAGGCCATGGTCACCGGGCTCGCCGCCCTCGCCCTGCATCAGTTCTCCTCAGTACCGCCGCTCCTTTCCCTCGAACGCATCGACGTCCTCGTGCCCCGCACCCGGCGGCTGCGGTCGACCGGTTGCGCCCGGCTCGTGCGCTCGCGCGAGCTGCCGGGACCGGAGGAGATCACCGGCGTCCCCGTCGCACCCGTGCCGCGTGCCCTCGCCGACGCCGTCGCGGAGCTCGCGGACCCCCATGCGGTACGGCGGCTGCTCACCGAGGCCGTCCGCGGCGGGCACTGCGAACCCGCCGCGGTCGTCAAGGAGCTGAACCGGGCGCGGCTGCTGAACCGGCCCCATGTCGTCGACGCCGTCGACTGGCTGCTCGCCGAGGGCCGGGCACTGGCCGAGGACCGGCTGTACGAGCTGGTGCGCGAGTACGGCCTGCCCGTCCCCATGTGGAACGTGGACCTGCGCCTCCCCGGCGGCCCGCACCTCGGCGGCCTCGACGCCTACTGGCCCGAACAGGCAGTCGCCGTCGAGCTGGACACCCGTGCTCCCCGCCACGACGAGGACGCGCTCTGGTCGGAGTACGCCCGTAAGCGCGAGCATCTGGAGCGACTCGGCATCACCGTCGTATACATCACGCCGCGCAAGCTGCGGGATTCGCCGGAGCAGCAGGCGACCGTGGTCCGCACCGCCCTGATGGCGGCGGCGGACCGCGACCCGGCCGCCTATGTCGTGGTGCTCCCGCGCTGAGTCGTCAGCCGCAGAACTCCGCCTCCACGACAGCCCAGCTGTCCCCCGACCAGTCACCGTTGAAGTTCATCGCCAGCGAATGGCTCCCGTCCCGCGTGGTGAGCGCCTCGGACGACGACCCGTGGATCCCGCCCCCGTGGCCCCAGACGTCCTTGCCGCAGCTCGTCTTGATCTGCATCAGGCCGAGGCCGTAGCGCTTGTCCTGATCCTTCGGGTCCATCGCGACGGTGGCGGTCATCTCCCGCAGCTGCTTGCGCGGCAGCAACTCGCCCTTCAGCAGCGCCCGGTAGAAGCGCTGCAGATCGGCGGAGTCGGAGACCATCTCGCCGGCCGACCCCGCGGCCGACGGGTTCAGTTCGGTCACATCGTGGATCTTCGCCTTCGGGTCCTCGGACAGTTTCGAGTACGCCCGTCCGCTGGGGCGCGGCATCCGGGCATCGGTTCCCGGGAGGGAAGTGGCGCGCAGGGAGAGCGGGCGCAGGATCCGGCGCTCGATCTCGGCGCCGTACGCACGTCCCGTCGCCTTCTCGACGACCATCCCGGCGAGGATGAAGTTGGTGTTGGAGTAGTGCCAGCTCGCGCCGGGCGCGAAGTAGGGCTTGTGCCCCATCGCGAGGCCGACCAGCCGGCGCGGGGTCCAGGTGTCGTAGCGGTGCTGGAAGAAGCCGTCACCGAAGACCTTCTCCACGAAGCCCTGGTCCTCGGTGTAGTTGTAGATCCCGCTGGTGTGGTTGAGGAGCTGCCGCAGGGTGATCCGGCGGCCGTCGTGGCCGTTGCCGCGCACCACACCCGGCAGCCACTGGTCCACCGTGTCGTCCAGGCTCAGTCTGCCTTCCGCCTCCAGCTGGAGCACGACGGTGGCGACGAAGGTCTTGGTGATGGACCCGACGCGGTAGCGGTCCTGCGGCAGGCGTTCGCGCCCGGTCCTCAGGTTGGCGACGCCGGCCGTGCCGTTCCATGTGCCGTCGCGGTCGCGTGCCTGGGCGAGAACTCCGGGCACCCCCTCGCGGACGGCGGCCTCGATCGCCCGCTGCGCGGCGCGGTGATCGCCGCTCCCTGCCGGCCCGCTGTCCGCGGCCGCGGGGCTCACCAGTGCGCCGGTGGCCAGGGCTGCCACCACCACCGCTCCTGTCAACGCCGTGCGGACCGTGCGTGCTGAACGTCCTGCCATCCCGGTCTCCTGTCTCCGACTGCGGTCGAAGGACAGGACTCGGACGGCGCGTACGGCGTTGCCTGCAGTGGCAGGGTTGAGCGGCTACCGGCCATTCCTGACGATCCGGCCCACCGGGGGCCTGGAACGCCACAGTTCCAGGCCGATGTCGACGAGTTCGACCCGCTCCAGACCGGTCACCGAGGCGAGCGGATGCCAGGCCGCGAGGTCCGTCGACCCGTCCGTCTCATGGCGCAGCTCGCCGCCGGTGACCCTGCCCTCGTACACGATGCGCAGCCCCTGGAAGTCGGCGAACGCACCGAGCCTGCGGGGGTACTGGCGGCGGATGGTGTCGAGGCCGAGAAGCGCGGTCATCTCCGACGCGTAGCCCGTCTCTTCTTCGACCTCACGGACGACGGTGTCGAGCGGGTCCTCCCCGTGGTCCATGCCGCCTCCGGGAAGCGTCCACTTCTTGGCGCCGTCGCGGGCCACCCAGCGGGCGAGCAGGATCTGTTCCTCCCGTACGCACACGGCGTAGGCCGCAACCCTCAACTCCCTGTTCCGCAACTGCTTGTTCATGCGGTGAGGGTAGACGTACGCCCAAGATCCCCAGTTCAGGGGAGGCGGGTCCCGGCGGGGCTGGTGCTCCATGGCCGTGTACGGCAACCGGGCGAAGGCCTCGCGACACTACGGCCGCAGCCATGGGAACTGAATCTCCCCTTTGTCCCTCATGGCGTACCGTCCGCAGTGGCGGGTTTCCGCCATGACCACATCATGCCTCTGACAACTCTCCACAAACCCCTGTCACTTACGCAAGGCTGAGCGGTCATCCGGCACCGAATTCCGGACCCTTCCTTTCACAAGCAGGGATGCTGATGACCCCCCAATCCCAGAGCCCCCTTTCCGGGCGCTCCGTACCAGGTCACAGACGCGCGGCCCGCATCGCGGCCGCCGCATCGATCGTGGCCGCACTGGTAGCAGCAGGCGCCGTACCCGCATTCTCGGCCGCGCCCGCCGACGACCCGGGCACCTCTGCCGGCGTCAAGGCGGCCTCGTCCGACAAGCTCGGCTCGGCCGACGAGGAACTCCTCGCCCAGGCCGAGGCCAAGGGTGAGAAGAGCGTGACCGTCATGGTCGCCACCGCCCCCGGCGCGACCGAGCAGGTCGTCGGCCAGCTCGACGCCGTCGAGGGTGCCGTGGTCGGCAAGACGTACGACCAGCTCGGCTATGTGCGGGCCACGCTCCCCACCGGCAAGGCGGAGGCCGCGCTCAAGGCGGCCGCCAAGCTCTCCAGCGTCCACGGCATCGACCTCAAGCACGAGGTCAAGCTGGACGACCCGACCCCGGCAGCCGACTCCGTCAAGACCGCGGGCACCGCGGCCGCTCAGACGACGCAGTACCCGGCGCCCGGCAAGGCCACCCCGGCGAAGAACCCGTACAACCCGTCCTTCGAGACCGGCGCTGTCGACTTCGTCAAGGAGCACCCCAAGGCCGACGGCCGCGGTGTGACCATCGGCATCCTCGACTCCGGCGTCGACCTCGGCCACCCGGCGCTGCAGAAGACCACCACCGGCGAGCGCAAGATCGTCGACTGGGTCACGGCGACCGACCCGGTGGCGGACGGCGACGCCACCTGGCGCCGGATGTCGCTCGATGTCAGCGGCCCGACGTTCACGGTCAACGGCCGGACGTACTCCGCCCCGGCGGGCGCGTACAAGTTCAACCTCTTCGCCGAGGCCGCCACCAAGGGCGGCGACATGGCCGGTGACCTCAACCGGGACGGCGACACCACCGACGTCTGGGGCGTGCTGTACGACGCGGGCACCCGCACCGCCCGGGTCGACCTCGACAACGACGGCAACTTCGCCAACGACACCGTGATGAAGCCGTACAAGAACGGCTTCCAGGTCGGCTACTTCGGCACCGACAACCCGGCCACCGAGGTCGTCGAGCGCATTCCGTTCGTCATCGAGGTCCGCAAGGACGTCGTCTACAACGCCGCGGGCGCCAAGGCCGACTACGTCAACATCGGCGTCATCGAGTCCGAGCACGGCACGCACGTCGCCGGCATCACCGCCGCCAACAGCCTCTTCGGCGGCAGGATGAACGGCGCGGCGCCCGGCGCCAAGCTGGTCTCCTCGCGCGCCTGCACCTGGAGCGGCGGCTGCACCAACATCGCGCTCACCGAGGGCATGGCCGACCTGGTCATCAACCGCGGCGTGGACATCATCAACATGTCCATCGGCGGTCTGCCCGCGCTGAACGACGGCAACAACGCCCGCGCCGAGCTCTACACCCGCCTCATCGACACCTACGGCGTCCAGCTGGTCATCTCGGCCGGCAACGAGGGTCCGGGCACCAACACCATCGGCGACCCGGGACTCGCCGACAAGGTCATCTCCGTCGGCGCCGCCATCTCCAAGGAGACCTGGGCAGCCAACTACGGCTCCGCGGTGACGAAGAAGTACGCCATGCTGCCCTTCTCCTCGCGCGGCCCGCGCGAGGACGGCGGCTTCGCGCCGATCATCACCGCGCCCGGTGCCTCCATCAACACCACCCAGACCTGGCTGCCCGGCAGCCCGGTCAAGGAGGCGGGCTACGCGCTCCCGGCCGGCTACTCCATGCTGCAGGGCACCTCGATGTCCTCGCCGCAGGCCGCCGGCGCGAGCGCGCTGCTGCTCTCGGCCGCCAAGCAGCGTCACATCGAGCTGACCCCGGCGAAGCTGCGCACGGCGCTGACCAGCACCGCGCACCGCATCCCCGGAGTGCAGGCGCACGAGCAGGGCTCCGGCCTGATCAACATCGTGGACGCCTGGGACGCCATCGAGGACGGTGCCACCGCCCACGACTACAGCGTCAAGGCCCCGGTCGACACCGCGATCGACTTCGCGCTGAAGACCCCCGGCTTCGGCACCGGCCTCTACGACCGCGAGGGCGGTCTGAAGGCCGGGCAGAAGAAGTCCTACGACGTCGTCATCACGCGGACGACGGGCCCGGACCGCCCCGTGCGGCACCAGCTGGACTGGAAGTACAACGACGGCACCTTCGACCTGCCCGGCAGCGGCGCGGTCACGCTGCCGCTGAACACCCCGGTCACCGTCAAGGTCGAGGCCAGGCCCCGGACGGCCGGCGTGCACAGCGCGATCCTGGAGGCGGACGACCCGCGCACCGAGGGCGTGGACAAGCAGATCATGGCGACCGTGGTCGTCTCCAAGGAGCTCGCGAAGCCTGCGTACACCTTCTCGGCATCCGGCTCGGTGCAGCGCAACAGCCACAAGTCGTACTTCATCACGGTGCCCGAGGGCGCGAAGAACCTCGAGGTCGCCCTCGGCGGTCTGGCCGCCAACAGCCAGACCCGGTTCATCGGCATCCACCCGTACGGCGTGGGTGTCGAGGACAGCTCGACGATCTTCTGCTATCCGAACTACAACAATCCGGCGAACACCTGCCGTCCCGACTTGCGCTCGTACGCCGAGCCGACGCCGGGCGTCTGGGAGATCGAGGTCGAGTCGCGGCGTACGTCTCCGCTGCTCGACAACCCGTACAAGCTGGACGTCAGCCTGCTGGGCGCGTCCTTCGACCCGGCCGTCAAGACGCTCCCCGAGGCGAAGGTCGGCACGCCGGCCGCCGTCGAGTGGAAGGTCACCAACGGCTTCGCCGCGATCGACGGCAAGCTCGCGGGCGGTTCGCTGGGCTCGGCGAAGGTCGCCCGCCCGTCCATCAAGAACGGTGAGTCGCAGGAGTCGACGGTCACCATCGGTGAGGGCGTCGAGCGTCTCGACGTCGCCATCGGCGGGGTCTCCGACACCGGCGCCGACCTGGACCTCACGGTCCTGCTGAACGGTGTGCAGGTCGGCCAGTCGGCGGACGGCGACTCGGAGGAGGCGGTGAGCCTGCTCAAGCCGGCCGCCGGCACCTACACCATCGTCGTCGACGGTTACGCCGTCCCGGCCGGGACCACCGAGTACAACTACCGCGATGTGTACTTCGCGGCTTCCCTCGGCTCGGTCAAGGTCGACTCGACGAAGCCGGTCAAGCTTGCCAACGGAGCGTCGGCGCAGGTCGGCGCCGAGGTTCTGGTGGGTGGCGCGGCTCCCGAGGGACGTCAGTTCTTCGGCGAGGTGCAGCTGCTGAACGGCCGCGGCACCGTCGCGGGCGCGGGCAGCGTCGTGATCGAGAAGGTCACTCCGTAACGCAGTCAGTGATCGGGGGCGGGTGTCCATAGCGGACGCCCGCCCCTTTTCCTATGCCGGTTTTCACATGCCGGACAATGGATTGGACAAGCAGACCCGGGTCATACGCATGATGGGCAGGCTGCCCGCGTCACACGCACAGATGGACGCACAGACAGAAGGAGTCACCGTGAGGGTCGGAATCGTCGGAGCCACCGGTCAGGTCGGCGGAGTCATGCGCAAGATCCTCGCCGAGCGGAAGTTCCCGGTCGACGAGCTCCGCCTCTTCGCCTCCGCGCGGTCCGCGGGCACCACCCTCACCTGGCAGGACCAGGAGATCACCATCGAGGACGCGTCCACCGCCGACTACTCCGGCCTGGACATCGTGCTCTTCTCGGCCGGTGGCGCGACCTCCAGGGCGCTCGCCGAGAAGGTCGCCGCACAGGGCGCCGTCGTGATCGACAACTCCTCGGCCTGGCGCCGCGACCCGGAGGTTCCGCTGGTCGTCTCCGAGGTCAACCCGCACGCGATCAAGGACCGGCCCAAGGGCATCATCGCCAACCCGAACTGCACGACGATGGCCGCGATGCCGGTACTGCGCCCGCTGCACGCGGAGGCCGGCCTCACCGCGATGGTCGCCACTACCTACCAGGCGGTGTCCGGCTCCGGTCTGGCCGGTGTCGCCGAGCTGCGCACCCAGGCCTGCGCGGTGTCCGAGGCCGCCGACCAGCTCACGTTCGACGGCGAGGCCGTCGAGTTCCCCGAGCCCGGCGTCTACAAGCGCCCCATCGCCTTCAACGTCCTGCCGCTGGCCGGCAGCATCGTCGACGACGGCTCCTTCGAGACGGACGAGGAGCAGAAGCTCCGCAACGAGTCCCGAAAGATCCTGGAGATCCCGGAGCTCAAGGTCTCCGGCACATGTGTCCGGGTGCCGGTGTTCTCGGGTCACTCGCTGCAGGTCAACGCGCGCTTCGAGCGTCCGGTCTCGGTGGAGCGCGCGTACGAGCTGCTGAAGGATGCGCCCGGGGTCGAGCTCTCGGAGATCCCGACGCCGCTGCAGGCGGCGGGACGGGACGCGTCGTACGTGGGCCGCATCCGGGTGGACGAGACGGTCGAGAACGGTCTTGCGCTGTTCCTGTCGAACGACAACCTGCGCAAGGGGGCGGCGCTGAACGCGGTCCAGATCGCGGAACTGGTCGCGGACGAGCTCCGCGGGTAGCGGGTCCCGGCCCCTCGTACGCGGTTCGCGCGTGTTCTCAAACGCCGGACGGCTGAACATTCAGCCCCTCCGGCGTTTGAGGAGCGGGGTCCGGGGCGGAGCCCCGGTTACGGGAAAGGGCGGGGTGGGGGAAAGCCCCGCCGCAGGCGCTACCGCCGCCGCACCTCGAACTGGAAGCAGCCGTACTCCACCGCCCTGACGTGGACCAGCACCACCCCCGGCTCCGCGAACGCCTCCCGCAGCGCCTCGTCGAACGCCTCCGTCGCCGCCTCCGGGATCTCCAGCAGGCGGCCTCCCGCTATGTGCCCCTCCGCGTCATAGCGCCGCAGCGCCCGCAGTGCCCCCGGCCGGGCGAAGGGGTAGCCGCCCCCCTCACCCGGGCCCTCGCATTCCTCGGCGTGGATGAAGACGGGGCCCTGTTCGTCGTACGCGCCGGGCTTCGCCCACGTCTCCGCGGCCCAGCGGCGCAGCGGTGCGTAGGAGACGAGGGCGATGCGTTCGCCGACCGCGCTGGGGCGCAGACAGCAGCGCAGCATCTCGCCTCCCTCGGTGTCCGAGTACGGGGCGCACGCACGCCCCGCGTCGTCGGTGTCGCGAAGCTGCTTGAGCGCGGCGGCCTCGATGGGCCGCGCGGTGAAGAGTGTGTTGGTCATGGATTCAGCGTGGCGCTTCCGGGCTCCTCGTTCCGGCGGGAAACGGACATGGAATTAACGACGGGCAGCCCCACCACAGCCCGTGGAAAGATGGCCGCAAACGTAACGAAACCGAGGAGATGACAGCGTGCCTGGCACGAATCTGACCCGCGAAGAGGCGCAGCAGCGGGCGAGCCTGCTGACCGTCGACTCGTACGAGATCGATCTCGATCTGAGCGGCGCGCAGGAGGGCGGGACCTACCGGTCCGTGACCACGGTGCGCTTCGACTCCGCCGAGGAGGGCGCGGAGACCTTCATCGATCTGGTGGCTCCCGCCGTGCACGAGGTGGTGCTCAACGGCGAGGCGCTGGACGTCGCCGCCGTCTTCCAGGACTCCCGGATCGCGCTGGCGCGGCTGCACGCGGGCCCGAACGAGCTGAAGGTCGTCGCGGACTGCGCGTACACCAACACCGGTGAGGGTCTGCACCGCTTTGTCGACCAGGTGGACCAGCAGGCCTACCTCTACACGCAGTTCGAGGTGCCGGACGCCCGCCGTGTCTTCGCCTCCTTCGAGCAGCCGGACCTGAAGGCGACGTTCCAGTTCACCGTGAAGGCCCCCGAGGGCTGGACGGTCGTCTCGAACTCGGCACTGCAACATTCAGAGGGGCCGGAGCCCAAGGACAATGTCTGGCACTTCGAGCCGACGCCGCGTATCTCCAGCTACATCACGGCGCTGATCGTCGGCCCGTACCACTCGGTGCACAGCAGCTACGAGAAGGACGGCCAGTCCGTCCCGCTCGGTGTCTACTGCCGCCCCTCGCTCGCCGAGTTCCTGGACTCCGACGCGATCTTCGAGGTCACCCGTCAGGGCTTCGAGTGGTTCCAGGAGAAGTTCGACTACGACTATCCCTTCGCGAAGTACGACCAGCTCTTCGTGCCGGAGTTCAACGCGGGCGCGATGGAGAACGCGGGCGCGGTGACCATCCGCGACCAGTACGTCTTCCGTTCGAAGGTGACGGACGCGGCGTACGAGGTGCGCGCGGAGACGATCCTGCACGAGCTGGCGCACATGTGGTTCGGCGACCTGGTCACCATGGAGTGGTGGAACGACCTGTGGCTGAACGAGTCGTTCGCCACCTACACCTCGATCGCCTGCCAGGCCGCCCACCCGGAGTCGAGGTGGCCGCAGTCCTGGACCACCTTCGCGAACTCCATGAAGACCTGGGCGTACCGGCAGGACCAGCTGCCGTCCACCCACCCGATCATGGCCGAAATCCGCGACCTCGACGACGTGCTCGTCAACTTCGACGGCATCACGTACGCCAAGGGTGCCTCGGTGCTCAAGCAGCTCGTCGCGTACGTCGGCCAGGACGAGTTCTTCCGCGGTGTGCAGGCCTATTTCAAGGCGCATGCCTTCGGCAACACCCGGCTGAGCGATCTGCTGGGCGCACTGGAGGAGACCTCCGGCCGTGATCTGAAGACCTGGTCGCAGAAGTGGCTGGAAACCGCGGGCATCAACATCCTGCGCCCGGAACTCGAGGTCTCCGCGGAGGGGTACGTCACCTCCTTCTCGGTACGCCAGGAGGCCCCGGCGCTGCCCGCCGGTGCCAAGGGCGAGCCGACGCTCCGCCCGCACCGGATCGCGGTCGGCTGCTACGACCTCGACGAGAGCGGCAAGCTGGTCCGTACGAGCCGCATCGAGCTGGACGTGGACGGCGAGCTCACGGATGTTCCGTTCCCGCAGAACACCCGCCGTCCCGCGGTGATCCTGCTCAACGACGACGATCTGTCGTACGCGAAGGTCCGCCTCGACGAGGAGTCGCTGCGAGTCGTCACCGAACACCTCGGCGACTTCACCGAGTCGCTGCCGCGCGCCCTGTGCTGGGCATCCGCCTGGGACATGACCCGCGACGGCGAGCTGGCCACCCGTGACTATCTGTCCCTGGTCCTGTCCGGCATCGGCAAGGAGTCGGACATCGGCGTCGTGCAGTCGCTGCACCGCCAGGTGAAGCTGGCGATCGACCTGTACGCGGCGCCCGAGTGGCGCGAGGCGGGGCTCACGCAGTGGACGGACGCGACGCTGGCGCATCTGCGTGCGGCTCAGCCGGGCAGCGACCACCAGCTGGCGTGGGCGCGCGCCTTCGCCGCGACCGCGCGTACGCCGCAGCAACTGGACCTGCTGCAGGCGCTGTTGGACGGCACCGAGTCCATCGAGGGCCTGGCGGTGGACACCGAGCTGCGGTGGGCCTTCGTGGAGCGTCTCGCGGCGGTCGGGCAGCTGGACGAGGACGAGATCGCGGCGGAGTACGAGCGGGACAAGACCGCGGCGGGCGAGCGCCATGCGATGACGGCGCGCGCGGCCCGGCCGACCGCCGAGGCGAAGGCCGAGGCCTGGACATCGGTCGTGGAGTCCGACAAGCTGCCGAACGCCCAGCAGGAGGCGGTCATTTCGGGCTTCGTCCAGACCGATCAGCGTGAGCTGCTCGCTCCGTACACCGGGAAGTACTTCGCGGCGGTCAACGACGTGTGGGACTCGCGCAGCCATGAGATCGCGCAGCAGATCGCGGTCGGTCTCTACCCCGCGCTCCAGGTCTCGCAGGCCACGCTGGACGCGACGGACGCATGGCTGGAATCGACCGAGCCGAACGCGGCGCTGCGGCGGCTGATCTCCGAATCGCGCGCGGGAATCGAGCGTGCGCTGGCGGCGCAGGCGGCCGACGCGGCCGCCGCGTAACCGTGTAAACGCGCATCCGCGCAGGCGGGTGCCCCGGGCCGTTCGGCCCGGGGCGCATTCCGTTTCAGGGGGCACATGAAGATCCCGTCAAATGGATGACCCGGCGTCATCTCCCGTAACTGGAACGAGATATGCTCCCGCCCGTCGTCATATGATCTTTCCGGTTCGATGGTTTGAGGATGCTGATGGTTCGACAGGAAACGTCGACCGGAAGTCCGCGGAACGCGGCCGCTTTCGGGTGGCTCCTGCTCGTCGTCGTGACCGCCGTGGCCTCCGCGGTGGCCGCTGCCCTGGTCTCCGCCCCGGCGCGTACCGCCGTGGTCTGGATCGGTGTCGCGGCAGTCGTGCTGGTCGCCGTCGCCTGCGCGGAAGTGGCGCGGCGCGGCCGGCGGATCGAGGAACTGAGCGCCCGGCTCGCCGAGCGGGAGGCGGTGCTGTCACGACAGCAGGCCGAGACCGCACGGCTGGCCGGTGAGCTGCTGCCGCAGGTCGTGGAGCGGCTGCGCACGGGCGAGTTCCCCGAGGACGTGCTCGACTCGCTCGACGCCCCGGCCGAGCACCAGGCGGTGCTGAGCTCGGTGCTCGACGCGGTCGTCGCCGAGGAGGACCTGCGCGAGTCCGCGCAGCGCGCGTTCGTGAACATCGCCCGTCGCGTTCAGGCCATCGTCCACCAACAGGCCCAGGAACTGCGGGAGATGGAGGACCGGCACGGCAAGTCGCCCGAGGTCTTCGGCGATCTGCTGCGGATCGACCACGGCACCGCGCTGATCGGCCGGCTCGCCGACTCCATCGCCGTGCTCGGCGGTGCGCGGCCCGGCCGCCAGTGGGGCAAGGCCGTACCGCTCTACAGCGTGATGCGCGGCGCCATGTCGCGGATCATCGACTACCAGCGCGTCGAGCTCCACTCCGTCTCCGAGGTCGCGGTCGTCGGTACCGCCGTCGAGCCGCTGATCCATGCGCTCGCCGAGCTCCTCGACAACGCGACCCGCTACTCGCCGCCGCAGGCCAAGGTCCATCTGACCGCCGTCGACGTTCAGTCGGGCATCGCCATCGAGATCGAGGACGGCGGTGTGAGCATGAGCGAGGAGGCCCGCAAGCGGGCCGAGCGCATGCTCCGCCAGGCCCAGCAGGGCATCGACGTCAACGACCTGGGCGAGACGCCCCGCCTCGGCCTCGCCGTGGTCGGCCGGCTGTCGCAGGTGTACGGCTTCCAGGTCTCGCTGCGCTCGTCGGCGTACGGCGGTGTACGCGCCGTACTCGTCGTCCCGCAGGCACTGATCACCACCGCGTCGTCGGCGACCGGTCTCGCGCACGGCATCGGGGCGTCCTCCGGCCCCCGCGCCACCGGCACGACCACCGAACAGCGGCCGTCCAGGCAGGTGACCGGCCCGATGACCGCGGACGAAGAGGTCCCGATCGTGACCGAACGGACCCCGACCGGTCTGCCGCAGCGGCGTCGCAAGGCCCCTGTCACCGAACCGGCCGCATACGCCGCATCTGCCGCGACCGCCGCGCCCGAGCCGGAGGCCGCCCCCGAGGTGCAGCCCGGCATGTGGCTGAGCGCCTTCCAGAACGGCCTCGCCGGTGAGACCACCCAGACGAGCAAGGGAAACACGCAGCCATGATTCAGCAGCATTCCACCCGGACGAACATGGACTGGATGCTCAAGGACCTGGCAGAGGGCGTCCCCCAGACCCGAAACGTGGTCGTTCTCTCCGCCGACGGGCTGCGCATGGCCCAGTACGGCGCGGACACCGACACCGCGGACCGGCTGGCCGCCGCCTGCGCCGGGCTGCAGAGCCTCGCGGGCGCCGTCGCCTCCGAACTGCCGCACAGCGACGGGCGGATGCACCTCGTCGTCATCGAGATGAGCGGCGGCTTCTTCTATCTGATGGCGGCGGGCTCGGGGGCGTTTCTCGCCGTGCTGGCCAACGAAGGGGTCGACGCCGGGCTGATGGGACAGCGGATGCGGGACCTCGTGCTGCGGATCGGAGAGCACATGAGCACGCCGCCGCGGCACGAGGGGCACACCGCGTGAGCAACCCGGGCGGGGACTGGGAGGAGAGCAGTCCCGAGCGGCTCTACGTCATCACGGGCGGCCGCAGCGGCTCCTCCGCACCCACCGCACTCGACCTGGTCACGCTGATCGTGGCCAAGTCGGGTTCCCGCCCCGGTATGCAGCCCGAGCAGGCCGCGATCATCCGGCTCTGCCACGCCCCGCTCTCGGTGGCCGAGATCTCCGCCTATCTGAGGCTTCCGGTGAGCGTGGTGACCGTGCTGCTCAGCGATCTGCTGGCCGAGGACCGGGTACTGGCCCGCGCACCCGTCAAACCCGCCCAACTCCCCGACCGCGCTTTGATTGAGGCAGTGATCGATGGACTTCAGAAGCTCTGAGCAGGCCGTCGGGCCGCGCAGCGAGGACGTGCTGCCGGAGACGGCCACCGCCGCCGTCAAGGTGGTCATCGTGGGCGGCTTCGGAGTCGGCAAGACGACCCTGGTCGGCTCGGTGAGCGAGATCCGGCCGCTGACCACCGAGGAGACGATGACCCAGGCCGGGGTCGGCGTCGACGACACGGCCGGCGTGGAACGCAAGACCTCGACGACGGTCGCCATGGACTTCGGCCGCATCAGCATCAACGAGGAGCTGGTGCTGTACCTCTTCGGCACGCCCGGCCAGGAACGCTTCTGGTTCCTGTGGCGCGGCCTGTTCGAGGGGGCCCTGGGCGCGGTGGTACTGGTCGACACCCGCCGTCTGGAGGTCAGCTTCGACGTCATCGGCCGCCTGGAGGAGCGCGGGGTGCCGTTCGTGGTGGCCGTCAACTCCTTCCCGGACGCGCCGGGTTACCCGCTCGACGAGGTGCGCGGCGCGCTCGATCTGCCGGATACGGTGCCGATCGTCGCGTGCGACGCGCGCACGCGTGCGTCGAGCCGTGACGTACTGATGACGCTGATGCGGTATCTGCAGTCCCTCGCCGTCGCCAAGGAACCCTCGTGACCTCGTGATCGGGCGGGCCGCACATTTCAGTCCGTCCGGCGTTTGAGGACATGCGGCCGAAGGTCGCATACGAGTCCAGGGGCGGAGCCCACCACGCGGCGGAGCCGCAGAATGTCACAGCGGGATGGGGCGGGCAGGGAAAGCACGCCCTAGCTAGGGCCTGTCGTTTGGATCTTGCCGGGCTCGCGTGCCCTGGCACGCACTCCCCCGTAGCCCTTCGGGCACGGGAGGTGCCCCCATGCTGCGTTGCGTCAGTCGCCGACGCTCCGCGTCGGCTCTCCCCCTGCCTTCGGCGGGGGGACCTCCATCCTCCGGCCTGCGATCGCACGCACCGCAGTGACATCAGCCGCTGCGCGGCGGGCCGCTCACTGATCCGGCCTGATCCAAACGACAGGCCCTAGCCCCGCCTCGCCGCAACCCCCCTCAGCGCCCCCACCACCCGCCCCACCCCCCGCCCTTCCTCCGCCCCCCTCCGCACCGCCGCCACCACATGCCGCCGCGGCTGGTCCGCGCTCAGGACGCGCATCACGACGCCCGCACGATCGCCCCGTTCCGCCGCCATGCGGGGAATCAGCGCGACGCCCATCCCCGCTTCCACCATCGCCAGGATCGCCGTCCAGCCAGCCGCCGAGTGCGCCTGTTCCGGCACGAAGCCCGCCGCCTCGCAGGCCGCGAGTGTGATCTCCGACCACGGTCCGCTGCCTCCGAAGATCCACGGTTCGCCGGACAGGTCCGCGAGCCGCAGTCCGGCGGCGGACGCCAGCGGGTGCCCGGCCGGAAGGGCCACGTCCAGTGGGTCCGCCAGCAGCGGGAAACGGCTGAACTTCGGGTCACGGGCCGTCGGCGCGTGCGCGGCCAGGGACAGCGCGACGTCCACGTCCCCGGACAGCAGCAGTTCGTACGCCTCCGCCGCCTCCGCCTCGCGCACCCGTACCTCCAGCGAGGGATGCGCCTGCCTCAGCTCCCGCACAGCGGGCACGACCAGCGCGGGCACAGCCGTCGAGAAGGCCCCCACCCGCACCTCCCCCGCCTCGCCCCGCAGGTAGTCGGTCAACTCCGCGTCCGCCCGCTCCAGTTGGGCGAAGACGGCCTCCGCGTGCCGCAGCACCAGATGCGCCGCGTCGGTGAGCCGCACCCGCCGCCCCTGCGCCTCAAGGAGCGGTACGCCGAGTTGCTTTGCGAGATTCGAGAGCTGCTGCGACACGGCCGAGGGGGTCATCATCAGCGCCTCCGCCGTGGCCGTCACGGTCCCCCGTTCGCTCAGCGTGCGCAGGATCTGGAGCTTCTTGATGTCCCACTCGGTCATGGCCGCACGCTATCGGCCGCGCCCGCGCCCGGCGGCTACCGCTTCCGCGCGTACGTCGCGAAGATCAGCCCGTTGTCGAAGACCCGGCTGCTCATCAGCTCGAGGTTCATCGCGCCGTACTTCTCCGAGAACATGGGGACCCCCGCGCCCAGCACCACGGGGTAGGTCTTCACATGCAGCTCGTCGATCTCGTCGCGCAACTGCCCGGCGAGATCGGCCCCGCCACAGAGGTAGATCCCGAGATCGCCGTCCTCCGCCTTGAGCTCGCGGATCTTGGCGACCACGTCGCCGGACACGATCTCCACCGCCGGGTCGGGTGATTCCTTGAGGCTGCGGGAGGCGACGTACTGGCGCATGTGCGCGAACGGACTGGTGACATCGATCCGGAGCGCGGGCTCATAGGTGTTGCGCCCCATGACGATGGTGTCGAAGTGCACATTCGCCGCGTTCTCGATGCCGAGCATCGGACGGACGTGAGTGGGAAGCGTCTCGGGGTACTCCGCCGAGGCGTACGCCGTGAACTCCTCGCTGATGGGGTAGACGTCGCCGTCCCCGTCGGGCGCGGCGATGAAGCCGTCGATGGACACGGCCATGTAGTACACGAGCTTTCGCAAGCTGGTCCTCATTCACTGGTTCTGGCGGCCGGTGCTCCGACCACGACGCTCATAGTGCTCCACCTGTAGTGGTTACGCAAGGCCCTTTCCTGGAGCCTCACTTGACCCGGACCCCCGACCCCAGCATCACCCCGCCGAGGATCATCACCATGCACAGGATCTGCATCGACCCGGTCGACTCGCCCAGCAGGGCGAAGGAGAGCACCGCGACGCACACCGGCTGCAGGTAGTAGACGACCCCGGCCCGCGCCGCGCCGATCACCGCGATCGCCTTGTTCCAGGCGAAGAAGGCGATCGCGGAGGAGAAGACGCCGACGTACACCAGCGGCCCGACCGTCCCGGCCTTCGGCGCGAAGCCGCCCTGGACGGCCAGACTGACGCCGAACACCGGTGTCAGCATCAGCGCGCCGAGCACGAACGTCATGAAGAGGAAGGCGAGTCCGCCGATCTCGGCGGGCCGTCGCCGCAGCAGTGCGCTGTACGAGGCGAAACTGAGCGCGGCGGCGAACATCCACAGATCACCGGCGGTGAAGTCCATCGCGAGGGACCCCTTGCCGACAAGCAGCAGAACTCCCGTGCAGGCGATGGCCATTCCCACCAGGCGTCGTGCTCCGAGCCGCTGTCCGCCGATGCGTTCGTAGACGGCCATCAGGACGGGCGACGCAGCCATGATCATGCCCATGTTGCCGGCCGGGGTGGTCAGACCGGCCTGGTTGACGAGGGTGTTGTACACGGTGACGCCGAGCAGCGAGGCGAGCGTGATGTAGCCCAAGTGGCGCTGGATCAGCGCTCGCTGACGCCAGGCATCCCGTAGCGCGAAGGGCGCGACGGCGATGATCGCGATGATCCAGCGCCAGAACGCGGCCTGCACGGGCGGGACGGAATCGTGGAGGGCACGAGAGGCGACGAAGCTCCCCGACCAGACGACCGTCGCGACGGCGGCGAGCAGCGGTCCGGGGCCGGAGCCGTGGCCGGGGCTGCCCCCTGAACCCCGCCGCACCCGCCTCGCCGTGGTCGCCTCACTGCTGCGGACGCGGTCCAGGACTGCCATCGGTACCCCTTGCCCCTCTCCCCCCATCCCCGGGGCTCTCTCGCTTGTGCGATCTACCGTCGCAGCGAGGGAACGCTTAGGTCCATCGAATCTTTTCGACGATTACCTGAAGGAGAACTGAAAGATCGGCGGGGCTGCCGGACCTGCGACGCACTCGGCGTCGGGGCATGACAAGGGCGCCCCGGGGGTGCGTTCACACCCCGGAGCGCCCGGGAAAACCACAGGAAGCCGAGAGGCCGGTCAGACCTGCTTCTTGGACTTGTCGAGCACCATCACCAGGCCCGTGATCAGCACAAAGAGCCCCAGCGGCGCGGCCACGAAAAGGCCCAGCGTCTCGGCCACACTCAGGCCCTGGCCCGGGTCGTCGCCGTCGTCGGGGGTCAGGGCGAGCGCGGGCGACGTCAGGAGCAGCATCATCAGCGTCGTACCGGCCGCGACGGCGCCGGCGCGCAAAGCGTTCTTCTTGTCCACGGTGCCAACGTAGCGAACGGCTGTCACGACCGCGCGTCCGGGGGTGCCGTACGAGGTTCGGGGGCGGGTTCGGGCCGGGGTTCGGGGCGAGCTCCGGAATCCGGGCCGAAGATCTCCATCAGCGCGTGCAGCCGGGGCGAGGCCGCCAGCTCCTCCAGGGTGACGGGGCGCCCGTCGGCGTCCGCGACCGGCAGCCGCCAGTTCGGGTACTGGTCCCAGGTGCCCGGGAGGTTCTGTGGGCGGCGGTCGCCCACCGCGTCGGGCATCCAGACGCCGACCATGCGGGCGGGCGTACACAGCAGAAAGCGGTACGCCGCGCGGATCTGCCCCTCCTCGTCGCCCCTGCCCTCGGGCAGCAGGCCGAGACCGCCGAGCAGGTCCAGCCATTCGGCGACGTCCGCCGCGTCGTCCGTGCGCTCCTGGTCCAGGGGGCGGGTGAGCAGGCCGAGGCGGTGGCGCAGCGCCACATGCCCGCCGGTCAGCCGGGCGGCCGTGGACGGCAGATCGTGGGTGGTCGCCGTGGCCACGCAGTCCTCGCGCCAGCGCTCGGGCGGCAGCGGTCGGCCCGTGCCCGCCCAGTCGCGCTCGAACCAGAGCACCGAGGTGCCCAGCACCCCACGGCGGGTGAGGGCCTCGCGCACGCCGGGCTCTACCGTGCCGAGGTCCTCCCCGATGACGGCTGCGCCCGCGCGATGGGCCTCCAGGACGAGAAGCGCGAGCATCGCCTCGGCGTCGTAGCGGACATACGTGCCGTCGGTGGGCGGGCTGCCCTCCGGGACCCACCAGAGGCGGAACAGGCCCATGACATGGTCGATGCGCAGTGCGCCCGCGTTGCGGAGCAGGCCGCGCAGCAGTCCGCGGTACGGGGCGTAACCGGACCCGGCCAGAACATCGGGCCGCCACGGGGGCAGACCCCAGTCCTGGCCGCGGGCGTTGAAGGCGTCCGGGGGCGCGCCGACCGACATGCCCGCCGCGAAGGCGTCCTGCTGCGCCCAGGCGTCCGCGCCGCCGGGATGCACGCCGACAGCCAGGTCATGGACGATGCCGACGCCCATGCCCGCCTCGCGCGCGGCCCGCCCTGCGGCGGCCAGCTGCCGGTCGGTCAGCCAGGCGAGCCTGCTGTGGAAGTCGACCCGGTCCATCAGTTCGTACCGCGCCCGGACCGTCTCCGGCGAGTGCGGGTCCCGCAGGGCGGCGGGCCAGCCGTGCCACTCGGGGCCGTGCACCTCGGCGAGGGCGCACCAGGTGGCGTGGTCCTCCAGGGCCCGGCCCTGCCCGGCCAGGAAGTCGCAGTAGTCGGCGCGGCGGCCGGGCCCGAGCGGGACGCGGTGCACGATCTCCAGGGCCTCGCGTTTGAGCGCCCAGACGGCGTCGCGGTCGATCAACGCGCCCTTCTGCAGCACAGATTCGCGCAGCCCGGCCCCTTTCTCGCACAGCTCGTCCAGCCGCTGCCGGTCCCGGGCGCCGACGTACGCGTACTCGGGGATGTCCTCGATCCGCAGATGGACGGGGTCGGGGAAGCGCCGCGAGGAGGGCCGGTAGGGAGAGGGGTCGGTGGGTGCGCCGGGGACGGCCGCGTGCAGCGGATTGACCTGGACGAAACCGGCTCCGAGCGACCGTCCGGACCAGGTCGCGAGCTCGGCCAGGTCCCCGAGGTCGCCCATGCCCCAGGAGCGGGCGGAGAGCAGGGAGTAGAGCTGTACGAGAAAGCCGTACGAGCGGCCTTCTGGCTGCGGTGCCCGGCCCGGCGCGACGACCAGGGTGGAGCGGGCACTGCGCCCGTCGGGGGCCCGGGCGTACAACTGGTGGACGCCGTAGGGGAGTTCCCTCCAGGTCTGCCCGGGCTCCGCCACCGGCTGTGGGGCGAGCTCGGCACCCTCCTCCGTCTCGACCCGCAGGGCCGTGCCCGCGGGGAGCCCGGTCAGGGGAGCCGGGACATCGCCCTCGGGCCACAGCACCAGCGTCGGCGGCAGCAGCCGCTCCGCGGCGGCGGATTCGGCGTGGGCCAGGGCGTCCCGTACCGCCGAGGGGGTCGAGGCGTCGACGCCGAGGGCGGCGAGGACCGCGACGACCGTGGTGTCGGGGACGGGGACGCATCGGCCCTCGGAGGGCGCGTAGGCGGTGGCGACTCCGTGCAGCGCGGCGAGCCGGGCAAGGCCCATTCAGACTCCTGGGGACTCCGTGCCGCCGGCCGTGCCAGGGGCTGTCGGCTCGCTGGTGAGGGGGGCGGCCTCGGCGAGCGGCGGCTCACTGGTCAGCGGTGCGGCGTCGGCGAGCGGGGGTTCGCTGGTCAGCGGGCCGGGGCCCGGGACCTGTTTGGACAGGGCAGAGAGCAGAAGGTGTGCGGATGCGGCCATGAGGGTCACTCCAGACGGACGGTAGCGGGACACAGCAGCCCTACCCAGTGGGCGCGACGGCAGACGTACACGATCAGTCAACGTGTTCCGCGTCACATTCCGTTCCCGGCGCGGCAGTTGGATCAAAACGCCCATCGCCTCAGGCAAAAGGTGCACAACGGCCACCTGCATTGACACCCTCAGTGTGGGGGTGGTGGGCTCGAAACCAACCGGAACGTAACCGGAACAGCAAGCGGAGCGACAACGGGAACGACGGCCGGAACGACAGGGGACACGAGGGGAGACGGGCGTGCGGCTCGCGCGCAGGAGGCGCACCGCGACAGCCGTCGCGGTCGCTGTCATCGGCAGCCTGCTCGGCGGCGCGCACAGCGCGGTCGCGGCCCCCGACAACCCCGGCTCCCCCGTCGGCACCGCCACGGACCCCGAGGGCGAGGCGGCGCTGCCCGCGGTCTGGCCCCGTCCGCAGACGATGCGCGCGGCGGGCCCGTCCATACCGCTCGGCAGCGAGGCGACCGTCCTCGCGGACCGTGCCGCCGATCCGTACGCCGTTCAGCGGCTCAAGGAGCTGCTGCACGAGTCCGGCGTCAGGACCGTGCACAGCGAACTGCCCGGCCGCGGACCCGTCGTGCGCGTCGGCGGGAGCGGCGCGCAGGACGCGCTGCGCGCCCTGCGGGCACGCGAACGCGCCGATCTCCCCTCCGGCGGCTACCGGATCGCCGTCGGCCGGATACAGGGCCGCGACACGATCGCGCTCGACGGCGTCGGCGACGACGGTCTCTTCCACGGCGTGCAGACGCTGCGCCAGCTGATCGTGCGGAAGGCCGGCGCGGGCGGGGCGGGCGCCGGCGGTGCGAGCGTCGCCGGAGTGCTCGTACGCGACTGGCCGGGCACGGCCGTACGCGGCATGACGGAGGGTTTCTACGGTCAGCCGTGGAGCCATCAACAGCGGCTGGCACAGCTGGACTTCATGGGGCGCACCAAGCAGAACCGCTATCTGTACGCGCCCGGCGACGATCCCTTCAGACAGGCTCGCTGGCGCGATCCGTATCCCGCAGCCCAGCGCGCGCAGTTCCGTGAACTGGCCGAGCGTGCCCGGCAGAACCACGTCACGCTCGCCTGGGCCGTCGCGCCCGCGCAGGAGATGTGTCTGGCCGACGACCGCGACGTCAAGGCACTGACCCGCAAGATCGACGCGATGTGGGCGCTGGGTGTGCGCGCCTTCCAGCTGCAGTTCCAGGACGTCAGCTACAGCGAGTGGCACTGCGGCAGGGACGCGGACACCTTCGGCTCGGGACCGGAGGCGGCGGCGAGGGCCCATGCGCGGGTCGCGGGCGCGGTCGCGGCTCATCTCGCGGACCGGTATCCGGGCGCGCAGCCACTGTCCCTGATGCCGACGGAGTTCTACCAGGACGGAGCCACCGACTACCGGCGGGCCCTCGCCGGCGAGCTGGACGGCCGGGTCCAGGTGGCGTGGACGGGCGTCGGCGTCGTGCCGCGCAATATCACCGGAAGTGAACTGGCCGGTGCCCGCGACGTGTTCAGGCACCCGCTCGTCACCATGGACAACTACCCGGTCAACGACTACGCGCAGGACCGGATATTCCTCGGCCCCTACACGGGCCGCGAGCCCGCCGTCGCGACCGGCTCCGCCGCGCTGCTCGCGAACGCGATGGAGCAGGCGTCCGCCTCCCGCATCCCGCTCTTCACCGCCGCCGACTACGCCTGGAACCCGAAGGGCTACCGCCCCCAGGAATCCTGGAAGGCCGCCATCAACGATCTCGCGGGCGGCGACACCAGGACCCGCGAGGCGCTGGCCGCGCTCGCCGGCAACCACTCCTCCTCGATCCTCAGCCCCGCCGAGTCCGGCTATCTGCAACCGCTGCTGAAGGAGTTCTGGCGCTCCCGCACGACGACGGACGCGGCAGCCCGGGACCGGGCGGCGGCCGCGCTGCGCGCCGCGTTCACCGTGATGCGCGAGGCCCCGCAGCGGCTGAAGCAGCCGGCCGACGGGCGACTCGACGACGAAGTACGGCCGTGGCTCGATCAGCTGGCGCGCTACGGCCGCGCGGGCGAAATCTCCGTCGACATGCTCCAGGCGCAGGCACGCGGCGACGGCGCGGCGGCCTGGCGGGCCTCGCTGGACCTTGAGCCGCTGCGTACGCCACTGAGGGCGAGCCGGGCGACGGTCGGCAAGGGTGTCCTGGGCCCCTTCCTGGACCGGGCCGCGAAGGAGTCGGCGGCCTGGACGGGCGCGGACCGTTTCAAGGAGACGGCCGGCGAGGACACGGTGTGGCTGGACCGGCCCAGGTCCGTCGCGGCCGTGACCGCGATGACCGAGCCTTCCGCGGGCGCGGGCTCCGGCAGGCCGGGCGCCGGCGCGGGGTCCGGCAGCCTGGAAGCGCACGTTCCGGGCGAGGGCTGGCACCCGCTCGGCCCGCTCTCGGCGAGCGGCTGGACCCAGGCGGACGCCAAGGGCCTGCGGGTGGACGGGGTGCGGATCACGTCGGCCGGTGAGCAGCCTGTCGCCGTACGGTCCGTGGTGCCCTGGTTCGCGGACGAGCCCCTCGCGGGACTCGATCTCGTACGCGGCGAGGCGGACGCCGAGATCGGCGGCGGCCCGCAGCAGGCCGGGGTCCGGCTGACCGTGCGCCGCCCGGCCGAGGTGCGCGGCGCGCTCACCGCGAAGGCCCCGGCGGGCATCAAGGTGACGGTTCCGAAGGAGACGACGGTGCCCCGCGGGCCGGGGACGACCGTGCCGGTCGAGGTCACCGTCCCGGCGGGCACACCGGCCGGGGACTACCAGGTGCCGCTGTCCTTCGGGGGCGAGGAACGCACCCTGACGGTGCGCGCCTACCCGCGCACCGCGGGCCCCGACCTCGCGCGCGCCGCGGGCTCCGTCGCCTCCTCGTCCGGCGACGAGACGGCCGACTTCCCGGCGGCCTCGGCGATCGACGGCGACCCGAAGACCCGCTGGTCCTCACCCCCCGAGGACGGCGCCTGGTGGCAGCTGGAACTGGCCCGCCCGGCGCGGCTCGGCCAGGTCGTCCTGCACTGGCAGGACGCGTACGCGAAGAGGTACCGCATCCAGGTCTCGGCGGACGGCCGCACCTGGCGCACGGCTTCGACGGTGGGCGAAGGCAGGGGCGGGCGCGAGATGGTCCGTATGGACAGCCGCGACACCCGCTTCGTCCGGGTCCAGGGCGATGCGCGGGCCACGCAGTACGGCTACTCACTGTGGTCGGTGGAGGCGTACGCAGTAGCGGAGTGAGGCCGACGGGGCTCGACGCCGTGGGCTCTGGGCGAGCGCGGGCTCTGGGCGCGGGCTCTGGGCGCGGGACCCGAAGGTCCAGCGCCCGTGCGCCAACAAAAAGGACCCGCTCTCAGGCAGAGATGCCGTCGATCCGGGCCATCGCGTCGTCCGCGCCGTACGGCTGCAGGTATGGCAGCCAGCGCGGGTCCCTATGCCCGGTCCCGATGATGCGCCACGCGAGCCCGCTCGGCGGGGCGGGGTGCTGGTGCAGCCGCCACCCCAGCTCGCGCAGATGCCGGTCGGCCTTGACGTGGTTGCAGCGGCGGCATGCCGCCACCACGTTGTCCCAGGCGTGCTGTCCGCCACGGCTGCGCGGAATGACATGGTCGACGCTGGTTGCGACGCCACCGCAGTACATACAGCGCCCGCCGTCGCGGGCGAAGAGTGCTTTGCGGGTGAGAGGAACGGGCCCCCGATAAGGGACCCGCACGAACCGCTTCAGCCGTACGACGCTGGGTGCGGCGATGACACGGGTCGCGCTGTGCATGAAGGCGCCGGATTCCTCGAGGCAGAGAGCCTTGTTCTCCAGGACGAGGATGAGCGCGCGGCGAAGCGGTACGACGCCGAGCGGCTCGTACGACGCGTTGAGGACCAGAACGTGCGGCACGGTGGATGCCTCCTTGTACGCCGGCGGCGCGTGGCTCGCGCCGGGACGATCTGCTCTTCAGTGTCTCCTCATGCCAGGTCCGAGCGCCACCACGTACAGGTAACGGGCTCGAGGTGTTTTGAACCACATGCCTTCGACCAGTTCATCCCCGGGTGAGCCTCGTCTCTCCCTCGAACACCGCAACGGAGCACACCGGATGCCCCGTTAGGGTGGTTGGTCTGCCACCGCAATGCCTGGAGGTTCCCCTCGTGTCCCTTTCCGTCCTACTGGCCGCCGGCCCCTCCACCGAGCCGGGCTCGCTCGACGAGGCCGCCAAGCAGGCAGGAGACGCCGCGGGCTACGTGGAACAGAACTGGTCCACGTGGCTGAACACCGGCCTGCGTATCGCCCTGATCCTGCTGGTCGCACTGGTGCTGCGGATGCTGCTGCGCCGCGCCCTGACCAAGCTGATCGAGCGGATGAACCGCTCCGCCCAGGCGGTGGAGGGCTCGGCCCTCGGCGGCCTGCTGGTCAACGCCGAACGCCGCCGCCAGCGCTCCGAGGCCATCGGATCCGTACTCCGCTCGGTCTCCTCTTTTGTGATTCTCGGCACTGCGGGCCTGATGATCCTGGGCGCTTTCAAGATCGACCTGGCACCGCTGCTGGCATCGGCGGGTGTCGCGGGCGTCGCGATCGGCTTCGGCGCGCGCAACCTGGTCACCGACTTCCTCTCGGGCGTCTTCATGATCATGGAGGACCAGTACGGAGTCGGGGACAGCATCGACGCGGGCGTCGCCTCGGGCGAGGTGATCGAGGTGGGACTGCGCGTCACCAAGCTGCGCGGCGACAACGGTGAGATCTGGTACGTCCGCAACGGCGAGATCAAGCGCATCGGCAACCTCAGCCAGGGCTGGGCGACGGCCTCGGTCGACGTCATGGTCCGCCCGACCGAGGACCTGAACCACATCCGCTCGGTGATCAGCCAGGTCGCGGAGGAACTGGCGAAGGCCGAGCCGTGGAACGAGCGCCTGTGGGGCCCGGTCGAGGTGCTGGGCCTGAACGAGGTCCTGCTGGACTCGATGACGGTCCGGGTCTCGGCGAAGACGATGCCGGGCAAGGCGCTCGGCGTGGAACGCGAACTGCGCTGGCGCATCAAGCAGGCCTTCGACACGGCGGGCATCCGCATCGTGGGCGGCCTCCCGCCGGTGGCTGAGGAGGCGACGACGACGGACCCGACGGCGGGAATGGCGGCACCTTCGGCGTACGCGTCGACGACGTCCCCGCAGTCGATGGCGGCGACACCGATCGGGCCTCAGGCGAACATGTCGAAGTAATACGGCGTACGGGAACGGGCCCCTGCCGAATGGCAGGGGCCCGTTCCCGTGTCCCTATCGGTGAACCCGGTTCCTGTACCTGGCCCCGCGGCCCGCCCACGTAACGCTTTGGTTGCCTAGGCCGCGCCGACCATTGACTCTCGCCTGACATGCGGCTTACCTTCCTCCCAACTGAATAGGAAACTTTCCTAACAGTCCAGCTGGGGACATCCGCAGCCGAAGGGCAGGTGCATCCGTCGTGGCCGGAACCACACCCGGGGGTACACCCGGGACCACTCCCGGTACACCGCGCGTACTGCGCGCCATGAACGACCGGGCCGCGCTCGATCTGCTGCTGGAGCACGGGCCGCTGTCACGCACCAAGATAGGGAAGCTGACCGGCCTCTCCAAGCCCACCGCCTCGCAGCTGCTCGCGCGCCTGGAATCCGCCGGGCTCGTCGTCGCCACCGGGACCACCGAGGGGCGGCCCGGGCCCAATGCGCAGTTGTACGCCGTCAACGGGCGCGCCGCCTTCGCCGCCGGGCTCGATGTGACGCCGCAGCGCATTCACGCCGCCGTCGCCGATGTCACCGGTGCAACCGTCGGGGAGTTCGAGCTGCCGACCCCCGGGCGGCGCGCCGAGAGTGTCGTGCGGCAGGTCACCGAGGCGCTCGACGGGGCCGTGAAGGCCGCCGGCGTGACCCGGTCCGATGTGCACCGGCTCGTCATCGGTACGCCCGGTGCCTTCGATCCGTCCACCGGGCGGCTGCGGTACGCATCCCATCTGCCCGGCTGGCACTCCCCCACCCTCCTCGACGAACTGGCCGCCGTGCTGCCCATGCCCGTCGAGTACGAGAACGACGTCAACCTGGTCGCGGTCGCCGAGCAGCGCCTGGGCGCCGCGCACGGGCACGAGAACTTCGTGCTGCTGTGGAACCAGGAGGGCCTCGGCGCCGCCGTCGTCATCGGCGGGCGCCTCCATCGGGGCTTCACCGGCGGCGCCGGGGAGGTCGGCTTCCTGCCCGTGCCCGGCACCCCCTTGGTGCGACAGGTGACCAAGGCCAACAGCGGCGGCTTCCAGGAGCTGGCCGGCGCCCAGGCACTGCCCCGGCTGGCGCGCGAGTTCGGGGTCGAGGGCGTCGGTCACGGACCGCACGCCGAGGTCGCCGCCTCTCTCGTCGCCCGGGCCGTGGAGGCCGACTCGGGGCCGTACCGCAAGCTGCTCGACGCCTACGCGACCGGTCTCGCCACCGGTCTGGCCTCCATGGTCGCCGTGCTCGACCCCGAACTCGTCGTCCTGTCCGGCGATGTGATCGCCGCCGGCGGGGAGCCGCTGCGCGAACGCGTACAGGCGGAGCTCACCGAACTGGCCGCCCCCCGGCCCCGTCTCGTACTCGGTTCCGTACAAGAACACCCCGTCCTGCGCGGCGCGTTGGAGAGCGCCCTGGCCACCACGCGCGACGAAGTCTTCGACACCTCCCGCTGATCCCGCCCGAAACAGCCGAAAGACCTGCCAGCCCCCCGACCCGTCACAGGGAGACTCCGCCATGTCCACACGCACCCGGAAGACGGCCGCCGCGCTCGCCGCGACCGCCGCGATATCCCTGTTCGCCTCGGCTTGTACGGGCTCGAGCGACAGCGCGGCCAACGACGATCCGAACGCCAAGACGACCATCACCTTCTGGCACGGCTGGAGCGCCCCGAGCGAGGTCAAGGCCATCCAGGAGAACGTCTCCCGCTTCGAGAAGGCGCACAGCAACATCAAGGTCAAGATCGTCGGCAATATGACCGACGACAAGATCAACCAGGCGCTACGGGCGGGCGGTTCGAATGCCCCGGATGTGGTCTCCTCCTTCACCACCGACAGCGTGGGCAAGTTCTGCACCTCCGGCGCATTCGTCGACCTCAAGCCCTTCCTGGCGAAGTCGAAGATCGACCCGACGAAGGTCTTCCACAAGCCGCTGCTCGACTACACGCAGTTCGCGGGCAACCAGTGCTCGCTGCCGCTGCTCAACGACGCGTACGGCCTCTACTACAACAAGGACGCCTTCAAGGCCGCCGGGATCACCGCCCCGCCGAAGACCTGGAGCGAGTTCGAGAAGGTCGCCGAGAAGCTGACCAAGGCAAAGGGCGACAGCTACGAGCAGCTCGGCTTCATGCCGAACTACCACGGCTACGAGACGACCCCCATGCACTACGCCTCGCAGTGGGGCCCCACCTACTTCGACGCGGACGGCAAGTCCAACATCGCCAAGGACCCGGCGTTCTCGAAGATGCTGACCTTCCAGAAGGGCCTGGTCGACAAGCTGGGCGGCTTCACCAAGCTGGAGAAGTACCGCAACACCTTCGGTGACGAGTGGGGCGCCAAGCACCCCTTCCAGACCGGTCAGGTCGCCATGCAGCTGGACGGCGAGTGGCGTCTGGGCATGGCCAAGGACGCGAAGGTGAAGTTCGAGATCGGCACGGCGCCGCTGCCCGTCGCGGACGACCAGGTCGCCGACTACGGCAAGGGCTATCTCTCCGGCACGATCATGGGCATCGCCTCCACCAGCAAGAAGCAGAACGCCGCGTGGGAGCTGGTGAAGTACATGACGACGGACACCGAGGCGGTGGTGGCCTTCGCCAACGGCATCCACAACGTGCCCTCGACGATCGAGGCGCTCACGTCGCCGAACCTGAAGATCGACCCGGGCTTCAAGACCTTCATCGACATCGCGCAGCACCCGAGGTCCAACACCACGCCCGCCAACGTCGACGGCGGCGCGTACCAGGTGACCTTCCAGGACTTCGGCTACCAGTACGAGTCCGGGAAGGCGAACGACCTGAAGGCCGGTCTGGAAAAGACGGCCCAGCAGATCGACACCGACATCGCCAAGCAGAAGTAGCAGAGAAGAAAAACCGTGACTACGCACACGCTGCGGACGAAGCGCCGGCGCTCGGCTCTGCGCACTGCGGCCTTCATGTCACCGTGGCTGATCGGCTTCGGCGTCTTCTTCGCCTACCCGCTGATCTCGACCGTCTACTTCTCCTTCATGAAGTACGACGGCTTCCGGCCCCCCGTCTTCAACGGCCTGGACAACTGGACGTACGTCTTCAGCGAGTACCCGATGTTCTGGCCCGCCCTGCGCAACACGCTGTGGCTGGTGCTCGTGATGGTCACCTGCCGCGTCCTGTTCGGCCTCGGTATCGGACTGCTCATCACCAAGATCAAGACGGGCGCCGGGGTCTTCAGAACCCTGTTCTATCTGCCGTATCTGGCCCCGCCGGTCGCGGCGACGCTCGCCTTCGTCTTCCTGCTCAACCCGGGTACGGGACCGGTCAATTCGATCCTCGACTCGATCGGGCTGCCGACCCCGGGCTGGTTCACCGACCCCAGCTGGTCCAAGCCCGCGCTCACCGCGCTCGCGCTGTGGGGCATCGGCGATCTGATGGTGATCTTCATGGCCGCGCTGCTCGACGTGCCGAAGGAGCAGTACGAGGCGGCGGAGCTGGACGGCGCATCGGCCTGGCAGCGCTTCCGCTTCGTCACCCTGCCGAACATCTCGCCGATCGTGATGTTCGCCGTGGTCACGGGTGTGATCCAGACGATGCAGTACTACACACAGCCGCTGGTGGCGGGAAAGGTCGCCTCCGGAATCATCGGCGGCAGCGGGCAGCAGTTCGAGCCCGGTTACCCCGAGAAGTCGACCCTGACGTTGCCGCAGCTCGTCTACAACGTCGGCTTCCAGCGCTTCGACTACGGTGCCGCGGCCGTGATCGCGCTCGTCCTGTTCGTGCTCTCCATGGTCTTCACCGCGTTCCTGATGCGCAGGCGCGGCGGCCTCGTCCAGGTGGGTGACTGACCATCATGACCCAGATCCTCGACAAGCCCGTCCGGGCGGCAACCATCGTCGGCGACGCCGAACGGACCGCACGCCGCAAGACGCTGCTGCACTGGATCGCGGTGCACTCCTTGGGTGTCGCGGCAGCGCTCTTCTTCGTGCTGCCGTTCGTCTTCGTCGTCCTCACCTCGCTGATGAGCGACCAGCAGGCACTCACCCGTGACCTCATTCCCAAGACCTGGGAGTGGGACAACTACAGCCGCGTGCTGGACACTCCGGGCTTTCTGACGTGGTGGCGCAACACGCTGCTGTATGCGGGGCTCGGCACAGTTCTCACGGTGGTGTCCTCGATCCCGGTCGCGTACGCGCTGGCCAAGTTCCGCTTCCGCGGCCAGCGGCTCGCGCTGATGCTCGTCATCTCGATGATGATGCTGCCGCCCCAGGTCGTCATCATCCCGATGTACCTGTTCTGGGCGAAGCAGCTCGACCTGGCGGGCACGCTGTGGCCGCTGATCATCCCGATGGCGTTCGGCGACGCGTTCTCGATCTTCCTGCTGCGCCAGTTCCTGCTCACCATCCCCAATGAGTACCTGGACGCGGCGAAGGTCGACGGCTGCAGCGAACTGCGCACCCTGCTCAAGGTGGTGCTGCCGATGGCCAAGCCGGGCATCGCCGCCGTAGCGCTCTTCCAGTTCTTCTACGCCTGGAACGACTACTTCGGCCCGCAGATCTACGCCTCGGAGAACCCGGCGGCCTGGACGCTGAGTTACGGCCTGGAGTCGTTCAAGGGCGCGCACCACACCGACTGGAATCTGACCATGGCCGCGACCGTCCTGGTCATGGCTCCCGTGATCCTCGTCTTCTTCTTTGCCCAGAAGGCATTCGTCGAGGGCGTCACACTGACCGGAGTGAAGGGCTAGAGACACATGCTGCATTCAATCGGGGGGCAACCCCCGAACCCCCGGCAGACAAAGATTGCAGTCGTGGGTGGCGGATCCACCTACACCCCTGAGTTGATCGACGGCTTCGCCCGGCTGAGGGACACCCTCCCGATCAGTGAACTGGTCCTCATCGACCCGGCGGCCGACCGGCTGGAGCTCGTCGGTGGTCTGGCGCGGCGGATCTTCGCCAGGCAGGGCCACGACGGGAGGATCGTCACCACCTCCGACGTCGACGCGGGCGTCGAGGACGCCGACGCGGTGCTGCTGCAGCTGCGCGTCGGCGGTCAGGCGGCCCGCAACCAGGACGAGACCTGGCCGCTGGAGTGCGGCTGCGTCGGTCAGGAGACGACGGGCGCGGGCGGCCTCGCCAAGGCGCTGCGCACGGTCCCGGTCGTCCTCGACATCGCCGAGCGGGTGCGGCGTACCAACCCGAACGCCTGGATCATCGACTTCACCAACCCGGTGGGCATCGTGACCAGGGCGCTGCTGCAGGCCGGCCACAAGGCCGTGGGCCTGTGCAATGTCGCCATCGGCTTCCAGCGCAAGTTCGCGGCCCTCCTCGAAGTAGCCGCCGCCGACCTCCACTTGAACCATGTGGGCCTCAACCACCTGACGTGGGAGACGGGGGTGCGGCTCGGCGGCCCGGAGGGCGCGGACGTACTGCCGAAGCTGCTGGCCGAGCACAGTGACGCGATCGCCGACGATCTGCGTCTGCCGCGTGCGGTGCTCGATCGGCTCGGCGTCGTCCCCTCGTACTACCTGCGCTACTTCTACGCGCACGACGAGGTCGTACGGGAGCTGAAGACCAAGCCTTCGCGGGCCGCCGAGGTCGCGGAGATGGAGAAGCAGCTGCTGAAGATGTACGGCGACCCGGCGCTCGACACCAAGCCGGAGCTGCTGGCCAAGCGTGGCGGCGCCTTCTACTCGGAGGCGGCCGTGGATCTCGCGGCCTCCCTCATCGGCAGGGGCGGCAGCCCGTACCAGGTGGTGAACACCGTCAACAACGGCACCCTGTCCTTCCTCCCCGACGACGCGGTGATCGAGGTGCAGGCCGCCGTCGGCGCGCGGGGCGCGACCCCGCTGCCCGTGCCCGAGCTCGACCCGCTGTACGCCGGGCTGATCACCCATGTCACGGCGTACGAGGACCTGGCGCTGGAGGCTGCCCTGCGCGGCGGCCGCGACCGTGTCTTCAAGGCGCTGCTGTCCCATCCCCTGATCGGCCAGTACGAGTACGCCGATGCGCTCACCGACAAGCTGATCGCGCACAACCAGGAGCACCTCGCGTGGGCCTGAACGCACGTCGGCCCGCGGAGACGAGCGTGCTCGCCATCGACGCGGGCAACAGCAAGACCGATGTGGCTGTGATCGGTGGGGATGGCGCCGTGCTCGCTGCCGCGCGCGGTGGTGGCTTCCAGCCGCCACGGGTGGGCGTGGAGGCGGCGATCGACGCCCTCGCCGAACCGGTCGGCCGGGCACTGGCCGAGGCGGGCGTGACGGGCGTCGCGCATGTTTCGGCATGCCTGGCCAACGCCGATCTTCCGGTGGAGGAACGGGAGTTGGCCGAGGCCGTGCAGCGGCGCGGCTGGGGGCGTACGACCGAAGTCCGCAACGACACCTTCGCGATCCTGCGCTCCGGTGTCGACGAGCCGCGCGGTGTCGCGGTGGTGTGCGGCGCGGGGATCAACTGCGTCGGCATGCTGCCGGACGGCCGCACCGCACGCTTCCCGGCGATCGGCAAGATCTCCGGGGACTGGGGCGGAGGCGCGGGCCTCGCGGAGGAGGCGCTGTGGTTCGCGGCGCGGGCGGAGGACGGGCGCGGCGAGCCGACGGCCCTGGCCCGTACGCTGCCAGCGCACTTCGGACTCGACTCGATGTACGCCCTGATAGAGGCGCTGCACCTCGGGCACATCCCCTCGGGGCGCAAGCACGAGCTGACTCCGGTCCTCTTCACGACCAGCGCGGAGGGCGACCCGGTGGCCCGCTCGCTGGTGCACCGGCTGGCACAGGAGGTCGTCGCGCTGTCCACGGTGGCGCTGGCCCGGCTCGATCTCCTGGACGAGGAGGTGCCGGTGCTGCTCGGCGGCAGTGTGCTGGCGGCCCGGCATCCGGAACTGGACGAGCAGATCGGCACCTTGCTGGTGGCCAGGGCTCCGAAGGCGGTCATCGAGGTGGTGACGGCCCCGCCGGTGCTCGGCGCGGCCCTGCTCGGGCTCGACCATGTGGGGGCGCCGCCAAAGGCCCACGCCCGGCTGCGCGCGTATTACGCGTAGTCCAGGGTCAATTTACGCGTAGCGCAGGGTCAATTGGGCAACGCTGTCCTCACTCGCCGGACGGGTTTGAACTCATGCCCGTCCGGCACCCGTGTCCACCCCTCGCCAACGGGAACCGATCGAGGTCGGGGGGCGTATTCATGGTGGGGAGATCGGTCTGGCAGGATCCTGGATTACTGCGATGGGAACAAGATCCAGTCAATCCTGGTGTGAATGTCGGTCACTCCGGCCATACTGCTGGCCGGGAGCAGTCTCCCGACCCGCCGGGGGGCGGGCCGACGTCAGGGACCGAGGGGGAGGTCACGTGACATACCCGCCGAATGTGCGCACCGCGCCCCAGTCGGCTCCGGGGCATGCGCCCGCACAGCCACCGGCCCGGCCGGCCATCCGGCCGCCCGCACACCGCGGCGCCTGGGCCGTGGGCAAGGAGCGACTGCGCACCGCGGCGACGACCGAGCCGGGGCGGCTGCAGATCATCGGGGCCGTTCTGGCCGCGCTGGTCGTGGCGTTCGGCGCGGTGACCGCGTTCGAGATCTCCGACCGCGCTTCCGCGGCCGACGATGTGGTGAGCCGCAGTCAGCCGCTGAGCGCGGACGCCGCGTCCATCCACCGCTCGCTGGCCGACGCGGACGCGGCGGCGGCCAATGGCTTCCTCGCCGGCGCCGAAGAGCCCCGCGCGATCCACGAGCGGTACGAGAAGGACATCACGGCCGCGTCCAGGCTGCTCATCAACGCCGCGACGAACACCGACAGTTCGACCGAGTCGGGCCGCCAGATCGCCGCTCTCAACGAGCAGCTGCCCCGCTACACGGGCTTGATCGAGCGCGCCCGTGCCAACAACCGGCAGGGCCTGCCGCTCGGCGGCGCCTATCTGCGCTACGCCAACCTGAAAATGTCGAACGAGCTGCTGCCCGCCGCCGACAAGCTCTACAAGGCGGAGACGAAGCGCCTCGGCGAGGACAACGACGACGCACGCGACTGGCCGTTCGTCTCGTTCGGTCTGGGTGTGCTGGCGCTGGGAGCGCTCGTCTGGGCCCAGCGGCGCAACTACCTGCTGACGAACCGGATGTTCAACCACGGGCTGCTCGCCGCCACGGCCGCGTCGACGGTCGTCATTCTCTGGCTGATCGTGGGGCACACGGTGGCCCGTGCCGAGCTGAACAACGCCATGGAGAGCGGCCAGGAGTCCCTGAAGGCCCTCAACAGCTCACGGGTACAGGCGCTGCAGGCCCGCGCCAATGAGAATCTGGCAGTCGTCTCCCGGGGCGCGGTCCTCACCCCGGACGGCAAGAACGACCAGTACGAATTCAATTACACGAACCGGATGGACGCCGTCGGTGTCACGCTGACGTCGGCGAAGGACCTGGCGGACGACTCCGAGGGGCGCGATCCCGTCGCGGACGCCACCAATGCCGTCGCCGAGTGGCGCACCCGCCACAAGAAGGCGCGTAACACCGACAACGGCGGTGACTACGACAGCGCGCTGCAGCAGATCATCGGCCCGAAGGCCTCGACGGGCCAGTCGTTCGACACGGTGGACGCGGCGCTGCGCAGGGCGATCGACCATGAGCAGCGGGAGTTCACGGCGTCGGCGACGTCCGGGCGCGGCGCGCTGGACGGGCTGCCGGTCGGCGCCGCCGCACTGGCCGTGCTCGGTGCGGCAGGAGCCGTAATCGGCATCAACCGCAGGCTTTCGGAGTACCGGTGAGAGGGGGCGCCATGAGGGACGTGAGGAGCAGGATCCGCGGCTGGGAGGGCGTCGCGGGGATGGCCGCAGCCTGCGCGCTGACCGCCGCCGTCACACTGCTGCCGCTGGCCAGAGGCACGCAGGAGCACGGCGCGGAGCCGGCCACCCAGGGCGTGGCCTCCGTCGTGCCCGCCAAGGAAGACGGCTGCACCACCCCCGAGGCCTCCCTGCCGTCGTCGACCGCCGGCGGACCGGCCATCGACGCGATTGTGCAGCGCGGCAAGCTGATCGTCGGCGTCGACCAGAACAGCTACCGCTGGGGTTACCGCAATCCCGCGAGCGGCGGCCTCGAAGGCTTCGACATCGATCTCGCCCGGGCCATCGCCAAGGACATCCTCGGCAGGCCCGACGCCATCATCTTCCGCGCCATCCCGACCAACCAGCGCATACCCGCCCTGAACAACGGCACGGTGGACATCGTCGTCCGTACGATGACGATCAACTGCGCCCGGATCAAGCAGGTCGCGTTCTCCACGGCGTACTTCCAGACCGGCCAGCAGGTGCTCGCCCCCAAGGGGTCGTCGATCACCGGTTACGACAAGTCGCTGTCCGGGAAGAAGGTCTGCTCGGCCGAGGGCTCGACGGCCTACGAGGCACTGGAGAAGAACTCCTTCGGGGCGACGTTCAAGGACGCGCACGACGGGCAGGCATCGGACGAGGACCAGCTCACCGTGCCCAATCAGCTCGACTGCCTGGTGCGCCTGCAGCTGGGCCTCGTCGACGCGGTCGTCACGGACGCGGCCCTCGCGGCGGGCCAGGCCGCACAGGACCCGGCGGTCGCGCTCAAGGGCGGCAAGCCCTTCACCACCGAGTTCTACGGCGTCGCCACGAAGCTCGGCAACGACGACCTGGTGCGCCGGGTGAACAGCGTGCTCGACGACTACCGCAAGGGCCCGTGGACGGAGGCGTACAACAAGTGGCTGGTGGCCGATCTGCCCGGGATACCAGGGCCGCCGACGCCGAAGTACCGCACCGGCTGAAGCCGGACACGAACAACTAGGCCGGACAGGACCTAGTTCTGCAGGAAAGCTAGTCCGGCAAGGAAGAGCGGAGAGGTGATCGATGGGCGCGGCGGGACCCTCCCCCAGCTTCGCGGCGGGACCCCCAGGACCGGTGATGGACCGGGACGAGGTGGACCGTGCTCTGGCGCGCCTCGGCGCCGAGCACGAAGCGATCGAGACGTCGCTCCTCGCCCTCCAGGACCATGCGGGCCGCCGGCTCCTCGAAGGCGCCGAGCTGACGGGCGTCACCAAGGACCGCTGGGCCTCCGCCGAGCAGGCGATCACCCTGCTGTGGGGGTACTTCGACGCGTACACCGCCGCCCTGAACGACACCCGTGAGCTGCGTTCCCACCGTCGCTGGCCCAGCCGTGAGGACCTGGTGGAGCTGACCGAGCGGCTGCGCGGCCGCAGCGTCACGGTCGCAGGCACCGCCACCCACACCGCGCCGTCGATCACCGGACCCGCCAAGCTCTCCGAGCAGTTCACGCTCGAAGAGCTGGTCGCCCGGATGAACGAGCTGTACGCGAGCTCGCTGGACATGGTCGTCACGGCCGACTCGGTGTGGTCGGCGCTGCCCGCCCGCATAGATCTGCTCTCCGCCGAACTGCAGCGGACCCGATCGCTCGCGCACTCCGTCGGCGTACGGCCCGGCGAGCACCCGGCCGGTGACGAGCTGGAGGCGATCACCCATGAGCTGTCCACGCTGCGCGCCCAGGTGATCTCCGATCCGCTCGCCTTCTGGCGGCCCGCGCCCGGCAGTTCGGCCCCGGGCGGCGGACGGCCCGACACCGACCGCTACGACCGGGCGGCCCGCGCCCTTGAGGACATCCGCCGCGAGATCGAAGCGGTGCTCCAGGTCCGGCAGGACTCCGAGGAGCGGCTGATGCGGCTGCGCGACGTGCTCTCGCGCGCCGAACGCACGCTCACCGAGGCCCGGTCCGCGCGCGGCGAGGTGCTCGCGAAGATCGCGGCCTCCGAGGTGCCCGCGGTCAGCGGCCCACCGACCGCGCTGCAGGAGCGGCTCGCCACGGCAGCCGAGTACCGCAGGCACTCCCAGTGGCACCGGCTCTCGCCGCTGCTCGAATCGCTGGAGCGCGAGGCCGAGGACGAACTGATGCGCGCCCGCGAGTCGTTGACGGCCGTGACCGCGCCGCTCGCGGTCCGCGCGGAGCTGCGCGGCCGCCTGGACGCGTACAAGGCGAAGGTGGCCCGGCACGGCATGGCGGAGGACCCGCTGCTGATCGAGCGGTACGACGCGGCCCGCCGGATGCTGTGGAGCGCGCCGTGCGATCTGCGCGTCGCCGAACAGGCGGTGCTGCGCTATCAGCAGGCCGCCGCCGAAGTACTGGTCCCGCGCCAGGCCGGACCGGCCGGGCCCCAGGACCGCAGGGGGGATTCATGAGCGAGAACAACAAGTGCCAGCGCCCCGGCTGCGAGGGCAGTTACGAGGACATGGGCGGCGGTGAGCTGTACTGCGACACCTGCGGGCTCGCTCCCGTCGTCTCGTCGAACGGCATGGTGTCCTCGCAGCCCACCGGCATCACGGGCGGCGGCAGGGGCTCCGGCTCGGCGCGCAGTTCACGCTCCTCGCGGGCCTCTTCGCGCTCGTCGACCTCCCGGCGTTCGGTATCGGGGCGGCTTTCGCGCTCGCTGACCGGGAGCAGCACCTCCTCCCGGTCGGTCTCAGTGCGCAGCTCGGGCACCTCCACGGGCGCGTCCGGCCGCAACCGGCTGGGTGCGGGCCTGGTCACCGTGCCGCAGGTGCCGCGCCCCGACCCGCGCGCTGCGGTGATGGAGAACCCCGAGGTCCCCGAGCGCAAGCGGTTCTGCTCGCGCTCCGACTGCGGGGCACCGGTGGGCCGTGCGCGCGGTGAGCGTCCCGGGCGTACGGAAGGTTTCTGCACCAAGTGCGGCCACCCGTATTCGTTCGTGCCCAAGCTCGCCGATGGCGACATCGTGCACGGGCAGTACGAAGTGGTGGGCTGCCTCGCCCACGGCGGCCTGGGCTGGGTCTATCTGGCGGTGGACCGCGCGGTCTCCGACCGGTGGGTGGTGCTCAAGGGCCTGCTGGACACGGGCGACCAGGACGCCATGGCCGCGGCGATCTCGGAGCGCCGCTTCCTCGCGGAGATCGAGCACTCCAACATCGTCCGTATCTACAACTTCGTGGAACATCTCGACCAGCGCACAGGCTCGCTCGACGGCTACATCGTCATGGAGTACGTCGGCGGCAAGTCGCTGAAGGAGATCGCCAACGAGCGGCGCGACACGGCAGGCAAGCGCGATCCGCTGCCGGTCGAGCAGGCGTGTGCGTACGGCATCGAGGCGCTGGAGGCGCTCGGGCATCTGCACAGCCGGAACCTGCTGTACTGCGACTTCAAGGTCGACAACGCCATCCAGCAGCAGGACCAGCTCAAGCTCATCGACATGGGCGCGGTCCGCAGGATGGACGACGACGAGTCCGCGATCTACGGCACGGTCGGCTACCAGGCCCCGGAGGTCGCCGAGGTCGGCCCTTCGGTCGCCTCCGACCTGTACACCGTCGCGCGCACGCTGGCGGTGCTGACCTTCGACTTCCAGGGCTACACGAACGTATTCGTGGACTCCCTGCCGGACCCGGAGAACATCAAGGTCTTCCAGACGTACGAGTCCTTCTACCGGCTGCTCGTGCGGGCGACGGACCCGGACCCGGCGCGGCGGTTCGCCTCGGCGCAGGAGATGGCGGAGCAGCTGACGGGGGTGCTCAGGGAGGTCGTCGCGATCCAGACGGGCCGACCGCGGCCCTCACTGTCGACGACGTTCGGGCCCGAACTGCGGGTCACAGACACGCAGTTGTTCGCCGAGCTGACGGGAGACGTTTCGCAGCTGGGAGGGCGTGCGGCGGTAGCTCCGGGCCGTGGGCGCGGTAAGCAGTCGGCGGCGGCGAACGGCTCGGTGGGCATGGGTCCTGTCGCGGTGGGCGGCTCGGCCCCGGTGGGTGCGGGCGGCGCGCTGGTGCCCGGGGCGCGTGTGGGCGAGAGTGCGCCCCAACTGGGCGTCTCGGGCGCCGGATACGGCATCGGCGGGCCCAGCAACATGGGCGGGACGCCCGCACCGGGTGCCGGGATCGTGGGCGGAGGGGCCGCAGGCGCCTACCCGCTCGCGCCCCACCTCGCCACGCTCGACGCCCGCGCGACCTCACTCGCCCTGCCCGTGCCGCGCGTCGACCCGAACGACCCCAACGCCGGTTTCCTCGCCGGTCTCATGGCTTCGGCCCCCGCCGAGCTGATCGCCGCGCTGCACTCCGCCTCCGCCGCCTCCCCGGAGACCCGGCTGCGTGAGCTGCGCGCCCGCCTGGAGATGGGTGAACTGGACTCCGCGAGCAAGGCGCTCGCGACCCTGGAGGGCCAGTACCCCGACGACTGGCGGGTCGTCTGGTACCGCGGCCTCACCTCCCTGGTGACCGGGGAGAACGAGGTCGCTGCGCTCTCCTTCGACGCGATCTACGACGCGTTCCCCGGCGAGCCCGCGCCCAAGCTCGCGCTGGGCGTCTGCGCCGAGGTGCTCGGCCAGCTGGACAACGCCGCGGAGTACTACCGCCTGGTGTGGACGACCGACCCGAGCTATGTCAGCGCCGCCTTCGGCCTCGCGCGGGTGCAGCTCGCGGCGGGCGACCGGGCCGGAGCCGTACGGACTCTGGAGTCGGTGCCGGAGGCGTCGATCCACTACACGGCGGCGCGCGTGGCCGCCGTGCGGGCGAGGCTGCGGCGACGCGCCGTGCACGAGCCGCTGATCGGCGACCTGTTGGCCGCAGCTGCGCAGGTGGACGGCCTGAAGGACTTCGGTCTGGACGCGGTACGCCGCGAACAGTTGTCGACAGAAGTACTCGGCACGGCCCTGGACTGGGTACTCTCCGGTAGTCCCGGAGCCCCTCCGTCCGTACAGAACGCACCGCATGCGCCGAGCGCACCGCACGCGGCGGCGCACAGCACGCCGACAGTGCTGCTCGGCAGCGAACTGGACGAGCGCGGCCTGCGCTTCGGGCTGGAACGCTCCTACCGGGTACTCGCCCGGCTCGCCCAGCGCGGCGAGGAGCGGATCGACCTGGTGGAGCGGGCCAACCGCTTCCGCCCCCGGACGTGGGTGTGATTGATGACCTCGCAGATGCACCAGCCGGCCGCGGGGTCGACCTGCCCAAGCTGCGACGAGCCGCTGGACACGGGTGACCTCTTTTGCGGTGCGTGCGGATACGACCTCTCGGCCGTGCCCGAGCAGCCGGACGACCACCCGACCATCGCCATCGGTACGGCGGTCCGCTGGCCGGCGGCGACCGGCACGGACAGTGCGGGTACCCCGGCGCCCACGCACCGGCCCGGCGATCTGCCGGGCACGGACTCGGGCGGCGGCCCGCTGGCCGCCCCGGCGGCCGTACGGTACGACAACCGGCCGGGCCATGAGGCGTCGCCCGATGTCCCCGTCGTCCCTGTCCAAGCCACCGCGCCCAAGGCCTCGCCCAACGCCGCGCCCAACGCCGCGCCCAGCGTCTCGCCCAGTGGCGACTTCGAGCTGCCCGCACCCGAACCCGAGGCGGCCCCCGCCGGCGCCGCCGACCCGCGCGCCGTGGATCCCGTAACTGCCCCGTCCGGCACCAAGCTCTGCGTGGCCTGCCGCGCCGGTCATGTCGACACCGACGGCTACTGCGAGAACTGCGGGCACGCCCAGCCCCGCGAGCGCGACCACATGGAGCGTGAGCTCGGCTCGGTCGCCGCGGTCAGCGACCGCGGACTGCGCCACCACCGCAACGAGGACTCGTTCGCGGTCTCCTGCACGGCTCTGCCCGACGGCTCACCGGCCGTCGTCGCGATCGTCTGCGATGGCGTGTCATCGGCGACCCGCCCCGACGAGGCCTCCGAGGCCGCGGCGAGCGCCGCCAACGAGCTGCTGCTGGAGACCCTGCCGCGCGGCACGCACCCTCAGCAGGCCATGCACGAGGCGATCGTCGCAGCCGCGGACGCGGTCAACTCCCTTGCCACCGACGCCGGTGAGGGCGAGGCGATGGAGCACGACCCGCACCGCCACCAGAACGCGCCCGCGTGCACGATCGTCGGCGCGGTCGCGGCCGGCGGTCTGCTGGTCGTCGGCTGGGTCGGCGACAGCCGGGCGTACTGGGTGCCCGAGGACCGCAGCGGCCCGCCCGCCCGGCTCACCGAGGACGACTCCTGGGCCGCCCAGATGGTGGCGGCGGGCCTGATGAGCGAGGCCGAGGCGTACGCGGACGAGCGCGCCCACGCCATCACGGGCTGGCTGGGAGCCGACGCGTACGAACTGGAGCCGCACACCGCGTCCTTCAAGCCGGACCGTTCCGGTGTGGTCGTGGTCTGTACGGACGGTCTGTGGAACTACGCCGAGGGCGCCGAGGACATGGCCCGGGCGATCCCCGCCGATGCGGCGGACCGGCCGCTGCACAGTGCGCAGGTTCTGGTCGGTCATGCCCTGGACGGCGGGGGCCACGACAACGTAACAGTGGCTGTCCTGCCGTTCGCCGTGCCGCAGCAAGGGGCAGGATCGGCCTACAACAAGGCTTGAGCCCCCTTTTGTCCGCGGCTTGCGGACCTTCATGCCATTACTCGCTGACCGATTCTGACCAACCCTGCCCGAGCGGAGCCTCAAGGAGCCGATTCAGATGGCTGTTTTCTCCAAGTCCCAGGTGCCGCAGTTCTCCGTCGAGGTGTACCAGAACGAATACCTGCCCGAGGGCGGCCGCGAGGTGAACGCGATCGTCACCGTCACCTCCACCGGAGGCGGCACCAGCGGCGGGGCTCCGCTCACGGGCGCCACGCCCTCCCCCACCGCCATACCTGGGCAGGCGCCGAGCGCGGCCGTAGTGATCATGGTCGACTGTTCCGGCTCGATGGACTACCCGCCGACCAAGATGCGCAATGCCCGTGATGCCACTGCCGCCGCCATCGACACCCTGCGCGACGGCGTCGCGTTCGCGGTGGTCGCGGGCACGCATGTGGCCGCCGAGGTCTTCCCCGGCGGCGGAAAGCTCGCCGTCGCCGATCCGGCGACCCGCGCCCAGGCCAAGGACGCCCTGCGGCGGCTCACCGCGGGCGGCGGCACCGCGATCGGCACCTGGCTGCGGCTGGCCGACCGGCTGCTCGCCACCTCCGATGTCGCGATCCGGCACGGCATCCTGCTCACCGACGGCCGTAACGAGCACGAGGCGCCGGAGGATCTGCGGGCCACGCTCGACGCGGCCGGGGGCCGCTTCACCTGCGACGCCCGCGGCGTCGGGACCGACTGGGAGGTCAAGGAGGTCACCGGAATCGCCTCCGCGCTGCTCGGCACGGCGGACATCGTCGCGAACCCGGCCGAGCTGGCCGCGGACTTCACGAGCATGATGGAGAACGCGATGGGCAAGGAGGTCGCGGACGTGGCGCTGCGGCTGTGGACGCCCGTCGGCGTGGAGATCAAGTTCATCAAGCAAGTGGCGCCGACGGTCGAGGAGTTGACCGGGCGGCGCACGGAGGCGGGTCCGCGGGCCGGGGACTACCCCACGGGATCCTGGGGCGACGAGTCCCGCGACTATCACGTGTGCGTCCAGGTGCCGGAGGCGAGCGTGGGCCAGGAGATGCTTGCCGCCCGCGTCTCGCTGATCATTCCGGCCGCGGACGGCGGCGCTCCGCAGGTGCTGTCGCAGGGGCTCGTACGCGCGGTGTGGACGGACGACATGGTGGCGTCCACCTCGATCAACCCGCAGGTCGCGCACTACACGGGCCAGGCCGAACTGGCACAAGTCATCCAACAGGGGCTGGATGCCCGCAAGTCGGGCGACATCGACGGCGCGACCGCGAAGCTCGGCCGTGCGGTGCAGCTCGCGGCGGACTCGGGGAACGCGGACACTGCGAAACTGCTTTCGAAGGTGGTGGACGTCGTCGATGCGGCGACGGGTACTGTGCGACTGAAGGCGAAGGTCGCGGAGGCGGACGAGATGACCCTCGAAACGCGCTCCACCAAGACGGTTCGTGTGAAGAAGTAGCCAGCCAGAGACACCCAGATTCACCGATGTGAAACGGCCCCCGGGCCGGACGAGGAGAGGGGGAAGCGCCGACATGCCGACCTGCCCGAACGGACACCAGTCGGGTTCCGACGACTGGTGCGAGGTCTGTGGCCACCGCATGGCCGGTCCTGGCGCTCCCGCGGGTGCCATGCCGCCGCCTCCACCGCCGCCACCGCCCGCCTACGGCTACCCCGGCCCGGGTCCCGGCTCCGGTGTCCCGAACGCCACCGCCCACGCCGAGCTCTGCCCGCAGTGCCGCACACCGCGCGAGGCCATGGCCCCGTTCTGCGAGGAGTGCCGGTACAACTTCCTCACGCACACGGCGACCTCGTACACCCCGCTGGCTCCGCCCCCGCAGCCGGTCGGCGGGCTGAACCTGCCGCCGGGCTTCCAGGCGCAGCAGGCGCCCGCGCCGCAGCAGCACGACCCGTACGACTACCAGAGCTCGCGGCCCTCGCAGATGAACCGGCCCGCCGAGCCGCTGACGAACGAGCCGCCGTCGCAGCAGCAGCCGCCGCAGGGCTTCCAGCAGCAGGGGCCGCCGCCGGTGCCGCAGGCCTTCCAGCAGCAACCGGGCCCGCCCGCGCCGCCCGCGTATCAGCAGCCCGCACCTCCCGCGCCGCCGGGGCCCCAGCACACGGGCGGCGGGGACGACTGGATGCTGCCTCCGCCCTCGCAGACGCAGGCACCGCAGCAGCCTCAGGCCCCGCAGCAGCCGCACCCGTTCCAGCAGCATCAGCAGCCGATGCAGCCGCAGTACACCCAGCATCCCGGCCCGCCGCAGGGTCAGCAGGCTCCGCCCCCGTACCAGCAGGCGGCGCCCGCGGGCTGGACGGCCGTCATCGCGCCCGACCGTGAGTACTTCCTGGCGATGATGCAGCGCAGCGGCCCGGACGCGAGCGGCCTCAACCTGCCCGCGTACTCCCCCGAGCAGCAGCTCCCCCTCGTCGGCAACCAGATCACCATCGGCCGCCGCCGGCACTCCACCGGCGAGTCCCCCGACATCGATCTCTCCGTGCCTCCGGAGGACCCGGGTGTCTCGCATCAGCACGCGGTGCTGGTGCAGCAGCCCGACGGCTCGTGGGCGGTCGTCGACCAGAACTCCACCAACGGCACCACGCTCAACGGCGCCGAGGACCCGATCCAGCCCTATGTCCCGATCCCGCTGAACGACGGCGACCGGGTCCATGTCGGAGCCTGGACGACGATCACGGTCCGCCGGGGCTAGGGCCTGTCGTTTGGATCAGGCCGGATCAGTGAGCGGGGTCTGGTGCGTGCGATCGCAGGCCGGAGGATGGGGGTCCCCCCGCCGAAGGCAGGGGGAGAGCCGACGCGGAGCGTCGGCGACCGACGACAACGCAGCGAGCGAGCGTGCCAGGGCACGCGAGCCCGGCAAGATCCAAACGACAGGCCCTAGGGCGTGTGGGACGCCCCGAGGGGCCAGGCGTACGGCCCCTCGGGGTCGTCCAGCCAGGCCCACTGGTGGTGTCCGCTGACCGTGACCCCGAAGCGGTCCCGCTGCGGGCGCCGCTCGCGCTCCCACAGCGACAATGCCTCGTGCGGGTCGAGGCTGCCCGCGGTCAGCGTCAGCAGGAAACGGAACAGCTCGTTCTCTATCGCGCGCCTCGGCAGCCCGCCGCTGTGCCCCTCCCGTGCGGCCGCGCCGCCGCGCAGCGGCACGAAGTAGGCGGCCGTCCGCAGAAAGCGCCCCTCCGCGGTGCGGCCGCTGCTGTCGTCGTGCACCCGCAGGGCGATCAGACCGGTGGACAGCGGCGCCAGGATCCGCGCCCCCGGCCTGCACTGCGGCAGCCAGTCGAAGGGAACGGACGGCAGGGTGCAGGTCGCGATGATGCGGTCGAAGGGTGCGCGTTCGGGGCAGCCGCGCGCGCCGTCGCCGGTGATCACAGCCGGGTGGTAGCCCGCGGCGGCCAGATGTGAGCGCGCCGACTCGGTGATCTCCGGGTCCACGTCGATGGTCGTCACCAGCTCGTCGCCGAGACGGTGGGCGAGCAGGGCGGCGTTGTAGCCGGTGCCCGCGCCGATCTCCAGGACGGCATGCCCCTCGCGCACCTCCAGCTCCTGAAGCATCCGTGCCATCAGCGAGGGCTGGCTGCTGGAGGAGATCAGCTGCCCGTCGCGCACCCGCGTCGCGAGCGGGCCGTCGGCATAGGCACCCCGCAGCCAGCGGGCCCGCCGCTGCGGATCGGGGTCCTCGCACCACAGCCGCTCGTACGCGCCCTTGCCGACGCCGTCGCTCGGGGCGTATCCCCGGCTCACGAAGTAGTACGGCACGAACAGATGCCGCGGCACGTCCTCGAACGCCGCCCGCCAGGCCGGATCGGTCAGCCCTCCGTCGGCCATGATCGTCCGTACCATCGAGCGCCGCGCCTCGGCCGCTGGCTCGGCGAACCGTTCAAGCTCCGTACCCATGCCTCCACTCTCCTGCGCGGCCGCCGCCGAGGCGAGCACCCGATGGTGAGTGGTCCTAGGCCCTCGGTCCTCGGCCGGCGCGTCTGAGACCATGGAGGCGTGACTGAGATTCCGCGCGGCACCCTTGAGGAGCAGACGTTCTACGAGCAGATCGGTGGCGAGGAGACCTTCCGGCGTCTCGTCCACCGTTTCTACCAGGGCGTTGCCGAGGACCCGCTGCTGCGGCCGATGTACCCGGAGGAGGATCTGGGTCCGGCCGAGGAGCGGCTCACCCTGTTCCTGATCCAGTACTGGGGCGGGCCTCGCACCTACAGCGACAACCGCGGCCACCCGCGGCTGCGGATGCGGCACGCGCCGTTCACCGTCGACCGGGCCGCACACGACGCCTGGCTGAAGCACATGCGTACGGCCGTGGACGAGCTCGGACTCTCAGAGGCGCACCAGCGGCAGCTGTGGGACTACCTCACCTATGCCGCGGCCTCCATGGTGAACGCGGCGGACTAGGGCGTGTCCGCTGCGGGTGTCAGCCGTGCCGGGTGGGCGTGACCGTCAGTCCGCCGAGGCCATGCGTGCGTACGACGATCGACCCGAAGGGCGTACGCAATCTGAGCCAGGCCCCCGTGGACAGCAGGGCGACCGGAACTCCCGGGCGCAAAAAGCCGAGCGACTGGGCGGCGTGCACGGCGCGCAGCGGCAGCCCGGTGGTGCCGACGGTGCGCGACCAGATCTCGCGGCCGATCCCGTCCCGCTCGGCGCGGGTGCGGCGCTCGGCGGGCAACTGCTCGTCGCGGGTGCGGAATTCGGCGACCGCGGCGGCGACGGCTCCGCGCATCGCGGTCACTTCGGGCAGTCCGGGCAGCTCCCGCCAGCCGCCGCGCGGCGGCAGCACTCCGGCCCACGGCGGCCCGGTGACCGGCGCGGGCACGGTGAACTCCGCGCCGCCCTCACCGCCCAGGGACTCCAGAAGCTCACCCGCCGAGACGGTGACATCCAGCTCGGCGGCGTCGTCGAGCCGTGCCGTACGGATCGCGAGCACCTCGAAGGAGGGCGGGCGCCCGAAAACGGCGAGCGCGCCACCACCGGCCTGAAGGCGGACGGCGGCGGCGCGGTCGTAGTGGATCAGCCGGGCGAGGAAGGCGGCGAGATCCTCCGCCTCCCTCGCGTCGGCGAAGTGCAGACTCTGCACGGGCACGCTCATGCGGCGAGAGCACCCTCGCCGGCGTCGTCCATGTACTTCAGGAGGAAGGACTTCTCCTCCGCGCTGATCCGGCGCGGACGCTCGGCGGCGAGGTCGTAGGGCACGACGATGGTCGAGGCCCGCACATAGACGTCCGAAGGGCCCTCCGCGTCCTTGACCTCGTACGCGATGGTCAGCGACGCCGCGCTTATCTTCGTCACCCACAGCTCGATGATCACCGGCTCGTGCCGGTGGACCAGCGGCCGCTTGTAGTCGATCTCGTGGCGGGCCACGACGGACCCGCCCGAGAAGGACGGCGACCCGTCCCCCGGCGCCAGCCGGAACATGAAGTCGATCCGCGCCTCTTCCAGGTACCGTAGGAAGACCGTGTTGTTGACATGCCCGAAGGCATCCATGTCCGACCAGCGGAGGGGACAGCGGTAGATGTAGCGGGCCATGTGCGACTCAGCCCCGGGTGAGCTTCTTGTAGGTGGCACGGTGCGGACGGGCCGCGTCCGGGCCGAGGCGCTCGACCTTGTTCTTCTCGTACGAGTCGAAGTTGCCCTCGAACCAGAACCACTTGGAGTCGCCCTCGTACGCCAGGATGTGCGTGGCGACGCGGTCGAGGAACCAGCGGTCGTGGGAGACGACCACGGCCGCACCGGGGAACTCGAGCAGGGCGTTCTCCAGGGAGGAGAGCGTCTCGACGTCGAGGTCGTTGGTGGGCTCGTCGAGGAGCAGCAGGTTGCCGCCCTGCTTGAGGGTCAGCGCCAGGTTGAGGCGGTTGCGCTCACCACCGGACAGGACGCCGGCCGGCTTCTGCTGGTCCGGTCCCTTGAAGCCGAACGCCGAGACATAGGCGCGGGACGGCATCTCGACCTGTCCGACGTTGATGTAGTCGAGCTCGTCGGAGACAACGGCCCACAGGGTCTTCTTGGGGTCGATGTTGGCGCGGCTCTGGTCGACGTAGGAGATCTTGACGGTCTCGCCGACCTTGATCACACCGGAGTCGGCCTCTTCCAGACCCTGGATCATCTTGAAGAGCGTGGTCTTGCCGGCGCCGTTGGGGCCGATGACGCCGACGATGCCGTTACGCGGCAGGGTGAAGCTCAGGCCGTCGATCAGGACCTTGTCGCCGAAGGCCTTGGTGAGGTTCTCGACCTCGACGACGACGGAGCCCAGACGCGGGCCCGGCGGGATCTGGATCTCCTCGAAGTCCAGCTTCCGCATCTTGTCGGCCTCGGCGGCCATCTCCTCGTAACGGGCCAGACGGGCCTTGGACTTGGCCTGCCGCCCCTTCGCGTTGGAGCGGACCCACTCGAGCTCTTCCTTCAGACGCTTCTGGCGCTTCGCGTCCTTGGCGCCCTCGACCTTGAGGCGGGAGGCCTTGTTCTCCAGGTAGGTGGAGTAGTTGCCCTCGTAGGGGTGGGCGCGGCCGCGGTCGAGCTCGAGGATCCACTCGGCGACGTTGTCGAGGAAGTACCGGTCGTGGGTGATGGCGACGACGGTGCCGGGGTACTTGGCGAGGTGCGCCTCCAGCCACTGCACGGACTCGGCGTCCAGGTGGTTGGTGGGCTCGTCGAGGAGCAGCAGGTCGGGGGCTTCGAGCAGCAGCTTGCACAGGGCGACGCGGCGCTTCTCACCACCGGAGAGGGTGGTGACGGGCCAGTCCCCGGGCGGGCAGCCGAGCGCGTCCATGGCCTGCTCGAGCTGGGCGTCGAGGTCCCAGGCGTTGGCGTGGTCGAGCTCCTCCTGGAGCTTGCCCATCTCTTCCATCAGCGCGTCGGTGTACTCGGTCGCCATCTGCTCGGCGATCTCGTTGAACCGGTCGAGCTTGCCCTTGATCGCGGCAACGCCGTCCTCGACGTTCTCCAGAACCGTCTTGGACTCGTCCAGCGGCGGCTCCTGCAGCAGGATGCCGACGGTGTAGCCGGGCGAGAGGAACGCGTCACCGTTGGAGGGCTGCTCCAGACCGGCCATGATCTTCAGCACGGTGGACTTACCGGCGCCGTTGGGGCCGACCACACCGATCTTCGCACCGGGCAGGAAGCTCAGCGTCACGTCATCGAGGATGACCTTGTCGCCGTGCGCCTTGCGCGTCTTGCGCATCGTGTAGATGTACTCAGCCAAGAGAAACCGTCCGGCAAGAAGAGGGTGGGCAGATACACCCCATCTTGCCGTACGTCCATCCCTCGACGGAAACCGGTAGGTCGGGGGCCCTTGCTTCGGTCCGGCCACCGGCACAGGACCGGCACCGACGAAACGGCCCCGGTGCGCACAGGCGTACCGGGGGCCGTCTCGGCGCAGTGTCACGTTGCGCGAGGGGGCGCTCACTCCTCGGTGGGCGTCTCCTTCTTCTTGCGGAGGAAGAAGACCGCGCCGCCGCCGATCACGACCAGCGCGATCGCGATACCCGCGATCATCGGGGTGGCACTGGAGCTGCCCGTCTCGGCGAGGTCGCCCTCAAGGCCGCTGGAGGTGCCACCGGCAGAGGCCGGGCTGGGCTGGGACGAGGGGGTATCCTCGGAGCCCGAGGCGCCGGTGGTCTTGCAGTCCAGCACGCCCTTGAAGGTCTTGCTGAAGCCTTCGGGCCCGGTGATGGTGAAGTCGTACGCCTGGTCCTCGGCGACCGGGATGGTGACCGTCCGGGACGCCCCGGCCGGGATCGTGTGCTTGAAGCCCATCAGCTCGAAGCTGAACGGCGCGTCGCCCTTGTTGGTCGCGCTGATGTCCACGCCGCCCTTGGCGCAGTTCTTCTTCGCCGACAGCGCCGGAATCGCGCCCGCCTTCGCCCAGGTCGCCGTCGCGGTCGCGGAGACCGTTGACTCGCTGGAGCCGGCCAGGATCTGGGTCTGGCTCTTGGTCGCACCCGCGAAGGCACGGCCCACCGGCACGGAGGTGGTGGCCTGCGCCGTCAGGGTCGCCGAGCCGTCGACGGCACCCGCCGGCACGTCGAAGTACAGCTGAGCGCCGTTGACGACCGCGGTGAGGGGCTTCCCAGCTACGTCGGTGATCTTGATCCCGCTGGCTGCCGCGTCGGCCGGCGGGCTCACGGCGACCTGCCCGGCATCGGTGCGGACCGTGACCGGGCCGAGCCGTCCGCCCGCCTTGCCGGAGACGGCGTTCGGCTCCAGGCTGAGCGAGGCCTTCGGCTCCGCCACGTTCTGGGCCTTGACCTCCAGCCAGTCCGCGAGCTTCTCCGCGGCGGGGTCGAGCGCGTCGACGTCCGCGCCGTCCGAGTAGCGCCAGATGGCCACCTGGGTGCCGGCCGCCGCGGTCCTCTCCGAGAGCGGCCCGGTGCCCGCCGACTTGGCCAGCGCCGCCAGGTCGTCGACCTGGGGGTAGGAGTGCTGCAGGATCCACCGGATCTTGCCCGCGTCCTTGTTGGTGCCCAGCGACGTCTGGTTCCAGGGGGTCTCGAGGTACTTCGCCTGGTCCTGGGTCGGGTTGTGGATGTCGATGCAGTACGTCTTCAGCCGGCCGCCACCGTCGACGGTCATCTCGAAGACCCCGGCGGGGATTTCGTGCTTCTTGCCGTTCGTGCGGAGCACGGCCCGGTCAAAGGTCTTCAGCCCGTCGAGAGTGGCAACCGCGCCACCCTGGTGCTGGACGTCGTCGTCGGCGGCGGCCGGGCCCGCGGCGGCCATGGAGCCGGTCGCGATGAGGCCCGACAGCAAAGCCGCGGCAGTAAGACGACGAGCAGCGCTCCGCCTGCGTCCGACCGACGCAGAGAACACAGCAAACACAGAATTCCCCTCCGGGCGAGGCCCTATTCGCGTGTGACGCGTGGGGGGAGTGCCTCGCCTGCAGACTCAAGTGCCCCGTGGTACGCCGAAATCCTATGGATGCCGTGCACCCCAGTCCCCCGTCATACCGTCAGACAACCATTCCGACTCGGAATCGTTATCGTCGCCTCTGTCGCCATCGCCGAATCCCCGTTCCTGAAACGACAAATCTCCACAACTCCTGGTCAGGGCACGGCTACCGGTGCCGCCCCGACCTCCTCGGATCGCCGGCCGGTGCGCTCCGCCGGACGGTCCGTCAGATTTGGTTCGGCCTTCACCACGCGCCGGAATGCCGAGGTCCCACGCGTCAGATCGTGGCCCACCGCCACCGCGTCGATCTCCACCGATGTCCTGCGCTGCCCGTCCCGCTCCTCTTCGCGCACCTTCAACCGCCCATGAACAAGAAGCGGTTCCCCCACGGAGACCGACCCGGCCAGATTTACGGCGAGCGACCGCCAGGCGAAAACCGTGTAGAAGCTGGTGTGCCCGTCCGTCCAGCTTCCGCTCTGCTTGTCCCATCGCCTCGATGTGACAGCGAATCGGAATCGCGCCATGCCTCCTGCCACTGATTCCCGGTACTCCACATTCGTGGCGACATTGCCCACCACCGTCACCATCGTGTCGTTCACGACAGCCACCTCCCCGTCCGGTTGTCCTGACCGATCTCCATGCTGGACCGGACGGGAAGAACCCGCTGACGCCTGTGGACGAGAGCCCCTCTGTGGAAAACCCCCTCACCCCCCTCGCCCCAGTCACCGCTGAAGCCATACAGACCCGCCCCCAGGCCCGCTTCCCGAACCGCCCCCCGGAACCGCCACGGCAGCCCCCGCCTTCCCCGACGACACCGTCGAGTACTGCTCCCGCACCTCGCGGTAGCGCATGAGCTCCCCCGCGATCGGGTCGAGCACCCTCGCCCGCCCGCACCCGGCCGCCGCCTCCCGCAGCCGCCGCTCGGCGTCCTGTCCGTACCGCCGCGCCGGCCCCCGTACGGCCGCCCCGCACGCCCACTCCACCAGCGGCCCGCCCACGATCCCGGCGAGCATCAGCATCGCCGGTGTCAGCAGCCCCGGCTCCAGGACGCCGATGATCTGCCCCACCAGCCATAGCCCGCCGTAGATCTGAAGCAGCGTCATCGATGCCTGTGCCAGTACCGCGGCCGGCCACCACTTCGGTCGCAGGGGCCGTTCGCTCGTTGCCGCCGCCTCCCGCGTCGCCAGCTCGTCCAGCGCCTCGGGCAGCCCCTCGGCCCCGCGCACCGCCGCCTCGCGCACCGCCTGCGCCCAGGGCGCGGGCAACCCGGCGGCCGCCTCGTCCGCGACCGTACGCACAGCCTGTTCGACCCGTTGGCGCGCCGTGAGCTCCTCCTCCACCGGCTCCGCGGCCTCCGGCGCCCCGCTGCCCGGCGTGCGCGTGCCCTCGTACCAGCGCCACAGCCGCAGCCAGGGCGTCCCGCACGCCCGCCCGGCGTTCCTGCGCCACTCGCGCTCCGCCGTCTCACCGGCCGCCTTGGCACCGATCGCCTCGGCGAGCCGGGCGGCGAAGTCCTCGCGCGAGCGTTCGCTCAGTCCGGTCCTGCCGTCGGCCACGTACACCGCACGCAGCTTGGCCGCGGCGGCCTCCACATCGGCGGACAGGCGCCGGGCCGGAGCAGTGCGCTCCTGTACGAACGTACCGATCATCTCCCGCAGTTCCTCGACGCCTTCCCCGGTCAGCGCGGAGAGCGGGAGCACGGTTGCGCCGGGTTCGCCGTGTTCGCCGAGCGCCATGCCGTCCTCGTCCAGGAGGCGGCGCAGATCGTCGAGCACCTGGTCGGCGGCCTCGCCGGGCAGCCGGTCCACCTGATTGAGCACCACGAAGGTGATCTCCGCATGCCCGGCGAGCGGCCGCAAATACCGCTCGTGCAGGGCTGCGTCCGCGTACTTCTCCGGGTCGACGACCCAGATCACCGCGTCCACCAGTGCCAGCACCCGGTCCACCTGCTCCCGGTGGCGGACCAGTGCCGAGTCGTGGTCGGGCAGATCGACGAGCACCAGCCCGGACAGCTCCTCGGCGCCGCCCGCCAGGGGTCTGCGCCGCAGCCGGGGCGGGATGGCGAGCCGGTCGAGCAGCCCGGCGGCACCCTCCGACCAGGTGCAGGCGATCGGTCCTGTGGTGGTGGGCCTGCGCAGTCCGGTCTCCGAGATCGGCACCTGGGCCAGTGCGTTGAAGAGCGTCGACTTGCCACTGCCCGTGGCGCCCGCGATGGCGACGACGGTGTGCCGCGAGGAGAGCCGCTGACGGGCGGCCGCCTCGTCGAGGACACGTCCTGCCTCGGCGAGTGTCTGCCCGTCCAGCCGGGTCCGTGACAGGCCGATGAGTTCGCGCAGGGCGTCGAGGCGTACCCGAAGCGGCCCGACGTACGCCCCGCCGATCGGGACGTGCTCCTCACCCACCTCCTCCTCGGTCCCCTCCCCGGTCTCCTCATCCCGCAGCCCGCCGTCGTCGCGCCCGCCCGCGCGCCGGGCGATCAGCCCGTCGTCCCAGCGGTCCGCGGCCTCGTTCTCGTCGTCAGTGATGGCGGTCAACACCGTCACCTCTCCTTCTGCAGTACGGACAGCGCGGCGATCAGTTCGGCCTGCGGCTCGGGGGTCACTTCGAGTGCGTCCAGGGGTGCCAGCCGACGGTCGCGTTCGCCGTGCAGTACGCCGTCGATGTACGTCGCCATGAGCTCGCCGCCCTTGTCACGCAGTCGCAGCGCGCCCTTGGCGCCGATCCGTTCGGCGAGCCGCTCCCCAGCTCCGCGTGCGCGCCTGCCGCCGAGCAGTGCGGCCGCGATCAGTGCGGCCACGGTTTCGGCGTCGGGCGGGAGATTCAGCTCCAGCCGGCGTACCTCTTCGTCGGCGAGCTCCTCCAGCTCCCGCCGCCAGCGGCGCACGGCGATCCCGATCCGTTCCGCCGACTCCAGATCCGGCCGCCCTCCCCGAGCGAGGACGGCCTCCGCGGCGGGCTCGCGCCGCCAGGCGTCCTGGACGCGTTCGTCGGCGGCGGCGACGGCGCACTGCAGCAGCGCGGACAGGCTGCCGACCAGCGCGTCCAGCAACTCGCCCGCGGAGCTGTCGCGTGGAAAGCCCCGCCAGCGCGTCCGCGCGTCGCCCGCGAGGACCGCACCGCTCCGGAGCTGTCCGCGTACCCGCTCGCGCTCCTTGTCGTACGCGTCCTCGACCGCGCCGGTGAGCCGTACGGCCGCCGCGTACTGCCCCGCCACCGCGGCCGCGAGTTCCGGCATCCGGGCGTTGAGCGAATCGATCACGCCCGACGCGGTACGTGCCAGTGCCTGCTGGCGGGCCGCCGGATCCTGCGCCCGGTGGGCCAGCCAGGCGAAGAGGGGGGCGACGGCAGTGGTGGGCAGCAGCCCGTTGCCGCCGCCCGCCGACTCGGGCAGCTCCGGGATCGTGAACCGCGGCACCTCACCGAGTCCGGCCTTGGTCAGCAGGGCGGCGTACTGGCGCGAGACCTCCGCGACGACCTGGTGGGGCACCCGGTCGAGCACGGTGACCAGCGTGGCGTCGTACTCCTTGGCGGTACGCAGCAGATGCCAGGGGACCGCGTCCGCGTACCGCGAGGCCGTCGTCACCATCACCCACACATCGGCGGCGCAGATCAACTCGGCGGCCAGCAGCCGGTTCTCGACGACGAGCGAGTCGATGTCGGGCGCGTCGAGCAGCGCGAGCCCCCGGGGGAGGCCGGCGGCGGTCTCGATCCGCAGGGAGTTCTGCGCGTCGGCCGCCTCGCCTGTACCGTCCTGTTCCCCTTCGGTCTCGTCCTGCTGGGGGAGCCATACGCGGGTGAGGTGCGGCAGGACCCGCATTCCCGTGAACCAGTGGTGGTCGTCGGGATGGCACACGAGCACCGGCGTACGGGTGGTGGGCCGCAGCACCCCGGCCTCGCTGACCTGCCGCCCCACAAGGGAGTTGACGAGGGTCGACTTCCCGGCTCCGGTGGATCCGCCGACGACGGCGAGAAGCGGCGCTTCGGGCTCCTTGAGCCGGGGCACGAGATAGTCGTCGAGCTGTGCGAGCAGCTCGGTACGCGTCTGCCGAGCGCGCGGGGCGCCAGGAAGGGGAAGAGGGAGACGCACGGCGGCGACACGGTCGCGGAGGGCGGAGAGTGCGTCGATCAGCTGAGGCCGTGCATCCAAGGTCACCACATGCGAAGAATGCCCAATTTAAGTGGCTTTTTGAAGCGTATAGCCCTCCCTGCGCGCCGGTCGGACAGACGGGACACATGGGGCGAGTGGGGCGCAGGCATAACGAGTGCACAACACCCGAGACGCGAGGCGCTAAAAGCGGTGCGTGAATCGCGCCTGCCTGCGATTATCGGTTCGCTTCACTGAACCTCCACATCGTGCCACGCAGGTGAAGCAACGGGGTCAAGGCGATCGGAGCCCTATCCTTGTCCCCGGCAAGGTCACGGACCACCCGACGTGGGCTCCAGGCCACCGAGGCCACCATTCGGCCCCCGTAGCTCAGTGGATAGAGCAGGCGCCTTCTAAGCGCTTGGCCGCAGGTTCGAGTCCTGCCGGGGGCACTCTTCCCGACCGATGCACGGCCCTCCCTCGTGGAGGGCATTTTTTGCAGGTCGGAGGAACCCTAGCGACGGTGGCGCAGCGCCGGGGCAAACCGGCAGGATCCCGCCAGGCGTCCGGCTCGTTCGCGCTGCGGACCTCATGGTTTGGGCGGGGAGGCCGCAAAGCATGAGCAAAGCCGGCTTCTGCGGGAAGTTGATCTTCTACGATCCCCGGGGCCTGCACTCCGAGGTGCTGCTGAGCGCCGTGAGCGCGTTCGCCTTCAAGAGCGAGAAGCTCGTCTTCGTCAAGGACTCCGCGCTGACCGGCCTGCTGGGGCTGGCGTTCCTGGGATCGCTGCTGCTGGCGCGGCCGATGATGTTCTACTTCGGCCGGAAGTTCGCGACCGACGGGACCGCGGAGGGAATCGCGCGCTGGAACGGCTCCTGGGACGCGTATCCCGGCTTCCGCAGCAGCCAGCGACGGCTGACGGTCGTCTGGGGCGTGGCGTTCCTGGTGGAGTCCGCGGTGCGCATCGCGCTCACGTACGCACTCGACACCGGGACGATGGTCGGGGTGTCGAATGTGCTGCCGTTCGTGGTGCTGGCCGGGCTCATGACGTCCACGATCCAGACCGGGAAGAAGGGGCGCGCCAGGATGGCCGCCGCACAGTTGCAGGAGCCCGGGGCGGCCTGAGCGGCCCGGGCCCGTGCCGTCGCGGATGAATACGGGTGAGTAGAGGCGCAACGCCTCCTGCTTCTCCCCTCGACACAGCGGGAGTTGGGCGAGATCGGCGGCGGTCGGCGTACGTCCGCCGTGGAATCACGCAAGTGCGCGGTGCGGCTCACCGGCCCCGGCTCGGTCGCCGGACTGGTCGCGCTCTTGGACCGGGTCTGGGCGGCTGCCGTCCCGCTCGGCACCAGCTGGGCCATCGCTACGCACCGTGCGCCGAATGATGGCGACCTGATGGAACGGCTCGAGGCGCGCAGCCGTTTGCGAGGCGGGCCAGCGCGCGGGCCAGCGTGGCTGGTTCCGGCCGGCCGGCCACCCTCATCGGAGAAATTGCGCCATTTGTCCGAAGCCTCGGGGAATCCTAACGAGTTCTTGATCCCCTCAGACCCCTCTGACGGTGCTTTCCGGCCGGTGGAGCGGCTTACGCTCGCGCCGTGCTCAACGTGACCGGGATACTCAAGCGGCTGGTGATCGGCCGGGCAAGGCGCAGCGAGGAGCTGGGCGAGACGCTGCTGCCCAAGCGTCTCGCTCTGCCGATCTTCGCCTCCGACCCACTGTCCTCGGTGGCGTACGCCACCCAGGAGATCCTGCTGGTCCTCACCCTTGGCGGCCTGGCGTATCTGCATTTCACGCCCTGGATCGCGGCCGCGGTCGTGGTGCTGATGACCGTGGTGGTGCTGTCCTACCGCCAGGTGGTGCACGCCTATCCGAGCGGCGGCGGATCGTACGAGGTGGCCTCGACGAACATCGGCCCGTCGGCCGGCCTGGTGGTCGCAGCCTCGCTGCTGGTCGACTACGTGATGACGGTGGCCGTATCGGTCGCCTCCGGCGTCGACAACATCATCTCGGCGGTGCCCGAACTGGCCGACGAGCGGGTGCTGATGGCGCTGATCTTCGTCGCCCTGCTGACCGCGATGAACCTGCGCGGTGTACGCGAGTCCGGCCAACTGTTCGCCGCCCCGACCTACCTGTTCATCGGCGGCGTACTGATCATGGTCGGTACCGGCCTGTTCCGCTATCTGATGGGTGACGCGCCGGTGGCCGAAAGCGCCGCCTACGGCATCAAGGCGGAGCCCGGGGACGCGAACCTGGCGGGCCTCGCGCTGGTGATGCTGGTCCTGCGCGCGTTCTCCAGCGGCTGTACGGCACTGACCGGCGTGGAGGCGATCTCCAACGGCGTGCCCGCCTTCCGCAAGCCCAAGTCCCAGAACGCCGCGACCACCATGGCCGCGATGGGCATCATCGCCATCACGATGTTCGTCGGCGTCACCACGCTCGCCATCGTGGCCAAGGTGCACATCACCGACGACTCCTGCCGGCTGACGGGGCTGACCGACTGCGAGGGCTACACGCAGCGCACGGTCATTGCGCAGCTGGCAGCCGCCGTCTTCGGCGGCGAGAGCAGCGTGGGCTTCTACTTCATCCAGGCCGCCACCGCCCTGGTCCTGATCCTCGCCGCGAACACCGCCTTCAACGGCTTCCCGCTGCTCGCCTCGATTCTCGCCCAGCACCGCTATCTGCCACGCCAGTTGCACAACCGCGGCGACCGGCTCGCGTTCTCCAACGGCATCCTGGCCCTGGCGATCGTGGCCGGTTTGCTGCTGTGGGGCTACAAGGCCAATGTCACCAGCCTCATCCACCTCTACATCCTGGGCGTGTTCACCTCCTTCACGCTCTCCCAGACGGGCATGGTCCGGCACTGGAACCGCGAGCTGCGCACCGAGCCCGATCAGGCGATGCGCCGCCGCCATCAGGTCGCGCGGGTCATCAACGCCACCGGCGCGGTCATCACCTTCCTGGTCCTGGTCATCGTGCTGGCCACCAAGTTCACCCAGGGCGCGTGGCTGGCGGTGCTGGCGGCGGTCGTGCTGTTCGTGATGATGCGCGGAATCCGCCGCCACTACGACAGTGTCGCGGCCGAACTCGCGGTCACCGACCCGCGCAGCGAGATGGTCCGGCCTTCCCGGGTGCTGGCCATCGTGCTCGTGTCCACCATCCACAAACCGACCCTGCGGGCGCTGGCCTACGCACGCGCCTTCAGGCCCGACCGGCTGGAAGCCCTCACCGTCGCGGTCGACCGCGACGCCTCCACCGCACTCCAACGGCAGTGGGAGGACTACGGCATCGACATCCCGCTCACGGTCCTCGACTCCCCCTACCGCGAGATCACCAAGTCGGTGGTGGAATACGTGCGCTCGATACGGCGCGAGAGCCCGCGCGACGTGGTCGCTGTCTTCATCCCCGAGTACGTCGTCGGCCACTGGTGGGAGAACCTGCTGCACAACCAGTCGGCGCTGTGGCTCAAGAGCCGCCTGCTGTTCACCCCCGGCGTGATGGTGACCAGCGTCCCCTGGCAGCTGTCCTCCGCCGCCCGCGCCGACCACCCTGCCGCCCGCGCCCCCGGCTCCGTACGCCGCGGAGAACCCACGACGGCGCCCACGAGCGACGACGTCAGCACGCATCACTAGCCGCTCCGCGGAGAGGAGGCGCGAGCGGCAGCGCCGACCTACGGTGGTTTGGAGAGGACGCCGTCAGGCCGAACCGGGCGTTCCGGAGGAGGCTGCGATGAAGGAGCTATTCGTCTGGGTGACGACGCGCCGCATCAAGCCCGGCGCGTTGGAGGAGTTCGAGAGCGCCTGGCGCCCGGATCCGTATCCGCAGGCTCTGCGCTACGCCTACGCGTACTGGAGCGAGGACGGCCGGGAGATCACCGGGGTGTCGTTCTGGGACACCAAGGAGGCATGCGACTCCTGGCGGGCCTCCGAGGCGGAGACGCGGCGGCACGAAGCCATGGCCCCGTACGTCGTCGAGGAGCGGGAAGGCTTCTACCGCGGGCGTGAACTCGCCGCCCCCGCACGGTAGCCGGCGCGCGGTCTCCGGAATCCCGGTCGCGGCTCTGGCACCGGGGCAGCCTTCGCCGCGACGGAGGACGCGAGGCGGAGGAGAATTCGGGTAAGGGGCAAAGATCGGGGCAATGCCGAAGGGCGGAGACCGATGTCGAAATACCTTTTCAGAGTCACGCTGACCGTGGACGGCCTGAAGGGCATGCTCAAGGAAGGTGCCGCGTCGCGCCGCAAGGTCGTCGAACGCATGGTTCAGGGCCTGGGAGGCCAGGTCGAATCCATGTACTGGGCGTTCGGCGAGGAGGACGTCTACGTCATCGCGGACCTGCCGGGCAACGCCTCCGCCGCGGCCATGGGCCTGGCCACCTCGGCGGCCGGTGGCGTTCGCACGAACACGGTCGTCCTGCTGACGGCCGACGAGATCGACGAAGCGGCCCGTCAGAAGGTGGAGTACCGCGCACCCGGTGCCTGACACACGCGCTCAACCCATGCGACGACCCGCATCGGGCGGCAGGGGCTGAGTCTCCTGCGCCCTCGTGTGCACCTTCATGGCGCGTTGGCGCCACGCATACGCCACCGTCGCCGAGTGGATCGCGGCCATCGGCATCCTCGTCGTGCTCCCCCTCGCTCTCACCTGGCCGGCGGCGGGCATCGGCCTGGTGGCCATGCCTTCAACCGCGAAGCGCCTAGGCCTGTCCGTACGGCTCAGAGCACCCGCCACCTCACCAGCGCGGCCAGCACCGCAACCCCCGGCAGCAGCGGCATCCATACGGTGAGGAAACGGAAACCGAGAACCGTCGCGGTGGCGACCACGAGCGGCGCACCGACCGTGACGAGGGCGACGGCCAGGGCGGGCTCGACCGAGCCGATGCCGCCCGGAGCCGGAATGAAACCGGCCGCGATGCTCGCCGCCAGATAGGCGATCACGATGTACGGCCACGAAACCGGCAGTTCAAGGGCAAGCGCGACACACACCAGCACGGCTGCCTGCAGCAGCGGGAAGGCCAGCGCGCCGCCCCACAGGGCCAGCGCCCGGGCGGGCCGCTTGTGCAGGGCGCGTGCGTCGGTCAGCGCGGTACGCAGGAATCCGGCGACGAAGCGGCGCAGCCGCGGTATCGAGAGCAGCACGATCACCGCCGCTCCGATCACGGCGACCGCGACGAGGAGCGCCGTCGGGACCGTACTCCCCGGCGGTACGAGCTCGTCGAGCCGCAGCGCGTCGGGGAAGGCCAGCACCAGTCCGAGGAGCAGTCCGATCCTGGCGACCGCCTCGACCAGGCTGTAGAGGGCGAGCGCGGCCGTCGAACGGTCCAGCGGAATGCCGCAGCCCCGAAGGAAGCGCAGGGTGACCACATGCGCCCCAAGTCCTGCCGGGAGCAAGTGGTTGGCGGCTCCGGCGGCGAACTGCGAGGCGAGCAGGCGCCCGGTGGGGAGCCTTTCCACCACGGTTCCCTGGCGTACGCAGGACGCCGCCACCCAGCACAGTCCGGTGACGACGGCGCCCATGAGCAGCCAGCTGATGTCGGCGCCGCCGAGGCGGCTGACGCCGGAGGCCACGAGGGGCCAGTTGCCGACCGCCCAGACGGCAACCAGGACGAACGGGACGAAGCAGATGATCCGGCGGACGGGCAGCTGCCGCAGACGGTTCAGCGGGTGCCGTTGCAGGGGGAGGGGGAGGGTATCGGGCATGGCCACGTTCTCGGCCGTCCTTCTTTCATGGGGCCCGCCTCGCGGCGCCATCGCGGTACGAGGCGGGAGGGCTGCCCGGGAACCTGCCCCTCTCGCGCGACATTCCGGTGTCGCGAACCCGACATCCAGCGGATACGTCGGTGGCCTCTGGGGGCACCGGTGCTGTCACGTCGCTACAGCGCGGCACTGACCAGCAGGGCGAACGACGCGATCGTGAACAGTGTGCGGATCAGATGGAGGACGTTCCAGCGGGGCTCGAAGGCCGCGCGGACCTCGCTGTCGGGTCCGGCCGAGGGGTCGTTCTCCGACGTCGCGAGGGCGTTGTTCAGCGGGATGTTGCCGACGACGGTGACGAGGTGGTTGAGGACCGCGCACACCAGGCCCACGACGATCAGCCAACGCTGGGTGTCCGTGCGCCCGTCGACGGGGACGGCGAGGGCCGCGGCCGGGAAGGCGATGATCCCGAAGAAGATGAGGAGGAAGAGCGGGCGCGGTACGACCTCGTTGATCCGGCGCATGGCGGTGAGGAACTGGTCGTCGGACAGCCGGGCGAGAGCGGGCATGACCCCGGTCCGGAAGGTCAGCATGAACCCCGCGTACAGACCGGTGGAGATGATGGCGAGGGCGAGCAGAAGGGAGGCCATGGCCCACATCATGTCCCTCCGTGACTCGCCGACGCAGCACCGTAACGGCGGAGCTGCGCGCCCGATAGTCCGGATAGTTGGGCTGGAGCGGCCCGCACCCCGGGGTGGACCGCAGTACGGGGCGGCGCGGCCAGGCCGTCCGCCTCCTGCCCAAGGCGACAGGCGAAGGGCGACAGGCGACAGGCAGGCGACCCCGCGCCGCCGGGCTGCAGCTGGAGCCGGGCCGGGCCACGAGGCTGGAGCCGGGCCCGCTTGCGAGGCCGCCGCCGGGCTGACCTCGACCCGCCTGGCCGGCGGCTCCGCCGGGCCGCACCCGAACCCACCTGCCCGGTCGCTCCGCCGGGCCGCACCCGAACCCACCTGCCCGGCAGCGCGCCCAGCACCCGGGACACGGCACACGGCACACGGCACAGCCCGACCACCGCCGCGCCGTCGTCAGGGCGCAGCCCGACGCCCGCGCCGTCTCGCCCTCTTCTCAGTCCCGCAGCTTCTGCGCCTGCCTGATCGCCTCCGCCAACTGCCGCACCGCGCCGTCCTCCGTCGACTTCGCCAGCGTCCCCGCCCGCTCGGCCAGTTCGCCCAGACCCGGCGCGCCCGGCATCGAGCCGCCCCTCAGCGATTCGGCGAAGTACGCCGCGACCGCCGTGACCTGGAGCCTCTTGGAGGCTCCGTCCCACAGCGCGCCGTCGATCGCGTCCGTCTCGACCGAGCTCGTCTGCTCGTGCGGGGCGCGTGTCCGTGGGTCGAGCCAGCGGACGGTCGCCGTCGCGACATGGCCGCTCGCGCCCTCCCGCAGCCGTACCGCATACAGCGCCGTCACCGTGTGGCCCGGGCCGACCTCGCCGCCGTCCACACGGTCGTTGCGGAAGTCCTCGTCCGCGACCGCGCGGTTCTCGTAGCCGATGAGCCGGAACTGCTTGACGGTCTTCGGGTCGAAGGCCACCTGCGCCTTCGCGTCCCGTGCGCGCAGCTCGATATGGGTGGGCAGTTGGTCGACGAAGACCTTCCTGGCCTGCTGGCTGGTCGAGACGTACGTCGTGTGGCCGTCGCCCTTGTCGGCGAGCCGCTCCATCAGCTTGTCGCCGTACTCGCTGCCGACGCCCACGCCGAAGAGTGTGATGCCGTACTCCCGACGCTCGTCGTCGATACGGTCGAGGATCGCGTCGGCGTCGGTCTCCCCCGTGTTGGCGAGGGCGTCGGAGAGGAGCACAACGCGATTGGTGGCTCCGCGGCGACGGCCCTCGACCGCCTCGTCGTAGCCGGTCCGCACGCCTGCCTCGACATTGGTGGAGTCGGTCGGCTCCAAGCTGTCGATCACCGAGTGGATCCGCTCGCGGCTGCCCTTGAGCCGGGTCATCGGCAGCCGGGTCTCGGCCTCGTCGCTGAAGGTGACGACGGCGATCGAGTCGTCGTCGCGCAGCTCGTCGGTGAGGATCCCCAGCGATTCCTGGACGAGGTCGAGGCGGCCCGGCTCGGCCATGGAGCCGGAGATGTCGATGACGAACGTGAGGGCGGCGGGCGGCCGTTCGCCCGTGCGGTCGGAGGGGCGGGTCGAGAGCCCCACGCGCACCAGCGACCAGTCCTCCCCGTCGACTTCGCCCTCGGCACCACGGGGCCGCGCGCCGTCGACCGTCACCGAGAAGCCGTCGCCCCTCGGCCGCGGATAGTCCTGCCGGAAGCTGTTGACGAACTCCTCGGGCCTGACGTCACCGGGCTGCGGCCGCTGTCCGTCGGCGAGTGTGCGGCGGGCATAGCCGTACGAGGCGGTGTCGACGTCGAGCGCGAAGGTGGACAGATAGTCGGCCGCGGGCCTTGAATCCTGGAGCGCGTCGTCCTTTCGCTGTCCTTCCGACCCGCCGTCAACCCCCTCCGCAGGTGCGCCTCCTCCACCGTCCGGCGCGATCGGCGCGGGTGCGGGCTTCGAGCCGTCGTTCGCCCTCTGCTCGCCGCTTCGAGAGGCCCGGTCGGCCTGGCCGCCCGCCCCGCAGCCCGCGGTCAGCAGCATGCCGCCGGCCAGTATCGCGGCCGCCGCTCCCCTGTACGTCCGTGTGCTGAGCTTCATCTGGGCTCCCCTGGATCGTCACTTGTGAATGTGACGTCCGAGACGGCTCCAGGGAGCAGTCGAAGGAGTTGCGGATGAATCTCAATGCGGCAACGGCGGGCGAGAGTTGCCCCCGGCCGGGAAGGGCAACTCCCTCAGTGGCTCTGCTGCTCGCACTCATCTCTCCTGCCTCCAGCGTGACCGGCCACCGCTCGGAAACGAAGGGACTGGCAAGGACTCGCCAGTCCCCGACCAGGCTCTTGTCACCATGTGCATTCATGTGCGTACATGGAGTGGCATACGAGTCCGAAGGGGACGGACCGTATGTCTGCGTGGATGGCGGGGGGATGATCTGCGATGGCAGTGGGGGTGGTTCCGGGCTCCGTGCTCGGTCCAGAGGTTTCACGGTCTGTTCTGCGCGACGCGCCTGGGCAGCCTGTTCAAGGAGTGGCACAGGTGAGAGCGGCCCTGACCGGGCTGGTCCGCTCCGCACGCCGTGAGCTCCTCAGCTTCGACGACCCGGCAGGTGCGCTGGGCCAGGGCATTCCGGAGCGGTTCCTCGAATTCGCCGGCGCCTGCGTGCGTTCGGCCACCGGGCAGACCGCGGCGGTCCGGCGTATCGCCCCCCGGCAGGGGCTGACTCATATGCGGGAGCCGTTACGCTGCCCCGGCGCGGTCAGGGTGACGGACTCCATTCCGTTCAAGATGGTGGTCGCGGACCGCACGGTCGCTGCCGTGCCGCTCGATCTGGAACTGCACTACAACGGCGTGCTGTTGATCCGCGATCCCGTTGTCGTCCAGACCCTGGTCCGCACGCACCGCACCTGGTGGGACACGGGTGATGATCCGACCCGACATATGGTGGTCGGTCCCGTGCCGACCCATCTGCAGTCCGTGCTCCACGCCATGCTGACCGGGCTCACGGACGAGGCGGCCGCGGTCCGGCTCGGCATGTCGGGGCGTACGTACAGCCGCCGCGTCGGTGAACTGCTCACCGCTCTCGGCACGACGAGCCGCTTCCGGGCGGGAGCGGAAGCGGCTCGTCGGGGCTGGCTGTAGCGATACGACTCGCCGGACACCCGTTAGGACACGATGTCCTTGCGGGAGAAGTTCCGGAAGGCGAGCGCGAACAGCACCAGTGCATACGTCACCGAGACCGCCGCGCCCTTCACCATGCCGTTCCACTCCAGCTGTGGCTGGAGCGCGTCGATCCATGCGAACTGCCAGTGCGCGGGCAGCCCATCACGCCATGACCCGAGCGCCGTGACCGCGTCCAGCACATTGCCGATGATCGTCAGACCCACCGCGCCGCCGACCGCGCCCAGCGGGGCGTCGGTCTTGGTGGACAGCCAGAACGCAAGCCCGGCCGTGACCAGTTGGGAGACAAAGATGAACGCCACGACCAGCCCCAGACGCGGCAGCGTGTCGCCGGTGTCAAGGGAGCCGCCCGTGGGCAGTTCCAGCGGCCCCCAGCCGTAGGCCATGGTGCCCGTCGCCAGAGCCACCAGCGGCAGCAGCACCATCGCCGCCGCGCTGAAGCCGAGCGCCACCGCCAATTTGGACCACAGCAACCGGGTGCGCGGCACGGGCGCCGCGAGGAGATAGCGCAGGGACGACCAACTGGCCTCCGACGCCACCGTGTCGCCGCAGAACAGCGCCACCGGCACCACCAGCAGGAAGCCCGCCGAGACGAACAGACACGTGGCCGCGAAGTTCGCCCCGGACGCGGTGGCCGTGTCCATCAGGGTCACCCGGCCGCTGTCCCTGCCGTCCGGGGTGCCGCCGATCGCGAAGGCGGCGATCAGAATGAGGGGCAGCGCGGCCAGCACCCCGGCCATGACCAGCGTCCGCCTGCGCTTCAGCTGCCGTACGGCCTCGACACGCAGCGGCAGGGTGCGCCGCCCCCGGTAGCCCGGGGCCGACTCGGCCAGCGTGCTCATGCGGGTCCTCCGATCAGGGTGAGGAAGGCATCCTCCAGGCGGCGGTGCGGACCGACGCCCGTCAACGGCACATCCAGACGGACGAGTTCGGCGATCATGCCGGTGGCCGTGGCCCCGTCGAGGCGTACGAGCAGCCCTTCGTCCGTACGGGACGCCGAGCCGATTCCCGGCAGCGCGGCGATCTTCTCGACCACCGGCTCCGCAATCTCCTCGGCGGTGGTGACGAGCAGGGTGTCGCTCTCGCCGGTGATCTCCGCGACCGGTCCTGCCTGCACCAGCCGGCCGCGGTCCATGACCACGAGATGGGTGCAGGACTGTTCGACCTCGGAGAGGAGGTGACTGGAGACGATCACCGTGCGGCCCGCGGCCGCGTACCGGATCATCACGTCCCGCATTTCGCGGATCTGGGGCGGGTCGAGTCCATTCGTCGGCTCGTCGAGAATCAGCAGATCCGGCATGCCGAGCATGGCCTGGGCGATGGCGAGGCGCTGCCGCATTCCCTGCGAGTAGGTGCGTACGGCGCGGGCGAGGGCGTCGCCGAGACCCGCGATCTCAAGGGCCTCCTCGATATGCGCATCGCCGGCGGGGCGGCCGGTGGCCTGCCAGTAGAGCTCCAGGTTGTCGCGGCCCGAGAGATGCGGCAGGAAGCCCGCGCCCTCGACGAACGAGCCGACCCGGGAGAGGACGGGCGCGCCCGGGCGGATGGCATGGCCGAATACCCGGATCTCGCCCTCGTCGGGCCGGATGAGACCCATCAGCATGCGCAGGGTGGTGGTCTTGCCCGCGCCGTTGGGGCCGAGCAGGCCGAGGACCTGGCCCTTCTCGACGCGGAAGGACAGCTCCCGTACGGCATACCGGTCGGCGGACTTGGCGTACCGCTTGGTCAAGCCGGTGATCTCCAGCGGCACTTCGGCCAGCTCGGGGTCGGGCGCCGGGGCGAGGACCCGGCGCCGGGCGGTAAGCAGGAGCGCCGCCGCGATCAGTGCGCCCGCGGCCGGGAGCGCCCAGGTCCACCAGGGAAGTCCCGCGGCCTGGGTCTTCACGGCGGGTGCGGTGGGCACCGCCAGGGTGCCGCCTCCGACGAGCGCGACGGTGTACGTGGCGGGGGCGGCCGGGGACGCATAGCCGAGGTCGGTCGCGGACAGGACCAGCCGCAGCCGGTGTCCGGCGTCGACCTGATGGTCCACGGCCGGCAGGGTCAGTGCGACGTCCCTGCCCTGCTTGGCGTTCTCGACGCGGACGGGGGCGACGAGCTGGGAGGGCAGCACCTGTTCACGGCCGTCGGGCCCGACGTCGTAGACCTTGCCGAACAGAACCGCTTCACCGCTTGAGGAGGTGACCTTGACCTTGACGGTCGGCGAGCCGGTGATCCGCAGGGACTGCTGGAGGGGCTCGGAGTCGAAGCGTGCGAACTGGCCGGGGAAGTCGAGGGAGAGACCGAGACCGAGACCGAGGGAGGAGAGCTGACCGAGGCCGCCGCCGAGGCCGGGGACCGCGGAGATGGCGGGCGGGGTGGCGCCCGCCGGGTTGGAGAAGCTCTGCTCGCGGCCGGTGAGCGCGATCGGCTGTGCGCCGCTCGCGAGCCCCGGGTAGCGGTCGCCGGTCGCGCCGCGCAACAGCGCCTGGCCGTCGGTGGAGTCGATGCCTCCGGTACGGCTGACGCGGAAGGCGGGTCCGGTGTCGGTGCCCTTGTCCTGCTTGAGGTAGCGGTCGAACCAGTCGCTGATCCGGGACTCGATCCGGCCCGTCTCCCGGTCGCCGCCGTCGTGGCCGCCGACGATCCAGTCGACGGAGACGGGCGCGCCGTTGGCGCTGATCCGCTTGGCCATGGCGTCGGCGTGTGCCAGCGGGAAGAGGGAGTCGGACTGGCCCTGCACGATCAGCGTGGGCACCTTGATTCGCTCGCCGACGGCGGAGGGGCTGCGGCGCTCAAGGAGTTGCTCGGCGGCGGCGTCGGGCTTTCCGGCAACGGCGACGCGTTCGTACATCGCGCACAACGCGGGCTGGAAGCGTCCGCAGCCGCCCGGGTTGGCGGGGCCCGCGGGGGTGGCCGCTCCGGCTGCACCCTGAGGCCCGGCACCGCCCGGGGGCGTGTCCCCGGCAGGTGCGTCGGCGGGTGTGTCGGCGGGCCGGTCTTCGGAGGTGCCCGGTGCGCCCCCGGAGCTGGTGGAGAAGAAGATCCCGGCCCAGAGCTTCTTGAAGACGCCGTCCGGGAAGAGCGCGTCGGAGAGGTTCCAGTAGGTGATGGCGGGGGCGATGGCGTCGACGCGCTTGTCGTATCCGGCGGCGAGCAGCGAGATGGCTCCGCCGTAGGAGGCACCGGTGACGCCGACGCGCGGGTCACCGTTCGCGTCCAGCTGCACCTCGGGCCGTTTCGCCAGCCAGTCGATGAGCCGCGAGACGTCCTTGACCTCGAAGTCGGGGTCGTTGAGCCCGATCTGCCCGGTGGATGTGCCGAAGCCGCGGGCGGACCAGGTCAGTACGGCGTATCCGTCGCGGGCCAGCTTCTCGGCCTGGGCGCGTACGTCGTCCTTGCTGCCGCCGAAACCGTGGCCGAGGAGCACGGCGGGACGGCGCTCCTTGCCGCCCGTCGTGAAGTAGGAGGTGTCGATCTTCGCGCCGGGCATCTCCTGCACCCGGTCCTCACGCTGCACGGTCGGTGCGCCGTCGTCGGCGACCGCGGTCCAGGTGCCCGCGCCGGCGAGTACGGCGATGGCGGCGACGCCTGCGAGCCATCGGCCGCGCGGCCCGGGAAGTCGGATCTGCATGCTTGAAACCCTAAGCGGATCCCTGTGCTCGCTCGGCTGCCGCCAGGCGGAACTGCTGAGCCTCCTCGAGTAGTACGCAGTACGGTCCTCGTACACCAGACGCGGTATGCACCGCCGCCCCGAAGGGACCCGTATGGACATCCGGCGCGCGACCACGGTGGCCGAGCTCGTCGCGGCCGAGCATCTCTATGACGGGCCGGTGCGGGCGGAGTGGGCGGAGCGTTTCCTGGCGGCGCCCGGGCATCTGATGCTGATCGCCTATGTCGAGGAGGCGCCGGCCGGAATGGTCTCGGGCATCGAGATGCTCCACCCCGACAAGGGCACGGAGATGTGTCTGTACGAACTGTCGGTGGACGAGCCGTATCGCAGGCGCGGCATCGGACGGGCCCTGGTCGAGGCGCTGCGTGAGGTGGCGCGCGAGCGCGGCTGCTACGACCTCTGGGTCGGCGTGGACACGGACAATGACCCGGCGCTGGCGACATACCGCTCGGCGGGCGCGAAGGACGACGGGGTGTTCGCGATGCTCACCTGGGAGTTCCCGGCCCGGTAGTGAACACCGGGGGCGCGAGCGGCGATTTGTGACCTTATGCGTGTTCACAATGTGTGGATCCGTCATGCGGCAAGTGGCGATGCTGTCTTGTGTCGCAGGTCACGTCACGAGACCCTGGTCAGCGCATATGCGGCTCCTGGCACCATGCACGCCCGTACTTGTCCGTCATCGGTCAACGAAAGGTAGGTGCACGAGATGAGAGCCACTGCCCGACGCTTCGGGGCGCTGATACCCGTAATCGCCCTTGCCGCCGGTCTCCAGTTCGCCGCCTCCCCCACCGCGCAGAGCGCGTCCCTCGGCGATCTTCGTCTCGCTCCCACTGCAACTGCCGTACAGAACAGCTGGATTGTCGTCCTCAAGAACGGCTCGACCCGCGCCGCCGATCTCGGCGTCACACCGAAACTCACCTACCGCAGCGTTCTCCAGGGCTTCTCCGCGACCATGTCCGGCGAAAAGGCGGCGAAGCTCGCCGCCGATCCGCGCGTGGCGTACGTCGAGCAGAACGCCACGGTCCGCCTCAACGACACCCAGGCCAACCCCACCTGGGGCATCGACCGCATCGACCAGCGGGACCTGCCGCTGTCGAAGTCGTACACCTACAAGACCACCGCGTCGAACGTGAACGCGTACATCATCGACACCGGGATCCGCACCTCCCACAGCGAGTTCGGCGGCCGCGCGAGCGTCGGCACGGACACCGTGGGCGGCGGCCAGAACGGCCAGGACTGCAACGGCCACGGCACGCATGTGGCAGGCACGGTCGGCGGCAGGACGTATGGCGTGGCCAAGGCCGTCAAGCTCATCGCCGTACGCGTCCTGAACTGCCAGGGCTCCGGGACGACGGCCGGGGTCATCGCGGGAATCGACTGGGTGACCGCCAACGCGAAGAAGCCGGCCGTGGCCAACATGAGCCTGGGCGGCGGGGTGAACACCTCGCTGGACAACGCGGTGAAGAAGTCCATCGCCTCGGGCGTCAGCTATGCGATCGCCGCGGGCAACGGCAACTTCCTCGGCCTTCCCGCGAACGCGTGCAACTACTCGCCGGCCCGAGTCCCCGAGGCGATCACGGTCGGCGCGACGGACAACACGGACCGGAGGGCGTCGTTCTCCAACTACGGGACGTGCCTTGACCTGTTCGCACCGGGCGTGAACATCACCTCGTCGTGGAAGGACAGCGACACGGCGACGAACACGATCTCGGGAACGTCGATGGCGACGCCGCACACGGCGGGCGTCGCGGCGCTGTATCTGGCGACGCACGCGACGGCCACCCCGTCTCAGGTCAGGGACGCGCTCGTGAACGGCGCGACGACGGGCAAGGTCCAGGACCCGCGGACCGGTTCCCCGAACAAGCTGCTGTACTCGCTGTTCTAACCGAGCCGGCTCTTCTGATCGGTCAACTGCCCGAGGAGCTCCTGCCCAGCCGGGTACGGGCGCTCCTCGGGCAGCGGCGTTCACCCCTGCGAGGGCCGAAATCCACTGGCCGCGGGCGGGACCGGCCTGGCAGCATCGGGCGCATGACGATGAAGAACCCTGGGGGTCATGCCGCGTAGGCGGCCCGGGCGGGTGCGCGCCGAGGTCGAGGTGTTGCGCTGCTGCCGGAGGAACACGCTGAACCCGATCCTCGGGCTCTCGCGCCGGACTCTGTGCGAGATCGTCCGGATCGAGGAGACCCGTAACTACCTATGGCCCGGCGACGTGGGCCAGTCACTGCGGCGGTGGCGGAGTTTCGTGTACGAGCCGGACCACCGGCTCTGGGACCCGCGTTATCCCGGCTGCACGGAGTGGCTGTGCTGCGGGGATCCCTTTCGGGCGCGTGAGAATCTCGAGGGCGCGATGCTGGCGCTGCCGCGGCGCGCCGCGCGCGAACTCCGGGTTCTCGTCAGCGCGTTGGACGAGAGGTACTGAACGAACCTGGCCCGCACGGACGAGGCGTCCGTGCGGACCGAGTCGTTATGCGGACTCAGTGATTGCGCGGGAAGCCCAGGTCCACGCCGATGTGGCCCTCCGACGGGTCCGGCCAGCGGGTGGTGACGACCTTGCCGCGGGTGTAGAAGTGGACGCCGTCGTTGCCGTAGATGTGGTGGTCACCGAAGAGCGAGTCCTTCCAGCCGCCGAAGGAGTGGTAGCCCACCGGGACCGGGATCGGCACGTTCACGCCGACCATGCCCGCCTCGACCTCCAGCTGGAAGCGGCGTGCGGCGCCGCCGTCGCGGGTGAAGATGGCCGTGCCGTTGCCGTACGGGGAGGCGTTGATGAGGGCCAGGCCCTCCTCGTAGGTGTCCGCGCGCAGCACGCACAGCACCGGGCCGAAGATCTCGTCGCGGTACGCGTCGGAGTCCGTGGAGACCTTGTCGAGCAGCGACAGGCCGATCCAGTGGCCGTCCTCGAAGCCGTCGACCGTGTAGCCGGTGCCATCGAGCACGACCTCCGCGCCCTGAGCCGCCGCGCCCGTCACATAGGTGGCGACCTTGTCACGGTGGGCCTTGGTGATCAGGGGGCCCATCTCGGACACGGGGTCGTTGCCGGGGCCGATCTTGATCTTCTCGGCGCGCTCGCGGATCTTGTCCACCAGCTCGTCGGCGACGGAGCTGATCGCCACGACCGCGGAGATGGCCATGCAGCGCTCGCCCGCGGAACCGTACGCCGCCGAGACCGCCGCGTCCGCGGCCGCGTCCAGGTCCGCGTCGGGCAGGACCAGCATGTGGTTCTTCGCGCCGCCGAGCGCCTGGACGCGCTTGCCGTTGGCGGATGCGGTGGCGTGGATGTAGCGGGCGATCGGCGTGGAGCCGACGAAGGAGACCGCGGCGACGTCCGGGTGCGTGAGCAGCGCGTCCACCGCGACCTTGTCGCCATGGACGACATTGAGCACGCCGTCGGGCAGGCCCGCCTCGGCAGCCAGCTCCGCGAGGAAGTTCGCGGGCGAGGGGTCCTTCTCGCTGGGCTTCAGTACGAAGGTGTTTCCGCAGGCGATCGCCAGCGGGAACATCCACATCGGGACCATCGCCGGGAAGTTGAACGGCGTGATGCCGGCGACGACGCCGAGCGACTGGCGGATCGCGGAGACGTCGACCCGGTTGGAGACCTGGGTGGACAGTTCGCCCTTGAGCTGGGTGGTGATGCCGCAGGCGAGCTCCACGATCTCCAGACCGCGGGCGACCTCGCCGAGCGCGTCGGAGTGGACCTTGCCGTGCTCGGCGGTGATCAGCGCGGCGATGTCGTCGCGGTGCGCGTCGAGCAGTGCGCGGTAGCGGAAGAGGATGGAGGTGCGCTGGGCGAGCGAGGCCGTGCCCCAGGTGGCGTACGCCTCCTTCGCCGCGCTGACGGCGGCGTCGACCTCGTCCGCCGAGGCGAGGGCGACCTGGGTGGTGACGGCGCCGGTCGCCGGGTCGGTGACCGGGCCCCAGTTGCCTGACGCGCCCTCGACGGTCTTGCCACCGATCCAGTGGTTGACGGTCTTCATTTCGTGCTCCTTCGCAGATGGCGGCGTCACAGATGGCGGCGTCGGGCTGAGACTTGCCGGTCGTACTCCTCCCGGGCCTTGACCGCCGACGGGCGGGTCGCGGTCTCGGCCACCGGAACATCCCACCACGCCTGCGCCGGTGGCGCGCCCGACACAGTGTCTGCCGTTTCGGTCTCGACGTAGACACCTGTGGGGACGTCCGCCTCACGCGCCTCGGCAAGCGCTTCGCGCAGGTCACGCACCGTCTTGGCACGGATCACGCGCAGCCCGAGGGAGGCGGCGTTGGCGGCCAGGTCGACGGGGAGCGGGGCGCCGGTGTACGTACCGTCGGCGGAGCGGTGGCGGTAGGCGGTGCCGAAACGCTCGGCGCCGACCGACTCGGAGAGGCCGCCGATCGAGGCGTATCCGTGGTTCTGCAGGATGATCACCTTGATCGGGATGTTCTCCTGGACGGCGGTGACGATCTCGGTGGGGTTCATCAGATATGTACCGTCGCCGACGAGCGCCCACACCGGTCGTCCCGGCGCGGCCATGCCGACACCGATGGCCGCCGGGATCTCGTATCCCATGCAGGAGTAGCCGTACTCGACGTGGTACTGGTCCGCGGAACGGGCGCGCCACAGCTTGTGCAGGTCGCCCGGGAGCGAGCCCGCCGCGTTGATCAGGATGTCGTCGCCGGTGACCAGCGCGTCGAGTGCGCCGAGCACCTGGGGCTGGGTGGGGCGGGTGTCCGGGTCCTCGGCCTCGTAGGCGGCATCGACGCGGTGCTCCCAGCGCTCCTTGTCGTCGCCGTACTCCGTCGCGTAGGCGGGCTCGACGCGGAAGCGGGTGCCGAGCGCCGAGGCCAGTTCGTCCAGGGCGGTGCGGGCGTCCGCGATCAGGGAGAGTCCGGCCATCTTGTGGGCGTCGAAGGCGGTGATGTTGATGTTGAGAAAGCGGACGGCGGGGTTCTGGAAGAGGGTCGCGGAGGCGGTGGTGAAGTCGGACCAGCGGGTGCCGATGCCGATCACGAGGTCGGCGGTACGGGCGAGCTCGTCGGCCGTGGCGGTGCCGGTGTGGCCGATTCCGCCGACGTCACAGCGGTGGTCGTGGGGCAGCGACCCCTTGCCCGCCTGGGTGGAGGCGACCGGGATGCCGGTGGCGCCGGCGAAGGACCGCAGCGCTTCCTCGGCCTCGCTGTGGTGGACGCCGCCGCCCGCGACGATCAGGGGGCGGCGGGCGGATGCCAGCGCGCGGCGGGCCGCTTCGAGGGCGTCCAGATCGGGCCGGGGGCGGCTCACCCTCCAGAGGCGCTCGGCGAAGAAGTCCTCCGGCCAGTCGTACGCCTCGGCCTGCACGTCCTGCGGCAGTGCCAGCGTCACGGCTCCCGTGTCGGCCGGGTCGGCGAGGACGCGCATCGCCTGCAGGGCAGCCGGAATGAGCATCTCGGGACGGGTGACCCGGTCGAAATAGCGCGAGACCGGTCGCAGGGCGTCATTGACCGACACATCGCCCGCATAGGGGAGTTCGAGCTGCTGGAGGACCGGGTCGGCGGGGCGGGTCGCGAACATGTCGCCGGGCAGCAGCAGGACGGGCAGCCGGTTGATGGTCGCGAGCGCCGCGCCGGTGACGAGGTTGGTGGCGCCAGGGCCGATGGAGGTGGTCACGGCGTGGGCGGAGAGGCGCCGTGACTGGCGGGCGTAGCCGACGGCGGCGTGCACCATCGCCTGCTCGTTACGGCCCTGGATGTACGGCATGTCTGTTCCGGACTCCAGGAGCGCCTGGCCGAGTCCGGCCACATTGCCGTGGCCGAAGATGCCCCAGGTGGCGTTGATCAGGCGGTGGCGGCGGCCGTCGCGCTCGCTGTACTGGCGGGCGAGGAAGGCGACGAGGGCCTGGGCGACGGTGAGTCGGCGCGTACTGCTCATCGGGCACCCTCTTCGGTTCCGGCGTCGTACAGGGGAAGGCGGGGGTCGACGGGCTGCGCCGGCCAGGTGTCGCGGATCCAGCCGTGGTCCGGGTGGTCGCAGATCAGCCACTCCCGGGTGGCGCCGGGGCCCGCCATGACATTGAGGTAGTACATGTCGCAGCCGGGCGCGGCGATGGACGGGCCGTGCCAGCCGTCGGGGATGAGAACCGCGTCGCCGGTGCGGACCTCGGCCAGCACGTCCGTACCGCCGGGCCTCGACGGGGAGACGCGGTGGTAGCCCATGCCGTCGTGGTCGATCTCGAAGTAGTAGATCTCCTCGAGCTCGGACTCGGCGCCGGGGCGGTGCTCGTCGTGCTTGTGCGGCGGGTACGAAGACCAGTTGCCGCCGGGTGTGAGCACTTCGACCGCGATCAGCTTGTCGCAGTCGAAGGTGTCGGCCGCGGCGAAATTGTTGACCTGGCGCGAGCAGCTGCCCGCGCCGCGCAGCTCGACCGGAACCTCCGGCGCGGGGCCGTAGCGAGCGGGGAGTCGTCGCTCGCACTTCGCTCCTGCCAGGGCGAAGCGGCCTCCCGCACCGGAGGCGATCTGTGCATGGGCATCTCGCGGGACATAGGCGAAGTCACTCACTCCGCCGAACACGCTTTCTCTGCCCTGCAGTTCAAAGATCTCGCCTTGTGTCTGCACCGTGCAACCGCCGGTGAGCGGCAGCACGATCCACTCACTGTCTCCGGCGACGAGGGAGTGTGAACCGCCAGGCTTCAGCTCCAGTACACGCAGGCTGGAGTACCCCCAGCCGGCCTGTTCGGGGTCGATCCGGAGGGCATAGGGCCCGTCGGCCGCGCTGCCCGCCCGCAGGTACTGCTTCTGGTCGTCGTGGTCGCTCATGACTTCTCCGTACCCCCTACAGCAGTCCTACGGCCGTATCGACCGCACCGGCGACGTCTCCGTCGACCGGATAGAGCAGCGAGCGTCCCACCACGAGTCCTTGGACGGTGGGCAGTTGCAGCGCACCACGCCATTTCTCGTACGCGCCGTGCTGGTCGTCGCCGATCTCTCCCCCGAGAAGGACCGCGGGCAGGGTGGAGGTCTCCATCACCGACGCCATGTCGTCGGGGTCGTCGGTGACAGGGACCTTCAGCCAGGTGTACGCGGAAGTGCCTGCAAGCCCGGACGCGATCGCTATCGACCGGGTAACCGCTTCGGCGCTGAGATCGTTGCGGAGCTGTCCGTCGATCCGGTGACAGATGAACGGCTCGATGAAGACGGGAAGCTGACGCTCCGCCATCTCGTCGACGACCCGGGCGGTGGCGTGCAGGGTGTCGAGCGAGCCCGGGTCCTCGTAGTCGATACGGAGCAATAGCTTGCCCGCGTCGAATCCGAGGCGGTCCAGGTCCCGGGGGCGGTGGCCGGTGAACCGGTCGTCGAGCTCGAAGGTGGCGCCGGCCAGGCCGCCGCGGTTCATCGAGCCCATGACGACCTTGTCGTCGAGGGCGCCGAGGAGGAGCAGGTCGTCGAGGATGTCGGCGGTGGCGAGTACGCCGTCGACGCCGGGGCGGGAGAGCGCCAGACAGAGCCGTTCGAGCAGATCGAGGCGGTTGGCCATGGCGAGTGGACGCTCGCCGACGGCGAGGGCGCCGCGGGCGGGATGGTCGGCGGCGATGATCATCAGGCGTCCGCTCTCGCCGATGAGCCGGGGCCGCCTGCGCCGCCGGGATGCGGCTTCGGCGACGGCCTCGGGGTGGCGGGTGCGGATCCCGACGAGCTCGGCGATGTCGACGGGGCTCACGACAGGGCTCCGGGCGGGACCGGCCCGAGCGCGGGCGCCTCGCCGGGCGGCGGGACAGGCCCGAGCCCGGACCGCGACGGCGGTGGGGTCGGGGACGGCGGGACCGGGTCACCGGAGAGGACCTGGTCGACCTCGGCGGCGTACGGCATCGCGGTGGAGCAGGCGAGGCGCGCGGCGACAATCGCTCCTGCGGCATTGGCGTACCTCATGATGCGCTCCAACTCCCAGCCGGACAGCAGCCCGTGGCACAGAGCCCCGCCGAACGCGTCTCCCGCGCCAAGCCCGTTGACCACCTCGACCGGGACCGGCGGAACCTCGGCCTGTGTACCGTCCCGGTGAACGGCGAGGACCCCCTTGGGCCCCTGCTTGACCACGGCGAGCTCGACCCCGGCGGCCAGCAGCGCGCGGGCTGCGGCATACGGTTCACGCTCGCCGGTGGCGATCTGGCACTCCTCCAGATTGCCGACGGCGACGGTCGCGTGCGCGAGCGCCTCGGCGTAGTACGGCCGCGCCTCGTCCAGGTTCTTCCAGAACATCGGCCGCCAGTCGAGGTCGAAGACGGTGGTCCCGAACCTGTCCCGGTGGGCGAGCGCGGCCAGCGTCGCCGTACGGCTCGGCTCCGCGCACAGACCGGTCCCCGTCATCCAGAACACGCGCGCCTCGCGAATGGCCGCCAGGTCCAGCTCGTGCTCGTGGATCTCGAGGTCGGGGGCCTTGGGCTGCCGGTAGAAGTAGAGAGGAAAGTCGTCCGGCGGGAAGATCTCGCAAAAGGTGACGGGAGTCGGGTATTCGGCCACCGGCGTCACCCAGCGGTCGTCGACGCCGAACTCCCGGAGTGCCTGGTGGAGATAGTCCCCGAAGGCGTCCTGGCCGGTGCGGGTGATCACCGCAGTCCGCCGGCCGAGCCTGGCCGCCCCGACCGCGACATTCGTGGCCGAGCCGCCGAGGAACTTTCCGAACGTGTCGACCTGCGCCAAAGGGACCCCGGTCCGCAGCGGATAGAGGTCCACCCCGATCCGTCCCATCGTGATCACGTCGTACGGCTGAGGCATGCGCGTCCCTTCGGTTCGACGCCGACTGCACCCAGGTCTAGTGCTCCTTCCTGAGCCCTGTCAACATTTTGTCCTTACATTCGGACGAACTCTTGACACCCTTCTCCGGCGGCCGGAAAGCTGACCGGCATGACCTCATCCGTCCCCTCCCTGAACCGCATCCGGGTCGGCTCGGCCCCCGACTCCTGGGGGGTGTGGTTCCCCGACGACCCTCAGCAGGTCCCCTGGCATCGCTTCCTCGACGAGGTCGCCCAGGCCGGCTACGAATGGATCGAGCTCGGCCCGTACGGCTATCTCCCGAGCGACCCCGCCCGCCTCGGCGAGGAGACCGCCCGTCGCGGCCTGAAGGTCTCGGCCGGAACGGTCTTCACCGGCCTGCACCACGGGCCCGCCGTCTGGGACAAGACCTGGGCACATGTCTCGGACATCGCGGCCCTGACACAGGCGATGGGCGCGGAGCATCTGGTCGTCATCCCCTCCTTCTGGCGCGACGACAAGACCGGCCAGGTGCTGGAGGACAGCACCCTCGCACCCGCACAATGGCGCGATCTGGCCACTCAGACCGAGCGGTTGGGCCGCGAGGTGCGTGAACGCTACGGGCTGAAGATCGTCGTCCATCCGCACGCGGACACGCATATCGACAGCGAGGAGAACGTCAGCCGTTTCCTCGACGCCACCGATCCCTCGCTCGTCTCGCTCTGCCTGGACACGGGGCATTACGCCTACTGCGGCGGCGACAGCGTCAAGCTGATCGAGACCTACGGCGAGCGGATCGGTTACCTCCATCTCAAGCAGGTGGATCCCGAGATCCTGGCCGAAGTGGTCGCGGACGAGGTGCCGTTCGGGCCGGCCGTCGGCCGCGGTGTGATGTGCGAGCCGCCGGCCGGGGTGCCCGCGCTGGAGCCCGTACTGGCCGCGGCCCAGGCGCTTGACGTCGAACTCTTCGCCATCGTCGAGCAGGACATGTATCCCTGCCCGCCCGACAAACCCTTCCCGATCGCCCGGCGGACACGCCGTTTCCTGCGCTCGTGCGGTGCCTGACGCCCACGCACCACTTCTGTCACGGTTGTCGCCCGCTCATCACGCATGTCTCCATTACGCGGGTCTTCCGTCACAGTCGATCAACAGGCCCACCCCTCCCGTCACCCGCAGTCGTTCAACGGGCACAGGCTCAGTGATCGCCAGCGTCCGCGCCGCAGCTCCCCCGACGGCCCCCCGGCTGCCGCTGCCGCGCACGCAGGGAGGTGCCACACATATGACGGACAGAAGACTCTGGTCGTACAAGGAGATCGCCGCGCATATCAAGGTGCAGCCGGACACGGTCCGTTCGTACCGAAAGCACGGCCTTCTCCCGCCGCCCGACCATGTGGAGACCGGCAAGCCCTACTGGTACGCGGACACGATCCGTGCGTGGGTCGCCAATCGCCCCGGGAACAGGGGCCGCCGGGACTGAGAGCTGAAACGCCCCGCCGACGGGCGCTGCCGACAGGACCTGCACCACCGGAGCCCCGCCCCCCTGATGCGGGGCTCCGGCGTGCTCGCGGTGTCAGGCCTCGACCTTGTCCCGCACCGCGTCGGGGTCCGTCTCCGGTCCCGAGTCCGTCGTCGGCTCCGTGGCCGAGTCCGTCGTCGGCTCCGTGGCCGAGTCCGTCGTCGACTGCGGGGCCGACGGCGAGGTCGGCTGCGGCACGGGCTGGGATATCTCGCCCTCACTCAGTCCGAACCGCTGGTGGAAGCGGCGCAGCGGCCCGGGCGCCCACCAGGTCGAGGCGCCCATCAGTTTCATCACCGACGGGACCAGCAGACTGCGCACCACCATGGCGTCCATCAGCACGGCCAGCGCGATTCCGAGACCGAGCATCTTGGTGTTGGTCACCCGTGAGGTGCCGATGCCCACCATCACCACCGCCAGGATCACGGCCGCCGCGGTGATCAGCCCGCCGGTGCGCTGAAGGCCGAACCTCACCGCGTGCTCATGGTCGCCCGTGTGGTCGTACTCCTCCTTGATACGGGAGAGCAGGAAGACGCCGTAGTCCATGGAGAGCCCGAAGGCGATGCAGAACATCAGCACGGGCAGCGTCGTCTCGATGTCCCCGGTGGAGGTGAACGAGAGCACTCCGGAGAGGTTGCCGTCCTGGAAGACCCAGACGACCGCACCGAACATCGCTGTCAGGCTCAGGGCGTTGAGCACGACCGCCTGGATCGGGATCAGCACACTGCCGGTGAGCAGGAAGACCAGGAGCAGGGTGACCACGGCGATGATCCCCAGCGCCAGCGGCAGCCGGTCCGCTATGGCTGCCTTGGAGTCCTCCAGCACCGCCGCCCTGCCCGTCACCGAGGTCTCGAACGGGGCCGGGACATCGCGCAGTTCGTGCACGAGCCGCTGGGCCTCCCGGCCGACCGCCTCGCCCTTGGGCTGGACCGTGAAGTAGGCCGAACCATTCGCGGCGACAGGCCCGTCGACCCGCAGCACACCCGGTAGGGCGGCGATTCGAGCGCGGTAGTCGGCGTACTCGGCGGGTGTCGTGCGGGACTTTGTGTCCCCGGTGTCCTCGGCGAAGACTTCGAGGCCACCGGCGGGGCTGCCGGGGAAGCCGTCCCGTATCTGCTGCTGGACCACATGCGATTCGGCGGTCGACGGCAGCTGGCGGTCGTCGGGCGTACCGAACTTCACGCCCAGGAAGGGCAGTCCGAGCAGCACCAGACCCGCAACGGTGGCGAAAGCGAAGAGCGGGGCGCGGCGCATCACCAGGCCCGCGACGCGCCCCCATCCCGCACCGGTCTCAGCCGTGTCCCCGTCCGCACCCGCAGCGCCCTTGCCGCGTCCCCTCCGCAACAGGCGGCGCAGATCAAGCGCGTTGACCCGATGCCCCAGGAGCATCAGCGCGGCCGGCAGCAGGATCAGCGCGGCGCCCGCCGCCAGCAGCACCACCGCGATCCCGGCATAGGCGAAGGACCGCAGGAAGTACTGCGGGAAGACCAGCATCGCGGCCAGCGACACCGCCACGGTCAGCGCGGAGAACAGAACCGTGCGCCCCGCCGTGCGCAGCGTGATGCCCACCGCCTCCCGCACCTCTGCCCCCGCGGCCAGCTCCTCGCGGAATCTGCGCACGATGAACAGGGCGTAGTCGATGGCGAGTCCGAGGCCGAGGGCCGTGGTCAGGTTCTGTGCGAAGACCGAGACATCGGCGAACTCGGTGATGCCACGCAGTACGGCATTGGTCCCCAGGATGGCGACGATGCCGACTCCCAGCGGGAGCAGCGCGGCGATCGCGCTGCCGAACACCATCACCAGCAGCACCAGCGTCACCGGCAGGGCGATCATCTCGGCCCGCAGCAGGTCGTCCTGGATGATCGTCGTCATCTCGTGCTGCACCGCGACAGGGCCGCCGATCGAGACGTCCACCGGGCCGTGGGCCCCGCGGAAGTCGGGCGCTATCCGCTGCAGCACCTCGGCCGCGGCCTTCTCGTCGCCCTGGATGCGGGCGGCGATCAGAGCCTGCCGACCGTCCTGGGCACGCAGCGCGGGCGAGCCCGTCTGCCAGTACGAACCGACGCCCGTGACGTCCTTCTCGGCGGCCAGCCGCTCCGCCAGTCGCCGTCCCTCGGCGGCGACCGCCGGGTCGTCCACGCTTGCCCGACGGCTGTCCACGAGCAGCAGCACGTTCGGCTGGGAGGAGGGGAACTCCCGCTCGAGCGCCTTGGTGGCATACGTCGACTCGGCGGACGGGTCCGCCCAGCCACCGCTGCCCATGCGCTCGGCGACTCCGCTACCGGCGAATACGGCCAGCGCGGTGAGGACGAGGGCGGCAAGCAGCGAGAGCCGGGGGCGCGCGGTGACGAAGCGGGTCCATCCCCCGAGAGGAGGCGGGCTGTTGACTTCGGACATGGTGCGGTGTCCCCTTCACCGTGGCCCATGCGCTGGCTTCCCGGCAGGCAGCATGGGTCGACCATTGCCATAGACTGGCAAACACGAGCTATCGCTCGCATTAATCAAGAATGCGAGCGACCACTCGCGTTTGTCAACCGCTTGAGGAAGCTGGGGATTTCACGTGCCGGAGCCCACGACGCCGGAGCCCGCCGCGACCGCCGAGCCCGCCCCCACCCGGCGCACCCGCGCCGCGACCGCCGAGCCCGAGCCGATCAAGACTCAGCCGACAAAGGCCGAGCCGCCCGCAAGCCGGCCCACCCGGCCCGCCCCCACCGAGCCCGCCACCGCCACCGCCACCGCCGCGACCGACGAGCACCCGCCCGCCGCCAAGCCGCGCCGTCGGCAGGCCCGCGGTGAGCGCCGTATCGCCCAGCTCCTCGACGCCGCGGCCAGCGTCTTCTGCACCAGCGGCTACACCGCGGCCAGCACCAACGCCATCGCCCGCGAGGCGGGCGTCTCCCCCGGCACGCTCTACCAGTTCTTCCCGAACAAGGAGGCCATCGCCGTCGAGCTGGGCGGCCGGCTCCTTGAGCGGTGGCGCGAGTCCCACGGCGCGGCACTGACCGCCGCCAATCTGGACCTCCCGCTCGACCAGCTGCTGGACGCGGTCCTCGATCCGCTCTTCGCCTTCAATCACGAGAACCCGGCCTTCGCCGTCCTCGTGCACGGCCCGGACGTGCCCGGTCAGATCACCCAGGAGTTCGACGCTCTGCACGCCGTGCTGCTCACGCGGATCGAGGAGATCATCGCGAGCTTCCTCCCCGACGCCCCACCCGCCGAGCTCTCCCGCATCGCGACCATGATCTTCGCCATTTTCAAGGCGGGCCTCGATCTGGTCCTCGCCCACGAGGGGGAGGCGCGGCAGGCGTACATCGACGAGATCAAGAAGGTCATGTTCCGCTACCTGGCCCCCATCGTCGGCCTCTGCCCGGCCGGACAGCGGGCCACGGAGCAGCGCAACGCGGAGCCGGGCGCACATTCGCATTAATACCCCCTAGGGGTATAGTCTGGCGAGTGTCAGGGAGTCTCGGTATTCCCGTGGCCCTCCGGCGCCCCCATGACCTCGTACGTGTTGCACCCTCGAAGAGGAGAACGCCATGACCGCCGAGACGAACACCGAGACCGCCCAGGCGACCGGCTCCTGCTGCTCGTCGACCGGCTCCTGTCACGACGGTACGGCTGACGTGCAGATCGGTGGCGTCACCACCGTCTACCAGGTCACCGGCATGACCTGCGGCCACTGCGAAGGCGCCGTCACCGCCGAGATCTCCGAGCTCCCGGGCGTCACCTCGGTGAAGGCGGTCGCCGGGACCGGCCGGGTGACGGTCGTCTCCGACGCCCCGCTGGCGGAGACCGCCGTACGCGAGGCCGTCGACGAGGCCGGGTACGAGCTCGTCGGCCGGGCCTGAGCGCGGAGACCCCGACCGCCGGGCGCAAGCCCTCCGTCGACGCCCCTCAATACCCCGTCAACGCCTCCCGCCGGGCCGTACCCGACCAGTCCGATACTGGTCCTGTACGGCCCGGCCCCCGTTTTGGAGTCCTGAACGTGGAAACATCCCAGGTCGAGCTCACCATCGGCGGGATGACCTGCGCCTCCTGCGCCGCCCGCGTCGAGAAGAAGCTCAACCGCATGGACGGCGTCAGCGCCACGGTCAACTATGCGACCGAGAAGGCGAAGATCTCCTACCCGCAGGGGCTGGAGGTAGCGGACCTGATCGCGACCGTCGTGAAGACCGGCTACACGGCCGAACAGCCCCCGCCGCCCGCGCCGAAGCCCGCCTCCGGGCTCGACGAACCCGCCGGCCCGGACACCGCGGCGCACCGTGACCCCGAGACGGCCGCCCTGCGCCAACGCCTCGTCGTCTCCGCCGTACTCTCCGCGCCCGTCGTCCTCATGGCGATGATTCCCGCCCTGCAGTTCGACAACTGGCAGTGGCTCTCACTCGCCATGGCCGCCCCCGTGGCCGTCTGGGGCGCCCTCCCCTTCCACCGGGCCGCCTGGACCAACCTCCGGCACGGCGCGGCCACCATGGACACCCTCGTCTCGATCGGCACGCTGGCCGCCTTCGGATGGTCGCTGTGGGCGCTGTTCCTCGGGGACGCGGGGATGCCCGGAATGCGCCACGGCTTCGACCCGACCGTCTCACGTTCCGACGGCGCATCGACGATCTATCTCGAAGTCGCCGCGGGCGTGACCACCTTCATCCTCCTCGGCCGCTATCTGGAGGCCCGCTCCAAGCGGAAAGCGGGCGCGGCCCTGCGCGCCCTGATGGAGCTGGGCGCGAAGGACGTCGCCGTACTGCGCGGCGGTACGGAAGGCGGCGGCAGGGAGGTGCGGATACCGGTCGGACGGCTCGCGGTCGGCGACTGTTTCGTCGTACGCCCCGGAGAGAAGATCGCCACGGACGGCACAGTCGTGGAGGGCGTTTCGGCCGTCGACGCCTCGATGCTCACCGGCGAGTCCGTGCCGGTGGACGTGACCGCGGGCGACCCGGTCACCGGCGGCTGTGTCAACACCGCGGGCCGCCTCGTCGTCGAGGCCACCCGCATCGGCGCCGACACCCAGCTCGCCCGGATGGCCAGGCTGGTCGAGGACGCCCAGAACGGCAAAGCCGAGGCGCAGCGCCTCGCCGACCGGATCTCCGCCGTCTTCGTGCCCGTCGTGCTGCTGATCGCGCTGGGCACCCTCACCGGCTGGCTCCTGACCACCGGGGACACGACCGCGGCCTTCACCGCCGCCGTCGCCGTACTGATCATCGCCTGCCCCTGCGCGCTCGGCCTGGCGACCCCGACCGCCCTCATGGTCGGCACGGGGCGCGGCGCACAGCTCGGCATCCTGATCAAGGGCCCCGAGGTGCTCGAGTCCACCCGCAGGGCCGACACGGTCGTCCTGGACAAGACCGGGACCGTCACGACGGGCCGGATGAACCTTCAGGACGTGTACGTCTCCGAAACCGCCGAGGAGCATGAACTGCTGCGCTTCGCGGGCGCACTGGAGCACGCCTCGGAGCACCCCATCGCGCGCGCCGTGGCAGCGGGAGCCGCGGAACGCGTCGGTCCCCTTCCGCCGGCGACAGCCTTCGAGAACGTTCCCGGACTGGGCGTACGAGGCGTTGTCGAGGGACACCAAGTACTCGTCGGACGCGCTCAGCTGCTCCAGGACGCGGGTGTGGACCTGCCCGCCGAGCTGACCGCAGCCGCCGGCACCGAGGGACGTACGGCGGTCTTCGCCGCCCGGGACGGCAAGGCGCTCGGCGTCCTCGCCGTCGCCGACACGGTCAAGGACTCCAGCGCCGAGGCGGTCGTCCGGCTGCGGGCCCTGGGCCTGACTCCGGTACTGCTGACCGGCGACAGCAGGGCGGTGGCCGAGGCGGTCGCGGCCGAGGTCGGCATCGACGAGGTGTATGCCGAGGTCATGCCCGAGGAGAAGGTGGCCGTGATCAGGCGTCTGCAGGCCGAGGGCCGCAGCGTCGCGATGGTCGGGGACGGCGTCAACGACGCGGCCGCACTCGCCGCAGCCGATCTTGGGCTGGCGATGGGCACGGGCACCGACGCGGCGATCGAGGCCGGTGACCTGACACTCGTACGTGGGGATCTGAGGGTTGCCGCCGACGCCATCCGTCTCGCACGCCGGACGCTGGCAACGATCAAAGGGAATCTTTACTGGGCCTTCGGCTACAACGTCGCCGCACTGCCTCTCGCGGCATCGGGCCTGCTCAACCCCATGATCGCCGGATTCGCCATGGCCTTTTCGTCCGTATTTGTGGTCACCAACAGCCTCCGCCTGCGCTCCTTCTCGTGACTACAAATAGGTCACAAGACCTTCACAAGGAGACCTAGATCACAGATATTGAGGGGTAACCATTAAGGCTCCTCGCGAGTCTAAATTGGCAATGCCGAGAACGTCTTGGGGGACGTTCATGGGATGTCTTGGGGGACGTCCCAGGCAAGCGTTGGCCGGGGCACGTGCCCGGGGAGCTTTGAGCGGCCCTCCCGTGCGTACGTACCCCGGCAGACCGCGTGAGGAGCTCCTGCAGCCAGCAGGCGCCCGGCCGGATCCCGTGGGGGGAATCCGCTCCGGGGATATGGGAAGCGCCCCGCCCGCCGACCCGTGGGGGGATCGGCAGCGGGGCGCTTTCCGCGTTCTGTGCGGCGGCGTTCAGCGGGGTACGGTCACCGGCTCCACCTACTGCCGGGACCGCCCGCCGCCGACCGCCGCGGACGCGGTGTCAGCGGGCCTCGACCGGGACGAAGTCGCGCAGCACCTCGCCGGTGTAGATCTGGCGCGGACGGCCGATGCGGGAACCCGGCTCCTTGATCATCTCGTGCCACTGGGCGATCCAGCCCGGGAGACGGCCGATGGCGAAGAGCACGGTGAACATCTCGGTCGGGAAGCCCATGGCCCGGTAGATCAGACCGGTGTAGAAGTCCACGTTCGGGTAGAGGTTGCGCGAGACGAAGTAGTCGTCGGAGAGCGCGTGCTCCTCCAGCTTCAGCGCGATGTCCAGCAGCTGGTCGGACTTGCCGAGCGCCGAGAGGACATCGTGCGCCGCGGCCTTGATGATCTTCGCGCGCGGGTCGAAGCTCTTGTAGACGCGGTGGCCGAAGCCCATGAGCCGGACGCCGTCCTCCTTGTTCTTCACCTTGCGGATGAAGGAGTCCACGTCGCCGCCGTTGGCCTGAATGCCCTCGAGCATCTCCAGCACCGACTGGTTGGCGCCACCGTGCAGCGGGCCCCACAGGGCGCTGATACCGGCGGAGATCGAGGCGAACATGTTCGCCTGCGAGGAGCCGACCAGACGCACGGTGGAGGTCGAACAGTTCTGCTCGTGGTCCGCGTGCAGGATCAGCAGCTTGTCGAGCGCCGAGACCACGACCGGGTCCAGGTCGTACTCCTGCGCGGGGACCGAGAAGGTCATCCGCAGGAAGTTCTCCACGTACCCGAGGTCGTTGCGCGGGTAGACGAAGGGGTGGCCGATCGACTTCTTGTACGCGTACGCCGCGATCGTCGGCAGCTTGGCGAGCAGCCGGACCGTGGAGAGGTGACGCTGCTTCTCGTCGAACGGGTTGTGGCTGTCCTGGTAGAACGTCGACAGCGCGCTGACCACCGAGGACAGCATCGCCATCGGGTGTGCGTCACGCGGGAATCCGCCGAAGAACCGCTTGACGTCCTCGTGCAGCAGCGTGTGCTGGGTGATCTCACCCTTGAAGGCCGCCAGCTCGTCGACCGTCGGAAGCTCGCCGTTGATCAGCAGGTACGCCACCTCGAGGAAGGTGGAGCGTTCGGCCAGCTGCTCGATCGGGTAGCCGCGGTAGCGCAGGATGCCCTGCTCGCCGTCGAGGTAGGTGATGGCGGATTTATAGGCGGCGGTATTGCCGTATCCGCTGTCCAGGGTGACCAGACCGGTATTGGCTCGGAGCTTCCCGATGTCGAAGCCCTTGTCGCCGACGGTGCTCTCGACCACCGGGTAGGTGTATTCACCGTCCGCGTACCGCAGTACTACAGAGTTGTCGCTCACGTCATCCCTCACCGACGTAGTGCCTCTTCTTCGAGGTGCCCTGACTGTCTCTACCATCCCCCATTTGGCTCAGGAGAGTGCACTCGGGGTCGACCATTGGGCCTACTGGCGGCACTCAGTGCCGCCAACCTGCTCATCTTGCCCCGTTCGCCCAGGTTCCGGAAACCGGGGTGGTGTTTCCCACCCCTCGGGGCCGGGTGACTTCCCCCGGCCGGCCGAGCCGTCCGTGTCAACCGCCGGTCAGCCGGTGGTCGAGCGCGGTGAAACGTCTGCCTGCGGAAACGGTGCGCACTGCCTGTCCTATCGCCTTACGGGAGCCGACCAGCACGACGAGCTTCCTGGCCCGGGTGACCGCGGTGTACAGGAGGTTCCGCTGCAGCATCATCCACGCTCCTGTGGTGACAGGGATCACCACCGCGGGGTATTCGCTGCCCTGGGAGCGGTGAATGGTCACGGCATAGGCGTGGGCCAGCTCGTCCAGCTCGTCGAAGTCGTACGGAACCTCCTCGTCCTCGTCCGTCAGCACCGTCAGCCGCTGATCGTCCAGTTGGAGCGAGGTGACCACGCCGACCGTGCCGTTGAAGACGCCGTTCTTGCCTTTCTCGTAATTGTTGCGAATCTGGGTGACCTTGTCGCCGACCCGGAAGACCCGGCCGCCGAAGCGCTTCTCCGGGAGGTCCGGCCGCGCGGGGGTAATCGCCTGCTGAAGCAGCCCGTTGAGCGTGCCGGCGCCGGCCGGACCGCGGTGCATCGGCGCGAGAACCTGCACATCGCGCCGTGGGTCGAGGCCGAACTTTGCCGGAATCCGGCGGGCGGCCACATCGACGGTGACCCTGCCCGCGTCCTCCGTCTCCTCCTCCACGAAGAGAAAGAAGTCCGAGAGCCCCGAAGTGATGGGCTGGACGCCGGAATTGATGCGATGGGCATTGGTGACGACACCCGACTGCTGGGCCTGGCGGAAGATCCGGGTGAGGCGGACGCTGGGCACCGGGCCGCCGTCCGCGAGCAGATCGCGCAGCACCTCGCCCGCGCCGACGCTCGGCAACTGGTCGACGTCCCCCACCAGCAGCAGATGCGCGCCAGGAGCCACCGCCTTGACCAACTTGTTGGCCAGCAGCAGATCCAGCATTGACGCCTCGTCGACCACCACCAGGTCCGCGTCCAGGGGCCGGTCCCGGTCGTACGCCGCGTCCCCGCCCGGCTTCAGCTCAAGCAGCCGGTGCACGGTGGAGGCCTCGGCTCCGGTGAGCTCGGCAAGACGCTTGGCCGCGCGCCCTGTCGGGGCCGCGAGCACGACCTTGGCCTTCTTGGCGCGGGCCAGCTCCACGATGGAGCGGACCGTGAACGACTTGCCGCAGCCCGGGCCTCCGGTCAGGACGGCCACCTTGCTGGTGAGCGCGAGACGGACCGCCTGCTCCTGCTCGGTCGCCAGCTCGGCGCCCGTCCGCTCGGCCAGCCAGGCCAGCGCCTTGTCCCACGCGACCTCCTGGAACGCCGGCATCCGGTCCTCGGCGGTACGCAGCAGACGGTTCAGCTGAGCCGCGAGCGAGATCTCGGCGCGGTGGAAGGGGACGAGATATACCGCGGTCAGCGCCTCGCCGCCGTCGGGGGCCGGGACCTGCTCCCGGACGACCCCCTCCTCGTCGCCCGCGAGTTCGGCGAGACACTCGATGACAAGGCCGGTGTCCACCTGGAGCAGCTTCACCGCGTCCGCGATCAGCTGCTCCTCGGGCAGGAAGCAGTGCCCCTGGTCGGTGGACTGCGACAGGGCGTACTGCAGGCCCGCCTTGACCCGCTCAGGGCTGTCGTGCGGAATGCCGACCGCCTGCGCGATCCTGTCGGCCGTGAGGAAGCCGATGCCCCATACGTCGGCGGCCAGGCGGTACGGCTGGTTCTTCACGACCGAGATCGAGGCGTCCTCGTACTTCTTGTAGATACGCACCGCGATGGAGGTCGAGACGCCGACGCCCTGGAGGAAGATCATGACCTCCTTGATGGCCTTCTGCTCCTCCCAGGCGGCGCCGATCAACTTCGTGCGCTTCGGGCCGAGTCCGGGGACCTCGATGAGCTTCTTGGGCTCCTGCTCGATGATGTCGAGGGTGTCGACGCCGAAGTGGTCGACGATGCGCTCGGCGATTTTCGGGCCGATGCCCTTGATCAGGCCCGAGCCGAGATAGCGGCGTATGCCCTGGATGGTGGCCGGGAGGACGGTGGTGTAGTTCTCCACCGTGAACTGCTTGCCGTACTGGGGATGGGAGCCCCAGCGGCCCTCCATACGCAGGGACTCGCCCGGCTGCGCGCCGAGCAGCGAGCCGACCACCGTGAGGAGATCACCGCCGCCGCGGCCGGTGTCGACGCGGGCGACCGTGTAGCCGTTCTCCTCATTGGCGTACGTGATCCGCTCGAGGACCCCTTCGAGCACTGCCAGATTGGACATGATCCGACGCTACAGCCGGGGTCCGACAGTGCGGGCGGCCTGTGGACAACTCCGGCCCGCCGGGCGGGCGGCGTCCTGGCAGGTGCCCCGACAGCTGGTGCCCGGCCAGGCCAAGGGGGCCCGGTCGGCCGACCGGGCCCCTCGAACTCCCCCTCCATCAAGGGCTCCCCGATCCCCCCGGATCCCCCCAGGAGCCTTGATGCCAGGTACGACTCGCGTCACAGGGAAAGGGTTGCACGACTGCGGGCAGTTATTTTTGCGGAATCTCGGAATTCCGACGAAATGGGCTGATCGTTGCGTTTCGCCCGGGGCGTGGGCGCGGGTGCGGGTGTGTTGGTCCCCCACCCCGCCCCTTCCCGAAACTGGGGGCTGACGCCCCCGGACCCCGGAGCGGCAGCTTCGCGCCGCGGGGTGAGCCGCAGGGAGCTGCGAGCCTCCCGTCCCACCGGGCACGGCAGTGCCCCTACGCCACGTGCTCCGCGTACCGCCCCACTGTCTCCCGCAGCACCTCCACCCCGTCCCTCGCCCACAACCCCTCGTTGAACAGCTCCACTTCGATCGGCCCGCCATACCCCGCCGCGTCCACCCGTTCCCTCCACTCGCGCAGGTCCACCGCACCGTCGCCCAGCTGGCCGCGCCCGTTCAGGACGCCTGTCGGCAACGGGGTGATCCAGTCCGCCAGTTGGAAGGCGTGGATGCGGTCCGACGCGCCCGCGCGGGCAACTGCCGACGGGGCCGTGTCGTCCCACCAGATGTGGTACGTGTCCACCGCCACGCCCACCTGGTCCGGCGGGAAGCGTTCCGCCAGGTCCAGGGCCTGGGTCAGGGTGGAGACCACGCAGCGGTCCGACGCGAACATCGGGTGCAGCGGCTCGATCGCCAGGCGCACGCCCCGCTCCCCCGCGTAGGGAGCCAGGACCGAGAGCGCGTCCGCGATGCGTTCGCGCGCCACCGGCAGGTCACGGCTGCCCGGTGGGAGGCCTCCGGAGACCAGGACCAGGGTGTCCGTGCCGAGCGCCGCGGCCTCCTCGATCGCCGTGCGGTTGTCGGCCAGGGCGCGGGCCCGTTCCGCCGGGTCGGTCGCGGTGAAGAAGCCCCCGCGGCACAGGCTGGTGACAGTAAGCCCCGCGTCCCGTACGAGCTTGGCGGCCGCGTCGACTCCATACGCCTGGACCGGTTCGCGCCACAGGCCAACCCCGCCGATGCCCAGGGTCCCGCATGCCTCGGTGAGTTCGGGCAGGGTCAGCTGCTTGACCGTCATCTGGTTGATGCTGAGGCACGTCAAGTCCGTCGTCACCGGTCGGCTCCGTACATCGTCAGCAGGGACTTCATACGGTGTTCCGCCAGTTCGGGATCCGGGAACAGTCCAAGGCCGTCGGCCAGTTCGTACGCCCGGCACAGGTGCGGCAGCGAGCGCGCCGACTGCAGGCCACCCACCATCGTGAAGTGCGACTGGTGCCCCGCCAGCCAGGCCAGCAGCACCACGCCCGTCTTGTAGAAGCGCGTCGGCGGCTGGAACAGATGCCGGGACAGCCCGACGGTCGGGTCGAGGAGTGTGCGGAAGCCGTCGGCATCGCCGGTGTCGAGGACCCGTACCGCCTGCGCGGCCAGCGGACCGAGCGGGTCGAAGATCCCCAGCAGCGCGTGGCTGAAGCCGCGTTCGTCGCCGGCGATCAGCTCGGGGTAGTTGAAGTCGTCGCCGGTGTAGCACCGGACACCCTCCGGCAGCCGCCGTCGCACGTCGATCTCGCGCTGCGCGTCGAGCAGCGAGACCTTGATGCCGTCGACCTTGTCGGGGTGCGCGGCGATGACCTCCAGGAACGTCCCCGTCGCCGCGTCGAGGTCGGACGAGCCCCAATACCCCTCCAGCGCCGGGTCGAACAGCGGGCCCAGCCAGTGCAGGATCACCGGCTCGGAGGCCTGGCGCAGCAGGTGGGTGTAGAGGGCCACGTAGTCGTCCGGGGTCCCGGCCGCGCCCGCCAGCGCGCGCGAGGCCATCAGGATCGCCTGCGAGCCGGTCTCTTCGACGAGTGCGAGCTGCTCCTCGTACGCCGCACGGACGGCCGACAGATCAGCCGGGCCGGTCAGTTGGTCGGTGCCCACCCCGCACGCGATGCGGCCGCCCACCGCCTTGGCCTCGGCCGATGAGCGCCGGATCAGCTCGGCCGCGCCCGCCCAGTCGAGACCCATGCCGCGCTGCGCCGTGTCCATGGCCTCCGCGACGCCGAGGCCGTGCGACCACAGATGGCGGCGGAAGGCGAGCGTGGCGTCCCAGTCGACGGCGGCGGGCGTGTCCGGCGAGACATCGGCGTACGGGTCGGCCACCACATGCGCCGCCGCGAAGACCGTACGGGAGGTGAGTGCGGCCCCACCGGCGAACACAGCCGGCTCGGTGCGGGGCTCGTACACCCCATCCAGGAGCCTGATCGTCACAGCGACAGCTCCGGCACCTCGAAGCGGCGGCTCTCGGCCGACGACTTCAGCCCCAGCTCGGCGAGCTGCACGCCGCGCGCGCCCGCCAGCAGGTCCCAGTGGTACGGCTCGCCGAGCGCGACATGTCGCAGGAACAGCTCCCACTGCGCCTTGAAGGGGTTCTCGAACTCCCCGTTGTCCGGCACCTCCTGCCACTGGTCGCGGAAGGACTCCGCGGCGGGCAGATCCGGGTTCCAGACGGGTTTCGGGGTCGCGGAACGGTGCTGGGCGCGGCAGCGGCGCAGGCCCGCGACGGCCGAGCCGTGCGTGCCGTCGACCTGGAACTCGACGAGTTCGTCGCGCATCACCCGTACCGCCCAGGAGGAGTTGATCTGGGCGACGGCACCGCTCTCCAGCTCGAAGATGGCGTACGCGGAGTCGTCGGCGGTCGCGGAGTACGGCTTGCCGCGTTCGTCCCAGCGCTGCGGGATGTGCGTGGCGACCCGCGCCGTCACGCTGGTGACCCGGCCGAACAGCTCGCGCAGTACGTACTCCCAGTGCGGGAACATGTCGAGGACGATGCCGCCGCCGTCCTCGGCGCGGTAGTTCCAGCTCGGGCGCTGCGCCTCCTGCCAGTCGCCCTCGAAGACCCAGTAGCCGAACTCCCCGCGTACGGACAGGATCTCGCCGAAGAAGCCGCCGTCGACGAGGCGCTTCAGCTTCAGCAGGCCCGGCAGGAAGATCTTGTCCTGGACGACGCCGTGCTTGATGCCGGCCGCGTCGGCGAGACGGGCCAGTTCCAGCGCGCCCGCGAGATCGGTGGCGGTCGGCTTCTCGGTGTAGATGTGCTTGCCCGCGGCGACGGCTTGCTTGATGGCGCAGGCGCGGGCGGAGGTGACCTGCGCGTCGAAGTAGATGTCGACGCTGTCGTCGGCGAGCACGGCGTCGAGGTCGGTGGAGACATGGGCGAGGCCGTGGCGTTCGGCGATCTCACGCAGGGCGTGCTCGCGACGTCCGACGAGAACGGGCTCGGGCCACAGGACGTCGCCGTCGCCGAGGTCCAGGCCGCCCTGTTCGCGGATCGCGAGGAGGGAGCGCACCAGGTGCTGGCGGTAGCCCATCCGCCCCGTGACGCCGTTCATGGCGATCCGCACTGTCCTGCGTGTCATCAAGTCGCCTCCACGTTCCCTCATTACGGCCGTGTTCCCTCGATACGGGAGTAGCAAGCGCTTTCTACACGGTATGACGCTAGCCTGCCCACAGCGGCCCGGACAAGGGCCCCGTCCCCTCTCCCGCGGAGGAAAGCGATGACAGTCACCCTGGCGGATGTGGCGGCACGCGCCCGGGTGTCCCCGGCCACCGTCTCCCGTGTCCTCAACGGCAACTACCCGGTCGCGGCGTCAACGCGGGAACGGGTGCTGCGAGCGGTTGACGAGCTCGACTACGTCCTGAACGGGCCCGCCAGCTCGCTGGCGGCGGCCACATCGGATCTGGTGGGCATCCTCGTCAACGACATCGCCGACCCCTTCTTCGGGATCATGGCCGGGGCCGCCCAGACCGAGATCGGCGGGCAGGAGGGCTCGGGGCGCGCGGGCGGCGAGAAACTGGCCGTCGTCTGCAACACCGGCGGCTCCCCCGAGCGCGAACTCACCTATCTCACCCTCCTCCAGCGCCAGCGCGCCGCGGCCGTCGTCCTGACCGGCGGCGCCCTGGAGGACCCGGACCACATCTCGGCGATGACCACGAGACTGGCCAAGCTCGCGGACGCCGGTACGCGGGTCGTACTCTGCGGCCGGCCGCCGCTGCCGGGCAGCGAGGCGATCGTCGCCGCGCTCGCCTTCGACAACCGGGGCGGCGGGCGCCGGCTCACCGAACATCTGGTCGCGCTCGGACACCGCAGGATCGGCTATGTGGCGGGGCCGACCGAGCGCACGACGACCCGGCACCGGCTGGAGGGCCACCGGGCCGCACTGGCCGCGGCGGGCATCGACGGCGACCAGGACCGGCTCACGGTCCACGGCCCGTACGCCCGCCGCTCCGGCTACGACGCGACCCTCGAACTGCTGCGCCGTGACCCCGGTTTGACCGCCGTCGTGGCCGCGAACGACACCGTGGCGCTGGGCGCCTGCGCGGCCCTGCGCGACCAGGGCCTGCGCATCCCCGAGGACATCTCGGTCGCGGGCTTCGACGACCTCCCCTTCTCGATCGACGCGGCACCCGCGCTGACGACGGTCCGGCTGCCGCTGTACGAGGCGGGGGCTCGGGCGGGCCGCCTGGCGATGGGCAAGGAGGCCCCGCCGCCGGGCGGCATCGCGACGATCGCGGCGGAACTGATGGCACGGTCGTCGACGGCGCCGCCGCGGAAGGGGTGAGGCGGGGGCGATTCCGGCAGGTGCGGCTACGGGCCCGCGCGCCAGGATCACCCGATCTTCAGTTCCGCCCAGACGGACTTGCCGATGCCGTGGCGTCGTGGGCAGCAGCCCCAGCGTTCCGCGAGGCCGACGACGAGGACGAGCCCTCGGCCGCCTTCGTCGTCGGCATCGGCCGAACGAGGTTCTGGGCGACGGTTGTTGGCGTCGGCCACTTCGACGCGCAGCATCCCGTCGTAGCGCGCGAGCCGCACGCCGATGTCGCGACCGGCCGGTGTGCGGGCGTGCCGGATGGAGTTGGTGACCAGTTCCGAGAGCAACAGCTCGGCGGTGTCGGCCACTTCGTCCCCGACCTCCCACATGGAGAGCTGCTTGCGCAGCAGCGCTCGGGCCCGCCCGGCGCTGCGAGGACTTCTCGGGAGTCGCCAGCCGACCTCGACGATGTTGGTCTTCGGCACGGGGAGCCTCCGCAAGGTCGCAGTGAGTCACATCTCTAGAGATCTTGGCCTGGTACGCCTTCCTCGGTCAAGAGTTCTCTAGAGATGTCCGCGCTCTGCTCGCCTGTGAGCATGGGGTGGCGGGTGATGGGCAGCGCGAGATGCCTAGGATGTCTAGAGATGATCAGGGAGGACCGTCCATGGGGAGCCAGGGCGCCGGCCGACAGCCCAAGTACCAGCGCATCGCCGCCGAGCTGAAGGCCGCCATCGATTCGGGTGAGTACGGTCCGGGCGATCGGCTGCCCGGTGAGAACGACCTGATGGCCACCTACGAGGTCGCCCGCATGACGGCCAGGCAGGCGCTCGGCGTTCTCCAGTCGGAGGGTCTGGCCGAGGCACGCAAGGGCGCCGGAGTCTTTGTGCGCGAGTTCAGGCCGATCCGGCGCCGCGGTGTCCAGCGGCTCTCACCCGCACTATGGGGCGACGGCCGATCCATCTGGACAGTCGACACTGAAGGCCGGGATCTGACGGTCGATCCGATCTCGGTGACCGAGGAAGACGCCCCTGAAGCGATAGCGCGAGTTCTCGGCCTCGTCGATGGCGCGCTGGCGTGCGTACGCCGCCGCCGGTTCGTACTCGACGGCAGACCAGTCCTGCTGGCCACCTCCTACCTCGACGCCGAGCTTGTGGCGGGCACGGCGATCACGCAGACGGACACCGGGCCCGGAGGCATCTACGCCCGGCTCGACGAGATCGGCTCCAGGCCGGTCCGCTTCCGCGAGGAAGTCCGCTCCCGCATGCCCACTGCAGAGGAAACCGAACGGCTCGGCCTGGCAACGGGCACACCGGTCGTCCTGATCTGCCGCACGGCCTTCGCCGAGGACGGGCGCGCCGTCGAAGTGAACGACATGGTCCTGGATGCGTCCGCCTACATCCTCGAGTACGACTTCGACGCCTGAGGCGTGCCTTGGCCTTATTTCGGATCACCTCGGGAGTCGGGCAATGATCCGAAGAGACCGCCCTGCAACACGTCCTACCTGGGCCGGGGCACCGCCCGGTGACGTCGACCTGCCAATCCCGGGCCGAACCTGGCCTACTCTCGGGGGAGTTGATCGAGAGGGGACTGGTGAGGGGCAGGTTTCTCAGGGGGCCGGCCGCGTGCGCAGCGGCGATGCTGGTGACCGCATGTACGGCACAGGGAGGGGCGCAGCCTTCACCGTCGCTTTCGACGGCGGCGCCGTCACCGACGGCTTCGTCATGGCCGTCGAAGCCGCCGTCTGGGCCGGCGAAGGCGATCGGGACTTCGAAGGCTACGGCTGCCGACCAGGCCTTGCTGGCTGCGGTTAGCCGGAACCCGATGCAGCCCCCTACACACGGCCCGCCACCGATGAGGTCGCGGTCATCCGTCGCGAGCCGCCCGACGCGGGTGAGTTGGCCTGGATGCAGGACGACCGCAGCTTCTGCTGGGCGGCGGTCAGTGAGGACCTTGCGCACCAGGAGTGCGGGCCGTTGCCGAAAGCCTGGCCCCGGGTGGGGGTCCTGCTGGTGCGGCCGGGCATGCCGTTCGGGGACCGCCAGGAGGACGACCACTACATGGTTTTCTTTGCGATCGTCGAGGGCGGGCACGGCCCTTATCACTACACCGGCGGTCCTCCGAGCGGCTCGGGCCCCGTCCGCGAGGGTACGGCGTCCTTCGCTTCGGGACGCACAGTGGGACTTCTGACGTACGAGCGCCCCTTCGGGCGCATCCCGACCGGAACCGAGATCTGCAGTGCGGACAACTCAGTCTGCTTTCCCGCCTATTACCCCGAGACCTAGCAATCCCACAACTCGGGCTCAGCCGACGGCAGACGGTTCCGTTGCCTGCGAGCGGCTTCCCAAGCGTCGTTCCAACGGCGTCAGCTGGGCAACTACGCTCGCGTAAAACCGGTCCACAGACTCGTCGACGCTGCGGATGAATCCGGATTCGGCACTGCCGCGAGTAGCGCCCATGCCCTTGAACAACGACAGCCGGAAACCGGTCGTCCGGGCGCCGTCCTTGGGCAGCATGTCGGCGGGCTCGGGGCGCAGCCGTTCCAGAGTGCCGCGCGGGCCGCTGCCGCCCTCGACGAGGGTCTCGACATGGAGGTCCGCCGGCGCCTCGGCCAGCAGTCGCAGCAGGCGCTTGGCCGAGGTGAGGGGATAACTCCCTTCCGGGGCCTGGATTTCGATGGATGTGCGAAGTCTGGCTGTCCGCAGGTCGGCCGTAATCCCGAGGACCCCCGGCGTTCCGTCGATGCGCAGCTCAGCGGCCAGGCGGCCTTCGTCGCACAGCCGGTCGGCGAGTACAGCGCGCCGGGACTGCGGGTCGGTACCGCGCTTGGCGCGCTGTACCGGCAGGGCCTTATGGCCGAGTTCGCCACCCAGGCGCAGGCAGACCTGGCGGATGAGCCGTTCCCAGCTCTCGACGACCTCCACGGCACGCGGATCGCCCTGGCAGAGAGTTTCCGTGTCGATGCCGTTCCGTACCGGCACCCAGGCCGGCCCCATGTTCTGAAAACCGTGGCAGCCGGAGTTCTCGTGCTGGAGATAGTGCAGCAATTCCTGCAGGAGCCAAGCGTGCGCGGCATTGCCGACACCCTCATGACGGATCAGCATCTGCGCCTGGTGGGCCACTTCGGCCCAGGACAGGTGCCACAGGGCGACCTTGTTCCTGCGCCGCCCGTCGATCTTGACGTCCACCAGCGGACTGCCTTCCAGGGCAACGTCGTTGGAAAGCGTGATGACGGCCTCGTAGCCGCGGCGGGCGGCGATGTCCATGTAGTTCTGGACCTGATCCGGCTTGAGCGGGTTTCCATTGGTCTTCGTCTCGACCAGAGCCGTCCACAGCTTGCCCGCGCGCTCCACACGGATCACACCGTCCGGGCGCTTGGGGGTATCGCCGTGCGGAAGCGTGACTTCGGTGAAGGTCTGCATTCGTCCGGCCGGTGCGCCGAAGGCGGCGGTGAGCCTTCGCCCCAACTCGGGCACTTCGGCCATCACGGAGAGGAGAACGGAAGTGGCCCGCAGCTCGCGCTCCTTGTCGCTCTTGAGCGACGGCGCCGGGAAGAGCCGGGCAGGCCGCCAGGAGTCGTTCTCAGCGAGGGACTTCTTGACCACCTTGGGCAGTGTGACCTTCTTCTTCGCGGTACGAGGGCCACGCGCGCGCTTTGTCGTGGGCTCCACGCCGACCTGCTGCGCCTCACGTACGGCCTGTGCGGGGATCGCCGCCGGTGGCAGGACGGCCGGTGGCCGCGGCTCATCGGCCTTCGGCACCTGCTCCACCGCTACCGCGTCGTCTTCGCTCTCGTCTTCGCTCTCGTCTTCGCTCTCTTCATCGATATCGATACCGAAGTCCGTGGCCAGACCCGCCAGACCGGTCTCGTAGCCCTGCCCGATGGCCCGGAACTTCCACCCCTCGCCCCGCCGGTAGAGCTCACCGAAGATGAATGCGCTCTCGACTCCGGCGTCGGTGATGGAGAATCCGAGCAGAGCTTCACCGCTGCCATCGGCGAGCGTTACCCGCAGGTCGTCGAGTTCACCGAAGCAGGAACCGCCGTACTGACTGGCCGTCACGACAATACGTTCAACATCCTCCGGCACAGCGGTCAGATCGAGGCTGATGCGGTCCTCGCTGCCGCTGTCGGTCGGTGTCTTGCCCAGCAGCTGCACGCTGCCGTCGGCCGCGGCGGGGTTGTTGTAGAAGAAGAAGTCGGCATCGCTGCGCACCTTGCCGTTGCCGTCCAACAGCAATACGGAGACATCGGCATCGCCGTCCCCCGCCGCACTGCTCCAACGCAGGCTCACGACCACCGATCCGGTGTCATCGCTCAGGGCTGCCAGGCCGATGTTGGAACCCTTGGCCATTTCGCGCATGCAGTCCCCCTGACGTACAGCCGTCTCAGGTCAGGCCCGAGCGGCGGCAACATGTCGATCTGTGACGTAGCTCGCACTCGGCGCTACGAAAAGTACCGTAGCGCTCACCGTCGGTGCGCGAGCAGGTGATGTGAAGAATCAACCATCTTCTGCTCCCGGACATGGAGCTCTGCCCGTCGGCACAGATCGCCCTCTTGCCGGGACTACGACCGCGTCGTACCGTTGACTCAGTCAAGGATAGAGCCCGGAGCAGCCCATGCCCATCCAGGAAATCCGCGCCTTCAACCGCTTCTACACCAACCTCATCGGCGCGCTCGACTACAGCAAGCACCTCTACACCCCGTACACCCTGACCGAGTCCCGCGTCCTGTACGAGCTCGCCCACAGTCCCCGTACCGACGCCGCCGATCTGCGGGCCGAGCTCTCCCTCGACGCCGGGTACTTGAGCAGGCTCCTCGCCAAGTTCGAGCGGGACGGACTGGTCGGACGGGCGCCGTCAGAGGTGGATTCGCGGCGGCAGCGGATCACGCTCACCGAGCGGGGACGCGAGGCCGCCGCGCTGCTCGACGAGCGGTCGCGGGAGGCCGTGGGGGCGCTGCTCGCCAATGTGCCCGCCGATGAGCGGCCGCGGCTCGTCGAGGCGATGCGGACCGTGCGCGAGATCCTCGGCCGGGAGCGGGCCGCCCACCGGGAAGGGCCCGTGCTGCGCGAGCCCGGTCCCGGGGATCTGGGGTGGGTCGTGCAGCGCCATGGTGCGCTGTACGCCGCCGAGTACGGCTGGAACGCCGACTTCGAGGGGCTCGTCGCCCGGATCGTCGCGGACTTCGCCCAGGACCACGATCCCCATCTGGAGCGGGTGTGGATCGCCGAGCTGGACGGGCGGCCGGTGGGGTCGGTCATGTGCGTACGGGACGACGCCCCGGCGACCGCGCGGCTGCGGCTGCTGCTGGTTGAGCCGGATGCGCGAGGGCACGGACTCGGCGACCTGCTCGTGCGTACCGTCGTGGATTTCGCTCGCGATGTGGGGTATCGAGATCTGGTGCTGTGGACCAATGACGTACTGGCCGGTGCCCGCCGGATCTATCAGCGGGCCGGGTTCACCCTCGTCGCCGAGAAGCCGCACCGTTCGTACGGAGCCGATCTGGTCGGCCAGGACTGGCGGCTGCCCCTGCTGGAAGGAACGATCACGTGAAGTTCGCCTTCTCCACCCTCGGTGTGCCGGGCATGCCGGTCCCCGACGTGGTCGCGCTCGCCGTGGACACCGGTTATCAGGGGGTGGAGCTGCGCGCCCACTCCGAGGAGCCGGTACATCCGGGGACCGGCATGCGGGAGCGGGCCGCCGTGGTCGCCGAATTCGAGCGGGCGGGCGTGGAGATTCTCACCGTGTGCGGGTACACCGGTGTCGCGGCCGCCGGTGACGACGCTCCGGTGTACAAGGAGCTCGACGAACTGATGTGGCTGGCCAAGGACTTGGGCGCCCCGTATGTACGCGTCTTCCCCGGCGCAGGCGACCAGGACCCGGACGAGGCCGAGGCCACCGCCGCCCGCCGGCTCGGGACCGCCGCCGAGACCGCGGCCGAACTCGGCGTACGGATCCTGCTGGAGACCCACGACTCGCACCGCACCGGCGCCGGTGTCTCGCGCATCCTGGGCACGGTCGGCCACAAGCACGTCGGCGCGATCTGGGACGTGGTGCACCCCTGGCTCGACGGCGAGACCCCGGCCGCGGCGCATGCCGCGCTCGCCCCCTTCCTCGGCTACGTCCAGGTGAAGGACGTCGCATCGGCCGACGACCTCGCGCCACTGCCGCTCGGCGCGGGCGTACTGCCGCTGGCCGAGTGTCTGGCCACGCTCACCGAGGAGACGTGGCTGTGCTGGGAGTACGAGAAGCGCTGGCATCCGGAGGCAGCCGATCTGCCGGGACTGCTGGTGCCGGGGCGGGAGCACCTGGAACTCCTGCTCGCGACAGTGAGGTGAGCGCCACGCCGCCGACCAGCAGCACCGCCGCGCCCCAGCGCAGCGGGCTCACCGACTCGTCGAGCAGCAGCGCCGCGGACGACATGCCGAAGACCGGGACGAGGAGCGAGAAGGGGGCCACGGCGGAGGCGGGATAGTGGCGCAGCAGGAAACCCCAGGCGCCGAAGCCGAACACCGTCGCGCCCCAGGCGACATAGACGATCGTGCCTGCCCCGCTCCAGTCCAGGGAGCGCAGCGCCTCCATGTCGGCCTCGGGGCCTTCGAGGAGGAGGGAGAGTGCGAGCAGCGGCAGCACGGGGACGGTGGAGACCCAGATCATGAAGTTCAGGGCGTCCGGCGGGGACGCCTTGCGGGTCAGCACATTGGACACGCCCCAGCAGGCCGCGGCCGCGATGAGGAGCAGGAAGGCGAGGACGGGGCCCGAGGTTCCCTCGTCGACCGCCGCGAGGGCGATGCCGGACAGGGCGATGGCCATGCCCAGGATCCGTACCCTGCCCGGACGTTCGTGCAGGACGACGGCCGCGAGCAGGGCCGTGAAGACCGCCTGGATCTGCAGGACCAGCGAGGAGAGCCCGGCCGGCATGCCGCGGTCCATACCGATGAACAGCAGCCCGAACTTCGCGACGCCCAGAGCCAGTCCGACGCCGATCACCCACTTCCAGGCGACCTTGGGGCGGCCAACGAAGAAGACCGCGGGCAGCGCGGCCACCAGGAAGCGCAGGGCGGAGAAAAGCAGGGGCGGGAAGTGGCCGAGCCCGAGTTCGATGACGACGAAGTTCACTCCCCAGACCGCGGTGACCAGGACGGCGAGTGCCATGTGTACGGGGCGCATGGGTCGATGATCAGCGGCGCCGACCATGTAGCACCAGCGCGGGTTTCTTCATGATGGAATTGAGCGTTGCTTATGAATGCCCGCTAAAGGACCGCACCACAGGGAGGCCGCCATGCTCGATCTGGGGCGACTGCGCGCACTGCACGCCGTCTCCGTCCACGGGTCCGTCGCCGCGGCGGCCGTCGCGCTCGGGTACACCCCCTCCGCCGTGTCGCAGCAGATCACCAAGCTGGAGCGGGAGACGCGTACGACTCTGCTGGAGCGCCGGGGGCGGGGCGTCGCGCTCACCGAGGAGGCGCGTCATCTGGCCGCCACCGCACAGGAGTTGCTCGCCATCGTCGAGCGCGCCGAGACCACTTTGGAGGAGCGCCGGGGGCAGCCGACCGGGCGGCTCACGATCGGCGCCTTCGCCTCGGCGGCGCGTGGTCTGCTGCCCGGGGTCCTCGCCGAACTGAGCCGCAGGCATCCAGGGCTCGACGCCCGCATGACCGAGGTCGACCCGCATCTGTCCATCGACCTGGTCGCCCGCGGCATGATTGACGTGGCCGTCGCGCACGACTGGGACATCGCGCCGCTGCCCGCCCCCGAGGGGGTGGAGCAGGCCGTCATCGGCGACGACCTGTGCGATCTGCTCGTGCCGGAGGGGCATCCGCTGGCCGCGCACGCGTTCGTGCGCCGCGAGGATCTGGCGGGGCAGCGGTGGATCTGCCAGCCGCCGGGTACGGTCTGCCACGACTGGCTGGTCCGTACCCTGCGCGCGGCCGGGTGCGAGCCCGATCTCGTCCACCGGGCCGAGGAGTACCACACCCAGCTCGCGCTGGTCGCGGCCGGACTGGGCATCGCGCTGATCCCGCGGCTCGGCCGGGGCACGCTGCCCGCGGGGGTGGTGGCGGTGGGCCTGGATCCGGTGCCGAAGCGGCGGTTGTACGCGCTGTGGCGGGCGGGGGCGGCGCGGCGGCCGGCGATCACGGAGACGGTGGGGGTGTTGCGGGGGCGGTGGGCGGGGTGTTGAGGGCGGGGGGTCCGGGGTGGGGGACATGCCCGCCCGCAAGCGCCACCTCCGCCCCGCGTGACGCCCCGCGTACCAATTGCCGACAACCCCGGCGTGGCGGGGAACCCCCCACCGGGGCCGGCCGTCTAACGGGCCGTACTGCTGGGTGAGTCTCCGCTGTGCGGTGTCGGCCCTCGCTGCTGGCTGCGATCGCTGACCACCCCCTCTCCAGCCGCCTGCGGCCGGCAGCACACCGCCACCGGTGCGGCCCCCTCCGACAGCACCGGTGGCGGCCCCCGTCCCGGTGACCTTCCGCGCGCCGCGCCGTCTTTCTCTTGCCACACCCTTGACCTGGCAGTAATTTTCGGGCTATCCGTGTGTCCTTGGAAGTTTCCTTCAACTCCCTTGTCGAGCAAGGCCGGAAGGAGCCCCATGCACGACCGGAGCCTCACCAGACGCACCCTCCTCACCGCGACTGCCGCCACCGCCGTGGCGGCGGGCGCCGTTGCCGGCGCCTCCCCCGCACTCGCCCTCCCCTCCCACCGCGACCGCCTCAAACGGCTCATCGCCCGGATGAGCCTGGAGGAGAAGATCGGCCAGCTCTTCGTGATGCGGGTGTACGGGCACTCCGCCACCGCCCCCGACCAGGCCGACATCGAGCTGAACCTCAAGGAGATGGGCGTCCGCACGGCCGCCGAGCTGGTCTCGGCGTATCACGTCGGCGGCATCATCTACTTCTCCTGGGCGCACAACACCCGTGATCAGTACCAGATCGCCGACCTGTCCAACGGCATCCAGCGGGCCGGACTCGCCCAGTCCACTCCCGTACCGTTGCTGATCTCCACCGACCAGGAGCACGGCATTGTGGCCCGCGTGGGCAGGCCGGCCACCCTGATGCCGGGTGCGATGGCGCTGGGCGCGGGCGGGTCCCGCTCCGACGCCCGTACGGCGGCGCGGATCGCCGGGGCCGAGCTGGCCGCGATGGGTATCTGCCAGAACTACGCCCCGGTCGCCGACGTCAACGTCAACCCCGCCAATCCGGTCATCGGTGTCCGCTCCTTCGGCGCCGACCCCGATGTGGTTGCGGGCCTGGTCGCCGCGCAGGTGAAGGGCTATCAGAGTGCGGGCATCGCCGCGACGTCGAAGCACTTCCCGGGGCACGGCGACACGACCGTCGACAGTCACACGGGCATCCCGGTCATCACCCACACCCGCGAGCAGTGGGAGGAGATCGACGCCCCGCCGTTCCGGGCGGCTGTCGCCGCCGGTATCGACTCGATCATGACGGCGCACATCCAGTTCCCCGCGCTGGACCCGAGCAACGACCCGGCCACGCTCTCGCACCCCATCCTCACCGGCATCCTGCGCGAGGAGCTGGGTTACGACGGTGTGGTGGTCACCGACGCGCTCAACATGCAGGGCGTACGCGACAAGTACGGCGACAGCCGGGTGCCGGTGCTCGCGCTGAAGGCGGGTGTGGACCAGCTGCTCAACCCGCCGGACCTGGCCGTCGCCTGGAACGGCGTCCTCAGCGCGGTCAAGAGCGGCGAGCTCACCGTGGCCCGCCTCGAGGAATCGATCCTGCGCATCCTGCTCCTGAAGGAGAAACTGGGCCTGTTCCGCGACCCGTTCGTCTCCCGGCGCGAAGTGGAGCGCACTGTCGGCGCCCGCGCGCATCTCGCCGCGGCCGACCGGATCGCCGAGGGCACCACGACCCTGCTCGTCAACGAGGGCGGGCTGCTTCCGCTGAACAGGCGCAGTGGGCGCAATCTCCTGGTGGTCGGCGCCGATCCGGCCTCGCCCACCGGGACGACCGGGCCGCCGACCTCCGTACTGACGAAGGTGCTGACCGAACTGGGCTTCGCCGCGACCGCGCTGTCCACCGGGATCACACCGACGGCCGCGAAGATCGACGAGGCGGTCGCGGCGTCGGGCGGCAAGGACGCGGTGATCGTCGGCACGTACAACGTCACGGCGACCAGCCCGCAGCGGACGCTGGTGGCCCGGCTCGCCGCGACCGGTGTGCCCGTCGTCGCGGTCGCCATCCGCAATCCGTACGACATCGCCCAGCTCACCGGCGTACGGGCGGCGCTCGCCGCGTACTGCTGGACCGATGTCGAACTGCGCGCGGCGGCACGGGTGATCGCGGGCCGGGCCGACCCGGAGGGGCACCTTCCGGTGCCGGTGCAGCGCGCGGACGATCCGCTTCAGGTGCTGTATCCCATCGGCCACGGCCTGTCGTACGACTGACGGAGACCGACAGACCGGAGAGTGAAAGACCGGCGGGCGAAAGACCGACATACGCAAACGTGCCACGCACCCCCGGCGGACTCCCGCAAAATGTCATCAAACGCCCCGCACGTCTGGCGTGGCCCGCCCCGGCGGGTCACGCTGGACGGACCGGCCGGGGGTCGGGGCTCGTGGGGGGTACGTGATGGGCGTGAAGCGACGGTCAGCCGGGGCGGTGAGCAGCCTGGTACCGGCACTCGCCCTGGTGGTGGCCCTGATCGCCGGCTGCCAGCAGGCGAGCGGACGCACCGGCGCGGCCGCGAGCAGCGTCGAGAGCGGCAGCCCAACGCCCCCGGGATACGGCCTGGTCTTCCTCGGACCCGGCGACTGCGCCTCGCGCGGCCGTGACTTCCGTGAAGTGCCCTGCACCAGCGAGAAGGCGTCCGCCCGGGTGACCGCCCGCTACGAGGTACGGCCGACGACGGGCCCGGCCTGCCCCGCCGCCACCGACTTCGTCCTGCACATCTCCGCGAGCCGTCCCTCCACGGACGAGGACGGCGACGGCGAGGTGGGTCAGGGGTACGCCTGCATGCGCAATCTGGAGCCGCCGCATCCGGGCGACCCGGGCGGGGGCGGCGGTCCGCACACCGCGGTCGGCGACTGCGTCTACAGCGCGAGCGCGGGCCAGGTGAAGGAGACGGCCTGCGACGGATCGGGCACGCGCGCACCGGAGTTCAGGGTGGCGTCCTCGGTGGATCGCAGGGCGCAGTGCCCGCCGTCCACGGCGCTGTATGTGCGGCTGGAGGGTGACAAGCCGGTGGGCTGCGCCCGCCGCGTGTGAGGATCACTCGGCGGCGGGCGCAGCCCCATGGGACCTACGGCCGCAGGGCCGGCTCCCGCTCGATGTCGCGCTTGTCGAGCTTCGCGTCGTACCTGGTCAGCGGCTTCGCCTTCGCCTCGTCCTGCTGGACGGCGGCCGGGGCGACGCCCGCCCACTTCAGAATCGCGGCGGTGGCTGCCGCCTTCTGGTCGGGCACCAGGGCGGCCACGTTGGCGCCGTGGTTGGCACCCGGAGCGACATACACATGGCTGTCGTGGGTGCCCCTGCCGGGCCGGAACTGCTCGGAGCCCCACGGGTCGTTCTGGCCGTAGACGAAGAGCATCTGGTTGGCGTTGTGCCGCACCCAGGTGTCCACGTCGCGCATGACCCACGGCTTGAAGCGCATCGGGATGTCACGCGGCACGAAGTTCCGCGGCGGCTGGTACCCGTACCGGGTCAGGCCGTTCAGGTGCGGCTGCTTGATGTCGGGCGAGCCCAGCTCGGTGCCTGCCTGGTAGTAGTACGGGGTGTACGTCTCCAGGCCCTGGTCGGTGTAGGCGGAGAAGCCGGAGATCGCGTCGATGCTGTCGTAGATCTCCTGGTCGCTCGCGGTCGCGGCGGCCGGGATCGATCCGCAGTCGGCGAGCTTGCTGTACTGCCAGAAGGCCCAGACGTAGTCGAGGACGACCGCCTCGTACGCCTTGTCGAGGCTGCCGACGGTCTTGAAGGTGTAGCCCTCGGCGGTCGCGGCCGCCTGGTACTTGGCCTCCAGGGGCTCGCGCCGCACCAGTGCCTCGCGCTGGACCCCGTTCAGCTTGTCGCGGCACTCCTTGGTGCCGACGTTCTCGAAGAACCGGTCGTACGCCGAGTCCTCCTTGTTGACCACGTCGTTGGGCGCGACGTACGCGACGACGCCGTCCATGTCCCGCGGGTAGTGGCGCTCGAAATAGGTGGCCGTCATGCCGCCCTTGGAAGCGCCGGTGGCGAGCCACTTCTTGGTGTAGATCTTCTTCAGCGCCTTGAAGACCCGGTGCTGGTCGCTGGCCGCCTGCCAGATGTCCAGCTTGGACCAGTTGGCCGGGTCGGGCCTGGACGGGGTGAAGAAGCGATACTCCAGGGAGACCTGGTTGCCGTCGATGATCGCCGTCGGCTCACTGCGGCGTGGCGTGGTGCTCACGTTGTAGCCGGAGGTGAAGAAGACGGTGGGGCGGCTGGTGTCCTTGTGCAACAGGGTGATCCGCTGCTTGAACGTGCCCTTGTCGGGGTGCCGGTGATCGACCGGCTGTGTGTAGTTGAGGACGAAGTACCGGTAACCCGGGTACGGCTTCTCCTCGATGAGACTCATGCCCTCAATCGCGAGGATCTGGTCCTTGATGTCCGTGCCGGCCGTCGGCTCGGCGGCGGTAGCCGCACCGGCCGTCGCACCGGCCGCACTCATCGTGCCAATGAGCACCACGAGCGACAGCAGCCATCTGAGCGCCTTGCGCATTCACCCTCCCCTTGATTCACCTGTGGTCGCGGTGAACCTAGCGGGGGCAACACCTGTCCCGCCAGCCCCAGTTGGGATCGGCTGGTCCGACCAGGTGTCAGGCGGCGGGCGTCAGCAGAGGATCCAGCCGGTCGAGCGCGAGACGCCCGCGATCGAACCGGTGGCCCGTACACAACGGTTGAGCGCGTGGACGGTGACGGGTCCCGCCTGGCGGGTGAAACTGCCCTTGTCGACCGCGGCCCGGCCGCCGCGCGCCTGGAGCGAGATGGACATGACCCGCCGCGCGCCGGGCTTGCTGGCGACCGTGACGGCGCAGGCGTACTGCCGGTTCTTGTAGATCCGCAGCTCGCCGGTCGGGAACTTGACGGTCTTCAGCGGCCGGCCGCTGCACGTGGAGGCGACGGCCTCGGCGTGTGGTGCGCCCGGTCCCGCCAGCGTGAGAGCACCTGCCGCGATGAGTACGGCGACGCCCTGCGCGAGTAGCCGCCGTCCCCGTCGTTTGTTTCCCGCCCCGTCTATGTTCCCCGTTCCACCGAACACGCTCGCACCCCTTTGTCACGGCTCCGTACATGCGTACGACGCAGCCGGGCCTCCTACGGTTGCGGTACTCGGCGATCCGTCATACGGCGGCGGGCTCGTCCTCCCCGATGAAGGTGCGCCAGAGCGTGGCGTACGGCCCGTTCAGGGCGAGGAGTTCGTCGTGCGTACCGTCCTCGACGACCTTTCCGCGGTCCATCACCACCACGCGGTCCGCGCGGGCAGCCGTGGTCAGGCGGTGGGCGACGACCAGCGTGGTGCGGCGGCCCGTCAACCGGTCCGTGGCCTGGTTCACCTGGGCCTCGGTGGCCAGGTCGAGGGCCGCGGTCGCCTCGTCGAGCAGCAGGATGTCCGGGTCGACGAGCTCGGCCCTGGCCAGCGCGATCAGCTGGCGCTGGCCCGCCGAGAGGTTGCGGCCGCGTTCGGAGACCTCGTGCAGGTAGCCGCCGTCGAGGGTGGCGATCATGTCGTGGGCGCCGACCGCGCGGGCCGCCGCCTCCACCTCGGCGTCGCTCGCGCCGGGGCGGCCGTAGGCGATGGCGTCCCGGAGGGTCCCCGCGAAGAGGTACGCCTCCTGGGGGACGACGCCGAGCCGGTGCCGGTACGCCGTCAGATCCAGCTCGCGCAGATCGGTGCCGTCGGCGGTGACCCGCCCGCCGGTCGGGTCGTAGAACCGCGCGACCAACTTGACGAGCGTCGACTTGCCCGCGCCGGTCTCGCCGACGAAGGCGACGGTCTGGCCGGCCGGGATGCGCAGGTCGATCGAGTTCAGCGCCGCCTCGTCGTCCCCGTACGCGAAGTCGACGTCCTCGAAGGCGATCTCGCCGCGCAGCGAGCGCACGTCGAGGGGCGCCTTCGCGGTGGCGGTCGATGTCGGCTCCTGGAGGAGCTCTTGGATGCGGCCCAGCGACACGGTCGCCTGCTGGTATCCGTCGAAGACCTGGGAGAGCTGCTGCACGGGCGCGAAGAACAGATCGATGTAGAGGAGGTAGGCGACCAGCGCGCCGGTGGAGAGGGTGCCCGCCTCGACCCGGCCCGCACCGACGATCAGCACGGCCGCGGCGGCCACCGAAGCCAGCAGCTGAACGAAGGGGAAGTAGACCGAGATCAGCCACTGGCCGCGCACCCGGGCCTCGCGATAGCTGTCGCTGCGGCCGGCGAACCTGTCCGCTCCGTCGCGCTCGCGCCGGAAGGCCTGCACGATCCGCAGCCCCGACACGGACTCCTGGAGATCGGCGTTGACGACGCTGATGCGTTCACGGGCCAGTTCGTAGGCCTTGACGCTCTTCTTGCGGAAGAAGTACGTGCCGACGATCAGCACCGGCAGGGTCGCGAAGACCACCAGCGCCAGCTGCAGGTCGATGACGAGCAGGACGACCATGATGCCGAAGAAGGTGACCACCGAGACGAACGCGGTGACCAGGCCCGTCTGCAGGAAGGTGGACAGGGCGTCCACGTCCGTCGTCATCCGCGTCATGATCCGGCCGGTCAGCTCGCGCTCGTAGTAGTCGAGTCCGAGCCGCTGGAGCTGCGCGAAGATCTTCAGGCGGAGGGAGTAGAGGACGCGCTCGCCGGTGCGGCCCGTCATCCGGGTCTCGCCGATCTGCGCCAGCCACTGCACGACCACACTCGCCAGCGCGAGAAGGGACGCCGCCCACACAGCGCCGAGCGCCAGCTGCTCGACGCCCTCGTCGATGCCGTGCCGGATCATGACGGGCAGCAGCAGGCCCATGCCCGCGTCGGTCGCCACCAGCAGCAGGCTGACCAGCAGGGGCAGACCGAAGCCGTGCAGCAGCCTGCGCAGGCCGTAGGTCTGCTCGGCGCGTACGGCACGCGCTTCGTCGATCTCGGGGGTGTCGGTCGCCGGGGGCAGCGCCTCGACCTGAGCCAGCAGCTCGGGGGTGGCGCCGGGTGCCGCAGACTCCTCGGCCCTTTCCTCGCGCTCCCACAGGCGCGGCGTGATGCCGCGCTCGACGTCGAACTCGGCGTCCAGCTCGTCTCGTACGGTGTTGTCCTCTTCCGGTTCCGCGGCGGGCAGCGGGGTGTGGCCCGGTGATACGCCGCCGAGCTCGTCCGGGTCGGTCAGCAGCCGCCGGTACAGGGCCGAGCGCCCGGTCAGCTCCTCGTGTGTACCGATGTCGGCGAGGCGTCCGCCGTCGAGAACGGCGATCCGGTCGGCGAGGCCGAGCGTGGAGCGGCGGTGGGCGATGAGCAGGGTGGTCCGGCCCGCCATGACGCTGCGCAGCGCCTCGTGGATCTCGTGCTCGACACGGGCGTCCACGGCCGAGGTGGCGTCGTCCAGGAGCAGCAGCCGGGGATCGGTGAGGATCGCGCGGGCGAGCGCGATGCGCTGGCGCTGGCCGCCGGAGAGGGTGAGGCCGTGTTCGCCGACCTTGGTGTCGTAGCCCTGGGGCAGCTCGGCGATGAAGCGGTCGGCCTGGGCCGCGCGTGCGGCGGTCTCGATCTCTTCCTGGGTGGCGTCCGGCTTTCCGTACGCGATGTTCGTCCGCACGGTGTCGGAGAACAGGAAGCTGTCCTCCGGCACCAGGCCGATGGCGGCGCGCAGGGATTCCAGCGTCAGCTCGCGCACGTCGTGGCCGCCGACCAGCACGGCGCCGTGCGTCACGTCGTAGAAGCGGGGCAGCAGCAGCGAGACGGTGGACTTGCCGCTGCCGGAGGAGCCGACGACGGCGACGGTCTCGCCCGGCCGGATCTCCAGCGAGAAGCCGTCCAGGACGGGGCGCTGCTCGTCGTATCCGAAGGTCACGTCGTCGAACTCGACCGTCGCGGGCGCGTCCGCCGGGAGTTCCTTGGTGCCGTCCTGCATCGTCGGCTCGGTGTCGATCAGCTCCAGTACGCGCTCGACACCGGCGCGGGCCTGCTGTCCGACCGTCAGCACCACGGCGAGCATCCGGACCGGGCCGACGAGCTGCGCCAGATAGGTCGAGAAGGCGACAAAGGTACCGAGGGTGATCTGCCCGCGGGTGGCCAGCCAGCCGCCGAGCGCCAGCATCGCGACCTGCCCGAGCGCGGGGACGGACTGGAGGGCGGGGGTGTACTTGGCGTTGAGCTTGATGGTCCGCAGGCGTCCCGCGAAGAGTTTGCGGCCGACCTCGCGCAGTTTGCCGGTCTCCTGGTCCTCCTGGCCGAAGCCCTTGACCACGCGTACGCCGGTGACGGCGCCGTCGACGACGCCCGCGACGGCTGCGGCCTGGCTCTGCGCGTACCAGGTGGCGGGGTGCAGCCGGACGCGGCTGCGCTTGGCGATGAACCAGAGGGCTGGGGCGACGGCCAGGGCGATCAGGGTGAGCGGCAGCGACAGCCACGCCATGATCACCAGCGAGATCAGGAAGAGCAGGATGTTCCCGATGGTCATCGGGAGCATGAAGAGCAGGCCCTGGATGAGCTGGAGGTCGCTGGTGGCGCGGCCGACGACCTGGCCGGTGGAGAGCTCGTCCTGACGGCGGCCGTCCAGACGGGTGATCGTCCCGTACATCTCGGTCCGCAGATCGTGCTGGACGTCCAGGGCGAGGCGTCCGCCGTAGTAGCGGCGTACATAGGTGAGGGCGTAGATGACCAGGGCCCCGACTATCAGCAGCCCGGTCCAGACGGCGACTGACCGTGTTCCGTCACCGATCACGTCGTCGATGACCACCTTGGTGATCAGCGGGACGAGCGCCATGACGGCCATACCCGCCAGCGACGAACCGAGCGCGAGCACCACATTGCGCCGGTAACGCCATGCGTAACCGGCGAGCCTCCGTGCCCAGCCTTGGTCTGCCGCCGCCACGTGGTGCCTCCCGGTCGCCCGATCCAGTTCTGAAATCGTGTTCTGATCTACCGGAAAGCACCAACGCGGCGAGCTGCGGATTTCATCCCGCTGCAACGAACGGACGCCTCAGCGGGTGGCGGAAATCGCGTCCCTCGCCGCCGTCTCCGGGGTGGCCGGCAGGGCCTCCTGCGGAATGGCGGGCGGCGTGAAGACCTCGGCCGACCGGGCTGTGGTCGGGTTGAGGTCCTTGTGGATGGCGCGGGCGACGGCCTGGATGGTGGTGACGCCGTAGTCCATGGTCGCGTTGTCCCACGTCAGGACGGTGATCGTGTAGTCGTGGCCGTTGCCGGTGAAGGCGCCGATGCTGTGGACGCGCCAGCCGTGGGTGGCCCGGGACAGCCAGCCGTTCTTGACCTGGACGGTGACGTCGGCGGGGGCTCCGGCCGGGGTGCCCCAGCGCTGGGAGGTGATGACCTTGCTCATCAGCTTGAGGGCGTACGCGCGGTTGCCGTCGGACAGCACGGTGTTCGGTACGGTCAGCAGCGCGAGCAGCTTCTGCTCGTCACGAGCGGTGATCTGGGTGAGCCCCCAGTAGCCATCGGCGCCGGGGACCGTCTGGGTCATCCCGGCGGCCGTGAGGAAGCTCTTGATCTTCGTCAGGCCGAGCTGCTTCCACAGGGCGCTGGTGGCGGCGTTGTCCGACTTGGTGATCATGTCGTAGGCGAGCGTGAACTCGCGCTGGGTGAAGCCGCGCTTCTGCCGCTGCGCGTCCAGCAGCAGGGCCCCGAGCACGGTCACCTTCACCACGCTGGCCGAGTCGTACTTCTGGTCCGGGCGCAGAACACAACTCGTCTTGCTGACACGGTCGTTGAGGAGCACGGCGGTCGTCGACCTGCGGCCCGAGAGCGCGGCGGTGATGTCGGCGGTCAGCTTGGCGGCGAGTCCAACGGTCTTGGAAGTGCAGGCAACCTGCGGGGTCGCGGCGGCCGCGGGCGCGGTGCCCACTGCCAGCGGCACGAACACGCCCGCGGCCACGACGGCCGAAGCCGCCCGCGCGCGGCGCGATATTCGGTGGTGAGTCATGGAGGCTTCCCTGTCTCCTGGTGCTGTCGCGGGTGCGCCTCTGCGGTGCACCCGCCACACATGACTCACGACTGGCCGAAAAGTTGTATGGGTTAGGTCTCAGTACCCCACTCAGTGCTGCGGAAGGCAGACCGAAAGCCGGTAGAATCGGGTGATTTGGGCGGGATTCTGATTGTCGTCGCTGGCCAGCAGAAGCTGGAGCCGTCCACCGGGTCCTCGCGAAGTGACCGCCATGGCCTCGATGTTGTCCAGCAGCGGATTGGGCTGGGGCTGCTTGGCCGGGGCACCGAGGGACGGGCAGTCGGCGATGTCGGCGAGCAGGGTCTTGCGTACGAGCGGGATCCCGTCCTGCCCCGTGACGTACTCGACACCGCTGACGTCGCCGGCATGCCGCAGGTCGGCGAGATAGATCCGGACGGTGTTGCCGATGCCCGGCGTGAACCCGCGCTCGAGCACGAGCAGCCGGCCGTCCCCGGTGGCGGTGGTCTCGCTGATCCCGAGACCGGCGTCGGCTCGGTACGCGTACTGCTCGTCGAGCCGGAAGTCCTGCTTCGGACTGTGCCGCTTCCAGGTCTGCAGCCGCACGATCCCGGCCCCGTCACCGGTGATCGGCCCCTCCATGGCGGCGACGAGGGTACGGCCGCCGGGGCCCAGCGTCAGTCCCTCGAAGGTGAGATTCCGCGTGGCCCGCCCGGCGGGAGCGACGCGCAGCGCCTCGGGCACGGGGAGGGAGCCGAGTATCGCGCCCTCGCGGCTGTAGCGGCGGATGGACGGCTCGATCTCGGAGCTGATGAGCCGACTGCCGTCCCGCTCGACGACAAGTCCCTCGGAGTCGAGCTGCGCCCCCTTCTCGTCGGCGAGATGCACGACGCTCGTCGGCCGCAGACTTACGCGGTCGAGGCCGAACAGCTCCGAGCGGTCCGAGACCGCCGCGACGGCGCCGTCCGTGTCGACGGCGAGGGCGGAGAAGTTGCCGACGAAGGTGCCCTGGAACTCGGTCTTGTCGAGCGCGTCGGAGTAGCTGTCGATGCTCACCCGGGGCGAGCAACTGCCCGTGCGGGGGCGGGAGTCGGCGGGAGCGGCGGCGCCGAGGCAGGTGGCGACGGCCAGGCCGGCGGTGACGGTGGCGAGTACGGTTCGCAGACGCATGGCGCCACCGTAGGCCGGTGCGGGTTGAGCCCGGGCGGACTTCCCGTGAACGTTCGGCCGCCCGGCCCTAGGGCCTGTCGTTTGGATCAGGCCGGATCAGTGAGCGGGGTCTGGTGCGTGCGATCGCAGGCCGGAGGATGGGGGTCCCCCCGCCGAAGGCAGGGGGAGAGCCGACGCGGAGCGTCGGCGACTGACGACAACGCAGCGAGCGTGCGTGCCAGGGCACGCGAACCCGGCAAGATCCGAACGACAGGCCCTAGGCCTGAGCGGCCGCGAGTTCGCGCGCCGTCGCCATGTCGCTGAAGGGGAGCAGCTGCTCGCCGACGGTCTGATACGGCTCGCTGCCCCTCCCCGCGACCAGGACGATGTCGTCCCGCCCCGCGGCGTCCAGCGCGAAGGCGATCGCCTCGCGGCGGTCGGCGAAGCGCTCGAAGCGGGTGCCGCTCGCCGCGAGACCCGGCGCGATCTGGTCCAGGATCGCCTCGGGGTCCTCGCTGCGAGGGTTGTCCGAGGTGAGGACGCACAGGTCGGAGTGGGTCCCGGCGATCTCCCCCATCTTCGCGCGCTTGGTGACGTCCCGGTCGCCGCCGCAGCCGAAGACGGTGACGACCCGGCCGGTGGCGAAGTCCCGGATGGCGGTCAGCACCTTGTCCAGGGAGTCGGGAGAGTGCGCGTAGTCCACGATCACGGAGGTGCCGCGGGGTGTCTCGAAGCGCTCGAAACGCCCAGGGACCGCAGGCATCCGGTCGAGTGCGGTGACCAGTCCCGTCAGGTCGTGCCCCAGCAGATGGCAGGCCGCCACGGCCGCCAGCGCGTTGGCCACCGAGAAACGCCCGGGGACGGGGATCGCCGCGGGGTACTTGCGGCCCGCGTGGTGGAGGGTGAAGCGCGTACCGAGGGCGTTCATGCTGAGGTCGGTCGCCCGGTAGTCGGCCTCGGCGTCGAGTGCGTACGTCGAGACCGCACCGGGCATCATGGCCCGGATCCCGGCTCCCACGGGGTCGTCCGCGTTGACCACCGCGCGCCGGCACAGCCCCTGGAACAGGCGCAGCTTGGCGTCCCGGTAGTTCTCCATGGTGCCGTGGTCGTCCAGGTGGTCCTGCGTGAGGTTGGTGAAGATCCCGACATCCAGGAACGCCCGGTCGATCCGGTGGGTCAGCAGGCCCATCGAGGTGGCCTCCAGGACCACGGTGCTCACCTCCCGGTCGCGCATGCACCCGAGCAGGTACTGGAAGTCCGGCGACTCCGGCGTGGTCAGCACCGATCTCGGCATCGGGATCAGTTCGTCCCCGATCCGGCTGCCGGCCGTCCCGATGACCCCCGCGCGTGCGCCCGCCGCGATCCGCAGCAGGGACTCGACCATGTACGACACCGACGTCTTCCCGTTGGTGCCGGTGACGGCCACCATGTCCATCGCCCGCCCGGGCTCGCCGTAGTAGCGGGAGGTGACGACCGCGGCCGCCTTGCGCGTGTCCGCCACCCGTACGACACAGACTCCTTCGGCCGACGCCCACACCGCGTCGGGTACCGCTCGGTCGACGAGGACCGCGACCGCGCCACGCGCCAGTGCGGGACCGACGAGTTCGAGTCCGCCCTCGCGGTGCCCGGGCACCGCGATGAACAGCGAGCCCGACGAGACGCGGTGGGCGTCGAAGCAGGCTCCCCCGGTGATCCTCGTCTCCGTATCGCCCAGAAGAACCTCATGGTCGTGCCCGGCCAGCAACTCGCTCAACTTCACAGGGGGTCCTCTCAAGGGTGTGGCTTCGCCGGTCGCCCGGCCGTCGCCGAAGGCGATGCCGATGGCACGCCGAGGAGTCGCGGAGGTGGTGTTCAGCAGACAGAAAGAAGGTGGTGCGGTGTTCCGGAAACCGGAGAGAAGCCCGGGCTGCGCGGAAAGAGCTCCGCGGGCGGGGCGAAAGGCCTAAGAGGGCCGGTCGAGCCGGTCGGGTCGGTCAGCCGTGACCGTGCAGAGCGCGGCAGCGGGCTCCGGGGCCGGAAACGCACAGCGCCCGAGGTGCCTGTCGCAGGCTCTCCCTCAGCGCTTGTGTGCAACCCATGGGTGGAGTGTACGTCCCACGGACCGGCCAGGACTCCGCGCTGCGGCGGACTCGGACGGCGCGCGGTGATCGCGCGGGGCGCACGGGGCGCCGGCGCGCGACATGCCTGCGCCCCGCCGTCTCGGGGGAGTGAACGGCAGGGCGCAGGGGTCGGGGGGCGGGTCGCCTCAGAGGTGTGTCGGGGCGAACATCCGCAGGACCGCCGGGAGCACGACCACCGAAGGGCCCGGCTCCGTCAGGGACTTCGCGAGGTCCTCGGCCAGGGACTGAGGGGTGGTACGGACCGCGGGCACCCCGAAGGATTCCGCCAGGGCCACGAAGTCCGGGCGGGACAGTTCCGTCGCCGTCGCCTCGCCGAAGGTGTCCTTCATGTACTCGCGCAGGATGCCGTAGCCGCCGTCGTCCACGATCAGCCAGGTCACCGGGAGGTCGTACTGGCGGGCAGTCGCCAGTTCCGCGATCGAGTACATCGCGCCGCCGTCGCCGGAGACCGCGAGGACCGGGCGGGTGGGGTCGGCCGCAGCCGCGCCCAGCGCCGCCGGGAAGCCGTAGCCGAGGCCGCCCGCGCCCTGGGCCGAGTGCATGGTGTTCGGGTGGCGGGCGTCGAAGGCGGACCACGCCCAGTAGGCGAGGATCGTCATGTCCCAGAAGCTGGGGGCGTCGTCCGGCAGGGCCTCACGGACCGAGGCGAGCACCTGCTGTTCCAGGGTGAGCTCCTGGGCCGCGATGCGGGCCCCGACCCGGTCCAGGACCGTCCGTACGGATGGGGCCGCCGTGTCGTCCTCGCGCTCCTCCACCGTCTCGAGGAGCGCCGACAGCGCGAGCCGCGCGTCCGCGTGGATGCCCAGGGCCTCGTGGTTGGACTCCAGCTTGCCGGCATCCGCCTCGATCTGGATGACCCGGCCGCGCGGCGCGAACGTGTGGTAGTTCGAGGACAGTTCGCCCAGTCCTGAGCCGACGACGAGCAGTACGTCCGCGGACTCCAGGAAGTCCGTGGTGTGGCGGTCCTCCAGCCAGGACTGGAGCGAGAGCGGGTGTTCCCAGGGGAACGCGCCCTTGCCGCCGAAGGTGGTGACGACCGGGGCGTTCAGCTTCTCCGCCAGTGCGAGCAGCTTGCCGGACGCGTCGGAGCGTACGACTCCGCCGCCCGCGATGATCGCCGGACGAGCGGCGCCCGACAGCAAATGGGCTGCGACCGCGGTCAGTTCGGGGCGCGGCACGACCTCGTGCGGCGTCGCGTCCATGGCAGTCACGACCGGCAGCGCCGTCGGCGCCAGCAGGACGTCCTGGGGGATTTCGACCCACACCGGCCCGTGGGGCGCCGTGAGAGCCGACTCCCAGGCCGCCGCGATCGCCGACGGGATCTGGGACTGGGTGCGGGCCGTGTGGACGGACTTCACCACATCCCTGAACGAGGCCTGCTGGTCGCGCAGTTCGTGCAGATAGCCGTGGCGCCCGCCGCCGAGCCCGGCCGTGGGCACCTGGCTGCCGATCGCCAGGACGGGGGCGGAGGCCGCCGCGGACTCCTGCAGCGCCGCGAGCGACATCAGCGCGCCCGGGCCGGTGGACAGCAGCAGCGGCGCCACCTCGCCGGTGATCCGGCCGTACGCGTCGGCGGCGAAGCCCGCGTTGTTCTCGACGCGCAGTCCGACGTACGAGAGCGAGGAGCGGCGCAGGGCGTCGAACATGCCCAGCGCGTGCTGACCCGGCAGCCCGAAGACAGTCGTCGCGCCGAGACCTGCCAGGGTCTCGACGACGAGATCGCCGCCGTTGCGGCCCGCCGGGGGGTTCAGCGCGGCCGCGGTCTGCGCCTCGGTCGGCCGCAGGACGAGATCGTGGTCGTGCGTCACTGCGCCGCCTTCGCGGCCGCGATCTGGCGGGACATGATCGTGGTCAGCTCGTACGCGGTGTGGGAGGCGGCCACGCACGTGATCTCCGCGTGGTCGTACGCGGGGGCGACCTCGACCACGTCCGCGGAGACGAGGTTGCAGGAGGCGAGGCCGCGCAGGATCTCCAGCAGTTCGCGGGAGGTCATGCCGCCCGCCTCGGGCGTGCCGGTGCCGGGGGCGTGCGCCGGGTCGAGGCAGTCGATGTCGATGGAGATGTAGAGCGGGCGGTCGCCTATGCGCTGCCGCAGCTGGTCGGCGACCTCGTCGGCGCCGCGCCGGTAGACGTCGGCGGAGGTGACGATGCCGAAGCCCATCTTCTCGTCGTCGGTCAGGTCCTGCTTGCCGTACAGCGGCCCGCGGATGCCCACGTGGGACAGGGCGGAGGTGTCGAGGATGCCCTCCTCGACGGCACGGCGGAACGGGGTGCCGTGGGTGTACTCCGCGCCGAAGTACGTGTCCCAGGTGTCCAGGTGCGCGTCGAAGTGCAGCAGCGCGACCGGGCCGTGCTTCTTGGCGACCGAGCGCAGCAGCGGCAGCGCGATGGTGTGGTCGCCGCCGAGCGTCATCATGCGCGCGCCGGTGCCGAGCAGATCGTCGGCCGCGGCCTCGATCGTCTCGACGGCCTCGTGGATGTTGAACGGGTTCGCGGCGATGTCGCCCGCGTCGGCGACCTGCGCGAGAGCGAAGGGCGAGGCGTCCTGCGCCGGGTTGTACGGGCGCAGGAGCCTCGACGCCTCGCGGATGGCGTTGCCGCCGAAGCGTGCGCCGGGACGGTAGGAGACCCCGGAGTCGAAGGGAACGCCGACCACGGCGACATCGGTGGTGCCGACCTCGTCGAGCCGGGGCAGCCGGGCGAACGTCGCGGGTCCGGCGTACCGCGGAATACGGGACGAGTCGATCGGGCCGCGCGGCTGCTCGTTGCTGCTCATGTGAATTGCCTTCTTTCGTACGCTTCGTTGCGGTAATTCGACTTTAGCTCGGTACAGCCACGGGCTCGGCGGCGGCCTCCTCGTCCTCGGCACCCCGGCCCGCCAGACGCTCGCGCCAGTTCGTCAGGATCGCCGCGTCCGTCGGCCTGGTCGCCAGCGAGACGATCACATACGCCGCGAGCGACAGGAGCAGGCCGTAGTAGATGGGCTCGTTGGCGAGGATCCCGTACGAGGCCATCAGACCGATGACCGCGACGCCGCCGACGATCACCGAGGCCAGTGCGCCGTACACCGTCCCGCGCTTCCACAGCAGGCCGCCGAGGATCGGCACGAGCAGTCCGCCGACGAGCAGGTTGTAGGCGACGGTGAGCGCCTCGACGACGTTGTTCAGCGCGATGGCGGTACAGATGACGCCGACGCCCATGATCAGGATGAAGACGCGGTTGCCCTTGACCTCGTCGTGGTCGCCGCCGCCCCGGGAGGCGAGACCGCGCAGCCGCGACCAGATGTCGTTGTTGGCGACGGTCGCGCAGGCGATCAGCGCTCCGGAGGACGTCGACATGACGGCGGCGAGGGCCGCGGCGAGCACCAGACCGCGCACCCCCATGGGCAGTTCGTCCTTGACGATGGTCGCGAAGGCGTCGTCGGCGTTGGACAGCTTCGGGTAGAGGACCCTGGCGGCGGTGCCGATGACGGCGCCGGCGAGAGCGTAGACGAGGCAGTACGTACCGGCGACGGTGCCGCCGTGGCGCGCGACCCTGTCGCTGCGGGCGGTGAACACCCGCTGCCAGATGTCCTGGCCGATCAGCATGCCGAAGGTGTAGATCAGGACGTACGTGAAGATCGTCTCGCCGCCGATGCCCAGCGGGTCGAAGTACTCCGTCGGCAGCGCGGCCTTCATCGCCCCGAAGCCGCCGGCCTTGACGACCGCGATGGGCAGCAGGAGCAGCAGCACACCGACCGTCTTCACGACGAACTGCACCATGTCGGTGAGGGTGATCGACCACATGCCGCCGAGGGTGGAGTACGCGACGACGATCGAGCCGCCGAGGATGATCGCGAAGGTCCGGTTCATGTCGAAGAGGACGTCGAAGATCGTGGCGTAGGCGATGGTCGAGGTGACCGCGAGCATCAGGGTGTAGGCCCACATCACGACGCCCGAGATGAGACCGGCCTTGCCGCCGTAGCGCAGGTCGAGCATCTCGGAGACGGTGTAGACCTTCAGCCGGGCGATGCGCGCGGAGAAGAAGATGGACAGGGCCAGCAGGCCGAGGCCGATGGCGAAGACCATCCAGGCGCCGGAGAGGCCGTACTTGTAACCGAGGCCCACGCCGCCGATGGTGGAGGCGCCGCCGAGGACGATGGCTGCCATGGTGCCGGAGTACATGCCGGGCCCGAGGCGGCGGCCCGCGACCAGGAATTCGCTCTTGGACTTGGCGCGCCGCATGCCCCACCAGCCCATGCCGAGCATGCCGGCCAGGTAGACGACGATTACTGCATAGTCGACAGCCATCGGCTTTCCTTCCGTCTCGTCCCCCGGGTCCTCAGGTCTTGTGCGATGACGGTAGGTGGCTGGAATGCAGCGCTGAAGTGTACGTTTTATCCATTCTTCACGCCGCCGATGGATGGACTGTCCATGCCGGAGACCGCAGCAGCCCCACCGACCCCGCCGATCCCACTCGTCGCACTGCTGGCCCGCGAGGATCTCGGTCTGCGCCAGATCGCCGGGCCGGTGGAGGCGGGCGCGGCGGTACACATGGTGCACACCTCCGAGATGGCGGATCCCTATCCCTATCTGCTCGGCGGTGAGCTGCTGCTGAGCGCGGGGGTACTGCTGAAGGACCCGGACCGGTATGTCTCGCGCATCGTTCAGGCGGGGGCGACGGCGCTCGGATTCGGGCTCGCGCCGGTGTACGACACGGTGCCGACCGGCCTGATCGAGGCGTGCGACCGGCATGGGCTGCCGCTGCTCGAGGTGCCGCCGCAGACGACCTTCACGGCGGTGGCTCGGGCGGTGTGGCGGCTGATGGCAGAGGCCCGCCACCGGGAACTGCGCCGGGTCACCCAGGCCCAGCAGGGCCTCGCCGCGGCGGCGGCCCGCCCGGACCCGGTCCCGGCGGTCCTGCACCAGCTGGCGGTACGGCTGGAGGGCTGGGCCGTCCTGCTGGGCCCGGAGGGCATGGAACTGTCGTCGTCGGGCCGCGCGCCGTCACCCGAGGCCAGGGCGGGGGTGATCCGGCTGGCGCGGGTGGTGAGCCCGGGCACGGGTCAGTCGCCGCGCCCGACTCCCGCATCGGCGACGGACACGGTGTCGCCGCCACCGGCATCGGAGCCCGGGGCCGCCGGATCCGCAGGGCCCGGGAGCACCGCCCCGACCGCCGTCTCCCACCTGTCCGCGTACGCCCTCGGCGGCAGCCGGGGCCTCGTCCTCGGGCTCGCGGCGCCCGCCCGCGAGGCGGGGGACCACACGGTCGCCGGGGTCGCCGTCGTCCTGCTCTCGCTGCTCACAGCCCCGCACCAGGGCGCCGACGCCGCGGGCCGCAGCGCCGCCCTCGTACGCATGCTGCTCGGCGCGAGCCCTGCCGAGACCGCCCCACTGCTGGGACCGGGGCCCTGGACGGTGGTCCATGGGCAGGGCGGCGACGACAGCCCCTTCGCGGCGACGGCACTGGGCGCGGCGTTCGGCAGCGCGCTGGTCGATCCGGACGCGGACGGCTGCGTACGGGTCCTGCTCCCCGCCGAGCGCGAGGTCGGCGCACAGCCCGGCTGGACGCTGGGCGTGAGCGCGCCCGCGCTCCCCGAGGAGCTGGCCGCGGCCGACGCGCAGGCAGCCAGGGCGGTGCGCCGCGCCACGGCCACCCGCAAGGCCCTGGTCCGCCACCGGGATACCGCCCCCGTCTCGCTCGACGAGGCCCGCCACCGCCTCGCGCCCCTCGCGGACTCCCCCGCCCTCGTCGAGACGCTGCGCACCTGGCTCTCCCTGCACGGCAGTTGGGACCGCACGGCGGCGGCGATGGAGATCCACCGCAACACGGTCCGCCAGCGCATCGCCCGATGCCAGACGCTCCTCGACGAGGACCTGGACGACGCGGACGTACGGATGGAGCTGTGGTTCGCGCTGCGGCACGGCTGAGTGACCGGCGTTCGGGGGGCGGACGGTTCTGGCGGGAGCCCACCAATGCCGGTCTCGAAAGCTGTCGCCACAACCTCAAGTCCCAGGAGGAGAAGGCGTGTTGGAATCGAGACATGACCACCACCGCCGGTTCCACGCGCCCGTCCGCCGATGAGCCCTCGCGCCGCCTGCGCGCCGAGATCGAGCGTCTGCGCGACGAGGCGACGCGGCAGCGGCAACTCGCCAACCAGCGGGCGGAGTTCTGGACGAAGGCCCACATCGCGCTGGGTTTCCCCGGGGCTCTGCTCGCTGCCATTTCGGGTGCCGCCGGGTTGGCGACGGCAGACGCACGCGTCCCCGCGGCGCTGATCGCCCTGGCCTCCGCCGGATTCGCGGCCGGGGCGGGCTTCCTGCGGAGCGATGCCAGGCGCATCGCCAACAAGCGCGCCCGCGGGGCATGGGCCGACCTGGAGGGCAGGGCCGGCCTGAAGCTGGCGCACGAGCAGCTGACCCCCGAGGACCTGCGCGAGCTGCTGGAATGCCGCCAGGCCGCGCTGGCGGCGTACGAGGGCGAAGCCTCTCAGCCGGGCCGGGCGGCCGCCTGACGCCCGCCCTGGGGGACAGCGCAGCGTGCTCATCATCACTCTGGACAGCACATGCGACTGCCGGGTAACTTAGTACTGAGCAAGCGCTTAGACATCTGCCCAGCACCCCGAAGGAGGCGTCGACCGTGCGCCGCACCGTTTACAACGAGGACCACGAGGCGTTCCGCGAGACGATCCGCGCCTTCATCGAGGCCGAGGTCACCCCCGTCTACGACGAGTGGTACGCGGCAGGCCAGGCGCCCCGCGACTTCTACTACAAGCTCGGCGAGCTGGGCGTCTTCGGCATCGAGGTGCCTGAGGAGTTCGGCGGCGCGGGTCTTGAGACCTTCAAGTTCGAGGCCGTCATAGCCGAGGAGTGCGCCCGCGCGGGCGTGTCCTTCGGCGGCAGCGGCGTGCACGTGATGCTCTGCCTGCCCTACCTCAAGGCATACGCCACGGACGAGCAGAAGAAGCGCTGGCTGCCGGACTTCGTCACCGGCCAGACCATGTACGCGATCGCCATGACCGAGCCCGGCACCGGCTCGGACCTCGCGGGCATGAAGACCACCGCCAAGCTCTCCGAGGACGGCACGCACTACATCCTCAACGGCGCCAAGACCTTCATCACCGGCGGCGTGCACGCGGACCGCGTGATCGTCTGCGCCCGTACCGACGCCCCCAGCGCCGAGGACCGCCGCCACGGCATCTCCCTCTTCGTCGTCGACACCAAGTCCGAGGGCTACACCGTCGGCCGCAAGCTCGACAAGCTGGGCCTGAAGGTCTCCGACACCGCCGAGCTGTCCTTCGTCGACGTCAAGGTCCCGGTCGAAGACCTGCTCGGCGAAGAGAACAAGGGCTTCTACTACCTGGGCCAGAACCTGCCGCAGGAGCGTCTCGGCATCGCCGTCGGCGCCTACGCCCAGGCCAAGGCCGCCGTCCGGTTCGCCCAGCAGTACGTGGAGGAGCGCACCGTCTTCGGCAAGACCGTCGCCTCCTTCCAGAACACCAAGTTCGAGCTGGCCGCCTGCAAGGCCGAGGTCGACGCGGCCGAGGCCGTCGTGGACCGCGCGATGGACGCCATCGACGAGGGCGAGCTGTCCGCCGCCGAGGCCGCGTCCGCGAAGCTGTTCTGCACCGAGGTCGCGCACCGCGTCATCGACAAGTGCCTCCAGCTGCACGGCGGCTACGGCTACATGAACGAGTACCCGATCGCCCGCCTCTACGCCGACAACCGCGTCAACCGCATCTACGGCGGCACCAGCGAGGTCATGAAGTCGATCATCGCCAAGGACATGGGCCTGTAAGGCAGTTGGCTTCTCAACTACCTTCTCCTCATGAGCGAAGCACTTGACGAACTGCTCGATCTGCTCGACCTGGAGCAGATCGAGCAGGACATCTTCCGGGGACGGTCCCGCTCGGCGATCGTCCCCCGCGTCTTCGGCGGACAGGTCGCGGCCCAGGCGCTCGTCGCCGCGGGCCGCACCGTCCCCGACGACCGCACGGCCCACTCCCTGCACGCGTACTTCCTGCGCATGGGCGACCCCGGCGTGCCGATCGTCTATACGGTCGACCGCATCCGCGACGGCCGCTCCTTCACCACCCGCCGGGTCGTCGCCGTCCAGCACGGGCAGCCGATCTTCCACCTCTCGGCGTCCTTCCAGACGTACGAGGAAGGCCTCGAACACCAGGCGCCGATGCCGCCCGCACCCGCCCCGGAGACCCTGCCGACGGCGGCGGAGATCCTGCCCAGGTACGCGAAGGACTTCGTCGACCCAGGCACCGTGGACCGCCTGCTGCAGGCGCGCGCCGCTATCGATCTGCGCTATGTCGACGAACCGCCGTACGGCACCGTGGGCCAGGCGCGCGAGCCGCGCTCGCAGGTGTGGTTCCGGGCCAACGGCAAGCTCGCCGACGATCCGCTGCTGCACGTCTGCCTGGCCACCTACGTCTCCGACATGACGCTGCTCGACTCGGTGCTGCTCGCGCACGGCCGCGGCGGCTGGGCGGTCGGCGACGTGGTGGGCGCGTCGCTCGACCACGCGATGTGGTTCCACCGCCCCTTCAGGGCGGACGAATGGCTGCTCTACGACCAGGAGTCCCCGTCGGCATCCGGCGGCCGGGGTCTGGGGCAGGCCCGGATCTACACCCAGGACGGCCGGCTGGCGATCTCCGTCATCCAGGAAGGCGTCGTTCGCGTCCCCCGCGGTTGAGGGCGGTCAGGCGGCAGGCACGTGCGCGGTGAAGGCGACCCGCGAGGTGTCCCCGTCCAGCTCCAGGCTGAGGGCCGCGTCCAGGGCACGTGCCAGCCGGGCGAGCAGGGGCAGCGTGGGCATGGTTCCGCCCAGCTCCAGCTTGGAGATCTGCGGCTGGGTCATGCCGGCCCGCTTGGCGAGCTCGGTCTGGGACATGCCGAGTTCGGTACGCCGGTCGTAGACGGCCTGCCCGAGGTAAAGAGCCATCCGGATCTCCTCGCGCATCCTTTCCACTTCGGGGCCCTCGCTGATCCCCTCGGCGATCTGCTTGTTGCGGGCGAGCTTCCATCGCGCGTGACTGGTCATCTGGAGCTCCCTACGTCCGTAGCGTCGAACGTATGGCTAACCCCGCATATGGAGGTATCGATCGCGAGCGAAGTCCACCGTCCGGGTGACTCCCGGAACCCGTACTGACGCCCGCCCTCAGGCCCGGGACGTCAGCCCCGCCGCGTCCAGCAGATACGCCGTCATCGGGTCGTAGAAGCGCGGGTCCGTGACGTGGTCGTCCAGCGGCACGGCCACCTGGAGCGTGCCCTCCGCCTCGCCGATGAAGAGCGCGGGGTCGTTGCAGTCGGCGTATCCGACGGAGTCCAGGCCGCGCTGTCCCGCGCAGCCCGCCCAGCCGTGGTCGGCCACCACCAGGTCGGGCTGCGGTCTGCCCTCGCGCTCCAGGCCGTCCAGGATCGCGGCCATGGGCGCCGGGGAGTGTGTGTGCCACAGGGTCGCGCCGCGCTCCAGCATCGCGACGTCCGCGAACTGGAAGACCATGCCCTCGTCGGCCATGAGACCGCCCGGAATCCGTACGATCTCGCACCCGGCGGCCCGCAGCGCGTCGGCCGTCTGCCGGTGCACGTCGAGGAGACCACCGGGATGGCCGGTCGCGAACAGCACCCGCTCCTGACCGGCGGCCGCCTTGCGCAACCGCGCCGCGAGCCGCTCCAGGGCGTCGACGGTCAGTTCCGGGTCGATGGTGTCCTGTCCGGTCCGGTGCTCGGGATCGTCGTTGACCCCGCACCGCTCGGCCATGACCGCGAGCACGTCCTGCTCGTCGGTCCAGCGGTCCCCGAGCTCGAGACCCAGCCAGAAGTGACGGTCGCCGTTGGCGAGCTTGCGGTAGTGGGAGAGGTTGTTGTCGCGGGGTGTGGCGACATCTCCGGCGATACGTGTGCGGACGAGGTGGTCGACAAGGGCGGCACGGCTGGGTATCGGCATGCGCCCATTGTGCCGTCAGGCGCACACGGCGTGCCGGGCGTCCCGAACGCTGGACGTGCCGATCGCGTCACTCACAGGCGCGGCCGCCCCTCGGGAGCGGCCGCCCGGCCGGAAGTTCAGGCGTGCGTCACCCGTGGTTCGCCCAGAACAGGACGCCCATGACGACGAGGAGCCCGAACGCGAACACCGCCCCGACACCGGGATTTCTGCGCTGCCCGGCAGACCTGCCGAGCAGGCCCAGGGCGGCGATCCATCCCGCGGAGTAGATGATCCAGGCGACAGTCGATGCGGACGAGGCATCGCCCTTCTGGAACAGGGCCCAGGACACGGCGACGAACATCGCGGGCGCGGCCCACAGGTTCCGCTCGATCGTTTCCCGGCGGTCGGGCCTGATGTGTTCTGACATGAAACCCCCGTTGTCGACAAGGCTGGTCAGGCCTCGCTGCGCCGGTCGTGGCGCAGATTGGGACTGTACATGTGCCCTTCGCGTACGCCAGGGCGCCTCAGGCGCCGTCCGCCGCGGCCGCGAAGGCCCCGCGGGCCAGGCGGTGGAGCAGGTCCGCCGTCGCGTCACGGCCCGGGCGGGCGTCCGGGCGGCCGAGGTGCGGAGTGGAGTTGAGCAGGCCGAAGACCGCGTGGACCGCTGCCCGGGCGTCCGCCTCGGCGAGCGCCGGGTACATCGCGCAGACCGCCTCGACCCACAGTTCCACGTACTGCCGCTGAAGCTGCCGCACCAGCTTGCGGTCGCTCTCCCGCAGGCGGTCCAGCTCCCGGTCGTGCAGGGTGATGAGTGGGCGGTCGTCGAGCGCGAAGTCGATGTGCCCGTCGATGAGTGCGGCGAGCAGCACCTCGGGGTCGGCGGCGGACTCCTCGACCCGCAGCCGGCCGCCGCTCAGCAGCCGTTCGCTGATGCCCACGAGCAGCTCGGCGAGCATCGCGTCCTTGCCCGCGAAGTGGCGGTAGAGACCCGGCCCGCTGATGCCGACGGCAGCTCCTATCTCGTCGACACCGACCCCGTGGAAGCCGCGCTCGGCGAAGAGGCGCGCGGCCTCCTTGAGGATCTGCTCGCGGCGCGTCGGGGCCGCCGTCCTGGTGCTCATGGGAATTCATTCTAGACAGGGCTGTTAGCGCTCGTTAACCTAGAGGAAACACGTTAACGCTCATTAACCGAGCAAGGGAGCTCGAGCGATGCAGCAGGCACCCGTGCTGGCGAGCGCGGCAGACCCCGCCTCCCCGGCCTGGCAGGCCAATGAGGCGGCGCACCAGGAGCTGGCCGACGCCCTGCGCGCCAAGCTCGCCGCCGCGCGTCTCGGCGGAGGTGAGAAGGCCCGCGCACGCCACACCGCGCGCGGAAAGCTGCTGCCGCGCGACCGGGTGGACACCCTCCTGGACCCCGGCTCCCCCTTTCTGGAGCTCGCTCCCCTCGCCGCCGAGGGGATGTACGAGGGGCAGGCACCGGCCGCCGGAGTGATCGCCGGGATCGGGCGGGTCAGCGGCCGCGAGGTGGTCGTCGTCGCCAATGACGCCACCGTCAAGGGCGGCACGTACTACCCGATGACCGTCAAGAAGCATCTGCGCGCCCAGGAGGTGGCCCTGGAGAACCGGCTGCCCTGCGTCTATCTCGTCGACTCCGGCGGCGCCTTCCTGCCGATGCAGGACGAGGTCTTCCCCGACCGCGAGCACTTCGGACGGATCTTCTACAACCAGGCACGGATGTCCGGCGCGGGCATCCCCCAGATCGCTGCCGTCCTCGGCTCCTGCACGGCGGGCGGGGCGTATGTGCCCGCCATGAGCGACGAGGCCGTGATCGTCCGCAACCAGGGCACGATCTTCCTCGGCGGCCCGCCGCTGGTGAAGGCCGCGACCGGCGAGGTCGTCACGGCCGAGGAGCTCGGCGGCGGCGAGGTCCACTCCCGTATCTCCGGCGTCACCGACCATCTCGCCGAGGACGACGCGCACGCGCTGCGGATCGTACGGAACATCGTCGCGACGCTGCCCGAGCGCGGCCCCCTTCCCTGGTCGGTCGAGTCGGCGGAGGAGCCGAAGGTCGACCCGGCCGGTCTGTACGGCGCGGTGCCGGTGGACTCCCGCACCCCCTATGACGTACGGGAAGTGATCGCCCGGATCACCGACGCGTCCCGGTTCCAGGAGTTCAAGTCCGAGTTCGGGCAGACCCTGATCACCGGCTTCGCCCGGATCCACGGCCACCCGGTCGGCATCGTCGCCAACAACGGCATCCTGTTCTCCGAATCCGCCCAGAAGGGCGCCCACTTCATCGAACTGTGCGACCAGCGCGGCATCCCCCTGCTCTTCCTGCAGAACATCTCGGGCTTCATGGTCGGCAAGGACTACGAGGCGGGCGGCATCGCCAAGCACGGCGCGAAGATGGTCACGGCCGTGGCATGCACGCGCGTGCCGAAGCTGACCGTCGTCATCGGCGGTTCCTACGGCGCGGGAAACTACTCGATGTGCGGCCGTGCCTATTCGCCGCGCTTCCTGTGGATGTGGCCCAACGCCAAGATCTCGGTGATGGGCGGCGAGCAGGCTGCCTCCGTGCTGGCGACCGTGAAACGGGACCAGTTGGAGGGGCGCGGCGAGGCGTGGCCCGCCGACGCGGAGGAAGCCTTCAAGGCGCCGATCCGGGCCCAGTACGAATCCCAGGGCAATGCCTACTACGCGACGGCCCGGCTCTGGGACGACGGCGTGATCGACCCCCTGGAGACCCGCCAGGTGCTCGGCCTCGCGCTCACCGCCTGCGCCAACGCCCCGTTGACCGACCCCGCCTTCGGCGTCTTCCGGATGTGAGACGGACCATGACGATGTTCAGCACAGTCCTTGTCGCCAACCGAGGCGAGATCGCGGTGCGCGTCATCCGTACGCTGCGCGCGATGGGCATCCGCTCGGTCGCCGTCTTCAGCGACGCGGACGCGGACGCCCGGCATGTACGGGAGGCGGACACCGCGGTCCGCATCGGCCCGCCGGCCGCCGCCGAGAGCTACCTCTGTGTGGAGCGCCTGCTCGAAGCCGCGGCCCGCACGGGCGCGGAGGCGGTCCACCCCGGCTACGGCTTCCTCGCGGAGAACGCGGGCTTCGCGCAGGCCTGCGCCGACGCCGGTCTTGCCTTCATCGGGCCGCCCGCATCGGCGATCTCGCTGATGGGCGACAAGATCCGAGCGAAGGAGACGGTGCGGTCGGCGGGCGTCCCGGTGGTTCCGGGCTCGTCGGGATCCGGCCTGAGCGACGACCAACTGGCCGACGCCGCCCGGGAGATCGGCATGCCCGTGCTGCTGAAGCCCTCGGCGGGCGGCGGCGGCAAGGGCATGCGGCTCACGCACGTGGAGTCGGCACTCCTCGACGAAATCGCGGCGGCCAGGCGCGAGGCGCGGGCCTCCTTCGGCGACGACACCCTGCTCGTGGAGCGCTGGATCGACCGGCCCCGGCACATCGAGATCCAGGTCCTCGCGGACGGGCACGGGAACGTGGTGCACCTCGGCGAGCGCGAGTGCTCGCTGCAGCGCCGCCACCAGAAGATCATCGAAGAGGCGCCGAGCGTCCTGCTGGACGAGAAGACCCGTGCGTCGATGGGCGCCGCCGCCGTGGAGGCGGCCCTCTCCTGCGGCTATGTGGGCGCGGGCACGGTGGAGTTCATCGTCCCGGGCAGCGACCCGTCCTCGTACTACTTCATGGAGATGAACACCCGCCTCCAGGTCGAGCACCCGGTGACGGAGCTGGCTGTGTCGATTGCGGGGGGCGGCCTGGACCTGGTGGAGTGGCAGCTCCGCGTCGCGGCGGGCGAGCAACTGCCCTTCGTCCAGGACGACATCACCCTCACGGGCCACGCGATCGAGGCCCGTATCTGCGCGGAAGACCCCTCCCGGGGCTTCCTGCCCTCCGGCGGTACGGTTCTGGCCCTGCACGAGCCGCAGGGCGACGGCGTGCGCACCGACTCCGGTCTCACGCAGGGCGCGGAGGTCTCCAGCCTGTACGACCCGATGCTGTCCAAGGTCATCGCGTACGGCCCCGACCGCGCGACCGCCCTGCGCAAGCTGCGTGCGGCCCTCGCGGACACGGTCACCCTCGGAGTCCCGACGAACGCGGGCTTCCTGCGGCGTTTGCTCGCCCACCCGGCCGTGGTGTCGGGCGACTTGGACACCGGCCTGGTGGAACGGGACGCGGACAGCCTGGTCGTGGACGGGGTCCCGGAGGAGGTGTACGCGGCGGCGGCGCTGGTGGCCCAACAGGACCTCCCCCCTGCCGGTGGCTGGACGGACCCCTTCGGCGTCCAGAACGGCTGGCGCCTGGGCGGCGTACCGGCCTGGACGGTCCACCACTTCCGCGTGCCGGGCCAGGATCCGGTGGCGATTCGCGTACGCGGCACAACGACGGACGCGGAACTCCTGCCCGGTGCGGGGGAAATCCGGCGCACCCGGCTCGTCCACGCCGCCGCAGGCCACGTCACCGTCGAACTCGACGGCACGACCCACACCTTCGCCCACGCCCCCTCCCCGGAGGGGACCTGGCTCGGCCGGGACGGCGAGTCGTGGCACGTCCAGGACCACGACCCCGTCGAGGCGTCCCTCAGCGGCGCCGCGCACGCGGGCGCCGACACCCTCGCCGCGCCCATGCCCGGCACCGTCACCGTCGTCAAGGTCGCCGTCGGGGACGAGGTCGAGGCGGGTCAGGGCCTCCTCGTCGTCGAGGCGATGAAGATGGAGCACGTCATCTCCGCCCCGCACGCCGGCACCGTCACCGAGCTGGACGTCACGCCCGGCTCGACCGTCGCCATGGACCAGATCCTGGCGGTCGTCACCCCGAGGGAGGAAGCATGACCGACGGGCTGCCCATGGCTGTTCCCGCACAGGATCTGCCGCCCCGCGTCCGGATCCACGAGGTCGGGGCGCGTGACGGCCTGCAGAACGAGAAGACGGTCGTCCCCACCGAGGTCAAGGCGGAGTTCATCCACCGGCTCGCCGACGCGGGCCTGACCACGATCGAGGCGACCAGCTTCGTCCACCCCAAGTGGGTGCCCCAACTCGCCGACGCCGAGCAGCTGTTCCCCCTCGTCGGCGACATCGAGGGGGTCGCCCTGCCCGTTCTCGTACCGAACGAGCGCGGTCTTGAGCGGGCCGCCGCCCTCGGTGCGCGCCGTATCGCCGTGTTCGGGTCCGCGACCGAGACCTTCGCGCAGCGCAATCTCAACCGCAGCGTCGACGAGTCGCTGGCCATGTTCGAGCCGGTCGTCGCCAAGGCCCGAGCCGACAGGATCCATGTCCGCGGCTATCTGTCCATGTGCTTCGGCGACCCGTGGGAGGGGCCCGTCCCCGTCCACCAGGTCGTCCGCGTCGCCAAGCAGCTCATGGACCTCGGCTGCGACGAGCTGAGCCTGGGCGACACCATCGGCGTGGCGACGCCCGGCCATGTGCTGGCCCTGCTCGCCGCCCTGAACGAACACCGCGTGCCGACCGATGCCATCGGCGTGCACTTCCACGACACGTACGGCCAGGCACTCGCCAACACCCTCGCCGCTCTCCAGCACGGCGTGAGAACCGTGGACGCCTCCGCGGGCGGCCTCGGCGGCTGCCCGTACGCGAAGAGCGCGACCGGAAACCTCGCCACCGAAGACCTCGTGTGGATGCTCCAAGGCCTCGGCATCGAAACCGGGGTCGACCTCGGCCGCCTCACCGCCACCAGCGTGTGGATGGCCGAACAGCTGGGCCGACCGAGCCCCTCCCGCACCGTCCGTGCCCTCTCCCACAAGGAGTGACTCCCCCATGTCCCTGGACCACCGGCTCACCCCCGAGCACGAGGAACTCCGCCGCACGGTGGAGCAGTTCGCTCATGACGTGATAGCGCCGAAGATCGGCGACTTCTACGAGCGCCACGAGTTCCCGTACGAGATCGTCCGCGAGATGGGCCGCATGGGCCTGTTCGGACTGCCCTTCCCCGAGGAGTACGGCGGCATGGGCGGCGACTATCTCGCCCTCGGCATCGCCCTGGAGGAGCTGGCCCGCGTCGACTCCTCCGTCGCGATCACCCTCGAAGCTGGTGTCTCGCTCGGCGCGATGCCCGTGTACCGCTTCGGCACCGAGGAGCAGAAGCGGCAGTGGCTGCCGCAGCTGTGCTCCGGCGAGATGCTCGGCGCCTTCGGCCTGACCGAGCCGGGCGCGGGCTCGGACGCCGGCGGCACGAGGACCACGGCCGTCCGCGACGGTGACGAGTGGGTGATCAACGGCTCGAAGTGCTTCATCACCAACTCCGGTACGGACATCACGGGCCTCGTCACGGTCACCGCGGTCACCGGCCGCACGCCCGAGGGCAAGCCGCTGATCTCCTCGATCATCGTCCCCTCCGGCACTCCCGGCTTCACCGTCGCCGCCCCGTACTCCAAGGTCGGGTGGAACGCCTCGGACACCCGTGAGCTGTCCTTCGACGACGTCCGCGTGCCGCTGGCCAATCTGCTGGGCGAGGAGGGCCGCGGCTACGCCCAGTTCCTGCGCATTCTCGACGAGGGCCGGATCGCCATCTCCGCGCTGGCGACGGGACTCGCGCAGGGCTGTGTCGACGAGTCCGTGAAGTACGCCATGGAGCGCCACGCGTTCGGGCGGCCGATCGGCGCCAACCAGGCCATCCAGTTCAAGATCGCGGACATGGAGATGCGGGCGCACATGGCCCGGGTCGGCTGGCGCGACGCGGCCTCGCGGCTGGTCCAGGGCGAGCCGTTCAAGAAGGAGGCGGCGCTCGCCAAGCTGTACTCCTCCACGGTCGCGGTGGACAACGCGCGTGAGGCCACCCAGATCCACGGCGGCTACGGCTTCATGAACGAGTATCCGGTGGCCCGGATGTGGCGCGACTCCAAGATCCTTGAGATCGGCGAGGGCACGAGCGAGGTACAACGGATGCTGATCGCCCGGGAGTTGGGGCTTACGGGCTGACCCAGTCGGCCCGGGGGGCGGGCTCGGGTCGGGACGCCCACTGGACAGTAGCTGAGGTTAGGCTAACCTACCTTCGAACTGCCCAGTGGCCGACCCGGCACGTACGAAAGCGGACATCATCATGCCCAACGCCCGCCCTTCCCATCTCACCCGTCGAGGCCTGCTCGCCGCGGGCAGCGCCCTCGGTCTCGGCGCGGCGCTGGCCGCCTGCGGCAGCGACGACAAAAAGGGCGGCACCAACAAGGCCGCCGAGCAGCCGGGCCCCTGGTCCTTCACCGACGACCGCGGCAAGAACGTCCAGTTGAAGGCGGTCCCGAAGAACATCGTCGCCTTCACCGGCACCGCCGCGGCCCTCTACGACTACGGTGTCGAGGTCAAGGGCGTGTTCGGCCCGACCACGACCAAGGACAACAAGCCCGACGTCCAGGCAGGCGACCTCGATGTCACCAAGGTCAAGGTCATCGGCAATGTCTACGGTGAGTTCAAGATCGAGCAGTACGCGGCACTGAACCCCGAGCTGCTCATCACCAACATGTGGGCCAAGGACGACCCGTGGTACGTCCCGCCGCAGTCCAAGGACAAGATCATGAAGCTGGCCCCCAGCGTTCTGCTGTGGGCGGCCGAGACCACGATGCAGAAGGCGCTGGAGCGCCACGCCGAACTCGCCGCGTCGCTCGGCGGTGACGTCAAGGGCAAGAAGGCGGCCGACGCCAAGGCCCGCTTCGAGAAGGCCGCGGCCCGCCTGCGCGCCGCCGCCAAGGCCAAGCCGGACCTCAAGGTACTCATCGGCTCCGGCAGCCCGGAGCTCTTCTACGTCTCCGTGCCGAAGATGTCCGCCGACACCCTGTACTTCCAGGAGCTGGGCGTGAAGTTCGTCGAGCCGAAGCCGAACGCGCAGGGCTTCTTCGAAGAGCTCAGCTGGGAGAACGCCGGCAAGTACGGCGCCGACGTCATCATCCTGGACAACCGCACCGGGACCCTCCAGCCCGACGCCCTCAAGAGCAAGCCGACCTGGACCCAGCTGCCCGCCGTCAAGGCCGGACAGGTCGTCCCGCGTGTCACCGAGCCGATCTACTCCTACGACAAGTGCGCGCCGATCCTCGAAGACCTGGCCAAGGCCATCGAGACCGCGAAGAAGGTCGCCTGACCATGACGACGACGGCCCAGCTCGCCCCGTTCCGCTTCTTCGACCTGAAGGTTGTACGGACCAGGCGGCTCGGCCCGTCCATGGTCCGCGTGACCTTCGGGGGCGAGGACATGAAGGCCTTCGCCGCCGGAGGCCGCGACCAGAGCCTCTCCCTCTTCCTGCCGCATCCCGGCCAGGAGGCTCCCGTCGTGCCGGTGCCCGAGGACGGGGACCTCTACGCCACGCTCGGCGCGTGGCGGGCGATGCCCGAAGACGTACGCGCCGTGATGCGCTCCTACACGGTGCGGGAGCAGCGGCTCCAACCCGCCGAGGTCGACATCGACTTCGCCGTCCACGCCGACGGCGGACCCGCCTGCCGCTGGGCCCTGAAGGCCGCGCCCGGTCACCGGGTGACGGTGCTCGGCCCGGCCGTCGCCGACAACACCGCCGTGCGCTGCCGTCCGCCCGAGGACACCGACTGGGTGCTGATCTGGGCCGACGAGACCGCGCTGCCCGCCGCCGCGGCGATCTTGGAGTGGCTGCCCGCCGGAATGCGGGCCCGGGTCTGGCTTGAGGTGCAGCACACCGAGGACCGCCAGGACGTGAGGACCGAGGCGGACGCCCATGTCACCTGGCTCGTACGGGAAGAGGGCGCACCCTCGGCCCTGGAGGCGGTCAGCCGGGCGGAGTTGCCCGAGGGCACGGGGTACGCCTGGATCGCGGGCGAATCGGGCAGCGTGAAGGCGCTGCGCCGCCATCTGGTGCGCGAGCGTGAACTCGACCGCCGGCGCGTCACGTTCGTGGGCTACTGGCGGCGCGGCGTGAGCGAGGACGGCCTGCGCGAACAGGCCGAAGCAGGCGTGCCGGACGAAGCCGCGAGCGAGGCCGACTGCATGTGAACAACGGCATAACAGCCGTGCCCCGAGGGGGCGAGGGACCGCTGGCACGGTAAGTTAGGTTAGGCTAACCTTACTTCAGCATTCCTCGCCCCCCTCGCTTGTCCGGAGGACATCGCATGCGCTCGCATCTGCTCAATGACGTGACGGCGGAGAGCTATCGGCGCTCCGTGACCGAAGGAGTCGAGCGGGTGGCGCACCGACTCGCCACCACCCGGAAGCCGTTCACCGGCGTGACCGCCGACGAACTCGCTCCGGTGATCTCCGCCGTCGACCTCGACCGGCCGCTGGGCGACGCCTCCGCCGCCCTCGACGAGCTGGAGACCGTCTACCTGCGCGACGCGGTCTACTTCCACCACCCCCGCTACCTCGGCCACCTCAACTGCCCGGTCGTCATCCCGGCCGTGCTCGGCGAGGCGGTGCTCTCCGCGGTCAACTCCTCGCTCGACACCTGGGACCAGAGCGCGGGCGGCACCCTCATCGAACGGCGCCTCATCGACTGGACCGCGCAGCGGATCGGCCTCGGAGCCGCCGCCGACGGCGTGTTCACCAGCGGCGGCACACAGTCCAACCTCCAGGCGCTGCTGCTCGCCCGCGAGGAGGCCAAAACAACGGACCTGGCAAAGCTGCGTATCTTCACCTCGGAGTGCAGCCACTTCAGCGTGCAGAAGTCGGCGACGCTGCTGGGCCTCGGCCACGAGGCCGTCGTGTCCATCCCCGTCGACCGCGACAAGCGGATGCAGACCCTCGCTCTCGCCGCCGAGCTGGCACGCTGCACCCGTGACGGTCTGGTCCCCATGGCCGTCGTCGCGACCGCGGGCACCACCGACTTCGGCTCCATCGACCCGCTGCCCGAGATCGCCGAGCTGGTTGAGCAGCACGGCACCTGGATGCATGTGGACGCGGCGTACGGCTGCGGACTGCTGGCCTCACCCACCCGCCGCCATCTCCTCGACGGCATCGAGCACGCCGACTCGGTGACCGTGGACTACCACAAGTCCTTCTTCCAGCCGGTGAGTTCATCCGCGGTGCTGGTCCGGGACGGAGCCACGCTCGGCCATGCCACGTACCACGCGGACTACCTCAACCCGCGGCTCGAACTGGACATGGGGGCACCTCCCGCGCCCGAAGGGCTGCGGGGGAGGATCCCGAATCAGGTGGACAAGTCCCTGCAGACCACCCGCCGTTTCGACGCGCTGAAGCTGTGGATGACGCTGCGCGTGATGGGCGCGGACGGCGTCGGACAGCTCTTCGACGAGGTCTGCGACCTGGCCGCGGCGGGCTGGGAGCTGCTGGCCGCCGATCCGCGCTACGACGTGGTCGTGCAGCCGCAGCTGTCGACGCTGGTCTACCGCTACATCCCGAAGTACGCCTCCGGCCCCACCGAGATCGACCGGGCCAACCTGTATGCCCGCAAGGCGCTGTTCGCGTCCGGCGAGGCCGTGGTGGCCGGTACGAAGGTCGGCGGCCGCCAGTACCTGAAGTTCACCCTGCTCAATCCCGAGACGACGACCGAAGACATCGCCGCCGTACTCGATCTGATCGCCGGCCACGCCGAGCAGTACCTGGGAGAGAATCTTGTCAACGCCTCGTGAGCCCCTGGATTTCATCGGTATCGGGCTCGGGCCCTTCAATCTCGGACTGGCCTGCCTGACCGAGCCGATCGGTGAGCTGAACGGCCTCTTCCTGGAGTCCAAGCCGGACTTCGAGTGGCACTCCGGCATGTTCCTGGAGGGCGCCCACCTCCAGACGCCGTTCATGTCGGACCTGGTCACCCTCGCCGACCCCACCTCCCCCTACTCCTTCCTCAACTATCTGAAGGAATCGGGGCGGCTGTACTCCTTCTACATCCGCGAGAACTTCTATCCGCTGCGGACCGAGTACAACGACTACTGCCGCTGGGCCGCGGCCAAACTGAGCTCCATCCGGTTCAGCACCACGGTGACCCGGGTCGAGTACGAGAACGAGCTGTACGTCGTCCACACCGAGGGCGGCGAACAGTTCCGCGCCCGGCGCCTCGTCCTGGGCACCGGCACCCCGCCGTACATCCCCGAGCCCTGCCGGGGACTGGACGGCGACCTTCTGCACAACTCGCGCTACCTCGACCACAAGGAGGCGCTGCAGCAGAAGGAGTCGATCACCCTCGTCGGCAGCGGCCAGAGCGCGGCGGAGATCTATTACGACCTGCTGTCCGAGATCGACGTACACGGCTACCGGCTCAACTGGGTCACGCGCTCCCCGCGGTTCTTCCCGCTGGAGTACACCAAGCTGACGCTGGAGATGACCTCGCCGGAGTACATCGACTACTTCCACGCGCTGCCCGAGGCCACCCGCTACCGCCTCGAATCACAGCAGAAGGGCCTCTTCAAGGGCATCGACGGCGATCTCATCAACGAGATCTTCGACCTGCTCTACCAGAAGAACCTCAAGGGCCCGGTCCCGACCAGGCTGCTCACCAACTCCTCGCTCCAGAGCGCGCGGTACGAGAGCGGGGCGTACACGCTCGGACTGCGCCAGGAGGAGCAGGGCAAGGACTTCGAGCTGCAGACCTCGGGCCTGATCCTGGCCACCGGCTACAAGTACGCCGAGCCCGAATTCCTGAAGCCCATCGCCGACCGTATCCGCCGTGACGGTCAGGGCCGCTTCGACGTCGCCCGCAACTACGCCATCGACACGGCGGGTCACGAGATCTTCCTGCAGAACGCGGGGGTGCACACGCACTCCATCACCTCGCCCGACCTGGGCATGGGCGCGTACCGCAACGCCTACATCATCGGAGAGCTGCTGGGATCCGAGTACTACGCCGTCGAAAAGTCCATCGCGTTCCAGGAGTTCGCCGCATGACGTTCACCGTCCGCCCCCTCGATCCCTTCGCCGACGCCGAGCTGGTGCACGGGTGGGTCACCCACCCCAAGGCCGCGTTCTGGCTGATGCAGGACGCGAAACTGCACGACGTCGAGCGCGAGTACATGGCCATATCGGCCCATGAGCACCACCACGCCTTCATCGGACTGAAGGACGGCGAGCCCGTCTTCCTGATGGAGCGCTACGACCCGGCGCACGTCGAACTCGTCGGGCTGTACGACGCCCGGCCGGGCGACGTCGGCATGCACTTCCTGGTCGCGCCGACCGATACGCCCGTGCACGGCTTCACCCGCGGCGTGATCACCGCGGTGATGGAGACGCTGTTCGCGGACGAGGCCACCACGCGTGTGGTCGTCGAGCCGGACGTGCGCAACAAGGCCGTGCACGCGCTCAACGAGGCCGTCGGCTTCGAGATCGTCGGGAAGATCGAGAAGCCGGAGAAGGACGCGTACTTGAGCATCTGTCCCCGGGAGCAGTTCATGGCCGCGCGAGGAGCGATCCGATGAGCCTCACCGACGCCGTATCGCATCTGACGCCCGAGCTGTGGGAGCAGGCCAACCGGCTCCTCGTACGCAAGGCACTGGCGGAGTTCTCGCACGAGCGGCTGCTGGTCCCCGAGTCGCTGGGTGACGACCGCTACCGGGTCCTCAGTGACGACGCCGCGAGCGAATACCGCTTCACCGCAGGCCGGTTCGCGCTCGACCACTGGCAGGTCCACGCCGACTCCATCACCCGCAACCGGGAGGGCGAGAAGCAGCCCCTGGACGCGCTGGACTTCTTCATCGAACTGCGCGGCTCGCTGGGCCTGAGCGAGGAGATCCTGCCGGTCTATCTGGAGGAGATCTCCTCGACCCTCTCCGGCACGGCGTACAAACTGACCAAGAAGCCCGTCACCTCCGCCGAGCTCGCCACGGCCGGCTTCCAGGCCATCGAGACGGGCATGACCGAGGGCCACCCCTGCTTCGTGGCCAACAACGGCCGGCTCGGCTTCGGGGTCCACGAATACCTCTCGTACGCCCCCGAGACGGCCGGCGATATCCGCCTCGTCTGGCTCGCCGCCCGGCGGGATGTCGCCACCTTCACGGCAGGCGCCGGACTCGACTACGAGTCGCTGGTCCAGGGCGAACTCGGCGAAGCGGCGCTCGCCCGCTTCGGCGGGCAGCTCAGCGCCCTCGGACTCGACATCGCCGACTACTTCCTGCTGCCCGTCCACCCCTGGCAGTGGTGGAACAAACTGTCCGTCACCTTCGCCGCCGAGGTCGCCCAGCAGCGGCTCGTGTGCCTGGGCGCGGGCGACGACGACTATCTCGCGCAGCAGTCGATCCGCACCTTCTTCAATAAGAGCGCTCCGGCGAAGCACTACGTCAAAACCGCGCTGTCCGTCCTGAACATGGGCTTCATGCGGGGCCTTTCGGCCGCGTACATGGAGGCGACACCGGCGATCAACGACTGGCTCGCGGGCCTGATCGACAGCGACGACGTACTGAAGGCGGCGCGCTTCTCGATCATCCGGGAGCGGGCGGCGATCGGATACCACCACCGCCAGTACGAGCAGGCGACCGACCGTTACTCGCCGTACCGCAAGATGCTCGCCGCGCTGTGGCGCGAGAGCCCGGTGCCGTCACTGCGGGCGGGTGAGCGGCCGGCGACCATGGCGTCGCTGCTCCATGTCGACCACGAGGGCGCGTCGTTCGCGGGCGCGCTGATCGACGAGTCGGGGCTCGCCCCGGCGGAGTGGCTGCGGCGGTATCTGGGCGCGTATCTGACGCCGGTGCTGCACAGTTTCTACGCGTACGACCTGGTCTTCATGCCGCACGGCGAGAACGTCATCCTCGTCATCGGCGAGGACGGCACGGTCCAGCGGGCGATCTTCAAGGACATCGCCGAGGAGATCGCGGTGATGGACGCGGACGCGGTACTGCCGCCGGCCGTCGAACGGATCCGCGCGGACGTCCCCGACGACATGAAGCTGCTGTCCGTCTTCACGGACGTCTTCGACTGCTTCTTCCGCTTCCTGGGGGCCACGCTGGTCGCGGAGGAGCGGCTGGACGAGGAGACGTTCTGGCGGACGGTCGCGGAGTGCGTGCTGGCCTACCAGGAGTCGGTGCCGCATCTGGCGGACAAGTTCCGGGAGTACGACATGTTCGCGGACGAGTTCGCTCTCTCGTGCCTCAACCGGCTCCAGTTGCGCAACAACAAGCAGATGGTGGACCTGGCGGACCCGGTGGGGGCGCTGCAGCTGGTCGGCGCGCTGGAGAACCCGATCGCGCGGTTCTCCCACTGAACGGGCGGACGCGCCGGTGAATACGGTCCCTCACCGGCGCGCCCGTCTCTCTTCCGTGGTCAGCCAGAACGCCAGGGCACCTGCGGGCTGCGGTAGAAGTCGATGCCCAGCGCCTCCATCCGCGGTCCCTGCGCCGCCAGCCGCACCCGGTATGCCTCCCAGTCGTGCGTGGACGCCGCCGACCAGCCCAGCTCCGCGACCCCCACCACCCTCGGGAACGCCATGAACTCGATGTGGTCACTCGTCGAGATCGTCTCCGACCACAGAGGTGCCTCGACCCCCGCCACCGCCGACGCCGGCGCGCCCGGCAGATACCCGCCCGGATCCCAGTCGTACGCCCTGCGCACCTCGACGAAGCCCGCCCAGTCCAGCCCCAGCGGGGTGTCCTTGTTGTACTTCATGTCGAGGTAGATCCGGTCGGCGGGCGACAGGATCAGCCCGGTGCCGTTCCGCGCGGCCCTCGCGACCTGCGCCTTCTCCTCGGCGCTGGTGTCGTCCAGACCCCAGTACTGCGCGAGCGCGCCCTTCGCGGGCGTGGCGCCGGTCAGCTGGTGCCAACCGACCACCGTCTTCCCGTACTTGGCGACGATCGGCTGCACCTTGTCCATGAACGCCACATAGTCCGCATGGCTGGTGGAGTGCGCCTCGTCGCCGCCGATGTGGAGGTACTTGCCGGGCGTCAGCGCGGCGAGCTCGCGCAGCACGTCGTCCACGAAGTCGTACGTCAGGGCCTTCGGCACACAGAGCGAGCTGAAGCCGACGTCCGTACCGGTGTAGAGGGGCGGTGCGACGCCGTTGCAGTTCAGCTGGGCGTACGAGGCGAGCGCGGCGTTCGTGTGGCCCGGCATGTCGATCTCCGGGACGACCTCCAGATAGCGGGAGGCGGCGTAGCCGAGGATCTCCTTGTACTGGGCCTTGGTGTAGTAGCCGCCCGGCCCGCCGCCGACCTGGGTCGAGCCGCCGTAGGTGGCCAGACGCGGCCAGGAGTCGATGGCGATCCGCCAGCCCTGGTCGTCCGAGAGATGCAGATGCAGCTTGTTGATCTTGTAGAGGGCGAGCTGGTCGATATAGAGCTTGACCTGGTCGACGGTGAAGAAGTGCCGGGAGACGTCGAGCATCGCGCCCCGGTAGGCATAGCGCGGGGTGTCGGTGACAGTGCCGCCCGCGACCTGCCACGGGCCACGCTGGCGGGCGTCCTTCTCCACGGCCGCGGGCAGCAGTTGGCGCAGTGTCTGCACGGCGTGGAAGAGGCCGGCGGGCTTGCGGGCGGTGAGGGTGAGCCCGGCGGGCGAGGACTGGAGCCGGTAGCCCTCGTCGCCGAGGGCGCGTTCGTCGGCGCTCAGCCGCAGCCGGATGCCGCCGGGGGCGGGGCCGTCGGTGAGGGGCAGCGCGTATCCGGTGGACGGCCGCAGAACCCCGGCGAGATACGTGCCGATCTGCTGCGCCTCGCGGGAGTGCTGGTCGACCCGGATCCGGGTCCAGGGGGTGAGCGTGTACGGAGCGCCGCCCGGGCTCACGGACGCGGGCGCGGGGACGATCTGCCCCAGCGGCCGCGGGGTGGACGCGGACGGGTCGGGCACCGACCGGTCGGGCGCGGGTCCGGCGCCGATGGCGGCGATGCCCGCGGCGGCGACAAGCAGCAGCGAGCCGAACAGACGGGGTAACGCTCTGGGCTGTCTCACAGGCTGGGTCCCTTCGACGGGCGTCGCAACTGTGCTGCTGAGCAACTGAACGGCAGTCATCATGCGTACCGTGCACCCCAGTTGAGGTCAAGGTGTAGACCACTTCCTCGCCCCAACTCGCCCCGGGCGAACCCCCGTACCCCACCCTCCGATGCGAGAATCGCGGACATGGCGGCCGTGCCATCCCGGGGGACAACCCCCGGACCCCCGGGCGAGAACCCCGCGAGCGTGACCCCGGCCAACTCGCCCCGGGCGAACCCCCGCACCCACCCCCCGATGCGAGAATCGCGGACATGGCGGAAATCATCCAGAAGGACGGCACCTGGACCTTCGACGGGGACACGGTGCGCATCGTGCCCGGCAGCGACAAGAGCGTCAGTCTGCTGCGCAAGACCCTCGGGGAAGTCGCCGTACCCCTGACCGCGCTCGCCGGGATCTCCTTCGAGCCCGGCAAGAAGTCCGGACGCCTCCGGCTGCGGCTGCGCAACGGCGCCGACCCGCTATTGCAGATCACCGGCGGCAAGCTGGAGGACAGCTCCGACCCCTACCGGCTCACCGTCGAGAACGACCGCACCGGCGTCGCCGAGTACTTCGTCGACGAGGTCCGCAACGCCCTGCTGCTCGACCAGGTGCAGACCGGCCCCGTCGACGCCTATCTCCTGCCGGGCCCCGCCCTGCCCATCACCGTCGGCGCGGGCGACGGCACCGCCACCTTCGACGGTGAGCGGATCCGGCTGGAGTGGAACTGGAAGACCGAGGAGTCCAAGTCATCCGGCGGTGCCCGCAGCGTCGCCCTGGAGGACGTGGAGGCGGTGGAGTGGCTGCCCTCGGCCGGTCTGGAGAACGGCTACCTCCGGTTCCGGGTGAACAAGGCCGGCTCCCCACCCCCACCGAAGTACGACCCGTACGCCGTGGAGCTGTGGGGCTTCCGCAAGGATCCCCTGATGGCGCTGGTCGGGGCGGCCGTAACGGCACGGATGCCGCATCCGTACGCACCGCAGGCCGCCGTGCCGCCCCCCGCGCCCAGCAGCGACGAGCATGACGCGCTGCTGCGCCGGCTGCGGGAGCTGGGCGAGCTGCATCAGGCCGGGATACTGACGGAAGAGGAGTTCACCACCGCAAAACGGGCGGTTCTCAAGCACCTCTGAGTGAGATGTGCCCGCAATCGGGCAGGATTCTTGCAATCGCGACAGGTGACCCCGCAATATCTACGGGTGCTCGAACGCCGCCCATCGTCCCACGACGATCTCATCGACCATCTGGTGCGCAGCACCGCGCTCCAGCGCGGTGAGGCAGCCCGGGTGGTGCTCGACGTGCTGGCGTACTTCGACGAGAGGACCGAGGAATTCGTCCGCCGCCGCCACCGCGAGCTGCAATCCGGTGGCCTGGCGAACACGGAGATCTTCGAGCGCATCGCGGCCGAGCTGCCGTACCGCGCCGTGGCGCCGCCGGAGCTCTCGCTCCGCCAGCTGCGCCGCATCGTGTACGGCTGACCGGCCGGGCACACACCTGATCTACCGGAGGGCATAGCTATATGTGTGGAATTGTCGGCTACATCGGCAAGCGTGACGTGGCTCCGCTGCTGCTCGAAGGCCTGCAGCGGCTGGAGTACCGGGGCTACGACTCCGCGGGCATCGTGATCACGAGCCCCAAGGCCGCCGGCCTGAAGATGGTCAAGGCCAAGGGCCGGGTCCGTGACCTGGAGGCCCGGATCCCCAAGCGCTTCGCCGGCACCACCGGCATCGCACACACCCGCTGGGCCACCCACGGCGCCCCGAGCGACATCAACTCGCACCCGCACCTCGACCCCGAGAACAAGGTCGCGGTCGTCCACAACGGCATCGTCGACAACGCCGCCGAGCTGCGCGCGAAGCTGGAGGCGGACGGCGTCGTCTTCGCTTCCGAGACCGACACCGAGGTGATCACCCACCTGATCGCCCGCTCCCAGGCCGAAAAGCTCGAGGAGAAGGTCCGCGAGGCGCTCAAGGTCGTCGAGGGCACCTACGGCATCGCGGTCATGCACGCCGACTTCAATGACCGCATCGTCGTGGCCCGTAATGGCTCCCCGGTCGTCCTCGGCATCGGCGAGAAGGAGATGTTCGTCGCCTCCGACGTCGCCGCGCTGATCTCCCACACCCGCCAGGTCGTCACCCTCGACGACGGCGAGATGGCCACGCTGAAGGCCGACGACTTCCGGACGTACACGACCTCGGGCACGCGCACCACCGCCACCCCCGAGACCGTCGAGTGGGAGGCCGCCTCCTACGACATGGGCGGCCACGACACGTACATGCACAAGGAGATCTCCGAGCAGTCGGACGCCGTGGACCGCGTCCTGCGCGGCCGCATCGACGAGAAGTTCTCCACCGTGCACCTCGGCGGGCTGAACCTGGACGCCCGCGAGGCCCGCGGCATCCGCCGTGTGAAGATCCTCGGCTGCGGCACCTCGTACCACGCGGGCATGATCGGCGCCTCGCTGATCGAGGGCCTGGCCCGGATTCCCGCGGACGCCGAGCCGGCCTCCGAGTTCCGCTACCGCAACCCGGTCGTGGACCCCGACACCCTGTACATCGCCGTCTCCCAGTCCGGTGAGACGTACGACGTGCTCGCGGCCGTGCAGGAGCTCAAGCGCAAGGGCGCCCGCGTCCTCGGCGTGGTCAACGTGGTGGGCTCCGCGATCGCCCGCGAGGCCGACGGTGGCGTGTACGTGCACGCCGGCCCCGAGGTCTGCGTCGTCTCCACCAAGTGCTTCACCAACACCGTGGTCGCCTTCGGGCTGCTCGCCCTGCACCTGGGCCGCATCCGCGACCTCTCGGTCTCCGACGGCAAGCGGATCATCGAGGGCCTGCGCAAGCTGCCCGCGCAGATCAGCGAGATCCTTGAGGGCGAGGCCGAGATCAAGAAGCTCGCCGAGGAGTACGCGGGCGCCAAGTCGATGATGTTCATCGGCCGTGTCCGCGGCTACCCGGTGGCTCTTGAGGCCTCCCTGAAGCTCAAGGAGATCTCCTACATCCACGCCGAGGCCTACCCGGCCTCCGAGCTCAAGCACGGCCCGCTGGCGCTCATCGAGCCCGCGCTGCCGACGGTCGCGATCGTCCCGGACGACGAGCTGCTGGAGAAGAACCGCGCGGCCCTGGAGGAGATCAAGGCCCGCAGCGGCCGGATCCTCGCCGTCGCGCACCGCGAGCAGGAGAAGGCCGACCACACGATCGTTGTGCCGAAGAACGAGAACGAGCTGGACCCGATCCTGATGGGCATCCCGCTCCAGCTCTTCGCGTACCACACGGCCCTGGCCATGGGTCGCGACATCGACAAGCCGCGCAACCTGGCGAAGTCCGTCACCGTCGAGTAGGTCGCCCCTTTTCCGGTCGTACCGCAACCACCAATTGAGCAACACCGACGGCGAGCAACCACCTCCGCGAGAGCGGCGGCGGTTCAGCCGCAAAGAGGGGCGGTCCCCCTGCGCAGCCACCATTGCGCAGGGGGACCGCCTTTTGGGTAAGCCGGCGCGGCCCAGGCGCCGGCTTGCGGCTGCCTCAGCCGGTGGCCGTCACTCCACGGCCGGCAGCGCGTCCGGAGAAGGTCGGCCACTTGGCGAGTGCGGCCGTCGCGCCGTACCAGGCCGCCAGGCCCGCGACCGCGCCGACCCAGCCGCCCGCCTTGGCCAGGCCGTCGTTGTCCGCGAACGACGCGATGCCTATGAGCAGCAGTGAGACGAACAGCAGCCCGTAGACGCCCTGTCCGAACAGTCCGCTGCCCGCGGACGCGGCGGTCAGGGTGAGTGCGAGCAGCGCCCACAGCAGCAGGAAGAGGCCTGCCGCCTCGGCCGACATCTCCGTGCCGACCCCGGTGCCCCAGGTGAACCAGAAGGCGCCGAGACCCGAAAACGCCGTGCCCGCACCGGCGTTGCCCGCGCGGTACTCGAGCAGTCCGATGATGAACAGTGTGACGCCGCCGACCCACGTCGCGAGACCGGCGGCGTCCGTCGCCGCCACATTGTCGATCACACCGGTGTGGCCGACGCCGAACGCCAGCAGGGTCAGTCCGAGCGCGAGGTGGCCGAGAGTCGAGGTAGTAGCGCTTCCCGCAGAGACTTCGTTGTCCACGGCGGGCTCCCTTCGTGTCCTGTGCAGTTGTGCTGCTTCCCAGCCACCCTTATCTACCCTTCACAAGCGCACAATCCACCTGTACGGGTGGGTAGATTTCCGTGCACACCAAGGGAGTTGACCCCGCCCGACCTGGACGGAAAGCGCAAGTGGAAGCGCGATTACGGGTTGGCTACGGGATGACGACAACAGGCCGCTGCGCGCGCTTCGCGAGCCTTCCGGCCACCGAGCCGAAGAGGCGCCCGACGATGCCGTGCGTCGAGCCGACCACGATCGCGTCGGCCGAATACTCCCGGCCGACCTCCTCCAGCTCGTGGCAGATGTCGCCACCGCGCTCGACCAGGATCCAGGGGACCTCGGCGAGATAGTCCGCGCAGGCGAGCTCCAGGCCCAGCACCTCAGTGCGGTGATCGGGGACATCCACGAAGACCGGGGGCTCACAGCCCGCCCAGACGGTGGTGGGCAGCCGGTTGGCGACATGGACGATGATCAGGCCGGAACCGGACCTTCTGGCCATGCCGATGGCGTAGGCGAGCGCCCGCTCACTGGACGTCGACCCGTCGAAGCCGACGACGACTCCGTGCCGGAAGGCCGGATCGCAGGAATGACGTGTCTCTTCTGCCGCCTGGAGGTCCGACGTGGGGTCGGCGACCTGCTTGCGGTCCGCGGGTTCGGGGAATTCGTGACCGGCCATCGGTGTCTCGGCGTTCAGATCCTCATGGGAGGGCGACGGTGGGCGGCAGAGCTGTGTCCGGGAATCATCTTCCCTGGCCCATACCCCCAAGGGTACGGCGACACTCCTTCCCCTGCCCAGAGCCCACAGCCCCTCTCAGGGCGTTCCAGGGAGCATGCCCGAGCCCGCCCCCGTATGGCAATGCCGCTTGGTGTGTACAGCCGTCTCGCGCACCGCTCGGGACGCCTCAGGGTGACCGAACCGCCGCGCCTGTCGTTGGCACCTCGGTCACCCCGCCGCCTCCAGGGAGCTTCCGTGTCCGCACCACCGTCCGCCCCGGCCTCCGCCCCCTCTCCCACCCCCTCCCCGGCCCCGCAGCACGGACGGCGCCGCGCGCCGCGACGGCAGCAGGAGGCGCCCGCCGGGCCCATCGGGCGCGTCCCGCACCCCTCGTCCGAGTCCGCCGGCGACGTGGTCCGCTGGGCGGCCTTCAGCTGTGTGCTCGTGCCTGTCGTGCTGGTCGTGTACGGGACGTCCGTCGGCGGGGCCGCCGCCGCGGCCCTCGGTCTCGCCGCGGTCACCGCCGCCTGCCGGGTCCTGCTGCGCCAGTCCGAACGCAGTGCGGCCCGGGCCCGTACGGCCGAGGCCACGCCGCCGCGCGGCCGCCGCGCGCGGACCGGTCCGGGGGCGCGCCGGGGCGGTCGGCACGGGGCGGGAAGTGCGCCCGGCGGCTGACGGGTTCGTACACTCGCACCCGTATGATTTCAGCCAACTTCGCGCCACCGGCTCTCCCTTGGTGAAATGGCCTGCCAACCCCCTTGCCACCAGGGAAGAAAGGACTATTCGCGGCCCTTGCGCCCTACGTGGATGGGCCATGAGTGCCAGGCGCACTTCCCTGGGCGCCCGACGAGTGGAACGCTTCGTGATCGAATGCTTCGCGCCAAGTTGCCATGTCGACATAGCGGGGCATGCCGAACTTGTCACGTCGGCGCCACGGGACACAGTAGATTCGATCATGAGTATCGAAGACTCGGGACTCGTGCAAAACCGAGGGGAAACGTGCAGGAGCGAAAGGCCCGAAACGAACGGGGAGACGCGAACACCGAGGGGGGCTTAGCGTCATGAGTCAGGACTCCGCCGCACCGGAGGCAGCGCGGAAGCTTTCCGGCCGCCGGCGCCGGGAGGTTGTCGCGGTGCTGCTGTTCAGCGGCGGCCCCATCTTTGAAAGTTCTATCCCGCTCTCGGTGTTCGGAATTGACCGTCAGGACGCCGGAGTTCCCCGCTATCGACTGCTCGTCTGCGGTGGCGAGGAGGGCCCGCTGCGGACCACCGGCGGGCTCGAACTGACCGCGCCGTACGGCCTTGAGGCCATCGGCAGAGCAGGCACCGTCGTCGTACCGGCATGGCGGTCGATCACGTCACCGCCACCGCCCGAGGCGCTCGACGCGCTGCGCCGGGCGCATGAGGAGGGGGCCAGGATCGTCGGACTGTGCACGGGTGCGTTCGTGCTCGCGGCGGCCGGTCTGCTGGACGGCCGCCCGGCCACCACCCACTGGATGTACGCGCCGACACTGGCCAAGAGATATCCGTCCGTCCATGTCGATCCGCGCGAGCTGTTCGTCGACGACGGCGATGTGCTCACCTCCGCGGGGACGGCGGCCGGAATCGACCTGTGCCTCCACATCGTGCGCACCGACCACGGCACCGAGGCCGCCGGGGCACTGGCCCGCAGGCTGGTCGTGCCGCCGCGCCGCAGTGGGGGGCAGGAGCGGTATCTGGACAGGTCTTTACCAGAGGAAATCGGGTCGGACCCGCTGGCCGAGGTCGTCTCGTGGGCGCTGGAGCATCTCCATGAACAGTTCGATGTGGAGACCCTGGCGGCCCGGGCGTACATGAGCCGGCGCACCTTCGACCGGCGATTCCGTTCGCTGACCGGCAGTGCGCCGCTGCAGTGGCTGATCACCCAGCGGGTGCTTCAGGCCCAGCGGCTGCTCGAGACCTCCGACTACTCGGTCGACGAGGTCGCGGGCCGCTGCGGCTTCCGCTCGCCGGTGGCGCTGCGTGGCCATTTCCGGCGCAGCTGGGCTCCTCACCGGCCGCGTACCGGGCCGCCTACCGGGTCCGCCGCCCGCAGAGCGAGTCCGCACCGCCCTCGGTGGTGGAGGCCGTCGTACCGGCGCAGGCGGGTCCCCAGGCCAGACGGGCCGCGGCGGCGGCCGGAGCGACGGGGCCGGCAGCCACATCGGCCGCTCCGCCGGAGCTCGGGAAGCCTCCTTCCGACGCGTACGCGTCGGGCCACGGCCGTCCGAGCCTGCCGGGCCAGCGGAGTGCGCCATAGTCCGACGGGAGGCGACGCCGCCCCCCGATCGCCGGTCGGCCTGGTCCGGTCCGGTCGACGATCCCGGCCTGGTCGGCCGGGCAGGACCTAAGGTAGGACGCATGAACGATCGCATGGTGTGGATCGACTGCGAGATGACCGGGCTCTCGTTGGCGGACGACGCACTCATCGAGGTGGCCGCACTGGTCACCGACTCGGAACTGAACGTGCTCGGCGAAGGGGTGGACATCGTGATCCGCCCGCCGGACGCGGCGCTGGAAACGATGCCCGAGGTGGTGCGGCAGATGCACACCGCCTCGGGCCTCCTCGACGAGCTTGCGGGCGGCACCACGCTCGCGGCCGCCGAGGAGCAGGTCCTGGCGTACGTACGCAAGCACGTCAAGGAGCCCGGCAAGGCTCCCCTGTGCGGAAACTCGGTCGGCACCGACCGCGGCTTCCTGCTGCGTGACATGCCCAAGGTGGAGCAGTACCTCCACTACCGGATCGTCGATGTCTCCTCGGTCAAGGAACTGGCGCGCCGCTGGTACCCGAGGGCGTACTTCAACAGTCCGGAGAAGAACGGCAACCACCGGGCGCTGGCGGACATCCGCGAATCCATCGCGGAGCTGCGCTACTACCGGGAGGCGGTCTTCGTGCCGCAGCCCGGACCGGACTCGGATACCGCGAAGAAGATCGCGGCGAAGCACGTCCTTCCCGCGGAGTAGGACCGGAGGGGGCGCGCGCCACGGGCCCTTAAACCCGGGCGCGAGCACCCTCCGGGACCCTGTACACTTTTTCTCGGCCGGTCGGAAAGTGACCGGTCGTGGTGGGTATAGCTCAGCTGGTAGAGCACCTGGTTGTGGTCCAGGATGTCGCGGGTTCGAGTCCCGTTACTCACCCTGAATGATCAGCCCTTGACCTGGCACAACAGGTCAGGGGCTGATCTTGTTTTATCTTGGCCAAACGCGGGCCTGACGGGGCCCTGGAATCGCGAGCCGCCATCGACGCCGATCCGCAGCTGCGCACGACGAACTGCTGCAAGCGCACGAAGCTGCCCCGCGTCAACGACCACACCACGGAAGAGACGACGTTCCTGGAGCGCGACGAGTACCAGCGGATCGCCGCCGAGATCACCGACCACGCGCGCGTGATCTCGCAGAGTGGCCCGTCGGCACCGGCATGCGCTGGAGCGAGGCCACCGCGCTCAAGGTCCACGACCTGTGCCTTGCCGAGGAGCGGCCGTCCGCGAGCATTCAGAGGGCATGGAAGAAGGCGAAGCAGGGGACCGTGGGCGGGGGCGTTCTACCTCGCCCCTCCCAAGACCAGGAAGGCGCGCCGAGTCGATTCAGACCACGGTGGACCGGTACGGGCGCCCGGGGCTGCGGCAGGTGGTCTGGGCGGCCGTGTCTTCCGGTGGCGCGGCGACACCGGATCACCTCCGGCAATCCGGTGTCGCGGCGCAGTCCGGCTAGAGCTTTGCGATGTCCTTGTGGACCAGTTCGGAGCCGTGATAAGCGGCCAAGCGCACCTTGAGCTGATGGCCCTTCGGCGCCTTGATGATCCGGTTGGGCGTCTCCAGCAGGTTGTTGCCGTAACAGGGAGGCTCGGAGTTGAGGGCGGTCCAACCGTCCCCCACGTCCTTCGGATCGTTCCACTCCACCCAGACGCAGTCGGGCTCGCCGGAGTAGGCCTCCACCGAGATGATCTTGACCGAGTTCACCGCGCCGTCGACGCGCTCATAGGTCACAGTCGCGGAATTGTGGTGGCGGCCGGTACCGGCCTCCAGGTAGACCGGGCTGACTGCGGTGTCGGCAGCGGCCGGAGCCGCTCCTCCCGCTACCGTCGCGGCCACGACCGCGACGGTGACAGACAGGGCAGGTATGCGCATGTATCCGTCTCCACGAAGCTAGTTGAGGAAGTCTCACCTTGTGAGATTGACTTCCGCGGGAAACGAGAAGCCTCCGGCTCCACCGTCACGCGACGAGAGCCTCGGAATATCCCGCCTCCCAGAACGCCTTCACCCTCGCGCAGAGCGACGGCGAGCGCGTCGGTGAAACCACTTAGTTCGACTACGTATGCGCGCGTTAACCTCGGCATTTCATGACGGTCCGTCGGGTGTTCGGCGGGCCGTTTCGGCTGTTCAGGCTGAGTGTGAGCAGGTTGGGGAGCCGACTGACACGCGGTGGGCTTCGCCGTGGCGCTGCCCGCCGTCGTCGCTGCGTCGGCGTCTCCGATGCTCTGCCGTGGGTCGCGGGCGGCCTTGCCGTCGCGGGCGCTTTCGCCCGGGTGATGGCGCTGCCCGGTGTCGAGCGGCTCCTTGACAGGTTCCGGCCTGGTCGACGAGCGGTGACGGAGCCGCAGGACCCGGACGTGTGCATCAGCCCGGCGCAGATGTACCAGGAGATGAGGCCCCTGCACGATGCCGTATCTCGGGTAGAGACGAAACTCGACGGACTTCGCGACGACTACAAGGACGGGACGGAAGACCTGAGCGACCACGAGACCCGTATCCGCGCTCTGGAGCGGGGGCGGTGGCCGCTGCCGACGATCGGTGTCGTGCCGCATCCCTTCGGGGAGTGCAGGGGGCCTTTCGCCATGCCCGGTTGCGCGCAACCAGCCCACGGCGGCCGGGATCGGCAATCTGACGCAATCCGCGGGCGCTCTCCAGCTGTCCGGCGCATCCTGGACCCCCAACCAGCCAGCACGGAGGTCCCTATGACGCTCAGGTTCATCGGCACCACCAGCGACGGCGGCGACTGCCCCACCCTCTACGAGGTCGAGGCGACCGGCGACATCCTCGTCCAGGGCGAGCGCGTGACCGACCCCGAGCAACTGGCCAGACTCCGCGACGTGAAAGAGAGCGAGACGTTCGTCATCGTCCCGCGTGACCTACTCACTCGCTTCGCCCCGCGGAGCGAGCCTGCGGCCATCTTGCCGTTCACGGAAGTCACCCATCTATTCCGCGACTTCAAGCACACGGCATGGAGGCTGGAGACCCGCCGGGGTTACGCCTCCGACCGCAACAGCCCGAAGTGGCAGCGGTGGCAGGCCGGGGAGGACATCGCCGCCGAGCCGTTCGACGACTGGCGCAACAACGTCGCCGCACAGGTGGCGCAGGGGAAGCGCTTCGAGCGGGTCCGCATCGTCGACACGCCGCCCCCCGACGGGCAGCGATTCCTCCTCGCCTCCGGCCTCGGCAATGTCGCCGCAGGCGAGGACATCCGCAACCTCACCCGCGCGGACGCCGAACGCTACGGCCTGCCGGACTGGGACTTCTGGCTCTTCGACTCCCGCACCCTGGTGCACTTCGTGTTCGACGAGCAGGACACCACCCTCGGTGTCATCGTCAGTGAGGACCCCGCTGAAGTCCTCGCCGCCTGCCAGGCCCGGGACACGGCATGGCATCACGCAACCCGTACCGCCGACTTCGTAAGGCGGGTACGTTCCACCGTGTGAGCACGGATTTCCAGCAGGCCAGGATCGTCCTCGGTGCGCGGCTGCGCGAGCTGCGCACGGGGGCGGGCCTGGACGGCAAGGGCATCGCCGAGCGGCTCGGCTGGCAGCGCTCGAAGGTCTCGCGACTGGAGACCGGAAAGCAGACCCCGTCCCGTACCGATCTGGCCGAGTGGGCCCACGCGGTCGGCCGGCCTGACCTCGCCGCAGAACTGACGGGGCGCCTGACGGGGATGGAGACTCTTGAGACCCAGCACCGGTCGTGGCGGCGGCAGTTGGCCGCCGGGCACCGTGCGAGGCAGGAGCTCGCGATTGCTGAGACGTCGGCGACGCAGATGATCCGCGGGGTGGAGGTGGCCCGGATCCCGGGTCTGTTCCAGACGGCCGAGTATGCGCGGTACACCTTCGAGTCGAACGCCGAGTTCCGGCAGGTCGCGAAGGACGTTGAGGACGCAGTACGGGCGCGGATCCGCCGCCAGGAACGGTACGGCCGGTACATCCACCACGCCCCGAACTCCCGGTATCGGGACAAGGCCGCGATGGTCGACGTCGTCGGGAAGATTCGCGCAGCCGGCTACGCGGTCGACGAGTCGCTGCGGGGCACGAAGGCGGACTGCAACGAGCCGGCCTGCTGCGGCGACGGCCCCTGCTGCTAGCCCCGATCCCCGTGCGCGGCCGTCGAGAAGGCGGCCGCGCGCCACTCGCAGAACGGAGCCGCCGTGGTTGCCCTTCTCTCCGCCTGCAGCCGCATCACGGTCTTCCCGCTGGAGGGCCTGACCGTCGCCTACACCACACAGTCCAGCGACTCCCGCGGCCTCGGGGATGTCGCCGTCGTCGGCCTCATCGACCCCGCCACTGCGAGCGGCGACCATCTGTGGTGGCTGGCCGCGAGCATGTACACCAATCCGCCCTCCAGCCAGACGCAGGCCCGGTGGATCCTCACCCAGTGCACCCGGGCCCGCACCGTCCGGGCGCCCTCATACCGCGATCTGCCTGATGCGAAGTGGACCGGCGACCTGACCCGCGAGTTCCGCCTCGACGCCCTCTTCGCCAACCACGCCATCCTGCGCACGGGCCGCCTCACCATCGAGTGATGTAAGAAACGTCAGCTCTGTCGCGACGGACGAGCCGCCCGCCCCCGTAGAGCAGGTGTCGGAGCAATCCCCGGCACCCGAAAGCCGCCCCGGTCTGCCTGCGTCCCCCGTCGCGGACAGGCCGGGGCTCTTGCGTGCTTGCTCACCGATCGAGCGGCTCAGAGTCCTGCCACCGTCGCAGGAACCCTTTCCCTTTCGGGGTGAGAGCAACGAAGATCTCCAGCGGTGTACCACCCAGCGCGATGCTCGGCCGGCCGTGGTTCTGTACCCGCCCATGATCCCGTCCGCCAACAGGTTCCTGATCATCAAGAACAGGCAGCGATGGCCCGGTCTTCGGACCGGGGCCCTTGATCGTTTCTACGACGACTCGCGTACGACAAGCTCCGTCGGCAGCACGATCTGCGGTCGCCCCGTCGCCCGCCCCGTAATTTCCTCAAGCAGCACCCGCGCCATCGTGCGCCCCATCTCCTCGATCGGCTGGCGCACGCTCGTCAGCGCCGGGTCCATGTGGCGGGCCACCGCCGAGTCGTCGAAGCCGACCAGCGCCACGTCGTCCGGGATCCGGCGGCCCGACTCGCGCAGCACCTGGCGGGCACCCGCCGCCATCACGTCGGAGGCCGCGAAGACCGCGTCCAGCTCGGGGCAGCGCTCCAGCAGGTCCCGCATCGCACGGCGGCCGCCCTCCTCGGTGAAGTCCGCGGGGGCCGTCAGCCGCGCGTCCGGGGGCAGGCCCGCCGCCGCCAGGGCGGCGCGGTAGCCCTCCAGGCGGCACTGCGCGCCGTACACGTCCAGGCGTCCGGTGATCGTCGCGATCGAGCGGCGGCCGCGGGCGGCCAGGTGCGCCACCGCGCTGCGGGCGCCCTCGAAGTTGTCGGAGTCGACCGCGGCGAGCGTCTCGTCGGCGGAGCGGCGGCCGCTGATCACGGCCGGGATGGAGAGGTCCTCCAGCATGTCGGGGATCGGGTCGTCGGCGTGCACCGAGACCAGCAGCACGCCGTCGACGCGGTGGGCGGCCAGATACTGGGCCAGACGGCGGCGCTCGCGGTCGCTGCCGGCGAGGGTCAGCAGCAATTGCATGTCGGTGTCGGCGAGGGCCGCGCCGACCCCGCGGACCATGTCGGAGAAGTACGGCTCGGCGAAGAACCGGTCCTCCGGCTCCGGGACGACCAGGGCGATCGCGTCGGTGCGGTTGGCGGCCAGCGCGCGGGCCGCGCGGTTGGGTACGTACCCGAGCTCGGCGACGGCCGCCTCGACGGCGGCGCGGGTGGCGTCACTGACCCGCGGCGAGCCGTTGATCACGCGGGAGACCGTGCCGCGGCCGACGCCCGCGCGTGCGGCGACTTCTTCGAGGGTGGGCCTGCCCGTGCCCCGCCCGCCATTGCGCGTACGGATTGTGCGAGACACCATCTCCGCCTCCCCAGGCTTCCCGTCCGAGAACATAACGTGCCGGGTGCCTTGACACCCCTGCGGCGAGCCGCGACCCTTCAACACATCACATATGGGAGCGCTCCCACCGTACCTCAGTCATACACAACCCGCACGTTCCCCGCCCGAGCCGCAGAACGTCAACGTAACGGGGCTGCACGCCAGTTGGCCGGGGGGTCGGCACGTCAGGGCACAAGGAGGACGCAATGCGCAGGGCAGTAATCCTCGCGGTCGTCGCCGCGCTCGGCGCCGGTCTGCTGGCCGGCTGTGCCGAGGACAGCGACGAACCCACCGGCAGCGCCTCCAACGGCGGCGGCGGTGCGGGCAAGGGCAGGACCACCCTCACCGTAGGGGTCTTCGGCGCCTTCGGCCTCAAGGAGGCCGGTCTGTACGACGAGTACATGAAGCTCCACAAGAACATCGAGATCAAGCAGACCTCCATCGAGCGGAACGAGAACTACTACCCGCAACTGCTGACCCACCTGGGCAGCGGCAGCGGACTCGCCGACATCCAGGCCGTCGAGGTCAACAACATCGCGGAGATCACTGCCACTCAGGGGGGCAAGCTGGTCGACCTCGGCACGACGGCCGGCGTACAGAAGGACGCGTTCCTGCCCTGGAAGTGGGCGCAGGCAACCACCAAGGACGGCAAGACGATCGCGCTCGGCACCGACATCGGGCCGCAGGGTATCTGCTACCGCAAGGATCTCTTCGCCAAGGCCGGGCTGCCGACCGACCGTGAGGCGGTCGGCAAGCTGTGGACGGGCGACTGGAACAAGTACCTGGACGCGGGCAAGCAGTTCAAGGCGAAGGCCCCCAAGGGCACGGCGTTCGTGGACTCGGCGACCGGGGTGATGTCGGCCATCACCGGCAGCAACGAGAACCGCTTCTACGACAAGGACGGCAAGGTCGTCTACAAGACCAACCCGGCCGTGAAGCAGGCCTGGGACATCGCCGCGTCGTTCGCGACGGAGGGTCTGACCGGCAAGCTCCAGCAGTTCACGCCCGCCTGGGACCAGGGCTTCGCCAACGGCACCTTCGCCACCGTCTCCTGCCCCGCCTGGATGCTCGGCTATATCCAGGACAAGGGCGGGGCCGCGGGCAAGGACAAGTGGGACGTGGCCGCCGCGCCCCGGCCCAGCAACTGGGGCGGCTCCTTCCTGGCCGTGCCCGACGCGGGCAAGAACAAGGAGGAGGCGGCCAAGCTCGCCGCCTGGCTGACCGCCCCCGAGCAGCAGGCGAAGCTCTTCGCCAAGCGCGGCAGCTTCCCGAGCGCCAAGGCCGCGTACTCCCTGCCCGAAGTCTCCGGCGCCAAGCACGCGTACTTCGGCAACGCGCCCATCGGGGAGATCTTCTCCAAGGCCGCCGAGGGTGTGCCGGTCCAGATCATCGGGCCGAAGGACCTGATCATCGCGCAGAACCTGGGAGACGTGGGCATGCTCCAGGTCGACCAGAAGGGCCGCTCCTCCCAGCAAGGGTGGGACGCGGCGGTGAAGGCGATCGACAACGCACTGGACCAGTGACCGGTATGGCAAGTGACGCACAGGCCGCCGCGCCCTCCCAGGGGGAGGAGGGCGCGGCCCCGCGCACACTCTCCGGCCCGCACACATCGTCCGAGTCGCGCACACCGAGCGAGTCGGCGGCCGACCAGCGCCGCCGGGACCGGCGCAGCCGCCGCTACCGGCTGGACGTCAGGTGGAGTCCGTACGCCTTCGTCGCGCCGTTCTTCGTGTTCTTCCTGGCCTTCGGGCTCTTTCCGCTGCTCTACACCGGCTGGGCCTCGCTGCACCGGGTGGAGCTGACCGCGCCCACCGACATGGAGTGGGTGGGGCTGCGGAACTTCTCCCGGCTGCTGGAGGACGAGTTCTTCTGGAACGCGCTGAGGAACACCTTCACCATCGGGCTGATCTCCACGGTTCCGCAGCTGCTGATCGCGCTCGGCATCGCGCATCTGCTGAACTACCGGCTGCGCGGTTCGATGTTCTTCCGCGTCGCCGCGCTGACTCCGTACGCCACCTCGGTGGCCGCCGCGACGCTCGTCTTCGTGCTCCTCTTCGGACGCGACTACGGAATGATCAACTGGGCGCTGGGCCTGGTCGGCTTCGACAAGATCGACTGGCAGAACGGTACCTGGACCTCCCAAGTGGCCGTCTCCACCATCGTCATCTGGCGGTGGACGGGCTACAACGCGCTGATCTACCTGGCCGCGATGCAGGCCATCCCGAACGATCTCTACGAGTCGGCCGCGCTCGACGGCGCCTCGCGCCGTCAGCAGTTCCTGCATGTCACCGTCCCCTCGCTGCGGCCCACGATCCTGTTCACCTGTGTGGTCTCGACGATCGGCGCGACCCAGCTCTTCGGTGAGCCACTGCTGTTCAACGGCAGCGCGGGGGCGACCGGCGGCGCCGAGCATCAGTTCCAGACGCTCGGGCTCTATCTGTACGAGCAGGGCTGGGTGAATCTCCATCTCGGCCGGGCTTCCGCGATCGCCTGGTCGATGTTCCTGCTCCTGCTGGTCATCGGCGCGGTGAACTGGCTGCTCGCCCGCCGTCTGAGCAAGAGCGCGTAGGGGGTACGTGACGTGACGACTTCGCTGAGCACCAGGCGGGCCAAGGGCCGCACCGCACGCACCCAAGGCACCGGCCGCACCACAGGTGCCGGAGGCAGCCGGGGCGCCAAGCGCGCCGGACGCCATCTGCACGGCGGCCGGATCACCTATGCCGTGCTGATCATTTTCACCATCGGCTCCCTCTTCCCTCTCGTGTGGACGGCCATCGCCGCCTCCCGCAACAACACCCGGCTCGCGCAGACTCCCCCGCCCTTCTGGTTCGGCGGCAATCTCTTCAAGAACCTCCAGTTCGCCTGGACCGACGCCAATATGGGCACCGCCCTGCTCAACACCACGATCGTCGCCGGGTCGATCGCGGCCGGGACCGTCGTCTTCTCCACGCTGGCCGGCTTCGCCTTCGCCAAACTCCGCTTCCGCTTCAAGAACCTCCTGCTCGTGCTGGTGATCGGCACGATGATGGTGCCGCCGCAGCTCAGCGTCGTACCGCTGTACATGCTGATCGCCGAGCTGTCCTGGACCGACCAGCTGCAGTCCGTCATCCTGCCCACCCTGGTCAGCGCCTTCGGCGTGTTCTTCATGCGGCAGTACCTCATCGAGGCACTGCCCACCGAGCTGATCGAGGCGGCGCGCGTGGACGGCGCGAGCAGTTGGCGCGTGGTGTGGCATGTCGTCTTCCCCGCCGCGCGGCCCGCGATGGCCGTGCTGGGGATGCTGACCTTCGTCATGGCCTGGAACGACTTCTTCTGGCCGATCATCGCGCTGACCCAGAACGGCAGCCCCACCGTGCAGGTCGCGCTGACCGGGCTCGGCCGCGGCTTCATCCCCGACCAGTCGGTGATCATGGCGGGTGCGCTGCTGGGCACACTGCCGCTGCTGATCGCCTTTGTCCTGTTCGGGAAACACATCGTCGGCGGCATCATGCAGGGCGCCGTCAAGGGCTGACGCCTCCTCACATCCACGTACCTACACACATGTTGGGAGCACACCCATGTCCGACGCGCCCATGACCTTTCCGCCCGCCTTCCTGTGGGGCGCCGCCACCGCCGCGTACCAGATCGAGGGCGCGGTGCGTGAAGGCGGCCGCACGCCATCGATCTGGGACACCTTCAGCCATACGCCGGGCAAGGTGGAGGGCGGTGACACCGGGGACACGGCCGTCGACCACTTCCACCGCCGCGCCGAGGACGTCGCGCTGATGGCGGACCTGGGCGTCAACGCCTACCGCTTCTCGGTCTCCTGGCCGCGCGTGCAGCCCACCGGCCGCGGCCCCGCCGTCCAGCGCGGCCTCGACTTCTACCGCGGCCTCGTCGACGATCTGCTCGAGCGCGGCATACGTCCCGTGCTCACCCTCTACCACTGGGATCTGCCCCAGGAGCTGGAGACGGCGGGCGGCTGGCCCGAGCGGGACACCGCGCACCGCTTCGCCGACTACGCGCGGATCGTCGCCGACGCCCTGGGCGATCGTGTGGATATGTGGACCACCCTCAACGAGCCCTGGTGCAGCGCCTTTCTGGGATACGGCTCCGGTGTGCACGCTCCCGGCCGCACCGACCCGGTCGCCGCCCTGCGGGCAGCCCACCATCTCAACCTCGGCCACGGCCTGGCTGCCCAGGCGCTGCGCTCCGCGCTCCCTGCGGGCGCCCAGCTCTCCGTCAGCCTCAATCCGAGCGTGGTCAGGGTGAGCAGCCAGAGCCCCCAGGACCTGGACGCGCGCCGCCGGATCGACGCGCTCGCGAACCGGATCTTCGCGGACCCGATGCTGAAGGGCACGTATCCGGAAGATCTCTTCGCGGACACCGCGCGCCTCACCGACTGGTCCTTCGTCCACGGCGACGATCTCGCAGTCATCAAGCACCCCCTGGACTCGCTCGGACTGAATTACTACGCACCTGCAGTTGTATCGGCTGCCACTGACAATCACGCCGAGCGCAATGACGGCCACGGCGCGAGCGAGCACTCCCCCTGGCCCGGCGCGGACGCGGTCTCCTTCCACCAGCCGCCCGGCGATCGCACCGAGATGGGCTGGTCGATCGACCCGACGGGGCTGTACGACCTGCTGCTGCACTACACCCGCGAGGCCCCGGGCCTGCCGCTGATGATCACCGAGAACGGCGCGGCGTACGTCGACAAGCCCACCGCCGACGGTTCGGTCCACGATCCCGACCGCATCCGCTATCTGCACGGCCATCTCCTCGCGGTCGGGCAGGCGATCGCGGAGGGCGCGGATGTGCGCGGCTATTTCCTGTGGTCGCTGATCGACAACTTCGAGTGGTCGTACGGGTACGGCAAGCGCTTCGGCGCGGTGTACGTGGACTACGAGACGCTGGCCCGTACGCCCAAGTCGAGTGCGTACTGGTACGGGGAGCTGGCGCGGACGGGGGTGCTGCCGGAGCCTCCGGCGTGACTCACGGCCGGGGCTCAACACCGGTGCTTCAACGCCGCTCCTTCAACGCCGGTGCTTCAACGCGGGTGCCTCACCACCGGTGCCTCACCACCGGTACGGAGGGCGCTTGATGTCCACGTCGCTCCTGTCCGCCACGGCGTCGTCGTACAGAGCCTGCGCGTCCTTGGCGTACACCGGCGAATAGGTGATCCAGTCGACGTTCTGGTCGTTGCCTCCGCCGTTGTAGCCCCCGGTGTTGCCGATGACCTTGCCAGTACGGGTCGCCGGGTTGTAGTCCGTGATCCAGGGGCCGCCGGACACCCCGCCGTGGAAGCCGGCGCACGTCATCCGCATCTGCCGGAAGCCGGTGAGGCGCGAGGTGGTGACATCGCAACGGAGCGCCTGGTGCTTCTTGTTGACGGCCTCGCCGCTGGGATAGCCGATCACGGTGGTGTTGTAGCGGTAGCCGGCGGCCCGGGTGAGGGTGAGGGAGCCGGTGACGTCCTCGGCCCTGCCCCTGCTGTTGGGGGCGAGCCGCACGAAGGCGAAGTCCAGGTCGGAGACGGGTTTCTTGGTGTTCTGCTCGTAGCGCGGGTCGACGAAGACCCGCCGCACCTCGAAGATGCCGCTGGGCTGGCCTGTGGCGGGGGCTCCATGGCGGTACTGCGGTACGAAGACGCTGTGCGTGGAGCGCTTGAGGCCGTTGGCGCAGTGGCCCGCGGTGAGGACCAGATCCTTCGTGGCGCTGTGGACGACACTGCCGGTGCAGGAGGTCACGTCTCCGCCGAGCGGTCTGCCGTCGTAGAAGAAGGTGCCGACCATCGGCAGTCCGCCGAAGTACTCCCCCTTCTTGATCCCGCCGGGCGCGGCCGCCCGCAAACGGGACGTGCCTGAGGCGGAGTCGACGGCTACGGCATCGGCCATGCGCTGCGCCGTCCAGTACCCGTCTGCGGTCGGGTTCGGGTTCGGGTTCGGGGCCTGGCGCGGACCCGCTCCGAGGGCTCCCGCGCAGAGGATGAGCGCGAGAACGGGCAACCCACGTGGGCGCAACAGACTGTCCTTCCCGTGGATGATCAACCGCCGGACTCAGTGGGTCAATTCGAACCAGGTCGCCTTGCCACGGCCCGGGCCGTGGCTGCAGACACCCCACGCGTCGGCGCCGTACGAGATCAGCTGCATGCCGCGACCGCTCTCGTCCTCCTCCGCGGGCGTCTGACAGGCCGGAACCCCGGGCGCCTCGTCGTGCACGAGGATGCGCAGGCGGTGGGCGTCGGTCCAGCCGGCGAAGAGGGTCACCGGGGCGGTGCAGCCCTTGAGGACGCAGGCGTTGATCGCATTCGTCACCGCCTCGGAGGTGAGCAGGACCGCGGTGTCCATCAATTCGGTTCGCCGGGTCGCGCCGAGGAGCGTACGTACGGTTTCGCGAGCCGCGCGGACCCACAAGGGGTCGGGCGGGAAGACCAGCGAGACATCGCCGGTCGGGGGATCCTCCATGGGGCGCCTCCAGGTGGGGGATGCGGTGCCTGTGACCCTCGTTCGCCGCTGTTCAGTACGGAGTGGGGCGATGAATCACTCAATGACGGATGAAAGCGCGCCCCGGCCGGATGGGGGGTGGTCCGGCCGGGACGCGCTGGTGGGGGGCGCCGACGTTCTCGCTGGGGAGTGTCTTCGAAGTAGCGTCGCCAGGCAGACGGGACTATGAAGACACGACGTAGGGTTACTTGAAGGCGCCGAAGGCCTTCGTGAAGGCCAGCGGCTCCTGGACGATCGAGGAGCACGTCGCGTCCGCGGAGGGCTTCGCACCGCCCGCGCACTGCTTGTCACGCGCCGACGACCACATCGCCAGCCAGCCGATGCCCTTCGACTTCGCGAACTCGACCAGCTGCGTGGCGTCGTCGACCTTGAAGATCTCGGTGGCGACGTCGTTGACGCCGATCATCGGGGTGACGGCGATGGCCTTCCACGCGGCCGCGTCCGACAGACCGAGCACGCCCTTGATCTGCGCCTGGGTCGCGGTCGCCGCCTGGATGGCGTACTGGCCCATGTCGCCGCTGTAGGCGGGCCCGTAGTCCATCGCCATGATGTTGACCGCGCTGACCTTCACGCCGTTCTTCTTGGCGTCGGCGATCAGATCCACGCCGGGCTGGGTCAGTCCCTCGGGCATCACGGGCAGCGTGAAGGAGACGTCCAGGCCCGGGTGGGACTTCTGGAGCTGCGCGATCGCCTGCGAGCGGCGGGAGTTGGCGGCGGTGTCCGGCAGGGCCGCGCCCTCGATGTCGAAGTCGACCTTGGTGAGCTTGTACGCGTCGATGACCTTGCCGTATGCCTTCGCGAGCTCGTCGGCGGAGGTGCAGCGCAGGCCCAGCTCGGAGCCCGCGGCACCACCGAAGGAGACGCGGACGTCGCCGCCCTTGGCACGCAGCGCGCCTATCTGGGAGGCCACCTGGTCGCTGCCGAGGTCGGTGACACCGCCCCAGAGGGGCGCGCAGCTGCCGCCGGAGGTGATGAAGGCGAGGTTGAACTCCTTGACCCCGGTCTTGGTCGCGGTGTCCACCAGGTCGTACGCCGGGTAGAGCGAGGTGTCGACGTACGGCGCGAAGCGCGCGCCGGTGCCGGTGCCGCCGCCGGGTGTCTCGGTGGGCGTGGGCGTCGGCGTAGGCGTCGGTGCCGAGGTCGGGGGCTTGGTGGGGGTGGTGCTCGCCGTCGGGGTGGGCGTCGGCTTGGGCTGCTCGGTGGGGCGGCCGCTGGGCTGCGGGGTCGCGCCGTCGTCCACCGAGCACTTGACCTTGTTGATGAGACAGGAGGTCGGGTCGCCCGCGGTCGCGGTGGTGCTCGCGGCGGTGACGAAGCCGACGGTGACCGAGGCGCCGGGCGCGAGCTGCTTGTTCCAGCTCGCGGGCTTCACGGTGACGTGCCGGCCGCTGACCGTGTGCTCGCCGTTCCACAGCGAGCTGATGGTGGTGCCCGTAGGCAGGTCGAATTCGAGCGTCCAGCCGGTCTGCGCCGTGTCCGTGTCATTGGTGATGACGTACTGGCCGGTGTAACCGCCGGTCCAGGAGCTGGTCTTGGTGTACGCGGCGCCGACGGACGCGGCCTGCGCGGTGCCCGTGAGGGCGAATGCCGCGCCGCCGATCACCGCGGCGGCGACGACGGCGCCGACCGCCTTGGTCCTGACGCTCGCCCTGCGCCGGTGCGTACTGCTGCCCATTGCGTGCCTGCCTCTGCGTTACGGGGGTGGGGGGTGGTGAGGCAGCACGCTAGCGATACGGAAACGGACAAATGACCAGTTCGGGGCGGGGGTTGAACTTCTTAGGACGGCCTTAAGGAAGGCATGGGAAGCGATTAATGGTAGAGACCAGTTGCCTTCGTCCGCCTGCGTCGCGAGACCGTTCCGCGGTGGCCGCGGCGGCGCACCGGGCCCACGCCCTCGCGCGGGTCGAGGCCGATCCAGATCCGTACCTCCGTGCCGCCGAGCACCGAGCTGCCGATCCGTACGTCCCCGCCCGTGGACTCCGCCACCCGGCTCACGATGTCCAGGCCGAGCCCGGTCGAGCCGTCCCTGTGCCCGCTGTTGCCGCGGGCCATGGCCGCCTCGGGGTCGGTGATGCCCGGGCCCGCGTCCGAGACCAGCACGATGACCGCGTCCTCGCCGTTGTGGACGTCGACCGAGAAGGCCGTGCCCTCCGGGGTGTGCCGGAAGACATTGCCGAGCAGCGCGTCCAGCGCGGCGGCCAGTTCGGGGCGGGCGACCGGGATACGTACGGGACGGTCGACGCCCGCGACCCGCACCTTGCGGCCCTCGTCCTCCGCCAGCGCCGACCAGAAGTCCATCCGTTCCCGTACGACTTCGGCGGCGTCGCAGCCCGCGCCGGGGCCGGCCGCCATGGTCTGCGGCTTGGCCTCGCGGGCGGTGCGGATGATCGTGTCGACCTCGCGCTCCAGCTGCTCGACGGCGGCCCTGGTCTGGTCGGCGGCGGGTCCTTCACCCAGCGAGGCGGCATTGAGGCGCAGCACGGTGAGCGGTGTACGCAGCCGGTGCGAGAGATCCGCGGCCAGTTCGCGCTCGTTGGCGAGCAGCTGGACGACCTGGTCGGCCATGGAGTTGAAGGCGACCGCGGCGGAGCGCAGTTCGGTGGGGCCCTCCTCGGGGACGCGCGCCCCGAGCTTGCCCTCGCCGAGGTCGTGCGCGGCACCCGCGAGCCGCTGGGCGGGCTGCACCATCCGTATGCCGAGCCGGTCGGCGACCGCGACCGAGCCGACGACCAGCGCCAGACCGACGCCCGCGAGCACCAGCCAGGCCGTGTCGACGCCGTTGGACACCTCGCCGTCGGGCACGAAGACCTCGACGACGGCGATCTGGCCGGTGCTGATCGCCGTGGGCTGGAGCAGCGCGGAGCCGCCGGTGACCTCGGTGATGGAGGCGCGGCCGAGCCGCTGCGTGGTGAGCAGGTCCTTCTGGGCGGCCCGGCGCGTGCCGATGTTCACGGGCCTGCTGCCGGGCTCGCCGGAGGCCGGTATGTGCACGGCCATCCGCCCGGCCGAACCGGCTTGGGTGGACAGGACGGCGCGCTCCAGCGGATCGCGGTCGGCGGTGATGGAGAGGGTCGGGCCGATGGCGGCGGCCTGTCGCTCGGCGTTGGAGAAGGCCCGGTCCCTGGCCATCTCCTTGATGACGATGCCCAGCGGGACGGCGAAGGCGAGCACGACCATCACCGTGACGGCGAGGGAGACCTTGACCAGCGCCCATCTCATGGCATGTGTCCGTTCGACCGCTGTCCGTTCGGAGGTTCGAGCTTCACGCCGACACCCCGCAGGGTGTGCAGATAACGGGGCTTCGCAGCCGTCTCCCCGAGCTTGCGCCGCAGCCAGCTCAGATGGACGTCGATGGTCTGGTCGTCGCCGTAACTCTGCTGCCACACCTCGGCGAGCAGCTCCTTGCGCGGTACGACGACGCCTGGCCGCCCGGCGAGAAAGGCGAGCAGGTCGAACTCGCGGCGGGTCAGGTCCAGTGCCGTACCGTCCAACTCGGCCTGGCGGCGCAGCGGGTCGATGGAGAGCCCGCCGACCTGGATGACGCGCGACGGCGGGGCCTCTCCGGCGGCGGCCCGCGAGCGGCGCAGCACGGCGGCCATCCGCGCGGACAGATGCTCCACCGAGAAGGGCTTGGTGAGGTAGTCGTCGGCGCCGTCGTTGAGCAGCCGGACGATCTCCGTCTCGTCGTCCCGCGCGGTGGCGATGATCACCGGTACGTCGGTGATACCGCGCAGCATTTTCAGCGCCTCGGCCCCGTCCAGATCCGGCAGACCGAGGTCGAGGATGACCACGTCGAAACGGAAATGGGCCACCTCGCGCAGCGCCTCCAGGGCCGTGCCGACGCTCCTCACGGTGTGGGAGGCCTCGGTCAAGTGCCGGATGAGGGCGGAGCGCACGAACTGGTCGTCCTCGACGACGAGCACACTTGCCATGGGCGGCACCGTACGCCATCCGGCCCGCGGCGGGAGCCGCTGATGTCACTACGGGAGTCCCCGTCACACCCTGGCCGGGACAGACGTGGGGCGCGTGGTGCAGTATGGCCGGGATGCATCGAGGACTCGTACATGCCATGGCGTGGTCGCTGTCCACCGGAGCCGCAGTCACGCTCTCCTGGTGGGGCGTCCATACCGTCATGTCCGGTACCGCGTACGACCGTCCGCGCGCGCTGCCCATCAGCGCGGACGCGGCGACCACGCAGGGCGCGAGACCGCAGGCCTCCAGCACGCAGCGGCCGCCGAGCCCGAACGTATCGAAACCGGCCACACCGGACAAGAGCAGCAAGCCGCTGGCCACTGCTTCGGCCGGGAGGCCGAGCGAGACCAAGCCGCCGTACTCGCAGCCCCCTTCGTCGCCTCCGGCGCCGGGGAACGTGAAGGGCTACACCGTCGACGGCGGCCGGGTCGTCTTCGACATCGCCAAGACCTGGGCCGAGTTGGTGTCGGCGACTCCGGACGCGGGCTGGCAGATGCAGGTCTGGAAGCAACCGGAGTGGATCCGGGTGACGTTCACCCGCGACGGCCATGAGAGCTCGGTCTTCTGCACCTGGAACGGCCATCCGCCGATGGTGGAGTTCGACGAGCGTTAGCGTTATCGGAAGGCGGCGGGCGGTGGGATCGGTGACGGCCTCGCGCTCGCGTCCGTCACCGCGGGCGCGCCGCCCGTGAAGTCGGCCAGTGCCTTTCCGTGTTCGACACGCCCGGCGTGCGGATCTCCCGCCACGCGGCGGGTCAGTTCCGCGACGGGCAGCGGGACGTCCGAGGCGAGCAGCACCGCATTGCCGAAGCGGCGCCCGCGCAGCACCGTCGGGTCGGCGGCGAGGGCGAGCTCGGGGAAGACCGCCGCGGCCGTGGCGACCTGGGCGCGCAGATGCGCCAGCGGCGGCCCGTCGGCGAGGTTCGCGGCGTAGAGCCCGCCCGGCGCGAGGACCCTGCGCACCTCGCCGAGGAATTCCGTACTGGTCAGATGCGCGGGTGTGCGGGCGCCGCTGAAGACATCGGCGATCACCAGGTCCGCCCAGCCGTCCGGGACCTTGCCGAGCCCGGCGCGGGCGTCGATGGACCGGACGCGTATCCGCGCGGCCGGGTCCAACGGGAGCTGCCGACGGACCAGTTGGACCAGAAGGGCGTCCAGCTCCACGATCTGCTGGGTGGAGCGGGGGCGGGTGGCCGCGATGTAGCGGGCGAGAGTGAAGGCGCCGCCGCCGAGATGAACGGCCTGGAGGGGGCGGCCGGGTGGGGCGGCGAGGTCGATGACATGGCCGAGGCGGCGCTGGTACTCGAAGGAGAGATGGACCGGATCGTCGAGGTCGACATGGGACTGCGGGGCGCCGTCGATGAGCAGCGTCCAGCCGCGCGGCCGCTCACGGTCGGGTATCAGCTCGGCGAGCCCGCCGTCGATCTGCTCGACGACAGGTTCGGGGCTGCCTGCCCCGCCCGTGCGGTTGCGCCGCTTGTTCTTTGCCACCAACCCATTATCGGCGCAGAGCCGATACGGGGCTCAGCAGCAGTTGTCGGCGGCCTCGATCAGCCGGGCCGCCTCGCCGAGCGCCTCGCGCAGCACCACCGGGTCGGTGACCGGGTCCTTGTCGTCCGGCGGAAGCAGCCAGCCGGAGCCGGTGACCGGGGGCTCCTCGGGGATACGCAGACCGCGTCCCGCGGTCTGCGTACAGGCGCTGCCCGGCATGTCCCACCCGTCGGCGGTGCCCGGCGGCACCAGGAAGCCGAGGGTGTCGCAGGTGCCGTCGTGGAGTACGGGGCCGACGGCAGGGGCGGCACCGCGACGCAGGATGTCGACCGCTTCGAGCCCTTGGCGGGCGGGGACGGTCACCAGGTCGCAGGGCTCGATGGATTCGGTGGATTCGGTGGATTCGACGGGCGGCGGGGTGTGGGCCGGTGCGCCGTGAGGTGGTGCGCTGCTGTCCGCGGTTGGTCTGTGGCGAGCTGTCGTCGCAGTCGTGCCTGAGCCGCCAAGGGCGCTGGTCTCCATGCCGACCTCCAACAAGGGGATCCCCTCCTCGCTCGAGTGGAGACACGTACCGCGCCTCCAAAGGGTTCAACGCTTGTACGCGTCAAGGGCTACGGCGGCACGCCGCCGCAAAGGATGGCAGTTCATGGCAGATCAAGGGGGAGATATCCCTTTTGTAGGCAAACCCTGCGTGTGCGGCCCGTCACAGCAGGTACGTTCTTGCTCCGCCGGAACACGGTGCACCAAGAGAGGGCTCCGCCATGGCGTCGTCGTCACAGGCATCAGGGCAGGCACGGCAGGGATCACGGGCAGTTCCCAATCTCGCCTTCCGCAGACTGCGCGGGCAGCGCTCGCCGGGAGAGTTCGGGGCGGCGGTACGCAAGGCCGCTCGGGAGATCGGCGAACAGGTCTCGTGCGACGCCCGCTACATCGGGCGGGTCGAGGCCGGCGAGATCCGCTGTCCGAACTACGCCTACGAGCGGGTGTTCCTGCACATGTTCCCCGGTCTGACGCTGGCGGACCTGGGCTTCACGGCGCGGGAACGCGTGCGGGGCGGGAGGGGCGGCCAGGGCGCACCGGACACGCGGGGCCGAGGGCCCGAACCGGCGCATCCCTGCTGCCCCTTCGACATTGACAGCGCCATCGACAGCGACATCGACGAGGAGAGCGACGTGCTGCGTCGCGCATTCATGACGAGCGGCACCACCACGGTGGCGGCCGCGTCCCTCGGGCTCGGACTCGGTCTTGTGCCCAACCAGCGCCGGGTCGGCGATGCGGAGGTCAACGCCGTCGAGGAGGCCGTACGCCGGATCCGGCTGCTCGACGACCGGCACGGCGCGGACGGGCTCTACCGGCAGGCCGCACAGCCGCTGCGGGCGGCGTACGCGCTGCTCGACGCGGGCACGGCGGCACGGCGCTCGACCGTGGACCGGCTGCACTCGGGTGCGGGCGAACTCGCCATCTCCGTGGGCTGGCTGGCGCACGACTCGGGCCGCTTCGACGATGCGCGCTCGCACTACGCGGAGGCGCTGGCGACGGCGCGGGTGGCGGGCGACGGGGCACTTGAGGCGCACGCCTTCTGCAATACGTCGTTCCTGGCCCGGGACGCGGGCCGGTACCGGGAGGCCGTGCGCTCGGCCCAGGCGGGCCAGCGGGCGGCACACCGGCTGGCCTCGGCGCGGCTGCTCTCGCTGCTCTCGCTGCGGGAGGCGGGCGGCTGGGCGGGGCTCGGGGACCGCGGCGCCTGCGAGAAGTCCCTGGTGCGGGCGCACGGCTACTTCGACCGGGGCACGGCGGACTCGGACCCCGAGTGGATGTCCTTCTTCGGCGAACCGGAACTCGAGGCACTGCAGGCCCAGTGCTGGTCGGCCCTGGGCGAATGGTCCCGGGCGGCCCGCCACGCCCGCCGGGCGGCGTCCCTCCAGGACCGCCGCTTCACCCGCAACCTGGCGCTGTACCGGGCGGAACTGGCCCTGAACCTGGCCCACGCGGGCGCCCCGGCGGAGGCGGCGCGGGCGGGGCAGCAGGTGCTGGACCTGCTGGAGGAGGTCCGGTCGACGCGCATCCAGTCGATGCTGTCGGACACGGCGCGGGTGCTGCTGCCGCAGCGCAGGGCAGGGGACGTGGGGGTGTTCCTGGACCGGGTCGGGGAGGCGGCGCGGGGGGCGTAGGCGGGGCGGGCCGCTGCGCGGGGCTTGTTCCCCCACCCCGCCCTCCCCCAGACTCCGTCCGGGGGAGATCGAGGCGCGGGAACGGGGGCAGCGCCCCCGGTTACAGGCGCAGCGCACCCCCGGTCCCGTCACAACTCCATGTGCCCCGTGTCGTTCCAGCGGTCCAGCGCCGGCTCCCCGTACGCCCACCCCAGTACCGACAGCGACGTCGGATCCAGCCGGATTCTCGCCGCGAACGACGGGTCCATGCCCAGCCACCGCGCACCCAGGACGCGCAGGATGTGGCCGTGGGCGAAGACCAGGACGTCGCGGTCCGCCGAGCGCGCCCACTCGACCACCTCGTCCGCGCGGGCGCCGAGTTCGGCCAGGGTCTCGCCCTCGGGGACGCCGTCGCGCCAGAGGAACCAGTCCGGGCGGTCCGCCCAGATCGCCCCCGCGGTCAGGCCCTCGTACGCCCCGTAGTCCCACTCCATGAGCGCGTCCCATTCGGTCGCCCGTTCCGCGAACCCCGCCAGCGCGCAGGTCTCGCTCGCCCGCACCAGCGGGCTGGTGCGGACCTCGACGGACTCCAGGCCCGACCACGGGGAGCGGTGCAGTCGCTCACCGAGAAGTTTCGCCCCGCGCCTGCCCTCTTCGAGCAGGGGGATGTCCGTCCGGCCGGTGTGCCTTCCGAGCAGCGACCACTCGGTCTGGCCGTGCCGGGCGAGCAGGATGCGCGGTGCCATGAGGGGCTCTCCTGAGGTTCGCGAGCGGTTCACGAGCGGTGTCGTCCCATCATCTCGCACCTGAACGCAAGGCAACCTCCGGGAGGATCTCAGCGTCCTCCAAAGACCGGGCCCCGACGCCCGAGCACTATCTCGTACGCCGTACGGTTGAGCGGTTGGCCGATGGCCGCCTGAACACAAACTGGAGAAACGTTCGGATGTCGTACACCGCGACCCGCCATCGGCCCCGCTGGTGGACCGAACTCACGCTGCTCGCCGTGGTCTACGCGGCCTACTCGGCCGGCCGGCTGCTGGCGCGCGGCGATGTGAACACCGCGGTCGACCACGGCATGGCGATACTCCGGGCCGAGAAGGCACTCCTCCTCAACGCCGAACACCCGCTCAACCGCCTCTTCACTCACACCCCCGCGCTCGGCATACCCGCCGACTTCGCGTACGCCTCGCTGCACTATCTGGTCACCCCGGCCATCCTGGTCTGGCTCTTCCGCCGACGCCCCGCCCACTACCGGGCCGCCCGCACCTGGCTGATGCTCTCCACGCTTCTCGGCCTCGTCGGCTTCACGCTCGTTCCGACCTGCCCGCCGCGGCTCCTTGACGCGGGCCAGGGCTTCGTCGACACGATGGCGCAGTACGGCTCGTACGGCTGGTGGGGCGGCGAGGCGAGCGCCCCGCGCGGCATGGGCGCGATGACCAACCAGTACGCAGCGATGCCGAGTCTGCACGTCGGCTGGGCGCTGTGGTGCGGCGTGATGCTGTGGCGCCACGGGCGTACACCGCTGATGAAGGCACTCGGTGTCGCCTACCCGCTGCTCACCACCCTCGTGGTGATGGGCACGGCCAACCACTACTTCCTCGACGCGGTCGCCGGATGCGCCGTGATGGGCGTCGGCGCCCTGCTGACCAGGCCCGCGCTGCGTTTCGCCGACCGTGTGCGCACCCGCCTCCAGGCCGCTCCTTCCGGCTCGCAGTCCCCGATTGTCAGTGCCGGATGCGAGACTTCCGCGGGTGAGCGAATCCCTGGACAGCGGACCACCTCCGCAGACGCCGACGACAGCACTACGGCAGCGGCTCGCTGAGCTGCGCGGTCCCGCCGCCCAGCCCCATCCGCTCGACGCCCGCGCGCTGGCCGCCCTCGCGGCCAACCCCGGCTGCAAGCGGCGCGCGCTGCTGGACGGTGCCGGGGTGGACAAGGCGGCGCTCGCCTCCGCGCTGGGATCCCCGGCGGCGTTCGGCCAGTCCCAGTTCGCTTTCATGCGCGGCAATGCCTTCGAGGCGAAGGTCAAGGCCGACGGAGGCAAGGAGCTGACGCGGCTCCTCGGCGTGGACACTCCGGCCGAGGTCCGGGTGCCCGAACTGTCGGCCGCCGGGCCCGAGGGCCGGGCCGCACGCACGGCACTCGCGCTGCGCGAGGCGACCGCCGCGAAGGCGTGGACACTGCTCGACCACCCCATGCTGGCGCTGGAGGTCGCGGGCTCCCCCGCCTATCTGGAGCCGGACGCGGTGGTCGTCCACCCCGACGGGACGTGGACGGTCGTCGAGATCAAGTCTTTCCCGATGATTGACGCCTCGGCGGACGCGGCGAAAGTGGGCGCGGCCGCGCGCCAGGCCGCGGTGTACGTACTGGCGCTGGAGCGGGTCGCGTCAGTGACGGACGGGGCGCAGGTGGCCCGTTCGGTCCTGCTGGTCTGCCCCAAGGACTTCTCCAATCTGCCGACCGCGTCCGTCGTCGACGTACGCAAGCAGTTGTCGGTCACCCGCCGTCAACTGGCCAGGCTGACCCGGATCGAGGACATCGCCGCGGCCCTGCCCGAGGGCACGACCTTCGATGTGGAACGCCCGGCCGAAGAGCTGACGGCAGCGGTCGAGTCGGTGTCGGCCGCGTACGCCCCCGAGTGCCTGGCCGCCTGCGAGTTGGCCTTCCACTGCCGTGACCGGGCCCGCGACGCCGGTGCGGTGGAGGCGCTGGGGCGCGGGGTGCGCGGCGAGCTCGGCGGTCTTACGACCATCGGCGATGTCCTGGCCGCGGCCCGTGGCACGGCAGGCGATCCGGACGACCCGGCGGTCGCCGCCCTTCGCCGGGCCGCGTCACTGCGGGCCGAAGCGCTGGAGGCCGGATGTCGCTGATCTCCACCCTCGCCCGGCTGGAGGCCGTGGAGTCGGGGCGGGCCACCGCGCTCGCGACGGTGCGCCACCGGCATCTGTCCGAGCGCCCGCTGGTTCTCGTACCACTGACGACGGCCGGTGAGGCGGGGGCCCCGCTGGGCGCGCTGGTCGGCACCGACGAGCAGGAGCCGCGGCTGCTGGTCGTGGCACAGCCGCGCGACCGCGATCTGCGCTTCGCCTTCCTCGCCGAACTCGCCGACGCCGTACTGCCGCACCTGGACGCGTACGCCGACGACGTGGAGCCCGCCGAGCGCAGCGAGACCGATCCCGAGACCGGAAAGCGGGTCAAGGTCGAGGTCGAACTGTGTGCGGACGCACCGCAGTTGATCGTGCCGGGCCGGGCGGGCATCGACTTCGTACGGCTGCTGGGCCGCTCGATGCGCTTTCGGCGTACCGCCGAGCAGGACCCCGACGCGCCCCATCCCGCGCCGCCGCGCGTCCCGCTGCTCGGACGCTGGCTGACGCACTACGGCGAGCGGGCCCGGGTGCCCGGCTCCTCGCTGCTGCTCGCCGCGACCGATCTGCTGGGGCGGCACTGGGCGACCGGTCAGTCCTCGCTGGAGGACCAGCACCTCGGTGCGCTGCTCGCCTGGATCGACCCCCCGGAGGGCGAGTCGGGCGCGGACGCGGCGCTGCGGGCGGAGCTCGCCCGGGACGCCCGGGGCCAGCTGCTGTGCCCGCCCGCCGGTCCGGCCACCGACCCTGCCTTCGACAACAGACTGCTGGCCCCCGCGGTCGAGCGGTACGACCGGGCACGCCAGGCGCTCGGGGCGGCCGAGGACGGCGCCGAGGCCGATGCCCGGCTGGGTGAACTCACCCTCGCCGAGCGGGAGATCCGCCGCCTTGTGCTGACCCAGCTGACGCCCACCTGGCACGCCGTGTGGCGCAGCCTGGAGCTGCTGCGCACGCTGCCGGAGGGGCCCCGGGCTGCCGACCGCTGGACTCGGGACCGCTGGTCGTTCACCGGGCACCGCGACCGCGTCCGCGCGGGCGAGCCGCCGCAGCCACGACGCGACGACGCGGTGACGGCCGCGCGGAAGCTGGCCTCCCGCGAGACGGCCCAGGCCCAGCTGGAGGCGCAGGAGGCACTGGACGACCCGCTGGTGCTGGCCGGGCGCAGGCTGGCGGGCGAGGCGTTCCTGGGCGAGGTGACCGAGGTCGTGATGGCCTGGTCCGATTCGAAGCGGCCGAGCCCCCGCCCGCTGCTCACGGTCCGTACGGACGACCGGCCGCATCTGGGCGAGCGGGCGAAGGTGTACCGCTCGCTGGGCGGCAAGCCGCAGACGGCCGAGTTCGTACGCCACGAGGCGGACGGGACGCTGGTGCTGCGGCTCACCGACCGCATGGGCCGCTCCAGGGACCCCGCGGAAGGCTCCGTACCGGACACGGGCGAGCGGATCGCCTGGACCCTGTTCGAGCACGACCAGCGGGGCGGCCCGAAGCTGCCGGACCCGGAGGAGACCCCGTGGACGCACGGCGGGCCCCCGGGCACGGCCGCGGAGAGCCCGGACCCGGTGACTGCGGAGGATCTGCTGTGACGCGGCACGCACACCCCTTCGACCCGGCCGCCGAGGCCGCGCGGGCCACCGGCGCGATCCTCGCCGACACACTGGACGGCGCCCACCGCGGCGTTGTCGTGGACTCGCCGCCCGGCGCGGGCAAGTCCACACTCGTCGTGAACGCCGCGCGTGAACTGGCCGCTGCCGGGCGGCCGTTGATGGTCATCGCGCAGACCAACGCCCAGGTGGACGACCTGGTCCTGCGGCTCGCCGAGAAGGAGCCCGAGCTGCCGGTCGGGCGGCTGCACAGCAACGACCCCGACCCGTACGACAAGGCGCTCGACGAACTGGACAACGTCCGCAAGTCCGCGAAGGCGGGCGACCTCGCGGGCCTGGAGATCGTCATCTCGACCGCCGCGAAGTGGGCGCATGTCCAGGGCGTCGAGCCCTGGCGGCACGCCATCGTCGACGAGGCCTACCAGATGCGCTCCGACGCGCTGCTCGCCGTCGCCGGGCTCTTCGAGCGTGCCCTGTTCGTGGGCGACCCAGGCCAGCTGGACCCGTTCTCGATCGTCGGGGCGGACCAGTGGGCCGGGCTCTCGTACGACCCGTCCGCGAGCGCGGTCTCCACGCTGCTCGCCCACAATCCGGAGCTGCCGCAGCACCGGCTGCCGGTGTCCTGGCGGCTCCCGGCGTCGGCCGCGCCGCTGGTCTCCGACGCGTTCTATCCGTACACCCCCTTCCGCAGCGGCACGGGCGAGTCGGAGCGGCGGCTGGCCTTCGGGGTGGCGTCTGACGGCTCGGGCCCCGACCGGGTGCTGGACGAGGCGGCCGAGTCGGGCTGGGGCCTGCTGGAGCTGCCCGCCCGGCACACGCCCCGCACCGACCCGGAGGCGGTACGGGCCGTGGCCCTGGTCGTCCGCCGGCTGCTGGACCGCGGCGGCGCTGCCGTCTCCGAGCGCTCCCCGGACCCGGTCCCGGTGACCGCCGACCGGATCGCGGTCGGCACGGCCCACCGCGACCAGGCGGCGGCGGTACGGGCGGCGCTGGCGGAGGTGGGCGTCACGGATGTCACGGTGGACACGGCGAACCGCCTGCAGGGCCGGGAGTTCGATGTCACGGTCGTGCTGCACCCGCTGTCGGGCCGACCGGACGCGACGGCGTTCCACCTGGAGACGGGCAGGCTGTGCGTGCTGGCGTCGCGCCACCGGCACGCGTGCATCGTGGTGTGCCGCGCGGGCGTGAGCGACCTCCTGGACGAACATCCCTCGACGGAGCCGGTCCAGCTGGGCGTCACGGTCAAGTTCCCGGACGGCTGGGAGGCGATGCAGTCCACATGGGACCACTGGTCGAACCACCGCGTCACCTGGCGCCCGTGAGCCCGCGGCAGCGGACGGCATGGGCCCCCGTAACGCCGGACGGAGTCCGGCACGCCGCCGGAGGCGTCCCTTGGAAACAGCCCGGACGGCTGGGAGGCCAGCCACGCGCACCTGGTGGAACACCTGATGCGCTGGGCTCCGCAGGCGGCCTTGCGCGGGCCGCGACAATAGAAGACGGCCATGGGCAGACAGCGGCCGGGGAACAGATCAGAGAACAAGGTCAATGGGGGGCGGCCGGGACGGGGCCGAACCTGTGCGAGGAGGAGAACCATATGGCGCAACCCGAGCGGAGCGAGCGCAAGCTGCGACCGGCACCGCTGCTCTTCGAGCCGTCGGAGGCCGCCGCCGACCCCGAGCACTTCTTCGATCTGGAGTCGATCGAGGACCCCCGGGAGCTGCTGGCCCGGGCGACCGAGCTGACGCTCGCCTTCCGGGCGGCCACGGACCGGGCGGTGGAGTTCCAGGCCCTCGCGGCGGCCCAGCTCGCCGACCCCGGCCGTTTCGACCGGCTGACCCCCGCGGACATCGCCGAGCGGGCGGAGTGGACGGCCGACTATGCGAAGAAGATGATCGAATTCGGCCGCGAGCTGCAGCGCGGCGGGTCCCAGCAGTAAGGCGTGCCCCGGGAACATCCCACCCTGCATATGCCGGTGCGCAAGATACTCCTACCCGCCCCGCCCTGTCCCCGTTTCCGGCAACTCTCAGAAACGGAACGGTCACTCCGGGTAGATCTTGTTCCATGAGCGCATGGCTGCGAGACGACTCCCTGCTGAACCCCGGTGCCCGTGACGACGAGCGCCGGACCGACATCTTCGCCTTCCTCAGGGAGGAGGGCGGACACCACTCCGCCCATGTCACAACCCCCGGCGGCAGCTGGCTCACCTCCGCCGGCGCCCATCCGCGCTCGATGCTCGCACTCTGGGAGACCCGCCCGACCGCCCCCGCCGTACTCCCCTGCGGCTCGGTCTTCGACGTCGTGAACGTGCCCGCGATCTTCGGCCGCCGGATGCTCGACCGGCTGTGGGAGGAGGGACCCGGCTCCGGCCCCGTCGCCATGCACCGCGGCCGGATGCTGCTTTTCACCGCCCCCGGCACCGCCCAGCGGCTGCCGTCCCTGCTCGACTGGGAGGAGTGGGGCGAGGCCGTGCCGCCGATGTTCTGCCACGGCGTCGGCGACGCGGTGACCGTCCCGCCGCTGACCCAGGACCAGAGGGCATCCGGGCCGCGCTGGCTGGTGGCTCCCGACACCCTGCACCCCTGGCTGCCGGGGCCCGAGGTGGTGCTCTGGGCATGCGTGCGGGCGGCCCGCGCGACCCCGTCGCCGAGCGTCCGAGTATCGATTTTTCCTCCCGCCGATCAGGATGCTAAGGTCTACGACGTCGGCAGGCGCCGCTAGCTCAGTTGGTTAGAGCAGCTGACTCTTAATCAGCGGGTCCGGGGTTCGAGTCCCTGGCGGCGCACAGACGGAAAAGGCCCCTCGCGGAAGCGGGGGGCCTTTTCGTGCGCCCGGGAAGCCACCCAATCGGGGCCGCAGAGCCCCGGTGGTTACACCGTCGAGATCCGGACCGTCCATGCGCCCGCGCGCGTACGGTCCGCCACCTCCACCCGCGTCCGCTCCCCCGGCGCCCCCGGCATCGTGAACGTCTCACCGACCCCCAGCGGCGCGTCCGCGAGCGGCGGGTACACCGACTCGTCCCAGCACGCCTCCGTCTCCGGGTGCGTGTCGACGACCTCGACCGGGCCGCCACCCGAGTCAGCGTCGGACTGGACGCGGTAGATCAGCACGCCCTCCGTGCAGGTCGTCTCGTCATTGCCCGTCGCGCTGCGCGCCTCGATCGCGAGCGCCGTGTCCTCGCCGGTCCGTACGACCGCGAGCCGGGTGCCGAGGCTCGCGCCCGGCGCCGGCGCGGCGGAGATCGGCTCCAGCGTGATCAGCCCCGTCCTGGTGACGCACCGCACGGCCTGCCGGTCCAGCCAGCCCAGCTTCCACTTGTGCCAGCCGAAGAGGTCCGGCGACATCCCGAACTGGCTGCCCATCACATCCCAGTCGCCGACATACGTGTCCCAGTCACCCTGTCCGTCCACCGGCCGGTGGTAGAGGTCCGGCAGATCGAAGACGTGCCCGGTCTCGTGGGCCAGCACATTGCGGTCCGGGGGATGGTGTTCGAAGACGGTGACGACTCGTTCGATGTCGGTGCCGTCGGCGTGCAGCGGCTGGTCGAGGTTGACGACCTTCGTAGCGTCGGAGTCCACGCCGGGCGCGTCCGGGTCGGCGACCAGATAGACGATGTCGTAGCGCGAGAAGTCCACGCCCGCGTCGGCGGCATCGAGCGCGTCGCCCAGATAGGCGCTCCGCTGCTCGGACCGCCAGTCGCGTCGTATCCCGTACTCCGTCGAGGCCTTCGGCATCTTCACCCACTGGTGCTGCGGATCGGCCCGCAGCGAGAACCTGCCGTAGGAGGCGCGCGTGAAGAACGTGCTGGTGGCCGGGAAGTGGTCGGCGGCGAGCTCCTCCGGCGCGTTCGCCGGCACATGGTCCGGGAACGACACGAAGATCACGACCGCGTTCAGGGTCCGGGCCGGGCGCGGATACGTAGCGTTCCAGGTGTCCACGCCCAGGGAGTGGTGCGCCTCGGTGCGGGGAAGGGCGCAGGGGCCCGACGTGGTGGATGCCACCGCGGGGCCGGCGACCAAGGATGTGGCGGCGAGCGCCATGAGGGATGTGAGCGCGGCGGCGGCACTGCGCAGACGTACGCGTTCCACTCCCTCGGGTGTTCCCTCGGATGACTGCTGACCCTCCACGTGGACCTCCGGCTACGGAATGCGCGACACCTCAACCACCTTGTGCTTGTTTGCGGTAGTACGCCCTGTTCCGCTGCCCCACCCGGGTGACCGACCCGACACCGGCCCGACATCGACCCGAGACCCGGCGACACTCCGATGGCTCACACAACGTCACATTCGGTCAGAACGGAATCGGACCCGGCCAGGACCTGTGCAGGCCTGCGCAGAGACGATCGGCCGAAGGCGTGGAGGGGACTGCTCGCGGGCCTCGTCGCTGGAACGGCCCAGGCGCCTGGCTCTATGATCGGCTCACTTTCCCGACCTCTTCCCGACCACATCTGTACGACCCTGGACGACACAACTGCACTGCGGGAGCGAGCGGTGAGCGGAACCTCCGAAGGAACAGGGCCCGCGGGAGTCGCAGTCCCCGGGAATGTCCGGCCGTCGGTCACGGAGCGTCACACTGTCGGCGCGGCGGAACTGCGTGACCACTGGGCCGCGTTCAACGCCGCCCATCTCGCGATGGCGGTCGTCGACAACGAAGGCCTCGTCGTCACAGCGAACGCGGCACTCGCCACGCTGCTGGGCACCGAACCCGTGACCCTGCGGGAACAGTTCGCCGCTGATCTCGTGGACCTGGCGTCGGACCGCCGCACCTGGCACGCGTACCGCGAAGTGCTGCGTGGCCGACGGTCCCGCTTCCGCTGTACGCGCCGCCTCAAGCACCCCGACGGGCACGCGCTGTGGGCCGAGGTGACGGTGGCGCCCGTGCCCGACAGCCGCAACGTGCTGCTGTCCATCACGGACATCAGCGACCGCCGCGAGCTCCAGGCCCGGCTGCGCCATCTCCAGATGCACGACGCCGTGACGCGGCTGCCCAACCGCACGCTGTTCTTCGAGCGGCTGTCGGCGGCGCTCGAATCATCGGCGTACGACCACGGCTCGACCGGGCGGATCGGCCTCTGCTATCTCGACCTCGACGGCTTCAAGGCGGTCAACGACACGCTCGGGCACCGGGTCGGCGACCGGCTCCTCGCGGCGGTCGCCGCTCGGCTGACCGAGTGCGCGGACAGCGACGGCTATACGCGCAGCGGCGGGCACTTGGTGGCGCGGCTGGGCGGCGACGAGTTCGCGATCCTCGTCGAGGACTCCACCGGTACGGAACAACTCGCCGATCTGGCGCGGTGCGTACTGGCCGCGTTACAGCAGCCGTTCGACCTGGCCGGGCAGCGGCTCTCGGTCTCGGCGTCGATCGGCGTGGTGGAACGGTCGGTCTCGGGGACCACGGCCACCGGCCTGATGCAGGCCGCGGACACCACGCTCTACTGGGCGAAGGCGGACGGCAAGGCCCGCTGGACCCTCTTCGACCCCGAGCGCAACGCGCACCGGATGACCCGTCAGGCGCTCTCGTCGACACTGCGGCCGGCTGTGGAACGCGGGGAGTTCACGCTGGAGTACCAGCCGCTGGTGGGGATGGCGGACGGGGTCACGCGGGGCGTCGAGGCGCTCGTGCGATGGAATCATCCACAGTTCGGCACACTGGCGCCGAATCGGTTCATCGGAATTGCTGAAGAGGACGGCTCGATCGTCCAGCTCGGGCGGTGGGTCCTGCGTACGGCGTGCCGCCAGGCCCGCCAGTGGCAGAAGGAGCACCCCGAGGCGCCGCCGCTGTTCGTGAGCGTCAACGTCGCCGTGCGGCAGGTCTGGGACTCCGACCTGGTCGCCGACGTGGCGGGCATCCTGGCCGAGACGGGACTCGCGCCGCAACTGCTGCAGCTGGAGCTCACCGAATCGGCGGTGATGGGCTCTGCGGGCCGCCCGCTCCAGGCACTGCAGGCGCTGAGCGACATGGGCGTGCAGATCGCGATCGACGACTTCGGGACGGGCTACTCGAACCTGGCGTACCTGAGCCGGCTGCCCGTATCCGTACTGAAGCTCGACGGATCGTTTGTCCGCGGCTTCCAGGACGAGGCGCACCCGAACCCGGCGGACGAGACGATCGTCGAGGCGATGGTCCAACTGGCGCACCGGCTGGGGCTGACGGTCACGGCGGAATGCGTGGAGACGGCGGGGCAGGCGTCGCGGCTGCGGCGGATCGGGTGCGACACGGGGCAGGGGTGGCTGTATTCGCGGGCGGTGACGGCGGAGCGGATTGCGGAGCTGATCGGGGCGGCGGCGCTGCCTGTTTGAGCGGGCGATGGTGCGGGCTGGTGCGCCTGCGGCGGGCCTTGTCCCCGACCCCGCCCCTTCCCGAACTGGGGGCAAGCCCCCAGACCCCCCGTATGCGACCTTCGGCCGCATGTCCTCAAACGCCGGACAGGCTGAATGTGCGGCTCGACCGCACATTCAGCCCCGGGTTACATCAGCACGCGCCCTGGTCGCGCCAGACTCCCCATTCGCCCGTCGTGCCCGGCTCCTCGCCCTGCGTCCACCACTGCGCCTTCCAGGTGTGGCCCTTGTGCGAGACCAGGCCGCCGCCCGTGTAGACCGCCGTGCCGGACCAGGCCGCCGCCGTGCAGCCGGTCTGCGGCGTGCTCGGGGACGGAGAGGGGGTCGGGTCGCTCGCAGAGGGCGTCGGACTCGGCGTCGGGGTCGGGTCCGGGGTCGGGGAGCCGCCGACCGCCGTCACGATGTCGTTCAGCAGTGTCGTGTTGGCGTCCAGGCCGAGCAGCGAGTACATCATGGCGCCCGCCAGGCCACGGCTGTGCGCGTAGTCCGCACGCGCCTGGATCGCGCGCTTGTCGAGGCCGGTGAAGAACTCGCCGTCCTTGTAGAAGTACGCCGCCTTCGCCTCGTCGTCCCAGAACGTCGTCGCCGCGTTGTCGACGATCCCGCCGAGCTCCTTGTAATGCGCGATGCCCGCCTGCTGGCTCACCGGTCGGGCCGTCGACGCGCCGGCCGCGGACTGGGCGAGGCCGTTCTTCGCGCCCGCGGGGACGCCCTTCCAGCCGCGGTAGTAGAACTCGTAGCCGAGCGTCAGCTTGTCCGCCGGGAAACCGCCCGCGATGCCGTACGCCGTGTTCCCGTCCAGCCACGCGTCGATCGCGTTGTCGATCGAGTACTTCTGCGTGCCCGGGGCTATCGGGTCCGTCGGGTCGGACGCCGGGGAGTACAGCGGCGACTGGTGGTACGTCGGGCCGTCCGCGTCCCAGGCGCCGTGCATGTCGTACGTCATGATGTTCGCGTAGTCGAGATACGCGCCGATCTTGTCGGTCTCGATGTTCTTGATCTTGTCCTGGCCGGCCGGGAGCGCCGCCGTCAGCAGGTACTTCTTGCCGCCGTGCGCCGCGCCGTACTCGTCGAGCTGCTTGCGGAACTCGGCCAGCAGGAGCGTGAAGTTGGCCTTGTCCTCGGGCCCGTAGTGGTTGCCGAGGTGGCCGTTCTCCGAGCCCGGGTACTCCCAGTCGATGTCGATGCCGTCGAAGATCCCGGCGGCGGTGCCCGCGCCTCCGTAGCCGCCCTCGACGGGCAGGTCGCCCGCGATGTACTGCTTGACGCAGGAGGCCACGAACTTCTTGCGGCTCGCGTCCGTCAGGGCCGCGTCGTGGAAGTACTTGGAGTACGTCCAGCCGCCCAGCGAGATATTGATCTTCAGCTTGGGGTACTTCGCCTTCAGCTCCTTGAACTGGTTGAAGACGCCCACGATCGGCTGGTTCCAGGTGTCGGCCACGCCGTCGACGCTGTCCGCCGCCGCGAAGGACCTCTGGTAGTCGGCGTACGAATCGCCCGCGCCGTCACCGGCGTTGGGGTTGGCGTCGTCGCCCGCGGCCTTGTTCGCCTCGAAGCAGGTCAGGTCGGTGGGGTGGATATTGCCGAAGGAGTAGTTGATGACATCGAGCTTGCCCGCGATGCCGCGGGTGTCCAGGTGCTTGGGGTAGAAGGCGTTGCCGTACACGCTCCACTGGTCGTAGTACGCGATCTTCACCCCGCCGGACGAGGACGCGGCGGCATCCGCCGCCTGGGCCGAGCCGAGGCCGACGGACGCGGCGAGGGCGCCTGCGGCGAGCGCGGCGCTTGTGAGCGCGGCGATCAAGAGTCTGCGGGAGCGCACGGGCTTCCTCCGAGGGGGGTGTGCGGAACGGGAGTTGGAGAAGAGATAGCGATCCGGCCACCCCCGTCAATGGTCTGAACCAAATGAGGACTAGACCAATTTCCGCGAGAAACCCCTCGTCAAGCAGGTGCACCCCCAACAAGGAACCGCTCGCCACCATCAGTGACGAGCGGTTTTAGGACTGCCTTAAGGCCATCGGAGCAGGCGGTTCAGGAATGAACCACTCCACGCGGCAGATCGTAGGCGTCCGCGATCAGTTCGTACGAACGCAGCCGCACGTCGGCGCCATGCGCATTGGCCGTGATCATCAACTCGTCGGCCCCCGTGCGCTTCTGGAGGTCGTCCAGGCCCGTGCGTACCGCGTCCGGCGTGCCGTGAATGACATTCACCAGCCAGCTGTCGACGAACTCCCGCTCCATGGGGCTGAATTCATACGCCGCCGCCTCGTCGGGCGTCGGGATCAGACCGGGGCGGCCGGTGCGCAGCCGGACCATGGACAGCGCGCCCGTCAGGACCTGGCGGCGTGCCTCCTTCTCGTCGTCCGATGCGAGCGCGGAGACGCCGATCAGGGCGTACGGGGCATCCAGCACCGCGGACGGCCGGAAGGACTCGCGGTACAGGTCGAGCGCCGGAATCGTGTTCTGGGCCGAGAAGTGGTGGGCGAAGGCGAAGGGCAGTCCGAGCACTCCGGCCAGCCGGGCGCTGAAGCCGGAGGAGCCGAGCAGCCAGATCGGCGGCCGGCTGGAGGGGCCCTGCACGGGGCCGGGGACGGCGTGGATTCGGGCGTAGGGATGGCCGTCGGGGAAGTCGTCGTCCAGGAAGCGGGTGAGTTCGGCGAGTTGCTGCGGGAAGTCGTCCGCGCCCTCGTTCAGCCGCTCGGTACGGCGCAGTGCCGCCGCGGTCGCGCCGTCCGTGCCGGGTGCCCGGCCAAGACCCAGATCGACACGGCCCGGCGCGAGGGCCTCCAGGGTGCCGAACTGCTCGGCGATCACCAGCGGCGCGTGGTTCGGGAGCATCACGCCGCCCGAACCGAGGCGGATCCGCTCGGTGTGGGCGGCGAGATGGGCGAGGATCACGGCCGGGGAGGACGAGGCGACGCCGGGCATGGAGTGGTGCTCGGCGACCCAGTGGCGGTGGAAGCCGCGGCTCTCGGCGAGTCGGGAGATGTCCACGCTGGTGCGCAGCGCGTCGCTCGCGGTGCGGCCGACGCCGACCGTCACCAGGTCCAGTACCGACAGCGGTACGGGTGCGGTGCCGATCGCCGTGCCTCGAATCTCGTCCACCGGTGGGTCCTCCTGCGCATGAAAATAGGTACAGCGCAGTCAAACAGGAGGGCCTCTCCGTTTATTCCGGGTGCCCGGACTGCTCGGGGTGCCCGGACCATTCCGGGTCCTCGAACTATTCGGGGTGCTCGAACTCCAGCTTCTGGAAGAGCGTGCCGAGCTTCGGGCCGTACACCCACGCCCTGCGCTCCGCCAGCCGCAGCCCCTCCCACACGGTCACCTGGTTCGCCGTGAGCACCGGCTTGCCCACGGCCTCCTCCAGATCGGCGAGATACGCCGCCGTGTGCAGGGCGGTGTCCGGCAGCAGGACGACCTCGGCGTCGGGGTGGTCCCCCGCACGCGCCAGCTCCAGTACCTCCTCCCGGCCCCAGGTGCCCACCTCGGCCGCCGTGACGATCCCGCTCGCCCGGTCGGCCACGACCTCGGCCCCGGACGCCTTGAGGAAGGCGGTGAACAGGGCCGTGATGTCCTCCGGATAGGTCGCGGCGACCGCGACGCGCAGAGCGCCCAGCTCCCGCAGGGCGTGCGCGAAGCCGAAGGACGTGCTCGACGCGGGCATCCCCGCCGCCAGGGCGAGCGAGCGGATCTGCTCGTGCGCACCCTCCCAGCCGTACACGAAGCTCCCGCTGGTGCACGCCCACACCACCGACTCCGCACCCTCCAGCCGCAGCTGCTCCACCCGAGCCGCGAGCCGGTCCGCCGCGCCCATCCGCAGCAGCGCGTCGACGCGGTGCGCGTCCTCGCCGATGTCGGTGTGGACGACGGGCAGTCTGATGTCGCTGTCGAGCAGCACCTCGAGCCGGGGGTAGTCGTCCTCGGCGGAGTGGCCGGGGTAGAGGAGTCCGACCGTGGTCATGTCCAGCCTTCCTGGTCTTCGGGCCCAGCGGGCTGAGCCGGCTGAGCGGGCTCTGCGGGCGGGGCCTGGGGTGCGGGTGGCACGTCCGCCTGAGCCTCCGGCTGAAGCAGCAGGCCCTGATAGGGACCTACCGCATGCACGCCGATCCGGCGCAGCGCCGACCACATCGTCACCTGATTCGCGGAGAGCACCGGCATCCTCAGTTCGGCCTCCAGCTGCGGGATCGCGTCGTACGTCGGCAGATTGGTGCAGCTGATGAAGAGCGCGTCGGCCGCGCCCACCACCGCTTGGCGCGCCATGTCCACCACCGACCGGTACGGCACCTTCCAGATGTGCCGGGTCAGCCCGAGAAAAGCGCGTCCGGTGACGGTTGCCCCGGCTTCGCCGAGATACTCCTCCAGCGCCTCGGTGACCGATTCCGTGTACGGCGTGACCAGGGCGATACGGCCGACGCCCAGCTCGTCGAGTGCTTCGAGCAGGGCGCCGGAGGTGGTCAGCGAGGGCACCTCCCCCGCCGCGGTCATCGCCTCGCACATGGCCCGCTCACCGGCGAGACCGCCGACGAAACTCCCCGATGTGCAGGCGTAGGCGATCACCTCGGGCTCGGATGCGCTCAGCGCCCGTACCGCGTCGCGCAGTGTCTCGTGCTCGCTCACCAGGCGCGCGAGATCGAGGGAGACCTCGACGGGCACGTAGGGCGTACGGGTGAGCCGCAGAGAGACATCGTCGGGGACCCAGCGCCACAGCTCACGGTCCAGCGCGAAGTCGAAAGGGGCGACCACGCCGACACCGTGCTGGGGCTGTGGTCCGCCGAGGAAGGAGACATCCATAGCAGGCCCCCTTATGGCTCTGGCCCGTTGTTGACGACGTTAGGTTCGGGTGCGAGCGTGGTCAATCCGTACATGTCAGACTCCCCCGTAAACCCTTCGGGCACGGGAGGTGCCCCCGTCGAAACGGCTTCCGCTTGATGTCCGAACCCACTCTTCTGGTGCTTGCTGCCGACCCTGAGCCCCGTCTCGGCCGACTGGCCGGACGGGTCCACGTCCAGTACGCCGACGAGCAGACCCTGGCCGGTCAACTTCCGTACGCCGACGTGCTGTTGGTGTGGGACTTCACCTCCGAGGCGGTACGCGCCGCCTGGCCGGGCGAGGGTCCGCGTCCGCGCTGGGTGCACACCCCGAGCGCGGGCGTCGACCGGCTGCTCTGCCCGGAACTGATCGCTTCCGACACCGTCGTCACCAATGCGCGAGGAGTCTTCGAGGAGCCCATCGCCGAATACGTCGCCGGTCTGGTCCTGGCCATGGCGAAGGACCTCCCCGGCACCCTGGAACTCCAGCGGCAGCGGCGCTGGCGCCATCGCGAGGGCCTGCGGGTCGCGGGCACCCGGGCCACCGTCGTCGGCGCGGGCCCCATCGGCCGGGCCGTGGCCGGCACCCTGGAGGCACTGGGTGTCACCGTGGCGGTCGTGGGCCGTACCGAGCGCGCCGGCATCCATGGCGCCCAGGACCTGGATCCGCTGCTCGCCCGCGCCGACTGGGTGGTGTGCGCCGCGCCGCTCACCGACGCGACGCGCGGGATGTTCGGCGCGCGGCGCTTCGGTCTGATGCAGCCGTCGGCGCGGTTCATCAATGTCGGGCGCGGGCCGCTGGTCGTCGAGGACGATCTGGTGGCCGCGCTGAACAAGCGGTGGCTCGCGGGCGCGGCACTCGATGTCTTCGCCTCGGAGCCGCTCACGCCCGACAGCCCGCTCTGGGACGTGCCGGGGCTGATCGTCTCGCCGCACATGAGCGGCGACACGGTCGGCTGGCGCGACCGGCTCGGGGAGCAGTTCGTGGAGCTGTACGAATTGTGGGAGGCCGGAAAGCCGTTCCCGAACGTGGTCGACAAGAAACGTGGGTACGTCCCCATGCATGATGTCTCCGCTGACTGACCTCACCGCCCACCAGCTCCTGGCCGGCTACGAAAAAGGCGACTTCACACCCGTCGACGCGACCCGCGCGGCGCTGGAGCGGATCGAGGTGGTGCAACCGCTGGTGAATGCCTTCGTCCGGGTCGACGCCGAACAGGCACTGGCCCAGGCGCGCGCGTCCGCCGGGCGCTGGCACCGGGGGGAGCCCCAGGGGCTGCTCGACGGGGTTCCGGTGACCGTCAAGGACCTGCTGCTGCAGCGCGGAGGGCCGACGCTGCGCGGCTCCAAGAACGTCTCCGAACAGGGGAGTTGGGACGAGGACGCGCCGTCCGTCGCACGGCTGCGGGCACATGGCGCGGTCTTCCTGGGCAAGACGACGACCCCCGAGTTCGGCTGGAAGGGGGTCACCGACTCCCCGCGGCACGGGGTGACGGGCAATCCGTACGATCCGGCGCGCACTTCGGGTGGTTCCAGCGGCGGCAGCGCCGCGGCTGTCGCGCTCGGCGCGGGTGCGCTCTCGATCGGCACGGACGGCGGCGGCTCGATCCGCATCCCCGCGTCCTTCTGCGGCGTCTTCGGGCTGAAGCCGACGTACGGGCGCGTGCCGTTGTACCCGTCGAGCCCCTTCGGGACGCTCTCGCACGCGGGCCCGATGACCCGCGACGCCGCGGACGCCGCGCTGATGCTCGACGTCATCAGCGGCGAGGACTGGCGGGACTGGTCCCATCTGGGCCCGGCGGCGGGCGTGCGCGGCACACTCGCGCAGGGCGTGAAGGGGCTGCGCATCGCCTACTCGCCGTCCTTCGGCGGACAGGTGGCGGTACGCCCGGCTGTGGCGTCCGCGGTACGGCGGGCGGTGGGGGCGCTCGCCGAACTCGGCGCGTACATCGAGGAGTCCGACCCCGACATCGCCGACCCGGTGGAGTCCTTCCACACCCTGTGGTTCAGCGGCGCGGCCCGGCTGCTCCAGCCCTACGGGCCCCGCCAGCGCGAGCTGCTGGACCCGGGACTGCGGGAGATCGCCGGGCACGGCGCGCGGTACAGCGCGCTGGAGTACCTGGCGGCCGTGGACACCCGCATGGCGCTGGGCAGGCGGATGGGCCGCTTCCACACCTCCTACGACCTGCTGGTCACCCCGACCCTGCCGATCACGGCGTTCGAGGCGGGCCCGGAGGTCCCGGCGCACTCGGCGCACCACCGCTGGACGGGGTGGACGCCGTTCACGTACCCCTTCAACATGACGCAGCAGCCCGCCGCGACGGTGCCGTGCGGGCTCGACGAGGACGGGCTCCCGATCGGCGTCCAGCTGATCGGCCCGCGACACGCGGACGCGGTGGTCCTGCGGGCGGCGCACGCGCTGTACGAGTCGGGTGCGGCGGCGATTCCCGGGCCTACGCTCGCCGGAAGCTGAGCGTCTCGCCCAGCGCGCCCGCGCGCCACAGGTCCTGGCACGCGTCCGCCATCCGGTCCAGGCCGTCCACCACCGTGCCCCAGACGATGCCCGGCACCCACCCGGTGTCGCCGTTCAGCAGCAGGTTGTTCCGCTCGTAGAACAGCGCCAGGTCGACCGTCACCGGGCGGGAGACGTCGCGGTCGTATCCGTACGCCGCCGTGCTCAACTCCGTACCGCTGAAGGTGAAATAGCACAGATCACCCGGAATCGGGGTCACCGTCGGGTTCTCCAGCGGTGGCTCCTGTTCCGCGAACGCCGGGAACAGGGCGTAGATCTCATTGCGGGCGTACTTCGCGTGGTACACGTCCCCCGCGAGGGGCAGCGCGTCCCACACGGCCGCGCAGGCGAGCGGGGCCTTGTCGTCGAGGAGCTTCGCGGTGCAACGCACACCGCGCTTGTCGAGGGCTACGGTCACATATCGGTCGGCCATTTCGTACGCATACCCAGCCGGGAGCCGGGTAGCCGCGCGCCCATGGCTCGTACAAGACTGACAGGATCGATTCGCAGACGCACAGTGCTGCTCGGCACCGCTGCCGCCGGTGCCCTCGGCGCCGCGAGCGCGGCGGGCTGCAGCCGGGTGCCCTCGGGTGACGCGCTGGCCCGGCTCAAGTCCCAGCGCACGGTGCGCCTGGGCATCGCCGGCGAGGTGCCCTACGGGTATGTCGACGACCAGGGCGAGTTCACCGGGGAGGCTCCGGAGCTGGCCCGGGTGATCTTCAAACGGCTGGGGATCGACAGTGTCCAGCCGGTCGCCACGGACTTCGCCTCCCTCATACCCGGGCTCAACTCGCAGCAGTTCGACGTCGTCTCGGCCGGGATGTACATCAACAAGGAGCGCTGCGAGCAGGTCATCTTCGCCGACCCCGAGTACCAGATGCTCGACGCTTTCATCGTGCGCAAGGGCAATCCCAAGAACCTGCACACCTACGAGGACGTGGTGAAGGCGAAGGCGAAGTTCGCCACCGGCACCGGCTATGCGGAGATCGACTACGCGGTCGCCGCCGGCTATCCGGAGAAGGACATCGTCATCCTCCAGGACCAGGTGGCGGGCCTGAACGCCGTCGAGTCGGGCCGGGTCGACGTCTTCGCGGGCACCGCGCTGACCACCCGCGAGGTGGTGAAGAAGAGCCGGAAGGCAGAGGCGACCGAGCCGTTCGCGGCCGTCGTGGACGGCGAGAAGAAGATCGACGGCGGCGGCTTCGCCTTCCGTCCCACCGACACCGAGCTGCGCGACGCGTTCAACGTCGAGATACACAAGATGAAGAAGAGCGGCGAGCTCTTCCGCATACTGCGGCCGTTCGGCTTCACCAAGAACGAGATGACCGCTCTCACTGCCGAGGAGCTGTGCCGATGACAGCCGGACTCTGGCAGAACTGGGTACTTCCGGGCATCTGGATCACCGTCCAACTGCTGGTGTACAGCGCGGTGCTGGCCGGTTTCGTCGCCTTCGCCGTCGGTATGGCCCGCACCCACCGCTCCCCCTTCGTCCGCTTCCTGGCGGGCTTCTACACCGAGATCTTCCGCGGCACGTCCGCGCTGGTCCTGATGTTCTGGCTCTTCTTCGTGCTGCCTCCGCTGCTGGGCTGGCAGCTCGTCCCGATGTGGGCCGCGGTGCTGGCACTTGGCCTCTCCTACGGCGCGTACGGCGCGGAGATCGTGCGCGGCGCGCTGAACTCGGTGGCGCCGGCCCAGCGCGAGGCCGGCGTCGCGCTCAGCTTCTCGCCCTGGCAGCGGATGCGGCTGATCCTGCTGCCGCAGGCGGTGCCGGAGATGATCCCGCCGTTCTGCAATCTGCTGGTGGAACTGCTCAAGGGCACGGCGCTGGTGTCGCTGCTCGGGGTGGGCGACGTCTCCTTCGCGGCGTACCTGGTGCGGCTCGCGACCCAGGAGAGCGCACAGATCTACACCGTCAGCCTGGTCATCTACTTCGTGCTCGCCTTCGTCATCACACGCTCCATGAAGGCCCTTGAGACGAAGACCAAGAGGAATATCGGCGTCGCGGTCTCGGGAGGTGGCGCGAAGTGAACTGGGACTGGTCCGCCGTCTGGGACTTCATGCCGCGCTTCTGGGACGGCGTGCTGATCACGCTGCAGATCCTGGTGCTCGGCTCGCTGATCTCCTTCACTCTCGGCCTCCTCTGGGCGATCGGATTCCGCGCGCCCACCCGTTTCGTACGGTGGCCGGTGAACCTGATCACGGAGTTCATCCGCACCACACCGCTGCTGGTGCAGCTCTTCTTCCTCTACTTCGTACTGCCGGAGTGGGGCGTGCAGTTCTCGGCGCTGACCACGGGAACGATCGCGATCGGGCTGCACTACTCGACGTACACCGCGCAGGTCTACCGGGCGGGCATCGAAGCCGTGCCGGCCGGTCAGTGGGAGGCGGCGACGGCGCTGAGCCTGCCCGCCCACCGCACCTGGTTCGCGGTGATCCTGCCGCAGGCGGTCCGGCGCATCACACCGGCGCTGGGCAACTACGTCATCGCGATGCTGAAGGACACACCGCTGCTCGCCGCGATCGGCGTCCTGGAGATGCTCCAGGAGTCCCGGCTGGAGAGCGCCTCGACGTTCCAGTACACCGAGCCGCTGACCGTGATCGGCATCGCCTTCATTCTCATCGCCTATCCGGCTTCCCTTCTCGTACGAGCCCTGGAGCGCCGTCTTGTCCGCTGACACCACTCCCACCGATACGACGTCCGAGCTGATCCGCTTCGAGAATGTGACGAAGCGCTTCGGCGACAACACCGTCCTCGACAACCTCTGTTTTTCGGTGAAACCCGGCAAACACGTCACGCTGATCGGTCCGTCGGGTTCCGGAAAGACGACGATCCTGCGGCTGCTGATGACGCTGGCGACGCCCGACGAGGGCACGATCCGGGTGAACGGGAACCGGCTGTTTCCGGCCGCCGAGAAGGAGCGGCGGGAAGCGCGCAAGCAGATCGGCATGGTCTTCCAGCAGTTCAATCTCTTTCCCAATATGACCGCTCTGCGGAATATCACCGAGGCTCCCGTGCGCGTGCTCGGCATGTCCAAGGACGAGGCCGAGGTGCGCGCCAAGGAGCTGCTGGAGCTGGTCGGCCTCGGCGACCGCTGTGACGCGAAGCCGACCCAGCTGTCGGGCGGCCAGCAGCAGCGGGTGGCGATCGCCCGGGCGCTGGCGATGCGCCCGCAGGTGCTGCTCCTCGACGAGGTGACCTCGGCACTCGACCCCGAGCTGGTGGCCGGCGTGCTGGACGTACTGCGGGACATCGCGCGCTCGACGGACATCACGATGCTGTGTGTCACGCACGAGATGAACTTCGCGCGGGACATCTCCGACGAGGTGCTGATGTTCGACGCGGGCAGGGTCATCGAGTCCGGATCGCCGGAAAAAATCTTCTCCGATCCGGAGCAGGAACGTACTCGCGAGTTTCTCGGTGCGGTGCTCTGACCATTTACTCGGGTCGATAAGTGTGACCCTGGCATATGCCAATTGGATGCGCCCCAGCTTATGCGGCTGGGGCGCACCATCATTCTCGCCAACAGCCGCCCCGGAAACGGCTCTTGGCCGCTATCGTGGTACGGAAGCTTGCGGTAACAACCTGGTAGGGGGAAACCGTGGCGCTGAAGCCCGAGCCGACCGCGCCGTTCCACTCGGTGCAATACGTCTTGCGTGTCCTGGAGACGATCTCGAAGCACGGTGGCGGTGTCACCGATGTCCAGATCGCACGCGAGACAGGTCTGCCGACCGGCCATCTGGCTCCCATGCTGGCGATGCTGCGCCGCGAGGGCTATGTGGAACAGGTCGCGGACGGCGCCTATGTGATCGGCGACTCCCTGATCCTGCTCGGCTCGGGGATCACCCGCCAGCAGGCGCTGGAGGCGAAGATCCAGGAGACGCTCACCGAGCTGCGCGACTCCGTGGGCGCGGCCGTCTACATCAGCCGGTACATCGACGGCGAGGTCAAGATCACCCAGTACGCGGACGGCCCGCGCGCCCCGAAGGTCAACGAGTGGGTGGACTTCCGCTCGGCGGCGCACGCGAGCGCGGTCGGCAAGTGCCTGCTGACCCAGCTGGATGTGAACGGCCGCCGTGACCACCTCTCGCGCCACAAGATCGCCCGCCTGACCTCGCGGACGATCACCAGCGAGAAGCTGCTCTTCTCCAAGCTGGACAGCCAGCCTCCGACGGTCCCGGTGCTGGACCTCCAGGAGTACGCGGTGGGCACGGTCTGCGCGGCGGTCCCGCTGACGGCGGGCTCGGCCGTGGGGTGCCTGGCGCTGTCCATGCCGATCGAGCACGCCCACCGACTGCGCTCGGCGGCCGACCTGCTGAACCGCAAGGCGGCGCCGGTGGTGCTGTCGCTGGCGATCTAGGGCGTGTGCTCGCGGGGTGCCCCCGGGGGGTGTCAGGAGCACCCCTCCGGACCAGGTATTATTTTCGACGTCAGCAAGCGCCGCTAGCTCAGTTGGTTAGAGCAGCTGACTCTTAATCAGCGGGTCCGGGGTTCGAGTCCCTGGCGGCGCACAGACAGGGAAAGCCCCTCGCTCACGCGAGGGGCTTTCTCATGTGTGATCCGCGCAGCACGGGGTGGGATCGGGAGCCTCGAACGGCACCAGGCTGCCGCCCACCGCGGGCATCACCGTGAGCACCAGCCGTCCCTCCCGCCACTCGGGCCGTACATGGTCGCGTGTGACCAGCCGTCGGCCGGGGTCCACGGCGCCGGGCGCGCCCAGGGCGGCCACCTCGTCGACGGCGGAGGCGGCCGACAGCTCGCCGACGGTCAGCGTGCCGGGGCTGTTCCCCCACCCCGCCCCCGCTCCGCGTACTCCGCCTCCAGCGCCGACCGGTCCTGGACGCCCAGCAACCGATACGACCCCGCGCCCCCCGGCCGCCACCACACCGGGTCCCCACCCCCGAACCCCACCCTCCGCAACCCCATCCGGTGAACCTTGTTCGTCGCCGTCACCGGCAGCTCCCGCAGCACCCGTACGAACCGCGGCGCCATCTTCGTGCCCAGGTCCGGCTGCGCCGCCAGGAAGTCGGCGAAGGCCTCCGGGTCGAAGGACTCCCCGTCCCGAAGGGCCACCGCCGCCATCACCTGGTCGCCCGACACCGGGTCGGGCACGGCGTAGACCGCGACCGCCGCCGCGGGCTCCCAGCGGGCGAGGATATTCTCGATCATCGCGGCGGCGAGGTTCTCGCCGTCGACCCGCAGCCGGTCGTCCGTACGGCCCGCGAAGTACAGGAAGCCCTCCGCGTCGCGGAAGAAGAGGTCGCCGGTCCAGTACCAGCCGCCGCGGGTCCGGGCCGCGTCCGCCTCGGGGTGGCGCCAGTAGCCCTCGAAGGGGTTCGGGCCGCGGTTGACCAACTCCCCTATCGCTTCGTCCCCGTTGAGCAGCCGCCCGTCCTCGTCCAGCGCCGCGGCCGCCCGTTCCTTGCCCGTGTCGGGGTCGACCACCGCGAGGTCGTCGCCGGGACCGGCCCTGCCTATCGCGCCGACGGGCGTGTCGGGGGTCCGCTGGATCGCCGCGCCGCCTTCGGAGGAGCCGTAGCCCTCGACGAGGCGTACGCCGAAGCGCGCCTGGAAGCGGGCCGCGTCCATCGCGCCCGCCTCGGTGCCGAAGCCCAGCCGCAGGGAGTGCGAACGGTCGTCGTCGCGCTCGGGCGTGGCCAGCAGGTACTGCACCGCCCGGCCGACGTAGGTGAAGTACGTGGCGCCGAACTCCCGTACGTCGGACAGGAAGCCCGAGGCCGAGAAGCGCCGGCGCAGCGCGACTGCCGCGCCCGCCGACAGCGCGGGCGCCCAGTCGGCGATGACGGCGTTGCCGTGGAACATCGGCATACAGATGTAGTGCACGTCGTCCGCGCGCACGCCGAAGTGCGCGACGAGGGACGCGCCCGCCGCCGCGAGCCGCCCCTGGGAGCAGATCGCGGCCTTGGGCGCGCCCGTCGACCCGGAGGTGAAGTACAGCAGCAGCCGGCTGCCGGGCCCGACAGGGCCGAGCGTGGCCTCGCCCGGTACGGCGGCGGCGTACGGGGCGAGGAGCTCGGCGTAGTCGGCGTCGTCGGGATCGGTCACCAGCACCCGTGTCCCCGGCAGTTCGAGACCGTCGAGGAGGGGAAGGCGGGAGCGTTCGGTGACCAGCACCCGGCAGTCGGTGTGCCGGATGTCGCGGGCCAGTTCGGGCCCGCGCCGGGTCGGGTTGATGCCTGCCACGGCGGCTCCGGCAAGAGCCGCCGCGCTGAGCCACAGGGGAAACTCAGGGGTGTTGTCGAGCAGTACCCCGAGGTGTGGCTCGGCTCCGCGCGGCATCAGGTCCACAAGGAGCGCGGCCCGTGCTGCGGCGCCCGCGGCCATCTGGTGGTGGGTGAGCGAGTGACCGTGGTCTCTCAGGCCCACCCGATGATCGCCCCATTGGCGCTGTACGAGCTCCGCGACGGTGCATGCTTCCGCGTTCCTCATGACGCCGCACGGTAACTGACTATCTGTCAGAACTGAACGTCCGAACAGGCATAGAAGGCGTTGCCGGTGTCGTGCACCGTCCACACCGCGAGGATCACGTGCCTGCCGGACTTCGAGGGCAGCGTCCCGGAGTGACTGAGCGTGGACGGCGGGCGCTGGCCGTTGTAGGGGATCGTCAGGAACGGCTGCGAGTCGAGCGAGGCGCGGGTGAGCTTCTGGCTCGGGTTCCAGCCGTTCTTGGTGATGTAGTACTTGAAGTCGGTCGTCGCGTGCATGGCGGTGAACTGCCACCGGAAGGTGTAGTTCTGGCCCGAGGAGACCTTGGTAGTGGGCCAGGTGCCGCCACGCGGGTCGTCGAGCTGCGAGAAGCGGCTGTTGCCACCGGCGCAGATCGTTCCGTCGGCCGGGCCCGCGGCCGGGAAGCCCTTGGGGCCTTCGACGCTCTGGGGTTCGTAGATGATCTCGCCGCAGTCGGCGACCGTGCGGTTGGCGCAGAGCTTCTGGCGGCTGATGGGCGAGTCGGTGTAGCCGTGGCTGCTGGCGCTGCCGGTGGCGAGCACTGTGGTGCCCGCTACGGCGAGACCGACCACGGCCGCGCTTATCTTCTTGCGCATGCTTCGCTCCTGGAGAACGTGGGGGAGTTCAGGCGAGCCGTGCTGCACGCGTGCGGTGGTACGTATTCCGGTCTAGACCAAGTCCCAGGGTATTAACGGAACTTGAACATGTCCAGACCAATCACGTACCTTCCGCGGCCCCACAACGCCCGGTGTAGAAGGCGATCGTGAGGTCCTTCACCAGAGCCTTGCGCTCGTAGTCGTCGAGCTCCACGAGCCCCCGCGCGGTCAGCCTGCTCACCGTCTCCTCCACCGCGTCCACCACCGAAGTCAGCACGCTGTCACGGTGCTTGGCGTCGATCGCCGCGATCCGCCGGCGCTGCATCGCGGCCGCCACCTCCGGCGCGTACTCGATCCCCGTGGGCTGCGCCGAGAAGACCTCGATCCCCACCGGCGCGCAGTCCGCCGACAGCATCCGGGTCAGCGCGTCGCCGACCGCCTCCGCGTCGCGCAGCGTGGGTGCCTCCTCGTGGAAGGCGTCGGCGGGCAGCTGCGAGAGCACCCGCGCCATCGCCGCCTCGACCTGCTCGCTCAGATAGTCCTCGTGGTCCTCGACACCGAGCGCGGCACGCGCCGTGTCCGCCACCCGCCACACCACGAGCACGACGACCCGCAGCGCGGTGCCGTCCGCGTCGACCGCGGGCATGGGTTCGCTGCGCCAGTGCCGCAGCCGTACGTCCACGCGCCGACGCAGCACCAGCGGGCTCACCCACAGCAGTCCCGTACGCCGCACGCTGCCGCAGTAGTCGCCGAAGAGCGTGAGCACCCAGGCCTGGCCGACGCGTCCGCGCCCGAGCCCGCCGAAGGCGAAGAGCACCAGGATCACGCCGAGCGTGAGCAGGCACCACAGTCCGAACCCGATGCCGTGGAACGGATGCGGGGTCAGCCCGAGCAGTCGCGCCACCGGGCCCGGCACCGCCCCGGCACCCCACAGCACCGCGCCGATCCCGCCGAGCGCGCACGCGCCCGCGACCAGACCGGTCCAGCCGGGCAGCGCGGACGCGGCGCGCTCGCCCAGGTCCGGATCGACGGGCGGCGCGGGTCGCAGAGGCACGGCGGCCGGCGGCGCGGGCCTGCGCCCGACCTTGGGCTGCTCTCCGGTGCCCTGCCGCCGCGCCACCACGGCGGAGCGCAGGGCGATCGGCTGGGAGTCGTCGTCACGGAAGAGGAGATGCACCGGGATCTCGGTGGTCGCCTCCTGGGCGATCACGGGGGTGTGCCGCGGGCCGTCGGACGTCGGTTCGCCGTCGGGCTCCGAGGTCGTGGTGTTCATGACTGCCGCCTCCACTGATGGGTTCGGTGCGTGTCTCAGGCGAAGAGCCGGCGCCAGGTCTCAGGCCCGGGGAATCCGTCCGCCGCCGCGCCGCGCCAGCCCTGGGCCCGCTGGAAGGCCTCGACATTGCGCCGGTCCGCCTCGTCCCAGACCGGCCCGGGGGCGGCTGTGTAGTGCTTGCCGAAGCCGAGTTCGACCAGCTTCCGGCCGAGCTGGGTGACATGCGCGCTGGACCGGCCGGGCCTGAAGTGCCGGGACCCGGGGTACATGGGCTTCGCCGCGCTCGTGCCGCCGGGGCCGGGCGCCGCCTCCGGGATGCTCGTGCCCTGCTTGGTCGCCAGGAGCTGCCAGGTCTGCGCGCTCGGCATCCCGTCGGCGGCCGGGCCGCGCCAGCCCTGGGCGAGCTGGAAGGCCTCGGTGGCCCGCCGGTCGGCCTCGCCCCAGACCGGCCCGGGGCCCTTGGTGTAGAAGTGCTTGCCGCCGCGCTCGGCGAGCATCTCGCCGAGCTTGGTGATGTACGCGTTGTTCGCGCCGGGGCCGAAAGCCGTCGCGCCCGGATACTCATCGGCGGAGACCGGCCCGCTCGCGGTGGTCGTCCCGGTGATGAGGCCGTTGTAGCGGTAGGGCAGATAGCGGTCGGCGTTGGTCCAGTACCCCATGGGCGTGGGCTGCTTGCGGGTGTGCGGCTTCGTCTGCTCGTACGCGACGTAATAGGTGTGCGTGTAGTCGGTCCAGCCGCCGAAGATCGTGACGTGCGAGCCCGTGGTCGGATTGTCCGGGTTGTGGAAGAGCAGGATGTCTCCGGGCTCCAGCTCCTCGCGCGTGATCCGGGTGGCGAACTGCGCGAGGCTCCCGGTCCACTCGTTGCTGCCCATGTTCCAGGCCATCGAGACATAGCCCGAGCAGTCCTGGCGATACCCGTCCGACCAGTACTGGTCCATGCTGTACGGGACTTTGGCGGCCACCCACTGCTTGGCGCGGTTGATGATCTCGGCCCGGGTGACCGGACGCAGCGGGGCGGAGGCTGTGGCGGTGGTGGGTCTGCCGGAGGGGCCGTGCAGCGGGGCGGTGCCGCCCTGCTCGTGGGTGGACTCGGGATCGTCGACGGAAGCGGCCGCCCCCGGCGCGGAGGCGGGCGCGGAGGCGACCCCGACGGGCGTCGCCGTCCCCGTCGCTGCTGCTGCTCCTCCTCCGCCGCCGCCCAGGACCACACCCGCCGCCGTGAACAGCACGAGTGCCCGGCGGCAGCCGTGTGCGGCCGGGTGCTCCCCCGCGGCCAGAGCCCGGCGCTGCTGCGCGCACCCTGCACAGTCGCAGTCGGCGGTGGGCTCGAACTCCTCGAATACCGGCGCGGTCATACGTGGCCCCTGTCACTGATCGATCTGTCACGTTTGATCGCATTTTGACGGAGTAGCGGTAATAAACGACGATCCGACAGGCCGGAACGATCAGATAATGGCCAGTAGCACCCTTCGCCGTCCGGTAGAGTTCTCTGGGTCAGCAGGCGCCGCTAGCTCAGTTGGTTAGAGCAGCTGACTCTTAATCAGCGGGTCCGGGGTTCGAGTCCCTGGCGGCGCACGCAACACCGAGGCCCCCTCACGGCGAGTGAGGGGGCCTCGGTCGTATCTACGGCCATTTTCGGCCACCCCGCACCCGAACACCGCTCGCCCACAAGGGTGCCTAAAATCGTACATTTATCCGCTTAGGTGCTTCATTCACCCTTGCGATCATGGCTGGGGTCGTAGAACCTATCCTGGAAGCAATGACTCCAATGGGGCATCCATTTCGCGTAGTTGGGGGTAGTACAGGCGCATCAGTCCGTTGTCGGAGTACGGGGAAGGGGACCCCGTTCACGGTCCGAACACGTGACGGGCATGATGCAACCGGCGAGTGACTGTTTCGTGTCTGTAGGGACGGTGGCCCGCCACTGATGTGTCCAGGGCAACTGGTCGAGGGGGACCGGGGTCAGGACTTAAGAACCGACCACATCACACGCAGCCAGCATGCGTGCGGGGGGATGACTCATGACGTCGACGCCGAACGGCGCCGGGCAGCAAAACGACCCTTCCCTGACGACTCAGCTCCGGGTACCCGCCCATCTGCGCACCGGAGGGCACCGGCTGCGCCCGAAGAAGGCGCTGCCCCGGTACGACTACGAGCACTACAGCCGCCTCGCCGGCCCCCTCACCCAGCCCGATCCCACCAAGCCGTACACCGTGCAGTACCGCTCCCTGCTCTCGCAGGAGCCGCACCGCATACGGGCCGCCCTGCTGCTGGGAGCCGCGCCGCTGGTGTCGCTGGGTCTGTTCGCCTGGCTGATGCAGCCACAGCACTGGACCGAGCGCGATCCGAACCTCAAGAACGACACGCTGCTCATTCTCGACATCGTCATGCTCGTCTCGATCGGTCTGATCGAGCTCTTCCGCACGATGAACGTCCTGTCCAACGCGCACGCGACGCTGGTGGCGCGTGATCCCGTCCCCGTGGTGCCCGAGTCAGGCACCAAGGTCGCCTTCCTCACCTCCTTCGTGCCGGGCAAGGAGCCCCTGGAGATGGTGACCAAGACCCTGGAGGCGGCCGTCAGGATCCGCCACCGCGGGCTGATGCACGTCTGGCTCCTCGACGAGGGCGACGACCCCGCCGTCAAGGAGGTGTGCGCGCGGCTCGGCGTCCACCACTTCTCGCGCAAGGGCATAGCGAAGTGGAACCAGGCCAAGGGCGCCCACCGCGCCAAGACCAAGCACGGCAACTACAACGCCTGGCTCGAGGCGCACGGCGGCAACTACGACTTCTTCGCCTCCGTCGACACCGACCACGTCCCGCTGCCCAACTATCTGGAGCGGATGCTCGGTTACTTCCGCGACCCCGACGTCGGTTTTGTCATCGGCCCGCAGGTCTACGGCAATTACGACACGTTCGTCACCAAGGCCGCCGAGTCCCAGCAGTTCCTCTTCCACGCCCTGATCCAGCGCGCGGGCAACCGCTACGGCGCGCCCATGTTCGTCGGCACTTCCAACGCCGTACGCATCAAGGCGCTCAAGCAGATCGGCGGTCTGTACGACTCGATCACCGAGGACATGGCCACCGGCTTCGAGATGCACCGCGCCAGCAACCCGGACACCGGGAACAAGTGGCGTTCGGTCTACACCCCGGACGTGCTGGCCGTCGGCGAGGGGCCCACGGCCTGGACCGACTTCTTCACCCAGCAGCTGCGCTGGTCGCGGGGCACGTACGAAACGATCATGAAGCAGTACTGGAAGGGCTTCTACTCCCTGCCGCCGGGCAAGCTCTTCAACTACACGATGATGATCATCTTCTACCCGATGTCGGCCCTCAACTGGATCCTGGCGGCGCTGAGCTGTGCGCTGTTCCTGGGCATGGGCGCCTCGGGTGTGCAGATCGACCCCACGATCTGGATGATGCTGTACGGCAATGCCTCGGCGCTCCAGATCGGCCTCTACATCTGGAACCGCCGCCACAACGTCTCGCCGCACGAGCCCGAGGGCTCCGGCGGACTCGCGGGCATGGTCATGTCCGCGCTCTCCGCGCCGATCTACGCACGCTCGCTGATGGACGCCGTACTGCGCCGCAAGAGCAAGTTCGTCGTGACCCCCAAGGGCGACTCGTCCAGCCCGGACACCCTCTTCGGCACCTTCCGGATCCATCTCTTCTTCATCCTCGTCTTCGGCGGATCGCTGGGCTCCTCCTTCTACTTCGGGCACGACCATCCGGCGATGATCACGTGGGCGACGCTGGCCCTGCTGATCACCGCGGCGCCGATCTTCGCCTGGCGCCACGGCATCCGCGCGGAGAAGAAGAAGCGCACACGGCGGCACGGCGGCGGGCGGCCGCCGGCCGCACAGCCCGAGGCCCATGTGCCGCAGCAGCGGCCGGGCTCCGTCGCAGAACAGACCATGCAGATCGCCCTTGGGGGACGTAAGAAATGAGCACGCTGCCCGTCCGGCCGAACCACCGCAAGAACCGGGCCCGCCGGATAGCGATCGGCGCCGCGGTGATCGTCGCGGTGGCCGGCTTCAACGGGCCCGCGCTGTGGCGCTTCGGCTCGGATCAGTACCACGACTACAAGATCAACAAGCCCGAGTACAAGGCTGCGAACGGTCACTGGGACTTCCTGGACGTCCCCGCCGAGTACCGCATCAACACCATCCACGCCGCGCTGCTGCACACCGGCAAGGTGCTGCTCATCGCCGGATCGGGCAACAACCAGAAGAACTTCGACGCGAAGAAGTTCGAATCGGTGCTGTGGGATCCCAGGACCAATGAGTTCAAGAAGATCCCCACACCCAAGGACATGTTCTGCGCCGGGCACACCCAACTGCCCGACGGCAAGCTCCTGGTCGCGGGCGGCACCAAGCGGTACGAGAAGCTCAAGGGCGACACCACCAAGGCCGGCGGCCTGATGGTCGTGCACAACGAGGACCCGGACGAGCCCAAGACGCTGCCCGCGGGCACCAAGTTCACCGGCAAGCAGAACGGCAAGACCTTCGTCTCCAAGGACCCCGTCCTGGTGGAGAAGGCGAAGAAGGTCTTCGACCCGGCGACGGGCAAGTTCCTGCGGACCGAGCCGGGCCTCGGCCGCATCTACGTCGAGGCCGAGGAGTCCGGTAAGGACCACGAGACCGGCACCGAGGACAACTACCGCGTGCAGGGCCTCAAGGGCTCCGACGCCCGCAACATCTACGGCATCGCGCAGAAGCTCGCCCTCGACAAGAAGGACTTCCAGGGCATCAAGGAGGCCTACGAGTTCGACCCGGTGGCGGAGAAGTACATCACCGTCGACCCGATGAACGAGGCTCGCTGGTACCCCACGCTGACCACGCTCAAGGACGGCAAGGTCCTCGCGCTCTCCGGCCTCGACGAGATCGGGCAGATCGTCCCCGGCAAGGACGAGGTCTATGACCCGAAGACCAAGAAGTGGCAGTACACCGGGATCATCAGGAAGTTCCCCACCTACCCGGCGATCTTCCTGATGGACAACGGCAAGCTCTTCTACTCCGGCTCCAACGCCGGGTACGGACCGGCCGACGTCGGCCGCGCGCCGGGCGTCTGGGACCTGAAGACGAACAAGTTCGTCAAGGTCCCCGGGCTGAGCGACCCGGACAAGATGGAGACCTCCGCCACGGTCATGCTGCCGCCCGCCCAGGACCAGAAGTTCATGGTCATCGGCGGCGGCGGGGTCGGCGAGTCCGAGAAGGCGAGTGAGAAGTCCCGCCTGGTCGACCTCAAGGAGAACAACCCCCGCTTCAAGGACGGCGCTTCACTGGAGAAGGGCACGCGCTATCCGAGCGCCTCGCTGCTGCCGGACGACTCGATCCTGGTGACCGGAGGCTCCTCGGACTACCGGGGGCGCGGCGGCTCGAACGTACTCCAGGCGCGCACGTACGACCCGAAGACCGGCACGTACAAGCGGGTCGCCGACCCCGCGGTGGGGCGCAACTACCACTCGGGCTCGGTGCTGCTCCCCGACGGCCGCGTCATGATCTTCGGCTCGGACTCGCTGTTCGCGGACAAGGCGAACACGAAGCCGGGCGTCTTCGAGCAGCGCATCGAGATCTACACGCCGCCGTATCTCTACCGGGACTCCAAGCCGGTGGTGAGCGGGGGCCCGAAGTCGATCGCGCGCGGGGACACGGGGACGTTCAAGGTCAAGAACGCCGCGTCCGTCAAGACGGCGAAGCTGATACGGCCGAGCGCGGTCACGCATGTCACGGACACGGATCAGCGGTCGATCGCGCTGGACGTGAAGAAGGCGGCGGGCGGGGTCGAGGTGACGGTGCCGTCGAATCGGGCGTTGGTGCCGTCGGGCTGGTACATGCTGTTTGTGACGGACGAGAAGGGGACGCCGTCGGAGGGTGTGTGGGTGGAGGTTCCGTAGCCCTTCGGGCGTGTCCTCAAACGCCGGCGGGGCTGGATGTGCGGCCCTGCCGCACATTTCAGCCCCGTGGGGGTCCCCCCGGACGAAGTCTGGGGGAGTTTGAGGCGCGGGGTCTGGGGCGGAGCCCCGGTTACGGGGAGGGGCGGGGTGGGGCTGTATCGATTTGCGGCTCCGCCGCGTGGGGCCCGCCGCAGGCGACCCGCACCGCCCCCACCCCACCGCCTACTTCGACGCCCGCGCCAACCCCAGCGCGTACTCCGCCCACCACTCCCCCGCCCGCGGCCCACCCCTGCACTCCCCGTCCGACTCCCCAGGCCGCTTGACCCACAGATACGCGTCGACGAGCGCGTCGCCCGTCCGCGTCGTCGGTTTCTCGCCCAGCGCGCGGCCCGGCGGATTGCACCACGGGTCCTGGCTCGCGGTGTACGGGCCGTTGCCATTACGGCTGGTGTCGATCACGAAGTGCTTGCCGCCGACCTTCGCGGACAGCTTGCGGCCGAACTCCTTGCTCGCCGCGGTCGGATAGAAGTTGGAGACGTTGACGGAGAAGCCGTCGGCCTTGTCGACCCCGGCTCGTCGCAGCGGGTCGAACAGCGCGTCCGGCTGCGACCAGCCCGCGTTGCCCGCGTCCAGATACACCTTCGTGTTCGGCTGCTGCTTCAGCCGCTCGACGGCACCCTTGAGCAGGTCGAACCGCTCTTCGTGGAACTCCTGCGGCGTGCACGTGTCCACGAGATGCAGCACCGCGTCCGGCTCCAGGATCACCGTGGCCCGCCGGTCGCCGATCCCTGCCGCGACCTTGCCGACCCACTCCCGGTAGGCGTTGCCGTCGGCCGCGCCGCCCTTGGAGAACTGTCCGCAGTCGCGGTGCGGGATGTTGTAGAGGACGAGCAGTGCGTCCCGGTCGGCCTGCGCGGCCGCCTCGGTGAAGCCCTTGGCCTCGGCCTCCGGTTTGTCCGGGCCGATCCATTCGCCGACGGGCTGCTCGGCGATCTTCTTGATCAGTTCGGCGTTCTTGTCGTCGCCGTCCTTGCGGTACGCGGCAACCTGCCGCGCGGCCTTCCCGTCGGGATTGACCCAGTAGGGATCGTTCGCCTTGGGCTGCTGGCTCACCGCCGGTTTGTTGTCCTCGCCGTCGTCGGTGGAACAGCCTGCGAGCAGAAGCAGCACCGCCGCCCCCGCCGCGGCCCCGCACAGGCGGGCACGCCCGGTGGAACTCCCGTACATCCACTCCCCCTTGGCTGCACTTGCAGGTGACCGCCACCCGGGCTTTCCACCGGACAAGACAGGTCGAATCCATCCTGACACACGCGCGGCGAGAGCCACGAGCCCGCACCTCGTCGCGGTGTGCTCGCCGGGCGACGGGAAGGAAATAGCCACCGAGGGCGACGAGTTCACGACATGGTGTTATCCCGCCCCTAGGCCCGGCCCACCGACCGCTCTAGAGTGTCGGGCAACGGCCCCGGCCCCTGACCTTGAGCGCGACCGGACCAACCAGAACCTCCCGTGCCGGTGCCGGGCTTCTCCCGCAGCCCGGGCGCCCGCGGTCGAGGACCGGCTCGGCCGACGGCCCCTGGGGGGAGCATGTCGTCGGTCGAGCCAGGTTGGACCCTGTCGACTGCTTCGCCCACTACTCCTTCACCACCGCGGTCAGATACGCCGAGACGACCACATTCGCGTTGTACGTGCGTGTCGCGCGGTCGAACGTGCCGCCGCAGGTGATCAGCCGCAGCTCCGCCCGCCCGTCCTCGCGCGGCCCGTAGACCTTCCGCGGATCGAAGCGGTCCCGGCCGAAGACCTGGATGTCGTCGATGGTGAACTCCACGACCGAGCCGTCGGTCCTGCTCACCCGGACCTTCTCGCCGGGGCGGGCGGAGCTCAGCCCGTAGAAGACGGCCGGTTTTGTCTCTGTGTCGACATGACCCACGAGCAGCGCCGCGCCGGACGCTCCCGGCTGCGTGCCGCTGCCGTACCAGCCGACGGTGTTCTGCATGGCGTACGGCGGAGGGTCGACCGCGCCGGCGGAGTCCAGACCGCGCGGGACGACGGGGGCGGCGACGCCTATCGACGGTATCTCCACCCGGTCGGGCGTGGCGGGGCTCAGCGGATCGAGGGCGGGCGGCAGGGGCACGCCGAGCGGCCGTCCGACCGCCGCCACATCGCCCGTGGTCGGCGCGGAGGTGCCGCCGAAACCGCCGGTGAACCCTTTGCCCCAGAGCCACAGCCCGAGCAGGAGTACCGCCCAGGCCACTCCGGTGAGCAGCCGACCGGTCCCCGCCGAGCGTTCGGCGGAGGACATGTCAGTCCGATTCCGTCCGGCGCCGCCGTGAGCTGCGGAAGGCCACGGCGGTCGCCGCAACGCCCGCGAGGACGAGACCGATCACGGCGTGCGGGGTGCCGGGGCCCGTGCCCTCGACGCGGTCCGTCGTGGCCACGGCGAGATGGGCCGCGCCGCCACCGCCCGCGCGGACCGGCGCGACGGGGGTCCGCTGATCCGTCGGCGACTGGACGACCTTGATCTGGCCCTTCGCCGGGTGGCGATGACCGTCACAGACGACGCTGACCTCGTACGCGGCAAAACTCACGCCGGCTTTCACGGTCGTCTGTCCGGAGAACTGGGAGCCCTGCTTGGTGGAGAGCTCCACGTCCGCGGCGAAGGCCTGGGACGTGACGGTGGCCGTGGTCCCCGCGCAGCCCGAGACGCTGATCGCCACCTGATCGCCCGGGACGACGGTGGCCGGTGCGACCGCGACTTGCACGGAGTCGTCGGCATGTGCGGCGGTGGCGGCGGGCGCCAGGACCAGGACCGTGGCCACCCCTGCGGCACGGAGAGCTATCAAGCATGAACGCATCGTGAACCTCCTGATACGGAAAAGATTCACGCGTCTGGGGCGTTTTCGCATCCGCAAGAGCGGCCCGGTCGTCCATTTGAGCCCCCTGACGTGCCCAAATGCGTCAGACCCGTTCGGCTCACACCCGGTGGGCGCCAGACCGGCCGACGTCAGATCCGGTCGACGAGATCGGCGATCGAGTCGACGACCTTGGAGGGCCGGAAGGGGAATTTGTCGATGCCCTCGGGGCTGGTCAGCCCGGTCAGCACCAGGAAGGTCTCCATGCCCGCCTCGAGACCGGCCAGCACATCCGTGTCCATCCGGTCGCCGATCATGGCGCTGGTCTCGGAGTGCGCGCCGATGGCGTTGAGCCCGGTCCGCATCATCAACGGGTTCGGCTTGCCCGCGAAGTACGGCTCCTTGCCGGTCGCCTTGGTGATCAGCGCGGCGACCGAGCCGGTGGCGGGCAGCGGGCCCTCGGCGGAGGGCCCGGTCTCGTCGGGGTTGGTGCCGATGAACCGTGCCCCGGCGTTGATCAGCCGGATCGCCTTGGTCAGGGCCTCGAAGCTGTACGTACGGGTCTCGCCCAGCACCACGTAGTCGGGGTCGTGGTCGGTGAGGACATAGCCGATGTCGTGCAGCGCGGTGGTCAGACCCGCCTCGCCGATGACGTATGCCGTGCCGCCGGGGCGCTGGTCGTCCAGGAACTGCGCGGTGGCCAGCGCCGAGGTCCAGATGTTCTCGACGGGCACGTCCAGGCCCATCCGGGCGAGCCGGGCATGCAGGTCACGCGCGGTGTAAATGGAGTTGTTCGTCAGGACCAGGAAAGGCTTCCCGGTCTCCCGCAGCTTCTTGATGAAGGCGTCGGCACCCGGGATCGGCACGCCCTCGTGGATGAGGACACCGTCCATGTCGGTGAGCCAGGATTCGATCGGCTTGCGCTCTGCCATGCGGGCGGACTCCTGCCGTACGGAAACTCACTGTGCTGGGGACGCCGCGACGACGGTGTGGCGGCGCCCCCAGCCTAATCAGGAAGCTGTGACCTTGACCCCGTCGGATTCGTGCTCCGTACCCGCGTGCGCCCTCACATGTGTTGTAGATGAAGGCAGGACTGAGGCATTGGGCTGGACCCGTTACCACTAACTGCCGGTCGCGGACTTCCACGCGTCCACATAGGACTGGAGGTTCTTGTCGATGTCCTTCCAGTCCGGCTCGAAGACCTCGATGCCCTCCAGCAGCTTGGCGAGGTCGATGGCGTTGGCGTCGGTCGCCTTCACATCGCTGCGGGCCGAGAAGCCGCCGCCGATCGCGCTGACCTGCTTCTGCGCCTTCTCGGTAAGCATGAAGTCGAGGAGCTTCTTGCCGTTCTCGCTGTGCGGGGCCTTGTTGACCAGACCCGCCGCGTAGGGAAGCGCGAAGGTGGTGGGCTTGCCGCCCTCCTTCGCCGGGAACCAGATCGCGAGGTTCGGCATGGACTTGGACTGCGCGAAGTTCATCTGCACATCGCCGTTGGCGACGAGGATCTCGCCCTTGTCGACCTTGGGCGCGAGCTTGGAGGTGGAAGAGGACGGGCCGACGTTGTTGGCCTGGAGCTTCTTCAGATATGCCATCGCCGGCTCCTGGCCGCCGAAGTCGTGCATGGCCTTGATGACCACGGCGGTGCCGTCGCCCGCGACGCCGGGCGTGGAGTACTGCAGCTTGTCCTCGTACGTCGAGTCGAGCAGCTCCTCCCAGGTCTTCGGAGCGGTCTTCAATTCCTTCTTGTTGCAGACAAAGCCAAAGTAGTTGTTCACGACCGAAGTCCACTTGCCGTCACCGGACTTGTCGGCGCCGTTGACCTTGTCGGCGCCCTTGGGCTCGTACGCCTGGAGCAGTCCCTTGGAGTCGGCCTGCTGGATGAAGGGCGGAAGGGTGACGATGACATCGGCCTGGGTGTTGGACTTCTCGCGGGCGGCGCGCTGCACCATCTCGCCCGAGCCGCCCTCCACGTACTTGACCTTGATGCCGGTCTCCTTCTCGAAGTCCTTGAAGACCTGGTCGTACCAGCCGTCGCCCTTCTCGCCCTTGAGGCCGTCGGCGCTGTAGACGGTGACGACCTTCTCTTCGGCGGCGGCCGAGCCGCCACAGGCGGTGAGGGAGGCGGCGAGTGCGAGGCTGCCGACGACGGCGGCGATCGGCTTGAGGTGGCTGTGCATGGCGTGTGCTTCTCCTAGCGGTAAGAGGCTCTGGTGCGGATGCGGGAGACGGCGAGCAGGACGAGGAGCGTCGTGCCCATGAGGACGACCGCGAGGGCCGATCCGGTGAAGAGGGACCCGCGGTCGGTGGCGGTGAAGATGAGTACCGGCAGCGGCATCCAGTCGGGCGGGTAGAGCATCATCGTGGCGCTCAGTTCGCCCATGGACAGGGCGAAGCAGAGCCCTGCGGCCGCGGTGAGCGACGGCAGCAGGAGTGGGAGTTTCACCCGGAACATGACGTACGAGGGGCGGGCGCCGAGGCTCGCCGCCGCCTGCTCGTACATCGGGTCGAGACGGATGATGGCGGCGGCGACCGACTGGTGGGCGAACGCCGTGACAAGCACGGTGTGCGCCAGGATCACGATCCAGCGGGTGCCGTTGAGCAGCATCGGCGGCTTGGAGAAGGCGACGAGGATCGCCAGGCCGACGACCACGGAGGGGACGGCGACGGGCAGCACGAACAGCGCGTCGAGCACGCGCCGCCCGCGTTTCCCCAGGCCGGCGGCCGCGATGGCTGCCCAGCTGCCGACGGTGAGGGCGAGCAGGCTGGCGGTGACGGCGGTGACCAGGCTGGTGGTGAGGGCTTGGAGGGATTCACCGCGGAGGGCAGCGCTGTAGTGCTCGGTCGTCGGCCCGGAGGGGAAGGCGCCGGACCAGTGCGTCGAGAAGGACGCGGCGACGATGACGAGCAGCGGCAGCGCGAAGAGAGGCAGGAAGAGGACGAGGAAGAGCGCCCAGGCGGCCCATTTCCCCTTGCGGCTATGCACCAACACGACGGCTGACCATTCGGTAGAGGCTGTAGAGACCCACGGAGATCGCGATGTTGACGACGGCGACGACGCAGGCGGCCGGATAGTCGGACTCGAGGATCGCCTTGCCGTAGACGAGCATCGGCAGGGTGGTCACGCCCTTGGCCCCGGTGAACAGGACGATGCCGAACTCGTTGAGGCACATGACGAGTACGAGACTCCCGCCGGCGGCGAGCGCGGGCAGCGCCTCGGGCAGGATCACCCGCCGCACGATCCGCGCGGGCCGCGCCCCGAGCGAGGAGGCGACCTCCAGCTGGGCGGTGTCGAGCTGCGAGAAGGCGGCGAGGAGGGGGCGCATCACGAAGGGTGTGAAGTAGGTGATCTCCGCGAGGAGTACGCCCCAGGGGGTGGTGAGGAAGTGAAAGGGGCCCTCGGCCGCGCCGGTGACGTCCGTCCACAGTCCGTTGGCCATCCCGACCGTGCCGTAGACGAAGAGCAGCGCGAGGGTGATGAGGAAGGAGGGAAAGGAGAGGAATACGTCGATGAACTTGGCGACCGCCTTGCCGCCGGGGAAGGGCACGAAGGCGATGACCAGGGCAAGGACGAACCCGAGGACGAGACACCCGACGGTGGCACCGACGGCGAGCCAGACGGTGGTGGCCAGGGCGTCGCGGAAGGCCTGGGAGCCGAAGACGTCGGAGTAGGCGCCGGGTGAGAGGGACTCCTGTACGACGAGCGCGAGGGGATACAGGAAGACGAGCGCCAGGACGGCGACGGGAGGAAGAAGCCACAGCGTTGTGGGCATACGTTCCGCGAGGGCGATGGGGGCACCTCCCAGGCCCGAAGGGCCCTGGGGGAGGGTGGGCACAACCCCCGGACGGCGTTCAGCGAATGCCGGGCGTCCAGCGGGACTACCCATGGCTCACCCCGTCCGCCAGCAACACCGCGTCCTCCGGCGCGAAGTGCACCGTGACCTCGTCCCCCAGCGAAGGCGTCGCCCGCAGTTCACGGACGTCCGCCTTGACGCGGTGACCGTCGACGTCCACGTACAGCCGGTGTGTGGAGCCCCGCCACTGGATCTCGGCGAGAGTGCCGCGCAGGGCGTTCGGGCCGTCCCCGAGGCCGATCAGGTGCGGCCGTACGCACAGCGTCGCGCTCGCCCCGGCTGCGATCTCGGCCGTGGGGACCTTCAGGTCCGAGCCGGCGAAGGACACGGAACCCGAACCGACCGTGACCGGGATGAGGTTCGCGTTGCCGACGAACGACGCCGTGAACTCCGTACGCGGCCGCCGGTACAGCTCCTGCGGCGTACCGCAGTCCCTCAGCCGCGCCCTGTCCATCACCGCGATCCGGTCCGCGAGCGTCAGTGCCTCGACCTGGTCGTGCGTGACGTACAGGATCGAGACGTCCGGCAACTCCCGGTGCAGCCGGGCCAGTTCCGCCAGCATCCCGGACCTGAGCTGCGCGTCCAGTGCCGACAACGGCTCGTCGAGGAGCAGCACGCCCGGCCGGATCGCCAGCGCCCGCGCGATCGCGACGCGCTGCTGCTGACCGCCGGAGAGCTCGCGCGGATAGCGCTGCGCGTAGGCCGCGATCCCGGTCATCTCCAAGGCCTCGGCGACCCGCGCCGGTATCTCTCGCTTCGGTGCCTTCTGCGCCTTGAGGCCGAAGGCCACGTTCTCCTCGACCCGCATGTGCGGGAAGAGGGCGTACTGCTGGACGACCATCCCGATCCCCCGCCGGTACGGCGGCAGTCCGGTGACATCGCGGTCGCCGATGAACACCCGCCCGGAGACGGGCCGCACGAATCCGGCGACGGCCCGCAGTGCCGTGGTCTTGCCCGAGCCCGAGGGCCCGAGCAGCGCCATGACCTCGCCCGGCTCGACGGTGAGGTCGAGCGAGTCGAGCACGAGATTCTTCCCGTACGCGACCGAGACGTTCTCGAAGCGGATCCCGCTGGTCATCGGTCTGCCCCGGCCAGGAGCTCCGGCAACTCGGCGACGGATCCGAGCACATGGGTCGCGCCGTGCGTCTGCAGCTGCTCCATGTCGTGCGCGCCGGTCAGCACGCCGGCGACGATACCCGCGCCGGACCGGACGCCGCTGCGCATGTCGTACGAGGTGTCCCCCACGACCGCGATCTGACGGACGCCGTCCACCGCGCCGGTGCGCAGGAAGGCGGCGAGCACCATGTCGGGGTAGGGGCGGCCGCGGCCGCCCGCGTCGGCCGGGCAGAGAGTGAGCTCGACCAGGCCCTGCCAGCCGAGCGCGGCCAGGATCGCGTCCTGGGTTGCGCGGGCGAAGCCGGTGGTCAGGACGACGGTGCGCCCCTGGTCGCGCAGGTGCTCAATCGCCTCCCGCGCGCCGGGAACCGGCGCGATGCGCCCGCCGTCGACGAGTGCGCCGTACGCCTCCTCGAACGCGGCGTTCGCGGCCTGCGCCTTCGTCTCGTCACCGAAGAGGTGCCGGAAGACGGAGATCTTCGACTCGCCCATCGTCGCCCGGACGTAGTCGATCATCGTGGCGGGATCCGCGCCGAGCCGCTCGGCGGCGGCGGCGAAGGCCTGCTCGACGAGGCCTCCGTCGGCGACGGTGGTGCCCGCCATGTCCAGTACGACGAGATTCAGCTCGTTCAACTTCTTCACCAGCCCAGTTCGTTCGCGGTCGTTTCGGCGATCGCGGGCGAGCAGGTCATGCCGCGCCCGCCCGGCCCTGTCACCAGCCACACTCCGTCGCGCACCTGCTGCCGGTGCACGACGCGGCTGGTGTCGGTGCACTGCGCGTACACACCCGCCCAGCGGCGGCGGATCCTCGGCAGCGGCCTGCCGAGGAAGGACTCGACGACCTCGGTGAGGTGCTCGTACGGGTCCTCGATCGTGTCGAAGGCGAAGGGATGCTCGTACTCGTGGGTGTCGCCGATGGTCAGCCCGCCGTCGCGGCGCTGCACCATCAGCAGCTGCATCTTGTGCGCGGCGGCGGTCGGGGTCTGGTCCTGTCCGGCGTTGAGCGCGTCCAGGGCCTCGCTCGCGTAGGCCGGGTAGTAGCGGAAGCTGTCGGCGTCGGCGACCGAGGTGGTCAGCGGCTCGCCGAGCGGGTCGGTCTGCATCATCTGCAGGCGCACCCGGCGCACGGGCAGGTCGGGGACGAGTTCGCGGACGAGACCGGAGAGCGCCGCGCCCGGGCACAGGACGACGGCGTCGCCGGTGTGTACGTCGCCGTGGTCGTCGCGGACGGATCGGTCACCGAGCACGTCGCGGACCTCGCGGCCGCCGAGGTAGGTGTAGCGGCCGGAGGCCAGCAGGGCCTGCTTCAGGGCGAGTTGGGCGGGCCGGGGCTCGACGGCCGCGTCCCGCTCGCACCACAGGGCGGCGGTGAAGGAGCCGCGCAGGGCGGGGTTGATCCGGCGCGCCTCGTCGGCGGTGATGAGCTTGTAGCCGCGGGCCGGGGCGTCGGGCCGCGCGACGGCGGCCTCGGCGACGGCCAGCTCCAGGTCGCCGCGCACGGGAGTGAGCGAGCCGATGGCCCGGAAGCCGAGCCCGGGCACCCGCGCCCCGATGGACTCCCACAGCTCACGGGCGCGCAGAGCGGTTTCGAGCTCCTCGCCGCCCGCGCGGCCGCTGACCCATATCTGGCCGAAATTGCGCAGGCTCGCGCCTCGTGCCTCGCTCTCGCGCTCGATCTGTACGACCTCGTGGCCGCGTTCCACTGCGTGCCAGGCGTGCATGGTTCCCACCACGCCGGCTCCTACGACGATGACTCTCACGACGCCAAAGCTCCTCGGGGTTGGTGTCCCGTTCGGGGCCGGTCGGCAACGGGACGGTGAACGGGCCTTCAATCTTGGCCTAGACCCGTTACGTTCCCGTTATCAGGGTGAGGTGTCCAGAGGGCGCTGCGCTGCATCTCCCGGGGGACAACCCCCGGACCCCCGGCAGAAACCCCCGCGTTCAGCCCTCAGTCCTGATGGCCCAGATGCGCGGTGAAGCTGAAGCGGTCGCCGCGGTAGAGGGTGCGGACCCGCTCCAGCGGCCTGCCCGCCGTGTCCCGCGAGAGGCGGTGGATCAGCAGCATCGGCAGGGCAGGGGGCGTGCCGATCAGCAGCGCCTCGCGCGGTGTCGCGAGCACCGTCTCGATCCGCTCGTCCGCGTCGCCGAAGGAGATCCCGAGCTGCTCACGCAGATAGGCGTAGAACGAGGAGTCGGGGTCGAAGTCGGCGTCCAGGCGCGGCACTCGGGCCACGGAGACGTACGTACTCTCCAGGCCGACGCGTTCGTCGTCGGCGAGCAGCACCCGCTCCATGTGCCATACGGGCTCGCCGCGGGCCACGCCGATGTCGGCGGCGAGGGCGTCGTTGCAGGGGAAGCGGTCGAGGCTGATGAGCGTACGGCCCGGGGTGCGTCCCTGGCGGCGTACGCCCTCGGTGTAGCTGGCGAGCGAGAGCGGCTGCTCCAGCTTGGCGCCCGCGACGACCGTGCCGCGGCCCTGGCGGCGCAGCCGGCCCTCCAGCAGGAGTTCTCGTAGTGCCTGACGCACCGTCTCGCGCGAGACCTCGTACCGTACGGCGAGTTCACGCTCGGTCGGCAGCAGCCCTCCCTCGCCCAACTCCTCGATCAGGAGGGAGATATGGGCCTTGACGGCGTAGTACTTGGGGATGCGTCCGTGCTCCGGGATGCCGGAGCGGACAGGGGCGCCGGGCGCCTGGTCGTTCGGGTAGTCCACCAGCGGATGTTCGCAGACGTATATGAACGATCAGCGGCGGCCCGCACGCATCCGGCGCTGCGCGAGCACGAGGATCCCGGTGCCGAGCAGGACCGCGCCGATGGCTGCGCCGAGGCGGAGGAGGGTGCCGGTGCCGGTGGTGGCGAGTTCGTCGACGGTGTCGGTTGCGCCGGAGCCGTCGTCGTCGAGGACGGCGAAACGGTAGTCGCCGGACTCCCCGACCCAGTCGCCGTCGCCGCCCTGGCGCTGGACGACCGCGGCGTTGACCGTGACCTGGTTGGGCGGGGTGTCGGCGGCCAGGGCGAGGCGGACCTTGACGGTGACCGACTTGTGGGCGGGGACGACGAAGCCGGGGAATCCGTCGTCGAAGGCGCCGACGATCTCGTCCTCGGCGGTCGTCTCCAGGGTGACGGGGCGCCAGCGGGCCGCCGCGGCGTCGTAGAACTCCAGCGCGAGCCGGGCGGGCGTGAGTCCCGGGTCACGGCCGGTGAAGACGATCACCGGGTGGATGTTGCCGCACCTCTCGCCGGTGGTGTTGGCGAGGTCCACGGACCACTCCACGAAGCCGCCGCCGGGGTGGTGGACGGACGGGCCGCCGTGGATACGGGTGTCGATGGGGAAGTCGGGGTCGGACACCTTGCCGCAGGTGGGCAGCTGGTCGTCGGGGCGTCCGGGAAGCGGCGGTGCGGCCGGCCCCGCGAGGGTCTCGGCGGCAGCGCGGGCGGTCACGGCGGCGGCCGTCGCGGCCGCGCCGGTGAGCACCGCGGGCGCGATGGTGGCTGCGGTGACTCCGACGGCGAGGGCATTGCGCAGTCGCATGGGAGACCTTTGCTGCTCGGCTGCGTACGAACCCCGGGGGGACACCCGGTCATGCAGCCAGACCCTGCCACGCGCGCGCGGCGGTGACCGGTCGCCACGTCCGGGCAGGGCCGATCAGCCACGCAGATCCGCCCTATCAGCCTATTTTCGGTGCGGTGAGTGCGACTTCGGCCCGGCCGAAGAGGGGGGCGAGGACGAGCTGCGCGGCGCCTTCGGCGACGGCGTGCGCGCCCCCTTCGGCGAGCGCCACCGGGACACGGACCCGCTCGCCGACACCGCGTACGAACGGTTCGACGTCGGCGTCGACAACCCGGCCGCCGAGCAGTACGCGGTCGATGTCGAGCAGTTCGACGAGATTGGCGGCGCCTATCCCGAGGACGCCGGCGGCCCGGTCGAGATCCCCGAGCCCGACGGCTCCGAGACACAGCGCCTCGATGCACCCGCGCCTGCCGCACTCGCACTGGGGCCCGTCGAGCTCGATGACCTGATGCCCGAACTCCCCCGCCCCGGTGCGCGCGCCCCGGTAGAGCGCCCCGCCGAGTACGAGACCGGCGCCGAGCCCGGTCCCGAGGTGGAGATAGGCGAACGACTCCCCGGCCCCCCGCAGAGCGAGCCCGAGGGCGGCGGCATTGGTGTCCTTGTCGAGTACGACGGCCAGCCCGAGCCGGACGGCAAGGGCATCCCGGAGAGGGAAGCCGTCCCACTCGGGAAACCCGGTGACGCGATGGGCGATGCCAGTGGCGTGATCGAGGGGCCCCGGCATGGCGACGCCGACCCCGAGGACGCGCCCGCCCGCCGTGGGCAGCGCCTCCACCTCGCCCGCCGCCCGCTCCACGACCGCGCCCGCCCCCGCGCCGAGGTCGAGAGGAGCGGTGCGCACCGCGACCGGGGCGCCCGACAGGTCCAGCAGGACGGCCGTCAGTTCGTCGCGGTCCAGATGCAGGCCCACGGCGTGCCCCGCCGAGGGGACCAGGCGCAGCACCGTGCCGGGTCTGCCGCCGGTGGACGCGCGGCGGCCCGCCTCCGCCGCCAGCCCCGCCTCCCGCAGCCGCGCGGTGATCTTGCTGACCGCCTGCGGTGTCAGCCCGGTGCGCTCGGCCAGCTCCATCCGGCTGATGCCGAGCTCACCGGCCGTACGCAGCAGATCGAGCACCAGGGCGGCGTTGTGGCTGCGCAGCGCGGGCAGATTCGCTCCGTTGATGGTTCGGTTCATGGGCTTCACGGATCCCATTGTCCTCTGCGCTTGCACTTTGGCAACACCGTTGCTTAAGTGGAAGACATGACCGGTACCGGCACCCGCACCCCGCTTCGCGTCGGACTCGTCGGCTACGGCCTGGCGGGGTCCGTCTTCCACGCCCCGCTGATCGCCGCCACCGAGGGCCTCGCCCTCGACACGATCGTCACCTCGAACCCGGAGCGGCAGCAGCAGGCCCGCGCCGAGTTCCCCGACGTGCGCTTCGCGGACTCGCCCTACGAGCTGGGGGACCGCACGGACGAGCTCGACCTGATCGTGATCGCCTCCCCCAACAAGACCCACGTCCCGATCGCCACCGCCGCCCTCAAGGCCGGTCTCCCGGTCGTCGTCGACAAGCCGGTCGCCGGCACCGCCGCCGAGGCGCGTGAGCTCGCCGCCCTCGCCGAGGACCGCGGCCTGCTGCTCTCCGTCTTCCAGAACCGCCGCTGGGACAACGACTTCCTGACTCTGATGCAGCTGATCGCGGCCGGCGAACTCGGCGACGTACAGCGCTTCGAGTCCCGCTTCGAACGCTGGCGGCCCGAGCTCAAGGGCGGCTGGCGCGAGTCGGGCGACCCGCAGGAGATCGGCGGCCTGCTGTACGACCTGGGCAGCCACGTCGTCGACCAGGCGCTGACCCTGTTCGGCCCGGTCGAGCGGGTGTACGCCGAGGCGGACGTACGTCGCCACGGCGCCAAGACCGACGACGACACCTTCATCGCGCTCACGCACACGAGCGGCGTCCGCTCCCACCTGTACATGAGCGCCACGACCGCCCAGCTCGGCCCCCGCTTCCGAGTACTCGGCTCGAAGGCCGGATACGTGAAGTACGGCCTCGACCCGCAGGAGGCGGCCCTGCGCGACGGCGTCCGCCCGGCCGGGGACAAGGACGCATGGGGCGTCGAGCCCGAGTCCCAGTGGGGCCGGATCGGCGCGGGCGACGGCGGGCGCCCGGTCGAGTCGGCCCCGGGCGACTACCCCGCGTACTACGCGGCGATCGCCGTCGCCCTGCGCGACGACACGCCCCCGCCGGTCACCGCCCACGAGGCGGCGGACGCGCTGGACATCCTGGAGGCCGCCCGCCGCTCCGCACGCGAAGGAATCACCGTGGAGGTCCCGGCATGACGGTCCCCATCCCCGCCCCGCTCACCGTCGAGGAGATCGAGGCCCAGGAACGCAAGCTGGCGCTGCGCCGCTTCACCCACGACGACGCCTGGGCGCTCGGCAGCCTGCTGGTCGAAATGGCCCACCTGCGTGAGGCCCCGGTCGCGATCGACATCCGCCGCGGGAAGCAGCAGCTCTTCCACTGCGCGCTGGCGGGGTCGAGCGCCGACAACGACGCGTGGATCGACCGCAAGCGTCGGGTCGTCGAGCGCTACGGCGAGAGCTCGTTCCTCGTCGGCGCCCGCCACCGCGCCAAGGGCACGACCTTCGAGGACTCCTCGCGCCTGGATCCGAACCTGTACGCGGCACACGGCGGCTCGTTCCCGATCACCGTCGAGGGCGCGGGCGTCGTCGGTACGGTCACGGTCTCGGGCCTGCCGCAGGCCGAGGATCACGCCATGGTGGTCGAGGCGCTGGAGCGCTTCATCTCCGCCCACCGAGGCGGTCACTGACTCCGGCGCGGGGATACGGGACCGGTCCCGAACCCCGCGCCGGGCTGTCCATGCGGGCGAGGGCGTGTTTGAGAAGTAGCGCCGTACGCCCGTAGGGCGGGCCCCGCGGCGTCTGGTGCGTGCAATCGCAAGGCGGAGGGTCGCCCTCGTACTGGACGTACTTGGGCGACTCCGACAACACCGCGAGTGTGCGTGCCAGGCGTCGCGGGGCAGGCGCGAGTTCTCAAACACGCCCTAGGCGTCCTTGAGCTCCTGGCGTTGCCGCCCGAGCCCGTCGACCTCCAGCTCCACCACGTCGCCCGCCCGCAGGAACGGCTTCGGCTCCGGCTGCCCGAGGGCCACACCCGCCGGCGTCCCCGTGTTGATGACGTCGCCGGGGTACAGGGTCATGAACTGGCTGACGTAGCGCACCACCTCGGCCACCGGGAAGATCTGGTCCGCGGTGGAGCCGTTCTGCTTGAGCTCGCCGTTGACCCACAGCTTCAGGCTCAGCACCTGCGGGTCGGGGACCTCGTCCGCCGTCACGAGCCAGGGGCCCAGCGGGTTGAACGTCTCGCAGTTCTTGCCCTTGTCCCAGGTACCGCCGCGCTCGATCTGGAACTCGCGTTCCGAGACGTCGTGCGCGACCGCGTACCCGGCGACGTACGACAGAGGGTCCTCGGTGTCCTCGATATAGCGCGCCGTACGCCCGATCACCACCGCGAGCTCGACCTCCCAGTCGGTCTTGCGGCTGCGGCGCGGCACCAGCACGGTGTCGTTGGGCCCGATCACCGTGTCGGCGGCCTTGAAGAAGACGACCGGCTCGGCCGGGGTGTCCGCGCCCGTCTCGGCGGCGTGGTCGTGGTAGTTCAGCCCGATGCACACGACCTTGCCGATACGGGCGACCGGCGCCCCCGTCCGCAGGCCGTCGGCCTCAAGGACGGGCAGCCCGCCCGCGTCCGCCGCGGCCCGTATCCGGGCGAGGGCGGACGCGTCGGCGAGCAGCTCCCCGTCGATGTCGGTGACAAGGCCGGACAGGTCCCGCAGCGTCGTACCGTCCTGGTCGAGCAGGGCCGGTCGCTCGGCGCCCGCAGTGCCGACACGCAGCAGCTTCATGGTCAATCTCCCCTGGTCGAGTGCGAGCCCCGACGATGGGTAGCGGCCATCGGGAGGATCGGAGGATTGGCCGATCCTCCAAGACGTCAGACCACTCCGCAAGACCCCGTTCACAACCTGGACCGTTACGCGGCAGTAGCAAGCGCGCCGGCGACAGGCATGTCCCGGTAGAGGAACGCCCGCTCGACAGCGGTCCAGATCGTGCTGGTGACGATGTAGAGCGCGGCGGCCAGCGGCACCCACGCCACGGTCAGCAGCGTGAAGAAGGAGAGCAGCGGCATGACCTTCGTCATCGCGCCCATCGCCCCCATGCCGGGCATCTGCTGGTCGGCGGCGAGGGGCGCGGCCGCCATCTGCCGCTTCGTACGCCGGTAGTTGTACGTCGCCACGGCGGCGACGATCGCGAAGAGCACGAGGTACACCAGCCCGGCCCCGCCGAAGACCCCGCCGTGCGCGAGGGCGTCGGACCAGCGGTCACCGAGGGGCGCGGCGAAGAGGGTGTGCGAGAGCAGGCCGTTCGGCTCGCCGCCGATCCGCACGCTGGAGAACAGGTGATACATGAGAAAGAAAGCGGGCAGCTGCAGCAGGCTCGGCAGACAACCGGAGAGGGGCGAGACCTTCTCCTCGGCGTGCAGCTCCATGAACGCCTTCTGCATACGGTCCGGGTTCTTGGCGTGCTTCTTGCGCAGCTCGGCGATCTGCGGCGAGAGCCTGGCCTTGGCCTTCTGCCCGCGGGCGGCCGCCCGCGAGAGGGGATGCACGGCGAGCCGTACGAGCGCGGTGAACAGGATGATCGCGGCGGCGGTGGCGGACGCGTGGAACAGCGGCTGCAGCAGGTCGGCGAGCTGTGCGACCAGGCTGGCGAAAACGGACATGGGTGAGCCCTCCGAGGGTCTCGTCGTGCCGGGATGAGGACATACGTCGGCATGACGCCCGCGAGGGGTGTGTACGAGTGGGTTCCCTACGCGGCCGTCAGGAGGGCACGGCCGGGCGCTCGGGGCCTGGTCCGCCCCTTCGCGTCGGGATCGCGCTGGGGCAGGAAGGCGGTGCGCTGCTCGCGGTCGCGGATGGCGGTGCGGACCCGGGTGCGGGGCACGACGGGCGCACAGCGCGCGCTGATGACGGCGCAGACGACGAGCGCGGAACCGGCGGCAGCGGTGGCGGTCGCGGCGAGCGCGAGCGCGGCGGTGAGGCTGCCGCCGTCGATGAGGAGGACTTCGACGAGGAGGAAAAGCAGGAGCGCGGCGGGCCGAACCGACTGCAGCAGTCGACGCTGTCCCATGCCCGCTCCTCCTCTCAGATCGTTCAGATGGGTCCTCGAACCCTCCAGCCGTTATACACGACGGCTGCTAGCTCTGGCGGGGCCGCATGGACTTCAGCTTCCCCCAGACGACGAGCCGGTATGTGGAGGTGAACTCGGGCGTGCAGGTGGTGAGGGTGAGGTAGTAGCCGGGCTCGCTGTATCCGGCGGAGGGCTTCACGATGCTGCGCGGGATGCGGGAGATCACTCCCGTGTCGCGGGGGGAGGTCTGCGCCAGCGAGGCGTCGACCACGTAGAGGTACACCCCGTCCCGTGTCTCGACCTGGACCTGGTCACCGTCCCGGAGCCGGTTGATGTGGCGGAAGGGCTCGCCGTGGGTGTTGCGATGCCCGGCGACGGCGAAGTTCCCGGCCTCGCCGGGCTGAGCGGTCCCCGGGTAGTGCCCGACGTACCCCTTGTCGAGGACTCCCCGCTTGGCGATGCCCTGGGCCACGGGGGCGACGACACCGAGGCGAGGGATGCGCAGGACGGCGTATGCCTGGTCCCAGCGGGGTCTCGGCGGGCTGGATGGACCGGAGTCGGGGTCTGAGTCGGGGCTTCCAGGCTCACGCGACGCATCAGCTTCGGGAAACACCTCCGCATTCCCTCCCGAAGTATCCCCTTCCTCACTTGCTGGACCGCCCCACTCCCGTTCCAGGGCCTGAACCTTGTGCTCGGCGCCTTCGCGGGCCTGCCGGTTGGTCCACCACAGCTGGTGTACGACGAGGAGGAGCACGACGACCCCGAGGGTGACGGCGACCTCGGCGCCCGCCCACAGCCCACGGGCGAGCGTGGCCCGCCTCCGCGAGCCGCGCCCCTGCACGACGACCGCCATCCGCTCACGCACGGGCGCACGATAGGTGCTGATCGCCGAAGTCACCAGATCCGTACGCCGCTACTCATCAGCCCTCTCGTATGGGCTTGCTCGTATGGGCTTGCACGGGCTTCATCCCGCCGAACCGCCGTACAGCAGTACGGTGTCCACCATGCGCCCCGACACGCCTGCCGATCACATCGCCGAAGCCGAGCGCCTGATGCGTACCGCGGCGCGGTACCCCGAGGACGACGAGCAACTGCTTCTCCAAGCCGCGGCCCACCTTGAGCTGGCAGGCGACCGCGAACGCGCCTCCGCCCTCTACGACCGCCTCCTCGCCACGGACTCCGAGCACACCCTGCTGATCAAGGCCCTCCAGGCGGCGAACCTGTGGGAGTACGGCCACGAGGCAGAGGCCCGCGCCCTGATCAACGGCATCCGCACGGCGGCCCCGGCGGACGCGGCGCCCTGGGAGATCATCGCGGAGACGCTGGAGTCCCACGACGAGCTCGAGGCGTCCCACGACTGCTTCACCACGGCCCTGGACCTGCTGCTCCCCGCGGACGACGACGAGGTCCCCTACGCCACCCAGTCCCTCCTCGCCGGCCGCCACCGCGTCCGCCGCCTCCTGGGCCTCCCCCACGACGACCGCGACGCCCTGGCGGACCGGGTCCACCCGGGAGACATCTCCCTGGACGAACTCCACGACCCGAAGCGCCTGTGGGCCCTGGGCTCCGACAACCCGGCCGAACTCCAGGCAGAAATCGCCCGCCTCCGCTCCGAACTCGGCTCCTACCGCTCGGAGTTGTCTCGCCCCTTCCCGGTGGCGGTCCTCCACTGGCCGGAGCCCGAGCTGGACGAACTGCTCGCGGCCTACCCCGAGTTGGAACGCGAATACCCGACCCACGAGGCCCACCTGACGGACCTCGAGGCATCCTTGCGCGACCTGTCGGCCACAGGCACGGGCAACCTGGGCATCGTGACGGGCACGGTCCCGTCGTACGAGGCCTTCGCAGCCTCGGAACAGTCCTCCCCGTCGAACGCGGACCTGCTCCCGCAGTACGCAACGACGCTGGCGGCCAGGGGCCGGGCGGTGGCGTGGCCTCCGTCGAGGGGGGCGGCGTGCTGGTGCGGGTCGGGGGTTGCGTACAGGGACTGCCACGGGGGGCCGAATCAGCCGTGAGGCTCTCGACTGACTGTTGACCTGGGCGCCTCCTGCCACTGCGCCCTGCGCCTCGCGCTCTATGGAGCCTCTTTGCCTGCACCCGCTGAACGCACGCGCCGACGCCGCTCGGGGACTTCGATGTGTCGTGCAAACCTGCGAGATCCACAAGTCCCCAAGCGTGCCGTTGAGGCATCCCCAGTTGTCCTCAGAAGGAGCCGTGAGTGACCCTGTTCGACCCGCCGGGACCTGCACCTGGCGTCTGTGATGATCCTCAACTCATGTTGGTTCACCAGTACTTGATGGCGCGCGACCCAAACGGCCAGCGCTTCGGCCAGGTCCTCCGGGACACCATTGATCAGTTGCTCGACGGGGAGCACACGGGACGCTTCGACTGGAACGACCTTCACAAGACCGAAAAGACGCACGCAGGCACGCTGGTAGAGATCAATCTGCTGCGGGAGTTCGACTTCCTCAGCGGGCAGGACATGGACTACCTGATCGAAGGCATTGAGGTGGACTGCAAGTTCTCGCAGAAGGAATTCGGCTGGATGATCCCGCCGGAAGCCTTGGATGAGATCTGCCTCGTCGTCTGGGCTGACGACCACCAGGGTCTCTGGAGCGCCGGCTTGTTCCGCGCGGATCGCAAGAGACTGACAACGAGCGGGAACATCACCAAGAAGGGCAATCGCGATGGGAAGTTCAGGCTCACGCAAGCCCACCGGTCGATGATCACGTGGCTCTGGCGCAGAGAGCCACTGAAGGAAAATCTTCTGCTGCATCTGGATTCAGATATACGAGATGCGATCCTCGCGCCTACATCAGGGCAACGGAGGATCAACGAGCTATTCCGGCGCGTCCAGCGACGCCGGATCGATCGCAATGTCGTGAGAACTCTGGGCCAGCAGCACGATTACATGGCTCGTGTCCGCGACGACAAGAGCGGGACGCGAGCACGGCCAGCCCTTCGACAGGAGGGCATCATCATCCCCGGGGACTCTGCGAACCACCGAGCCGTAGCTCAGGCGCTGGGGGGACCTATCCCAGAGAAAGGCGAGTTCGTCAGTTTCCAGGTCGCACGAGCTCAGCCTCATCATGACGACCGCCCATCTGTTGAGCTTGACGGTTGCCATTGGGTCGCAGTAGGCGATGGGGAAAACGAGGACGTTCCGGCCCCTAAGCTCCCATCCCGCTAGAGCCGACCGGCGAAACTGACACGACAGCGTGCGCTCACCCCCGAAGTCGGCCCTCGCCATGCCACATCAGTCTCGATGGCCTGCCGGACTCTGGATGGCCTGGTCACTCGCGCACGTGCGATCTTCTCCTACCAAGCCACAAGCCATACGGTAGTGGGATCATCCACTCCAGCGATCCCCCTTCTACGCAGAGGAGTTGACCAGTGGACGGCCCGGACGGCGAGTACCCGCTGATCAGGCAGTACCGGGACTGGATTCAGAACAGCCCGTCCGAGGACGGACCTGAACGGGAACAGTTCTTCAGGCAGGGGACCGTCGTACTTGATACCAACGTGCTGCTGAGCCTCTATGAATACACACCTGTTGCCCGTGAACAGGTCATGGGAGCCCTCCGGAGTGTGCAGCATCGGTTGTGGCTCCCACATCAGGTCGGGCTCGAGTTTGTCCAGAACCGCCATCGCATCATCATCGGCAGGAAGAAGGCCCTGGAAGATGCCTCCAAAGCTCTCCAGAAGAAGCTCGGAGAGGCACGCACGGCGATTGTGGACGCGCGGAAGCTTGTCCAAGACTTGTTGATCAAGTATGCACAGGACGCCACGGCCAAGGAAGCACTTGAATCTGAGATCTCCGATGAGGCCGTTAGGGCGCTGCATGGTGAGTGGAGCAAAGCCCTCGGCAATCACGTCCAAAGGCTCAAGGAGTACGACCTTGCCATTTCATCCGTGAACAGGGGTGACCCCGTACTCTCCCAAGTGGCTGCACTATTCGGCGACAAGATCGCCGAGCCACCCGATCCTGCCGAGCTCCGGCGGCGCGTTGATGAAGCCTCGTCGTACAGGTTCCCTAACCGCATCCCGCCAGGCTTCGCTGACGAAGGAAAAGGGACACCACTCTCCTCGTCCGGTGACTTCCTCCTCTGGGAGGAGACGATCGGGCATATGGCGGACTCGCCAGAGCGCTCCCATTTGCTGTTCGTCTCCAATGACACGAAGGACGACTGGTACCAGCCAGCCGGCAACGGCTTGAGTTCCCGTCCTTGGCCTTCTCTGGCAAGCGAGTTGAGGACGCGCACGGCGGCCGAACTGCGGATCGAGACACCAGGTGAGTTCTACCGAGGCGTGAACCGCTTTCTGGACGCGGAGATCGCCGACGAGACCTATGCAGAGATCGACCGCGCAGCCAAGCATCTCGTCGAGGTTGTGATCTCAGAGCAGGAAGCCGTCCATGTTCAGCCAGGGCAAGAACTTATCGCAGCGGCATTCGATGCTGCAGTCCTGGATGAATCCCTTCTGGACAACATCAATGACGCGGCTTCTCGCCTGCTGTTCACCTGGTGGCTGATCGGCGTCACCGCACAGCTGGGCCGGCGCCCGCGCTTCGACGACGAACCAGACGTGGCCGTAGCACCGGCGACTCGCTCGGCGATACAGCCGGCTCCTACGTGGCTGCCCGGACGCCGTCTCCACCTGGGTGAATGGCCCTACCGGAGTTCATCGTGGATAGCGCCTTGGTTTGCTCAGACCGTCACAAGTGCGTCGCGCCACGACAGGCAAATCCTTCAGCAGCTTGCCGCCCGACAGCTGGACTTCGAGCGGACAGACGATCAATAGCCAGGCCGTGAACCACGCCCACCTGAAGAACGGAGTCACCCCGTGACCAGTCAGCAGTCGCCTGAGGATCTGTGGCGCCAGCTCCAGCCGGATGCACGGCATGCCTTGAAGAACCTCCTTTCGGAGATTACAGATCAAGTGAATCCAGACCCGGGGAACCCTCAGTCGCTGTTCGAGGCCTACACGTACGCCAAGGACATCACCGCGCGAGCTATACAGTCCCGAATGCTGATGCACCTGCCGCCTGAGAACCAGAAGTTCCGGGCACTGCATACAGAAATTCAGAAGGAGATGACTGCTCGTTATGTAGACATCGTTCCGGCGAATCTTCTCAAGAGTCCATATGGCAGCAAGACTCACGAGCGCCTCTTCTCCTTACTTCAAGAGAACTTGGCGCAACCGGTACCTTCAGCAATGCTGCGCATTGTGACTGCAGACGATGTGCACACCGAGCGGAGAGCCCGTGAGCTGCGCGAGCTCGGATTCGACCTCGCTTGGTACGAGCTGGAAGGAATCAATGTCTACGAACTTCGTTCTCTCGAAATAGACTTCGGCATGATTCCCGCTATAGTGAGAAACAAGGTCCGACGGAGCAAGGCACTCACCACGGGTGAAAAGCAGCGGATTCTCGAGAGGGCGGGCATTCCAAAGGATGGGTAGCAGCAGTGGCAGCGACTGGGAGCCGCCGCCAGGTTCCTGGGCCTCTTCGGCTGCCCGTCGCCGGAACATGCAGGCTATCCGCAGCCGGGACACGGCGCCTGAGCGTTTGATCCGACGACTCGTTCACGCGCAAGGTCTGCGCTATCGGGTAGCGGCCAGGCCGCTACCCGATCTTCGCCGGACGGCCGACTTGGTCTTCCGCCCATCGAAGGTCGCGGTCTTCATCGACGGCTGTTACTGGCACGGTTGCCCCGAGCACTACGTCCCGCCCAAGACCAACCCCAGCTACTGGTCGGGCAAGGTCACGCGCAATATGGCCCGTGACCTTGACACTGACCAGCGCCTCCGCGCGGCCGGGTGGACCGTGCTCCGATTCTGGGAGCACGAGTCACCCGACGACTGCGCCCTCACGATCGCTGCGACGGTCAGTCGGCTCCGGAATGACGGGGGCTGACAGATCGGCCATGCTAAACAGCTCTCCGCTGTTCAGCTCCCCGACCTTGGCCCGCTCCTGCCGCACCGGCGCCTTGACCCCGGCCTTCATGGCCGCCTCGAGTGCTTCCCTGATCTGCTCGCCCACCGCCTGAGCGACCGGCGGCGGGAAGGCGTTCCCCACCTGCCGGTACGCTGCGGTCTTCTTGCCCGTGAATTCCCATTCCTTCGGGAATCCCTGGATAAGTGCCGCCTGGGTCACCGTGAGCTTAGGGCCCGCAGCCGCAAAGAGATCACGCTCCTTGCTATTCAGGCGCTCCATGTCCTCCGGCTTGTTCGCAACACCGAGCCCGCACACACCCAGGTATTCCCAGGCCTTCTTGGCCCGCGTCGGGCCGAGGTCCGCGCCGCCATGCTTCTTTGAGCCACCGACGAGTGTGGGGGCAACGCCTCTCGACGCCATCTCCAGCCACCGCTCAAGCCTCTCGTCGGCCCGCGGGTCGTCGACGTCTTTAAAGCGTTCGCGCATGGAGTCCTCCAGCGCCGCCGCGACTGTCACCAGGGGGAGCGCCTTCGGCTTCCGAGTCGGAAAAAACGGAACGTACGCCTTCTTCATCGCCACGAGGATGGCGCGCGGACGGAGCTGCGGGACCCCATAGTCCTTGGCTTCCAGGACGTCCCAGTAGCACTTCCCGTAGCCCAGGGACTCGAGTTCCCCCAGGATCGACCTGCGATACTCGCGGAACTTCTCCTCAGGCTCCAGCAGCCCCCGGACGTTCTCGATCATTACGACCTTGGGCTCCAGCTCTTGGACAAGCTTGAGCATGTCCGGGAACAAGTCCCTCTCATCGTCCGGCCCCAGCTGCTTCCCGGCGACGGAGAACGGCGGACATGGGACCCCGCCGGCCAATAGATCCAGATCTCCAGGATCCAGCTGCAGTCTCTTGCTCAACTCCTCCGGCTTGACCTTCGTGAGGTCAGCCTGAAGCACTTCACAGCCCGCCCACTCCGCGTTGCCCTGCACGTTCTTCTCGAGGGTGGCGATCGCATTGGGGTCGATCTCGATCAGCGCGAGATGCTTGAACAGCGCATTGTGCAAGCCTAGCGCCTGCCCACCCGCCCCAGCGCAAATCTCAACCGAGGTGAACTTCCTCTCGGTGCTGGTCATGCACCCTCCTTCCAGACGTGCCCGACTGGTGCCGATTGGCACCAGTCATCACAGAGGGTGACAGACCCCACTGACAACGCGACCGCCTCCAAGTTTGCGTCACACATCATCGCGCCCCGACCGACCCACACGTGACAGCGGACACGCCTACGATATTGCCCGCGACGCGTGAGCCTGCACGGCCCCTTGGCCAGCTGCTGCCAGCCTGTGTGCAGGCTGTGCAACAGCCGTCGAGCACTCCGCAGGGGCGACCGCTCGCACTGGACCGCAGAATCTCGCACGTCGAGAAACTCGAGCAGCCCAGTATCCCGTCGTCGCCAGACCAGACTGGGCGGTCGTGAATTCCGGTGGCAACACACTTGCCGCGAGGCCCGCTCCGGAGAACCCTGGCTCACCCGTGCACTCCTGGGGGCCGAGACAGCACGACCCGCTCCGGCCAGGACGGGCCCGGCCACCACCTCGGTGTTCACGCGGCAGCATCCAGCTCGGCTTCGTATTTCAGTTGCGCTCGGTCAAGCACATCGTCAGGGACAGCCCCCTGGGCAGCCAGCCAATGAAGCAGGTCAGCGATCAGACTGACCGCTGTCTCCTCGTAGGCTCGCGGGCAGCTGAGCAACGGCGCGACCGCCGGTCCGGCCAGCTCCCGGTAGTCGCCGAGGACCGCATTAGCTCGCTGAATACGAGTGCACGCACCGTCTCCGGCGACCGAAAGCTCGCACCAGACCGCCTTCCCCGATGCCGTCACGAGGGTGCCCCAGTCGCGCGCCATCGCGGACAGCAAGTGGAGGCCGCGGCCACACTCCGACGGCCACCCCTCCTCAGCGAGGACCGGAACCTTGTAGCTCGTGTCGTGGATTTCCACGCGGATACAGGCAGCGTGCAGCTCGAGGACGAGGGTGGCAGCACTTCCCGTGCCCACGTGTTTGACCACGTTTGTCGCGAGCTCGGTCACTACGAGCTCAGTCTCATCCGCTAGACCTGCCAGGCCCCAGGGGCGCAGCTCCGCCCTCACGGCCCGCCGGAGGCTGGACAACACGTCGGGGTACGCCCTGAACGGAATCACGTATCGGTGTGGAGTCTGAGCGTTGCCGCGACTAGTCATGCCGGTACTCCCTCCCTGGCCACATCAGTGCTGCGCCTGCCGTATCCGTACGACTGCACTGCGTAGCGCTCGGTGCGAGTATGACATCGAGAAGTCTCACTGTGTAACTTCTCACGCGAATGGATCGAGTGAATCTGGTAGTACGTCAACTCGGCCCCCATCTAGCCTCATTGGGGCAGCCGGTCAGTGTTCCGGCCGGACTGGAAGGAACCCACATGCCAGCGAGGGCCACGACCCGCCGACGCCACCTCGGCGCAACGCTACGCAAGCTGCGTGCCCGCAAGGGGATGACTCTGGAGGAAGCCGGTCAGCTCGTTGGGGTCTCCAAAGCCACGGTCAGCCGGTACGAGACGACCGAGGGGCCGGTCAAATGGCTGGTGGTCGATGCTCTTTGCCGTGAGTACGGAGCAAGTGGCTCTGAGCGCACGGCCATTGTCGCTCTTGCCAAGGATGCGAAGCAGCAGGGGTGGTGGAGCTCATTTGCTGACCACATCCCGGAGACGATGAACCTGATGCTCACCCTCGAAGACGAGGCTGTGCGCGAGGACCACTTCTCCTGTGTGTACGTACCTGGCCTGCTCCAGACCCGGAGTTACACCACCGCGCTACAGCAGGCCAACGAGATGCGCCGATCGCCTGAAGAGATCGAACGCCTTGTGGATATCCGCATGCGGCGCCAGGAGATCCTCACCCGCCCCAAGGCCCCTCACCTCTGGGCCATCCTCGATGAATCCGTCATCCGCCGCGTCATGGGCTCCCCCGAGATCATGCATGAGCAACTCAGCCATCTGCTCTCCGTCGGCAGGTCAGGAAACATCACACTTCAGGTCCTGCCCTTCGCCCTTGGCGCACACTGCGCAGCCCTCGGCAGTTTCGTCATCCTCGGCGGCGCCGAGCCCTCCCTTGATGTGGTGTACGTCGACCTTCACATCGGCTCCGTCTTCATGGAGAAGGAGGCGGAACTGAACCGCTACCGGCTTGCGTTCGAATACCTGCGCGCACAAGCGTTGGACATCGAGGCATCACGGGAGCTGATCAGCCGTGCCAAGGAGGACCTGAAGGATGCGACGAGCGAGCACTGAGATTCCAAACTCCGCCTGGTTCAAGTCGACGTACAGCGGCGGCAATGAGACCGAGTGCGTGGAAACGGCCTTCATCGAAGGCAGCACAGCCGTGCGCGACAGCAAGCAGCTGCGCGGGCAGCAGCTACGGGTGCAAGCCGCAGCATGGACCGGGTTCATCAGCGCTGTGCAGAAGGGACAGCTCGGCTGACCCACCGAGGCAGCCCTGCTGCAGCCAAGGCTGCAGTAGGGCACTCTGGATGGGCCAGCTACTGGTCCAGGAAGTCACGCAGCTGGACAGTGAACCGTGAAGGCACCCGCTCCAGCAGGAAGTCGTCAACAAAGACGACCTCCTCAACGTCCCATCCCTGCTGAGCAATCTCGTCGCCGAACTTCATAATCCTATTGCTCTCCAGATGCTCGCCAACCATCTCGAAGGGGTTCTTCACGGCAACCGCGACCCGCCCATCGAAGAGCACCACCGGGTGGCTCTCAAGCTCCATCACCGCCCCCGCCTCTTCCGTGTCGGCGGCCCAGTTCGTCAGCAAGATGGTTGCGTTCTGGCGGTCCAGGTCAAGCCTGTCGCCACGCATGATTTTCAGCAGGTCGGCGGCCAACCGCCAGTCGAGAAGCGGGTGGTAGGCCATGTTCGTGTAGTCGCGCAGACAGTCGTAGCAGGAGCCCCTGCACTCACTTCCGTGGCTGCCTTCCCTGAGCTTTGCCAGCATGGCATCGGTGACCGCCATCAACTGGCCGAACGTGTCTGGCTCCGCGAGGTGCGTGCAGTAGCCGGCACCGTTGTCGAGGGTGTCGGAGAGGAAAGCGAAGACCCTGGCTCCAACGTCCTTGGTCACCGCGCCATGGATCCCGGCGGCAATCTCAGACGGCTGGATGTCGAGCAGCACCCCAGCGGACTTCCGCAGCAGGGCTGCCAGCGAGTACCAGGCTGCCTTACGGCCCGTACGGTCGTCGGGGAAGCCATTGACATGCGGCACGGGCGACAGGTCGAGCCGGTATCCGTATTCGCGGAAGACGGGCTCACGCGGGCCGAAGAGAAACAGATCAGTCCGCTGGGTGGCACCGAGCGCCACGCTGATCGCCTGGTCCTCGTGCACCTTAATCAGTGGTGACCGCTCGATCGCGCCAAGCTCGGCGTAGGCGCCAGACCACATGTTGGTGGCCAGGACGGGGGCGAGCCTGAAGAGGCTGCCGCCGTTATCGTTCACAGCGTACCTGCGTCCCTTGCCGGCATGGACAGCGATACTCTCTGGGCCGACGTTGCGTTCACGCGCTTCGGTCTCGAGGTTCGCGCCGGTCCTGGGGGCGAGCGAGCGGGCCCGCCAGGAGAAGTTCCCGTCGAAGTCGCGCTTGTAGGGCCACTTAGGGGGTGCGAAAAAGCCTTCAGGTTCACGGAGCTCGACATGCGTGTACGCACCCTCGGCTGAGGTGCACGCGGGGCAGGACAACGGCTCATCGTTTTCCGTCGACACCGTCGGCGTGATCCCTTCCTCCACATGGGAGCACGCGCGGCAGATTCCGATGTGCCGCGCGGGACCCATCGGATCGCGGACAGCTTGTGCATCGAGTCCCGCAGGGCGAAAGTTCACGACACCAACAGACGTATATACCGCTCCGTCCTTCACCGTCTCTGCGCCCGGCGCAAACTGCGATACCGCAATGGGCAGCCCCCTGTCGACTGCACCGGCGGGCGGCCATGGGTAGGCCCGGCTGGGCCTGCGCGTGTAGAGGTACCGGACACTGGTGGGGAAGCCGAACATCGGCAGCAGGCCCCCTTCGGCCAGCCGCTGGCTGAGATCTCCGTGGCCATGTCCGGCATCAGCGACTTCATCGATCTCGCTGACGAAGCTGCTCCGGACCCAGTGGCAGGCATCCTGTGCCTTCTCCGGTTCCTGGGTATGGGCCGCCAATGCGCGGGCGATCCCTGCGATGACTTGGTGGTGTCCGTCGATCCAGACACTGATGGCCTTGCGTACCCGACCCCAGTCAGCAACGGTGCCGAACTGCCCATGCACATTGCGTGTCAGGTCGAGTTCCTGCCCATCTGCTGCGGCACCGCCGACCGCCGCGAAGGCTCGGCGGAGAACTTCAGCAGCGAGAACGCGCTGATAGATGTCACGCATGTCCGTCGAGAGGTACGGCTCGGGCGTCTCGTCGTTAGTGATCCGCTCCGGTGCCTGGAAGTAGTGCTCGTCGTGGCTACGGCCTCGGCAAACGGTCAGCGCAAGCGCCACCGGCGCGGCACGACGTCCGGCACGGCCTACACGCTGCTGGTAATTGAAGCGGGTAGGCGGCATGTTGGCCATGAGCACGATGGCCAACGAGCCAATGTCTACGCCGGCTTCCATGGTCGTGGTCACGGAGAGAACATCGACGCTGTCGGGCCCCTTGGTTTCTGTGCCCTCAAGGAAGATCTCCTGGAAGCGGGCCTGCCGTGCCTGGGCGTCAAGCCGATCCGTCTGGCCAGTCAGCTCTGCACAATTAAGGCGGAACCTGCCGTTGCCCTCGGACGCCTGCCAGGCGTAGTAGTCGTCATCCGCCCTGCTCACTAGTATCGGCTCCGACGAGAGCAGGCGCCCGCACTTGGGCTTCGTGCAGAGACCGACTCCCCTGTGCAAGTGCTTACGCTTGCACTTCGCGCAGACCCACATGTGCGGGCCAGCGGGCCGAAGACTGACCTTCTCTGGATTGATGACGTAATCGACTACGGCGTCGCCCCAGGCTCGCTCAGCTCTGCGGCGTACATCCTCCGGATCCTGGCCTAGATCCGCGGCGACAGCCTCCCAGAAGATCCGCAAAGGTGCGGGCGGCTCAGCCCGCCCGTCCCGCAGTTCCTGAAAGCGGCGGAGGTGGCCGAGAACACGAAGGCTGGCCCGCACAAGCGCAATGTCCGACGAGGTATCAGCACCAACAGGAGAAGTGTCCGACGCGAGGCTCAGCCAGCCGAGGCCCAGCGACTCGAAGTCCCTTCCGGCGCTGCCGAAAAGGCCTCCGAGCATCTCGCTGCGGAGCGACTCCTGAATGCTCCTCAGGAGATTCTCCTGGCGCCCCTCGAGCCCGAACCTCGGATCCACGGGCTTCCTGCTCCAGTCGTACAGGGAAGCCCAGGATAGGTCAGGTGACCCCCTCTGCCACGCCACCCGCTCCAGACTTTCCTTGGGGCCGCCGGGGTTCACCCCGAGGGTGAGAAGAGCCTCCTCGATCTCTACTGAGTGGGCCTTCAGGCTTAGATACTTGCCGAGATGGGCTAGGAGCTCCGCCTCACGAACCGGGTCAGGAACTCCGTCGATCGGGTCTGCATTCCAGATCTCCCTGAGTGCGACCACGGCGTCTTTGTCGCGTGAGCGCATACGAGCGAGCGCATCGGTGGCAGTTTGCGTGTCGACGGTTGCCTCACGCTTGAAGTACTTCCGCACAAGCTCTGCGTCGTCGGCGGGGCTGCCCTGTCCGCCCACCTGCTCAGCGAGTAGCAGCCTGAGCAGGTCCTGGTAGTGGCGAAGCCCAAGGCCGGCTGAGATTTTGGCGGCATCCTGGCGACTGTCCGAGAAGATAACCGCCTTCTTCTGGTCCAACCCGGACAGCACGCTGGTCGTGAGAACCTGGTTGATCTTTTCGAAACCAGTACGCATTGGACGTATAGGGGTCCTCATCCGCCGCCTGTCGCCCAAGCTAAGCACTTCGGACCTGATCCTGGGCGTCTCCCAGTCGTCGCCGCAGGCAGGGCACCGAGTGGGGGCAGCGGGCAGCTGCTCCAGGCGGAGAGCCTGCTGCTTCTTTCGCGACTGGGGGACCGTCACGTGAAATGACCAACCCGTAGCCTCGCTCCGGTCACGGGAGTTGGCCAGATGCCCTGTACGCGGGCTGAATTTGCTGCGCTTGAACTTGAATTCGGCACTCCGTACGCCGCCCTCAGAGGAGCTCCTCCACGCACAGTCGGGGGCGTCAATCACAGGCTCCTGCGTGCGCGGCCAGTACACGATGTAGTTCGCCGCACTCGCTCCCAGCGACGCGCCTTCAGCCTGTGCCTCCAGATCTGGCACGTCGGGCAGCAGTCCACCCTCAAAGCTCTTGGCCGTGATCGCCGAAGCTGGAGCGTAACCGCCGAGCATCACGTCACCGCAGTTCTGGCAGTAGAGCAGTTCCAGGACGCGGGAGGCGCAGCTACTGCACCGGGAAGTCGGACGTGCGAATAGCTTGCCGACCGTCCGGTCATCGCCCTCCATGCGCTCAACTCCGGAGCAGTCTGGATCCGAGCAAGCCCAGATTCCGGGGATGTTCCTGAAGAAGAGGTGGCCGCGCAGTTTGGGGAGCAGCCCTGTCACTTGTTCATCTGCGGTCCTCAAAGCGGTGAGGAGGCCACGAAAGGCCCTTGCCCTTGACTGTTCATCCACTTCCGGGAAGAGGATGTCGGCAGCATCGCTGTCCAGTCGCGCGACAAGTTTTTTACCGTCATAGAGAGCCGTTACCAGAGCTCGGTGCGCGGCGGTTTCCCGTAGCACCTCGGCAGTCTCCGCAGGGGATGGATACTCACCGACCCTGCTCAGCCTCTCCGCATGCTTTGAGATGTTGGCAGTATCCGCCATCGGGAGATCGAGTTCACCGCCCAGCACCTCAAAGCGGTCCTGCGGAACTCCGAAGAATTCCTCCAAAAATCCACCGTCACGCTGCGGGTCCAATGAGGCGGATGCAGCAAGCACTCTGAACTGTTCCGGCCGCTCATCGATCCCCAGCCGGTGGCGCAGGTTGCGCAGAAGGTACGCGACCTCAGTGCCGGCCGTACCCCGGTACATGTGGAGTTCGTCGACGATCAGCGTGAACTTCGCTGTCGGGTCATCGCGCAGCCGTTTCCGGGTCTGCTCGAAAATCGCGTCCTCTTCAGGCCGCTGGAGCATGATGTTCAGCATCGAGTAATTGGTGATCATAATGTCCGGCGGAGAGTCAATCATGTCCCATCGGGACCGCATCTCGGCGCCGTCCACGCGCGGCACGAAATACTGCTCGCCGCCCTCGCCCGCAATCTCCCTGGCACGGTTCGACCGCCTCTCGGTTTCCCGTAGCAGGGTGCCGAGCTTCGTGACTGCCTGCTTGTTCCTCGACTCCCCGGTCACCGGGGTAGCTCCTGTGTACCTTCCGAAGTAGAACCGATGACCGTTGCGGTACTTATTAGCCCACTGCCGCGCCGCATCGCTGTCGAGGGCCTTGCGCAGTCGCATCATCTGGTCGTCAACCAGCGCGTTCATCGGATACAACACCAGCGCGCGCACCGCTGCTTTGTGTCCAGTCTCGCCGCGTCGCTGTGGAACATACGAGCCGCCAGCGCCCGACCACCACTTCCCCGGATTCGCCGGTGTCCCGTTCACCCAGGCTTCGGACTCTCGTACCAGCTCAGCCATGACAGGTGCCATGAATGATTCGGTCTTGCCGGAACCGGTTCCAGCAGTGATGACTACGTCCTTGCCGTCGCGTACAGCGGCCACCAGGGACTGGTGCTGGTGGGAGTGCATCGTCTCGATGCCTTCCATCAGCCCAGAGCTAATCAGCTCAGCAAGCTCTCCGGGTGCTCCTGCCGCTGCCACCGACCCGGCGATGTCCATTCCGCAGGACTTGTAATGCGGGCGGATCTCAATTAGCGGCCTCCGCCAGGCGCCTCCATCCCTGTCAAGGAGATCGCGGCGCTCTCGCATGAGCTGCAGATTCGCCAGCCCAAAGGGAGTGTCGTAGTAGCGGAACAGTGCATCACGCAGTTGCTCAAACGACCCATTAATATCAAGGTTGTTACCGTCTCCGGACACTCGAAAGCTCCTCCTAGTCGTTCCTGTCACCAAGCTCTTGCTTGAGCGATATAGCAATGCGCTCGGCAACGGCGCGAGGAACATTGCGATAGGTGATCGTCCTGCATTTCGAACCGAATTCAGGTGGCAGCGCTGTACACATGACAGCAATGCGCCGCTGGAGATCCGGCAGAGGTTTCCCCCAGTCGACAATCAATCGGCCAAAACGCTCCCTCCCCTTCCCCTCCTCCTGGAACCAGCGAAGATTCTTCCGGGGCTCAACTCCCAGCCGATCCAGCTCTAGGTAGACACCGCGCTCGAGCGATACGGATTTCCATGTGCCTTCGTGGAGAATTTGACACACAACACGGTGGTCGGCACGCCTGAAGCGGTAGAGTCCGTCTTCTTCCCAGCGCTGGGTCGGCACAAATACTGACGGCTCGAGTTCCAAGTCGTATCTCTCCACAGCGGTACCGGAGGCTGGCGCCGCTGCCAGGGAACCGGGTTCGAGTGGGGGCAGCCATGCCGCGGCCTGGATGGCGAAGCAGTTGGAGTACTCAACTCCCAGCCTCGCCGCGGTCTCTGCGAGCCTTGCGGAATCTTCGAACTGCACCAGCCACGTATCCGGCACCGGGATATCGGTCGTAGGGAGCGAGCTGGGAACTCTGACCAACTCGATGTCGTCGCACTCTGCCCGCATTACCCGTTCTTCGAATCGGGTTGTGCGGCTCCCCACGAGCGCGGCAAAGCCACTGGCCGACGGCAGCCTGGTGAGCACGCCTGGGGCCACGCTCCATCGGCCAGACGGCCAGTCAACATCGATGTGGCCCAACGCCTGGCAGTCCCTGACCCACCGGCCCGCCGCACCATACGAAATGGGAAGGTTCTCGCTGCGAGCCAGCCAAGTGATGCCTCGCTTCAGGTCAGTAACCTGACCCGAGCCCAGCTCGCTGACCCACCGCAGCAGCAGTCCGCCAACGTCGGTAGGTGGTGGCCGGGTCACGTCAGCACCTCCCTCGCTGCTGTGACATACGCGTCCCACAAAGGTCCGGCTGCTGCTGAGGCTGCGGACAGCACCGTTTCCGCCCATTCCATGTCGTCAGCTGCTGGGGTTGGCTTAGATGCCGACCCACCCGGGTCCAACCTCCTCACCGTTGTGCGGTGCTGCCAGCGTTGGATCAGCCAGATGTAGCCATCAGGGATGGTCACCTCGGCGCAGTAGCCGTATGCCTCCCCCGGGAGTCGCTCGCTCATCCAGTCCGGGATATCAGGAAGATCCATCGGCAGTGGCTCCCCCTTCGCGCCGATGAGCACAAGCTCCTTCACCCGCCGCGGGATCATCAGGGTCTTCGGCAGTGTCAGCTGCTCAGGTACGTTCGCGCCCCTGATCGCGCGCTCCTCGGGTCTCACGCTCGCCGCGTCGGCCGCTGCGGACGCTCCACAGCGATGCGCAATGCTGCCGGCACTTGCAGCCTCCCGCTCGCACAGTGCCGAGGAGACGGTGAAGGTCGCCGTGCCCTGATCCGGCGTGGTCACTTGGTAGGTTCCGTCATCGAGCGGCATGAGCCTCGCTGGAAAGGGTCTGAGTACCTTCTGCAACGGGAAGTCATGGATGTAACTGCCGTCTTCGCCGCTCAGCGTCACCTGCTGCGTGACTTCCCCTTGCGATATGTCTCGCGGCAACAGCCAGTCAGGGATGCCCCCCTGGAGATAGTGGTGGTGACCAAGCTCCGTGCCGATCCGTAAGCCACCCGTGAACCGGATACCCCGGCGCGTCGATGGCACGAAGTGCGCAGCTTGCGGCATACCCCCCTTAAGCAGAGCCGCCGGAGTAACCGCAACCTTCAGGTCCACGTTTCTGATCAGCGTCCAGCCGGCAAGAGGCGCTTTACGCACGTCGACCCGCTCATCGTCGGCGACCTCTCGCAGCACTGACCGCACGTCATCGAGTTGACTATTCGCGACCAGGAGGGTGTGAGGCTCTCCAGGGCTGAACGTGCCGACGCTGACGAGATCGCCGCTGTACTCGTCCTCAACGAAGAAGACAATCGACTGGGGTGCCCACGCCAGGTAGAGGTCCTCATTGTCGAGGACAAGTCCATGCGTCAGCTGATGGGCGCTGACGTCAAGTTCTTCGAGGCCTGTGTAGAAGCCGCCGTACGGATCCGACAACTCGTAGCAGTGCGCACTTGAGCCGTCGCGGCGTACTGAAGCCGTCCGGATTCCAGGTACCGCCTCAGCCGCCCAGTGGAGCTGACGGGCCCGCTTCGTAAGGACAAGCCGCAGCGAAGACACCCGACGCGCCCGGAGACCACGCTCGTACAGTGTGCCGTCCCAGTGCTCGACGAGACGTTCGAGCAGCTCAGCCAGCACCAGACGCTTGTCTGCCGCTTCTGGCGCGGCGCCAGCTCTGTGCAGAACCTTGAGGAGTGGGCGCGACAGTCCGTGCCCGTGCGACGCGGTCCAGAGTCTCAAGCGCCTGATGATCTCCTGGCCTGGGAATTCATCTGGACTCCCGGGTTTGACGCCAGTCGACGCGAAGAAGGCAGTTAGGATGCGTCGATCTTGCTCACGCAGCAGGGCCTGCGAGATGGGGTATCCGATGCGGGTCAAGTGACTGTCCCCGGAAACGGTGCTGTGGCCTCGTTCGCCACCTCTCGTCATGAGCCAGGTGTCCAGCAACTCCCACATGTCCGCAACTGGCCTGAAGTGGGAACGCAGGTTGTCCCGTTCACGCGGTCCGACGCTGAACACCTCGGCCAGGCGCTCGTAATAGTTGGAAGACGAAATATCCCCCTGCGTGGCCATTTTGGAAGCTGCCAGCACGCTAACCGCGAGGACCGGCAGAACCGGCGGGGCATCACTCTGGTCCCCGCTCGCCCAGTGACGGCACCGCCACTGCAGCCGACTGAACATCTCAGGAGGCCGGTCCCAGTGGAGCTCCGCGCTTACCGCGTCAGCCAGTTCAACCAGCAGGCCGCTGCCATGCATGAGCGTGCTCTCCGCAGTTTCGTCGACGTAGAAGACCACTGCGTGGCCGGCCATGTGCGGCCCGAAGAACTCCCGTTCAAGCGTGGTCTGCCACTGCTCGTAGGCCACTCCCTTCAGTCCACCGGTCACATCACTCCTCCGCATCCCACACGTCGCTTGGGCTCGAGAAGGCATACCACCGCGCCAGGCAGCACTGCGCTGCATGCCTGGAGCACACGGATATGCCTATCATCCGTTAAGTCTTCATCAATGCGTCCACAGATGCGCCAAAACCCCACATCAGACCGGGAGTTTGTGGAGCCTGGTTGATCAGCGACTCGGCTAGGCACTCCTGGGCTCACCGCAGTCAGCCCCTGTCTCGCGCTTGCTAGCGGATCTCGTACTCACCGTGCGGGATGGCCCGCTCCCAGACCACCTCGAAGGCGTACACGCACTGCCTGACAATGGCTCGGGAGGCCGCGCGGGAGTCGGGGCGTTCCTGCACGGACTGCTCACCATGGACGGCCCCCTCTCACCCGGAGGCCTGCGGGTCACCGACACCGCCACTGGCATTACCTTGCTGCCCGGCTGTTGCAACGGGCTGGAGCAGCGGCGCGACTGGCTAGAGGTCGTCGAAGGCGACGGCGGGGCCTTCTTTGGCCATGCCCCCTCCCCGCTCGCCGAACGCCTCGGCGACACGCTCCGATTGACCGTCGACGCCGAGCAGGACGACAGCCCGGTGATCGAGCTACGCGTCGCCGAGCTGCGCCACCTGCTCGTCGGAGCGGAGCGCGACCTGGCCGACTTCCTCGGGCTGGCTGCCGATTGGGCCGCACAGCACCTGCCCAACCACGCCACCTCGGTCACCGTCGCGCTCGCCCGCGCCTTGGACCTGCCCGCGCCGGTCGTACCGTCGAAGCCGTAGGGCGACGGACCTCGTCGGACACTCAACTCGCAGGTGGGCCGCATCTGGACCGAACACCCGGCCCCAAGCTGCGTGATCGAGCCACTGCGGGACGGCAGGAGACCCGTGCGGTCGCGCCTACGCAGAGGGCGAGTTCACCGAGCGCCACCGCCGTCGAGTACGACTCTGTGGCCGGGCAGATCGACCGCACCACCCAGGGCGCGGGGTTCAGCTGTCCGCGGTGCCATTGGCGCGCAGTTGCTCGGCTGCTTCCCGGTAGGCCTGGGCTGCGCGGGCGAAGTAGTCGAAAAGGACGTCGAGCTGCTCGGGCGAGTACCCGCCGAGGATCTCGCCGATCTTCTGCCGGGCGGGGGCCATGACGTGGTCGAGGTCGGCGGGCCGGCTGACCGGCTCAACGATGACCTTGCGCCGGTCGCCGCGATCGGGCGCGCGGCGGACGTAGCCCGCCCGCTCCAGTCGGTCGATCAGGCGGGTGGTCGGCCCGGTCGTCAGGCCGGTGCGAGCGCCTAGCTCACCGGGGGTCATCGCCCCCGCCAGCTGCAGGATGTTCAGCGCGTAGAGGTCGGTGGCGCCCAGGTCACAGGCTCGGGCGCTCGCGTGGCCGTGCAGCATCACCGCACTCAGGTACTGGCGGTAGATCTGGCTCGCGTCGGGTCGCATGGCTGGCGTTGACACGGACTCCCCCACTCCCTAATCTCTTCCTCAAAGAAGAGAAATCTTCGAAGAAGTAACTTCTCTGGAGAAGTTACCACGAGGGGAACCATGACTGCCATCAGCACCATGTCGCCCGATCCGATCACCGGCCCGGCACCGTCCCGCACGCCTCACCGCCGCCGCGTCAAGATCGTCCTGGGCGCCACCGCACTGACACTGGTCGCGGCCGCCGGCGCCGGATACCTGTGGCTCGACGCCACGGCCGACGTGCAGAACCTCGGGGTGAGCGACTGCACCGCACTCACACCCGTCGTCACAGCCTCGGCAGCCGGGACATCGACCGCCGAGGACCACCGGGCCGTCTGCCGCACGCTGCGCTCGCTGACCGACTCATGGGCCAAGGGCGACGCCACCGCGTACGGCGAGCACTTCACCCCGGACGCCACCTACACCAGCTACGTGGGCACCCACTACCAGGGACGGCGCGACATCACGGAGGGCCACCGCGCCCTGTTCGGCGGGTTCCTCAAGGACACCAAGCTCGCCGACTCGTTCCTCGGCATCCGCTTCTACGGCCCCGACACCGCCGTGGTCACCAGTCGCGGCGACACCTACACCTGCGCCCGCAAGAAGCCGACTGACCTGTCCAAGACCCAGACCTACACACTGATCCGCCAAGCCGACCACCAGTGGCGGATCGCCGCCTTCCACAACACCCAGCGCCAGCGCGTCATGGAGCGCATCTCGTTCCTGTTCTCCCCCAAGACCAAGCCGGAGGCCGAGAAGTGACCACGAACACCCCCGCGGACCACAGCCGCGGCCCCGACCACAGCGCGATCCGTGCGCTCCTCGAGCAAAGCTGCGCCGCCTGGAACCGCGGCGACGGAGCCGCCTACGGCGAACAGTTCACCGGGGACGCCACCGATGTGACCTTCGCCGGCACGGTGTACCACGGGGGCCAGGACATCGGCCGCGCCCACCAGGCCCTGTTCGACAGCTTCCTGAAAGGAACGCGGCTGACCGTCGAGATCATCGACATCCGCCTCTACGGCTCCGACACCGCCGTTGTCGTCACCCGCGGCGACGTGCACAAGGGCCGACCGAAGAAGCTCGGCAAACTCGCGACGTACACCGTCGTCCGTGGGGAGGACGGCCGCTGGCGGATCGCCGCCGTCCAGAAGACCCGGCGCAGGCGCCTGATGGAGGCCGTCTCGTTCAGGCTCCAGCCCGCGACCAGGCCTGCCGCGCAGTGAACTGCGCCCCGCACCCATCCAGCAAGAGGACTACCGTCATGGCCGACCCAAGGCCGCAGAGGAGGGCGGACCGGCCGAGGCCGCAGCAACGGACCGCGCTGGTGACCGGAGCGAGCGCGGGGATCGGCCGGGAGTTCGCCCGTCAACTGGCAGCGACCGGGTACCGGGTGATCGCCGTGGCCCGCGACCCGGACAGGCTGCGGTTACTGACAGGCGAACTGGGTCCGGACCACGAACACTTGGCAGCGGACCTCGCGACCGCCGTCGGCCGGCAGCAGGTCGTCGACGTACTCGCGAACCAACGCGTCCACCTGCTCGTCAACAACGCCGGCACCGCGGTGACGGGCGCCTTCGCAGCAGGCCCGCTCCCTCGGACTCTCGCGATGATGCACCTGAACTGCGAGGCGCTGGTCACCCTCGCGCACCTCTTCCTGTCTCAGGCCGAACCAGGCGACGCACTGCTGAACGTGTCCTCCACCCTGGCGTTCGCGCCTGTGCCGAATCTGAGCGTCTACAGCGCCACCAAGGCGTTCGTGACCTCGTTCTCCGAGTCACTTTGGTACGAACACAAGGACCGGGGCGTCTACGTGATGAGCCTGTGCCCCGGCATGACAGCCACGGAATCCCAGCCGCACACCGGCGAGGACGTACCCGCCGGCTTGGTGCAGACCCCGGAACAGGTCGTGGCAGCAGCCCTGACCGCTCTACGGCACCGCAAACGGCCCACCGTCATCTCCGGAAAGAAGAACGCACTCTTCGCCACGGCAGCGCGCAACCTGCCGCGCAGAGTCGTCCTCGGCATGCTCGGCAACGGCCGGAAACCCAGCCACGACGCGCACCCGCACTGACCCGGAGCGTGGATCAGCGCCTCACCTCGCACACCACATTTCGTCGGTGAGCCCTATTGCCCAACAAGGGCAATCAGCTGCCAGGCCAGCACGGCGTGCAGAAGAATGCACGTGCCCCATGCCGCGGGCCCGCGCGTCCCGTGACGGAAGGCCGTTGTCCATCCGGCTGCCACCAAAAGGGCGGACAGGGCGCAGAGGACCCAGGAAATAGCCAGCCACGGTGTGGAAGGCTCCGTGGTGAGTCTGATCGCCGCCAGCGGCGCAAGCACCAGAAGAGGCAGGGCCCACGTGCCTTCGGTGGCGGTGCGGGGGGACTTGGTATCGGTCATCCGGGACGCTCCGTGTCTCTCTGACCGCGGGCGGCCCCGACAAGGGCCTGCCCGACTTCGGCGCCGCGAGCATCGTCATCGGCCTCCAGCGTTTCCAGCACGCCGATCTGATCGCTCCACTGCCAGGCGGCCCCTGGGGCGTCGAGGACACGCAGCACTGTGGTCAGGGGCTCCCGCAGCCATTCAACGTACTGCCCACGCCGCAGACGCCGGGGCTCCTCGGAAGAGCCCACAGCATCCAACTCCCCAAGATGTGGCGCCTTTTGACTGTGATGCGCCAGCAACTGCCCCCAGAGATCTTCCAAACGGTCGACTTCAGAAGCTGCCAGGACATCAATCACAGGATTCACGCTGCTACCGGATCTCGTACTGATCATGCGGGATAGCTCGCTCCCAAACCACTTCGAAGGCGTCCGAGCACTGCCTGACAATGGCTGGCTCGGTGCGTAGTTCGAGCGGCGGTGAGGCCCAATCCCCTCGGCCTGTGAAGTGGTTGAACAGCACCTGTTCCCCATCGAAGATCCAAAGATCGCAACCTGGAAGCATCAGGTCGACAGCCCCGTGGCGTGGCAGCCAGCGCACCTGCTCGCCCGCATACACGTTGACCTGAGTCCCAGCGTGCTCGTATCGGATGTAGTCGGTGACCGGTTCGGACACGATGCGTACCCGTCGCACCGCGACACCACGGCCCCTCGCGCGGGAGATCAGGTCGACCCACGGTGCCCAATAGGCGGAGCTGGGGTCTCCGTCCCGCTTTCCGGTCTCTCGCCACTGCGTGAAGTCGTCTGCCTCGTCGCCAACTCCGTACTCGTCGCGCATTTCCAAGTGGACAGCGGAGTGCTGCGCGGCTTCAAGTAGGTCGTTGAAGCGCAGCTCGTTCTGTGGCATCACTTGCCTCCTCGAACATGGGGCTAGCGGATCTCGTACTGATCATGCGGGATAGCTCGCTCCCAGATGCGTTCGAAACCGGAGACGCACAACCCAATCAACTTTGGATCGCTGAGGATCTCGTCCTCGATGGAGTCACCGTTGCCGGAGAAGTGGTGGATCTTCACCACGGTGTCGTCGAAGACCCAGAAGTCGTTGCCCGGCAGCAGCAGATCCGACGCATTCCGGCGCGGCAGCCAGCGCACCTGCTCGCCTGCGGTCACGTTGGCGTGGGTGACGTTGTGCTCCCAGCGGATGTACTCAGTTACCGGCTCGGAGACAACCCGGGCTCGCCGGACCGTCACCCCGCGGGCGACCGCGTCGGCGATGTTCTCGTGGAAGGGGCTCCACCACGAGGCGCGGTCGTTCCAGTCGACGCGGTGCCCCTCTCGCCAGGCCTCGAAGCGAGGATTGCTGTAGTAGGTGTCGCGCATCTCCAGATGAACGGCCGACCTCTTGGCTCCGGCCAGTAGGTCGTCGAATGTCGGGGATTTCGACGGCATCGCTTGCCTCCTTCGGGATGTGCGCCATGCGCGGGGGACGCGTTCCTGCGTCCCCGAGTCAATTCAGAGCGTCGATAGCCTTCACGATCAGCGCCCGTGCCGCCTGCCCGTAAACGGCCATCCTCCGCAGCTCCTCGAACGCCTTCAGATACAGGGCGACCTCAGAAGGCTGCGTGACCGTGACACGGGCGGAGAGCAGCTCCACCGACACGAGCCTGTCGTCGTACACGTGAAACGTTTCGATCGGCCAGTGCTTCCGTTCCGCGGTGGTCATCGGGATCACTCCGAGCGACACGGCTGGCAGTGCGCCGGCCGTCAGGAGGTAGCCCAGTTGGGCGGCCATCGCTTCCGACTCCCCGAGGCGGTAGTACAGCGCGGCTTCTTCGACGAGGAGGACGAACCGATGGCCCGGCTCGTGGATGACCCGGGACCGATGGACCCGGGCAGACGCCGCCTCGGCCCCATCGTTGGGGATCTCGCGGAATTCGGCGATGTTGCTCAGCAGTGCAGCCGCGTAGCCCTCGGTCTGCAACAGCCCCGGAACGAGCGTCGAGGAGTAGACACGAAACAGCTGGGTCTCGTGGAAGAACTGAACCCGTGTGTCCTGCAGCTGCTTCAGCCCGCTCCGGACCTGGTGGCGCCACTCGCTGTACATAGACTCTGCGTTGAGGGACTGGGCAATGAGATCGTCCGCCTGATCGACGTCACCGCAAGCACCGCACCACAGCCGTATGTCTTTGGCTGATGGTGCAGTGCGAGCGTTCTCGATGCGGGACGTCTTCGCGTGGTGCCAGCCGCACCGGTCGGCCAGCTCCGTGACCGTCAAACCTGAGGCCTTGCGCAGATCACGCAATCGCCGCGCGACCAATTCGCGGGCAGCCTGCGCGGACGACGACGGTGAGATGGGCATGAGCCGGACTGTCAGATGCTTCCTGCTAGTGGATCTCGTACTGAACGTGTGGGACGGCGCGCGACCATACGGCCTCGAAGGCGTCGGCGCACAGCTTCGCAGCGGCCGGGTCTTCGCTGATCTCCGGCCCCATGGATGAGCCGTCGCCAGCGAAGTGGTTCCAGTGGATCCAGTGTTCGTCGAAGAGCCAGAAGTCATTTCCCGGGAGGGCAATATCCGACGCCTGACGGCGTGGTAGCCAGCGGACCTGTTCCCCGGCCGCCACGTTGGTGAACGTGCCAGAGTGTTCGTAGCGGATGTACTCGGTCACCGGCTCGGAGACGATGCGGGCTCGTCGCACGACGACACCGCGTGACACCGTCTCGGACATGAGGTCGAGCCACGGCCGCCACCACGACGCACGATCCGCCGGATCATGGCGAAACCCGTCCTTCCACGCGGCGATCCGCCCCTTTTCGTTGTCGACTGCGTATGAGTCACGCATCTCCAGGTGCACGGCGGAACGGGTGCAGCTGTGGATCAGCTCATCGAATGTCGGAACGCTCGACGACATCGCACGCCTCCCTGATCATGTTCACCATCCTGGCGGGGATCCGGATAACTGCCTCATGGTCCGGGATGCCTTTCGCGTGTCCGGGGATTTCCGCGGCCGCGCACTCCGCTTCAAGTTCCGGACTCGGCTTCCAGCCCTGGAAGACGAGTTCCTGCTTCTCCTCGTCGACCCAGACCGTGGGGCTCTCCAGGTCGTCGGTGTTGGGATCGATCCCGATGAACACTAATGCCATGTCAGCCTCCGTCAATGGCTGTGCAGTTGTGTGCACCACCTTCGCTGTGGCGGAGTATCGGGTCAAGGGCGCGAAGTAGTCACTGCGCTGCACAGGTGGGCGCGCATGCACACATCTGCACATCCGTAGAGGATGGGCACGCCGGATCCCTACGGTCGAAGCATCGCCGCTTAACGACTCGACGGGGGACTGCCCGTGATGACCATCAAGGTGTACCGGGTGGACGCAACCTCACTCCGTCGGTGGGAGGTCCGGAGGCTGTCGGTCCCGATAGGCAACCCCGAACGCCTCCCCGATTCGCTCGCCTTCCCGCCGTGCGCCTGCCCCCGCTGCCAGGCCGCCCGGTGACCGCGCCCACAACCGACGCGCGCCCGCTGCCCGCAGCCGGAGATCTGAGCTGGGAGCAGTACGCGGGGCGTGCCTGCGTCTGGTGCGGCGAGCCGCTGACCGTCGGCGCACGCAGTGTCGGCACAGCGCGCGGCCGGGAAGGCGTCCACGTCCTCGACATCGAGGTGTACGCGGGTCCGTGCTGCCCGTAGGCCTCGACCGATGAGCCCCGCCTCGGCCGACGACTCCGGCCAGGAAACCCCGACCGAGGCGGTGACGGGCCCCGAGGGGCCCGAGTGCACGACGGCGCGAGGGAAGGCCTCGCGCCGAGGAAGCACCCAAGGAGCATCGTATGACCGCTCTCGCGACAGAACAGACCGCCGGGCGCAGGCTCGTCGACGCCGAACTCTTCGAACGGCTCGTCACCTTCCTCGAGTTCGAGGAAGAGATGGACCGGCCGGAGGCCGAACGCGTGATGGACCAGGCCCTCGCCTTCATCGACATGGCCGGGCACCGGAACGACGTGCCGCTGTCTCCGTCCCGCAGGGTCGATCCCGGCTGGCACGCCTTCCTCCTGCACAGCCGCGAGTACGCCGACTTCTGCCGGCGCCGCTTCGGCACGTTCCTGCACCACAGCCCGCTCAGGGGACAGCGCCTGCGCGACGGCATCACCATCACGCGCACTGTCCAGGCCATCGAGGAGATGGGCTACGCCGTCGACCACGACCTGTGGGGCACGGCCGCGGAGTGCAACCCGCCGGCCTGCTGCGGCGACGGCGACGGCTGCTGACCCGGAACTCTCCCGCGCGGCCGTCGACCAGGCGGCCGCGCACCACCCCCACGGAACGGAACTGCCGCTGTGGCCAAGGCCCTTCACTCCGCCCGCAGCCGCCTCACCGTCTTCCCGCTGGAAGGCCTGACCGTCGCCTACACCACACAGTCCAGCGACTCCCGCGGCCTCGGCGACATCGCCGTCGTCGGAGTCGTCGAGCCGGACAACGCGACCGGCGATCACCTGTGGCGGCTGGCCGCGAGCATGTACGCCAACCCGCCCACCGGACAGGTGCAGGCGCGGTGGATCCTCACGCAGTGCACCCGGGCCCGCATGGTCAGGGCACCCGCCTACCGCGATCTTCCCGGCGCCGAGTGGACCGCCGACCTCAACCGCGAGTTCCACCTGGACGAGCTCTTCGCCAACCACGCCATCCTGCGAACGGGTCGTATCGCCATCTAGCAACGGCTCGGGCAAGCAATCCGTCCGTCCCGCCCGGGTTGCGCGTCCCTCATGCAGCGGGACGGCAGATCCCGAACCGGTCTGCGACCTGCTGTGTCACCGTCGTGTCACAGACGCTCAAGCAACTCAACCCAGGAAGCCGGAGGTGCTCTCTCAGGCCACGAGTGTCGGTGAGGTACCGGCACCCGAACTTCTACTTCGGGGGGCTTCATGCAGTACGGGACAGGTATCCGCAGAGCCGCGATGGCGATGGTCACCGCGTCGGCAGCCACACTGCTCATGACCGGGTGTCAGCCGGGCGGGGACGCGGCAGGGGCGGCCGGTTCGCCGTCGGGTGTGCCGACCAAGGCGGGAGGGTCCTCCTCCAGCGCGCCGACTTCTGCCGCTTCGCGACCTGCGGGGAGCGCCTCTGCGACGGCCCAGGACCCGTCAGCCGGGTCATCGTCCCCCACTGCGAAGACGTGTGCTGCGACGGACCTCAAAGCGTCCATGTACCAGGCCGCCGTCCGGCCCCCGGGCACCGGAATCGGAGCGGTGGTCGTCGAGTTCACCAATGTGTCCGGCAAGCCGTGCGTCGTCCAGGGCCATCCCACCGTGGCGGGTGCGGGCAATGGTTCGCCGCAGCGTAACCGTCCCCTCAAGGTGACCCCCACGGGCTCCGCGTCCGCGGTACGCGTTGCGCCGGCCGGGAAGGCATGGACGAAGCTGACGTTCGTCCAGGTCCAGGGTGAGGCCGACGGCTACTGCGCATCCGGATCCGAGCCCGTCACCTACCCGACACTGGTATTGGGCATCCCGGGTGCCGGAGCACACCAAGTCGCCCTGGAGGACGGCGCTCTGGCCGAGTGCGACAACAAGGTGACCGTCACCGCCGTATCCGCGACGAAGCCCTCCTGACCACGCGGCATGCGGCACGTCGCGTGCCGCATGCCGCGTGCCGCCGCAGGGACGTTCAGGAACGGCTGCGCTGCCCAGCCCGCCGGTAGTGAGTCAGAGGGCCTCGCCCCACGCAGCCTGGATCTCGGCGAACTGTTCAGCGCTCAGCGGCGGGGTGAAGCCCGCTGGGAACAGCATCATGCCGGGCTGAGGCCACATGGTCTCCAGGCCGTGAACCGTGCACTCCAGCGCGATGAGGTGCGGACCGGCCCCGCACGCCCCGCGCCTGTAGGGCTGCTCGTGGGAAAGGCAGGCGTACGAGAACACCGTGCAGTCATCGTCATCGCGCGGCTCATGGAACGCGGGATCGCAGATGACTGTGACCGGCTCCTGTGGGTCGAGGCGAGGGATCGGGCGCGGGTCTCGCCAGAGCAGGCGTGGGGGCAGCACGCGCTCATGCTGCCAGGCCGGCCCCACCTCTCCTCCGAGCGATCGTTCAGGGCGGGTGGGACCGGCGGCATGCTGGGCGGATGCGCAGATCGGTGGCCGCGTTGGGCAGTTCCGTGTTGATGGTGCTCGTGAACTGGGCGAATATGGCCGGCCGGAGCTCATCCGGAGGCTCCCGACAGGGCAGGCCGCCTACGAGTTGACACGCACGGTGGGCGACAATGGCGCCGTGGAGCCAACCAGTCGCGTCATCGTTGCCTTGGATTTCGACAACCGTCGAGCGGCTGCCGAGATCGTCGACCGCCTTGGTGATGACTGCCGTTTCTACAAGGTCGGGATGGAACTGCTCACTGCGGCCGGGCCTGACCTCGTCGAGCACCTCGTTGCCCAGGGCAAGGACGTGTTTCTGGACCTGAAGCTCTTCGAGATTCCCAACTCCGTCGCCGGTGCTGTCCGTGCTGCAGGAGCGCTGGGCGCGTCCATGGTGACCGTGCACAGCATGGGCGGCAGCGGCATCATGGGCGCCGCTGTCGCAGCGGCCCGCGACTTTCCACACCTTCGCGTTCTTGCCCTGACCGTTGTCACCAGCATGACCAACTCCGACCTCGCCGACATCGGCGTCAACGATTCGGCCGAGGCGCAGGTGCTGCGGCTGGCCCGGCTGGCGCAGCACGCCGGTTGCCACGGCGTGATCGCATCGCCGCAGGAGGCCGGGCCGCTGCGTGAGGCGCTGGGTCCCCGCACTCTGATCGTCACGCCGGGAGTCACGCTTCCCGGAGAATCGCCGACCGAGCACGCCCGGCCGGGCACGCCGCGTGCTGCCATCGCCGCTGGTGCGTCACATGTCGTCGTGGGCCGAGCGGTCACCCGCGCCGCGGATCCCGTAGCCGCGCTGCGACTTGTCCACGCCAACCTCGGTATCTGACCGCAAGCGATCGCCAGTTTGGGCGATCGGGCGGCGCCAACCTCGACGAAGGCCGCGATGCTCTGCATGTCCGTGACAGGGATCGGTGTCGACGACGACCGCTGCGGCCAGGGTCACCTGCGCCCGAGATAGACCCCCAACGCCCGCTGCAGCACCTTGCCCTGGCTGCCCACCGGCAGTTCCCACTCCCCGAGGTACTCCACGGCCCGGCCGCCGGTCCCCGTCTTGAAGCTGAGTCGGCCGAGCAGGCGGTCCTCGGTGAGGGCGGGAGTGATGGAGCGCAGGTCGTAAGTCTCCGCGCCCGCCGCCCGTGCGTCACACAGCATGCGCCACAACAGCGCGCTGCTGGGCCGCAGTTGACGCCCTTGGCGGCCGGATGCGGCGTACGAGTGCCAGACTCGGGAGCCGACGCTGATCATGAGGGCGGCGGAGAGCACCTCGCCGTCGTACTGGGCGAGGTAGAGGCGGAGCCGGTCGTCGTCCTCGGCGTTCAGGGCCTTCCACATGCGCCGGAAGTAGTCCAACGGGCGGGCCTTGAAGCCGTCGTGGGCAGCGGTCGCGGTGTACAGGCGGTAGAACTCGGGCAGGTCGGAGGCCGAGCCCCACGAGACACGGACGCCTGCCGTCTCGGCCGTGCGCAAGGACTGTTCCCAATGCGGTGCGAGGGCGCCGCGAAGGTCGTCCACCGAGCGCCCCGCCAACGGGATATGGCAGCCGTAGCGCGGCTGACCGAGGCCGAAACCGCTGCCGTCGTCCTCCTCGCACGGCCGCCACCCGAGCCGCCGCAGCCGCTCTGCGGCGTCGAGCGCGAATCCGTCGATGCCGGCCGCAGGCAGATCGTGCAGATGACGTACGTCGGGGGCGGCGATGCCCGCCGTCACGGTGGCCGCGTCCCAGTGACGTACGACCAGGGGCGGCCCGATCCGTACCGAGAACGCCCCGATCCGCTCCAGATGGGCGACGAGCGGGTCCAGCCATCGCTCCAGACGAGGGGTCCGCCAGTCGATCGCGGGTCCGTCGGGAAGATACGCGAGGAAGCGCCGCGTCCCGGGCAGCGGCCGGTACAGGACGAGCGCCGCCGCAACCATCGCCTCGCCCTCGAACCAGCCGACGCTCTCCGGCAGCCAGTCGGGCTTCACGCCGCCCCACTCGGGGATCTGGAGATGGCTCGCGTCGGGAGACAGCCGCAGGTGGGCCAGATGCTCCTCGCGCGTGATCTCCCGCACGTACAGGCTGGTCATGGGTAGGGTGCTCCTGCTCGGGGCGGCCACCCTAAGCCCGGGATCACCGGACGGGTCAAGAGTTCACGGCAGTGAACTGTGCCCACACCCGCTTGCCGCCGTTCCTGGGCGTGACGTCCCACAGGTCCGCCACAAACGCGATCAGGAAGATGCCCCGCCCGCTCTCCGTATCCCAGTCGGGCTCGGTGTACCAGACCGGCCGTACAGGCGAACGGCCGCCGACGTACACCTGAACTCCGCCTTCCGGCAGCTTGCGCGGTCCCGGCTGCTTCACCGCCGTCGGCGAGCATCACCGCCACGTCCACCGCGATCCTGCCCGGGTTGGCGTGGCAGCGGGCGGCGCAGCGCGTCGGTGAACGCGGCGGTCGGGCGCCGGTGGCGTCGGGTCCCGGGGCGGCGCGAGGCTGTCTCCCGTTGAGCAGTTCGTAGCATTCTTCGACCGTGGTCGATCGGTTAGGCGCGTACTCCGGTCAGTTCCGACCGGAGTACGCACATCTTCATCACAAGTGCGATACAGGATTCCGCAATCGCCTCGGCCGACCAAACCGGAATGTCATGCTCAGCACCCTCGGTTCGGATCCATATGCCTTGGGGGGCACATGTCAGGGATAGGTAGTACAGGCGCAGACAGGCGCTTCGCGTTAGTCGCCGGAGCGGTGGTCATGGCCATGGGGGTCGTGGGGTGCGGGGGCGACAGCCAGGGGGCGGCGAAACCCCTCGCGGCCACGACCACCTCCGCGGCGCCCACGCCGTCCGTCCAGGCCGCCCTCGGGCTCGTCGACGATCAGGAGAGCGCCGACGCGGGGAAGGCGATCGAGGTGAAGGTGCTGGGCAACGACAGCGTCACCCTCAAGGACGGTACGACCGGGAAGGTTGAAACCGCCCTGACCGCAGGACAGTTCACCGTCTCCGTGGACACCGCGCCCACGCACGGGAGCGCCACGGTCGACGGGCACACCATCACGTACACCTCCGGCCCGGGGTACGGCGGCGACGACGAGTTCACCTACCGCGTCGACGTGGCCGGGCAGAGCCTGACCGGAACCGCCGTCGTGCGGATCACCGTGGCCAAGCCCACGCCGACGCCGAGGCCCAAGCCCCCGAAGCCCGCGGTCTCGTACGCCAATTGCGATGCCGTACGGGCCGCCGGCGCCGATCCCATTCACGAGGGGGAGCCGGGCTACGGGCCGCACCTCGACCGGGACGGGGACGGGGTCGGCTGCGAGTCCTGGAGCGGGGGCAGCGGGGGAAGCGGCGGTTCCACCGGAGGGAGCACCGGGGGCAGCACCGGAGGTGGCGGCGGGAGTACGTACTACGACAACTGCGCCGCCGTACGCGCCGCGGGCGCCGCGCCCATCCATGCCGGGGAACCCGGGTACGGGCGGCATCTCGACCGCGACGGTGACGGCGTCGGCTGCGAGTGACATCCGGCAGAACAAGGAGAGCAACACGACTGCGGCGGCCGGGAAGTGGACACGGCCGCCGCAGGTTTATCGGTGGGGCAAGCGAAGAGGTTGAGGAACGGAAATCGATAAGGGAGAGAGACCCTTTTATGAAGGACGCGTGAATTCCTCAAACCGTAAGAACTTCACGCCGCCTTCTTGATCAGCTTGCCGTCCGCCGCGATCACGAACCACTCGCCGTCCAGGCCCTGCCCGTTCACGTCACCGGGCGTCGCGTCGCCCACGTAGTAGTACAGCGGCCAGTCCCCGTACACGGCCTGTTCCGCGCCCTCGCCGAGCTTCGTCTCCTTCAGCAGGGCGGCCTCCGTACCCGACCCGGACTTGACGTCCTTCGACGACGTGAGCGCGGGCCAGACTGCGATGCAGTCGGCGTCGCACTTGCTGGCGCCGGGCTTGTCCTTGGTGAATCCGTACAGCGTACGGCCCGAATCGTCGACCAGGATCTTGCCGAGTTCCGAGTCCGCCGTCTTGACCGAGACGGTCTTCGCGGGCTTGGCCGCAGGCTTCGCGCCGCCGTCGTCCGACGAGTCGGTGGAGCCGCCGCAGGCTGCCAGGGTCAGCAGTGCCGCCGAGACGAGCGGTGCCGCGAGCAGGGCCTTGGGTCGGGTGGTGCGCATGGTTGTTCCCCCGGTTGTTGTGTGGGTGTGAGTAGGTGGTGCCTACGCCGGGTTGTACGGCGGCAACTGACCGGCGGTTCAAGCGAATTAAAAGAAATTTCCCATTGAACAAGGCAAGCGGGAGGCGCGTACTTCATCGCGACCGGCCCAAGAAGGTGCCGGGTCCAACGGGAGGACGAAAACAATGCAGAAGCGTTATCTCGCTGTTACCGCAGCCGCAATTGTGCTTGGTGTTGCCGGTGTTACTCCGGCGGTCGCGCACGGCGGACATGGCGGCCACGACGGCGGCTCCAGCAGCAACGCCGGCGGCAGCGCCGGCACCTTCACCAAGCCCTCCAGCGGGCGCGCCCTCACCTTCGCCGCCCAGCTCTCCGGCACCAACGAGGTGCCCGTCCAGGGTGGCCCCGCCGTGAACGACCCCGACGGCAAGGCCGTCGCCCTCGTCAAGGTGAAGGGTGACCGCGTCACCTTCGCCCTGCAGTGGAAGGGGTTCACTCCGAGCCTCGGGCACATCCACGAGGGCGCCGCCGGGAAGAACGGCGCCGTGAAGGTTCCGCTCTTCACTACCGCGATGCCCGACTCCGTGAACTCGGCGGCCGGGCAGGTCGCCCTGACCGACGCCAAGCTGGCCGACAGCATCCGTCACAACCCCGGCGGGTTCTACGTGAATCTGCACAGCGCCGAGTTCCCGGGCGGAGCCGTACGAGGGCAGCTGAAGCCGCTGCACAAGAACATCAACCCGCTCGACATCATCAAGGGCGGCAAGCTGCGGGCCCTGTCCAACGGCGACCAGGAAGTCCCGAAGAACGACACGTCCAAGGTCGGCGACCCGGACGGGCACGCCATCACCTTCCTGCAGCCCAAGGGCACGTCCGTCGGCTACTCGCTGGCCTGGGTCAACATCAAGGCCCCCGCCAAGGGCCATATCCACAAGGGTGCGTTCGGCAAGAACGGTGACGTCGTCTTCGACCTCCTCAACCGGCCCGTGCCGGACGGGATCTTGGCCGTCTCCGGGAAGATCGAGGGCCAGAACCCCGAGGTCGTGAAGCGCGTCCGCGCCAACCCCAGCAACTACTACTCCAACATCCACACCTCCGAGTTCCCCGACGGCGCGGTGCGCGGGCAGCTCTTCCACTGAGCCGCTGCCCCCGCTGAACACGTGCGCCCTGCCGTACGTACTCCTCAGCACCTCCCCCAGGTCGCTGAGCGCGTGGCCGTACGGCAGGGATCGGTCACGCGCCCAGCGCGTGTGCCACGGTGTAGATGAGGAGCCCGGCCAGCGCGCCGACCACCGTGCCGTTGATCCGGATGAACTGCAGGTCGCGGCCGATGTGCGCCTCGATCTTGCGCGAGGTGTGCTCAGCGTCCCAGCCGGCGACGGTCTCGGAGATCAGCGAGGTGATCTCGGCGCGGTACGTGGTCACCACATACACGGCCGCGTCCTCCATCCAGCCGTCCACCTTCGACTGCAGGCGGCCGTCCGTCGCGAGCCGCGCGCCCAGCGACAGCAGGGAGGCGCGGGCGCGCAGCCGCAGCTCGCTGCGGTCGTCCTCGGCCGCCGAGATGATCATGGTGCGTACGGAGGACCAGGCCGACGCGATCACGTCCTGTACCTCCGAACGCGAGAGCAGATCCGACTTCATCCGCTCCACCCGCGTCCGGGTGTCCGTGTCCGACTGGAGGTCCGCCGCGAAGTCGGTCAGGAAGCGGTCGATCGCGCCGCGAGCGGGGTGGGCGGGCATGTCCCGCATCTCCGTGACGAAGCGCAGCAACTCCTTGTAGACCCGCTCGCCGACCTTCCGGTCCACGAAACGCGGGGTCCAGCCCGGCGCTCCGCCCTCGACCGCGTCCATCACCGAGTCCGAGTGGAGGACCAGCCAGTCGTGGGCGCGGGCGCAGATCAGGTCGACGGCGCGGTGGTGGGCGCCGTCGGCGACGACCTTCTCCAACGTCTTGCCGATGCCGGGGGCGACCTCCGCGCTGTCGGCGCGGCGGGTGATCGCCTCGCCGACGACGGCCTGGACGTCGGAGTCGCGCAGCACGGTGAGCGCACCGCGCAGTGCGGTGGACAGCTCGGCGGTGACCCGGTCGGCGTGGGCGGGCTCGGCCAGCCAGGCTCCGAAGCGGCGCCCGATGCCGAGGGCGTGCAGGCGCTCCCGTACGACGCCCGCGGAGAGGAAGTTCTCGCCTACGAAGGATCCGAGCGTGGTACCGAGCTGGTCCTTCTTGTTCGGGATGATCGCGGTGTGCGGAATGGGCAGGCCCAGCGGATACCGGAAGAGCGCGGTGACCGCGAACCAGTCGGCCATGGCGCCGACCATGCCCGCCTCGGCCGCGGCGGCGACATATCCGGCCCAGGGGCCCGCGCCGGAGTTCTTCGCCCAGGTGGCGAGGGCGAAGATCAGCGCGACGAACACGAGCGCGCCGGTCGCCGTCGTCTTCATCCGGCGGACGCCGCGCATCTTCTCCGCGTCGGCAGCGGTGTACGCGAAGGAGGGGAGCGGCGTGCGGGGGCGGGGGCGGTCCCCGCCAGGCCCGGCGCCTTCTATAGCCTTCGGTTCCGTGCGTTCCGGATCTGAACGTCCCGGATCTGTACGTTCCGGCTCTGTGCGTTCCATACGCTCCACCCGTCCGCGCGCGCCCCGTACGCAATGTCCCTACCTCAGGTACTCCCGGGACGCATTTCGAGTTCCCGCGACATGTCCCATGATGTGCTCATGCACAAGCGACGCGGGTATGCGAGCCTCGCAGCCCTCACCGCCGTGGTCCTCCTGATCAGCGGCGCGATATACGTCGGCGTCGGAGCCCTGCAGGGTCGCGCCGCGGCCCGGACGCCCTCCGCCGCCCGGGCCGCGGTCTGGGTCGGGACGTGGTCGGCGCCGCCCGTCGAGGCCGCGGCGGGGGCCGACCAGAGAGAGCGCGGGGCCCGCTCCGTACGCAATGTGGTGCACACCAGCATCGGCGGGACCGCCGCCCGCCTCACCCTCTCCAACCTCCTGGGGCGCCGCCCGCTCACCGTCGCGCAGGTCTCGCTCGCCCTGCGCGCGGGCAGTGGCGCGGACGCCGTGCCCGGCAGCCTGCGGCAGGTGACCTTCCACGGTCTGCGCGGGGTCACCATCGCGCCCGGCGGGCAGTCCGTCAGCGATCCCGTCGTGCTGGAGATCCCGTACGACGGGGACCTCCTCGTCAGCATCGCCACGCCCGGCGGGCCCGTCACCGTCCATCCGCGGGCGCGGCAGACGTCGTACGTCGCGGAAGGCGACCGTACGCGGGACGTCGGCGGGGAGGCGTACACCTCGCGGATCCACGCCTGGCAGCACGTCACCGCGGTTGACGTGCTGACCCGGGAGGCGGACGGCGCGGTCATCGCGATCGGCGACTCGATCACCGACGGGGCCACGGCGACGGCCGACGCGAACCGGCGCTGGCCGGACGTCCTCGCCGACCGGCTGGGCCGGCGGGGCGCGCCCCGCTACGGCGTGCTCAACGCCGGTATCAGCGGCAACCGCCTTCTCGAAGGGGGCCGCGGTCCCACTGCGCTCGCCCGCTTCGACCGCGATGTGCTCGCGCGGCCGGGGGTGAAGACGGTGATCGTCGCGATCGGCATCAACGACCTGATGCACGCGCCGCGCACGGCGACAGCCGACCGGATCACGGCGGGGCTCGCCGAACTCACGCGCCGGGCGCACGCGCGCGGGCTGAGGGTCCTCGGGGCGACGCTGCTGCCGTGCGGCGGGTACCGGGGGTGTACGCACTCGGTCCAGGCCGTACGGGACGAGGTCAACGCGTTGGTGCGTGGGGGTGGGGTCTTCGACGGGGTCGTGGACTTCGACCGGGTGATGCGGGATCCGTACGCGCGGGGGCGGCTGCGGGCCGTGTATGACAGCGGGGATCATGTGCATCCGAGCGATGCGGGGTATGCGCGGATGGGCGGCGCGGTGGATTTGGCGGGGCTGTGACGGGGGCCTCGCGGGGTGGCACTTCTGGCGGGGGTGCGCCTGTGGCTCGGGCGGTCCCGCGCACCGCTGGGGTTTCCCCCACCCCGCCCCTTCCCGTAACTGGGGCTCCGCCCCAGACCCCGCGCCTCAAACGCCGGCGAGGCTGAAGAAGCTCAGCCCAGTTCCTTGCGGTCGCCCTTCTCGTCCTTCTCCAGGCGGGCCCGCTTTTCCTCTTCCCGTTCCAGCTTGAGCCGCTGCTTCTCCGCCTTCGTGCGCTTGCGCTCGACCCCCACGCCGCCCATCAGCGCGAAGCCCGAGATGACCACGCGGGGCGCCGACGGGTCCGGGTTGCCCTCACCCTCTTCGGCGAAGCCGCCCATGAAGCCGATGCCGTTGACCTCGACGTTCAGGTCGGGCGGTACGACGATGCTGACCCCGCCCATGATCGCGAAGCAGCGGATCACGGTCACCCGGTCCTCGAAGCGGGCCTCGCGCAGGTCGAGTTCGCCGCCGCCCATCATCGCGAAGGTGGTGAACTTCCGGGCCACCGTCCAGGTGCCCTTGCGCCCGAAGCCGCCCCAGAAGGCGAACGCACCCTTTGACGTGGGCGGGCCGCCCACGCGCTGGGCCCAGTTGCCCGAGCCGGTGGCCGCCAACGGTGCGGCCGGGGTCGTGCCCGTCAGCGGGAGGTCACTGACCAGGGGCTCCAGCTCACCGTGCGTACGTGCCGTGTAGGCCGCGTCCAGGCGCTGCCCGAACTCCTCCATGTCGAGCCTGCCCTCCGCCACCGCCTCTCGCAGCCGCTCGGCAATCCGCTCACGCTCGGCGTCTGAGGCGCGCATCTCAGGGAGTTCGCTCATGCGGGAAGAATATCCAGCACCGGCCCCCGGTCGCAGCGCCGGGGCCAAGGGGTGTCTTTTGGATCAGGCCGGATCAGGGAGCGTGCCAGGGCACGCGAGCCCGGCAAGATCCGAAGACACCCCCTAGAGCCCGGAGCGCTCCGCGTACATCTTGGCGATCACGGCCTCGATGTCCGGCTCCCGTACCGACAGATCCACCAGCGGATACTTGTCGGCGAGCGCGGCCACCAGCGGGGCCGCGGACTGGGACGCGGGGAACGCGAGCCACTGCCGGGGGCCCTCGATCTTCACCGTACGGGCCAAGTCCGTGACGATCGGCGGCAGTTCGCGTTCCAGGTCCACCACCAGCGTGCGCTCGCTCTCCCCCACCTCGTGGAGTCCGGCGAGCGCCCCGTCATACATCAGCCGCCCGTGGTCGATGACCATCACACGCTTGCACAGCTGCTCGATGTCGGTGAAGTCGTGCGTCGTGAGCAGCACCGTCGTCTCCCGCTCGGCGTTGAGGTCGCGCAGGAAGTCGCGGACCTTCGCCTTGGAGATCACGTCGAGCCCGATGGTCGGCTCGTCCAGATACAGCACCTCGGGGTCGTGCAGCAGAGCCGCCGCGATGTCGCCGCGCATCCGCTGGCCGAGCGAGAGCTGCCGTACGGGCACGTCCAACAGCTCGGCCAGATCGAGGAGTTCGACACAGCGGTCGAGGTTCTCGCGGAAGCGCTTGTCGGGGATCCGGTACATCCGGTGCACCAGGCGGTACGAGTCCTTGAGCGGCAGGTCCCACCACAGGGTCGTGCGCTGCCCGAAGACCACGCCGATGCGCTGCGCGAGGCGCGTGCGCTCGCGGGACGGGTCAATGCCCGCGACCCGCAGCCGCCCGCCGCTGGGGGTCAGGATGCCCGTCAGCATCTTGATGGTGGTGGACTTTCCGGCGCCGTTGGGGCCGATGTAGCCGACCATCTCGCCGCGCGGCACCCGGAAGCTGATCCCGTCGACCGCGCGCACCTGGTGCTTCTCGCGCCGCAGCCTGCCCGCCTTGCGGCGTACGTCGAAGACCTTCTCGACGCCGTCCAGCTCGATGAAGTCCATGCGCTCTCAGCTCCCCGTGCTGCGGTACGAACGAAGGGCCGTCCGCCATGCGAGTGCGGCGAGCAGACAGCAGGCCGCGGCGACGAACGGTGACACGAAGGCCGTCCAGCCCGGCACACCGGCCGGAGCGTCGCGGCCCAGGACGTACAGCGCGGGCAGCCAGTTGACGAAGGCCAGCGGTACGACGTAGACGACCCCGCGCACCAGGTCCTGCGCGAATATCGTCGGCGGGTACTGCAGCAGCGTATTGCCGCCGTACGTGAAGGAGTTGGTGACCTCCGACGCGTCCTGCGCCCAGAACTGGAAGGACGCACCCGCCACCATCACCGCCGAGAAGATCAGCGAGCCGCAGACCACCATCAGCGGCATCATCGCCACCTTCACGGCCGTCCACTCCACGTCGAGGATCACCAGCGACCAGATCAGCACAAGCAGCCCCTGGCTGATCCGTCCGAGGCGGCGCAGCGCGAACCGGTCCGCCGCCACCTGCGCAAGCACCGGCACCGGCCGTACGAGGAGCGTGTCGAGCGTCCCGTCCCGCACCCGCCTCCCCAGCCTGTTGACCTGCCCCATCGCCAGGTCAGCGAGACCGAAGGCGGTGCTGGTGGTGCCGTACAGGAAGGCCACCTCGGCGAAGGAGAAGCCCCCGAGGCCGTCCACCTGGCTGAACATCAGCACGATGACCACGAAGTCGAAGATCGTCGCGGTGAAGTTGGAGAAGAGGGTCATCACGAAGGAGAAGCGGTACGTCATCGTGGAGCGCATCCACATCGCCGCGATCATCCGGTACGTACGCCAGGACTCACCCACCCTGCACCACCACCCTCCGGGTTGCCGTGGACTGCACGAGCCGCCCCGCGGCCAGCAGGACGACCGCCCAGCCGAGCTGGAACGTGTATGCCTGCACCAGCCCCCACCCCGTGCGCTTCTCCAGGAAGACATCCGCCGGGACCTGGAGCATCGACGCCCAGGGCAGCGCACGCGCGACCTCGCCCAGAGCGCCGGGGAAGACGGTCAGCGGCAGCAGCATCCCGGAGAAGAACATGCCCGCGAGCCATGCGATCTGGGCCGTACCGGCACCGTCCATCGTCCAGAACGCGCTCAGCGCCACCAGGTACCAGACCGCGAAGCTGACGGTCACGCCCAGCGCCACCGACAGGAGAAAGGCCGGCCAGGTGAGCAGCCTGGACGGCAGCGCGAGGTCGAAGGCGAGCGCGCCGACGATCATCGGCACCACGCCGCGCCCGAGCAGATGGAAGGCGGCGCGCCCCAAGTTGGCCGAGAACCACCACAGTTGGAGGTCGACTGGCCGGTAGAGGTCGATGGCGATGTCGCCCGTCTTGATCCGCTCGATCAGCTCGTCCTCGAAGCCGCCGCCCATCAGCCCCGCGGTGGCCAGCAGCGCCTGGCCGATCCACACATAGGCGAGCGCCTCGGGCATGTCGTAACCACCCAGGTGGGGCCGCTCGTCCCAGAGGGCTTGATAGGTGTACGCCAGGATGAAGCCGAAGACGGTGTTCGTGAACACCCCCGCCGCCGTGGCCATCCGGTACGTCGCATGGCGCCGGAAGCCGCCCGCCGCAACGGCCGCGTACAGCCGCACCTGGACTCCCTCCGCGTGAAGGCACCAAAGCGCACGACCCTAGCCCAGCGCCGTGGCCGCCGCGACGGCTTTTACGCCGGAGGTCCGGGCTGCGATGGATAACCCACCCAAAAGGGCAGTATGGGCCTATGAGTGACGAGCCGCAGCAGCAGGGCTGGACACCCCGGGACGCGACCGTCGCCGGACCGGGTCCCGGTCCCGCGCCGGAGAAGAAGGGATCCAAGACCCGTCCCGGGCGCACCGGCTGGCGCCGCGTCATCCCCACCTGGCGGATGGTGCTCGGCGCGGTCCTGCTCGTCGCGCTGCTGCTGATCGGCGGCTTCCTGGCCGGCTACATGCTCGTCGACATCCCGTCCGCCAACGCCACAGCCACCGCCCAGTCCAATGTGTATCTCTACAAGGACGGCACGCAGATCGTCCGCGACGGCGAGGTCAACCGCGAGAACGTGAGCCTCGCGCAGGTCCCGCTGACCGCGCAGCGGGCCGTACTGGCCGCCGAGGACCGGGACTTCTACTCCGAGCGCGCCGTCGACCCCAAGGCGATGGTCCGCGCCGCCTGGAACACCCTGACCGGCAAGGGCAGGCAGTCCGGCTCCACCATCACCCAGCAGTACGTCAAGAACTACTACCTGGGCCAGGAGCAGACGATCTCGCGGAAGTGGAAGGAGTTCTTCATCGCGATCAAGCTGGGGCGCGAGGAGAGCAAGGGCGACATCCTCGAGGGCTATCTCAACACCAGTTACTTCGGACGCAACGCGTATGGCATCCAGGCCGCCGCCCAGGCGTACTACGGCAAGGACATCGCGGACATCGACACGGCGGAGGGCGCCTATCTCGCATCTCTGCTCAACGCCCCGAGCGTGTACGACGTCGCCACGCATCCGGAGAACCGGGCCGCCGCGCTCGCCCGCTGGAACTACACCCTCGACGGCATGGTCAAAAAGAAGTGGCTCAGCCCCGCCGAGCGCGCGGCCGTGAAGTTCCCGGTGCCGCAGACGGCGAAGCCCGCGACCGGGCTTTCGGGCCAGCGCGGCTATATCGTCCAGGCCGTCGAGGACTACCTCACCAACGCCAAGATCATCGATGAGAACACCCTGGCCACCGGCGGCTACCGGATCACCACCACGCTGGAGCGCGACAAGCAGAACGCCTTCAAGGAGGCGGTCGACGACCAGGTGATGTCCAAACTCGACCCGGACCGCAAGGCCGACCGCAATGTCCGGGTAGGCGGCGCCTCCATCGACCCGGCCACCGGCAAGGTCCTCGCCATGTACGGCGGCGTCGACTACACCAAGCAGTACGTCAACAACGCGACCCGCCGCGACTACCAAGTCGGCTCCACCTTCAAGCCGTTCGTCTTCACCTCCGCCGTCGCGCACGACTCCGACACCCAGGACGGCGGGCGCATCACCCCCAACACGGTCTACGACGGCACCAACAGGCGCCCCGTCCAGGGGTGGAGCGGAAAGCCGTACGCCCCCGCCAACGAGGACGACGTCTCGTACGGCCCCATCACCGTCCGCACCGCCACCGACAGGTCCGTCAACGCGGTGTACGCGCAGATGGCCATGGACGTCGGGCCCGCCAGGGTCAGGAAGACGGCGATCGCCCTGGGGATCCCCGCGACCACCCCGGACCTGAACGCCTCGCCCTCCATCGCGCTCGGTCCCGCGACCGCCAGCGTCCTCGACATGACCGAGGCGTACGCGACGCTCGCCAACCACGGCAGGCACGGCACGTACACCCTGGTCGAGAAGGTCACCAAGGACGGCGTCGACGTCCAGCTGCCCAAGGGGGAGCCCGAACAGGCCGTCAGCCGGGACGCCGCCGACACGACGACCTCGATCCTGCAGAGCGTGGTCGACGGCGGCACGGGCACCGAAGCCCAGTCCGCGGGCCGCCCGGCCGCCGGCAAGACCGGCACGGCGGAGGAGGACCAGGCTGCCTGGTTCGCGGGCTACACCCCGGACCTGGCGACGGTGGTCGCGGTGATGGGACAGGACCCGGCCACCGGGGCGCACAAGCCGCTGTACGGGGCGCTGGGTCTGCCACGGATCAACGGCGGCGGGGCGCCGGCGAAGATCTGGGGCCAGTTCACCGGGCTCGCGCTGGAGGACTCCGACATCGAGGAGTTCGACCTGGAGCTGCAGGAAGGCGCGGAGGAGGTCGAGCCCCCGGTGGACTCGGAGCCCCCGGCCGAGCCCTCGCAGGCGCCGAGCTCCAGCCCGCCGAGCCTGCCCCCCGGCGACACGCAGGGCCAGGACCAGGGCCAGACGCAAGGGCAGGACCAGGGGCAGACCGACGGCGGCCAGACGGACGGCGGCACGGACGACGGCGGCACCACGACCGGCGGGCAGACGGACGGCGGGACAGTGGACGGAGGAACCACCGACGGGGGCACGACCACCGGAGGGACGACGGACGGGGGCACGACGACCGGCGGAATCATCGGCGGGACCGACACGGGCGGCGGGACGGCGGACGGGGGCGGGGCCGGGGCCGGGGGCAGCAAACCCACGCCCAGCCGTCAGTGACCCGACGTCGCCTTGAGGCCGACCACCGCGACCAGCAGCAGACAGACGAAGAAGATCCGGGCCGCGGTCGCGGGCTCGTTCATCGCGACCATGCCGACCACGGCGGCACCGGCCGCGCCGATGCCGACCCAGACGCCGTACGCCGTGCCGATCGGCAGGCTCCTGGCGGCGTGCGACAGCAGCATCATGCTGGCGATGATCCCGAGACCGGTGAACACGCTCGGCCACAGCCGGGTGAACCCCTCGGTGAACTTCATTCCGATCGACCAGCCGACCTCGAGCAGACCGGCGACAACAAGCAGGACCCAGGCCATGACGGCACCTCCGAGACGCGGAACTTCGGGCGGTGCGTCGTCTTTGCGGCAACCCGGTACGGCGCGTCTCGTCGGGTGCTCCCACGGTAGCAAAGGGCAGACAGAAGGGCTGGTGACCTGTGCCACCAGCCCTTCGCTCTACGTACAGCTGCCGCTCAGAGATACAGCCCGGTGGAGTCCTCGGAGCCCTGGAAACGGTCCGCGGCCACGGCGTGCAGATCGCGCTCGCGCATCAGCACGTACGCGACGCCCCGCACCTCGACCTCGGCGCGGTCCTCGGGGTCGTACAGCACCCGGTCGCCCGGCTCCACGGTGCGGACGTTCTGCCCGACGGCGACCACCTCGGCCCAGGCCAGTCGCCGGCCGACCGCCGCGGTCGCCGGAATGACGATGCCGCCGCTGGAACGCCGCTCCCCCTCCGGAATGTCGGTCCTGACCAGCACGCGGTCGTGCAGCATCCGGATCGGCAGCTTGTCATGGGTGGTGCTGGGGTCATGGCTCTTGGCGCTCACGAGTCGAACCTACCTGCCCGGGAGCGTTCCGTACGCCCGAGGGTCACCCCCGGCGCCTTCTCGCCGACACCGCGAGCAGCCCCACGATTCCCACGGCCACCAGTGCCACCGGCACCAGGCGCTCCAGCCGCGGGGCCCCGTCCTCCTTGACGAACTGTGCCTTGATGTCGGACACCGTGCGGTTCACCGCGACGACGGCGCGGCCCGCCGTCTGGTCCACGGTCGATGCAAGCCTGGCCCTGGCATCGCCGATGACCGTCTTCGGGTGCACCCGTACGCCGATCTCGTCGAGCATCTCGGCGAGCTGCTCGCGCCGGCGGACGATGTCCGCCTCGATCTGCGCAGGGGTCCTGGCATCCGACACCGCGCTGCCTCCGTCGTCGTTTCCGTTGGTCCTTCGTCGACAGTCTGTCAGCTCGGCAGCCCCCGCACCCCACGGCACCCCTATTACGCTCGACGGCGTACACCCTCACCTCACCCCGAGCACGTCTTTCGAGGAGAACCATGAGCGAGCGACTCCAGCCCGGCGACACCGCCCCCGACTTCACGCTGCCCGACGCGGACGGCAACGAGGTCTCGCTCGCGGACCACAAGGGCCGCAAGGTCATCGTCTACTTCTACCCGGCCGCCCTGACCCCCGGCTGCACCAAGCAGGCCTGCGATTTCACGGACAACCTGGAGCTGCTGGCGGGTGCGGGCTACGACGTGATCGGCGTGTCCCCGGACAAGCCGGAGAAGCTGGCGAAGTTCCGTGAGAAGGAGTCCCTGAAGGTCACGCTGGTCGGCGACCCGTCCAAGGAGACGCTGGAGGCGTACGGCGCCTTCGGCGAGAAGAAGCTGTACGGCAAGACGGTGACCGGCGTCATCCGATCGACGGTGATCGTCGACGAGGAGGGCAAGGTCGAGCGCGCCCTGTACAACGTCAAGGCGACCGGCCACGTCGCCAAGATCATCAAGGACCTCGGCATCTAGGACTCGCGGCTCCCCGAACGGCTCGCATCGATGGCGGTGCGGGCCGTTCCGTATTTCGGACGTGACCATCCGATAAGCCCATTCGCGGCGTGGCCCGCGAACTCGGCGTACCCGACGACAGTCGGTCGCGCGCGGCGCTCGGCAGGATGCTGAGGGAACGGGGCATCAACACCGCTCATTTCCGCAATGCGCGGCTGACAATCCCAGAGGCAGCCTTGCGCGAGGCAGTGCCCGTAGCCGCCAGTTACGCCGACGTCATGCGCACCCTCGGCCTTCCCGTGAACGACACAAACCACCGTCGCATACGCCGGAGAGTGACTCAACTCGGCCTCGACACAGGCCACTTCAAGCGACGCACATGGGGAACGATACGGACGCACGAACCGAAGCCGGTCGCGACGGACACCCTCATCGTTCTGCCCGAGGGTTCGCCTCGCACAAATCGCTCCCGTCTCCACCGGGCGCTCCAAGAGTCCGGCGTCCCATACCGGTGCACGTCGTGTGGGAACACGGGCGAATGGCTCGGTCAGCCGATCACGCTTCAGATCGACCACGTGAGCGGCGACTGGCTCGACAATCGGGCCGAAAACCTCCGCTACCTCTGCCCCAACTGCCACGCCTTGACCGACACGTGGTGTCGAAACCGCACGAAGGAGCGTCCTGTCCCATAGAGGCAGGGCACCCTCCGCCACATCCGGCAGCCCGGTACGATGGCTGTCGGCCGGCGGCCGTGTCGGAACTGGCGAGACGAGCTGGGTTTAGGTCCCAGTGGGTTTATACCCGTGTGGGTTCGAGTCCCACCGGCCGCACACCTTTAGCCGAAGGCCCAGACTCAGAGTCCGGGCCTTCGGCATACCCCGTCGCGGGGTGTCAGCCCAAGAGCTCCCGCACCACCGGGACCAGCGCCCGAAACGCCTGTCCCCGGTGGCTGATCGCGTTCTTCTCCTCAGGGGTCAGTTCGGCGCAGGTGCGCGTGTCGCCCTCCGGCTGCAGGATCGGGTCGTAGCCGAAGCCGCCCGAGCCCTCGGGGGCGTAGCGCAGGGTGCCGCGCAGGCGGCCCTCGACGACACGTTCCGTACCGTCGGGCAGAGCAAGGGCCGCCGCGCACGCGAAGTGGGCGCCGCGGTGAAGTTCGTCGATGTCGGAGAGCTGGTCCAGGAGCAGGGTGAGATTTGCTCGGTCGTCGCCGTGGCGGCCGGCCCAGCGGGCGGAGAAGATGCCGGGCGCGCCGCCGAGGACGTCGACGCAGAGGCCGGAGTCGTCGGCGACGGCCGCAAAGCCGGTGGCCTGGGCGAGGGTGTGCGCCTTGAGCAGCGCGTTCTCGACGAAGGTGACGCCCGTTTCCTTGACGTCGGGAATTTCGGGATAGGCGTCCGCGCCGACGAGTTCGTGGGTGAGGCCCGCGTCGGCGAGGATGGCCTTGAGTTCGGTGATTTTCCCGGTGTTGCGAGTGGCGAGGATCAGTCGGGTCATGCTCCTGATTATCCGGGCTCGCGGACCCTTTATCAGGATGTGCAGACCTTGCCGATCTCGCCCGCCGCGTCGGTGACGGGCTTGATGTCCGGGGTGCTGTCGCCGTTCTCGATCGACTTGCGGACGTTGTCGACGCCTGTGCCCAGATTGTCGACGGCCTTGCTCAGGTCGGCGTTGTCGGTCTTGTCGCTGAGGTTCTTCAGTTCCCGGTCGATGTCGTCGAGCGCTTCCTTGGCCTGCGTCGGGTCGTCGGCTGCGGTCGAGACTGCCTGCTGGAGCTTGTCGACGCTGGTGGCGATGGCGTCGGCGGTCTCGACGCAGTCGAGTGCCTTGTCGATGGCGCTGCAGCCGACCGTGATCGGTACCAGCAGTGCGGCTGTGGCGAGCGTGATTGCTATGCGGCGGCGCGCAGGCATGGAACGGTCCTCCCGGATACGGACGGGCGCACGGTTCGGCCCGTGCGCCCGTAAGTCTGATGACGCCCGGCGGGGCGTACTTGGTTGCTTCTTTACCCTTCGAGTGCCCGCTCGAGGGCATCGCGCTGGAGCGCCGCGAGGTCGGCGCAGCCGCCGGTCGCCAGGTCAAGGAGCGCGCCCAGCTCCTTGCGGTCGAAGGGCTCGGCCTCGGCGGTGCCCTGCACCTCGACGAAGCGGCCGTCGCCGGTGCAGACGACGTTCATGTCGGTCTCGGCGCGTACGTCTTCCTCGTAGCAGAGGTCGAGCAGCGGAGTGCCGTCGACGATGCCGACGCTGACGGCGGCGACGGTCCCGGTGAGGGGCCGGCGGCCGACCTTGACGAGCTTCTTGCGCTGGGCCCAGGCGACGGCGTCGGCCAGCGCGACATAGGCACCGGTGATCGCGGCGGTGCGGGTGCCGCCGTCGGCCTGCAGGACGTCGCAGTCCAGGACGATGGTGTTCTCGCCGAGGGCCTTGTAGTCGATGACCGCGCGCAGTGAGCGGCCGATGAGGCGGGAGATCTCGTGCGTACGTCCGCCGATCTTGCCGCGTACGGATTCGCGGTCTCCGCGGGTGTTGGTGGAGCGCGGCAGCATGGAGTACTCGGCGGTGACCCAGCCTTCGCCGCTGCCCTTGCGCCAGCGCGGGACGCCTTCGGTGACCGAGGCGGTGCAGAAGACCTTGGTGTCGCCGAAGGCGATGAGGACGGAGCCCTCGGCGTGCTTGCTCCATCCGCGTTCGATGGTGACCGGGCGGAGCTGTTCGGGGGTGCGGCCGTCGATTCGAGACATGGCGTCGAGCCTAGCGGCCTGAACTCGGGCGGGGACTCCGCCCCTCAGGACCGGCGGGGGTCCGGGGCGGAGTCCCGGGGGGAGTGCGCTACATCATGTCTTCGATGTCCGCGGCGATCGGGTCGGCGTCCGTGCCGATGACGACCTGGATCGCGGTGCCCATCTTCACGACGCCGTGCGCGCCGGCGGCCTTCAGGGCGGCTTCGTCGACCTTGCTCGGGTCGACGACTTCGGTGCGGAGGCGGGTGATGCAGCCTTCGATCTCCTCGATGTTGTCGATTCCGCCGAGCCCGGCGACGATCTTCTCAGCCTTGCTGGCCATGTCTTTCTCCCTGCGTATCAAGAGCGCCCGTACGGGGCGCTCAGCGCTGCCTCGGCCCACCATTGGTCTGCTTCGTCACGGTAACGCACGGTTGGCCCACCTTCGCGGGCGAGTAACCGCCTCGTACCGAATGATGACGATCACCGGTGTCTGTCCCGCGACCGGGCGCGGGGACCGTACCGCGACTGGTCTACACCAGTCTGCAACACCTGCCAAACCACGGCATGTTCCGGGAGGACGCCGATGAGCTCCGACAGCGTCGCCGCGCCGCAGAAGAAGTGGTGGAGCGGCGCCTTCCAAGGGCTGCAGAAGATGGGCCGCAGCCTCCAGCTGCCCATCGCCGTCCTCCCCGCCGCCGGCATCCTCAACCGCCTCGGCCAGCCCGATGTGTTCGGCGCGGACGGACTGGGCTGGGACAACGTCGCCAAGGTGATGGCGGGCGCGGGCGGCGCGCTGCTGGACGGCAACCTCGGCCTGCCGCTGCTGTTCTGCGTCGGCGTCGCGATCGGCATGGCCAAGAAGTCCGACGGCTCCACCGCGCTCGCGGCCGTGGTCGGCTTCCTCGTCTACTACAACGTCCTGCGCCAGTTCCCCGAGGACTGCGTGGGCGGGGCAAAGGCCGCAGCCCTCGGCTGCCAGGCGCCAGACGGATCGGTCGAGGCGTTCACGTACCAGAATCCGGGCGTCTTCGGCGGCATCGTCATCGGCCTGCTGACCGCCTACTTCTGGCAGCGCTTCCACCGCACCAAGCTCGTGGACTGGCTCGGCTTCTTCAACGGCCGACGGCTCGTCCCGATCATCATGTCCTTCGTCGCGATCGGGGTCGCGGTCCTCTCCCTGTGGGCCTGGCCGCCCCTTGGCGACGCTCTCGAGAATTTCAGCGACTGGCTGGTGGGTCTGGGCGCCTGGGGTGCGGGCCTCTTCGGCCTCACGAACCGGGCGCTGCTGGTGATCGGCCTGCACCAGTTCCTGAACGTGCCGATCTTCTTCCAGTTCGGCAGCTACACCACGCCGGACGGCACGGTCGTGCACGGCGACATCACCATGTTCCTGGCGGGCGACCCGAACGCGGGCCAGTTCACCACGGGCTTCTTCCCGATCATGATGTTCGCGCTCCCCGCCGCCGCGCTGGCCATCACCCACTGCGCCAAGCCGCACCGCCGCAAGGAGATCGGCGGCCTGATGCTCTCGGTCGCCCTGACGTCGTTCGTCACCGGGATCACCGAGCCGATCGAGTACTCGTTCCTGTTCGTCGCCCCGCTGCTGTACGCGGTCCACGCGCTGCTGACCGGTGTCTCGATGGCGGTGAGCTGGGGACTCGGCGTCCATGACGGCTTCAGCTTCTCGGCCGGCCTGATCGACTACGTCATCAACTGGGGCCTGGCGACCAAACCCTGGCTGATCATTCCGATCGGGCTCTGCTTCGCGGTGGTGTACTACGCGATCTTCCGGTTCGCGATCACCAAGTTCAATATCCAGACGCCGGGGCGCGAACCGGATCAGATCGGGGACGAGCTGGAGCGGGAGAACATCAAGTAGCTGCGTCACACGTAACACCCCATAAGGCCCTTGGACCCACGGTCCGAGGGCCTTATGTCGTGCATTTCGCGCTCTGGCCCGGCCCACAGAAATCAGAGGTTCCTTATCCGCCACTCACATGCTAAAACTGGTCTACACCACTGAGTGGTGTAGACCACGCGGGTCTGACCGCGTTCCCCATGAGACGCCGCCCTCCCCCGTTTTCTGTCCCCGGCGGCGCCTTGCCCACTTGGAGGAAGTTGATGACCACGGCAAGCGCCGCCCCCGAGGCGGACAAGAAGAAGACGGGCGCCGGCGTGATGGCTGTCATGCAGCGCATCGGCCGCAGCCTCATGCTGCCGGTCGCGGTGCTGCCCGCCGCCGCGCTCCTGGTCCGTTTCGGCCAGCCCGACATGCTCGGCAAGGAGTCCTACCCGGGCTTCGTCACCAAGCTCGCCCGCTACATGGCGGCCGGCGGCGACGCGATCCTCGCCAACATGGCGCTGCTGTTCGCCGTCGGTATCGCGATCGGCTTCGCGAAGAAGTCCGACGGCTCGACCGCGCTCGCGGCCGTCGCCGGCTATCTGGTCTTCAAGAACGTGCTGGCCACGTTCACCGACCCGAATCTGGACAAGGTCGCGAAGGTCATCGACGGCAAGATCGTCATGACCGAGGCCCCCGTCGACGCCAAGGTCCTCGGCGGCGTCGTGATGGGCATCGTCGTCGCCCTGCTGTACCAGAAGTTCTACCGGACCAAGCTGCCGGACTGGGCGGGCTTCTTCGGCGGCCGCCGTCTCGTCCCGATCCTCTCCGCCTTCGCGGGCCTGGTCATCGGCATCGTCTTCGGCCTGATCTGGCCGGTCCTCGGCACCGGTCTGCACAACTTCGGTGAGTGGCTGGTGGGCTCCGGCGCCGCGGGCGCGGGCATCTTCGGTATCGCCAACCGCGCGCTGATCCCGATCGGCATGCACCACCTGCTCAACTCGTTCCCGTGGTTCCAGGCCGGTACGTACCAGGGCAAGAGCGGCGACATCGGCCGCTTCCTCGCCGGTGACCCGACCGCCGGACAGTTCATGACCGGCTTCTTCCCGATCATGATGTTCGCCCTCCCGGCGGCCTGCCTCGCGATCGTCCACTGTGCCCGCCCGGAGCGCCGCAAGGTCATCGGCGGCATGATGTTCTCGCTCGCGCTGACGTCCTTCGTCACCGGTGTGACCGAGCCGATCGAGTTCACCTTCATGTTCATCGCTCCGGCGCTGTACGCGATCCACGCGGTGCTCACCGGTGTCTCCATGGCGCTGACCTGGTCGCTCGGAATGAAGGACGGCTTCGGCTTCTCGGCCGGCGCGGTGGACTTCTTCCTGAACCTGGGCATCGCGTCCAACCCGTGGGGGCTCGCGCTGGTCGGCCTGTGTTTCGCGGCCGTCTACTACGCGGTCTTCCGCTTCGCGATCATCAGGTTCAACCTCCCGACGCCGGGCCGCGAGTCCGACGAGGAGCTGGCGGAACTGCAGAAGGCCGAGGCGAAGTAGGCCTCACGCTTTCCCAGGGCATTCGGACCGAAGCCCCTGCTTCCCGGCGGAAGCAGGGGCTTCGGCTTTTCTCAAATCAGCCGGAGATCGGCTGGAGATCAGACGTGGTAGACCGCGCCGGGGGCGGCCAGTTCGGCGGGGCCGCCGTAGACCGCGCGGGCGTCGGCAAGGTTCTGTGCGCCGTCCGTCCACGGAGGGATGTGCGTCAGCACGAGCCGCCCCACGTTCGCGCGCCGGGCGTGGGCACCGGCCTCGCGCCCGTTGAGGTGGAGGTCCGGGATGTCCTCCTTGCCGTAGGTGAAGGACGCCTCGCACAGGAACAGATCGGCGCCGTCGGCGAGTTCGTGCAGGGGCTCGCAGACGCCGGTGTCGCCGGAGTACGTCAGCGTCCTGCCGGCGTGCTCCAGACGGATGGCGTACGCCTCGACGGGATGGGCCACCCGCTCCGTACGGATGGAGAACGGACCTATGTCGAAGCTGCCGGACTTCAGGGTGTGGAAGTCGAAGACCTCGCTCATGGAGGTGGGCGAGGGGGTGTCCGCGTACGCGGTGGTCAGGCGCTGCTCGGTGCCCTCCGGTCCGTAGACCGGCAAGGGACCGCAGCGGCCCTCCTGGCGGTAGTAGCGGGCGACGAAGTATCCGCACATGTCGATGCAGTGGTCCGCGTGGAGATGACTGAGAAAAACGGCATCGAGGTCGTAGAGACCGATGTGGCGCTGCAGCTCGCCGAGGGCGCCGTTGCCCATGTCGAGAAGCAGCCGGAAGCCGTCGGCCTCTACGAGGTAGCTCGAACAGGCCGATTCCGCGGACGGGAACGACCCCGAGCAGCCGACGACGGTGAGCTTCATGGAGCTTGAACCTCCGTTGACTGGGAGGGCTGGGGAAGGTCGTGCGGTTTGTTGAGCGTAAGGCGCGAAACGGCTGGTCGCTCCTCGGTGACGGGCCGTTGTGGGGGAACTCACCTGCGCTGTCACTGGTTCGGACGGAGCGCGCGCGTCCGGCAGTGCGCCGGTACCGTCTGCGGTATGGACACGTCATGGTGGCTCGCGGTGCTCGCCGTGGTGGTGATCGCGCTGGTCGCCGCGGTGATGGACGGGCGCGGGCGATCGGACGCCCGCCGCCCCGGCGGCCGGGCCCGCCCGCCGGGCCGCCCGACCGGCCCTCGCCGCGTCCCGAAGCGACGCCCGCAACCGGGCGAAATCTGGTGGGCGGAGGTCCCCTACGAGGACCGCCCGCGGGCGAAGGACAGGCCGTGCCTGGTGCTTTCGGTACGGGGCGACACGGCGCTGGTCGCGAAGATCACGAGCAAGTACCACGACGAGAGGCCGGGCGTGATCTGCCTGCCGCCGGGGACGGTGGGGGACGCGCAGGGGAGGCCGAGCTTTCTGGAGACGGGTGAGCTGAGGGACGTGGGGGTGTGGGGGTTCAGGAGACGGGTGGGGGTGGTGGACCCGACGGTGTGGGACCAGGTCCGCCACTTGGCGGTGTGAGGGGGGTGCTCCCCACCCCGCCCCTTCCCTGAACCGGGGGCAAGCCCCCGGACCCCGGGGGTGGGGTTTCTTGTGGGGCTGATGCCCCACACCCTTGGATGCGCCCGCTTCGCGGCGCAACGGCCGAGGGAACCCGACGCACGACTCGCGTCGCGAGGGGTCTGTGGCCTGCGGGCCCACCGTGCGGGCCGCGCGGCGGCGCTGTGCCGCGTGCTGACATCGCACCGCGGGGAGCTCCGGGTACGCGGGGCACCCCGGGGGGAGGAGTTCTGTGGGGCTGTCGCCCCACACCCTGGGAGACGCCGGCTGCGCGGCGCGACGACCGGGGGAACCCGACGCATGATTTGCGTCGTGAGGGCTTCGACGCCTCGCGGACTCGCGGCCCACGCCGAGGCGCCGGCCCGGGGCGCTCGGGACAGCCAGACATGACTCGCATCGCGAGGACTTTTGAGGCGGCTCCGCACGAGCGCCCGCTTCGCGGCGCGAGGGCTCCGGGCCCGCAGGCCCGCGGGGCCGCGGGGCCGCGGGGCCCACCATGGCGCCCGCGCCAAGACCCGCGCGCGGCTCGCGGCGGCGCGGTGCTGAGGTTCCGGTGGCTCGGACTCGTCACAACGTGCTGCCCCACGCCCTGGGAGGCATCGGCTTCGCGGCAGCGGCCGGGAGAAGCCGACGCATGACTCGCGTCGTGGGGCTTCGGGCCCCACGGGCTCGCATCGCGAGGACCTTTGACGCGGCTCCGCACGAGCGCCCGCTTCGCGGCGCGAGGGGTCTGTGGCCTGCGGGCCCACCGTGCAGCCCGCGCACCGCTGCGCGGCGGCGGGGTGCTGCGTGCTGACACCGCACCGCGGGGAGCTCCGAGTACGCGGGGCACCCGGAGGGGTCTGTGGGGCTGACGCCCCACACGCTGGGAGGCGTCGGCTTCGCGGCGCAGCGGTCGGGCTCCCGGCCTCGCGGGCCCGTCATCGGGCCGCGCCGCGGCGCCGCCTTCGCAACGGGCGCTCGGGACAGCACGCCGCGCGGCTCGCTTCGCAAGGCTTTGTTGCCTGCGGGCCCGCCATGGCGCCCGTGCCGAAAGCCGGCGCGCCGCCTCTCGGCGGCGCGTCCCCGCCGCACCGCGGGGAACTGGGGCCGCGCGGCGCGAGCCGCTACGCCCAGAGCTGGCCCTGCAGCGCCGCGATGGCCTCTTCCGTCGTGGGGGCCGTGTAGACGCCCGTCGACAAGTACTTCCACCCGCCGTCCGCGACCACGAACACGATGTCCGCCTGTTCGCCCGCCGCTACCGCCTTCTTGCCGACGCCGATCGCCGCGTGCAACGCCGCACCCGTCGAGACGCCCGCGAAGATGCCCTCCTGCTGGAGCAGTTCACGGGTACGCGTGACCGCGTCCGCCGAGCCCACCGAGAAGCGGGTCGTCAGGACCGAGGCGTCGTACAGCTCGGGGACGAAGCCCTCGTCCAGGTTGCGCAGGCCGTAGACCAGGTCGTCGTACCGCGGCTCCGCGGCGACGATCTTGATGTCGGGCTTGTGTTCGCGCAGGAAGCGGCCGACTCCCATGAGCGTGCCCGTCGTGCCCAGGCCGGCCACGAAGTGGGTGACCGAGGGCAGGTCGGCCAGGATCTCCGGGCCGGTCGTGGCGTAGTGCGCGCCCGCGTTGTGCGGGTTGCCGTACTGGTAGAGCATCACCCAGGTGGGGTTCTGTGCCGCCAGTTCCTTGGCGACGCGGACCGCCGTGTTCGAACCTCCCGCCGCCGGGGACGAGATGATCTCCGCGCCCCACATCGCGAGCAGGTCGCGCCGCTCCTGGGACGTGTTCTCCGGCATCACGCAGACAATGCGGTAGCCCTTGAGCTTCGCCGCCATGGCGAGCGAGATACCCGTGTTCCCCGACGTCGGCTCCAGGATCGTGCAGCCCGGCGTCAGGCGGCCGTCCTTCTCCGCCTGCTCGATCATGTGGAGCGCCGGGCGGTCCTTGATCGAGCCGGTCGGGTTGCGGTCCTCGAGCTTGGCCCAGATGCGGACCTCCTCCGAGGGGGACAGCCGTGGCAGGCGCACCAGCGGGGTGTTCCCGACCGCCGCCAGCGGGGAGTCGTACCGCATCAGCGCATGCCACCCGCGACCGCAGGAAGGATCGTGACGCTGTCGCCGTGGGCGAGCTTGGTGGAGATGCCGTCCAGGAAACGGACGTCCTCGTCGTTCAGGTACACGTTCACGAAGCGGCGCAGCTTGTCGCCGTCCACGATGCGCTCCTGGATGCCGCTGTGCCGGGTCTCGAGGTCGGCGAGGAGGTCGGCGAGCGTGTCACCGCTGCCCTCGACGGCCTTGGCGCCGTCGGTGTACGTACGGAGGATGGTCGGGATGCGGACCTCGATGGCCATGACATGGGCTCCTGTCGGGAGTGTGCGGGGTGCGTAAGGGGCGCGCGGCTCTGTCCCCCCGCGCAGGGGGTGGTGCAGTGGATGCGCGCTCAGAGCGCAGCGCGGGCCGTACACATCGCGCTTGCGAGGCGGCACAGGTCGACGTGCAGCCGCGCAACGAGCATCGGCGTGCCCGGCGTCCTGTCGCTCACGTCATGGGGAACCATGCGGTCATCGTATCGATTCCCGGTCCGGGTTCCGGTATGTGATCTCGCATGCTGGACGAATTCCGCTCAGCATGCGGAAGGGGCCTTGCTCCGCAGGCTCAGTACGCCTCGACGACCTTGATGTCTTCCTCGGTGACCTCGCCGTCCACGATGCGGAAAGAGCGGAACTGGAACGGCCCCGCGCCGTCGGTGTCGGCGGTGGAGACCAGGACGTAGTGCGCGCCCGGCTCGTTCGCGTAGCTGATGTCCGTACGCGAGGGGTACGCCTCGGTCGCGGTGTGCGAGTGGTAGATGATCACCGGCTCTTCGTCACGCTCGTCCAGCTCACGGTAGAGCTTCAGCAGATCAGCCGAGTCGAATTCGTAGAACGTGGGCGAGCGCGCGGCGTTCAGCATCGGGATGAAGCGCTCGGGGCGGCCGCCGCCCTCGGGTCCCGCGACCACGCCGCAGGCCTCGTCGGGGTGGTCGGCGCGGGCGTGCGCGACGATCTGGTCGTACAGGGCCTCGGTGATGGTCAGCATGACCGACAGGATAAACAGACGGCGGGCCCGTACCGGAGACTGGTACGGGCCCGCCCGAATGCTGGACGTCAGGGACGCCGCGCAAGGAGTTTCAGCGCTTGATGAAGGCCGCGCCCTGCGGGTTCCGCCTGCGCAGCACCACGTAGGAGACGCCGAGGATCAGGCCCCACAGTGGTGCGCAGTACAGCGAGATCCGCGCGTCCTTGTCGATGCCCATCATCACGATGACCATGCCGATGAACAGCAGCGCGAACCAGCTGGTGTACGGGGCACCGGGCGCCCGGAACGTGGACTGCGGCACCTCGCCGCGGTCCGCCTTGGCGCGGTAGCGGATCTGGCAGACCAGGATCATGATCCAGGCCCACATACCGGAGATGGTCGCGAAGGAGACGACGTAGTTGAACGCGTCGCCCGGCCACTGGTAGTTGATCCAGACGCCGACCAGCATCAGCGCCGCGGAGAAGGTGGTGCCGGCCAGCGGCGTGCCGCTCTTGGTCAGCTTGGTGAAGGCCTTGGGGCCCTGTCCGTTGAGCGCCAGGTCGCGCAGCATGCGGCCGGTGGAGTACATGCCGGAGTTGCAGGACGAGAGCGCCGCTGTGAGGACGACGAAGTTGACGATCGCCGCTCCGACGCCGAGGCCCATCTGCTCGAAGGCTGCGACGAAGGGCGAGATGCCCGGCTGGAAGTGGGTCCACGGGACCACCGACAGGATCATGATCAGCGCGCCGACGTAGAAGACGGCGATACGCCACGGCACGGTGTTGATGGCCTTGGGGAGGGTCTTCTCGGGGTCCTTGGACTCACCGGCGGTGACACCGACCAGCTCGACCGCGAGGAAGGCGAACATCACGATCTGCAGGGTCATCAGCGTGCCGCCGATGCCCTTGGGGAAGAAGCCGCCGTCGGACCACAGGTGGGTCACGGACGCGGTGTCTCCGGCGTCGGAGAAGCCGAGCGTGAGCACCCCGGCGCAGATCAGGATCATGCCGATGATGGCGGTCACCTTGACCATCGAGAACCAGAACTCCAGCTCACCGAAGAGCTTCACGGAGATGAGGTTCGCGGTGTACAGGATGATCGTGAAGACGAGTGCGGACAGCCACTGCGGAATGTTCCACCAGTACGTCATATAGGTGGCTGCCGCGGTGACTTCGGTGATGCCGGTGACGACCCAGAAGAGCCAGTACGTCCATCCGGTCACGAAGCCCGCGAAGGGGCCCACGAATTCGCGCGCGTACTCGGAGAAGGACCCCGAGACCGGGCGGTACATGAGCAGTTCGCCCAGGGCCCGCATGATGAAGAAGATGACCAGGCCCGCGATGGCGTAGGCCAGGATGAGGCTGGGTCCGGCCTTGGAAATGGCCTTGCCCGCGCCGAGGAACAGACCGGTGCCGATGGCCCCGCCGATCGCGATCATCTGGATCTGACGAGCACCCAGTCCGCGCTGATAGCCCTCGTCCGTGCCCGCCGCGGACCCTGCGGCCTCATTGCGATCGTTCTTGTCGACCTGCAGTGAGGTCATGGTGATGCGCCCTTTCTCCATGCTGATCCGCGCGCCGCGACTGCATCGCGACTGCGGACCAGGTCCTGATCCCCCCGGATGTGGATGGAGTGCTACCGGCGGTCGGCCGGCCCAAGCGCCCCCGGGGACATGGGTGTCGTCCCTCGGGCGGTCGTGAAGATTTATCACGGCTGTAACAGCGATCAGCCCCGGGCATTGTGGCGCACACCACAGAAAGAAGCGGACATAACTCCCTCACCGCGGCAAAGTGTGCCGATGCGGTGACGGGATCGTTATCCGGATTTGAGTGTCCGTTGAGCGAACGGCGCGGGACCTCGGAGCGTCAGGACAGCAACGTCTCGACGAGCGTCTCCTGGAGCGCGCCGAGCCAGAGATACGCCATCACCATCGGCTTGCGCGGGTCGGTGTCCGGCAGCCGGTACAGCTCGCCGTTCTCGTCCTCGTCGGTCACTTCGAGCCGGGTGCCGATGGTCAGGCGCAGGTCGTTGAGGGCGCCGAGCCAGTGCTGACAGTCGTCTGCCGTCAGCTTCAGTACGGCGCCGCCGTCGCCGGCGGCGGTCAGCGAGTCGAGGGTGCGCACGACCGTGAGTGCGTCGTCGCGCTTGCGGGAGCGCAGATCGTTCTCGGTGAAGCGCCTGAACTCCGCTGAGAGCGAGCGCAGTTCCTCGTCCTGCTCGTCGGCGTCGGGTCCGGCGTACGCCTCCGGGAAGAGGCGGGCCAGCGCCGGGTCCGCGGGCGGCTCGCTCGGTCCCTCGGAGAAGAGGGCGGCCAGCGGGTCCTCGCCCTCGACCGGCTCGTCACCGGGCCCGATCAGCTCGAGGAGCTGCACGGCCAGCGAGCGCAGGATGGAGATCTCGACCTCGTCGAGCGCGACGGCGGCGCCACCGCCGGGGATGGGCTCGAAGTGTGATGCCATCAGCCGCGGTCCTGGGAGAGGGTCGCCCACAGGCCGTAACCGTGCATGGCCTGCACGTCGCGCTCCATTTCCTCGCGGCTGCCGCTGGAGACGACGGCGCGTCCCTTGTGATGGACGTCGAGCATCAGCTTGTGCGCCTTGTCCTTGGAGTAGCCGAAGTAGGCCTGGAAGACGTAGGTGACGTAGCTCATCAGGTTCACCGGGTCGTTGTGGACGAGCGTCACCCACGGCACGTCGGGCTCGGGTACGACGAAGGACTCTTCCGCCGACTCAGGGCGTTCGATCTCTGTGGGAGCAACACTCACCTGGTCCATGCTGCCACCCGGGAGGGCTCATCGCACAAACGACTCCCACATCTCGTCACTCTGACGAGATGTGCGGTAGCATCCGCCGTATGAACCCTGCGGACCTTGGGCTGCCGGTGGACGTGCCGTCGACAGCGCTCTTCACAGACCAGTACGAGCTCACGATGCTTCAGGCGGCCCTCAAGGCGGGCACGGCCGACCGCCGCTCCGTCTTCGAAGTGTTCACCCGCCGGCTGCCCGAAGGCCGCCGCTACGGCGTCGTCGCGGGCACCGGACGGGTCCTCGACGCCGTCGAGAACTTCCGCTTCGACGCGGGCGTGCTGCGCTTTCTGCGCGAACAGAACATCGTCGACGAGCCGACGCTGCAGTGGCTCGCCTCGTACCGCTTCGGCGGCGACATCTGGGGCTACCCGGAGGGCGAGGTCTACTTCCCGGGCTCGCCGATCCTGCGGGTCGAGGGCTCCTTCGCCGAGTGCGTACTGCTGGAGACCGTGATCCTCTCGATCCTCAACCACGACTCGGCCATCGCGGCCGCGGCGTCAAGGATGTCGGTGGCCGCGGGCAGACGCGGGCTGATCGAGATGGGCGCACGGCGTACGCACGAGCTCGCCGCGGTCGCATCGTCCCGGGCCGCCTACGTCGGCGGCTTCAACTCCACCTCCGACCTGGCGGCGGGCTTCCGCTACGCCATTCCGACGGTCGGCACCAGCGCGCACGCCTTCACGCTGCTGCACGACAGCGAGCGCGACGCCTTCCGGGCGCAGGTCGCCTCACTCGGCCGGGGCACCACCCTGCTGGTCGACACCTACGACGTGGCCGAGGCCGTCCGCACCGCCGTGGACATCGCGGGACCCGAGCTCGGGGCCGTACGCATCGACTCCGGGGACCTGCTGCTGGTCGCGCACCGGGTGCGGCAGCAGCTGGACGAGCTCGGCGCCGTCAACACCAGGATCGTGGTCACCTCCGACCTGGACGAGTACGCCATCGCCTCGCTGGCCGCCGCGCCCGTGGACGCGTACGGCGTGGGAACGCAGCTGGTCACCGGCAGCGGGCACCCGACCTGCTCGATGGTCTACAAGCTCGTCGCCCGTGCCCGTTCGGGCGATGCGAAGGCACCGCTGGAGCCGGTGGCGAAGAAGTCGCTGGGCGGAAAGCTGTCCATCGGCGGCCGCAAGTGGGCCGCGCGGCGCCTCGACGCGGAAGGGGTCGCCGAGACCGAGGTGATCGGGACCGGCGAGGTGCCGTCCGAGCTCATGGACCAGCAGCTGCTGGTCGAGCTGGTCAAGGGCGGCGACATCGTGGCCCGCGAGCCGCTGGACGCGGCACGCGAGCGGCACATCGCGGTACGGGCGGGGCTGCCGCTGTCCGCAATGCAGCTGTCCAAGGGAGAGCCGGTCCTGCCCACGGAGTACGTCTGAACACCGCGTGAAGCCTCTCCCGCCGGGCCTCCCGAGTCTCTAGGCTCAGTAACTTCCCGTACCTTCCCGCCTCACCCCATCGAAGGACACCCGTCATGCACCGCGCCTTGATCGTCGTGGACGTTCAGAACGACTTCTGCGAGGGCGGCAGCCTCGCGGTGGCGGGGGGTGCCGATGTCGCTGCCGCGATCACTGATCTGGTCGGTCAGGCCCAGCCGGGCTACCGCCATGTCGTGGCCACCCGCGACCATCACATCGAGCCGGGCGACCACTTCTCCGACCACCCCGACTACGTGCGCACCTGGCCGCCCCACTGCGTCGCCGGCACGGAAGGGGTGGGCTTCCACCCGAACTTCGCTCCGGCGGTCGCCTCGGGCGCGATCGACACGGTCTTCGACAAGGGGGCGTACGCGGCGGCGTACAGCGGCTTCGAGGGCACCGACGAGAACGGCACGACGCTGGCGCAGTGGCTGCGGGCGCGGGAGGTCAGCGAGGTCGACGTGGTCGGCATCGCGACGGACCACTGCGTACGGGCCACGGCGCTGGACGCGGTCCGGGAGGGCTTCACGACGCACGTGCTCCTGGACCTGACGGCGGGCGTCGCGGAGGCGACGACGGACAGGGCGCTGGAGGAGCTGCGGGCGGCGGGCGTGGAACTGTCCGGCAAGCCGGTGGTGTGACGGGGGGTTTGTTCCCCTACCCGTCCTCCCCCAGACTCCGTCCGGGGGGACCCCCAACCTCCCCGCGCCTCAAAACGCCGGCGGGGCTGAATGTGCGGCCCTGCCGCACATTCAGCCCGTCCGGCGTTTGAGGACACGCGCGAAGCGCGTACGGGGGTCTGGGGGCTTGCCCCCAGTTACGGGAAGGGGCGGGGTGGGGTGAAGGCCCGCCGCAGGCGTCAGCCGCGGCGGAGGCACCTCACGCGCTTCCGGCGATGGGCGCGCGGGGTTCGGGGCGGCGCACCGGATCGGGCTGGGGCAGCGTCAGCCTCGGCGGCGCCTGGGGCGCGGGGTCAGGGGCTTTCGGGGCCTCCGTGGCGGCGCCCCAGCTCCTCGGGCTCAGCAGCGCCCGTATGGGGTGCCACAGCTCCTTGTGGTCGGCCGGCGTCGTCCGCCACAGCAGGCCGTCCGGGTGGTGCAGCACCGCCGTGATCTCGTCCGGGGTCGGCGGTTCCGCGTTGCCCCGCAGATACACCGCCCGCAGGCCCAGATTCCGCAGCCGTGTCAGCGCCCTGGCGCGGTTCGCCGCGTGGACGAGAAAGCGGACCGTGCTGCCGTCGCCCGCCGGACTGGGCAGGCTGAGCGCGACCACCACACTGCCGTTCGGCAGCTTGCTGAAACCTCCGCCGGGCACGCTGGACCACTCCCCCGTTAGATGCCGTGTCAATAGGAACCTCGTAGGACGCACCTAAACACGATCGGCCGCCGCCCGCTAGAGGGCGACGGCCGATCATGCTCTGACCAGTGATTACGCGAAATTACCGGGTCGAAGGACCAACCCTGACCGTGATCGTCTGGCCGTTCAGCGGCTCGCGCAGGACCGAGATCTTGGTGTTGGTGTCAGTGACCTTGACACCCGCCGTCGGGTTCTCGGCGAACCAGTAGACACCCTTGCGGTCGTCGAAGACCGGGTTACCGGCCTGCGGCTTGACCCTCAGCGCGACGTCCGCCTTGTGCAGCGTGAAGCCGTCGGTCGGCCGCAGGCTGAAGGGCGAGTCGAACGACTGGATCTTGTTCCGCATCAGCGTGCCGTCCGCCCACTTCATGGCCTTCGGGTGCGCGTCCACCGGGAGGACCAGACCCTGGCCCGGGTGCTGGCTGGTGTTGTTGTCCTTCTGGGAGGTGTCCCAGTACCAGACCATCAGGCCGTTCTGGTACGGGTAGTGCTCGACCCAGGAGTCCTTGGGCGCCTTGAAACCGAAGTTGTACGGACCGACCTTGAGGGTCTTGTCGTACGACACGTACTGACGGTTCTCGGCCAGGTAGTACTGCTCGTACTCCTTGGTGAAGGACTCACCGATGCGCGAGAAGCCCTTCGCGGTCCAGCCCGCGTCGTCACCCTCGGCGTTGTCGGTGAACAGCGGCGTGCCGTCCGCCACCACGCTCAGCGCGTCGGCCGCGAAGCCCTTGCCGCCCGCGCCGCCGTCGGTCTGGTAGCGGAAGCGGACGTCGAACTTCTTGCCCGCGTAGGCGTCCAGCGAGTACGCCAGCTTCTTGTACGCGCCCGAAGCACCGGTCAGCGCCGGCTTGTCGGACGAGTCGCGGGTGATCGGCTTGCCGTCGGCCGTGCCGTCCACCGGCGTCCAGTTGGCGCCGCCGTCCGTCGACACCTCGGCGTAGAGGTAGTCGTAGTCGGCCTCGATGTCCCACCAGCCCGAGAGCTCAAGGGACGCCTTGGACTTGCCGGTGAGATCGACCGAGCGGGTCAGGGTGTTCTTGAGGTTGTCACCCATGTCGCTCCACCACTGCTTGGAGCCCTCGGCGGGCTTCACGACAGTCGTGGTGACGGCCTTCTTCGGAAGCTCGACGACAAGCGCCTGCGGCTTCTTGGTGTTGTACTCCGCCACACCCAGCGTGTGGGTGGACTTCGTCGCCGCCTTGGCCTTGGCGTAGTTGAGCCAGCCCAGCTGCAGCTTGTCCCAGGCGTTCATGTCGCCCGGCATGTCGCCGATGGAGTCCTTGCCGGTGCCGAGCCAGGAACCGCCGGACATCAGCGTCCAGAAGCCGGTGGAGTTCTCGGCCCCGCCGCCCGAGGTGTCGTAGTGGTCGGGCAGACCGAGGTCGTGACCGTACTCGTGGGCGAAGACACCGAGGCCGCCGTTCTCGGGCTGCATGGTGTAGTCGCCGACCCAGATACCGGTGGTGCCGATCTGGGTGCCGCCAGCCTTGTTGTCCGCCGGGCCGGTCTTGCCGGCGTCGGTGCCGTACGCGTACCAGCGGTGCGCCCACAGGGCGTTGGTGCCCTCGGCACCGCCGCCCGCCGACTCGTCCTCGCCCGCGTGGACGATCTGGAAGTGGTCGATGTAGCCGTCGGGCTCGTTGAAGTTGCCGTCGCCGTCGAAGTCGTAGCGGTCCCAGAGGTCGTACTTGGACAGGTCCGCCTTGATCTGCTCGTCGGTGCGGCCCTTGGCCTTCTGGTCCGCGGCCCAGGCGGTGACGCCGTCCTTGACCGTGTCCCAGACGTTGGAGCAGTTGGTCTGGCCGCAGTAGTTGGAGCCGTAGCGGCCCTCGTTGTAGTCGACCTTGACCCAGTCGGCGACCTCGCCGTCGACCGAGTATCGGCCCGATGAGGTCTTCTCGTAGTAGGTCTTCAGGGAGTGCTTCGGCTGCCCCTTCTTGTCCTTGCCTGTGCCGAAGTACAGGTCCTGGAAGTGCTGCTGGTTGTAGTCCGCCTGCCAGGCCGTGGAGTTGTCGACCTTGCGGTCCGGCTGGGCGATCTTGTTGTGCAGCGGACCCGGCGTGCCGCCGTACTTCTTGACGGGGGGCTTGGGCCCGTCCGGGCCGTCCGGGTCGAACATCGTGGTGTCGTCGACCTTGTCGCCGAACTCCACCAGGATCGTGAAGATCTTGTCCGTCCGCTCCCGGCCGAGCTCGACGTACTTCTTGTCGCCGAGCTTCACGACCTTGGACCCGCCGCGCTGCTGCACGGTCGCGTCGCCGGATATGACCTGCTCCAGAGCGGCTTCGCGCTGCTGGTCCTGCTGCTTGCTGAACGGGCCGTCGAGGTCGTGCTCGATCTGGCCCTGGCGCGGCGCCGGGTCATGGCGCTCGATCCCCGCAGAGCCCGACGGCCCCTTGTCGTCGGCATGGGCGCTGCTGAACGCCGAGGCCGACGCGGCAGTCGCGGCCAGAGCCACGAGTACCGCGGACGCTCTGATCGTCCGTCGCTTGGTGGTCACTTGATGTTGTCCTCCCCCGCGCCCCGTCGCAGCGGACCGGATGTGGGGTCGTCCGCGCGCGGTGTCGCGTCACAAGTGACGACATTCGACCGGAGTTGCGGGAGAAAAGACAGACCTTGACTTGCACAGGCCAACTGCACTATGCAGGAGCGCAGTTCCGGTATCCGGACGTCCGGCATATGGGACAACAGGCGCATGGGATTGAACACTTGGCCGAACGATGACTCCGTGCGCCCCCGATGCACCGGCACCGTGGGTTAGGTCACGCTTACCGCTGGTTCCTCCCGGGCATCCACCGTCGTAGAGTCACTTGACAGTGCGACCGCGTTGAGAGACACCCCCTGACCATGTCCCGAGGACGGATACTGTCATGCCGCGTCCGACTGCCGCACAGCTTGCCTACGGTTCGGCCACCGTTGTCTTCTCGACCCTCGCCTTGCTGCTGCTCACCCGGCCCAGCGCGGTCATGGGCGTCGCCGCCATAGGCGCCGGCTCGATGGCGCTCGGTCTGCTGGTCGCATGCGCCCTGCCGATGGGCAGGGCAGGAGCGAGGAGGGTGAAGGCGGTCCACACGGTCCGTACGAACCGTGCCGCGTCCGGCACCACCGCGTCGGCCGCCTCCGCCGAGGGTCTCACCACCCGGGTGCCCGTGCCCCGCGCGCGCGTGGGGGCCGAGGCAAGGATCGGCGAGCACTCACTGCGCCGCTGACACGACCACTGTCTTGCCCGCCTTGTCGTGCAGACCCTGTTTGTACGGCTTGTCGGTCAGGATCGTCAGGATGATGACGATCCACCAGAGACAGAAGCAGCAGATCAGCGCCGGCACCCAGAGCACAACGGCGCGCATCAGCGAGGAGGGCGTGTCGGGCACGCTTCCGTCGTTGAGCATCGCCACACGGAGGTTCATCACGGACTTGCCGATGGTCTGCCCGCTCCTCCTGCTGGTCATCACCGTGTCGTAACCGACGTACGCCACCAGGGAGATCAACGACCAGAGCCACTGTCTGCCAGAGTTCATCTCGTCGGTGAACTCGTCCCAGCCGTTGCCGTTGTCGGTCGAGAAGTCCCAGCCGCCGAAGACCAGCGAGAGCACCAGCAGCGGTACGAAGATGATCAGCGCGTCGATGACCCGGGCGATGAACCGCTTGCCGAAGTCCGCGAGCGGCGGCATCCCGGCGAGCGGGTCCACTCCGCCGGACGCCCCGCCGTAGGCACCCGGATCGTAGGGAGGGGGCTGGCCGCGCCCTCCGTCGTACGGAGAGCCCGGCGGCGGCGGTTCGGGCGGAGGCGGGGGCTCCTGAGGTCCACCCGCGGAGGGCGGCGGAGTCTCCGGTGGCTTCTTGCGGAACGGGTCGTCCTCGGGTGGCTGATCGGGCGGCGGCTGGTCGTTGCTCATGGGGGCAGTGCACCGCGCCGGGGGTGCCCCCGCAACGGCTCGCGCGCCGTTCGGGGGAACCCAGGGAGCTGTCAGCCAGTCACAAAGGTGTGGGCCGCCTTGTCGTGCCAGCACTGCCGCCACGGACGGTCGAACAGACACCACAGCACATTGAGCACTCCGACGGCGATCACCCCGAGCACGCCGTAGACCAGCCAGCGGCGCAGCGCGGCCCCGAAGGACGGCGGCTCGTGGGACTCGATGTCCCAGACCCTGATGCCGCACAGCTTCTTGCCGAGGGTGCGGCCCCACTTGGCCGTCGGCAGCGCCTCGTACAGCACACCGAGAACCAGCAGCGCGCCGAGGACGATGCCGAGCTGCCCCGCGACGGTGCCGTCGACGAGCCAGACGGTGACCGTCTCGCCCGACTGCTTGGCCGCCTCGATCTTCTCGTCGATATGAGTGCGCGCCTGGGACACGAACGGTACGGAGACCGCGCCGACCAGCGCGACGAGCAGCAGGGTGTCGATCAGCCGGGCGGTGAACCGCCTGCCGAGCCCGGCGGGACGGGCCGCGGCCTGGGCCTGGGCCGCCTGTAGGAAGGGGTCGTTGACCGGCGGCTTCCACGGCACGACCGGCTGCTCGGCCTCACCGGCGCCGTCGCCCGCCCGGGCGAGCTGATGGACCTGCTGCGCCCAGGAGGCCGAGCCGCCGCCGGGTCCGTTGGTCACAGGCGGCTGACTCTGCGCGGGCACCTGTGGCTGGGGGGTCTGCGGCTGTTGCGGCTGAGCCGGAGCCTGGGGCTGCGGCATGCGCTGGGCCGGAGTCTGCGGCTGGGCGGGCGCGGTCGGGGCCGATGCCGCGCCCGGGGTCATGGACCGCACGGACAGCCCTTCGGCCTCTGAGGCGGCCTGGTTGCCGCCTGCCCGCAGGGCGCGGATGGTGACCGTGCCGTCGGCAGGCGGCTGCGGCCCCTGCTGGCTACGGCGAACGGAATCACCCGGGTCCGCGGCGGCCGGATTCGCACCGGTGGGCGAACCCTGACCGGCACGCAGCGCACGGATCGCGACGGTGCCGTCGGCGGGAGGTTCACCGCCGGATGCCGGGCCGAGGGAGCGTACGCCGGGCAGGGAGCCGCCCGTCGGATCGGCCGAAGCTCCCGAGGCGGAGGGGCGGCGCGGGTCGCCGGACGCACCGGTGGCGCCGGACGTGCCCGGGTCGGCCGGAGTGCGCGGGTCCTGGGTGCCGGGGGCGCCGCCCCAGGAGACCCGGTTGTCGCGCTCGCCGCCGAAGCCGGTCTGGCGTGCCGTGTCGGCCTGCCACGCGGTGGCCGGCTCGGGACGCGAGGGTTCGTCGTTCGGTTCCTCGTCGAAGAAGACCGGACCGGTCTCCTCCAGCCGGGCCGGTGCGGGGGCGTGTGCCTGGGGCGCCGGGGGTTCGCCGGACGTAGCCGCGCCGGGGGCCGTGGGCATCGCCTCGCCCGTCCTCGGCGCGGGCCGGCTGGTACCGGGCACCCAGGCCGCTCCGTTCCAGTACCGGACATATCCGGGGATGGACGGATCGGGGTAGTAGCCGGGCGTGGGGCTGCCGTCGCCGGTGGCCGGGGTTGGGGCGCTCATCACCGTGGTCCCGTATCTCCTCGAGAGCCTCATTTCAAGGGTCCACATCTATCAGACCCTCGCCCGCGCCCGGGCCGGTCCTGCCGTATGGACCACTTTCCGGTCACTTTGCGGTCAGAGAAAGTTGTTCCCGAAAGTCGCGTCATAGCTGCCGTGGTACGTGCTCTCTCCTTGCAAAGGCCCCCTCACGAGGCCTCGTACAGGAAGGGAAGAGCACTCCTATGCACACCGTGGTGGAACGCGAGCTGGAGCTCAAACTCGTGCTGTCGCCGGAACTCAGCGTCCCCGTCCCGGCCCGGCTGACCTACCGCACTGACGATCCGTACGCCGTGCACATCACCTTTCACATCGGCTCCGACAACCCCGTCAACTGGAACTTCGCCCGTGAACTGCTGGTCGAGGGGGTGTTCAGGTCCTGCGGCCAGGGCGACGTCCGGATCTGGCCGACCAAGGTAGACGGCCGCAGCGTGGTGCTGATGGCCCTCAGCTCCCCCGACGGCGACGCGCTCCTGGAGGCGTCCGCCGCCATCGTCTCCGCCTGGCTGGAGCGGACCCTGCGGGTGGTCCCTCCGGGCTCTGAGTCCGAGCAGCTCGCAATAGACGACGGCCTCGCCGAGCTGCTCGCGCCCACCCCGGCCGACGATTTGTGGCTGCACGGCCGGCGGCCGTCGGACGAGTCCCAGGACGGCGACGCCTAATCGATGACGTAGGTGTGGGTGATGAACTCGAGCGAGTGACCGTCGGGGTCGTCGATGTAGACCCCACGGCCTCCGAAGTTGTGGTTGATCCGCTGGGGCCGGTCGTGCATCGGGTCGGCCCAGTAAGGGAGTTCGCGCTCGGTTATCCGGGCGAAGATCTCGTCGAACTCCTCCTCCGAGACCAGGAAGGCGAGGTGCTGGGGGACGATCGTGTCCCGTTCGTCGAGATAGTCGAGAGTGACGCCGCCCGCCAGCGGCAGGCTCGCGAAGGGGCCGAAGGGCTTGGGTTCGGGCTCGCCGATGAGCTCGGCGAGAAAGCGGGCCCCTGCGAAGCGGTCGCGGCTGTGGACGATGGTGTGGTCGAGGCGTGCCGGCACGGCTCCTCCTTCGTCGGACTCTTCTTCTTCGTCGCTCTTCTCACGCTATGCGGACAGCCTTGTCCGTTCCATCGGGCATTGGACCTGCGTCCCAAGCCTCAGAAGATCTTGCCCGGATTGAGGATGCCCAGCGGGTCGAAGGTGTGCTTGATGCCGCGCTGCATCTCCACGCCCACCGGGCCCAGTTCGCGCGCCAGCCACTCCTTCTTGAGTACGCCGACGCCGTGTTCGCCGGTGATGGTGCCGCCCAGTTCCAGGCCGAGCGCCATGATCTCGTCGAAGGACTCGCGGGCGCGCCGGGACTCGTCCGGATCGGCGTGGTCGAAGCAGACGACGGGGTGGGTGTTGCCGTCGCCCGCGTGCGCGCAGACGCCGATGGTGAGGTCGTACTTGTCGGCGATGGCGGCCGTGCCCTCGATCATCGCGCCCAGCTGCGAGCGCGGCACACAGACGTCGTCGATCATCGTCGCCGACTTGACGGTCTCCAGGGCGGTGAGCGACAACCTCCGTGCCTGCAGGAGGAGTTCGGACTCGGCGACGGTGTCGGCCGGGACGACCTGCGTGGCGCCCGCGGCGCTGCACAACTCCCCGACGGCGGCCAGGTCGGCGGCCGGGTCCGGGGTGTCGAAGGCGGCCAGCAGCAGCGCCTCGGTGGTGTCGGGCAGGCCCATGTTCGCCATGGCGTTGACTGCCCGGACGGTCGTACGGTCCATGAGCTCGAGCAGCGAGGGGGTGTGGCCGCGCTCCATGATCGCGCAGACCGCTTCGCAGGCGGCGGCCGCGGAGTCGAACTCGGCGGCGAGCACCAGCTGCGCGGGTGGCTGCGGCCGCAGCGCGAGGACTGCTTTGACAACGATGCCGAGGCTGCCCTCGGAGCCGACGAACAGCCTGGTCAGGTCGTATCCGGCCACGCCCTTGGCAGTGCGGCGGCCGGTGCTGAGCAGCCGCCCGTCGGCGAGGACGACCTCCAGGCCCAGTACGTACTCCGCGGTCACTCCGTACTTGACGCAGCACAGGCCGCCGGAGGCGGTGCCGATGTTCCCGCCGATGGTGCACATCTCCCAGCTGGAGGGGTCCGGCGGGTAGTACAGGCCGTGCTCGTTCACCGCCCGGGACAGGACGGCGTTGACGACACCCGGCTCGACGACGGCGATCCGGTCGACCGGGCTGATCTCCAGGATCCGGTCCATCTTGGTCAGGGACAGCACGATGCAGCCGTCGGAAGCGTTCGCGGCACCCGACAGGCCGGTACGGGCGCCCTGCGGGACGACGGGAACGCGCAGCGCGGTCGCGGTGCGCATGACGTGCTGGACCTGCTCGACGGTGCGCGGCAGCACGACGACGGCTGGGCTGCCCGCCTCGCAGAAGCTCGCCATGTCGTTCGCGTACGAGGCCGTGATGTCGGGGTCGCTGATGAGGGCCTCGGCGGGCAGACCGGAACGCAGCCGGTCGAGAAGATCGTCCATGGGACCAAGCCTCGCACCGGGGGCCATCGGTGTGAACCCGTTCGCGATCCGGTTCGCAGGGCCGGTCGCGTTCTTCGTATTGGCTGCCCGCTGTCGCACAGTGAGCCCCATGAAGAGTGAACTCGTGAAGAACGCCGCGATCAGCACGCTGATCGGCGCGACGCTGGTCTTCGGGGTGATCACGCTCGCGCCGGGGTGGGGCGAGGAGGGAACGCGGCGCGAGCCGGGAGCGGCCGAGCGGGCGCTGGCCGCGGCGGGCGCGGGCGCCCCCGCGGCGCTCGTCGATCTGACCGCGCTCATCGACGACCGGGAGCAATGGGTACGGGCCCACCCCCGGGACGAGGAATCGTGGGCGGTGCTCGGGTCGGCGTATGTGGAGCGGGGCTCCCGGCTGGCAGAAGCGGCGTACTACCGGAAGGCGGAGAGCGCGCTGCGGCGCTCGCTGGAGCTGCTGCCGGGCGAGAAGGGCAATGTGGCCGCGGTGGTGGGACTCGCGGCGCTGGCCAATGCCCGGCACGACTACGCCCAGGCCCGCACGCTGGGCGAGAGCGCGATGAAGCAGCAGCCGCAGCGGTGGACGGCGTATCCGGCGCTGATCGACGCGTACAGCGGGCTCGGCGACTACAAGGCCATGAGCAAGGCGATGGACAAGCTCACGGAGCTGCACCCGGGCGCCCAGACGCTGAGCCGGGCGGCCGGTGTCTACCGGGAGCGCGGCTGGCGCGAGGACGCGGCGGCGGCGGCGTACGACGCGGTGGGCAGCGCCCAGGCGCCCCAGGAGAAGGCCGCCGCGCGGCAGCGGCTGGGCGACCTGGCGTGGGAGTGGGGCGAGCCCGCGGAGGCGCTGAAGGAGTACGACACGGCGCTGCACCTGGCCCCGGACCACGACCCGTCGCTGGCGTCGCGGGCGCGGGCGCTGGCCGCGCTGGGGCGTACGGACGAGGCCTTCCGCGACTACCAGGCGGCCCTGGCCAGGGTCGAGCGGCCCGAATACTCCCTGGCGGCGGGCGAGTTGTACCAGTCGCTGGGGCTCGACGGGGACGCGGCCACGCAGTACGAGCAGCTGCGGACGAAGGCGGCGCGGGCGGGGGCGGACCGCGTGGTCGACGATGTCGTGCTCGGCCTCTTCGAGGCGGACCACGGTGACCCGGAGGCGGCCGTGCGCCGGCTGAAAGCCGAATGGGCGCGGGGCCACCTGAACGTGTACACCGCGGACGCGCTGGGCTGGGCGCTGTACCGGGCGGGCAGGCCGGGGGAGGCGCTGCCGTACGCGAAGAGGGCGTCGGAGCAGGGGCTGCGCGGCGCGCTGTTCACCTACCACCGCGGCGAGATCGAGCGCGCGCTCAAGCAGGACGGCCCGGCCCGCAGGCATCTGGCCGAGGCGCTGCGGATCAACCCGTACTTCTCGCCGCTGCTGGCCCCGGCGGCGCGGCAGGCTCTGGAGGCGCTCGGGGAGCCGCCGCCGGGCGGGCCGAAGGAGCTCACGGGCCTGGAGGGGGAGGCGTCGACTGAGGCGGACACGGCGACGGAGGCGGAGGTGGGGCCGGAAACGGAGGTGGGGCCCGAGACCGAGGTGGGCCCCGAGACGGAGGTGGGGACGCCGTCGCCGACGCGCACGCTGTCGCCACCTCCGACCCCGACGCTTTCGCCGACGCCGCAACGGTCGCGGGCCGGTGCCGGTGCGAGTACCAGTGCCAGTGCCGGTGCCGTGGAGTGACCGGCCGCCGGACGGCCCTCGTCAGATCGCCGCGGTGCCGATCAGCGCGTTGCGCGACACCAGCGCAGCCAGTTCCGCCTCCGTCAGCGACTCGGTGTGCTCCGGGCGGCGAGGCAGCACCATGTACCGGGTCTCCGAGGTCGAGTCCCACACCGTGATCTCCGTGTCGGGCGGCAGGTGCAGCCCGAACTCCTCCAGTACCGCGCGCGGTTCGCGCACCACGCGCGAGCGATAGGCCTCGCTCTTGTACCAGCTCGGGGACGGTCCGAGGAGCCGGATGGGGTAGCAGGAGCAGAGCGTGCAGACGATGACGTTGTGCGTGTGCTCGGTGTTCTCGACGACGCGCAGGCGCTGCGGCTGCACTCCCCCGGCCGTCAGGCCGAGTTCGGCGACGGCCGCGGTCCCGTCGGCGAGCAGACGGGCGCGGAAGGCGGGATCGGTCCAGGCCCGGGCCGTCACCTTGGCCCCGTTCGCCGGGGACGCGCTGCTCAGGAAGGCGTCGAGGGCTTCGTCGAGCCCCGCGCCCGCGACGATGCCGCGCTCCTCCAGGAGCGTTTCGAGACGACGTACGCGGCGGGAGATCTGGGCGTCCGCGTGGGTTCCGGTCACGGCTGGTCGTCCTCCAAGTAGCTCTCGGACAGATCGAGTACGACGTGGTGGTCGCCGTCGCCCCACAGATCGCGGGCCGCGAAGCGCACGGCGTAGACCTGCTCGACGGGGGCGTCGTCGCGCCCCTGGGAACGGATGTCGGGAAGCGGCGTGCGGCCCTCGGGCTCGACGACGGTGCCGTGCTTGCCGCGGGCGTACCGGGGCAGCCGGGTGTGGTGCGGCGGGTCGTGGTGGACGGTCCGCACCCGGGCGCCCGGCGCGAAGCGGTCGGCGGTGGCGTCAGTCATCGAGCTCACCCGCCGCGATGACGCCCTTGCGCTCCAGGAGGCCGACGATGGCGTGGAACCAGCGCTCGTAGTACGAGGCCGCGAGGTACTCGGCGGGCGGCATGGACTCGATCGCGTCGCGGAACTCGTCGAGGTTGAAGACCTTGCCGGCGATGAGGGCGCGGTTCAGGGCGAAGACCCTGGCTTCCCAGTCGGCGTGGAAGGGCTCGGTGTCGTCGGTGGTGTCGATGGGCCCGAAGCCCTGCATGCCGCCGACGTCATTCATCCTGGCCATGCGTCCAGCGTAGGCGGTGCGGGGCCGCTGCGCGGGGCCTGTTCCCCACCCCGCACTCCCCCAGACTCCGTCCGGGGGGACCCCCAACCTCCCCGTATGCGACCTCCGGCCGCATGTCCTCAAACGCCGGACGGGCTGAACAATCAGCCCCTCCGGCGATTGAGGCGCAGGGGGTCCGCGGGCAGCGCCCCCGCAAGGGGTCCGGGCGGAGCCCCGGTCAGAGGTTGCCCCGCTTCTCCTGCTCGCGCTCGATCGCTTCGAAGAGCGCCTTGAAGTTGCCCTTGCCGAAGCCCATCGACCCGTGCCGCTCGATCATCTCGAAGAAGACCGTCGGCCGGTCCTGGACCGGCTTGGTGAAGATCTGCAGCAGATAGCCGTCCTCGTCGCGGTCGACGAGGATCTTCAGCTCGCGCAGCGTCTCGACGGGCACGCGCGTCTCGCCCGCCCACTCGCCGAGCGTGTCGTAGTACGAGTCGGGGGTGTCCAGGAACTTGACTCCCGCCGCCCGCATGGACCGTACGGTCGCGACGATGTCGTTCGTGGCGAGCGCGATGTGCTGGACCCCGGCCCCGCCGTAGAACTCCAGGTACTCGTCGATCTGCGACTTCTTCTTCGCGATCGCGGGCTCGTTGATCGGGAACTTCACCTTCAGCGTGCCGTCGGCGACGACCTTCGACATCAGGGCGGAGTACTCGGTGGCGATGTCGTCGCCCACGAACTCCTTCATGTTGGTGAAGCCCATGACCTTGTTGTAGAAGGCCACCCACTCGTTCATCTTGCCGAGCTCGACGTTGCCGACGCAGTGGTCGATGGCCTGGAAGGTGCGCTTGGCGGGCGGCTCGACGATCGGGTCGGCGGACACGAAGCCGGGCAGGTAGGGGCCGTCGTAGCCGGAGCGGTCGACCAGCGTGTGACGGGTCTTGCCGTACGTGGCGATCGAGGCGAGGACCACGGTGCCGTACTCGTCCTTGAGCTCGTAGGGCTCGGTGATCCCGCGGGCGCCGTGCTCGGTCGCGTACGCGTACGCGGCGCGCGCGTCCGGCACCTCTATGGCCAGGTCGACGACGCCGTCGCCGTGCTCGGCGACATGGTCGGCGAGGAAGCGGCCCCAGTCGGTGGACTGCTTGATGACGGAGGTGAGGACGAAGCGGGCGCCGCCGTTCTCCAGGACGTAACTCGCCGTCTCGCGACTGCCGTTCTCCGGTCCGGAGTAGGCGACGAGCTTCATGCCGAAGGCCGTGGAGTAGTAGTGCGCGGCCTGCTTGGCATTGCCTACGGCGAAGACGACCGCGTCCATTCCCTTCACCGGGAAGGGGTCGGCCTCACGCGCGGTGTTCGGGTTGTGATCGATGGTCTCAGTCATAACGGCAGGCTCCACCCGATCCACAAGGTGCGCAATAGTTCGTGTTTCCTCTGGGCAATCTGCATAGTGCGGGAGGACGATGGAGGGGCTATCTGTACAGGATGACCATTCGGGAGACGCCATGGCGATCGATCATCTGGACGGCCGGCTCATCGTCCTGCTGGCCCGTGAGCCGCGGATCGGAGTGCTTGAGGCCTCCCGCCGGCTCGGGGTCGCCCGCGGCACCGTACAGGCACGACTGGACCGCCTTCAGTCCAACGGAGTCATCCGCGGCTTCGGCCCCGACGTCGACCCGGCCCCGCTCGGCTACCCCGTCACGGCCTTCGCGACCCTGGAGATCAAACAGGGACAAGGTGCGGACGTACGGGCGCATTTGAGCGGCGTACCGGAGGTGCTCGAGCTGCACACCACCACCGGTCACGGCGACATGCTGTGCCGCCTCGTGGCCCGCTCCAATGCCGATCTTCAACGGGTGATCGACCGGGTGGTCGGTTTTGACGGCATCGTCCGGGCCTCCACGGCGATCGTCATGGAAAACCCCGTGCCCTTGCGGATCATCCCGCTGGTGGAGCAGGCCGCGGAGGACGAAGCCGTCTGAGGCGACAAGGCGCGAGACCCTCACAAAGAGATGCTTGCAAAGAAATCGTTGCAACAACTCCTCTGCAAAGCTATCTTTGCATCATGTCGGAGTCCGAAGACCGCAGATACCGCCGCCTCGACCCGCGCTCCCTGCGCGGCCTCGCTCATCCGCTGCGTATGCGCCTGCTGAGCACGCTGCGGCACGACGGGCCCGCCACCGCCTCGCAGCTGGCCGAGAAGCTCGGCGAATCCAGTGGCGCGACCAGCTACCACCTGCGCCAGCTCGCCGTGCACGGCTTCGTCGAGGACGACCCGGAGCGCGGCAAAGGCCGGGAGCGCTGGTGGAAGGCCGCGGAAGAGGGCACCCGCTTCGACGACTCCCTGTTCGACAACCCCGATCCCGCGGTGCGCGGGGCCGCCGACCTCTTCATGCACGAGATCGCGACCCATCACACCGAGGAGGTCGGCACCTGGCTCGGCACGGCGCACGACTGGCCCGAGGCCTGGCGCCGCAGCTCCGACCTCAGTGACTTCACCCTGCGGCTGACCCCCGCGCAGGCCTTCGAATTGAACGCGAAGCTCCACGACCTCATCGAGAGCTACACGGAGCTGGCGCCCGGCCCCGAGGCCGAGGACGCCGCCCAGGTCCGGATGCATCTGCACTCCTTCCCGCGCTCGACCCACTGACTCGCCGACCGGCCCGCCGACGACTCGCCGACGGGCCCGCCGACCGACTCAACCGACCGCTCGACCGATCGAAGGGACACCGCCATGCATCCCGACGTGCATCTCCAGCTGCACTCCATACGCGCGGACGAGCTGCGGCGCGAGGCCACCCTGCGCCCCCGCCGTGCCCCGATCCGTACACAACTCGGCTGGGTGCTCGTCGAGTTGGGGCTGCGGCTCATGAAACCGCCGGCGCGCCGACAAGCACGTATCGCATGAAGGACCAGGGGGGACGGGGGCCGCTGGCGAGCGTGCTGGCGGCCAACGCCGTATCAATCACCGGGAATTCACTCACCCTCGTCGGCGTCCCGTGGTTCGCCTTGGAGACCACCGGCAGCCCCGCCAAGGCGGGCCTGGTCGCCTTCTGCGCGACCCTGCCGGTCGTCGTCTCGGCGATCGCCGGCGGCCCCGTCATCGACCGCATCGGGCGCCGCCGGGTCAGCATCGCCTCCGACCTGATCTGCGCCCTCGCCATCGGCGCGATCCCGCTGCTGCACTACACCGGGGCGCTCGAATTCTGGATGCTGTGCGCGCTGATGGCCGTGACCGGCCTCTTCCACGCGCCCGGCGAGACCGCACGCTATGTGCTCGTCCCCGATCTCGCGAAGGCGGCGGGCACCGACCTCTCCCGGGCTGCGAGCCTCTTCGACGCGGTCTCGCGCGGCGCCCGGATGGCCGGGGCGGCGCTCGCGGGCGTACTGATCGCGGTGACCGGCGCGGAGGCGGTCCTGCTGCTGGACGCGGCGACCTTCTGCGGCTCCGCGCTGCTGATCTTCGCAGGCATACGGGCACTCGGCGCGGCCGATCCCCGGCGGGGCGCGAAACCCGTCTCCCTCGCGGCGTACCGAGGCGAGCTGCGCGAGGGATACGCCTTCCTGCTGCGCAACCGGCTGCTGCTGGCGATCACGACGATGGTCATGCTCACCAACGGCCTTGACCAGGGCTGGAGTTCGGTCCTGCTGCCCGTACACGCCCGGGAGAATCTGGGCGGGGCACGCCATCTGGGCCTGCTGGTCGCCGTCTTCGCGGGCTGCGCGCTGCTCGGCGCTCTCCTGTACGGCGCGATCGGGCACCGCTTCCCGCGGCGAGTCCTGTTCACCGGGGCGTTCCTGCTGTGCGGACTGCCGCGGTTCATCGTGGCCGCGCTGGTCGACGGAACCGTGCCGCTCGCCGCGACGATGGCCGTCGGCGGTCTCGGGGCCGGGATGCTCAACCCGATCCTCACCACGGTGATCTACGAGCGGATTCCCGACGAACTGCGCAGCCGGGTCGCGGGCGTGACGACCTCGGGTGTCCTGCTGACCACGCCGCTCGGCGGACTGGCCGCGGGCTGGCTCGTCGAACAAACGGGACTGGCAGCCGCGTTGCTGACGGTCGGCGGTGTGTACTTCCTGGCGACGCTGGCACCGGCGGTGTTCCGGAGCTGGCGCGAGATGGACGCGCCCGCCGCGGCGGCGGTCAGCAGCCCGGAACCTTCCCGCCCCTCTCCAGCGCCCGAAGCGACTCCACCGCGCCCTTGAGGGTCGTGACGGGGATCAGCCGCAGCCCCTTGGGAAGCTCGGCCTGCGCGTCGGAGCACTCCCCCTTGGGCACCAGGAAGACGCTCGCGCCGTCGCGCTTGGCGGCCTGAGTCTTCAACGAGACACCCCCGACCGCCCCGACCTCGCCGTTGGGGCTGATCGTCCCCGTACCCGCGACGTTCCGTCCCCCCGTGAGATCGCCGCCCGCTCCGTCGCCGTCGAGCTTGTCGACGATCCCGAGCGAGAACAGCAGTCCTGCGCTGGGCCCGCCGACGTCGGCGAGATGAAGGGTGACCTTGACCTTCGCCGGATCCTCGCCGAGAAACGAGAGCGCGGCGGTGGTGGCGACGTCCTGGGACTTCTCCATGTCCTTCAGGTTGTGCTCGGCGACCTCCTCGTCGGACTTGCCCCGCGGATAGACGGAATCGCGGGGCAGCACCGCGCGGTCCGTCCTGAACCAGGCGTCGACCACATCCCCCAGATCGACGTCCGCGGAAGGCCCGGTCGCGACGATGGTCGTCATCCGCAGCTCACCCTTGGTCGTACGGGTCGGGGTGCCGGAGATGGTGATGACCGGGGCGCCCTTGACGTCGCCCAGCACATCGGCGGTCGAACCGGGCTGCGCCACGGCGTACGGCAACGGCGCGAGCCCGACGACGGCGAAGAGCGCGACGATGGGGAGGGCGCAGAGGGCGAGGGCGCGGGGGCGCGTGAGGCTGGAGAGCACGGGGTCAATGTATCGGGGCGCCGGGGCGGGGCTGCGGGGTCAGGGGGGCGGGGGGTCAGGGGGCGGCCGGGGGTTCGGGGGCGCGGGCCTGTTGCTCCCCCACCCCGAACCGCACCGGCACCCCGCCAGGGGCCCCGTCAGCGCAGCGCGTCCGCCACTTCCCTCGCCGCGTCGACCACCCTCGGGCCCACCCTCTCCGGGACCGAGTCCGCGAGCATCACCACGCCCACGCTCCCCTCTATCCCCGTCACCCCCACCAGCGCCGCGGCCGCACCGCTCGCGCCCGCCTCGAGTTCGCCGTGGGTGAGCGTGTATCCGGGCTCGCTCCCCTTGTTCTGGCGCGCCGCCAGGATCGCCTTGCCCGCCGCGCCCCGGTCCAGCGGGTGACGGAACCCGGCCCGGTAAGCCACGTGATAGTCCGTCCACGTCGGCTCGACGACCGCGACCGCGAGGGCCTCCGCGCCGTCGACGAGGGTGAGATGAGCCGTAGCCCCTATGTCCTCCGCGAGCGAGCGCAGCGCGGGCATCGCGGCCTCCCGCACCAGCGGGTGCACCTGACGGCCCAGGCGCAGCACGCCGAGGCCCACCCGGGCGCGGCCGCCCAGGTCACGGCGGACGAGGGCGTGCTGCTCAAGGGTGGCGAGCAGACGGTAGACGACGGTTCGGTTGACGCCGAGTTTGTTGGACAACTCGGTGACGGTCAGCCCGTGGTCGGTGTCGGCGAGCAGCTTGAGGACACGCAGTCCCCGGTCGAGCGTCTGGGAAGTCTCCGCGGTCACGACGCCCTCTCCTTCGGAGTGAGTGACGGCGGTCCTCGACGGAAGTAGCGACACCGGTCCCATCGGCGACGCACCCCGAGGCCGCCGGCAGGCCCTGGCACACCGGCTGCGCTCCGCGGCGGCGCTGCCACGGGGCGTATGCAATGCGGGGACAGTAGCGACCTGGTCCGCTCAGCGGAAGACCTCGTCCAGAATCCGGTCACGGGCGCGGGTCCGGATCACCGCATCCGCGTCGCCCACTCCTGAACCTTCTTGATCCGCTCCCGGATCTGCCCGGCCGTCGCCTCCGCGCTCGGCGGCCCGCCGCACACCCGCCGCAGCTCGGTGTGGATGACCCCGTGCGGCTTGCCGCTCTGGTGGACGTACGCGCCGACCATCGTGTTGAGCTGCTTCCTCAGCTCCAGCAGCTCCTTGTGGGAGACCACGGGACGCCGCTCGGCCGGCAGCTCCAGCAGATCGGCCTCGTCGTCGGGCTTCTTGCGGCTGTGCGCGATCTGCCGCGCCTGCCGCTTCTGGAGCAGGAGCTGCACCTGATCGGGTTCGAGGAGCCCCGGGATGCCGAGGTAGTCCTGCTCCTCCTCGCTCCCCGGGTGTGCCTGCATCCCGAACTCGGCGCCGTCGTAGAGCACCCGGTCGAAGACCGCGTCGGACTCGAGCGCTTCGAAGGGGAGCATGTCCTGCTCGCCGGTGTCCTCGTCCTGTTGCTTCTCCGCCTCCGCCATTTCCTTCTCGGACTCGGCGTACGGGTCGTCCTCCCCGTCCTTCTTCGGCTTGTCGAGAACATGGTCGCGCTCGACCTCCATCTCGCTGGCGAAGCCAAGGAGGTTGGGGATGGTCGGCAGGAAGACGGACGCGGTCTCGCCGCGCCGACGGGACCGTACGAACCGCCCTACCGCCTGTGCGAAGAAGAGTGGCGTCGAAATGGTGGTGGCGTACACGCCCACGGCGAGGCGCGGCACGTCGACGCCCTCGGAGACCATGCGGACCGCGACCATCCAGCGGTCCTCGTTCTCGCTGAACTCCTCGATCCGCTGGGACGCTGCGGCTTCGTCGGAGAGCACGACGGTCGCCTTGGTGCCGGTGATCTCGCGGATCAGCTTGGCGTACGCACGCGCCGAGTCCTGGTCGGAGGCGATGACGAGACCGCCCGCGTCGGGGATGCCTTTCCTGACCTCCGTCAGCCGCTTGTCGGCGGCGCGCAGCACGTTCGGCATCCAGTCGCCGCGCGGGTCGAGCGCGGTGCGCCAGGCCTGCGAGATCGCGTCCTTGGTCATCGGCTCGCCGAGGCGCGCGGCGATCTCGTCGCCCGCCTTGGTGCGCCAGCGCATGTTGCCGCTGTAGCTGAGGAAGATGACGGGCCGCACGACCCCGTCCCCCAGAGCATTCCCGTACCCATAGGTGTAATCGGCGGCGGACCGCCGGATCCCGTCGTTCCCTTCCTCGTAGTGCACGAAGGGGATGGGGTTGGTGTCGGACCGGAAGGGCGTACCGGTCAGCGCGAGCCGTCGGGTCGCCGGGTCGAAGGCCTCCAGACACGCCTCGCCCCACGACTTCGAGTCACCGGCGTGGTGAATCTCGTCGAGGATCACCAGGGTCTTGCGCTGCTCGCAGCGGTTGCGGTGGAGCATGGGCCGTACGCCGACACCCGCGTAGGTCACCGCGACGCCCTGGTACTCCTTGCTCAGCGGCCCGGCGCTGTACTCCGGATCGAGCTTGATGCCTATCCGCGCGGCGGCCGCGGCCCACTGCTTCTTGAGGTGCTCGGTGGGCGCGACGACGGTGATCTGCTGGACGACGTGATGGTGCAGCAGCCAGGAGGCGAGGGTGAGCGCGAAGGTGGTCTTGCCGGCGCCGGGGGTGGCGACGGCGAGGAAGTCCCGTGGCTGCTCGTGGAGATACCGCTCCATGGCGCCCTGCTGCCAGGCACGCAGCTTGTTGGCGGTACCCCAGGGGGCACGCCCGGGGAACGCGGGCGAGAGGTGGTGGGAGGCGGTAGTAGTCACGGTCTCCGGTTCACGGGCTCGGGGGCTCGGGGTGCACGTCGGTACGACAACCGGGCCACCCTACCGGTGAGCGGCGGGCGGGCCCGGCCGAACGAGGCCGGGCCCGAGCGAAGTGCGACGCCCGTCACACCTCGGGGATCAGCAGTTCGCGCAACCCGTGCGAGATCACCTTCACTTCGTCCATCTGACCGGTGGCCACGGCGATGACCAGGCGTTCGGCCGCATCGATATCCGGGCGCAGTTGCACGCCGTTCATCGCCAGGAACGTGACGCACGACAGCCAGGCAGTGCGTTTGTTCCCGTCAAAGAACGGATGATTGATGGCCAATGACTGCAGGAGCGCCGCCGCCTTATCGAGCAGGTCCGGGTACGCCTCCTGTCCAAACATGGCCGCTGACGGGCGGTGGACCGCCGATTCGAGTAGCCCGGCGTCCCGCACCACGATCCGCATGTCGTCACAGGCATGCTCAGCGATGACCAGGACATCCTCGGAGGACAGGTAGACGCACGTCACTTGAGCCGCTCCATGAGCTCGCTCCACTTGGCTGCCTGCTCCTTGGCCGTCTTACGGACCATGGCCTCCTGAGCGGTCCTGGCCAGGTAGTCGTCCACCGCCTGGAGGAGTATGGCGTGCATGCTCGTCCCCTCCTGCTCGGCGCGCTGCTTGAGTGCCTCGGTCTGGTCGTCACGGAGACGCAGGTTCATAGCCATACCGAAACGGTACCACCATGTGGGGCCAGAGTGGTACCAGCCGGTTCAGGCAGCCCGCGTCCGTAGCCGCGTCGCCACCCACGCCCCGACGAGCGCCACCCCCGCCATCGGCAGAAACACCGCCGCGAACGCCCCCGGGTGCGAGCCCGCCGTCCCCGACGCGGCATGAGTCGCCCCCACCGCTCCCCCGCCCAGCGCGGCGAAGGCCGCGCCCCCGGCCGCCAGGAGCAGTACGTTCGACAGTCCGTCCGAGATCTGGAGTGCCGCCGAATTGGCGCCCGCCTCCTCCGGTGCCGAGAGCTTCAGCAGCAGCACGCTCGTCGAGGCGAGCACCAGGCCCATCCCGAAGCAGCCCACGCCCCACGCGACCCCCACGATCCACACGGGCACCGAGGCGATCAGCACACTCGGAGCCGTCGCGATCGCCGCCGCGACCAGCACCATCCCGGCGACCATCAGCGGCTGCCGATACGGCTCCAGCCTCGGCCGGGACTGGACGTACGAGCCCAGCGCCCAGGTCGCCCCGCCGACCGCCAGCGAGAGCCCGGCCATCGTGGGCGACAGTCCCCGCTGGGTGACCAGCATCAGCGGTACGAAGGACTCCGCCGCGATGAAGGATCCGGCAGCGATCCCCCGCAGCAGTACGACGGAGGGCAGCCCGCGCGCGGCACGGTAGGTCCCGCGGGGCAGCAGCCCGAGGACGGCGGGCACCAGAAGGGCGATCCCCGCCGCGGCCGGGATCACCGACAGCCACCTGAGCTCCTGGCCCGCGTACTGCAGCAGCCCGGCCCCCAGCGAGATGCCGAGCGCCAGCCGGATCCGCCGCCCGTCGAAGGGCTGCCGCGGCGCGGACGGATCTGCGGGCCCGGACGCCATCCGCCGTATCGCGGGCAGCGCGAGCGCCAGCGGGAAGACGACGAGAACCGGGATGCCGATGAACACCCAGCGCCAGCCGAGGTGTTCGGTGACGGTCCCGGACGCGAGCGGCCCCACAACCGACGGGACAACCCAACTCGCGGCGAAGGCCGCCATGATCGCGGGCCGCAGCCGCTCCGGGTACGCCCGACTGACGACCACGTACAGGGCCACGATCACCAGCCCCCCGCCGAGCCCCTGCACGGCCCGCCCGACGATGAACAGCCACATCGCACTCGCGCTCCCGGCAAGCAGCAGCCCCGCCCCGAAGGCCGAAATCCCTGCGGCGAGCGGCCGCAGCGGCCCGTCCCGGTCGGCCCACTGCCCGGAGAGAACCATGGCGAAGAGGCTGGTCGTGAAGTACGCGGAGAACGCGAAGGCGTACAACTCGATGCCGTGCAACTCCCGCGCGGCAACGGGCATCGCGGTCCCGACGGCGGTCGCCTCGAAGGCGATCAGCACGACGACGGAGACGATCCCGACACTCAGCGCACGATGCGCCCTGCCGAGAACGCCCTGCCCACCGGGCACCACATCTGCGTCGTCGGTCGGCGGCGTGACATCGGCGTCACGGGGTTCGAGGGCGGTCATGGCCCTCAGAGTAAGGGGCATGGCCGGAGTTGAGCCCTGTCGCTGGACGGGACCCGACTGGTCCCTTGGTCGTACGACCTCGTACGACCATGAACGCCGCATGGCAGTCGCATTGCAGCCCGGGCCGAAGCCTTGAGCGGCGTCTTGGCCCCGCCTACGGTCGACGTATTGGAGTCACACGGCCGTGTGCCCGAGTGGTTGAGGGACTCGCCTGCAAAGCGAGTTACGCCGGTTCGATTCCGGTCACGGCCTCAATTAGCGTTTATGCGATGACCTACTCAAAGACAAAGGGCGGTCCCTCATGGGACCGCCCTTTGTGATCTTCCGTCTCGGTTTCCGTCTCAGTTCGAAGTCTTCCTACGCTCAATCGGGCGTCGGACGATCTTCTTCAGCCTGTGCGGCAGCCGCCGTAGCACCTCCATATCAACGACGGCGTCCGTCCACCTCTCAACGCAATCCTCGTGATCTTCTGAAATCCTTCGGAGCTGCAACGCTTGCTCACGGACGTTAGGCGGTCCCATTAAGGCGCCCAGCCGCCCTCACGGTTCAGGACACGGTGGGCTGCTGCCAGCCAGCGGTCCTTGCGGGCTTTTGCCTTGTGCAGGCGGTCGGCGTTTTGTTGGATCAGTCGGCGTTGGATACGGCTCTCGGCCGCTGCCCATACCGTCACCAGCTTTGTCGACTGCTGACAGGCCGCATCGGCGCGGGCGGTGTTGCGTTCGGTCGGCGTGGGGCCGTCCTTGTTCCAGCGGGCGCTGCTGGCGGCTGCCAGGGGGTCTGGGTAGTCGAAGCCTGCCTTCGCCATGCAGGCGTGCCATGCGTGCATGGCGTCGCCTACTTCGGGTGCGCGCCGGGAGGCTTCCACGGCGGTTCCGGTGAGTTGGTTGAAGGCGTGATAGTCGGGTGGAGCCGTGTCTCCGACGAGTTGGTGCTGGGCGGTCTTGAGGCACCCGCCCTTGCCGGAGGGCCCGTACGCCGCGCGTTGCATCTCGGCGGGCAGCGCCTCGCGCTCGTCCCAGACGCGGTTGCGCCGTACCACCGACGGCGGGTCGGGGCGTGGGTGATACCCGTAGCGGACGGCCTCGGCCGCGATGACTCCGTAGCGGCGGAGGTTCGGGGGTTCGATGTCCTGGGCGTCCAGCCGGGGCAGCACCTTCCACTCCAGGCCCAGGTTGTTCATGCATCGGCGCATGAGGATGTCCTGGGCGTCCTCCACGGCGTAGGTCTCGGTATCAGTCGATGCGTAGGCGTCCAGCGGCAGCTTCAGCTGCCCGGTCTGCCGGTTGGCGTACGGCGGCGGTGCGGTGGTGTGGCGGGCGGGTGCGGGCTTCTCTTCCGCTGCTGTGCAAGCGGTGGCGGTAGTGGCCAGGAGCAGCGCGAGTGCGGTGGCGGCCCGTGCGCGGGAGAGCGACATGGTTGCCTCTCGGAGTGCGTTGCGCGGTGTGTGGGCGGGGTGCGGTGGCAAGTGGGGCGGGGTGCGGCCCTGGGGCGCCGCACCCCGCCCGTCAGCAACTCACTGTCAGCGGAGCTCAGAGCTTGCGGTTAGTGGAACTTGATGGAGCTCGTGGCGTCGGACATGCCGTTGATGGCGCCGAAGTGCGCTCGCCCCTCGCCCGGCGCCAGGGAGAAGTGGGCGCCACGGAAGTTCGGGGCGGAGTAGAAGGTGACCGTGCGCTTGCCCTGGTTAATGGCGGAGCTGATCGTGTTGTCCCAGCCGTTCTTCTTCAGATCCCGCATGTTCTCCGTGAAGGTCGTGTTCCTGTTCTTGTAGTTGGCGTCCTGGAAGACCTTGACCTTCGCACCCTTGGCCTGGGGCGCGGCGACGCCCGCGTGAGTGTTGGCGAAGGCCGGCAGCGCGGCGCCGAGCGAGAGTGCAGCGGCGGCGGCGCCCGCAGCCGCTATAAGACGGATACGCATGATTTCTCCTCTTTCACTGGTTCTTGTGCATTGACGTGATCTACTTGCGTACGCGATCTACGTGATGTGCCGACCGGTCCGTCCATGCCCCGAAGCGGGGGCCAAGGCGCCGCAGGCGGCGACACTTGCCACCTTGTTCCGGAACAACTTGATTCCCCCCTCGTTGAACTTGCTGGTCGGTGCAAAGGAAATTGCGGGCTGGTCGCGCCCGTCCTTTGCAATCCCGGACGACTTCTTGCTTGATTTCATTCTGGCCGAGCGGAAAGACCCTCCGGAAGGGTTCATTGATGTGCATGGACAAGCGATTGATACCCTCATCTGCATAAGTGGGCGGGCCGCCGTCCCGACGGGGGGATCATGACGACCGATCCGAGTACGCATCAGTTACGCCTGCTGCTCGTGCTGGCGGAGGAACTGCACTTCGGCCGTGCGGCCAAGCGCCTGTTCATCAGCCAGCCCGCGTTCAGTCGGCAGATCCGCATGCTTGAGGAGCACCTGGGGGTGGCCCTCGTGGAGCGCTCCACGCGTCGCGTTGAACTCACGTCGGCCGGAGAGGCACTGTTGCCGCGGGTGCGTGCAGTGGTTGACGCTGTTGAGGAGTTGAGTGGTGCTGCTGATACGGCGGCTCACGCGCATACGGACCGCGTAGTGCTTGGTTCGTACATCTCCGCTCTACCGGCCCTGCGGATGTTCCTCGATCGACTGCGTGAACGGTGTCCTGGCCCCGAGGTTGAGTTGCGGAGCGTGGACTACGTCGAGCAGGTGAGCGCTCTCCTGGGGGGACAGGTCGATGCGGTCGTATGTCACGGGCCAATGCCCGAGGGCATCCACACGCTCTGCCTGGGCACCGAAGCACGCTTCGTCTGCGTGCATGACACCCATCCGCTGGCGGACCGCGAGCGTCTGACCCTCGCGGAGCTGGCCGATCTACCCGTCATTGGCTTCTCGCCTCATGTACAGCCGGAATGGCGCGATTTCTGGGCTGCTGACCCGCGCCCCGGTGGAACTCCCGTGCAGTACACCCACCACGCGGCAACCACTGCGGACTCCTCCATCGCCTACGCCGGCCTGGGACACGGCATCCGCTTCATCTCCGAAAGCTGCCGGGCGCTCATGCCCCGGCCCGGCGTCCGCTACATCGCCGTCACCGACCTCCGCCCATGCACAGCGGTACTCGCCTGGTTGGCCTCCCGCCCCCCGACCCCGGCCCTCCGCTCACTCCAGCGCCTGCTGCGCAACCATTCCCGCACCACAGACACGCAGACCCTTCAGAACACCAACGGGGGCTGGTGGAACATGGCCTGAGAAGCCGATGTCGTAGGAGCCGATCGCCTTCGGGCGGCCCTCATTGACCTGGTCGGTTTCAAGGTGCGCGGCGCCCGGATCGTCCTCGTAGGTCGGGGGGTTCACCTGCGGCTCGATCCATACCGCTCCGTCTGCTGCGGCGTCCTCGACCACTTCGCGCACCAGCCGCAGAAGGTCGCCCGCCGGCCCTCGCGCAACGCAGAGCGAGTTACGCCGGTTCGATTCCGGTCACGGCCTCCAAACGTGCAGCGGGTTGAGCTGCACAAGGAACGACGAGCACATCGCGCGGCACACCGAACCTGATTCTCCACAGCTGCAGACCATCCAGGACCCAGGGACTCGCGAAACCGGGCAGGCCCTCGTGCACACGCGCGGGGGCCTGCCTGGTGTCACCGGTCACACCGGGTTAGTTGGAGAAGTAGAGGTACTTCCAGGCCCCGTGGGTCGTGTAGTTCGCGCTGTCGCCGGAGGAACCGTCGATGTACGACGACCGCATCCGGGCACGGATACCGGACTCGCCCGGTGCCCCGAGGCGGACGACGGACTTCCCGTTGGTGCCCAGGGCGAAGTACTGCGAGCCCGACGCGTACCACTTGCCCTGGTAGTACACCTGGAGCTCGAACCGCTGCTTGCGCCCCTTGTAGTAGCTCATCGTCGTCGTGAAGACCGGCTCGGTGGTCTTGTGGAAGTAGTAGTAAGACGTGGAGCCGATCAGGCCGGTCTTGTAGTGCTTGGCCACGGCCGTGGAGACGTTCACCCTGGCGTACGCCGTCGACTTCACCGTCTTCGGCGCGTACCGGGCGTCGCCCGCAAAGACGGCGGTGACGGTGGTGTCACGGGTCATGTCCACGGTGACCGACAGGTTGCCGCTGGAGTTGACCGTGCCCTTCTTGATCAGCCTCTTCGGTGTGTCGCCGTAGGGGTCGGACCAGATCTCGACTATGCGGTTCTTGTACGTGGTGCCGAGGCGGGCGGTGAAGGACACGTCCTGGCCGTAGTTGTAGACGCCGCCGTTGCGGTTCAGGGTGAGGGAGCTCACGGCCCGCGAGACCTCGGCGGTGTCCGAGGCGGACGCCGCGGTGTGTGACGCGTCGCCCGCGTAGGTCACCGTGTACTTCACCCTGCCGCCTGCCGACGGGACGTCGGTGAAGGAGAACTTGCCGCCGGCGCCTAGGGTCTTGGTGCCGAGCGACATGCCGTTGGGCGACTCCATGTCGGTGCGGGTGACGGTCAGCGGAGTCCCGGTGGGCAGTGCCAGGCCCGAGGTGAGCGAGCCCGTGACGGTGAGGGACTTGGCCCGGTCGGCGGTGGTCGGGGCGTCGACCTTCAGCGTGCTGAGGTACTTGCGGGGCTCGTCGACGGCGTGGAGCTGAGTGGAGTCGTTGGAGCCGCTCAGCACGAACAGCTTCCCGCCGTCGGCCGACCAGTTCATCGAGTGCCCGAACCAGGGCATCCAGTTGTGCGACAGGTTGCGGACGCTAGCGGGCTGGCCGGGGCCGCCGGTGAATACGTACGTGTCGCCGAGGTCGTCGACATCGAGGACGGTAGCCGCGACCGTACCGTCCGGAGCGATGCTGACCGTCTCCGGTTCGTCGGGGACGGGGTAGGTGCGCACCTGCTCCAGATCAGAGAGCCGGTACTCGGTGAGCGCCCGCTTCCCGGGCCCGGCCACGACGACCGACTGGCCGTCCGGGGTGAGGGCCGCGTCGTTGTAGAAGCCGCCCTTCTCGGCGGAGATGCGGATGGCCGGCGTGCCGGAGGAGACGTCGTAGACGACGATCGGGGCGGAGCTGATGCCCCCGTCGAGGGCCAGCAGCGTGCCCGGGTTGTCGGGGTCGGCGTAGAGCATGGGCGGGCTTGCCCAGTCGTGGCCGGCCGCCAGGTCAAGCGTAACGGTGGGCTTCTCGGCGGTCAGATCGACCGCGCCGAGCCCGGAGTCCCACTGATCGCCATATCCGAACCACAGCTTGCCGTCGGTAAAGGCGAGCCGGGAGGGGATGGTCTTGTCGCCGGTCGGGTACTCGGCGGTCTGCGTGAGCGTCGCGGTGTCGAACGCGACGATCTCGTCGGCGCCGTAGACCGCGGCGTACAGCGTGCCGAAGTCCGGGCTGAGTTCGAGGTCCCGGACCTGGGGCAGGCCGGTCAGCGTGGTAACGACCTTGCCGGCGTAGTCGGTGACGACGATCTTGTTCTGGTACCTGTCGCTGAGAAACAACCGATGGTGGACGCCGTCGACGACCGTGTCGTCCGCGTCCGAGACCGCGATGGGCGTGGTGGTGTCGGCGAACGCCGGTGCGGCAGTGAGCACCACCGAACTGAAGAGGACCGCCATAGCTGTGGCGGCAGGGAGAGTGCGCATACGCACGGTGATTTCGAACCCCCCGGAACGAAAAAGATGTGGGTGCCACCGCGGGCAACTGACAGGCGACAGCTGATGGGCCTGACCCATGCGCCGTGTGTGGCAAGTGAGCGAACAGTAAGTCATGCCACCGACAACGTGGCCAGCGCCCCCGTAATGCGGACAGCGAGAAGCAGGTGTCGACGTATTCGCTGACCAAGCGTGCCCTGCACTGGATCACAGGAGACGGCGATCGCATCCTCGTCATGGATGGAGCCGCGCTGATCGCCCTGCCGGTGTTCTGACCAGCAGGGCGCAGGCCCGTCCCTACGAGTTGGGAACCGCCACCGCCGCCTGAGCCCTGATCGGGAGGCGGTTGATTGGGCGGCCCGTCGCCGCGCGGACCGCTGAAGCCACCGCCGCAGGTGAGGTGACCACCGGAATCGCGCTTGCCGCCTTCGCGCCGAAGGGAGCCACCACGTCGCGTTCCTCGACGAGTTTCACGATGCGAATGTCCGGGGCGTCCAAGGACGTCGGGAGTGCGTAGCCCGTCAGGTCCGGGTGGCGGACCAGGCCGCGGGCCGTGCGGAGGTTTTCTGTCAGGGCCGCGCCGACGCCCTGGGTGATGCCCGCTTCGATGCGGGTTGCCAGTTGGGCCGGGTTGAGGACGCGGCCCACGTCCTGGGCGACCGCCATTTCGACCACGCGGATCGAGCCCAGTTCGATGTCGACGTCGACCACCGCGCGGATCGCGCAGAAGGCCATGCCCACGAAGGCGTCGCCCTGGCCCGCGTCGTCGAGAGGTTCGGTGGGGTGGGGGCGGCACTGGGCCGTTGCCCAAAGTTCCTTGCCGTCCATCGCCTCGGTGACCGTCGTCGACAGGACGCCGTCGTACGACGTGATCTTGCCGTCGGTGATCTGGAGGAGCTCCGTGGACATGCCGAACTTGTGGGCGAGGGGCTGCAGCAGTTGGGTGCGGACCATCTTCGCCGCCCGCTCGACGGCGCCGCCGGAGACCCAGGTGTGGCGGCCGTGGGCGGCCGGGCCCGCCGGGGGCTGGTCCGTGTCGACCGAGGCGACGTGGACCTCTTCGAGGCCCAGCGTCTCCTGGACGATCTGGCGGGCGAGGGTGGAGAAGCCCTGGCCGGTCTCGACGGCCGCGCAGATCACCGTCGCCACGCCGTCGTGGACCTTGACCGTCGCCGTGGAGACCTCGTCGGTGCCTTCCGCCCCGAGCATGTGGACCATGCCCAGTGCGTAGCCGACGCCTCGGCGGATCGCGCCGGGCTCGCCCGCGCCCTCCGGGCCGCCGGGCAGGAGCCAGGCCGCTTCCGGGGTGTCCTTGGGGAGGGTGGGGAGGGGGAAGTCCCGTACGGCCTGCAGGAGTTCGGCTACGGGCGCCGGGCAGGTGACCGTCTGGCCGGTGGGGAGGATGTCTCCCGTCGCCAGCGCGTTGCGCAGGCGCAGGTCCACGGGGTCGAGGCCGAGCTTCCCCGCCAGCTTGTCCATCTGCGCCTCGTAGGCGGCGCACACCTGCATCGCTCCCTCGCCGCGCACATGGCCGGAGGGAGGGTTGTTCGTACGGACCGCCCAGCCCTCGATGAAGGCGTGCGGGACGACGTAGGGACCGCACGCGAAAGCGACGGCTGCCGCGAGGGATTCGGAGGAGGCGTCGGCGTACGCGCCCGCGTCGAGCAGGAGTTGGGCCTCGACCTTGACCAGGTGGCCCTCGGCGTCCGCGTGGTGGCGGTAGCGCAGCAGCGTCGGGTGGCGGTGGGCGTGGCCGAGGAAGGACTCCTCGCGGGTGGCGGTCAGTTTGACCGGGCAGCCGGTCTTCAACGCCAGCAGTCCCAGCGGGAGTTGGAAGCCGGGGTCCTCGCGGTCGCCCGTCGCGCCGGGGACGCCGGTGACCACGACCTTCACGCGGTCCGGCTCCAGGCCGAAGCACGCGGCCGCCAGATCGCGGTCCGTGTGGGGGTCGGTCGACGCGGCGTACAGCTCGACGCCGCCGTCGGGGCGTGGGACGGCGAGGCCGGCCTCGGCGCCGATGGGGGCCGGGTCCTGGCGGCCGATGCGGTAGAGGCCCTCGACGATCACCTCGCCCGCCGCGTCCGGGTCGCCGTAGCGCAGCGGGATGTGGCGGATGAGATTGCCGTCGGGGTGCAGGGGTTCGGCGGCGAAGGCCTTCTCGGGGTCGGTGACCGGGTCGAGTACTTCGTACTCGACGGCGATCGCCGCGGCCGCGAGGCGGGCCGTGTCGGGGTGGTCCGCGGCGACGGCCGCGATCGCCTCGCCGTGGTGGCGGACGATGTCGGAGGCGAAGACGGGACGGTCGGCGATACGCCTGCCGTACGAAGAATCGCCCGGGATGTCCTCATGGGTCACTACGGCTCGTACACCGGGCATCTCAAGGGCCGCGGACGTGTCGATCGAGCCGATCCGCGCGTGCGGGTGCGGGGAGCGCAGGATCGCCGCCCACAGCAGGCCCTCGGCCCACAGGTCGCCGGCGTACGGGAACGTGCCCTCGGTCTTGGCGCGGGCATCGGCCGGCGGGAGCGACGCGCCGAGGCCGTGGGCCGGCGCCTCGGACTGCCCGGCGTCGACGTTCCGGGGCGTCGCAGTGGTGGCCGCGTCGTTGCTCACGCCATGCCTCCGTCGTGCGGGTGGGGCTGCACACTACCGGCGCCGGGGGGCGCCTGGTGCGGGATGCGGGCTTCCTCGCTCGCCTCGGTGGCGGCCGCGGCGCTCGCGGCACGTTCGGCGACCACCTCGCGTACGGCTTCGAGGACGCCCCGGTAGCCGGAGCAGCGGCACAGGTTGCCGCACAGGGCCTGGCGGGTCTCGAGCTCCGTGGGGGCGTGGTTGCCCTCCAGGAGGTCGTGGACGGTCATCGCCATGCCCGGGATGCAGAAGCCGCACTGGACCGCGCCGCAGCCCGCCAGGGCGCGCTGGACGTCGGAGGGCTCGCCGTCGGCGGCGAGGCCCTCGACCGTACGGACCTCGGAGCCGGCGGCGGTCGCGGCGGGGACCAGGCAGGAGGCGACCAGGCGGCCGTCGACCTGGACGTTGCACGCGCCGCACTCGCCCTGCGAGCAGCCGTCCTTGGCGCCGGCGAGGCCGAGGCGCTCGCGCAGCACATAGAGCAGGGATTCACCGATCCAGGCGTCGGTGACGGGGCGGTCGGTGCCGTTGACGCGCAGGACGTAGGAGGTGGGCGGGTGTTCGTCGCTGTCGATGGAGGAGCTGAGGACGGCGGCCTCCTGCTCGGGCTCCAAACCCGCCTCAGGGGCCGTCTCGGGGGACGCCTCCGCGGTTTCCCCGGGCGGCTGCCCGGAGGGCTCGCCAGGGGTCTGGTCGGGCAGCGCGGCGGCACTGAGAGGCTCGGGGACCGGCTCGTCGGCCACGGCGGGCTCCGGGGCCGTCGCCCAGGGCGCGGTCGCACCGCCCGGCAGCGTGGCCGGGGCGTCGGGGGACGGCGCCCACGGGGCAGCGGCCCCGCCCGGCAGCGTGGCGGGCGCGGCGCCCCACTGGGACCGCAGCGCGGATGTCGTGAACTCGCCGGACTCGTCAGGAAGATCGCCGTCGGCCACCGGGATCGTCCACTGGCCGGTCAGCTCGGAAGCGGACGGGGCCGGGGCGGGCTCCGCCTCGGTGAAGGTCCACTGGCCCGTGGCGTGCGGGTCGACGCGCTCGGCGTGCGGGGCCTCGGGCTCCGGCCACCGCACCGCCGCGGGCTCGCCCGTCGGCTGGTGGACGGCCCAGCTGCCCGCCGCGCCCGGATCGGCGGCGGCGTCCGGCGCCGGAGGCGGGATCACCGGCGGTACGTAGCCGTGCCCCGGCGCCTCGAGCGGCGCGGCGTCCAGCATGCCCTCGGGCGGCAACTGCAGGAAGGCCGTGGCCTCGGCGTCGTACTCACCGCCGTGCGGAATCGGCTGCCAGCCGCCCTGCTCCGGCGGGAGCTCGTGCGGCATTTCGCGCGAATTCTCCTCATTGCTCACGACAGCGCCCTCCCCAGTGCACGTCGGGCCAGCGCGGCGACGGTGCGCCGCAGATGCAGTACGGCGGGCGGCAGCACGGGCTGTTCCTCGCCCTGCGCGGCCGGCGCCGGATCCGGAATGCACGCTGCCGCGACGTACTCGCCGAAGGCGGCCAGCGCCTCGCTCGCGAGGCCGCGCTCGCCGTCCCAGTCGATCAGCGACGCGATCCACCGCTCGGCCTCCAGCGGCCGCAGCGGCATCGGAGCGATCGCGCCCACCGCGCAGCGCACCCCGCGCCGCGCCGGATCGAGGACGACGGCGACGGACGCGCCCGCGCGGCCCGGCCCGGTGCGCCCGGTGGCCTTCAGGAAGACCTGCGGGGCGTGCAGGAGCGGGACACGTACGAAGCCGATCAGTTCGGCGGGGGCGAGCATTTCGCGGCCCGCCAGCAGGTGGGACACGGGAATCTCACGGCGTGTGCCGCCGGGGCCCGCGATGACCAGGTCCGCCTCCAGGGCGGCCAGCACCGGCAGCGTGTCCCCGGTCGGGGACGAGGTGGCGATATTGCCGCCGAGCGTGCCCGCGTTACGGATCTGGGGCGGGCCCGCCGCGCGCGCGGACGCGGCCAGCGCGGGAATGAGGGCGGCGAAGTCGGGCCGCCCCATCCGGGCGTGGGTCAGTCCGGCGCCTAGCAGTGCGTGTCCGTCCTGGTAGCGCCAGCCGCGGATCTCGCTGATGCGGCCGAGGCCGACGAGACCGGCCGGACGGAGCTGTCCTTTGTTGACGGCGGCCATGAGGTCGGTGCCGCCCGCGACAGGCACGGCGGCGGGCATGGCGGTGAGCGCCGCCACGGCCTCGTCGAGCGAAGCCGGCAGCGTCACCGACTGCGCCGCCTGCGGTGCGTGCGTGGTCACCCAGCTGCCCCTTCCCGGTGTCCCGACTGTCCCGCCTTTGTTGCCGTACCGTACGTGTTCACAGCCCGGACGTGGCAACTCTGGCACATCTTCCGAGCCGACCGACGAGAGGGTCCGCGAAGGGCATATCCGTACCGGATATACCGTCTCGCGACGTTGGTCCGTTTTGGAACATCGTCGGCGCCACATGCGGATTCCCACTCTTCGGCGACCGATGTGCGACTTATTCCTCACACGGTTCAACCGTCCCAGGGCAGCGGGCGCCTCAGATGCGAGTTCCGGCCGGGCTCACACGTTTGGGGGCGCACCCTCGATCGGGCGTCCGATGCTTCCTTTCATTCCTTTGGGGGCGGGACGCTTCTGCCACGGCAACGGGCCCCCGGGCGGCCGGTAGTCGACGCCGAGCGCGTCAAGGCGCTTGTAGTGGACCGTCATTCGCCGTTCGAAATCCGCGAAGTCCCGCTCGGCGGGTGCGGGCAGCGCGGACCAGGCGACCTCGGCGAAGGCGGCGAGCCTGGGGAAGACCTGGTAGTCGACCCGGGAGCGGTCCTGCATCACCTCGGTCCAGACATTGGCCTGGGTACCGAGGACGTGCGCGGCGGCCTCGGGCGACAGGGCCGGGGGAACGGGCTCGAAGCGATAGACGTCCTCAAGGGTGCGTACGTAACCAATGGGCATCGGCTCGTCCGGGCCGCCGTGCTGGCGGTGGTCCAAGTACACGTGCTGCTCGGGGCACATGACGACGTCGTGACCGGCCTCGGCGGCGGCGATACCGCCGGCGTATCCACGCCAGGAGGAGACGGCGGCGCCGGGCGCGAGGCCGCCCTGAAGGATCTCGTCCCAGCCGATGAGGCGGCGGCCGCGCTCGGCGAGCCAGGTGTCGAAATGCCGGATGAACCAGGACTGGAGCTCGTCCTCGCCCTTCAGCCCCAGCTCCACGATGCGCGCCTGGGCGGCCGAGGACGCCTTCCACTGGTCCTTGGGGCACTCATCGCCGCCGACGTGGACGAAGGTGGACGGGAAGAGGTCGAGGAGCTCCTCGAAGACGCCCTCGTAGAAGCGCAGGGTGTTGTCAGTGGGGGCGAGTACGTTCGGATTGACGCCCCAGTTGTCCCACACGGAAAGGGAGGTCGTATCGATGACGTCGGTGTTGCCGAGTTCCGGATATGCGGCGATGGCGGCCTGCGAGTGGCCGGGGATGTCGATCTCGGGGACGACGGTGATATGCCGCTCGGCGGCGTACGCCACGATCTCGCGGATGTCGTCCTGCGTGTAGTAACCGCCGTGCGGCCGCTCGTCCCAGAGCTCGGAGGCGCGATGGCCGTATTTGGTGCGTGCGCGCCAGGCTCCGACCTCGGTGAGCCTCGGGTGGCGCTTGATCTCGACGCGCCAGCCCTGGTCGTCGGTGAGGTGGAAGTGGAAGACGTTGAGCTTGTGCGCGGCGAGCAGATCGAGATAGCGCAGGACGTCCGCCTTTGGCATGAAGTGCCGTGAGACGTCGAGCAAGAGGCCGCGCCAGGGGAAGCGGGGGCTGTCCTCGATGACCTGGTCCGGCAGGGCCGCTGTGGCCGTGGCGAGGGGCGCCTGGCGAAATGCCTCCGCGCCCAGCAGTTGACGCAGCGTCTGGGCGCCCCAGAAGACGCCCGCCGCGTCGCCGCCGGCGATCTCCGCGCCCACGGTCGAGGCCACCGTCAGCCGGTACGCCTCGGGCCGCAGCGAGTTGTCGATGCGCAGGGTGAGCCTGTTGCGCGTGGCCTGCGGCGCGGGCGGGAGCGGCAGGCCGAAAGCCGCACCGAGTGCGGAGCGCAGCCAGCGCTCCGTCCGCTCCGTGCCGGGTCCGGCGGTGAGGGACGTACGGGCGTCCATGACGAAGCCGCAGCGGTACGGGCCTTCGATGTTCGACGGGGCCGGAATCAGGTCCATCGGTCACTCCTTGATGGCGCCGCCCAGGCCGGAGACCAGGCGTCGCTGTACGAGTACGAAGAAGACGAGCACCGGGACGGTCATCACGGTGGACGCCGCCATGATCCCGCCCCAGTCGTTCTCGTCCGGCTTGAAGAAGACGAGCAGCGCCATCGGCAGCGTCGACTGCGAGGTGTCGCTGATGATGAAGGACTTGGCGAACAGGAAGTCGTTCCATGTCGAGATGAACGAGAACACGCTCGTCGCCACGAGGCCCGGGAAGACGAGCGGGAAGAGGATCTGCCACAGGAAGCGGGTCCGGCTCGCGCCGTCGATGTACGCCGCCTCCTCAAGTGCCTGAGGGACCGCCTTCACGAAGCCCCGCAGCATCCAGATCGCGAACGGCAACGAGAAGGCGATGTGCGGCAGGATCAGCGAGCCGAGGGTGTTCAGCCGGCCGAAGTCGCGCATCAGGAAGAACAGCGGGATCGTCAGCGCCTCGACCGGCACCATCTGTGCGACGAGAAACATGATCAGCAGGGTCGTGCGGAACCGGAAACGGAACCGGGTGACCGCCGTCGCCGCCAGGAAGGCGATCAGCGCGGAGGCGAGGACGACCACGCCCGCGACGAACAGACTGTTGAGGAAATACCGGCCGAATTCCTGCTGTTCGAAGACCCGGCGGAAGGAGTCGAGCGAGGGGGAAAGCGTCCAGGGACGCGCCTTCGTCGACTGGATCTCGCCCGCCGGCTTGAACGCGGAGAGCGCCATCCAGTACAGCGGGAAAGCGACGACGACCGCGATGACGAGCGCGGACGCCTCGGCGGCGAGGCGCCAGGGGCGCATGATGCGTATGGGGCGCACGGGCCGGTGAATGCGGGGCAGGCTCACAGCTCTTCTCCCTGGCGTCGCAGCAGGCGCAGATATACGAGGGTGACGGCGAGCAGAATCAGCAGCATCACGACGCCGATGGCCGAGCCCAGGCTGTACTGGGACGAGGCGAAAGCCTTCTGATAGGCGTACACATTGAGCACGAGATTCTGTCCGGCGATGCCGCCGCCGTTCGTCATCACATAAATCTGGGTGAAGACCTTGAAGTCCCAGATGATCGACTGGATGGTCACGACGACGAGAATGGGACGCAGCATCGGTGCCGTGACGGAGCGCCAGATCCGCCACTGCGACGCGCCGTCGAGGGAGGCGGCCTCCAGGACTTCGGAGGAGATCGCCTTGATGCCCGCGTAGACGGTGACCATCACGAACGGGAACGAGCACCAGACGACTTCGAGGAGCACGAGCGAGAAGGCGCTGTAGCGCCCGTACGTCCAGGAGAAGTCGCCGAGGCCGAGGAGCCGGTTGACCGGTCCGTAGTCCGGGTCGAAGAGGAAGACCCAGACGGTGGAGCCGGTGATGGCGGGGGTCGCCCAGGCGCCGAGGGCGGCGAGCATGAGGGCGAGGCGGGGGACGGCGCGTACGCGCGTGAGCAGGACGGCGAGGGCGCAGCCGGCGGCGAGCGTGGCGAGGACGCAGGCGGCGGCGAAGGCAAGCGTGGCGAGCAGGACCTGCCAGAACTGGCTGTCGGCGAAAAGGGTGCGGTAGTTGCCGAGCCCCTGGAAGGTGGTGGGCTCGCCGCCGCTGACCTGGGCCTGGGTGTACTCGAGGAAGGAGATCAGGCCGAGCTGGTAGATGGGATAGACGAGGAGCCCGCCGAGCACGACGAGTGCGGGCGCGAGGTAGAGCCACGGGGCCCAGCCCCCGCGCCCCCGCCGCGGGGTGAGCGAACTCCTGGCGGCCTTGGGCGCGTGGGCCGATGCCGCTCCGGCCGCACGGCCCGCCGCCGACCCGCCCGCCGCCGCAGCTGCCTTGCGGCGCGGGGGGCCGTCCGGGGCGCCCGGCCCAACCACCTCGCCGCCCTGCGCCGGGATCCCCGCGCCCGGGCCGTCCGGGCCACCCGTGACGCCGACCGACCCAGCACCGTCGGCCGAGGCGTCGATCCCGCCGACGTGCACAGCCGCCGCGCCGCGCGGGCCCGGGCCGTCCGAGCCGCCCGTCGCACCAGCCGCCGCAGCCGCGCCGGTCGGCGCACCCGCCCGGGCGCCCAGGCTGCCCATGTCGACCGGCCCCGCGGCCGCACCTTCCTGGGGTTTCCGCTCCGCGTTCGCGTCGTTCGTCATCGCGTTCAGCCCGCGGCAGCGAACGCCGCGTCCATCTTCTTTGCCGCGTCGTCCGACGCCCGCGCCACGTCCTTCTTGCCGCTCACGATCTCCTGGAACATCGTCGGCAGCACCAGCGACGCGTCGATCTGACCCCAGCCCGATGACGCCGGCACGAACTTCGTGCCCGCACCCAGCGTCCGTACGAACGGCTCGACGAAGGGCTCCTTCGTCGCCACCTCCCCGCGGACGTCCGTGTACGTCGGCAGGAAGCCCATCGCCTCGAACAGCTCGCGCTGCGTCTCCTTGCCCGCGAACTGCTTCATCAGGTCCACCGCCAGCGTGCGGTGCGAACTGCTCTTCAGGACGCCGATGTTGTTGCCGCCCGCGAACGCCGGCGCGATCGAGCCCGCCTGCCTGCCCGGCAGCGGCACGACCGCGTACTTGCCCTTCACCGCTCCCGCCTCCACTGCCTGGTGGCTGAAGTCGCCCCCGATCGCCATCGCCGCCTTGCCGGACGCGAACGCCGTCACCGTCGCGTTGCCGCCCATCGAGGCGCACTTCGCGGCCGGGCAGTTGTCGTCGCCGAAGAGCGAGGTGTACGCCGTGATGCCCTTCCGCGCGGCCGGGCTGTTGATCGCCGCCTTGTACGCACTGCCGCTCTCCTCGGCGAGCTCGCCGCCCTGCGCCCAGATGAACGGCATCGCCCCGTACGTGTACGCGCCGCCGACCGCGAGCCCGTACAGCTCCGGCTTCGCCTTGTGGATCTTCCTGGCGGTGGCGATCAGCTCGTCCTGGGTCTTGGGGGCCGCGATCCCCAACTCCTTGAAGACATCGGTGCGGTAGTACAGCGCCCGTACGCCGACGAACAGCGGCGCGCCGTAGATCTTGCCGCCGACCGTGACCGAGGTCCGCGCCGTCGGGTCGGTGTCCTTCGCCTCGGCCCACGCGGCGAACTCCGCGCTGACGTCGGCGAGTCCGCCGTCCTTCACGTATCCCGCCGTGTCCGTGTTGCCGTACTCGATCAGGTCCGGCGCGCTCTTCGGGTCGTTGAACGCGGCCTTGACGCGCTGGGCCCGCGTCTCGACCGGTATGTACTCGACCTCGACCTTCGCGTCCTTGTGCGCCGCGCGAAAAGCGGCGACGGCGTCGGCGACGACCTTCTCCTTGGGCTTGTTGTTGACCTCCTGGAAGAGCCAGACGCGCAGGGTGCCGCTCTTGTCGTCCTTGTGGGCGCTGTTGTCGGAGGTCTGGGGTGCGCAGGCGGTGCCGGTGAGACCTGCGAGCACAAGTGCCACGGTCGGGGCGGTGATTCGGGCGATCAGCTTCATGCGTGGTCCCCTACGAGTAGTCGTTGCACAGAATGCAACGCGCGTTTCGTGCTGCACAACACGCAGGAGGCTAAAGCCACGGCCAACAACCGGACAAGAGGTCTCGACCACTCTGTGACCGGCAGACGCACCCCGTGCAACGGGGAAGAAACGCGAACGGCCCCCGGGACGCGCGCGCATGCGCGTCCCGGGGGCCGTCCCCTGCGGCAGGGCTGCCGCCGTCAGACCTGTCGGACTACTTCTTGTCCTTGCCGCCCTTGTCCTTGTCCTTGTCCTTGTCGCCACCAGGACCCATGGACTCGTAGATCTCCTTGCACATCGGGCAGACCGGGTACTTCTTGGGGTCGCGCCCCGGCACCCAGACCTTCCCGCACAGTGCCACCACGGGAGTGCCCTCGAGGGCACTCGCCATGATCTTGTCCTTCTGGACGTAATGGGCGAAGCGCTCGTGGTCGCCGTCGCCGTGCGACACCTGCGGCGTCGGCTCTACGAGGGTCCCCGTGCCTGTCCCGCGCTCGGGCTCAAGAGTGCTCATAACCGCCAAGGGTACTGAACGCCGCAGCGCTCAGTTCAGCGACGGGTCGTCCGGATAGGTGGCGAACATCGCGAGTTCGCTGCGCTGCCTGCGCAGGACCGCCCGCCACAGGCTCTCCGGCCTGGGCGAGGACACGTCGCCCGGCTCCGATTCGACGACGTACCAGGCGCCGTCGTTCAGTTCCTCCTCCAGCTGGCCGGGGCCCCATCCGGCGTACCCCGCGAAGATCCGCAGGGATCCGAGCGCCGCGCCGAGCAGCTCCGGCGGCGCCTCGAGATCGACCAGGCCGATCGCGCCGTACACCCGCCGCCAGCCGAGCGGGCCCTCGTCGCCCGGTATCACGGCGACACCGAGAGCCGAGTCGAGGGAGACCGGGCCGCCCTGGAAAACCACCCCAGGCTCACCGGCGAGCGCGGCCCATCCCTCCAGGATGTCGCCGACCACGACAGGGGTCGGCCGGTTGAGAACCACGCCGAGCGAGCCCTCGTCGTCGTGGTCGAGCAGCAGGACCACCGCCCTGTCGAAGTTGGGATCGGCGAGGACGGGAGTGGCGACGAGCAGCCGCCCTGTGAGCGAGGACACCTCGGTCATGCGAGACATGATCCCGCATCTTCGCCCTCCGCGGGGAGCGGGCGGCACAGTGTGAGCCAGCGCAGCTCAGGGCGCGACACGGGCTCCGGCCGCCCATAGCCCGAGCGGTGACGCTGCGCGAGGTGGGGTGAACCGAGCGTGTTGTGCCCAATTCATTACGCTCGCGGAGCGTCCTTGGCCTTACGGGAGGGGGGTGGACGCCCCTTACCCTTTTCACTTGGCCCCTGTCCGACCACTCCGGAACGCGAGATTCATGACCGGCACCGACGATGTACTGCTTGTCCACGGTGGAACCCCGCTGGAGGGTGAGATCCGCGTCCGCGGCGCGAAGAACCTCGTGCCCAAGGCTATGGTCGCCGCCCTGCTCGGCAGCGAGCCGAGCCGACTGCGCAATGTGCCCGACATCCGCGACGTGCGCGTCGTGCGCGGACTGCTGCAGCTGCACGGTGTGACGGTGCGCCCCGGCGACGAGCCGGGTGAGCTGGTGCTCGACCCCTCGCACGTCGAGAGCGCGAACGTCGCCGACATCGATGCCCACGCGGGCTCTTCGCGTATCCCGATCCTCTTCTGCGGTCCGCTGCTGCACCGGCTCGGGCATGCGTTCATTCCGGGCCTGGGCGGCTGTGACATCGGCGGCCGGCCCATCGACTTCCACTTCGAGGTGCTGCGCCAGTTCGGCGCGACGATCGAGAAGCGGGCGGACGGACAGTACCTGGAGGCCCCCCAGCGGCTGCGCGGCACCAAGATCCGGCTGCCGTACCCCTCGGTCGGCTCGACCGAGCAGGTGCTGCTGACGGCCGTGCTGGCCGAGGGCGTCACGGAGCTGTCGAACGCGGCCGTCGAACCCGAGATCGAGGACCTCATCTGCGTACTGCAGAAGATGGGCGCGATCATCTCGATGGACACCGACCGGACGATCCGGATCACCGGTGTCGACAAGCTCGGCGGCTACACCCACCGGGCGATCCCGGACCGCCTGGAGGCGGCCTCCTGGGCGTCGGCGGCGCTGGCGACCGAGGGCAACATCTATGTGCGCGGGGCGCAGCAGCGCTCGATGATGACGTTCCTGAACACCTACCGGAAGGTGGGTGGCGCGTTCGAGATCGACGACGAGGGCATCCGGTTCTGGCACCCGGGCGGCGCGCTGAAGGCCATCGCCCTGGAGACGGACGTGCACCCCGGTTTCCAGACCGACTGGCAGCAGCCGCTGGTGGTGGCCCTGACGCAGGCGGCCGGCCTGTCCATCGTCCACGAGACGGTGTACGAGTCGAGGCTCGGCTTCACCTCCGCGCTCAACCAGATGGGTGCGCACATCCAGCTGTACCGCGAGTGCCTGGGCGGCTCGGACTGCCGCTTCGGCCAGCGCAACTTCCTGCACTCGGCGGTCGTGTCGGGCCCGACGAAGCTCCAGGGCGCGGATCTGGTCATCCCGGACCTGCGGGGCGGCTTCTCGTACCTGATCGCGGCGCTGGCGGCGCAGGGGACGTCGCGGGTGCACGGGATCGACCTGATCAACCGTGGCTACGAGAACTTCATGGCGAAGCTCGAGAAGCTCGGCGCGAAGGTGGAACTTCCGGGCGGCAAACTCGTCTGAGGCGGGGGGCGGGCGCCTGCGGCGGGCGTGTCCCCCACCCCGCCCTCCCCGCACGGTCTGGCGGCCGTGGGAGGTACCCCCATCCCGGAACTGGGGGCTCCGCCCCCGGGCCCCCGAATGCGACCTCCGGCCGCATGTCCTCAAACGCCGGAAGGGCTGAACATGCGGCCGAGCCGCACATCCAGCCCCGTGGGGGTCCCCCCGGACGAGGTCTGGGGGAGATTGAGGCGCCCGGCCCGGGGCAGCGCCCGGCTTTGGCCGGAGGGCCCCGTACAGGCCCCTCAAGGCCCCTCAAGGCCCCTCAAGGCCCCTCAAGGCCCCTGCACAGCAAAAGGGCGGCCACCCCCCAGCCGGGGGTGGCCGCCTTTGTTGTTGCCTTGGGGCTTACTTGCCCTTGGCGGCTTCCTTGAGCTTGGAGCCCGCGGAGACCTTCACGCTGTAACCGGCCGGGATCTGGATCGGGTCGCCGGTCTGCGGGTTACGAGCGGTCCGAGCGGCACGGTGGGTGCGCTCGAAGGTCAGGAAGCCGGGGATGGTGACCTTCTCGTCGCCCTTGGCGACGACCTCGCCGACCGTCTCGGCGAGAGCGGCCAGCACGGCGTCGGCGTCCTTGCGGGTCACCTCGGCGCGGTCGGCCAGCGCGGCCACCAGCTCACTGCGGTTCATGTTGTTACTCCCGTGTTCTTCTTGCCTGTGAGGCGTGAGATCGAAGCCGATGCTGCCAGGGCCCTCGGACAGTCCCCGGACCCGGGTCTGCTGTCAGACCCTCGCGCCCGATTACGCATCCTGCCCCCACCAGCGGCGGGAAAGCCAATCCGGCACCCTCCGGAGTCACACGAAAAGCGCCACTGCCTCGTCGTGGTGACGTTCCGTCGACTCGGTGGAGACTCGTTGTGGAGACTCCGCGGAGCCTCGGGGCTCATGGTCCGCCACCCTAGAGCGGCAATCACGGCCCCGCGACTCGCGACGCGCCGTGTGTCAGCCCGACGTGGGGCCTGTCACAGAGGCGCCGACCGCCTTGGCGGCGTTGCGGACGGCGCCCGCAACCGCTCCGGCGACCTTCTCGTTGAAGACCGACGGAATGATGTAGTTCGGGTTGAGCTCGTCCTCGGTGACCGTCTCCGCGAGGGCGGCAGCCGCCGCGAGCATCATCTCCGTGTTGACGGTACGCGACTGGGCGTCGAGCAGGCCGCGGAAGACGCCCGGGAAGACGAGCACGTTGTTGATCTGGTTCGGGAAGTCGGAGCGGCCGGTGGCGACAACTGCGGCCGTCTGCCGTGCGATTGCCGGGTCGACTTCGGGGTCCGGGTTCGCGAGCGCGAACACGATCGCGCCGTCGGCCATCGCCCCGACGTCCTGCGCGCCCAGTACGTTCGGGGCGGAGACGCCGATGAAGACGTCCGCGCCCACGACCGCTTCCCTGAGGGTGCCGGTGACGCCCTCAGGGTTGGTGTTGTCGGCGATCCAGCGCAGCGGGGAGTCGGGGGCCGCGTCCACCAGATCCTCGCGGCCGGCGTGCACCACGCCCTGGATGTCGGCGACGACGGCGTGCTTGACACCCGCCGCGATCAGCAGTTTCAGGATGGCCGTACCGGCCGCGCCCGCTCCGGACATGACGACCCGTACGTCCCCGACGGCCTTGCCGACCACGCGCAGCGCGTTGGTCAGCGCGGCGAGGACGACGATCGCGGTGCCGTGCTGGTCGTCGTGGAAGACCGGGATGTCGAGGGCCTCGCGCAGCCGCGCCTCGATCTCGAAGCAGCGGGGCGCGGAGATGTCTTCGAGGTTGATACCGGCGAACCCGGGGGCGATCGCCTTGACGATCGCGACGATTTCGTCGGTGTCCTGGGTGTCCAGGCACAGCGGCCAGGCGTCGATGCCCGCGAAGCGCTTGAACAGGGCCGCCTTGCCCTCCATGACCGGGAGCGCGGCCATGGGACCGATGTTGCCGAGGCCGAGGACGGCGGAGCCGTCGGTGACCACGGCGACGGAGTTGCGCTTGATGGTGAGGCGGCGGGCGTCCTCGGGGTTCTCGGCGATCGCCATGCAGACCCGCGCCACACCCGGCGTGTAGATCATCGAGAGATCGTCACGGTTGCGGATGGGGTGCTTGGACTGCATCTCGATCTTGCCGCCGAGGTGCATCAGGAACGTACGGTCGGAGACCTTGCCGAGCACGACGCCCTCGATGTTGCGCAGTTCTTCGACGATCTCGTCGGCGTGCGCGGTGGAGGTCGCCGCGATCGTGACGTCGATCCGCAGCTTCTCGTGGCCGGAGGCGGTCACGTCCAGGCCGGTCACTGAGCCGCCGGAGGACTCCACGGCCGTGGTCAGCTGGGAGACCGCGGTTCCGCTCGCGGGCACCTCCAGCCGGACCGTCATCGAGTACGAGACGCTGGGCGCCGTTGCCATGACCGGGTTCCTCTGCTTTCCCTAGCTTCATTGCCATGCGGCCGCGGCTGCTGCCCGGCGACGCTTTCCCGATGGTCGCACCTACCTGCGGGTAGCAGGTAATAGTGGTCATTTAGTTTTCGGAAACAGGTTTCCACCATACGAGATATGACAGTCTGTGCGGAAGCCCGGGCGGAACCTGAGCCTCAATGAAACAGGTCCGCGTCACCCAAGGGTGACGCGGACCTGTCTCTCGTACGAAGAAGTGGCACCGACCCGCCATGCTCGCCTCGCGGCAAGTGGTCGCTCTGAGCGACGAAGGTTGGGCCCGGGGGCTTGGATCGAGCCGGTGCCAGCACCCAGGCTAACAAACGACCCCAGAACCTGATTCCCGCATCGCAGGTTGACTCTCCATCAGGCGCACGCGGGACTCCGATTCAGTCCCGCAGCAGGTCCGGAACACCGTCCGCGTCCGGCTCGTCGCGCCGGCCGGAGACCACCGTCAGCTGCTGGGTCGCCCGGGTCAGCGCCACGTACAGCACGCGCAGCCCGGCCGGGGACTCGTCCGCGATCTCCGCCGGGGAGACGACCACCGTCGCGTCGTACTCGAGGCCCTTCGCCTCCAGGGAGCCGAGCGCGACCACCCGTTCGCCGAGCCCGGCGAGCCAACGCGCCGCCTGCTCGCGCCGGTTCATCGCGACCACAACGCCCACCGTGCCGTCGACCTGGTCGAGCAGGCGCTGCGCCTCGGCCCGTACGGCCTTGGCCAGATCCCCGTCCGGTACCACGGCGAAACGCGGCCGCACGCCCGTGGAGCGGACCGCGGACGGAGACTGCATGCCGGGCATCGCCAGCGCCAGCACCTTGGCCGCCAGCTCGGCGATCTCGGCCGGGTTGCGGTAGTTGACGGTGAGCTGGAAGCGGCGGCGCGGGCGGGTGCCGAGCGCCTCGTCGCGGGCCTCGGCCGCCTCGTCCGGGGACGACCACGAGGACTGCGCCGGGTCGCCGACGACCGTCCAGGTGGCGTGCCGGCCGCGGCGGCCGACCATGCGCCACTGCATCGGGGTCAGGTCCTGCGCCTCGTCGACGATGACATGCGCGTACTCGGTACGTTCCTGCGCCAGGCGCTCGGCACGTTCGCGCTGCGACTCCTCGCGCTGCGGCATCAGCTCCTCCAGACCGGTGAGCTGGTCCAGCGGATCGAGCTCGCGCTTGCGCTTGGGGCGGGCCGGGGTGCCGAGCAGCGTCTGCAGCTCGTCCAGCAGCGCCACGTCGTGCACGGAGAGAGCGTCGCGCCTGAGCGAGCGGGCGAGGCGGCGCACCTCTGCCGGGTTGAGGATCCGGCGCGCCCAGCGGCCCAGCCGTCTCTCGTCGGCCATGGCGGTGAGCACGCCGCGCGGGGTGAGCTCGGGCCACCAGGCGTCCAGGAAGCTGATGAACGCGTCCTCGGAGGCGACGTCCTCGTCGAAGGAGGAGCGCAGCTCGGCGGCGAGCTCGGGGTCGCCAAGAGAAGAAGACGCAGCCCGCGTCCCGTTGCCGGACTTGGCGTACAGGGCGTCCAGCAGCAGCCTGCGGGCGCGCGGGCGCAGCAGATTCACCGGCGCGGTGCCGCCCAGGACGTTGTGGCGGATGCGCTGGAGCTCGTCGGCCTCCAGCTCCAGCCGCCGCCCGAAGGCGACCACACGCAGCCGTGTGGGCGTCCCAGCGGGCCTCTGCGTCCCCCTCTCGGGCTCCTCCCCGAAGGCGAGCTGCGCCGAGGGCGCGGGCGGCGGCATCTCCAGCGCGCCCCGCGCGGCCTTGCGCAGCACCTTCAGCATCCGCGAGGAGCCCTTGACGCGGGCCACAGCCGGGTCGTCGTACGCCGTCGCCTCCGCGCCGTCGACCAGATTGCCGACCGCGCGGATCGCGACCTGCCCCTCCTCGCCCAGCGAGGGCAGCACGCCCTCGGTGTACGCGACGAGCAGCGGGGTCGGCGAGACGATCAGAATGCCGCCCGCGTAGCGCCTGCGGTCCTGGTAGAGCAGATACGCCGCCCGGTGCAGGGCCACCGCGGTCTTCCCGGTGCCCGGCCCGCCCTCCACATACGTGACGGACGCGGCGGGGGCCCGGATCACCATGTCCTGCTCCGCCTGGATGGAGGCGACGATGTCGCGCATGGTGTGGCTGCGGGCCTGTCCCAGCGCCGCCATCAGCGCACCGTCGCCGACGACCGGGAGCTCGGCACCGTCCAGCGTGGCGCTGAGCTCCGGGCGCATCAGGTCGTCCTCGACGCCGAGGACCCTGCGGCCCTTGGAGCGGATGACCCTGCGGCGTACCACCCGGCCCGGATCGACCGGTGTCGAGCGGTAGAACGGGGCGGCGGCCGGGGCGCGCCAGTCGATGACCAGCGGCGCGTAGTCGGAGTCGAGAACCCCGATACGGCCGATGTGCAGGGTCTCCCCGATGTCGGCCGTGTTGTCCCCGCCTACGGCGTCGTCGGCGGGCTCGATCGAGGTGTACGCCCCGTCCGGGCCCTTCTGGCCGTCCTTGCCGCGCAGCAGATCGATACGGCCGAAGAGGAAGTCCTCGAACTCGTTGTTCAGCCTGTTGAGGTGAATACCGGCCCGGAAGACCTGGGCGTCCCGCTCTGCGAGCGCGCCCGGCGTGCCGACGTGGCCGCGCTGCGCGGCGTCGTGCATCAGGAACTCCGCCTCGTGGATCTTCTCCTCGAGGCGGCGGTAGACCCGATCCAGATGTTCCTGTTCGACGCCGATCTCACGGTCTCGCACCGTATCGACGGCGGACTCGACCATGGAATCAACAGCGGCATCCTGCGCGGCCACCGAGGCCCCCTTCTGACGTGCACTGGGCAGCCGTCAACCGTACGCGAAGGGGGCGAATCTGTCAGGCGTCAACTTTCAGGCGTCAACCTCCACGAGCCGCTTTCCGTCGAAGGTACGTACCTCGAAGTGATCGATCTCGTTCCGGTCCATCGCCGCTCCGCCATGGACGTAGAGCGGGTTCTTTGCCGTCTTGACCGGGCTGTCGGCAATGCCGTAACCCCACTTCGGGACGGCCCAGGAGGTCACGACCTCTTCCTCGCCGGTCTTGGAGACGGCGATCAGACTGCACTTGAGCGGGCCCTTGACGTTCTTCAGTTCGAGAACGGTGTGGGTGCCCCAGGCCTTCTTCTCCAGGCCGACGGTCGCGCTGACCTTGGTCGTCGCGTCGGTGGCCTTGACCTTCTCTTCCATGTGGTTGAAGAAGGCGTCCTCGGCGGGACTGGTGGGGTGCGGATCGCTGGTCGCCTGGTTCGTGCCGGTGTCGTCGGCCGTGACCACGACCGCGACGGCGGGACCGCCGATGATCAGGGCCGCGGCGGCCGCGACGAGATACATCCCGCGCCTGCGCTTGGCCGCCCGCTTGGCGGCGACCTCGTCGAGCAGACCGCCGAGCAGCTGCGGGCTGGGGGCGGTGGGCACCACGGGGACCGATCGCGGCGGCGGGAAGTCCGACCAGCCCGGTTCGGACTGCCTGCCGCGCATGTTCAGCACATTCGACTGCTGCGGTGGTGCCGGGGCCTCCGCCAGCATGGCCAGCATCGGCTCCATGCCGGAGAACTCTTCGAGGTGGGCGGCGCAGATGTCACAACCTGCCAGGTGCATCTCGAAGGCGGAGGCGTCCGCGTCGTCGAGAATGCCGAGCACATACGCGCCGACGGCGTCGTGAACGGATTCCTGCTCGTACATGGTCATGCCGTGACCCCCCTCTCCTCCAGAGCGAGCTTCATGGAACGGAGTGCGTAGAACACCCGCGAACGCACCGTCCCACTGGGTATGCCGAGCGTCTCGGCCGCCTCATTGACCGTCCGCCCCTTGAAATACGTCTCGACAAGAACTTCCCTGTGGGCGGGCGTCAAATCATCGAGTGCATCTGAGAGCGTCATCAGCCACAACGCCTTGTCGATCTCGTCCTCCGCGGGCATGACCTCCAGCGGCGACGGATCGACCTCCTGCGGCCGGGCCTGCCGGCTGCGGTGACCGTCGATGACGATGCGGCGTGCGACCGTCACCAGCCAGGGTCGGACAGAGCCGGTCGCTCGGTTGAGCTGACCGGCGTTCTTCCAGGCACGGATGAGCGTCTCCTGCACCACATCCTCGGCTCGCTGGCGATCGCCGGCGACGAGACGGAGTACATAGGCGAGCAGAGGTCCCGCATGTTCGCGATACAGCGCACGCATCAGCTCCTCATCAGGTGCTGAGGAGTCGTTGCGTGGCTTCTCGCTGCGATGCCGGGCCCTCTGCGGACGGTCATCGGCCACGGCGGCATCCTTGCGCACCTGAACCTCCCGGTCGAGACCCTGTTTTTTCGGCTGACTGCTTCTCCCCCTTCTCTACGGGGACCACAGGCGCATCACTCAACGTCCGCCGAAAAACTTTCAAGATCTTTTACAGGTGAGCCGCAGCTGTGCGCCGCCGGTGCCTGGCGACGCGTTCGCGGTTCCCGCACACCTCGCTGGAGCACCAGCGGCGCCGCCGCCCGCGGGACGTGTCCAGGTATACGCGGCGGCAGCTGTCGCCCTCGCACTGCCGCAGCCGGACCCTGGCCACCGGGTCGGTCAGCAGGTCCACGGCGTCGCGGGCAATCGCTGCCAGCAGCGCCCCGCACTCGGGTGCGGCGCTCAGCGCCCGTACCAGGGAGCCGTCCCCGCCGGGTACGGCTCTGATGGCGGGCGGCGCTCCCGCCGCGAGGGAGTTGACGCGCTCCAGCGCGGACTCGACGCGCCGGCCGTCGATCTGTGCCCGTACCAACTGGCCCACGCAGTCCCGCAGTTCGACGAAGCGCGCCACCCACCCGATGTCGAAGGCCGGGAGCGCCGTCCCCGCGGGCACCAGGCCCGCCCCCACCAGCCAGCGGCCGAGCCGGCCGGCCTGGGCCAGCGCCTCGCGCCCTTCGGCGGCCGATTCCGCGGTCGCCATCAGATCCAGGCAGATCCGCCCGGAGTCGAACCTCCAGTCGTAGGAGGCTGCACCCGTCGCGCCTGCCGTCATGCGCCTGTCACCGCCTAGGGGTCACTGCCGGGTCTCCCCTCCAGAGTGCCCGTCCGAACGTGCGGCCGGAACCCCTTCTCCTAAGGGGTCTAGGCCGTTTCTGACACATAGCGCCGTCCGCCCGCAGGGCGGGGTGCGCGGCGTCCGGTGCGTGCAATCGCAAGGCGGAGGACCATCCTCGTACTGGACGTACTTGGATGACTCCGACAACGCAGCGAGTGTGCGTGCCGGGCGTCGCGCGCCAGGCGAGATTTGTCAGACACGGCTTAGGGGGTGTCTTTCGGATCTTGCCGGGCTCGCGTGCCCTGGCACGCACACTGATCCGGCCTGATCCAAAAGACACCCCCTAAGCCGCACCCCCACGCATCAGTCGCGCGCGACGTCCGGTGCGACGTCCTCGTAGCGCTCGGCGGGCGCGGAGCTGCGGGCGCTCGGCGCGGCAGCGGGCTTGCCGCAGAAAGCCGCGTCCAGCGTCCTGGCCATCACGCCGAGCACATCGCTGTTGTTGGAGGTGTTGGCGAGCGCGGTGATGCTGCGGCTGCCGTCCTTGGAGGTGAAGGAGTACGTGTAGTAGCCCTGGACGGTGCCGGTGTGCCCGTACACGGAGACACCGCAGGACAGATCGCGGCGGCGCAGACCGAGGCCGTAGCCCTGCGTGCTGTTGACCGGCACCCACTGCTGCATCTGCGTCAGCAGAGTGGCCGGGAGCAGCCTGCCCTTCAGCAGCGCGGAGAAGAAGGTGTCCAGGTCACGGGTGCTGGAGATCATCGCGCCCGCGCTCTGGGCCCAGGAGACGGTCTGCCGCGTGGAGTCGACGAGCGGTGCGCCCGCCTCGTCGGGCCGGAGATAGCCCTTGGCGTAGCGGCCCGGGAGGGCGGTGTCGGGGTGCACGTAGAAGGTGTCGCGCAGCTTCAGCGGCTCGATGATGCGATTGCGGTATTCGGTGCGCACCGAGTGTCCGGTGAGCTTCTCGATGAGCTGTCCGACGACGACGAAGTTGGTGTTGGAGTAGTCGTAGGCGGTGCCCGGCCGGCCCGTCAGGGGCTTGGCGAGGGAGAGGTCAACCAGCTCCTGGAGCGTGAAGACCTTGTTGCGTACGGACTCGAAGCCCGGGACCGTCTTGTCGAACATGTCGTTGGTGTAGTCGTACAAACCGCTGCGGTGGCTGAGCAGATGACGCACCGTGATCCGGTTGTCCGGGAGCAGGCCCGGCAGATAGGTGTTGACCGAGGTGTCGAGGTCGAGCCTTCCCTCGCCGACGAGTTGCAGCAGGACCACCGAGGAGAAGCTCTTGGTGACGCTGCCCACGCGGAAGCGGTCCTGGGTGCTGATGGCCCGTCCGGTGGCCCGGTCCGCGACACCCTCGCTCGCCCTGTACACCGTGCCGTTGTCGTCGATCCTCGCCATCGCTCCGGGAGCGCCCTTGGCCAGCGCGTCGCGCAACACCGCCCTCAGGCCCGCGAGATCGGGAGCCGGGTCGGTGGTCGCCGCTAATTGCGCCGCGGAGGGCGGCTGCGCGGACGCGGCCTGCGCGGGGACTGCCAGCAGAGACAGTAGGACGGCTCCGACAGCCGTACCCCTGCCCACCATGCCTGAGACCATCTGGTTGTTCTCCATTCCGGTGCGAGCCGCGCCGCGGATGCGGACGCCGGCACGGTCTGTACGCACCGGACCCCCCGTCAGGTTGCATCGACCGGGCCTACGTCGAGGCCATGAAGAACACGCCGCCCACCGCCGCGCGCGTCAGGCGTCCGCGTACTTGGTGTCGGCGGCCGGGTCCAGGGCCAGCCGGTAACCCCGCTTGACGACGGTCTGGATGATCTTGGGCGCACCGAGCGCCGTACGCAGCCGGGCCATGGCCGTCTCGACGGCGTGCTCGTCCCGCCCGGCGCCCGGCAGGACGCCCAGCAGGTCGGAGCGGGAGACGACCCAGCCGGGGCGCCGGGACAGGGCGCGCAGCAGGGCCATCCCGGCGGGCGGCACGGGCCGCAGGTCCTCGTCGACCAGGACGGCATGGCCGCGGATCTCGACGCGGCGGCCCGCGACCGGGAGCGTACGGGCCCGGGCGGGCAGCTCCAGGCCTATCAGCTGCACCAGCGGGCCGAGCCGGAAGCGCTCCGGCTGCACCGTGGAGACGCCGTGGGCCTGCAGCGGCAGCGCGGTGACCGGCCCCACGCAGGCGGCCAGCACATCGTGGTCCAGGGCGTGCAGCAGCTCGGGGAGCAGTCCGCGGGTCTCGGCGCGGGAGAGCAGCGAGGCGGCGGCGGGGGCGCTGGTGAAGGCGAGGGCGTCCAGGGCGCGTGCGACGGTCGCGTCCAGGAGCCGGTCGACGGGCCCGAGGTCCTCCGGGGCCATCCACCGGTAGACGGGCACGACGACGACATCGGCGCCCGCGGCCCGTAGCGACTCGACGAATCCGGGCAGCGGCTCGCCGTGCAGCTGGAGCGCGATCCGGCGGCCCGCGACACCCTCGGCGAGCAGCCGGTCGAGGACCTCGGCCATGGACTCGGAGGCCGGGGACCACTCCTCGGTGAGCCCGGCGGCACGGATCGCGCCCTTGACCTTCGGCCCGCGGGCCAGCAGCTCGACACCGCGCAGCCGTTCCAGGAGCTTTTCGCCGTGTCCCCAGCCGTCGGCGGCCTCCACCCAGCCACGGAATCCGATGGCGGTGGTGGCGACGACCACATCGGGTGCGTGGTCGATCAGTTCCTGGGTGGCTGCGAGGAGTTCGGCGTCGTCGGCGAGCGGGACGATGCGCAGGGCGGGGGCGTGCAGGACGCTTGCCCCGCGGCGGCGAAGGAGCGCACCGAGTTCGTCCGCGCGCCGTGCGGCGGTGACGCCGACGGTGAAGCCGGCGAGCGGCCCGTGCTGATGGTCTTGCATATGGCGTCCCCAGACGTGGTTCCCCAGACGTGCGGATGGGACGACCGAGCCTGCCAACAGGGCGTGACAGGCTCGGTTCGCCGGGATTTCGCTGGTGTTACACCTCTGCGTAGCTGAGCTGGGGCTTCGCCTCCGCGACGGGCTGCGCGGCGACGGCGGGCCGGCGAACGTATACCGCCCAGGTCACGGTGAAACAGGCCGCGTAGAAGACGAGGAAGGCGACGAAGGCGGAGGTGCCGGTGCCCGCGGTCAGGAAGGACTGGCGGAAGGCGAGGTTGATGCCGAGCCCGCCGAGCGCGCCCACCGCGCCGATCAATCCCATGGAAGCGCCGGAGAGCCTGCGCCCGTAGGCGGCGGCCGCCTCGCCGGACATGCCCTTCGCGACCGCCTTGGCCTGGAAGATGCCCGGGATCATCTTGTACGTGGAGCCGTTGCCGACCCCGGTCAGTACGAAGAGCACGATGAAGGCGGTGGTGAACAGCGCCAGCGACTTCTCGACGGAGGCGGCCACGACGGCTCCGGTGGCCAGGCCCATGCCGAGGAAGTTCCACAGGGTGATGCGTGCGCCGCCGTAGCGGTCGGCGAGCCAGCCGCCTACGGGGCGGATCAGCGAGCCGAGGAGCGGGCCGATGAAGGTGATGGACGCGGCCTGCAGCGGCGTACGCCCGAACTGTGTCTGCAGCACCAGACCGAAGGCGAAGCTGTAGCCGATGAAGGATCCGAAGGTGCCGATGTAGAGGAAGGACATGATCCACGTGTGCGGGTCCTTGACGGCTTCCTTCGATGCGCCGGTGTCGTTCTTGACCGGGGCGAGGTTGTCCATGAAGAGCGCGGCGCAGATCGCGGAGACGGCGATGAACGGGATGTAGATCCCGAGCAGCATGCGCGGTCCGCCGGACGCCCCGATGACGGCGAGCCCGACCAGCTGTACGACGGGCACTCCGATGTTGCCGCCGCCCGCGTTCAGTCCGAGCGCCCAGCCCTTCTTCCGCAGCGGGAAGAAGGAGTTGATGTTGGTCATGGAGGAGGCGAAGTTACCGCCGCCGACGCCCGTGAGCATCGCGACCAGCATGAAGGTCGTGTACGAGGTCCCCGGCTCCATCACCACGAAGGCGGCGACCGTCGGCAGGAGCAGCATCGACGCGGCGACGATGGTCCAGTTACGGCCGCCGAAGCGGGCGACGGCGAAGGTGTACGGGACCCGGATGAAGGCCCCCACCAGCGTGGCCATGGCCACCAGGAAGAACTTCCCGGCCGGGTCGATTCCGTACTCCGGTCCCATGAACAGGACCATGACGGACCACAGGGTCCAGATCGAGAACCCGATGTGTTCGGAGAGAATCGAGAAGGCCAGATTGCGCCGGGCGATCCGCTCGCCCTTCGCCTGCCAGAACGTCTCGTCCTCGGGGTCCCACTGTTCGATCCACCGGCCAGCCATCACGTGCCTCCACGGTCCTCGGGGTGTGAAGGGGACGTTATGGATGGCTCGTTTCGGCCCCGGTGGCGCGAGGTGACCGGGGCGAAACCTTGCTCTCACCCGGCCCTCAGCGCCGGTGTGAGCCGCTCTCCGTCTGCCGGGCCTTCCTGCTGCCGTTGGGCCACAGACGCGGACGGCGCTTGGCCGCCAGGTCCTCGATCCAGCCCACGGCCACGATCATCATCCCGATCAGCGGCCAGACCACGAGGAACATCAGGATCGTGTACGTCGCCTCAAGGGTGCTGCCGAGGTGCGCGTCCACGAAGGGGATCTCCCACAGCAGGTCCAGCACGGGGATCGTGGCCATGATCAGGGTGTTGTGCCAGAGGTAGATCGTCACCGCGCGGTTGTTGGACAGCGTGACGTACTTGTCGAAGCGGGCGAGCTTTCCGGGCAGCTCCTGCCAGGACGGGGAGTACTGCAGCAGGATCACCACGAAGCCCAGCGACCAGGTGGCCTGGGCCAGCGGGATGTCGTTGAGGTCCCAGCCGTCCACGGTCTGGTGGCCCGAGGCCCACCACAGGCCGAAGGCCATCAGCAGAGTGGAACAGGACATCACGACATAGCGGGGAATCTGTTTCAGCAGGCCCTCGTGGTGGGCGAAGCCGAGCACCCAGCAGGAACCGAAGACCGCGAAGTCGGAAACGGCATTGCCACTCTCGCCGGGGATCTTCACCAGGCCGGTGCCGACGATCGCGGTGAGACCGAGCGGCGCGAGCAGCGTCACCCAGGGCAGCCGGCGAAAGGCCCGGAGCAGCAGCGGCGAGGCGATGACGAACCAGAGGTAGGTGCGCAGATACCAGAGCGGACCCACCGCCTGGACCGCCCAGGTGTCCTCCAGCAGACCGGCCTTGCTACCGATGCTCCAGGGGAATTCGGGGGCGCCGACCGGGACGATGTAGCAGAACAGCCTGACGAACCACCACAGCCCCTCCTCCTTGACCGGCTTCCAGCCAGCCACGAAGAGCATGACGAGCATGACGGCGCTGAACGCCCACAGCGGCGGGAGCAGCCTGCGGATACGGCCGCGGATCACCCCGAGCGCGGGCCGCGACAGCGAACGCGCCATCAGCGAGCCCGCGAGCGCGAACATCACGCCCATGGAGGGGAACAGGATCGTCAGCCAGGCCCAGCCGAATATGTGGTAGACGACGACACGGACCAGGGCGACGGAGCGCAGCAGGTCGAGATAGCGGTCGCGGCCCGGCCGGGCGGCAGGCGCGGCGGGCTCGAGGTCCGGCGCCGCGGCGGCGGTGGACGTGTGGCTCACGCGACCGGCCTCCGGTCCTCATTGCTGCGCCGCGGGCTGGGTATGGCGCCGGGCGCCTCCACCGCTCCCGTACGCCGCAGCTTCTGCCAGCGCAGCCGGCCGCCGGTCAGTGCCGTGATCCAGGACTGCAGCAGCACGACGTACATCAACTGCCGGTACAAGAGCTGCTGGAGCGGCAGTGAGATCAGAGGGAGCATGCGCTCGCGGTCCAGCCGGAAGGCGTACGCGGCGCACACGGCCTGGACGGCGAGGACGCCCAGCCAGGCGGCGATCGTCTTCTGGGTGGGGCCGAAGACCAGTCCGTACAGCAGGAAGACGTCGATCAGCGGGGCCAGCAGCGGGGCGAGCACCATGAAGAGGGAGACCAGCGGCAGACCCACGCGGCCGAAGCGGCCCGAGGGGCCGCGCTCCACGAGGGCACCCCTGTGCTTCCAGATGGCCTGCATCGTGCCGTACGACCAGCGGTAGCGCTGCGACCACAGCTGCTGCACGGTCTCGGGGGCCTCGGTCCAGGCACGGGCCCGCTCGGCGTAGACGACGCGCCAGCCGTCGCGGTGGATGGCCATGGTGATGTCGGTGTCCTCGGCGAGGGTGTCCTCGCTCATGCCGCCGACGCGGTCCAGGGCCTGGCGGCGGAAGGCGCCGACCGCGCCGGGGATGGTGGGCATGCAGCCCAGCAGGTCGTACATGCGGCGGTCGAGGTTGAAGCCCATGACGTACTCGATGTGCTGCCAGGCACCTATCAGGCTGTCGCGGTTGCCGACCTTGGCATTGCCCGCGACCGCGCCGACGCGCACGTCGCCGAAGGGCTGGACCAGCTCGCGCACGGTGGACGGCTCGAAGACGGTGTCGCCGTCCATCATCACGACGATGTCGTAGCGGGCGTTCCTGATGCCGTTGTTGAGGGCCGCGGGCTTTCCGGAGTTGGGCTGGCGTACGACGCGGACGCCCGGCAGCCACAGCGCCTCGACGATGTCGGCGGTGCCGTCCGTGGAGCCGTCGTCGATGACGATGACCTCGATGGGGTGGTCGCTCGCCGTCAGCGAGCGGACCGTGTTGGCTATGCATTCGCGTTCGTTGTACGCGGGGACCAGCACGGACACCGGGCGGGTGACCGGCCGGCCCCAGCTGAAGCCGCGCCTTCGCACCTTGCGGGCGTGCACGAAGGAGAGGATCAGCATCAGCCCGAAGCGCGCGATGACGAGCACGCCGATCACGGCCAGACCGACGACCAGGACCTCGGTGGTGTTCTCGGAGAAGGCGACCGCGGAGACGAAGGCCCTGCCCTTCCACAGCTCGGGGCCGGTGACCTTGGTGTGGGCACTGGGCGCGTCGAGCGCCTCGGTGAGGTTGGTGAAGCGGTAGCCCCGCTCCTTCATCTGCGGCAGGAAGCGGCCGAGGGCCGCGACGGTCTGCGAGCGGTCGCCGCCGGAGTCGTGCATCAGCACGATCGAGCCGCTGGTGCCCTTGGGGGTGGCCTGCTTGATGATCGCGTCGACTCCGGGGCGCTTCCAGTCCTCGGAGTCGGTGTTGTTGAAGGCGGTGATGTAGCCGCGGCTGCCGATGTACTGGGTGACCGGCCAGGACTTGTTGTCCAGAGCGTCGGAGAAGGAGGAGTACGGCGGGCGGAACAGCGAGGTGTGGATGCCGGCCGCGCCCGCGAGCGCCAGCTGGTTCTGCGAGAGCTCCCAGTCGATGCGCGCGGTGGACTGGTAGGAGAGGTCGGGGTGGTTGAAGGTGTGCAGTCCGACCTCGTGGCCCTCGCGGACCATCCGTTCCACCAGCTCGGGGTTGCGCGAGGACATGGTGCCGGTGACGAAGAAGACGGCGTGCGCGTCGTACTGCTTCAGCTGGTCCAGGACCTTCGGCGTCCAGACGGGGTCCGGGCCGTCGTCGAAGGTCAGCACCAGTCTGCGGTCGGGGATGCTCAGCGCCTTGGGCGCCGCCTTGTCGCGCGCGTCGATGACCGGTCCGCCCTTGAGCATCTCTTCGGGAACCTGGTCGGTCGGGGCGGGCGGCCGTACGCGGTGGTCGGCCAGGATCTCGCTGTGCACATAGCCGCGCAGCATCAGCATCGCGAGCAGGGCGACCAGGATGAGGACGGGCAGGAGATAGCGCATGGGCATTCTGCGCCGTACGACGCGCCGGGCCCGGCGCCGCTGCCGCGGGCCCCTGCTGTCGGGGAGTGTCATTTAGAGCGCGCCTTCTTGCACGGGTGGATCGGTGGGATTCGTCGACGGTCCCGGATCGGACGGGGTGGGCACCGGAGGACTGGAGTCCGGCCCGGGCCCGGGTGAGCTTCCGCCGCCGCCCGGCGTGGCGGACGCGGATGCCCCGCCCGGAGCGGGCCCTCCCTTGCCGGAGGGCTGGGGAATCGCGGAACCGGAGGTGCCGGGGCCCGGTCCGGCCGGGAGCCCGCCGGCGGCGCCGCTCGACGCGGAGCCGGAGGGCTGGGGCAGTACGGCGCCGGTGGAGTCGGTGGGGGCGGGCGCGCCGGGTACGCCGCCGGGCGGGACCTGTGCGGATGTGCTGTCGCTGGGGGCGGGCTGTATCTCGACCTTGTCGGTCTGCTCCTTGTCGCCCTGGCCGAGCCCGGGCAGCAGGGGCGCGGTGGAGTTGCCGCCGACGAGGGCGACGACGAGCGTCACGGCGTAGCAGGCGCAGGCGATGGCCAGGACCCAGCCGAGTCGGCGGAACTTCTTGCTGCGGCGGCCGCTCTCGTCGACGAAGACCGGCCCGTCGGAGGCATCTTGGACGGCAGAACCGGCATACCCCGAAGTCCCGGCCGGCAGATCCCCCAGTATTCGGCCAAGGCCGTCCAGCTGGATCGTCACCTCGTTCGGCTCATGCGTATGACTGATACGGGCATCTTCTTGCCAATTTTCCACTGCTGTACGCACATCCCCCACTGGCTGAAATCAAGTGTGCGCACGACTGCCCGGACACTGCTGGACTGGGTCCCCACCCAACCTGCGCACCCTCTACCACACTCACCCGGACCCAGAATGTAGCGCACGCCGGTGGCATCTCGTGCTCTTGTGTCAGTTGTTGTCACTCATCAGCGACATATCACCTTCAGGCAACCATGCGTTGGTATCCCGTTCCAGCCACCCCTCCTGCCCAGCCAGATCGGCGGCTGCTGCCCGCAGCGCGTCCACCCCGGGGTGACCGATCCCTTTTCGCCACACCATCGAGACCGGCGACAGCGGTACGGGATCGACGATCGGGCGCAGCACGGTGTCGGGCATGGCCGGAAAATCCACCACCGCCAGAACCGGGGTACGCGTCTTCGCCATCACCCGCCGGAACTCCTCGAAGCCGATCGCCACAGGCGCGGGCGGCGCGATCGTGATCCCGCGCCCGGCGAAGAGCCGCCGGGCCAGATCCGTCCACTCCAGGGTCGCCGGATTGCCCGCACCGGCATATACGGTCTCGCCCGCGAGCGCGTTCAACGGGATCCGCTCCCGCCCGGCGAGCGGGTGGTCCTGCGGCAGCAGGACGGCCATCGGCTCGAACCGCACGGGCTGATGGGACAGCAGCGCCCGCACGGCGGGTTCCAGGCCGGCAAGGCGCCCGAAGGAGACATCGAGCCGCCCGGCGACGATCTCGGCGGCGGCGCCGGTGAGACCGCTCTGGAAGCGGGCCATCAGCTCACAGTCCGGGGCGAGTTCCCGAGCCCGGGCCAGCACCCGGCCCGATGCCATCCCCTCGGTGTTGAGGTCGACGAGCAACGGCCGCGAGGCTCCCGACGCGGCCGTGAGCAGCTCGTCCTGCGCCTGGAGCACCCCGCGCGCGTACGGCAGCAGCCGCTCGCCGTCGCCGGTGAGCGTCACCTGCCGGGTGGTCCGTACGAAGAGCTCGGCACCCAACTCGCGCTCCAGCCGCCGTATGTCACGGCTGAGGGCCTGCTGGGCGACATACAGCCGGGCGGCGGCACGGGTGAAGTGCAGCTCGTCGGCGACGGCGACGAAGGCACGAAGGAGGCGGGGGTCGAGGTCTCGGGGCACGCGGTCGAATTTACAACGGGGGTGTGTCAATGGGGCCTGAGCAGGTGTTGGACGACGGACGCCGCGCGCCGGGAGGGTAGCGGCATGCCGCATCCCGCCGACTCCGATCCCTCCGACCGTGGCTCCGCCCCGGCGGGGCTGGATTTTCCAGCCCGTCCGGCGTTTGAGGACACGCGCGAAGCGCGTGCGGGGTTCGGGGCGCAGCCCCGACTCGGGCAGGGGCGGGTAGGGGAACTGCCCCGCAGGGCACCCCACCCCACCCCCTACCGTCGGCTCTTCGCGCCGCCCGGCGCCGCCGCCTTCACCGCCGGCAACCTCCTGGCCCGCCTCCCCATGGGCATGTTCAGCGTCAGCGCCGTCATCATGATCGCCGGAGCCCGCGGCTCGTACGCCCTCGCCGGAGCCGTCACCGCGACCGGCCTCGCCGCGACCGCGCTGGTCGCGCCGTGGACCGCGCGGCTCGTGGACCGGCACGGGCAGGCCCGGGTCGCGGTGCCCGCCACCGCGCTCGCCGTGCTCGGTTCGCTCGCCCTGCTGCTGTGCGTACGCCTCGACGCACCCGACTGGACCCTGTTCGCCGCATACGCCGCGACCGCCACCACCCCCAACACCGGCGGCATGTCCCGCGCCCGCTGGGCCCATCTGCACCGCGGCGACCCGGCCGCGCTGCACACCGCGAACTCCTTCGAGCAGGCCGCCGACGAGCTGTGCTTCATGCTCGGCCCGGTGCTCGCCGCGTTCCTGTGCTCCGCGCTGTTCCCGGAGGCGGGCACTTTGACGGGCGTGATCCTGCTGCTCACCGGCGTACTGGTCTTCGCCGCCCAGCGCGCCACCGAGCCGCCGGTCGCCGCCCGCCCGGCGCGGACCCGCTCTCCGCTGCGTACGCCGGGCATGGCCCCGCTGCTCGCGGTCTTCCTCGCGACGGGCGCGGTCTTCGGCTCGATGGAGGTCGTCACGATCGCTTTCGCGGACGACCGGGGGCAGGCGAGCGCCGCGGGTGCGGTGCTCGCGCTCCAGGCCGCGGGTTCGTGCGTGGCGGGCCTGGCGTACGGCAGGTTCCGCCCCGCCCGGGGCCTTGCCCGCCGCCTGTTGATCTGCCTCGCGGCGATGACAGTCCTGATGTCGCTGCCCCTGCTGGCCGCCATCACGGGTTCGCTTCCGGCCGTCGCCGTCGCCCTCCTTGCAGCGGGCATGGCCACGGCGCCGACGATGGTCACGGGGATGACAGTGGTCCAACGCCTCACGCCCGAGAGCCAGTTGAACGAGGGCATGACGCTCGCGGTCACCGCGCTGCTCGGCGGCATAGCGGCCGGTTCGGCGACGGGCGGCTGGACCGTGGAGCACACGAACACGGCGTACGGATATCTGGTGCCCGTCGCGGCGGCGGCGACCGCACTGCTGCTGGCCGCGGCGGGGCGGGGCGGACCGAACGGTACCGAGCCCCGGGGCGGATCCCGACGATGACGGGGCGATACGCTGCACCGCCCCCGAAGCGGGGGCATATGTTCCGCTCAGTGGAGGGGCCCCATGGCCATCAAGAAGGCAACCATCCAGCAGCAGGTGGCTGCCGCCATCGCACAGGCCAACCCGGCCGACCGGCCGATCGTCACCATCCAGGCGATCGCCGGCCCGAGTGTCTGGCTGATGAGCATGCTCGGCCTGATAGGCCAGGCGTTTCTGACGTACTACTTCATCACGGTGACCGAGCAGGCCGTGGTCATTCACAAGGCGGCCCGGATGAGCAACCGTCCGCAGGGGATCGCCTTCGCGCTGACGCCTGCCGAGGTCACCGGAATGGTTGGTGAGATCCAGCGCAACACCATCTGGAGCTCGTTCCGCTTCCAGCTGCCCGGCCAGCCGCAGCCGACCCGGATGAATGTGCACCGCATCTGGCGCGCCGAGATGGACCAGCTGCTCGGCATGGTGGCCCCCGGACACCAGCCGGCGGTCTGACCTGCGGCACAACACGACGAAGGCCCGGTCTGCCGTAGCAGCCGGGCCTTTGACGCATGGGATGAGTGGAGATGGCGGGAATCGAACCCGCGTCCAACGGTGCAGAATCAGGGCTTCTCCGAGCGCAGTCCGCTTCGATTTTCTCAGCCCCGGAGATCTCGCGGACGAGTCTCCGACGGGCTCAGTCACTGTTTGATTTCCCTCTACGCCCCGTGACCGGGCTTAGAGGTTTAGTTCCCTAGCTGATGCCAGGATCCGGGTCGGGAACAGCCCCGGGCTGACACCCGAAGGCCTTCGCTAGCTGCTAATTAGGCAGCGAGCGCGAAGGCGCGGGAATCGCTCTTGGAAGTGGCGATTATTGGTTGCGACATATGGTTAACGAGATCATTGCCGCTTCCTCGGCTCGCTTCCCCTGCTTCGACATCCGCTGTCGAAACCGATCATCCCCATGTTGATTTTTCAAAACACGCACCCGCTGTGAGGTGCAGGTGCCATCGTACGTGACCAACGCACGACGGTGCCAGCCTATTCCTGCCGATCAGGCTCGCTGGCGCTTCTTCGCTGCCGAGATGGCCCGGTCCGTCTCGCGCCGGTCCTGCTTCTCGCGCAGCGTCTGCCGCTTGTCGTACTCCTTCTTGCCCTTCGCCAGCGCGATCTCGACCTTCGCCCGGCCGTCCTTGAAGTAGAGCACCAGCGGCACGATGGTGTGGCCGGTCTCCTGCGACTTCGACTCGAGCTTGTCGATCTCGGCGCGGTGCATCAGCAGCTTCCGCTTGCGCCGCGCGCTGTGGTTGGTCCACGTGCCCTGCGTGTACTCCGGGACGTGCACGTTGTGCAGCCACGCCTCGTGGGCGTCGATCTGGACGAAGCCGTCCACCAGCGAGGCCCGCCCCTGGCGCAGCGACTTCACCTCGGTACCTGTCAGCACGAGACCGCACTCGTAGGTGTCGAGGATGGTGTAGTCGTGCCGCGCCTTCTTGTTCTGCGCGATCAGCTTGCGCCCTTTTTCCTTAGCCATAGTGCGGTCATTTTCGCACTAAGACCCGCCCCCGAGGCCACTCAATACCGTCTGGGCCCGATCCTCGGCCCTCTCGCTCGCGGCGAGGTCCGGGGTGATGCCGCGCCCGTCGACGCTGTGACCGGCCGGAGTGCGGTAGTGGCCGACGGTCAGCTCGGCGACCGAGCCGTCGGGCAGGCGGCTGGGCATCTGGACCGAGCCCTTGCCGAAGGTGCGCGAGCCGACCGTGATCGCCCTGCCGCGGTCCTGCAGCGCCCCGGTGACCAGCTCGGCCGCGCTCATCGTGCCGCTGTCGACCAAGGCGACGACGGGTCTGGTGGTGTCGCCCCCAGGAGTCGCGTACAGGGCACGCTGTTCGCCCCTTATGTCGTACGTGGCGACGAGACCGCCGTCGAGGAAGGCGGAGGCGGCACTGACGGCCTCGGCGACCAGTCCTCCGGCGTTGCCCCGCAGATCCAGCAGGACGCCGACGCCCGCGGGGGCTCCCTGGACCGCCTCGCGCACCCGGGCGCCCGAACCCTTGGTGAAGGAGGCGACCTTGATCATCACCGCCCCGCCGCGGAGATGCTGGACGGTGACGGCCCGGGTGCTCAGCGTGGTGCGCACCAGTTTCTCGGTCCACGCACGGCCGCCCCGCTGGAGGCCGAGGACGACGCTGGTGCGATCGCCGCCGCGCAGCAGTGCCACCACCTCGGTGACGGGGCGCTCGGCGACCGGGAGGCCGTCGATCGTACGCAGCAGATCACCGGCCCTGATGTCCGCCTTGGAGGCGGGGCCGCCGGGCTGGACCTCGGCGACCTCGACCTGCCCGCCGACCGCGCGCCTGGCCGTGAGGCCGACGCCGGTGTACTCGCCGTCGAGGGCCTGCTTGAACTCCTCGTACTCGTTCTTGTCGTAGACCGCGCCCCAGCGGTCCCCGCTGCGGCTGACGGCCGCCTCGGCAGCGTCGGTGCCGGACTTGCCGTCGGCGATCGCCTCGGCGGCGGCACGGGCGACGTCGTCGACGGTCGCCGCGGCCGATTTCGCGACTAGGCGCGGCCCGTTCTCGCCGTCGTGCGGCAGGGAGTTGGTGGCTGCCGCGGTGGCCAGAACACTTGCGAAGACCAATGTCAGGGCCGCCCCGCGGCGAATGCGGCGGGGCCGAGGGCAGAACTCCGGGCCCGGCATGGCGCCCACTCTAGGACAAGCGAAGGGCGCCGTACGGCGGTTGACCGTACGGCGCCAGGGGTGCTTGTCACACCTTGAGATACTTGCGCAATGCGATAAAAGCCGCCATGGCGGGCATCAACAGCCCAATTGCGATCACCAGGGGCAGCTTGGTGACCACGGCGTCCCAGCCGATGAAGTTGACCAACTGCATCTTCTCGGAGAGCGCAAGACCGTGGTCGATCAGGAAGTATCTGCCGACCAGCAGCATCGTGGAGGCGACAACACCGCCCAGCAGACCGGCGAATGCGGCTTCCATGATGAACGGCATCTGGATGTAGAAGCTGGATGCTCCCACCAGCCGCATGATTCCGGTTTCACGCCTGCGGCTGAACGCCGAAACGCGCACGGTGTTGACGATCAGCATCAGCGCAATCACCAGCATCAGCGCCATGACGAAGAGCGCGGCGATGTTCATGCCGTTCATCAGGGAGAAGAGGTTCTCCAGGATGTTGCGCTGGTCCTGGACGGACTGCACGCCGTCGCGGCCCGCGAAGGCGGTTGCCACGACCTTGTACTTCTCGGGATCGTCCAGCTTCACGCGGAACGACTCCTGCATCTGGTCCGGCGTGATGGTGGACGCGATGGGGGTGTCGCCGTACTGGTCGCGGTAGTGCTTGTACGCCTCTTCGGCCGTCTCGTGGTGGACGACATCGACGACGTCCATCTTCTTGAGATCGGCCTCGATCAGCTGCTTCTGCTGGGCGGTTACGGCTCCCTTGGCGCACTTGGGAGAGGTCGACGCGTCGTTCTTGTTGCAGAGGAAGATCGAGACGTTGACCTTGTCGTACCAGAAGTCCTTCATCGTGCTGACCTGCTCACGCATGAGCAGCGCACCGCCGAACAGGGCGAGTGAAAGGGCTACGGAGACGATGACGGCGAAGGTCATCGTGAGATTACGGCGGAGACCGACGCCGATCTCCGACAGGACGAACTGGGCGCGCATGGCGTCCTTTCAGTGCTGGTAGCCGTAGACGCCGCGTGCCTGGTCGCGGACGAGACGGCCCTTTTCGAGCTCGATGACGCGCTTGCGCATCTGGTCGACGATGTTCTGGTCGTGGGTCGCCATGATCACGGTGGTACCGGTCCTGTTGATCCGGTCCAGCAGCTTCATGATGCCCACGGAGGTCTGCGGGTCGAGGTTGCCGGTCGGCTCGTCCGCGATCAGCAGCATGGGGCGGTTGACGAAGGCCCGCGCGATCGCGACACGCTGCTGCTCACCGCCGGAGAGCTCACCGGGCATCCGGTCCTCCTTGCCGCCGAGGCCGACCAGGTCGAGGACCTGGGGCACGGCCTTGCGGATCTCGCCGCGCGGCTTGCCGATGACCTCCTGGGCGAAGGCCACGTTCTCGGCGACGGTCTTGTTGGGCAGGAGGCGGAAGTCCTGGAAGACGGTGCCGAGCTGGCGGCGCATGTGCGGCACTTTCCAGTTGGACAGCCTGTCGAGGTCCTTGCCGAGGACGTGGACCAGGCCCTGGCTGGCGCGCTCCTCACGCAGAACGAGCCGCAGGAAGGTCGACTTGCCGGAACCGGACGAGCCGACGAGGAAGACGAACTCCCCCTTGGCGATGTCGAGGGAGACGTCGCGCAGGGCGGGGCGGCTCTGCTTGGGGTAGGTCTTGGAGACGTTGTCGAATCGGATCACGGGTGCACCACGGTCGGCCGGGGGTAGGTGAGCGTGACACTACGCGAAGCGGGCTGCCGCTCGCAGTCGGCGTCACGGGTTGCGTAGTTTGTCCGGTCACGGAATGGGTGTAATCCGGCGGGCCGCGCCGAAAAGCGCGCGAGCTGGCACAGTGGTAGGGGAACAGTCGCGTTTCCCTGAGCGTTGTCGGAAGAGAACTGTGCTTACGGTCCGCGCCTGCGGCTCCGGCGCGCGGGAGGAGGAGAGCGCATGACCTACGACCGATTGGTGTGCGCCAACTGCGCGGCCCCGGTCACAGAGGGTCGCTGCCCGGTCTGCCGGGCGAACCGCGAGCGGCTGCAGCAGGAGGGCGCCTTCGGTGGCTTGAGCCCCGTGGCGCTGTTGACCTTGCTGGTGGTGCTGATAGCGGCGGTGGCGCTGCTGGCGGCGCACCAGACCGCCTAGGACATACGCAAAGGAGGGCCCGGGGTGCTGAAGCGCACCCCGGGCCCTCCTTCTGTGTGATGTTTCGGCTTACATCCGCCTACATCCGCTTACGCAGCGGTACGGCCACCACCGGCGAGACGCGGCAGCATACGGAAGCCGATGCCACCGGCGATCATCGTCGCGGCACCGATGAGCAGGAAGGTGGTCTCGGCGGCACCGGTCTCCGCCAGCTCCTCCTTGGCCTTGCCCTGCTCGACCGGCTGGGAGCCGGCGCTGTCGGTGTCGGTGTTGTCCGAGCCACCGTTGGGGTTGTTGTTGTTGCCACCGTTACCCGGGTCCTCGGAGGGGTCCTCGGACGGGTCACTGGTCGGCTTGCCGGGCTTGTCGGGCTTGCCGGTCGGCTTACCGGTGGGCTTGTCGGTGGGCTTGCCCGTCGGCTTGTCCGTGGGGACATCGGTGGGAACGTCCGTAGGAACATCGGTCGGGACGTCGGTAGGAACCTCCGTCGGGACCTCCGTCGGGACCTCCGTCGGCGTCGGAGTGCCGGTGGGCTCATCGACACCGATACCGGCGTCGAGGCCGTTCTCGTCGGCGTTGGCCCGCACACCGAGAGGACCGACGTTGATGTCGACACCGACGGCTGAGGCGGCGCCCGCGGCGGTCAGCGACGCACCGGCGGCGATCACCGCGCCGGCGGCTATACGCGCTACTCGGATCCGCGTCTTCTTAGTCATCTGGCTGCTACCCCCAGTAGCTCATTGTCAATGGAGCAGCGTCCGGGGCAACTGCCGCTGGGGGCGGTTTCGTTCGGCCCCCATTCACACGCGCCCCAGTAGATACGCATGCCGCGCGTCAGCTTTCCGAGTTTCCGCGGACGCGTCAAGCTCGTTGCGCGTGCGATGTCCGGTATAGGGGCGGTTGCCTGACCTGCAGGGAAGCAACTGTGACATAAAAGGGAACCGCCGCCCCCGGGGCGGCAGTTCCCTTGTCGACAAAGCGAGCTGTTACTTCTCCTGCTGCTTGCGCCAGCGAATTCCGGCTTCCAGGAAGCCGTCGATCTCGCCGTCAAGTACCGCCTGCGGGTTGCCCACTTCGAACTCCGTGCGCAGGTCCTTGACCATCTGGTACGGGTGCAGGACGTACGAACGCATCTGGTTTCCCCAGGAGTTGCCGCCGTCGCCCTTGAGGGAGTCCATCAGTGCCTGCTCCTCCTGGCGGCGGCGTTCGAGCAGCTTTGCCTGGAGGACGTTCATGGCGCTCGCCTTGTTCTGGATCTGGGAGCGCTCGTTCTGGCAGGAGACGACGATGCCGGTCGGGATGTGCGTGATCCGGACGGCGGAGTCGGTCGTGTTGACGCCCTGTCCGCCGGGTCCTGACGCGCGGTAGACGTCGATGCGCAGCTCGGACTCGTCGATCTCGACGTGGTCGCTCTGTTCGACGACGGGCAGCACCTCGACGCCCGCGAAGGAGGTCTGGCGGCGGCCCTGGTTGTCGAACGGCGAGATGCGGACCAGACGGTGGGTGCCCTGCTCGACGGAGAGCGTGCCGTAGGCGTACGGGGCCTTGACGACGAAGGTGGTCGACTTGATGCCGGCCTCTTCCGCGTACGACGTCTCGTAGACCTCGGAGGAGTAGCCGTGCCGCTCGGCCCAGCGCAGATACATGCGCTGCAGGCGCTCGGCGAAGTCGGAGGCGTCGACGCCACCGGCCTCGGCGCGGATGTTGACCAGCGCCTCGCGCTCGTCGTACTGACCGGACAGGAGAGTGCGGACTTCCATCTCGTCCAGCGCCTTGCGGACATCGGTGAGCTCGGACTCGGCCTCGGCGAGGGTGTCCGCGTCGTCCTCGGCCTCGGCGAGCTCGAAGAGCACGCTCAGGTCGTCGATCCGGCTGCGGAGCGCCTCGGTCTTGCGGAGCTCGGCCTGGAGGTGCGAAAGCTTGCTGGTGATCTTCTGCGCCGCCTCCGGGTCGTCCCAGAGGGACGGGGCCGCGGCCTGCTCCTCGAGCACGGCAATGTCTGCCCTCATCTTTTCGAGGTCCAGGACGGCCTCGATCGACCCCATGGTCGAGGAGAGGGACTTCAGCTCTTCGGATACATCGACGACTGCCACGGGTCCAGCGTAACGGCTGGCCGCGGGAGCCAGACCCCTCAGGCCCGACCTAGGGTTCCGCCGGGCTCGACTGCTTCGAGTCCCGCGGGGGCGCGTCCCCTCCGTCGTCGCTCGTTGCCAGCCAGCCCCCGACGCCCACCGCCGCCGCCACGGCGAGTGCCGCGACGCCCAGGGTGATACGGCGCTTACGGACCGCTTCGGACTTGTGGCGGGCCGAGCCCGGGCGGCGCTGGCCAGGGGTGCGAGGTGCGCGGGCCGTGCCGCGGGCGCCGCCCGCGAGTTCGTCCGGGGCCGGGACGCGCATCGAGGTGTGGGTGTCGCGGTTGGAGTCCGCGGGGGCCGCGCCGGGGACGAGGGGGACGGCACCCCGGCGGCGGGGTTCGCCGGGGGTGGCGGGGGCCGGGTCCTCGTACGACTGAGGCGCGGGCTCGGCGTCCGGCTCGTCGACGTCCAGCGGAGGCATTCCCGCCAGCAGCGGGAGCAGCTCGTGCAGACGGCTGGCCAGCTCGGACGCGCGCAGCCGGGAGGCGGGGGCCTTGGCCAGGCACTGGACGACGAGCTGCCACAGCTCGTCGGGGATGCCGGGCAGCGGGACCACGGTCTCGGTGACATGGCGGCGCAGGACCGCGCCGGGGTGGCCGCCACCGAAGGGTGTGAAGCCCGCGAGGAGCTCGTAGAGAACAGTCGCCAGGGCGTAGATGTCGACCGCTGCCCGGGGCGGCAGGCCCTCGACGATCTCGGGGGCGAGATAGTCCGGGGTTCCGATGATCCGGGTCGCCTTCGTACGGCGCGGGGTGTCGATCAGCTTGGCGACGCCGAAGTCGGTGAGCAGCGCGGGGTGGGATCCGGCCGGGCCGAGGGGACCCTCCATGTCGAGGAGGATGTTCTCCGGCTTGACGTCGCGATGGACGATTCCGGCGGCATGGGCCGCGGCGAGGCCCTCGGCGACGTCCGCGATGATCGCGACCGCCGCTTCGGGCGCGAGGCGGCGCTCCCGGTCGAGACGGGTGCGCAGATCCGTGCCGCGTACGAGGTCCATGACGAGCGCGAGGTCGTTGCCGTCGACGACGAGGTCGCGGACTCCGACGACCTTGGGGTGGTCGAGTGCGAGCAGGGCGGTGCGCTCCTGTACGAAGCGTCCGACCAGCTCCTGGTCGGACGCCAGGTCCTCGCGCAACAGCTTGATGGCGACGGGCCCTTCGGGTCCCTCGCCGAGCCACACCGTGCCGGCGCTGCCCCGCCCCAGGATCTGGTGGGCGGTGTAGCGGCTGCCGATATTCCGTGCCAAGACTGCTCCCTCAGCGGCTGGCGTTGCCCACAAGGTACGCGGGCATCCGGGGGCTGTGTGCCCCGGATGGCGCCAACTGTCACTTCTGCGGGAGAAATCACGCCGCAGAAGTCGACAAATCCGCAGAGTCGTTACTACTGCCCCGTGTTGGGGGTGTCCGAACTGCCGCCGAGCTCCGAGATCAGGTCCGACAGCTTCGAGATGCCGTCACCGATCGCCTCCCAGTAGCTCTTGCCCTGGGCGACCCATCCCTGGAGCGGCGTCAGCTCCCAGATCAGCCAGCCCGCGACGAAGAGCAGGACCAGCGTGAAAAGGCAGCCCTTGAGGCAGCCGAGGCCCGGGATCCGCATCGGGTTGGAGCTGCGCTGGCGCGGCGGCCTCGGCTGACGCGGTGCGGGCTGCTGGGGCGGCGCCTGCGGAGGTGCGTACTGCTGTTGCTGCGGCGGCGGGGCGTACTGCTGCCGCTGAGGCTGTGGGCGCTGAGGCTGTGGGCGCTGCGGCTGAGGCGCGTACTGCTGCTGTTGCGGGTGCATCGGCGGCTGCTGGGGCCGCTGCTGCTGGCGCTGCGGGCGGCGGCGCAGCGGGTCCTGGCTCGGGTCGAGGTACTGGACCTGCGTCTGCTCGTTGCGGTCGCGGGCCGCCTGCAGCTGGGACTGCCAGGGGTGCGGGTCCTCCGGACGCGGCTGGCCCGGCGGGACGGGCGGCATGACCGCGGTCGGGTCGGCGCCCTGCTGCGGGTTGCCGGACTGCGGGTTGCCGGTCTGCTGCATGACGCTGGTCGCCGCGTTGGGGTCGTACGAACCGGCATTGCCCGGCAGGACCTGCGTCGCGTCGGAGGCACCCGGAACCTGCGGGACCTGGGCGGGCGCCGGGTCCGGGGCGAGCAGCGCGGCGACACCGAGCGCGGCCTCGACCTGCGCGGCGGACGAGTGCACGCCGATACCGGCCGCGACCGTGCGCAGCCCGCGGGCCAAGTTCTCGGCGCTGGGCCGCTCGGCGGGCTCCTTGCGCAGACAGCGCTCTATGACCGTCCACAGCGGCTCGGGGACCGTGGTGGGGCGGCGGGGCTCCTCGCTCAGGTGGCGGTGGAGCACTTCGAGCGCGGTGCCACCCGCGAACGGGGGCCTGCCGGTGACCAGTTCGTACAGCAGAATGCCCGCGCCGTAGATGTCGACGGCGGACGTCTGCGGGCGGCCCTCGGCGGACTCCGGCGCGATGTACGCGGGCGTGCCGACGAATTCATGCGTACGGGTCAGGCCCGGGGAGTCCGCGAGGCGCGCGATGCCGAAGTCGGTCAGCATCGGGTGCATCTGGCCGTCGGCGTCGGTCTTGAGCAGGACGTTCGCGGGCTTGAGGTCGCGGTGGACGACGCCGTCGGTGTGGCTGGCGGCGAGCGCGTCCGCGATCTGGGCGGTCAGCAAGGAGGCGGCGACCGGTGTGAGGGGGCCGTTCTCCCGGATGTAGCGGTGCAGGTCGGGGCCGTCGACGAGGTCCATGACCAGCGCGAGGAGATCGCCCTCGACGACCAGGTCGCGGGTGCGCACGATGTTCGGGTGGGTCAGACGGAGCAGGACGGAGCGCTCACGCAGGAAGCGCATCACCACGTCCGCGTCGTTCGCCAGCTCCTCCTTGAGGACCTTGATCGCGACGGTCTCGCCGGGCTGGCCGGCCACGGCCGCCTCGGCGCCTGCGGTCTCGCGCTGGCTCGCTCGCCAGACGGTACCCGTGGCGCCGCGCCCGAGGGGCTCCTCGAGCAGGTACTTGCTGCCTACCGGCCGCACGTCATGTGCTCCCTGCTGATCGTGGTCCTTGCGTGGTCCCGTGGCACTGTGCCCGGCCATGGGTGTCCGACCCACTTTAGTGCCGCCGGACGACGCACCCGCCGGTCGTCACCATCTCCCTCTTACCGTTCCTGTTTCAGTGCCTCTTACGGTTCCGCTTCCGGCGCTGTTCGAAAGAAAGACGTCGGCATCGCACGGATGGTTGCCGAACGTCCGTGCCGCAGACATCACTGTCGTTCCGGAGCAGACCCCAACCAGGCATTTTTACGGCCAGAGCCGAACATTCAAGATCACTTACCGGTGACCCCCGGGCGTGTTGTCAGTGGCAGGTGCGAGGATGCCCTCAGCACGGAGTCGTGAGGGAGGGAGCCTCGCGGCGCGTGCCGACCTGCCGGGTGGGGGATCACAGGGCGGCTCCCCTGCCGGGCACCCCGCGCAGAAGGGATTGCTGACGGCGATGCAGATCCGGCTGACTGTCCTCGCGCCGCGCTGCGGGCAATCCGCGGCCGCGGGACACTCCCCTGCGGGCCAGTCCTCTGCGGGACGCTCCTGCGACGTGCTGATCACCGCGCCTGCCGGGACGGCGCTGGCCGCCGTCGCCTCCGGTCTGGCCGCGGCCGTCTCGGGACCCGACGCCTCGGGCTCCGTCGTGCTGTACGCGGGGCAGGAACGGCTCGACGCGCAGCGCCGCACGCTGGGCGAGCCGCCGCTGGTGGACGGCGCGGTGCTCTCCCTCCAGGTCCCGGGCGAGGCCGATGCGCCGGGTACGGACGCCTCGGCGCAGCTCCATGTGATCGCGGGTCCCGACGCGGGCGGAGTCCATCTGCTGCACGGCGGCCAGATCAGGATCGGCCGCTCCGCGGACGCGGACGTGCCGCTGGACGACCCGGACGTCTCGCGCCTGCACTGCGCGGTCACGGTCGCCGAGGACGGCCGCGTCACGGTCGCGGACCTCGACTCGACGAACGGCACGACGCTGGACGGCACGAGTGTGGGAACGCACCCGGTGCGGCTGCCCGCGGGGGCGCTGTTGCGCCTGGGCGAGTCGACGCTCCGGGTGACCCAGGGCGACCGCGCGCAGTCACTCGCGACGGCGCCGGACGGCGAGGGCCACTTGCGGGTGACGCGACCGGACACTGCGGATGCGGGGCAGGGTGGCAGCGGACTGGCAGGGGCAGGCGGTGCGACCCCGGGCGGGTCCGCACCGGGGGCCCACGGATCCGGCGGTACGGCTCCGGGTGAGTCCGGCGGCGCGGCATCCGGCCGGTCCGGGTATGGCAGCTCCGCTCCGGTCGGCTCCGGGTCGGGCGGGTCCGACAGCTCGCCCTCCAGCTGGTCCGGCGCCGGGGTGTCCGGCACCGGCGGTCCCGGACCGCGGACCCCCAGCTGGGCCCGCCAGGACGGCACCGGCGCCGGCCCGGACGCCGATCCCGCCGGCCACCCCGACCCGCACCGCGTGCCCCCGCAGTACGACCCCACCTCTCCCGTAGCACCGACCGGCGCAGCCCGCGGCAATGCCGGGACGCTCTATACGTACAACCCGGAAAGCACGCACTCCAGGGCGACCGATGCCCCGGACGAGGCTCCCGCGGCCCACAGCCGTACCACCGGGAGGACGCCCCCGCGCGGCACCCGGCTGCCCGAAAGCACTCCGCGAAAGCGCGGCATAGGCGCCTGGGCGCGGCGGCTGGCCGGAGGGCGGGAGGAGCCCGTCGCCGAGCTCCCTCCGCAGCCCGGACCGCCCGTCGCCGCCGCGCCCCTCGTCGAGAGCTGGCCGGACCCCGCCGCGGTTCTGCTCACCGCTCTCGGCCCCGGCCCCCGGCTCTGGGAGCGCGGACCCGCGCACCCCGAGTCGCTCGTCCTGCGGCTCGGCACCGCCGAGCGGGCCGAGCTGCCCTCCGTGCCGGTGACCGTCGCCCTGCGCGAGGCCGGTTCGCTCGGGCTCGCCGGGCCCAGGGCACGGCTGGCCGGACTGGCCCGTTCCGCCGTGGCCCAGCTCGCCGCGCTGCACTCGCCCGTGGATCTGGAGATCGTGCTGATCAGTACGGACCGGGCCCGGAGCGTGGAGGAGCGCAGGGCGGAGTGGGCGTGGCTCGGCTGGTTGCCGCATCTGCGGCCCGCGCACGGCCAGGACTGCCGTCTGCTGCTCGCGTACGACCGGGACCAGGCCACCGCCCGCACCGCCGAACTCACCCGCAGGCTGGACGACGGCCCCCTCGGCCCCGGCTGGCCGAGCGCCGATCGCAGGTCGCTCGCGGATGCCGCCGAGCGGTACGACAGCGCCCGTACGGTCGTCATAGTCGACGGCGACCCGGGATCGGCCGTGCTGCGCGAGACGACGGCCCGGCTGGCCGGAGCGGGCTGGGCCTCGGGGATCCATTTGATCTGTCTGGCCGAGACTCCGGCCGCCTCGCCCCTCTCCCCGGTCGCCGCGACCTACGAGTCGGCGTGCGCGGCCTCGCTCGCGTTCCGCGAGTGCGGGGCGGTCGCCCTGCTCAGCGGTGATGTGGCGACGGCGCTGCGGCTGATGCGTACGACCGAGGGCCGGCCCGTGGGCCATGGCACGGTCGGCGCGGTGGACGCGGTGTCGGCGGCCTGGGCCGAGCGTTTCGGCCGGGCGCTCGCGCCGCTGCGCGCCGAGGGCGGCGGCACGCACCCCGGTAGGGCCACGGCGCTGCCCCGTGCCTCGCGGCTGCTCGACGAGTTGGAGCTGGCCCGCGCCACCCCTGCCTCGCTGATGGCGCGCTGGGCCTCGGCGGGCGACGGCACCGTGGTGCTCGGCGCCGGCCCGCGCGGCCCGCTCGCCGTCGATCTGACCGAGGAGGGCCCGCATCTGCTGATAGAAGGCCCTGCGGGCAGCGGCCGTACGGAGCTGCTGCGCTCCGTGGCCGCCTCGCTCGCCGCCGCGGGCCGCCCCGACCGGCTCGGCCTGCTGCTCGTCGACGGAGCGGGCGGCGAGCGCGGCGAAGGACTCGCGGCCTGTACGGAACTACCGCATGTCACCGAGCACTTGGTGGCCTCGGACCCTGTCCGTATGCGGGTCTTCGCCCAGGCGCTGGGTGCCGAGCTGAAGCGCCGCTCCGAGCTGCTGGGAAGCGTGGGCTTCGCCGAGTGGCACACCCAGCGCGAGCTCGCGGACCGCATGGTGGGCCAGCGCCCGCCGAGCGCCGCCGAGCAGCGCGGTGACCTGGACTCCCCCACCAGCGGGACGCTGCGCTTGCGCCCCGGTGCTCGTACGAAGGCGGAGGGCCCGGCCCCGCTGCCCCGGCTGGTCGTCCTGGTGGACGACTTCGACGCGCTGGTCGCCCCGGCGCTCGGCAGTACGGGACGCCCCGCGGCGGGTTCCGTCGTACGAGCACTGGAGGCCGTGGCCCGAGACGGCGAGCGGCTCGGCATACATCTGGTGGCGACGTCCGCGCGCCCGGACCGCACGGTCGACACGGATCTGGCACAGGGCGCGCGACTGCGCGTCGTGCTGGACGCGCCGCCTGCCGCTCCGGGGCCGGAGGATCCCGCTCCCGGGCGGGGCAGGCTCGGACATCCGGACGGCCGGGTGACGCCGTTCCAGAGCGGCCGGGTGACGGGACGCATTCCGCGTACGGCGACCTCGCGCCCCACTGTCGTACCGCTCGAATGGGAGCGGATGGGTGATCCGCCCGCTCGCCGCCCTGTGCGTGAACTCGGCAACGGTCCAACGGACCTTGCGCTGCTGGCCAGTGCGCTGGAGCGTGCCGCGCGCTCGGTGGATGCCGCGCCCGTGCCTCCGCTCTCACCGGCCCGCCCCTGACCGATGGCGTACTCACGCCATTTGACGTGACATCACGTCACAAGGCCATCACAAAAGCCCTATTGACACCTGACGCGGTATTGCGACGCCCTCTTACCGGGCGTACACCTGTCGGCACGGGAAGGCGTTCGGGAAGGTGTTCGGGAAGGCGCTAGGGCGGGCATCGGGAAGGCGTTCGGGACAGCGCACGGATCGCGCACGGAAGAGACGGGGCAGTGATGCGCACAACTCTTCGTACCGGCAGGGCCGCAGTATTATTCGCCGCCATCGGCGCTCTCGCCATCGCCGGCTGCGGTGACAACAAGGACGACGACAAGACGAAACCGGGCGAGGGCGGCAAGGAACCCGCGGCGAGCGTCCAACTGCCCAAGCTGAACGGCGAGAAGGTGCAGGTCGCCGCGGTCTGGAGCGGACCCGAGCAGGAGAACTTCACCAAGGTCCTCAAGGAGTTCGAGAAGCGCACCGGAGCAACGGTCACCTTTGTGCCCGCGCAGGACCCGATCGTCAACTTCCTCGGTACGAAGATCGCGGGCGGCTCTCCCCCCGATGTGGCGATGCTCCCGCAGGTCGGCGCGATCCAGCAGGCCGTACAGCGCAAGTGGGCCAAGCCTGTCGGTCCCGAGGCCAAGGCGCAGCTGGCGAAGAACTACTCCAAGGGCTGGCAGGATCTCGGCGCGGTGGACGGCACGCAGTACGGCGTGTACTACAAGGCCGCCAACAAGTCCCTGGTCTGGTACAACAACGCGGTCTTCGAGAACGCGGGCGCGAAGGAGCCGAAGACCTGGAAGGACTTCCTGGCGACGGCCGAGACGATCTCCGCGTCGGGCGTCACCCCCGTCTCGGTGGCGGGCGCGGACGGCTGGACGCTCACCGACTGGTTCGAGAACATCTATCTCTCCCAGGCGGGCCCGGAGAAGTACGACCAGCTCGCCCAGCACAAGATCAAGTGGACCGACGCCTCGGTGAAGACCGCGCTGACCACGCTCGGCGAGCTCTTCGGCAAGCCCGCCCTGATCGCGGGCGGCGCGGACGGCGCGCTGCAGACGGAGTTCCCGGCCTCGGTCACCCAGACCTTCAGCGGGGGCGACCAGCCCAAGGGGGCGATGGTCTTCGAGGGCGACTTCGTGACCGTCAACATCGCGCAGACCGAAGCCAAGATCGGTACGGACGCGAAGGTGTTCCCCTTCCCGGCGGTCGGCGCGCTGGCTCCCGTGGTGACGGGCGGCGACGCGGCGGTGGCGCTGAAGGACAGCAAGGGCGCACAGGCGCTGCTGACCTTCCTGGCCTCGCCGGACGCGGCCAAGATCTCGGCCTCTGCCGGCGGATTCCTCTCCCCGAACAAGTCGCTGGACCTGTCCGCGTACCCCGACAATGTGCAGCGGGACATCGCCAAGGCGCTGATCGCGGCTGGCGACGACTTCCGCTTCGACATGTCGGACCAGATGCCGCAGTCGTTCGGCGGCACGCCGGGCAAGGGTGAGTGGAAGGCCCTGCAGGACTTCCTGAAGAACCCGAAGGATGTGGCCGGGGCCCAGCAGAAGCTGGAGTCGGACGCCGCCAAGGCGTACAAGAGCTGACGGGTGAAAACCGCGGCGACCGCGGGGGGTCCGGCGCGTCCGGCTCCCCCCGCCGACAAACGCAAGAGCGTGACAGGCACACGTAAAATCGTCGCGGTCGGCTTTCTGCTGCCCGCGCTGGTGCTGCTGGGCGCGCTCGTCGTCTACCCCATCGGGTACTCCCTCTACCGGTCCTTCTTCGACCAGTCCGGCAGCTCGTTCGCCGGGCTCGACAACTACAAGGAGATCTTCACCGAGGACAGCATCCTGACCGCGGTCAAGAACAACGCGATCTGGGTGGTCGTCGCGCCGACCGTCTCGACGGCACTCGGTCTGATCTTCGCCGTACTCACCGAACGGGTGCGCTGGGGCACGGCGTTCAAGCTGATCGTCTTCATGCCGATGGCGATCTCGATGCTCGCGGCGGGCATCATCTTCCGGCTTGTGTACGAGCAGGATCCGGACCGCGGGGTCGCCAACGCGGTCTGGGTGGGCGTGCATGACACCTTCGCCGAGTCGGCCGGATTCCCCAAGGCGCATCCGCCGGCACTCGCCCCGCTCAAGGGGGGCGGAGGCGGGTCGTTCGTCACCAAGGAGCCGGTGACCGCGGGCCAACAGGTCCAGCTCCCGCTGGTGGGTATCGCGGCCGAGAAGATGCCGTCCGGCGCGAAGCCCGCGACGGCGGCGCAGCCGGACGACGGGAAGATCACCGGCACCGCGTGGCTGGACTTCACCAAGGGCGGCGGCGGCAAGGCGAATGCCATCGACGCGAAGGAGCTCGGCCTCAAGGGCATCAAGGTCGAGGCGGTCAAGGACGGCAAGGTGGTCGCCTCAACGCGGGCGGGCGCGGACGGTACGTTCACACTGCCCGCCTCCGCGGACGGGGCCCAACTGCGGCTGCCCGCCGACAACTTCCGCGAGCCGTACAACGGCGTCAACTGGCTCGGACCCTCGCTCGTCACTCCGGCGATCATCGGCAGCTACGTATGGATGTGGGCGGGCTTCGCGATGGTGCTGATCGCGGCGGGGCTCGCGAGCGTGCCGCGTGAACTGCTCGAAGCGGCGCGGGTGGACGGCGCGAACGAATGGCAGGTCTTCCGCAGGGTCACGGTCCCGCTGCTGGCTCCCGTGCTCGCGGTGGTGCTGGTCACCCTGATGATCAATGTGCTGAAGATCTTCGACCTGGTCTTCATCATCGCGCCCGGGTCCGCGCAGGACGATGCGAATGTCCTTGCGCTCCAGCTCTATCGCTCCTCGTTCGGCACTGACTCGAATCTGGGGCTGGGCAGCGCGATCGCCGTACTCCTGTTGCTGCTGGTGGTCCCGGTGATGCTGTTCAACATCCGGCGCATGCGAAGGGAGGCCCGCCGATGACCACGACCGACGGTGTGGTGAAGGCGAAGCAGTCCCTCCCAGTACGGATCGCGGCGCGCGCGGGCGGTGGCGTGATGCGCGTCTTTCTCGTCCTGGTGGGCCTGTTCTGGCTGCTGCCGACGTTCGGGCTGCTGCTGTCCTCGCTGCGGGGGCCCACTGACATCAGCGCGAGCGGCTGGTGGAAGGTGTTCAGCGCGCCGGCGCAGCTCACGTTCGACAACTACTCACGGCTCCTGGACAACGAGGCGATCACCGACTCCCTGCTGTCCAGCGTCCTGATCACCGTCCCCGCGACCCTGCTGGTGGTGGTGATCGGCTCGCTGGCCGGTTACGCCTTCGCCTGGATGGACTTCCCCGGCCGCGACTGGTGGTTCATCGCGGTGGTCGCCCTCCTGGTGGTCCCGGTCCAGGTCGCGCTGGTTCCGGTCTCCAAACTGTTCGGCTGGCTCGGCATCTTCGAGACGACGGTCGGCGTGATCGTCTTCCATGTGGCGTTCGGGCTCCCCTTCGCGATCTTCCTGCTGAGGAACTTCTTCGCGGAGATCCCGAGGGAACTGCTGGAGGCAGCGAGGCTGGACGGCGCGGGCGAGATCCGCCTGTTCACCCGCGTGGTGATGCCCCTGGGCGGCCCGGCGATCGCGTCGCTGGGCATCTTCCAGTTCCTGTGGGTCTGGAACGACATGCTGGTCGCCCTGATCTTCGCCGACTCGGAGAGCGCGCCGATCACGGTGGCGCTGCAGCGCCAGGTGAGGCAGTTCGGCAACAACATCGACGTGCTGGCGCCGGGGGCCTTCGTCTCGATGATCATCCCGCTTGCGGTGTTCTTCGCGTTCCAGCGGCAGTTCGTGACGGGGGTGATGGCGGGGGCGGTGAAGTGACGTACGGGCTGAACATTCAGCCTCTCCGGCGATCGAGGAGCGGGGTCCGGGGCGGAGCCCCGCCGAGCCCCTGTCAAACCTGAAGCCCCGCCACCGCCGACCTCGCCAGTTCGTCCAGGTATCCCTTCGGCAACCCGCCCCGCACCACCACCAGCCGCCAGTACAGCGGCCCCACGATCAGGTCCAGCGCCCGGTCCGGTTCCGTTCCCTGCGGGAGTTCGCCGCGGGACACCGCCTCGCGGACCACCACCGCCGCCACACCCTGCTGGCTGTCCAGCAGCGCCGCCTTGATCGCGTCCGAGATTTCCGGGTGGCGCGCCGCCTCCACCAGAAGGTCCGGGATGACCTGGGAGGCCACCGGGTGGCGCAGGGCGTGCGAGGCCACTTCCAGCAGCGCCCGTACGTCTCCGTACAGCGAGCCCGTCGCCGGCGCCGGCAGCCCCTGCGAGGCGAAGGCCGAGACCAGGTCGAGCACGAGCGACAGCTTCGACTTCCAGCGCCGGTAGACCGCGGTCTTGCCGACGCCCGCGCGCCGCGCGATCCCTTCGATCGACATCCGGGCGAAGCCGACCGCCGCCAGCTCCTCGAAGACGGCGGCGCGAATCGCATCGGTCACGTCCTCCCGGAGCACTGCGGCTCCCGCGGGGGCGCGTCGTGGGGTTCCAGGGTCCGTGGTCATGCCCGGATCCTACCGTCACGACGACACGGTTGCGTTGCGACGCTGGACCGTCCTACTCTCATCGTAGCGACGATACGGGTCCGTCCCATCGCCAGCGTCCACCCTGCCCCCGTCGAAAGTGGCCGCCCCTGTGAGCACGCAGACGATTGCCCCTCCCCCCTTCGTGGAGGATTTCGGTGAGCTCGCCCTCAGGCACGGGCTGACCGTCAGCGGTGCCCGGCCGACGCTGTCCGACTACGTCCGGCAGCTCTGGTCACGACGCCACTTCATCGGCGCCTTCGCCACCGCCCGCCTCACCGCGCAGTACAGCCGCGCCAAGCTCGGCCAGGTCTGGCAGATCATGACCCCGCTGCTGAACGCGGCGGTCTACTACTTCATCTTCGGCATCCTGCTCCAGACCAGCCGCGGCGTCCCCGACTTCGTCCCGTTCCTGGTCACCGGCGTCTTCATCTGGACCTTCACCTCCAGCTCGATCATGACCGGCAGCGGCGCCATCCGCGGCAACATGGGCCTGGTGCAGGCGCTGCACTTCCCGCGCGCCACCCTGCCCATCTCCTACGTCCTGCTCCAGCTCCAGCAGCTGCTGTTCTCCATGGGCGCGCTGGTCATGATCCTCATGTGCTTCGGGGAGTTCCCCAAGCTCACCTGGCTGCTGGCCGTCCCCGCCCTGATCCTGCAGGCCGTCTTCAACACCGGCTTCTCGTTGATCATGGCGCGGCTGTGCGCCAGGACCCCCGACATCGCCCAGCTGATGCCCTTCGTCCTGCGCACCTGGATGTATGCCTCCGGCGTGATGTGGAGCATCGACAAGGTCCTCAAGGGCGCGCACCTGCCGCATGTCGTGATGGTCGCCCTGGAGTGCAATCCCGCCGCCGTCTTCATCGACCTGATGCGTTTCGCGCTCATCGAGAGCTACACCTCCGCCCAACTGCCCCCGCACGTCTGGGCCGTCGCCCTCGGCTGGGCGCTCCTGTTCGGAGTGGGCGGGTTCATCTACTTCTGGAAGGCAGAGGAGGAGTACGGCCGTGTCTGACTCCCAGGTAATCCCCGCACCCGAGGACATGCGGATGGCCGACGAACGCGTCCCGACCGTCGTCGTCGACAACGTCCACATCAAGTACACGGTCCATGGCGCCCGCGGCGGCAAAGGCAGCGCCACCTCCGCCCTCAGCCGGATCGTCACCCGCAAGAAATCCGCGGGCGTCCGCGAGGTGCATGCCGTGAAGGGCGTCAGCTTCGCGGCGTACAAGGGCGAGGCCGTCGGCCTGATCGGCTCCAACGGCTCCGGCAAGTCGACGCTGTTGAAGGCGATCGCGGGCCTGCTGCCGGCCACCGAGGGCAGGGTCTTCACCCAGGGCCAGCCCTCCCTCCTCGGCGTGAACGCCGCGCTGATGGGCGATCTGACCGGCGAGCGCAACGTCATCCTCGGCGGACTGGCGATGGGCATGACCCGCGAGCAGATCCAGGAGCGGTACGAGCAGATCGTGGACTTCTCGGGGATCAACGAGAAGGGCGACTTCATCTCGCTCCCCATGCGGACGTACTCCTCCGGCATGGGCGCCCGGCTCCGCTTCTCGATCGCCGCAGCCAAGAGCCATGACGTGCTGCTGATCGACGAAGCCCTGTCCACCGGCGACGCGAAGTTCCAGCTCCGCAGCCAGGAGCGCATCACCGAGCTGCGCGAGCAGGCCGGCACGGTCTTTCTGGTGAGCCACAGCAACGGGGCGATCACCCAGACCTGTGACCGGGCGATCTGGCTGGAGTCGGGACGGATGCTCATGGACGGCCCGGCGGCGGAAGTCGTCGCCGCGTACGAGAAGTACAACAACACCAAATAGCCGTAAATTGCCCAATACGCCCTAAACTGCCGGTCGATGACGACCCATCGGATCGGCCCGCCCCTGTCCTCATTCGGCCACTCACCGGTGCCGGGGATCACCCACCTCGGCACCTCCCGCTCCCGTGTCCGCCGCAGGCGCGCCGCCGCGCTCGCCGGCCTCTGGGCGGCCACCCGCGTCGGCATGCTCGGGCTGCTCCTCGTCGACGAGGTCGGCGACAGCGGTCTGGCGGGCGAGGTGCACATCCTCTACCGGCGCTGGTACGAGCAGCTTCGCCAGGGTGCGTTCCCCCTGGACGACGCCACCTGGCAGTACCCGCCAGGCGCCGCCCTCGTCATCCTCGCCCCCGGCGCGCTGCCCTTTCTGACCTACTTCCAGGCCTTCGTCGCCCTCGCCCTCGCCGCCGACGCGGTCATCACGCTCGCGCTCTCCCGGGCCGGTCTGCCCGGCGCCTGGCTGTGGGTGTGCGGACTGCCGCTCCTGCTGCACCTCCCGTACGCGCGCTGCGACGTGCAGGTCACCGCCGTCGCCGTACTCGCCCTGCTGGCCGTGCGCAGGCGCCCACGCATCGCGGGCGGGCTCGCCGGGCTGGGCGCGATGATCAAGGTGTGGCCGCTGCTCACTGTCCTGGGCACGCCCGCGGGCCGTGCAACTCGCGCGGCCTGGCTCTCCGCCGCCGCCGCCACCGTCACCGCGCTGCTCGCCGTCTTTCACGCTCGGCTTCACCCACACCCCGGACTTGCTGCGGCAACAGGGCGCCAGGGGTGTCCAGATCGAGTCCCTCGGCGGGACAGCGCTCCAGCTCGCGCGGAAGACGGGCTGGTCGGGCACGGTCCGCTATCAGTACGGCGCCTTCGAACTCGTCGGCCCGTACGTGCCGAGCATCGCGCGGCTCAGTCTGCTCCTGAGCGTCGCGGCGGTGTGCTGGCTGCTGCTGTGGCGGGCCAGGTCGTGGCGCTGGACACCCGCCACGCCGTTCGACGCCGCGTTCGCCGCCGTACTGCTCTTCACGGTCACGAGCCGGGTCATCGGCCCGCAGTACCTGATCGGGCTGCTGGGTCTGGCCGCGGTCTGCCTGACCTCGCGGCACACCACCCAGCGCCCGGTCGCGCTCCTGATGCTGCCCGCCGCCGCAGCGAGCGCGCTCGCCCACCCCGTGCTGTACGACGACGTGCCGGCGGGCACCCCGGCCGGCCTGCTCGTCATGGTCGTACGCAACGGGCTGCTGCTCGTCGCCGCCCTGCTGTCCTGCCGTCGGCTGTGGGCCGCCACGGCCGCGCGATAGGCTCCCGTCTCGCTGATCGGCAGGGGGGTTGGGATGCGGAACGGGGGCCATGAACCGCTGCGCGCCGACGATCCGAAGGAGATCGCCGGGTATGTGCTCGAAGCACGGATCGGCGAGGGCGGCATGGGCACCGTCTACCTCACCCGCACCGCCGAAGGGCGGCCCCTCGCACTCAAGCTGATCCGCCGCGAGCACGCGCAGAGCGAGAGCTTCCGGCAGCGCTTCGCCCGCGAGGTCGAGGCGGCGCGAAGGGTCCACGGCCACCATGTCGTGCCGGTCGTCGACCATGACGCGCAAGGACCGCGGCCCTGGCTCGCCACCCGTTACGTACCGGGGCTGCCGCTCGACGAGGCGCTGGCCTCGCACGGGCCATTGCCGCTCGCGTGCGTGCTCCGGCTGACCGCCGCCGCGGCACTCGCGCTCGCGGCCGTTCACACCGCCGGAGTCATACACCGCGACGTCAAACCCGGAAATCTGCTGCTCACCGCCGAGGGGCCCACTGCTCGACTTCGGCATCGCGCGCGCCGTCGGGACGGCGTCGCTGACCACCGTCGGACGGATGGTGGGCACGCCCAAGTACATGTCGCCCGAGCATGCGCTCGGCAAGCAACTCACGCCCGCGTCGGACGTATTCACGCTCGGGCTGCTCGCCGCGGAGGCCGCCTCCGGGAGCCATCCGTACGGAGAGGGCGGCGGTCTGGTGGTCGCCACCCGGATCGCGGGCACCGACCGCGAGCCCCCGGATCTCGGCGCACACCCGCCGGCGCTGCGCGAGGTGCTGACGGCCTGCCTCGCCCCCCGGCCCGAGGACCGGCCGAGCGCGGCCGAGGTGGCCGCGCTGTGCGGGCGGGCGGCGGGACGCGACGTACGGGACTTCCGCGGCTGGCTTCCCAAGCCGCTGGCGACGGCGGTGGCGGGCGTCGACCGGGCCGCGCAGGACCCGAGATCCGCGGGCTGGCTGAGCCGGATCCGCCGAACCACCTGAAGAGGGACCGGACCACCTGAAGACGAAGGCGCCCGGCACCGATTCGGTGCCGGGCGCCCACTTACAGCCGTATCAGCTGTGCGTCCGCAGCAGCTGCCGCATCGTCCGCATCGCGACCGACAGATTCGCCAGGTCGAACGTGTCCGAGCCCTGGATCTCCTCCAGCGTCGTACGCGCCCGGCTCAGGATCGCCGCGTTCTTCAGCTCCCACGCCTTGAACCGCTCTTCCGGCGTCGAGGTGCCGTTGCCGACGGTGAGCACGTCCGCCGTCAGAGCGGCATGCGCCGCGTACAGGTCCTCGCGGATGGATGCGCGGGCCATCGACTGCCAGCGGTCGGCCCGCGGCAGCTCTATGATCCGGTCCATCAGCTGGGTGATCCGCAGCCGGTCCGCGAGGTCGTAGTACACCTCGGCGACCGCCATCGGCTCCTTCTTGGTGCGGTCCGCGATCGCGACGATGTCGAGCGTCGGGAAGGCGGAGGAGAACCCGGCGACCCGCAGCGCGAGCTCCTCGGGGACGCCCTCGTCGGTGAGCTCTTCGAGGATGCTCTGGTACCACTCCAGGTCCGCGCCGCGCAGCATCTTCGCCAGCTCGGCCCAGACCTGCTCCACGCGCTCGGCGAAGAAGCCGATGGTGTCGGCGAGCTCCAGCGGCTGCGGCCGGTTGCCGAGCAGCCAGCGCGTGCCGCGCTCGACGAGGCGGCGCGAGTGCAGCCGGATGCGGGTCTGGACGGCGGCCGGGACCTTGTTGTCCAGGGCTTCGACCGCGTCCCACACGGCGTTGAGCCCGAAGATCTCGCGGGCCGCGGTCTGCGCCCGCACGACCTCCTCGATCGACGCGCCCGTCTCTTCGCGCAGCCGGTGCAGGAAGGTCGAACCACCGGTGTTCACCGTGTCGTTGACCAGCACCGTCGTGACGATCTCCCGGCACAGCGCGTGCCCGTCGATCGCGTCGGGGAACCTGTCGCGCAGGGCCTGCGGGAAGTACGCGTGCAGCAGCCGGCGCAGATACGGATCGTCCGGCAGCGCGGTCCCGATCAGCTCGTCCGCCACCGTGATCTTGGTGTAGGCGAGCAGCACGGCCAGCTCGGGCTGGCTGAGCCCCTTGCCGGAGTTGAGCAGCTCACGGATCTGCCGGTCGTTCGGCAGGAACTCCAGGGCCCTGTCCAGGTGCCCGTCCCGGCCGAGGCGCCGCATGAAGCGCTGGTGGGCGTGGAGCAGGGAGGGCGACTGGGCGACGGCGTTGCCGAGGGCGACGTTCTGCGCGTAGTTGTTGCGCAGGACGAGCGCGCCGACCTCGTCGGTCATCTCGGCGAGCAGCTTGTTGCGCTGCTTGACGGTCATGTCGCCGTCCGTCACAAGGCCGTTGAGCAGGATCTTGATGTTCACCTCGTGGTCGGAGGTGTCCACGCCCGCGCTGTTGTCGATGGCGTCGGTGTTGATCTTGCCGCCGCTGCGGTCGAACTCGATCCGGCCCAGCTGGGTCAGACCCAGGTTGCCGCCCTCGCCGACGGCCTTGACCCGCAGGTCTTCGCCGTTGACGCGGATCGCGTCGTTGGCCTTGTCGCCGACGTCCGCGTTGGACTCGGAGGAGGCCTTGACGTACGTACCGATGCCGCCGTTCCACAAGAGGTCCACCGGGGCCTTGAGGATCGCCTTCATCAGCTCGGCGGGCGTCATCTTGGAGATGCCCGTCTCGATGCCGAGGGCAGCGCGCATGTGCGCGTTGACCGGGATCGACTTGGCCGCGCGCGGGTGGATGCCGCCGCCGGCCGACAGCAGCTCCTTGTTGTAGTCGGCCCAGGAGGAGCGGGGCAGCTCGAAGAGCCGGCGGCGCTCGGCGTACGAGGTGGCCGCGTCCGGGTTCGGGTCGATGAAGATGTGCCGGTGGTCGAAGGCCGCGACGAGGCGGATGTGCTCGGAGAGCAGCATGCCGTTGCCGAACACGTCACCGGACATGTCGCCGACACCGACGACCGTGAAGTCCTGGGTCTGGGTGTCGTGGCCGAGCTCGCGGAAGTGCCGCTTGACGGACTCCCAGGCGCCGCGGGCGGTGATGCCCATGGCCTTGTGGTCGTATCCGGCGGAGCCGCCCGATGCGAAGGCGTCGCCGAGCCAGAAGTTGTACGCGACCGCGACCTCGTTGGCGATGTCGGAGAAGGTCGCGGTGCCCTTGTCGGCGGCGACGACGAGGTAGGTGTCGTCCTCGTCGTGGCGTACGACATCGGCGGGCGGCACGACCTCGCCGGCCACCATGTTGTCCGTGATGTCGAGCAGTGCCGAGATGAACACCTTGTAGCTGGCGATGCCCTCGGCAAGCCACGCGTCCCGGTCCACCGACGGGTCGGGCAGCTGCTTGGCGACGAAGCCGCCCTTGGCGCCGACCGGCACGATCACGGTGTTCTTGACCATCTGCGCCTTGACCAGGCCCAGGATCTCCGTACGGAAGTCCTCACGCCGGTCGGACCAGCGCAGACCGCCGCGCGCGACCTTGCCGAAGCGCAGGTGCACACCCTCGACGCGCGGGGAGTAGACCCAGATCTCGTACGCCGGGCGGGGCGCCGGCAGATCCGGGATGGCCTGCGGGTCGAACTTCATCGACACATAGCTGTGGTGCTTGGCGCCCGCCGCCTCCTGGAAGAAGTTCGTGCGCAGCGTCGCCTTGATGAGGGTGAGGAACGACCGCAGGATGCGGTCCTCGTCCAGGCTCGCGACCTGGTCGAGCGCCCCGTCGAGCTCCTCCAGCAGGGCGTCGGTCAGCTCAGTGCTGCCGCGCTGGCGCTCGGGGGACATCCGGGCCTCGAAGAGGGAGACCAGCAGCCGGGTGGTGTGGACGTTGGTACGGAGGGTGTCCTCCATGTAGTCCTGGCTGAAGGTCGCACCGGCCTGGCGCAGGTACTTGGCGTACGCGCGCAGCACCATCGCCTGCCGCCAGTTCAGACCGGCGCGCAGCACGAGGGAGTTGAAGCCGTCGTTCTCCGCCTCGCCGGTCCAGACGGCCGAGAAGGCCTCCTGGAAGCGTTCGCGGGCATCGTCGGCCAGGTAGTCGCCGTTGCCGGTGGCCAGCGGCATGCGCAGACCGAAGTCGTAGATCCACGCGGTCGTACGGTCCGAGCAGCGCAGTTCGTAGGGACGCTCGTCGACGACTTCGACGCCGAGCCGGTTGAGGACCGGCAGAACGGCGGAGAGCGAGACCTGGTCACCCGTGCGGTAGATCTTGAAGCGGCGCTCGCCGGGGCCCGCGCCGACCGGCTCGTAGAGGGAGAGCGCGAAGTCCTTTTCGGAGTGGGCCAGTTGCTCGACGTGGACCAGGTCGGCGACGGCGGCGCGCGGCGAGTGGTCGGCCTTGTAGCCCTCGGGGAAGGCGTGGCCGTAGCGGCGCAGCAGCTCGGCTGCGCGCTCCTCGCCGCACTCGGCGTTGAGCGCCTCGGCGAAGCCGTCGGCCCAGGAGCGGGCGGCCTCGACGAGCCGGGACTCGATGCGGTCCTTGTCGGCGTCGGTGAGGTCGGGGAGATCGGTGCCGGGCTGGACACGGATGACGAAGTGCAGCCGGGACAGCACCGATTCGGTGTGCAGGGCGGTGAAGTCGACCGGCGCGCGGCCGTTCAGCTCCTCCAGCAGGATGTCGGTCAGGCGCAGCCGTACGTCGGTGGTGAAGCGGTCGCGCGGCAGGTAGACGAGGGCGGAGTAGTAGCGGCCGTACTCGTCCTGGCGCAGGTACAGCCGCAGCCTGCGGCGCTCCTGGAGGTAGAGGACGGACGTGACGATGGAACGCAGCTGGTCGACCGGCGTCTGGAACAGCTCGTCGCGCGGGTAGGTCTCCAGGATCTGCAGCAGGTCGCGGCCGTCGTGGCTGTTGGGCGCGAAGCCCGCGCCTTCGAGGACCTCCTGGACCTTGCGGCGGATGACCGGGACGCGGCGCACGGACTCGGTGTACGCGGCCGAGGAGAACAGGCCGAGGAAGCGGCGCTCACCGATGACATTGCCGTTGGCGTCGAACCTCTTCACCCCGATGTAGTCGAGGTAGGAGGGCCGGTGCACGGTCGAGCGGCTGTTGGCCTTCGTCAGCACGAGCAGCTTGTGCTCGCGGGCCTTGGCACGGGCGTCGGCGGGCAGCCGGCTGAAGGAGGGGCTGACGGGGTGCGCCTCGTCGGTGCTGTGCTGGGGGTCGGAGCGCAGAATGCCGAGGCCGGTGCCGGGCACGGCGGCCAGGGCGTCGGTCTCGGTGAGCTCGTACTCCCGGTAGCCGAGGAAGGTGAAGTGGTCGGCGGAGAGCCAGCGCAGCAGTTCACGCGCCTCCTCGACCTCCTGGTCACGCAGATCGTCGGCGGTCGGCTCGCTGGGCAGCTCTTCGGCGATGCGCAGCGCGGCGTCGCGCATCTTCTCCCAGTCCTCGACGGCCTCGCGGACGTCCGAGAGGACCCGCAGCAGATCGGCGGTGATCTGCTTGAGGTCGGACCGGTCGGTCTCGCGGTCGATCTCGACATGGATCCAGGATTCGAGGACCGCGTCGTGCGGCAGGTCCTTGCCGTTCGCCTCGAGGGGCAGAACCTCGATCAGCTTGCCGGTGAGGTCGCGGCGGACCGTGACCTGCGGGTGGATCACGACATGGATGCCGCGGCCCTGGCGGGAGAGTTCGTTGGTGACCGAGTCGACGAGGAAGGGCATGTCGTCGGTGACCACCTCGACCACGGAGTGGCTGCAGGTCCAGCCGTTCTCCTCGACGGTCGGGGTGTGGACCCGCACATTGGCCGTCCCCTGCGGACGGTTCTCGGCGAGCCGGAAGTGGGAAAGTGCCGCGCCGAAGACATCGACCGGGTCCCGGTCGGTCAGGTCCTCCGGAGCGGTGTGCAGGTAGTAGCGCTGGAGGTACCGGAGCACGGTGTCCTGGTCAGGGCCCTTTCCGTGCTCGGCCCCGGTCGGAAGGTGCCCCCCGACCGGGCTGTTCTCAGCAACCCGGGCCGCCCGTGCGAGCAGCTCGGCCTTGGCTTCGTCCAGCTTGGTCTGCATGTCCTCTGGCTCCTGTCGCGCGCCGTTGCGTGACGTAGGTGAAAGAAGCGACGCAACGCCATGACGCGGGGTGTCCGGTCGGAGTCGACGTTATGCCGCGATGAGAGATGTCCGAGCCGATATTGGCCAATGTTGGCAGCGGGGCCGGAACGGGGTGATCAACGATCGCCCGGGCGCTGTGGCGCTCCGGGCGCTGGCCGGGGGCTTCGCTGCCCCCACGGCATATAGCGCTGATCACGGGTCAAGGCTATCGCCCCGCCCCCCCGACCCGTCATGAGCCGTATGTGTACAAAAGCAGGGCCGGAAGTTTGACAGTCTGGACAGCGACACAGGGCCACTCTTGGCAAACAGTCCCCCGCGGTGCAGGTTGGCGGTGACGACACGGCAGACCGTCGACGCCCTGCACCGACGGCAGGGGCACCGTCGACAGCCCGACACCGGGAGCAGCCATGACACCGAAGATCCTGATCGTCACCGGCGATGCGGCCGAGTCCCTCGAAGTCCTCTACCCGTATCAGCGGCTGCGGGAAGAGGGGTACGAGGTCGACATCGCGGCCCCCGCCCGCAAAAAACTACAGTTCGTCGTGCACGACTTCGAGCCGGGCTTCGACACCTACACCGAAAAGCCGGGCTACACCTGGCCGGCGGACCTGGCCTTCTCGGAGGTCGAGCCCGGACAGTACGCAGCGGTGGTGATCCCGGGCGGCCGCGCCCCGGAGTACCTGCGCAACGATCCCGAGCTACGCAAGATTCTGAAGTCCTTCTTCGACGCCGACAAGCCCGTGGCCCAGATCTGCCACGGCCCGCTGCTGACGGCGGCGATCGGCAGCCTGGAGGGCCGCCGGGTCACGGCCTACCCCGCCCTGGAACTGGACATGCAGGCGGCGGGCGCAAGCTTCCAGGACGTGGAGGCGGTCGTCGACGGCACGCTGGTGTCGTCGAGGGCATGGCCGGACCACTCGGCATGGATGCGGGAGTTCCTCACGGTGCTTCGGGCGAAGGCACCGGTGACATAGGGGGTGTGGCGGGGCGGCCCGGCCCCTCGGGGTCCGGGCCGAGCCCGGTTCGGGTTCCGCGGGGTGGGGAGCAGGCCGGCCTCAGGCGAACCGCCCCGTTACGCCACCAGCCGTGTCGCCACCTCCACCGCCTCCGCGAGGCTGTCCACCACCGGCACCCCCACCGACTCCAGGCTCGCCCTGCTGTGCGACCCCCCGGTGTACAGCACCGCCCGCGCCCCCACATGCGCCGCCGCCACCGCGTCGTCGACCGCGTCACCGATCACCACCGTGCGATCCGGCGCCGCGACGCCGCCGAGCGCCGCGAGATGGCGCTCCATGTGCAGCGCCTTCGTGCCGCCGGACGGCCCGGTCCGCCCGTCCACGCGTATGAAGTGGCCCTCGATGCCATAGCCCCGTACGACCGGGACCAGCTCCTCGTGCCCGTACATGCTCAGCAGCGACTGGCTGCGCCCGGCCAGCCGCCATTCCTGGAGCAGCTCCTCGACGCCCTCGGTCAGCCCGCACCCGATCCGGTGCTGGCTGTAGTGCCGGTGGAAGGCCTCGTCCATTACCTCCCACTCCGCGTCCGACGGCAGCCGTCCCATGAGCCGCTCGTAGAACCGGGGAATCGGCACGCAGTACATCTCGCGGTAGCTCTCGAGCGTGATCGGCTCCAGGCCGATCTCCTCGAAGGCGGCGTTGGTCGCCCCGATGACAGCCGTGATGTCGTCGAGCAGTGTGCCGTTCCAGTCCCAGACCAGATGTGTGCTGTGCTTCCCCATACGAAAACGGTACCGGCCGGGTCTGACAACCGGCCGCCGAGCCGCCTTCGCAGCCTCAGCCGACGAGGTTGTGGATCTCCTGCACCCCGTACCAGAGCAGCTCGTGGTCCTCCGCCCCGTCCACCGTGAACTGCGCGTCGTCGTCGCCCTGGTCCGCCGCCCCCAGCGCGTCCGCCGCGGCCGCCACGTCGCCGATCGCGTCGTCCGCGTCCACGTGCACCGCCGCCGCCTTGGAGAGCGGAACCGCCATGGCGACCCGCACCTCGCCGAGCGCGCTCACGACGAGCACCCCGTCGGGATCGGCGACCGCGTCCTGGTCCCGTACGTCGACCGCGACGACGACCCGGCGCCTGACCGCGTCCGGGTCACCGGCGAGCAGTCGCAGCGAGGCGGCGGCGGCGCGGTTCAGCGCGGCGTACTCCAGTTCCTCGATGTCGTCGGAGACATACCACTCGCGCAGTCCCGGCGTGACGGCATACGCGGTCAGCGGCCCGGGGCCGAGCTCGCCCGCCTTGTGCGCCTCTGCGAGACCGGGGAGGGTCAGGGGGACGTAGACGCGCATGGCTGACCGCTTTCGTAGTCGGAAACGCCCTCAGGATACGTGTGAGGTCCGCCCGAGGTCCCCCTTCGGGCTGCTGCCCCCGGCCTCACGCGCCGTCCACCGCAGACCTGCCTCGCACTGGCCCAGGACCGCCCGCGGCGGACCCCCGTCACCCTGATAGGTGAACTGTGGCGCCTGCCGCAGCAAGGGATACCGCGCATTGCGGTCCGACCAGCCCGCCCCGTAGAAGATCACCAACGAAGTTACCGCCCGGTATCGCACCGGGCCCGGCATATCGGGGGCGATCTGCATGAGCATGAACAGGACCCGGCCCGCAGGGCGGCAGGACCAGCGCCGTCCCGCCGCGGTCGCGGCAACCGCGATGGCACGCGCACGTCGGCAGGACAAGCCGCACTACTGGTTCGCCGACCGCCTGCTCGCGGTGCTCAGCGGCCGGCGCCCGGTGCACTGGATGCTCGGGCACACCATCGGGGAGGCGTACGAACAGCTCGTGCGGCTCGCCCCGGGAGCACCGCTGCGTCCGGCGGAGCGGGTCACACCCGTCGTACGGCACTGCGGGGAGTACCACCCCGGCCCCGGCGTGATCGAGGCCTTCGCCAGGATCGGCTCCGGCGACCGGGTCAGCGCGATGGCCTTCCGCCTGGAACAGGGCGCGGACCAGCGCTGGCGATGTGCCGCGGTGGAACTCGGCGGAGAACGCGTCGGCACGTCCGCCGGAAACTAGCCACTGGGGGGCCGCCCGACCCGACCGGCAGGAAGCCGCAGGCGGTCCGCTCAGCCGCCGTCCGCGCCGAGCCGGGCCGCCTGCCCCTCCTGCACCTGCCGGGCCGTCTGGAGGAAGTCCAGAATCGTGGCGAGCTGCTCCTCGTCATAGCGGCTCAGAGCCTCGGCCCCGGCGGTGCCGACGGGTACGTAGACCTCGGCCTCGGCCTCACGCGCCGTGTCCGTGGCGGTGACGAGTACCCGCCGCCGATTGGCCGCGTCCCGGCTGCGGACGACCAGGCCGATGCGCTCGAGCCGGTCGATGACCGTGGTCGTCGCCGCCGGGCTGAGCTTCAGCGCGGTGCTCAGTTCACCGGCCGACAGCTCCCCCGATCCCAGCACCAGGTCGAGGCAGCGCAGGTCGGTGCGGTTCACGCCGAGCCGTGCGGCAGCTGCCTCGTCGAAGGCGTCGAAGCTCTGCTGCAGGGAGCGGAGCTGCTGGGCAACATTCCTCATCAAAGCTTCTTTCGACATTCGAATCTTTCTGTTATCGTAAGCTTCGTTGGTCGAAATAATAGCACTGCCGAAGGACAGAAGCCGCAGGACAAACCCACGAACGACATCGAGATCCAGAACCTCTTCCAGCGCTTCATGCAGGCCTGGAACGACGGCGACGCGGTCGCCTTCGGCGCCTGCTTCACCGAGGACTCCGACTACGTGTCGTACGACGGCACACGCGCGGTGGGGCGGGCAGAGCACCAGGACAACCACGACCAGCTCTTCCGCGGCGTCCTCACCGGCTCCGCGCTGGTCGGCGAGATCGAGGACATCAGGCACATCGCACCGGGGGTCGCCGTCCTGTACGGCACCGCCTCCGTACTGATGCCCTGGCGCTCCAAGCTCCCCAAGCGGCGCCTGTCACGGCAGACCGTCGTCGTCGTGAACACCGGCGACGGCTGGCGGATCAGCGCCATCCACAACGGCCGGGTCCGTCCCGTCACCGTCCCCGCCCCCGACTCGATGCCGTCGAAGATGTCCCGCGCCATGACCCGCGCCGCCCGCCGCCTCGGCCGCGGCCGCGCCACCGCGAGCCCCTGAGCGAACGCGAGCCTTGAGCCAAACGGCCGGGGCGGGCGACTCGAGCCCTTGAGCGAAACGGCTGGGGCCGGACACCGCAATCGGTGTCCGGCCCCAGCCGTTCGCAACAGGCAAGCGCAGAGTTACTTCTTACGGCGGCGCCCGGCGCCCTTCTGCGCCTTGCGGCGCTCCGCACGCGTCAGACCGTCCCCGTCAGAGTGAGCCTGCCCGTCGTCGCTGATGAAGTCGCCCTCGACGATGCCACCCTCGCCGTCCACCTTCGGCGCCGAGAAGTGCAGCCGGTCCCGCCGCTGCGGGGCGTCGAGCCCCTTCGCGCGGATCTCCGGACGGGAGGCTCCCGCCGGAACGGCGCCCTCCTTGGCGAGCGAAGGAGCCGCATCCTGCACCGGGACCTCCTCGACCTGCTGTTCAACCTGGACCTCCAGGTTGAACAGATAGCCGACGGACTCCTCCTTGATGCCCTCCATCATGGCGGTGAACATGTCGAAGCCCTCGCGCTGGTACTCCACGAGCGGGTCCTTCTGGGCCATCGCGCGCAGGCCGATGCCCTCCTGGAGGTAGTCCATCTCGTAGAGGTGCTCACGCCACTTGCGGTCCAGTACGGACAGCACCACGCGCCGCTCAAGCTCACGCATGATGTCCGAGCCGAGCTGATTTTCACGCTCCTCGTACTGCTCGTGGATGTCGTCCTTGATGGACTCGGCGATGAACTCGGCGGTGATCCCGGCACGGTCGCCGGCCGCGTCCTCCAGCTCCTCGACGGTGATCTTCACCGGGTAGAGCTGCTTGAACGCGCCCCACAGCCGGTCCAGGTCCCACTCCTCGGCGAAGCCCTCGACCGTCTCCGCCTGGATGTACGCGTCGATGGTGTCGTCCATGAAGTGGCGCACCTGCTCGTGCAGGTCCTCGCCCTCCAGAACGCGGCGGCGCTCGCCGTAGATGACCTCACGCTGGCGGTTGAGGACCTCGTCGTACTTCAGGACGTTCTTACGCGTCTCGAAGTTCTGCTGCTCCACCTGCGACTGCGCCGACGCGATCGCGCGCGTGACCATCTTGTTCTCGATCGGGACGTCGTCGGGGACGTTCGCCATCGACATCACGCGCTCGACCATCTGCGCCTTGAACAGACGCATCAGGTCGTCACCCAGGGACAGGTAGAAACGGGACTCGCCCGGGTCTCCCTGACGGCCGGAACGACCGCGCAGCTGGTTGTCGATACGCCGCGACTCGTGCCGCTCGGTGCCCAGCACATAGAGCCCGCCGATGTCGGTCACCTCGTCGTGCTCGGCCTTGACGGCCGCTTCGGCGCGCTCCAGCGCGGCGGGCAGGGCCGCGGCCCACTCCTCGACGTGCTCGACCGGGTCCAGGCCGCGCTGGCGCAGCTCCGCCTCGGCGAGGTCGTCGGGGTTGCCGCCGAGCTTGATGTCCGTACCACGGCCGGCCATGTTCGTCGCGACCGTGACCGCGCCCTTGCGGCCGGCCTGGGCGACGATCGTCGCCTCCCGGTCGTGCTGCTTGGCGTTGAGGACCTCGTGCTGGATGCCGCGCTTGTTGAGCTGCTGCGAGAGGTACTCGGACTTCTCGACCGAGGTCGTGCCGACCAGGATCGGCTGGCCCTTCTCGTGCTTCTCGGCGATGTCGTCGACGACCGCGGCGAACTTGGCGACCTCGGTCCGGTAGATCAGGTCGGACTGGTCCTTGCGGACCATCGGCATGTTCGTCGGGATCGGCACGACGCCCAGCTTGTAGATCTGGTGGAACTCGGCGGCCTCGGTCATGGCCGTACCGGTCATGCCGGAGAGCTTGCCGTAGAGGCGGAAGAAGTTCTGCAGGGTGATCGTGGCGAGGGTCTGGTTCTCGTCCTTGATGTCCACCCCTTCCTTCGCCTCGATCGCCTGGTGCATGCCCTCGTTGTAGCGGCGGCCTGCGAGGATACGGCCGGTGTGCTCGTCGACGATCATGACTTCGCCGTCGATGACGACGTAGTCCTTGTCGTTCTTGAACAGTTCCTTGGCCTTGATGGCGTTGTTCAGATAGCCGACGAGCGGGGTGTTCACCGACTCGTAGAGGTTGTCGATGCCCAGCCAGTCCTCGACCTTGGCGACACCCGGTTCATGGATGGCGACGGTCCGCTTCTTCTCGTCGACCTCGTAGTCGCCGGTCTCCTCGATGCCCTTGAGGGGGTTGCCCGCCTCACCCTTGGACAGGCGGGTGACCAGCTTGGCGAAGTCGCCGTACCACTTGGTGGCCTGGTCGGCCGGGCCGGAGATGATCAGCGGAGTACGGGCCTCGTCGACGAGGATCGAGTCGACCTCGTCGACGATGGCGTAGTTGTGGCCGCGCTGGACGAGCTCGTCCTGGGACCACGCCATGTTGTCGCGGAGGTAGTCGAAGCCGAACTCATTGTTCGTTCCGTACGTAATGTCGCAGTTGTACTGTTCGCGACGCTGAGCCGGCGTCATGTTGGCGAGGATGCAGCCGACATTCAGGCCCAGGAACTTGTGGACCCGGCCCATCATCTCGGAGTCACGCTCGGCCAGGTAGTCGTTCACCGTGATCAGGTGGACGCCCTTGCCCGAGAGCGCATTGAGGTAGGCGGGGAGCGTGCCGACGAGGGTCTTGCCCTCACCGGTCTTCATCTCGGCGACATACCCGAGGTGGAGCGCGGCGCCGCCCATCATCTGTACGTCGTAGTGGCGCTGGCCGAGGACGCGCTTGGCGGCCTCACGGACGGTCGCGAACGCCTCGGGGAGCAGGTCGTCCAAGCTCTCACCGTCGGCGTACCGCTCCTTGTACTCATCGGTGAGAGCCCGCAACTCGGCGTCGGAGAGGTTGACGAAGTCCTCTTCGATGGAGTTGACCTGGTCCGCGATGCGGTGCAGTTTGCGCAGGATCTTGCCTTCGCCTGCACGCATGAGCTTGTTGAAGACGGACACTGAGGTTGGTCTCCTTGCCGATCGGGCCTGGCACTGGGTCTTGTTATGGACACTGGCGCGGGCACGGCAGGTGGGCCCCACCGCAACGGCCATCGTAAGCGAGGACCCGGCCGGGTCGGGAGGTCCGTCGTCAGCCAGGCCTGCTGTCACCCGGAAAGAGAACGCGCGGGACGCACGGAAGGTGCCGGTGAGGTACGAAAAGTGCTCGCATCCCTTCGCGGACATGACCAGAATCCGGTCATGGAGCCCATCACCCTCACCACGGAACGCCTGCTGCTGCGCACCTTCACGAGCGACGACACGGACGCGGTCTATCTGGCGTGTCAGGATCCCGACATCCAGCGGTGGACGACGGTCCCCTCGCCCTACGAGCGCCGGCATGCGGCCGAATTCACCGGACAGATGGTCCCGGAGGGCTGGCGCTCCGGCACGATGTGCACCTTCGCGGTGCTGCCTCGGGCGGGCGGTGCGCTGATGGCATCGGTCGCGGTCAGCCTGCGGACTTTCTCGGGCACCTGGGAGATCGGTTTCTGGACGGACAAGGAGCACCGGGGGCGCGGCATCATGGCGGAGACCGTGGGGGCCGTGGCGCACTGGGCCTTCACCAGGCTGGGCGCGACGCGTCTGGAGTGGCGGGCGGAGGTCGGCAACGAGGGCTCGCGGGCCGTCGCCGAGAAGGCGGGCTTCATGATCGAGGGGTCGCTGCGGGCGGCCCTGCTGAACAAGGACACGCTCCGGGATGTGTGGGTGGGGGGCGCTGCTCCCGTCGGACCTGGGGCTGTCGAGCACCCATCCGTATCTGCCGCCCCGGGGCTGACGCCCGCGGAGTGAACGGCATGCGGGGTGGGACGGCATGCGGGGTGGGACGGCATGCGGGGTACAGCGGCCGGACCTGCGGCCCGGACCGATTGTCAGTCCCGCCGTCTAGGGTGCGGACCATGACCAGCGTGCCGCCGCCCACCGCCGAACTGTCCGCCGACGAAGCCCGCCGCATAGCCCTGCGCGCCCAAGGGTTCCTGGGCGCGCCCGACCGGCGCGGCGGGGTGCGGGGTGTGCTGCGTCACCTCGGCGCCGTCCAGCTGGACACGATCTCGGTACTGGCGCGCTCGCACGAGCTCATTCCGTACGCCCGCCTTGGCGCGGTGGGCCGCAAGACGGTCGAGGACGCGTACTGGACCGAGGGCCACAGCTTCGAGTACTGGTCGCACGCCGCCTGCATTCTGCCCGTCGAGGAGTGGCCCCACTTCGCCTTCCGCCGCCGCAGCTACCGCGCCCGCCCCCACTGGAACCATGACCTTCCGGACGGCGCCTACGACACGGTGATCAAGCAGCTGCGCGCCGAAGGCCCGCTCACCGCGACGGAGTTGGGCGGCGCGAAGAACGGCGGCGAGTGGTGGGACTGGTCGGCGTCGAAGGTCGCCGTCGAGCGCGCGCTGATGTACGGCGAGGTGGTGTGCACCGAGCGGCGCAGCTGGAAGCGGGTGTACGACCTCGCCGAGCGGGCCATCCCCGATGATCTTCTCCACGACGAGCTCGACGACACGGAGTGCCTGCGCCGGCTCGTCCGGCTCGCAGGTCAGTCGCTCGGTGTCGGCACCCGCGCGGACATCGCGGACTACCACCGTCTCAAGGGCGAGCAGTTCGACGCCGTGGTGGCGGACTCGGGGCTGGTCCCGGTCACGGTCGAGGGCTGGTCCAAGCCCGCCTGGGCCGACCCGCAGGCACTCGCCTCCGAACCGCGCGGCCGGCATCGCACGACCCTGCTCTCACCGTTCGACTCACTCGTCTGGGAACGGGCACGCACCGAGCGGATCTTCGGCTTCACCCACCGCCTCGAGGCGTATGTCCCCAAGCCGAAGCGGGTGTACGGCTACTTCGCGATGCCGCTGCTGTCGGGCGGAAAGCTGCTCGGCCGCGTCGACCCGGCCCGCGAGGGCACGACGCTGGTGGCGCGCCAGGTGTCGCTGCACAGCGCGAAGGCGGTGGCACCCATGGCCCAGGCGCTGCGCGAAGCCGCTCAGTGGGTCGGCTGCGATTCCGTACGCATCGAACGGGTGGACCGCGCCGAGCTGACCGCGGACCTGGTCAAGGCTGTCTTGTGAGCGCCACCGGTGATCACTACCGGCCACCAGTGCCGCTGATCACTGCCGGTGATCATTACCGAATCTCGAGGATCTTCTCCCGCATCGCGTAGACCACGGCCTCCATCCTGGAGTGCAGCTGCAGCTTCTCCAGGATGTTGCGGACGTGGTTCTTCACTGTGTTCTCGGAGATGAACAACTCCTTGGCGATATCCCGGTTGTTCATCCCCGTGGCAACCAGCTTGAGCACTTCCAGCTCTCGCTCGGTGAGCCGGGGCGCGGGCACGAGCCTGCGCTCGTCGGTGCGCTGGATCATCGACTTGAACTCGGTCAGCAGCTTGGACGCCATGGACGGGCTGATCTGCGACTGCCCGTCGGCCACCGCGCGGATCGCCGTGGCCACCTCGTCGGTGGAGATCTCCTTGAGGAGATAGCCGGTGGCGCCGGCCTTGATCGCGTCGTAGAGGTCGGCTTCCTCGTCGCTGATCGTCAGCATGATGATCTTCGCGCTGGGGGCCACCTCCTTGATGGACGTACAGGCTTCGATGCCGCCGCGCTTGGGCATCCGCACATCCATCAGCACGATGTCGGGTAGGAGGTCAGCGGCCTTGTCGACCGCCTCGGCGCCGTCGCCCGCCTCGCCCACGACCTGGATGTCCTCCTCCTGCGCGAGGACGATCTCCAGCCCCCGCCGGAACAGGGCGTGATCATCCACCACAAGAACCCGGATGGGCTCCTTGCGGGAACCACCGTGGTCCGCGCCGCCTTCGGCGACTGTGGAGCCGGCGTCACCCGCGTCGCCCGAGTCGTCATGAACCGGCCCGAAGCTGTCCGCCATCGTTCCTCCCCCTGAAGGCCGCGGCCTGAAGATCATGTCTGGTCCGCCAACGTCATTACAGAGTGCATCGGTTGGCCTGGGACGCCATGCTTTCATGCCCGGACGACAGAGCGGTGATCCTGTGGTCGCACGGTGATGCCCCTGGGGGCGCACGTTGCACTCCAGGGGCACCACCGACCTGCCTGGCGGCACTCAGCCGCCGAGCGCACCTCCGGCACCGCCCGCCTCGGATCCGGCCAGCGGGTCGGTCTCCAGGTGGATGACGCCGTAGTCGTAGGCGTGCCGTCGGTAGACGACACTGGGCTGCTTCGTCTCGGAGTCGACGAAGAGGTAGAAGTCGTGCCCGACCAGTTCCATCTCGTAGAGAGCCTGGTCGAGTGTCATCGGTGCTGCGGTGTGGACCTTCTCGCGGACCACCAGCGGTCCCTCGCCCTGGATTTCGAGCGAGCCGATCCTGGTGGTGGGAATGGATTGGGGCGTCTCTTCGCCGAGGGGCCGGCCGTTGGCATTCAACTCGGCGACGCCGGGGACGACGTCGGCCACCTCGGAGGCCGAAATCCGGCCGTTTCCACGGCGGTTGTGGCGCTTCTCGTGCTGCTTGCGCAGCCGGGCCTCCAGCTTGCCGGTGGCGAGGTCGAGCGCTGCGTACGGGTCGCCTGCTGCGGCCTCCGCCCGGATCACCGGGCCTCGGGAGTGGAGAGTGATCTCCACACGGTCGGAACGGTCGGCCTGCCGCGGGTTGTGCTCCTTGGACACCTCGACGTCCAGGCTGATCACCTTGCCGTCGAGCTTCTGGATTTTCTCCAGCTTCAGCTTCTCGGCCACGTGCTTGCGGAACCGCTCGGGCACCTCGGTCTTGCGGCCCTTGACGACGATGTCCACGCAGAACTCCGTTCCCGGATAGCTCCGTCCGCTCGCTGGCTGCGGAGCCTCTCCCTCTTGCACCAGACTCCGGTGATCACCGGAGTCTCGGACTTGGCGACTTTCACCTCCTCCTCCCCAGTCGACAAGATCCCCACCCCACCCACTTTCGAGGTATTGGCTTCCTCGAATCCCTGGCCCGGCCCGAAGCGCGGCCCTGCATTCGGTGCGGTACGGCAATCGCCATTCCTCACAACCGAACATAGCTCGCTCGGACGGGTGTCGGCACCCGCTACCAGCGCGTACCTCCATTCAGGGGCTTTTCGTCTCTCACTACCTGCAACGATGCAAGTTCTCGGTCAGTTCCGGTTTTTTTCGAAAGACAGCGGTGGGACTGCGACCACCGCCGCGCCCAGCTGCAGAAGTCCGGGAAATCGCATGCCGGAGGCCGCCCGGAGCGCCCGCGCCGCCTCGGTCAGCGAAGCCCCGGTGGTCATGAGGTCGTCCACGAGAACCACCCTGCCGCCCTCCAGAAGCCGTCCGCCTCCGGCGGCGACCTCCAGGGCCCCCGCCAGATTCTCCACCCTCATACGGGCCGTGAGACCCGACTGGTCGGCCACTTCCCGCCGCTGCCGCAGAACCGGGAGCACCCTGGCCTCCGTCCCCGTCCGCCGCAGCTCGCCCGCGGCGGCCAGCGCCATCCGCCGCGCCGCATCATGCCCCCGCGCCCGGACCGCACGCCGCGCCGACGGCACGGGTACGAGCAGCAGTGGACCAGTCCCCCGATCGGCCGTCGACACCGCGCCCCGTACCGCCCCGGCGAGCGCGACACCCAGCGGCCGGGCCAGCCCCAGCGCGCCCCGCTCCTTGTGCGCCAGCAGCACAGCACGCACGGCATCGGCATACGGAGCGGCGGCATGCACCTCCGGCAGGCCCGCGGGCTCGGGCACGGGCCTCGCTCTGCGTGCCCCGGTGCCGTACAGCGCCCGCGCGCACTCCTCGCACAGCGGCGTACGAGGAGTGCCGCAGCCGCCGCAGGCGACCGGCAGCACCAGACCGGAGATCTCCCGCCACCAGCCCCGCATGGCAACCACTGTGCCCACGGCTGGAGCGCCGTGCCACCCCTGTGGACAACTCTCTCCCGGACAGCTCCGGCAGGCCCTCCACAGGCTCGCCGGGGCGTCTCAGAGGCCCTTTCCGGCCGACGCAGGCCGGCCCGGACGCCGTCTTCCGCCCGGCTACCCCGGGTAGACCGGCGACGAGCCCTTCTTGACGAGCGTCTGCCAGTTCGCGCCCGGCGGCAGCTTCACGATGCCGTCGTCCTCGGAGTACGCCACCAGCGGGCGGCTCTCGTCGTCGGATGCGGCGACCGCCTTCACGCGGTTCAGACCCGGCAGCACGCTCGTGTCCGAACTCGAGCCGTCCGTCTGCATGTACCGCACTTGCTGGACTCCGCCGGACTCCTTGCCGACCACCACGAGTCTGCTGGGCCCCGCCCAGGAAACGGCCGTGACCGTCTCCATCTGTGGTGCGGCGGGCCGCAGTTCCGCCACGGAGACCACCGGGTTGGCCTTGGGGCCGTGGCGCTCCACACGCCCGATCTTCAGCGTGGTCCGGCCGTCCTTGGTCAGTAGCAGCGCGACGCGCACACCGTCGGCCGAGACCCTGACCGCCTCGATCCGTGCGCCGTCCAGTCCCGGGATGATCTTGACGCTCTGCGGAGTACCCGCGCCGCGCGCCAGGCGCAGCAGAGCCGGATGATGAGGATCGCGGTCGGCCACCCACAGATCGTTCCGGCCGTCCCAGCTCGGCGCCGAAAGACGGTTCGCGGGGCTGTCGCCGTGGCTCCGGACCAGCGGCTGGCCCAGCTCGCTGTCCGCCATGAGGGACGACACGTACAGGCTGCCGTAGTCCTTCGAGACGGCCGCCGCGGTGCGCTCGTCGCGAGCCACACCGACCAGGCTCATCTGAAGCCGGCCGTTGCCGAACGGGCCGAGCACATTCTCCGGCTCGCTTATGTCCTTGGCGGCGCCCGACAGCAGCGCCAGCTGGTTCTTGCTGTCGACGAAGTACTGGTTCACCGACTGGCCCGAGACATGGTCCCGTGCGTAGCCCTCGGCCTGGCTGCTGTTGACCACACACAGCTGCGAGCCGTCCACACGCTGCAGCTCCACCTGCTCGACCCTGGTGGACGTCAGATCCTTCAGGGTGAACAGAATCTGCGCCGCCATCCTCGAACACTGCAGGCGGCCCACATTGGACGCCTTCTCGTTGAGTGGCACCTTCAGCGCGTTCCGGTCGTCGAACGCCAGCGACTTGGTGCCCTTCCTCAGCGTCGTACCGGTCGGGAAGGGCGACTCGACCACAGGCCTCAGCCAGTTCGTCGGACCGTCGAGCAGCGCCTTGACCGACTGCGTGACCGGGTCCATCCGGGTCACCGGATCGAGCCGCTGGCGGATGTAGACCGGGTCGGCCACCGGCGTGGAGGCTTGCCCCGAGGCGAAGTAGTACTTGTTCACCGAGATGTAGTTGCGCCGGAAGTCGGACGCGCCGAGCACCAGCCCCGGCGGCAGACTGTCGATCCGCCACTCCTTGCCTTCCGGCCCGGTCTGCAGGGACAGGTGAATCGTCCGACTGTACGGCGTGGGAGAAACCGCCTGATAGGCATGCTGCGGGTCCACCGTGGCGATCTGCGTGCCCAAGAGCGGATAGTCGACGCCCGGGTTCTCCCGGCCACCGGTTATGGCCTGCCCGTAGCCGGGCGCGGCGGAGAGCACCGTGGTGCCCGCGTCCGGCCGCCACTTTTTGGAGGTCTCCGGCATCAGATACGTCCGGGCGATGGCGAAGTCCGTGTCGTCGCTGGTCATCGCCTCCAGGAAGCCCGTGACGATCTCGATCGGACTGGCGCCCTTCTGCGGCGGCACCGCGTACACGCGCACCTGCGAATCCGCGCGCTGGGACGCCTTCACCGCATGGATGTCACCGCTGTCGGGCATCGAGGCGCATCCCGCCAGCAGCACACCGCTGCAGCCGAGCAGGGCGGAAGCCTTGAGCGCGCCTCGGCGGCTGTCGCGTCGGGGGTCAGCGCCCACGAGTCGTGTCCTCCCGGTCCGAAGAAACCTGTGCTGCCGAGTCGCCACGCCGCTCCCCCGCCGGTCGTGCCACCACCCGGGCACCGTTGCCCGGCAGCGCCGCCGGGTCCACACCCGCCGGGGCCGAAGGGGGCGGCACCGGAGCACGCGGCGGCCCGGGCAGGGCCGAGCGGTCGGTCACCGGCTGCGTGGGCACGGCCGCCAGCCGGTGCCCGTTCGACTTCGGGACAGCGAGACCGGCGTCGGGCTCGCGGTTCTGCCGCGAATCCTCCGGCTCCAGGGGTATCGGCGACCCGCGCAGCGGCTCGTCCGCCGTACGCGGCAGGGTCAGCCGGAACTGCGAGCCCCCACCGGGCTCGCCCCACGCCTGCAGCCAGCCGCCGTGCAGCCGGGCGTCCTCGACCGCGATGGACAGACCGAGGCCTGTGCCGCCCGTCGTACGGGCCCGCGCCGGATCTGCCCGCCAGAAGCGGTTGAAGACCCGGGTCGCCTCCCCCGGCTTCAGCCCCACTCCGTAGTCCCGCACGGCGACAGCGACGGCCCCGCCTGCGACAGCCATCCGCACCACCACATCCCGGCCCTCGCCGTGCTCCACGGCGTTGACGACCAGGTTCCGCAGCACGCGCTCCACACGCCGGGCATCGGCCTCGGCCACCACCGGCTGCTCGTCGCCGATCACGCGTATCCGGGTGCCCTTGCGCTCGGCCAGCGGCTCGGCTCCGCCGATCACCCGCCGTACCACCTCGCGCAGATCTATCGGCTCCGCCTCCAGCGCCGCCGCACCCGCGTCGAAGCGGCTGATCTCCAGCAGATCGGAGAGCAGCGACTCGAAACGGTCGAGCTGATCCCCGAGAAGCTCCGCCGAACGCGCCGTCACCGGATCGAAGTCGGCCCGCGCCTCATGAATGACATCGGCTGCCATCCGTACGGTCGTCAGGGGCGTACGCAGCTCGTGCGACACATCCGAGACGAAGCGGCGCTGCATCCGGGAAAGCTCCTCCAGCTGCTGGATCTTGAGCTGGAGGTTCTGCGCCATCTTGTTGAACGCCTCGCCCAGGCGGGCGATGTCGTCCTCGCCGGTGACCTTCATCCGCTCCTGGAGGCGGCCGGCGGAAAGCCGCTCGGCGATCCCCGCGGCCATCCGCACAGGCGTCACGATCTGCCGCACCACCAGCCAGGCGATGGCTCCCAGCAGGACGACGACGAACAGCCCGGCCGTGGCGAGGGTTCCTCTGACCAGGTTGAGCGACTGCTCCTCCTGCGCCAGCGGGAAGAGGTAGTACAGCTCGTACGGATTGCCCTCGATGTCGTTCAGTCGCGTACCGACGACCAGCCCGGGCTCGGGCTCGTGCTCGTTGTTGTACTTGATCTGCATGTACGTCTCGTACGTACCGGACCCCTGGTCGACCGAGTTCCGCAGGTCCTCGGGAATGCTCTCGAAGGCCACGCTCCCCGAGGTCCGTGGCCCGCGTCCCGCGTCCTCGGAGTCGGCGCTGAGCGCCACCACGTGGAACGCGCCCTGCCCACCGCTGGAGAGCTGCTGCACCAGATCGGACCGCCAGGAGCTCCCCGCGGTCCTGCCGTCCGCGGCAGCGCCGTTGCGCCCGCTTCCCGGACCGTTGAGCAGGTTCGCCTTCTCGCGCGCCACGGCGAAGCCGCCGGCCGCCTGGCTCTGGGCAGCCTTGTCCTTGGCGTCGAGCAGACCGTTGCGCACCTGGCCGATGACGACGAAGCCCAGCAGCACCACCACGCCGAGCGACATCAGCAGCGTGCTCGCTACCACCCTGAGCTGGATGTTCCGCCGCCACAGCCGCACAGCGGGCAGCAGCGGACGGCGCACCCAGCGCATCACGAGCCGAAGAACCGGGCCGCCCGGCGCACTGCCCGAGGGCAGCCGTCCCCCCTGGAGCAGACGGCCGAATCGCGAGGGCTCATTCCCCGGTCCGGCAGCCCGCCCCGTACGGACTCCCGGCTCACCGGGCTTCGGAGCAACGCTGCCTCGGGACATGTCAGCTCGGCCCGGCCTTGTAACCGACACCACGGACGGTCACGACGATCTCCGGACGCTCGGGGTCCTTCTCGACCTTTGAGCGCAACCGCTGTACGTGCACATTGACCAGCCTGGTGTCGGCGGCATGGCGATATCCCCACACCTGCTCCAGCAGCACCTCGCGGGTGAACACCTGCCACGGCTTGCGTGCGAGTGCGACCAGCAGATCGAACTCGAGCGGAGTCAGGGCGATCGACTGCCCGTCCCGCTTCACGGAGTGTCCGGCCACGTCGATGACCAGATCCCCGATCGTCAGCTGCTCCGGCGCAGGCTCCTCCGACCTCCTCAGACGCGCCCGGATCCGGGCGACCAGCTCCTTCGGCTTGAACGGTTTGACGATGTAGTCATCGGCCCCGGATTCCAGGCCCACCACCACATCCACGGTGTCGCTCTTGGCCGTGAGCATCACGATCGGCACGCCGGACTCTGCCCTGATCAGCCTGCACACCTCGATGCCGTCCCGTCCGGGCAGCATGAGATCCAGCAGTACAAGATCGGGTTTGGCCTCACGGAAAGCGGCAAGTGCCTTGTCACCGTCCGCTACGAACGACGGCTCGAAACCTTCACCACGCAGCACAATCCCGAGCATCTCGGCCAGTGCGGTGTCGTCGTCGACGACAAGGACTCGTCCCTTCATAATCGACATCATCCCATTAGCTAATCGTTACCTGGCGTGACCTGGCCCACAGCTCCGCAATTCCGCCCCCGGTGACCGGGGACAACGCTCCCTGCTCGGTGACGATCGCCGTCACCAGATCCGGCGGTGTGACATCAAACGCCGGGTTGTACGCCTGGGTTCCCAGCGGAGCTACCGACAGCCCGCCACCGACTCCCCCAGCCACCGCGATCTGCGGCGCTGTGACCTCGGTCACCTCCTGCCCAGGCCGTTGCTCCACCTCTATCGAGGCCCCGTCCGGCGTGCTCCGATCGATCGTCGTCGTCGGCGCGACCACGAGGAACGGCACATGGTGGTACTTCGCAAGCACCGCCAGCGGATAGCTCCCCACCTTGTTCGCCACCGCTCCGTCGGCGGCGATCCTGTCCGCCCCGATCAATACCGCATCAACCTCCCCCGCCGCGAACAGCGACCCTGCGGCATTGTCCGTGAGCAATGTGTACGGCATTCCGCTCCGCGCCGCCTCATAGGCGGTCAGCCGGGCCCCCTGCAGCAGCGGTCGCGTCTCGTCGACCCACAGCCTCCGCAGCCTTCCCGCGCGGTGCGCCCTGAGCGCCACGGCGAACGCGGTGCCCTCCCCGCCGGAGACCAGCGCCCCGGTGTTGCAGTGGGTCAGGATCCGGTGACCGCCGCCCGGCAGCAGCTCGTCGAGGAGCACCAGGCCGTGCTCAGCCATCCGGTCACTGGCCTCGGCATCCTCCTGATGGAGCGCCTTGGCAGTGGAGAGCGCCGCATGCGCTGCCTGCTCGGTGTCCGCCCCCTTGTCCACCGCCGTACGGTACGCGGCCACCGCACGCCGTACGCCGTACGCCAGATTCACCGCGGTGGGCCGCGCCCGTTCCAGCAGCTCTGCCGACTCTTCCACGTCGTAGCCCCGCACGGCCGCGAGGGCCACCCCATAGGCCCCGGCGATTCCCAGCAGCGGCGCCCCGCGCACGGCGAGCGTCTGGATCGCCCCCACCAGGGCCGGCACATCGGTACACACCAGCTCGACCTCGTCGGCGGGCAGCCGGGTCTGGTCGAGCAGTACCAGTACAGGCCCTTCCGGCGGCTCGTCCCACCGCAGCGCCGGAAGCGTGGGCGGCTCGGTACCAGCCGGGTTTTGTACGTACTGATCAGCCATCCGCCCAGTCTGCCCGGTGAGCCACCGACAATGAAGGTGCCAAGGAGATACGGGCCCCCGCCCACCCGCGGTCGACGCGTGGCACGATGGCCACCAACCTGCCGTCCCGCCAAGGGGACAGGCACCGTGAACGCACCGGCTCGGCGAGCCGGTTCCGCGACCAATCCATGAGGTGGACGACCGTGAACGACACTCCGGGCTGGGCCTCGCCCGGATCTGCTCCCTCCGACAGGCAGGACGCCGGCGTTCCGCGGCCTCCCGAGCCAGCCGGAGAGAGCGGCCCCGCCTCGAAGTGGTCCACCGAGCAGCCGCCTCCGGGCCAGTGGTCCGCGCCGACCGCCCCGGGTGCCGACCGAATCCCCGTACCCCCGCCCTCCCCGGGCTGGGGCGGACAGCCGCGCGGCAGCTGGGGGAGGCCACCGGCCGCGGCCAAGCCCGGTGTCATCCCGTTGCGCCCCCTGGGGGTCGGCGAGATCCTCGACGGCGCTGTTTCCACGCTGCGCGCCCACTGGCGCACGGTGCTGGGCATCACGATCACCGTCTCGGTGGTCTCCCAGATCTGCAACATCCTCGTCGAGCGCTACCTGCTGCCCGACCCGCCCGAGGCCAACCCGGACGCAACGCCCTCGGAGGCCCTGAGGCAGTCCGTGGACTCGCTCCAGGCCAGTCTGCTCGCCATGGGCCCGGCGCTGATCATCACCTTGATCGCGACCCTGTTCACCACGGCACTTCTCACCATAGTGATCAGCCGCTCCGTGCTCGGCCGCCCGGTGACGCTCTCCGAGGCCTGGCAGGAGGCACGGCCCCGGCTTCCTCAACTGCTGGGCCTGACCCTGCTGTTGCCCCTGATGGGTGCCGCAATCATGACCGTGGCGATTCTGCCCGGACTGCTGCTCGGGGGCGGAGGTGGAATCGCGCTCGCCGTGCTCGCAGGCCTCGGGGCCTGCGGGGTCGTCCTCTGGCTGATCATCCGGTTCGCCCTCGCTTCTCCCGCGCTGATGCTGGAGCGCCAGGGTGTCATCGCCTCCCTGCGCCGCTCGGCCAAACTGGTCCAGGGCGCCTGGTGGCGGACCTTCGGCATCGTCGCACTCACGCTGCTGCTGACACTGCTGGTTTCGATGATCATCGCTGTGCCGTTCACGGTGATCGCGTTCGCGGTGGACGGCAGCGGGTTCAGCGACCTCTTCGCCGGAAACAGCCCCGACTTCGGATGGCCGTTCCTGATCATCACCGGCATCGGCTCGGTGATCGCATCCTCCATCACCTACCCGATCTCCGCCGGCGTTACGGTCCTCCTCTACGTCGACCAGCGCATCCGCCGCGAAGCTCTCGACCTGGAACTCGCACGGGCCGCGGGCGTCCCCGGCTACGGCTCCCAGCCGTCGGGCCACAACGCCTCCAGGAGCTGATGCGGTGTCCGCCACGGGGGGCGTGATGAGGGCGCGGCTAGGGATCCGCGCAAGCGACGACGTACCGGTGGACACTCCGCGCATCCCCGCACGGGAGGCGGCGGAGCGCGAACTGTCCAAGCCGATGTACCACGAGAACGACCCGAGCCTGCTCCAGCGCACCCTCGACCGCTTCTGGGACTGGGTCGGCGGTCTCTTCGACTCCGCCTCCGGCGCCACTCCCGGCGGCCCGCTCGGACTCTTCGTGGTCGTCCTGCTCGTGGTCGGCCTGATCGCCGCCCTCTGGTGGCGTCTGGGCGCGCCCCGGCGCGCCCCCGGCCCCGCGGACTCCCTCTTCGACGACGGCCCACGCAGCGCATCCGAACACCGCACAGCCGCCGAGGCCCACGCAGCCGCCGGACGCTGGAACCAGGCCGTCCAGGAACGCATGCGGGCCATCGTCCGCTCCCTGGAGGAACGAACCCTGCTCGACCCGCGCCCCGGCCGCACCGCGGACGAGGCCGCCGCCGAGGCCGGATGTTCCCTCCCCGCCCAGTCCGACGGACTCCACGCCGCCGCCAGGGAGTTCGACGACGTCACATACGGCGGCCGGACCGCCGACCGGCAGGCATATCTGAGTCTGCGTGATCTCGACCTAGAACTGGAGCGCACAAAGCCCCAACTGAGCGGCGCAGCCCGGGGAGCAGCCGAATGACCACTGCTTCCGTCAGCTCCACATCCATGGCTCCGACGAAGCGCCAGGTGTGGTCCCGAACTCGCGGCCTCCTGCTCGCACTTGTCATCCTCGTCGCAGCCGGGATCGCCATGGCCGCCCTGCGCTCCGGGGACCAGCACGGCCGCCTCGACCCCCGCTCCGCCGACCGCTACGGCAGCCGCGCCCTCGCCGAACTCCTCAAGGACCGCAGCGTCTCCACCCGCGTGGTCACCACCCTCGACGAGGCGGCCACTGCCGGCGGACCCGACACCACTCTTCTCGTCACCGTCCCCGACTTGCTGACGGAAGCTCAGCAAGGCACGCTCCGCGCCGCGATGGCCGACTCCGGCGGACGCACGGTTCTCCTCGCCGCCGGACCCGCGTCGCTCGGCACCCTGGCCCCCGGCGTCCACAGCGAGACCCCGACCTCCGTCTCGGCACGCACCCCCCAGTGCTCCCTCCCCTCTGCCCGCAGCGCGGGCAACGCCGACCTCGGCGGTGAGCGGTACGCCACCGAAAGGCCCGGCGCCGACAGCTGCTACCCGAGCGACGGCCTGCCCACACTCCTCAGGATCGACGAAACCGGCAACGGCGACACCGTCCTGCTCGGCTCCCCCGACATCCTCTACAACCACCGCCTGGACAAGCACGGCAACGCCTCCCTCGCTCTGCAACTCCTCGGCACCCGAAGCCATTTGGTCTGGTACCTTCCTTCGCTCGGCGACACCTCCGCCGCACAAGACGGCACCGGCGGCGACAGCGACAGCACGTTCCTCGAACTGATCCCCTCCGGCTGGCTCTGGGGGACACTGCAGCTCGCCGTCGCCGCCGTCCTGGCCGCGATCTGGCGCGCCCGCCGACTGGGCCCCCTCGTCACCGAACGGCTTCCCGTCGCCATCCGCGCCTCCGAGTCCACCGAGGGCCGCGCCCGCCTCTACCGCAAGGTGAACGCCCGCGACCGCGCGGCCGCGGCCCTGCGCTCGGCCACCCGTACGCGCCTCGCCCCGCTGCTCGGCGTCCCCCCTGCCGGCGCCCACTCCCCCGATGCCCTGCTCCCAGCTGTCTCGGCCCATCTCCCGACCGGCGAACGAGACCTCAACGGCCTCCTCTTCGGCCCGGCTCCGGCCGACGACACCGCTCTCATCCACCTGGCTGACCAACTCGACGCCCTCGAAAGAGAGGTACGCACTTCATGAGCGCCCCGACCCCCGAGACAGCTCAGAACTCGGACCGCGCCCGCACCTCCCTGGAGGCCCTGCGCACCGAGATCGCCAAGGCCGTTGTCGGCCAGGATCCCGCTGTCACCGGACTCGTCGTGGCTCTGCTCTGCCGCGGCCATGTCCTCCTCGAAGGAGTTCCGGGCGTCGCCAAGACGCTGCTGGTCCGCACCCTCGCGGCATCCCTCGAACTCGACACCAAGCGTGTCCAGTTCACTCCCGACCTGATGCCCAGCGACGTCACCGGCTCCCTCGTCTACGACGCACGCACCGCCGAGTTCTCCTTCCAGCCCGGCCCCGTCTTCACCAACCTTCTCCTCGCCGACGAGATCAACCGAACTCCGCCCAAGACGCAGTCCTCGCTCCTGGAGGCGATGGAGGAGCGCCAGGTCACCGTCGACGGCACGCCCCGCCCGCTGCCCGACCCCTTCCTCGTCGCCGCGACCCAGAACCCCGTTGAGTACGAGGGCACTTACCCTCTTCCGGAAGCCCAGCTGGACCGCTTCCTCCTCAAGCTCACGGTCCCGCTTCCCAGCCGCGTCGACGAGATCAACGTGCTGACCCGTCACGCGGAAGGCTTCAACCCCCGCGACCTGGAAGCTGCAGGCGTACGCCCCGTCGCAGGCCCGGCTGACCTGGAAGCCGCCAGGGCGGCCGTCGCCAAGACCTCGGTCTCCGCCGAAATCGCGGGCTACGTCGTCGATATCTGCCGCGCCACCCGTGAATCCCCCTCACTCACTCTCGGCGTGTCCCCCCGAGGCGCCACAGCGCTGCTCTCCACCGCCCGCGCATGGGCCTGGCTCACCGGCCGCGACTACGTCATCCCCGACGATGTCAAAGCCCTGGCCCTGCCCACCCTGCGCCACCGGATCCAGCTGCGGCCCGAAGCGGAAATGGAAGGAGTCACCGCCGACTCCGTCATCACCGCGATCCTCAGCCACGTACCCGTCCCCCGCTGAGGAGCTGCCCCATGGCCCTCACCGGACGAACCGCACTCCTCGCCGCTCTCGGCTCTCTCCCCGTGGGCATCCTGGCCCCGAGCTGGACCGGGATGCTTGCTGTGAATGCGCCTCTTTCCCTAGCAATCTTGTGCGACTACGCCCTTGCCGCGCCAGTGCGAACGCTCCGATTCACCCGAAGCGGTGATGCATCAGTTCGACTGGGTGACGGCGCCGAGGTCCACCTCACGGTCAGCAACCCCTCCGGTCGCCCCCTGCGCGCCCACCTCCGCGACGCCTGGCCCCCGAGCAGCTGGATCACCGGCACCGAACAGGCCGCATCGCGCCACAAGTTGACCGTCCCCGCCGGCGAACGCCGCCGTATCACCACGATCCTTCGCCCCACCCGCCGCGGCGACCGCCAGGCGGAGCGCGTCACCGTCCGCTCGTACGGACCACTGGGCCTGGCCGCCCGTCAGAGCAATCACCAAGTCCCCTGGACCGTGCGCGTCCTGCCGCCCTTCACCAGCCGCAAACACCTGCCCTCCAGACTGGCCAGACTGCGCGAGCTGGACGGCCGCACCAGCGTCCTCATCCGCGGCCAGGGCACCGAGTTCGACAGCCTTCGCGACTACGTCCCCGGCGACGACACCCGATCCATCGACTGGCGAGCAACCGCCCGCCAGACCACCGTCGCCGTGCGAACCTGGCGTCCCGAACGCGACCGCCACATCCTCGTCGTCCTCGACACCGGCCGCACATCTGCCGGTCGAGTCGGAGATGTCCCGCGCCTCGACGCGGCCATGGACGCAGCATTGCTCCTCACCGCGCTGGCCGCACGCGCCGGTGACCGGGTAGACCTCCTGGCCTACGACCGCCGTATCCGAGCCCAGGTCCAGGGACGCTCGGCCGGTGATCTCCTGCCCGCCCTGGTCAACGCACTTGCTCCACTGGAACCGGAACTCGTAGAGACCGACGCCCGTGGCCTCACCGCCACCGCCCTTGGCTGCGCCCCGCGCCGCTCCTTGATCGTGCTGCTCACGAGCCTCGACGCCGCACCCATCGAAGAAGGACTGCTTCCGGTTCTCCCTCAGCTCACACAACGGCACACCGTGCTCGTCGCCTCGGTCGCCGACCCTCATGTCCAGCAGATGTCCACCTGCCGAGGAACGATCGAGGCGGTGTACGACGCCGCAGCTGCCACCCAGGCTCAAGCTCAGCGCCGCCGTACGGCAGAACAGCTCCAGCGCCATGGCGTCACCGTCGTCGATGCGACCCCTGACAATCTTGCACCTGCCCTTGCAGATGCCTACCTCGCGCTGAAAGCCGCCGGTCGACTCTGACGGGGGGCTGGGGCGCATTGGCCCGTGAACGCAGAAAAGCCCCGCACCAGAAGGTGCGGGGCTCTCCCACAATAATTGTTCGGCGGCGTCCTACTCTCCCACAGGGTCCCCCCTGCAGTACCATCGGCGCTGAAAGGCTTAGCTTCCGGGTTCGGAATGTAACCGGGCGTTTCCCTAACGCAATGACCACCGAAACACTGTGAAGATATCGATTCCGGAATCCCCCTGTGACCGTGGGGGGACTCGACAGTTCGTTACTTCAGAACTGACACAGTGGACGCGAGCAACTGAGGACAAGCCCTCGGCCTATTAGTACCAGTCAGCTCCACCCCTTGCGGGGCTTCCACATCTGGCCTATCAACCCAGTCGTCTACTGGGAGCCTTAACCCCTCAAAGGGGGTGGGAGTCCTCATCTCGAAGCAGGCTTCCCGCTTAGATGCTTTCAGCGGTTATCCTTTCCGAACGTAGCCAACCAGCCATGCCCTTGGCAGGACAACTGGCACACCAGAGGTTCGTCCGTCCCGGTCCTCTCGTACTAGGGACAGCCCTTCTCAAGACTCCTACGCGCACAGCGGATAGGGACCGAACTGTCTCACGACGTTCTAAACCCAGCTCGCGTACCGCTTTAATGGGCGAACAGCCCAACCCTTGGGACCGACTCCAGCCCCAGGATGCGACGAGCCGACATCGAGGTGCCAAACCATCCCGTCGATATGGACTCTTGGGGAAGATCAGCCTGTTATCCCCGGGGTACCTTTTATCCGTTGAGCGACGGCGCTTCCACAAGCCACCGCCGGATCACTAGTCCCGACTTTCGTCCCTGCTCGACCCGTCGGTCTCACAGTCAAGCTCCCTTGTGCACTTACACTCAACACCTGATTGCCAACCAGGCTGAGGGAACCTTTGGGCGCCTCCGTTACCCTTTGGGAGGCAACCGCCCCAGTTAAACTACCCATCAGACACTGTCCCTGATCCGGATCACGGACCCAGGTTAGACATCCAGCACGACCAGAGTGGTATTTCAACGACGACTCCACCTGAACTGGCGTCCAAGCTTCACAGTCTCCCACCTATCCTACACAAGCCGAACCGAACACCAATATCAAACTGTAGTAAAGGTCCCGGGGTCTTTCCGTCCTGCTGCGCGAAACGAGCATCTTTACTCGTAGTGCAATTTCACCGGGCCTATGGTTGAGACAGTCGAGAAGTCGTTACGCCATTCGTGCAGGTCGGAACTTACCCGACAAGGAATTTCGCTACCTTAGGATGGTTATAGTTACCACCGCCGTTTACTGGCGCTTAAGTTCTCAGCTTCGCCACACCGAAATGTGACTAACCGGTCCCCTTAACGTTCCAGCACCGGGCAGGCGTCAGTCCGTATACATCGCCTTACGGCTTCGCACGGACCTGTGTTTTTAGTAAACAGTCGCTTCTCGCTGGTCTCTGCGGCCACCCCCAGCTCACTGTGCAAGACAGATCACCAGTGATGGCCCCCTTCTCCCGAAGTTACGGGGGCATTTTGCCGAGTTCCTTAACCATAGTTCACCCGAACGCCTCGGTATTCTCTACCTGACCACCTGAGTCGGTTTAGGGTACGGGCCGCCATGAAACTCGCTAGAGGCTTTTCTCGACAGCATAGGATCATCCACTTCACCACAATCGGCTCGGCATCAGGTCTCAGCCTCAATGTGTGACGGATTTGCCTATCACACGGCCTACACCCTTACCCCGGGACAACCACCGCCCGGGCTGGACTACCTTCCTGCGTCACCCCATCGCTTACCTACTACCACCTCGGTTCGGCGGCTCCACCACTCCCCTTTGCCCGAAGGCTCCGGGGCGGCTTCACGGCCTTAGCATTAATGGGCTCGATACTGGGCGTTTCAAAGCGGGTACCGGAATATCAACCGGTTGTCCATCGACTACGCCTGTCGGCCTCGCCTTAGGTCCCGACTTACCCTGGGCAGATCAGCTTGACCCAGGAACCCTTAGTCAATCGGCGCACACGTTTCTCACGTGTGTATCGCTACTCATGCCTGCATTCTCACTCGTGAACCGTCCACCACTCGCTTACGCGGCGGCTTCACCCGGCACACGACGCTCCCCTACCCATCCGTACTCCCGTTGGGGATATATGTACGAATGACACGACTTCGGCGGTACGCTTGAGCCCCGCTACATTGTCGGCGCGGAATCACTTGACCAGTGAGCTATTACGCACTCTTTCAAGGGTGGCTGCTTCTAAGCCAACCTCCTGGTTGTCTCTGCGACTCCACATCCTTTCCCACTTAGCGTACGCTTAGGGGCCTTAGTCGATGCTCTGGGCTGTTTCCCTCTCGACCATGGAGCTTATCCCCCACAGTCTCACTGCCGCGCTCTCACTTACCGGCATTCGGAGTTTGGCTAAGGTCAGTAACCCGGTAGGGCCCATCGCCTATCCAGTGCTCTACCTCCGGCAAGAAACACACGACGCTGCACCTAAATGCATTTCGGGGAGAACCAGCTATCACGGAGTTTGATTGGCCTTTCACCCCTAACCACAGGTCATCCCCCAGGTTTTCAACCCTGGTGGGTTCGGTCCTCCACGAAGTCTTACCTCCGCTTCAACCTGCCCATGGCTAGATCACTCCGCTTCGGGTCTTGAGCGCGCTACTAAACCGCCCTGTTCGGACTCGCTTTCGCTACGGCTTCCCCACACGGGTTAACCTCGCAACACACCGCAAACTCGCAGGCTCATTCTTCAAAAGGCACGCAGTCACGACGCACAGAGTAAACTCTGCGCGCGACGCTCCCACGGCTTGTAGGCACACGGTTTCAGGTACTATTTCACTCCGCTCCCGCGGTACTTTTCACCATTCCCTCACGGTACTATCCGCTATCGGTCACCAGGGAATATTTAGGCTTAACGGGTGGTCCCGCCAGATTCACACGGGATTTCTCGGGCCCCGTGCTACTTGGGTGTCTCTTAAACGAGCCGCTGATGTTTCAGCTACGGGGGTCTTACCCTCTACGCCGGACCTTTCGCATGTCCTTCGCCTACATCAACGGTTTCTGACTCGTCTCATCGCCGGCAGACGATGACAAAGAGATCCCACAACCCCGTATGCGCAACCCCTGCCGGGTATCACACGCATACGGTTTGGCCTCATCCGGTTTCGCTCGCCACTACTCCCGGAATCACGGTTGTTTTCTCTTCCTGAGGGTACTGAGATGTTTCACTTCCCCTCGTTCCCTCCACACTGCCTATGTGTTCAGCAGCGGGTGACAGCCCATGACGACTGCCGGGTTTCCCCATTCGGAAACCCCCGGATCAAAGCCTGGTTGACGGCTCCCCGGGGACTATCGTGGCCTCCCACGTCCTTCATCGGTTCCTGGTGCCAAGGCATCCACCGTGCGCCCTTAAAAACTTGGCCACAGATGCTCGCGTCCACTGTGCAGTTCTCAAGCAACGACCAGCCACCCACCACCCCACCCAACAGGGCGAGTTCACTGGGGCCGGCATCGCGAAGGGCGAGCAAACGCTCGCACCCTCAGACACCCAACAGCGCGCCCGGCACGATCCCCTGACTCACACGTTCCACGCCGAAGCAGTACTAGTGAAGTCCTGAAACCGTGCCGAATAGTCAACGTTCCACCCATGAGCAACCAGCATCGGACGTACGCCGATGTACTGGCCTCTGGACCGGCGGAGCCGGCCTAGAAGTGCTCCTTAGAAAGGAGGTGATCCAGCCGCACCTTCCGGTACGGCTACCTTGTTACGACTTCGTCCCAATCGCCAGTCCCACCTTCGACAGCTCCCTCCCACAAGGGGTTGGGCCACCGGCTTCGGGTGTTACCGACTTTCGTGACGTGACGGGCGGTGTGTACAAGGCCCGGGAACGTATTCACCGCAGCAATGCTGATCTGCGATTACTAGCAACTCCGACTTCATGGGGTCGAGTTGCAGACCCCAATCCGAACTGAGACCGGCTTTTTGAGATTCGCTCCGCCTCGCGGCATCGCAGCTCTTTGTACCGGCCATTGTAGCACGTGTGCAGCCCAAGACATAAGGGGCATGATGACTTGACGTCGTCCCCACCTTCCTCCGAGTTGACCCCGGCAGTCTCCTGTGAGTCCCCATCACCCCGAAGGGCATGCTGGCAACACAGAACAAGGGTTGCGCTCGTTGCGGGACTTAACCCAACATCTCACGACACGAGCTGACGACAGCCATGCACCACCTGTATACCGACCACAAGGGGGGCACCATCTCTGATGCTTTCCGGTATATGTCAAGCCTTGGTAAGGTTCTTCGCGTTGCGTCGAATTAAGCCACATGCTCCGCTGCTTGTGCGGGCCCCCGTCAATTCCTTTGAGTTTTAGCCTTGCGGCCGTACTCCCCAGGCGGGGAACTTAATGCGTTAGCTGCGGCACCGACGACGTGGAATGTCGCCAACACCTAGTTCCCAACGTTTACGGCGTGGACTACCAGGGTATCTAATCCTGTTCGCTCCCCACGCTTTCGCTCCTCAGCGTCAGTAATGGCCCAGAGATCCGCCTTCGCCACCGGTGTTCCTCCTGATATCTGCGCATTTCACCGCTACACCAGGAATTCCGATCTCCCCTACCACACTCTAGCTAGCCCGTATCGAATGCAGACCCGGGGTTAAGCCCCGGGCTTTCACATCCGACGTGACAAGCCGCCTACGAGCTCTTTACGCCCAATAATTCCGGACAACGCTTGCGCCCTACGTATTACCGCGGCTGCTGGCACGTAGTTAGCCGGCGCTTCTTCTGCAGGTACCGTCACTTGCGCTTCTTCCCTGCTGAAAGAGGTTTACAACCCGAAGGCCGTCATCCCTCACGCGGCGTCGCTGCATCAGGCTTTCGCCCATTGTGCAATATTCCCCACTGCTGCCTCCCGTAGGAGTCTGGGCCGTGTCTCAGTCCCAGTGTGGCCGGTCGCCCTCTCAGGCCGGCTACCCGTCGTCGCCTTGGTAGGCCATCACCCCACCAACAAGCTGATAGGCCGCGGGCTCATCCTTCACCGCCGGAGCTTTCAACCCCCAAGATGCCTCGGGAGGTGGTATCCGGTATTAGACCCCGTTTCCAGGGCTTGTCCCAGAGTGAAGGGCAGATTGCCCACGTGTTACTCACCCGTTCGCCACTAATCCACCCCGAAGGGCTTCATCGTTCAACTTGCATGTGTTAAGCACGCCGCCAGCGTTCGTCCTGAGCCAGGATCAAACTCTCCATGAATGTTTACCCGTAATCGGGTCGAACACCACAAGAGCGGGACGACCGGTCGGAATAAGACCGATCGTCCACAGCGTCCTCGCTGTGTCATTGCCTGCCCGCCACAAAGGACCGACAGGACTTTCAAAGGAACCTCAACCCACCGAAATGGGCCGGGGTTGTCAATCTGGCGTTGACTTTTGGCACGCTGTTGAGTTCTCAAGGAACGGACGCTTCCTTCGTACTCACCCTCACGGGCTTTCCTCCGGGCGCTTCCCTTCGGTCTTGCGTTTCCAACCCTACCAGACTCTTTTTCCATTCCGTTTCCGGTGAGGAATTCGAATCCAGTGGCCGTTGGAAGGCCTTTGCCTTTCGGCTGACCCGACTTTATCAGAAGCATTTCGGTCGAGCTAATCGACCTTGCGATCTGGATTCAAATCGGAAGGCTCTGCGGAAATTGCATTTCCGTTGAGAGCGAGAGAGACATTAGCGGTCACACTGGAACTTGTCCAGCTCCAGGCAACCGTTTGAATCTACCTCCCCACTCATGCCGTGTCAACGGTTTTTGTGGGCGGAGAGGAGACTAGCAGGTCAGAAGGGGTGCTTGCACATCAGGCAGCAGCGGGGAGCTCGGCGCTGCGGTCTGCTGTGTCCAGGTCGCCCGTGTCACCGTCTCGGGCCGCTCGGCTGCCCAGGATGTAGACGTACGCCAGAAAGGCCAGCTCAGCAGCGATGCCGATGGCGATACGCGCCCAGGTCGGCAGGCCCGAAGGCGTGACGAAGCCTTCGATCACTCCGGACACGAACAGGACAAGCGCGAGCCCGATGGCCATGCCGAGGGCCGCGCGGCCCTGTTGGGCGAGGGCTGTGCGGCGGGATTGGGGGCCCGGGTCGATGACCGTCCAGCCCAGGCGTAGGCCCGTGCCCGCGGCGACGAAGACGGCCGTCAGTTCCAGCAGGCCGTGCGGGAGGACCAGGCCGAGGAAGGTGTCGAGGCGGCCCGCCGACGACATGAGGCCGATGCCGACGCCCAGGTTCAGCACGTTGAGGAAGAGGATCCAGATCACCGGAATGCACAGGAACGCGCCCAGCGTCAGGCACATCGCCGCGGCCTGGGCGTTGTTCGTCCAGACCTGGGCGGCGAAGGAGGCCGCGGGATGGCTGGAGTAATACGTCTCGTACTCGCCACCCGGGCGTGTGAGCCTGCGGAGTTCGTCCGGGGCGGCGATCGTCGCCTGGACTTCGGGGTGGGTGCCGATCCACCAGCCGATGATCGCGGCGAGGACCGTGCAGAGGACGGCGGTGGGTATCCACCAGTGCCGAGAACGGTAGACGGCCGCGGGAAAACCGGCGGTGAGGAAGCGGACCGCGTCGCGCCAGGTGGCTCGCCGCGTGCCGGTCACGGTGGAGCGGGCGCGAGAGACGAGCTGGGTGAGCCTGCCCGTCAGTATCGGGTCCGGGGCGCTGGACTGGAGGAGGGAGAGATGGGTCGCTGTGCGCTGGTAGAGGGCGACCAGTTCGTCCGCCTCGGCGCCGGTGAGGTGGCGGCCCCGGCGCAGAAGGTGGTCCAGGCGGTCCCACTCGGCACGGTGGGCGGTCACGAAGACGTCGAGGTCCATGGTCGGCTGCTGCTCCAGGCAATGGGTGCGTACGGTCCGTACTACTGCGGCGCGCTGCGGGTCAGCTTGGCAGACTGAGGAATCAAGGGGCGGGGAAGGTCGATGGCGAAGGGCGGGCAACAGTGAGTGCGCTTGTGACGGGGGATGCGGTCGTACTGGGACTGCGGCCGGCGAAACTGCCGAGCCGGGCACTCGCTGTCGCGATCGATCTTGTGGTCGTGTTCGCCGCCTATCTCATGGTGTCGATCGGGCTCGCGGTGGCGGCGGCCTCGCTGGACGAGGCGGCGGTGATGGCCCTGTCGATCGCGACGTTTCTGCTCGTACTGGTCGGGGCGCCGATCGCCGTGGAGACGCTCAGTCACGGGCGCTCGCTGGGGAAGCTGGCCTGTGGGCTGCGAGTGGTGCGTGACGACGGGGGGCCGATCCGCTTCCGGCACGCGCTGGTGCGCGGGGCGATGGGGGTGGTGGAGATCCTGATGTCGTTCGGGGTCATCGCCTGTATCGCCTCGCTGGTGTCGGCCAGGGGGCGGCGGATCGGGGACGTGTTCGCGGGCACGCTGGTAATAAGGGAGCGGGTGCCGGCCTCGCGGGGGATGGTGATGCCGCCCCCGCCGCCGTGGCTGGTGGGGCGATTCTCGGAGCTGGACCTGTCGGGGGTGCCGGACGATCTGTGGCTCGCGATACGCCAGTACTTGACGCGGATGCGGCAACTGGACCCGGCCGTGAACTGGTCGATGGCAGTGCGGCTGGCCGGCGATCTCGCCGCGTGCACGGGGGCTCCGGCGCCGGACGGGGTGCCGCCGGCGGCGTTTCTGGCGGCCGTGGTGAACGAGCGGCAGGCGCGCGACGCGCGGCGGGCTTTCCGGGCGGGGGCGAATGCGCGGGCAGCAGTCGGTGGCAGCTCGCAGGGGGCGGGGCTGCCGGGTGCGGTCGTTCCGGATGCGATCGCGCCGGGCGCTGCGGGGGCAGAGGCTCCGGGGGCCGGGGCGGCGCTCTCCGGAGGGGTGGGCGCCGGGGCCCTTGGCTATGCGGCACCGGGCAAGATGGGTTCGGCGCCCGCCGTTGAGCGGGACGAGAGCGCAGGAGCTGGTGGGGCGGCTGGGCCGCTTGGGGTGACAACTGCGGGCGAACCGGCGCCGGGGCCGTCGTCCTACGCCGCGGCAGAGGCGTCGCAGCCGCGACCGCGGGCCACGGGTTTCGCGCCGCCTGCGTAGGTCGCCGCGCCCATAGACACAGATCGCTTGAACACCGTCCCCCTCCCCGCGCAGGTCGGCGCCGTCAGGGGAAGACCGAGGGCGGGCTCGCCAGGTCTTCGAGTTCGATGCCGGGGGCTGCGAGCACCACGTCCCCGGCGATGTGAACGACGTGCTGCTCCCCCGTGTCCAGGGCGCTGACCTGGTATTCGTCCACGGTCAGGGGGCCATTGTCAGTGGCATGCGCTTCACTCTTCATCAGGGCCCAGGACTGATCGAGAGTGCGGGGGGCGAGGACAGGATCTGTGAAGGCGACGAGGCGTACGCGCGTCGCCGGGGAGTCGGGGGTGAGGCGCAGGAGACGTGCGGTGGCGACAAGGAAAGCGGGGGAACTGCCGGTGAAGGCATGGGCGCGGACGTTGCCTTCGGTGGCATGAGTGCCGGTGGGGTCGGTACGGACCCAGGTGACGCCGTCGATGGCGGCACCGCGGACCTGCCAGCTCCCGGCGTGGAGTTCGAGACGGATGGGACGGCCGAGTTCGTCGAGGGCGAGGTCGACGGAGCCGGCGTGGTCGCCGGAGGGGGTGGTGATCTGGGAGACGTAACGCCAGCCGGAAGGGCCGGGGGCGCATTGGAAGTGTTCTTCGCCGAGGGGGGTGTGATCGTGCGGATCGTGGAGCGAATAACGGCCGCGGGGCATGGGGGCGTAGGTGTCCTTGTGCGGTGAGGCTCTTGCGGTGGAGCCGGAGCCGTTCGGGGAGGGTATGGGGCAGGCCCCCGACACGGGGGTGCGGGGGCCTGCCTGGTACCGCTGGTACCTGACGCCGAGGGCTGCCGAGGTGTGTCAGCAGCCGATCACAAGCGCTGCCCAATCAGAAGCACTGACCGATCAGGCGTGGCCGATCAGTAGCGGTAGTGGTCGGACTTGTACGGGCCGTCGACCTCGACGCCGATGTACGAGGCCTGCTCCGGGCGGAGCGTCGTCAGCTTCACGCCGAGCGCGTCCAGGTGGAGGCGGGCGACCTTCTCGTCGAGGTGCTTGGGCAGCACGTAGACGTCGGTCGGGTACTCCTCGGGCTTGGTGAACAGCTCGATCTGGGCCAGCGTCTGGTCCGCGAAGCTGTTGGACATCACGAACGAGGGGTGACCGGTCGCGTTGCCCAGGTTCAGCAGGCGGCCCTCGGACAGCACGATCAGCACCTTGCCGTCCGCGAACGTCCAGGTGTGCACCTGGGGCTTGACCTCGTCCTTGACGATGCCCGGGATCTGCGCCAGACCGGCCATGTCGATCTCGTTGTCGAAGTGGCCGATGTTGCCCACGATCGCCTGGTGCTTCATCTTGGCCATGTCCGCGGCCATGATGATGTCCTTGTTGCCCGTGGTCGTGACGAAGATGTCGGCCTTGTCGACGACCTCGTCGAGCGTGGCGACCTGGTAGCCGTCCATGGCGGCCTGCAGCGCGCAGATCGGGTCGATCTCCGTGACGATCACCCGGGCGCCCTGCCCGCGCAGCGACTCCGCGCAGCCCTTGCCCACGTCGCCGTACCCGCACACGACGGCGGTCTTGCCGCCGATCAGGACGTCGGTGGCGCGGTTGATGCCGTCGATCAGGGAGTGGCGGCAGCCGTACTTGTTGTCGAACTTCGACTTGGTGACGGCGTCGTTGACGTTGATCGCCGGGAACAGGAGGTTGCCGTCACGGTGCATCTCGTACAGGCGGTGCACACCGGTCGTGGTCTCCTCGGTGACGCCGCGGATCTCGGACGCCAGCTGGGTCCACTTCTGCGGGGACTCGCCGAGGGTGCGGTTCAGCACGGTGAGGACGTGGAAGTACTCCTCGCTGTCCGCGGTCGAGGGGTCCGGGGCCGCGCCCGCCTTCTCGAACTCCACGCCCTTGTGGACGAGGAGGGTGGCGTCGCCACCGTCGTCGAGGATCATGTTCGGGCCGGCGGTGGGGGTGTTCGGCCAGGTCAGCGCCTGCTCCGTGCACCACCAGTACTCCTCCAGGGTCTCGCCCTTCCAGGCGAAGACCGGGATGCCCTGGGGGGCCTCAGGGGTGCCGTTCGGGCCGACCGCGATGGCCGCGGCCGCGTGGTCCTGGGTGGAGAAGATGTTGCACGACGCCCAGCGGACCTCGGCGCCGAGGGCGACCAGGGTCTCGATCAGTACGGCGGTCTGCACGGTCATGTGCAGGGAGCCGGTGATGCGGGCACCCGCCAGCGGCCGGCTGGCGGCGTACTCCTTGCGGATCGACATCAGGCCGGGCATTTCGTGCTCGGCGAGAGTGATCTCCTTGCGGCCGAAAGTGGCGAGGGAAAGGTCGGCGACCTTGAAGTCCTGGCCAGTGGCGACAGTCGACATGCGAGCTGCTCCTCGTGGTGTGGGTCGAGGGTGTGGGTACGGCTGGCTCTGCGGCGGCGGACACAGGAATGCCCGGGCGCTCGCATTGCAGTCCGTCGGAGGCCCTCTCTCCCTCGGCCGGTCCCGGCAAGGGGACCGCCCGACCGCCATCAGCAGCGACGTCTGACTCTGGTCACGAATCTACACCGATCGACGCGGCGTGCCCCAGCCCGCCCAGGGCTGGGATCCGGTCACATCGCGGTCTCACACGGGCCGATCGTCGGGTCCACGCGGTCCGCGGAGCTCAGTGGGCGGCGTCCGGGGTCGGGCCGCCCGGGGACTTGGCCGGGTTGATGCCCGCCGCGGCCGCAGACTCGCTGTAGATGTCGGGCTCCAGGTAGATCACGCGCGCGATGGGTACGGCGGCGCGGATACGGTCCTCGGCGGCGTTGATCGCGTTGGCGACCTCGGCGGCCGTGTCGTCGTGCTGTACCGCGATCTTCGCGGCGACCAGCAGTTCCTCAGGGCCGAGGTGGAGCGTACGCATGTGGATGATGCCGGTGACGCCTTCACCGTCCACGGCGGCCGCCTTGATCTTCTCGATGTCGTCGATGCCCGCCGTCTCGCCCAGCAGCAGCGACTTCGTCTCGGCCGCCAGGACGAGGGCGATCACGATCAGCAGGAAGCCGATGCAGAGCGTGCCGATGCCGTCCCAGACGCCGTTGCCCGTGGCCAGGGCGATGCCGACGCCGCCGAGCGCCAGGACCAGACCGACCAGCGCGCCCAGGTCCTCGAGCAGGACGACGGGCAGTTCCGGGGCCTTCGCCCGGCGGACGAACTCCGTCCAGGAGAGCGCGCCGCGCGTCTCGTTGGACTCCTTGATGGCCGTACGGAAGGAGAAGGACTCGGCGATGATCGCGAAGAGGAGTACGCCGACCGGCCAGTACCAGGCCTCGATCTCGTGCGGGTGCTTGATCTTCTCGTAGCCCTCGTAGATCGCGAACATGCCGCCGACGGAGAAGAGCACGATGGAGACGAGGAAGGCGTAGATGTAGCGCTCGCGCCCGTAGCCGAAGGGGTGCTGCGGGGTCGCCTCGCGCTGGGCCTTCTTGCCGCCGAGCAGCAGGAGGCCCTGGTTTCCGGAGTCGGCGACCGAGTGAACGGCTTCGGCGAGCATCGAGGACGAGCCACTGAAGAGGAACGCCACGAACTTCGCCACCGCGATCGCGAGGTTGGCGGCAAGTGCCGCCACGATCGCCCTTGTTCCGCCTGAAGCGCTCATCTGTTCCTGCAGTCCCTTCGTATGCCCCGCGCCGTACGCCGCGCGCCGTACGTCGTTTTGGGCTTTGCCCGTCCTTTGCGGTGCGTCATTGTTGCAGCCCGGGGCAGCAAGGGCGCGTCAGGCCATCACGGTGGCACGGAAGACCGTGCCGACTCCGGACACTTCGGCCTTTTCGCCCGCCGGCACGAAGGCGGACTGGCCCGGGGAGAGGGCGAGTTCACCGGCACGGACCGTGCCCGCTGTGCAGAGCAGGATCTGCGGGGTGCGGGTCGTCAGATCGCGGGGTGCGGCTCCGGGCGCGAGGACATAGCGGGAGAGCCGGAACTCGTCGATCGGCGTTTCGTAGACCTCCTCGCCCTCGGGCGAGGCCTCGGGGCGCAGGACGCCCGGGTCGCCCGACTCGAAGCGGACGACCCGCAGCAGCTCGGGGACGTCCACGTGCTTCGGCGTCAGCCCGCAGCGCAGCACGTTGTCGGAGTTGGCCATGATCTCCACGCCGAGGCCTTCGATGTAGGCGTGCGGGACTCCGGCGCCGAGGAACAGGGCCTCGCCGGGCTGCAGTTGGACGTGGTTGAGCAGCATGGCGGCGATCACGCCCGGGTCGCCGGGGAAGTGGTGCGCGACGGCTGCGTACGGGGCGTAGTCGCCGCCGAGCTCCTCGCAGGCGGCCGCGGCCTCGGTGACGGTGGCCGCCATTTCGTCGGGGGCGGCGCTCAGCACCGCGGTCAGGACCTCGCGCAGCGCGGCCTCCTCGGGGTGGGCGTGCAGGAGGTCGGCGTACGGCTTGAGCGAGTCCACGTCGAGACCGGCGAGGACGTCGGCGGCTTCGAGGGGCGGGCGGAAACCGCACAGGCCCTCGAAGGGGGTGAGCGCGCAGATCAGTTCGGGCTTGTGGTTGGCGTCCTTGTAGTTGCGGTGCGGGGCGTCGAGCGGGACGCCCGCGCTCTCCTCGGCGGCGTAACCCTCCTTGGCCTGGGCGAGGTTCGGGTGGACCTGGAGGGAGAGGGGGGCGCCGGCCGCGAGGATCTTGAGGAGGAAGGGCAGACGGGGGCCGAACTTCTCGACGGCCGCGGCGCCCAGCTCGCGTACGGGGTCGGCGGCGATGACCCCGGAGAGCGGCCGCTCCTCGTGGTCACGGGTGACGCGCGAGGGTGCTCCGGGGTGGGCACCCATCCACATCTCGGCCTGGGGCTCGCCGGTGGGGGCGATGCCGAGCAGCTCCGGGATGGCGGTCGTGGATCCCCAGGCGTAGGGGCGCACGGTGTTGGAGAGGCGGTCCATGGTCTGTGTTCTTCCCGGTTCTCGTGGTGACGTCTTACGCGTGGTGAACGGCTACGCGGGACGCTTGCGCGTGGTGACGGCTGCGGCGTGGCGGTGTCGTGGCGCTGCTGCGGCGCGATGGTTACGCGTTGGCGCCGTTGGCGCCGTTGCCCGCCAGGGCCAGGTAGACGGCGGCGAAGTCGGTGATCGCGAGGAGTTCGGCGATCGACTCCAGCTCGGTGCCGTCCTCCGGCTCCAGCTCGCTGATCGGGGTGTCGTGGCTGAGCGTGAGCTCGCGGGCGGCCGGGGCAGCGGTGAGGCCGCCGATGGGGCGGTCCCGCAGCAGTACGACCCGGGCGCGCAGCGCCTGCGGCTCGTCGACGCGGTCGCGGAAGAAGTCCTCCGGGTCAGCGCCGAGGGCGAAGTCGCCCACGAGGAGCCCGCCGTGCGCGGGGAGCGCCTCGGGCAGCTCGGCGACGAGGGCGGGGCAGCCGGCCAGCTCGGCAAGTACGGCGGCGAAACGCCGGCCGGCGGGGCCGGCGCCCACACCCTCCGTCCAGATCAGCGGAAGGCTGTCGGCGAGCTCGGCCGCGAGTGTCTTCGCCGGATTGCTGTACGTGGCGATGGCAGGGCCGCAGCGTTCGGCGGTCTTGTCCAGACGGTCGGCCACCTTCGCCAGGGTCTCCTGGGACGCCTCGAGCAGGCCGACCCTGTCGAGGAGGGCCAGGAGCGGGGTGAACAGCGCCCACAGGGCGCCCGGGCTCGCGGCCTGAGTCTCCTCGTACAGCTCGTGCGGGGCCTTGGCCATCGGGACGACCATGCCGTGCGTGCCGTCGACGGCCTCCGCGAGCGGGGAACCCTGCGGGGCCACGGCGACGACGGTGGAGCCGCGGCGGTACGCCTGCTCGGCGAGGAGTGCGAGGCCGGGTTCACTGCCGTCGGTGGTCGCGATGAGCAGCAGGTCCAGGGAGCCCGCCCAGCCCGGGAGCGCCCAGCGCAGGGCGCCGGCGGCGGGTGCGACGCCGGTGGGGTGCAGACGGGTGACGGGGGCGGAGGCGCCGGCCAGAGCGCCGATCAGGTCCGCGACTCCGGTGGCGGCGTGGCCGGGGCCGGCGACGAGGACGTGGCGGGGGCGGCCCTCGGGCTTCAGCTCGGCGATACCCGCCTCGGCGGCGTGCCGGGCGGCGGTGCGTACACGCGCCCCGGCCTCGGCTGCGCCACGGAGCAGTCCGCGGCGATCGGCGCGGGCCAGGGCTTCCGGGGCGTCGAGGAGTGACTCGTCGAGCATGGGGTTGGGCCTCCGATCGCCGTGCGGTTGTCGGTCAGGCGGGGCGACGTGCCTCGTCGACGAGGAGGACGGGGATTCCGTCCCGTACGGGGTAGGCCAGGCCGCAGTCCTTGCCGGTGCAGATCAGCTCGGGGGTCTCGGCTGCGGAGCTGTCGCTGAGGGGGGCGTGGCAGGCGGGGCAGGCGAGGATCTCGAGGAGGCCGGCTTCGAGCGGCATGTGCGGGGGTGTCCCTTCGGGTGGGCGGCGCGGTCACTTGCGTGCGGGTCGCTTGCGGGCCGCGGTTCGCGCGGTGCGGCCGCGGGTCGGACGGGCGGTCGCGGGTCTGCGGATCGGGCCACGTCAGCGTACCGCTGGGGGGAGGGGTGCGGCGCGTTCTGGGGGTACGGGGGGGCGGTTCTCCCCACACCCGCCCTTCCCGAAACCGGGGGGCGGGCCCCCGGGCCCCTGGGGCGGCAGCCTCGCGCCGCCGGGACATGGGCGGCCGGGGTGAGCCGTCGGCCTACGCCACCCGGGGGGAGTGGCGCCGGGCGTGAGCCGCACGGGCGGGCGGCGGGTCCGGGCGGGCTGCGGCGGTGCGCCGCGGAGGCGACCCTGGTTCCGGCGGGCAGCCGCCCGCACTGCAGCCCCACGTACCGCCGCTTCGCGCCGTGGGTTGGGCGCCACTCCGTCGGCGGACGGAACCGGAAGGCCGCGGGCAGGGCCGAGCGGCGGGCGTGCGCCGTAGAGGCGCGCCTGGTTCGGGCGGGCAGCCGACCGGACCACAGATCCCCGACGGCCGCCCCACGCCGTGGAGGAGGCTGCCGCTCACTCGGCAGAACGGACCAGAAGACCGGCCGAGGGGGCTCGGCCGAGCCGCGGGCGTGGTTCGGGCGGGCAGACGACCGCACCCCAGCCCCGCCGACGGCCGCCCGGGGGCTGCCGCTCGGCGGACGGGACCGGAAGACCCAGCGGCGGGCGGGCGTCGCGGAGGTGGGAGTGGCCGGATTCCTCCGCGTGCCGCAAACGCAGCGCCGCCCCGCCCCCACAGTGCCTCACGCCCCCCGGACCAGCCCCAGCACCTCGTCCCTCACCTTTGCCATCGTCTGGTCGTCCCGTGCCTCCACGTTCAGCCGCAGCAGCGGTTCCGTGTTCGACGGGCGGAGGTTGAACCACCAGTCCTCCGTCGAGACCGTCAGGCCGTCCAGCTCGTCGATCGTCACGTCGTCGCGCGACCCGTACGCCGCCTTCACCGCCGCCGTGCGGCCCGCCTGGTCGTCGACCGTGGAGTTGATCTCGCCCGAGCCCCGGTAGCGGTCGTACTGCGCGACCAGCGCCGACAGCGTGCCCTCCTGCGAGCCCAGCGCCGCCAGGACGTGGAGGGCCGCCAGCATGCCCGTGTCCGCGTTCCAGAAGTCGCGGAAGTAGTAGTGCGCGGAGTGCTCGCCGCCGAAGATCGCTCCCGTACGGGCCATCTCCTCCTTGATGAAGGAGTGGCCGACCCGCGTGCGCTGCGGCGTTCCCCCGTTCTCGCGCACGACCTCCGGGACGGACCACGACGTGATCAGGTTGTGGATCACCGTGCCGCCGGGGTGCTTCGCCAGTTCGCGCGCCGCGACCAGCGCCGTGATCGCCGACGGCGAGATGCCCTCGCCGCGCTCGTCGACGACGAAGCAGCGGTCCGCGTCCCCGTCGAAGGCGAGGCCCAGGTCCGCGCCCTCGGACCGGACGCGGGCCTGCAGGTCGACGATGTTCGCCGGGTCCAGCGGGTTCGCCTCATGATTGGGGAAGGTGCCGTCGAGCTCGAAGTACATCGGTACGAGGGTGACGGGCAGGGCGCCGAAGACCGTGGGGACCGTGTGGCCCCCCATGCCGTTGCCCGCGTCCACGACCACCTTGAGCGGGCGCATCGCCGACAGGTCCACGAGCGAGAGCAGATGCGCCGCGTAGTCGGTCAGCGTGTCGCGCTCGGTCACCTTGCCCGGCTCGGCCACCGGCTCCGGCGCGCCCTGTTCGGACCAGGACTCGACCAGTTGGCGGATGTCCGCCAGGCCCGTGTCCTGGCCGACCGGCGCGGCGCCCGCGCGGCACATCTTGATGCCGTTGTACTGCGCCGGATTGTGCGAGGCCGTGAACATCGCACCCGGCAGCCCGAAGTGCCCCGAAGCGAAGTACAGCTGGTCGGTCGAGCAGAGTCCGATCAGTGTGACGTCCGCGCCCCTGGCCGCGGCCCCCCGCGCGAACGCCCCCGAGAGCCCCGGCGACGACGGCCGCATGTCGTGGCCGACGACGATCGCTTCCGCGGCCGTCACCTGGACGAAGGCCGCCCCGAACAGTTCGGCCAGCGCCTCGTCCCACTGATCCGGCACCACCCCGCGGACGTCGTACGCCTTCACGATCTGCGACAGATCAGCAGTCACGGGCCCAACCCTCCTGAAAGTCCCTGAAGTCTCTGCGGTCACCTCAAAGCCTCAACGTACCCGCACAGGCTGGGGGAGCATTCAGCCCAGTGCCGCCGTGCGCACGGGACGGGAGCCGAAAAGGCTCGCTCAGGAGTCGGGGGAACGCAGCACCCGCAGATGGCCGCGGCGCGCGACCTCCCTCGGATCCGCCGTACGGCGGCCGTTCTGCGCGCCCGCCTCGGCCGTACGCCCCTGGGGGCGCGCCGCTTCCCGTACCGCATTGGCGAGCGCTTCGAGATCGTCGCCGCTGGGGCGGGCGGGGGCGGAGCCGTCGGTGAGCCGCACGACCTCCCAGCCGCGCGGGGCGGTCAGGCGCTCACTGTGCTCGGCGCACAGGTCGTAGCAGTGGGGCTCGGCATAGGTGGCGAGCGGGCCGAGGACCGCGGTCGAATCGGCATAGACGTACGTCAGTGTCGCGACGGCGGGGCGGCCGCACGCGGTGCGCGAACAGCGACGTACAGGGCTCACGACGTTGGACGGTACCGCACTCTTGAGCGGGCTGCGACGACTCTCCACCAGGTCACTCCACCGTGTCGTGGTGTGACACCCGACATATCGGCTCCCCGAGCAACTGGCCTGACCTGCACGGAAAGAGAAGCCCACACGCAGCCACCGCTCGTGATCCGGTCATGACTTGGCGTAAATGAGGTCAATCACGATGAGATCCGCGATCGCGAGGAGATATTCAATCGGACGCAAGCTTGGCCGGAATGTTCAATTAACGACAGGCTTTCGACCCGGCGCGCGCATGCGATCGCCGCGCGCCCTGGAGAGCTACGCTGCGTCAGTGATGGACAGTCCTGTACCGCCCCGCCCGACCGAGCCACGGCCGCGCCGTCGCGACCGCCACGGCCGCGGCATGCGAGGGCCGGTCGCCCCTCCCCAGGTACCCCTGGCCGCGAGCCGCGCCGAGTCCTTCCGTGACCTCGTGCAGGACTCGGTGGAGCGGCTGGAACGGCGCTGGCCGCAGCTGGCCGACGTCGACTTTCTCGTGCTGGACGTGCCGGGCGCACCGGAGGATTCCGTGCCGCTGGGCAGCTCGGCCCCGGCGGACAAGGGGCGCCCGGCACGGATCGTGGTCTACCGGCGGCCCGTCGAAATCCGTACGAAGAACCGCGACGAGCGGGCCCTGCTGGTGCACGAGGTGGTCGTGGAGCAGGTGGCGGAGCTGCTGGGGCTGTCTCCGGAGTCGGTGGACCCGCGGTACGGGCAGGACTGACCGGGCCCTCAGCCCTCTCAGACCTCCCCGCGCCCTCAGTCGTCCAGCACCGACAGGTCCTGCTCCGCCTCCGGCACCGCCACGGTCCCCCGGTCGTCCGGCAGCGTCTGCACCGTGAACATCGGGATCCCGTCCTTCGGCAGCGCCAGCGTGCGCGAGGCGTGCACCGGGCCGCCGGAAACCGTCTCCACGGTCAGCGCGTACGAGCCCTTCAGCCCGGCGGGCACCGGCGGGACGACCGCCAGGGTCGTGCCCGCCTTGACCTTGTACGTCTTGACGACCTGGGTGCCGCCTTCGGTGCCCGCCGACGCGGTGACCTTGACCTCGGCCGCCGCGCCCGGGGCGGTCAGCGAGAGCGTCGAGCCCTTGGCGCGGTTGTCGGCGACGCTCGCCCGCTCCCCCACCGGCGCGGCCGCCGGAATGAAGGCGACCTCCTGCTTGTCGCCCTTGCCGCGTACGACACGCAGCGCCGCCACCACCGGCGTCGCCCGGCCGCTCTGGGACGGGCTGAGGATCAGGGACCCGGCCTCGCCCTTGGTCACGTCCAGCAGGTCCACGCTCGCGGTCATCCCCGACTTGACGTGCAGCGTCTCGTGTCCTGCCGGGACGATCTTCCCGCCCGGGCCCGCGAGTTGCACCTTGAGGTCGGCGTCGTCCTCGCCGGGCGCGAAGGCCACCAGGCGTACCGACGTGGCGTCCGCGGGGATGCCCGGCAGCACGGCGGTGCCGGACGGGTCGGCCGATGCGGTGAGCCAGTCGCTGCCCGCCTTGTCGTCGGCGGCGCGCAGCACGGCGCCCACGCGGCCCGTACGGGTGGTGACATGGACGGTCAGATCGGCGGCCGGGTCGGATGTCAGGGTGGACAGCAGCACGGGGACGCTCGACCCGGCCGGGACCGGGATGCCCTCGGTCAGCGTGGTCTTGAGCGCACCGTCCTTGCCGAACAGCTCGATGTCGGCCACGGCCGGGGTGTCGTCCGGGTTGGTGAGGTGGACGTAGTCGTGGCGTTCCTTGGCAGTGGACGCGCCCGGGAACCAGAAGTCGGTGTCGGGCCCGGTGCAGCTGACGCCGAGCAGGCCGCGCGCGTCGCCCGCGGTCTCCGTGGTGGTCTGCTGGGCGCTCCAGCCGGGCGCGAGGCGGCCGGTGGCCGTCCCGACGAGCGCGGGGGCCTCGCCGCCGCTCGCCTTGGCGGCGACGGGCTTGCCGGGCTCCTTCAGCGCAAGGACCGCCTTGTCGGGCGCCGGCTTCTTCGCGTCCTTGGCCCCCTTCGCGCCCTTCGCCGCGTCGCCCTTCTTGGTCTTGTCCTTGGCCGGGGCGGTGTCCGTCTCGGCCAGTACGGCGGCGGACGGCTTCAGTTCGGCCGTGCCGTCCTTGGCGTCACCGCTCTTGCCCGCCGGCGTGAACGAGGTGTACGCGGTCTCGGCGAGCTCGGAGGTGCTGGGCGCGGGGCAGAGCAGGCTGGAGCGTTCGACGGGCAGCCGCGCCGGGGCCTTCGCCTCGGTCTCGGCGCCGCTGCTGGGCGCGGTGAGCGCGGCGAGGCCGGTGATCGCGGCGAGTGCGGTGGCGGTCGCGAGCAGGGAGATGGTTGTGCGGTTCACTCTGACTCGCCTCGCGTCGCGTTGCCGGTGGTGCCGTTCGTTCCGTTCGGGCCGGGCTGCTGGTCACTCTCGCCGCCGTAGGCGTAGGGGTCGTACTGCTGCCCCTCCTGGTACTGCCCGTCGCCGTAGCCCGTGTTCTGGTACGGGTCCTGGTACTGGTCGGCCTGATACGGCTGTTGCTGGTACTGCTCGCCGCCGTACTGCTGCTCACCGCCGTACTGAGCCCCCTGGTACTGCTCGTTGCCGTACGGGGCCGTGTATCCGCCGTCCGCGTACGACTGCGCGTCCCACTCGCCGTACTGCTGCTGCTGAGGCACAGCCGCGTACGGCGCCTGCTCGTCGAAGGACCGCGGTTCCTCGAAGGACTGCGGCTCGTACGCCTGTTGCCCGTGCTGCGCGAAGGCGTCCTGGTCGGTGGGGAGTTGGGCGTACGGATCCGCTTCGGTCTCCTCCTGCGAGGACTCCGCCTCCGCCTCCGCCTGGGCGCGCAGCCTGCGTGCCCTGCGCCCTTCGCCCTCCACCGCCTGCGCGGGTACGGCGATCTCCTCGGCGGGCAGATCGTCGTCGATCTCCCGGCGCCTGCCCGGCAGCGCGAGCACCAGCAGCACCAGCGCGAGCGCGCCCTGCGCCCAGATCCAGCCAGAGTGCGTGACGGGGTCGTCGTAGGACAGGTCGAGCCGGCCGCCCTCGGCGGGGAGTTCGAAGCCCTGGGCCCAGCCGTCGACGACCGTCTTGTTCAGTACGCGTCCGTCGAGGGTGGCCTGCCAGCCGGCGTCCGCGCGGTCCGCGATGCGCAGCACCCGGCCCGCCGCCCCCGCGGGGATCTTGGCGTGTGCCTCGACGGCGTCGGACGCGACGGGCAGCGGGTCGCCCTTGCCGCTGACGATGGTGGCCCGCGCGACCTGGCGGTCGACGCGCCACAGTGCGCTGCCGTCGAGCTGGCTGAGCCTGCTCAGGCCGGGCGTCGCGTCGAGGACGCGGCTGGTCTGGCGGGGTGCTCCGTCGCGTACGAGCAGGTAACGGATGGCGAAGCCGCTCAGCTCGCTGGTCTGGTCGGCGCCGGAGCCCGCCACGAGGTTCGCGACGATCTTGTCAAGCCGGGCGTCGCTGCCGCCCGCCCGCGCCAGTTCCGCGTCGCCGAGCCGCCCGCCGGAGCCGCGTACGAGGCTGTACGAGACCTTGGCGGCGGATGTTCCGCCGAGGACGAGGGTGCGCGGCTGGTCGCGGGTGTCGCTCTCCTCGGCCACGAAGGCGGGGACCTGGACGGGGTCGCGCCGCTCCAGCGGGTGTGCGGCACCTCCGATCATCCAGTTGAACGCGGCGAGCAGGGGCGCGATACCGGCGGCGAGTGCGATGAGGGCCGCGACGGGCTGGCGCCAGCCGAAGTTCTGGGCGGCGACGCGGGTACGGCCGCCTTCCGCGCCCAGGACGGCTGCGGCCAGCAGGGCGACGCCGTAGACGAGGGTGGCGGGTCCGGCCCAGCCGGAGCCGTTGGCGATCACCGCGAAGATCAGTCCGGTCAGCGCGACGGCCCAGGAGGCACGGATCGCGAACTGCCGCTCGCCGCGCAGCAGGGCGGCCAGCGCCGCGAGCACGATGCCGATGAGCAGGATCCCGCCCGCGGCCTTGGGGCCGCCGGGGCTGATGCCGAGGAGGTCGAGGGCGGAGGCCGATCCGTTGCCGAATTCGAGCCCCGCTTCGCGGATGAAGCCCGACGGCCCTGTCAGCAGGGTGAGCGACCAGGGCGCAAGGACCAGCAGCGGGGTGCCGACGGCGGCGACGAAGCGCAGCCCGTACGCCGTGATGTCGTCGCGGCGCAGGACGAGTACGGCGATGCCCAGGACGAGCGCGAGCGGCCACACGATGGGGGTGAACGCCATCGCGAGGGTGAGCAGGAGCGCGTAGGCCCAGGTGGCACGCCAGCTGCCGCGCCCGCTGCCGCTGATGCGCAGTCCGTGGGCCGCGACGCCCGCGCGGGCGGTGAGCGGCAGCAGGATCGCGAGGACTGCGGTGCCCAGACGTCCGGTCGCCAGTGCGCCGGTGGCGGCGGGCAGGAAGGCGTACGCGATGCTCGCCCAGGCCCGCAGCAGCCGGGATTCGACGATGGGGCGGGAGGCGAAGTACGCGCTGAGTCCGGCGAGCGGGACCGAGCAGACGAGCAGCACGGTCAGGGCGAAGCCGGTGGAGCCGAGGAAGAGGCTGGAAAGGGCCGCGAGCACCGCGAGGTAGGGGGGCGCGGTCTGGGTTCCGCCGGTGCCGAGGGGGTGCCAGTTGTCCGCGTACCGGGACCAGAGGTCGGAGACGTCGGAGGGCGCGGGCAGCAGGGCGCCGCCCGCGAGCGATCCGCCCCCGAACAGGTCGCGGCAGGCGATGACGGAGACGAGGAGCAGCACGGCGAAGAGGACAGGACCGGGCTTGCGGGCGATCTTCTTCAGGCGCGCGAACTGCTCGATCTCCAGGAAGTCGGCGTCGTCACCGCCCGGTCCTGATTCGACGGCGCCGTGGCGTGAGCCGCCGGAGTCGGCATCGGAGCCGCCGCCGATGTGGCCGGCGACCTGTTCGACGGTGGCGCGGACGGTCGCGCCGGGCGCCGGGAAGAGGGGGCGCAGTTCGCCCGCCTCCACCGAGCCGCCCTGCCTGGCTCTTCTGCGGCGTCCGGCGATGATCCGTTCGGGCCGCAGCAGGGTGCCGAAGAGTCCCATGACTTCGTCGACGGCCTGGCCGGGCACCTTGCCGACGAGGTAGGCGAGGGTGCGCAGCAGCGTGCCGAGGACGATGCGCAGCAGGACATAGGGGAGGGCGACGGTGCGTGCGTTCGTCAGCAGGGTGTAGACGGCGCCGGCCTTGTCGACGCGGTGGGGGCTGGCGACGGAGCGGCCCGCGCAGTCGACGGTGCGGCGTTCGCGGGCGGCGGCTTCGGCGTGCCGCAAGACGGCGTCGGGTGCGATGAGCACGCGGTGGCCGGCGGCGTGGGCGCGCCAGCACAGGTCGACGTCGTCGCGCATGAGGGGCAGTCGCCGGTCGAAGCCGCCGAGCTGTTCGAAGACGTCGCGGCGGATGAGCATGCCGGCGGAGGAGACGGACAGGACGGTGCGGATCTGGTCGTGCTGTCCCTGGTCCTGTTCGCGGCGGTCGAGTCCGGTCCAGCGGCGTCCGCTGTTGGCGATGGAGACGCCTGCTTCGAGCAGTTGCTTGCGGTCGTACCAGCCGCGGAGTTTGGGTCCGATGATCGCGGCGTGTTCGTCGGAGTCGGCCACGCGCAGGAGTTCGGCCAGGGCGTCGGGGGCGGGCGCGCAGTCGTCGTGGAGCAGCCACAGCCACTGGACGGGTTCCCCGTAGGGGAGTTCGGGCATGTCGTACGCGTCGTCGCGCCAGGTCCTGCTGACGGGGTCCCAGCCGCTGGGCCGCTTCAGATAGGGCAGGTCGTCGGGGGTGAGAACGCCCGCGGTGCGGGCGGCTTCCTCGACGGCGGTGCCGAATCCGGTGCGGCGTGCCAGGTGCAGTACGCGTTCGGCGCCGAGCGCTTCGGTGATCAGCCGCGCGGAGTCGTCGGCGCTGCCGGTGTCGGCGGCGATGACGTTCTGTACGGGGCGTTCCTGGCCGATGAGTCCGGCGAGGGCGTCGGGAAGCCAGCGCGCGCCGTCGTGGGAGACGAGCACGGCGGTGACGACATGCCGCGGGAACTCTGGCGGATGCGCTGGGGCGAACGCGGCTGTGGTGGCGGACATCGAGGTAGGGGCCCTCCGGCCGGGGGGTCGCCCCGTAGGGGCGTTGGAGCGTCTCGGACGGGGCCCCACACTAACGGCTGGTACCAGAGCGGTCCGCCGACTGCTGAGACTGCGCAGTCGGCGGACCGTGGTTTACGTACTGACTTGTGGTGTTTGGTCGGGCTTCTGTGGAGGTCTGGGCGTTGGTCTCGGTCTCGGGTATCCGTGCGGTGTTCAGACGGCGGCCTTCTTGAGCCGGCGGCGTTCGCGCTCGGACAGGCCGCCCCAGATACCGAATCGCTCGTCGTTGGCGAGGGCGTACTCGAGGCATTCGGAGCGGACCTCGCAGGCGAGACAGACCTTCTTGGCCTCGCGGGTCGAGCCGCCCTTCTCGGGGAAGAAGGACTCGGGATCGGTCTGGGCGCACAACGCGCGCTCCTGCCAGCCGAGTTCCTCGTCCGCGTCCTCGACCAGCAGTTGTTCGAACAGCTCGGTCATGTGCGCCCCTCGTCTGTTTTTGCGTCCCCGTGGTGTTGCTTGCCGTTATCGATTTCGGCCGAACGACACGAGTGAAATTACAAGTGCGGTGCTCCGGGCCAGTCAAGCCGAGATCTGCTATTGGGCCCGGTATTCACTCTGCGGAACCAAAGCTATGCGGAAAGTGTGCAAATCACCAAAAACCTGGCACTTGCCAGCGGCGCCTGCCCGCGACCCCCTGTCACGGGAGAAGACGCCGCAGGGTTCGATCATGTTGCGATCCAGCCATTTAAGCGATCCGGATCACAGTCCGATCACGGGACCTGTAGCGGCGTTTGCGAGCGCGGTTGCTGCGCCATGTCTCCCGGGTCGCGAGTGCACAAACCTTTCTCCGGGCGGAGTAACCGGATGAGGTGAAACATTGCCGCCAAATCGGGCATTGGGTTGACAAGTAAAGAACCCACCCGTCACCTTTGATCCCATGCCAGCGACCTCAGCGCACCTCGCGACCCCGCTCCGTGGGTTCCGCAGCGCTGTCCAGGCCCGCTGTTGCTGTTCCAGCTGTTGATGCGCCCGTAGCGCTCCGGCTTCTTCTCCGCATGTAGCTCAACCCGCATGTCCTGCGACCCCCTGCACTCTCTGCCGAGGAACCACCGCACCCATGAACAGCGACAGCGACCTCCAGATCGCCGGCGACATCCTCGCCGTACAGCACCTTCTCCAGCCCGCCCGGGAGCACCCGGCCACCGTCGCCGACTTCGTCGGTCTTGCCCGCTCCATCGCCGCAGACCGCGCGCAGTGGGCCCACCTCGTCCAGTACGACACCACGACCCGCTGGTACCACCGGCTGCGTACCGGCCCCGGCTACGAGGTGTGGCTGCTGTCCTGGGTCCCCGGTCAGGGCAGCGGACTGCACGACCACGGCCTGTCCTCCGGCGTGCTGACCGTCCTCGACGGCGAGCTCACCGAGCGCACCGAGCAGACGTCCCGCTCGCTGGCCGCGGGCGCGCAGCGGGTGTTCGCGCCCGGATATGTGCACGAGGTGGTCAATGATTCGCTCGAGCCTGCCGTCAGCCTGCACGTCTACCACCCGGGCCTGACCGATATGCCGATGCACAGCTCCCAGTGCTCCCCGGCCGACCGGGATGCCGTACCCGCCTGACAAACTGCTGTCCATGCGCATTGTGGTTCTGGCCGGCGGCATCGGCGGCGCCCGTTTCCTCCGCGGTCTCAAGCAGGCCGCGCCCGAAGCGGACGTCACGGTGATCGGCAACACCGGTGACGACATCCATCTGTTCGGGCTGAAGGTCTGCCCCGACCTCGACACCGTGATGTACACCCTCGGCGGTGGCATCAACGAAGAGCAGGGCTGGGGGCGTACGGACGAGAGCTTCCGGGTCAAGGAGGAGCTCGCGGCGTACGGCGTGGGCCCCGAGTGGTTCGGTCTCGGCGACCGTGACTTCGCCACGCACATCGTCCGTACGCAGATGCTCGCGGCGGGCTATCCGCTCAGCGCCGTCACCGAGGCGCTGTGCGCCCGCTGGAATCCGGGCGTGCGGCTGCTGCCGATGTCCGACGACCGCGTCGAGACGCATGTCGCCGTCGAGGTGGATGGCGAGAAGAAGGTCATCCACTTCCAGGAGTACTGGGTGAAGCTGCGGGCGTCCGTGGCCGCGGAGGCGGTCGTGCCCGTCGGCGCGGACCAGGCGAAGCCCGCGCCGGGTGTGCTCGAGGCGATCGCCGCGGCCGACGTCATCGTCTTCCCGCCGTCCAACCCCGTCGTCAGCGTCGGCACGATCCTGGCGGTGCCGGGGATCCGCGAGGCCATCGCCGACGCGGGCGTCCCGGTGGTGGGGCTGTCCCCCATCGTCGGGGACGCGCCCGTGCGCGGGATGGCCGACAAGGTGCTCGCCGCGGTCGGCGTCGAGGCGACCGCCGCGGCCGTCGCCCGGCACTACGGCTCCGGGCTGCTCGACGGCTGGCTCGTCGACACGGTCGACGCGGGCGCGGTGGCGGAGGTCGAGGAGGCGGGGATCCGCTGCCGGGCCGTGCCGCTGCTGATGACGGACGCGGACGCGGCTGCCGGGATGGCGCGCCAGGCGCTGGCGCTCGCCGAGGAGGTACGGGCGTGAGCTCGCCGTCGTACAGCGTCTGGGCGCTGCCCGGTGTCGGCGAGGTACGGCCGGGCGACGACCTCGCCAAGCTGATCTCCGCGACCGAGCCGGGTCTCGTGGACGGCGATGTCCTGCTGGTCACGTCCAAGATCGTGAGCAAGGCGGAGGGGCGGGTCGTCGCGGCGGACGACCGCGAGGCCGCCATCGACGCGGAGACGGTACGGGTGGTGGCGCGCCGCGGCACCCTTCGCATCGTCGAGAACCGGCAGGGCCTGGTGATGGCCGCGGCCGGGGTCGACGCCTCCAACACCCCTGCCGGGACCGTGCTGTTGCTGCCCTCCGATCCCGACGCGTCGGCGCGGGCGATCCGCGAGGGGCTGCGGGAGACGCTCGGCGTGGACGTCGGCGTGATCGTCACGGACACGTTCGGGCGGCCCTGGCGCAACGGTCTGACCGATGTCGCGATCGGCGCGGCGGGCGTGCGGGTCCTGGACGACCTGCGCGGCGGCAGCGACGCGCATGGCAATCCGCTGAGCGCGACCGTCGTCGCCACGGCGGACGAACTGGCCGCGGCGGGCGACCTGGTCAAGGGCAAGGCGGAGGGGCTGCCGGTCGCGGTGGTGAGGGGCCTGGCTCATCTGGTGGGCGGCGAAGACGGCGCGCGTGCGATGGTGCGAGTTGCCGCGGACGACATGTTCCGGCTCGGGACCTCCGAGGCCGTACGGGAGGCGGTGACCCTGCGGCGTACGGTCCGCGAGTTCACCGACGAGCCGGTGGACGGGGGTGCGGTCCGGCGGGCCGTCGCCGCGGCCGTCACGGCGCCCGCGCCGCACCACACGACGCCCTGGCGCTTCGTCCTGCTCGAATCTGCCTCGGCTCGCACGGAGTTGCTGGACGCCATGCGGGACGCGTGGATCGCCGACCTGCGCCGCGACGGCAAGTCGGAGGAGTCCGTCGCGAAGCGGGTCCGCCGCGGCGAGGTGCTGCGACGCGCGCCGTACCTGGTGGTGCCGTGCCTGGTGATGGACGGCTCGCACCACTACGGCGACGAGCGCCGGGACGCCGCCGAACGCGAGATGTTCGTGGTCGCGGCGGGCGCGGGCGTCCAGAACTTCCTGGTGGCGCTGGCGGGCGAGCGGCTTGGCTCGGCGTGGGTGTCCTCGACGATGTTCTGCCGGGACGTCGTACGGGAGGTGCTGGGGCTTCCGGAGGGGTGGGACCCGATGGGGGCGGTGGCGGTGGGGCACGCGGCCGCACCGGCGAAGGAGCGGCCGGCGCGGGACGCGGGGGACTTCATCGAGGTGCGGTGACCCCGACCGTGCGTCAGGAGTGGTACAGCACCCGTACGACCATCGCGTCGTCGGGCAGTGCGTCGAGATAGGCGTTGAAGCCGAGGTTGTACGTGTGCGTACCGCCCTCGCTCCAGCGGCCCTCCAGGGTGAGCAGGGTCCAGGTCGGCAGGCCATGAAGTCCTTCTGCCCGGCGTTCTACAGGCTCGCGATGTCGCCGCGCGGCATCTTCGGGGTGCGGCGGGCCGGGGTGCGGCCGCTCAGGAGGATCAGGCGGGCGGCGCGGTGGCGCTGGCCCGCGTAGGGGGCCAGGAGTTCGAGCATCGCGGCGTCGTCGGCGTGGCGGTCGCCCGCGAGCGCGTAGCCGACGATGCCGGGCAGGTGCAGATCGCCGACGGTCACCGCGTCGGGGGCGCCGTTGCTGCGCTGGATGGTTTCGGCGGAGGTCCAGGGGCCGATGCCGGGGATCAACTCCAGCCGTTCCTGGGCCTGTTGGGGCTCCATCGCCGCGGCCTCCTCCAGTCGGCGGGCGACGCGGACGGCGCGCAGGATCGTGGAGGCCCGCTTGTTGTCGACGCCCGCGCGGTGCCACTCCCAGGACGGGATCAGTGCCCAGGTCCGGGGGTCGGGCATGACATGCAGCCGCTCGTCCGGGCCCGGAGCGGGCTCGCCGTGCTTGCGGACAAGCAGCCGCCAGGCCCGGTACGCCTCGTCCGTCGTGACCTTCTGCTCCAGGATCGACGGGATCAGGGCTTCCAGGACGAGCGAGGTACGCGTCAGCCGCAGGCCCGGGCGGCGGTGCTGGGACACGGCGACGAGGCGGTGGCGGGGGGTGAAGGCGGTGGGATCGTCCCCTTCGCCGAGCATCGCGGGCAGTTGGTCGAGCAGCCACTCCGCGCCGGGGCCCCACGCCTTGGCCTCTGCGGTGCCGCTGTCCGCCCGCAGCGCGACCCTGAGCGTGCCGGGCCCTGCGGGCGTACGGCTGGCGCGCCAGACGGAGCCGTCGGGGGACGTACGGAAGGTGGGATCGGCGGGGCCGCGGCGCAGGGGCCCGAGGACGAGACCCAGGTCAAGGGGGCCGGGGGGTGTCCAGCGGCGGGTGCGGGAGGCGGTGGCCTGGCGGGGGACGGCCTTGGGCAGGGGGGTGTGACCGCCGCGCACGCTGGTGCGGGTGGGTCGGTTCGGTGCGAAGCGTCCTGCCACGGTGTATGAGGGTACGGGCCGGTCGCGCGCGGCGCCCCGACTACTGGTCCGAAGAGAAGCGGACGGACGACGCCGGAAGGACCGCGCCGCACCACACCCTCGCGCCGTCGCGGAGTTCGTTGTCCGGGCCCACCACCGCGCCGTCGCCGATCACCACGCCCGACAGGACCGTACGGGCGCCGATACGTGCGCCCGCGCCGATCAGGGAGGCGGAGACGACCGCGCCCTCCTCCACGATCGCGCCGTCGAGGACCGCGCTGCCGTCGATGCGGGCGCCCTCGGCGATCACCGCGTTAGCTCCGATGACCGTGCCGCCGGTCAGTTTCGCGTCGGGGGCCACCGTGGCCTTCGGCAGGACCAGGCGGTCGCCGCAGCGGCCCTGGACCGCCGGGGACGGTGCGCGGCCCATCACCAGGTCGGCCGAGCCGCGGACGAAGGCCTGGGGGGTCCCGAGGTCGAGCCAGTAGGTGGAGTCGACCATGCCCTGCAGGTGCGCCCCGGAGGAGAGCAGGTCGGGGAAGGTCTCGCGCTCCACGGAGACGGGACGGCCGACCGGGATCGTGTCGATGACCGAGCGGCGGAAGACGTACGCCCCCGCGTTGATCTGGTCGGTGACGATCTCCTCGGCCGTCTGGGGCTTTTCCAGGAAGGCCCGGACGCGCCCGTCGGCGTTCGTCGGGACCAGACCGAACGCCCGGGGGTCCTCGACCCGCGTCAGGTGCAGCGAGACGTCCGCGCCGCAGGACCGGTGTGTGGCGACCAGTGCCTCGATGTCCAGGCCCGTCAGGATGTCGCCGTTGAAGATCAGCACCGGCTCGTCGGGGCCGGACCGCAGCCGGGACGCGACATTGCGGATCGCGCCGCCCGTGCCGAGCGGTTCCTCCTCGGTGACGTACTCCAGGTGGAGCCCGAGCGCCGAGCCGTCGCCGAAGTACGGCTCGAAGACCTCCGCCAGATACGACGTCGCCAGCACGATGTGCTCGACCCCCGCCGCCCTTGCCCGCGCCAGTTGATGCGTCAGGAACGGTACGCCCGCCGCCGGAACCATCGGCTTCGGAGTGTTGACGGTGAGCGGACGCAGTCGGGTGCCTTTGCCGCCGACCAGGAGGATCGCTTCTGTCACCTTGTCGTCTCTGCTTCCTGCTGGGGCCGGCATGGTCAATCGTTGGAGACCGGCAGTGTATGCAGTTGGATGGGCACACACCCCGCCCGTCAGCGACCCTGGTATGTAGCCGAAGCGCTCCGGGCCGCGCCGAGCTTGGCGTAGAGCAGGGCTCCCGGGCACTCCGTCAGGAATCCGTCCCGGTGCCCGGAAATGACGTTGAAGGTGACCTTCGCGCCCTTCTCGTACTTGCCGCTCCCCCCGGACGTCAGCAGCACCTTGCCGAGCGGATTGCCTCCGAACAGCCCGAGCTTCCAGGCCGTCAGTTTGGCGATCGCGGTGACCGCGGCCGCCGGCGGAGTGGAGGAACTGTACGTGCCGAGCACGGCGATTCCCATGCTGTCGGTGTTGAAACCAAGGGTGTGTGCGCCGAGGACGGCCTTGGCCACGCCTCCCGCCCGTCCTTCGTAGATGTTTCCGCACTTGTCGACGGCGAAGTTGTAGCCGATGTCGCGCCAGCCGCTGCTCACTACGTGGTAGCGGTAGATACCGCGAATCACGGAGGGCGCCTCGGCGCAGGTGTAGCTGTTGCCGGTCGCGGTGTGGTGCACAAATGCTGCTTTGACCGTGTTCGTGTAGACGAAGTCCGGCTCGCGCAGCGACTCGTCGGCGCCCCATCCCTTGCGCGTGATGATGGCGGGGCGCGGTCCGATGTACGGCTTAGCTCCCACCGCCTGCTCCAGGCCCGCCTCGGCCTCCGTCTCTTCCTGGGAGAGGGCCGGGAGTTCGTCCGGTGCCGTCTCCGGTGCGTCCGCGGCCGCGCGGAAAGGCATTCGCGGTACGGGCCCGAAGCCCACCGGGTCCGCGGGCTCGTCCGCCGCGGGCCCCTCCGCCGAGGGCTCTTCCGCCGCCGGTTTCTCCGGGGCCGGCATCTTGCCCGGGTCCACGAGTTCGAGGCGCAGCCCCTTGGGCAGCTGGGCCGGTTCGGACGGCTTCTCCGCCCGTACGCGTACCTCCACACCGTCCGACTCCCCCACCCACAGTGGGGCCGTTGAACCGCGCACCTTCCCCGAGCCGCGCTCCGCGCTGTCGGGATCCGCGCCGTGCTCGTCGTTGTGGGTCTCCACGTCCAGCCAGCCCGACCACTGGCCGGAGCCCACGGCCCGCGTGCGGACCTGGACCGTGCCGTGCAGCTCGGCGTTCGCGTCGTCCCAGACGACGCCCAGGAGGGAGAAGGGTCTGACGTCACGCTGGGTCAATCCCTCTTCCGTCGCCGGGCCGAGAGACCGGTCCGACGCCCTCTCCCCGATCGCCGCCAGTGGCAACGACTGGGTGGAGCCGGGCAGATCCGGCGACGGTGGCGCCGCGGCCACCGTTCCGGAGGACAGCCAGAGGGGAAGCACCAGTGCGGTTGAGCACGCGACGCCGATCGAAGAAACCAGGAATCCACGCATGAAATCGATCCTGAGCCGGGGCCGCCCACTCCGCCTTTCGGGAAACCGGCGGCTCATAGGCCCGACCGGTGTACCCCGCCACCCGTACGGAGGCACGGTCCCGTCCCCGCCGCGTACCCTTGCGCGGGTGAACGCCAGCGACCGTACCCCCGCCGACCTGCTGCGATCCGCGCTCGCCGCGGACCCGGCGCGCCCCTTGGTCACTTTCTACGACGACGCCACCGGTGAGCGTGTCGAATTGTCCGTGGCGACCTTCGCCAATTGGGTGGCAAAGACCGCGAATCTGCTCCAGGGCGACCTCGCCGCCGCGCCCGGCGACCGGCTCGCGCTGCTGCTTCCCGCGCACTGGCAGAGCGCGGTCTGGCTGCTCGCCTGTTCGTCGGTCGGCGTATGCGTCGAGGTGGGTGGCGATCCGGCCGACGCGGATCTCGTCGTCAGCGGTCCTGACACCCTGGAGGAGGCTCGCGCCTGCTCCGGCGAGCGGGTGGCGCTCGCGCTGCGCCCGCTGGGCGGACGTTTCCCGCAGCCCCCGGCGGGCTTCGCCGACTACGCGGTGGAGGTGCCCGGGCAGGGCGACCGCTTCGCGCCGTACGCGCCGGTGGACCCGGCAGCGCCCGCGCTCGTCGTCGGCGATACGGAACTGAGCGGCGCCGGCCTGGTCGAGCGGGCTCGTACGGACGCGGCCGAGCTGGGCCTCGGGCCCGGGTCGCGCTTGCTGACCGGGCACTCGTACGACACCTGGCAGGGGCTGTCCGCCGGGCTGTACGCACCGCTCGCGGCCGGCGGGTCCGTGGTGCTGTGCCGTAACCTCGGCAAACTGCCCCAAGAGGGCCTCGAAAAGCGGATCGCGGACGAGCGCGTCACCAACACCGCTGTATGACAACCCTCTGAGGTCCACCCGTGTGGCGCACACCCGGGCCGAGCCCCCGGGATCCTGCGTCAACTCCGGTGGATGATCGGCGATACGCGTGCTTCAACGCACAACCAAGCGCGAGGTTCCGCCGTCTAGTCCTGCGATCGGCGACCCAGCGCGCCGCCGACGCCGTGAAGGATGGACGCAGACGTGACGGAGACTGCTGGCACGCCCTCCGAACCGGACGGCCCGGCCGGGGCCGGCGAAGCCGGCAAGGACGCGGGCGGGGAGACCAGTAGAACCGCCCCCGGTACGGAGCCGGGCACGGACGCCGGTACGGAAGCGGAAGCGGCGGACGCCGGCGCGGACGCTGACAGCGGCACGGACGCCGACGCCGGTGACGGTGCAGGCACCGGTGACGGTGACGGTGACGGTGCAGACGGCGGTACGGACGCCGACGCCGAAACCCCCAAGCACAAGCGCCACTGGCTCCGTTGGGCCGCCCTCGGCACCTCCGTCGTCGTTCTCGCCGCCGCCGGCGTCGGCTGGTGGTTCTACCGCAAGCTCGACGCCAACATCACCACGGACACCACCGCGGCCGCCGAGCTGCAGACGTACGAGAAGGAACGCCCCAAGCCCGTCTCCCTGGACGCGCAGAACATCCTTCTCCTCGGCTCGGACACCCGCTCCGGCGCGGGCAACAGCAAGTACGGCCGCGACGACGGCGGCAGTCAGCGCTCCGACACCACGATCCTGCTGCACATCGCCGCGGACCGGCAGAGCGCGACGGCGATGTCCGTCCCACGCGATCTCATGGTCGACATCCCCAGCTGCCGCAAGCCCGACGGCACCCGCACGAAGCCTCAGTTCGCACAGTTCAACTGGGCGTTCGAGTTCGGCGGCGCGGCCTGCACCATCCGTACCGTCGAGGGGTTCACCGGCATCCGGATCGATCACCACATGGTGGTGGACTTCCGGGGCTTCAAGGCCATGGTCGACGCGGTGCACGGCGTCGAGATCTGCCTCAAGGAGCCGATCGACGACACCGACGCGCATCTGAGGCTGCGCGCGGGCAAGCAGAAGCTGAACGGCGAGCAGGCCCTCGGTTTCGTACGGGCCCGCAAGTCCATCGGCAACGGCAGTGACACCGAACGGATGGAACGCCAGCAGCAGTTTCTCGGCGCGCTGGTCCAGAAGGTGCAGAGCAACGGCGTACTGCTCAATCCGATCCGGCTCTACCCGGTGCTCGACGCGGCGACGAAGTCGCTGACGACGGACCCGGGACTGGACTCGCTGAGGGATCTGTACGACCTGACCCGCTCAATTCGCAACGTACCGACCGAAAAGGTGCAATTCCTTACGGTTCCGCGTCAGCCGTACTCCGCCGACCCGAACCGTGACGAACTGATCGAGCCGGAGGCGAGGGAGCTTTTCAAGCGGCTGCGCGAGGACAGGCTCGTCCGCGTCGTCCCGGACAAGGACAAGAAGAACAAAAAAGCGGAGGACAAAAACGCGGAAGCACCGACGGACGAGAAGCCGGACGACACCGGTTCCGCGAGCCCGACTCCGGCGCCGACATTCTCCGGCACGAACGCCGCCGTGGGCATGTGTGAGTAAAGCGATGACCAAGCCAGTGCCGGAAGTCCATGAAGATTGGGCGGATTGCCCGGTTGTAAGGGGCGTGGAATTTGTCACGGACGTCGCTTCCCGTTGAACTGGGCGGATAGTGTGACGCGATCCGGTGCTTCCGACCTCGGGTCGCGCACTAGTGGATCGAAAGACCGAGCGCCCTTCGGGGGAGGCGCCTCGCGTGGCACCGACGGAGGACTCAAGCAACCGTGGATGCGCAAAGCCGTGGACGGGCGGACGAGATCGACCCCGCCGACCAGTGGGTACTTAACCCGCACACCGGCAATTACGAATTGCGACTGGACCAATCCGCACCGCAGTCGTCCCCGTCGAGAAGCGCCGGTTCGGGCAGCGGCGGATCCAGGCGCGCCGGTGCGAGGACCCCGGCCCCGAGAAGTCCCGAGGACGATCGCGGGACGGCGACCCCGGGCCGGGACGTACCCGGTCAGCGCTCGCGCCGTACGGGCAATGCCTCGGGTGGTACGAATCCCCCCACCGTCGGCCGCCGCAAGCGCAAGCAGCCCAAGTCGCGCAAGAAGAAGGCGCTGCTGTGGACGGGCGGCGTGATGGCCTTCGTCGTGGTCGCCGGAGCCGTCGGCACGTATCTCGTCTACCGGCACTTCGACTCGAACCTGAACACGGTCGATGTCGCGGGCGCGGGCAGCGGCGGCTTCAACAAGGACCAGGCCGTCAACATCCTGATCATCGGCACGGACAAGCGCTCCGGCGCGGGCAATGACGGCTACGGCGACAAGAACAGCGTCGGGCACGCCGACACCACGATCCTCTTCCATGTCTCCAAGGACCGGACGAACGCGACCGCGCTGTCCATCCCGCGTGACCTGATCACCAACATCCCGGACTGCCAGACCAAGACGACCGAGGGCACCAAGGTCATAGGCGGCACGACCAGGACGCGGTTCAACGAGAGCCTCGGCCAGGAGGGCCGCGACCCGGGCTGCACCATGCGTACGGTCAAGGAGCTCACGGGCGTCACCGTCGACCACTTCATGATGGCCGACTTCAACGCGGTCAAGACGATGACCACGGCGGTCGGCGGTGTCGAGGTCTGTCTCGCCAAGGACATCAAGGACAAGGACTCCAAGCTCAACCTCCCGGCGGGCAAGCACGTCATCGAGGGTGAGCAGGCGCTGTCGTTCGTGCGCACGCGTCACTCGGTGGGCTTCGGCGGCGACCTCAGCCGGATCGAGATCCAGCAGCAGTTCCTGAGTTCGCTGATCCGGAAGATGAAGTCGAGCGACACCCTCTCCAGCCCCACCAAGATGTGGGACCTGGCCGAGGCTGCGACCAAGGCGCTCACCGTCGACACCGGGATAGGCAAGATCTCCCGGCTCCGCGATCTCGGTCTGGAGCTCAAGAAGGTCAACCCGAAGAACATCACCTTCGCCACGGTGCCGGTGGTCGACAACACCGACGGCGCGACCGTGCTGCTCAACGAGAGCAAGGCCAAGCCGCTGTTCTCGATGATCCAGAACGACACCTCGCTCACCGAGGTGAAGCAGAAGGAGCAGGACGCCAAGAACCAGCAGGCGAGTCTGCTCAAGGGGCCGAGGGCACAGGCGTCCAAGGTCCGCGTCGCGGTCTTCAACGGCAGCGACACACAAGGGGCGGCGCTGGCGACACTGACCTGGCTGCAGAACGAGGAAGGCGTACTGAAGTCGAGCAATGAGGGCAACGCCCCGCAGAAGCTCGCCACGACGACGCTGGTGTACGCGCCGAACCAGGCCGACCAGGCCCGCAAGCTCGCGGACCTGATGGGTCTGCCCGCCGCGGCGCTGAAGCCGGGCACGAAGAACGCCGTGGGTCTTGAGGCCATGACCCTGACCCTCGGCGCCGATTTCAAGGGCGCAGGGGTGCCCATCACCGGTCCGGCGAAAGCGCCGGAGGGTGTGCAGAAGGTCGAAGCGGACAAACAGGTGTGCGCCAAGTGACGCCGGAACACCGGGTCATGCGGCGAGCCTGAACGACAGGGGGGACCCGGGGTGGGACAGAAAAGCGTGCAGGGGGAGGGGACGCGGGACCGCGTCCCGCACGCCCGTGACCTGGGCTGGGACGACAGCCTGTACGGAGAGCGGGGCGCGGCCGGCAAGGGCCGCCGCACCCGGATCGGCCGTCAGGCCCGGTCCGACGAGCAGGACGCCGAGGCGGGGGATGGCGCGACCGCGGAGGGCTCCGGCGACGATCCGGGCTCAGGTCACCGGCACGGCGGCCCGCGCCGCGGGAAACGCGGCAAGCGCCGCGTACTGCGCTGGGTCGCGTCCGTGCTGTCGCTGCTGATACTTGGCACTGCCGGCGCCGGATACCTCTATTACGAGCACCTCAACAGCAAGCTCAAGAAGGACGACCTGACGCTCGGCGACAAGATGCGCGAGCACCAGGCGAACGCGGCGGGCCAGACGCCGTTGAACATCCTGCTGATCGGCTCGGACGCGCGGGACTCCAAGAAGAACCAGGAGCTCGGCGGCGCCAAGGACACCTTCGGCGGGACACCGCTCGCGGATGTGCAGATGCTGCTGCACGTCTCGGCGGACCGCAGCAACATCTCGGTGATCAGCATGCCGCGCGACACCGTGGTCAAGATGCCCGAGTGCAAGGACCCCGACACCGGCAAGACATACGCGGCGACCGGCTGGACGCTGACGAACGAGTCGCTCGGCCGCGGCGGGCCCGGCTGCACGGTGGCCACCTGGTACGAACTCACCGGCATCACCATCGACCACTTCATGATGATCGACTTCGCCGGTGTCGTCTCCATGGCCGACGCCATCGGCGGCGTCCCGGTCTGTGTCGAGAAGAACGTCTACTCGCGCAACCGCACGGGCCAGGGCTCCGGCCTCAAGCTGGAGGCGGGCACCCACCCGGTCAAGGGCGAGCAGGCCCTCCAGTGGCTGCGGACGCGGTACGGCTTCGAGGACGGCACCGACCTCGCCCGTACGCACGCCCAGCACATGTACATGAACTCGATGGTCCGTGAGCTGCGCAAGAACACCAAGCTCACCGACCCGGCCAAGCTGCGCAACCTCGCCGAGGCCGCGATCGGCGCGCTCACCGTCGACAAGGGCATCGGCTCGGTCAAGGAGCTCTACGACCTGGGCGAGGAGCTCAAGAGCGTCCCGACCGACCGGATCACCATGACGACCATGCCGAACTTCTACACCCAGCGGCCGGGCTTCAGCGGCAAGGTCGAGCCCCAGCCGGGCGACGCGGACCAGCTGTTCCGGATGGTCCGCGAGGACATCCCGCTGGACGGCAAGGCGCCGAAGAAGAAGCTGGCCACTACCCCGGCCGCCTCCAAGGACCCGGCAGCGGCGCCCGGCGAGATCGCGGTGATGGTGCAGAACGGCACTTCGGGCGACGGTCAGTTCGCCGCGAAGGGCAGGGCGACGGCGGTCGCCGGGATCCTTCAGGGCAAGGGCTTCACCCGGGCCCAGGCCGACGCCACGACCAATCCGCAGGCGAAGACGGTCATCCGGTATTCCAACGCCGAACTCGAGGGCGATGCCCAGGCGGTCGCCAAGTCCCTCGGGATCCCCCTGACTTCGGTGAAGAAGTCGACGGACGTCACCGGCATCACCCTGATCGTGGGCGCGGACTGGCGCCAGGGTGAGACCTACCCGAAGACGGCGCCGAAGGACGACAACAAGACGCCGACGTCGGCGCGGCCGCTGAACGGCGCCAACGACAAGGAGTGCATGGCGGTGCAGGACGGCTTCACCTGGTAGGCCGTACTCGCCAAGAGAAGGGCCCGGGCGATCGCCCGGGCCCTTCTCCTCTTATACGTACGCGGTTCAGGCGGACGAGGTCAGCACGGCCGGGCGGCGGCTGGCGATGACCTTCTTGGCCAGCGCGCGCGGACTGGTCAGGAAGCCGTAACCCCACGACATGTGCATGGTGGCGAGCGCCACAGGGATCTGCAGGCGCGCCTTGAGCGGCAGGCCCTTGCCCGCGGGGACCGACCCGGCGGCTATCCCCGCGAGGTAGCCGGCCGGGACGACGAAGCCGAGGGGCGTGAGGGCCGCGCCGACGACGATGCCCGCGGCGACCGCGCACAGGGCGGTCGGCGGCGCGAGGTAGCGCAGATTGATGGAGCCCTGGTGGTAGCGGGCGACGACATGCCGCCAGCGGCCGTAGTCCTTGTACTGCTTGGCGAGCGCCTTGACGGAGGGCCGCGGGCGGTACTGGACCTTGAGCTCCGGCGAGAACCAGATCAGGCCGCCCGCCTCACGGATGCGGAAGTTCAGCTCCCAGTCCTGGGCGCGGATGAACTCCTCGTTGTAGCCGCCCTGCTGCTCCAGCGCCTCGCGGCGGAAGACACCCAGATACACGGTTTCGGCCGCGCCCGCCTCGCCGCCGGTGTGGAAGGAGGCATTGCCCACGCCGACCTTCGACGTCATCGCGGCGGCGACGGCGTGCTCCCAGTCGTTCTCGCCCTCGGCGTGCATGATGCCGCCGACGTTCTGCGCGCCGGTCTCTTCGAGGAGGCGCACTGCGGTGGCGATGTAGTTCGCCGACAGCATGCCGTGGCCGTCGACGCGTACCACGATCGGGTGGCGCGACGCCTTGATGGCAGCGTTCAGGGCGGCGGGGGTGCGGCCGGTCGGGTTCGGCACCGTGTGGACCCTGGGGTCTTCCGATACGAGCTCGGCGGCGATCTCGTCGGTACGGTCCGTCGAGGGCCCGAGCGCGATCACCACCTCCATCTCGCCGTCGTACTCCTGCTCGAGGATGTGACGGACCGAGTTACGCAGATGCCGCTCCTCATTGAGGACCGGCATGATCACGGAGACGGGGGGCGTGGCGGCGGGTGTGGCGTTCATCGGTCGCCACGTTACCGCGAATGGGGGACACGGACGCGCGGCGGCCGGGTCGGTGCCGGTGGTCGCAGATCGTATCGGCCTACGGTGTGCGGGATTCCCCCCTGTCGCTCGCGGAGGTGTCCCCCGGTGCCCACGCCGCCCCGCTCCCGCCGTCCCCGGCCGAGTGCCCAGTCCAGGACCGGACGGCCGGTCGCGCGGCCGCGCTGGGGCATGCGGGTGGGGACGTCGCTCTCCGTCCTGGTGCTCGGGGTGGGCGGCATCGGGCACGCGGTGGTGACCAGCCTGGACACCGGTATCGCCAGGGTGGACCCCTTCAAGGACATGAAGAACCGGCCCGAGCCGGGCCACGGCATGAATCTCCTGCTCGTCGGCACCGACGGCCGCGACAAGATCACACGGGCGGAGAAGCGGAAGTACCGGCTCGGCGGCGCGCCCTGCCGCTGCACCGACACGATCATGCTGGTCCACATCTCGCGGGAGCGGGAGCGGGCGAGTGTGGTGAGCCTGCCACGGGACAGTTACGCGGAGATCCCCGCGCACGTCGACCGGACGACGGGCAAGCGCCACGGGGCGCACCCGCTGAAGCTGAACGCGGCCTACGCCGAGGGCGGGCCGAGCCTGACCGTGCGGACCGTCGAGAAGATGACCAAGGTGAAGATCGACCACTATCTGGAGGTCGACTTCACCAGCTTCATGAAGACGGTGGACGCACTCGGCGGGGTCGAGGTCTGCACGGCCCGGCCGCTGAAGGACACGTACACCGGTCTTGATCTCGCGGCCGGCACGCACAGGCTGAACGGCGGGCAGGCGCTGCAGTACGTGCGCTCGCGCCATGTCGAAGGGGCGGGCGACCTGGGCCGGATGCAGCGCCAGCAGCGCTTTCTCGCGGCGCTCATCAACCAGGCGACCAGCAGCGGAGTGCTGCTGAACCCGGCGAAGTTCCGTCAGGTCAGCTCGATGATGCTCGGCTCCGTCCGGGCCGACCAGGGCTTCGGGACGGAGGACCTGCTCGCGCTGGGCAGGGCGATGCGGGGCTTCACGGCGGCCTCGTCGGAGTTCACGTCCGTGCCGGTCCGCGGCGGCTACCACGTCAAGGGCATCGGCTCCACGGTGAAGTGGGACGAGGCGAAGTCGAAGAAGCTCTTCCAGATGATGCGCGAGGACAAACCGCTGGCGCCGCACCGGCCGGCGGGGCCGAAGGCGACGATGGTCGACGTGGCCCCGCAGCAGATCCGGGTGCAGGTCTACAACGGGACGCGGACGGACGGCATGGGTCGGGGGCTCGACGATGCGCTGAGGGCCACGGGCTTCAACACGACGCGCACGCCGCTGAACCGGGCCGGCGCGGAGGTGCGGCGCACGTATGTGAGATACGACCCACGCTGGGACCGCTCGGCGAAGTCGCTGGCGGCGGCTCTGCCGGGCTGCGAACTGCTCAAGGTGAGGGGCCAGGGCCCGACGCTGAAGGTGACGGCCGGGACGGACTACAAGGGTGTGACACCGGTCCGGGCGGAGGACAAGCACCAGGGCGAGTTCGGCGCGGTGACGGGAGACCAGGTGGTCTGCCCGTAACCGGGCGAACCCGCGCATAGTGAACCCCGCCGGGGTCCGGGGCTCCGCCCCGGTCATTCGTCGTCAGTCGCCCAGGCCCTCCGACGCGCGCTTCTCGCGCAGCTCCTTGATCGCGCGGCGCCGTGCCAGCCGGTGCGTGCGCCGGATCTGCGCCTCCTGATAGCGCCGCTGGTCCCGCTCGGTCTCGGGGATCACCGCCGGTACGGGACGCGGCTTGCCGTCCCCGTCGACCGCGGCGAAGACGAGATAGGCGCTGCCGACCTGTGCGGCGGGGGTCGACTCGTTCCAGCGCTCGGCAAGCACCCGTACGCCGACCTCCATCGAGGACCGCCCGGTCCAGTTGACCTGGGCCTTCACATGAACCAGATCCCCGACGCGCACCGGCTCCAGAAAGACCATCTCGTCCATGGAGGCCGTGACCGCGGGCCCGCCCGAGTGGCGGCCCGCGACCGCGCCCGCCGCGTCGTCCACCAGCTTCATGATCACGCCGCCGTGCACCGTGCCGAGAAGGTTGGTGTCACTGCCGGTCATGATGTGACTCAAGGTGGTACGGGACGCCGAGGTGGGCTTACCCGGAATCTCTGATTCCGGGCGCTGGGCCAGATCTGTCATGCCCCCCACCATATGTCGGGCCGCATTGCATCAGCTTGGCAACAGCCCTGGCCCTATTTCCCACCCCCCCTGTGAGGCGGCAGCCCCGGCCTGCACACTGGTCCGCATGAACGATTGGCCCGATGGATACGGACGCGGCAGCCAGGGCTCCCAGCCCGAAGGCGCTCGCGTGATGCGCCATGTGCAGCGACGACCGGTCCCGCAGCAGCAGTCGCAGGGGTACGACGACGGTTACGACACCCCCTACGACAGCGGCTACAACACGGGCCAGGTCTACGGAGGCCAGGGCGGAGGCAACGGTGGCGGCGGCAACGGCGGACCCCCGCAGAGCTACCCGCCGCACACCGGCCCCGACTGGCGCCGACGGCTCAAGATCGGTTCGCTGACGCTGGTCGTCCTGCTGCTCGCGGTGTCCATAGGCACGTACTTCTGGGCCGACTCCAAGCTCAAGCGCGAGGTCGACCTCTCGAAGGTCATCGAGCGCCCGGGCGGGGGCGAGGGCACGAATTATCTGATCGTGGGCTCCGACAGCCGTGAGGGCATGTCGGACGAGGAGAAGAAGAAGCTCCACACGGGCTCGGCCGAGGGCAAGCGGACCGACTCGATGATGATCCTGCACGACGGCTCCAACGGCCCGACGCTGGTCTCGCTGCCGCGCGACTCGGACGTGGAGATCCCCTCGTTCAAGGGCTCCCAGTCCGGCAAGCTCTTCCCTGCGAAGGGCCGCCACACCAAGCTGAACGCGGCCTACGCGGAGGACGGCCCCGAACTGCTCGTCCGCACCGTTGAGCACAACACCGGCCTGCACATCGACCACTACGTCGAGATCGGCTTCGCGGGCTTCGCGAACATCGTGGACGCGATCGGCGGCGTCGAGATCGACATCCCGAAGGCCTTCAAGGACAAGAACTCGGGCGCGGACTTCCAGGCGGGCAAGCAGACGCTGGACGGCGAGCAGTCGCTGGCGTTCGTACGGACGCGGTACGCCTTCGCGAACAGCGACCTGGACCGTACGAAGAACCAGCAGAAGTTCCTCGCGGCCCTGGCCAGCCAGACGGCGACGCCGGGCACGATCCTCAACCCGTTCAAGTTCTATCCGACGGTGGGCGCGGGCCTGGACACGCTGATCGTGGACAAGGACATGTCCCTGTGGTCGCTGGGCCAGATGTTCTTCGCGATGAAGGGCGTCACGGGCGGCGAGGGCAAGTCGATGAACATGCCGATCTCGGGCAGCACGGGCGGCAACCTGGTCTGGGACAAGGCCAAGGTGAAGCAGCTCGTCGAGCAGCTGAAGAACGACGAGAAGGTCACGGTCACCTCGGACCGCTGACGCACCGGGCAGCGCGCCCGGCCGAAGGCTCCGGACCTCACTGGTCCGGAGCCTTTGTCGTGCCTCATCCGGCCGGCGGCGCTGAGATCGCGCACCCGAGGGGCCGGCCCTAGGCTGACGAGCACAGCGATCAAGGAACGAGGGGCGCGCGCATGGTTGAGGAGACCAAGTACTGGGCCTCGGGGAGCTGGCATGTGGCCGAGGGCAAGGCCGAGGAGTTCATCGAGCGATGGACCGGGTTTCTGACCTGGACCAGGGAAGCGAACGAGGGCTTCGTGTCGGCTCGGCTCATCCATGATCTGAATGACCCGGATCACTTCGTCTCGTTTGCAGCGTGGCGGGACGTCGACTCCCTCAACGCGTGGAAGAACAAGCCCGAGTTCGCCGAACACTTCGGAGGCTGCCGGGCCCTCTGCTCGCAGATGCATGCCGGCAACTACGAGTCGGCCGTGGTGATCTGAGGGCGAGGAGCCGGCGGGCCCTTCCCTGTCCGCCGTCACTCACCAACGGAGGGACAGCCGACCCTCTGACGAGGACCAGATCAGCTTCTTCTGACAGCACTGCGCCCCGATACCCGGATCAACCGGGCTCGGGGCGCGCTTCTCGGGGGTCAGCGCTCGGACGCGTACGCCACGAAGTCCGTCCACGCGCCGGGCGTGAAGCCAAGCTGCGGGCCGGGAACGCTCTTCGAGTCCCGAACGTGGACGGCGTCGACGGCCGTGGCGATCTCGACGCACTCCGGGCCGTCGGCAGTGCTGTAGCTGCTCTTGACCCACGTCAGCCCGGAAGGGGCTCCAGCGGGGGGGCTTGACACTCATGTCTCTCCCAACAGTTTCTCGATGAAGGTCCGCGACAGCCGAGGCGTCAGCGCCTGCGCCCTGATCAGGCCGTAACGCATCTCAAGGATCTGGACCTCCTTGGGCTCGGAGATCAGCCGACTGGTGAGCTGCACCTTGTTGTGCGCCACAGTCGTGCCGTCGTTCAGCTAAGCACCTGGTGCGAACCACCGAGACCCGCGTGCTCCTCGGTCTCCGTCGGCATCACCTGAATCTCGACATGCCTCAACGCACTGAGTTCAAGCAGACGTTCGAGCTGCCGCCGCCACCGCCGCCCGCGCGCCCACGCCCTCCGCTCCCCCAGCCGCAGACCCACGACCTGGAGCGCCACCGCGCGGCCACCGACCTCCTCGCCGGCCTGCGCCGCGACGAGCCCCGGCTTCTCCTGGGCGGGCACGACGTCCGCCGCCTGACCCCCGCCGTCGCCGCCTGGCTCGAACGGGACGCCCACCCCGACGCCGTACGCCGAGCGCTCACCACCGACCTGCCCGACCACCTGAAACAGCCCGCAGGCTTCCTCGCTCACCGGCTCACCGCGCTCCTCCCGCCCCCGCTACCCGCCGCACCCACGCCTGCGAGACCCCGCGACCCGCTCCAGAACTGCGACCGGTGCGACCACGCCTTCCGCGGCCCGGAACCAGGCCGGTGTCGCGACTGCAGAACCGACCTCGCCGAGGCCGCCTAGCATGAAGGGGACGACCCCTGCCGGGTACGGACGACGAGGAGCGAGCACCATGACCATCGCCCCGGACGACGCGCAGCACGACGCCCGCCAGTACCAGGTCATGCGCGAGTTCGTGTCGTCGATGGACGACACCCTTCCCGGCAAGTTCGAGATCACCAAGGAAGGGATCGTCCACGACATGATGTCGCCCGCCCGACCGCACGAACTCACCGTGCTGCGGGTACGCAAGCGCCTCGAAAAGGTCCTGCCGGACGAACTGGTGGCCCATACCGGCACCCCGGACGTGGAGCACCCGCCCGAGGGCATCATGCGGCACCCCGAAGTGATGGTGATCGCCGAGTCCGACATGGAGGGCGAGGGTTCCTTCGATCCCCGCACGCTCCTCGCTGCCATCGAGGTCGTCTCACGGTCGAACCCGGACAACGACTGGGTGGGCAAGATGCGGGACTACCCCCTCCTCGGCGTCCCGGTCTACGCGGTCTTCGATCCGCGCACCGGCTCGGGAGCGGTGCTCTGCGACATCCACTCCACCCCGGCGGGTCCTCGCTACGCCACACGCAAGGAGTTCGTGTACGGCGAGGACGTCACCATCGGCGACTGGACCATCCCGACCGGGGACCTCCCCCGGTACGCATAGCCCGTCGCCCGGCGCCGGGACCGTCGGCGTACGGACCTCACTCGTCCAGCGACGAGCCCCACGCGTTCAATACCGCCCGGTGACGCCTGTCCACGCTTCGCTCAGCCAACCCTCGGAGACCCATCCGGAAGATCCTCGGCTCCTGCGCATTTCACAATGTCCTGAGCCGTGACTCGCGATACCTCCGCCGCCAGCGTCGCAAATTTCGCACGAGTGTCCGCATTGCCCCCATTGGGAGATCGCAAATATTCGACATCGACGAGCAGAATGGCTGCCTTGTCTGTTGGCCCCGGGCAGTCGATGATCAGCCCTGCACCTTGCGGTCCCGCGTACCCACTTGCTTTGCCGAGACGGATGGGAGAGAAGCCGGATTGGTTGGCGGTCTGCTCGTTCTTGGCCCGCCACTCCTTTGCGATTCCAAGGCCGCTGTCGCCGAGATGGTTATAGCGAATACTGACCCCCTGGCCACCGGCGTAGAGTCGACATTCTGGAATGGTGCCGCGCTCGGGTGTCTCAAAATCGGCACCCACTGACTCTTTGAAGGCGGCACCCTTCTTGGGTAGTAGGTCCGCGATGATGGGGCCGGGGAGCTTCCCCTTGCATACGCGCCCTGGAATGGCGACCGAGGGTTCCGTCGAGGGCCAGAATTTCCAGAGAGCCAATCCTCCACATACAAGAACTACCAAAGCGACGAAGATTCCCCAAGTCTTCAGCCTTCTCGCTTTTGGGAACTTACTCGCTGCCATCAGCCCGTCCCTGCTTCTCGCTGTCGACCCAGGCCATAATTTTCTCGGGCTTGGTTGCTGGCAGAATTAGCCAAATCTTCCGCATACGTCGGGTCGACTCCCGCCTGGATCGCCGCTGTGTACGTCTCGTCGTGAATTGCACTCGCTGAGCTCGCTCGTTGCTGTTCCAGGAACTCGTCTCTCTCCACTGTTGCCGCAGAGCTGGAGTCGCGGGTGTAATGCTCGACGACCGATTCCTGGATGTCTTCGACAACCCAGCCGACCGCGTCGCCGGCGATGGGGATTTTCCCCACCCCCATGCCGATGGCGCGGCCTGCCCACTTGTCTGCGGTTGCGACGCCCTCATTGAACTTCGCGTCGTCTGCAATCTTGTCGTCGTAAACGGCCTGAGTTCGAGACTCGGCCATGATCCCGGCGATCTCAGCACCAGGGGCGACTTGATTGTTCACGGCAACGGCCAGTTCCGGATGGCGACTCCGGTCCGCGATGGTCTCATTGATGAGATCAGTGCTGACAGCCTGCTGCGCGGTTACGATGACGCCATAGGCGTCGGGGTCCTTGCCCACTGCTCCCAGGAAGTTCTTCAGGTCGGCAGAGCCGAGAGAGTCAGGGTTTTTGGGATCGTAGGCCAGATTCGCGTTGCTGCCGTGCGTGGCGATTGAGCCGTCGCTCAACCCGTCCTGAACATCCCGCATATATTCCGCCGTGATGTTGCCGAGGCTGTCGCTCATCGGGAGCTTGTCGACGAGACCAGGGTCGCTGCCGAACTTGTCGATGATGTCGTGAACGAGCTGAGCACTCTCGGCCGAGTGAGGCGGCGCCTGACCATCGCTGCCATAGGGGAGGCCAATGGTCGCAGACTCCAGGGCGTGCCCGAGTGCGTCAGGCAGGTAATCCGTCGCGGCCTTGGGGAACGCAGCCGGGTTGTGATTCTGGGGGGGATTGAGATCACCTGGGAATCCCGCGTAGTCCTTGTCGGTGAAGTAGTCCAGGTAATTGGTGCTCTTACCGAGGTCCGGAGCTCCGGCCTTAACTGTCCCGTCGTCGTTGTAAGCCGTCGGGTCCGAGGTGAAGAACTCCTTCGATGCCTCTGGGCTGTGGCCGAGGGCCTCCAGGACGCTCACCACCGGGTCGTAGCCGGCGCCATCCTTCCCTGACGGGTTGTACAAGTTCTCGCCGTATACGCCCTTGGCGTCGGCGAACATTGCTGGATCCTTTTTCTGCATTTGCGTTACGTGCTCGGCAATAGGGTTGAGGAACTCCGGGTCGTAGTTCCCGTACCGCAAGATACCGCCGAGCAATTGGTATCCGTACGGAGGCGAGTTGGTGCCTGGGGCGAGTGCCTCGAGTTGGATCTTTTGGGTGCCCAGCCTGCGGAACTCCGCTCCCCAATCCTTGAGGTAACCGGGGTTGCCATCCGGGTTGGTTGCAGTTGCCAGAGTGAGGCCCATGTTGCGCTGGAGGTCCTGCGTCAAGCCCAGGCGTGTCTTGTCGCCCACATGGTGTTCAGCGCTGTCGATTGACATGTGACCGAAGAACTCCAGAGCTTGCTTCGGCCCTCCCAACCCCTTGTAGAACGCATCCGCGAACTCGGGATCCTTGGTGTTGTACTTCATGATGCTGTTGAACTCGGCGTACTGCTTGTCGGTCATCTTCGGGCCGAGCTTGGCCAGTTCCAGTGCCCGGGCCGTCTCGGCATCGTCCAGCGATTCGTAGTTGTCCGCACTGAAGTCGTTGAGGCCGTGGCTGTTGGTTCTGCCGAGCGCGCGGGTCATGGAGGCATCGATCTCCATGGCGTGAGACACATAACCGGCTACGCGGTCGGCCAGTGCCTGGGCGCTGTCGCGCTGCTCCTGCGTGTGCTCGTCACTGTCACCCCGCACATGAGGGAAGAACCAGCGCACCGCACCGCCGCCGATGTCCTCGATCCTGACGCCCATGTTGGGAGCGTCCACCTCGATCGCGGTCTTCATGCTCTTCTGGATCGCGAGAAGTTCATGCGCGTCTTCGAGGAGCTGCCAGATGCTGTGCGCCTCAGCGTGGGCGTCGGTGAATTCCTTCGCTGTCTTCTTGACGAAGGCCCGAGTCACGCCCGCGTTGTCCCCGGCCCAGCGGGCTGATTCCGATTTCGCCACCATGCCGGAACTGGCGCTCTTGGCCAGTTTTTCCAGATTGTCGACGGTCTTCTTCCAGTCCGAAACGGCTGCACCAAGCTTGCCGAGGTCGACCTGGGCCACATCCGTAAATGTGAGGCTGTCCACCGCTGCCCCCTCAGGTGAAGTACTTGTTGAGCTCTGACGCGGGCACGGCGGAGCCGTCACGGTTGTGGAGCGAAATCGCGACTTGAGCATCGTCCTTGGCGTGCAACGCCTTGGAATAGTCGAGGTGGTTGGAGATGTGGGCGCACGCCTGCAGCAGCGATTTCAACTGGGTGTCCCACACCGACACTGTTGTCTCCAGAGCGAAGCCAAAGGTGAAGTTGTGATTCTTGAGCTCGCCGGCGGCCTGCATGGTTGATCCGGCGCCCTGCTTGTCCATTCCTGCGCCGGCGATGTCCGCCTGCTTGCCGAGGAGATCATGCAGGATAAAGGCTTCGTGACCGACGGCACCCAAATCATCCTGATTTGCCACGAAATCGGGTTGTCCGCCGCCGCCTCCACCAGGGTCCGCCGGCAGTTGATTGAGCCGCATCTGAGTGGTGTGTCTGTCGGCTGCCTCGGACTTGAGCTGCTCCCATTCGTCCCATGCCATGGATGGATACCTTCCCCGTTGTCCCATCGCCCCTATGCATCCGCTCAGGGGACGGCAAAGTCCCGTCTCAACGTACCAACTGAGTCGTACGGCCACTCGTGTTCGCGTGCGCATCACATCAGCACTTCAAAACCATCAACCCTGTCTGCGCCAAAGGCTCGCTCCGCCTTCGCAGGATGCACACGCGCGGACGACCCCACAGAACGAACAAAGGTGGCCTGAGCAAGGTCACAACAAAGGCCCCCGGCGTCATGCCGGGGGCCGTCGTGTTTGTGCAGCTCAGAGGCGTTTCAGTACCCAGGATTTCGCCACAGGGGCTCTGACCTGCAAAAAACCCTGCTACGGCAGGTTGCGGGCCATGACGATCCGCTGGACCTGGTTCGTGCCCTCGTAGATCTGGGTGATCTTGGCGTCGCGCATCATGCGCTCGACCGGGTAGTCGCGCGTGTAGCCGTAGCCGCCGAGCAGCTGGACCGCGTCGGTCGTGACCTCCATCGCGACGTCGGAGGCGAAGCACTTGGCCGCGGCGCCGAAGAAGGTCAGGTCCCCGTCGCCGCGCTCCGACTTGGCGGCCGCGGAGTAGGTGAGCTGGCGGGCGGCCTCGAGCTTCATGGCCATGTCGGCGAGCATGAACTGCACGCCCTGGAAGTCCGCGATCGGCTTGCCGAACTGCTTGCGCTCCTGGACGTACCCCTTGGCGTAGTCCAGCGCGCCCTGGGCGATGCCGAGAGCCTGGGCCGCGATCGTGATGCGGGTGTGGTCCAGGGTCTTCATCGCGGTGGCGAAGCCGGTGCCCTCCGCGCCGATCATGCGGTCCGCGGGGATACGGACGTTGTCGAGGTAGACCTCGCGGGTCGGGGAGCCCTTGATGCCGAGCTTCTTCTCCGGGGCGCCGAAGGAGACGCCCTCGTCGGACTTCTCGACGACGAAGGCCGAGATGCCCTTGGAGCGCTTCTCCAGGTCGGTGACGGCCATCACCGTGTAGTACTCGGAGACGCCGGCGTTGGTGATCCAGCGCTTCACACCGTTGAGCACCCAGAAGTCGCCGTCGCGGACGGCCTTCGTCTTCATGCCCGCCGCGTCGGAGCCCGCGTCCGGCTCGGAGAGGCAGTACGAGAACATCCCGTCGCCGTTGGCGAGCGGGCCCAGGTACTTCTTCTTCAGGTCCTCGGAGCCGGAAAGGATCACCGGCAGCGAGCCGAGCTTGTTCACGGCCGGGATAAGAGAGGAGGAGGCACAGACGCGCGCGACCTCTTCGATGACGATCACGGTCGCGAGGGCGTCGGCACCGGCGCCGCCATACTCCTCCGGGACGTGGACGGCGTGCAGGTCGGCGGAGACGAGCGCGTCCAGCGCCTCCTGCGGGAAGCGGGCCTCTTCGTCGACCTCCGCCGCGAACGGAGCGATCTTCGCCTCGGCGAGCGAGCGGATGGCGTCACGGAGCATGTCGTGCTCTTCGGACGGGCGGTACAGGTCGAAATCAGCCGATCCGGCCACTGTCTCTCACTCCCCAGGGAACGCTAACTACCGTTAAGTAACCTAATTTTAAAGGTCCAGGAGCCCCAAGGCATACGTGACCTTGGCGACAGCGGTAAAGGGCTCTGCTCGGCGGGCTCGCGACCCCGGTGGGGGGCGCGGCTATGCTCGGGCAGGCATTCCCAGCCCGCGATTCACTGGAGCACCGCATGGCCCTCAAGATCACCGTGATCGGCACCGGATATCTCGGCGCCACCCACGCCGCGGCCATGGCTGAACTGGGCTTCGAGGTCCTCGGACTCGATGTCGTGCCCGAGAAGATCGAGATGCTCTCCGCGGGCAAGGTCCCCATGTACGAGCCGGGGCTGGAGGAGCTGCTTGCCAGGCATGTCGCCGGGATCGAGGGATCGAGCGGGCGGCTGCGCTTCACGACCTCCTGGGAGGAGATCGGGGAGTTCGGCGACGTCCACTTCGTCTGCGTGAACACCCCGCAGAAGCACGGGGAGTACGCCTGCGACATGTCGTACGTCGACCGCGCCTTCGCCTCGCTCGCGCCGCAGCTGAAGCGGCCCGCCCTGGTCGTCGGCAAGTCGACCGTCCCGGTCGGCAGCGCGGCCCGGCTGGCGGCTCTGCTCACCGAACTGGCCCCGGTGGGCGCGGACGCCGAGCTGGCGTGGAACCCCGAGTTCCTGCGCGAGGGCTTCGCCGTCCAGGACACGCTGCACCCCGACCGGATCGTGGTGGGTGTGGAGAGCGAGCGGGCGGAGAAGCTGCTGCGGGAGGTGTACGCGACGCCGGTCGGCGAGGGCTCGCCGTTCGTGGTGACGGACTTCCCGACCGCCGAGCTGGTGAAGACCTCCGCGAATTCGTTCCTCGCGACGAAGATTTCCTTCATCAACGCGATGGCCGAGGTGTGCGAGGCCGCCGACGGCGATGTCGTGAAGCTCGCCGAGGCCATCGGATACGACGAGCGCATCGGCTCCAAATTCCTGCGCGCGGGCATCGGCTTCGGCGGTGGCTGTCTGCCGAAGGACATCCGCGCGTTCATGGCCCGCGCCGGTGAGCTGGGCGCCGACCAGGCGCTGACCTTCCTGCGCGAGGTCGACTCGATCAACATGCGGCGCCGCGGCCACATGGTGGAGCTTGCGCGGGAGGCCGTGGGCGGCGGATCGTTCCTGGGCAAGCGGGTGGCCGTGCTCGGGGCGACGTTCAAGCCCGACTCGGACGATGTGCGGGACTCGCCCGCGCTGAATGTCGCCGGGCAGATCCATCTGCAGGGCGGTCAGGTCACGGTGTACGACCCCAAGGGCATGGACAACGCGCGCCGGCTGTTCCCGACCCTCGGGTACGCGGACACGGCGCTGGAGACGGTCCGGGGGGCGGATGTGGTGCTGCACCTGACGGAGTGGCGCGAGTTCCGCGAACTGGACCCGGCGGCGCTGGGCCAGGTCACGACGAGCCGGATCGTCCTGGACGGGCGGAATGCGCTGGACCCGGTGAAGTGGCGCGAGGCGGGCTGGACGTATCGGGCGATGGGCCGGCCGCGGGCGTAGGGCTCGGCCGGGGGGCTATTCCCCTACCCGCCCCTTCCCGAACTGTGGGCAAGCCCCCAGTCCCCGCGCTCGGGCGTCGGGCACGAACAGGGGCTCCGCCCCGGACCCCGTATGCGACCTTCGGCCGCATGTCCTCAAACGCCGGACGGGCTGGACATTCCGCCCGTCCGGATCTTCAGGGCCGCCCGGGCAAATCCAGCGCCGCCGGCGGGCTGATGTTCAGCCCCGGGAAGAGGCCTTGCCCCTGGCCCGGTACGTGCGCATCTTGGCGCGGGCGCCGCAGACCGACATCGAGCACCAGCGGCGTCGGCCGCCCGGGCTGCGGTCGTAATACGCCCATCGGCAGTCCTCAGCCTCGCACGCCTTCAGCCGCGCCCATGTCCCGTCGGCGGACGCCGCGGCGAGCGCCTCGGCGATGCGGGAGACGAGCGCGTCCGGGTCCGCCGGGCGGAGTGCGGCGGTGCCGTCGTCCGCGACGGTGACGTACAGCGGCGCCCCGGCCAGCAGTTCGTCGAGCGCGGCGGGCGAACGGTCCGACCGGTGGCCCGCGTGCGCGAGGCACGCGGCGCGCAGGGCCTCACGCAGTTCGCGCGCGGGCGGCACGTCCTGTTCGGCGAGACCGAAGACGGCGCGGCCGTCCTCCGTGTCGAGGGAGTCGGTGCCGGTCTCGACATCGAGCGTGTTCACCAAGGCCTCGACCAGAGCGAGGCCTCCGGGCGCGGTTTCCCTCTCATTCATGGTTGCGACGTTACCTCCGATGCGGGAGCATGAAGTAACCGTTACCGGTTGAGCCATTTCAACGGTAACTCTGACCCGAGGAGGAGTCATGCCCATCGCCACCCTGGGGACCGTCGTGCTGGACTGTCCCGACCCCGTCGCACTCGGCCGTTTCTACGCAGGCGTGCTCGGCGGTGAGATCGAGGACGACGGCGACGGCTGGGTGTCCCTCGGGGGAGCCGCCGGAACGCCGCTGTCGTTCCAGGTCTCGCCCGGTTTCGTACCACCGAAGTGGCCCGCGCCGGACGCCTCGCAGCAGTTCCATCTGGACCTGACGGTGGACGATCTGGACGCGGCGGAGAAGGACGTACTGGCGCTGGGCGCGACGGCGCTGGACGTGGATGACCGGACACGCTCGTATCGCGTGTATGCCGACCCGGCCGGGCACCCGTTCTGCCTCTGCGCCTGCTGAGCGCACGCGTGGCTCAGCCGTCCTGCGGTGTCGGTCTCGCCGTCGACGGGGGCCGGCGCGCCTGGATCGCGCGGGAGACGAATTCCGCGTCCCTGAGCACCCTCGATACGTTCGTCCAGGTCAGGGCGTCGATATCGGGCTCCGGCCAGTCACGGTCCAGGAGTTCGGCGATCAGGCGCGGGAAGCAGGACACATCCGCCAGGCCGGGGGCGTGCGGGGAGCCCGTGTCGTAGGCGCCGGTCAGGGCCACCGACTGCGGGCCCGCCGTCTCGCGGACGTGGTCGAGGCGGTCCGCCGTCTCGCGGATCGAGGCGCCCGTGCAGGCGACCATGCACACACCGCAGTTGGCGCGCAGCTGGCGCAGCACGTCGTCCGGGACCGGCTCCGGGTGGTGCGAGATGACGACCGGGGCCTTGGCCACGACGAGAGTGCGGCGCATCGTTTCCAGCGTGCATCCGGAGAGGTCGACGAGGACGCCCAGGCGGTTCATCTCACGGACGACCTCCTGGCCGAAGGGGGTCAGTCCGGTGCGCTGTGTCCAGCGGGTGCCCGCGAGGGTGACGCTGCGGACGCCGAGGGCGTGATACGCGCGCAGTGTGGCGAGCGAATCGCCGAGGGCCGGGCCCGCCACCGGGCCGAGCAGGGCGGCTATGCGGCCGCAGTTGCGTGCGTCGGCCAGGTCGCCGGCGCTCACGGCCAGGCGCAGGCCCTCGGGGCACTCGGCCACCAGGGCGCGGACCAGGTCGAGTTGTTCCAGCGTCGCCGTCACCGCACGGTCCCCCGTGGGCTCGCCGCGCACCTGCAGGGACCAGAACTGCGCGCCCACCCCGCCGTCCCGCAGCCGCGGGATGTCCGTCTCCAGCATGCGCTCGCCGTCCTCGATGTCGTACGAGGGGATCTCCCGCAGCGCCAGGCCGAGCCCGCTGCAGCCGTCGGCTATCGGGTGCGCGGCGAGGAGTTCGCGTGCGCGCTCCAGGCTTCCGGCGGCCGGGCTTGTGGCGGGCGGGTCGGCGGGCTCGGTGGGCGGCTCTCTGCGCGGCGGCGCCACATCGTCGAGGTTGCCGACGGCTATGGACTCGGCCGGGGGGTCGTCCTGCAGATCTGCCATGGGTGCTCCGAGCGTCGACGGCGGTGCCGTGGATCAACCGTGGCACGGGAGCGGCGAGGCTTCACGGCAGGTGGTGCGTTCGGGGGTACGGGCCGCATCCGGGGCGTGTCCCGCATACGGCCCGTACCCCCGTCGGCCCGCCTCAGCCGTCGAGCTGCTCGATCGTCGCGTTCGAGGGACCGCGCTCCGCCTGGAGGCCGCGGGCGACATCCTCCGCCGCGCGCAGCGTGCGCACCGCGTTCTGCCAGGTCAGCTTGGCGAGGTCCGAGGCGGACCAGCCGCGGCCGAGCAGCTCCGCTATCAGGTTCGGATAGCCCGCGACATCCTCGAGACCGGCCGGCGTGAAGGCCGTCCCGTCGAAGTCGCCGCCGATGCCGATGTGGTCGACGCCGGCCACCTCGCGCATGTGGTCCAGGTGGTCGGCGACGGTCGCGACGGTCGCCATCGGCCGCGGGTTCGCCGCCTCGAACGCGGCGTGGACCTTCATCGCCCCAGGCGTGGTGTCCAAGGGGTGCAGGCCGTGCGCCTCCATGTTCTCGTCGGCGGCACGGGTCCAGTCGACCGCCGCGGGCAGGATGAACTTGGGCACGAACGTGGCCATCGCGACGCCGCCGTTCGCGGGCAGCCGCTCCAGCACGTCGTCGGGGATGTTGCGGACGTGGTCGCAGATCGCCCGGGCCGATGAGTGCGAGAAGACGACGGGTGCGACCGAGGTGCCGAGCGCGTCGCGCATCGTCGAGGGGGCGACGTGCGAGAGGTCGACGAGCATGCCGATGCGGTTCATCTCCCGCACGACCTCGTGGCCGAAGGCCGACAGGCCGCCGACGCCGACCTCGTCGGTCGCCGAGTCCGCCCACGCGATGTTGTCGTTGTGGGTCAGGGTCATGTAGCGCACGCCCAGGGCGTACAACGCCCGCAGCGTGGCCAGGGAGTTGTTGATGGAGTGGCCGCCCTCGGCGCCCATGAGGGAGGCGATACGGCCCTCGCCGCGCACCTTCTCGATGTCGTCCGCGCTCAGCGCGGCGGCGAGGTCCGCCGGATAGCGCTCGAGCAGCTGGCGCACCCCGTCGATCTGCTCCAGGGTCGCGCTGACCGCGTCGTCGCCGGCCATGTCGCTGCGTACGTAGACGGACCAGAACTGCGCGCCGACGCCGCCCTTGCGCAGTCGCGGGATGTCGGTGTGCAGCTCGCCGGTCCGGTCACCGGCGATGTCCATGCGGTTCAGGTCGTAGCGGACGTGCTGGCGCAGCGCCCAGGGCAGGTCGTTGTGGCCGTCGACGACCGGGTGGGACGCGAGCAGCTCGCGCGCCTGGCTCAGGTGGTCCGTGGGGGATTCCATTCGCTGTTACTTCCCGAAGCCGAAGGAATCCGCACCTGCGACCTTGGTGCGCAGCCGCTTGCCCTTCTCGGTCGCCTGGTCGTTCAGCTCCTGCTGGAACTCCCGCATACGGGCGAGGAGTTCATCGTCGTGCGTGGCCAGGATCCGGGCGGCGAGCAGGCCGGCGTTACGGGCACCGGCGACCGAGACCGTGGCGACGGGCACACCCGCGGGCATCTGCACGATCGACAGCAGCGAGTCCATGCCGTCGAGGTACTTCAGCGGTACGGGGACGCCGATCACCGGGAGCGGGGTGACGGAGGCGAGCATGCCCGGAAGGTGGGCCGCTCCCCCGGCGCCCGCGATGATCGCCTTGAGGCCGCGGTCGGCGGCCTGCTCTCCGTACGCGATCATTTCGCGCGGCATCCGGTGCGCGGAGACGACGTCGACCTCGTACTCGATCTCGAACTCGTCCAGGGCCTGCGCGGCGGCCTCCATGACGGGCCAGTCGGAGTCGGACCCCATGACAATGCCAACGACAGGGCTCATTCGTTGATCGTTCCTCTGAGATAGCCGGCTGCGTGACGGGCGCGCTCCAGCGCGTCGTCCAGATTGTCGCCGTAGGTGTTGACGTGACCCACCTTGCGGCCGGGCTTGACGTCCTTGCCATACATATGGATCTTCAGCTGCGGATCGCGGGCCATGCAGTGCAGATACGCCTGGTACATGTCCGGGTAGTCGCCGCCGAGGACGTTGGCCATCACGGTCCACCTGGCCCGCGGGCGCGGGTCGCCCAGCGGCAGGTCGAGCACCGCGCGGACATGGTTGGCGAACTGCGAGGTGATCGCGCCGTCCTGGGTCCAGTGGCCGGAGTTGTGCGGGCGCATCGCGAGCTCGTTGACCAGGATGCGGCCGTCGGTCGTCTCGAACAGCTCGACCGCGAGATGGCCGACGACGCCGAGCGCGTCGGCGATCCGCAGGGCGAGCTCCTGTGCCTGGCCCGCCAGCTCCGGGTCCAGGCCGGGCGCGGGTGCGATCACCGTGTCGCAGACGCCGTCGACCTGCCGGGACTCGACCACGGGATAGGCGACGGCCTGGCCGTGCGGGGAGCGGACGATGTTCGCCGCCAGCTCGCGGGTGAAGTCGACCTTCTCCTCGGCGAGGACGGGGACGCCCGCCTTGAAAGGGGCCTCGGCGTCGGCCTGCGTACGCACGAACCAGACGCCCTTGCCGTCGTAGCCGCCCCGCACGGTCTTGAGGATGACGGGGAAGCCGTCGCCCTCCTCGGCGAAGGCCGTCACATCGGCGGGGTCGGTGACGATGCGGTGGCGCGGGCAGGGCGCGCCGAGCTCGTCGAGCTTCGCGCGCATCACGCCCTTGTCCTGCGCGTGCACCAGGGCGTCGGGCCCCGGGCGGACGGGGATGCCGTCCGCCTCCAGGGCGCGCAGGTGCTCGATCGGGACATGCTCATGATCGAACGTGAGCACGTCGCACTCCCGCGCGAACTCACGCAGCGTGTCCAGGTCGCGATAGTCGCCGATGACGACATCGCTGACCACCTGGGCCGCGGAGTCCTGCGGGGTGTCACTGAGAAGCTTGAATCTGATGCCGAGGGGGATGCCCGCCTCGTGGGTCATACGGGCGAGCTGGCCGCCGCCGACCATGCCGACTACCGGGAACGTCACCCTCTTAGGGTATCCGCCGCCCCGGCGGACCCTGCCGCCCGCGGCGTCCGGCCGGGGTCGGGCTTGTCACAGCCTCGCCACATGGTTACGTACGTCCCCGGGCGGGGGCGAGAGCGGGTGGTTAGCATGGCTGCGTTGACGCTGCCGAAACGATGGGGCTGGACTCTCACTATGAGTGAACGAGGCAGTGCGCTGCGCGGGCAGCTCGATCAGCTCTCCCGCGAAGTCGCCAAGTTCGGAGCGGTGGGCGGTGCGGGGCTGCTCGTCAACCTCGCCGTCTTCAACCTCGTACGCCACACCACCGGGATCCCCGTGGTGCGGGCGTCGATTCTGGCGACCGTCGTCGCGATCGCCTTCAACTACGTGGGCTTTCGCTACTTCACCTACCGGGACCGCGACAAGAGCGGGCGCACCAAGGAGCTCACGCTCTTTCTGCTGTTCAGCGTGGTCGGCCTGGTGGTCGAGAACGGCATCTTGTACGCGGCGACGTACGGCTTCGACTGGGACAGCCCGCTGCAGAGCAACATCTTCAAGTTCCTCGGCATCGGCCTCGCGACGCTGTTCCGCTTCTGGTCCTACCGCACCTGGGTCTTCCGGGCGCTGCCCGCACGCGAGGCCGTGCACACGGCGGAATCGTTCCTGGGGCAGCGGCGGCCGGAGCCGGACCGCGTCGGGCGCTGAGCGTCGGGCTCTGAGCGTCCTGGGCTGAGCGTCCTGGGCTGAGCGTCCGAATATCGGGCTCTGAGCCGTCCGCTTCAGCGGACCGTGGGCGGGTCGTTCTTGCGGCTGCGCGCCACCCGGCTCAGGAACAGCGCGAAGACCGGCGGATGCTGCTGGAGCAGCTCCAGCCGGCCACCGTCCGCCTCCGCCAGATCGCGCGCCACGGCCAGTCCGATGCCGGTGGAATTGCGGCCGCTGATGGTCCGCTCGAAGATCCGCGCGCCGAGGTCGGCCGGGACGCCCGGGCCCTCGTCGGTCACCTCGACCACGGCCTGGTTTCCGGTGACACGGGTACGTAGCGCGACCGTTCCGCCGCCGTGCATGAGTGAGTTCTCGATCAGTGCGGCGAGCACCTGGGCGACCGCGCCCGGGGTGCCGACGGCCCGCATGCCCTGCTTTCCCGAGCACACGATGGCGCGGCCCGCACTGCGGTAGGCCGGGCGCCACTCCTCCAGCTGCTGCTTGACCACCTCGTCGAGGTCGAAGACGACGGCGGAGCCGGTGCGGGGGTCGCGGGAGTTCGTGAGCAGCCGGTCCACGACGTCGGTGAGCCGCTCCACCTGCGCGAGCGCGATGCTCGCCTCCTCCTTCACCGTGTCCGGGTCGTCGGTGAGGGTGATCTCCTCCAGCCGCATGGAGAGCGCGGTCAGGGGCGTACGGAGCTGATGCGAGGCGTCCGCGGCGAGCCGGCGCTCGGCGGTGAGCATGCGCGCGATGCGCTCGGCACTGGAGTCGAGGACGTCCGCGACGCGGTCGAGCTCGGGGACGCCGTAGCGCTTGTGCCGGGGGCGCGGGTCGCCGGAGCCGAGGCGCTCGGCGGTCTCGGCGAGATCGGTGAGCGGGGAGCCGAGGCGGTTCGCCTGGCGTACGGCGAGCAGCACGGCGGCGACGACGGCGAGCAGCGCGACCCCGGCGATGATCAACAGCGTCCGCCCGACCTCGCGCGTCACGGACGAGCGGGACTCCTCGACGGTGACGCTCTCCTTGCGCTCACCGTGCGCGACCCCACGGATGACGCTGCCGGTGGGGCGCTTGCCGATCTCGATCGGCTCGCGGCCGGGGATCGTGATGACGGCGTACCGCTTGGCGCCGCTCTGCTCGGCGAGGATGTCGGGGTTGACGGGCTCACCGCCGATGAGCCGGCTGTCGACGATGCTGATGAGGCGGAGGGCCTCGGAGTCGACGCTTTCCTGGGCGCTGCTGGAGATGGTGCGGGTCTCGACGAGGACGAGGGAGACACCGAAGACGGCGATGACGACGAGGACGACGGCGAGGGTTGAGGTGATGAGTCGTCGTCGCATGATCGCCTCCGGCGGGGTCCGTTCGGTCGGTGCGGGTCGGCTTTGTGCGGGTCGCGGGGTGCGGGTCTGCGTCCTGCTCGGGCTCCGGGTCCCCTACGGGCTCGACTCCTCGCGGTCGCGGCGTTTCCAGCGGTCGTGGATGCCGTGGGCCAGGGGGCGTTGGTTGTTGCTGCCCGGTGGGTGGCTTCGCGGGCGAACCCGGAGGGCCGGCCGGGACAGGGTCCCCACCGGAACGGTGTGAGCGCCGGGGTTCGCCCCTACCGCCGTCCCGGGGGGCTCAGCTCTTTTCGAAGCGGAAACCCACACCCCGCACCGTCGCGATGTACCTCGGGTTCGCCGCGTCGTCGCCCAGTTTCTTGCGCAGCCAGGAGATGTGCATGTCCAGCGTCTTCGTCGAGGACCACCACGTCGTGTCCCAGACCTCGCGCATCAGCTGGTCGCGCGTGACCACCCGGCCCGCGTCCCGGACCAGGACGCGCAGCAGGTCGAACTCCTTCGCCGTGAGCTGCAGTTCCTCGTCGCCCATCCAGGCGCGGTGCGACTCGACGTCGATCCGCACGCCGTGCGTCGCCGGCGCGGGCAAGGGTTCAGAGGCGCCGCGGCGCAGCAGGGCCCGGACCCGGGCGAGCAGTTCGGCGAGGCGGAACGGTTTGGTGACGTAGTCGTCCGCGCCGGCGTCCAGGCCGACCACGGTGTCCACCTCGTCCGCGCGGGCCGTAAGCACCAGGATCGGCACGGTGTGGCCCTCGGCGCGCAGTCGTCTCGCGACCTCCAGGCCGTCCATGCCGGGCAGCCCCAGGTCGAGCACGACGAGGTCGACACCGCCTGCCAGTCCGGCGTCCAGCGCCGTCGGGCCGTCCTCGCGGACCTCGACCTCGTAACCCTCCCGGCGCAGGGCACGGGCCAGCGGCTCCGAGATGGAAGCGTCGTCCTCGGCGAGCAGTACACGGGTCATGGGGTGATGGTAGTCCGCGTTGCGTACGCGTCGTTGCGTGATCGGCAAGGCCTGGGGGTTAAGGATGCGATCATGATTACGACCTTCGATTCAGGGCACCTGGTTCCAGGAATGCCTGTGATCCATCTCTCAAGTCCTTCCATATGCCGCAGTGTCGTGTCGTATGGTGGCGTGACGCCTGTAGCACGACACGGGACCTTTGGCCTGCGACACCGGTCAAGGGTCTCTTTGCTGCGCGAGGTTGGGTTGCCGGCCTCGAGACAGTGAATGACCTGTGGGCCGGGCCCCGAGCGCGACACAGCGCGCGGGGCGTGGATCCCGGTGCGGACTGTCCCCGTCTTCGCCTTGCGCGGAGTGAGCCCCAAAGGCGTGGGGTGGGACATCTCCCTTGCCGGTGCCGGCCGCCCCCCACCGGGCGCGTCACGCTCACGAAGCGCCGCGTCCCGAGCTAGCAAGGATCCGACCCATGGCGTCCAGCCTGACGAAGGACTCGGTTGTCTCCGAGAAGACCTTCATCGGCCACCCCCGCGGCCTGGCCACACTCTTCATGACCGAGATGTGGGAGCGCTTCTCCTACTACGGCATGCGCGCCCTTCTCGTGTACTACCTGGTCTCCGGTGGTGCCGACGCGGCAACCGGCAGCCAGGGCGGCGGCCTCGCGATGACCGCGGCCACGGCCACGGCGATCTACTCCGTCTACGTCTCGATGGTCTACCTGATGGCCATGCCGGGCGGCTGGTTCGGTGACCGCGTATGGGGCGCTCGCAAGACCGTCACCATCGCCGGCTTCGTGATCATGGCGGGCCACCTGTCGCTGGCCATCCCCGGCCAGGCGATGTTCTTCGCCGGTCTCGTGCTCGTTGCCGTCGGCTCCGGTCTGCTGAAGGCCAACATCTCCACGATGGTGGGTCACCTCTACGACGGTCCGGACGACCCGCGCCGTGACGGTGGCTTCACGATCTTCTACATGGGCATCAACCTCGGTGCCTTCGCCGCCCCGCTCGTCATCGGCACGGTCGGCAAGGAGCACAACTGGCACCTCGGATTCGCTCTCGCCGCCGTAGGCATGGCGCTGGGCCTGGCCCAACTGCTGATCGGTACGCGCCACCTGAGCGAGAAGAGCAGCATCGTCCCGAACCCGCTGTCCGCCGATGAGCGCAGGGCTGTTCTCACCAAGGTCGTCGCCGTCGTCGCCGTCATCGCCGTCTTCTACGGCGCTGTTGTTGCCCTGGGTGCGTACACGCTGAACTGGGCCCTCGTCCCGCTGACTCTGGCGGGCCTGATCATCCCGATTGCCGTGCTGGTCCGCATCAAGCGCGACAAGGACCTCAGCACCGCCGAGCAGTCGAAGATGAGCGGCTACATCTGGTTCTTCGTCGCGGCCGCAGTCTTCTGGATGATCTACGACCAGGGTGGCTCCACCCTGTCGCTGTTCGCGGACAGCAAGACTTCGGGCACCTTGTTCGGCTTCGACTTCTCGGCCACCTGGTACCAGTCGCTGAATCCGCTGTTCGTCATGGCGCTGGCCCCGGTCTTCGCCTGGCTGTGGCTGTGGCTGGCCCGTAAGAACCAGGAGCCCAGCACCATCGTGAAGTTCGCGATGGGCCTGGTCGTCGTGGGCGCCTCGTTCTTCGTCTTCATCGTGCCGATGGGCATGGCCGAAGACGGCAAGGTCAGCCCGATGTGGCTGGTCTCGATCTACATGATCCAGACCATCGCCGAGCTGTGCCTGTCCCCGGTCGGCCTCTCGGTCACCACGAAGATGGCACCGCAGAAGTACGCCAGCCAGATGATGGGTGTCTGGTTCCTCGCCGTCACCGCCGGTGACTGCAGCACTGGTCTGCTCTCCCTCGCGGGCGTCGACCTCAACGGGACCTCGATCATCGCCATGCAGGCGCTGCTCGCCGCCGCGGCCGGTATCGCGGTCTTCATGTACCGCAAGAAGGTCAAGACGCTGATGGGCGACGTCCGCTGACGTAGCTCGTACGCGTAAAGCAGGGGCCGCCGCACCGGGTTCGGTGCGGCGGCCCTTCGCCGTGCCGGGGTCGTTCTAGCGCGTCCCGCGCAGCCTGCGCCACGGGGTGAACGTGAAGACCGCGCCGCCCAGCAGGATCACCGTGCCCGCGACCAGGGCCAGGGCGCGCAGGGCGCCGTCGTTGTCGGAGCCCGTCTGGGCCAGGCCGCCGCTCGTGCTCGTGCCGCCGCTCGATGTGCCCCCACCCGAGCTGCCGCTGCCATTGCTGGAGCCGCCCGACGCGCCGCCCGGCTGGGCCGACGTGTCGAGTACGAGTGAGGCTTCCGCCTTGCCCTTGACCGTGCACGGGATGCCGATCTTCTGGCCGCCCAGGGTGACGTCGATCGTCAGGGTGCCGGGGCTGAGTGTGGACTTGCCGCCGGCGCCCGGCTTGTACGTACCGGTCATGTCGGGCAGGTCCACCGGCTTGCCCTGCTCCAGCGGATCCTTGTTGGCGGGGCCGGTGACCGGGACGGTGCCCTTGTCGGCGCCGCCGAGAAGGACCGCCATGGAGGGCTTGAGCGCGCCTGCGGGGAGTGCCGCCGGGCTGTTCATGACGCCCTTGGCCGTCTTGACGACCAGGTCGTAACTGCCGCCGTTCTTCTTGGCGTTGATGGTCACCTTGGAGTTGATGTCCGCCGGTCCCGGCGACTTGCACTCGAAGGTGACGGTGACTTCCTTGCCGGGGAAGTCGGTCTGGCCGCCGCCCCCGCCGGAGGTCGAGCCGCCCGACGTGGAGCCGCCCGAGGTCGACCCGCCGCTCGTCGTGCCGCCCGACGTACTACCCCCGCCGTCCGTCACCTTGATCGTCGCCGCCGCCTTGACCGTCTCCTTCGGCGTGCACTTGGTGTCGGTCGACATCGGCTTGGAGACGTTGATGTTGTACGCGTCCGGGGTCAGCGTGACCTCGCCCGCCGTGGTCAGCTTGATCTTGCCCTTCATGTCGGACAGCTTCATCGGGCTGTTCTTGGGAATCGGCGGGTTCGAACGCGGCCCCTCCATCGCGATGTTCACGGTCTGCGCCCCGGCCGCCTTCAGCGTGCCGGTCGGCTTCACCGTGTCCTTCTCCAGGTCGAGGATGTCGGGGTTCTTCGAGGCCGCCTCGACGAACTTCCACACCACTTCGACCTCGTCGCCGACCTTCGCCTGGGCGGGCGCGGTGATCTCCACCTTCGTGGTGCCCTGCACGGGTGGCAGCCCCGAGATGGGCGGTGGGATGCACTCCGTCTTGTATGCGACCTCGGCTGCCTGGGCGGGGCTTGCGGCCAGCAGGATCCCCGCGCCGCCGAGCATCAGCGCGACCCCGGCCGCGCTCATCCTCCGTTGCGTGCTCACGAATGTCCCTTCGTCGTGGACCGGTTGTCTGACGGTGCGGAGTCAGGTGTGAACCACGGCAGAGCCGCCGTGGTGGTCGTGGGGCTCCTCGGCCCGGGGTCCGGTGGCCTGCGCAGCCGTACGGTGCGGTGGCGGCCGTTGCCGTGGGCGCGGGGGCGGACGCGGTCGACTACCGCCATGCCGATACGGAAGACGGCGGCGGGCACGACCACGGCGAGCAGGATCCAGAAGATCGTCACGCCCCAGGGACGGCCGACGCCCCACGGCTGTTCGGCGAGCACCCTCGTGCCGTACTTGACCGAGACCTGGTAGTCGCCGTGCGCTCCGGCGGAGAGCTCGACAGGCAGCTTGACCAGTACCTTCTGGCCGGGCGCGATCGTGCCGCGCCACTGCTGCTCCTCCCACTGCGGGGCGAAGACGCCGTGCGCGGTGCCGATCTGGAAGACGGGGTCCTTCACCGGCTCGGAACCCAGGTTGCCGACGGTGAATTCGAGCCGGCGGGACGGCGGGGCTCCGAAGAAGACGAGGATGCCGGAGTCGCCTTCGAGCCGGGTGGCGGCGAGCACGGCGAGCCTTCCGCCGCCGGTGGGCTCGGGCAGCGGGGCGGTGGGGTGGCCCGCGACGACGAAGGGGGCGTCCACGACGGCCTGTTCACCGGTGACGGTCGCCACGTGCACCACGCAGGGGCAGGGTTTGGGCGGCTCGGCGACCGGCATCTTCTTGCTGAAGGCGCCCTTGGCGTCGGTGGTGACGGCGCGGCCGTCGGCGTTGGCGCAGGCGTTGGTGCCGCCGATGACGCCTTTGCCGGGCGCGGCCTGCCCGCAGATGAGCATCATCAGCAGGGTGTTCGGCCGCCATCCGCTGCCGCTGACGGTGATGTCCCCGCCGGCGCCCGCCTGTTGCTGGGAGAGCTTGACGTCGGGTCGCGCGTCGGCCGCGGCGGCGCGCGGCGCCAGGGGGAGCAGCAGGAACGGGAGCAGGGCGAGCAGGACGGCGAGGGTCTGCGCGGAGCGAGGTCTGGAGTCTCCCCCGCCAAGCCCTCCCCCAGAGCTTCGCCTGGGAGGTACCCCCATCCCTGAGCCGTGGGCGAGCCCCCGGACCCCCGCGGCGTCAGCTGCGCGACGCGGCACGTCGGCTTCGTACATCGTCATGCTCCTGACCTCGCCAAGTGCCGTTCGCTGCTGGTCTGTTCAGAGGCCGGGCCAGGGTCCGCAGGACGTCGGCGGCGCAGGAACCACACCGTGCCGCCCGCCGCCGCGAGCAGCCCCGCCGCAGAACCCGCCGCCGTCGCCCAGGGCACGAACGTCGCCGACGCCGACCCCTTCGCGCGGGCGTCGCCGGGCGCCGTCGCTTCGATGTGGACCGTCACCGAGTCCAGGGACGGATGCCCGGGCCATTTCTCGGTGAGGGTGACGCGCTGGGCGGGGAGGAGTTCCACCGGGAGCGTGCGCGGCGCGCGGTGCAGCACCTCGCCGAAGAGGCCGTCCGCGCGGATCGTCACGCGCGGGGTCAGGGCGGTGTTGCCGCGGTTGACGAGGGTGTAGTGGATGGCGCCGCCGGAGACCTTCACCTGCTCGACCGTGAGGGCCGCCAGCGTCGGGCCGCTGACGCGCAGATGGATCCGTACGCCCGCCTCCCGCCCGCCGGAGGCCGCCATGATCGCGCCGGGGTGGTCGCCGGGGAGCGCGCTCGGGGGGACCGTGACCGAGAAGGGGATCTGTGCGCGCGTGCGCGGCGGAACTCTCACGCGCTCGGAGGCGAGCGTGATCCAGGTGCCGGCGCCGTGGGACGTGCGGGCGCCGCGTACGGCGAGCGCCCCGCTCTTGGTGTTGTACGCGTCGGCCGCGCGCAGCCGCACGGTGAGCGGCTTCGTGCCCGGGTTGGTCACGGACAGCGTGTCCTCCAGCACCGTTCCGGGCACGCCCTCCAGGTAGACGTACGGCCGGGCGCCGCCCGGCCGCACCGTCCATGCCGCGTCCGCCGCCCGCGCGACGGGGGCGCACAGGGCGCACAGCAGCGCGGCAAGGGTGACGGCGAGGCGCGGCAGCACGGGTCAGCTCGCGGTCCGCTGACCGCGCCTGGTCAGCCAGAGCACTCCGGCAGCCCCGGACAGCAGCACGGTGCCGCCGAGTGTGCCGAGCGCGAGGGCCGAATCGAGCGGGCCGGTCCTGGGCAGTTCGCCGCCGCCGGAGGGCGCGGACTGAGAGCCGGTCGCCCCGGTGACGTCCAGTTCGAGGGAGGGCTTCGGATTGTTCTTGGGCGTGCACGTCGTCGTCGTACCAAGGGCCTTGATGGTCAGCACCCCGGCCGTGAAGGTGACCTTGCCGCTCTTCTTGGGCGTGTACGTGCCCGACAAGTCACTGATTTTGATGGGGGTGTTGGCGGGGATCGCGGCCGCGTTCGGCGGGCCGGACACCGCGACCGTGCCCCCGTCGGCCCCGCCCAGCTTGATGAGGGCGCTCGGCTTCATCGCGCCCTTGCCGAGCTCCACCGGGCTGGAGGAGACACCCTTCTGGAAGGTCATGGTCAGCTGGTAGCCGCTGCCGCTCTTGACGGCCTTGATGTCGATCGGCGAGACCGCGCCTTTCGGCCCGATCGGCGTCTGACACTGGTAGTCGACGTCCTGGACACTGGCATGGGCGGCGGGGGCGGCCATCAGCACCACCGAGCCCGCCACCGCTGCTGCCAGCGCGAGAGCTGTCCGCTTCTGGTACGACACCTCGAGTTCCCCTCATGCCGGAAGTTACTGCCGGGTGTCGCCGAAGTTACTGACGACACATCAGATCGGGCGCTCAAGGTACGCCTGGGACCTTGGGGAGGGAAGACAAAGAGCACGCCCTATTGACGTGCTCTACAAGAGATTCAAAGCCTGTCCTACACCACTGCGAGCGGCTACGACGGAGCGGCGAGGTCCGCCCAGACCGTCTTGCCCGGGGCGCCGGGGACCCGGACAACCCCCCAGTCCAGACAGAGCCGTTGGACGATGAACATGCCGTGCCCGCCGGGCCGGCCCGCCCGGTGCGGGGTGCGCGGCGCGGGCTGGCCGGTGCCGCGGTCCGTGACCTCAAGGCGCAGCACCTTGCCGTCGCAACCGACCCGCAGTTCCTCCGGGCCCTCCGCGTGCAGGCAGGCGTTGGTGACCAGTTCGGAGACGACAAGCAGCACGTCCTCGGCGGCCGCCCGGCGGTCGGCCGTGGCGGCGGGCAGCCAGCCCCAGTCGTAGAGCGCCTGGCGCGTGAAGTCGCGCGCGAGGGGCACGATGCCGCTCGCGCTGCCCAGGGCAAGGCTGCGCACCGTGTTGCCGGACACCCCGGAGGAGTCGGCGGCGCCGGCGCCGTTCGGCTCGGGACCGAGGTCGCCCGGCGGTTGCTGCCGGGTGGTGCTCATCAGCGCTTCACCTCACCGATTCACCGATTCGCCATCTACTTCAGTACTCAGAGTGCTGGGCCATCAACGTTCTGCGGGGTTCTCCTGCCCTGCCGGATCGTGACAACACCCACGATGCCTGCGCTGTGCGCGTGACGCGGACGACAGGAAGGGGGCCGTCAGTCGGTGAGGGCCTCTTCGAGCGAGTCGTGCACGGTGAAGACCGCCTCCGCCCCGGTGATCTCGAAAACCCTCGCCACTACGGGCAGCATCCCGGCCAAATGGACCCCTCCCCCGGCCGCTTCCGCCTTCAGCCTGGCACCGAGCAGCACATTGAGTCCGGTGGAATCGCAGAATTCGAGCTGTGAGCAGTCGATGACAAGGCGCGCACGGCCCTGAGCGAGTGCTTCCTCCAAGGGCGCGCGGAGCAGATCGGCGGTGTGGTGATCCAACTCACCCGCCGGTTTCACAACCTCGCTGTGGCCCTCGGTCCGAACCTCGACCTGAAGCCGGCCCCGGTTCGCGCTGCCGACCGTCCCGCGGTCCATGCCCGTCCCTCTTCGCCGTGTCGTTCGCTGCGTCATCACTGCGTATTCGCCGATGGTGCGCCGGATCGTCCACCGTGCCGCTCTGCGCGCACAGCGCCGTCGATGACGGCGCTGACGTCCGTCGAACATTACGCCTTCAGTACGCCCGGGGGCCAGCCGAACTCCCTATCAAAACGGGCATATGACGCATATGACACTTGCACCGGTCCACCCGGAGCGGGTAGGGCTAGTAAGGACACAAACAACCACGACCGGCTTTGGAGGCGCCGCTCACCGCAGCGCATGTATTGGCATCGGCAGCCATATGCCGAGAACGATGGAGGAGACCATGTCACCCCGGCTCGACGAAACGCGCACCCCCACCGCGCCGTCGGCACTGCCCGCCCCGGGCACCCCCCCGTCCGCGAGCCCGGACGGCCTCGAACTCGTCGAGGCGCTCCCGGAGATCCCTCCGTACGACGAAATGGGAGCGCTGGACGCGCGAGCCCTGTCCAAGACGCTCTTCGGACGGCTCGAGTCCCTCGAAGAGGGCACCCACGAGCACGCGTATGTGCGCAACACGCTCGTCGAACTCAACCTGGCGCTCGTGAAGTTCGCCGCCTCCCGCTTCCGCACCCGCAGCGAGCCGATGGAGGACATCATCCAGGTCGGCACGATCGGCCTGATCAAGGCGATCGACCGCTTCGAGCTCAGCCGGGGCGTGGAGTTCCCGACCTTCGCGATGCCGACCATCGTCGGTGAGATCAAGCGCTTCTTCCGCGACACCTCCTGGTCGGTGCGGGTACCGCGCCGCCTTCAGGAGCTGCGCCTCGACCTCGCCAAGGCGGGCGACGAACTCTCCCAGCGGCTCGACCGCGCACCCACCGTGGACGAGCTGGCCCAGCAGCTGGGCATCAGCAACGACCAGGTCGTCGAGGGCATGGCGGCGAGCAACGCGTACACCGCGAGCTCGCTCGACGCCCAGCCCGAGGAGGACGACAGCGAGGGCGCGCTGGCCGACCGCATCGGCTACGAGGACCACGGTCTCGAAGGCATCGAGTACGTCGAGTCGCTGAAGCCGCTGATTGCAGGCCTTCCGCCACGGGACCGTAAAATCCTCTCCCTGCGCTTCGTCGCGAACATGACGCAGTCGGAGATCGGCGAGGAGCTCGGCATCTCACAGATGCACGTCTCCCGGCTGCTGTCGCGCACTCTGGTCAGGCTCAGGGACGCCCTGACGCTGGAGGAATAGCCGCACGCACCGCGGGGACGCGGGCGTCAGCCCGCGAAGACCGGGCCCCCCAGTCTGGCGCGGGCGCGCCGGTAGAGCCGCCACCCGACCGTCGGCAGCGAGTCGGGGAACGGCGCGACCGGCGCGCCCCGTCCGTCCATCCACGCCTCGACGTCCGCCACCGTGTGGCTGCGGCGCAGGATCAGGCGGGCGATGCGGTAGGTCTCGTCGGTCTCGGAACTCAGCGCGTGGCGGACGGCGACCGCGGAGGCGTAGCCCGCGCGGAGGGCGGCCCTGCGGACGGCCGGGCTGTTGTAGCCGTGTGGATAGGCGAGATGCACCACCTCGTGGCCGAGGACATCCTCGAGCACCGCCTTGGGCTCGCCCAGTTCACGGCGCAGCGCCTTGGCCGGGAGCGTGTCCAGCTGCGGGTGTGTGACGGTGTGGGCGCCGACCTCCATGCCGTACTGCTCCAGGAGCGGCGCCTGGGCGAGCTTCATCATCGGCGCGGGCGGCAGTAGGCTGCGCCGCCCCGGTGTGACGGCGCCGGTGGTGAGATACGCCGTGGCGGGCAGGGCGCGGGCGGCCAGCGCATCGGCGGTGGGGCCCGGCAGATCGGCGAAACCGTCGTCGATGGTCAGGACGACGGGCCGGTCCGGCAGCGGGGACCGGCCCGCGAAGTGGCCGGCCAGCGCGCTGATCGTGACGGGCGTGCGGCCGCTGGCCACGATCGCGTCCAGCTGCGCGCCGAAGTCCCGTGGTGTGACCGTGAATTCGGCGATCCAGTCGGGCGGGTCGTCCATCACGGCGTGGTAAAGCAGTACGGGAATCGGGGGCGTCGTCATGTCTCCACCCGTGGTTTCTGCCGCTGGTCCCACGGAAGGGGTACGCGGCGGACCCGTCGGCGTGCCTTCGCGTAGCCGATCGGTCCCGCCGGCATGCCGCGGCGTTCGAGCCGGGAGAGATGGCGCGGCCAGGCATAGCTCTGCGCGCCGTGCTCCCCCGGCACGGCCGCCCCGGCGGCATCGCGGTGCGCGGTGATGGTGCGGGCGTGGGCCAGGCCGCGGGGCAGCTTCCGCAGCAGGGCCGGCAGCAGGGCGAGGACGGCGGTGAGATACGCGGTGAGGCCCGCGCCGTATCCGTACGCCTGGTTCTTCAGGTCCTGCCAGGTCTCGCGGTGGTGGTGCCGGACCAGGGCGTCGGGGGTGTAGCGCAGTGCGCGGACTTCCACTCCATGAGCGTACGCAGCGCGGCCGGGTCGCGCTCGTCGAAGACGAACCGCACCTCGCCCGCCTGGCGCCCCAGCCTGCGCTCCTTGGCCAGGGTGGTCTTGAGGAACTTGGGCGACTGGGGGCGCAGCAGCTGTTCGTATGCGGCGTATCCCGCGCCGACGTCGATGACCGGAGGCGAACTCCTCGGCCGCGTCCGGCCGGAACACTCCCTGACCTGCTTCGAGATTGTCGAACTCCCAGGCCGAGAGCGCGCAGGCACTGAGAGCTCGCGCGAGGCGATGGTCAGCCCGGGACGCAGCAGGGCGCCCTGACTGTCGGAGCCTCCGAAGCCGATCGCCCGGCCGTGGCGGAGCGGCCCGCGCTCGAATGATGCAGACCGCTCAACTCGACCCCCCGGTCCTGCCCCATGAGCTTTTTCCCCGAGACGGGACGGTATCGGCCGAAGTCGTCACAGGACAGGGAGAGTCGCCCTTCTTGTGACGGATCCGTGAAGGAGCCGGAAAGGGGCGACGTCAGCAAAGTGACGGGAGTTGCACAACTGGCGTTCGGGCATGACCTGTTGCTCATAGGATCTGACTGCTCCCGATCCCCCGCGGGAGCTCGGCGTGTCCGGAAAGGGCTCAGTCTCCGTGGTCGTGGTCTGCAAGAACGTCGTGTCGAGGTCGTCGTGGTGAGGTCGTCGTGGTGAGCCGACAGATACTGGCGGGCGGCTGCGTGGCCGCGGCGGTGCTGTTGCTCGGCTGGGCGCTCCTGCTGCTGCGGCAGCTGCGGGCCGAGCGGGCGTTACGGGTCCGCGAGCAGGCCGTCGCCGCCGCCCGGGGCGCCGAAGTGGCGCATCTGGCCTCGGTACGGATTCCCGCCATCACCGAACGGATGCGTACGGGACAGCGGCTCCACGGCGTTCCCGGACCGCTCGCCCCCGAGGCCGACACCGGCCACGAATTCGCCCGGGCACTGGCCGCGGTGGTCGTGGCCCTCGGCTCCGACGAGGCGGTACGCCGCGAACGGGCCCTGCGGGACTCCGTGCAGGCGGCCTTCGAATCGGTGGCCCGCACCATGCACGCGATGGCCACGGTGCAGCAGCAGGTGCTCGACCATGTCGAGCAGTCCATCGACGACTCCCGGCTGATGGCCGAGGTGATGAAGGCCGACCACGCGGCCGCGCAGATGACCCGCAAGGCCCAGACCCTGCTGGTGATGTGCGGTATCTGGCCCGCCCGCCGGGAGACCCGGCCGGTCTCGCTCTACGACTGTGTACGCGGCGCCCAGTCCCGGATCGTGGAGTTCGGGCGCATCGACGTGCACGGCGGGCAGGCGCTCTATGTGGTGCCGCCCGCGGTGGAGGGACTGATGCACGCCATCGCCGAACTGCTCGAGAACGCCACGGTGTTCTCCCCCTCCCGCACCCAGGTCGTCGTCACGATCCGGGAAGTGGGCGCGGGCGCGGTCGTGGAGATCGACGACGCGGGTCTTGGCATGCCCCCGGACGTGCTCCAGCAGGCGACCGGACAGCTGCGGCAGGAACTGGACCTGGCCCGGCTGGGCGCGGTGCCGCGGCTCGGGCTCGCCTGTGTCGGGCGGTGGAGCCGGGAGCTCGGCTTCAACGTGGAGCTGACGGGCACATCGGCGTACGGGGGCACGCGGGCGGTGACGTTCGTGCCGTACCGGCTGCTGACGGAGCCGCTGTCGCACTTCACGGCCTCGCACCAGGTGCCCGCGGTGACAACGCCCGCCGGGACCGCGGGGCCCGGCGCCGAGCCCTCCTCCGACGTGCCCGAGCCCGGCGGGCTGCCCCGGCGCCGCAGCCGCCGCGGCAGCGCCGTGGAGGCCGCGGCCCAGAGCGCCCTGCACGCGCCGCCCCCGGCCCCGGCTCCCGAACCCGCCTCCCCCTGGACTCCGGAGGCGGCGCGCGCGTCCATCGCCAGCGTGGTGTCCGGCTCCCGCCGCGGGCGCGCGGCCCTGGACAACGACGAGGACGACACCGACGTACCCGACGAGCACGATGGAGGCCGGCCGTGACCGGGACCATAACCAGACTTCCCGACCTGGGCTGGATGCTTCGCCCGCTGACCGAGATCCCGGGCGTCCGCCATGCCGTCGTCGTCTCCGAGGACGGGCTGCGCCTCGGGCACGCCTCCGCCGAGAACCTCTCGGGAGCGGTCGCCTCCCTGAGCGTGGCCGAGGCCGAATCGCTCTCCGCGGCCTGTGCCGCGATGACCATGACCGGCCGTTCCACCGCCACGCTGCTGTTCGGCGCCGGCGCGGGGGTGCGCCAGCTGATGCTGGAGTCCGAGCACGGCTTCGTGCTGTTCACGCACGCCGGAGTCGGTGCGCATCTGGGTGTGGCCACCGACACGGAGGCCGATGTGGGCCTGGTCGCCCAGCAGATGCAGCTGCTGGTCGCCAAGATCGGCGCGCACCTGAGCAGTCAGCCACGTGATCCGGTGACCCCTTCCTCATGACGGACCGCCCGGAGGTACGGACCACGTCGGCGGTCCGTCCGTATGTCATCACCGGCGGGCGCTCGGACAGCGGTGGCGAGCCTTTGTCCTGGGAGACGCTGGTGATGGCCACGGACGCCGCATTCCCCGCGTCCCTCCAGCCGGAACACCACACGATCCTGTCGCACTGTCAGGGTCTGCTGTCGGTCGCCGAGGTGGCCGCCCACCTGGGCCAGCCGCCCTCGGTGGTGCAGGTGCTGCTTTCCGACCTCCTCGAGTGGGGCCTGATCGTGACCCGCCCGCCCATACCGCCGGCCGAACGCGCCGATGTGACCATGCTCAGAAAGGTCCTCCATGGCCTCGAAAGCCGCCTCTGACGCCCTCGGCAGGGCGTCGGGCGCCGAGTCGGGACAGTCGGGAAAGTACGTCACGTCCAGCGTCGCGGGCGCGGCGAAAATCCTGGTCGTCGGCCCGCTCGGGGTAGGCAAGACCACGCTGATCGGTACGGTCTCGGAGATCAGGCCGCTGTCCACCGAGGCGGTGATGACACAAGCGGGCGCCCGCGTCGACACCGGCGGCGAGCGGTCCAAGAAGACCACCACCGTCGCCCTGGACTTCGGCCGGATGACGATCGACGGCGATCTGGTGCTCTATCTGTTCGGCACCCCCGGCCAGCAGCGCTTCCTGCCCGCCTGGCGGGATCTGGCCAAGGGCGCGCTGGGTGCGCTGGCCCTGATCGACACCCGCGACCTGTCCGCGTCCTTCGACGCCCTGGGCAATCTGGAGGACCTCGATCTGCCCTTCGCCGTGGCCGTGAACGTCTTCCCCGGCAGCCCGCTGCACCGCGAGGAGGAGCTGCGCACAGCCCTCGACCTGCTCCCCAGCACCCCGCTGGTCTCCTGCGACGCGCGCGACGCCCGCTCCTCGGTACGGGCACTGATCGCCCTCGTCAGCCACCTCATCCACGCAGCCACGGAGTCCTCATGAGCACGCCGCCTGCCGTACCCCCGCACCCGCCCGCCGTACCCCCGAGCTCGCCCGCAGGCCGCTGCCCGGTCGCGACTCCGCTCTACGGACCCGATCTCGACGGCGACGCCATGCCCGCGCTGTACGAGGAACTGCGCCGCGAACACGGCCCGGTGGCTCCGGTGACCATCGCGCCCGGCATCGAGGCGTGGCTGGTACTCGGCCATCGCGAACTGCTCCGGCTGACCCGCGAGGAGCAGGACTTCTCGCACGACCCGCGCCGCTGGACCCTGCTGCGCGAGGGCCGGGTCCCCGCCGACTCGCCGATCCTGCCGATCGTCGGCTGGCGGCCCGCGCTGCTGTACACCGACGGACAGCAGCACCGCCGTATGAGGGCCGCCGTGTCCGACGCGCTGGCCAGGATCAACGGGCACGAGCTGCGCCGCGGCGTACGGGCCACGGCCGAGCGGCTGATCGCGTCCTTCGCCGCACGGCGCGAGGCCGACCTGGTCCCGCACTACGCGCGCAAGCTTCCGATGATGGTCATCACCGGGCTGCTCGGTCTGGACGAGCGGACCGGCCAGCAGCTGGTGCAGGCGATCGCGGGCATGGCCGCCGCCAACGCCGACTCGGTCAACGCGGGCAAGCGCATGGGCGTGATCCTGCAGGCGCTGATCGAGGAGAAGCGGCAGACACCGGGAAATGACGTGACATCGGCGCTGCTGCACCATCCGGCGCAGCTCACCGACGAGGAGGTGCTGCACAACCTGGTGGTGATGCTCGTGGCGGGGAATCAGACCACCGTGAACTGGATCGCCACCACCCTGCGGATCCTGCTCTGCGACCCGGCGTTCCGGTCCTCGCTGACGGGCGGGCATCTGAGCGTGGACGACGCGCTCGATCTCGTACTGTGGCGCTTCCCGCCCACGCAGAACTTCCCCGCGCGCTACGCCACCCGCGATCTGACCTTCGCCGGACAGGAGATCCGTGCCGGGGACATGCTGCTTCTCGGGCTGGCGGGGGCCAATCAGGACCCCGGGATCCTGCCCGCGGACGGGGTTCCGGTGACCGGCAACCGTTCGCATCTGGCGTTCGGCGCGGGCCCGCACACCTGCCCGGCGCAGGACCCGGCCCGGCTGATCACCCGTACCGCGGTGGACACCATCCGGCACCGGCTGCCCGATCTGGAACTGGCCGTGCCGGAGAGCGAGCTCGCCTGGGTCAAGTCGCCCTGGAGCAAAGGGCTCGCGGCGCTTCCGGTGCGTTTCACGGATCCGCAGCTGCCGTCCGCAACGTCGGCCCCATCGTCCATCTCGCAGTCAGGAGAGCCCAGTTGACCACCTCGCACGAGAGTCCGCACCGGATGGACCCGGCCGGCGGCTGCCCGCACGCGGACAATGCCCGCCTCCTCGCCGAGGGCGCGGTCGCGTCCGTCGTGCTCCCCGGTGAGGTGGCGGGCATGGCGGTGCTCGGCCACGACGCGCTCAAGGAGTTTCTCGCCCACCCCGATGTCGCCAAGGGGGCCGAGCATTTCACCGCGCTGCGCGACGGGGAGATACCCGACGGCTGGCCGCTGAAGACCTTCGCGACCGTGCAGGGCATGACGACCGCCGACGACGCGAACCACCGGCGGCTGCGCTCGCTGGTGAGCAAGGCGTTCACGGCCCGCCGGGTCGAGGAGCTGCGGCCACGGATCGAGACGGTGACGGCGCAGCTGCTCGACGGCCTGGACGAGGCGGCGCGGGCGGGCGACGGCGTCGCCGATCTGCGGACGCACTTCGCGCTGCCGCTGCCGATGGGGGTGATCTGCGAACTCCTCGGGGTCGACGCCGAGCACCAGGACCGGCTGCACCATCTGTCGAACCAGGTGGTGAGCACCTCCATCGGGCCCGAGGAGGCGGTGGCCGCGAACCGCGAGCTGGTGGCCGTGCTCGGGACGGTCGCCGCGACCCGTATGCAGAGCCCCGGCGACGATCTGACCAGCGCGCTGATCGCGGCCCGCGAGGAGGACGGCGACCGGCTCAGCCAGCACGAGCTCATCGGCACCCTGCTGTTGATGATCATCGCCGGGCACGAGACGACGCTGAACCTCATCACCAACGCGGTACGCGCCCTGTGCGCGCACCGGGACCAGCTGGAGCTCGTGCAGTCCGGCAAGGCTTCCTGGTCGGACGTGGTCGAGGAGACGCTGCGCTGGGACAGCCCGGTCAGCTTCTTCCCGTTCCGCTACCCGACCCGGGACCTCACGCTCGACGGCACGGTGATCCCCAAGGGCACGCCGGTGCTTGCCGGTTACTCCGCCGCGGGGCGCGACAAGGCGGCGCACGGCCCGGACGCGGACCGCTTCGACATCACCCGAAGCGGCGGCGCCCGGCATCTGTCGCTGGGCCACGGGCCGCATTACTGCCTGGGCTCACCGCTGGCGCGGATGGAGGCGACGATCGCGCTGGAGCGGCTGTTCACGCGCTTCCCCGAGCTGGATCTGGCGATTGCCGAGCCCGATCTGCGGCGGCACGCGAGCTTTGTGGGCAACAGCGTGCAGGAGCTGCCGGTACGCCCGCGAGCCTGACGAGACTGTTCTGGGCGGGCGTCAGCGCCCGCCCAGGGCGGCGTCCACCGCCGCCTCCACGTGCAGCCGGGTCGTCGGGAAGACCGGCACGGGACTGTCCTTCTCCCCGATCAGCAGCTCGATCTCGGTGCACCCGAGTACGACACCTTCCGCCCCGGCCGTGACGAACTCGGCGATGACGTCCTGGTAGGCGGCACGGGACTCCTCCCGTACGACACCGAGACACAGCTCCTCGTAGATCACCCGGTGCACCAGCGCACGCCCCTCGGCGTCGGGCGTGAGCACATCGAGCCCGTGGCCGGCCAGCCGGTCACGGTAGAAGTCCTGCTCCATGGTGAACGCGGTCCCGAGCAGCCCGACGCGCCCGAGCCCCTGGGCCCGTACGGCATCCGCGGTGGCGTCCGCGAGATGCAGAAGCGGCACGGAGACGGCGGCCTCCACCTGGCCCGCCACCTTGTGCATGGTGTTGGTGCAGATCAGCAGCAGATCCGCGCCGGCGGCCCGGAGCCCCCGGGCGGCATCCGCGAGGATCTCACCGGCGCGCTCCCACTCGCCCGCGACCTGAAGCTCCTCGATCTCGGCGAAGTCGACGGAGTGCAGAACGCATTTGGCGGAGTGCAGCCCGCCCAGACGCTCGCGTACGAGCTCATTGAGCAGCCGGTAGTACTCCGCGCTGGATTCCCAGCTCATGCCGCCGATCAGCCCGATGGTCTTCATCGGTCCACTGTGCCACGCCGTGCCGACTCGGCCGTGAGTGAGAAAATGGGGCAGGAACCTTTGCTCGGGGATGCTCCCGTGGGAGGCACGATGATGGCGTCGCAGAACGCAGAACCCGTCCAGCCCGCCCAGCACAGGGACCTGTGGCCCGGGATCGCCGGGCTGGCGGCCGGAGGGCTGCTGATCGCCGGGTACGTGCTGTGGTCGTTCACACCCGACGTCACGGGGACGGGCGCACTCAAGACAGTCGTGCTCTGGTACCTCAAGGAGAGCAACCAGGACCAGTCGGAAGCCTTGGCACTGATCCTGCTCGCGGCAGGCCTGCTGTTCCTGTTCTTCCTGGTCGCCCTCTCCAGGCTGGCCGGGAACCGCTCGCATCTGGTGCTGGCGGGCGGCACGGTCTTCACGGCGTTCCTGCTGGTAGGGGCGCTCGCCGGGAACATCTTCGCGATCACCGTGCGCAACTCCGACGTGTTCCCGGTGCTCCCGGAGACCTCGCTCATCGCGATCCTGCTCCTGAACACGGCGTACGGCGCGATCATCGCGGCGATGGTGGGTGCCGCGGTGATGCTGTTCGCCCTCTGGCGTGCGGCGCAGGAGACCCACGCGATCCCGGCGTGGCTCGGCTGGGCCGGCCTCGTCGTGGCAGTGCTGTCGCTGGCGGGCCCGTGGAGCGCGTGGCTGACGCCGATTCTGCTGGCGGCGTGGGTGCTGGCCGCGAGCGTGGTCCTGATCCTCAACGCCCTGTCGGGGAAGGAGGAGGCCGCGCTGAACCCGCAGCCGCTGCCGCCGCAGCCCGAGCGTTAGCCTCCATCCCGAAGACGGGTCCGAGGTACGGATCCCAGGTATCGAGGAGCGCGCTCATGGTCAGTGTCAGCGTCGAGACCGCCCAGCAGACCGAGGAGCTCCTCCAACGCGTGCTCGCGGAAGCCGAGTTCGTGATCCAGGAGGGCATCTGGTCCTTCGAGGAGTTCCCGGCCGATCGGCCGCCGGCGCTCACCGCCGACACTCTGGCGGTCGTCCGCGACGCGGACAGCTGGTGCCAGCTGGTCCCCGCGACCGGGCACGGCGGCGATGCCGAACGGTTCGGGATCTTCTCGTTCCACTTCCCCGACGGCGCGGACAACAGCGGCTTCGTCGGCTGGCTGGCCACCCACCTCAAGGCGCGGCTGGGCACGGGCGTCTTCGTCGTCTGCGGAAGCAACCGCGGGCGCGGCGGTATCTACGACTACTGGGGCTGCCCGGCCGATCTGACGGCGGAGGCGATCAGGGTGGTGGCCGAACTGCGGGAGGCGTGAGGGGCGTATCTCCGCTCCGCGGCCGGAGCCTGGGCTCACCGGATCCAAGCCGTCCCGGTCGTAGCCTCGGAGCACGCACCACGACTCGGACCACGCAGTACGAGAGGACGCGGCCCATGCCTCCAGTCATCGCCGTCACCGGCGCGAGCGGCCACCTCGGCAGCCGGGTCGCCCACCGTCTCGCCAAACAGGGGGCGGGGCCCCGGCTGCTCGTACGGGATCCGGCGCGGGTGCCGCCGATCGTCGGGACCACCGTCGCGCCGCACGCCTCGTACGGGGACGGCGAGGCGTTTCGGCAGGCCTGTGACGGCGCCCAGACGCTGCTCCTCGTTTCCGCGCGCGAGAGCGCCGACCGGGTGCGGGAGCACACCACCGCCGTCGACGCGGCCGTGGCGGCGGGTGTCGGGCGGATCGTGTACGTGTCCTTCATCGGGGCCGCTGCGGACGCGACGTTCACCTTCGCCCGGGACCACTGGCACACGGAGGAGCACATCCGCGCGACCGGGCTCGCGTACACCTTCCTGCGCGACAGCCTCTACTGCTCCGGGCTGCCCGCTATGGCCGGAGCCGACGGGGTGATCCGCGGACCGGCGGGCAACGGGCAGGTCTCGGCCGTCGCACACGACGACGTGGCGGACGCCGCGGCCGCCGTGCTGCTGGGCGACGGCCATGACAGGGCGACGTACGACATCACCGGGCCTCACGCGCTCTCCCTCGACGAGGTGGCCGCCGAGCTGAGCAGATTCAGCGGGCGCACGGTCACCTACATGCCCGAGACGCGCGAGGAGGCCTTCGCGTCACGGGCCGGGTACGGCGCCGAGCCGTGGGCAGTGGCGGGCTGGGTCTCCTCCTACGAGGCGATCGCGGCAGGCGAGATGGCCACGGTCTCCGACGCGGTACCGCGGCTGACGGGCCACCCGGCGCGGTCCTTCGCCGACTTTCTGAAGGAGCACCCGGGCACCTACAGGCACCTCTTGCCCTGACGCCACACCTCCGAGACGAGCGGGACGCCCGGCCGGTAGGCCAGATGCACATGGCTCGGCGCGTCCAGGAACACGAGGTCCGCGCGGGCGCCGGGCGTGATACGGCCGATGTCCGTGCGCCGCAGGGCAGCCGCGCCCCCCGCCGTCGCCGACCAGACCGCCTCGTCCGGGGTCATCCCCATGTCCCGTACCGCCAGCGCGATACAGAACGGGACGGAGGAGGTGAAGGACGAACCCGGGTTGCAGTCCGTCGACAGGGCGACCGTCACACCCGCGTCCAGAAGGCGGCGGGCATCCGGCCACTCGGCGCGCGTCGAGAACTCCGCGCCGGGGAGGAGGGTGGCGACGGTGGCGCTGTTGGCGAGAGCGTCGACGTCCGCGTCCGTGAGGTGGGTGCAGTGGTCGGCGCTGGCGGCGTCCAGCTCGACCGCGAGCTGCACGCCGGGGCCGTAGCTGAGCTGGTTGGCGTGGACGCGCGGGTGCAGGCCCTTGGCCTTGCCCGCCGTGAGGATCGCGCGCGCCTGGTCGCCGTCGAAGGCGCCCTTCTCGCAGAAGACATCTACCCAACGGGCGTACGGGGCACAGGCGTCGAGCATCTCGCCGGTGACCAGGGAGACGTAGGCCGCCGGGTCGTCGGCGTAGTCGGGCGAGACGATATGGGCGCCGAGGTACGTGACCTCGTCGGTGTGCTGCGCCGCGATCCGCAGGGCGCGGGCCTCGTCCTCGACGGTGAGGCCGTAGCCGGACTTGGTCTCGAACGTGGTCGTGCCCTGCCGGAGGGCCTCCGCCATGTACTTCGCGACGTTCGCGCTCAGCTCCTCGTCACTGGCGGCGCGGGTCGCGGCGACGGTCGTACGGATGCCGCCGGCCGAGTAGGCGCGGCCCGACATCCGGGCGTTGAACTCCTGGGTGCGGTCGCCCGCGAAGACGAGATGGGAGTGCGAGTCGACGAACCCGGGAATCACGGCGCGGCCCTGCGCGTCGACGGCCTGGTCGGCGGCGGGAGCGGCGTCGGCGGGGCCGACCCAGGCGATGCGGGTGCCGTCGATGACGAGGGCGGCGTCGGGGAGGAGGCCGAGGGGGGTGTGCTCGCCGAGGGCGGGGTCGTTGGTGACGAGGGCGGGGATGTTGGTGATGAGGGTGGTGGTCACGGGGTCCTCTCCGAGGGGGGTGGCGGGCGGTGGGTGCGGGGCGCCTGCGGCGGGCCTGTTCCCCACCCCGGCCCTTCCCGCTGTGACATTTTGCGGCTCCGCCGCGTGGGGGGCTCCGCCCCAGACCCCGTATGCGACCTTCGGCCGCATGTCCTCAATCGCCGGACGGGCTGAACAGGGTCATTCGCGCAGCGCCGCAATCGACGAGGCCAGCGCCTCCGGGACGTCCGGGACCAGAGCATGGGTCCCGTCCCGGACCACATGACGGCCACCCACAACCGTATGCCTCACATCCGCCGCCGTCCCCGCGAACACCACCGCCTCCGCCGCCAGCCGCCGCACCGGACCCGCCGTGCGGACCGTGTCCAGCGCCACCGTGGTGAAGTCCGCGAGCGCGCCGGGCTCGATGCTGCCCGCGTCCGGGCGACCCAGGGCGGCGTGGCCGTCCGCGGTGGCCGCGCGGAGCAGGGCCGCCGTCGTCCAGTGGCCGCGGGTCCGCGTGCGCAGGCGTTCGTCGAGTTCCATCGCGCGCGCCTCTTCGAGCAGGTCGATGACCGCGTGGCTGTCGCTGCCCAGCGAGAGCGGGGAGCCCGCCCGCTGGAGCGCGGCCGCCGGGCCGATGCCGTCCGCCAGGTCGCGTTCCGTCGTCGGGCACATGCATGTGCCGGTCGTCGTACCGCCGAGCAGGGCGATGTCCTCGTCCGTCAGATGTGTGTTGTGGACGCCGGTCGTGTGCGGGCCCAGTACGCCGTGGTCGGCGAGCAGGCGCGTGGGCGTGCGGCCGTGAGCCGCCCGGCACGCGTCGTTCTCGGCCGTCTGCTCGGAGAGGTGGACGTGAAGGGGCGCGTTCCTGGACGACGCCCACTCCGCGACGGTCGACAGCTGGTCCGCGGGCACGGCCCGTACGGAGTGGATCGCCGCGCCGATCAGCGCGTGTTCGCTGTCCTTGAGGGCGGAGGCCCGCTCGGCCCAAGCGTCCGCCGTGCCGTCGGAGAAGCGCAGCTGGTGCTGGTTGGGTGCCTCGCCGAAGCCGGCGGACAGATACGCCGTGTCCAGCAGGGTGATCCGGATGCCCGCGTCCGCCGCCGCGGCGATGAGCGCCTCGCCCATCGCGTTCGGGTCGGCGTACGCGGCTCCTCCGGGCGCGTGGTGCAGATAGTGGAACTCGCCCACCGCCGTGATCCCCGCCAGCGCCATCTCCGCGTACACGGCTCTGGCGAGCGAGAAGTACGACTCGGGTGTCAGCCGGGACGCGACCTGGTACATGACCTCGCGCCAGGTCCAGAAGGTCCCGGAGCCCACCTGCACGGTCCCGCGCAGGGCCCGGTGGAAGGCGTGCGAGTGCGCGTTCGCCAAGCCCGGGATCGTCAGTCCGCGCAGCACCGTCGCGCCCTGCGGCGGGGCCTCGACGCCCGTGCGTACGGCTGCGATCCGGCCGTCCGACACCTCCAGCGCGACGCCCGGCTCGACATGCGTGTCCAGCCAGACGTGTTCCGCCCAGTACGTCACCTGCACGCCAGGCCCTCCAGAACGTCGGCGAGTGCGAGCACACCGGCCACGCAGTCGTCCTCGGCGGCGAACTCCGCCGGGGAGTGCGAGACGCCGGTGGGGTTGCGTACGAACAGCATGGCGGTCGGGATCGTTCCGGACAAAATACCCGCGTCATGGCCCGCGCCGGTGCCGAGCACGGGGATGGCGCCGCCGAGGATCTTGTTCATCTCGTCGCGCAGTGCGTGCTCGAACTCGACCACGGGGGTGAAGGACTCCCGTACGACCGTCAGGTCCACCCCGTGCCGGTCGGCGTACTCGCGCGCGGCCTGCTGGATCGCGGCGACGACCGTGTCGAGCGTGGACTGGTCGGCGGCGCGCGAGTCAAGCCAGCCGCGGACGAGGGAGGGGATCGCGTTGACGCCGTTCGGCTCGACGGAGATCTTGCCGAAGGTGGCGACGGCGCCCGCGAGTTCGGCCTCGCGGCGGGCGGCGAGCACGGTCTCCGCGTATGTCAGCATCGGGTCGCGGCGGTCGACGAGGCGGGTCGTCCCGGCGTGGTTGGCCTCGCCGTGGAAGTCGAACCGCCAGCGGCCGTGCGGCCAGATCGCGGACGCGATGCCGACGCTGTCGCCGGACAGGTCGAGCGCCCGGCCCTGCTCGACATGGAGCTCGACGAACGCGCCGATGCGGGCGAGGCGTTCGGGGTCGGGGCCGATGGCGGAGGGGTCGTAGCCGGCCGCCTCCATGGCCTGCGGCAGGGTGATGCCGTCGCCGTCCCGCAGCCGGTGCGCGGCCTCGGGCGTCAGCTGTCCGGAGGCGAGGCGGGAGCCGACGCAGGCGAGCCCGAAGCGGGCGCCCTCTTCGTCACCGAAGTTGGTGATGGCGAGGGGCCGGGTGAACTCCGCGCCCCTGCCCCGCAGTTCGTCGAGGGCGGCAAAGGAGGAGACGACGCCGAGGGGACCGTCGAAGGCGCCACCGTCGGGAACGGAGTCGAGGTGCGAGCCCGTGACGACGGCGTCCCCGGCGGTGGGGTCTTTATATGTCGCAGCACCCAGCCAGGCCCACTGGTTGCCGTTCCGGTCGACTTCGTAGGCGAGGCCGCGGGATTCGGCCTGCGCCTGGAACCAGGCACGGCAGTCGGTGTCGGCGGCGGTCCAGGCGTAGCGGCGGTAGCCGCGAGTGGTGGCGTCGCGCCCGATGGGCGCGAGCTCGCGCCACATCTCGTGGAACGAGGGAGCTTCCCCCACCCCGCCCCTTCCCGACTGTGACATGTGCGGCTCCGCCGCGTGGGTGGGCTGCCCCCCCGGCCCCCCGGGCACGTCGGCTTCGCCGCGTGCCGAACTGCCCACAGGTCGCGGCCGGCCCGCCCCCGCCGCGGCGTCGCCGCCAGGGCTCGCCCCGGTGGGCCCGTCCGTGCCCACCCGTTCCGCCCCGGCGGAAGGACTGCCCACAGACTCCTGGTCCGAGGTCACGCGTCGCCCTCCTGCATCGGGACACGGACCCCACGCTCGTCCGCCACCGACTCCGCGATGTCGTACCCCGCATCCACATGCCGGATGACGCCCATCCCCGGGTCGTTCGTCAGGACCCGGCGGATCTTCTCGCCCGCCAGCTTCGTGCCGTCGGCCACCGATACCTGGCCCGCGTGGATCGAGCGGCCCATGCCGACGCCGCCGCCGTGGTGGATGGAGACCCACGACGCACCGGAGGCCACGTTCACCATCGCGTTCAGCAGCGGCCAGTCCGCGATCGCGTCGGAGCCGTCGAGCATCGCCTCGGTCTCGCGGTACGGGGACGCCACCGAGCCGCAGTCCAGGTGGTCGCGGCCGATCACCAGCGGGGCCGCCAGTTCACCGGACGCCACCATGTCGTTGAAGCGCTCGCCCGCCTTGTCCCGCTCGCCGTAGCCGAGCCAGCAGATACGTGCCGGGAGGCCCTGGAAGTGGACCCTTTCGCCCGCCATCTTGATCCAGCGATGCAGGGACTCGTTCTCGGGGAAGAGCTCCAGCATGGCCTTGTCGGTCTTGTGGATGTCCGAGGCCTCGCCCGAGAGCGCCGCCCAGCGGAACGGGCCCTTGCCCTCGCAGAACAGCGGCCGGATGTAGGCGGGTACGAAGCCGGGGAAGGCGAACGCCCGGTCGTAACCGGCCAGTTGTGCCTCGCCACGGATCGAGTTCCCGTAGTCGAAGACCTCCGCGCCGGCGTCCATGAAGCCGACCATCGCCTCCACGTGGCGCGCCATCGACTCACGTGCGCGCTGCGTGAAGTCCGCGGGCTTCTCCTCCGCGTACGAGGCCATGTCGTCGAAGTCGACACCCAGCGGCAGGTACGCGAGCGGGTCGTGGGCCGAGGTCTGGTCGGTCACGATGTCGATCGGCGCGCTCTCGGCGAGCATCCGCGGCAGCAGCTCCGCCGCGTTGCCGAGGAGGCCGATGGAGAGCGGCTTGCGGGCGTCGCGCGCCTCGACGGCCAGCTGGAGCGCGTGCTCCAGGGAGTTGGCGCGCACGTCCAGGTAGCGGTGCTCGATGCGGCGCTCGATCGCGCGCGGGTCGACGTCGATACAGATGGCGACGCCGTCGTTCATGGTCACGGCCAGCGGCTGCGCGCCGCCCATGCCGCCGAGGCCGGCGGTCAGCGTGATCGTCCCGGCGAGCGTGCCGCCGAACTTCTTCGCGGCGACGGCGGCGAAGGTCTCGTAGGTGCCCTGGAGGATGCCCTGCGTGCCGATGTAGATCCAGGATCCGGCCGTCATCTGGCCGTACATGGTGAGGCCGAGGGCCTCCAGGCGCCGGAACTCCTCCCAGTTCGCCCAGTCGCCGACCAGGTTGGAGTTGGCGATGAGCACGCGCGGCGCCCACTCGTGGGTCTGCATCACACCGACGGGACGGCCGGACTGGACGAGCATCGTCTCGTCCTGCTTCAGCGTCCGCAGCGTGCGCACCATCGCGTCGAAGGAGCGCCAGTCACGCGCGGCCTTGCCCGTGCCGCCGTAGACGACGAGCTTGTCGGGGTGCTCGGCGACCTCGGGGTCGAGGTTGTTCTGGAGCATGCGCAGGGCGGCTTCCTGCTGCCATCCCAGGGCGCTCAGTTCCGTACCGCGCGGTGCCCGTACGGGGCGGGGTCCTGACATGGCAATGCCTCCTCGCGACTGCGACCATCACTGTTGGCTATTCTATTCACATCCTGCGGGTCTGAATAGTCTTAGTCAACAGCTGCGGTACCGCGTCCCGGATGATTGGCTGGCAGATATGCCTTACGACCGCCGGGATCAAGCCGTACGAGCAGCGGTGGAGCAGGGTCTCCTCCGTGCGGAGCAGCCCGTCGCGGCCCTCCTCGACGTGACCGGCATCCGGGCGTCCGCCGCCGCCCTGCGGGACGCCTTCGCCGCCGTCACCGATGCGCCCGTGCTGCACGCCTTCGCGGTGAAGGCCGCGCCTCTGGTCCCCGTACTGGCCCTGCTGCGGGACGAGGACATCGGCGCGGAGGTCGCGAGCCCGGGCGAGCTGGCCCTGGCCCGGGCGGCGGGCCTGCGCCCCGACCGCACGGTCCTCGACTCCCCCGCCAAGACGCCCGCCGAACTGCGCGAGGCGCTGGAGCTGGGCATCGCGGTCAACGCCGACAATCCGCAGGAGCTGGCGCGGATCGACGCCCTCGTCGGGGCGTCGCCGACCCGCTCCCCGCTCGGACTGCGAGTGAATCCGCAGGTCGGCGGCGGTGCGATCGAGGCCCTGTCCACGGCCACGGCGACCTCGAAATTCGGTGTCGCGCTGCGCGACGAGGGCGCCCGCGACTGGGTGGTACGCGCGTATCTCGACCGCCCCTGGCTGACCCGGCTGCACACCCACTCCGGCTCGCAGGGCATGCCGACGGCCCTCATGACCGAGGCCATCGGCGCGGTGTACGAGCTCGCCGAGGAGATCAACACCGCGGCCGGGCGGCAGCAGATCGACACCGTCGACATCGGCGGCGGCCTGCCGGTCAACTTCGCGTCCGACGAGCAGACGCCAACGTTCGCCGCGTACGCCCGGCTGCTGAAGGAGCAGGTGCCCGGCCTGCTGGACGGCCGCTACGGCCTGGTCACCGAGTTCGGCCGCTCCCTGCTCGCCAAGCACGGCACACTCCTCGCCCGCGTCGAGTACGCCAAGTCGGCGGGCGGCCGCCCCATCGCGGTGACCCACGCGGGCGTCCAGGTCGCCACCCGTACCGTCTACGACCCGGCCTCCTGGCCGCTGCGCATCGCCGCGTACGACGCCAAGGGCCGCCCCAAGAGCGGTGCCGCCGTCGTGCAGGACATCGCGGGTCCCGCCTGCTTCGCGGGAGACCTGCTGGCCGAGGCCCGTCCGCTGCCGCTGCTGGAGCCGGGCGATGTGATCGCGGCACTGGACACGGGCGCGTACTACTTCTCGAACCACTACGGCTACAACAGCCTCCCGCGGCCCGGGATCTACGGCTTCACCAGCAGCCCGCAGGGCGACGGGCCGACGCGGTTCGCGACCGTACGGGCGCCGCAGAGCCCGGCCGAGATCGTGGCCGAGTCGGGCGGCGCGCAGCCGGACGCACTGCTCAGCCCCTAGCCGTACGCAGGCACGCACCTGAGCACCGGACCCTACCGGGACAGGGGCATGTTCCAACGGAAAATGCCCCAACTCCCCTCAACCGTGGCCACGTTGCGTAGTCTCCCCGTCACCGCCGCACAACAGTGCGCGGAACGCCGTGGCGGGAAAGGGAGTCGGCGTGCCCGGAATCGACGAGTGTCTGCTGGCGGCCATGACAGTGCCGGGCGCGCGCGGAGCGTCCCTTGTGGACTGGATCAGCGGACTCGCACTCGGCGCGGTCGGCGAGGCCGCCGGCGACGACCACGAGGCCACCGCCGCGGAGACCGCCGAACTGGCCAGGATGGCCACCGAATACGCCACCGAGCAGGGCCCCGCGGTAGAGGACCTCATCCTCACCACACAGAGCTCCTACCACCTGGTGCATTTCGTTGAGACCGGCTTCGACAGCACCGTGTTCCTGCATCTGTGGCTCGACCGGGACCAGGGCAATCTCGCACTGGCCCGGATACGGCTGCGGAATCTGGCCGAGGGGCTGGTGCTCGTATGAGAGCGGCCGTCTCCCCCATGCTCCTCAGGCTCGCCGACGAGCGCGCCACGGGCGTGCTGGTCCGCGACCACGGCGCCCTCTATCTCGCCGACGGCCAGGTCGTGCACGCCGAGAGCCCCCGAGCACCCGGACTCGACGTCCTGCTCACCGCGAGCGGCCTGCTGAAGCCCGACAGCTGGGCGGAAGCGGTCGCGCAGGCAGGCGCGCGCTGCGAGGTCGCCCGCTTCCTCGTCGACAGCGGCCAGGTCGCCGGGGGCAAGCTGGAGATCTGCCATCTGGGCGCGCTGTTCGACGCGGCCTTCTTCGCGCTCTCGCCGACCGGCGGGCCGACCCGCTTCCGCTACGGGGTCGTCCACTGGATCGGCCGGGTGCGGCCGGTGCCCACCGAGGTCGTGGAGCGCGAGGCCAGGAGGCGCGGCCAACTGCTGGACTCCGTCTGGCCCCACCCCACGGTCGACACCGCTCCGGTGGAGCGCCGCGCGCACCCCGCGGCGCGGACGGTCAGCCCGCTCAGGCAGTCCCTGCTCGACCTCGCCGACGGCATACGCACCCCGGCCGCCATCGCCAGAGCACTGGGGCGTCCCGCCTTCAACACCCTCATCGAGGTACGGAGGCTGGCCGCCGACGGGCTCATCGAGACGCCGGAGAAGTCGGCGCTGCCCAGCCGACCCGCCGCCTCCTCCGCCGCCGAGGCCACCGAGCCCCCGTCGGTCCTGGACTCCGCCATGCTCCGACGGCTGCGCGACGCACTGGAGGCAACCCTGTGAGGCACCGCTCCGTCCACCTGGTCCTTTTCCCACCGTCATGAGGCGCGCATTGAGGCTGCGCGCCGAGAGGAGAGCACTCATGAGGGCCGAGGCCGACCTGCTCGCCGAACTGAAACGCCTGCGTATACGCGTACCGCAGCTCACCGGCGCACTCGCCGCCAGCTCGGAGGGGCTCGTGCTGGCGGCCGACACCGAGGAGGCGGAGAGCGTCGCCTCGCTGACCGCCGCGGCGCTGCGCGCCGCGCTGCGGCTCACCGAGGCGACCGGACAAGGGGGCTTCCGCGAGCTGCTGGTCCAGGGCGAGCGGGGATACGTCGCGACGTATGCGGCGGGTTCCTCGGCCCTCCTCACCCTCCTGGCCGAGCCGCGTACCAACGTCGGCCGGCTCCACCTCGAGGCCCGACGCTCCGGCGCCCGTATCGGCGAGCTGGTGGACGGCGCCCTCGACCGACCGGAGAACACCTGACCCATGACCGACACACCATCGCGATCAACCAGCAGACGGAAAGGAAGTGCGCATCTCATGGCCAACACCGAACGCGCCCTCAAGGAAGCCACCACTGTCATCGAGGGTGCCCTCGGCGCCGCGCTCGTCGACTACACCAGCGGAATGGCCCTCGGCACCATCGGCGGCGGAAAGGATCTGGACCTGTCCGTGGCCGCGGCGGGCAACACCGACGTGGTGCGCGCCAAGGTGCGCACCATGGAACAGCTCGGGCTCAAGGACGGCATCGAGGACATCCTGATCACGCTCGGCACTCAGTATCACCTGATCCGGCTGATGAAGGGCAGGGGGGCCAGCGGCCTGTTCCTCTACCTGGCACTCGACAAGGACCGGGCGAATCTCGCCATGGCCCGGCACCAGCTGAAGAAGATCGAGGCCGAGCTGGAGATCTGATCGCTCGCGGCCGGGCGGAGGAGCTCCCGTGGAGCTCCTCCGTCCTGTCGCGCTACTCCACGAACAGCCCTCGCGCCGCCGCCTTCGCGTCGAACTCCTCCAGCCGGGCCTGCGCGTCCGGCAGGTCGTCGCACATCGCCTCCAGCAGCACCCGCCCCAGCAGCATCGGCGCGCACGCCGTGTCGAAGGCCAGGCCCGTGCCGACCGCCGCCGGGATCAGCAGATCGCTGTGGCCGGCGACCGGGGCGAAGGCCGAGTCCGCGACGGTCACCACCTTCAGGCCCGCCGAGCGCGCGTGCGCCAGGGCCTCCACGACCTCCTTGGGGTGGCGGGGCAGCGCGAAGCACAGCAGGGCGCTCGCACCCGCCAGGCGGGCCGCGTCGATGCGGTCGGTGAGCATCGTGCCGCCCTCGTCGAGGAGGCGTACGTCGGGGTGCACCTTGGCGGCGAAGTACGCGAAGCCGCGGGCCTGCGAGGACGCGGCGCGCAGGCCGAGCACCGGCAGCGGACGGGAGGCGGCCAGGAGACGGCCCGCGCGTTCGACCGGGGACGGGTCGGCGAGCAGGTCGGCGAGATGGCGCAGGTTCTCGATCTCGGCCTGCACCGCCTGCTGGTACTCGTTGATCCCGTTCTGGCCCGCCTCGCTCTCCGCGGGCGCGACCTCCCGCAGATGCTTGCGCAGCGCCGGGTATCCGTCGAAGCCGAGAGCCACGGCGAAGCGGGTGACGGAGGGCTGGCTGACCCCGGCGACCTCGGCGAGTTCCACGCTGGACAGGAACGGGACGTCGGCGGCCCGGCGCACCATGCTGTGGGCGATCCGGCGCTGGGTGGGGGTGAGCCGGTGGCCCTCGAAGAGCTGTTGGAGCCGTGCGGCAGGGCTGTCGCTCATGCCGTCCCCCTCGTCTGGTCGTTCATCACGTCGGTCATCAGGTCGGTGAACCGGTCGAGCAGCGCGGCCGCCGCGGTCACGTCGTCGGTGAGCGGCCGGTCGGCGAGTTCCTCGTCGAGGACCCTCTCGGCCAGCTCGAAGGCCCTGCCCACCGGGAGTGCGGGATCGGGCCGCAGTCCGCGCTGGCGCAACGCCCTTACGGCGGCGACGAGTTCACAGCCGACGACGAGCCGGTACGCGCCCCCCGCCCGCAGTGTCTGACGCGCCGCCAGCGAGGCGAAGCTGGCCTGCTCCTCGACGCCCCGGGACAGTACCGCGTGGCCGAGCGACGCGGGGGCGGAGAAGGCCCGCAGATCGCCGAGGGCCGCGCCCGCCGCGTATTCGAGGATCATCACGCCGGAGCTCGCCGCCTCCGCGCCCGCGAGGAAGGGCCGCAGCCGGGTGAAGGCGGGCTCGTTCAGGGCGGAGAGCCGGGAGGTGGACAGCCGCGCCGTCTGGGTGATCGCCAGCCTGAAGTGGTCGAGGTCCAGGGCGAGTTGGGCCATGTAGAAGCCGCCGTGGTGGTACGCGGCCATGTCGATGGGGCGGATCAGGGGGTTCTCGGCGGCCGCGTTGATCTCGACGGCGAGGGTCCGCTCCAGCGCGTCCGCCGCGTCCTGGGCGGGCCCGTGTATCTGCGGCAGACAGCGGAAGCCGTACGGGTCCTGGATGCGGCCGAGCGGCGGGGTCGGCCGCTCGGGCGCGCCGAGGAGCCGGCGCATTCTGGCCGCGACGGCGTAGGTGCCGGGGTGCGGGCGGGCGGCGTGCACGGGTTCCGCGTACGCCTCGTAGGAGCCGTCGACCGCGAGGAGCGAGAGGGCGCCGACCAGCTCGGTGGCCGAGACGAGCGCGCGCAGTTCGTCCAGCGCGAGCGCGGCCTGCCCGAGAGTGAGGGCGTTGGAGCTGATCAGGGCGAGGGCGTCGTTGTTGTCGAGGGCCTGGGCCTCGGGGGCCGGGCCGCCCTCCCAGGGGTGTTCGCCGGCGAGCGCGAGGCCCATCTGGGCCAGCGCCGCGATGTCGCCGGTGCCGACCGAGCCGAATTCGTTGACGACCGGATGGGCGCCGCACTCCAGCGCCTCGCAGAGCGCGGTGACGACCCCGGGGCGCAGCCCCGCGCCGCCCGCGAGCAGCTGGTTGGCGCGGACGGCGAGCATGGCGCGGACCTCGCGGGCGGGCAGCGGTTCGCCGATGGCTCCGGCGTGCGAGCGCAGCAGGCGCAGGCCGTGGCCGGCGGCGGCCTCGGTGGGCACGTCCTCGTTCCGGTTGGCGCCGACGCCGGTGGAGCGGCCGTAGACACGGCCGGACGCGGCGAGCTCGCGCGCGGCGTCCCAGGCGACCTCGACGCGCTTCATCGCCTCCGAGCCGGGGACGGGCCGGGCCGCTCCGTCGGCCAGCCGGACGATGTCCGCGACGGGGAGGCTCTGTCCGTCGAGGACCACGATGCCGGTGGGTGAGTCCACCATGTGGGACGACATCACGCGCAAACCCCTCCTTTTACGGACAGTCTGTCTTGCCTTCCGAGCATCCGTAACGAGCGATTTACCCCGAGGCATTGACAACTTATTCAGACACCGAGAACTCTGCATGACCATATGCAGGCCGGGCAAGGGACCACTGATGATCAAATTCGAAGCAGTGAACAAGCGATTCCCCAACGGCACGACCGCAGTGAACGACCTCAACCTGGAGATGGCCGACGGCGAGATCACCGTCCTCGTCGGATCCTCCGGATGCGGTAAGACCACCACCCTCCGCATGATCAACCGGATGGTCGAGCCCACCTCCGGGACCATCCACGTCGGCGGCAAGGACGTCCTCACCCAGGACGCGGCGCAACTGCGCCGCTCCATCGGATACGTCATCCAGCAGTCCGGCCTCTTCCCGCACCGCACGGTGCTCGACAACATCGCGACCGTGCCGTTGCTCCTCGGCTGGGGCCGCAAGAAGGCGCGGGCGCGGGCCGCCGAACTCCTTCAGACCGTCGGCCTGCAGGCCGACGCGGGCAAGCGCTATCCGCACCAGCTCTCCGGCGGCCAGCAGCAGCGCGTCGGCGTGGCTCGCGCGCTGGCCGCGGACCCGCCGGTGCTGCTGATGGACGAGCCGTTCGGCGCGGTCGACCCGGTCGTGCGCACCCAGCTCCAGGACGAACTGCTGCGCCTCCAGCAGGAGTTGGGCAAGACGATCGTTTTCGTCACGCACGACATCGACGAGGCGGTGCGACTCGGCGACCGGATAGCCGTGTTCCGTACGGGCGGCCACCTCGTCCAGTGCGCGTCCCCGGCAGAGCTGCTGGCCCGACCGGCGGACAGCTTCGTGGCGGACTTCCTGGGCGCGGAGCGGGGGCTGAAGCTGCTCTCGCTGTCGACGCTCGCCGACGTGCCGCAGGGCCCGCTGCCCGAAGGCGGCCGCTGGGAGCTCGCGCTGGACGAGGCGCGCGCCCCGCTCGGCTGGCGCGACAAGGACGCGGACGCCGCCGGGGACCTGCTCCCCGTACGGCCGCTGCGCGACGGCGACTCACTGCTCTCGGCGCTGAACGAGTCCGTCGCATCCCCCGCGGGCCTGGTCGCCCGGATCGACGCGAAGGGCGCCCTGACCGGCGTCACCTCGCGCGAGGACATCCACCACCACGCGGGCACCGCACACGCCGCCGCGCGGGTGGTCGCATGACCATCGAATGGTCGTGGATATCCGACCACGCCGGCGATCTCACCACCCTGTCCCTCTCCCACCTCCAAGCCGCCCTGACCGCCGTCCTGTTCGGGCTGCTGATCTCGCTCCCGCTGGCCGTGCTCGCGCATCGCGTCCGCCCCCTGCGCGGCTTCCTCCTCGGGCTGTCCAACGTCCTGTTCACCATCCCCTCCATCGCCGTCTTCGTGCTGCTCCTCCCGGTCTCCGGGCTGACCCGCACGACCACCGTCATCGGCCTGACGATCTACACGCTCGTCGTCCTGCTCAGGAACACCGTCGAGGGCCTCGACTCCGTACCGGCCAGGACCAAAGAGGCCGCGAAGGCGATGGGCACGCGCCCCCTGCGCACCCTGCTCACCGTCGAACTGCCCCTCGCACTGCCCGTGATCATGGCGGGCGTACGGATCGCCACCGTCATGTCGATCTCGCTCGTCTCCGTCGCCACCTACATCGGTGACGGCGGCCTCGGCCAGCTCTTCACCGACGGCTTCCAGCGCAATTTCCCCACCCCCGTGGTCGCCGGTGTCGTCCTCACCCTCCTTCTCGCACTGATCGCGGACGCGCTGCTGGTCGCCGTGCAGTACGTCCTCACCCCCTGGACCAGGAAGGGCAGGGCCTGAGATGTACGAGCTCTTCAAGAACCTCGGCTCCTGGCTGACCAGCGGCGAACAGTGGTCCGGCTCCGACGGCATCGCCCACCGGCTCACCGAGCACCTTCAGTACTCGCTGCTCGCGACCCTGATCGCCGCCGTGATCGCACTGCCCGTCGGCCTGCTCATCGGGCACACCGGCCGCGGCGCGTTCCTCGCCATCAACCTCTCCTCCTTCGGCCGCGCCCTGCCCACCGTCGGTCTCGTCGTCCTGGTGTTCCTCGCCAGCGGTCTGTCGATGACTCCGGTCTACGTCGCGCTGGTCGCCCTCGCCGTCCCCTCGATCGTCACCAACACCTACGCGGGCATGACCGCCGTCGACCCGGAGGTGAAGGACGCCGCGCGCGGCCAGGGCATGCGCGGCCACCAGATCCTGCTCCAGGTCGAGATCCCGCTCGCGCTGCCGCTGATCATGACCGGGCTGCGGCTCGCCCTGATCCAGGTCGTGGCGACGGCCACCATCGCCGCGTACGTCAGCTTCGGCGGTCTCGGCCGCTACGTCTTCGACGGCCTCGCCCAGCGCGACCTCGTCCAGGTGCTGGGCGGCGCGGTCCTCGTGGCGGTCGTCGCCGTCGCACTCGACCTTTGCCTCGCCACCCTCCAGCGCGTCCTGTTCCGACACCGCCGTACAGCCTGAGGAGCCCTCACCATGAACCGACGCACCCTCCTCGGCGGCCTGTTCGCCGCGGCCACCGTCCCCGCGCTCGCCGCCTGCAGCAGCGGCATCACCTCCCTCGAAGGCGAGGGAGGCAGCCTGTCGGGAGGCGGCTCCAGCAAGGACGGCCTCACCATCGGCACCGCCAACTTCACGGAGAACCAGGTACTCGGCTTCCTGTACGCGGCCGTCCTCGACGCCGCCGGAGTGAAGACGAAGGTCCGCCCCAACCTCGGCACCCGCGAGATCCTCATCCCCGCGCTCAAGGGCGGCGACATCGATCTGCTGCCCGAGTACCAGGGCGCGCTGCTGCACTACCTCGACCCGAAGGCGACAGCCACCGAGGAGGGCGAGATGCAAAACGCCCTCGCCGTCACACTCCCGGCGGGCCTGCAGGTCCTCCCGTACGGCATGGCCGAGGACTCCGACGCCTTCGCCGTCACCCGCGAGACCGCCGAGAAATACGGCCTGAAGACTCTCGGCGACCTCGCCAAGCAGAACGGAAAGCTCGTCATCGGCGCGGCTCCCGAGGTCAAGAAGAGGGTCGTCGGCGTCATCGGCCTGAAGGACGAATACGGCGTGGAGTTCAAGGAGTTCAAGTCACTGGACTCCTCCGGACCGCTGGTCAAGGGCGCCCTGAAGAAGGGCGACGTCGACGTCGCCAACCTCTTCACCACGGACACCGACATCACGGCCGAGGGCTGGGTCGTCCTGGAGGACCCCAAGAATCTCGTCCCCGGCCAGCATGTCGTCCCGCTGATCGCGGACCGCAAGGCCGACTCGACCGTACGCAAGGCACTGGCCCGGCTGGGCGCCGTACTGACGACCGAGCAGCTGACCGAGCTCAACCGGCAGGTCGACAAGGACAAGAAGGACCCCGAGGACGTGGCCAACACCTGGGCGAAGCAGCACGGGCTCGCCAAGAAGGGAGCCTGACCTCAGCCCGCCCCCCAGGTAGCCCTACGGGAAAACACTGGGGCTAACCCCACTGACGCGGGCGCCGTCCGGCCGTAGCGTGAACGGTTATGGAAGCCCGCGACCCTGAGCTCAAAAAGGAGCTCGACGCCACCCTGCACGCCCGCCGTGAGCTGGGGGAAGAATACGACGCCGCGCTCGTCGAATCGTTTCTGGAGAAGGTCGAGCAGCGGCTCGACGGCACGGTGGACCGCCGTGTGCGCCGCCAGCTCGCCGAGCAGCAGATGGTGGTCGCCCGCGGCGCCCGCCCGCCGCAATCCGCCGAGGCGAACTTCGGGGAACGCTTCGGCTTCGCGATCGTCTCGCTGATCCTGGCGATCCCGCTGTCAGCCATCGCCGTGGTCAACGCGAACCTGGAGGGCCTGATCGTGGCCTGGTTCGGAATCGTCGGCGTGAACGCGGTGCATGCGGCGCGGGGGTGGCCGTGGATGAGGAGCCGCCGCGAGAAGTCCGACTGGGAGAACTGACCGGTCCCTGCACGCTTCGGGTGCGTCCGGGTGTCTGAAACGACGATCACCGCAGCCATTTCATTGGGAACCCCGACGGTGGGCAGCCAAGTCCGCGAGAGCGGCGCCGGTTGAGGCGCAAAAAAAGCGCGGGGACCGCCGCACCCCCGGCGAACCGGGGGGCGGGACGACGGCGGTCCCCGCGTGGGACACGGTCCCGGGTCAGGGCCGGTCTCCGCGTCCAGGGCGTCTTGGGAGGTCCGGGAGCCGCTCCGAAAATCCTAGACGCCGCTATGGGTGCCGGCCGGGATCCCTGCCCGGTCCCCCTGCCGACATCCACCACTGTGCAGGACGCGTGTTAAGCGGGTGCTGCGCGTACGTGTCGCGCGCGTACCGATTGTGCGAAACCGCGTTCGTACAGTGCTACTTACCGCCCTTGGCGAGGAATGACAGCAGATCCTGACGGCTCACCACACCCGTCGGCTTGCCCTCCACCAGCACAATCGCCGCATCCGCCACACCGAGCACCGACATCAGGTCCCCGACCGGCTCGCCCGAGCCCACCTGCGGGAGCGGCGCGCTCATGTGCTTCTCCAGGGGGTCGCCGAGCGAGGCGCGCTGGGTGAACAGCGCGTCCAGGAGCTCGCGTTCGACGACCGAGCCGATGACCTCCGCGGCCATCACGTCCGGGTGGCCCGCGCCCGGCTTCACGATCGGCATCTGGGACACGCCGTACTCGCGGAGCACCTCGATCGCCTCGCCGACCGTCTCCTCCGGGTGCATGTGCACCAGGCTGGGGATCTTGCCGCCCTCCTTGTCGCGCAGCACGTCGGCGACGCTCGCGGACGGACCGGAGTCCTCCAGGAAGCCGTAGTCCGCCATCCACTCGTCGTTGAAGATCTTGGAGAGGTAGCCGCGGCCGCTGTCCGGCAGCAGTACGACGACCACGTCGTCCGGGCCGAGCCCTTCGGCCACCTTCAGCGCCGCGACCACGGCCATGCCGCAGGAGCCGCCGACGAGCAGGCCCTCCTCCTTGGCGAGACGGCGCGTCATCTGGAAGGAGTCCTTGTCGGACACGGCGACGATCTCGTCGGTCACGGTCCGGTCGTACGCGGTCGGCCAGAAGTCCTCGCCGACGCCCTCGACGAGGTAGGGACGGCCGGAGCCACCGGAGTACACGGAGCCCTCCGGGTCAGCGCCGATGATCTTGACCTTGCCGTCGCTGACCTCCTTGAGGTAGTTGCCGGTCCCGGAGATCGTGCCGCCGGTGCCGACGCCCGCGACGAAATGGGTGATCTTCCCGTCCGTCTGCTCCCACAGCTCGGGACCGGTGGTCTCGTAGTGCGAACGCGGGTTGTTCGGGTTGGAGTACTGGTCGGGCTTCCAGGCGCCGGGCGTCTCGCGGACCAGCCGGTCGGAGACGTTGTAGTACGAGTCGGGGTGCTCGGGGTCGACGGCCGTGGGGCACACGACGACCTCGGCGCCGTACGCACGGAGCACATTGATCTTGTCCGTGGACACCTTGTCCGGGCAGACGAAGATGCACTTGTAGCCCTTCTGCTGGGCCACGATCGCCAGGCCGACGCCGGTGTTGCCACTGGTCGGCTCCACGATCGTGCCGCCGGGCTGGAGCGCCCCGCTCTCCTCGGCCGCCTCGATCATCCGCAGCGCGATCCGGTCCTTCACCGACCCGCCGGGGTTGAAGTACTCGACCTTGGCCAGGACGGTCGCCTGAATGCCTGTGGTGACGCTGTTCAGCTTCAGCAGCGGGGTATTGCCGACAAGACTGATCATCGAGTGGTGGATACGCACAATGTTCTCCGGGATCTCCGTAGGTATGCGGCCAGCGTAAGCGGAGCAGCGGGTGATTGGGCGACGGTAGCCACGGGGCAGTTAGCTGGTGACTGAAGCTGAGCTACGAGGAGGTGGCTGGGACTGTGTCGAGGGCGAGGGTGGCACGGCGCATCGCGGCGGGCGCGGCCTACGGGGGCGGCAGCATCGGCCTGCTCGGAGCGGCGGCAGTGGGACTTGTACTGGCGGAGGTCCAGCTGGCGAAGCGCTCCGTGGGCGGGGGCACGGCCCCTCTTCCACCACGCGGCGACGGGCTGTACGGGCTGGCCTTCGGGCGCAGCAATCCGCTGATCCTCGGCGTACTGGGGGACTCGACAGCGGCGGGTCAGGGCGTACGGCGGGCCGGCCAGACACCGGGGGCTCTGCTGGCGTCCGGGCTGGCGGCGGTGGCTGAGCGGGCGGTGGAGGTCCGCAACGTGGCGCTGCCGGGGGCGCAGTCGGACGACCTGGAGCGACAGGCGACGCTGCTGCTCGCGGACCGGACGCGGACACCGGACGTCTGCGTGATCATGATCGGCGCGAACGACGTCACGCACCGGATGCCGCCCACGCAGTCCGTCCGCCATCTCGCGGCCGCGGTGCGCAGGCTGCGTACGGCGGGTGCGGAGGTGGTGGTCGGCACGTGCCCGGATCTCGGCACGATCGAGCCGGTGTACCAGCCACTGCGGTTTCTGGCGCGAAGAGTCTCACGGCAGCTGGCGGCGGCGCAGACGATCGTGGTCGTCGAGCAGGGTGGCCGCACGGTGTCCGTGGGCGACCTGCTGGGGCCGGAGTTCGCGGCGAACCCGCGGGAGATGTTCGGCGCGGACAACTACCACCCGTCGGCGGAGGGCTACGCGACGGCGGCGATGGCGATGCTGCCGACGGTGTGCGCGGTGCTCGGCGTCTGGCCGGAGTCGGACCGCCTGGAGGCGGACCGCCACGAGGACATGCTCCCGGTGGCGAAGGCGGCGGCGACGGCGGCGAAGGAGGCGGGCACGGAGGTCACGGCGGCGAGGGCGCCCTGGGCACTGCTGAAGCACCGCCGACGCCGCCGCCTCCCGACCCCGGCACCGACCCCGGAACCGTCTCCGGCGCCGGAGGCGAGGCGGGGGTAGGCGTCCGGCGTGCCCGATGCGGCGGCGCCCGGGGCCTGGGCGGTCCGGAGTGCGCCGGTTCCGTGGGGTGCGGGTTCCGGGTCGCCTCCGGGCGACCCTGCACCGCCCCTCCCCACCAGACAGCCTGCGGTGCGCGGCGGTTCGCCCGCGAGACCACCCACCGGGCAGCAACCACCAACGCCCCCTGGCCCACGTTCACCACGGACGCTGGAAACGCGGGGACGACCCTGCACCGCCCCTCCCCACCGGACAGCCCGCGGTGCGCTCCGGGGTACGCCGGTGCCGCGCGGCGCGAGCTCCGGGGCCCCTACGGGCTCGGCTCCTCGGCGTCGCGGCGATGAGGGGTTCGTAAGGGCACCCGGTGTCCGCCGGAGTTCGGGGTGCGGGCCGCGTTTTCGCTCCGCGGCGGAGCCGCAGGAGTATGGGGTGTGGGGCGCCAGACCCACTGCCCCGGGGGTCTGGGGGCGCAGCCCCCAGTTTCGGGAAGGGGCGGGGTGGGGGACAAACCCCCGCCACCAACTGAGCGCTCGCTTAGAAAAGAGGCCCGCATCACACGCCCCGCCCCGTGACCACAGCCATACGTACCGGTAACTTCCCAGACAGCGCCCCCTATCCGCCCCGCACCCCCTGGAGCCGTGATGCCCGAAGCCGTGATCGTCTCTGCCGCCCGCTCCCCCATCGGCCGGGCCTTCAAGGGCTCCCTGAAGGACCTGCGTGCCGACGATCTGACCGCCACCATCATTCAGACCGCCCTCGCCAAGGTCCCCGAGCTCGACCCCAAGGACATCGACGACCTGATGCTCGGCTGCGGCCTGCCCGGTGGCGAGCAGGGGCACAATCTCGGTCGCATCGTCGCCGTGCGGATGGGGATGGACCACCTTCCCGGCTGTACGGTCACCCGCTACTGCTCCTCCTCCCTGCAGACCAGCCGCATGGCGCTGCACGCCATCAAGGCCGGCGAGGGCGACGTGTTCATCTCCGCCGGTGTCGAGACGGTGTCCCGGTTCGTGAAGGGCAACTCCGACACCCTTCCGGACACGCACAACCCGCTCTTCGCCGAGGCCGAGGCCCGTACCGCCTCCGTCGCCGAGAACGGCGCCGCCGACTGGCACGACCCCCGCGAGGACGGCCTGGTCCCCGACGCGTACATCACGATGGGCCAGACCGCCGAGAACCTGGCCCGCCTCAAGGGCGTGACCCGCCAGGACATGGACGAGTTCGGCGTACGGTCGCAGAACCTCGCCGAGGAAGCCCTCAAGAACGGCTTCTGGGAGCGCGAGATCACCCCTGTGACGACCCCGGACGGCACAGTCGTCTCCAAGGACGACGGCCCCCGCGCGGGCGTCACCCTGGAGGCCGTGCAGGGCCTGAAGCCGGTCTTCCGCCCCGACGGCTTCGTCACCGCCGGAAACTGCTGCCCGCTCAACGACGGCGCCGCCGCCCTGGTGATCATGTCCGACACCAAGGCGCGCGAGCTGGGTCTGACCCCGCTCGCCCGGATCGTCTCCACCGGCGTCTCCGCCCTGTCCCCCGAGATCATGGGCTACGGCCCGGTCGAGGCCTCCAAGCAGGCGCTGAAGCGGGCGGGCCTGACCGTCGGCGACATCGACCTGGCCGAGATCAACGAGGCCTTCGCCGCCCAGGTCATCCCCTCCTACCGGGACCTCGGCCTGGATCTGGAGAAGGTCAACGTCAACGGTGGCGCCATCGCCGTCGGCCACCCCTTCGGCATGACCGGCGCGCGGATCACCGGCACGCTGATCAACAGCCTCCAGTTCCACGACAAGCAGTTCGGTCTGGAGACCATGTGTGTCGGTGGCGGCCAGGGCATGGCGATGGTCATCGAGCGGCTGAGCTGAGCGGCAGCGGAGGGTAAGGGTCGCCTGAGGCACGAAGGCGGCACTTGCCCGAAGCGGAGGCGAAGCGGAACGCGACCAACGGAGCGAGCGCCGTAGCTGAGCCGTTGGCTGAGCCGTTTCGGCCCCGCGTGGAACTCAACTCGTGACTGAATCTCCCCCAGGATGTGACCTATCTCCTGGGGGAGAGCCATTCCCCCAGGTCAGGGCAGCTTTCGGCTTAAACGCCGGGCACAAAGTCCTGTCCAATTCGTGACGTAATGCACTGACAGGGGGCGCGGGCTCCCCGCAAGCTGAGGTAGGAAGTCGGGGGATCGATTGAAACCAGGAGTACGTCAGTGAGCGCCATTTCTCTTGCCCTGCTGCTGACCACGGCCGCCGCCACCGCCGTGGGCGCCGCTGCCCTGCACGCCGCCCACGGGCTCCGTATGCAGGTCACGGCCCTTCGCAGCGAGCTGGCCGCGCACGGTACCGGCCGTCTCGCGACCGTGCCGCAGGCCCGACCCACCCCCGCCGCCGAGATACGCGCCGCGGTCGCCGAGGCGCTGGCCGAGGAGCGCGAGCGCGAGCTGGCCGAGGCGCGCGCCTTCTGGGCGGCGCAGGAGTCGCGCGACGCCGCGGACGCGCCGTCCCTGCTGGGCGGCCTGGCCGCGCCGGGCGACGAGCTGCCCCCCTTCTACGTACCGCGCCAGGCCGACTTCGTGGGCCTTGAGGCGATGGACTTCGAGGCGGTCGAGGCGCTGGACGACCTGGCGGACCTGCCCGAGGTGACGGAGTTCGCCGAGGACTCCCCCGAACTGGCCGCGGCCCGCCGCCGCCACCCCTCGCACCCGGACTTCGTCCCGGTCCAGACGACCCCGGTCGTCACCGACCACGAGCGCACCGTGGCCCGCCTGGAGGAGCTCGCCGAGACGCGCACGGAGCTCGCGGACGTACGTCCCGGGCCGCTGGGCACGCTCGACGTGTACGTCTTCGCGGACGGTACGACGCTGTGTATGACCCCCGGCCACCGCGAGACCGCCGAGAGGCTCGCCGAGGCGCTGCGGGTGGGCGACACCCCGGTGCTGCTGGGCGGCTCCGGAGTCTCGGGCGCGTACGCCCTGACGTTCGCGTGCGGCGAGGAGAGCGTCTACATCCTCGCGGACCGCGTCATCGCCTCGCTGTAACCCCGTCCCTGCCCGCGGTGTCGAATCCCGCGGGCCCGGGGCCAAACGCCCCACAGACCCCCCACGGGCTCGTCGGCCCCCGGGCTACAGCCCCGCCCGGCCCACCGCCTCACGCACCAGATTCACGGCCTCGTCAACCTCCGCCATGGAACCGGACGGGGCCATTCTCAATGCCTCGGCCAAATCTCGCCCGGCCACCATCAGCTGATCCGCGACCGCAAACAGGCCCGCCTCCGGCATGACCCTCGGCTCGCTTCCGGGGGTCTCGATGTACTGGGCACGCAGTGCCAACTCCCTGGCCAGCGCGAGGCCTTCGGCCGCCGCACCACGCTGCAGCCGACTCTGCGGCGCGGCCCTCAAACGGTCGGCGAAGCGGTCCACCGCGGCCGTCAGCTCACTCGTATCACGCACCCCGCGACCCTATGCGCCGAGACCGCACTGTTGCCAATACGCGAACGCTCAGGCACGGTGGCGTGAAGGAGCACACGCGCAACGCGTCCGGAGGCGCCGATGTCCCAAGTCTTCTCCGAAGAGACCCATCGAAATCTGCTCTCCCGAATCCCTCACTGCACCGGTCGTGAAATCTCCGACTGGCTTCGCACCGTCGAGGAGGGCCCATCCCTCTTCCGCTTCGAGGAGAAGGTCAGCTGGCTCCGGAGCGAGCACGATCTCGCTTACGGACATGCCAAAGCGATCATCCATGAGTACGACCTGAGGCGCGCCGCGCGCAAACTGCTCTAGGTCTCGAGACGCCGAAGGGCCCGCCCGGCTCTCGCCGTACGGGCCCTTCGTCACGCCTCTGACAACCGGTCCTGCTAGTCGTCGCCGCTGAAGATCGCGACCAGTCGCAGCATCTCCAGGTAGATCCAGACCAGCGACATCGTCAGACCGAAGGCCGCCAGCCAGGACTCCTCACGCGGAGCGCCGTAGGCGATGCCGTCCTCGATCTGCTTGAAGTCCAGCGTCAGGAAGAAGCAGCCGATCAGGATCGCGAGGATGCCCACGATCGCGCCGAGCGGGCCGAAGCTGCGCAGACCGCCGTCCTCGGCGACGCCGAAGACCACCAGCAGGAGGTTCACGGCCATCACGACGATGAAGGCGATCGCGATGGTCATGCCGATGCGGGCATACCGGGCGGTGACCCGGATCCAGCGCTGCTTGTACATGAAGAGGGTGGCGCCGCTGACCGCCATGGTGCCCAGCACTGCCTGGAAGGGCGCACCCGACCAGACACTGTTGTACATCTCGCTGATGACGCCGAGGAAAATGCCCTCGAACGCGGCATAGCCGAGGATCAGCGCGGGCGACGGCGTCCGCTTGAAGGACTGAATGATCGCGAGGACGAACGCCACCAGTGCGGCGCCGAAGGCGAGCGCATAGCTGGTGGACGAGACGGGCAGCACCACCCAGGCGAGGATCGCGCCGACGGCGACGGTGCCCAGGGTCATGGCGGTACGCGAGACGACGTCGTCCATCGTCATGGCGTTGGTGCGCGCGGGCGCCGGGGCGCCGTACTGCGTGTCCGCCGGAGCGTAGGGGTTGGTGGCGTACGGGTTGCCCGCGCCCTGTGCGTAGGGGCTGGTTCCTACGGCGGGGCTCCCGGCCTGCGGCTGCTGCGCGTTGAATCCCGCGTAGGCGTTGTCGCGGCTGAACCCCCGTCGCGAGAAGACCGGGTTACTGCTCCTCATCTCACTCCTCCATGGCCACCCTGCGCGGCCTTGGAGCCAGAGTAATGGGCAAGCAAAAGGAACGCCCTAGTGCTCGGGGAGGATCTTTCCGCGATCGTGACCGGAATCAAGACCGGTACCGGCGCCGCCCGGGCGGTTCGACCGGGCGGCGAAGTGCCCGGAGCCGGACTTGAACCGGCACGCCCCCGAGGGGCAGCGAGGTTTAAGCTCGCCGTGTCTGCATTCCACCATCCGGGCATGGCGTGCGGTCCGCGTTGGCACCCGAGCCTATCCGGGTAGATCGCCCGGCCTCCCGGCCCATGGCCCGAAGTTGTCTTATTTTACTGGCGTCTGAGGGTGCGTCAGTGCAGGTGGCAGGGCATTCGTGGCCGCCCTGCCGGGCCCGCGGACGCCGTCTCACGTACACCGGAATGACGGAAAGTCGCCGCCCTTCCCCTCCTCGCGTCTCAGGGACGCCGTCATACCAAAGGAGGACGATCGGGCCCTGCGGTCCGACCCAAGTGGCCCCCGGGAACGGGCACCGGGACTGACGATCCGGCGCGCGGCGGCAGACACGATGGGGTGGTCCCCACGACACACCTCGACAGGAGCCCTCCTCGTGACCACCACCACTCCCATCGCTCACCGCGCCACCGCAGTGGCCGCCCGCGCCACGGATCTGTCCAAGGTGTACGGACAGGGCGAGACCCAGGTGGTCGCGCTGGACCGGGTGACCGTCGACTTCCGGCAGGCGGAGTTCACCGCGATCATGGGGCCCTCGGGCTCCGGCAAGTCCACGCTGATGCACTGCGTGGCCGGCCTCGACAGCTTCAGCTCCGGATCCGTACGGATCGGTGAGACCGAGCTCGGCTCGCTCAAGGACAAGCAGCTGACCCAGCTGCGCCGGGACAAGATCGGCTTCATCTTCCAAGCGTTCAACCTGCTGCCCACGCTCACCGCGCAGGAGAACATCACCCTCCCGATGGACATCGCGGGCCGCAGGCCCGACAAGCAGTGGCTGCAGCAGGTCATCGACATGGTGGGCCTGCGGGACCGGCTCAGCCACCGCCCCACGGAGCTCTCCGGCGGCCAGCAGCAGCGCGTCGCCGTCGCCCGCGCACTCGCCTCGCGGCCGGACATCATCTTCGGCGACGAGCCGACCGGAAACCTGGACTCCCGCTCGGGCGCCGAGGTGCTGGGCTTCCTGCGCAACTCGGTACGGGAGCTCGGCCAGACCGTCGTCATGGTCACCCACGACCCGGTGGCCGCCTCCTATGCCGACCGGGTGATCTTCCTGGCGGACGGCCGGATCGTCGACGAGATGCTCAGCCCCACCGCCGACGGCGTCCTCGACCGGATGAAGGAGTTCGACTCCAAGGGCCGGACCAGCTGAACGGCCAGTGCTCCTCCTCCCCCTAGGCCCTGTCCGGCTCTCACCTCAGGACTGACACAGACATGTTCCGTACCGCCCTGCGCAATGTGCTCGCGCACAAAGCCAGGCTGCTGATGACCGTGCTCGCCGTGATGCTCGGCGTGGCCTTCGTCTCCGGCACCCTGGTCTTCACCGACACCCTCGGCAACGCCTACCGCAACCAGTCGGCCAAGAGCTACGACAACGTCGCGGTCGTCGTCACGACGTACGCGAGCCAGAAAGACACCAACCAGAAAGACGCCATCGACACCAGGACCCTGGAGAAGATCCGGGGTCTGGACGGGGTCGCCGGTGCCACCGGGCGGGTCTCCGGCTTCGCCGGGGTCGCCGACCAGGACGGCAAGCTGATCGGCAACGGCTGGTCCAACACCGGCGCGAACTTCGCCCCCGGCAAGGACGGCAAGGACTCCGCCTACACCTTCACCGACGGTTCGGGGCCGGAGCGGGACTCGCAGATCGCCCTCGACGAGGACTCCGCCGACAAGGGCAAGTACCGGGTCGGGGACACCGTGCGGGTCGCGACCAACGGCCCGGCGAAGGACTACACCCTCTCCGGTGTCTTCACCACCGAGGACGGCGCCGTCAACGCGGGCGGCAGCCTCGTCCTCTTCGACACCTCCGTCGCGCAGAAGCTCTATCTGCGGCCCGGCCACTTCAAGGACGTCACGATCGCAGCCGCGGCCGGGGCCTCCGACCAGAAGATCCTGGACGCGGTCCGGCCACTGCTGCCCAAGGACGCCCAGGTGCAGACCGGCAAGGAGCTCGCCGACGAGCAGGCCCGGGAGATCGAGCAAGGCCTGTCCAACCTCAACACGATGCTCCTCGCCTTCGCGGCCATCGCCCTCTTCGTCGGCATCTTCCTGATCGCCAACACCTTCACCATGCTGGTCGCCCAGCGCACCAGGGAGCTGGCGCTGATGCGCGCCGTCGGTGCCTCGCGCCGGCAGGTCAAGCGCTCCGTAATGCTGGAGGCGCTGGTCGTCGGCACCCTCGCCTCGGTGATCGGCTTCGTCCTCGGTATCGGTCTCGCGACCGGGCTGCGCTCGGCGATGACCTCCTTCGGCGCGAAGGTGCCGGCCGGTCCGCTGGTGATCTCGCCCACCGCGATCATCGCCGCGCTCACGGTCGGCGTCCTCGTCACCGTGCTCGCCGCGTGGCTGCCCGCCCGCCGGGCCGCGAAGATCCCGCCGGTGGCGGCGATGGGCAGCGCCCATCTGCCCGCGACGACCAAGTCCCTGGTCGTACGCAACAGCATCGGCAGCGTCATCATGCTGGCCGGCACGGCGGCGATCTTCGCCGGTGCGGCGACCGGCAAGGACGACGGCCGGATGATGATCGGCGGCGGCGCGTTCCTGGCGCTGATCGGCATCATCGTGCTGATCCCGCTGCTGTCCCGTCCGGTCATCGCGCTGGCGCGGCCGCTGCTGCACCGGGTCTTCGGAGTCTCGGGCAAGCTGGCCGGACAGAACGCGGTCCGCAACCCCCGCCGTACCGGAGCCACCGCATCGGCGCTGTCGATCGGCCTCACCCTGGTCACCGGTCTCACGGTCATCGGCGTCACGCTGGGCCAGGCCATCGACAAGACGACCACGGACAACATCCGCGCCGACTACATGGTCACCATGGCCGGAGGCGGCGGCCTCGACAAGTCGGCGCTCACCGCGCTGGAGAAGGCGAAGGGTGTCAGCGCGGTCTCGCCACAGCAGGCCACCTCGCTGGAGATCAAGAACGAGTTCCACTCCGTCTCCGCGGTCACCCCCGGGGACGTGGAGAAGGTCCTCGCCCTGAAGACCGTCAGCGGCTCGCTGTCGACGCTCGCCAAGGGTCAGATCGCGGTGGCCGAGAAGACCGCCAAGTCCAAGGGCTGGAAGGCCGGGGACACCCTGCCGGTGAAGTTCGGTGACCACAGCGAGGGCGGCAGGACAGAGACCAAGAATCTGACGGTCGGAGCGGTCTACCAGGACAACGAGTTCCTCTCGCCGGTCCTGGTGTCGAAGTCGCTGGTCGCGCCCTTCGAGGCGAAGCCGTACATCCCCGAGGTCTGGGTGAAGATGGACGGCGGCGCGAGCGAGGCGAACGAGCAGGCGCTGGTGGACGCGCTGGGCGACAACCCGGCGATGAGCATCAAGGATCGCCAGGACATCCGGAACATGTTCGGCGGCATGATCAACACGATGCTGAACATCATGTACGGACTGCTGGCGATGGCCCTGATCATCGCGGTGCTCGGCGTCATCAACACGCTCGCGATGTCCGTCTTCGAGCGTCAGCAGGAGATCGGCATGCTGCGGGCGATCGGCCTCGACCGCCGCAAGGTCAAGCGCATGATCCGCCTGGAGGCGGTGGTGATCTCGCTCTTCGGCGCGGTGATCGGTATCGGGCTCGGATCCTTCCTGGCCTGGGCGCTGGGCGAGACGCTCAAGTCGGAGATCCCCGAATACACGCTGGTCGTGCCGTGGGACCGGATCGGGATCTTCCTGCTGCTGGCCGGAGTGGTCGGGGTGCTGGCCGCGATGTGGCCGGCGCGCAGCGCCGCGAAGCTGAACATGCTGACGGCGATCAAGACGGAGTAGCGATACGGATGTTGAGGGCCCCGCGACCGGTGTGGTCGCGGGGCCCTCGCATGTTCTCAGGTCCAGGTGCGGGTCCGCAGCGGCAGCCCTGAGGCACCGCTCTCGGGCGTCTTCACGGCGAGGATCTGGTTGACGCCGATCTTGTTGCGCTCGAAGGAGATCGCGCAGGCGGCCATGTAGAGCCGCCAGACGCGGGCGCGTCCCGGTGAGCTGTGGCGCACGGCCTGGTCCCAGTCGGCCTCGAGGTTGGCGACCCAGCGGCGCAGGGTCAGGGCGTAGTGCTCGCGGATCGCCTCGACGTCACGCACCTCGAAGCCGGCCGCCTCAAGGCTGGTGACGGTACGGCCGAGGGGCGCGAGCTCGCCGTCGGGGAAGACGTAGCGGTCGATGAACTCGTCCACGTGGTAGGCGGATTCGTTCGCCTCCGGGGGGCGGGCGATCTGGTGGTTGAGGAGCCGGCCGCCGGGCTCCAGCAGCGAGAAGAGCTGTTCGGCGTACTGGTGGTAGCGGACCTGGCCGACGTGTTCGGCCATGCCGATGGAGGAAATGGCGTCGTACGGACCGTCCCTGACGTCCCGGTAGTCCTGGACGCGGATCTCGATCCGGTCGGTGAGTCCCTCTTCGGCGATGCGCTTACGTGCGTACGCGGCCTGCTCACGGGAGAGGGTGATGCCGGTGACCTGGACGCCGTACTCGCGGGCGGCGTGCATGGCCATGGAGCCCCAGCCGCAGCCGACGTCGAGCAGCCGGTCGCCCTCCTTGAGGCCGAGCTTGCGGCAGACGAGGTCGAGCTTGTCGCGCTGGGCGTCCTCAAGGGTGCCGCCGTCCTGCCAGTAGGCGCACGAGTAGACCATGGACGGCCCGAGGACGAGTTCGTAGAAGGGGTTGCCTACGTCGTAGTGGTGGCTGATGGCCTTCTTGTCGCGGCGCTTGGTGTGCAACGGCCCGGCGCGGCGGCGGACCTCCTCGGCGGGCGGGGGCGGGGGCGGCAGTGCGCCGCCGATCTTCAGCAGGCCTCGGGCGGCGGCCCGCAGGCGGGGGTCTCGCAGGGGGTGGCCGGACGTGGGGCTCTCGTCGCCGCGCTCCCAGATGATCCCGGAGAGCAGGTCAAGGGCGGCGTACAGATCACCTTCGACGTCGATCTCCCCGGCCACCCAGGCCCGCGCGAGCCCGAGCTCACCGGGCCGCCACAGCAGCCGGCGCAGGGCGCGGCGGTGCCGGACGACGAGTACGGGAGCGCCTGGAGGCCCGGACTCACTACCGTCCCAGGCCCGGATACGAACCGGGAGCGGGGCCCCCAGCAACTCCTCGGCAAGAGTGGTCAGCCGCATCGCGGCGTCGCCCATGGCGCACACCTCCGTGACGATGGATCCCAGAAATGCTCCGGCATCGCGCCGCGCTTGTGGCAGCGCGATGCACTCCTGGGAACAATCCGACCACCCTGCGTGCTTCCCGGGCACGCGCAATGCCCAAGCAATTTACCTGCACCCCACACCTACCCGGCGCCGCAGGCCCGGACCACGCCCGCGCACACGGCGCACACGCCGATCCCCTCCGGGCCTCACGACGAGTCGGCCCGGTTGCCGTCAACCCGCGGCCACGCCGCACCCAGCAGCACCGGTGACACCGCACGCGGCGCGAAGCTGCCGCCGCTCGCCGGGGGGGTGTGGTCCGCGGCGCGAAGCTGCCACGCCCGGGGCATGCGGGTACCTCGTCCCTCCGCACCGCAAGGGCAGGCGGGAAGCGGCCCCCGTACACAGGGCGAACCACAGCCACCCCGCCACGCGAAGCCGCCGCGCTCGCCGGGGGTGTGGAGGCACCCCGAACCCCCACACCTCAACGCCAGGCGGGAGACGCCCCGCACCGGGGCCAACCACGGACACCCGCGGCGCGAAGCTGCCGCGGCACGCGGGGCGCGCGGGGTACGCACTACCCGACATCTCCTGGGCGGGAAGCCGCCCCCGCACAGGGGGCGAAGCACGGCCACCCCTCGGCGCGGAGCTGCCGCGCCCGGGGGCGTGGGGCCCCCGCAACCAAGGGCGGGCGGGTGGGAAAAGCCCCAGGCACAGCGAAGGGGCCGCCCGCACCACGGATGGCGGGCGGCCCCTCGCTGAAACGCCGGGGCTAGGAAGCCTTCGCCTTCTCCGGGGCCGGCGCGGACACCGACGGCGCCGGCTTGGCCGCCTCGTAGAACTCCTCGCGCGGCGACTCCATCGCGCCGAGCGAGACCACCTCGCGCTTGAGGAACATCGCCAGCGTCCAGTCCGCGAAGACCCGGATCTTACGGTTCCACGTCGGCATCGCCAGACCGTGGTAGCCGCGGTGCATGTACCACGCCAGACGGCCCTTGAGCTTGATCTTCACCTTGCCCATGACGATCATCGCGACGCCCTTGTGCAGGCCGAGCCCGGCCACCGCACCCTTGTTGGCGTGGCTGTACTCCTTCTGCGGGAAGCCCCGCATGCCGGAGATGACGTTGTCGCCGAGGAGCTTCGCCTGCCGCAGCGCGTGCTGCGCGTTCGGCGGGCACCAGGCGTTCTCGACGCCGGCCTTGCGCGCCGCCACGTCCGGGACCTGCGCGTTGTCGCCCGCGGCCCAGATGTAGTCGGTGCCCTGGACCTGCAGCGTCGTCTGCGTGTCGACGTGACCGCGCGGGCCGAGCGGCAGGCCGTAGCGGGCCAGCGCCGGGTTCGGCTTGACGCCGGCCGTCCAGACGATGGTGTTGGAGTCGGCCTCCAGGCCGTTCTTCAGCACCACGTGGCCGTCCACGCAGGAGTCCATCGAGGTCGACAGGTAGATCTCGATGCCGCGGCCCTCGAGGTGCTCCTTGCCGTACTTGCCCAGCTTCGGGCCCACCTCGGGAAGGATCTTGTCGGCCGCGTCGACCAGGATGAAGCGCATGTCCTCGCGCTTGACGCTGGTGTAGTACTTGGCCGCGTCGCGCGCCAGGTCCTCCACCTCGCCGATGGTCTCCGCACCGGCGAAGCCGCCACCCACGAAGACGAAGGTCAGCGCCTTGCGGCGGACTTCCTCGTCCGTCGTCGAGTCGGCCTTGTCGAGCTGCTCGAGTACGTGGTTGCGCAGCCCGATGGCCTCCTCGATGCCCTTCATACCGATGCCCTGCTCGGCGAGGCCGGGGATCGGGAAGGTGCGGGAGACCGCGCCGAGCGCGACGATCAGGTAGTCGAACGGCAGCTCGTACGCCTCGCCGACCAGCGGCGAGATCGTCGCGACCTTGCGGTCCTGATCGATGGTGGTGACTCGGCCGGTGAGCACCTCAGCCTTGGGCAGCACGCGTCGCAGCGGGACGACGACATGCCGAGGCGAGATGCTGCCGGCGGCAGCTTCGGGGAGGAAGGGCTGGTACGTCATGTACGAGCGCGGGTCGACGACCGTGACGGTCGCCTCGCCGTAGCGCATCTTCTTCAGAATGCGTCGAGCTGCGTACAGGCCTACGTACCCACCGCCTACAACGAGGATCCTGGGACGCTCCGTGGTGCTCATGGCATCGAGTATCCACCCCCCTCGGAGGGGTCGCTCGTGAGCCCCTTCACAAGGTGTGGACCCACCTCTGCTACACTGCGCGGCCCACGTGATCGAGGTCATGGCGCGGCCATGGAACCACGGTGCGGTGGCGATCGTTGTTCACCCCTCGTGAGCTGGCCCCTAAGCGGCCGTCCCGGGGTGGACCACCGCCCCGGTTCACACCCGGCTAACCCACCGTGCGGCACCGGGAATCCGCGCCCCCGGGTCCGACGGTCGGGCCGGAGGAGCCTTTCGGCCCCTCACAGTGCCCATCAGGGGCCTTTTCCTTGTGAAGAAGTTCACGAAGTTCCTTGCCCGGCGACCGACCAGGCGATCCCGTCCAGGATGTCGTGCTCGCTGACGACCACTTCCCGGGCCCCGATCCGCTCCATGATCGTGAGCAGTACGAGCGCTCCGGCACCGATGACGTCCACCCGTCCGGGGTGCATCACGGGGATCGCCGCGCGCTCGTCGTGGGTGGACTTCAGCAGCGATTCGGTGATCGCGCGGACCTGCTCGTAGGAGATCACCGAGTGGTGGATCGCCTCCGACTCGTACGCCTCCAGGCCCAGCGCGATCCCCGCCACCGTGGTGACGGAACCGGCGAGACCCACCAGCGTGCGGGCCTCGCGCAGCGGGACCGTCTCCTCCGCCAGGTCGAGCGCCGCCTCGATGTCCGCGCGGACGGCGGCGATCTGCTCCGGCGTCGCCGGGTCGCTCAGCGCGTGCCGCTCGGTCAGCCGTACGCAGCCGATGTCGACGGACCGGGCCGCACGCACATGACCGGCGCCGACGACGAACTCCGTCGAACCGCCGCCGATGTCCACGACCAGCCGCTCCTCGTGGCCGGGCAGACCGCCGGTCGCACCGGTGAAGGAGAACTCCGCCTCCTGGTCGCCGGTGATCACCTCGGGCTCCACGCCCAGGATGTCGAGCACCCCGCGCACGAAGTCGTCCCGGTTCTCGGCGTCGCGCGATGCGGAGGTGGCCACGAAGCGGAGATTCTCGGCGCCGTACTGCTTGATCAGCGCGGCGTACTCGCGGCACGCGGCGAAGGTGCGCTCCAGCGCGTCCGGCGCGAGCCGGCCGGTCTTGTCGACGCCCTGACCGAGCCGGACGATGATCATCCGCCGGTCCAGGTCGACGAGTTCACCGGTCTCACGGTCGACGTCGGCGACGAGCAGGCGGATGGAGTTGGTACCGCAGTCGACGGCGGCGACCCGGGTCACTGCTTGTCCCCTTCTTCACAAGGCGTCACACAAGGCCCCTTGCGCCACCACTCGGGCAGCATCGCGATCGCCTCGTCGCCCAGCGGATTGACGCCGGGCCCCGCCGCGAGCGAGTGGCCGACCAGCACGTGCAGACACTTCACCCGGTCCGGCATACCGCCGGCGCTCGGGAAGTCCTTCAGCTCCTCGATCGCGTCGCGGCGCGCGATGTAGTCCTCGTGCGCGGCCCGGTACGCGGCGGCCAGCTCCGGATCGGCCGCCAGGCGCTCGGTCATCTCCTTCATCACGCCGTTTGCCTCCAGCGTGCCGATCGCCGAAGCGGCCCGCGGGCAGGTCAGGTAGTACAGCGTCGGGAAGGGCGTGCCGTCGGGGAGCCGCGGCGCGGTCTCGACGACGTCCGGCTGTCCGCAGGGGCAGCGGTGCGCGATCGCGCGCAGCCCGCGCGGGGGCCGGCCGAGCTGCTCCTTGAACGCGGCGATGTCCGCGTCGGTCGGCTCGGTAGGTGCGGTGGTGGGAGGAGGGGTTTCCATGCCTGCCTTGGCTCTAACAGTTCTACGGTTCTACTTGCGGCGGTCGGCGTTGTCGACGCCGTCCCAGACGTTGGAGTACCAGGGGCGGTCGGCCGCCCCCTCTTCCGTACGGCGCTGCTCCGCCGCCTCGGGGTCGATCATGGTGTAGCCGGTCTCGCCCGGAAGCACGAGATGCAGGTGCTCGCGGGCCAGGCGCTTGACGTACTGGTCGTCCTGGAGGCGCGCCTTCTCGTCCCGGAGCCGTTCCACCTGCTCCCGGGCGTCGGCCATCCGGCGCTGCTCGTCGGCGATGTCGGCGCGCTGTGACACGTACTGCCGCATCGGATAGGCGAGCGCGACGACCAGCGAGCAGACCACCAGTGTCAGGAAGGCCGCGCGTCCGGTCAGCCGGGAGCGGCGGGCCTGGCGGCGGCTCTGGGAGCGGTAGACGCGAGCGGCGGTCTGCTCACCGAGCAGCCGAATCCTGGTCGCGGTGGAGAACCGATCGCGGTCCTTCCCGGCCATGTCCCGCCTCCCCATTACGTACGTACGTCCCCGGACACGGTACGGGACCGCGGCCGGGGACGTACGGACGACGGGCTGGTCAGCCCTTGAAGCGCGGGAACGCCGAGCGGCCCGCGTACACCGCGGCGTCGTCGAGGATCTCCTCGATGCGCAGCAGCTGGTTGTACTTGGCGACGCGCTCGGAGCGGGCCGGGGCGCCGGTCTTGATCTGGCCGCAGTTGGTGGCGACGGCCAGGTCGGCGATGGTGACGTCCTCGGTCTCGCCGGAGCGGTGGGACATCATGCACTTGAAGCCGCTGCGCTGGGCGAGCTCCACGGCGTCCAGGGTCTCGGTCAGCGAACCGATCTGGTTGACCTTGACGAGCAGGGCGTTGGCCGCGCCGTCCTCGATGCCGCGGGCCAGGCGCTCCGGGTTGGTGACGAAGAGGTCGTCGCCGACGATCTGGACCTTGGTGCCCAGCTTGTCGGTGAGAACCTTCCAGCCGGCCCAGTCGTCCTCGAAGAGCGGGTCCTCGATGGAGACCAGCGGGTAGGAGGCGACGAGCTCCTCGTAGTACTCGGTCATCTCGGCGGCCGAGCGGGACTTGCCCTCGAACTCGTACGTGCCGTCCTTGTAGAACTCGGACGCGGCGACGTCGAGCGCGAGCGCGATGTCCTTGCCGGGGGCGTAACCGGCTTCCTTGATGGCCTCGAGGATCAGGTCCAGCGCGGCGCGGTTCGACTCGAGGTTCGGCGCGAAGCCGCCCTCGTCACCGAGACCGGTGGACAGGCCCTTGGTCTTCAGGACCTTCTTCAGCGTGTGGTAGATCTCGGCGCCCCAGCGCAGGGCCTCGGAGAAGGACTCCGCGCCGATCGGGGCGATCATGAACTCCTGGATGTCCACATTGGAGTCGGCGTGCGAGCCGCCGTTCAGGATGTTCATCATCGGAACGGGCAGCAGGTGCGCGTTCGGGCCGCCCAGGTAGCGGAAGAGCGGCAGGTCGGAGGCCTCGGAGGCGGCGTGCGCCACGGCGAGCGAGACACCGAGGATGGCGTTGGCGCCGAGCGAGGACTTGTCCGGGGTGGCGTCCAGGTCGAACATCGCCTGGTCGATCAGGCGCTGCTCGGTGGCGTCGTAGCCGACGAGCTCCGGGCCGATCTGCTCGATGACGGCGAGGACGGCCTTCTCGACGCCCTTGCCCTGGTAGCGGTTCTGGTCACCGTCGCGGAGCTCAAGAGCCTCGAACGCACCGGTGGAGGCGCCGGACGGAACAGCAGCACGGCCCGTGCTGCCGTCGTCGAGGCCAACCTCGACCTCGACCGTGGGATTGCCTCGGGAGTCCAGGATTTCCCGGGCTACGACGACGTCGATGGACGGCACGAGCATCTCCTTCTGGGATGTGACGCTTGAAGTGCAGGGTCTCTTTGGCCTTGCGGCAAGAGCCTAACCGGCGCGGGGGCATCGGTCGGCAGATGCCCGCCCGCTGGGACGAAAAAGGGCATGAAGAGACTCGACGCGGGACAAACAGCGCGTGAACTACCAGGGGGTAACAGACAGAACCCCGGCCCGGCACGCTCGGGGGAAAGCGCGCGGGGCCGGGGTGGCTGTGGGGATGAGAGCCCGCAGGGTCCGCTGGTCCGCCGGGTCCAGCGGAGTCCCAGGGCTCCTCGGGTCAGCTCAGGTGGAGCTGCTGGCCCGGGAAGATGACGTCGGCATCGCTGATGATGTCCTTGTTCAGCTCGAACAGCTTCTTCCAGCCGCCCTTGACCTTCTCGGCCTTCGCGATCTTGCCGAGGGTGTCACCGGCCTTGACCTTGTACTCGCCGTCGCCCTTCTTCACTGCCTTCTTCGGGGCGGCGGGGCGCTCGGAGCGGGTGGTGGGGGCCTCGGCGCGCTTCGCGACCGGCTTCGCGGCGGGCTTCGCCTGCTGCGTGGTGGCGGAGCCACCGGTGTACGGCGTGCTGGACAGGTTCACGCCACAGCTCGGCCAGGCGCCCTTGCCCTGACCCGCGAGGACCTTCTCGGCCACGGCTATCTGCTGGTCCTTGGAGGCCAGGTCGGCGCGGGAGGCAAAGGCGGTGCCACCGTAGGCGGCCCAGGTGGAGTTGGTGAACTGCAGGCCGCCGTAGAAGCCGTTGCCCGTGTTGATGGACCAGTTGCCGCCGGACTCGCACTGGGCGACGGCGTCCCACTCGGACGCGGTCGCGGCGGAGGCCGAGGTGGCACCGATCAGCGGGACGGCGACAGCGGCACCGGTGACACCGGCGAGCGTGGCGATGCGGGTGAGCTTGGACGGGCGACGGTGCTTGGCTTTGCCGGAAAACAGCATGGAGCTTCTCCTCACCGACGCCTACGAGGTGAGCTGTCGGGTTCGGGCCAAGTGAGTTGCCCGGTCGCACGTTCGTGCATGCGACTTCACCCCAAGCCGGTCTCCGCCGTCGATCTCTCAACGGCCGGGCCCGGCGCTTACCTTGGGTCCCCCGCTCCTGCCTTCGGCGCTCTGCGCGACGACTACTCCCCCCGACCGACGGCAGGATTCGGCGTGACGGTCAGTGGTGCCCGCTGTGGCGAGCGGTTCAGACCGTAGACACACGACTCCCCGATGTTCAAAGACGAACATCGGGGAGAAATCGCCCATTTCACCGAGTAGGACATATACGTTTCCGCAGGTGACGGGCGGAATGGGTGATTCCGCCGGGGCAGATGCGTCAGTTGGGACAAAGAGACCCTTGTCTCACTTGCGCAGAACCGGACATACAGCCTCGAACTACTCCTGACTCAGGCCCAGATCAAGGCTCTGGCCAGGAAGGATGAGGTCGGGGTTGCCGCCGACGGTCTCGCGGTTCTTCTCGTAGAGCGCGGTCCAGCCGCCGGAGAGCTTCTCCTTGTCGACGATCGCGGAGAGGCTGTCGCCCGGCAGGACGGTGTACTCGCCCGGCGCGGCGTCCGCACTGTCGACCTTGTCCGACTTGTCCGCTTCGGTGCGTGCCGAACCGTCACCTCGCGAAGCGTGGCGCCCTGTTTCGCGCTCACTGTCCGCATTGTCCGGCTCGGTCTCCTCGGGGGCCGCCTCGCCGCGGTGCTTGCCATCGCCCGCCGCCGCATCGGGGGCCTCGGTCGCCGACCCGGTCACGTCTGCGGGCGGCGTGGTGGACGGCTCGGCGGGCTTGGCGGTCGGCTCCGTGGGCGCGGCCGGCGCCGGAACCGTGCTCTGCGAGGGCGAGGGTGCGGTGCCCGGGTCGACGCCGGTCGCGGCGCCGTCGTTCTGCAGCCCGGCGATCGGCGCACAGCCGGCCCACGCGGCCGGACCCTGCGCATCGAGGACCTTCTCGGCGACCGCGATCTGCTGCGAGCGGCTGGCGAGGTCGGCGGTGGGCGCGTACTCCGAGCCGCCGAAGGCCTGCCATGTCTCCTGGGACATCTGGAGTCCGCCGTAGTACCCGTTGCCGAGGTCGGCGCTCCACATGCCACCGCTCTCGCACTCGGCGACGCGGTCCCACATGGAGGCGTCGGCGGCGGAGGCCGAACCGGCTCCGAGAAGGGGGATCGCGATGGCCGATCCCGTCACCCCTGCCGCGACAACAATGGCCGGAGCCTGGCGGGGACGGCGGTGGCGACCATGGCCGGAGAGCATGCGTTTGCCTTTCGCGTGACTGCTGAGACGGCAGTGAAAGTAGTCGCATACGAGCGCACATCACAAGTCGATGCAGCGCAGATCACGTGAAAGTCACAGAATTGACAGTCTGTCAGATCTGTCGAGGCGCGAACTCAACGGGCAGAGTGCGCAATCCACGCATAATCAGGCCTCCACGCCACCGCAAATCGGCCGGATCGCCCGCAAGCCGCAAGTCCGGCAATCTCCTGAGCAGCGTCGCGAGCGCGGTCTGCCCCTCCAGCCGGGCAAGCGGAGCGCCGAGGCAGTAGTGGATGCCGTGGCCGTACCCGAGATGCTGGTTGTCACGCCGGGAGAGATCGAGGGTGTCCGGCTCGTCGAAGCGCTCCGGGTCCCGGTTGGCTGCCGCGAGTACGACGAGTACGGGATCGCCCGCCGCGATCCGCTGCCCGCCGATGGTCAGCGGCTCGGTGGCGAACCGCCAGGTCGCGAGCTCCACGGGGCCGTCGTAGCGCAGCAGTTCCTCGACCGCCGTCGCCAGAAGGGGGCTTCCCGCTGCGGGTCCGGGGGTCACCCCCCGGGTCTCCCCCGCGGCCAGGGAGTCCTGCAGACGCTCGCGCTGTTCCGGGTTGCGCAGCAGCGCGTACACCCCGTTGCCGATGAGATTGACCGTCGTCTCGAAGCCCGCGAAGAGAAGGATGAAGGCCATCGCCGCGGCCTCGTTCTCGGTGAGGTGCTCGCCGTGGTCGCTCGCGCGGATCAGCCCGGAGATCAGGTCGTCGCCGGGTTCTTCCCTTTTGCGATGGATGAGTTCGGCGAGATAGCTCCGCATCTTCTTCACAGAGCGGGCGACTCCGCCGCGCGGGCCACCACCGTGGCGGATCATCATCCCCGCCCAGTCGCGGAAGTCGTCCTGGTCCTCGCGCGGGACGCCGAGCATGTCGCAGATGGCGTAGATGGGCAGCGGGAACGCGAACTCGTGGATCAGGTCCGCCTCCCCCTTCTCCGCGAAGCCGTCGATGAGCCGGTCGGTCAACTCCTGTACCCGCGGGGCGAATTCGGCGACGACGCGCGGGGTGAACGCCTTCGACACCAGCCGCCGCAGCCGGGTGTGGTCCGGCGGGTCGATGTTCAGCAGATGCGTCATCAGCTCGGCCTTGCGCTCGCCGGGAATGCCCGTCTTCCCCTTCGCGTGCGCGGGCTCGTCATGGTGCGCGGGATTCTTCGACAGCCGCTGGTCGGCGAGGGCCTGACGGGCATCGGCGTACCGCGTCACCAGCCATGCCTCGACCCCGCTGGGGAGCCGGGTGCGGTGCACGGGCGCGTGCTCGCGCAGCCAGGCGTAGGCGGGATACGGATCGGTGGCGAACTCCCAGGTGAAGAGCTCGGGCTGGGTGCTCACACCTGGTCCTCGACGGCACGGATCGCGTCCCGGTAGGCGCGGGCGGCGGCTCGCAGCGCGGCCTCCGGGTCGGCGCCCTGGGCCTCCGCGCGGACGGCGAGGCCGAGCAGTTCGTAGCCGATGCCGTCGCCGGCGGGCAGCGCCACGTCCAGTCCGGCGGTACGGACCCGGCTCGCGAGCTTCGCCGCCAGCGCGAGACCGGGCTGACCGAGCGGAACACCGTCCGTCACCGAGTCGCGCTGCTTCTCGATCGCCTTCGTGCGCAGCCAGTGCGCCTTCACCTCCTCCGGAGTCTCGGCGCTCTCGTCGCCGAAGACATGCGGGTGGCGGTGGATCAGCTTCTCGACGATCGTCGCTGCGACATCGTCGATGGAGAACGGCTCGGCACCGTCCTCCTCGCGGCCTTCCTGCGCGATACGCGCGTGGAAGACCACTTGGAGCAGTACGTCACCGAGCTCCTCGCGCAGCTCGTCGCGGTCGCCGTCCTCGATCGCCTCGACGAGTTCGTACGCCTCCTCGATGCCGTACTTGGCCAGGCCCTTGTGGGTCTGCTGCGAGGACCACGGGCATTCGAGCCGGATCCGGTCCATGACCTGGACGAGATCGAGAAGGCGCGCGCCGGGCAGATCGTACGAGCCGGGGAGCAGCTCCAGGTCCGGCATCTGCACCCGTCCCGATCCGGCGAGCCGGGCAAGACCGTCGGTCAGGGCCTGGTCGCCCTCGCCGGAGGGCAGCACCACCACGGTGCGGTCCCCGGCGCACGCGTCGAGAAGCTCCTGCGCGGTGGGCGCGGCGATCTCGACCCCGATGCCCGCCTCGCGCAGATACGGCAGCTGCGGGTGCGCATCGTCGGAGCACAGCACCTGGTCGGCGTCGTGCAGCGTCTGCCACGCGGGCCAGGACAGCAGCCCGGGCGCGACGCGGTGGCTCGCGGTGAGCAGGACGATACGGCCGGGAGCGACGGGTGCTTCTGTTCTCACCCGTCGAACCTACCTCGCACGCTAGGCGCCGGTCTCCGGCTCCTTGGTGACCTGGGTGATCCATGGGGCCTTGTACGTGCCGAGCTCCAGCTTCTGGTTGTCCCAGGTGCCGAAGCGGGGGTTCACATCGATGTGCAGCGACTTGGCGGCGGCGGTGAAGGCCTGGTTCAGCTTCTGCTGGCCCTCGGGGGTGTTGGTCGCGCCGAGGGCGGTGGCCAGCTTGCTGACCTGGATGTCGCGGCGCACGACATCGTTGAGCTGGTCCGGAGCGACGCCGCGCTGCTGCAGATACATGGCGGCGAGCTGGTCCTCGCCGCCGGACTGCAGCACCAGCTGGGCCCGCCCGTCCTGGACCTCCTTGCGGCTGACCTTGACCCCGGCGTCGTCGGCGGCGCGCTGGACGACCTGGTCGACGATGAGGTCGTACAGCTTGGCCCGGCTGAGCTGACCGCTGTCCTTGATGAGCTGCGCGGACTCGGGCGAGCTCTGCTGGGCGGCGCGCACGTCCTTCACCTTCGCCTGCACGGTCGCCACCTCGATCCGCTCCCCACCGACGACGGCGGCGGCCCCCGGGTGAGCGTCATTGCCGCAGGCGGCGAGGAGGGGCGCGGCGATCAGAAGCGCGGCGGAGACGGTGAGCGCGGTGCGACGGCGGCGGTGCAAAGGAGCCTCCCGGCGTGATTGTGCTTCGGTGCACAAGACCCTGCGGTGATCGATGGTAGGCAGTCCCGGGGGTCTGGGCCACTGATTCGACCAACGATTCGCCCGCAGTTGCGGATGCGAGCGGTACGCGTCAGCCGGCCGACCGGACCGGCTCCGGCTCCCGCTCCTGTATCCGCTCGGCCGGATCCGGCCGCAGCATGATCATCCGGGAGACGACGAACGTGATGGGGATCGCCGACGCCTGCGCGATCAGCGGGGAATAGCGGCTGCTGAGGTGCAGCACGTCCACCAGCAAATAGACGCCGCACGTGGTGACCACGAAGTTCGCGGCGTTGGTGAGCGGAAAGAGCAGGAACTTCCGCCAGGTCGGCCGGGTCCGGTACGTGAAGTACGAGGTCAGGAAGAAGGACCCGACCATGCTGAGCAGGAAGGCGAGGACATGGGCGGCGACATACGGCAGCCAGGTCAGCAGGGCCAGATACAGACCGAAGTACGTCCCCGTGTTCACCGCTCCCACCAGGGCGAATCTGACCATCTGGACCTGGACTGTCATCGTCTTACGAGCTCCCCCGTGCGTTCACGCCGCTCACCTTCCCGCTGCTGCGGAAGGCCGGCGTTGGTGGCCTTCACCAGGAAGTGCGGTCGCCGCTTCACCTCGTAGTAGATACGGCCGACGTACTCGCCGACCACCCCCAGCATCAGCATCTGTACACCGGCGAGTGCGGTGACCGCCACGAGAAGGGTGACATACCCGGGGGTGTCCACGCCGTTCACCATGGCGACACCGACAATCCAGGCGGTATACGCCATGGCGAGCGTGACCAGGAGAAGACCGAGATAGACGGCGGCCCGCAACGGCTTGTTGTTGAAGGAGAGCAGCCCGTCGAGACCGTAGTTGAGCAGTTTGCCGAAACTCCACTTGGAGCGGCCCTGCTCGCGTACCGCATTCTCGTACTCGAAGGTCGTCGTGCGGAATCCGACCCAGGCGAACAGGCCCTTGGAGAAGCGGTTGTACTCGGTGAGTTCGAGGATCGCGTCCACGGTACGGCGCGAGAGCAGCCGGAAATCGCCCACGCCGTCGACGAGTTCCACGTCGACGAGGCGGTTGATCAGCCAGTAGTAGGCGCGGGCCGTGAGGGTGCGGGTGACCCGGTCGCCCTTGCGGGTGCGCCGGGCGATGACCTGGTCGAAGCCCTCGTCGTGGAGTTGGAGCATGCGCCTGACCAGCTCCGGAGGGTGCTGGAGGTCGGCGTCCATGATGACCACGGCGTCGCCCTCGGCATGCTGGAGACCGGCCAGCATGGCCGCCTCCTTGCCGAAGTTGCGGCTGAAGGACACATAGCGGGTACGAGGGTCGGCCTCGGCGATCTCCTCGAGGAGAGGGAGCGTCCGGTCCTGGCTTCCGTCGTCCACATAGACCAGCTCGAATTCCTGCCCGAGCAGCGAGAGTTCCGCGGTCACGTGTTCATGGAAGCGGCCGATGATCTCCTCTTCGTTGAAGCACGGGACAACTATCGAGATCAGCACGGAAGAACAACATCCCACCCGAATGTCGCAGGTGGATTCCTCACATGACGCCTGGGCGACCATCCAGTGAACTGGGCTTCCCGCGCGATGATTTCACGATCGGCGCTGGCATATTCGAGGAATCATGTCGACTCTGCATTCCGTGCGAGGCCGCGCCGCCGCCCTCGCCGCGCTGATCACCGTGACAGCCGTGTGCGCCGGTGACGCCGTCGCGCGCAGCTTTCCCTTCGGCCCGCACACCCGCAGCGTGAACGACCTCGGCAATCAGTTCGTGCCGTTTCACGCACATCTGTGGGATCTGCTGCACGGCCGGGCCGACGGCGGACTGCTGCTGAACTGGCAGTCCGGATACGGCACCAGCTTTCTGCCGGACCTCGGGACCTATCTGACCAGCCCGTACTCGGTGCTCGTCGCACTCTTCCCGCGGGACCAGATCGATCTCGCCGTCTATGTGGTCACGCTGCTGAAGATGGCGACGGCTGCCGCGGCGATGACCTGGCTGCTCCTGTCGCTGCGCGCAGGCGAGGGTGAGGGCGGGCGCTGGTGGATGGCGGGGGTGCTCGGCGCCTCGTACGCACTGTGCGGCTGGTCGGTCGTCGAGGCCTCGTACAACCCGATGTGGATGGACGGCCTGGTCGCCTTCCCGATGCTGTGCCTGGTCGGCGAGTGGGCGCGCACCGCCCGCAGGCCGGTCCTCGGCCCGCTGGTCGTCGCGGTCGCATGGATCGCCAACTTCTACACCGCCTATATGGCGACCATCGGGGCCGCGCTGGTGCTCGTGGTGCGCCTGGCCCTTGAGGAGCCCGATCTGCGACAGCGGATGCGGGCCCTGCTGCGGGCCACCTGGACCGTGCTGCTGGGGATCGCGCCGGCCACCCCCGTCCTGATCCCGGTCTTCCAGGGCTCGAAGCACGCCTACCCGGGGTGGACGAGGGAGTTCGCGCCCGCGGGCTGGGCCGATGTGTTCGCCCGCACCCTGCCCGCGACGTACAGCTTCTTCACACCCGCCCTCTTCCTGGGCGGCGGAGCCCTGCTGCTGGCCTGCACGCTCGCCTTCAACGGGGCCGTTCCGCGGCGCGAGCGATGGCTGTGGACGGGGCTCGCGGCGGCGACCCTGGTGTCCTTGCAGTGGGCGCCCACCCATCTGGTGTGGCATGTCTTCGCGACACCCAACGGCAGCCCGTACCGGCAGACCTTCGTCTTCGCCGGGATACTCGTGATCGCCGCCTGGACCGGCCTCTCGTACGACTGGCCGGGGCGGCGCGCCCTGCTCGGCGGCGGCGCCGTGGTGGCCGCCCTCGCGCTCACGGCCTCGACCAGCGAGCTGGTCACCGGCTGGACCTTCCCCCTCTTCGGGGCCGGGACCGCGGCGGTCCTCGCCGGTCTGGTGCTGGCCCGCCGGACACCCCCCAGGTACGCCGCACTCGCGGCGCTGCTGCTCTCCGGCGCGCTGGTCGGGCAGGCCGCGGCCACCACCGCGTACGCCGACCGGCAGCGGCTCGGCAGGCTGGACGACTACCCGGCCTGGGGGGCGGGGCACAGCGAGCGCGCGGCGGCCGTGGCGAAGGCCGACGGCTGGCCGGAGTACCGCACCGATGTGGGCCGTGACCAGATCACCGGCAACGATCCGATCCTGCTGGGCGGCCAGGGCGGCGGGTACTACAGCAGCCACACCCCCGATGTCTTCGTGCACACGATGGCCGCGCTCGGCGCGGGCTGGACCTCCAACGGCCGCAGTGTGCAGTCGCTCGACAACCCGGTGACCGACGCCATCTTCTCTGTCGGCGCGCGGGTGCGCACCGGGCAGGGGCAGCATCCGGAGGTGACGCGGGCGGCGACGCCGCCGCTGCTGACGGTACGGCCTGCGGGTCCCGAGCCCCGCTACGACTGGAACCCGTTCCGCAACCAGGAGAAACTCCTCGGCGCGCAGGTCTACGGCTCGCCAGTGAACGGCTCCTGCCCGGTCGGCACCGAGGTCTTCCTCTGGGCGCCGAACTACACCGGCAAGGCCCGGCTCGGCGATGCGCCCTGGGTTTCGCTGCGCGGCGGACAGCCCAAGCGGCGTGCCGCGCTCAGCTCGCTGGGCACGGTGAACTCCCCCGGCCAGAAGGTCGGTTACAGCAAGGACCCCCATCGCACGACCCTCCGCTGCCTGGACCGGGCCGAGCTCACCGCCGCCGTGGCGAAACTGAAGGCGACCGGCGCGGTCTCGATCGAGGTCACGGACAGCGGTGTACGGGCCGAGCTGCCGCCCGGCACCAAGGGGACGGCGGTTCTCGCCGCGCCCCGGATCGCGGGCTGGAGCTGCGACGGCAAACCGGCCGGCTCCTACCTCGGGCTCGTCTCCGTGGAGCTGGACGGCACATCGACGACGGTGGACTGTTCCTTCCGCCCGCCCGGCCTGAAGACCGGAGCGGCGATCGGGGCCGCGGGGCTGCTGACGCTCGTCGTGATCGCCCTGCTGCCAAGGATCCGGCGGCGGGCGCGTGCCACGGCCGGGACGGCGAGCAACAGCCGACCCTCAGCAGGTGCACTGACTGTTCGTCAACTCGTGCACACCGACGACGCGGGGACGCGGAAGCAGCCGTAGCTCACGCCCCGGAAATCCAGCCCGTCCGGCCTGCGAGGACACCGGGAAACGGTGCGGACCTCTACAAGAGGCACGCGGCATTCCGTCGCGACTCCTTCATGGTTCCGCCTTCGCGCAGTCATCAGGACTTCATCTGCAAAGCATCCGGCCTTGGCCCGCGCGGTCGTGCTGCGGCGTAGCGTCCCCGCATGCCCCCTCTCCTTCGCAACCGGCTGGCGAAGCGCGTCCTGAGCCCAGCCCTCACCATGATCGACCGGCGCATCGAACAGCAGGTGAAGCGTGCCACGCATGCTCTGCGGACCGATGTGGACGCTCTGACCGCACAAGTGGCCGCGCTGCGGAGTCCGCAGTACGGACTGGGCCTGCTCGTCGACGGGACGGGTCGAAGCGGTCACCGGACGCCCACCGCCGCCCAGTTCGACACGCTCGCGCGTCAGATCCAGGGCGTCGCGGACGGCACTGAACACGCTCTGCGCAATGTGACCGTTGCCTATCGCACGGTGATCGCCCTGGAGTCACTCGGCGTGGGCAGGCTGGCCGGGTCCACCTCCAATGTGTGCGGAAAGCTCGCCACGGTGCCGCTGCTCTCCCCGCCGAACGGCAATGTCCTCGAAATCGGCACCCTGTACGGGATGTTCGCCGCAGGCCTGATGCGGATGCTGCACCGGTCCGGGGCAAAGCCGCATCTGACGATCGTCGATCCGCTGGCGGGCGCGCAGCTCCAGCCCGGCGCCGCCCCGCAGGGCGCGGATCCCACCGGCACGCCGGTGCGCGAGGACGTCGTACGGGCCAACCTGGCGCTCGGCGGCGTCGGTTCGGTGATCGACGCGCGGATCCAGCAGGGCTTCTCGGGCGATCCGGATGTGCGGGCCGCCGTCTCCGACCGGGAGTACGGGGTGATCGTGGTGGACGGAGATCACTCCATGGACGGGGTGCGGGCCGATCTGGAATGGGTCGAGCAGATCGTGGCACCGGGCGGGATCGTGGTGCTCGACGACTACGGCGACAAGGCCTGGCCCGGGGTCCAGGACGCGCTGGACAAGCATCTGGCGAGCGGGACTTCGCGGCTGAAGCTGCTGGGGCGGGTGTCCACCTCGGCGTATCTGCGCGCGAGCTGACCACCCGGCGGCCGTCCCGGGGTCACCCCCGGTGGAACTGCCCCTGCCGGTCGAGCGCACGACGCAGTTCGACCGGCAGGGCGTGGTACGGCCCGTACGCACGCTCCGTGTCGTAGAGCAGTCCCTGCAGCTGCAGCCGCGCCGCCGTGTGGTCGCCCACCGCGAGCAGCAGATTCCCGATGCGGTGGCGCACGTCGAAGGCGCGGCCCGCGTCGGCGCCGCCCGACCGGTGGTTCTCGTAGTGCGGCAGGACGGCGCGGTACTCCGCGAGCGCGGCTGCCGCATCGCCCAGCTGTTCCAGGCACTGCGCCGCCTCGTAGCGGAACTGCAGCGTCTGCGGATCGGCCGGGCCCGCCTCGGCGGCGCGGTCCTCCGCGAGGCGGCGCAGCTCCGGCAGCGCACGGCGGTACTGGCCGTCGTCCATCAGCGTCGTGGCGTACTGCTTGCGCAGGATCCGCACGACCGGGGAGTGCTCGCCGTGCTCGGCGGCGGCGGCCGGGAGGATCCCGCCGAGGATGTCGACGGCACGGGTGATGCTGCCCTCGCCGAGCAGCCGCTTCACCTCGTCGACGGCGGCGGCGACATCGGGCCGGGGCGCCGGCGGCGTTGGTGGTGCGACGGGCGGCGGGGGCGCGACGCGGTCGGGCCAGGGGGCGTGCGGGCGCAGGAAGGGGCGGGTCGGATCGAGCGGTCCCTGTGGCGTGCCCCGGCCGGGCAGCAGCGGCATCAGCGCCTCGTACACGTCGTGCGCGCCGGCCGGCCGATGCTGCGGGTCCTTGGCGAGCAGCCGCAGGACCAGCGCTTCGAGCGGCTCGGGTATCTCGGGGCGGAGCCGGCGGACCGGGAGCGGCGGCTCGTAGAGATGACGGTGCAGTACGCCCAGCGCGGTGGAGCCGGCGAACGGGACGTTCCCGCTGAGCAGTTCGTGGAGCAGCACACCGAGGGCGTAGAGATCGGTGTACGGGCCAACCGCGCCGCCCATCGCCTGCTCGGGCGCCATATAGGCGGGACTGCCGATGGGCGAACCGGTGTGGGTCAGGCGCGTGGTGTCCACGTCGATGACGGAGGCGACGCCGAGGTCGAGCACGGTGACGGTGCCGTCGGGCTTCACCATGACATTGCGCGGCTTGAGGTCGCGGTGCACGATCGGCACGGCGTGCACCGCGGCGAGCACGGCGCACAGCTGCGCGGCGACACAGACGGCCCAGGGCCAGGGGTAGGGCTCGTGCTCCGCGAGATGGTCGGCGAGGTCCGCGCCCTCGACGTACTGCATGACGAGAAAGAGGTCGTCCTCGTCGCTGCCCGCGTCATGGACGGTCACCAGGCCCGGGTGCGAGACCTGGGCGGTGACCCGGCACTCGCGCACGAAGCGGCGGCGCATCTCGTCGGCGCCGGTGGCGGCGGCCATCCGGTCGGGGCGCAGCAGCTTGACGGCGACGCGGCGGTCGAGACGTCGGTCGTACGCCGTCCAGACCTGGCCCATACCGCCCTGGCCGATGACGGTCGAAAGCTCGTAACGGCTCGCGATGACACGTCCGTTCACGGGCCGGGCTCCTTGCGGTCCTTACGGAGGTAGTCGCTGAGCTCGTCGAGCTCGGCACGGACCTGGTCGATGCGCGGCTTGTCGGACGAGGCCTGCGAGGCGGGTGTCTGCAGCGGCCGGGGCTGCGGCGGCACGGGCTGGGCGGGAGGGAAGCCGTATCCCGGCGTCGGCGTGTGCGGCGCCTGCGGCATCCGCTGTGCCACTGCCGGCGGTCCGTACGGCACGGGTGTCCCGTAGTACGGCGACGGCGGCATCCGGCGGATCGCGTCGTGCCTGGTGTCCGCGTACAGGAACCAGCCCACGACGACCAGGGCCACAGCCAGCATGATGCCGATCGCGATGTCCGACCGGAGCATCCGCAGGTCTTCGGTGGGGTCCGACAGGACCGTGCCGAAGCAGGCGACGAAGGAGGCCAGCACGACACCGAACAACACCCAGTCCCGGGGGCGCTTGGTGACCAGCGCGAGCCGCAGCATTGTGCCCCACGAAAGCATTCCGCAGCTGAAGACCGGCAGGATCGCGAAGAGCACCCGCAGCACGATCACCGACGCCGGTATGTCGCGCGGAGGCTGCGTCGGCACGTAGCCGTGGCCATGCATGGGTGCTCCTGAATGCCTGGGGACGAGGCGGTCTGAGAGGACGAGCGTATACACCGACACCGACATCGGCTCGGGGGTTGTACCGAACCGTAGTGGAACCGATCAGGCCGTGACGGTGCCGTCCGTCAGTCCGTCGTACAGCCCTTGGACCAGCTGCTCGCCGAGCCGGCCGGCCGTCCGCAGCGCGTCCTCGAACTCGGCGAGCGCGCGGAAGCGTTCCCCGTACCGCTGCTGGTCGGCGAGCGCCAGACGCGGCAGCTGAAGACGGCGCACGTCGAGGCGGGTCGCGGTCGAGGCGTAACTGCTGGCCTGGCGGTTGTTGGCGGTGCCGCGCAGGAATCCGGCGAGGAACCACGGGTCGAGTGCGGCCGGATCGGGGTGCAGCAGCTGGAGGTTGCGGCCGAGGGCCGCGCCCGCCGTGGCCTCGTCGACGACGCGTACGACGGATCCGCCGCCCAGCACGGGCACGACGACATCGCCCTCCTCGACGCGTACGGGCTCCTCGTCGGGCCCCTCTGGGAGCCTGCCGGACGGCGCCGTCCCGGCGAGGACGTCGTGTTCGGTGAGTACGGCCACGGGCGCATGGCCTGCCGGAGCGGTGCCGGAGCCGCCCGCGCTCAGCACGAGCGCGCCCGCGCGGGCCAGTTCACCGACGGTGGTGGCGGGCCAGGGCGCGGGCTCCGTGGGCTCGGCGGGCGCCGGGGTGAGCTCGCCGGTCAGCCGGAGGGTGTCGGTGAGGCGGTCCCGTACGCGCAGCAGCTCGTCCGCGCCGCCGCCCGCGGCCGGGGGCGGCAGATGCCGGGCGGGGGCCAGATCCACGTCGTCGTCGAGGAGTTCGATGACCGGCACCGAGCGGCTGACGCCCGGCCGCTCCTCGGCCGTGCCGTGCCGGTCGAACGGCCCCCAGGCGTCGAGCACCGCGCTCTGGACGGTCTGCCAGTCGAGCTTGTCGCGGCCGCCGCCCGCCCCGGCCGGCTCGGCGGTGTCGACGAACAGCAGCTCCGGGGCGGGGGCCTGGCCCGCGTCGGGCTTGCGCAGCACCCAGAGGTGGAGCGGGATGCCGTACGGCGGCGCGGCACCGGCGGGCAGTGCGACGACGGCACGCAGGGCGCCGCGGCGCAGCAGCCCGGCGCGGATCCGGCGGCCGGAGCGGCGGGACGCGGCGGCCGGGGGCATCAGCAGGACGGCGGTGCCGCCGGGGCGCAGCCGGGCGAGCGCGTGCTGGACCCAGGCCAGTTCGGACTCGGTGCGCGCCGGGAAGCCGTACTCCCAGCGCGGGTCGTAGCCGAGTTCCTCGTGGCCCCAGTTGCGCTCGTTGAAGGGCGGGTGGCACAGCACGGCGTCGGCGGTGAGCTCGGGGTACGCGTCGGCGCGCAGGGAGTCGCCGGCCGCGGCGCGCACGTCGGCGTCGGTGTGCAGAGCCAGCCGGAGCGCGGTCAGCGCGGCCAGGTCGGGGTCGGCCTCCTGCGCGTACAGCGCGGCCGGGCGGTCGACGGCGCGCAGCAGGGTGCCGGTGCCGGATGCGGGGTCGAGCACGGTGCCGGCCGGTCCGGTGAGCGCCGCCATCAGCGCGGCGGGCCCGGGCGGTGTGAGGGTGTACTGGCGCGGGTTGGCGTCGAGGTGACGGCCCAGCAGAAACTCGAACGCCTGACGGGCCCCGATCCCGGCGGCGAGCTCCCCGACGGAGCGCAGGAGGCGAATTTCGGCTCCGCCGGCGTATGAGGCGCGGGGTTCGGGGCGGAGCCCCGGCGGGGTCGGGGGCGGGGTAGGGGGCGGGGGCGGGGTGGGGAACAGACCCGCCCGGGCCTCCCCGAAGCGCGCGGCCAGGACCTGCTCCAGCGCCGTCGGCAGCAGCTCGGCCATCCGCTCGTCCGCGACGGCGGTCAGCTCCTGCCACGTCGTCGGGCGCTCCCGTACGAGCAGCAGCGAGCACCCCACGTGGACCAGCGCGCGCACGGCGCCCGCCGGATGGTCGGCGATCTGCTGCCAGACCCTTTCACGCAGCGGGACTTCGGCCAGTTTGCCCTGGTCGCGCAGCCAGCGCTCGACGTCGGCGAGGGCGAAGGACGGACTGGTCTCACTGCCGCCGACGGGCTTGGGGAAGTCGGCGTGCCTGCGCCGCCAGTTGCTGACGGCGGCTCGGCCGACCCCCGCGAGCCGTGCGATTCCGGCAGCGGTCACCTCTGCTGCGTTCTCCGGCACCCGGCTGACTCCCCTCGTCCTTACCGCTGCTGAGGCGCCGATTCTAGCGGGTGAACGGAAGAGCCCACTTCACACCTGGCCGTCGAGTTGCTCAAGGATTGCTGGTTGACTCGGTTCACAGGCTCTGCTGTGATGTGACCCGTCGCCACACGGAGCTCTCGACGAGCCCGCCACGCACTTTCGGGGGGACCCATGTCGCAATACACGCAAGCGCCTCAGCCCGGCCCGCAGCAGCCCTACGGCGGCCCCGGGCAGTACGCGACCGGCAACCCGGCGCGCAACGGCCTCGGGACGGCCGCCCTGGTGCTCGGCATCATCGGCACCATCACCGGGTTCATCCCCTTCCTGTTCTGGCTGGGCTGCATCCTGGGCCTGCTCGCCCTGATCCTCGGCCTCTTGGGCCGTGGCCGCGCCAAGCGCAACGAAGCCACGAACAGGGGCTCGGCCACCGCCGGAGCCGTACTGGGCCTCGTCGCGATGATCGTGGGCGTGGGCGTCGGCGTGGTGACGGTCAAGGCCGTGGACGACGCGGTCGACGAAATCAACAAGGTCACGGAGAACACCGCCCCGAAGGATGCGTCGCCCGGGAACAAGGGCGGCGCAGGTGACAAGGGCGCCGGCGATGCCACGGCCAAGAAGGGCGAGAGCCTCGCGGCCGGTGACACGTCGATCTACGACGACGACGTGAAGGTCACCGTGTCGGCGGCCAAGTCCTTCTCGCCGGGCGAGTTCGCGATCGGCCACACCGCGGGCAACAAGGCTTACCGGGTCACGATCGTCATCGAGAACGGCGGCAAGAAAAAGTTCGACGCGAACCTCGTCGGTGCCGACGCCCGCGCCGGCAAGGACGGTGTGACCGCCGAGCAGATCTTCGACGACAAGGTCGGCAGCGGCTTCAGCGGCACGATCCTGCCCGGTAGGAAGGCCACTGTGCAGTACGCGTTCGACGCCCCGGCGGACGCCAAGAGCCTCACGGTCGAGGTCACGCCGGGCATCTCGTACAACCCGTCGCACTGGGAGCTCACGCTCTGACCGGCGGGTCCGGCCGCCCTGGTGGCCCCTGACCCGCCAGGCGACCCGCGCCCGGACTCCCCACCCCTCCTCCTCCCCTTTCCCGAACGTCTCTTCCTCCTCGGAGAACCCACATGTCTGTCATCGCTCCGCGCCGCCTCAGGCGCATCGCTCTGGCCACCCTGTGCACCACCCTCGCGCTCGCCGCCGCGGCGTGCGGTGCCTCCGCCGGTGACAGCCGGGACACCAAGGGCGCCCCGGCCAAAGGCACGAAGGCCAAGGAAGGCGCGTTCGGGGGGCTGTCCGGCCCGCAGATCGCCAACAAGGCCTTCAAGGCGACCAAGGCGGCCACCTCGGTGACCGTCGACTTCGCCGCCCGGACGACGGACGGCAACATGAAGGCGTACATGTCCATCGACTCCAAGGGCGACTGCAAGGGGACGCTCTCCACGGGCGACACCGGCACGGCAGAGCTCATGAGGGTCGGCGACAACGCCTACATGCGCTTCGACGAGGCATTCCTGCGCAGCCAGAACGACGGCAGCTCGGCCGAGGAGACCGCGGCGGTGCTGAAGATGCTCAAGGGGCGCTGGGTGAAGTCGGACGCGTCGTCGCCGGAGGACAAGGAGCAGCTGGAGTTCTGCGAACTGAAGACGTTCCTCGGGCAGTTCGAGGAAGGCTTCAACCTGATGCGCCGGGGCGAGGAGACAACGGTGAACGGCCAGAAGGTGCTGACCCTGACGGAGAAGGACGGCGACACGAGCTACAAGGTGTACGTCGCGACGGAGGGCGAGCCGTATGTGCTGAAGGTGGAGCAGAAGGGCGGCGAGGAGCCGGGCACGATCACCTTCTCGGCGTTCAACAAGCCCGTGGGCGCGAAGAAGCCGGCGGCCAAGGACATCGTGGACCTCGACGAGGAGAGCGCGGCCCAGTAAGCCGGTCCGTCCCGACAGACTGACCACGGCGGCGTGCCGGCAGGCAGTACGGCGCGCTTCCCGGCCTGAGGTGAGTGCTGCACGGAGCGTCAGCTTCTGAAGCCCCATGCTGCTGTCATCCGCCGCACTGCGTGAGCATCGTCCTCTTGTCCGCCGCGGTCACCGGCAGTTCGTACTTGATCGCCACCTGCGCGACCCGTACGGCATACGCGCAGCGGATCCGCTTGTTCGGGGGCAGCCAGGACGCCGGGCCCGAATCGCTCTTCGAGCTGTTGGCGCGGCCCTCCACCGGCAGGAGATTCAGCGGGTCGTTCGCGAGCTGCTGACGCTTCACCTTGTCCCAGCGGGCCGCGCCCATCTGCCAGCCGTACGAGAGCGGAATGACATGGTCGATCTGTACGGCGGCGGCCTTCTGCTTGCGCCAGTCGATGACCGTGCCGGTGTACGGGTCGTCGAGGGTCATGGCTATGACGACACAGTCGGAGCCGGAGCGGTAGCGCAGATCCTTGCCGTCGCGGGCGAGCAGGTCGTTCCTGGTGTCGCAGCCGTTGCGGGCCAGCGGGACGCCGTCGGCCGTGTCCATCCAGGCGTGGCCGAAGCGGTCGCGGGCGTACCCGGTCTTGGGGCCGCGGCCCTTGGTGGTCACCTTCCCGATCAGGGCGCGGGCAGCCGCCCGGTCCTGTTCAGAGGTGAGGGGAGCGAGGCCGGGCTTGGTGCCGTCGGCGTTGGCGAGGGGGCTGGTACCGGCGCCGGTGGCGGCCGTGGCGTTCGTGGGTTCGGCGTCGCCGGGCAGCCCGGTCCCGTCGCAGGAGGAGAGCAGCGCGGTGACGGCGACGGCCGCCAGGCCGCCGGTGAGTGCGCGCGATATTCGGACCCCGAGTCTGTTCACGTCCGTAGGTTACTGACACCGGCCCCAAGTCCCGTACGAAATAGCCACTTTCATGCCGCTATCGCCCGCACCGAAAGATGCGGAGGTTCCGGCTCGCGGAAGGCGGTGGGGGCGCGTAGCGTCGAAAGCAACCCTGGTCCTCTGCGGAAGGACGTACATATGGGGACGCCGACACAGCGATAGATCAAAGACACAGACGCATACGCACCGCCCGCGGAGCCGAGCCGGCCCCCGCGGGCGGTGTGGCGTAACCGGGCCGCGCCACCCCTCACACCTTGCCGATGCCGAGGGTGTTCTCGCCGGGCATCAGCCCCGTACCCACCTCACCGCGGCGGCCGCCCCGCGCGCGGGCGTCGAGGCCCGCGGCCCGTCCGAGGACGCCGACCTGATGGGTGTCGCCGCCTGGTCGATCGCCCATGGCTTCGCCACGCTGCTGCTGAGCCACAACCTGGAACGCACGGTGGGCGACGGCGACCCGGAGGAGGTCTTCCGCGCGCTGACCGGGCTGACGTTCAGGGCGTCCTGAGTGCCTGATCGCGATCCCGGCACGTCAAGAACTGTCCCGCTCCGGGGATTCGAAGAACGCGGCCTGGTTCTTGCCCGCGGTTTTGGCCCTGTACAGGGCGGTGTCGGCGTCCCGCAGCGCTTCTGAAGGCGCGGTCGGCCTGGTGATGCTCCGTGCTCCGATGCTTGTTGTCACGTAGGCCGAATGGCCATGGGCGAGGGTGAACGGGTCCTTGAAGGCGTCGAGGATCCGCCTGGTGTAGTGATGCAGTGTGCTCGCGTCCACCTCGTCCACGAGGAGCGCGAACTCGTCTCCGCCGAGCCTGGCCACCATGTCCTGCTTGCGGACCCTGGCCGTCAGCCGCTGTGCGACGTCGACCAGCAGTTCGTCACCGGCCGGGTGCCCCAGCGTGTCGTTGACGTCCTTGAAGCCGTCGAGATCGAGCATCAGCAGTCCGCTGGGGGACACTGCGGAGCACCGGCCGAGAACGGACTCCATTCGCTCGTTCAGCAGTGCTCGATTGGCCAGACCCGTCAACGGGTCGTGGGTCGCCTGATAGCTCAGCTGCTTCTGGAGCTCTGCCTGCTCCTGCAGTGATGCCGACAGAGCCTCGGCGTGCGTCCGTGCTTCGGTTGCCCTGCCCTGGGCGTACTGGGCCAGGAACGCGATGCGCAGCAACAGCAGCAGCGACAGGCTCGCCATCATGCCGACGACCACGGTGATGTTCAGGGGTTGGTCCCGGATGCCATCGACATTGGCCAGCACGATCAACGGCCCCAACAGGATGAGCGCGATCAGGACCGACAGCCGCCGCCGGGGCAGCCTCTCCTGCTCTTCCGCCACCTGTGTAGGCCGGGCAACGGACGAGTGCAGCGCCGCTGCTCCCAGCAGGAGGGAGGAGACCATCCACCCCACTTCGGCCACGTCCTCCGGGATCACGGTCTCGGTGGCCAGCGTTCCGTAGTAGAGGCCGTCGGCAGCGAGCAGGACCAGCAGCCATCCGATGACCAGAAGCAGCGACGGTGTCCGCGTGCCAGTGGTGAACATCAGCCGCGCGGCAATGGACAACAGCACGAGGTCGGTGACGGGGTAGACGATGGTCATCGCGAGCGGCCACGCGGACAGCTCGCTGCGCAGGTAGGGGGCGATGATGAACGCCCATGACAGGGTGCCTGCCCCCAGCGTGACGATTCCCGCGTCCAGCAGCCCCGCCCAGTGCAGGCGGCCTGCCTGCTGCCTGGCCAGCGTCACCAGGCCCGCCGTGAACAACAGGTAGGTGCCCAGGTAGAGCATGTCGGCCACGCCTGGGAACGGAACCTCGTCCCCGCGGACCTGATAGAGGCCCCAGATCGTGTCCGCCGCCGCGAACGGTGCCATGGCCGCGGCGAACAGGTACCACGGAAGGACCGATGGCGGCTTGTTCCTGATCACTCCCACCACGATCGCGAAGACGACCGAGGCGGATATCACCACGGGCAGCATGTAGCGCGCTGCGGAGGAGGTGACCAGATAGGTGACGATCACCGCGGTCCCTGCTGCCGCATACGCCCAGGCCGCCGCTTCGCGGCGGGAGGGCAACGGGACGTGAACCATGCCCACAGGTCCTCCTTCTCCGCTCCCGCCGGGACGCGCCCGGGCGGAGGCGGGCGGGCGGGTCGTCATCCAGATCCCTGGCCGGGGAGGTGGGAGCGGAGCGTCTCGAGGATGCGACAGGTGCGGTCGAGTTCGTCCTGGAGGCGCGGAGCGGTCTGGGCAAGTGAGGCCGGGGCTCCGGCGTCGGCAAACTGCTCCAGCTCCAGGCAGCAGGCTGCGAGGCTCTGGGCTCCCATGTTGCCGGCGGCGCCTTTGAGGCTGTGTGCCTGCAGTGCGATCTCGGTGGTGTCGTGGCGGTCCAGCGCGTGGAAGAGTGCGCTGGTCATCTCGGGGGCCCGGACGAGGAAGTGGTCCACCAGCCGGCTCACCAGTTCGTTCTCGGCCGGGGTCCCGGCGCCGCGCAGTTCGCTCAGCCGTTGCTCGATGGATTCGCGCAGGCCCTCGTTGTCCGACTGTGGCCGGGCGGGATGGACCCAGTGTGCGAGGGCTTGTTCGAGCTCGTCGGCGGTGACGGGCTTGGAGATGTAGTCGTCCATGCCCGCGGCCCGGCAGCGGTCCCGGTCCTCGGTGAGGGCGCCGGCGGTCATGGCGATCACCGGCAGACGACGGCCGTTGTCCCGTTCCCGGCGGCGTAGTTCTTGGGTGGCGCCGTAGCCGTCCATCTGGGGCATCTGGCAGTCCATCAGCACAGCGTGATAGCTGTGTTCCTCGGTCATACGCAGGGCCTGGATGCCGTCGGCGGCGGTATCCGCGCTGTAGCCGAGCCGAGTGAGCATGCCCAGGGCCACCATCTGGTTGATCTCGTTGTCCTCGACCAGCAGGACATGGCCGCGGTTGGCGGGCCGGACCGGGGCCGGGGCTGGTGTCGCTGCCGTGGCGACCGGCGACGTGGTGGCCACCGGCGATGTCAGGGTGGTGAGTTCGACCAGGGCGTCCATGAGCTGGGACTGCTGGATGGGCTTGGACAGGCTGCGCGGGATCCCGGCCGCCTGGAGTTCGGCCGCGGGCAGCGTGGTGCCGGAGGTGAGCATCAGCAGCCCCAGCCGGCCGATGGTCTGGTCGGTGGTGATCCTTCGGGCGAGTTCCAGGCCGTCCATGTCGGGCATCTGCATGTCGAGGAGGGCCATGTCGTAGGGGCGGCCCGCGGCCGCCGCCTCGTGCAGGGCCACCAGGGCGTGGGGGCCACTGGCGACCGAGGTCGGCTGCATGTGCCACCTGTGCAGCTGAGCGTCGAGGATCAGCCGGTTGGTCTCGTTGTCGTCGACGACCAGGACCCGCAGTCCTCGAAGGGTGTCGGGGTGCGGTGGGGCCGGGGGCTGTTCGGGGCTGTCGGGGGCGCGCACGGGTACGGTGAAGAAGAAGGTGCTGCCCTGGCCGGTCCGGCTGGTGACGCCGATGGAGCCGCCCATGGCCTCGGTGAGCCTGCGGCAGATGGCCAGGCCGAGGCCGGTGCCTCCGTAGCGGCGGGTGGTGGACGCATCCGCCTGGGAGAAGGCATCGAACATCCGCTCCTGGTCGGCCTCGGCGATGCCGATGCCGGTGTCGGCCACCTCGAAGTGCAGCCACGGCGCATCCGGTGCGGGTGCCTGGGACGGCGCCGGGCGGGCGCGCAGCACCACCTCGCCGGATGTGGTGAACTTCACCGCGTTGGAGGCCAGGTTGAGCAGGATCTGCCGCAGCCGGCCCGCGTCCCCGAGCACCATCGCGGGCAGATCGGGATGGCAGTCGCTGAGCAGTTCCAGGCCCTCGGCCTGGGCGGTCTGCGCCACCAGCGAGACAACCTCCTCCACCAGCAGCTGGGGACTGAAGGCGACCTCGTCCAGTTCGACCCTGCCCGCCTCCAGTTTGGAGAAGTCCAGAATGTCGTTGATCAGCGACAGCAGTGCCGTCCCGGCGGCCTGGATGCCCTCCGCGTAGCGGCGCTGCTCGGCGTCCAGCGCAGTACCCATCAGCAGGTTGCTCAGCCCGATGACGCCGTTCATGGGGGTACGGATCTCATGGCTCATGGAGGCGACGAACTGCGACTTCGCCTGGGAGGCGGCAATCGCCTCGTCGCGGGCCTCTGCCAGGGCGGCTTCGGCCACCTTGCGCTCGGTGATGTCGCGGATGAAGGCGTTGAAGCAGCGCGCCTTCGCCGACTTCAGCCGCCACAAAGCCAGTTCGACCGGTATCTCGTGGCCGTCGCGGTGCAGCGCGGTGAGCTCCCGCTGACTGCCCAGTACATGAGCCTCCCCGCCGGACAGAACCCGCTGCAGACCGGCCGTGTGCGCGGCGCGGTACCGCTCAGGAATGATCGTCTCCGTCAGCGGACGGCCCATCACCTCGTGGTGGCTGAACCCGAACAGCCGCTCGGCGCTCGCGTTCCAGTCGATGACCAGGCCGTCCTCGTCGATGGAGACGAAGGCGTCCCGGGCGGTCTCGATGACCGAACGTGCCTGCCCCTGCAACAGGAGCAGCGCCTCCTCCCTGCGCCGCTGGCCCTCCGCCTCGCGGATGAACCCGCGCACTTCGAGGGGGTCGCCCGCGTCGTCCCGTACCACCCAGAGTGTCGCCTCGATCCATACCGAGTGCCTGTCGGCGTGCCGCAGACGCAGACAGACCGCCACCCGGCCCTCGCGGAGCAGATCCCGCTCCGCCCACTCGTACTCCTCCACATCCCCCGGGTGCACCCAGGAGACCATCGACGTCCCCTCGATCTCCTCGACCGGGCGCCCGAGCAAAGCCTGCGCCGGCGGGGACACCTCCTGGTAGACGCCGTCGACCGTCCGGCGGAAGACCATGTCCGGAGAGTTCTTCACCAGCAGCCGGAACCGCTCCTCGTCGTCCGCCGCGTACTGCCTGGGTGGTGGTGTGGGCTCCCGTTCCATTCCGCCTCCACATGTCATGTACGGCCACTGGGGGGCGCGGCCGGGCCTGCCGACAGACCGGCCGCGACGGCTTCGGGTGCGGCGTCTTCGAACGACGGGTGATCGGCGGCATCCGGCCGCGGGTGCGCCACCTCGGACCACGAGGCCACACACCCACGCAGCGGTTGCCGGGACCGGCACCGTGCGCACCGGGTGGGAAACGGGAGCAGACATCCACCCGGGTGACGATCACCGCGACCGGTGCGGGTGACCGGCACCCACCCGGCCACCATCTGACGTCTTCACACCCACGAGCCATGGGTGAGGACGGAGATCAAGCGATCCTCTCCAGGTGCCAACGGACACCTCCAGCGAAGAACGAACCACTGAAGATCGCAAGCCGAGCCACTGACCGCGGCCTCAGGACGACGCGGTGCGGCGGGGACGTGAGTGATCTACGAATGCCGGGAAGCGGGCAGCCGAATCGCCACCCTGACGACCTCGGGCGACCTGCACCGGGTCGACGGTGGCGATCGACGACGCTCGACCCGGTTCAACCCACCTTCGCCAGCTTGCGCACCTGCGCCCGGCGGCCGAGATCATACGTCCGCAGTGCCCCGGTCACGAGCCGAGAATCGTCGTCAGGAACTCCCCCGTCCACCCCAGCAGTTCCCGCCCCACCACCGGCTTCCCGCCGATCTTGCCCGCCGTCGGGCGGGGCACCAGGATCTGGCGGGTCGGGGCCTTGATGACCGTGCGCGGGTACAGGCGCTTGAGGCGGAGTTCCTGCGACTCGCGCAACTCCACCGGGGCGAAGCGGATGTTCGTGCCCTGGAGCACGATCTCGCCGACCCCGCAGGCTCGCGCCAGCATGCGCAGGCCCGCCACCAGGAGCAGGTTTTCGACCGGCTCGGGGAGTTTGCCGTAGCGGTCGGTGAGTTCCTCGCGGACCGACGTGATGTCCTCCTCGGTGTTCGCCGAGGCGATCGCGCGGTAGGCCTGGAGGCGCAGCCGCTCGCCCGGCGCGTAGTCGTGCGGGACATGCGCGTCGACCGGGAGCTCGATCTTGACCTCGAGTGCGGGCTCCTCCTCCACGCCACCGTCGACCGCGGCGCGGTAGTCCGCCACCGCCTCGCCCACCATGCGGATGTACAGGTCGAAGCCGACGCCCGCGATATGGCCGGACTGTTCGCCGCCGAGGAGGTTGCCCGCGCCGCGGATCTCCAGGTCCTTCATCGCGACGTACATGCCCGCGCCCATCTCGGTGTGCTGGGCGATCGTCGCCAGGCGCTCGTGGGCGGTCTCGGTGAGCGGCTTCTCCGGCGGGTAGAGGAAGTAGGCGTAGCCGCGCTCGCGGCCCCGGCCCACGCGGCCGCGCAGCTGATGCAGCTGCGAGAGACCGAAGTTGTCGCCGCGCTCGACGATCAGAGTGTTCGCGTTGGAGATGTCGATGCCGGACTCGACAATCGTCGTGGAGACCAGCACGTCGAACTTCTTCTCCCAGAAGTCCACCACGACCTGCTCCAGCGCCGACTCGGGCATCTGGCCGTGGGCGGTCGCGATACGGGCCTCGGGCACGATGTCGCGCAGCCGGGCCGCCGCACGGTCGATCGACTCCACGCGGTTGTGGATGTAGAAGACCTGGCCCTCGCGCAGCAGTTCACGGCGGATGGCCGCGCCGAGCTGCTTCTCCTCGTACGGGCCGACGAAGGTCAGCACCGGGTGCCGCTCCTCCGGCGGGGTGGTGATCGTCGACATCTCACGGATGCCGGTGACCGCCATTTCGAGCGTACGGGGGATGGGGGTGGCCGACATCGTCAGGACGTCGACGTTGGCGCGGAGCTTCTTCAGCTGCTCCTTGTGCTCGACGCCGAAGCGCTGCTCCTCGTCGACGACGACCAGTCCCAGGTCCTTGAACTTCGTGTCGGACGAGAACAGCCGGTGCGTGCCGATCACGATGTCCACCGCGCCGTCCCGCAGCCCCTCCAGCGTCGCCTTCGCCTCCGTGTCCGACTGGAAGCGGCTCAACGCCCGTACGTTCACGGGGAATTGGGAGTAGCGCTCGGAGAAGGTACCGAAGTGCTGCTGTACGAGCAGCGTCGTCGGGACCAGGACCGCGACCTGCTTGCCGTCCTGGACGGCCTTGAAGGCGGCCCGTACCGCGATCTCCGTCTTGCCGTAGCCGACGTCGCCGCAGATCAGCCGGTCCATCGGGACCGTCTTCTCCATGTCCTCCTTGACCTCGGCGATGGTGCTCAGCTGGTCGGGGGTCTCCACATAGGGGAAGGCGTCCTCCAGCTCGCGCTGCCAGGGGGTGTCCGCGCCGAAGGCGTGTCCGGGGGCCGCCATGCGGGCGGAGTAGAGCTTGATGAGGTCGGCCGCGATCTCCTTCACGGCCTTCTTGGCGCGCGCCTTCGTCTTCGTCCAGTCCGCCCCGCCGAGCCGGTGCAGGGTCGGGGCCTCGCCGCCGACGTACTTGGTGACCTGCTCCAGCTGGTCGGTGGGGATGTACAGCCGGTCGCCGGGCTGACCGCGCTTGGCGGGGGCGTACTCGACGAGCAGATACTCGCGGGTCGCGTTCTGCACCGTACGCTGCACCATCTCGATGTAGCGGCCCACGCCGTGCTGCTCGTGGACGATGTAGTCGCCCGCCTCCAGGGTGAGCGGGTCGATCGTCTTACGGCGCTTGGCGGGCATCCGCTGGCCGTCCTTGCCGGCCGCCTTCTGGCCGGACAGGTCGGTCTCGGTGAGGACGGCGAGCCTGAGGCCGGGGTCGACGAGTCCGTAGTCGATCGAGCCGCACGCCACATGCACCAGGGACGGGGAGATCTCGGCGAGGTCGGCGTCGAGACGGGCGGCGATGCCCTCGCCGCCCAGCACCTCGACGGTGCGGGCCGCGGGGCCGTGGGCCTCGGTCACGAACACCGTGCGCCAGCCGTCCGCCAGCCAGCCCTTGGTGTCGGCGAGCGCGCGGGCGGTGTCGCCGCGGTAGCTCTCCGGGGCGTGCATGCCCAGCTTGACAGTGTCGTCCGACAGTTCTTCGTCGGCGGCGAAGGGCGATACGGACCACCACATCAGCCCGAGCTCGCGCGCCCGGTCCCGTACGTCCGCGATCCCCCACAGCGAGGCAGCGTCGACGTCGATCGGCGCCTCGCCGCCGCCCGCGGTCGCCGCCCAGGACGCCTGCAGGAACTCCTGGCTGGTCGCCACCAGGTCCGCGGCCCGGGTGCGCACCCGCTCGGGGTCGCAGACCACGGCCATCGAGCCCTGCGGCAGCACGTCGAGCAGCAGTTCCATATCGTCGACAAGGACCGGAGCCAGCGACTCCATGCCCTCGACCGCGATGCCCTCGGCGATCTTGCCGAGCAGTTCGCCCAGCTCGGGGTGCTCCTCGGCGAGAGCCGCCGCCCGCTGACGTACGTCACCGGTCAGCAGCAGCTCACGGCAGGGCGGCGCCCACAGCCCGTGCTCCGCCACCTCCAGCGAGCGCTGGTCGGCGACCTTGAAGTACCGGATCTCCTCGACGTCGTCGCCCCAGAACTCCACCCGCAGGGGGTGCTCCTCGGTCGGCGGGAAGACATCGAGGATGCCGCCGCGCACGGCGAACTCGCCGCGCTTCTCGACCAGTTCGACCCGGGAGTACGCGGCTGCCGCGAGGCCGTCGACGATCTCGTTCAGGTCGGCCTGCTGCCCGGTGCGCAGAGCCACCGGCTCCAGCTCGCCGAGCCCCTTGACCTGCGGCTGCAGTACGGAACGGATCGGCGCGACCACGACGGAGACCGGCCCGGCGCTCGGGTCGTCCTTCGAGGGATGGGCCAGCCTGCGCAGCACCGCGAGCCTGCGCCCGACGGTGTCCGAGCGGGGCGAGAGCCGCTCGTGCGGCAGGGTCTCCCAGGACGGGTACTCGGCGATGCCCTCCTCGGGCAGCAGCGAACGCAGCGCCGCCGCGAGATCCTCGGCCTCCCGCCCGGTCGCGGTGACGGCCAGCACCGTCCGCCCGGTCTCCCGGGCGAGCGCGGCCACGGCGAAGGGCCGCGCGGCGGGCGGGCCCACCAGGTCGACATGCATACGGTGGCCGTCGCCGGCAGCCTTCACCGCTTCGGCGAGCGCCGGGTCACGTACGACGGCATCGAGCAGACCGTGCAGGCTCATGAAGGGCTTCCATCCGGGGCGAGACTGGGCGAGGGGTGGGCAACGCGAACCGCCCGACACGTGGAACGGGCCGGGGGTCTCCAGCCTACGACGACCGCGCGCCCCGCGCCGTCCGGTTCTGTTACGGGGCAAAGGACCCACCAGAGCGCAAAGGCCCGGCCCCGGGGTGTTTGGAGGAACACCCCGGGGCCGGGCCCCCTTACCGTAGCGCCCCCGCCGCTACTCCCCCGTTATCCCCCGCTACTCCGTGGCGATCGCGTTCAGCACATTCATCCGGCCTGCCCGAAACGCCGGCACCAGGGCCGCGAACAGGCCGACGAACGCCGACGCCACGAAGACTGTGATGATCGTCGGCCAGGGAATCTCCAGGACTCCCAGGCCCTCCAGCGCCAGCAGCTTCTGGGCCGCTGTGCCCCAGCCCATGCCCAGGCCGAGGCCGAGCAGGGCGCCGAAGAGGGCGATGACCACCGATTCCATGCGGATCATGCGGCGCAGCTGGCGTCGGGAGAGGCCGATGGCGCGCATCAGGCCGATCTCCCGGGTCCGCTCGACCACCGACAGGGCCAGGGTGTTGACCACACCCAGCACCGCGACGATGATCGCGAGCGCCAGCAGGCCGTAGACGATGTTCAGCAGCTGACCGATCTGGTCCTTCAGGTCCTGCTTGAAGTCGGTCTGGTTCTGCACCTTGTACTGCGGGTACTTGGCGACCGACGCCTTCAGAGCCGCGTACGCCTCCTTCTCCTTGCCGTCCTCCGCCGTCGCGAACATGATCACGTTCTTCGGCATCTTGGCGGCGGGGATGTACTGCGCGGCGGTCGTGATGTTGGTGTACATCGCGCCCTTGTCGACGTTCGTGTCGTCGGAGGTGATCGCCGCGATCTTCAGCTCGGCGGTCCGCCCGTTCTTGAACGCGACCTTGATCTTGTCGCCGACCTTGAGACCGTGGTCCTTGGCATAGCGGTCGCCGACCGACATCGCGTCCTTGCCGTATGCCGCCGAGAGCTCGCCCGCGACGGTCTCGCGGCGCAGATCCTGTGCGTACGTCGGGTCGGCGGCGACCAGTTCCTCGTCCTGCGACCTGCCGTCGGGCGCGGTCAGCTTCGCCTTCACACCCTTGTAGTTGGTGACGTGATCGATGTGCGGCGCCTTCTTCAGGGCCTCCTCGACCTGCGGAATGATCGCCTGGTCCTTGCGGGGCTGGATGATGAAGTCCGCGCCGACCGACTTGTCGAGCTCGCTGGTGGCCGAGGCGACCATCGAGGAGCCGACCACCGAAAGGCATGCCACCAGCGCGAGGCCGATCATCAGGGCGGCGCCCGTCGCTCCGGTGCGGCGCGGGTTGCGCAGCGCGTTGCGCTCCGCGAGGCGGCCGACCGGGCCGAACATCCGCAGGACGAGCGCGCTGATCACCCGCACCACGACTCCCGCGAGCAGCGGGCCGATGACCACGAAGCCGATGAGTGAGAGGACCACGCCCAGGCCGAGGAACATCGAGCCCTCGCTCGCCTTGTCGGCCCGGGTGGCGACCAGGAGCGCGGCCGCGCCGCCGCCGGTGAGCAGCAGGCCGATCGCGGCCCGGACGAGGCCCGCCTTGCCGTCGGCCGGCGTACCGGCGTCGCGCAGGGCAGCCATCGGGGAGACCTTGCCGGCCCGCCGCGCCGGGACATAGGCGGCGACGACGGTCACGACGATGCCGAGGACGAGCCCGACGACCGGAGTCGTCCACTTCACGGTCAGGTCCTTGGTGGACAGCTCCATGCCCATGGAGCCCATCAGCTTCATCAGCCCGACGGCCAGGCCGACTCCGGCGGCGACGCCCGCGAGGGAACCGACGACGCCGAGCAGCAGCGCCTCGACCAGCACGGAGCGGTTGACCTGCTGACGGCTGGAGCCGATGGCCCGCATCAGGCCGATCTCGCGGGTGCGCTGGGCGACCAGCATCGAGAAGGTGTTGACGATCAGGAAGATGCCGACGAGGAGGGCGATCCCGGCGAAGCCGAGCATCGCGTACTTCATCACGTCGAGGAAGGAGCCGACATCCTCGCGGCCGGCGTCCGCGGCTTCCTTGGCTGTCTGCAGCTTGAAGGGGGCATGCAACGTCTTGGCGACGTTCTGCTTGAGCTGTTCGTCGCTGACGCCGTCGGCGCCGGTGACGGAGATCCGGGTGAACAGGCCTTCCTGGCCGAGCAGTTCACGCTGGGCGGTGGCGGTGTCGAAGTAGACGACGGCCGCACCGGGGTTGGTGACCTTGAAGGAGGCGATACCGGAGATCTTGGCGGTGAAGTCGCCGGTGACGGCTATGGTGCGCAGTTCGTCACCGAGCCCCAGGTGGTGCTTGTCGGCGGTGTCGGCGTCGACCATCACCTCGGTGGGGCCGCGCGGTGCGTGGCCGGAGGTGATCTCCATCGCCTTGAGGGCGTTCGAGGTCCAGTTGCCGGCGATCGTGGGAGCGCCGTTGCTGGAACCCATGTCCTTGTTCGCGGAGTTGACGACGGTCACGCTCATGGAGGAGACGCCGCCCTCGGCGGACTTCACTCCTTCCGCCTTCGCCACCGTCTCGACCAGCGAGGCGGGCAGCGACTCCGGCTTGCCGGTCCGCGGGTTCTCCTCGTCGTCGGAGCCCTTGGGGCTGACGGAGACGTCGGAGGCGGTCGCGGCGAAGAGCTTGTCGAAGGTGGTGTTCATCGTGTCGGTGAACACGAGCGTGCCCGAGACGAAGGCCACCGACAGCAGCACGGCCACCGCCGAGAGCGCCATTCGCCCCTTGTGCGCGAAGAAGTTGCGCAGGGAGGTCTTGAGTACGGTCACGACGTCCGCCCCCGAGCGTCGAAGTCCTTCATGCGGTCCAGTACGGCTTCGGCGGTGGGCCGGAACATCTCGTCCACGATGCGGCCGTCGGCGAGGTAGAGGACCCGGTCCGCGTAGGAGGCGGCCACCGGGTCGTGCGTGACCATCACTATGGTCTGGCCGAGCTCGTCCACGGACCTCCTCAGGAAGCCCAACACCTCAGCCCCCGCACGGGAGTCGAGGTTTCCCGTCGGCTCGTCGCCGAAGATGATCTCGGGTTGGGCGGCGAGCGCCCGGGCCACGGCGACGCGCTGCTGCTGGCCGCCGGAGAGCTGAGTGGGCCGGTGCCTCAGCCGGTCCGACAGGCCCACCGTCTCGACGACCCGGTTCAGCCACCCCGCGTCCGGCTTGCGGCCGGCGATGTCCATGGGGAGCGTGATGTTCTCCAGGGCGTTGAGCGTGGGCAGCAGGTTGAAGGCCTGGAAGATGAAGCCGATCCGGTCCCGGCGCAGCTGCGTGAGCTTCTTGTCCTTGAGCTTGGTTATCTCGGTCGCGTCGAGGTAGATCTCGCCCGAGGTGACGGTGTCGAGACCGGCCAGGCAGTGCATGAGCGTCGACTTGCCGGACCCGGAAGGGCCCATGATCGCGGTGAACTGCCCGCGGGCGATGTCGACGTCGACACGGTCGAGCGCGACGACACGGGTCTCCCCGGAGCCGTAGGCCTTGACGACCTGCCGCCCTCGCGCGGCGACGGCCGTACGCCCTGCGGTATCCCCGTGCTGGGAAGTGGTCAAAGCCGTTGTCACGGTATTTCTCCTATGTCGGTGATCAGCGGGTGTCGCCGCGTACGGATATGAGTCTGTCGGCGGAAGCGGTCCGGCGCGCTGGTGCGCAGCGCAGTCTTGAACCGGGGGTTTTCCCCACCCCCCGGTGGTGCGGGCCCCAGCTGCGGCCGTAAGACCAAGCTAAATAGTCGGCCGCGCTCCCCTCGTCGTCCTCCCGGACGAACGTCCCCTAGCCATCAGTACGGAGGAGCCCCTAGGGGGACTACACCCCGGGGTGGACCCGCACAGCCCGAGCCTGCACCCTCCCCCTGCGTGAGGCTCAAGTGAGAAGGTGTTCCAGGGAATAGATGCAGGGGGAAAGGATTTCGGGTGAGCGCGGAATGTTCTGACGATCCGGAGGGGATACCGGCCGTGGGGTCCGCGGAGCCTGCGGGGCGGGCCGCCGCCCCCGGCACGGCCATTCGAGTGAACGGGACCGGGGCCGGGGCCGCCAGGGCACGGGGGCGGGGGCCGGTCGTGGCCGCGCTCATGCTCGGGATGGCGCTCGCCGCGCTCGACGGCACCATCGTCTCCACCGCCGTGCCCCAGATCGTCGGAGACCTCGGCGGCTTCTCCGTCTTCTCCTGGCTCTTCTCCGGCTATCTGCTCGCCGTCACCGTCACCCTCCCCGTGTACGGGAAGCTCTCCGACACCTTCGGCCGCAAGCCGGTCCTGCTCGCCGGCATCGTCCTCTTCCTCCTCGGCTCACTGCTGTGCGCGGGCGCCTGGAACATGGCCGCGCTGATCGCGTTCCGGGTGGTGCAGGGACTGGGCGGCGGAGCCCTCCAGGGCACCGTGCAGACCATCGCCGCCGACCTCTACCCGCTCAAGGAACGCCCCAGGATCCAGGCCCGGTTGTCCACGGTGTGGGCGGTCTCGGCGGTGGCCGGGCCGGCGATCGGCGGGCTGCTCGCCTCGTACGCGCACTGGCGCTGGATCTTCCTGATCAACCTGCCGGTCGGCGTGGTCGCCCTCTGGCTGATCGCCCGCCACCTGCGCGAACCGTCCCGTACCCGACCGGCCACCCGCCCCCGGATCGACTGGCCCGGCGCGCTGGCCATCTTCGCCGCGGGCACGCTCCTGCTCACCGCGCTCGTCCAGGGCGGCATCGCCTGGCCCTGGCTGTCCGCGCCCTCGCTCGCCCTGCTCGGCGGAAGCGTGGTCCTTCTCGCCGTGGTCGTGGTCGTCGAACGACGGGCCGCCGAGCCGATCATCCCCGGCTGGGTCTGGCGCCGACGCACCATCGCCGCCGTCAATCTGGCACTCGGCGCGCTGGGCCTGCTCATGGTCGCCCCCACCGTCTTCCTCCCCACATACGCCCAGTCGGTCCTCGGCCTCGGCCCGATCGCAGCGGGCTTCGTGCTCTCCGTGATGACACTGAGCTGGCCGGTCAGCGCCGCCCTGTCCAACCACGTCTACAACCGCATCGGCTTCCGGCAGACCGCGATCATCGGCATCACGCTCGCGGGTCTGATCCTGCTCGCCTTCCCCCTCCTCCCGTACCCCGGCGAACCCTGGCAGCCGGCCCTGATCATGCTGCTGCTCGGCGGGGCGCTCGGCCTCTTCCAACTGCCGCTGATCGTCGGCGTCCAGTCGACGGTCGGCTGGTCGGAGCGGGGCACGACGACGGCGTCCGTACTCTTCTGCCGGCAGGTGGGCCAGAGCATCGGCGCGGCCCTGTTCGGCGCGATTGCGAACGGCGTCCTCGCCTCCCGCCTGGGCAGCTCGGGCGACCTCGACTCGGTGGCGCACGCCCTGGCGGATCCGTCATCGATGACGGCGGGGGCCGCGGAACAGCTGCGCCGCGCTGTGGATGCGGCGGTGGACTACGTCTACGTGGGCGCGGCGACGGCAGCCGGAGTCGCCCTGCTGGTCCTGGTGTTCGTCGCACCCCGCCGCTTCCCGGTCATCGCCGACAGGCCGGAGGACGAGGAGACGGTCCGCGGATGAGGCCGGGGCCGGGCGGAGACGCCCGTCAGCCCTCCGCCGCCGCGCGCCCCGTGAGCGTGGTCAGGCTGTTGCGGACGTGCGCCATGTGGGCCTGCATCTCCGCGCGGGACTCCTCGTGCTCCCGCAGCATCCGCTCCGTCTCCCGCGCGATCCGCTCAACGCGAACCTCGGCCTCGGCGATCACTTCCGCGGCCCGCGCCTCCGCGTCCTCCTGACCGTGGCGGGCGTACTCCTCCGCCTCGGCGAAGGTGCGCTCGGCCTCCGCGAGCGCGGACTCGGCATAAGTGGTGAGCTCAGCAAGGGGGGTGTCCAACTCGCCCTGTCGTTCGGCGAGTTCACGTTCCACCGCCTCCCAGCGCTCGGCCTGTTCCCGCTCCAGGTCGGCCAGCAGGGATTCGGCCCTGCGGCGCATCTCCTTCCACGCGGCCACGGCCTCCCCGCGCTGCTCCTTCACCTCGCGGCGGGCCTCCACGCGCATCTCGTCGGCCTCCGCCTGCGCGGCGCGCAGAATCTGCTGGGCGCGAGCGTCGGCGTCCGCGCGTACCGAATCGGCCTGCTCGCGCGCCGAGTCACGGCTCTGCCGGGCCGCCTCCTCGGCCGCGTCGACCTGCGCCTGCGCCTCGTTCCGGGTCGCGGTCACCAGCTCTTCGGACTCCTCGACAGCGAGGGCGAACAGGTACTGGGCGCGACTGCCGAGCGTCTCGTACGTCTGCGGGGCAAGGCTCGACACCACCTCGCGCAGATCGGCCGCGTTCGCCTCCATTTCCTTGGCGAGGACGGTGAGCCGCGCGGCCCGTTCCCAGGCGTGGTCGCGGTCCTGGGAGAGGGCGGTGACATAGGCGTCGGTCTCCGCCGCCGGGTAGCCACGGCCGCGTACGGCGGCGAAGCCGTGAGGTGACACCGATGCAGCACTCATCTTCTAGCCCTCTCCGACATACAACGCGATTGGCGCACATCTTCCTGGATCGAAGGGAATCGCTCATAACGCGACACTCCTCCCAATCAGACCGGTCACAGTTGGACCGCTCGGCGAAAGAAGCCGGAATCGAGGTTCGAGGAGCATCTCTCTGCCTGCCGCAGCAGGCGGGGCCGCCCCCGAGATCGGACATTGATCACTTGTTAGGTGGCACAAGTGATCGACGAGTTGGACCACAACAACCGCCGAGCCGGTCGGCCGCGCCGACCTCAGCTCATCGACTCGTCAACAAAGGCGCCCGGGGCCTGTATCGCACAGGCCCCGGGCGCCCCGGTCGTACGGACAGCGCTACAGCAGTCCGTCCCACATCTGCTCAAGCAGCACCGACCACCAGCTTTCCGGCGACGCGAGCGCCGCCGGGTCGAGCGCGACGAGCTGGGCCTGGAAGTCGACCGTCCAGCGGCCCGCCTGTTCCGGGTTGAGGTTGAAGCGCAGGCGCCACATCCGGCCGAGCAGGGCCAGGCAGCGTACGAACTCCGGCAGGCCGCTGTTCACGAACTGCGGCGCCACCGGCTGACCGCCCGGGCCCGCCTCCACCGGGACCGCGACGATGTGCGCCGTGCCGTACTGGACGCAGATCGCACGGCCGAAGTCGCTGCCCACCACCAGATACGAACCCGCGTCCGCCGCAGGCTGCACCTGACGCTGGGCCGCGAGCTCGGCCAGCGTCGGGACGACCGGCTGCGCGGGCTGGGCCCAGAAGAACGGGTTGAAGTCGCCCGGCAGACCCGCCCACACCAGCGTGGCCGCCACGATCTCCGGCACACCCTGACGCGAGACGCCCCGCTGGTCGAACCGGCAGATGCCCTGCGGCCCGAACGCGGCCACCAGCTCCTGCGCGATGCCCTCCGGAGGGATCGGCGGGGCCGGCGGCATCTGCGGCAGCGGGGCACGCACCGGCGCCGGGCGCGCCGGACCGTCGGCGACCTGGTGCAACTCGCCCTGGTGCGCCAGCAGTTGCCGCATGCCCTGCTGACGGGAAGCGTGGTCCCTGCCGTACGGAGCGATCGAGGTGATACGCGCCTGCGGCCAGGTCTCCCGGATCATCCGCGCGCAGTACGCACCGGGCAGCTCGCACGACTCCAGCTCGGTGTGCAGCTCAAGCACCTGCTGCGGCGGCACGTTCATGGCCCGCAGCTCGTGCAGGATCTGCCACTCCGGGTGCGGAGTGCCGGGCGCCGAGCGGCGGATCAGCTGGGCCTCGGAGCCGTCGGGCGCGCGGTAGCGCAGCACGGCCTGGTAGCCGGGGCCCACGGTGGGCATGCCGGTCGGCTGCGGCGGATAGCCGTACGCGGGCGGCTGACCGCCGTGCGGCGGCTGCGGCGCATGCGGTACGGCACCGGGCGGCGGGCCGGGAGGAGCACCGGGCGGGCCGGGCGGCTGGGGCGCGCCGGGGCCCGCCTGGGCGGGACCGGCGAGCATCGTCGCGGCATGGTGCACGCCACCACCGGGCGGACCGGGCGGCGTCGGCGCACCAGGGGCTCCGGGCGCTCCGGGAGGCTGCGGCGCGCCGGGACCGGTCTGGGCGGGACCGGCGAGCATCGTCGCGGCATGGTGCACGCCACCACCCGGCGGCGGAGTCGAACCGGGAGGGCCGGGAGGTCCGGGCGGGCCGGGAGGCTGCGGCGCGCCGGGACCCATCTGGCTCGGGTCCGCCATCATCGTCGCGGCATGGTGCACGCCACCACCCGGCGGCGGAGTCGAACCGGGAGGAGCGGGCGGACCGGGAGGCTGGGCCCCCTCCGGGCCGAGCTGCGAGACAAGCTGCGTCGGCAGGTAACCGCCCGCCGGAGCACCGGGAGCACCCGGCCCCGACGGCGGCGGCGTCGCGCCGGGCCGCGCGCCCGGAGTGCCGGGCGCGCCGGGCGGCGGCGGAGTCGTCGAACCGCTGCCGCGCGCTGCGCCGCGGGCGGCACGCGGAGGCAGGACCGCCTTGCTCGTGGCCGCGTCCGCGATGTCGGCGGCGCCGGGGCCGACGGGTGCGGCAGGTGCGGCGGGTACCCCGGGTCCGCCAGGTGCGGCGGGCACCGCGGGTCCGGCAGGCGCACCGGCGCCCGGCTGATCGAGGGTCTGGGAGACCGTGGTCCGCGGAAGCTGGCTGCCGCCCGACATCAGCGCGGTCGGCGCATCGGCGCCCGAAGCCGGCGGCGGGGTGTCGTCGTCGTCCGACCCGGAGATCGGCGGCGCGAAAACCGTGGCGGGCAACGGTACGGACACGTCGTCCGACCCGGCCCCGCTGGTGTCCGTCCACGGCGTGGCCCCGGGCGGCGTGGCGGGCACACCCTCGGAGGACGTGGGCTCGTAGCCACCGCCACCGCCACCGCCACCGGCGCTGGGCCAACCGGCCCCGCCCTGCGAGGCGTTGGCGCCGGACGACCCGACCGCAGACGCCTGCGAACCGGCCGAAGCCCCGGGCGAGGACCCGGCCGCGGGCCACGCCGAACCGGAGGCGGACGACGAACTCCCGCCCGCCTGCGAGGCGTTGGGGCCCGTCGCAGCCGAAGCCGCGGCGGGCGCCGACCAGTCCGCCCCCGACGACGGCACACCCGCACCCGCACCCGCACCCGCACCCGCCGGCTCGGCCACACCCGAACGCGGGGCACCCGCACCCGCCGGCTCGGCCGCACCCGAACGCGGGGCACCCGCACCCGCCGGCTCGGCCGCACCCGAAGGCGGGGCACCCGCACCCGCACCCGAAGGCGCCGCCGCCCCCGAAGCCGCATCCCGCTCCGGCGACCGCCGGTCCGGGATCCCGATCTTGTCCGCCGCCTCCTGGAGCCACTCCGGCGGGCTCAACAGGAAGGACGTCTGGTTCAGGTCGATCCGCTGCGGCTGCTCCGGCGCGGCCGCAGCCGCCTCCTGCACCCCGTACTCCTCCTCGTACCGGCGGATCACCTCACCCACCGGCAGTCCGGGCCACAGCGTTGCCTCACCACTGTCCCGCGCGATCACCAGCCGCTGCTCCCCGCCGTCCGAGCGCGCCCCGCCCTCGCGGTCCTCCGCCCACACCACGAAACCCAGCTCGAACTCCCGCACCCGCACCTCGCGGTGCTGATACGCGGGCACGTCGCCGTTGACCCACTCTTCCGCGCGCTCCTGCGCCTGCGCGAAGGTCACCATCGGACCGTCACCCCTCGTCCGCGATCGGGACGGCGCGCGCGAAGCCGCCGTCCACCATCAGGTTCGCCACGGTCTCCAGCTCCGGCGGATTACCCGCCAGACGGCGCAGAAAACCGTCGAAGTCGTCGCCGCACGGCAACAGCAGCCGCTCCACGCGCTGCTGCACGTCCCAGCCGTCCTGGTCCCGGGCGTCGTCGTACGCGCAGAACCACACCGAGCCGATCGCCGAACCCCTCACCTTCACGGCCAGGATGCCGCCCTGGACGAACGCGACGCCCAGATAGTCCTTCGTCAGATGGTCCCGCAGGCACTTGTTCACGTACACCAGGTCATTGACCGCGGCCTCGTCCCGCACCGTGAAGAACGGCTGGTCGACAAGGAGCCCCAACTCGGCGTCGAGCGCCGCCCCCACCGGGGCGCAGCCCCCCGCCGCCTTCAGGAACGTGCGGTACGCGCCGGGAAGCCGGTAGCCCAGGTCCTCCTCGACGCCCAGCAACTGCTGCTCGGTCACCGAGACCACGCCCTTGGGCAGCCCGAAGTGCGCGGGCCGGGTCTCCTGAAGCGGCCGCGTACCCCGCTTGCCGTGGTCCACGGGCGCCGTCGCCAGACCGCCGTGGTGCCGCAGCAGCGCCTTCACCTCGACCGGGACCAGCTCAAGACGGCGCGAGCCCGGCACGTGGTGCCAGGTCCAGCCGTGCGGCGTCGCGACCGCGGGAATCGTGTCCCACAGCGCATGGCCGTCGGCGTGCAGAGCCGCGTTCGCCGATACGTAGTCGGTGAGCCGCAGTTCGTCGACCCCGAAGCCCTCCGGGGGCTCGGCGATCTCCGCTGCCGCGCGCGCGTACGGCGAAAAGTCCGGATAGCCGTTCTCGTCCATCCGCACACCTCTAGGGTGGCGGGAGGCCCGGACCGGGTCCGGGAAGTTCACGAGCTGCCCGGCATAGGCGGCGTTCGGTGGCGCGGCCTTGTGCCCGAGCCGACCTGTCGTCATGGCGGTTGCCCCCTGCTGCGTTCCGGCTGGTTCAGGACAGCCTATGCGGTGGTGCAACAGGGAGGTCCGACGCTCCACCTCCATCACCAACAGTCACAATCGTGTGACCGAATGCCGACGGGTCGACACGTTTCAGTGCCCCCGCTTCCGCACCACGCGCCCCATTTGGCAGGCTGTCCCAGCAACTCGGGGGAGTGCAGGAGGGGACGAACACACCATGCACACAGCGCAACCGAATACATCGGGTGATCCACGCCTCAGTTGGAGCAGCACCGAGGCCCTCCAGCCGCCCGCCCTGGGCCACCGTCGCGACGGCATCCTGCCGGCCGTCGCCGCCGCACTCTCCGTACGCGGCGAGACCCTCACCTGCACCGCCGGAAAAGCCGACCAACCGCCCGCACTTCACCCACTCGTACAGGACTTCCTCGACACCCTCACCAGCGGCCAGCGCGAACGCTTCACCGGCCGCTGCCCCGAGGCGATCCTGCTCTCACGCCACCTCACAGCAGCCGAGTCGCAGCGCTCCAAACGGGCACAGCGCAGGCCACTGACCCACAGCGAGGCCAAACGGTCCTTGAAACAGGCGAAGTTGACGGCACGTAGGATCCGGGAGGACGGCGACCCGCTGCACGGCAGCTACGCACCACCCTGCCGGTCCTGTACGGCGATGCTCGACCACTTCGGGGTACGCCCCGTCGATCCGACCGCACCCGAGAACGGCTGATCCCCAACCAATGCCCGACCACCTGAGCACCACCCGGTTCCCGGTCGCCGTGGACGCCGCCCTGCGCGAGGCCGGATGGCAGCCCGGCCGCTGGGACATAAAGCTGGCCGAGCACTGGGCGGACACGCTGCGCTCGTACGTCTCGCCGGGCGGCCACCGGCACACAGTCTTTCCGGCAGCCGTCGAAGCCTGGGCGGAGTTCGGGGGACTGCGGGTGACAGCACCGGGCCCCGGGCGGCAGACGGCTCCGACGCCCGTGCGCTTCGACCCACTGGCCGGGCTGCACCTGGCACGTACGCTCGCCGACCTGGGGCGAGCGCTGAACACCGAAGTCGCCCCGCTCGGAGACGAAGGCGACAGCCAGGCCGTGCTCGCCATCGACGCCGAGGGCCGCGTCTACAGCCTGGACCACACCGGCGACTGGTACCTCGGCCCGGACATCGACCGGGCACTCGCCACCCTGGTCACCGGCATCCAGCCGACCCGCCTCACTCTGGGCTGAAACACCTCTCAGGCGGACTCGCGATACCCGTCCCGGTCCGGCAGCACCGCCGACACCCGAAAGCCGCCCGCATCCGTCGGCCCCGACACGAACACCCCACCCAGGGCAAGCACCCGCTCCCGCATCCCCACCAAGCCGTTCCCGCCACTGGGCAACCCCGCGTCCGCCGCCGTACCGCTGGCGTCCGGAGCACCGTTCTCCACCTGCATGGCCACCTCGGCGTCACGACGCGCGAGGCGCACCAAAACCTTCGCTCCCGCCGCGTGCTTGTGGACATTCGTCAGGGCTTCCTGGACCACGCGGTACGCGGTCTGCTCAACCTCCGGCGCGTACACCCGCACCTCGCCCTGGACCGCGAGCTCGACCACCATCCCCGCCTGCCGGGACTCACCCACCAGACCCTCCAGATCCGCCAGGCTCGGCCCGTCGTCGGCCGCCGCAGCCGCAGCGGCGGCAGCAGCCACCCCGACAGCGGCCAGCGGCACCGGCGCCACCGCGCGCTCCTTCTCCCCGGCACGCAGCACCCCAAGCATCTCCCGCAGCTCGGTCAGCGCCTGACGGCCCATGTCCCCCACCAGCGCGGCATTCTTCACAGCCTTCTGCGGATCCTTCAACGCGACCGCCTGCAGCGCCGCAGCATGCACCACCATCAGGCTCACCCGGTGCGCCACGACGTCATGCATCTCCCGCGCGATCCGGGTCCGCTCCTCCGTCCGCGCCCACTGGGCCCGCTGCTCGGCCCGGTCGGCCAGCAGCGACAGCTCCTGCTCCAACGAGTCCGCGCGCTCGCGCAGGCTCTCCATGAGCCGGCGTCTCGCCCCTATGTAGAGGCCGAAAAGCACCGGTGGCGCCGTCAGGCCGAGCGACATGAAGCCCGCCATCGTCGGTACGTACCAGGCGCCCGGCTCCGGATCGAAATCCGCGGTCGAGACGTCCTGCTGTACGCGTACGAAGGTGACGATCAGCGTCGCGGACAGCGACATCCCCGCGAGCGTCGCGGTGATCCTGCGCGGTACGTCGGACGCGGCGAGTGTGTACAGCCCGACGACGCCCATGAGATAGCCCATCTCGGCCGGCGTGGTCGCGATCGACACCAGCACCACGGCGATCGGCCATCGCCGCCGCAGCACCAGCACGGATCCGACGATCAGCCCGAAGAGCACCCCGACGGGCACGGGAATCGCGGCCTTGTCCGCGAAGCCCACACCCTCCAGAGCGCACTCGAAGGCGGAGACGAGCCCGAGCCCCACGTCCAGTGCGACACTGCGCCGTCGTCCCCACCACAGCCAGGTACGGGCGGGCCTGCCCGTGGCGTCCTGCTGTGCCCCCGTTGTGGTCATGCATCCAGCCTACGGGCGGACGCGAGTCATTTTCCGGGGAGTGGGACAGCACGGAACGAGTTCGAACAGGAACGAAACAGGCGTAGATCGCACGATCCGGTGAATCGAGCGGACTTTCGACCTGGACGTCCGCATTCCGGACGACGCTCTCCGTATGACAGAGATCCACGGCAAGTACGCCGACTTCGACGGGCTCCGCGAGCAGGCGATCGCGCTGCGGCGGGAGGGCCTCAGCCGCCGCCAGATCCGCGACCGGCTCTACGTCGACAACAACGACATCCTCAACCGCCTGCTGGAGGGCGAGCCGCCACCGGAATGGACGAAGCGCCCGAACGCGAAGGACGACCTGCGGGAGAAGGCGCGGGAACTGCGGCTCCGGGGCATGACGTACGACCAGATACAGGTCGAGCTGGGGTGCTCGAAGAGTTCGATCTCGCTTTGGGTACGGGACCTGCCGAAGCCGGAACGCCGAGACCCGTCCGAGCAGGCGAAGCTCGCCTCCCGCAAGCGCTGGGAGCACGAGGGACCCCGGCGAGAGGCTGAACGTGAGAAGACCAAGTTGGCGGCTTTCGACGAGGTTGGTCAGCTCACGGACCGAGAGCTGTTCCTGATCGGAGTCGGGCTCTACTGGTCCGAAGGCTCAAAGAGCAAACCCCATCGCCGGCAAGAGACGGTCGTCTTCATCAACAGCGACCCAGGCATGATCCGCGTCTACCTAGCCTGGCTCGCACTGCTGGGAGTGCAGCGGGACAGCTTGCGCTATCGCGTCATGATCCACGAGTCCGCCGACGTGGATGCCGCCGAGCGCTACTGGGCCGCCCTCGCCGGTGTCGACGTATCCGCCTTGAGCAAGACGACGCTGAAGAGCCACAACCCGAAGACTGTCCGCAAGAACGTTGGCGACGGATATCGCGGGTGCTTCGTCATCCGCGTCCTGGGGTGCGCCGAGCTCTACCGTCGCATCGAGGGCTGGTGGTGCGGCATAGTGGTCGGCAGCGTTTCGGGTGGAGATCCTTCTCCGACTCCGTGACGTGCGTTCCGCCGTAGTGTAATTGGCAGCACGGCACCCTTTGGAGGTGTTCGGTCTAGGTTCGAGTCCTAGCGGCGGAGCTGCACCACTTGCCGGGTCCTGACCTCACCGTCAGGACCCGCCCTTATTTGGCCCCTGAAACCCCCCGGTATCCTTCGGATGTCCACCACCCGAAGCCGAAGGGCATTCCCGTGAGCTCCAACCGCCCGGCAGCCGTCGTCGTCCTCGCAGCGGGTGAGGGCACCCGCATGAAGTCGAAGACCCCCAAGGTCCTGCACGAAATCTGCGGGCGCTCGCTCGTCGGACATGTCGTCTCCGCGGCACGCGAGCTGGACCCCGAGCAGCTCGTCGTCGTTGTCGGCCACGCGAGTGAGCAGGTCAGGGAGCATCTCGTCGAGCAGTACGCCGGCACCCGCACCGCCTATCAGGCCGAGCAGAACGGCACCGGCCACGCCGTGCGGATGGCGCTCGAAGAGCTCGGCCAGACCCCCGAGGGGACCGTCGTCGTCGTGTGCGGCGACACCCCCCTCCTGTCCGGCGAGACGCTGACCGCGCTCGCGGCGACGCACACCGCCGACGGCAACGCCGTGACCGTGCTGACCGCCGAGGTGCCCGACTCCACCGGCTACGGCCGGATCGTGCGGGACGGCGTCACCGGCGCCGTCACCGCGATCGTCGAGCACAAGGACGCCACCGACGAGCAGCGTGCCATCCGGGAGATCAACTCGGGTGTCTTCGCCTTCGACGGGCAGCTGCTCGCGGATGCGCTCGGCAAGGTGCGTACGGACAACAGCCAGGGCGAGGAGTACCTCACCGACGTCCTCGGCATCCTGCGCGAGGCCGGTCACCGGGTCGGCGCCTCGGTCGCGGGCGAGCACTGCGAGATCCTCGGTATCAACAACCGTGTCCAGCTCGCCGAGGCGCGCAGGCTGCTCAACGAGCGTCTGCTGGAGCGGGCGATGATGGCCGGAGTCACGGTCGTCGACCCGGCGTCGGTGTTCCTCGATGTGACGGTGACCTTCGAGCGGGACTCGATCGTGCACCCGGGCACCCAGCTGCTCGGTGCGACGCACCTGTCCGAGGGCGCCGAGGTCGGCCCCAACTCGCGCCTCAAGGACACGCATGTGGGCGCGGGTGCCCGCGTGGACAACACGGTGGCGGACTCCGCGGTGGTCGGCGAGTCGGCCTCGGTCGGTCCGTACGCGTATCTGCGCCCGGGTACGAACCTCGGCCTCAAGGCGAAGGCCGGTACGTATGTGGAGATGAAGAACGCCACGATCGGCGAGGGCACCAAGGTGCCGCATCTTTCCTACGTCGGCGACGCGACGATCGGCGAGTACTCGAACATCGGCGCCGCGAGTGTGTTCGTGAACTACGACGGCGAGACGAAGCACCACACGACGATCGGCTCACACTGCAAGACGGGCTCGGACAACATGTTTGTGGCTCCCGTCACGGTCGGGGACGGCGCTTACACCGCGGCGGGCTCGGTCATCACGAAGGACGTGCCCGCCGGTTCGCTGGCCGTCGCGCGGGGCCAGCAGCGGAATATCGAGGGCTGGGTGGCCCGTAAGCGCCCCGGCAGCGCGGCCGCGCAGGCGGCCCAGGCGGCAACGGAAGCGGTCGCCGAGGAGAACTGACCGGAAACGGGTGCGCCGATCTCGGCGTACCGTGATACGTGCACGCAAATTCGGCTGGCTCGCGCTCAGTAGACCCGCGGCCAGAGAACACGTCTGAGGAGACTGTGCTGTGACCGGGATCAAGACGACCGGCGAGAAGAAGCTGATGCTCTTCTCCGGCCGCGCCCACCCCGAGCTGGCCGAGGAGGTCGCGCACCAGTTGGGTGTCGGCCTGGTGCCGACGAAGGCTTTCGACTTCGCGAACGGCGAGATCTATGTCCGCTTCCAGGAGTCGGCTCGTGGTGCGGACTGCTTCCTGATCCAGAGCCACACGGCTCCCATCAATAAGTGGATCATGGAGCAGCTGATCATGATCGATGCTCTCAAGCGGGCCTCGGCCCGGAGCACCACCGTGATCATCCCGTCGTACGGCTATGCCCGGCAGGACAAGAAGCACCGCGGCCGCGAGCCGATCTCGGCCCGTCTGATCGCCGATCTGCTGAAGACCGCGGGTGCGGACCGCATCCTTACGGTCGATCTGCACACCGACCAGATCCAGGGCTTCTTCGACGGCCCGGTCGATCATCTGTCGGCGCTGCCGGTCCTCGCGGACTACGTGGGCGCGAAGGTCGACCGCAACAAGCTGACCGTCGTCTCCCCCGACGCCGGCCGTGTGCGCGTCGCCGACCGCTGGTGCGACCGTCTGGACGCCCCGCTGGCGATCGTCCACAAGCGCCGCGACAAGGACGTCGCCAACCAGGTGACCGTGCACGAGGTCGTGGGTGAGGTCGAGGGCCGCGTGTGCGTCCTCGTCGACGACATGATCGACACCGGTGGCACCATCTGCGCCGCGGCGGACGCGCTGTTCGCGCACGGTGCGGAGGACGTGATCGTGACGGCGACGCACGGCATCCTGTCCGGTCCGGCCGCGGACCGTCTGAAGAACTCCAAGGTGAGCGAGTTCGTGTTCACGAACACGCTGCCCGACCCGGGCGATCTGGAGCTCGACAAGATCACGGTGCTGTCGATCGCGCCGACGATCGCGCGCGCGGTGCGTGAGGTGTTCGAGGACGGTTCGGTGACGAGCCTCTTCGAGGAGCAGGCGTAAGCGCCGCAGTCGTGTACGAGGAAGGGCCGCACCCGGTGGGTGCGGCCCTTCTCGTTGATCGATTGGGTGGCTCGGGAGGCTCCGGGTAGACTGGCGCAGTTGCTCGGCGAGGGAGGCCGTACCCACTGGTACGGCGGTCCGTTATCGACGCGCTCTTCGTAGCAGGCCTGTCGTGGCCGGGTGACCGCCACCAGATTTTTCTGCCATACGAGGAGTGCACATGTCCGAGGTGAAGCTCGCCGCCGAGATCCGTACCGAGTTCGGCAAGGGTGCGGCCCGTCGCGTCCGCCGTGAGAACAAGGTTCCCGGTGTTCTGTACGGGCACGGTTCCGACCCGGTCCACATCACGCTGCCGGGCCATGCGCTGCTGCTCGCTCTGCGTACCTCCAACGTGCTGCTTGCCGTGGACGTCGAGGGCAAGACCGAGCTGGCCATCCCGAAGGCCGTTCAGCGTGACGCGATCAGGGGCTACCTGGAGCACGTCGACCTGCTCATCGTGAAGCGCGGCGAGAAGGTCAACGTCGAGATCCCCGTCCACACCGAGGGCGAGCTGGCCCCGGGTGCGTACCTGGTCGAGCACGTGCTGAACGCCCTGCCGGTCGAGGCAGAGGCCACGCACATCCCCGAGTCCGTCACGGTCTCCATCGCGGGCCTTGCGGCCGGCGACTCCATCCTCGCCAAGGACGTGCCGCTGCCGTCGGGCACGACCCTGGCCGTCGAGGACGACACGGTCGTCCTGCAGGTCCTGGCCGCGCAGGCGGAGGAGCCGTCCGCCGAGGCCGAGGGCGAGGGCGAAGTGGCCGCCGAGGCCTGAGCCGTAGGGGGTGTCTGAGCTTGGCTTGACGGGGTGGCGGGCTGCGGCCCGCCACCCCGTTTCCCTGTCCGTACGCAAACTGTCGGTACGCACATGCTGTACGCACATGTCCGTACGCAACCGCACGCGAGGAGACGCAGCGCAGATGTCCGACGCGAACGCCCCTTGGCTCGTCGTGGGTCTCGGCAATCCCGGGCCCGACTACGCCGCGAACCGGCACAACGTCGGGTTCATGGTCGCCGACCTCCTCGCGGAGCGCGTCGGCGGCACGTTCAAGCGCGCGCAGAAGGCGCAGGCGCAGGTCCTCGAGGGCCGGATCGGCCCTCCGGGGCTCGGCAGCCGCCGGGTGATCCTCGCCAAGCCGATGTCGTACATGAATCTCTCCGGCGGCCCGGTCACCTCGCTGCGCGACTTCTACAAGGTGCCGCTCGCCAACATCGTGGCGGTCCATGACGAACTGGACATCGACTACGGCATGTTGCGGCTGAAGCTTGGCGGCGGCGACAACGGGCACAACGGCCTGAAGTCCATGACGAAGGCGATGGGCCCGGACTATCACCGGGTGCGGTTCGGGATCGGCCGTCCGCCGGGCCGGATGCAGGTCGCGGACTTTGTGCTGAAGGATTTCTCCTCGGCGGAGCGCAAGGAGCTGGGCTACTTCGTGGACCGCGCGGCGGACGCGGTGGAGTGTCTGGTGATCGACGGCCTGGAGCGGGCGCAAAGTACGTACAACTCCTGATAAGCCCGGGCCCCAGGTTGACCGGGCGCGCGCCCATGGCCAAGGATCGCGCCCTATGAGCTCGAACCGGACTCGCATGCTCCTCTACGGTCGTCGTGCCGCGATGGCCGGTGTTGCCTTGCTGCTCCTCGTCGCGGGCTTCTGGGCGTCGTGGGGCGACGCACAGCACGTACTGCTCGCCAAGGGCCGCGAGCACGGCACGCTCACGGTGGCCGACTGCGGCGAGAAGACCTGCACCGGTCCGTACGACCCGGAGGGCACGGCCGCTCCCCGCGAGGGCATGACGATCGAGAGGTCGGTCGCCGTGAAGAAGGGCGCGAAGCTCCAGGTGGTCCTCAAGCCGGACAGCGACGAGTTGGTCCGCACCGGTACGGCGGGCGCGTTGCATGCCTGGCTCCCGATGGGGGGTGCCCTGCTGCTCGCGGCTCTGGTCATCGGGGGCGGGCTGCGGCTGACCCGGATCGCCTGGGCGACGGCGGCGGCGGGCGGGGCGCTGCTGGTGGGAGCCTTCCTCGCGCTCTGAGCCCGCACCTGACGCGCGGGCCCGAGAGTCCCAACCGCCTTACCGGAACGTCGCATTCACCTGATCGTTATCCAGGACTATTGGGGCAATCGGTAGTTCATGGTGCGGATGCGACACCAAGTGTCTTGACGGACGCGCGGGTTCACAGGACGCTGAGCCGCCACCCCCACGGCACCTGTCCCTTCTCCCGTTGGATTGCCCATGCGCACCCTCAGGTCCACCGGCGCCCTGGTGGCTGCAGCGGCGCTCTCGCTGCTGGCCGCACCCGCCGCGCACGCCACCCCTCCCGGCGACAACGGCACCGTGAAAATCCACGACGCCAAGACCGGCGAAGAACTCAAAAAGAACGAGCCGCACGTCTGCTCGTTCTATCTCGACGCCTTTGGCTTCGACGGCGCCCAGGAAGTCGACTGGAAGATCGTCGAGATGCCGCCCACGGGCACCAAGGGCAAGCTCGCGGACAGCGGTTCGCTGACGCTCGACGGCGAGGGTCACGGCCGTACGGACGACAAGACCCTGCCCGACGGGCACTACAAGCTCATCTGGAACTTCGACGGCGAGCACGGCGAGGCCAAGCACAAGGTCTTCTGGACCGACTGCGAGGACGACAGCGAGCCGAGCGAGCAGCCTTCCGGCACCCCTTCCGAGGAGCCTTCCGGGAAGCCCTCCGAGGAGCCGACGACCGAGCCCACCTCGTCCGACTCCGCAGCCCCGACGGCTGCCCCGTCCCCGTCCGCCAACGGCGGCGGTGACTTGGCGGAGACCGGTTCGAGCGCCCCGGTCGGGGCCATCTCGGCGGTCGCCGCGGCGCTGGTCGGCGCGGGCGGCTACCTTCTCGCGCGACGCCGCAAGGTCCAGCAGCACTGACGCGTCAGTATGAGGAACGGCCCCTCCCCGTGCGGGGAGGGGCCGTTTCACGTGCCGCGAGCCGTGCCGTCAGCCGGTGTTGCGCAGGCCCGCCGCCACACCGTTGACCGTCAGCAACAGCGCACGCGCCAGCAGCGGGTCCGGCTCCTCGCCCTTCTCCGCCGCCTGGCGCTGGCGCGCCAGCAGCGAGACCTGGAGGTAGGAGATCGGGTCCAGATACGCGTCACGGATCGCGAAGGTCTGCTGCAGCGCCGGGTTGGAGTCGAGCAGCCGCTCACCGCCCGAGATCCGCAGCACCTCACGCACCGTCAGCTCGTGCTCCGCCTCGATCGCGCCGAAGACATGCTTCAGGTGCTCGGGGACGAGCGTGTCGACGTAGTGGCGGGCGATCCGCAGGTCCGTCTTGGCCAGCGTCATCTCGACGTTCGCGATGAAGTTCCGGAAGAAGTGCCACTGTTCGCGCATCTCGTCCAGAACCGTGTCCAGGCCCGCCTCGCGCAGCGCCTTGAGGCCCGAGCCGACGCCGAACCAGCCCGGCACGATCTGCCGCGACTGCGTCCAGCCGAAGACCCACGGGATGGCCCGCAGACCGTCGAGCCCGGCCCCGCTGTCCGGGCGGCGTGACGGGCGCGAGCCCAGGTGGAGGTCCGCGAGCTGGTCCACGGGCGTGGCCGCGAAGAAGTACGCGGGCAGATCGGGGTCCTCGACCAGCGTCCGGTAGGCGTCGTGCGCGGCGTCCGAGACCGTGTCCATCGCCGCGTCCCAGCGCGCCAGCGCCTCGTCCGACTGGCGCGGCGAGGTGTGCAGCGCCGAGGCCTGCAGCGTCGCCGCGACCGTCAGCTCCAGGTTCTCCCTGGCCAGCGACGGGATCAGGTACTTGTCGGAGATGACCTCGCCCTGCTCGGTCACCTTGATCTCGCCCTCGAGCGTGCCCCACGGCTGCGCGAGGATCGCGTCGTGCGAGGGGCCGCCGCCGCGGCCGACGGTGCCGCCGCGGCCGTGGAAGAGCCGCAGCCGTACGCCGTGGCGGTGCGCGACGTCACGCAGCCTGCGCTGCGCGCGGTGGATCTCCCACTGCGAGGTGGTGATGCCGCCGAACTTCGACGAGTCGGAGTACCCGAGCATGACCTCCTGGACGTCCCCGCGCAGGGAGACCAGACGCCGGTAGGAGGGGTCGGCCAGCATGCCGTCGAGGATGACGTCCGCGGCCTTCAGCTCGTCCGTCGTCTCGAGGAGCGGCACGATGCCGATCTTCGCCCAGCCCGCGTGCAGGTCGATCAGTCCGGCCTCGCGCGCCAGCACCGCCGCCGCGAAGACGTCGTCCGCGCCCTGGCACATCGAGATGATGTACGACTCGATGACCTCGGGCCCGAAGCGCTCGAAGGCCTCCTTGACGGTGTGGAAGACCCCCAGGGTCTTCTCTCCCGCCGCGTCGAGCGGCGCGGGCGTCGGCGCCAGCGGCCGCCGCGAGCGCAGTTCCTTGGCGAGCAGCTTCTGCCGGTAGTCGCGCGGCATGTCGGCGTAGCGCCAGGACTCCTCGCCGAGGCGGTCGAAGAGCTGCCCGAGCGCGTGGTGGTGGGCGTCCGCGTGCTCACGTACGTCCATCGTCGCCAGCTGCAGTCCGAAGGCCGCGAGCGTACGGATCGTGCGGTCCAGGCGGCCGTCGGCGAAGAGCCCGCCGCGGTGCGCGCGCAGCGAGGTCTGGATCAGGGTGAGGTCGTGCAGCAGCTCGGCCGTGCCGAGGTAGTCGCGGCCCTCGGCGTGTGGTGTGCCCTTGGCGAGGCGCTCGCGGGTGTTGACGAGCTTCTGCCGGATGCAGGTGGCCTTGAGGCGGTACGGCTCCTCGGCGTTCAGGCGCTTGTAGCGGGGGCTGATCTCCGGCAGCAGCTCCAGGTCCTGCTGGAGGGAGCTCAGCAGCTCCTCGCTCGCGCCGGTGTAGCGGATGGAGTTGGAGAGCAGTCCGCGCAGGCCGTCGATGGCGTCGAGCGCGTCGGTGATGCCGTGCTCGTGCTGGAGGATCAGCACCTCCCAGGTCACCGCGGGGGTGACATTGGGGTTGCCGTCGCGGTCGCCGCCGATCCAGGTGCCGAAGGTCAGCGGCCGGGTGCCCGTGGGCAGTTCGACGCCGACCCGCTCCAGCTCGGCGGCGAGGTCCTCCAGGACGTCGCCGACGGCACCTGCGTGCAGTTCGTCGAGGTAGTAGATCGCGTTGCGCGCCTCGTCGGCCGGCTCGGGCCGTACCACCCGCAGCTCGTCGGTCTGCCAGATGAGATCGATGCTCTCGGCGAGCCGCAGATCGTGCCGCCGCCGGTCGGCGGGGCTGACCGGGGTCTCCAGCAGCTCGGCGATCCGGCGCAGCTTGTTCAGTACGGAGCGCCGGGCGGCCTCGGTCGGGTGGGCGGTGAACACGGGCCGGACGTTCAGATTCCTGACCGTCTCGCGCAGATGCTCGGGGTCGGCGTCCTTGAGCCGGTCCGCGGTGCGGGCCAGCAGGCCGCCCTCGGCCGCGCGCCGCTCGCGCATCTCGTGGCCGCGGTGCACCTGCTCGGTGACATTGGCCAGATGGAAGTACGTGGAGAAGGCCCGCACCAGCTTCGCTGCGGTCTCCAGGTCGGTGTCGCCCAGCAGCTCGGCGGCGGCCTCACCGTCGCTGCGCGTCAGGGCCCGGACCCGCTCGACGAGCTCCAGGAGCTCGGGGCCCTCCTGGCGGACGAGGGTCTCGCCCAGAAGGTCGCCCAGTCGGCGGATGTCGGCGCGCAGCTCGGTACTGGCGGTGGGGGTCTGGTCGGCACTGCTCACAGGTGCGGCTCCTTGCAGTGTTTGAGCACGTCTGGAGGGGTCTGGAGGCTGCGGACCGCGCTGTCCGACGACACCCAGGATAGGTGGCCTTTTCTTTGTCGTCCGCCGCCGTTCTCCACAGGTCTCTTGCCGCGAGGCTGGGCACTGCCATACTTACGTTGCCGTAGGTTACGCGTCCGTAACGCGGTATCTGTTGTGATCTCTCACCCCACAGGGGAACCCCATGACGACAAGCCCCGATCTGCTGAACGACGCCCCCGAGACCCCGTCGGCCGACCTCTCCTATGCCACGCTCAGCGGGGACAGCAAGCGGTCGATCGAGCAGATCGCCCTGCTGCTCTTCATCACGGTGCCCTTCGTCGCCCTGCTCGCGGCCGTGCCGCTGGCCTGGGGATGGGGGGTGAGCTGGCTCGATCTTGGCCTGCTCGTGGCCATGTACTACATCGGCTGCCACGGCATCACGATCGGCTTCCACCGCTATTTCACCCACGGCTCCTTCAAGGCGAAGCGCCCGCTGCGGATCGCGCTCGCCGTCATGGGCTCGCTGGCCGTCGAGGGCCCGCTGGTGCGCTGGGTGGCCGACCACCGCAAGCACCACAAGTTCTCCGACGCCGAGGGCGACCCGCACTCGCCCTGGCGTTTCGGCGAGAGTGTCCCCGCGCTGATGAAGGGCCTGTGGTGGGCGCACATCGCCTGGATGTTCGACGAGGAGCGCACTCCGCAGCACAAGTACGCACCGGACCTGATCAAGGACCCTGCGCTGCGCCGGATCTCCCGTGACTTCATCTACTGGACGATCCTCTCGCTCGCGATCCCGCCGCTGGTCGGCGGACTGGTGACGATGTCGTGGTGGGGCGCCTTCACCGCCTTCTTCTGGGGCTCGCTCGTCCGGGTCGCACTGCTGCACCACGTCACCTGGTCGATCAACTCCATCTGCCACGCGGTCGGCAAGCGCCCCTTCAAGTCCCGCGACCGCTCGGGCAACGTCTGGTGGCTGGCGGTGCTGTCCTGCGGCGAGTCCTGGCACAACCTCCACCACGCCGAGCCGACGAGCGCCCGCCATGGCGTGCTCCGCGGCCAGGTCGACTCCAGTGCCCGGCTGATCCGCTGGTTCGAAAAACTGGGCTGGGCGTACGACGTGCGCTGGCCCAGCGCGTCCCGTATCGACGCCCGGCGCAAGAGCGAGGCAGCCGACCCGGCATGATTGACGACGTGGCGATCGACGGCAGTAGCAGCGGTACGGACAAGAAGCGGCCCACCGGAAGCCGGCGGGCCCGTCGGGTCCGGATGACCGGGGCGGAGCGCCGGGAGCAGCTGCTGGACATCGGCCGCACCCTGTTCGCCGAGAAGGGCTTCGAGGGCACATCGGTCGAGGAGATCGCCGCGAAGGCGGGTGTCTCCAAGCCGGTGGTGTACGAGCACTTCGGCGGCAAGGAGGGGCTGTACGCCGTCGTGGTCGACCGCGAGATGCGCCAGCTGCTCGACATGGTCACCGGCGCGCTGACCGCGGGGCACCCGCGGGAGCTGCTCGAACAGGCGGCGTTCGCGCTGCTCGACTACATCGAGATGTATACGGACGGTTTCCGCATCCTCGTCCGTGACTCGCCCGTCGCCCAGTCGACGGGCACCTTCGCCTCGCTGATCAGTGATATCGCGACCCAGGTCGAGGACATCCTCGGCCTGGAGTTCAAGGCTCGCGGCTTCGATCCGAAGCTGGCTCCGCTGTACGCCCAGGCGCTGGTCGGCATGGTCGCGCTGACGGGCCAGTGGTGGGTGGACGCCCGCCGCCCCAAAAAGGCCGAGGTCGCGGCGCATCTGGTGAACCTGGCGTGGCACGGGCTGGACGGTCTGGAGCAGAAGCCGCGACTGATTGGGCACCGCAAGAGCTGACCGGGCTCACGGCGAATCGGATGGTCCCCGGATCCCGTACGCAGAGCGCCCCGTCACGCCGGATCGCCGGTGGGCGGGGCGCTCCCGCGCGCTCAGAGGGCCCCCGTCCCCGTCGGCTCCAGGAACTCCAGCCGGTTGCCGACCGGGTCCTCGGAGTAGAAGCGACGGTGGCCGGGGAGGTTGTCGTCCCAGACCACCTTCGCGCCGCGCTCCTCCAGCCGCGCGGCATACGCCTCGATCCGAGTCACCCGCAGGCCCGGGTGCGCCTTCCTGGCCGGACGGAAGTGACACTCTCCGCCTCCGGCGGGGGCGGCCTCCATGCCCAGATGGAGCTGGACGGTTCCTGCCCGGAACCAGCAGCCCCCACGGCCGGCGAGGACCGGCGGCTTGGGGATCTCCGTCATGCCGAGCACATCGGTGTAGTACGCGCGCAGGGCTTCCTCCGCCCCTAAGGGCGCGGCGAGTTGGACATGGTCAACAGAGACCAGCATCACGACCCCTTTCGTGCGACGGCGAAAACGCGGCGGAACGGGAACACCGTGCCGTGCGGGCCCGGCGGGTAGGCCTTGCGGAGCAGGTCGCGGTACTGGCCGAGGAATTCGTGCTCCGCGTCGGGATCCTCCGCGAGTTCGGTCAGGACCGGGCGCAGGGCCGTGCCCTTGACCCAGTCGAGCACCGGGTCCTCCCCGGTGAGGAGTTGGAGATAGGTGGTTTCCCAGGTGTCCGTCTCGCAGCCGAGATTCACCAGGCGGCCGAGATAGTCGGCCGGCTCCAGGATGTGCACATAGCGGCGGCCGTGGTCGCGGAGGCGCTCGCGCCATTGCGGGGTGTCGCAGAGCTCGGCGAGCAGGGCGTGGCTGGGGGAGGTGAAGTTGCCCGGTACCTGGAAGGCGAGGGTGCCGCCGGGGTTGAGGCTGTCGACCCAGAGGGGAAAGGACTCGGGATGGTTGGGCACCCATTGCAGTGCGGCGTTGGAGACGATCAGGTCGTACGGCGCCTCGGGCGTCCAGTGCGCGGCGTCGGCGGGCCTGAAGTCGAGCCAGCCGCCGCCGGCCGTGGTGCCCGCGTGCTCCTTCTCCGCGATCGCGAGCATCTCGGGAGAAAGGTCGAAGCCGGTGATGTGGGCGTCGGGCCAGCGGTCGGCGAGCAGTGCGGTGACATTGCCGGGGCCGCAGCCGATGTCCGCGATACGGGCGGGCCGGCCGAGGTCCGGCAGTTGCGGTATTCGGTTGAGCAGGTCCAGGAACGGCCGGGTCCGGTGCCCTGCATGGCGCAGGTACTGATGCGGATCCCAGGTTGGTTGGGCGGAATGCATGTTCGAGCCCCCTTAGTGGAACGGTGTGCCGAAGCGGAACGAGGTTCCGGCCCGACCATGCCCAAGGTTGAGCCCGAATATATCTTGATGTCAAGAGACTTCACGTCGACAGACCCTCTACACTGATCGACATGGAGGACGAGGTCGATCGACTGGTCGCAGCATGGCGCCGTGAGCGCCCCGACCTCGACGTGGAACCGCTCGAGGTGCTCAGCCGTGTCTCCCGGCTCGCCCGCCATCTCGACCGGGCCCGCCGGCTCGCGTTCTCCGAGCACAATCTGGAGCCGTGGGAGTTCGACGTGCTCACCTCGCTGCGGCGCGCGGGGGCTCCGTATCAGCTCTCGCCCGGCCAGCTGCTGACCCAGACCCTGGTCACCTCCGGCACGATGACCAATCGTATCGACCGGCTCGCCAAGAAGGACCTGGTTGAGCGACTGCCGGACCCCAGTGACCGGCGCGGGGTGCTGGTGCGCCTCACCCCCGAGGGGCGGGACCGCGCGGACCAGGCACTGGCCGCGCTGCTCGCGCAGGAGCGTGCGATCCTCTCCGAACTGTCGCGGGCACAGCGGGCCGAACTGGCCGCGTTGCTACGCCAGTTGACCGCCCCGTTCGACAACGTCCCCGGCTAGGTCGACCGGGCCGACACCTGCGCGGCGCGCGAGAGCGACCGCGGCGAGGGTGGAATGGACGCCCAGCTTCCCCAAAACGTTCTGCATATGCGTGCGGACGGTGTGCGGAGACAGAAACAGGCGCTCGGCGACGGCCTTGCGCCCCAGGCCCGCGACCATACAGCGCAGTACCTCCCGCTCCCGCGGGGTCAGCGACTCCACGAGCCGTTCGCTCTCGGTGCGGTGCTTGCGGGCCGCGGTCAACTCCCGCAGTACGCCCGTGAGCAGGGCGGGCGGCAGATGCGTCTCGTCCCGCAGCACGCCGCGTATCACCGCGAGCAGCCGCTGCAACGAGCAGTCCTTGGCGACCCAGCCGGAGGCACCGGCCTGGAGCGCGAGGGCGGCGCGGCGCGGGTCGTCCTTCTCGGCGAGCACGACGGTACGGACCGCGGGCTGGCCGGAGCGGACGCCGGCGACCAGGGAGATGCCGTCGACGAGGCTCTCCTCGCCGTTGTCCGGCACGGCACGGGCGACCACGGCGCGGGCGCCGGGCACCGGCTGGGTGCCGAGGTCGGCGTCGACGAGCATGACATCGAATCTGCGCCCCTCGACGGCCGCACGCTCCAGACACCGCAGCGCGGCCGGACCGCTGCCGGCCGCGGCGACATCGACGTCGGGCTCGGCGGCGAGCGCGGCAGCGAGCGACTCGGCGAAGATTCGGTGGTCGTCCACCACCAGGACCCGGATACGAACCACAGACACCCCCAGTGTCGGAGGACGGACCGGCGCGGGAACGGCGCCCGGAGAAATGGGGTACTACAGCGGTCGCTCGGCCGCCGCCGTGCTGTGACTGATACCCCGCCCCGGGCGTCGTACCCGACTGTCTCGCCCCCTGATCAACACCGGCCCCCACCGGTGCTGAGCATCAGCGTACGGCTGGGTGGCCGGAGCGGAAGGCTATTTACAGAACTGATTGGCCAGGCTGTTCAGGGTGTGCCTCGTGTTTCGTATTGAGACAGAAGTCGACAAAGATCGGCGCAGGCAGGGTCGATCCCCTGCCGCTTCCCGGCGGTGACATATACGGCACGGCCGCACATCCGGCCCGCCCGGCGATGGAGAACATACGGCCGAAGGTCGCGCGGGGCCCCTACCCCCGCATTCAGGGGCGGCACGTCCCGCTCAGGACACGCGCGTCGCGCCCGCGGACGGGATGGCCGTAAAGATGCGCGGCTCGGTGCAGCCCTCCGTCGCGAAGGACTCCAGGAGCGACGTGCGCACCGTCGCCGACGTCGACGTCTCCGTGAGGACGATCGCCGAGCCGCCGAAGCCGCCCCCCGTCATCCGCGCGCCCAGCGCGCCCGATGCGAGGGCCGTGTCGACCACCAGGTCCAGCTCCGGGCAGGAGACGCGGAAGTCGTCCCGCAGCGAGGCATGGCCCTCGGTGAGGACCGGGCCGATCGCGCGGACCTCGCCGGACTCCAGGAGCGCGATCACCCGCTCGACCCGGTGGTTCTCGGTCACGATGTGCCGTACCAGGGGGCGTACTTCAGGGTCCTCCAGCCGGGCCAGCGCCGCCTCCAGGCCGGTGTACGGGACGTCCCGCAGCGCGGGGACGCCGAGTGCCGCCGCGGCCGATTCGCAGCCCGCGCGGCGTTTGCCGTACTCACCCTCGCTGTGGGCGTGCTTCACGCGGGTGTCGGCCACCAGGAGTTCGAGGCCGAGCGCCGCCAGGTCCAGGGGGATCTGGCGCTGCGAGAGGTCCCGGGTGTCCAGGTGCAGGGCGTGGCCCGCGGTGCAGCAGGCCGAGGCTGTCTGGTCCATGATTCCGGTGGGCGCGCCGACGTAGACGTTCTCGGCGCGCTGGCACAGCCTGGCCATGCGCCACCGCTCCAGGCCCAGTTCGTACAGGTCGTTCAGGGCCAGCGCCGTGACGACCTCCAGCGCCGCTGACGAGGACAGGCCCGCGCCGGTCGGGACCGTCGACTCGTAGTGGATGTCCGCACCGCCCACCGGGTGGCCCGCGTCCCGCAGCGCCCAGACCACGCCCGCCGGGTAGTCGGTCCAGCCGCCCGGGCCGCGCCCGGGCGCGAGGTCGGCGACGCGCAGTTCCACCGCGCCGCCCTCGACGTCCGCCGAGTGCAGCCGCAGCACCCCGTCGTCGCGCCGCGAAACCGTCGCGACGGTGGTGTGGGGCAGCGCGAAGGGCATCACGAAACCGTCGTTGTAATCGGTGTGTTCACCGATCAGATTCACCCGTCCGGGCGCCGCCCACACACCGTCGCTCATGCCCCGCTGTCCCTCCCCCGGGCGAAGTCCCAGGCGTCGGAGACGATTCCCGCCAGATCCGCACGGCTCGGCTGCCAGCCCAGGCGTTCCTGCGCGGTGGCCGCGGAGGCGACGAGCACCGCCGGGTCGCCGCCGCGGCGGGCCGCCATGACTTCCGGGACGGGGTGCCCGGTGACCTTCCGAACGGTCTCGATGACCTCACGGACCGAGAAGCCGTTGCCGTTGCCGAGGTTGCAGATCAGGTGCTCGCCGGACTTCGCCGCGTCCAGCGCGAGCAGATGCGCGTCGGCGAGGTCCGCGACATGGATGTAGTCGCGTACGCACGTGCCGTCCGGCGTCGGGTAGTCGTCCCCGAAGACGGAGATCGACTGCCTCTTTCCGAGCGCGACCTGGAGTACGAGCGGGATGAGGTGCGACTCGGGGTCGTGGCGTTCGCCGTAACTGCCGTACGCGCCTGCCACGTTGAAGTACCGGAGCGAGACCGCCGCCAGGCCGTGCGCCACCGCCTCGCCCGTGATCATGTGGTCGACGGCCAGCTTGGACGCGCCGTACGGGCTGGTGGGCGCGGTCGGGTCGGTCTCCGTGATGGGCGTGGAGACGGGTTCGCCGTACGTCGCCGCGGTGGAGGAGAAGACCAGCTTGCGCACTCCCGCGGACCGCATGGCCGCGAGCAGCTCCATCGTCCCGCCGGCGTTGTTCGCCCAGTACTTCTCGGGCTTGATCACGGACTCGCCGACCTGCGAGCACGCCGCGAAGTGCAGCACCGCGTCGTACGAGGAGTTCAGCCACCTGGCGGCATCGCGGATGTCGCCCTCGACGAAGGCCGCGCCCGCGGGGACGCCCTCGCGGAAGCCGGTGGAGAGGTTGTCGAGGACGGTGACTTCGTGCCCCGCCTCCAGCAGGTGCTGCGCCACCACGCTGCCGACATATCCCGCACCGCCTGTGACCAGGTATTTCGGGGGTCCGGGGGTCGCCCCCCGGGTAGATACAGACTTGCTCACTCGCTCGCTACCTCTCGCAGTCGCTCGGCCGCGGTCTCCGGCGGCACATCGTTGATGAACACGCTCATACCGGACTCGGAACCCGCGAGGAACTTCAGCTTGCCGGAAGTGCGGCGGATGGTGAAAAGCTCAAGATGCAGCCCGAAGTCACTCCGGTTGACGTCGCGGAAGGGCGCCTGGTGCCAGGCCGCGATGTACGGCGTCGGCGGTTCGGCGTCCCCGAAGATCCGGTCGAAGCGCCTCAACAGTTCCAGATAGATCTGTGGGAACTCTGTGCGCGCCGCCTCGTCCAGCGCCCGCAGGTCCGGGACCCGCCGGCGCGGGTAGAGATGCACCTCGTACGGCCAGTGCGCCGCATACGGCACGAAGGCGACCCAGTGCCCGCCCTCCAGCACCACCCGTACGCCCTGCGCGCGCTCCCGTTGAACGACATCGTCGAAGAGATTGCGCCCGGTTCTGGCCCGGTGCTCGGCGGCCGAGCGCAGCATGAGCGAGGTCCGGGGCGTCACAAAGGGGTACGCGTAGATCTGCCCGTGCGGATGCCCCAGCGTGACGCCGATCTCCGCGCCCCGGTTCTCGAAGCAGAAGACCTGCTCCACCTGCGGGAGTTCGGCCAGGTCGGCGGTGCGGTCGGTCCAGGCGTCGAGGACCAGTGCGGCCTGCGCCTCGCTGAGGTCGGCGAAGGAGGCGTCGTGGTCGGAGGTGAAGCAGACGACCTCGCAGCGGCCCCAGGCGCCGGCCAGGGACGGAAAGCGGTTCTCGAAGACGGCGACGTCGTAGTCGGCGGCGGGGATCTCGCTGAGGCGGCCGTCCCGGGACGGGCAGAGGGGGCATTCGTCGGCCGGCGGGAGGTAGGTGCGGCCCTGGCGGTGCGAGGCGATGGCGACACAGTCACCGAGGAGCGGGTCGTGGCGGATCTCGGAGGTGGTGGAGATGGGATCGAGCGGCCGCCGGTCGACGGCATCGCGTACGGCGTCGTCGCGGGAGTCGTAGTAGAGCAGCTCACGACCGTCGGCGAGCCGGGTCGATGTCTTCTTCACCTGGGGCTCCCTCGGCCTCCCAACACACAGAACCGAACATAACAAATCACAAGCCAACAGGTCACGTCAATGGGTGGGCAGGCGGCAGAGAGCGCTTGCACGCAGGTGTGTAGACACGTTTCGGATGACAGCTCAGCTACGTGTTGGCGCAGCGCGGCCGCACAGAAAGCGGGGCACCGTCACCTGGCGGCGCAACTGCGCCCGGTCAGGCGTGGGTCAGCTGTGATCCGCGCCCGGTCCGGGCGACGGCGGCGAGACGATCGCCGCCCGGTCGAGGAGCCCGGTGCGGGCCGCCAGGGCCGCCGCCTCCAGGCGGGAGCCGACCCCCAGTTTCATCAGCACCCGCTGTACGTGCGTACGGGCCGTGCTCGGCGCGATCCCCATACCCGCCGCGATCAGCCGGGTGTCCTCGCCCTCCGTGACCCGCACCAGCACCTCGACCTCGCGCGGGGTGAGCAGCTGGAGCAGCCGCTGCCCCTCGTCGTCCGGCTGGGCGGCCGGGTTGAGCAGTTCGGCGAACGCGCCCTGCAGCAGCTGCGGAGCCACCACCGCCTCGCCCGCCCGCGCCTTGACCATGGCGCGTTCGACACCCTCGATGCGCTCGTCGTGGCGCACATAACCGGAGGCGCCGGCCGCGAAGGCCGCGGCGATCCCGCGAGGGCTGGGCACCGGGCCGAGCACCACCACGGCCACCTGCGGGCGTTCCCGCTTGATCTTGACGATGGGGTCGAAGGCGCCCGGTTCCGCTGGGGTCGCGGTGCCCAGCAGGCACACCTCGGGCGCCCTGCTGACCACCAGGTCGGCCGCGCCGGCCGCGGGGGCCGCCGCCGCGAGCACCCGGTGCCCGCGCAGCTTCAGGGCCGAGGCGAGCGCCTCGGCGAGCAGTCGGTGATCATCGAGCACCATGAGCCGCACGCCCATCGAGCAACCCCCATCCCCGCGAGCTGACCCCCCGGCCCTCTGACCCGGCAAGCTACACGCTTGTTCGAGATCGCGCGCCCCTAACTCGGCAGAAGCCCCACAGAGTGCCGAATTCTTCGCCAAACAGGGCTACTTATGACCGCAGCCCGGCACATCGGTGATCCAATGTGCCGGGCCGGGGCCGAATCGCGCCGTCTGTGGGATGTCAGTCCGCCGTGCTGAAGGCGACCGTCAGGTACTTCTTCCCGAAGGAGGACGAGGACGGCTTGCTCATCAGCGTGGCTCCGATATACAGCCGCCCGTTCGCATACCGGTACTCGGCGCCGTCCGAGGAGTAGCTGGTCTCCGCCTCCCGTACCGCCTTGTCGGCCGGATTGTCCATCAGCACCGTCTGCTTGAAGGTGGCACCGTCGATGCTGACAACCTGGCCGCCCTTGTCGTAGGGGGGCCACTTGTACGCGATGACGTTGCCGCCGTCCATCCGGATCGGGAACATCGTGAACCGGTCGCCCGCGTCCGCGCGGTCGCTGGTGGGCTTTCCGGTGGCGAGGTCGTACGAGACGATCTCGTTGGTTTGGCCGTACTCCCCGCTGCCCTCGTGCTCGGCCGTCGGCAGATACAGCCTGCCGTTGCCGACGACGACCTTCTGGCAGGTCTCCACCTCGGTGGAGCCGCACCTGGCCGAGAACTTGTCGCCCGTCGCCGAGATCTTGGCGCGCAGGGCGCCCTTGTCGTCGATCGAGAAGAAGTCGGAGATGCCGCCCGAGCCGGTGTCGCCGACATCGGCGGCGACGACCAGCGGCTTGGTCGAGACGATGCTCGCGTAGCCGACGCCGGGCGGCAGCTTGTACGAGAAGGCGGGGGTGCCGTTGTCCGGGTTCAGGCTCTGGATGACGACCTGGGGGTTGTCGTACGTACCGCACTTGCGGGCGGCGACGAGCGCCGGGCCGCCGCCGTAGCCCATGTCGTAGCAGCCCTCGGCGTCGGCCTTGGGCTTCCAGCGGACGGCACCGCTGTTGAGGTCGAAGGCCGCGCCGCCGTCGGTGCCGCCCGCGGCGACCGTTGTGCCGCTCTGGGTGACCTCGCTGAACTTGACCTTGCCGTCACCGCTGGAGGTGCCGGTGACGGACTTGCTCCACAGCAGCTTGCCGGTGCCCAGGTCGACGACGCCGACCTCGGTGCACTGCTCGTAGTTCTTCGGCGGGGTCCGCTTCTTGGCCTCGAAGACGATCGCGGCCTTGTTGTCCTCGGAGAGGTGGCGGGAAGCCGCGCAGATCTGGCCGGCGAGCGGAAGGGTCCACAGCGGGGTGCCCTTGGCCGCGTCGTAGCCGACAAGGGAGTTGACGCCGGGCTTGACGTAGGCCTTGTCGGTGACCCAGGAGCCCTTGACGTTGGTGAGGTCGGTCCGCGCGGGCTCCGGCAGCTGGAAGGCCACCTTGGAGTGGACGTTGGCGGGTGCCTTCTCCTTGCCGGGGCCGTCGGCGGCTTTGCCGCCACCGCTGCCGCCGCCAGCGGAGCCGCCGGTTGTTCCGCCGGCGCTGTTCTTGGCCTCGTCCTTCTTGCCTCCGCCGTCGTCCTTGGAGGCGAACCAGATGCCCCCGCCGACGATCAGCACCACGGCGACGGACGCCGCGATGATGATCTGCATCTGAGTGCTCAGCTTCTTGCCGCCGCCGCTGCCGCCCGGCTGGGGCGGCATGTGCTGCGGCTGCATGGGCTGCGTCGGGTACCCGTAGCCGGGCTGACCCTGGGGCTGGCCCTGCGGATATCCGTAGCCCGGCACCTGCCCGGGCGCCTGCGGGTAGCCGTAACCGGGCTGCCCCTGCGGCGGCTGGGCGGGCGGCGGGGTCTGCGGATAGCCGTACGAAGGATCCTGCGGGGGCGGCGTAGGCGCTCCGAAGCCTCCCGGGGGAGGGTCCTGGGGCGCGCCGAAGCCACCCTGCGGTGGCTGGCCCGGTGGCTGGTTGGGCGGCGGGGGCGGCTGCGTCATGGCGTACTACCTCGGAAGGATGCTGGAGCGGGGACGTGGGTCAAAAGGACTCAGGACGCGGTCACTTGCCGAAGGCGATCATGGTCTTCGTCTCCTTCTCCTCCGCGTCGTTGCTGGCGCTGACGCGGCCGCTGGCGAGGAAGAACCGGCCGTCCGCGTAGACCATCTTCGAGGAGAAGAAGGAGCTCTCGATCTCGGCGGTCGATGCCGGATGCTGCAGCAGCACCTTCGGCGCGCCACCCGTCGGCGCGATCGTGGCGACCGCGCCGCCCGCGTCGTACGACGCGTCCATGTAGACGAGGACGCTTCCGTTCTCCATGCGCAGCGGGGTCATCTTGCGCTTGCCGCCGGCGGGCGAACGCCACTTCTCCTTGCCGGTGTCGAGGCTGAACGCGACGACCTCGTTGGCGGTGCCGTAGGCGGTCTCGGTCGACATGTAGAAGGTGGAGGCATCGGCGGCCACGCCGGTGCAGCCCTCCAGGTTCTGGCCGAAGACCACGAACGCCCCGCCGCAGCGCGGCGCGAACTTGTCCTTGCCGCCCTGGATCTGCGAGCGCGGCCTGCCGTTGTCGGTCAGCGCGACGATCGACCACTTCTTCGGCTCACGCTGGTTCAGCGAGATGACGACCGGGCTGACCGAGTAGACCTTGCCGATCTCCCAGCCGACCGGGGCGTTGTACGTCCACTTCGCCTTGCCGGTGGCCGGATCGACCTCCGACAGCTGATGCTTGGGCTTGTCGTAGTCCGACGTGGGGCAGCTCGCGGCGGCGAGCAGCTTGGCGCCGCCCGCGAAGGCGAACGGCTTGCAGCCCTCGCTCGGGCCCTTGAAGAGCTGCTTGCCGTCGGTCATCGAGAAGCCGTACGAGTTGCCGCTGCCGCCCGCGGCGAGGGTGTTGCCGCTGATCGACAGGGTGAAGTCGGAGAGGGAGAAGAAGCCGGTGCTCTTCGGAATCGGCTTCTTCCAGCCTGCCTTGCCGGTCTTCAGGTCGATCATCTGCAGATCGAGGCACTTGGCCTTCTCGGTGAGGCCGTCCTTGACGCCCACGACGATCTTGCCGTCGGTGGAGGTCTGCACCGGTGCGGAGCACACCTCGGCGCTGAGCGGGACGCTCCACTTCTTCTTGCCGTCGGTCACCGAGTAGCCGACGACCTCCTTGTACATGGCCTTGGCGACGGTGTCGCCGGCCACCCAGGGGCCGAAGACCTCGGCGCCGTTGCGCGGCAGGTCGACATCGTTCTTCGACAGGAAGAGAACCTTCGCCTCGCCCGGCTTGCGCCCCGCGTTGAGGTCGTCGTTGCCCTCGCGGCCGTCGCCGCTGCCGTCGCCCTCGTCGACGGACGCCGAGCCGGTGGGCTTGGGGTCCTCGCTCTTGCTGACGTTCTTCTCGTCCTTCTTGTCGTCACCACCGCTGAGGGCGAGGTAGGTTCCGCCGCCGATCACCAGCAGACCGGCCACGGCCGCGCCGATGATGACGCCGGGCTTGCCCTTGAAGAAGTTGCCGCCGCCGCTGGGCGGGGTGGGCGCGCCCGGGTACTGCGGCTGCGTGGGGTAGCCGCCGTAGGGACCGGGCTGCTGGTTGTACGGTCCGGGCTGCTGGTTGTACGGACCCGGCTGGCCGGGGGCCTGCTGCGGGTAGCCGTAACCGGGCTGGGCGGGCTGCTGCGGATAGCCGTAACCGGGCGCGCCGGGCGGCGGACCCTGCGGCGGGGCGGGCGGCATCTGCGGCGGCTGCGCGGGCGGCTGAGGAGCGCCGAAGCCGCCCTGCGGGGGCTGGTTCGGCGGCTGGTTCGGCGGCTGCGGGGGCTGGTTCGGCGGCTGTGTCATGGGGTGATTACCTCTGGAAATGGAGAGATGGGAGAAGGAGTCGGGACGTCCGAGTGCCTCGGAACGCGGTCACTTGCCGAAGGCCATCAATGTCTTGGTCTCCTTCTCCCTCGCGTCGTCGAGACCGGTGATTTGGGTAGTGGTGAGGAAGATCCGGCCGTCCGCGTACGCCGTCCGAGGGTCCTGGAAGCCGCTCTCGATCTCGGCAGTCGACAGCGGGTGCTTCAGCAGAACCTTCGGCGTGCCGCCCGTCGGCGCGATGGTCGCGACCGCGCCACCCTCGCTGAACGTCGGGGCGATGTAGACCACGACGCTCCCGTTCTCCACGGTCAACGGCATCATCGTGCGGTCGAGTCCCACCGATGAACGCCACGTGGCCTTACCGGTATCCAAGTTGAAGGCGACAACCTCGTTGGTGCCGGTCGGCTCGGTGGCCAGGTAGAGGGTGGACGCATCGGCGGCGACACCGGTGCACCACCCCTGGATGTCGCCGCGGTAGGCGATGGACGCCGTACTGCTGCAGCGCGGCTTGAACTTGTCCTTGCCGACCTGGAGCTGCGAGCGCAGCCTTCCGGCGTCCGTCAGGGCGATGACGCGATGTTCGGTGTTCTCGTCGGTGTCGTCGACCTGGTGCTTGAGGGCGACGACGACCGGGCTGACGGAGTAGACCTTGTCGACTTCCCAGTTGGCCGGGAGGGCGTACGTCCACGTGGCCTTGCCGGTGGCCGGGTCGACGTTCTGGATCTCCTGCTTGACGTTCTCCGTCTTGCTGGTGGGGCAGCTCGCAGCGGCGAGCAGTCTGGCGCCGCCCGCGAAGCCGTAGGGCAGGCAGCGGGACGACGGCTTGCCGAAGAGCTGCTTGCCGTCGCTCACGCTGAAGCCGTAGGAGTGGTCCAGCCCTGTCAGGGCGACCGTGTTCCCGCTGACGGCGAGGATGTAGTCGGTGAAGCCAACGACGCCCTTGGGCTTGGGGATGGGCTTCTTCCAGCCCGCCTTGCCGGTTTTCGCGTCGATCATCTGGAGATCGCTGCAGTCGGACTTCTCCGTGGTGCCGTTCCTGACACCGATGACGATCTTTCCGTCGGTCGAAGCCTGAGGGGCGCCGAGGCACGCAGGTGTGCCGAGCTTCAGGCTCCACTTCTTCTTGCCGTCGGTCACGGAGTAGCCGGCGACGTCCCGGTACATGGCCTTGACGATCGTGTCGCCGACCACCCAGGGGCCGAAGACCTCGGCGCCGTTGCCCGGCACGTCGACGTCGTTCTGCTTCAGGAACAGCACCCTTGCCTCGCCGGGGCTGCGCCGGGCGTTGACGCCCTCGACACCGATGGTGTCGTCGGTGGCGCCCTGGCCGGCGGAGGCTGAGCCGGACGGCTTGGGAGTGCCACTGCCCTTGCTGACGCCGGACTTGTCGTCCTTGCCGTCGCCGCTGAGCGCGAACCAGGTACCGCCACCGATGACCAGCAGGCCTGCGACCACCGCGCCGATGACCGCTACGCGCCTGCCCTTGAAGAAGCCACCGCCGCCACTGCTGTTGAGCGGGGTGGTCCCACCGGAGTACTGCGACGGGACCGGGTGGCCGCCGTACGGTCCGGGCGGCTGGTTGTACGGACCCGGCTGACCGGCAGCCTGCGGCGGACAGCCGTAACCGGGCTGCGTGGTCGGCATCTGCGGCGGCTGGGCGGGCGGCGGAGGAAACCCCTGCCGCGAGCCCTGAGAAACGCCAAACCCACCCCGCGGCGGCTGCTGTTGGCCGGGCGGCTGAGTCATCGGCACTTCCCCCTTGGTGCGGCCCGCTGTCCGAGCCGGTCTCCCCCGCTGATCCGCCGAGCGTTCGCTCCGGAAGGGAGCGATTCGGACACGGATCCCGCTGTTTCACGTCAGTCGAGCGGGCTTCTTTCTATCACTCGGCGACGTTCGAACGAGGGGCCGGTCTCCCCTGTTCCCAAGGGAGGACCGGCCCGTGATGGGGTTGTTACGCGCTCTCCACGGCTTCTCTACGCCGCAGCTGCCGCGTCGAGTTGGCCAGGGCGTGTTCGAGAAGTCCCTCCCCCAGAGCTTCGCCCGGGAGTACCCCACGCCGCGGGCGGACGGCCCTACTTCTGAAACACGCCCTACGCGTCCTCACGCGTCCTCGGCCAGCTCCAGCCAGCGCATCTCCAACTCGTCCCGCTCGCCGATCAGTTCACGCAGCTCCGCGTCCAGCTTCGCCACCTTCTCGAAGTCCGTGGCGTTATCGGCGATTTGGGCGTGCAGATTGGTCTCCCGGTCGGAGATCTTGTTCAGCTGCCGCTCGATCTTCTGCAGTTCCTTCTTCGCCGCCCGCACGTCCGCCGCCGACTTCTCGGTCGTCGGGGCGGCGGGCGCCGCGGCCGCCGCCGGAGCTGCGGTCTCGATCATCCGCTGCCTGCGCTCCAGGTACTCGTCGATGCCGCGCGGCAGCATCCGCAGGGCCGCGTCGCCCAGCAGCGCGTACGTCCTGTCCGTCGTCCGCTCGATGAAGAAGCGGTCGTGGGAGATGACGACCATCGAGCCCGGCCAGCCGTCGAGCAGGTCCTCCAGCTGGGTCAGCGTCTCGATGTCGAGGTCGTTGGTGGGCTCGTCGAGGAAGAGGACGTTCGGCTCGTCCATCAGCAGGCGCAGCAGCTGCAGCCGGCGGCGCTCACCGCCGGAGAGATCGCCGACCGGAGTCCACTGCTTCTCCTTGGTGAAGCCGAACTGCTCGCACAGCTGACCCGCGGTCATCTCCCGGCCCTTGCCGAGGTCGACCCGGTCGCGCACCCGCTGCACGGCCTCCAGCACCCGCAGGTTCGGGTCGAGCTCGGCGACCTCCTGCGAGAGATACGCCAGCTTCACAGTCCTGCCGACGGTGATCTTCCCGGCCGCGGGCTGCTGCTCGCCCTGCGTACGCGCGGCCTCGGTGAGCGCGCGCAGCAGCGAGGTCTTGCCGGCGCCGTTCACGCCGACCAGGCCGATACGGTCGCCGGGTCCGAGCTGCCAGGTCAGATGCTTCAGCAGCACCTTCGGTCCGGCGGTGACGGTCACGTCCTCCAGGTCGAAGACGGTTTTGCCCAGGCGGGCGTTGGCGAACTTCATCAGCTCGCTGGTGTCCCGCGGCGGCGGCACATCGGCGATCAGCTCGTTGGCGGCCTCGATGCGGTAGCGCGGCTTGGACGTACGGGCGGGGGCGCCGCGCCGCAGCCAGGCCAGCTCCTTGCGCATCAGGTTCTGCCGCTTGGCCTCTTCGGTGGCCGCGATGCGCTCGCGCTCGGCGCGCGCGAAGACGTAGTCGCTGTAGCCGCCCTCGTACTCGAAGACCGAGCCGCGCTGGACGTCCCACATCCGGGTGCAGACCTGGTCGAGGAACCAGCGGTCGTGGGTGACGCAGACGAGCGCCGAGCGGCGGGCCTGCAGATGCTTCGCCAGCCAGGCGATGCCTTCCACGTCGAGGTGGTTGGTGGGCTCGTCGAGAACGATCAGGTCCTGGTCGGCGATGAGCAGCTTGGCGAGCGCGATCCGGCGGCGCTCACCGCCGGAGAGCGGGCCGATGACGGTGTCCAGGCCCTGCTCGAAGCCCGGCAGATGCAGATCGCCGAAGAGCCCGGTGATGATGTCGCGGATCCGTGCGTTGCCGGCCCACTCGTGGTCGGCCATGTCGCCGATGACCTCGTGCCGGACGGTCGCTTCGGGATCGAGGGAATCGTGCTGCGTGAGCACGCCGAGCCGCAGACCGCCGCTCTGGGTGACCCGCCCGGTGTCGGGCTCCTCCAGCTTGGCGAGCATGCGGATGAGGGTCGTCTTGCCGTCGCCGTTACGGCCGACGACCCCGATGCGGTCCCCTTCGGAGACGCCGAGGGAGATTCCGTCGAGCAGGGCACGGGTTCCGTACACCTTGCTGACTGCCTCGACATTGACCAGGTTGATGGCCATTTCACTCCTGTACGGGGGGATGGATCGACGTCCCAGCCTAGTCGCCGCGCGGGGTGCCGCGGTCTGCCGGGCACGGCAGCGGGAAACCGGGCCCCTAGGGAGTGTCTTCAAAGGACTTTGAAGACACGACCTAGGACGCCGCAGGCACCCGCCGGGTCCCGCGGCCCGCGCGCTCGACGAGCAGCCATCCGGCGAGGGCCATGGCGACGGCGGCAGGCGCGGTGACGCGTACGGCGACGAGCATCGCGGTCCTGCCCTCCAGCAGCCCGCCGAAGCCGACCATCGACAGGCCGAGCACGCCGAAGAGGCAGAGCGTGATGCCGAGTGCGGCGACGGGTCCGCCGGAGCCTGAACCGGGCTTGGCGGATGCGGGACGTTCGAAGGAGCGGAAGGCGGCGACGAGGACTGCCGTGAGGACGAGTGCGGCCGCGATGCGCAGCGGGACCTGGGCCCACCAGGCCGCGGAGGCGGGCGCGGGCAGGGTGACGTCGAGGGCGAGCAGCGCGCCGTACACCCCGAGCATGGCCGTGAGGTGCCACAGGAACGCGGTCATCGCGATCCCGTTGGCGGCGACGACGCCGCGCCAGATCCGCGGGCGGGCGACCAGCCGTGCGCCGGGCGTACGCAGCAGCTCCACCGCGCCGACGAGCCACAGCCCGTGGCACAGGAGCGCGAGGGTGGGCGGGGCCATGTTCGAGACCTTCTCGCCGGGCATCCCGACCATGGACAGCGGGTACGGTCCGAACGCGACGAGCGCGGCGGCCCCGGTCAGCCCGGCCGCGGCGAGGGCCGCGGGCATCCGTATGCGGCCGTCGGCGCGGAGGAAGCCGAGCTGGTGGACGGCGAGCCAGACGAAGGCGAAGTTCAGGAACTCCACGAAGGGCACGTGCCCGGCGAACCGCGCCACGTCGACGGCGACCGCGCCCGCGACGAGGGCGCCGAAGGCCCCCCATCCGTAGCGCTCGTGCAGCTTCAGCAGCGGCGGGGTGAAGGCGACCATCGCGAGATAGATCCCGATGAACCACAAGGGCTGCGCGACGAGCCGCAGCGCCACCCCGGTCAACCCGCCGTCACCGCCGAGCAGTTGCACCAGCAGGGCGGCCGTGCCCCAGACGAGGATGAACACGATCGTGGGCCGCAGGAGCCGCTGGAGGCGGGCCCGCAGAAAGACGGAGTAGACGGATCCGTCGGGCTGCTTGCGGCGCAGGGAGCGGTAGGAGAGCGCGTGCGAGAAGCCGCCGACGAAGAAGAACACCGGCATGACCTGCAGCACCCAGGTCAGGACCTGCAGCCCGGGCACGACGGCGAGGAGATTGCCGACCTCGTCCCCGGTGACGACGGCCATCAGCCAGTGCCCGAACACGACCGTCCCGAGCGAGGCGACCCGCAACAGGTCCACATACCGGTCCCGCGCCGTAGGTGTGGCGGCGGCGAGCTCACGAACACTTGATCCCATGGGGGTACGGTGCCGCGGGGGTTGGGGGCGGCGTGAGGGCTCCCGTACTCAACCGGGATCTGAGTACGTCGGGCCCGGGGGGCTCTCCGCGTACCCGCCCGCCCCCTACGGCCAGGTGGCCGTGGGAGGTACCCCCATGCCGAACTGGGGGCAAGCCCCCCACACCCCCGTATGCGGCCTTCGGCCGCATGTCCTCAAACGCCGGACGGGCTGAAGTGTGCGGCCCTGCCGCACATGTCAGCCCCGTGGGGGGTCCCCCGGACGAAGTCCGGGGGAGTTTGAGGCGCGGGGTCTGGGGCGGAGCCCCAGTTCGGGAAGGGGGAACGGCCCGTCAGGCCGCGACCACCCTCGCGCCGCCCGTCGGCGATGACGCCACCCTCGCCTCGCGGCACGTCCCCGACGCGAGCAGCGCCTCCGCCACCGACCGCGCCGACTCCTCGTCCTTCGTCAGGAACGCCGTCGTCGGGCCCGAGCCCGAGACCAGCGCCGCCAGCGCGCCCGCCGATGTGCCCGTCTGCAGCGTGTCCGCCAGGGACGGCCGCAGGGACAGTGCCGCGGGCTGCAGGTCGTTGGCGAGGGCGCCCGCCAGGGATGTCGCGTCGCCGGTGCGCAGCGCGTCGAGCAGGACCGGGGACGCCGCCGGGGCCGGGACCGTGACGCCCTCGGTCAGGCGGTCGAACTCGCCGTAGACCGCCGGTGTCGACAGGCCGCCGTCCGCCACCGCGAACACCCAGTGGAACTCGCCGCCGACCTCCAGCTCGGTCAACCGCTCGCCGCGGCCGGTGCCCAGTGCCGCCCCGCCCACCAGGCTGAAGGGGACGTCGCTGCCCAACTGGGCGCAGATGGAGAGCAGTTCGGTGCGGGGGGAGCCGAGGCCCCACAGGGTGTCGCAGGCCAGCAGGGCCGCCGCGCCGTCCGCGCTGCCGCCCGCCATGCCTCCCGCGACCGGGATGTCCTTCGCGATGTGGATGTGGACGTCGGGGGACAGTCCGTGCCGGGCAGCGAGCAGTTCGGCCGCCCGCGCCGCCAGGTTCGTACGGTCCAGGGGGACCTGGCCCGCGTCCGGACCCGAGCAGGTGACCGTCAGGGACGACGCCGGGCTCACCGTCACCTCGTCGTACAGCGAGACGGCGAGGAAGACATTGGCCAGGTCGTGGAAGCCGTCGGGCCGCGCACCCCCCACCGCCAGCTGGACGTTGACCTTGGCGGGGACTCGTACCGTGACGCTCACGCCTTCGCCTCCGCGATCCGGGCGAACTCCTCGACCGTCAGGGACTCGCCCCGGGCCTGCGGGGAGACTCCGGCGGCCACCAGGGCCTTCTCCGCCGCCGGGGGCGATCCGGCCCAGCCCGCGAGCGCAGCGCGCAGCGTCTTGCGCCGCTGGGCGAAGGCCGCGTCGACCACCGCGAAGACCTCCGCCTTGGTGGCGGTGGTGTCCACCGGCTCGGACCGGCGCACCAGGGACACCAGGCCGCTGTCCACGTTCGGCGCCGGCCAGAACACGTTCCGGCCGATCGACCCCGCCCGCTTCACCTCCGCGTACCAGTTCGCCTTCACCGAGGGAACGCCGTAGACCTTGTTGCCGGGCGATGCCGCCAGCCGGTCCGCGACCTCCGCCTGGACCATCACCAGCGTCCGCTCGATCGTGGGGAAGCGGTCCAGCATGTGCAGGAGGACGGGCACGGCGACGTTGTACGGGAGGTTCGCGACCAGCGCCGTCGGCTCGAGCCCCGGCAGCTCGTCGACGAGCATGGCGTCGGAGTGGACCAGCGAGAAGCGCGTCGCGCGCTCCGGCATCCGGGCCAGGATCGTCGAGGGCAGCGCGCCCGCGAGCACATCGTCGATCTCGACGGCGACGACCCGGTCCGCCGCCTCCAGCAGCGCGAGGGTCAGCGACCCGAGCCCCGGGCCGACCTCGACGACCACGTCGTCCTCGCGCACCTCGGCGGTGCGGACGATCCTGCGGACCGTATTGGCGTCGATGACGAAGTTCTGGCCGCGCTGCTTGGTGGGGCGTACGCCCAGCGCTGCGGCCAGTTCACGGATGTCGGCGGGGCCGAGGAGTGCGTCGGGCTCAGTGGTGCTCACCGATACAGCCTACGGCCGCAGTGCGGCCACGGACTCGCCCCCCGTTGCACGAAGAGCTTCTTCGCCCGGTACGTCTGTTCCGCCGCGGACGCCTCCTGCGGCCGCCCGGTGCCGCCCAGCGCGTGCCAGGTCTCGGTGTCGAACTGGTACAGCCCGCCGTAGTTCCCGGACGGATCGACCGCGCCGGCCCGCCCGCCCGACTCGCAGAGCGCGAGAGAGCCCCAGTCCAGGCCGTCCGCTCCCCGCACGGAGCTCGGCAGCGGCCTGGTGCCCACCATCACCAGCTGGGTGACCGGCTCCCGTACGACCTCCTCGGCGACCTTCCTCGGCCTCTGCCGCACCCCGTTGACCGTGCGCAGCGCGTAGGTGGCGCGCCGGGCGCCCGGCCGGCCCTGCTGTACGACGACCTCGGTGCCCGTGAAGAGCGAGGAGTCCCAGGTCTTCTCGGTGTCGTACGCGATCGGCTCCTCGCGCACCTCCCGGGTGGAGGTGATCCGCATGACGGTGACGGTCTGGCCGTCGCGCGGGAAGCTGCCGGGCGGCACGGAGGTGGTGTCCAGGCCGTGCAGCGCGATCCCGGCCTCGCCCAGTGCCTCGCGCACGGTCGCGGCGTTCGTACGGATGGTCCGCTCGCGCCCGTCGGCCATGAAGGTCACGGTCCGCTCGGTCCGTACGTCCAGGACGAGGCCCGTGCGGGAGATCACCTGGGAGCGGGACGCGGACAGATACGCGCCCTCGGCCCGCACCCCGAGCTGGCGCAGCGCGCCGTCGACCGTGCGGGCGGTGGTCCACACGCGGCGGGGCTGCCCGTCCAGGGTGAGCATGACGGGCCGGCCGTAGCGGACGACGATGTCGTCGCCGCTGGCGAGAGCGGAGCCGGGGGCGGGGGCGACGATGTCGTGGGCGCCCACGTCGACCCCCTCGTCCTCCAGGAGTTCATCCACGTCGTCGGCGAAGGTGTGCATGGTGCGCGGCACGCCGTCGACGGTGAGCCGGACGGCCTTGTCGCTGGCGACGAAGGCGGAGGTGCCGCCCGCCAGGAAGGCGACGACGAGGGCCTGCGGGACGAGGCGGCGCAGGGTGTCGGGCTTCTCGCCCGCCCTGCGGCGGCGTGCGGCTCGCCGGGCCTCGGCGCGTCCGCCCGGCCCCTCAGCGTCGAGGGCGGGGCCCTGCCGCGGCAGCAACGGGGACGGCGGCGGCGCCGGAAGCGAGACGTACGTCGGCGTGTAGCCCTCCGCGTAGGTGTCGATGTCGCTCTCGTACGACGCGAGGGCGTGGCGGGCGCCACGCGCGGCACGGTGACTGCCCTGCGAATTGTTCACGACGCTCCGTAAGGTCCGGTCCGGTCCGCCCGATGGCGTTGCGGGCCGGGACGATAGCGGAGTCCGGTCACTCTCCCAAGCGATTCGACTACGCAGTGTCGCGACGCTACCCTGTGCGCCGTTATCCCTCAGTAATCAAAGGCGCGGGCCGTGTTGGCCGCGATCGCCGCGGCCAGCGTGTCCTCGTCGAGCCCCCTGACGGCCGCCATCGCACGCAGCGTGACCGGAATGAGATACGGCGCATTAGGCCGTCCGCGGTACGGCGCGGGCGTGAGGAAAGGCGCGTCCGTCTCGACGAGCAGGAGTTCGAGCGGGGCGACGGCGAGCGCATCACGCAGCGGCTGGGCGTTCTTGAAGGTCACATTGCCCGCGAAAGACATGAAATAGCCTGCGGCCGCGCACACTTCGGCCATTTCCGCGTCACCGGAATAGCAGTGGAAGACGGTCCGCTCGGGAGCCCCCTCCTCGGCGAGGATCCGTAGCACATCGGCGTGCGCGTCGCGATCGTGGATGACGAGGGCTTTGCCGTGCCGCTTCGCGATCTCGATATGGGCCCGGAACGAGCGCTCCTGGGCGGCGATGCCATCGGCTCCCGTACGGAAGTAGTCCAGGCCGGTCTCGCCGACGGCCTTCACCTGGTCCAGGTCGGCGAGCCGGTCGATCTCGGCGAGCGCGTCGTCGAGGGCACTGTCGCCGCCGCCCTCGCGGGCGCCCTGGCGGGACCAGCCGTCCGGGTCGCCGAGCACGATCCGCGGGGCCTCGTTGGGATGCAGCGCGACCGCGGCATGCACGCTGTCGTGCGCCGCGGCCGTCTCCGCCGCCCAGCGCGAGCCCTTGATGTCGCAGCCCACCTGCACGACGGTCGTCACTCCGACCGCCGCGGCCCTGGCCAGGGCCTCTTCGACCGTGCCCTCCTGCATGTCCAGGTGGGTGTGCGAATCGGCGACCGGCACCCCGAGAGGCTCGGGCAACGGCGGCGGGCTTGACTTTGAGCTCATGGGCGCGATCCTACGAGGCTCGCGCCCGGGACCTCACTTGCGGTGGAAGGGGTGCAGGAGATCGGAGAGATGCCAGTGATGGGGCTCACCCGGCGAGGTCTGCCCGGCCTCGGACGGCTCGGCGTCCGACTGCGCGGTCCCGGCCGGCTCGGCCTTCTCCGGCTTCCTGGGCTTTTTGGCCTTCCCGGACTCTCCGTGCGGCGCACTCGGCAGCGGCCCGGAGATCGAGACGGACGACCCGATCAGGTTGTGCATCGATGAGACCTGTCCCGCCCGCATGATCCGTACGACATGCCCGCCGCAGTTCATGCAGGTGGGGCTCGAGAGCGGAGACGGCACCCGCAGACCATTGGCCTTGTAGACGACGTATTCCTGGCCCGCGCCGTCTATGTGATGCTCTATCTCGTACTCCTGCTCCCAGCCGTGCCCGCAGCGCATACAGGCGAAGGCGTATGCCTCGTGGACCCTGGGGGTGCCCGTGATCTCACTCATGCCAGCTCCTCTCCACCGATCCAGTGGACGCCTATTACGGCGGGAGCGCATCAACGCCTGTCGATTAATGGTGTGGTCTTTGGTATTCCCATGCAGTAAAGGTCAGGACGCGGTCTGCGCTTTGCCTTTTACGATAGTCCTTTACCGTCCACGGGGACCGTTCGATCCGCATTCTTTGCCGCCACCACGGCATCGAAGACCTCCCGTTTGGGAAGTCCCACTTCGGCGGCGACCGCCGCGATGGCCTCCTTGCGCCGCTCCCCCGCCTCCTCGCGCACCTGCACCCTGCGCACCAGCTCAGCGGGGTCGAGCTCACCCGGCCCGGCCTCTGGCGCTCCCTCGACGACGACGGTGATCTCGCCCCGTACGCCCTCGGCCGCCCAGGCCGCGAGCTCGCCGAGGCCGCCGCGCTTGACCTCCTCGTACGTCTTGGTCAGCTCGCGGCACACGGCTGCCCGGCGCTCGGCGCCGAATACGTCGGCCATCGCGGCGAGGGTGTCGTCGAGCCGGTGCGGGGCCTCGAAATAGACCAGGGTGCGCCGCTCGTCCGCGACCTCGCGCAGCCTGCCGAGCCGTTCGCCGGCCTTGCGGGGCAGAAAGCCCTCGAAGCAGAAGCGGTCCACGGGCAGCCCCGACAGGGCGAGCGCGGTCAGCACGGCGGACGGTCCCGGTACGGCCGTGACCTTGATGTCCTTCTCGACGGCGGCGGCCACGAGCCGGTAGCCGGGGTCCGAGACGGACGGCATCCCGGCGTCGGTGACCAGCAGCACCCGGGCGCCGCCGGCGAGGGCCTCGACGAGCTCCGGCGTACGGGCGGTCTCGTTGCCCTCGAAGTACGAAACGACCCGTCCTGTGGTGTGCACACCGAGCGCCTGGGTCAGCCTGCGCAGCCGCCTGGTGTCCTCGGCGGCGACGATGTCGGCGCCCTCCAGCTCGGCGGCGAGCCGGGGCGGCGCGTCCGCTACATCACCGATGGGGGTCCCTGCGAGTACCAGCGTTCCTGTCACATACGCCATCCTCGCAGGACCGGACGCACGACTCGCACAGTCGCGTTCCCTACGATGGCGCGGTGACCAGTACCGCGCCACAGACCCTTCAGGGCAAGGACGCCGATCAGCAGCCCCCCGGCTGGCAGCAGCGGCTGCGCAGATTCGGCCACGCGCCCAGGCCGGTGATCGGGCTGCGCGAGCGCCTGGTGCCGCCGTACACCCGCCCCTCCGAGCGGCTGTGGCAGGTGTTCGCCATCCGCCCGGGAGACGTGACGCCGCTGCTGAAGATCACCGCCTGGCTCGGCCCCCTGATGGTGGCCGCCTTCGCGGGCGTGCTGCGGTTCTGGAACCTGGGCAAGCCCGATGCGGTGATATTCGACGAGACGTACTACGCCAAGGACGCCTGGGCCCTGATCAACCAGGGATACGAGGGCAGTTGGCCCAAGGACATCGACAAGGCGATCCTGGACAACCCGGACGCCGTGACGATCCCGGCGAACCCCGGCTACGTGGTGCATCCGCCGGTCGGCAAGTGGATCATCGGCCTCGGCGAGAAGATCATCGACTTCACGCCCTTCGGCTGGCGGTTCATGGTCGCCGTGCTCGGCACGCTCTCGGTGCTGATGCTCTGCCGGATCGGCAGGCGCCTGTTCCGCTCGACGTTCCTGGGCTGCCTGGCCGGCACGCTGCTCGCCGTGGACGGACTGCACTTCGTGATGAGCCGCACGGCGCTGCTCGACCTGGTGCTGATGTTCTTCGTACTCGCTGCCTTCGGGTGTCTTGTCATCGACCGGGACTGGGCGCGCAGCAAGCTCGCGGCGGCACTGCCGACGGACGAGGAGGGGATCCTGCGGCCGGACGCCACGGTCGCGGAGACCCTGCGCCTGGGCTGGCGCCCCTGGCGCCTGGCGGCGGGCCTGATGCTGGGCCTGGCCGCGGGCACCAAGTGGAACGGCCTGTATGTGATGGTCGCGTTCTGCCTGATGACCGTCCTGTGGGACGTGGGCGCACGCCGGACGGCGGGCGCGGTGCAGCCGTACAAGGCGGTGCTCAGGAAGGACGTCGTACCGGCCTTCGTCTCGACGGTGCCGGTCGCGATCGTCACGTACATCGCGACCTGGACCGGCTGGATCGTCACCGACAAGGGCTACTTCAGGGACTGGGCCCAGAAGGACGGCAGGGGCGGCAACTGGACGTGGCTGCCTGACTGGCTGCGCAGCCTGTGGCACTACGAGAACGAGGTCTACGAGTTCCACGTCAATCTGACCTCCGGCCACACCTACCAGTCCAACCCCTGGAGCTGGATCGTGCTGGGCCGCCCGGTCTCGTACTACTACGAGGACCCGAAGGCGGGCACGCAGGGCTGCCCGGCGGGCGCGGCGGACAAGTGCGCAGCTGAGGTCCTGGCGCTGGGCACACCGCTGCTGTGGTGGGCGGCCTGTTTCGCGATCTGCTACATCCTGTGGCGCTGGTTCTTCCGCCGCGACTGGCGCGCGGGCGCCATCGCCTGCGGGATCGCGGCGGGCTGGGTGCCCTGGTTCTTCTACCAGGAGCGCACGATCTTCCTGTTCTACGCGGTCGTGTTCGTGCCGTTCCTGTGCCTGGCGGTGACGATGATGATCGGCGCGATGCTGGGCCCACCGGGCTCGGACGAACGCAGACGGGCGATCGGGGCGATCGGCGCGGGAGTGCTGGTGCTGCTGATCATCTGGAACTTCATCTACTTCTATCCGCTGTACACGGGGACGCCGATTCCGGTGGAGGACTGGCGGAACAGGATGTGGCTGGACAGCTGGGTCTAGGTCCGACGGCGGGGCCGGCACCTGTGGGTGCCGGCCCCGCCGTCGTCGTTCGGCGGTAGTCGTCGGCGGTCCCGAGTGGCTGTTGGACGGCCCACAGGCGGCCCAGGGCGCGCCTGGCGCGCCCGTCCAGGGCTAGGGCCTGTCGTTCGGATCTTGCCGGGTTCGCGTGCCCTGGCACGCTCCCCCACAGCCTTCGGCGTGGGAGGGGCCCCCACCCCCGTAGCCCTTCGGGCACGGGAGGTGCCCCCATGCTGCGTTGCGTCAGTCGCCGACGCTCCGCGTCGGCTCTCCCCCTGCCTTCGGCGGGGGGACCCCCATCCTCCGGCCTGCGATCGCACGCACCGCAGTGACATCAGCCGCTGCGCGGCGGGCCGCTCACTGATCCGGCCAGATCCAAACGACAGGCCCTAGGCGCTCTTCGGCTTCCGACCGGTGGCCTTCTTCGCGGCCGCCTTCTTGGTCGTGGTCTTCTTGGCTGCTGCCGTGGTCTTCTTGGCCGCGGCCGTCGTCTTTTTGGCCGCTCGTTTCTTCGGCATGTCGTGGACGGTGGCGTGCTCGCCGCTCTCGCCCCGCGATTCCTTCGCCGCCTGTACGGATGCGTTCAGCGCGGCCATCAGGTCCACGACCTGACCTGCCGGCTCCGGCTCGCCTTCCGGCTTGGGCGGCTGCTTCCCGGCGGCCTTGGCGGCGATGACCTCTTCGAGGGCTTCGCGGTAGCGGTCGGTGTAGCCGGAGATGTCGTCGGTCGCCATCGTTTCCATCAGCTGGATCGCGGCGTCGATCTCGGAGTCGTCCAGGTCGACCGTGTTCGGCGTCAGCTCGGCGGGATCGCGGATCTCGTCGGGCCAGCGCATCGCGTGCAGGACGAGCGCGTTCTCCTTGACCCGCAGGAGACCGAGGCGCTCCCGGTTGTGCCAGGCGAACTTGGCGATGGCGACCTTCGCACTGCGCTCCAGGGCCTGGCGCAGCAGCACGTAGGGCTTGGCGGCAACAGCTCCATCGGCAGCCAGGTAGTACGAGTCACCGATGCGCACCGGATCGATACTGTCGGCCGGCACGAACGCGACGATCTCGATCGCCTTGGCCGTCGGCAGCGGCATGCTGTCCAGGTCCTCATCGGTGACCTCGACGATGGTGTCCTTCGCGACCTCGTAACCCCTGCCGATCTCGTCGCCGCGCAGCTGCTTGCCGTCGATCTCGCACACCTTGCGGGTACGGATCCGGCCGCCGTCCTCCAGGTGGAACTGGTGGAAGCTGATGGAGCGGTTCTCGGTGGCGGGCAGCACCTTGATGGGGATCGTGACCAGGCCAAACGAGATGGCGCCGCTCCATACGGGCCTCGGCATCAGCGACCTCCTCCGCAACCGGAACACCAGCCTAAAACGCCTCAGATGCATCAGCACGCGCAGACGTAACCGGCGGCCGGCGGCCGATGCGGCTGGAGTTTCAAGGCATCCCGCTGCTGCCCGTCTGCGGTGGTGGGCTCATGTGCCGCGGCGCTGCTCCTGGACGGCCTTCATGAGGTCCTCGATGGCGGACTGGGTGTCGCGCTCACGCGCGTCATCGATCGCTTCGAGAGCGGCGGCCGCGGCCTCACGAATGTGGTGGGGAAGCCCGTCGGTGGCCGTGAGGCGGTAGGCGGCCTTACGGCGCGCCGTGCGCTCGGCGGCGTCTACTGCGCCGGGGCCGGACAGCGGAAAGACGGAGGTCCTGTACGCGGATATCTCCAGCACCACCATGTCCGCGATTCCGTCGGCGTACCCGAGCGCGGCGGCCTTCCCCTCTCCTTCGCGAATGCTTGCGATCATTCGACGGCGGGACAGGACGGTGCTCAGGGCGGCGCCGCCTCCCAGGGAAAGGGCGCAGGCGACGGCGAGGAACGGCCCGTCCCAGACGAAGCCGGTGAGTGCTCCGAGGCCCGCGAGCGCGACGGTCCATCCGGCCGCTGTCCGGGAACTCATCTGCTCGGGTGTGGTGTCCATGGGGGAAGTCTCCCAGCCGGTAGTAACAGCCCGGCCGTTGGCCTCAGTTCTAGGGAGTGTCTTCAAAGTAGCGTCGTCCGGCCGCCAGGTGGGGGTACCTCCCAGGCGAAGCTCTGGGGGAGGGACTTTGAAGACACGACCTAGGGGCCTCGCTGCCCGTCGTGCCCGGCCCCGCGCCGCGGCGGACGCCGGGCTCAGGCAGCCCGGGGCGAAGAGCGCCTGTTCAGTCGATGACGGCGGTGGCTTCGATCTCGACCAGATGGTCGGGTACGTCCAGTGCCGCAACGCCCAGCAGCGAGGCAGGGGGTGCCGCGGTGACCCCCAGCTTCGCAGCCGCCCGACCGAGCCCCTCCATGAGCAGGGGCATCTTGTCGGGAGCCCAGTCGACGACGTAGACGGTCAGCTTCGCCACGTCGTCGAAGGAGGCGCCTGCCGCGGCCAGGGCGGTGCCGATGTTGACGTAGCACTGCTCGACCTGGGCGGCGAGGTCGCCTTCGCCGACGTTGACCCCATCGGCATCCCAGGCGACCTGCCCGGCGATGAAGACCAGCTTCGACCCGGTCGCGATCGACACCTGCCGGTAGGCGTCGATTTCCGGCAATCCGTTGGGGTTTACCAGGGTGATGGCCATGCTGCCTGCCTCCATTGCCAGAAGAACCGCTCTCTTGTGGTTACTCAGGAACCGTAGGAGAGTGACCGCTGACATGGAAGAACGCACTTTTCGGTGACTGGGGAACCTGATGGTGACCAAGCAGTTCAGCGGCTCGCCCGACGAAGCGGACGTGAGGCGCGCGGACTCTCTGGCGCGGGAGATCTTCTCGGACGTCGCCAACAAGTGGGCGCTCCTGATCATCGAGTCTCTCGGTGAACGCACCCTGCGCTTCAGCGAGTTGCGAAACGAGATCGAGGGCGTCAGCCACAAGATGCTCACCCAGAACCTGCGCATGCTGGAGCGCAACGGTCTGATCGAGCGGACGGTGCACCCGGTCGTGCCGCCGCGGGTCGAGTACACCCTCACCGAGCCGGGCCAGGCCCTGCGGGTGACGATCAACGGACTGTGCGACTGGACTCACCAGTACCTCGGCCACATCGAGGCCTCCCGCCACCGCTTCGACGCCTGACGGCTCAGCTGCGTCACCTCGCCGCATGGTCGGCACAAGCAACCCTTCCGGGTGTGCGGCGGTCCTACCAGGCGTCGCGCTCAGAGGGCAACCTCTGCCGATTCGTACTGGTAAGCCGACCGGAAAGGGCGCACTCCATGGAGCTCGATCCCACCTTCTGCCTGGACGTTCCCGAGGGTTTCGACGACTCGGACGCCGAGACCGGGGTGCATCCCATTGCCAGGAAGCTGTTCCCCGCCACAACTGCCGCGGAAGCCTTCAAGAAGGCCCATGAGTGGGTGCGGGAACAGAACATCCGCCTGTCAGACGTGTCGTGGGATTTCTTCCACGACGAGGACGAGCCCTACTGCCTGAGCATCTATTTCGTCTTCGAGCTGGATCCCGAAGACACCTGACGGCATCGCCTTCGGCAACCCGCTCGGGCCGGACACGGGCTGGTGGGACACCCTCCGTCGGCTCCACGATGCCGTACTGGCCGCCTACCGGGCGTGCGGCTACCGCAAGGTCGGCGAGGCCAGGCCGGGGAAGGCGCGGACCTCCACGACGCGATGCTGCTCGAACTGCCGACCGCCCGGACCTGAGCGTCGCGGTCCGATAACGGCCAACCCTGCTGTCACTCCTGTCCCGTAGAGTGCATGGACTCCTGGGGAGGGGACTGCAGCTATGCGCAGTGGAGCGAAAGTCGCCGTCGTCGGCGGCGCATTCCTGGTGGTCGCCAGTGGCGTGGGCTATGGCGGCTACAACCTGTACAACGGGCTGACCGGCCACGGCGGTGGCGGGACCGACACCAAGTCCGCTGTCTCGCCCAAGAAGAGCGGGCCGCTCAGCGCCGAGGAGATCGACAAGGCCGCGAAGGACTTCCTCGCAGCCTGGGCCGGCGGGAACGCGCCGGAGGCCGCGCAGCTCACCAACAATGCTGCCGAGGCCCAGCCGTTGATCGCCGGGTATCGCGATCAAGCCCATGTCTCCGCGGCCGTGATCACGCCCGGCGCGGCGGTCGGCGCGAAGGTGCCGTTCACGGTCAAGGCGACGGTGACGTACGAGGGGCAGAGCAAGCCCTGGTCGTACGCCTCCGAGCTGACCGTCGTGCGCGGGCTGACCACCGGGCGGGCGCTGGTCGACTGGGTGCCTGCCATCGTGCATCCCAAGCTGACGAAGGACACCTCGCTCAAGACGGACAAGGCCGCAGCCCCGCCGATCAAGGCCGTGGACCACAAGGGGCGGGAGCTGACGAAGGAGAAGTACGCCTCGCTCGGGCCCGTCCTGGACTCGCTGCGCAAGAAGTACGGCGAGAAAGCGGGCGGGACGGCCGGTGTCGAGCTGGTCATCTCGTCCAGCAACGAGTCCGCGCCCGACCAGACCCTGCTGACCTCACCAAGGGCAAGGAGGGCACGCTGACGACCACTCTGGACGCGGATGTGCAGGCCGCCGCGGAGAAGGCCGTGAAGCAGTACGGGCACGCGTCGGTCGTGGCGGTCAAGCCCAGTACGGGCGAGATCCGCGCCGTCGCCAACAGCCCCGCCGACGGCTACAACACGGCGATGATGGGCGCCCAGGCGCCCGGCTCCACGATGAAGATCGTGTCCGCGACGATGATGATGGACAACGGTGTCGTCGACGGACCGGGTACGAAGGTGGAGTGTCCGCCGACCGTCACGTGGGAGGGCGTCACCTTCCACAACCTCGACGACTTCAAGATTCCGGGCGGCACGTTCAAGGACAGCTTCCGCCGGTCCTGCAACACCGCCTTCATCAAGGCCGTCAAGCCGCTGAACAAGAGCGGCACCGCCGGCCGCGCACTGGGCGAGACCGCCCGCAAGTACTTCGGTATCGGCCTCGACTGGCAGACGGGCGTCGTCTCCGTCGACGGCAGCGTGCCGGAGTCCTCCGGCGCGGAGACCGCCGCCTCGTACATCGGGCAGGGCAAGGTCGCCATGAACGCGCTCAACATGGCCTCCATCACCGCCACCGCCAAGAGCGGCGCGTTCCACCAGCCGGTGATCGTCCCGCAGTCCCTCGACGACCGCGAACTGGCCACGGCCCAGCCGCTTCCGGGCTCCATCGCGCAGGCGCTGCGCGAGATGATGCGCGCCACCGCGCAGTACGGCACAGGCGCGCCCGCCATGTCCGGCGTCGGCGGCGACAAGGGCGCGAAGACCGGCTCGGCGGAAGTCGACGGCCAGGGCAAGTCCAACAGCTGGTTCACCGGGTACGCCGACGATCTCGCGGCCGCGGCGGTCGTGCAGTCGGGCGGCCACGGCGGCGATGCGGCGGGCCCGGTGGTCGCGCAGGTGCTGCGGGCCCGCTGAGGCGCGCGCGGCGCGGTGCTCGGCGCCTGAGGTAGGGCCCCCGGCGGAAAGCCGCTCGCGTGGCCCTTACAACGACCGCTAGCGTGCGGGCCATGAGCACTCACGACACCGACGCCCATCCCCGTTTCGCCGAGGCGCTGCGCGAACTGGGGCTCAAGGTCCCGGTCCGCCGCTTCCCCGACGCCACCCGTACCGCCGCCGAGGCCGCGGCCGCGATCGGCTGCGACGTCAGCGAGATCGTCAAGTCGCTGATCTTCGAGGCGGACGGCGTGCCGGTGCTGGTGCTGATGGACGGCTCGTCGCGGGTCGACGTCGAGCGCGTACGGCAGGAGCTGGGCGCCGAGTCCGTCAAGCGCGCGAACGCCGATCTGGTCCGGGAGACGACCGGTTACGCGATCGGTGGCGTCCCGCCCTTCGGGCATGCCACCAGGACCCGGGTGCTGGCCGACAGGGGACTGCTGGACCACGACGTGGTGTGGGCGGCGGCCGGGACCCCGCACACGGTCTTCCCGCTCGACCCCAAGACACTGATCGCGCACGCGGGCGGCACGCCGGTCGACGTCCGCGAGCGTACGGCGTGACTCTTCTCGTCGCCGTCGCGGTCCTCATAGCCGCCGTCACGCACGCCAGTTGGAACGCCATCGCGCACACCATCAAGGACCAGATGGTCGCGTTCACGCTGATCGCCGGCGGCGGCACGGTGATCGGGGCCGCGCTCGCCTGCTTCTCGCCGCCGCCCGACGCCGCCGCCTGGCCGTATCTCATCGCCTCCGCGCTGCTCCACGTCGGTTATCAGGCGCTGCTGATGCGCTCGTTCAGCCTCGGCGACTTCGGCCAGATGTATCCGATCGCACGCGGTACGGCGCCGCTGGTGGTGACCGTGCTCGCGGCGCTGTTCGTGGGCGAGAGCCTCAACGCCTGGCAACTGGCGGGCGTCGTCATCGCATCGGCGGGCCTGGTGGGGGTCGCCCTGTGGGGCATCAAGGGCTCCGGTGCCCATCCGCACTGGCCGGCGCTGCTGGCCGCGCTGGCGACCGGTCTGTCCATCGCCGCGTACACCGTTGTGGACGGTGTCGGCGTACGCGCCTCGGGGACGCCGCTCGGCTATATCGCCTGGCTGATGATCCTGGAGGGGACGCTGATCCCCGCGTACACGTTCTACGTCCACCGGGGCGCGCTACTCGCCCAGCTGCGCCCGTACGCGGCCCGCGGGCTGCTCGGCGCGGCGCTGTCGATCTCGGCGTACGGGCTGGTCCTGTGGGCCCAGACGAAGGCGCCGCTGGCGCCGGTCGCCGCGCTGCGCGAGTCGTCGATCATCGTGGGCGCGGCGATCGGAGCGGTGTTCTTCAAGGAGAGGTTCGGCGGTCCGAGGATTGCGGCGGCGGGGCTGATGGTGGTGGGCATCGGTCTGATGCTGCGGGCGAGTTGACGATCATCTCCCGGCATGGGGATGATCTCGCACCGGGCACATCAGCTGCTCCGCTTCGGCTGGCTGCATGCCCGCTGCTGCGCCTTCGCGGTCGCCCTCGTCGGCGGCATCGCGGTGCCCGAGTCGCGGGAAGCCTACGGGCCCCCGGTCTCTCCCCGCATGGCAGCTCCGGCCCAAAGCCTCTCCACCCCGCTCCGGCCGGTGGCCTGCCGGAAGTCCGGCAACCGGCATGCCTCATCGCCACGCTTCGTCGCAGCGTTCGTTCAAATGCTTCACGACCTTGTCCACCGGCGACTCGACGTCGCTGCACAGCCCGAAGACGCCCTTGAAGATCACCAGCCGACGAGTGAGCAGGATTGCAGCGGGGAATTCATACATGCCTCCCGTCGGCAGGGTCTCGAACTCCACCACCTCATCCCAGGAGACAAACTGAGACCGCCACACGCAGTGGCTGCGAACGCCCTCAGGCGTCACGCAAAGACGCCTGGCCAGGGTGCGCCACGTCAGCAACAGCCACACGCAAGCCAAGAGCGGATACAGCCACGGGTGAAGGAACGACGGCGAATCCTGGACAGCCTCAACCGCGGGGAACGCGAACATCTGGATGACGAGTACGTACAACGCCCACGTCCACCAGATCCTGATGGTCTGTCGCACGACGCCCCCTCCCCTGCCGTGAGCGTACCCACAACCGGCTTGCTCCAGGCCGCCAGCCACTCAGCACCTGCCCACCGCGTGCCCGTTCCGAGGGCCCGGCACGGGAAGCGCGGGAAACCACGGGAAGCCGCCCGGGCTGCCCGATCAGCCCCGTCGACCTGACCGTCTACGCCATCTGCGCCAAGGTGAAGAACGGCTGACGCTGCTCCGACCGATCCACGTCGGTGCGGACGGAGGAGCAACCGGAACGCGGGCAGGTCTCCGCCGTGTTCCGGTTGTCCGCCTCTACGGCACCGTTTCCGGCGGACAACAACAGCACCGAAGGACCACCAGCAACATCGTTGCCCATCGTGCGAGTTGGCCAGTCAAGGTCCTCAGCACGTTGTGCGGTCGTGGCGCACGCATGGGATCACTCGCGATGCACGACAGCCATGCCGGCGGCCGGAGTAATTACTGCTTCAGCAACGCTTGACCTCGATCATCGTGGGCGCGGCGATCGGAGCGCTGTTCTTCAAGGAACGTTTCGGCGGGCCGAGGATCGCGGCGGCCGGGCTGATGGTGGTGGGCATCGGGCTGATGCTGCGGGCGAGCTGACGGTGACCGAACCGCGCGGGGCGTTCGAGGCGTCCTTTTCGGCATGGGGATGAACTCGCACTGGGCCGGTCAGCTGCTCCGCTTCGGCTGGCTGCATGCCCGCAGCTGCGCCTTCGCGGTCGCGCTCGTCGGCGGCATAGGGCTCTCGGGCCTGCTGCCCGACGACCTGCCGATCGCCCGCTACGACCTGGTGCTGGTGTACGGGGTCCTGCTCGCGGTGCTGGCCAGGAAGGTCGGGTGGGACAGTGCCCGCGACACCGCGGTCATCGCCGGATGCCATCTGATCGGGCTGCTCTTCGAGCTGGTCAAGGTACGGATGGGCTCATGGAGTTACCCGGAGGAGGCCCTGACGAAGGTCGCGGGCGTGCCGCTGTACGGCGGGTTTCTGTACGCGGCCGTGGGCAGTTACGTCTGCCGTGCCTGGCACCTGTTCGACCTGCGCCTGGACGGCTACCGGCCCCGGATCATGGCCGTCCTCGCCGGTGCGGTCTATCTGAACTTCTTCAGCCACCACTGGCTCCCCGATCTCCGCTGGGCGCTGGCCGCGCTGCTGCTGTGCGCCACCGCCGGGACATCGGTGCGCTACCGCGTGGGGGCACACAGCTATCGCATGCCGCTCGCTCTGTCGTTCGTGCTCATCGGGTTCTTCCTCTGGGTCGCGGAGAACATCTCGACGTACGCGGGCGCATGGAGCTATCCGGACCAGCTCGGCGGCTGGCAGCCGGTGTCGGTGGCGAAGTTCGGGGCGTGGGCGCTGCTGATCACCGTCACGTTCGTCCTGGCGGCCGGGCAGCGCCGCCGGACGCCTCAACCGGCGTAGGCGGACTGTCGGAGCCTGCTGTCAGAGGCGGGGCGTACGGTCGATCCATGGCAGCCAGAATCGATTTGACGCTCGACTGCACGGACGCCCAGCTGCTCGCAGAGTTCTGGAAGCAAGCGCTGGGGTACGTCGACGAGCCCCCGCCCGCTCCCTTCAAGACCCGTGAGGAGTGGCTCGCGCAGTTCGACCTGCCCGAGGACGACTCCGAGGACGACGGGGCGTGGCTCTGCGATCCCGACGGCGTGGGCCCCCGGCTCTCCATGCTCAAGGTCCCCGAGCCGAAGTCCGCGAAGAACCGGCTCCATATCGACATCAGGGTGCCGGGGCATGGCAGCCCCGAGGAGCGGTGGGCCAGAATCCGGGCGGAGTCCGAGCGGCTGGTGAAGGCAGGCGGGATGGTCCTGGAGGAGATCGACGGGCATCACATCGTGATGGCCGATCCCGAGGGCAATGAGTTCTGCGTAGCCGCAGGCCCTGCCTAGGGCCTGTCGTTCGGATCTTGCCGGGTTCGCGTGCCCTGGCACGCACACTGATCCGGCCTGATCCAAACGACAGGCCCTAGGTCACCCGCCCTCCACGACCCCGGCGAACCCCGTGTTCACCGCCAGCAGCCCCCCGTCGACCCGCAGCGTCGTCCCGGTGATCCAGCCCGCGTCCCGCGAAGCCAGAAACGCCACCGCCGCCGCGATGTCGTCCGGCTCGCCCACCCGGCCCAGCGGGTAGACGCGGCTCAGCGCGTCGAGCTGAGCCTCGCGACCGGACCATGACGGCGTACGGATCGTGCCGGGGTTGACCTGGTTGACCCGGACGCCGCGGGGTGCCGCGTCGCCCGCCAGGGTGCGGGTCAGGGAGGCGAGGCCCGCCTTGGCGGCGCTGTAGGCGTGGTTGCCGAAGTCCTGCTCGGCGTTGACCGAGCCGATGTTGACGATCGCGCCGCGGCCGGATGCCGCCAGATGCGGCAGCGCCGCGCGGGCGCACCGGAAGGCGCCGGTCAGGGTGATGTCCAGGTCCCGCTGCCAGACGTCGTCCGGCTCGTCCTCGAAGAGCGGGGCGTCCACCCCGCAGGAGAACGCGTTGTTGACGAGCACGTCCAGCGTGCCGAAGCGCTCGACGGCGTACGCGACGGCCGCTTCGACTGCCGTACGGTCCCCCACGTCGCAGCCGCAGAACTCGGCCCCCGCGATGTCGTCCGCGGTCTTCGCGGCGCGTTCCGCGTCGACGTCGGTGACAAGGACGCGGGCCCCTTCGGCGGCGAGCCGTCGCGCGGTCGCCTCGCCGATGCCGCGTCCCGCGCCCGTGATCAGTACCCCGTACCCCTCGAAACGTCTCGTCACGCTGCTCATAGCGCCGAACGTACCGCCCTGATCAGCGCCTGGGCGCGCGGATCGGCCGTAACCCCCTTGCGCAGACCGTTGGTTACGTAGCCGAGCGCGACGCCCGACTCGGGGTCGGCGAAGCCGAGCGAGCCGCCGCGGCCGGGGTGGCCGAAGGAGCCGGGGCCGAGCAGCGGGCAGGCGGGGCCGTGGAGCATGAAGCCGAGGCCGAGGCGGGTGGGGACGATCAGGACACGGTCGGGGCCCGCCGATTCCTCGGTGCGGGCGAGGGTGAGGGTGGCCGGGGCGAAGAGCCGGGGAACGCCGCCTTCGACCTCGCCGATCGTGGCGGCGTAGAAGCGGGCGAGGGCGCGGGCGGTGGATATGCCGTTGGAGGCGGGGAGTTCGGCGGCGCGGTAGGCGGGGTCGTTCTCCTCGGGCAGCGGGTCGATCGCCCCGAAGGCCCGCCGGGTGAGGGATTCGGGGTTGCGGTAGGCCTCGGAGACGGCGGGCTTGGCGCGCAGTCTGAGCCCACCGCCGTCCGCCGCGGCCGGCTCGTCGACCGGGCCGATCCGGCCCACCCGGTGTGCCTCGTCCTGCGGCAGGCCGATCCAGAAGTCCAGGCCGAGCGGGCGGGCGATCTCCTCGGCGACCCAGCGGCCGATGGTGCGGCCGGTGACGCGGCGGACGAGTTCGCCGAGCAGCCAGCTGTAGGTCTGGGCGTGGTAGCCGTGGTCGGTGCCGGGCTCCCAGGCGGGGCGCTGCGCGGCGAGCGCGGCCGGTCCGCTCACACCGTCGGCTGCCTCGACAGGGGTGAGCGGACGGTCGAGGGCGGGCAGCCCGGCGCGGTGCGAGAGCAACTGGCGTACCACGACGCGCTCCTTGCCCGCCGCCTTGAACTCGGGCCAGTACGTGCCGACCGGGGCGTCCAGATCGATCTGCCCGCGCTGATGGAGCAGGAGGACGACGGCCGCGGCGACGCCCTTGGTCGCGGAACGGACGATCTGAACGGTGTCCAGGGCCCAGGGTTCGCGGCCGTCCACATCCCGGGTCCCGGCCCACAGGTCGACGACCTTGCGCCCGCCCCGGTAGACGGCGACGGCCGCGCCGCGCTCGCCGCGCTGCTCGAAGTTGCGCACGAAGGCGTCCCTGACCGGCTCGAAGCCTTCCGTCACCGTGCCCCGGACGTCCACCGCGCCTGTTCTGCCGCTCCCGCTCATGCCCCCATGGTGCAACGTGGTCCCCACGAGGTGACTGGCGGGTCAGCTCAACGGAATCGACCCCGCGCCGAGCAGTACCGGAGTGGCGTCAGAGGGACACAGACTGCGGGTTGAAGCCGAACGGCAGCTCCAGGCGGTGCGCGCGCATCAGCTCCTCGTCGCTCAGCAGCTCCTGCGTGGGCCCGTCCGCCGCGATCACGCCCTCGCTGAGGATCACCGCGCGCGGGCACAGCTCCAGCGCGTACGGAAGGTCGTGCGTGACCATCAGCACCGTGACGTCCAACGACCGCAGGATGTCGGCCAGTTCGCGCCTGGACGCCGGGTCGAGGTTGGACGAGGGCTCGTCCAGTACGAGGATCTCCGGCTCCATCGCGAGCACCGTGGCGACCGCCACCCGGCGCCGCTGCCCGAAGGAGAGATGGTGCGGAGGCCGGTCCGCGAACTCCGCCATGCCGACCCGGTTCAGCGCCGAGACGACCCGTGCCTCCAGCTCCGGTCCGCGCATGCCCGCCGCAGCGGGGCCGAAGGCCACGTCCTCGCGGACCGTCGGCATGAACAGCTGGTCGTCCGGGTCCTGGAAGACGATGCCGACCCGGCGGCGGATCTCCGCGAGGTTCGCCCTGGCGACCGGCAGGCCCGCGACCGTCACCGAGCCGACGCCGCCGGTCAGGATGCCGTTGAGGTGCAGGACGAGCGTGGTCTTGCCCGCGCCGTTGGGCCCGAGCAGGGCGACCCGCTCGCCGCGGTCCACGGTCAGGTCCACCCCGAACAGGGCCTGGTGGCCGTCGGGGTAGGCGTAGGCGAGGCCGCTGACCTCAAGAGATGCGGTGGTCATAGGGTCCAGCCAAGCAGACAGACCCCGAGGGCGGTCAACGGGAGTGCGGCGGCGTAGGTCCACTGCGCGCGGCTCGCGGTCACCTCGTCGATGACCGGCATCGTGCCGGTGTAACCCCGGCTCACCATCGCCAGATGCACGCGCTCGCCGCGCTCGTAGGAGCGGATGAACAGGGCACCCGCGGACTTGCCGAGGACGCCCCAGTGACGGATGCCCCGCGCCTCGAAGCCGCGCGACCTGCGGGCGATCGACATGCGGCGCATCTCGTCGGTGATGACATCCCCGTAACGGATCATGAAGGACGCGATCTGGACGAGCATCGGCGGCAGTTTGAGCCGTTGCAGACCGAGCAGCAGGGAGCGCAGCTCGGTCGTCGAGGCGAGGATCACGGAGGCGGCGACCCCGAGCGTGCCCTTGGCCAGGACGTTCCAGGCGCCCCAGAGTCCGGGCACGCTCACCGACAGGCCGAGCACCTGCACCTGCTCGCCCGGGACGACGAAGGGCATGAGGACCGCGAAGGCCACGAACGGGATCTCGATCAGCAGGCGCCGCAGCAGAAAGCCGGCGGGGATACGGGCCAGGGCCGCGACCGCTGCGAGCAGCACCGCGTACAGGGCGAAGGCCCAGACCGCCTCGCGCGGCGTGGAGACCACGACCAGGACGAAGCCGAAGACGGCGGCGAGCTTGCAGTGCGGGGGCAGCGCGTGGACCGGTGAGTGGCCGTGCCGGTAGAGCTTGTGGGTGTGGCCCGCGCCCATGTCAGACGGCTTCCGGTACGCGGGTGGGCTCGGCGTCCGGCGTACGGCGGCGGCGCAGCGACCAGAAGATACCGGTGCCCGCGACGACGGTGACGCCGACGCCGATCACGCCTGCCAGGCCGCCGGAGAGCCGGGCGTCGGCGATGTCCTTGACGCCGTAGTCGGCGAGCGGGGAGTCCTTGGCCGCGTGCTCCTCGACGTTTCTGTCGATGCCCTTGTCGGCGGCGACCTTCTCCAGGCCGTCGGGGCTGGCGGAGGCGTAGAAGGAGACGAAGCCCGCGAGGACGAGGGCGCCGACCAGGCCGGTGGCCCACACCGCGCGGGGGTGGGGGTACCTCCCACGCCGAAGGCTGTGGGGGAGGGCGGCGACGGGTACGGGCCGGGCGGCGGCCGGGGCGTCGACCAGTTCGCCGCCGACGCGCAGCTTGAGGGGGGCGGCCAGGCCCCGGGCCCCGTGGACGAGATCGGGCCGGACGGCGACGACCGCGCCGACGGTCAGCATGGTGATCACGGCCTCGCCGATGCCGATCAGGGTATGGACGCCGACCATCGCGGTCAGCACCTTGCCGACGGGGACGTCGGTGGTCCCCCCGACGGCGTAGATGGCGGTGAAGACGGCGGCCGCGGCCGGTACGGAGAGCAGTGCGGAGACGAAGGACGCGACGGCGATCGCGCGGCGCCCGCGGGGCAGCACCTTGAGCAGGCCGCGGAAGAGGGCGTACGCGACGACGACGGTGACCACACCCATGACCGTGATGTTCACGCCGAGCGCGGTGAGACCGCCGTCCGCGAAGAGGATGCCCTGCATCAGGAGCACGACGGAGATGCAGAGCACGCCGGTACAGGGACCGACGAGGATCGCTGCGAGTGCCCCGCCCAGCAGATGTCCGCTGGTGCCGGCGGCGACGGGGAAGTTCAGCATCTGCACGGCAAAGATGAACGCGGCGACCAGACCGGCCAGCGGCGCGGTGCGTTCGTCCAGCTCACGGCGGGCGCCGCGCAGGCTGACGGCGACCGCACCGGCGGCAACGACTCCGGCCCCCACCGAGACCGGGGCGTTGATGAATCCGTCGGGGACATGCATGTCGGGCTCCGCTTCGGACAGATGAATAACTGTTCAATGATAGAGCCTTGTTGCAAACGACTTGCAAGAGCGGGTCTGTCACAAATGGAGGTCGAGTTTCAGGCCAGAAATATGGGACATTAGATGACAAAGAGGACGAGCGTGAGGAGCCGGCCGATGTCCGCAGTCGTCGAAGATCACGCATTGGCCCGGATCGTCACTGACGCTCCGCAGAATCGCTCCGTCGACGTCGTGCTGGGCTACGACCCCGACGAGGACCCGCAGGCAGTGTGCTTCGCGTTCCCCAGCGGCCGCGCCTGGAGCTTCCCGCGCGAGCTGCTGGAAACGGGGCTTCGGGCCCCCACGCGCAAGGGCGACATCGAAGTCTGGCCGTGCGGCCGTGTCCAGACGGTGGTGGAGTTCCATACCCCGGATGGCGTAGCGGTGGTGCAGTTCGATTCGAAGGTGCTCATCCGCTTCCTGCGGCACACATACGCGATGGCCGCACCCGCCACCCAAGGGTGATGAGTACGGCCACCGAGTGCCGCGACGGACCCCGTCCCCACGGTGCCGTCGCGCCGCCGGGGACGCGCGCGCCGCTCGAAGCGCTGCCCCCGGAGCCCTGCAGCTAGGGCGTGTTTTAGAAGTCCCGCCTGCCCCGCGACGCCTGGCACGCACACTCGCGGTGTTGTCGGAGTCGCCCAAGTACGTCCAGTACGAGGGCGATCCTCCGCCTTGCGATTGCACGCACCAGACGCCGCGGGGCCCGCCCTGCGGGCGGACGGCGCTACTTCTAAAACACGCCCTAGACGCGTACCAGCTTGCGCTCCTCGTCCGGGTCCTCGGGACTGCCGGCGAGTTCCTTGTGCAGCTTCTCGCCCTCGACGTCCACATTCGGCAGCGCCCGGTCGAGCCAGCGCGGCAGCCACCACGCCTTGTGGCCGAGCAGCGCGAGCACGGCGGGCACGATCGCCATCCGGACCACGAAGGCGTCGAAGAAGACCGCGATCGCGAGGCCGAAGCCGATCATCTTGATCATCTGGTCGCTGGAGCCGATGAAGCCGGAGAAGACCGCGATCATGATGACGGCCGCCGCCGTGACCACACGCGCCCCGTGCTTGAAGCCGGTGACGATCGCCTCGCCGGGCCGCTCGCCGTGGACGTACGCCTCCCGCATGCGCGTGACCAGGAAGACCTCGTAGTCCATGGCGAGACCGAAGACGACGCCCACCATGAAGATCGGCATCATCGACATGATCGGGCCGGTCTGCTCCACGCCGAACAGCGAGCCGAGCCAGCCCCACTGGAAGACGGCGACGACCGCGCCGAGCGCCGCGACGACCGAGAGCAGGAAGCCGAGGGCCGCCTTCAGCGGGACCAGGACCGAGCGGAAGACCACCATCAGCAGCAGGAAGGCGAGTCCGACGACGAGCGCCAGATAGGGCAGCAGTGCGTCGTTCATCCTCTGCGAGAAGTCGATGTTCATCGCCGTGGCGCCGGTGACCAGCACGTCGTCGCCACTCTCGGCCCGGATGGAGTGGACGAGGTCCTCGGTCTCGAGCGAGGACGGCCTGTCCTTCGGTACGACCGTGATCATCGCGGTGTCGCCGGACTTGTTGAGGGTCGGCGGGGTGACGGCCACGACGCCGTCGAGGCCCTTGATGTCCTTGACCGTGCGGTCGGCCGCGCTCTTGTCGCCGTCGACGACGACCAGCAGCGGGCCGTTGACGCCGGGGCCGAAGCCGTCGGACAGCAGGTCGTACGCCTTGCGCTGCGTGGTGCTGACCGGCTGCGAGCCGTCGTCGGGCAGGCCCAGCTCCAGCGAGGACGCCGGTATGGCCATCGCGCCCAGGCCCACCACACCGGCGAGCAGCACGGTGACCGGGCGGCGCAGGACGAAGCGGGACCAGCGGGTGCCCATGTTCGGCTTGTCGCTCGTCTCCTTGCCCTTGCGGACCTTGCGGCCGAGCACCCGCTTGCCGGCGAAGCCGAGCAGCGCGGGTATCAGGGTGAGCGCGATCAGGACCGCGATCACGACGGTGCCGGCGGCCGCGAAGCCCATCTTGGTGAGCATCGGGATGTTGACGACGGCGAGGCCGACCAGCGCGATGACCACGGTCAGGCCCGCGAAGACGACCGCGGAACCCGCGGTGCCGACGGCCCGTCCCGCCGCGTCCTCACGTTCGCGGCCCTCGGCGAGCTCCGCGCGGTAGCGGGAGACGATGAAGAGCGCGTAATCGATGCCGACCGCGAGGCCGATCATCGTCGCGAGCGTCGAGGTGGTGGAGCCCAGGTCGAGGACGTTCGCCAGCGCGGTGATCGTGGAGATCCCGATGCCGACGCCGATGATCGCGGTGAGCAGCGGAAGTCCGGCGGCGACCAGCGAGCCGAAGGTGATGACGAGGACGACCGCGGCGATGGAGACACCGATGATCTCGCCCGACCCGGTCTCCGGGGCGGCCTGCAGCGCGTCGCCGCCGATCTCCACGGTCAGCCCGCTCTCACGCGCCTGAGTGCCGGTCTCCTTCAGCGCCTCGCGCGTCTTGTCGCTCAGCTCCATCCCGCTGACCTTGTACGTGACCGATATGTACGCCGTGCCGCCGTCCTTGGAGACGGCCTTCGCGGTGAACGGGTCGGTGACGGAGGAGACTTGGTCGGAACCGGCCTTCAGCGCGGAGACCGCCTTGTTCACCACGGCCTTGTTGGCCGGTTCGGTCATCTTGCGGCCGTCGGGCGCCTTGAAGACGACCCGCGCGGTCGCGCCGTCGGGGGTGGCTCCCGGGAAGCGCTCCTCCAGCAGGTCGAAGGCCTTCTGTGCCTCCGTTCCCGGCATCGAGAAGGACGACGAGGCGGCGGTGGACGCGGAGGCCGCGCCGACCCCGGCGAGCGCCAGCAGCGCCACCCACAGCAGTGCGACGAGGCGGCGGCGCCGGAAGGCGGACCGCCCGAGTTTGTAGAGGAACGTGGCCACGAGGGCGTACTCCCGTGTGTGAGGTGAACAGGGCATGGGGAGCCGGCCCGACGACGAGAGCGGCGCGCGTCAGGGTGCTGCTGGGTGGTGCGGGGAGGTCTGTGCGTCAGACGCCGAGGGCGGGGAGGACCACGGCGTCGATGTATTGCTTGATGAAGGCCGGGTCGGGAGTCCGGTCCTCGATGAGCTGCCGGGCGACGAAGGCGCCGACCAGCATGTGCGGGACGAAGCCGAGCGCGCGGTTGTCCACGCTGACCTCGCCCCTTTCCACGGCCCGCCGCAGCAGCGTGTCGAGTCCGGTGATCTCGGGCTCGATCAGCAGCTCGCGCAGAGCGCGGTGGAGATCGGGATTGCCATGAATGGCCTGGGCCAGACCCCGCATCAGCGCGGAGTCCTTCTCCATCTGACAGTCGTCGGTGCGCTCCACCATGGCGTGGAAGTCGCCGCGCAGAGTGCCGGTGTCGATGTCGGCGACGCTCACCGGCTTGTTGTGCCGCAGCGACGTGACGACCAGTTCCGGCTTGCTCCGCCACTGGCGGTAGAGCGTGGCTTTGCTGGACCGGGTACGGGCGGCGACGGCGTCCATCGTCAGGGCGTCGTAGCCGACCTCCCGCAGCAGGTCGAGCACGGCTTCGTACAGCTCTGCCTCGCGCTCGGGCGTGAGCCGGCTGCGCGGTGTCATGGTCGACCTCCTTTCACGTCCGAGCTGTCACATCCGAACCGCCTCATCCGAACGAAACGGTTTCGTACACCACGACCGTAACCCAGACCGTCCGCGAAACGAAACCGTTTCGCTTGTGTCCTGGGTCACCTCGCGAATTCACCCCGCCCCACAAGTTGCCCCACCCCCATGGCGCGGAAAGCATTGGGGGGTGAGTGACGACGTCGCGTATCTCCGTTTCCCGCATCTGCACGACGACTTGCTGTGCTTCGCCGCCGAGGACGATCTCTGGATCGCCCCCCTGGTACCGGCCGGGCACCGGCCCGGACGCGGCTGGCGCCTCACCGTCGACCGCACGCGGGTCGGCCATCCACGCTTCTCCCCCGACGGCAGCCAGATCGCGTACACGACCTGGCGCAGCCTCGATCCGGAGATCCATCTGGCGCCGGTCTCCGGCGGGCCCGCGCGGCGGCTGAGCTACTGGGGCTCGACCGACACCCGGGTCTGCGGCTGGGACCCGGACGGCAACATCCTCGCCGTCTCCTCCCACGGCCAGCCCTTCTCGTACTTCTCCTGGGGCTACAAGGTGGCCACCGACGGCTCCCCCGGCAAGCGGCTGCCCTGGGGCCCGGCCTCCGACATCCAGGTCGCCGACATCGACGGAGAACACCGCACGCTGCTGCTCACCGGCAAACCGCCGCACGAACCGGCCGCGTGGAAGCGCTACCGGGGCGGGGCCACCGGACGGCTCTGGCTGCACGGGGAGCGACTGCTCGCCGACATGCAGGGGCATCTGGACTGCCCGATGTTCGTCGCGGGACGTATCGCGTTCCTCTCCGACCACGAGGGCGTGGGCAATCTCTACTCCTGTCTGCCCGACGGGACCGATCTCCAACGGCACAGCGACCATGACGCCTTCTATGCCAGGCACGCCTCGAGCGACGGTCGCAGGGTGGTCTACCAGTGCGCGGGCGACCTGTGGATCGTCGACGATCTGACCGTGCCGGACGCCCGGCCGCGCAAGCTGGAGGTACGGCTCGGCGGACCGCGGGCCGGACGGCGGACCTATCAGGTCCCGGCCGCCAGCCACGTGGACTCGATCTCGGTGGACACGACGGGACGGGCGAGCGCGGTCACGGTGCGCGGCAGTCTGTACTGGCTCACGCACCGCGACGGGCCCGCGCGGGCGATCGCGGACACCGCGGGCGTACGGGTCCGGATGCCGGAGATGCTCGGCACCGGCGGCCAGGTCGCGTATGTCACGGACGCGGAGGGCGAGGACGCCGTCGAGATCGCGTACCTGCCGAGGGCGAGCGGCGACCGGGAGCCGCGGCGGCTGGCCGCAGGGGAACTGGGCCGCGTCCAGGAGCTGGTGTCGGACCCGGACGGGGAGCGGCTCGCGATCGCCTCGCACGACGGGCGCCTCCTGCTGATCGACGCGGCCGAGGAGGCTGGGGGCACCTCCCAGGCCGAAGGCTCTGGGGGAGGGGAAGTGACCGAACTGATCCGCTCCACCAACGGGCCGGTCCGCGATCTCGCCTTCTCGCCCGACGGGCACTGGCTGACCTGGTCCCAGCCGGGCATCGGCCGCTCGCTGCGGCAGATCAAGATGGCCCGGATCAAGGACCGCACGATCGTCGATGTCACCAACGGCCGCTTCGAGGACGAGAATCCGGTCTTCACGCGGGACGGCCGCTATCTCGCCTTCCTCTCCTGGCGGGGCTTCGACCCGGTGTACGACGTGCACACCGGCGACCTGTCCTTCCCGCTGGGCTGCCGCCCCTATCTCGTACCGCTGTCGTCGGCGACTCCCTCGCCGTTCGCGCTGCTGCCGGACGGGCGGCCCGCGGCGGGCGGGCTCGATCCGCTGGACGAGCCGGGGGAAGGGGCCGCGGAAGGGACGGTGACGGTCGAGGTGGAGGGTCTTGAGAGCCGGGTGACACCCTTCCCGGTGGCTGCCTCCAAGTACTCGGCTCTGCACCCCGTCAGCGGGGGCGGCCTCGTCTGGCTGCGCTGGCCGATCTCCGGGGCGCTCGGCGAGACCTTCGCCAACCCGGCGGACCCCTCACACCGCCCCACGCTGGAGCACTTCGACATCACCAAGGCCCGCAAGACCGAACTGGTCGGCCATCTCGACTGGTTCGCGGTCAGCGGCGACGGCAGCCGGCTGGTGGTCATGGACGACGGGGAGCTGCGCGCGGTACCGGCGACCGAGTCCGGCGACAGCGACTCGACGGTCTATCTGGACCTGCGCCGGATCATGCACGAGGTGGATCCGGCGTCCCAGTGGCGCCAGGCGTACGCGGAGGCGGGCCGCATCGTCCGCGCGTTCTTCTGGGAGCCGGGGATGTGCGGCATCGACTGGGACGCGGTGCTCGACCAGTACCGCCCGCTGGTCGAACGGGTCGCGTCACCGGACGAGTTCGCGGACCTGCTGCGCGAGGTGATGGGCGAGCTGGGCACCTCGCACGCGTACGTGACGGCCGCGCGGCGCAACGAAGGGCCGCCGCACTACCAGCGGGCGATGGGGCTGCTGGGCGCGAACCTGGTCTGCCGGGACGGCAGTTGGGTGGTCAAACGGATCCTCCCCGGCGACTCCTCGGACTCCAAGGCCCGCTCACCCCTGGCCGGTACGGGCATCCGCGAAGGCGCGGTCCTCACCCATGTCGACGGCCGCCCGGTCGATCCGGTGAAGGGCCCCTACCCGATGCTCTCGGCGGCGGGCGGCACAACGGTCGAGCTGACCTTCCGGCCCCCCGAGGGCGACGGTCCCGCGCGGCGGGTGGCGATCGTCCCGCTGGTGGACGAGCGGCCGCTGCGCTACCAGGACTGGGTGGCCAAACGCCGCGAGGTGGTCCTGGAGTTGAGCGGCGGAAAATGCGGCTACCTCCACATCCCGGACATGGGCGGCTCGGGCTGGGCGCAGTTCAACCGCGATCTGCGCAGGGAGATGTCACGCCCGGCGCTGATCGTCGACGTACGGGGCAACGCGGGCGGCCACATCAGCGAGCTGGTGGTGGAGAGCCTGACCCGGAAGATCATCGGCTGGGACCTGACACGGAACGCCCAGCCCGTCTCGTACGCCTCGAACGCGCCACGCGGTCCGGTGGTCGCGCTGGCGGACGAGGCGACGTCGTCGGACGGCGACATGATCACGGCGGCGTTCAAACTGCTGGGCCTGGGCCCGGTGGTGGGCAGCCGGACCTGGGGCGGGGTGGTGGGCATGACCGGCCGCCACCGCCTCGGCGACGGGACGGTGATCACGGTCCCGATGAACGCGGCCTGGTTCGACGCGTACGGCTGGGGAATCGAGAACCACGGCGTCGACCCGGACCTGGACGCCCTGCGCACCCCTCTGGACTGGGCGGAGGGCCGCCACGTCCAGCTGGACGACGCGATCCAACTGGCCCTGGACCTGCTGAAGACCCACCCGGCGGCGATGCCCCCGGACTACTCCGACGCCCCGGACCTGCGCAGGCCGAAGCTGCCGCCGCGGAGGGCTTGAGGGGCGCGGACTTGGGGGCGCGGGCTTGAGGGGGCACCCGGCTCACCTACGCAGTCGCCGGTCCAGCGCCATCGACAGTTCCGCCTCGACCACGCTCTTCGCCAGCGGGCGCAGTCTCTCCACCTCGCCCTCCGGCGTGTGGGCGCTCAGCACCTCGGCGAACAGGTCCGCCAGCGCGTCCGCATGGGAGCGGACCCGGCGGGCCGCGTCCAGGACCACCGAGAGCGGAACTCCCTCGCGCACCAGCGCGGCCGAGACGTCCAGCAGACGGCGGCTGATGTGGACGATCTCGTCGCCGTCGGTCGCCAGATAGCCGAGGTCCAGCGCGGCGGCCAGATTCTCGGGCGTGACCTCGCCCTCGAAGTAGTCGGCCAGTTCCTCCGGGCTGAGCCGCACCGGGGTCTCCTCGGTCGGCTCGCCGAGGCCGAGCACCTCGCCGACGTCCCGGCCGCTCTCGAACGCCGTGGCCAGGTCCGCGATGCCGTTCAGCGTGTGGCCGCGCTCCAGCAGGGCCGCGATCGTACGGAGCCTGGCGAGGTGGTGCTCGTCGTACCAGGCGATGCGGCCCTCGCGGCGGGGCGGCTGTATCAGCCCGCGTTCGCGGTAGAAGCGCAACGTGCGCACCGTGATGCCGGCCTCCTTGGCCAGCTCCTCCATGCGGTACTCGCGTACGTCAGCCACAGGGGAAGCCTATGTTGTACCGCCGGTAACTTGTCGCGTCCTACCCCTACCGCGAGATATGCCGCTGCCTTACCCTCCCAACTGTGCCAGTGATTGCTGGCATGGTGGTGACCTTCAGCGGAAGGCGGCGGCATGGGCCAGCGCGAGCACGTACGGGTGGCGGTGATCGGATCCGGATTCGGTGGCCTGGGGGCCGCGGTCCGGCTGCGCCGCGAAGGGATCACCGACTTCGTCGTCCTGGAACGGGCGAGCTCGGTCGGCGGGACCTGGCGGGACAACAGCTATCCCGGGTGCGCCTGCGACGTGCCCTCGCACCTCTATTCCTTCTCCTTCGCGCCCAACCCCGACTGGCCGCGCACCTTCTCCGGGCAGGAACACATCCGCGCGTACCTGGAGCATGTCGCCGACACCTTCCGGCTGCGCTCCCACATCCGCCTCGACCATGAGGTGCTGATGATGCGCTGGGACGGCGACGAGCTGCGCTGGGAGATCGAGACCTCCAGGGGGACGATGACCGCCGACGTGGTCGTCTCGGCGACCGGGCCGCTCTCCGATCCGAAGACTCCCGAGATTCCGGGTCTGGCCGACTTCCCCGGCAAGGTCTTCCACTCCTCCCGCTGGGACCACGACTACGACCTGCGCGGCAAGCGCGTCGCGATGATCGGGACCGGGGCGTCCGCGATCCAGATCGTGCCCGCGATCCAGCCGCAGGCCGCGAAGCTGACGCTGTTCCAGCGGACGCCGCCGTGGGTGCTGCCGCGGATGGACCGAAAGATCACCGGGGTCGAGCGCTGGCTGCACCGGCAGCTGCCCTTCACCGGGACCGCGCGCCGCGGGCTGCTGTGGGGAATCAGGGAGCTGCAGGTCAGCGCCTTCACCAAGCGGCCGAACGAGCTCGGCCTCATCGAGTCGCTCGCCAAGGCCAATATCGCCAAGTCCATCAAGGACCCCGCGCTGCGGGTCCGGTTGACGCCCTCGTACCGCATCGGCTGCAAGCGGATCCTGCTGTCGAGCGACTACTACCCGGCGCTCGCGCAGCCCAATGTGGACATCGTCGCCTCGGGGCTGAGCGAGGTACGCGGATCGACGGTCGTCGCGGCCGACGGTACGGAGACAGAGGTCGACGCGATCATCTTCGGTACCGGATTCCATGTGACCGACCTGCCGATCGCCGAGCGCGTGGTCGGCGCCGACGGGATCACGCTGGCGGAGTCCTGGAAGGACGGCATGCAGTCGCTGCGCGGCGCCACCGCCGCCGGTTTCCCCAACTGGATGACGATCATCGGCGCCAACACGGGCCTCGGGAACTCCTCGATGATCCTGATGATCGAATCGCAGCTGAACTACATGGCCGACTACCTGCGCCAGCTCACGGTGCTCGGCGGACGCGCGGCGCTGACGGTCCGGCCGTCCGCGGTGGGCGCGTGGAACCGGCGGGTGCAGGAGCGGATGGAGCGGACGGTGTGGAAGTCCGGCGGCTGCAACAGCTGGTACCTGGACGCGAACGGACGCAACACCACGCTGTGGCCGGGGACGACGGGCGAGTTCCGGCGCGAGACGCGGCGGGTGGATCTGGCGGAGTACGAGGTCGTACGGGTGCTCGCAAAGTCCGCTGCGGCTGCCGAATCCGTGGACGTCGCGTCATGAGCGGGACCGTCATGAGCCGGACCCTGACCGCCGTCTCCGCAGACGGATCGCCGGTCCATGTCGAGGTGCACGGCCCCGAAGATGCGCCCGCCGTGGTGCTGGCGCACGGCTGGACCTGCTCGACGGAGTTCTGGGCCGCCCAGATACGGGAGTTGGCCACCGATCACCGTGTCGTCGTCTACGACCAGCGCGGTCACGGGCGCACCGCGGCCGCCGGCGTCGGTACCGACCTACTCGCCGACGACCTGGAGGCGGTGCTCGGGGCGGTACTGGCTCCGGGCGAGAAGGCCGTGCTCGCCGGGCACTCCATGGGCGGGATGACACTGATGGCCGCCTCCGGGCGGGCCGCCTTCGCCGAGCACGCGGCCGCGGTACTGCTGTGCAGCACGGGCAGTTCGCGGCTGATCGACGAGTCGCTGGTGCTGCCGATGCGCGCCGGACGGCTGCGGAGCCGGATCACCCGTGCGGTGCTGGGGTCACGGGCGCCGCTCGGGCCGGTGACGCCCCTCTCCAAGCGGATCCTCAAGTACGCGACGATGGGCCCCGGTTCGGCGCGGGAACGGGTCGCGGAGTGCGCCCGCATCGTGCACGCCTGCCCGAGGGCGTCCCGGGTGGCCTGGGCAGGTGTGCTCGCGGAACTCGATCTCGACGCGGGTGTACGGGAGTTGAGCGTGCCCACGGTCGTGGTGGCGGGCACGGCCGACCGGCTCACCCCCCTGGTGCACGCCCGGCGAATCGCCGATGCCCTGCCCCGGTGCCTGGAGTTGGTGGAGCTCGCCGGGATGGGCCATATGACGCCGGTGGAGGCCCCCGAGGCCGTCACCGCGAAGATCCGCGAACTGGTGGACACGTATCTGAACGCGAAGGAGGAGGCCGCATGAGCAGGACCAGCCTGGAGGGACAGGTCGCGGTCGTCACCGGCGCGGCGCGGGGCGTGGGCGAGCTGCTGGCCCGCAAACTGTCGGCGCGCGGCGCGAAGGTGGCGCTCGTGGGCCTGGAGCCGGACGAGCTGAAGCAGGTCTCGGAGCGGCTGCACACCGAGAGCGATCACTGGTACGCGGACGTCACCGACCACGAGGCGATGACGCGGGTCGCGCAGGAGGTCAAGGAGCGCTTCGGCAAGGTCGACATCGTCGTGGCGAACGCGGGCGTGGCATCGGGCGGTCCGTTCATGGACTCGGATCCGGTGTCGTGGCGCCGGGTGTTCGAGGTCAACCTGATCGGCAGCGCGGTGACCGGGCGGGCGTTCCTGCCGGTCCTGGTGGAGAGCCGGGGGTACTTCCTGCAGATCGCGTCGCTGGCTGCGATCACCCCGGCGCCGATGATGACGGCGTACTGCGCGTCCAAGTCGGGCGTCGAGGCCTTCGCGCACAGCCTGCGGGCGGAGGTCGGCTACCGGGGCGTGGGGGTCGGTGTCGGCTATCTGTCCTGGACGGACACGGATCTGGTGCGGGGCGCGGACCAGGACGACGTGATGCGGGAGCTGCGGCAGCGGCTGCCCTGGCCGTCGAACAAGACGTATCCCCTCGGCCCGGCGGTGGACCGCCTGGTGGCCGGGATCGAACGGCGGTCCTCGCATGTGTACGGACAGTGGTGGCTGCGCGGGATGCAGTCGGTGCGGGGGTATCTGCCGTCGCTCATCGGGATCGTGGGACAGCGGGAGATGCGGCGCTTCGCGCCGCGACTTGAGGGGGTCCCGAAGGGGCTTGTGGGGGCGGGCGGCGCGGCGGACGAGGCGGCGCGCACGGAGCGTAATTGATCAAAATGCGCGGCATGTCGGCGCATGCCAGTCTGGTCGAGGCCCAGGGGGCGTCTTTTGGATCAGGCCGGATCAGGGAGCGGGGTCTGGTGCGTGCAGATGCAAGGCGGAGGAAGGAGCCCACGCGGAGCGTCGGCGACTGACGACAACGCGGCAGATGTGCGTGCCAGGGCACGCGAGCCCGGCAAGATCCGAAAGACACCCCCTATCCCCACACCCCGCTAGGAGTGAACGACATGGGCATCAGGGACCAGTTCGAGGTCAAGGCTCAGCAGCTCAAGGAGCGGGCGCAGCAGGCCGCCGGCGGCGCGCGGGACGAGGCGCCGGAGCGGGCTTCGAAGGCGCGGAAGCCGGGCCGGGAGCAGAACAAGTCCGACGACGAAGCCATGCAGGAAGCGCAGGACAGGTTCAATCTGGACTACGACGCCTGACGCTGCGCTGTGCGAGGGCGTGAACGAGGCGCACCCGGGACGCCGGGTGCGCCTTTCGCGCGTGGGGCCCTCAGTTACAGGTCGTAGACCGCCGTCACCGGCGCATGGTCGCTCCACCGCTCCCCGTGCGTCGCGGCCCGCTCCACCCACGCCTTCACCGCGCGCCGCGCCAGACCCGGGGTCGCGACCTGGTAGTCGATGCGCCATCCGCTGTCATTGTCGAAAGCCCGCCCGCGGTACGACCACCACGAGTACGGCCCCTCCGCCTCCGGGTGCAGCGCCCGCACCACATCCACGTACTCCTCGAAGACCTGGCCGAGCCACTCCCGCTCCTCCGGCAGGAAGCCGGAGTTCTTCCTGTTGCCCTTCCAGTTCTTGAGGTCCGCCTCGCGGTGCGCGATGTTCCAGTCGCCGCACACCACCACCTCGCGCCCGTCCGCCGCGGACTTCGCCTTGAGCTCGCGCAGGTATGGCAGGAACTCGCCCATGAACCGCATCTTCTCGTCCTGCTTGTCCGTGCCCACGTCGCCCGACGGCAGATACAGGCTCGCGACCGTGACACCGGGCAGGTCCGCCTCGACGTACCGCCCGCTCGCGTCGAACTCGCTCGACCCGAAGCCGATCCGCACCCTGTCGGGTTCGCGCCGCGTGTAGAGGGAGACGCCCGCGCGGCCCTTCGCCAGGGCGGGGGCGTGCACCGTGTGCCAGCCTTCGGGATCGCGGACCTCGTCCGGGAGCTGGTGCGCCTCGGCCCGTACCTCCTGGAGGCAGATGACGTCGGCGGCGGTGCCGGCCAGCCACGCAACGAAGCCCTTCTTGGCGGCGGCGCGCAGCCCGTTCACATTCACGCTAGTCACGGTGAGCATCCCGGCACCCTATCCAGGGGCACCACCACGGCATCCCGGTGTGGCCTACACGTACGCTCGTGGGCATGGATGTGAGACCCATGCCTTTCGACCACCCCGATGCCGTCAAGCTCAATGACCAGGTGCAGCTCGAATACGCCGAGCGCTACAGCGACGACGGCGATGTCACGCCGCTCGACGCGTCGATGTTCGAGCCGCCGAACGGTCTCTACCTCCTCGTGTACGACGACGACGGTCACCCCGTCGCCTCCGGCGGCTGGCGTTCGCACGAGGAGAACGACGAGGGCTACAGCGACGGAGACGCCGAGCTCAAGCGCATGTACGTGATTCGCGAGGCGCGCGGCCAGGGTCTCGCCCGGCGCATCCTCGCGGCCCTGGAGGACGACGCCCGCGCCGCCGGCCGGACCCGGATGGCTCTGGAGACCGGCATGAAGCAGCCCGAAGCGATCGCCCTCTATCTGTCCAGCGGCTATGAGCTCTGTGTGCAGAAATTCGGCCACTACCGCGAGTTCGAGGACAGCCGCTGCTTCGCCAAGCTCTTGTCGCGCCCCTGACATAACCAAGATTCCCGTGGCACTCTGCCTCACGCACGTGCAAGCCGATCCGCACCGCCTCATCCCCCACCCTGCCCGCTCGACACCACGCGCGGGCACGGCAGAAGGAGACATGCGTGAGACGCCATCGCACCGCCGCAGGAATCCTGTTGGCCGTCGGCACCCTGCTCGGCGGCGCACTGTCGGCCACCGCCGCAAGCGCCGCCCCCGCCCCTTCCCCCACCCCGACGGTCTTCAAGCAGCAGCAGACGAAGGGCTTCTGGACCGCCGAACGGATGCGCAGCGCCACCCCGCTCGATGTGCTCCGGGTTGTCCCCGGCTCCGTCAAGGCACCGAAGCCGGGCGGCAAGGAGACCGTCATCGTCCCGACCGCCGCATCCTCAACTGCCGTAGGACCGATGGCCTTTCCGCAGGCGGGCGGCCCCTGGACGGGCAGCGGCGCGGTGGTCAAAACATCCGGCCGGGTGTTCTTCACCTTCCAGGGACGTACGGCCTCCTGCTCCGGCGACTCGGTCACCAGCCAGAACGGCAGCACCGTGATCACCGCGGGCCACTGCGTGAAGTACCAGGGCAGCTGGCACACCAACTGGGTCTTCGTGCCCGGCTACAACAACGGCCAGGCCCCGTACGGCCAGTGGGCCGCCACCAAGACCCTCTCGACCGCCCAGTGGGTGGCGAGTGAGGACATCAACTACGACGTCGGCGCCGCGGTCGTCGCCCCGCTGGGCGGCAAGACCCTCGCCGCGACGGTCGGCGGGCAGGGCCTGAGCTTCAACGGCGGCTACAACAAGCCGATGTACGCTTTCGGTTTCCCCGCGGCCTCTCCGTACGACGGCACCAAGCTCATCTACTGCAGCGGGAACTCCTCCAAGGACTTCCTCTTCTCGCAGGACCACAGCCTGGGCTGCAACATGACGGGCGGCTCCAGCGGCGGCCCCTGGTTCACCTCGTTCAGCGAGACCACCGGCACCGGTCTGCAGGCTTCGGTGAACAGCTTCGGCTACGTCTTCCTGCCGAACCGGATGTTCGGCCCCTACTTCGGCAATGACGCCAAGTCGGTGTACGACAAGGCGCAGGTGTCCTGAGCCCGGACGGCCGGCGGGGGCGCTCAGCTCCCGCCGGTCCCGACGCCCGCCCCGGCCGCCTCCTCCTCGTGTTCGCCCTCCGCGTCCACATGCGGCAGGATCCGGTCCAGCCACCGCGGCATCCACCACGCCGCCGGCCCGAGCAGCGTCATCACCGCCGGGACCAGGAGCAGCCGCACCACGGTCGCGTCGATCAGCACACTCACCGCGAGGCCCAGTCCCAGCATCTTCACCACGATGTTGTCGCTGATGAGGAAGGCGGCGAAGACGCTGACCATGATCAGCGCGGCGCAGGTGATGACCCGCGCGGTGATCTCCAGCGCGTGCGCGACGCTGGCCTTGGAGTCGCCCGTGCGCAGCCACGCCTCACGGACGCGGGAGAGCAGGAAGATCTCGTAGTCCATGCTCAGGCCGAAGACGATCGCGAACATCATCATCGGCACATAGCTCTCGATCGGCACGTCCCCCGACACTCCCAGCGACGGGCCTCCCCAGCCCCACTGGAAGACGGCGACCACGACTCCGTACGAGGCCGCGATGGAAAGGACGTTGAGCACGGCCGCCTTGACCGCGACCAGCACGCCGCGGAAGACGATCAGGATGATGATGAAGGCGAGGCCGACCACGACCAGGATGATCAGGGGCAGCCGCTCGGAGACGATGTCGAGGAAGTCGACCTGCGCGGCCGTCGTGCCCGTGACATAGCCCTTCGCGGCGGTGCCCGATACGGCGTCCGGCAGGGTGGTGTCCACCAGCCGGTTCACCAGCTGCGTGGTGTCCTCGTCCTGCGGCGCCTGCTTCGAGTACGCGGTCGCGACCAGGACATCGCCGTCCTGGGTCGGCTTCAGGGGAGTGATCACGGCGGCCCCGGGCACATTGGTGAGCGCCTTCTGGGCCTGCGAGGAGAGCGCCGCCCGGTCGGCCGACGGCACCGAGGTCTGGTCGATGACAAGGGTCAACGGGCCATTGGATCCGGGCCCGAACGCGCTGGACATCAGATCGAAGGCACGCCGGTCCGTGAAGGACTTCGGGTCCGCACCGTCCCCGATATGGCCGAGCTGGATGGAGAAGAGTGGAATGGCAAGCACGGCCAGGACCACCACCCCGCCGGTCAGGAACCACCACGGGCGGCGCTCCACACGCATCGCGTACCGGTGCCAGGTTCCGTGCGCCTCGGCGCCGGGCGCCGCGTCCGTCTCCGCGATCGGCTTTCGCACGTGGTACTTGTCGATGTGCCTGCCGACCAGCCCCAGCATCGCGGGCACCAGCGTGAGCGCGCCAATGACCGCCGTGACCACGGTGACGGCGGCGGCCACTCCGAGTTTGCCGATGAAACTGATCCCGGAGACCCAGAGGCCGCACAGGGCGATGATGACCGTGCAGCCGGAGACGAGCACCGCCCGGCCGCTGGTGGCCACCGCCCGGCCCGCCCCGCTCACCGGGTCGGCGCGGTCGATGAGGTTCTGCCGGTGCCGCGTGATCAGGAACAGCGCGTAGTCGATGCCCACGCCGAGGCCGATCATGGTGGCCAGTGTCGGCGAGACCGTGGCGAAGGTGAAGGCGGCGGCGATCAGCCCGAGGACGGCGAGCCCGCAGATCACGCTGATCAGCGCGGTCAGCAGCGGCAATCCGGCCGCGATCACACTGCCGAAGCCGATCAGCAGCACCACGATCGCCACCGCGAAACCGATCAGCTCGCTGACCCGGTCGTCCGCCTCGGGACGGGCCAGCTCACCCAGCGAACCGCCGTACTCCACATCCACTCCGGCGGACCGCAGCGGCTGGACGGCCGTGTCCACTCCGTCGAGATACGAGTCCCCCAAGAGGGAGGGCTGCTTGTCGAAACTGATGGTGATGTACGCGGTCATGCCGTCCGAGGAGAGCGGACCGACGTTCTGTCCGGACGGCTGCGCCGGTGGAGTGGATCCGGGGGGAGGCAGCGGATTCTGCACCGAGATCACATCCGGCAGCTTCTGCAGATTCGCGACCACCGTGGACACCTGCGAGCTGAGGTCGGTGAGCGGCTTGGCGGTGTCGTTCAGCACGATCTGGCTGCTGTAGCCGCCCGCGGAAGGCTGGTGCTCCTTCAGTACGTCAAGACCCTCGGTCGACTGCACGTCGGACAGCGAGAAGTTGTCGGAGTACTCGCCGCCATATGTGCGATGCAGCACCTGAAGACCGGCAACGGCGACCAGCCAGAGAACGATGACGATCACGCAGTGGCGGGCGCACCATTCACCGAGCCTGCGCAGCAGCCCTTTGCGGGGCACGGGTTCGGACGCACGGGAGGCCTGCGGGGGTGGCTCGACCATCGACATGCGTCCTCCCGACAGGAACTGGACTCGGACATTCAGCATTAAAAGCCCGGCCGGTCGGAACGGCATGCGCAAACGACGAAGTCCCACCCGGTCGTGATGACCGGACGGGACTTCGTCAGTTGTTGTGGACCTGTGGGGATTTGAACCCCAGACCCCCTCGATGCGAACGAGGTGCGCTACCAGACTGCGCCACAGGCCCTTGCAACGAGTGAAACTCTAGCATCCCCGTCGGGGTGCTTGGAAATCCGTTCCCGCGCTGGAAAAGCGCCGGTCACAGGCTCACTCGTTGGCGGCGCGGGGCCGGTCCTCGTCCGCGTACTGGTCGAACAGCGGGGTGCGGCCGCGCTCTCGCGCACGCCGGGGCTGCGGTGTACGCCGACCGGGCGACGGCTCGGCCGCCTCCGCGGGCGCCGCCGGGGTGGGCTCGGCCGTCGAGGAGCGGGCCGCGCTCCAGGTCTCCGGATCGCTGACGTCGACGCCGCTCGTGGCCCGCGGGGCCACCGGAGCGGTGACATACGTCGGCAGGGGGACCGGGACCGGCTCCCAGCTGTCGCCGCGGGCCGGACCGCGCTCGCGCTGCTGGTCGACCCACTCCGCGTGGTCCGTCTGCTCGACGAGCGCACGCCGGCCCGCCTCCTGCGGGGAGAGCGCGGCGGCGGACGCGGGCTCGGGGCCGGCCTCGGGCTCCTCGTCCGGCTCGGCGGCGGAGGCCGCCGCGGCCTGGTGCCGGCGCGGACGGTTCTCGCGCAGCCGCTGCGCCGCGGCTTCTGCCCGGCGCCGGTCCATGGTGAACACGAAGCGGCGCCGCTCCTGGTTGCGCAGATGCACGATGTATGCGCTCAGGAGGACGGCCGGGGCTGCCGGGGCCCACAGGAAGCCGAGCCCGCCGACCGCCGCGACGATCGTGCCGAGCGTGAAGGCGAGGAAGAGGACGACGGTCGTCCGTCTGCGGCGGGCCAGGACCCTGGTGCGGCGGGCGCGCTCGGCCGCGGAACCGTTCGGGCGCGGACGCCGCGGGGCGGGGGCCGGGACCTTGGCCGCCTGCTCGGGCGCCTTGCGGGACGCCGGGACGTCCATCCGGGCTTCGGTACGGGCCGGGGGCGCGGCGAAGGCCCGGACGTCCACGGAACTCAAACGGTCCGTGGGCGCGTCCGGGTCCACGTCGGGAACGGCCTGCTCCGCGTCGCGCTCCCGCAGCTCCTTGGCGTATCGGCGCTCCATCGCACCGCGTCCGGACAGCAGCCGGATGGCGGTGGAGAAGCGTTCCGTCGGACGGGCTTCATTGAGCTCGTCCTGCCTGCGGAGCCACATCGGCACCAAGTAGGCGGCCCAGGCCCCGACGATGACTGCGTAGATGAGGCCGCTGCTGCTCACGCATCACACCGTAGAGGGGTTTACGCAAGGGCATCCGCCAATTGGCCCGGTGTGTCGCACGATCTGGCTGATATCACGGACTTTTTTTGCGATTGTTCAGATCACATCATGGTCGGCAGCGATCAATTTCGAACGTTTATTTTATTTCCCGTGGCCTTCCGGGCCGTGCCTGGTGCCAGCGGCGGAGCAGTCCTTCGGGCACCTCGTCGGCCGTCAGCGCGAACACCAGATGGTCCCGCCACGCACCGTCGATGTGGAGATAACGCGGGCGCAGCCCCTCTTCGCGGAATCCGAGTTTCTCCACCACCCGCCGGCTGGGGCCGTTCTCGGGCCGAATGCAGACTTCCATGCGGTGCAGTCCCACCGAACGGAAACAGTGGTCGACGGCGAGCGCGACAGCGGTCGGCATCACCCCGCGGCCGGCCACGTCCCGGTCCACCCAGTAGCCGACATGGCCCGAGCACATCGAGCCCCAGGTGATCCCGGCGACCGTCAACTGGCCCACCAGACGCCCCTGGTACTCGATGACGAAGGGCAGCATCCGCCCCGCGTTGGCCTCGGTGCGCAGATGACGGACCATCTGCCGGTAGGTGGGGCGCCGGCCGTGCGGGGCGCCGGGGGCGGGCGGCGGAATCGTCGCCTCCCAGGGCCTGAGCCAGTCGCGGTTGCGCCGGTTGACCTCGCGCCAGCTCCGCTGGTCACGCAGCTTTATGGGACGGAGGACCACATCGCCGTCCGCCAGGATCACGGGCCAGGAGAGAGCGTTCAGCTTGAGCTCCCGGCAGGTCTGGGGTGGTCCGCGCCGCGGATCTGGTCGACGGCGTGGATCAGCAGCGGCTCCAGTACGGCCATACCGTCACGTACCCCGCCGGTGGACCCCGGCAGGTTGACGATCAGGGTGTGGCCGGCGACCCCGGCGAGCCCTCGGGACAGCGCCGCGGTGGGCACCTTCTCGCGTCCGTACGCGCGGATCGCCTCGGGGATGCCGGGGATCTCGTGGTCGAGGACGCGGCGGGTGACCTCGGGGGTCCGGTCGGTCGGCGAGATGCCGGTGCCGCCGGTGGTGAGGATCACGTCGTACGCGGCGGCCACCCCATCCCGCAGGGCCTGCTCCACGGGGTCACCGTCGGGGACGACCCGGGGGCCGTCGACCGTGAAACCCAGGTTCGTCAGCCCCTCGGCGAGGACCGGGCCGCCCTTGTCCTCGTACACACCGGCCGCGGCGCGGTTGGATGCGGTGACGACCAGGGCCCGCCGGACCGCACCCGCCCCCGATTCCGGGCCGTGGCCGTGGCTGTAGACCTCTCCGGCGCGCGGGCTCATGACCGGCTCCAGTCGCCGGACTTGCCGCCCGTCTTCTCCTCGACCCGGACATCGGTGATCACCGCGCCCTTGTCGACGGCCTTGACCATGTCGACGACGGTCAGCGCGGCGACCGAGACCGCCGTCAGCGCCTCCATCTCGACACCCGTACGGTCGGTCGTCTTCACCGTGGCGGTGATCTCCACCGCGTCGTCGGCGACCGACAGATCCAGCTTGACGCCGGAGACGGCCAGCGGATGGCACAGCGGGATCAGATCGGGGGTGCGCTTGGCGCCCATGATGCCCGCGATACGGGCCGTGGCCAGGGCATCTCCCTTGGGGACACCCTCACCACGCAGCAACTCCACCACCTGCGGTGAGACCAGAACCCGGCCACTGGCGCGGGCGGTGCGTGCGGTGACGTCCTTTCCGGAGACGTCGACCATACGGGCCGCCCCCGCCTCGTCGATGTGCGTCAGCCTGCCTTGCGTACTCATCTGGTGCGGCGCTCCCGGTCAGGGCCCTGCGGGGCCTGTGTGGGCAGACACGGTACCGCCACCGTAAGCAGGTCAGCCGATGAGGACCACTTCCACATCCGCGCCGGGCTCCACCGAAGTGTCCGCTTCCGGAACGACGATCAGGCAGTCGGCATGGGCGAGGGCCGCGATCAGATGGGAGCCGGAACCGCCGACCGGCGAGACCGTGCCCAATTCGGCGTCGTACCTGCCACGCAGGAACTGCCGCCTGCCGTCGGGCGAGGTGAGCGCCTTGTCGGCCTTCAGTACGGCACGCACCTTCGGGCGCTGCACGTCCTTCAGGCCCATCAGCGCCCGGATCGCGGGTCGTACGAACAGCTCGAAGGAGACGTACGAGGAGACGGGATTGCCCGGCAGCGCGAGCAGCGGGGTGTGCTCGGGGCCGATCGAGCCGAAGCCCTGCGGCTTGCCGGGCTGCATGGCGAGCTTGCGGAAGTCGACGCCGCTGCCCGGCACGTCCTCGTCGCCCACCGAGGAGAGTGCTTCCTTCACCACGTCGTACGCACCGACGCTCACGCCACCCGTGGTGACCAGCAGATCGGCGCGGATCAGCTGGTCCTCGATGGTGGCGCGCAGCGTCTCCGCGTCGTCGGTGACCGCGCCGACCCGGTAGGAGAGGGCGCCCGCGTCGCGAGCGGCGGCGCACAGGGCGAAGCTGTTCGAGTCGTAGATCTGGCCCTCGCCCAACTTCTCGCCCGGCTGGACCAGTTCGCTGCCGGTGGAGAGCACGACCACGCGCGGGCGGGGCCGCACCCGCACGGTGCCGCGGCCGATCGCGGCGAGCAGGCCGATCTGCGGCGGCCCCAGGACGGTGCCCGCCTCCAGGGCCAGATCACCCGCCTGGACGTCGCTGCCGCGCGAGCGGACATGGGCACCGGCCTCGGCCGGACGGTGGACGCGGACCTCACCGCTCGCGCCCTCGGGGGCATCGCCCGCCGGGCGCATCGTGGTGGCCGCTCCCCCGCCCGTACCGCCGTCGGTCCACTCGACGGGGACGACCGTCTCGGCGCCGGGCGGCAGCGGGGCACCTGTCATGATCCGGGCGGCCTCGCCGGGCCCGACGATGGGCAGTGGGCCGCTTCCGGCCGCCACATCGCCGATCACCGTGAGGACCGCGGGGAACTCCTCGCTCGCGCCCGCGACATCGGCGGTGCGGACCGCATAGCCGTCCATGGAGCTGTTGTCGAAGGGCGGCAGCGCGACCGGCACGGTGACGTCCTCCACCAGGACGCAGCCCTGGGCGTCCGGCAGCTGCAGCTCGATCGGGTCGAGCGGCCGGATCGCGGCGAGGATGTCCTCCAGGTGGTCGTCCACCGACCAGATCGTGCTGCTCACGGTGTTACATCTCCTCGGTCACATAACTGCGAAGCCAGGTCCGGAACTCCGGGCCCAGGTCCTCACGTTCGCACGCGAGTCGGACAATCGCCCGCAGATAGTCACCGCGATCGCCGGTGTCGTAGCGGCGGCCCTTGAAGATCACGCCGTGCACCGGGCCGCCGACCTTCTCGTCCTCGACGAGCTTCTCCAGGGCGTCGGTGAGCTGGATCTCGTTGCCGCGGCCGGGCTCGGTCTCCCGGAGTATGCCGAAGACGGCGGGGTCGAGGACATAGCGGCCGATGATGGCGAGATTGCTCGGCGCCTCGGACAGGGCGGGCTTCTCGACCAGCTCGGTGACCTTGACGACGTCACCCTCGGCGGTCGGCTCGACGGCCGCGCAGCCGTACTGGTGGATCATCGCGGGGTCGACCTCCATCAGCGCGATGACGCTGCCGCCCTCACGCTCCTGGATCTCGACCATGCGGGCGAGCAGCGGATCGCGCGGGTCGATCAGGTCGTCGCCGAGGAGGACCGCGAAGGGCTGGTCGCCGACGTGCGGTTCGGCGCACAGGACGGCGTGGCCGAGGCCGCGCGGATCGCCCTGGCGGACATAGTGCATGGTGGCGAGGTCGCTCGACTCCTGGACCTTGGCGAGCCGGCCGGCGTCGCCCTTGCTCTTGAGCGCCTCCTCCAGCTCGTAATTACGGTCGAAGTGGTCCTCGAGCGGGCGCTTGTTGCGACCCGTGATCATGAGCACGTCGGAGAGGCCGGCCGAGACCGCCTCCTCGACGACGTACTGGATCGCGGGCTTGTCGACGACAGGCAGCATCTCTTTGGGAGTGGCTTTCGTGGCAGGCAGGAACCGGGTGCCGAGGCCTGCGGCTGGGATGACAGCCTTGCTGATCCTGGGGTGCGACTGAGTCATGAGGATCACCCTATCCGGTGACTATGGGCTGAAGATGAGCCTCCGGTTAACTTCCTTCTCATAAAGGCGCATACGAGAGGTTTGTGAAGTACCGATGAGCGGTGACATGTCCGGAAAGAGTGCGGTACGGCGTGAACTCCTGGACGCCCGGGGCCTTCTGTCCGGTGAGGACGTCGAGCGGGCCGCCGCGGTTCTCGCGCGACTGGCCCTGGATCTCCCCGAATTGACCGAAGCACACACCGTCGCCGCATATGTCTCCGTCGGGCGCGAGCCCGGCACGCGCACGTTGCTCGACGCGCTGCGCGCGCGGGGCGTACGCGTCCTGCTCCCGGTCCTCAGGGCGGACAACGATCTGGACTGGGGAGTGTACGAGGGCGCGGACCATCTGGTGCGCGCGGGGCGCGGACTGCTGGAGCCGGACGGGGAGCGGCTCGGCGTGGGCGCCGTGCTCGACGCGGATGCCGTGCTCCTTCCCGGGCTCGCGGTGGACGCCCGCGGTATGCGGCTCGGCCGCGGTGGCGGCTCGTACGATCGGGTCCTCGCCCGCCTCTCGGCGGCCGGCGCCGACCCGGCCCTGGTGGTGCTGCTGTACGCGAACGAGGTGGTCGCACGGGTCCCGGAGGAGCCGCACGACCACCCCGTGCACGCGGTGGTCACACCCGAAGCCGTCATCCGATTCAACGACCGTGACGTCAAGCGCCCCGGTCAGTGAGCGTCAGGGAGTGAGCTTGAGCGTGTCGACGGTCTTGGCCTGGACCGCCTGCTGGCCGTAGGCCCAGTCGAGGAGCTCGCCGTCGGCCCATTTGTCGGTCTGGTCGGTGTAGTGCGCGCTGTACGCGTGCCCTGACGCGCCGGTCAGATTGATCCAGCGGGACTTGTCCCAGTCGCCGACGTTGACGACCATCCGCATCGAGGGCGCCCAGATCACGCTGTAGTCGCCCGCCGCGTTCCAGCCGGTGGCGTTGACCGCCGCCTCGCCGCCGCCCAGGTTCCACGGGCCGCGGTTGAGCACGAACTGCAGGAAGCCGGGCCCCTCGGTGCCGAGCGTCTGGTTCTTCAGCGTCAGCTGGTGCAGCCTGCCCCAGCTCCAGCTGGTGGCGTCCTTGCCGAGCTTGGCCGTCAGCTCCCAGCGGGCGTCCTCCATGGCCCGGGCCAGCAGCTGGTCACGGGTGACGGTGGCGGCGTCCGTGCGGCTGGCCGGGGAATGCCACCACTCGTTCTTCTCGTCCTTGAGGATCCTGCGTACGACCTCGAACCAGCGGTCGCCGCCGTCCGGCTGCGCCGAATCGGTGTCGCGCTGGCCGCACTCGCGCACCCGCTTGGTGAGCTCGTCGTCCGGGGCCGTGCTGTCGGCCGGGCGGACATTGAGGCACTCGTCCTCGACCCGCAGCTCCTTGGGCAGCTTGTTGCCGAAGGCGAGCTTGAGGACATTGCGCCAGACCACGTTGAAGTACGCGGCGGCACCGGAGTCCGGCTCCTGGGTGTAGCGCCAGCCCTCCAGCAGCTTCTGCGCCTCACGGACGTACGGGTCCGAGATATCGATCTTCAGCAGATACGGGGTCAGCAGCTTGGCGATCTCGCTGCTGTTGTCCATCTGCATGGTGCGCATGTCTTCGGTCGAGATCTTCCCGCCGCCCTGGATCTTCAACTCGATGAGGTCGTTGATCCGCTGGCTGCGGGTGCCGTAGCCGTAGTCCTTGGTGATCAGATACGGATACTTCTTGGCGTCGGTCACGGCCTGGTTGGCGGTGACGATGTAGCCGCGCTCCGGGTCCAGTTCGTACGGCAGCTCGTCGAAGGGGATGTAGCCCTTCCACTTGTACTTGGGGTTCCAGCCGGGCGCGGGCGTCGTGCCGTCACCCTGAGCGCGGACCGGGATCCTGCCGGGCGCCTGGTAGCCGATATGGCCCTTGGCGTCGGCGTAGACGAGGTTCTGCGAGGGGACCTCGAAGTTCTTGGCCGCCGCGCGGAAGGTGGCAAAGTCCTTGGCGCGGTCGAGCGCGAGGACGGCATCCATGGACCTGCCGGCCTGCAGGGCGGTCCACTGCAGCGCCACCCCGTAGCCGGCACCGCGGTCCGGGGCGGAGTTGGAGACGGGGGCCTTCTGGCCGACCTTCTCCAGCTCGTCGCTGCGGTCGGAGACCAGCGGGCCGTGCTCGGTGGAGCGGACCGTGATCTTCCTGTCGGAGCCGCCCGCGACCTTGATGACCTCGTCGCGGGTGGTCAACCGCCTCTCCTCGCTGCCCACCTGGTAGCGGTCGCCGGTCAGCTTCTCCAGGTAGAGGTCGGTGACGTCCGCGCCGAGGTTGGTGAAGCCCCAGGCGATGTCCTGGTTGTGACCGATGATCACACCCGGCATGCCGGAGAAGGTGTAGCCGGCGACGTCGTACTGACAGGAGGCCGAGACGCTGCGGCAGTGCAGGCCCATCTGGTACCAGAGGGAGGGCAGCTGCGGCGCGAGGTGCGGGTCGTTGGCCAGCATCGGCTTGTTGGTCGTCGAGTACCGGCCGGAGACGACCCAGGAGTTGGAGCCGATGCCGTTGCCGCTGGGACCCAGCAGGGCCGGGATCGTGTCCAGGGTCTCGGAGAGCGCGGCCAGCTGGGAGTTGAGGCCCTGCGCGGCGCCCCGCGCGCTGTTGCCGCCGCCGTTGCCGGAAATGTCCGACGGCTTGGCGTCCGGGTCGAACTTGCCGGTGGCGGGATTGACCCCGCCCTCGTCGACGATCGGCTTGTTCCGGTCGTACGGATAGGCCGGATACAGATCCTTGATCTGCTTCTCGCTCAGCCTGCTGGTCAGCAGCGAGCGGTCGATCTCCTCCTGCATGTTGCCGCGCAGGTCCCAGGCCATCGCCTTGAGCCAGGCCACCGAGTCGACGGGCGTCCACTTCTCGGGCTTGTAGTCGTTCTCGAACTCGAGCGCGGCGTACTCGACGGAAAGGTCCCTGCCCTCGCGACCCTTGAGATAGGCGTTGACGCCGTCCGCGTACGCCTGGAGGGCCTTCTTGGTGGCCGGCGAGAGCTTGGTGTCGTACTCCTGCTGTGCCACCCGGCGCCAGCCGAGCGTGCGCAGAAAGGAATCGGTCTCGACCTGACCGGAACCGAACATCTCGGAGAGCCGGCCGGCCGTCATATGACGGCGTACGTCCATCTCCCAGAACCGGTCCTGCGCCTGGACGAACCCCTGGGCGCGGAACAGGTCTTCGTCGCTGTCCGCGTAGATCTGCGGGATTCCGTAGTCGTCGCGCTTGACCTCGACCTGGCCCTTGAGGCCTTCGAGCTTGACGGCCCCGGTGGTCTGCGGGAACGAGGCGCGCACCGTGCTGATGCTCCACCACGTGCCGTATCCGACACCCGCGACAAGCGCCAGCACCAGGACGATCACGAGCAGGCGGGCGCGTCGCCCCTTCTTCTTCTTGGGGGAAGAGGCGGTTGTGTTGGCGGGCATCGCTGTCCTTCGAGGCGCAGGCTGGTCCTGGAGTGCTGGAGCAACCATAGGCGCAGCGTCCGACGGGCCCGGACGCGGTATCCGAAAGGCAGCACCCGGCCCCGAACAAACGATCTCTCAAGTAAAGGAAACGTTAAAGATTAGGTAAGGTAACGAAGTGTCGCCAGCCGGTGAAACGATCCGGCATATACGCGCGAGGGGAAGGATCGGCCACTGACTGTCCACCAGCTCAACGAACTCCTGCTCATCTGCTCGCTCGTCCTGCTCATCGCCGTGGCGGCGGTCCGCATCTCCTCCCGCAGCGGGCTCCCCAGCCTGCTCCTGTATCTCGGGATCGGGATCGCCATCGGGCAGGACGGCATCTTCGACGTCAAGTTCGACGACGCCCGACTGACGCAGGTGATCGGCTATGCCGCGCTTGTGGTGATCCTGGCCGAGGGTGGCCTGGGCACCAAGTGGAAGGAGATCAAACCCGCGTTGCCCGCGGCGGTCGTGCTGTCGACCGTCGGCGTCGCGGTGAGTGTGGGCGTCACGGCCGCGGGAGCGCACTATCTGGTCGGGCTCGACTGGCGGCAGGCGCTGATCATCGGTGCGGTCGTGTCATCGACGGATGCCGCGGCGGTCTTCTCCGTACTGCGCAAGGTGCCGCTGCCGTCCCGGGTGACCGGTGTGCTGGAGGCCGAGTCGGGCTTCAACGACGCCCCTGTGGTGATCCTGGTCGTGGCCTTCTCCACGGCCGGACCGGTCGACGACTGGTACGTCCTGGTCGGCAAGATCGCGCTGGAGCTGGCGATCGGCGCGACCATCGGACTCGCGGCAGGCTGGCTGGGCGCCTTCGGGCTGCGGCATGTGGCGCTGCCCGCATCGGGTCTCTACCCGATCGCCGTGATGGCGATCGCGGTGGTGGCGTACGCCGCGGGCGCCATGGCACACGGCAGTGGCTTCCTCGCCGTCTATCTCGCCGCCGTGGTGCTCGGGAACTCCCGGCTGCCTCACGCGCCCGCGAACCGCGGCTTCGCGGAGGGCCTCGGCTGGATCGCCCAGATCGGCATGTTCGTCCTGCTCGGCCTGCTGGTGACCCCGCACGAGCTGACCGAGGACTTCTGGACCGCCGTGGTCGTGGGCCTCGTGCTGACCATGGTCGCGCGGCCGCTGGAGGTCTTCGTCAGCCTGCTGCCCTTCCGTATTCCATGGCGCGAACAGGTGCTGATGTCCTGGGCGGGGCTGCGCGGAGCCGTGCCGATTATCCTCGCGACGATCCCGACGGTGGCCGGCATCGAGGGCAGCGACCGGATCTTCAACATCGTCTTCGTCCTGGTCGTCGTCTACACCCTGGTCCAGGGACCGACGCTGCCATGGCTGGCGCAGGCGCTGGGCCTCGGCCGCTCGGACGATGCCTCCGACCTGGGCATCGAGTCCGCGCCCCTGGAGCGGCTGCGCGGGCATCTGCTGTCGGTGGCGATCCCGGAGGAGTCGCGCATGCACGGCGTGGAGGTCGCGGAACTGCGGCTGCCCGCCGGGGCGGCGGTCACACTTGTCGTACGTGACGGGAAGAGCTTCGTGCCGCTGCCGTCCACCGTGTTGCGGTGGGGCGACGAGCTGCTGGTGGTGGCGACCGATCCGGTACGGGACGCGGCCGAGCGGCGGCTGCGGGCGGTCGGACAGGGCGGAAAGCTGGCCGACTGGCTGGGGACGGGCGGAAACGCCGAGAGAAGACCCGGTTAATCACAGGCGGATCTCCGAGAATGTGAGCCATTTCCCAGGGACGATCCCGAGATCCCCTGTACGATGAAGGCACACTGATCGACCAACTCTGCCTGACGCAGAGCTGGCGCGACCGTATGGCGGCCGCGGAGCCCTCGCAGCGGCCCCGGTATCTACCGCAGTTCAGCGCAAGAGGACAGCTCTCGGCGGCTCGGGTGCGTCTCGTACCACAAGTACGACGCGCACTTCAGGAGCGCTACCAGGCGGCAGAAAGGCACGGACCGTGGCATCCACGGTCAAGAACCGTCCTGGATACGGGCAGCTTCTGCGCACCCCCGACGCCTGGACATTCCTGCTCCCCGGCTTTCTGGCACGCCAGCCCTTCGCGATGCTGACCATCGGCATCGTCCTGCTGGTGCAGCACACCACCGGCTCGTACGGCAGCGCCGGCGCGGTGGCCGCCTTCACCGGCGTCTCCATGGCGCTGTTCGCACCGCAGAGCGGCAAGCTCGCGGACCGCTTCGGGCAGCGGGCGGTCCTGCTGCCCGGCGTCCTGCTGCACACCGCGTCCGTCTCCGCGCTCACCGCGCTCGCGCTGTCGGGCGCTCCCCTGTGGGCCCTGTTCGCGGCAGCTGTTCCGACGGGTGCCTCCGTACCTCAGATCGGCCCGATGGTGCGGGCCCGCTGGGCCGCCAAGCTTGGTGGGGGTACCTCCCAGGCCGAAGGTTCTGGGGGAGGCTCGCCGCTGATGACGACCGCGGCCGCCTTCGAGTCCGTGACGGACGAGTTCACCTTCGTCGTCGGACCGGTGCTGGCGACAGCGCTCAGCACGGGTGTGCACCCGGCCGGCGGACTGATCGCGGAAGGGATGCTGACGCTCGCCGGTGGTCTGCTCTTCGCGGCCCAGAGCCGTACGCAGCCCCAGCCGAGCCGTGCCGCGGGGCACGCGCGCGTGGAGCACGCGTCCGCCCTGTCCATCCCCGGCGTACGCGTCCTGGCCGTGGCCTTCCTCGGCATCGGCTCGGTCTTCGGCGGAATGCAGGTCTCACTGACCGCCTTCGCCGAGGAGATCGGCAACCCCGGGGCCAACGGTCTGCTCTACGGAATCTTCGCGGCCGGCAACATGCTCGCGGGCATCGCGTGCGGCGCGATCGCCTGGAAGAGCGGGCCGCGACGCCGGATGGTGCTCGGTTACGCCGGGCTGACCCTGGCCGCATCCGCGCTGTGGGCCGTGCACTCCGTGGCACTGCTGGCCGGGCTCGGGCTGCTGGTCGGCCTCTGCATCGCTCCGGCCCTGATCGGCGGCTACACCCTGGTCGAGTCGCTGGTACCCGCATCGGCCCGTACGGAGGCCTTCACCTGGCTGACGGGCGCCGTCGCGCTCGGTCAGGCGGCAGCCGTGACGGTGGCCGGACGGCTGGCCGACGAGCAGGGTGCGAGCGCCGGATTCGTGGTCCCGCTGGTGGGCACCGCACTGGCCCTGGTCACCCTCCTGGCCCTTCGCTCGCGGCTCTCACAGAGGGCCCCCGGGCGGATCGCGGCGCGTGGGATGGGTCACCGAGTGCCGGTGACGGTGGACTGATCCAGCGGAATACGTCACTATGGACCGTCGTTAGCACTCATTGAGTGAGAGTGCCAGGAGGAAGACACAGTGCCGACCTACCAGTACCAGTGCACCGAATGCGGCGAGGGCCTCGAGGCGGTGCAGAAGTTCACCGATGATGCCCTGACCGTATGCCCCAACTGCGAGGGACGCCTGAAGAAGGTGTTCTCGGCAGTCGGCATTGTCTTCAAGGGATCCGGCTTCTACCGCAACGACAGCCGTGGCTCGTCGTCGAGCAGCTCGCCCGCGTCGTCGGGCGCGTCGACGCCTTCCACGGGTGCGAAGTCGTCCGACTCGAAGCCCGCGGCTTCCCCCTCGACGAACGGCTCCGGCTCGTCCTCGGGCTCCGCCTCCTCCTCGTCGAGCACCAGCGGCAGCTCCGCCGCCTGACGTCCGCTTTCCCAGGACCCTGCCGTTGTGTACGGCGGGGTCCTCGGTGTGTACGGCCGCGTCCACGGGCGGCGTCCGCTGCGTTTTCGCGTACGGATAATGTGGCGGCCATGGCGACCAACGCGAGCGAACTCTCCGGCACCCCTTCCGCGGAGATCGGTGTCATTGGCGGCTCGGGGTTCTACTCCTTCCTGGAGGACGTGACGGAGGTCCAGGTGGACACTCCGTACGGCAGCCCGAGCGACTCCTTGTTCTTCGGCGAGATCGCCGGGCGGAAGGTCGTCTTCCTTCCCCGGCACGGACGCGGCCACCATCTGCCGCCGAACCGCATCAACTACCGCGCAAACCTGTGGGCGCTGCGCTCGGTCGGCGTACGACAGGTGCTCGGGCCGTGCGCGGTCGGCGGGCTGCGGCCGGAGTACGGGCCGGGGACGCTGCTCGTACCGGACCAGTTCGTGGACCGTACGCAGGCGCGCGTGCAGACCTTCTACGACGGCTATCCGCTGCCGGACGGGTCCATGCCCAATGTGGTGCATGTGTCGACGGCCGACCCGTACTGCCCCGAGGGGCGCAAGGCCGCGCTGGCCGCGGCGCGCGGACAGGACTGGGAGCCGGTGGACGGCGGGGCGCTGGTGGTGGTCGAGGGGCCGCGCTTCTCCACCCGGGCCGAATCGCTGTGGTACCGGTCGATGGGCTGGTCGGTGGTCGGCATGACCGGGCACCCGGAGGCGGTGCTCGCCCGTGAACTGGCGCTCTGCTACACGTCGATGACCCTGGTGACGGACCTGGACGCGGGGGCCGAGTCGGGCGAGGGCGTCTCCCACGGGGATGTGCTGAAGGTCTTCGCCGCCAATGTGGAGCGGCTGCGGACGGTGCTGTTCGACGCGGTGGCGGGGCTTCCGGTGGACGGGGAGCGGAACTGTCTGTGCATTCGGGCGCTGGACGGCCTCGATCCGGGGATACAGCTGCCGTAGACCCACGCGCGGGTGAGGGAGTTGTCCACAGCGCCGTGGTCGTCCACAGGCGTCTGCGGGATGCGGGCGGACGGTGGATCGTGAGGAGCGGTCGGTCCAACTCCCTTCTCACTGCAGGCGGTGTACGTCATGTCGTTCCTTCCTCCCGCGTCCGTTCCTCCCTCGTCCCTTCCCCTTTCTTCGGGTCTCCCGCCTTCCTCGGATCTCCCGCCTTCCTCGGCTCCGGAGCCTGTCGGTGTGCCGCCGTTCGCGCCGCTGCGGGTGCGCGGTGGGGCCCACCGGCTGCGGCGGGCGATGCGGCGGCGACGGCGTGCGCTGGCGGCCGGGCTCGCCATGACGGCGGCCGCACTCGCCGCTTCGGGCGCGCGTGGTGCGGACGCTCTGGGGCCGGACAGTCCGGGGGCCGGTGCGCCGGCGGCCGCTCATCATGAACCTCGGCCCGCCGCCGAGATGGTGTCGGCTCCGGTGCGTATCGCCGATGCCGCGACCGTGCGGCTGCTGCGCCCGGGAGACCGGGTCGATGTGATCGCCGCCGCCAACTCCCCAGCGGGGGAAGCATCTGAGGCGCGGGTGGTGGCATCGGGGGCCCGGGTGACCGACGTTCCGCGGGCTACGGAGGCTGTCGGGGACGGCGGCGCGCTGGTGGTACTGACCGTTCCGCGCGCCACCGCGGCTGCGCTGGCGGGCGCGAGCACGACATCGAGGCTGGCGGTGACGGTGTGCTGACCCATTGGACAGCGCGGTCACGTGGTGCCGTAGGTTGCGGAACGTTTGGCTCCATGACCTGCACGTGCGAAGAGAGGCTCAGCGGTGAGCGAGAAGAAGGTAAGCGTCCTGGAGGGCTTCAAAGCCTTCCTGATGCGCGGCAATGTGATCGACCTGGCCGTCGCCGTCGTCATCGGCGCGGCGTTCACCCAGATCGTGAACTCTGTGGTGAAGGGCGTGATCGCCCCGGTGGTCGGAGCGTTCGGCACGCAGGAGCTGGATGCCTACAGCTCCTGTCTGAAGGGCACCTGCGAGGTGGTGAACGGCGAGGTCGACGGCATCAAGATCCTGTGGGGCTCGGTGCTCAGCGCCACGCTGACGTTCGTGATCACAGCAGCCGTCGTCTACTTCCTGATGGTGCTGCCCATGTCGAAGTACCTGGCCAGGCGGGCCGCCCGGGACGCGGCCAAGGAAGGCGCGAAGGAAGTGGTCGAGCTGACCGAGCTCGAGGTCCTGAAGGAGATCCGGGACGCCGTGGTGGCCCAGCGGGGCTAGGGAGTGTCTTCAAAGTAGCGTCGTCTGCCCGAAGGGCGGGCCTGGCGGCGTCTGGTGCGTGCGATCGCAAGGCGGAGGAAGGAGCCCACGCGGAGCGTAGGCGACTGACGACAACGCGGCGAGCGTGCGTGCCAGACGCCGCCAGGTGGGGGTACCTCCCAGGCGAAGCTCTGGGGGAGGGACTTTGAAGACACGACCTAGGGGCACGACCAGCAGTAGCGAAGGCTCAGACGTGGTGGGGCGGCTTCTCGTCGAGAAAGCGCGCCAGATCGCCCGCACTGTCGCCGCCGGCGAGAGGCCGCTCGCCCCACCCCCGGTCCGTATCGTCCGAGGATTGCTGGTCCAGCGGATCGTCGAAGATCAGTTGCGGTCGTGGGGACTGCTGCCGCGGCTGCTCCGCATCACGCGGTCCGGGGGCGGGGGCGGTGCTCATGCGTCCAGGGTACGGCGGCGGGCGGGGTACGTCACCGCGGGCGAGGCGCTCCGGCGGTCCCGCCCGAGCGTGGGCGAAGCGTCCCGGCGGTCCCGCCCGGGCCGTCCCGGTTCTTCGCGCGTCTCCGGGGTCCGCTCGCTCACCCTCTGCTGTGCTTGGCGCATGACTCACACGCCCGGCGCCGACCGGCCACCGACGTCGTCGAACCCGTCGAGCCCCCTGCGGCCGCTCGTCGCCCGGCGGCGTGACGAGGAACACCGGGCCGCCACGCCTCTTGAGCTGTTCTTCGACCTCTGTTTCGTCGTCGCGATCGCCCAGGCCGGTGTGCAGCTGGTGCATGCCCTCGCCGAGGACCACGTGGGGGACGGCGTTCTCAGTTACGTGATGGTGTTCTTCGCCGTCTGGTGGGCCTGGATGAACTTCACCTGGTTCTCGTCGGCATACGACAACGACGACGCCCTCTACCGCGTGGTCACCCTCGTCCAGATCGCCGGAGTCCTGATCCTCGCCGCCGGAGTCACGCGCGCCTTCGAGGACCACGACTTCCTGGTCGTCTGGCTGGGCTACATCGTGATGCGCATCGCGCTGACCTCGCAGTGGCTGAGGGCCGCGCGGTCCGCTTCAGGCGCCGAGCGGACCATGGCCCTGCGGTACGCGGGCGGCGTGATCCTCTGCCAGATCGGCTGGAGCGCCCTGCTGTTCGCGCCCGAGTCGGCCAGGGGCTGGATCTTCCTGGTGATGGCGATCGCCGAGATGTGCGTACCGGCGTACGCGGAGAAGGACTTCCACACCAACTGGCACCCGCACCACATCGCCGAGCGCTACGGCCTGTTCACCATCATCGTGCTCGGCGAGACGATCGCCGCGGCCACCATCGCGGTGAAGTCCGGCGTCGACGAGAACGAGGCGCTGGGCGATCTGCTGCCGATCGCCGGGGGCGGACTCCTCATCGTCTTCGCCGCCTGGTGGATCTACTTCGTCGTTCCGGCCCATGACCGTCTCACTTCCAGCAAGGAGGGATTCCTGTGGGGTTACGGCCACTACGGGATCTTCGCGTCAGCCGCGGCGATCGGCGCGGGCATCGAGGTGGCGGTCGAGCAGGCCGTGGGCACGGCGCATATCTCCACCACCGCCGCGTCGGCTGCCGTCACCGTCCCGTCCGCCGTGTTCATGCTGCTGGTGTGGGCCCTGCACGCGCGTTACTTCAAGGTGGGCACCGCCCAGCAGCTGATCCTTCCCGTCACCGCGGCGGCGATCCTCGCCTGTACGTTCGCGGGCGACTGGGCGGTCCTGGCCGCCGGTCTCGTCGCGGCGGCAGCGGTCGCGGCCGGCGTCACGCTCACCGCCCGGACGGCGGCCGCGGCGTGACCGACGCCACGGGCGGGACCGTCCCACCCCCGGGCGTTACGCCAAGTCCCGTGGTACGCATGGGCCTCATGGCAGCACATGACACACCGACAGACGGTCCTGCGGACGGGCCGACGAGCGGCCCGGCGGGTGGGCTGACGGACGTGGCCGGGCTCCGCGTCGGCCACGCGCGCGTGCCCGGCGAGCGCGCGCTCAGCGGCACGACCGTCGTCCTTGCCCCCGCGGGCGGCGCGATCGCCGCCGTGGATGTACGGGGCGGCGGCCCCGGCACCCGCGAGACCGACGCCCTCGACCCGCGCAATCTCGTCCAGCGCGTCGAAGCGGTCGTGCTGACCGGCGGCAGCGCGTACGGCCTCGAATCCGCCGCCGGTGTGATGGCGTGGCTGGAGGAGCAGGGCCGCGGCGTCCGCGTCGGCCCCGACCCCTCGCAGGTGGTGCCGGTCGTCCCCGCGGCCTGCGTGTTCGACCTGGGCCGCGGCGGCGACTGGCGGGCCAGACCGGACGCCGCGACGGGACGGGCCGCTGTCGAGGCGGCAGCCCGTACGGACGAGGGCACGCCGGTCGAGGAGGGTGGCGTCGGGGCGGGCACCGGTGCCGTGGTCGGGCAGTTCAAGGGCGGGGTCGGCACGGCGAGCGCGGTCCTGGACTCCGGGATCACCGTTGCCGCGCTGGTCGTGGCCAACGCCGCGGGCTCGGCGGTGGATCCGCTGACGGGTGCGCTGTACGGGTCGTACTTCGCGGGCCGCGTCGCCTACCCGTCCCCCGACGTGCACGCGGCGGCCCAGCTCCGCCTCACCGAGGCACGCGAGAAGAACGCCCCTCCCCCGCTCAACACCACCCTCGCCGTGGTCGCCACCGACGCCGTTCTCACCCGCGCGCAGGCGCAGAAGCTCGCGGGCACGGCACACGACGGCATCGCGCGCGCCGTACGCCCGGTCCATCTCCTCAACGACGGGGACACGGTCTTCGCCCTGGCCACGGGCGCCGTACCGCTCGACGAGGCCAGTCCGCTCGCCCTCAACGAGGTACTGGCGGCGGGCGCGGACGTGGTGACCCGGGCGATCGTCCGGGCGGTCCTCTCGGCCCGTGGCGTCGAGGGTCCGGGCGGGGTCTTCCCTTCGTACCGGGACCTGTACGACATCGACTGACGTACGGGACAACGCAGTTACCCAAAAGCACGGGAACTTCGCCCGGACTCCCTTCGTTTTCCTGAACCCCGGACGCGTTGTCAGACCCAGGGGCTACGTTTAGCAATCACCAAGTGACTTGCGGCGACGGCCTGGAGACCCATCTTGAACGATCCGTACGAGACTACCGAGACGCACCTCGAGCGACTCCTGGGGCGGGCGCTCAACTCGTTCGACCTGCCCGACTCGACGGTCGAACGGCTCGATTCGGCGCTGGCGCATGCCAGTTCGCTGCACTCCTCGCACCACAGCGCCGCGCTGCACCGCGCGACATACCGGCACGCCTATCTCCTCAGTGACGGCAGCTCCCTCGTCCTGTGGGAGCTGGTGCACAACACCGGACGGGACGGCTGTGAGCAGCACGAGCTGTACACCGAGGAGTCGGAGGCCCGTCTCGCCGCCTCGCGGCTGCCCGCCGGTTTCCCGGGCTTCGCCGGGCACGGAGGCGACGATGCGGGCTGCGCGGACGCGGGGCTCGACATGGATCTGGACGCGGACTGGGAGCTCCTGTCCAGCCTGATGGCGCCGCCCGCGACCCCGCTCCCGAGGATGTACGTCCCGGAGGACTCCGCGGACCACGCGCGCCGCGTGCTGCGCCGCGCGGAGAACGCCGACCGGCCGGGCGAGGAGACCGCGAGCCTGCTGCGGGCCGCGTTCGCCCACCACATCACGCAGGTCTTCGGCCGTCAGTGCCAGGTGGCGGGCAAGGACGCGGGCTTCACGCTCTACGAGCACGCGTTCCTGCTGCTCGACGGCACCGAGACGAGCCTGTGGGAGGTGGAGCACACGGCGACGCCGGACGGCCGCCACATGTGCGAGGTCTACGACGCGGAGCGCACCGCGCGCGACGCGATGGAGCTGCGCGCGCGGGTGCGCTGACCTCTCCGTGGTCCGGCGCCGGGTTCTCCGTGGTCCGGCGGCAGGTTCAGGCGCGTACGACGTCCGTACCCGCGGCCTCGACCGCCCCGGCGTCCTCGGGGCTGAGCCCGCTGTCGGTGACGAGCATGTCGACGTCGGTGAGGTCGCCGAAGCAGAGTACGTCCGTTCCGCGGCGTCAACAGATACGGCAGGGAACAACAACGAGGCCCGGCCCGGGACGCATCCACGCGTCCCGGGCCGGGCCCGTATCCGAGTACCCGAGTCCTTCGACCGCCTCATAGAGCGAGCGCAGGCTCCGCCTCCCGCTCGTCCGGAAGCTCCGCCTCGGCTCCCTCCACATGCTGCTTCGGCCGCGCCGGCAGCGCGAACATCACCACGAAGATCACGGCCAGCACCGCCACGACCCACCACAGCGAGTTCTGGAACGCGTCCCCGAACGCCTTCCCGACCGCACTCGGCGCCATCCGGTCGTCGATCGACCCGAAGAAGACGACCGACACCAGACCGAGCCCGAGCGCGTTGCCCATCTGCATCGTCGTGTTGATCAGCCCGGACGCCGAGCCCGAGTGCTCGCGCGGTACGTCCGAGAGGACCGCGTCCGTCAGCGGCGCCACGATCAGCCCCATCCCGGCGCCCATGACCGCCAGCGGCAGCACCATCTGCCAGGAGTGGATCGCCGTGCCGTACCGCCCGGCCTCCCAGATGTAGAGGACCAGACCCGTGGCCATCGTCAGCGCGCCCGCCTGGAGGACCTTGCGGCCGAAGCGCGGCACCAGCTTCTGGACGGACAGCCCCGCCGCCGTGGACACGGCGATGGAGAACGGCACCCCGGTCAGCCCGGCCCGCAGCGGCGACCAGCCGAGACCTATCTGCATGTAGAGCGTCCAGACCAGGAAGAAGATGCCGCAGGCGATGCCGAACGTGAGCTGCACGGCGATGCCCGCGGCGAAGCTCTTCACCTTGAACAGCGACAGCTCGACCAGCGGCGAACCGTCCTTGCGGGTCTTCCTCTTCTCGTACGCCACGAAGACGGCGCCGACGACCAGGCTGCCGGCCATGCACAGATGACCCCACAGCGGCCAGCCCAGCTCACGGCCGCGCGTCAGCGGGTAGATCAGCATCAGCAGTCCGGTGGTGACCAGCGCGACGCCGACGAGGTCGAGCCGGAGCGCCTTCGGGGCGCGGGACTCCGTGATGAACTTCCGGCCCAGGATGACCCCGGCGATGCCGACGGGCAGGTTGATCAGGAAGATCGGCCGCCACTCGAGACCGAAGAGGTTCCACTGGGTCAGCAGCGCTCCCAGCAGCGGCCCGGACACCGCGCCCAGCCCGATGACCGCGCCGAACATGCCGAAGACCTTGCCGCGTTCGTGCGCGGGGAAGGTTGCATGGATGATCGCGAGCACCTGCGGCACCATCATCGCGGCGGTCGCGCCCTGGAGCAGTCGGGAGGCGACCAGCATCTCCTCGTTCGCCGCGAAACCGCAGAGCGCGGAGGCGAGCGTGAAGCCGGTGATGCCGATCAGGAAGAGCCGCTTGCGGCCGTAGATGTCGCCGAGCCGACCGCCCGTGATCAGACCGGCGGCGAAGGCGAGCGCGTATCCGGCGGTGATCCACTGGATGGCGCCGAAGGACGCCCCCAGGTCCCGCTCCATGCTCGGGATCGCGATATTGACGATGGTGACGTCGACCAGATCCATGAAGGCCGCGGTCATGACGATGGCGAGAGCGATCCAGCGACGACGGTCTGAAGCCGTATCCGGTACGGCGGGCTGTGAACTCATAGGAAGAAAGTAGAGTAGATATAGGTCGGGTCATGTCCTAGATGACGGGCATCCTGGAAAACATGACGGACACTCCGGCACGACTCCTCAATCTGCTCTCCCTCCTCCAGACTCCGCGCGAGTGGCCGGGCAGCGAGCTGGCCGAGCGCCTCGACGTGAGCCCGCGCACCATCCGGCGCGACATCGACCGGCTGCGCGACCTCGGCTATCCGGTCGAGGCGACCAAGGGGGCGATCGGCGGCTACCGCCTGGTCGCGGGCGCCGCGATGCCGCCGCTGCTCCTCGACGACGAGGAGGCCGTCGCGATCGCGGTCGGCCTGCGGGCGGGCGCGGGCCATGCCATCGAAGGCATCGAGGAGGCCTCCGTACGGGCCCTCGCCAAACTGGAACAGGTGCTGCCGTCCCGGCTGCGGCACCGGGTCACCACCCTCCAGGCGGCGACGATCGCGCTGACCCGCGGCGACGGCGCGACGATCGACCCGCACACGCTGACGGTCATCGCGGGCGCGGCGACGGGGCGGGAACGCCTGCGCTTCGGCTACCGCGCGGGCGACGGGACGGAGACGAAACGGCAGGCCGAGCCGTATCGCCTCGTGTCGACGGGCCGCCGGTGGTATCTCGTCGCGTACGACATCGGGCGCGAGGACTGGCGTACGTTCCGTGTCGACCGGGTCTCGGAGCCCTTCGCCACGGGGGCGCGCTTCGTGCCGCGGGAGCTGCCGACGGGCAGCGCCGCGGAACTGCTGGGGCACACGATGTCCCGGCACCCGGAGCTCGACATCGACGTGAGCTTCGAGGCCCCCGCGTCGTTCGTCGCCGCGCGCCTGCCGGACGCCCTGGGCGTACCGGTGGCGACGGGCGAGGAGACCTGCCGCCTGCGCACGAGGGCGGCGGACTCGCTGGAGTGGCTGGCGCTCCGACTGGCGCTGGTGGACTGCGAGTTCACGGTCCACGCCCCGAGGAGCCTGGCGGAATACATGACGGACCTGGGTGCGCGCCTGACCCGCGCCACGACGGCCCGCTGACAGTCGGTCCGGACAGGGAAGGACCCCAGCACCGGGGGGGAGGGTACTGGGGTCCGCTTCAGGGGGCCCTTCGCGGGGCGCTTACGCCGCCGCGTCGAAGCCCGTGTCCCGCGCCATCCGCTTCAGCTCCAGCAGCGCGTGCTTCTCGATCTGCCGGATCCGCTCACGCGTCAGGCCGTGCTGCTTGCCGACCTCGGTCAGCGTGCGCTCCCGGCCGTCCTCGATGCCGTACCGCATGCGGATGATCGAGGCCGTGCGGTGATCGAGCTTGCCGATCAGGTCCTCCAGCCCCTCGCTGCGCAGCAGCGACAGCACCGACTGCTCCGGCGAGATAGCCGACGTGTCCTCGAGCAGATCGCCGAACTGCGTCTCGCCCGCGTCGTCCACCGACATGTTCAGACTGACGGGGTCGCGCGCCCAGTCGAGCACGTCGATGACGCGCTCGGGCGTCGAGCCGAGCTCCTTGGCGACCTCGGCCGGCTCCGGCTCGCGGCCTTTTTCCCTGTTGAACTCGCGCTGGACACGACGGATGCGTCCGAGCTCCTCCACCAGGTGCACAGGGAGCCGGATGGTCCGGGACTGGTCGGCTATGGAGCGGGTGATCGCCTGGCGGATCCACCACGTGGCGTACGTGGAGAACTTGAAGCCCTTGGCGTAGTCGAACTTCTCGACCGCGCGCACCAGGCCGGCATTGCCCTCCTGGATCAGGTCGAGGAGGGGCAGCCCGCTGCGTGGATAGCGCCGCGCCACGGCCACCACGAGCCGGAGGTTGGAGCGGATGAAGACGTCCTTGGCGCGCTCGCCCTCGGTGACCAGCGCCTCGAGCTCTTCGCGCGTGGCACCGCCCGCATCGCTCTCCACCTCTTCGTCGAGGATCTGCCGGGCGTACACACCCGCCTCGATGGTCTGGGACAGTTCGACTTCCTTGGCGGCATCGAGCAGCGGCGTACGCGCGATCTCATCGAGGTACATGCCGACCAGGTCGCGGTCGGCGATCTCCCCGCCCACGGCGCGAACGCTGCTTGCCCGGCCGGTCCCACTGGAGTCGGACTGACGGCGGGCAACGGCACGGGTTGCCATGCGAGCTCCCTTGCTGAGTAGGTCGCGACACCCTTCCGGGTGCCCTGCATCCGATGGAAACAACGACTGGAATCCGGACAGAATTCCCACGCCGTGGATCGATTTTCGTGATCTTGCAGTACCCTGTCGCGCCACGAGGGAGGAAGCGTGCCGCAGGATCACTCAGAGGTGCAGGTCAGGGCGGGCACGGAGGCGGATCTCGAAGCCCTCACGGAGCTCTACAACCACTACGTGCGTGAGACGTCCGTCACATTCGACACGTCCGCCTTCACGGCCGGTCAGCGCCGCCCCTGGCTGCACTCCCACCCTGAAGACGGCCCCCACCGCCTTTTGGTTGCTCGGGATGTCCGTTCTGCCCTACTTCTTGGATACGCGACGAGCAGCCCCTTCCGCCCCAAGCCCGCGTACTCCACTTCCGTCGAGGTCAGCGTCTACTGCGCCCCCGAGGCCGCGGGCCGGGGCATCGGCACCCTTCTCTACAAGGCGCTGTTCGAGGCGCTGGAGGGTGAGGACATCCACCGCGCGTACGCCGGGATCGCCCAGCCGAACGAGGCGTCGGCCCGGCTGCACGCACGCTTCGGATTCCGGCACATCGGCACGTACGAAGAGGTCGGCAGGAAGTTCGGCCGGTACTGGGACGTGGCCTGGTACGAGAAGAGACTGGGCGAGGGCTGAGCGGAGCCGATCACAAGAGCTGAGCCGAGCCGACCGCCCTCAGCCGAACTGGACCGACCGCTTGGCCAGGCCCATCCAGAAGCCGTCGATCACGCTCCGCCCGCTCTTGAGCTCACCCTCGGACGCCCCGAGGGTGACGAACAGCGGCGCGAAGTGCTCCGTCCGCGGGTGGGCCAGCCGCCCGGCCGGTGACTTGTTCTCGAAGTCCAGCAGCGCGTCCACGTCCGCCGCCGCGAGCGCCCGCTGCCCCCAGTCGTCGAACTCCACCGACCAGCCGGGAATTCCGCTCTGGCGCAGGGCCGCCAGATTGTGGGTGAAGAATCCGCTGCCGACGATCAGCACGCCCTCGTCACGCAGCGGCGCGAGCCTGCGGCCGATCTCCATCAGCTTCCGCGGGTCGAGTGTGGGCATGGAGATCTGCAGTACGGGAATGTCGGCGTCCGGGAACATCTCCACCAGCGGGACGTACGCGCCGTGGTCGAGCCCGCGGTCCGGGATGTCCTGCACCGGCGTACCGGCGCCGCGCAGCAACTTCCGTACCGAATCCGCGAGTTCGGGCGCGCCGGGCGCGGCATAACGCACCCGGTAGTAGTGCTCGGGGAAGCCCCAGAAGTCGTACACCAGCGGTACGGTCTCGACCGCGCCGAGCGCGAGCGGGGCCTCCTCCCAGTGGGCGGAGACCATCAGGATCGCCCTGGGCCGCGGCAACGACGCGGACCAGGCGGCGAGCTGACCGGGCCAGAGGGCGTCGTCGGCGAGCGGCGGGGCGCCGTGGGAGAGATAGAGGGCGGGCATGCGCTCCGCGACTGGGGTGGCACTCATGACAGCGGCTCCCGGATAGCTTCCGGCCTCGTGCGGCCTACTTTAACTTTCAAGCTAAACCCACCATAACTCCAGTTAGTTCAACTTTCAAGAATGTGGTCGTAGAGTGGGATGTATGAAGACGGCATCCACTGGCGGGGGCGGCCTCGAACCGCGTTGGCTCACCGAGGACGAACAGCGCGTCTGGCGCGCCTACCTGCATGCCACCACCCTCTTCGAAGACCACCTCGACCGCCAGCTGCAGCGCGACGCGGGCATGCCGCACATCTACTACGGCCTGCTCGTCCAGCTCTCCCAGGCCCCACGCCGCCGCATGCGGATGACGGAACTGGCCATCGACGCCAAGATCACCCGCTCCCGGCTCTCGCACGCGATCGCGCGCCTGGAGAAGAACGGCTGGGTCCGCCGCGAGGACTGCCCCTCCGACAAGCGCGGGCAGAACGCGGTCCTGACGGACGAGGGCTTCAAGATCCTGCAGAAGACCGCGCCCGGACATGTCGAGGCCGTACGGCAGGCCATGTTCGACCGGCTCACACCCGAGCAGGTGGAGCAGCTGGGCGAGATCATGCGGATCCTGGCCGAAGGGCTCCAGCCGCAGGACTCGGGCGCGGACCTGCCCTGGCTGCGCTGACCCGCACCCGCACGCGCACCCCACACTCACACCCGCACCCGCACCCGCACCCGCACAACGCCTGCCCCGCGCGTACAACCGCCGCATGTACAACCGCTGATGGCACGCGAAGGGCCCCGCCCGGGTTCACCCCGGGCGGGGCCCTGTCCGCTCAATGACCTCGTCGCACGCCTCAGTGCGCGACGACGGGAACCTTGATCTCGTCCTCGACACCGTCACCCGAGGCCGCGGTGACCGAACCGGCCCCCGGGCGCCCGGTGTTGATCAGCGTGAAGGCGATCGCGGCGGCGGCCGCGAGGATGCCGACCGCCCACCAGATGGCGTTCGAGTAGCCGTGCACCATGGCCTGCGCCTGCAGCAGCTTCTGGTTGGTGGCACCCGCCGCGTGAGAGGCGACGTACGCGGTCGTGGCCGAGGCCGCGATCGTGTTCAGCAGCGCCGTACCGATGGCACCGCCGACCTGCTGCGAGGTGTTCACCATCGCGGAGGCGACACCGGCGTCCTCCGGGCGCACCCCGTGCGTGGCCAGGGACATGGCGGGCATGAAGGCCGTACCCATGCCCAGACCCAGCAGCAGCTGCGCCGGCAGGATCAGACCGGCGTACGAGGAGCCGACCTCCAGCTGTGTCAGCATCAGCATGCCGGCACCGGCGACCAGGAAGCCCGGGCCCATCAGCAGCCGCGGCGCCACCCGGGTCATCAGCCGGGCGCCGATCTGCGTGGAGCCGGTGATCATGCCCGCGATCATCGGGAGGAAGGCGAAGCCGGTCATGACCGGCGAGTAGTCCTTCACGATCTGCAGGTAGAAGGTCAGGAAGAGGAAGAGCCCGAACATCGCGATGATCGCGAGGCCCAGCGAGAGGTAGACACCGCCGCGGTTGCGCTCGGTGATGACGCGCAGCGGCAGGAGCGGCGCCTTGACCTTGGACTCGGTGAAGACGAACCCGGCGAGCAGCACGGCCGATGCGACGAACATGCTCACGGTCAGGCCGTCGGACCAGCCGGCGGACTCGGCGCGCGTGAAGCCGTAGACGAGGGTGACCAGGCCCAGGGTGGACAGGACGACACCGGGGATGTCGAGGGTGGAGCGGTTGCGGGTGCCGGCCGGCTCACGGATGACGAAGTACGCGCCCGCGGCGGCGATGACCGCGAACGGGATGTTGACGAAGAACGTCCAGCGCCAGTTGAGGTACTCGGTCAGCACACCACCGAGGATCAGACCGACGGCGCCGCCGCCACCGGCGATCGCACCGTAGATACCGAAGGCCTTGGCGCGCTCCTTGGCGTCGGTGAACATCACCGCGAGCAGGGAGAGCGCGGCCGGAGCGAGCAGCGCGCCGAAGGCGCCCTGCAGTGCACGGGAGCCGAACATCATCGCCTCGCCGGTGGCCGCGCCACCGAGCGCGGATGCCGCCGCGAAGCCGAGCAGCCCGACCACGAAGGTCCGCTTACGGCCCCAGAGGTCGGCGATGCGCCCGCCGAAGAGCAGCAGTCCACCGAAGGCCAGGGCGTAGGCCGTGATGACCCACTGCTTGTTGCCGTCCGAGATACCGAGGTCCAACTGGGCGTGCGGGAGTGCGATGTTCACGATCGTCGCGTCCAGCACCACCATCAGCTGGGCCAGGGCGATGAACACCAGGGCTTTCCAGCGACTGGGGTCCGGAAGCGATATATCGGGGATACCGGCTGTTTTTGACATGGCTGTAGTCACCTAAGGGTGCGGAGAGGTCAAAACGGACGTGGTCAGAGAGACGTGATCAAGAGTTGTAGGTAGGACCCGCGAAGCCAACTGAATTAATCGGCACGCAGGTCCTCCAAGGTCGCGGCGGTGCCCGGCAGTTCGGAGCGCGCCGGCGCTTCGAGTCCGTCGAGGAACAGCGCCAGATGACGATGGACGAACCGGTCGATGTTCAGGCACGGGGTGCCCGGCAGCGGCCGGGTGAGCTGGGAGAGAGCGACGAGCAGATCTCCGACGGCGACATCGGCGCGCAGACGGCCCTGCTCATGGGCGCGGTCGAAGAGAGACTCGACGACCTCTTCGAGGCGCGCGCTCTCACGGGTCAGATCGGGATGGGACTTGTCGAAGGCACCCGAGAGCAGCGGGCACAGCGCCCCGATCCGTTCGTCGGCGGCCGCGTGGGTGAAGCGCCGCAGCGCCTCGAACGCGTCCGTCTCCTCGGCGGCGGCCTCCTGCGCCTGCTGCGTCGTGCGGGCGAGGACAAACAGGACCACCTCGTGGATGAGGGAGTCCCGGTCCGGGAAGTGGCGGTAGAGCGTAGCGTTGCCGACGCCGGCGCGGCGGGCGATCTCGTCGAGCGGGACGTCCGGTCCGAACTCCACGAAGGTCTCGCGCGCCGCCGTCACGATCCGCTCCCGGTTCCGCAGGGCGTCGGCCCGCGGCCGGGTGACGCGGCGCGCTTCGGTGTCGGCGGCGGGGCTCACGGGCTCCACTCCCTTTCGTGTCTGCCTCGTATCTCTACGTAAGCGGGGATCGTTTCCCCGTTTCGCGGGGACACGAGGTCAAACGGGGAAACCATCCCCGGTTATTTCCCGCATTCGATGTGACCTGCGTCACACACCCCTCGCGGCAAATACCCACGATCGGACCAGCCCCGCGCGCATCCCGCCACCGCCCGTCACAGGCTGATCGCACAAGCGCAGCCAGGGTCCGGCCTGCTGCCGCGGAGCCGAAGGGCGTTTGCATGAAGCCGACGCGCCACCGGATACGCAGAACCAGCAGAACCGGCAGAAGCAGTACTCGCAGGACACGCAGCACAGACGGAAGAGGTGGACGCGGCAGATCCCGCCGTCTCGGCACCCTCGGCGCACTCGCCTCCCTCGCGCTCGCCGCCCTCACCACGGCGAGCGCCACACTCCCGGCCCCCACCCGCGCCTCCGCGGGCCCGGTGGCCACCGCCGACGAGTCGGCGCTCGGGCCGTGCCGCATCGGCTCCACGCTGGGCGTCCAGATGTCGGAGGGCATGCCGACCCCGGCCGGCTACTCCCGCTCGACAGGCGAGGTCCAGGCCCTCAACCTGATGGTCGACTTCCCGGACGCGCAGGGTCCCGGGCGGGCACTGGACAGGCTCGCGGAGTTCTTCCCGCAGACCACGGACTGGTTCCGGACCAGTTCGTACGGACGCCTCACCTACCGTCCGCACACCCCGATCACCGACTGGCTGCGGATGCCGATGCCGTTCGCCGCGTACGGGATAGAGCGCGGCTCCCCCTATGAGCCGGGCTACCGCCAGCTGGTCCAGGACATCGCGGCCGAGGCCGACCGGGAGGTGGACTTCAGCGCGTACGACCTGATCAACATACTGGTCACGCCGAATGCCGGGCCCTCGGCGCTGGACACGGTGCTGTCCGTGACCTTCTCCGGCAACGACGAGGCACCCATGGCGGACGGCGTGCCGCTGGCCAACACGTCTTTCGTCTACAGCCGCCAGGATGACGGCTCCGGGTCGTACGCCGAGACGGGCTATCGCGTCCTGCCCCACGAGAACGGCCATGTCTTCGGACTGCCCGACCTCTACACCGCCGAGGGCGGGGGCGCCGTCGGCCACTGGGACATCATGTCCGAGGACTGGGGGGCGAACAACGACCTGCTCGGCTGGCACAAGTGGAAGCTGGGCTGGCTGGACGCCGACCAGATCGGCTGCGCGTCCGCGCCCGGCACGACGGAGTACGAGCTGACGCCGCTGGCCACCTCGGGCGGCTCGAAGATGGCGATCATCCCGCTGAGCGAGGACTCGGGGTACGCGGTGGAGGTGCGCACCCGGGCGGGCAACGACGAGGCCGTGTGCGAGCCGGGCGTACTGATCTACAGCGTGAAGTCCGACATAGACACCGGGCAGGGACCGGTGACGGTCGCGGACAGCAGACAGAACAGCGGCGGCTGTACGCGCCGCCCCAATGTGCACGCGGAACTGTCGGACGCGCCGTACCAGCCGGGCCAGACCTTCGCCGACCGGAAGCACGGCGTCCGCATCGCCGTGCTCGGGGAGAAGGACGGCACCTACCGGGTGCGCGTCACCCGTTCCTAGGGAGTGTCCGCAAAGTATCGCCGTCCGCCCGAAGGGCGGGGCCCGCGGCGTCCGGTGCGTGCGATCGCAAGGCGCCGGTGCGCCCTCGTAGCGGAGCTACTTGGGCGTATCGGCAACGCAGCGAGCGTGCGTGCAGGACGCCGCGGGCCAGGCGAGACTTTGCGGACACGACCTAGACCCTCTGCTCGCCCAAGAAGCCGCGCAGCTCCCGCTTGAGGATCTTCCCGGTCGGATTCCGGGGCATCGGCTCGTCCCGTACGAAGACATGCGCCGGCACCTTGAAGGCGGCGAGCGTACGGCCGACATGCGCCCGCAGCCCGTCCACGGTGACCGCGGCCCCGGGACGCAGCTGAACGACAGCCGCGACCTCCTCGCCGAGCTCGGGGTGCGGAACGCCGAGCACGGCCGCGTCGGCGACCTCCGGGTGATCGTGCAGGACCGCCTCGACCTCGACGCAGTACACGTTCTCGCCGCCGCGGATGACCATGTCCTTGAGCCGGTCGACGATGCTGACCCGCCCGTCGCGCACGGTCGCCAGGTCGCCGGTTCTGAACCAGCCGTCCTGGAAGGCGGCGGCGGTCGCGGCCGGATCGTTCCAGTACCCGCGCACCAACGCCTGCCCGCGCAGCCACAGTTCACCGACCTCGCCCTCGGGCAGCGGCTGCCCGCCCCCTCCGGCGACGCGCACTTCGGTCGCGGGTGTCGGCCGCCCCACGCTGCCCGGGTTCTCGCGGTATCCGGCACCGAAGTTGGCGAGTACGCCGCCGCTGGTCTCGGTGAGTCCGTAGCCGTTGCGCGGCTCGATCCGCTGCCCGTAGCGGGCCGCCAGCCGGGCCACGAGACGGGGCGGGGCCGCGGCACCGCCGGTGTTGAGATGCGTGAGCGTCTCCAGCTCCGACCCGGTCCGCTCGGCCGCGTCCAGCAGTTGAAGCGCGGTGGTCGGCACCCCGGAATAGTGCGTGACCCGGTGCCGCTCGATGAGCGCGAGGGCCTGCTCGGCGTCCCACTTCCTCATCAGTACGAGGGTCCCGCCGACCGCCATCGTCGAATACAGCGTGGTGAACGCCGCCACATGGAAGAACGGGAACGTCATCAGCGCCACGGGCGCGCGCCCCTGCCCGGGCATCACCCCGCGCGCGAGGGACGCGGCGGCGGCGTAGTACCGCGGATTGAGCGCGGCCCCGGCGTGTGCGAGCTGGGTGGCGACGGCGCCCTTGGGCCGCCCGGTCGTCCCGGACGTATAGATGATCGTGGCGTCGTCCTCGGCCCGCACCTCGACCTCGGGCGGCGCGAGAGTGGGGTCGTCCACCGGCGCGTACGCCTCGAAGCCTTCTTCCGCCGCACCGTGGAAGACGACCCCGGGCACCTGGTGCCGCAGCGCCCAGGCCCGCACGCGCACCAGCCGCTCGCCGTCCACGAGGAGCACCGTGGGCGTGCAGTCGTCGAGCGCGTACGTGAACTCGTCCTCGGTCCACCAGGCATTGAGCGGCACGGCCACGAGCCCCGCCAACTGGGCGGCCCAGAAGGCGACTTGCCACTCGGGGTGATTCCGCATGGCGACGACGGCCCGGTCGCCGGGGCGCAGCCCGTACACGTCGACGAGTCGCCGGGCGAGCGCGCATGCCTCGGCGAAGAACTCCCCGTAGGTCAGACTCCGGCTCTCCGCCAGGAGAAAGGGACGGTCGCCGTACGCCCAGGTCGCCTCGACGAACTCCCGCAGGGTGCGCGGCCCGTCGGCGTAGAGCAGCCCGCCGTCCTCACCCCGTACGACGGCGAAGGGCGCGCCGGGGGCGGTGAGTATCGCTTCGGGGCATACGGGGGAATCGGAGTGCGGCACGGGCGAGACGCTATGCCGCAGTGCGGGCGGCGTCAAGGTCGGTGTATCGGCCATCGAGCTGGGCATTGACCGACGAGCGGGGCATCGAGCAACGAGCCGGGCGGGGCGCGAGGGCGGCGAGCCCGGTCAGCCCGTGCCGGTCACATTGGCCGTCAGACGGCGCAGCAGACGCATCGCTTCCTGCGTCTCGTCGGGCGCCAGCCCCATCGCGTCCCCGATGGCGGCGGGGACCGCTCTGGCCCGCTCGCGCAGCGCCAGCCCTTCGTCGGTCGGGCTGACCACGACCACCCGCTCGTCGTCCGCGCGACGCTCGCGCTTGAGCAGTCCGTTCGCCTCCAGGCGCTTGAGCAGCGGAGTCAGAGTCCCGTAGTCCAGGTGCAGCGAGGCGCCCAGCTCCTTGACGGGCACTCCGTCCCGCTCCGAGCTGTGTTCCCACAGGACGAGCATCACCAAGTACTGGGGATAGGTAAGCCCGAGCGCCTCCAGCAGCGGGCGGTACCGGCCGGTGACCGCGCGCGAAGCCGCGTACAGGGCGAAACACAGCTGGTCGTCCAGGAGCAGGGAGACATCACCGCCACGCTCGGCGGACGGGGCGGCCTGGGCCGGCCGGGCGGCGCTCATCCGGGCCTCCTGCTTCCTTCGCTTCCTGGCTTCTTGCTGGCTTGTTGCCGGCTTCTTGCTGCTTCTTCCTGACGTGCAACACCTCAGCCTACCTTCTCCTCTCACCAAAGTTACTTGTGGACGTTTAGCTTGTGCACAAGGAAATCGTGCGCTAGCTTTTCGGTCACACACCACCACGAGGAGTGCGACATGAGCGCGAACACCGTCCGTCCCGTCCTCGAACCGGCCGCCGCCGCGTTCGCCGAAGCCACCGCCAACCCGCCGTTCCTCTTCGAACTCGCCCCCGGCGAGGGGCGCAAGGCGGTGGACGAGGTGCAGTCGGCCGAGACCGCGAAGCCGGACGTGGACGAGGAGTGGGTGACCGTCCAGGGCGGGCCCACCGGCACGGTCCGCGCCCGCATCGTCCGGCCCGCGGATGCCACGGGCACCCTGCCGGTGATCCTCTACATCCACGGCGCCGGCTGGGTCTTCGGCAACGCCCACACCCATGACCGGCTCGTACGCGAACTCGCCGTAGGCGCCCGCGCGGCCGTGGTCTTCCCGGAGTACGACCTCTCCCCCGAAGCCCGCTACCCCGTCGCGATCGAGCAGAACTACGCCGTGGCCCGCTGGGTCGTGACCGAGGGGGCGGCGAAGGGCGTGGACGCCGGGCGGATGGCCGTGGCCGGCGACTCGGTGGGGGGCAACATGGCCGCCGCGCTGACCCTGATGGCCAAGGAACGGGGCGATGTCCCGCTGGTTCAGCAGGTGCTCTTCTACCCGGTCACCGACGCCGCCTTCGACACGCGCTCGTACCGCCAGTTCGCCGAGGGCTACTTCCTGCGGCGCGACGCCATGCAGTGGTTCTGGGACCAGTACACGACCGACCCCGCCCAGCGCGCCGAGATCACCGCCTCGCCGTTGCGCGCCACCACGGAGCAACTCCGTGATCTGCCCCCGGCCCTGGTCATCACCGCCGAGGCCGATGTCCTGCGCGACGAGGGCGAGGCGTACGCGAACAGGCTGCGCACCGCCGGTGTCCCCGTGGTGGCCACCCGCTACCAGGGCATCATCCACGACTTCGTCATGCTCAACGCGCTGCGCGAGACCAATGCCGCCGGTGCCGCGATCGCCCAGGCCGTCTCCACACTGCACACCGTGCTGCACACCGCCCACTGACAGCCGCGACAACCACCGCAACTCACAGGAGGAATCACCGCCATGCCCCACATTTCCTCGCCCCGGTCCCGTCGCGGTCTGCTCGCCGCCGGCGGCGCACTCCTGGCCGGCGTCACCGTGCTGGCCACCCAGGCTGCCGGATCCGTCTCGGCCGCTCCGTCCCACCAGTCCGGCCACCACGGCTCCGAGCCGAAGCCGACCGTGGTGCTCGTGCACGGTGCGTTCGCGGACGCGTCCAGCTGGAACGGTGTGATCAAGCGACTGAAGCGGGAGGGCTATCCGGTCATCGCCCCGGCGAATCCGCTGCGCGGCCTCGGCAGCGACGCCGACTATCTGGCCAGTGCGCTCAAGACCGTCAAGGGCCCGATCGTCCTGGCCGGCCACTCCTACGGCGGCAGCGTGATCAGCGAGGCCGCGGTGGGGAACCCGAACGTCAAGGCGCTCGTCTACGTGGCCGCCTTCATACCCGAGAAGGGCGAGAGCGCCCTGGAACTGACGAACAAGTTCCCCGGCTCGACCCTGCCGCCCACCACCAGCCCGTCCGAGTACCCGCTGCCCGGCGGAGGGACAGGCACCGAACTCACCATCAAGCAGGACAAGTTCCGCGGGCAGTTCGCCGGGGACGTCCCGGCGCAGACCGCCGAGCTCATGGCCGTGACCCAGCGGCCGGTCGCCGTCACCGCGCTGGAGGAGAAGACGACCGGGACCGCCTGGAAGGACATCCCCTCGTACGCCCTCGTCACCACCGAGGACAAGAACATTCCCGCGGCCGCTCTCCGCTTCATGGCCGGGCGGGCCCACGCCAGGACTGTCGAGACGAGGGCCTCGCACGCCGTGACGGTCTCCCGGCCGGAGACCGTGAGCGCCCTCATCACCAGGGCTGCGAAGGCCACTTCACGCTGACCCAAGCCCATCGGCCGGCACCGGTCTCCCCGGTGCCGGCCGCCACGCGTCGAACCCGGCAAGATCCGAACGACAGGCCCTAGCTCTCCAGCTCCGCAGTGCGCTTGAGCTCGTCCAGCCAGGCGACCAGGGACTGTTCGAGGGCGGCGAGCATCCCGGCCGGGTCCGCGTCGACCGGCGCCCCAGCCCAGGACTCCTCGGTGACGACCCGCGTCCCGCCGTCGCCGGTCCGCTCGAAGGTCCAGCGGTGGATCCCGTCGATGCCCGCGGCGGGTCCGCCCCAGGCGATGGACCGGCCCGGTTCCATCTCCGTGACCGTCGAGGTGATGTCCAGGCCGTGGGTGAGCCAGCGGAAGCTCGTGCCCACCTTCAGCTCACCGTCGAGCGCGGCAAGGTCGATGCCGGAGTTCCAGGTCGGCCAGGTGGCGACGTCGGTGTGCAGCTGCCAGACGGTCTCGACGGGGGCCGCGATCGTGATCTCGTGACGCGTGGTGATCATGCCGCACCATCCTCGGTGTTGTTGTCGATCTCGACGTCGGCGTCGGCGATCCAGGAGCCGTGGATCCCGGACGGCACCCGGCGCGGCAGTTCGACCGTAGCAACGGGCTGCCCGGTGGGCGCGGAAGCGTCGAGGATCAGCAGCTGCGAGGCGTCCCGGTCCAGATCGCTGACGACGGTGAGCAGATAGCCGTCGTCCTCGCGGGTGCCGCCTTCGGCCGGTACGAACACGGCCTCGCCGGGCATCCGGCCGCGGCCCATGGGCACCAGCTCCCGTGCGCCGGTGGTGTGGTCGTGCTTGGCGATGGCGTACTCGCTCAGGTCCGGCCCGGGGAAGGCGACGGAGTAGCTGAAGCGGTTCGGCAGGCCGGTCAGGTCCTCGTTGATGGTGGGGAATTCGGTCACCAGGTCGTCCACCGCCTCCTCGCTCGCGGTGCCGGTCGCCGGGTCGAGGATCCAGCGGTGGCCGGTCGCGCCGACCATCGGCTGGGGCGCGTAACCGGGCGCGCCGATCCACCACTTCCACGTCTGCTCCCAGGCGCCGCGGTCGTAGCGCGGCCCGCTCAGCACGATCCGGCCGCGCTCGTCCTCGTACGCGTTGGCCACATGCAGCAGCGCGCCGGGCTCGACCTCGAACCACCGCACCTTGGCGGGCCCGGTGCGCGGCATGACGCCGATGCGCGGGGTGTAGGTGTCGCTCCAGCGGTACGGGATTCCTGACTGCTCGGCCGGGTTGAAGACGACCGGCAGGTCGAGCCAGATCACATGCCGGGCCGTGATGCCGAAGTCGTGCATCAGGGACGGGCCCGCGCCGTCGACGACCTCCGAGCGCACGATGTCGCCCTTGGCGTCGGCGACGTAGTACGTGAGATACGGCGGGAAGGGCCCGTAGCCGAAGAAGTGCAGTTCGCCGGTGACCGGGTCGGTCTTGGGGTGCGCGGTCATCGCAGTGTTCAGCCTGCCGCCGAAGTCGTACGCGCCGACGGTGTCCAGCTCGGGCGTCATCTCGTAGGGCAGGTTCACCTCCTGGAGCGCCAGGATCCGGCCCGCGTGCTCGATGACATGCGTGGCGGCGTCGCTGGCCTTGAGATTGGGTATCCCGTCGGCACCCATATAGGGGACACCGTCGAGCGCGGGGGTGTGGACCCAGCGGTTGCGGTACCACTCGGCGCGGCCGCCGCGCAGCCGCAGCCCGTGGATCATGCCGCTGCCCTTGAACCAGTGGGTGGGCGTGTGGCCGGGCTTGGGGTTGTGGCCGTTGCGGAAGTAGCGGCCGCTCAGTTCGGGCGGGATGGTCCCGTGGACGATCAGCTCGTGCGCGGTGATCTCGTCGACGACGGGCGTGTAGTGCCCGGAGACGTACGGCTTGGTGGTCATGACTGCTTCCTCCTGGTGAGCGTCGTGAGAGTGGTGAGCGCGGCGAGGACCGCCGCGGTGGCGAATGCGGCACTGTGGCCGGCCGCTGTCGGGGCGATGGCCGTCATCAGGGCGAGGCCGAGTGCTCCGCCGAGCTGGCGCGTGGTGTTGATCAGGCCCCCGGCCAGACCGGAGTCGGCGGGTGGCACGTCTTGGGTGGACAGGGCGGTGAGCCGTACGAACGCGGCTCCCAGTCCCGCGCCGATGAGGAGCGAGGGGCCGAGCAGATCGACGGCGAACCCTGCGTCGTCGGGCGCGCGGGACAGCCAGAGGAGTCCGAGGGTGAGTGCAGCGAGGGCCGCGGGCGTCCCGGCACGGGCGGGCAGCCGGGGTGCGAGCACGGACGCGGCGACGACGCTCAGCGCCAGCGGGAGTTGGGTGAGTCCTGCCGCCAACGGCCCGTATCCGAGGACCTGTTGCTGGTAGAGCGGCAGGAAGTAGAACAGCCCGACCCAGACCGCGCCGAGCAGCGTCATGGCGGCATTGGCGACGGTGACCTTGCCCGTACGCAGAAGCCGCGGCGGTACGAGGGGAGTCCTGGCCCGCTTCTGCCGTACGGCGAAGACGGCAAGGAGGACCAGGCCCGCGGCTCCCGCGAGGGGGTTCTTGGCGGTGAGGGCGTACACGAGCGCGGTCAGCCCGGCGGTCGACGTGAGCGCGCCCAGGATGTCGACCTCGCCGCCTGCGGGCTCGTCGGCGGGGACGAGGACGAGCGTGGCGGCGAGGGAAACGGCGGCGACGGGCACGGAGACGAGAAAGACCGCGGGCCAGCCGTACAGCTCGGTGAGCACCCCGCTGAGCAGCACCCCGGCCGCCCCTCCCGCCCCGGAGACCGCGCCCCACACACCGAGCGCCCTGCCCCGGCCGGCTCCGGGCGGGAAGACGCCCAGCACCAGCGCGAGCGCGGCGGGCGCGAGGAGAGCCGCGCCCGCGCCCTGGACGGCGCGGGCCGCGATGAGGACGGGGGCGGACGGGGCGAGACCGGCGGCGAGCGAGGCGAGCGCGAAAACGGCCATGCCCACGGCGAACACCCGGCGCCGGCCGAGCAGATCGGCGAGCCGTCCGCCGAGAAGGAGGAGTGCGCCGAAGGCGAGGACGTAGGCGTTGACGACCCAGGACAGGGCGGCGGGAGACATGGTCAGCCCGTCCGCGAGGGCGGGGAGCGCGACATTCACGATCGAGGTGCTCAGCACGACGAGGAACTGCGCGGTCGCGAGAGCGGCGAGGGCGGGACCCTGCCGTATGTCCGGTGGCGCTTCCGTCACGGTTGCCATGTCCCCTCCGAAGGAAAGAGTGATCAATCACTCACTAATTGACTGAAAGAAGAAGCCGCGGAGTGTGTGCGGCCCTGCCCTGCTCAGTAGTGCCGGACACCCGCGAGCAGGGTCCTGACCCAGGGCGCATCGACGTCCGTCGCACCGATGGACACCACGACATTGCACAGGAACCCGGCGGCGAAGAACCCTTGGATCAACTCGTCGGGCGCACCCGAAGCCGACCGCACGTACTCGACGAGCCGTGCGTACACCCCTTGCACGGCCGCCTTGATCGCGGGCTCGCTCGCCGCGCAGTTCGCATGCATCAACACCCTGAGCAGGTCATCCCGGTCCGCGATGAGATGCGCGTACGCATCCCTCATCGCATCCAGCACATCCGCCGGCGCGACACTCCCCACCTCGACGACCGCCCCGGCGAGCCGCTCCCGGACCAGCCGCCCGCAGTCCTCGACGACGGCGACGAACAGCGCCTCCTTGTCGGGGAAGAGCCGGCAGAGATACGACTGCGAGATCCCGGCACCGTTGGCCACCTCGGTGGTGGAGGTGCCGTAGTAGCCCCGCGCCGCGAAGGCCCCGGCAGCGGTGGCCAGAACCTCCGCGCGCCGGGCGTCGGCGGTGGAGAGCTGTCGCGTCCCTGTCGAACTCATGTGAGTAATACACCACTCACACCTTCCCCGTGTCAACCCCCCAGAGACCCCACACTCCGGCAGGGCCCGTCCCCGTCGGCCGGTCCGTATCCGCTACCCTGTCCTGGGCTGCTTTCAGCGGCAGCTCAAACCCGCCTCCGTGGGGCTTGCGGCAAACCTCAAAAGCCCAGGTCAGAGCCGTCCTGCGGATGCAGCCGAAAACGCTCCGCCCCCTTTTTCGGAACGCTCAACGCATCATTGCAGCTCAGAGCTTTGCCGACGGCGAGGTCGGCTTCCCCTCCCGCGTGCGACCGTAATGTCAGCCGCGCGTCCCGTGTGCAACCCCGATCCCTCCGAAGCCGAGCACATCAAAGCTGCGGTCCGACCGAGTCCCTTATCGCTGCCGGTTTCACCGCCCTCCCGATCAAGCTGCTGACGCTCGAACGGTTCCGCTCTCCGGCCCAGTTGAGGAATGTCCGACGCCGCAGGCTGGTCAGCCTGATACGGGCCAAGGCCCCGCGGATGGCCGAGCGTCAGGCCGACGACGTCTTCACCGCGCTGAACGAGCAAGACGTCGTCGTCCCCGGCACGGGCGCGGCGGTCCACAGCCTCTCCGGGCTGATGAAGACTGTCCTTGACCAGCGCAAACTCCTCGCCACGAGGATCGAGGAACCCCTGGAGGGCCAATCTCTTTCGAAGCTTCTGATCTCGATGCCCGGAATAGGGTCAGGACCGGAGCCCGCACACTCATCGGGCCGGCGACGGCGGCACCTTCCCGACCGCCGGACACCTGGCCTCCTACGCAGTTCTGGCTCCACAGGTAGGGCTTGTATGTGTTCGGCCCAAACGGCACATGTCTGCAGGGACGCGGCTGCCAGCAGGAGCGGCGCGGCTGTCGTGTTCCGCATTGCTCCAGGTCGTCGGCCGTGTGCGAGTCAGCGCCAGGCTCCGGCTGCCATCCCTGGCCCAGACACTGGGCGTCGAGGTCTACCGGCTGTTCAACAACGGCTGACGGGAACGCACGGCCGCCGGCCAGGCGCCTCCTGACTGCTGTCTGCGGCCTCTTCGCGGCCTACAGGGCACCGAGCACGCTCGCCTCCAGTTCGCCGGCCGGTCTGCGGTCGGCTGATGACCCGGCCATTGACCTCGTCCTTACTTCACGATCGTCTACAGTTCAGTAGACCGTCTACGAGGCTGTAGTCGCCCGGGTGCTCCGCCCGGCTGCCCTCTTCCGATTCCTTTGAGAGGCCCCACTGGCATGGCCGCTACCGTGCACGCCGCAACCGACCTCGCGGTCAACCTGCTCGACGCCCATTCCCTTCTGGCGACGTTCGGCGTGCTGGGCATAGCGGTGGTGATGTTCGCGGAGACCGGGCTGCTGGTCGGGTTCTTCCTGCCCGGGGACTCGCTCCTGTTCACCGCGGGCCTGCTGTGCGCCGGAACTGCGGACAAGGGTGCGACGCTCTCACTGCCGGTGGTCCTGGCCGTTTCCGTGGCCGGCGCGCTGGCCGGCGCGCAGGTGGGATACCTGATCGGGCGCCGCGCGGGTGGGGCCCTGGTGGCCCGCAGCCAGTCCAAGCGGCTCCGCGAGGGTGCCGAGCGTGCCCGGGAGCTGCTGGCTAGGTACGGGCACGCCAAGGCCATCGTGTTCGCGCGCTTCGTGCCCGTGGTGCGTACGGTTCTCAACCCGCTCGCCGGCGCGCTCAACGTCCCGGCACGCACCTTCACGCTCTGGCAGGTCATCGGCGGTCTGGTCTGGACGGTAGGACTGGTGCTGGCGGGATACGCGCTCGGCTCCTCCATTCCCAACGTTGACCGGTACCTGCTGCCGATCGTCGGCCTCATCGTCGCCGTGTCCCTGCTGCCCCTGGCGATCGAGCTGCTCCGCTCCCGTCGGACCGGCAAGCAGCAGAACGGATCCGTTGGATGACCCCCGCATACGACGGCTGGCACATCGACGGCTCTGCCTATACCGAGGTGATCGACCTCGCCCGCACTGCTCCGGGCTGGCTGGACACCTTGATCTCCGTCTGGTCGACCTACGGACTGGCCCTGTTCGCCCTGCTGATGGTGGCGGGGTGGTGGCGGGCCCGGCGCGCGGGCACCCCCGAGGTGGTCACTGCCCTCGCGGTCCCGCTGATCACCCTCCTCGCCTTCGGCGGGGACGCTCTGCTCAAGCTCGCTGTGCGCGAGGACCGGCCGTGCCAGATCCTCAAGGTGCCCACGCTGGAGGCGTGCCCCGCGCACGGTGACTGGTCCTTCCCCAGCAACCACTCCGCCCTCGCCGCCGCGGCCGCCGTCGCTCTGCTCTTCGTATCGCGCCGCCTCGGCATCCTCGCCTTGGTCGCGGCGGTCTTGATGACCGCCTCCCGGGTCTGGGTAGGCGTGCACTACCCGCACGACGTGCTCGCCGGGTTCCTCGTCGGCGCATCCGTGGCCTTCGTCTCGGCCTGGGGCGTCCGGCGGAATCAAAGGGCCCTGGCCGAGCGGCTGAAGAGCGGCCCGCTGCGTCCGCTTGTGGCCGGCACATGACTCGCGCCCGGATCACCCGGCTGGCCGGGTGGCTGGCCCTGACCGCGGCGGCGCTCTTCGCGCTGCTGACGATGTGTGTCGTGCGCGCCCCGCACCATCTGCTGCCCGCCGACACAAGCCTGCACCGCTGGTCCGTGGAGCACCGTCCGGTCGCAGCTTCCGCAGTGGCCCGCGCCCTCACCCACACCGGCACCGGAGTCATCCCGTACGCCCTGCTCCTGCTGGCGGGCATGTTCGCGGGCCGCACCACACGGCAGCGGGCCCTCACCAACGCCGCACTGCTCGCGTGCCTCGGAGCGGGGCAAGCCCTGCGCTACGCGGCGATGGCGCTGATCGCCCGCCCGCGTCCCGCGATCGGCGACTGGGCCACGCACGCCTCGGGCTGGTCCTTTCCTTCCGGGCACACCACCACCGCCGCGATGACCGCCGGGCTCCTGATCGCCGCCCTGTACCTGCGCGGCCTCCGGGTGCCCCGGACCGCGGTCCTTCTGATCGGGCTCTGGGGCGCGGCCGTCGGACTCACCCGCGTCTACCTGGGGGTTCACTGGTTCACCGATGTCATCGGGAGCTGGCTCTTCGCCACTGCCTGGCTGTCTCTCCTGGCCTCTGCGTACCTGTGGCGCGCGGGCGACCAGCGCCCGGCCGCCGTCTGACATGCGACAGCGCATCCTCGTCGTCGAGGACGATCACGCACTCAGGGACGTACTGCTGCGAAGCCCAACGACATCCGCTCCGCCACCAGGTCGCCGGCCGCCGTGCCCAGCGCGAAGGTGAACAGCACCGCCACCCAGTAGAACCCCTCGCGGCGCACCGAGTCGACGCGGTAGATGGACAGCGTCCCCTCCGCCTTGAACCAGCAGGCGAAGGTGGCCGCCAGCGCCACCGCGAACACGGCGGTCGTGACCTCCAGCGGCACACCCAGATTGTCCGTGAGGTTGTCGCTGACCAGCGTGCCGACGACACTGACCAGCACCACGACCAGCCAGTAGACGCCGGGCCGGTAGGCCGCCGTGCGGAACTGCGCGAGCAGGGCGAACGCCAAGAGGGCCGTCATCACCGCGGAGGGCCCGTGAGGCCCAAGCCCAGCTGCGCGTTCAGGAAGTCCGCCGCGGTCTCGCCCACGGTGGTGCACAACACCTTGATCACCCAGAAGAACACGGTGATCTCGGGGACCTTGTTGCGGCGTGCCGCGGCGGGCGCGTCGGAGTCGGTGGCCTGATGCGTCTCGTATGTCATGCCGCGGACGCTGCCAGCCCTAGCCTGAACACATCCTGAACACGTCGGCCCCGCCGTCGTGGAAACCCCGGCCTGTGACGGCGCTGCACATACGTAGGCCGGCGCGGGGTGCCCCGATCATCAGGAGTGAGCGGTATCCCTGTCCTGCCTGCCGTGCAGGTAAATGCATTGGTCCCGCTCGGCGGTTGAAAGGGCATTCGCAGAGCGGAGGGAGCAGCAAAGCCCGCTTGTCGCTTTGCCCTCAGGACTTCTGAGGAAGGAGCTCGTTTCGCGGGACGGTTTTCTTCCGCTCTTGCATATGAGCGAAACCCATGAGGCCGATGAGGATCGCAAGGAGCACGGCCGACGAGCCCGCCGTGCCAAGGTCGAGGCCGCCCTTGGCGATGGGCTTGGTCAGGAAGTCACCGGCGGTGGCCCCGAGGGGGCGGGTGAGCACGAAGGCGATCCAGAACAGCAGGACGTTCGGCACGACAGGTACGCGCATGAGGGCGAGGAGCACGGAAAGCAGCCCGGCGACGAGAAGCGCGCCACCCGCGTATCCGAGACCGGAGCTGTCGGACAGGAAATCACCCATGGAAGTCCCGAGCGTGTTCGACACGAGAATCGCCGACCAGAAGAGGGCCTCTCCGCGGAAGGTGGTGATGTCGCGGATGGAGAACGTCAGCCCGCTGAACTTCCAGACGATGAAGATGGCGATCAGGATCGAGGTCAGGATCGTGGCGCCGGCGGGGTATCCCCATCCAAGACCCTGCGGCCCCCAGCCCAGCGATGTGGCCCCGTCGGAGAGGTAATCGGCGCTGGCGTCGCGGTTCATGAAGTCGGACATCGTGGTGCCGGCCGTGCTGGTGGACAGAATGACGGTCCAGTAGAAGAAGGGGTTGTAGCGCTTGGACCTGAGCTGAATGACCAGCGTGACGATGAAGATCAGAAAAAGTGCGATTGTGGTGAGAAAGTAGCCGACTTTGAGGGTCTGGGCGAAGAGGTCACCAGCCGTCTCGCCGAGGGTCGTCGCGGCAATCTTCATGATCCAGAAGGCCAGGGTGACCTCCGGAAGTTTCTTCATCACATACGTGTCGGCGCTGGCGACGTTCAATTCGGTAACGGGCTCCGACTTTTCCAACTTCAATCTCCTTTGCCGGTCAAAAATCGGCGCCTCACCGTCCTGAAGTGAAGGAGCAGCCTTGCGAGTTGCTGATGGGCGGACCTCAACGTGCTGCGGCGCGCGAGATCCCCGTAGGCGGTGATGCTGCGTGTCCGCCGGCGTTCTTGCTTCTCGTAATACGGATGCCGAACGCACGCCGTTCAGTGCCCTCATGGCGCGGTTGTGGTGTGCGCGTTCAGCGTCGCGGATGCCTGGTCACGGATTACATCAGAAGGAGCCACGAGGTGCCTGCAACCCTGAACCATTGGAGTTGCGCGCCCTTTTGGCTACGCCCATCGGGCATCGCCTCACGGCACGTGCGCACCAGGATCGCCGTACGTCTGTTCCCCTTCGGGGAGGAGAACGGGTGCACGTACGGGAACGCCGGCGGAGTTGAGGTGGGCCCTGCGGCCGAGCTGGTCGTGGCCGACGACGGTCCGGGGGTCGTCGCCGCCCACCGCGAGCAGGTCTTCGACCGATTCTTCCGAGTCCAGTCCGCCCGCGACCGGAACTCCGGCGGTGTGGGGTTGGGCTTTCGATCGTCCGCGACGTGGTCACTACTCACGGCGGCCACGTGTGGATCGCCGATTCTCCGACTGGCGCCGAGTTCCATGTGCGGCTGCCCATGATTCGTCCAGGGTCATTGCCGTGACTCACCGCCGACGACCGTGCGGGCGTCGGCGGGGCCTGTAGACGGGGCAGGAGCTGTGCCGCCCGCTGCTGCGCCGTGCTCATGGGCAGGGGCGGCTCCCGTTCCCGCGATGATGCACCCCCAGGTGCCGGTGGCGATCATGCAGCCCGCGGTGCGACGGCGACCGCGTACATCAGGAGCAGGGAGGCGGCTTCGTCCTGCACGGCCCCACCGCGGTCCACCTCGCGTCGGCGGACCGCTGGATCCGCCTCGACGCCCGCGGCAACAAGAAGGGCGTCGACGCCCGCTTCTCCCTGGACGGCGAACACCTGGCCTGGCCGGTGGACCCGTCGCAGGGCGAGATCGACTACCCGCTGGTCCACGCGTCCCCGCACCCCACCGTCGTGTCAGCCCTGCCCACCGTCCGCCCGCCCGGGCGTCGCGGGCTACGGCCCGACTCAGTCGGCGGGGTGCTCGCCCTGGGCGATCTCGACGCCACGGTGCAGCCAGACGGCCCCGGCCAGGGAGGAAGCGCCGGCTGAGGCGCACAGCAGGACCATGGCCAGCAGTGCTGGAACGAGGCGCCGGGCGGGCGCCTGGGCGAGCAGGGCCCTCACCCGGGCGGGTACAGGTCCGGTGACGGCGCCGGCCGCGAGGACGGACCGCTCTCGGCCGCGGGTGGCAGCCAGCGCCGCGCGGCCCACGGCCTGCGCGGTAAGCATCCGGCCGCCGGCGGCGTGGGCAGCAGCCTCATCCGCAGCCCGTTCGGCGGCGAACGAGACGTGAGGGAGGACGGCGCCCAGCGCCGGATGGCACCACCCGGCGAGCTGCGCGGCGGCGAGGAAGAGGTGGTGGCGCGCGGCGAGGTGGGCGCGCTCGTGGGCCAGGAGGGCCTCGCGCTCGCGCGGATCCAGACAGCGCAGCATGCCGGTGGTTACGACGATCCGACCCGGGCTGCGCAGGCCGCCGGGTAGGGCGTAGGCATCCGGGCGGGGGTCGTCCAGAACGCACAGCCCTCCGGCGTCCGGGAGATGAGCAATATCGACCTGGGCGGTGCGCAGGCGCTTCGCCTCCGACACTCCGCGCCGGACCATGGTCACGCCAGTGATCGTGAGGAACCCGGCGGCGAGCGCGGAAACGCCCAGGACCAGCAGCTTCGGGCCAGCTTGGAGCGGCTGGATCAGGTCCGATACGGCGGCCAGCTGCGGGATCGCAAGAGCGAGGGGCAACAGCAGAGCCCCCAGGCACGCCACGACCCCCACGGCCAGCGCGACGGTGGCGGCGGTGATCGTCCACAGTGCGATCTCGGGCCGCACCCGACCCACCGTCCGGCGGGCGAGCGGCGGCAGGATCCAGGGCAGGGCGAGGGGGATCAGCAGCAGGACGATCATTGACTGCCTCCCTCCAGCAGCCTCCTGAGCTCTGCCTCATCGGCGGGGCTGAGACCTTGGACGAACCGGGCCAGCACGATGCTGCGCTCGCCGTCCTGGTCCAGCTCGCGGTGCATCCGGCGGGCGGTCAGGCCGTGCGAGTCATCCACGGGAAAGTACACGAACCCGCGCCCGCCGGGACTGCGGCCGACCGCCCCCTTCTCATGGAGGCGGGCCAGCAGCGTCGCCACCGTGGTACGGGCCAGCGGCTGCGGTAGCGCCGCTCTGACCTCCGCCGCCGACTGGGGCTTGCCCGCCGCCCACAGCGCAGCCAGAACACTGGACTCCAGCTCGCCCGCAGGCCTGCGCTCACCGTACGCGTCCGCCATGGAACGGCCTCCCCAAAAGATCGTCTACAGTCGCAGACCGACTACTACCCTGTAGACCAGGATAGGCGGCCCGTTGCCCTGCCATCGGTATCTGACAGGTTCCGGTCGGCCGACGTCGGTACCCATCAGTCCATTGTCGACGGAGACCATCTGCCCCAGAGGCGTGGCACTTCACGGCGGTGGCGGTGCTGCTGTTCTGGTCGATCCGCAGCGGGCGGCCGAGCAGTGGCACTGCACGTTGCGGGCAGTCGAGGCGTTCGCAGACGCTAGCCACTGCCAGATCTGCACGCGGGCGATCTCGGCGGTGGCGGCGAGGGGAGCGCGACGAGACCGGGAGGCCTGTGATGATCCCCGCATCTGTAGGAGCGTTGAGTTGACGGAAGATTGACCGATTCACGGGGGAGCGATGGCGCCTGCGCGCTCTAGGGTCCCCGACATGCCTCCACACCCCCCGAGGACCCCGGCGCTCCCAGTACTCCCCTACCGCAAACCCACACCCGGCCGGGACTATTGGGTGCTGGACGATGTGCTGCCCGATGCCGACGCCGTCCGCGCCCGCTGCCTCGCCAAGGACGACTGGGTCGAGGGCCACCCGTACAAGCCCGAGAGCTGGCCAGGCCTCCGCACCATGCCGGGGCTCGAACCGGAGGAACTCTCCCGCGTCGACAGGCTGGTCAAGAAAGCCACCGGCGCGCGCCGGTTATGGCAGGAGACTGCCCCCGGCGGCGGCACCCTCAATCACAACTGCATCCAGGTCGTCGGCAGGGACGAATGCGAGCCCCGCCCGCACACCGACTCCCGCGCACTGTGCCGCTACGCAGCCGTGCTCTACCTCAACCCCCAAGTGCCCAAGGACTGCGGAACCAGCTTCTACCGGCAGAGCCTGCCCGACGGCAGACTCGGCGGAAACCTGGTGACGGCCCCCCACAACAACCTGGTCGACGCCCTGGGCACACGTTTCGTCCCGCCCGACTCCTTCACCGAGGACGCACGCGTACCGCACAGGTACAACCGGTGCTCCTCTACACCGCCAACATGATCCACAGCGCCACCGGCTACTGGGGCAGCGCCCTGGAAGACAAGCGCATGACGGCGGTCTTCTTCTGGATGGCGTGACCCCGCAGCGCCGGACCGGAAGGCGACGCCCGTGCGCCCCGTTCAGATGGCGTGAAGCAGCACCTTCACCACTCGACGGGTGATGGCTTCCGCCACGATGGAGGCGACGCAACGAACAGCGACGCCCGCTGTAGGTCATGTCGAGGTCCGCGACGAAGTGGTGGCCGATCTCTCCGCTGCGCCCGTCGGCGGGGGCCAGCGCGGCTGCTGCGGCATGCCGGGTGGGGCGGGTGTTGAAGGAGGCAGCCGGTCCAATGGCTACTGGACCCGCGTCATCCTCTCCTTCGCCTACGTCGCCGGCGGCGAGTACGAGGACGAAGCAGCAGTGGCCGTGCGCCAGTTCACCATGCTCAAGGATGTCCTGCCGGATTGTATGGGCATCGTCTACGTCGGCGCCTTGCGCGGTATCCACCGCGACGCCCTGGCTCGCCGGGGAATACCGGCCATCACACCGCACCGCAAGCGCGTCCCCACCAGGGCTGAGGCGGCCCGCCTCGGCGCAGGTCAGCGGCTCGATCCCACTCCCGAGCAGTCGTAGCGCCTTATGGGGGCGCACCCGCGCAACACGATCCGCTAGGCTGTCGGCGGTCAGTGGGCTACCAGGTCGCCCGCTCGGAAAAGTGTCCGTGTGGATTCCGCCCCAGCGGCGTCTGCGCGTCGGCTGACCAGGAGGTTTGCCGCACCGGCCGAAGATCCCACACCGGGGTTTTCAGCAGGGTTATACGCAAGCCCCGCCTCCGTGGGGCTTGCGGGAAACCCTAAAGCCGCAGGTCAGAGGCCTCTCCGCGAAGGCCCCCGAAACGCCTGCCAATCATTCCTGGAACGTTCAGCCCATCGCTGCAGGTCAGCGGCCCCTAAGGCACTCCACGGTGGGATCTGTCGAAAACTCTCGAAGCCCAGGTCGGAGACTCGGCCCCCTGAGAGTGAAAACGGCCTCCCTAGATTCCAAAACGCGGCCAACACACACGCACCTACCGCCCGGCACGCCATACCTCTGAATGGCGAGCTCCAAGGGGTGCGAACTGGGGCGGGCTTCACCCCGCCAGCCCATCCTCCTTCGCTAGCCCGCCACTCGACTTTGACGGCGTGGTCATGGCCGACGTCTACGTACCGTGGCCCCGGTTCGACCGTCGGGCGTTCTTGCTTCTCCTGGATGAGCAGCAGCGGCTGCTGCTGTGTGGGGCGTGCTGCCGGGGGTGGACGGTGCCCCAGGTACGGCTGTATGCGGGTGCCGACTATCTCGGGCAGGCCGCCCGCTTCCTGCGGCCAGCGATTCCGTCTGCGGAGCCCACAGTTCTCCGCCCTCTACGCATGTCCAGCGGCCACACCCTATGGACGGTGCACCAGTTACGCCGACGGCGCCGGGAGGTCTTCCCTGAAGGAGTCGTTCTACTCACCGCCGGCTTCACCGAAGGCTGGTTACCGGACGGCCCTGTCGAGCTGTCATGACCCGGATCTGAACTGCAGGAACGTGGATGCCCCGCCATCGGCAGTCTCATGGTCTTCCGGGTGCCCCTTCTCCGTGTAGAGGTCGGCGACGACCGCTCCGTGCAACTGCGTGACGAGCTCGCCGTAAACATGCCTGTTCCGCGAGATCTGCTTACTGACCTCCATCAGCTGCCCCGAGTCGAGCTCGTGACGTGACACCCCCGCCTGACCACCCACGCCCATCTCGCGCATCTGCTGTCCTGCCCCAGCGACCACCCCCCGACCAGCACCGAGCGGCTGCCGGCCTGGCGTTCGACCCGGCAGCGGAGCGCCGTGCTGCGCGCACTCCACAGCTCCCCCGACTTCGCCTCCGAGCGGGAGCTGCACGAGGCACGCGCGGCCGGAGGAACCGCGGTCTGACTCACCACGGTGTACCGGACCTTGCGGATGCTGGAGCGGGACGGGCACGTGGACGTCGTACGGGACAAGGCCGGGGAGCGGCCCTACGCCCGCGCCGGCCGACGGGCATCGCCACTTTCTCGTCTGCCGTCGGTGCGCCCTGAGCCAGGTCGTGGAGGCGGAGGCCGTCGAGCGCTGGGCCGACGGCGTGGCCGCAGCGACCGTGGGTTCGCCGAGGTCGAGCACACCGGGATCTGCGAGCACTGCCAGAGAAGTCAACACTTGGCAACGATTTTCATATCGATCGGGCTGGAATCTGGTCTTGACATTCATTTCCATCTAGCGTGGCGGTGACATCGCCCCATCTGTGGAGGATCCATGCCCACGTTCCCGTCCCGTCGCCTGGTGGCCCTGATATCAGGCGCCTCCCTCGCCCTGCTGGCAGGCTGCGGCAGTTCGTCGGACTCCGGAAGCGACGGGAGCACCTCGGCGAGCCCGGCCTCCGCGTCCGCGATCCCGGTGGTCGCCTCCACGAACGTCTACGGCGACATCGTCCGGCAGATCGGCGGCGACAAGGTCTCCGTCACCTCGGTCATCAGCGACCCCGACCAGGACCCGCACTCCTACGAGGCCAACACCCAGAACCAGCTGGCCATCTCGAAGGCGAAGGTCGTCATCGAGAACGGCGGCGGCTACGACGACTTCGTAGACCGCATGCTCAAGAGCGGCGACAACTCCTCCACCGAGGTGATCAACGCGGTCAAGGTGTCCGGCAAGACCGCCCCGAAGGGCGGTGAGCTCAACGAGCACGTCTGGTACGACTTCCCCACCGTCGCCAAGATCGCCGACCGAATAGCCACCGCCCTCGGCAAGGCCGACCCGGCGAACGCGGCGACCTTCACCAAGAACGCCGAGACATTCAAGGCGAAGCTGACGCTGCTGGAGACCAAGGAAGCCGGCATCAAGAAGAAGCACGGCGGCGAGGCCATCGGCATCACCGAACCCGTGCCGCTCTACATGACCGAGGTGAGCGGTCTGGTGAACAAGACGCCCGAGGGGTTCAGCGAGGCGATCGAGGAAGGCGACGACGTCTCCCCGAAGATCCTGCAGGAGACCCTGGCTCTGTACAGCGGCAAGCAGGTCAAGGCGCTGGTCTACAACGCCCAGACCTCCGGACCGCAGAGCGAGAAGGTCGAGAACGCGGCGAAGACGGCCGCTATCCCCGTCGTCGCCGTCACCGAGACACTGCCCAAAGACAAGGACTACCTCGGCTGGATGACCTCCAACGTCGACGCGCTCGCGAGCGCCCTGGACAAGTGAGGCGGCCGGTCGTGGCCTCCGTACCGCAGGCCCGCCAGGGCAGCACCAGGACCGAGACGGGCGGTGCCGACGCCGGCACCGCCCCGGTGATCAGCCTGCGCGACGCCGCCCTGTCATACGGCGAACGTGCGGTGTGGCGCGGCCTTGAACTCGACGTACGACCCGGGGAGTTCCTCGCCGTACTCGGCCCCAACGGATCGGGCAAGACCAGCCTCGTGAAGGCCCTGCTCGGCCGCCAGCAACTGTCCGCGGGCACGCTGACCGTCCTGGGCCGGGCACCGCGCGACGCCGCCCGGCACATCGGTTACGTCCCCCAGCAGGCCACGCTCTCCGCGCAGGCGATGCTGCGCGCCCGCGACCTGGTGCGCTTCGGCATCGACGGCCACCGCTTCGGACTGCGGCCGAGCACCCGCGCCGTCCGCAGCCGGGTGGACGAGATCCTCGCGTCGGTCGGGGCAGCGGCCTACGCCGACGTCCCCGTCGGCCTGCTGTCCGGAGGCGAACGCCAGCGCGTACGTATCGGACAGGCCCTGGCCACTGATCCGCGCATCCTGCTGTGCGACGAGCCGCTGCTCTCCCTCGATCTCAAGCACCAACGAGCCGTCACCGAGCTGATCGACACCCGGCGCCGCTCGCACGACACGGCAGTCGTCTTCGTCACGCACGAGATCAACCCCGTGCTGGACCTGGTGGACCGAGTGTTGTATTTGGCACCGGGCGGCCACCGGGTCGGCACCCCGGAGGAGGTCCTGACCTCCGAGTCGCTGTCGAGGCTGTACGGCACCCAGGTCGACGTCGTCCGCGTCCACGGCCGAGTCGTGGTCGTCGGAGCCCCCGACGAGCCGGCCGTCCAGCCTCACCACACACAGGAACTCCACGGGAGCGACGGAGTCCGCCCATGACACTCGCCGACGGGATCTGGCAGCAGGTCTTCGCTTACGACAACTATGGCGAGCTTCTCGCCCTGGTCCGCAACTCCCTCATCGCGGGAGCCGCCCTCGGCCTGATCGGCGGCCTGGCCGGGGTGTTCGTCATCATGCGCGACCTGCCCTTCGCGGTGCACGGCATCAGTGAGCTGTCCTTCGCTGGCGCGTCGGCGGCACTGCTGCTGGAGGCGAACGTCGTGGCGGGCTCGATCGTCGGCTCGCTCGTCGCGGCCGGCACCATCGGCGTCCTGGGGGCACGCGCCCGGGACCGCAACTCGGCGATCGGCATCCTCATGCCGTTCGGCCTCGGCCTCGGCGTGCTCTTCCTCGCCCTGTACAAGGGCCGGGCCGCGAACAAGTTCGGCCTGCTCACCGGCCAGATCGTCGCCGTGGACACCCCGCAGATGGCCTGGCTGCTCGGCACCTCCGCCGTGGTCCTTCTCGCCCTGGCGGTGATGTGGCGACCGCTGACCTTCGCCAGCGCCGACCCCGATGTCGCCGAGGCCCGCGGGGTGCCGGTGCGCGGGCTGTCGTTCGCCTTCATGCTCGTGCTCGGGCTCGCGGTAGCCCTGTCGGTGCAGGTCGTCGGCGCGCTGCTGGTCCTCACCCTGGTCGTCACGCCGGCCGCGGCCGCCGCCCGCGTCACCGCCTCGCCGGTGCTGCTGCCCCTGCTCAGTGTGGTCTTCGCGGTGGTGTCGATCGAGGGCGGCATCCTGCTCGCCCTCGGCAGCAGCATCCCCATCAGCCCCTACGTCACGACGATCTCCTTCACCATCTACGCCGTCTGCCGACTCGCCGGCGCCTACCGCACCCGCAGGTGGGGGGCCAGGAGGTCCACCCCGCAACCCGCATGAACCAGGGATGGGCCAATCGATCGGCGGGGGCACGTCGCGAACACGCCTACTGCCCCTTCTCGCGAATCTCGGCACCTCAGCTGCCATTCCCCGGCTGACTGTGGACGTTCGTGACCAAGGAGCTCGACAGCAGCGCGACGGGCAGATCATGCGTTTCAAGGGGTTCTTCACACTCGCCGACCGCACATGCGTGACGGGATGGTGGTCACAGTCCGGCGCCGTCACACGCGTCGAGCTCTCCAGCGCGCGCGACACCGACAGCCCCAACGGCCAGGAACTGGTCTTTATCGGCACGCACCTGCACGCCGACGCACGGCGTGCCGCGCTGAACGACTGCCTTCATGGCGACTACGAAGCTCTGCCGCCCATGGCCCATTACTCGCTGGGACAGGCACGGCGTCGACGACGCCTGCAAGCGCGAGTATCCCTGACTGGTGGCGGGCGCCTGCCCCCAGAGAGTCCCCGAAGTTCTCGCGGTGATCGGGCTGAGTCCACGACACAGCCGTTCCCGTACCCTTCCTCAGAGCCGCCGCGCAGGCCCGGCTCCGGAGGGGGGCACGGACAATCGCGAGGGAGAGGGCATGGGAGCCGCAGACCGGCAGAGTGCCGAAGACTGGAACGGCGTCGGCAACCGGCCCCGATCCACAGGTGACCGCACAAGCGAGTACGGCCACGACCACGCGTACGGGCATCCTCCTCCTGAGCCTGTGTCTCCCCCCGGCTACGGCCCCGATGCCGGCGTGGGCCGTAGCCCCTCTCCGGCCATAGGCCACGGGCACAGCGCCGTGATCGGCGACGGGCACGCCAGAGTCACTGGCACCGGACATGGGCACGGTCCCGGCGGCGGGCACGACCACGATCATGGCGGCGACCATGGACACGGTCTCGATCCCGGCTCTGGTTCTGGTGGCGGGCACGGTCACTCGCACAGCCATGGTCCGGCGGCCCCGGTCTCCAAGCATCTGCGCAAGGTCATCGCGGCGATCCTTATACCGTTCACAGCGGCCGTGGTGGTCGGGCTCGTGGTGCTGTGGCCCGGCGGTGCCCCGCCGCACGCGCGCACCGGCGTGGGATTCGACCGGCAGACCCAGCAGGCGACGGTCACCAACGTCGTCGAGGTCAGCTGCAAGTCGGTGAACGCCTCGGGAGACACCCCGACCGGCGACACCTCCACCGCCGAGGGCTCGGCAGTCCAGGAAGCGAACGGCACCTGCAAGAAGGCGACGATCCGGGTCGACACCGGCAACGACCAGGGCCGTACGTTCACCGAGATCGTGCAGCCCGACCAGTCGCGGCAGCTGCACGAGGGCGAGAAGGTCGTGGCCGCCTACGAGCCCTCCGCGCCGAAGGACCTTCAGTACTCGGTCACCGACGTCAACCGGAAGTTCCCGATGCTGCTGCTCGCCGGCATCTTTGCTATCGCCGTCGTGGTGGTGGGCCGGATGCGTGGCGTGATGGCCCTGGTCGCGCTGGCCGTCAGTTTCATGGTGCTGACCTTCTTCATCCTGCCCGCGATCGTGCAGGGCTCGAACCCGCTGCTGGTGGCCGTCGTCGGGGCCAGCGCCATCATGCTGATCGCCCTCTACATGTGCCATGGCCTCTCGGCCCGCACGTCGGTCGCGGTGCTCGGCACACTGCTCTCGCTGGTGCTGATCGGCCTGCTCGGCTCCGGGTTCATCGACTGGGCAGCGCTGACCGGCAACACCGACGACAGCACCGGCCTCATCCACGGCCTGTATCCGTCGATCGACCTGAGCGGTCTGCTGCTCGCGGGCGTCATCATCGGTTCACTCGGTGTCCTCGACGACGTGACGGTCACGCAGACGTCGGCGGTCTGGGAGCTGCACGAGGCCAACCCGTCGATGGGCTGGCGCGGGCTGTACCGAGCGGGCATCCGCATCGGCCGCGACCACATCGCATCCGTCGTCAACACCCTCGTCCTCGCCTACGCCGGCGCCGCGCTGCCGCTGCTGCTGCTCTTCTCCATCGCGCAGAGCAGTGTGGGGACGGTCGCCAACAGCGAGCTGGTGGCCGAGGAGATCGTGCGCACGCTGGTGGGCTCGATCGGCCTGGTCGCCTCGGTGCCGGTCACCACGGCGCTAGCTGCCCTGGTGGTCTCGGCCGACCGATCCGGTCCGCAGGTGGCAACGGCGACAGCGGGCGCGGAGGCGGCGGCCGGCGGACCGGCTGCGGGCCGGAGTGGGAGAGGGCGTCGGCGGAAGCGGTAGCAGTGATCTTTCCAAGGTGGGCCCGGCCCGCGTGGCCCCTTGCCTGGTCCACCGCGGCATGGGAAAGCTGCCGATAACGGCCCAGGCCACTTCATATGGCGGAAGAGCGTGGGTTCACCTTGTGGGGGTGGACTCGGGCGAGACCGCGCCCGCGCTCGAAGTCATCCTGTCTCATCCGACGGCTTGGTGCTCATGATGGTCGGCCTTGCCGAAGGCTGCACACAGCGTCCAGGTGAGCCGTTGACGTGATACGGCAGTTGCGTCGCCCGCTACAAAGAGGCCGCGTTGATCGCATTTATCAACGGGTAGCTCTGACCGGCACTTTCCCAGCAGGACACCCGACGGCACGTCATGTCAGCTGTGTGGCACGTCTGTTACGTCTATGCAGGACCCTTGTGCAATTCCTTTAGAAGGCTCAATCTTTCGGCTGACACACAGGAGATGCACAGGACGTATCCGGGAGAGGTTCACCCAGCCTTGGCATGCTCACGCCACTTCCGGAGGCCTCTTCGTGTGTGCACCACCCCCCCACCAGCGCACCACCGATTGAGGAGGATCCCTCAGATGGCAGTGATGCGTCATTCCCGCCGAAGACTGGCCGCGATCAGCGCCACGGCCACCGCGGTGCTCGCCGCGGGCCTCGTCTCCGCCCTCCCCGCCGGCGCCGCTCCGGCCGCTCCCGAAGGCCGCATCCAGTACGAGGGGGCGGCGAACTCCGTCGCCGGCAGCTACATCGTGACCCTGAAGTCGAACGCGGCGAAGGCCGGCTCCGCCGAGGGCCGGGCCCTGGCCAAGCACTACGGCGCCACGATCGAGCGCACGTACCGCAAGGCCCTGAACGGCTATGCGATCGAGGCGTCCGAGGCGGAGGCAAAGCGATTCGCCGCCGACCCGGCCGTCGCGTCCGTCGTCCAGAACCGCACCTTCCACATTGACGCGACCCAGACCAACCCGCCCTCTTGGGGCCTGGACCGCATCGACCAGAAGAACCTCCCGCTGGACAGTAAGTACACCTACCCGGACTCCGCCGGGCAGGGCGTGACGGCGTACATCGTCGACACCGGTGTCCGCATCACGCACACCGACTTCGGCGGTCGCGCCTCCTACGGCTACGACGCTGTCGACAACGACAACACAGCCCAGGACGGCAACGGCCACGGCACACACGTCGCCGGCACCGTCGCCGGGAACGCCTACGGCGTCGCCAAGAAGGCGAAGATCGTCGCCGTCCGCGTGCTCAACAACTCAGGCTCCGGCACCACCGCCCAAGTTGTCGCCGGCATCGACTGGGTCGCCCAGAACCACTCCGGCCCGTCCGTCGCCAACATGTCTCTCGGCGGCGGCGCCGACAGCGCCCTCGACACCGCCGTACGCAACGCCATCGCCTCCGGAGTCACCTTCGCCGTCGCTGCCGGCAATGACAGCTCCAACGCCTCCAACTACTCGCCCGCGCGCGTGAGCGAGGCCATTACGGTCGGCTCGACCACATCCAGCGACGCCCGCTCCAGTTTCTCCAACTACGGCTCCATCCTGGACATCTTCGCACCGGGCTCGTCCATCACCTCGTCCTGGAACTCCAGCGACACCGCGACGAACACGATCTCTGGCACGTCGATGGCGACGCCGCACGTGACAGGCGCGGCAGCGGTCTATTTGGCGGACCATCCCGGCTCCACGCCCGCGCAGGTCGCCTCCGGCCTCGTCGCCGCCGCCTCCACCGGCGTCGTCGGCAACCCGGGCACCGGCTCGCCCAACCGCCTCCTGAACGTCGGCGGCGGAACGACCACGCCTCCCGGCCCGCGCTTCGAGAACGCCGCCGACTACGCGATCAACGACAACTCCACGGTCGAGTCGCCCGTCACCGTCAGCGGCGTCTCGGGCAACGCGCCCTCGGCCCTGGCCGTCGAGGTCCACATCGTCCACACCTACATCGGCGACCTCCAGGTCCAGCTGATCGCCCCCGACGGCACCGCGTACACGCTCAAGTCGTACGGCACCGGCGGCAGTTCGGACAACATCAACACCACGTACTCCGTCAACGCCTCCTCCGAGATCGCGAACGGCACATGGAAACTGAGGGCCAGCGACAACGCCGACCTGGACACCGGGAAGATCGACTCCTGGGCGCTCCAGTTCTGACGCTCACCGGCTGACGGCCCTCGTCCTCGCGTCGTACGGCACCGGGTCCGTGACCCAGCCCGGCGCGAGGACGAGGCGCGTGCCCCGGTAGAGGGCGAGGAAGCCGAAGTGACAGTCGAACATGGCCCGGTCGACGGCGATCTCGTAATGGTGCCGGGTAGGACCGCTGCCTGCGGTGCCACACCGCGGCAACACGCTCACCCGGACCTTGCAGCCACGGGGTGGGCCTACCCGGCCGGCGACTTCCCGTGGGGACCCGAACGCTCGAGTTCGCCGCATGTACCCTGCCCGGGGCGATCGGCGTCGGGGTCTGAGCCGAGGGCCTTTCCAACCGGAGTGCAGTAAGCCTCCGCGGCGGGGGAACAGGGGCATCTCGCATGGTGAACTCTTGGCGGAAGGTTGACCGCTTCGGTGGAGAGCCGAGGGGGTGAGGACCGTTACGGTCCCTCCTATGCCTTTGCGACCTCCAACTCTCCCGGTGCTCCCGTACCGCAAGCCGACGCGCGGGCGAGACTACTGGGTGCTGGACGACGTGCTGCCGGACCCGATCGCCGTACGGGACCGCTGCCTGGCCAGGGACGACTGGACAGAGGGCTATCCGCACAAACCCGAGCCCTGGCCGGGGCTGCGCACCATGCCAGGGCTTGAGCCCGATGAACTGGCCCAGGTGGAGCGGCTGGTGAGGAAGGCGACCGGCGCCCGGAGGATCTGGGCCGAACAGCCGTCGGGCGGCGGCACGTTCAACCACAACTGCGTTCAGGTCGTCGGCGAGGGCGAATGCGAGCCACGGCCCCACACCGATTCGCGGACACTGTGCCGCTACGCGGCGGTTCTCTATCTCAACCCGCGGGTTCCCAAGGACTGCGGGACCAGCTTCTACCGCCAGAGCCTGCCCGGCGGATCCCTGGGCGGCAATCACGTAGCCGCCCCGCACAACAACCTCGTCGACGCGCTGGGCACACGTTTCGTCTCACCGGACTCTTTCGTCGAGGATGTGAGGGTCCCCCATCGCGCCAACCGGCTGCTGCTGTACTCCGCCAACCTGATCCACACTGCCACCGGCTACTGGGGTCAGACCCTGGAGGAAAAGCGCATGACAGCCGTCTTCTTCTGGAAGGCCTGAACCACGGGAGCCGGAGCGAGTGCCAGGGGTGTGCACACAGCCCTGGCCGAGCATCCAGCGAGCCCCCGCCGGCCTGTGCCGTCGTCACGCACCAAACGCGCAGCGGAAGAATGAGCAGCTGTGCCGGAACCGGCGTACTGAAGGTGGACGGGAACCGACCCACGAAGCCTGTCCGTACCGGAGGTACCTCGCCCGTGACCACCACCAAAGCGGCCCCGACTCGGGTTGACGACCACGAGGCAGACCATCCGCAGGGTTGGCAGTTCAACTCCTCCCTCGTCCTGACCATGCTTCTGCTCCTGGTGATTGTGCTGCAGGGGCCGATCCGCCGGGCGCTGTCCGCGCCCGTGATGCAGAGCTGGATGACCGTGTTCGTCGCGGTGTTCGTCCAGGCCCTGCCCTTCCTCGTCCTCGGCGTACTGCTGTCGGCGATCATCGCGGTGTTCGTCCCACCATCGTTCTTCGCCCGCGCGTTGCCGGAAAAGCCAGCCCTGGCGGTGCCGGTCGCCGGGCTGGCCGGGGCTGTCCTGCCCGGATGCGAGTGCGCCTCCGTGCCGGTGGCCGGGGCGCTGGTGCGCCGGGGTGTCACCCCCGCGGCGGCGTTGGCGTTCCTGCTGTCCGCCCCGGCGATCAACCCGATCGTGCTGACCGCCACCGCCGTCGCGTTTCCCCGCAACCCCGAGATGGTCCTCGCCCGGTTCACGGCGAGTCTGCTCGTGGCATGCGCGATGGGCTGGTTGTGGCAACGGCTGGGCCGCACCGACTGGCTGCGCCCGCCGGACCACCCGTCGTTCGACGGCCTCAGCAAGGGAGCGGCGTTCTGGGGATCCGTACGGCACGACGTGATGCACGCCGGCGGCTTCCTCGTCGTCGGCGCGATGGCCGCGGCCACCCTCAAAGCCGTGGTGCCGGCAAGCTGGCTGCACACCGCAGCCAACAACCCCGTGGTCTCGGTCTTCGCTCTGGCTGTCCTCGCGGTCCTGTTGTCGATCTGCTCCGAGGCCGACGCGTTCGTGGCCGCGTCCCTGTCCCAGTTCTCGCTGACCGCCCGGCTGGCATTCCTCGTCGTCGGACCGATGATCGACCTGAAACTGTTCGCCATGCAGGCCGCCACGTTCGGCCGCGGGTTCGCGCTGCGGTTCGCCCCCGCCACCTTCACCCTGGCCGTCCTCATGTCGGCCCTGGTCGGGGCGGTCCTGCTGTGAACCGCCAGGCGCAGGCAGCCGTACTGTTTCTCGTCGGCGGGGCGGTGCTGCACGCCGGCTTCACCGACCTCTACCTGCGCTACGTCAAGGCCGGGTTGCGCCCGTTGCTGCTCGTGGCCGGCATCGTCCTGATCGTCGCCGCCATCGCCACCGTCTGGTACGAATGGCGACGGCCGCGCGCGACCGAGGAGAACCAGCCCGGGCGTGAGCACCACGACCGTCGCGGCCACGCCCACCGCGAACCACGCATATCCTGGCTCCTGGTCCTGCCCCTGTTCGCTCTGATCCTGGTGGCGCCACCCGCACTGGGCTCCTACAGCGCGATGCGTACCGGCACGGCCCTGCAAAAACCCTGGGGCTTCTCCGCCCTCCCCGCCGGTGACCCCCTCCCGCTCGGCGTCGTCGACTACGCCGGCCGAGCGGTTTACGACCACGGACGCGCACTCGCCGATCGGCAGATCAAGATCACTGGCTTCATCACCCTCGACCGCAACGGCGCGCCCTACCTGACCCGCATGGTCCTCAACTGCTGTGCTGCCGACGCCCAGCCCGTAAAAATCGGCCTGACCGGACAGATTCCCCCCGTCCTGGCACCCGATACCTGGCTCGAAGTCACCGGCACCTACACCGCCAAACAGGCAAAGGATCCTGTCAACGACGGCGCCATCCCGTTCATCAACGTCAGCCAGGCCAGACCGGTCCCTGCTCCACACAACGAGTACGAAGACTGAAGTAGTCAGGGACGCATATCCGCTGCCAGGCGCGCCGAGCCTTCCACGAGTGAAGCGGTGAACCGGTGCCGCGGCGCTGTGAGCACTTGCTGCGCCGGTCCCTGCTCGATGAGCTCACCGGCGTCCAGTACGGCGATCCGGGCGGCAGTCGCTGCGGTGTCGAGGTCGTGGGTGATCAGGACCAGGGCCAGTTCGGGTCGGTCTCGCAGCAGGCCGGCGAGCGTGTCCAGGAGGCCGCGTCGGGTGACTGTGTCGAGGCCGGAGGTGATCTCGTCGCAGATCAGCACTCGCGGCCGGGCGAGCAGGGCCCGGGCGAGCGCGGTCCGTTGGAGTTCGCCGCCGGACAGCCGGCCGGGCCTGCGCCGCACCAGCTCCTCCGTGAGGCCGAGGCCGGTCAGGGTGTTCAGGGCATCGGCGAGAGCCTCTCGCGGGTGTGCTCCTCGCAGCCGCACCGCTGTGCGTGCCACCTGGTCCAGGACCGGTCGGTGTTCGTCGAACGCGGCGTTGGCGTCCTGGAAGACGTACTGGACCGCGGCCAGTTGTTCACGGGTCCGGGCGCGCAGGCTGCGCGGGAGCGGGGTGCCGTCGAGCTGGACATCGCCTGCGTAGTCCCGGTGGAGTCCGGCCAGGCAGCGGGCGAGCGTGGTCTTGCCGCTGCCGGAGCGTCCGACGACGGCCAGGCACTCGCCCGAGCGGAGGGTGAGTTCGGGGATGCGCACCACTTCCTTGGTACTGCGGGCGCCATTGCGGTGCCGCGCGGTGAGGCCACGTACCTGGAGTGCCGCGTGTTCGTCACGGGCGGGAGGGCTGTGGCCCTTCTTCCCTTCCGCTGCTAGGAGTTCGGCGGTCCAGGGATGCTGCGGTGCGAGCCACAGGTGCTCCGCGGGAGCCGCCTCCACAATTCGGCCGCCGCGCATGACCAGAACCTCGTCGGCCAGGGCTCGGACGACGTCCAGGTCGTGGCTCAGCAGGACCACAGCGACGCCCTGCCGGGCGACCGCCGCCAGCTGGTCGACGATGCGCCGCTTCGTCAGCACGTCCTGCCCCGTGGTCGGCTCGTCCGCGACCACCACACTGGCGCCGAGCAGCAGTGCCTGTGCCAGGACGGCGCGTTGCTGCTGGCCACCCGAGAGCTGGTGCGGATAGCGCCGAAGCAGGGACTCGCCCTCCGAAAGCTGTGCGGCCGAGAGGGAGTGCAGGATGCGCGTTCGGGCGGCGGCCCGGCGCTCGGGCCTGGGCAGGCTCCGCACCTGGTCGCGGGCGATGTCCCGCAGCAGTGCGCCGACCCGGCGTGCGGGGTTGAGGACGGCGCCGGGGTGCTGGGGTACGTATCCGACGAGGCCGTTGGATACGCGTACGTCGCCGGTCACCCGGGCACCCGCCGGGTACTCGCCGAGCAGCGCGAGGCCCGTGGTCGTCTTGCCGCTGCCGGACGCGCCGACGAGTGCCGTGACCTTCCCCGGCCGGACCTGAAAGCTGACGCCGTCGACGATCGCGCGGCCGTCGATCTCGACGCGTAGGTCCTTGATCTCAGCGACCGCGGTCACGTGCGTTTCCTCTTTTCCAGTACGGCGTCGAAGAGCAGGTTGCCGCCCATGGTCAGGGCGACGATGAGCAGGGCCGGGACGACCACGGCCCAGGGCTGGACGAACAGGCCCGTACGGTTGCGGTCCACCATCACCGCCCAGTCGGCGGCGTCCGGCGCGACTCCCACGCCGAGGAAGGCCGCCGTGGCCACCAGGTAGAGCGCGCCTGTGAGCCGTACGCCCGCGTCTGCGGCGAGTGTGCGCGCGATCGACCTGCCGACATAGCCGACGGCCATGCGCCACCAGGTCTCGCCCTGCATGCGCAGTGCTTCGACGGCCGGGCGTGAGGCCGCCTCGGCCGCGGCCGCGCGGACGATCCGCGCGGCGTCCGGGAAGTTGACCAGGGCCACCAGCAGTGAGAGGCCCATCGCTCCCGGCGAGAAGGCGGCGGCCACCAGCAGGATCAGCAGCAGCGACGGCACGGCGAGCAGCACGTCCACGGGCCGCATCAGCAGCTCTTCGAGCCAAGTCCGATGGGTGAGCGCGCTGATGAGTCCGAGCGGCAGGGCCACCAGGTAGGCCAGGGCAGTCGCGGTCAGGGCCACGAGGACCACTGACCGTCCGCCGAGCAGCACTTGCCGCCAGACGTCCCGTCCGACGAAGTCGGTGCCGAGCCAGTGTTCGCCGCCGAGGGTGAAGGAGGCGGCCCGTGGGCCAGGGGCTCCGGCGAAGAGCGGTCCGAGCAGGGCGAGGGCGAGCGGTACGCCGACGATCAGCGCACCGAGCATGGCGCGGTGCCTCATGCGGCCACCCCCGCCCGCGGCGCGAAGCGGTGGACGACCAGGTCGGCCCCGAGGTTGAGGACGACGGCGGTCAGCCCGAAGATCACCGCGAGGCCCTGCACCACGGGAACGTCCCGTTCCGCGACCGCGTTCATCAGCACCGTTCCCAGCCCGGGGATCACGTACAGCGCCTCCACGACGATCACCCCGCACAGCAACCAGTCGACCGTGCGGGCGAGTTGCTGGGCGGCGGGCGCGATGGCGTTGGGCAGCGCGTGCGCGTAACGGATGCGGACGCCGGAGATTCCGTAGCGGCGGGCCTGGGCGACGTACGGCGAGGCCAGTGCGTCGATCATGCCTGCCCGTACCAGACGGGCCAGTGAACACACCGGCCGCGACAGCAGGACAAGGACGGGAAGGACCAGCGCCGCGGGGTGGGCGAGCAGATCGGTGCCGTATCCGACGGCGGTCGGTGGCAGCCAGCCAAGATGCAGGGCGAACACGGTGACCAGCAGCACGCCGAAGGCGAACTCCGGGACCGCGTAGACGCCCAGCGTCACCGAACTGACGAGCCGGTCCACGAGCCGCCCCTCGTGGCGGGCAGCCAGCACACCGAGGCCGACCCCGGCCGGCACCAGCAGCACCATCGTGAGCGCGGCGAGCAGCACGGTCGGCCCGAAGCCGTCCGCGATGTACGTGCTGACGGGGCGCCCCGAGGCCAGTGAGGTGCCGAAGTCGCCGTGCAGCAGCCCGGCCGCCCAGTCCGCCAGGCGTTCGTACGCAGGTCGGTCCAGATGCATCGCCTCGCGGATGGCCGCGATCCGCTCCGGGTCGGGCTGGTCGCCGGCGAGCGACACGGCGGCGTCGCCCGGCAGCGCCTCGGTGAGAGCGAAGACGAGCAGCACGATGGCTGCCGTCTGCGCCACGCCGAGCAGCAGCCGCCGGGCGACCCAGGACCGCAGTCCGATCACGCCAGCCAGACCTTGTCGAAGCGCGCCCAGTCGAGGGAGTTGGCGGGCGCCTTCTGCTCGATGCCCCGGACACTGCGGGCGGTGCCGAGGATCCAGTCGGCGAAGCCCCAGATCAGGAAGCCGCCCTCGGTGTGGAGACGGCGCTGCATGCGCTCGTAGACGGCGGCGCGCTCCTTCTTGTCCTTGGTGGACTGTGCCTGCTGGTACAGGGCGTCGAAGTCCTTGTGCCGCCAATGCGTTGCGTTGGTGGTCGACCCGGTGAGCAAACGCTGGGAGATGTGGGACTCGATGGGCATGGCGCCGGAGCGGTAGGAGGCCAGGGTCCCGGAGTCGAGGATGTCCTTCCAGTAGCTGTCCTTGCTGCCGGTCTTGATCTCGATGGTCACTCCGGCCTTGGCCGCCTGGTCGCGGAAGATCGCCGCGGCCTCGGTGAATCCGGCAGCAACGGGTGAGGTGTCGAGGGTGACCTTGAGCTTCTCGGCGCCGGCCTCCTTCAGGAGCTTGCGTGCCCGGTCGAGGTCCTGTTCGCGCTGCGGCAGGCTACCTGCGTAGTACTCATAGCCCTTGCCGAACAGGTCGTTGCCGATCTCGCCCGCGCCGGACAGGGCGCCATCGACCAGCTCCTTGCGGTCGGCGATCAGGAAGAACGCCTCGCGGACCCGCTTGTCGTCGAACGGAGGCCGGTCGGTCTTCATGACGAAGCCCTGCATGGCGCTGTTGCGGAGCCGGACGATCTGGATCTGCCCCTTGTTCTCGTGGGCGCGGGCGGTGGCGGGGTTGAGCTCGTGGGCGTACTCGACCTGCCCGCCGAGCAGGGCGTTGGCGCGCGCCGATTCCTCGTTGGCGACGACGAACTCCAGCCCGTCGAGATAGGGCGCACCGTCCCAGTACGCGTCGTTGCGCTTGAAGACGGCGGACTTGCCTGGCGCGAAGGACACAAAGCGGAACGGGCCGCTGCCGACCGGCTTCTTGTCGAAGTCCTTGAGCCCGTCGGGGACGATGTACGCGCCGAACGCCGCGAGGACGTTGGGGAATTCGGCGGTCGGGCGCTTGAGGACGAACTCAATGGTCCGCTCGTCCAGAGCGCGGCTGGCCTTCAGGTCGATGGGCTCCAGCGACGCCTTGGCCCGGAACGCCTTCGCCGGGTCGACGATGCGGCGGTAGCTGTAGAGGACATCCTGGGCGGTCACCGGCTTGCCGTCGTGGAAGGCGGCCTTGCGCAGGGTGACCTTCCAGCGGTCCAGGCCCGCGTTCGGCTCCCAGGCCGAGGCGAGCCGGGGCTGCGCGGAGAGGTCGGGGCCGTAGTCGGCGAGCTTGTCGAAGAGAGCCTTGGCACGGGCGGCATCGGCGAACAGGTTGGCCAGGTGCGGGTCGAGGGTCTCGCTCGCACCACCCCCGGCGAAGGCGGCGCGCAGCCGTCCGCCGCGCTTGGGCTTGCCGTCGCCCTTGGCGGGGTCGGCGGCGGTTCCGGAGCCGGCGCAGCCGGCGAGTGCGAGCGCGCCGAGTCCGGCCGCACCTGAGGCTGCGGCGAGGAAGCCCCGGCGGCGCAGGCCGGGGAAGCGGGAGTCGTTGACGGGGACGTCGTCCATGTGGGTGTCCTTGCTGTGCGAGCGGATATCGGCGTGGGGGGCGACGGCATGTGGGGTTCAGCTGGCGCGGGTGAGGCGGGCGACAAGATGGAGCCGGTCGGCTTCGGCCGTAATGGCCGGCAGGGCGCCCTCCCACCACGGCGGCTCCGTACGAGGACCGGGCCCGTCGTACAGGGCGAGCACCTCGAAGCCGTGAACGGCGAGGACGTGGCGCAGTTCCTGGGGGAAGAGCAGCCGCCACGCGGAGCGCTGTTCGACGGGTGGCGATCCGTCGTCGGCGGTCCATACACGGGTGCGGCGCAGCAGTTGCGCGGCCCGGTCCACGCGCAGGGTGGTGGTGGACCGGTAGGCGGTGCCCTGCCAGGTGAAGCCGTTGACGGACGGGCGGTCGAGGAGTTCGGTACGGCCGAGGAAGAAGGCCCCGTTGCGCATCTCCGCGACAAGCAGCCCGCCGGGTGCCAGCGCGGTGCGGCAGGAGCCCAGGAAGCCGTCGAGCTCCTCATTGGTGTGGCAGTACAGCAAGGCACTGTCCAGGCACACCACGGCGTCGAAGGACCGTTCGGCGAGGTCGAATCCGCGCAGGTCTGCCCGGACGTACTCCGGACCGGGGTAGTGCACGCGCGCGTGCTCCAGCATCGCCTCGGAGAGATCCGCGCCGACGACCCTGCGACCGGCCGCGTGCAGATACGCGGCGTCACGGCCGGTACCGCAGCCGATGTCCAGGACCCGGGGACCGGCACCGTGCCGCCGCAGGCAGTCCTCGACCCAGCGCCCCGCCAGGCGCGCCTCGTCGGGGAAACGGGCTTCGTACAGGACCGGGTTGTCGGTCAGCAGGTTTGAGCTGCTCATGCGTGTCTCCTCATGCCGGCACCGGAACGGGCGCCACTTGGGCGGGAAGCACTCGCCGGCGGTGCAGCCAGGCGACGCCGGCGGCGGAGGCGAGTCCGAGGGCCAGGCAGCACGCCCAGGGCAGCCACTGCGCCCCCGCGCGTTCACCGGCGTCCATGGACCAGCCGACAACCGTGTTGCCCACGGCCGCGGCGATGCCCGAGACCACGTAGAACAGCCCGAAGTAGGTGCCGGTGAGCTCCGGGCGGCCGAAGCGGGGGATCAGCTCCATCACGAAGGGCTGGGCGATCATGACGCCCAGGTAGAGCAGCAGCGCACCGGCCAGGACAGGCAGTGCGCCGAGCACCGCATCGCCGACGCCGCCGTGCGCCGTCCCGGCCCCCGCCACCGTCATCGGCGGTATGAAGGCCACCCCCATCAGCGTGAGCCCCGCGCTGATCCATCCCGCCCGGCTGCCCCGGCTCTTCAGCGCCCGTGTAATCCGCAGTTGCAGCCAGAGGTTGGTGAGGGTGCCGACGAGGAAGACGATGCCGGCCGCGCCGTCCCAGCCGGTGGCCCGGCGCGCGCCGTCCGGCAGCAGCAGATACAGCTGATTCTCCATGGTGAACATGCCGACCATGACAACGGCGAACGCCACGAAGCCGCGGTTGCCGATCACCTCTCGCCAGTCCCCGAGGACGCTGTTCGCGGACCGTGTGACCTCGCGTACCGGAAGCACAACGGCCTGGGCGACCGTGAGCACCGCGAAGATCCCGGCCGCAGTGAGCGCGGAGGCACGGAAGTCGACCAGCAGCAGGGCGCTGCCAAGCAGCGGCCCTATCAGGGCGCCAGTGGTCGCGAAGACGTTGAACAGGGCGAACGCCTCGGCCTTACGCTCCCCTGCCTCCAGGGCGAGATACGCGCGTACGGCCGGGTTGAACAGCGCCCCGGCCAGCCCGCTGATCACGGAGGCGGCCAGCAGCACCGTCAGCCCGTCGCCGAGGGCGAAGAGCCCGAAGCCGACGGTGCGCAGCGCGCATCCGGCGATGATGACCCCGCGCGCTCCCAGCCGGTCCGACGCCGATCCGCCGATGAGGAACAGGCCCTGCTGGGAGAGGTTGCGTACGCCGAGAACGATGCCGACAACAGCGGCCGACAGCCCGAGATCCTCGCTCAGATGCACGGCGAGGTACGGGATGAGCAGGTAGAAGCCTGTGTTGACGCCGAGCTGATTGACCAGGAGGAGCCGTATCGCCAGGGGGAAGCCGCGTATCTCGTGCCACGTCCTCACGCGCGTTCACTCTCCGCCTCGGTGCGCGGGCGCACACCGAGGCCGGGGTGGCGGCTCGTCCGCACGGTGCCGTCGGCGCCGCCGATACCGGTCCACGGGTCATGGGCGAGCAGCAGATGCCCGTCGAGGTCGATCCACCGGGCGCGATCGGCGAGATGCACGGCGGGGGCGATGCCAAGCGTGCTGGCGGTCAGGCAGCCGAGCATCAGCTCGGTGCCGGTGCCGGCGATCAGTTCGGCGATCCGCAGTGCCGCTGTGACGCCGCCGCACTTGGCCAGCTTCACGTTGATTCCCTGCACCCGCCCGGCGAGACGGCGAGCGTCCTCGTAACCGACCGCGTCCTCGTCGGCGATGACCGGCAGCGGCGAGCGTTCGGCGAGTTGTGCCAGCGCCTCGGGGTCGCCGGGTGCGATCGGCTGCTCCACGGCCTCGATTCCCAGCTCCGCGAGGCGGGGCAGGAGTCGCTCCGTCGTGGCAACGGTCCAGGCTCCATTCGGGTCCAGGAGCAGCCGAGCGTGGGGAGCCGCGGCCCGCACGGCCCGTACGCGCTTCAGGTCGTCCTCGGGGTCCGGAGCCCCGGCCTTGATCTTGAGGACCGAGAAACCGTCCCGTACCAGGCGGGCGGCCTCGGCTTCGGCCTGCCTCGGCGAGGTGATGCCGATGGTGCGGGCGGTCGCTGCCGAGGGCGGGGCGGTGGTGCCGAGTAGTTCGTGGACCGGGACTTCTGCGCGCTTTCCGGCCAGGTCGAGCAGCGCCGACTCGACCGCCGCGGTCACGGCGGGGGGCATGCCGTTCGCCGGCAGCGCGCCGGTACGCAGGGCACCCAGGGCTGTCTCCGGATCTCCGAACCGGGCCAGATCCCTGGCCACTTCATTCAGCAGCCGCACGATGGTGCGTGCGTCGAGGCCGTAGTACACGCTGGAGACGGCCTCTCCGCGGCCGAGCCGGCCTTCGTATTCGATGAACAGCCAGACGGCGTCGCGGGCCGCCATCGTCGAGCGGGATATGCGCAGCGGCTCGGTGAGTTCGAGGCGCACGGTGCGCTGACTGACTTTCACGGGCTTTCTTCCAGACGTGTGGTTCGGCTGTGCAGCGGGTCGGTGACGACGCGGCAGCGGGCCCAGCCGGTGGCCTCCACGGCCCGCGGATGCGGGATCTCGACGGGGCGCCTGGCCGGGGTCGCCAGGTCGAGCCCATGGGCGGCGGCGAAGTCGTCGTCGTAAACGGTGCCGAGATAGCGATGCGGTCCGTCGGGGAAGACAGAGGCGACGACGGACCCCGGGTGGACGCGAGCGGCCCAGGCGGCCACCAGCGCCACCGCTCCGGTGCTCCATCCGCCGCTGACGAAGTTGCCGACAGCGAGCTGCCGGCAGGCGCCCGCGGCCTCGGCCGGGCCGACCCAATGGACCTCGTCGAACGCGTCGTAGGCGACGTTGCGCGGATGGATGCTGCTGCCCAGGCCGCGCATCAGACGCGGTCTGGCGGGCTGGCCGAAGATCGTCGAGCCGGTGGCGTCCACGCCGATCAGCCGGAGCCCGGGCCAGTGCCGCCGCAGCGGTCCGACCACACCGGCGCTGTGGCCGCCGGTACCGACGCTGCACACCAGTACGTCGAGGTGGTCCAACTGAGTGGTGAGCTCGGCGGCGAGGGAGGCGTAACCGAGGATGTTGTCGGGGTTGTTGTACTGGTCGGGCCAGTAGGCGTGCGACAGCGTCGAGAGCAGTTCGCGCAACCGAGCCAGCCGGGCGGCCTGCCATCCGCCCTCGGCCGCCGGGCGGTCGACCAGCTCCAGCCGGGCTCCGTATGCACGCAGCAGTTGTCGCATCGAGGGCTCCAGCTCCGTGTCGCCGACCAGCACGATCGGATGCCCCAGAGCCTGACCGGCGAAGGCCAGCCCGATGCCGAGCGTTCCGGAGGTGGACTCCACCACCGGGGCTCCGGGCCGCAGTTCGCCGCGCTCCTTGGCCCCGAGCAGCATGGAGACGGCCGCTCGCGCCTTCATGCCGCCGACGCCGAGACCTTCCAGCTTCGCCCAGAAGCCGGGCTGCGGGCAGGGCAGGTCGACGGTGATGCGGGCGAGCGGGGTACGGCCGAGCAGGGCGAGCAGTTCGCGGTTGCCCGCGGGGCTGAGGACGGCCGTGGTCACAGGGCGGCTCCGGAGCGCTCACCGGCGCCGTAACGGTGGATGGTCCCAGGACCGCCGTCGAGCCAGAAGAAGGGGTACGGCTCCGCGCACACCGCGCTGACTCCGGCGCCGATGAGGCGCGGAAGCACCGCGCTGCCTGTCTGGGCGAACATGACCAGCGGCTTGCCGTGCCGCAGTGCGTGCTTCCGTAGCGGCTCGAAGCTTCCGTTGCCGAGCGTCATGCCGGAGGCGAGGACCGCGTCACAGCGCTCCAGTTTCGACAACGCGTCGGTCCGTACCGGCTCGCCCCACTCCGTCGTGCCGCCCTTGAGGTCGCAGGGTATGTACGCAAGCCCACGCTCCCGCAACGCCTCCAGCAGCGAGTTGACCACGCCGACGACGAGCACGGTGTGCCCCGGGGGGACGTCGAGCAGGCCGGTGACGGCCTTGGCCCTCGCCCGGGACTTCTGCAGCGAGCTCCCGGCGGGCAAGGGGAAGGGGAGTGCGCCGCTCGCGGGACCATGCGGGAGAACGTGCATCAAGTAGGCGTCCAGCGCAGCCACCCGTACCGGCAGCAGTTCATGCGCCATGAGCCGGGCGACGTCCGCGCCGACACAGTCGTCGACGGCACTGTCAGGGAGCCCACCGGGTTCCACTGCGCAGGAGCCCACGGCTTCGGCCAGGCGCAGGCTCAGCACTTCGTTGCGGTAGCCGCCGCTGCGCCCGTCATGCCGTACGGCCTGGCGCGTGGTGAACGCCACGGCGATCCGCTGAGTCCTCGGGTCGGGTCCGAAGCCACCACGGAGCACACGGTCGACGAGTTCGTCGTACGAGGCCGCGGTGATGTTCGTGTGGGTGATGGCGGTCATCGGCCGACCACCTTCGGACAGAGCGCCGAGAGCAGCGTCTCGACCCGGTCGCGGGCCCCGAGGCCCTCGGCGTCACCGGCCATGACGTGGCCCAGGTACTCGTTGTTGCTGCCCGCTGCCTTGACGACCTTGCCGGGCTCGACGAGCTGGATCTCCAACAGGTCCGCTGCCACGCGCACGTCGTCGGCGCCGTCGATGGACTCCAGCACTCCCTCGCTGTCCGGCACCAGGAACACGATGGCGGCGCTGCGCAGACCGGTGGCTCGTCGGCGCAGGTCCGGCTCGCGGCCGAGGGCCACGTCGACACATGCGGCGGCGAGATCGATCCCCGTCACATGACGGACCAGTTCGGTGATGCGGTTACCGGCGGGGCGGGGGTTGACCTCGACCACACGTGGCCCGTCGGCCGTCAGCTTGATCTCGGTGTGCGCCACGACCTCGTCCAGGCCGAGGGCTTTCAGCGCCTGCAGTGCCGTCTGGGCAGCCGCCTCGATGTCGGCGGCAGCGAGTGCCGCCGGGAACATGTGACCGGTCTCGATGAAGGCCGGTGCCCCGCCGACGCTCTTGTCGGTCACCCCGACCACCTGCCCGGACCCCGCGAACGACACGGTCTCGACGCTGACTTCCGGTCCCCGGAGCAGTTCTTCGAGCAGGACCACGGGCTCGCGGCGCTGTCCTCGCGCGTTGACGGGGAAGTCCGCGAGCGCCCTGTAGGCGTGGGTCAGTTCCGACTCGTCGTCGACGCGTCGTACGAACATCCCGGCGCACAGGTCCACGGGCTTGAGCACGAGCGGGTAGCCGATCTCCCGCGCCGCATCGGCGGCCTCGGCCCAGTCGGCGCAGACCGCGAAGCGGGGACCCGGCACTGCGGCATCGGCCAGGACACGGCGGGTCGCGTCCTTACGGCAGGCGTTCTCGACCGCTGAGGAGGAGGGGCCCGGCAGCCCCAGGCGGCCGGCGATCCGCGCGGCAGTCGGGAGGTAGTAGTCGCAGGAGGTGACCACCCCGTCGAAGCCCAGCGCACGGTGGGCGCGCTCCACGAGGGGCAGCAACGTCTCGATGTCGTTGGTGTCGGCGGTCAGCACATTGTGCGCCGAGAGCAGTGGGTGCGCGGTGCCCTCAGGTGCGGAGCGCACGTAGTGGTGCAGATCCCGGGTGAGGAAGGTGAACTCGTGCCCGCCCTCGCGGATCGCTCTTGGCAACAGCCTGCTCATCGATCCGACCCAGCTCTCGACCATCAGCAGATGGGCCACGGCTTCCTCTTCTCAGAACGCGGGTTGAACGCATGACGCCTCGGCGGCGCCCGTCCGGACGGTCCGCCTTGACGAAGCGACACGTTATCGACAATCGTTTTCATTGTCATCTGATCCAGCGTCGATTCTCTGAATGCGAGACCCGTGACTCCCGCCGTTCGCCACCTGGGCGTGCTCTGCGCCCTCGTGGCCACCGCCGCCGCCCTGGTCCCTGCCGCCCCGGTCCACGCCACCACTGCCCCCGATCCATCTCTGCGTTTCGGTCCCTGCCCGGAGTTCATGCCGGTCCCGGACGCCCCTGAGCGGGTGGAGTGCGGATTGCTGAGCGTCCCGCTCGATCGGGAACACCCGGACGGCGAGCACATCCGCATCGCCGTCTCGCGCGTACGCGCGTCGGGACCACCCGAGGAGCGGCGCGGCATTCTGCTGGTGAACCCGGGCGGACCCGGCGGGCCGGGATTGGCTTACGCCGTCACCAAGCGGACCAAGCTGCCCGAGAGCGTCCGCCGCACGTACGACGTCATCGGCTTCGACCCACGCGGTACGGGACAGAGCGCGCCCGCCGACTGCGGCCCGATGGGCGGTCTCTTCGACAGCCCCGGACCCGAGCCCGTACCGGCCGGCCATCCCGCGGAAACGGCGCACCTCGACTCGTTGAGGCGTATGGCGGACGACTGCGCCGCCGACGCCGGCGACACGCTGGCGCATCTGTCGACCACTCAGACCGCCCGGGACATGGACGCCATACGCTCCGCACTCGGCGAACGGCAGATCGGCTTCCTGGGCGTCTCTTACGGCAGCTACCTCGGCGCCGCCTATGCCGCACTGTTCCCGCAGCACGTCGGTCGCATGGTGCTCGACAGCGTCGTCGGCCCCGGGGAGTGGTACGACTTCGACCTGCGGCAGAGCCGGGCATTGCTGCGCCAGCGCGACGTGTTCTTCACCTGGGTCGCCCGGTACGAAGAACGCTTCGGTCTCGGCGGCAGCGCCGGTGAAGTCCGTTCCGCCTACAGGCGGGCGCGTCAGGAACTCGCAGCCCGCCCCGTGGACGGCATCGGTCCCGCCGAGTTCGACCGTGCCGTGTACCGAGCGCTTGGCCGCACGGAACGCTGGGAGGGCCTCGCGGCAGGCATCCGTGCGTACCTGCACGACGGCAGCACCGAACTCCTGCGCCCTGCCGCCCCCTTCGACGGTGCCGCGTCACGTACCTATGAGTCCGCGAACCGCGTCGTGAAGTGCGCGGACGGGCCCGGCCCGACGCCGGGTCGGGTCACGGCCGACATCCGGCGCCTGCGGCGTCTCGACCCGCACCCGATCGTCACAGGAGTCGAAGCCTCGGCTTGCGCCTACTGGCACCACATACCCGCCCACGGCACCCGGCTCGGCAGCCCCGAGGTGCCCCCGGTGCTGCTGATCGCCTCCGAACACGACCCCGTCACACCCATCGAGGGAGCCTGGCAGCTACGGCAGCGGCTGCCCGGCTCGCGCCTGGTCACACTCCACGACGACTACTCGCACGGCGTGTTCGCCAGCCGGGGCAACAAGTGCGTGGACAGTGCCGCCGCCGCGTATCTGGTCGACGGGAACGTCCCGGTGACGGATGTGCATTGCGACGGGACCGGCCTGCCGACACCTCGGGTCCCCAACGAATGAGTTCTCAGCGAAAAGGAGTTACACGATGACTCACGCCCCGCAGAACGCCCCGAACACCGCGTACATCGTGCGCCCCGCAACGGTCGCCGACGTGGAAGGAGCGCGCCGCGTGATGCTAGACACCTTCTACCGGGATTTCGGGTACGGCTACGTACCCGAATGGCACCGCGACGTCGTCGACATCGTGGGCACCTACCTGGACGATCCCCGGCATCTGCTGCTGGTGACGGTGCACGGCGGCGAGGTGGTGGCCACGACCGGCGTGCGATCGATCGGTCCGGCCCATCCGCCGCACCCACGCTGGCTCGCCGAGCGCTACCCGCCGGGAACGACCGCGCAGGTCGTCCGTGTCTACGTCAAAGCCGAGCACCGGCGGCACGGTCTGGCGCGGACCCTGGTGCGCAGGGCATGCGAATTTGCCGCCACCACCCCGGGCTACGACAGCATCTATCTGCACACCAATGTCCATGTGGAGGGCGCCGAAGCCTTCTGGCGGAGCATGGCCAAGGAGGTCTTCGACGCCCGGACGACCGGTGAGCACGGTCCCGGTGTCGGCACGGTGCACTTCGAAATCCCGATGCCTCATTTGACGCCCGCCCCGCTGGCGGCGCGCAGGTGGCACGTGCCTGATCTCGGTCGTCAGCAAGCAACTGACGACTGCGTTGAGTTGACGGAAGATTGACCAATTCACGGGGGCGCGGTGACACCTGCGCACCTCTACTGTCTCCGCATGCCTCCACACCCCCCGAGAACCCCGGCACTCCCGGTCCTGCCCTACCGCAAACCCACTCCCAACCGGGACTATTGGGTGCTGGACCATGTGCTGCCCGATGTGGACGCCGTCCGGGCCCGCTGCCTCGCCAAGGACGACTGGGTCGAGGGCCACCCATTCAAGCCCGAGAGCTGGCCCGGCCTCCGCACGATGCCGGGGCTCGAACCGGAGGAACTCTCCCGCGTCGAAAGACTGGTCACGAAGGCCACCGGCGCGCGCCGGTTGTGGAAGGAGACCGCTCCCGGCGGTGGCACCCTCAATCACAACTGCATCCAGGTCGTCGGCAAGGACGAATGCGAGCCCCGTCCACACACCGATTCCCGTGCGCTGTGCCGCTACGCAGCGGTGCTCTATCTCAATCCGAACGTGCCCAAGGACTGCGGAACCAGCTTCTACCGGCAGAGTCTGCCCGGCGGCAGACTCGGCGGGAACCTGGTGACGGCGCCGCACAACAACCTGGTCGACGCCCTGGGCACACGTTTCGTCCCGCCCGACTCGTTCACCGAGGACGTACGCGTGCCGCACCGGTACAACCGGCTGCTCCTCTACACCGCCAACATGATGCACAGCGCTACCGGCTACTGGGGCAGCACCTTGGAGGACAAGCGGATGACGGCGGTCTTCTTCTGGATGGCGTGACACATCGCTGCCGGGCCGGCTGGAGGTGCCCCCGCGAGCCACCGGGTCCGGCTTCCCGGTGACGCAGCAACCTCTCAATTGGAAATGGAACCCATTTCCATATAGCCTTTGGGTCGCGCCACCCAGAGAGGACCCGCACCATGGCTGTACCCAAGCGGAAGATGTCCCGCAGCAACACCCGCCACCGCCGCGCCCAGTGGAAGGCCACTACGCCGCAACTCGTGCCGGTCACGGTCGACGGCGTCGCCTACCTGGTGCCGCAGCGGCTCGCCAAGGCGTACGAGCGCGGCCTGCTGCGCCCCGAGGGCTGACAGGCATGGCCGAACGACTGCCCGTCACCGTCCTGTCCGGCTTCCTCGGCGCGGGCAAGACCACGCTGCTCAACCATGTGCTGAGCAACCGCGAGGGCCTGCGCGTCGCGGTCATCGTCAACGACATGAGCGAGATCAACATCGACGCCGCACTTGTGCGCGGCGGCGAGGCCGCCCTGTCGCGGACCGAGGAACGCCTGGTCGAGATGACCAACGGGTGCATCTGCTGCACCCTGCGCGACGACCTGCTCGAGGAGGTCGACCGTCTCGCCCGCGAGGACCGCTTCGACTACCTCCTCATCGAGTCCAGCGGCATCTCCGAACCGATGCCCGTCGCAGCGACCTTTGCCTTCCCTCGCGACGACGGCGCCGCCCTCGGCGACCTGGCTCGCCTCGACACCATGGTCACGGTCGTCGACGCCGCCAACTTCCTGCCGGAACTGGAAGGCGGGGACGGGCTCGCCGAGCGCGGACTCGACCAGTACGAGGACGACGAACGCACCGTCAGCGACCTGCTGATGGACCAGATCGAGTTCGCCGACGTCATCGTCGTCAACAAGCTTGACCTCGTCGATGCGCAGAGCGCCGACCGGCTGCGCGCAGCCCTCACTCGTCTCAACCCGGCGGCCCGGATCGTGGCGGCCACCCGCGGGCGCGTGGACCTCGGCGATGTTCTCGGTACCGGGCTGTTCGACCTGGAGCGTGCACAGCAGGCCCCGGGCTGGGTCATGGAACTCAACGGCGATCAGCTGCCGGAGACCGAGGAGTACGGCATCTCCAGCACGGTCTTCCGCTCCCGGGTGCCGTTCCACCCGGGCCGCCTGTGGACGTTCGTCACCGAGGGACTCGACAGCGGCCGCTTCGGTCAGATCCTGCGCTCCAAGGGCTTCTTCTGGCTGGCCAACCGGCCCAACGTGACCGGCCTGTGGTCACAGGCCGGCTCCGTCGCCCGCTTCGAACCCTCCGGCGCCCGGGACGCGGACAGCGCGCAGGGCCAGGAACTGGTCTTCATCGGTACCGGCCTGCGCACCGAAGCGCTTCAGGCCGCCGTTGCCGACTGCCTCTTGAAAGAGGGCGAAAACCTCCCATCTGTCGATCCGTTCCCCGCGTGGGACACCTACGGCATCGACGACGCCTGCGAGCACGAGCACCCCGAACTCGTACCGCAGACATAAGGACGCCGGGTTGGGCAGTGGTCGCAGCCACGGCACTGCCCAACCCGGTATGCCCGCCATCGCCGGACTCGCGGCACACGAGGCGGTGAACTGCGATGCCGACTCGACCATGAGTCCGACGATGGCGAGCATCAACCAATCTCCGGGATGAGCGGATCCCCCGGTTATCGTGATGCCTCCCGCGGACGACCGGAGCAGACGTGAACGAAGCTGATGGGTTGGTGAAAGACCTGCGGGTCGACACCAGCAGACAGCCCGGGACATGCACCAGCCCGGATCGCCCCGCGCCGACGTCCCTGCTTGCCGCAGGCGCTGCCTCGATACTGGTCATCGGCGGGCTCGCCTGGGTCGCGGGAGCGGCGGATTGGCTGTCTCACCCCGGCTTCCGTGCCTGGCAGACCGTCTGTGTGGCCATCACCGTTCAGGCCCTTCCGTTCCTCATCCTGGGCACGCTGATCTCCGGAGCGGTCAACGCCTTCGTACCGGCGCAGGCGTTCAGCAAGGCGCTCCCCCGCAACCCCGCCCTCGCGGTGCCTGTGGCGAGCGCGGCCGGGATCGTGCTGCCGGGCTGCGAGTGCGCCTCGGTACCCGTCGCCGGGAGCCTGATCCGGCGGGGAGTGACACCGGCAGCCGCCTTCGCCTTCCTCCTGTCCGCGCCGGCCGTCAACCCGATCGTCCTGACCGCAACCGCCGTTGCCTTCCCCGGCAAGCCTGAGATGGTTGCCGCCCGGCTCATCGCCTCACTTGCCACCTCCGCGGCGATGGGCTGGCTGTGGCTGAAGCTCGGCCGTGCGGAGTGGCTGCGCATGCCGGCCCGGCACACCGGCCACCAGCACGGGCACAGCCGATGGGAGGAGTTCCGGCTCGGCTTCCAGCACGACTTCCTGCACGCCGGAGGGTTCCTCGTACTCGGCGCCATGGCCGCGGCCACCTTCAACGTCACCGTGCCACGATCGGTGCTGGACACGTTCTCCGGCTCGCCCTGGATGTCGGTGCTGTTCCTCGCCGGGCTCGCGATCGTCCTCGCCGTCTGCTCGGAGGCCGACGCCTTCGTCGCCGCCTCACTGACCGGCTTCTCGCCCACCGCCCGCCTGACGTTCATGGTGGTCGGTCCCATGGTCGACGTGAAACTGATCGCCCTGCAGGCCGGAACGTTCGGCCGGTCCTTCGCCGTCCGGTTCTCGTCGGCCACCGCGGTGGTCGCCATCGTGTCCAGCGCCCTCGTTGGGTGGTGGCTGCTGTGAGACGCACCTTCCAACCCCTGTTGCTCCTACTGACCGGAGCCGGGATCCTGCGCGCGTCCCTGTTCAGCGACATCGGCCTGCGCTACGTGAAAGAAGGGCTGCAACCCTTCCTCGTCGCCTCCGGCATCGTCCTGTGCGCACTGGGGATGATCGGTACTCGGCGCGACGGGCTGCCCTTCCTCGGACGCCGCCAGGGGCGGGGGCTCCACAGTGACGCCGCCCTGCCGTCGGAGCATGGGCACGACCACACCCACGGGCCTCGCATCGCCTGGCTTCTGCTGCCGCCCGCGCTCGTACTGCTCCTCTTCGCCCCACCGGCCCTGGGCTCCTACACCGCAGCACGCGACAATCCGAAGATCGTCGAGGACTACGAGCGCTTCGAGCCGCTCTCCGCTCACGGCCCCGCTCCGCTCTCTCTGACCGAGTTCATCGCGCGGGCTCAGCAGGACGACAAACAGAGCCTCAAGGGCCGCACCGTCCTCATACAGGGGTTTGTCACGCCCGGCGAGGACGGAACCTGGGATCTGACCCGGCTCCTGGTGGCCTGCTGCGCGGCCGACGCGCAGTCGTTGACCGTCACGATGCATGGTGCGAAAGCACCACCTGCCGACACCTGGGTGAAAGTGACCGGTACCTGGCACCCGCACGGCGCTCTGGGCACCACTTCCGCAGCCCTGGCACTCGACGTGGCAACCATCGAGCGAATCCCGGAGCCGCCCGTCCCGTACATCGACAGGGCCCCAGCCGTCGAGTGAAAACGGACACGGGACCGGCGGCCGGGGTCAGTTGCCGCAAGAGGATCCGGGGGTACATCCCAAGGCGCCCGTCTTCGTCCTGTCGGCTTCTGTGACGGTAGAGGTGGCACAGCACCCGCGGCCGCGCCAGGCGTCGCGGCCTTCCTTGAAGGCGATGGCCGCGATCACCAAGGCGGCGAGTGGGTCGGCCCAGGACCAGCCCAGGGTGGCGTTGGCGAGTAGGCCAGCCAGCAGCACGGCGGACAGGTAGGTGCACAGGAGGGTCTGCTTGGAGTCCGCGACGGCCGAGGCGGAGCCGAGTTCGCGTCCCGCGCGGCGCTGCGTCGTGGACAGCACCGGCATCACCATGAGGGACAGGGCGGCGATCACGATTCCTGGAAGGGAGCGTTCGGCCTCACCGGTGCTGGCCAGGGTGCGGGCGGTGTCGACGGTGATGTACGCGGCGAGCGCGAAGAACGAGACGGCGATGATCCGCAGTGTGGTCTTCTCGCGGGCCTGACGCGCGGCGTGGTCGCGGGGGGAGAACTGCCAGGCGACCGCTGCGGCGGAGGACACTTCAATGAGCGAGTCGAGGCCGAAGCCGATCAGGGCGCTGGAGGAGGCCAACGTGCCCGCGATGATCGCGACACCCGCCTCGATGACGTTGTAGGTGATGGTGGCGAAGACCAGCAGCCGGATGCGACGCGTGAGCGCGTCCCGTCGGGCCGGGGAGGGCCCGAACGCGACGGCGGCCATCAGCAGCAGCCCTTCTCATCGGCGTCCGCGCACGCGCGATCCGTCTCGACCGCGACCACGGCGGTACGAACGTCGTCGAGCGCGTGGGCCAGTCGCGGATCGGCGAGCTCGTAGCGGGTGCGGCGGCCCACCGGAACGGCGACGACCATCCCGCAGTCGCGCAGGCACGCGAGGTGGTTGGAGAGCCGAGTCCGGGAGATTCCAAGAGCCTCGGCGAGATCTGACGGGTGGGCAGGGGCCTCGCTCAGCGCGAGCAGCAGTCGGCAGCGGATCGGGTCGGCGAGCGCGCGGCCGAACCGCGCCAGCACCTCGACCTCGGAAGAGAGTGTCAGCACAGCCACCACGATACAGCGAATCCTGAATTCACAAATACTTGTCGCATTGGCTACTGCTCCCGGATCGGGCCGAGTGACCCCGTCGCGGAGCTCCGTCGTTCTAGCACGTCTGGCAAGGCACCGAAGCCGGCCCAAGGACCGAGCTCGGACTCGGTTCTTAAACCGTGGCCCGGCTCACGCCCTCGTCCACGTGCGGGCTTGCTCGGATGCTGGCCGTGACCCCGCCGAGTCACGGCCAGAGCAGCCAGACCGCCACGAGGGCGGCACGCTCACCAGGACGACTTGGTGACTCCGGGGAGGAATCCGGCGTGTGCCTGCTCGCGCATACGGACACGGGACAGCCCGAACCGTCGCAGGTGCCCCCGCGGTCGGCCGTCCACGCTGTCCCGGTTGCGCACCCGGGTCGCGCTGGCGTCGCGCGGCTGGCGCCGAAGCTCCGCCAGAGCAGCAGCCCGCTCCGACTCCGGGGTGCCCGGGCGGCGGATGATCTCCTTCAACTCGGCTCGACGGACGGCGTACCGCTCGACGATTGCCTTGCGCTTCTCGTTCTTGGCGATCTTGCTCTGCTTGGCCATCAGACCTTCACTCCCCGGGCGCGGATGCGGGCCACGGCCGCCTCGATACCGATGCTGTCGATCGCCTTGATCGCCTTGGTGCTGAGCGTCAGGCGTACATGCCGGCCCTCGCTCGGCAGCCAGTACCGCTTGCGCTGGATGTTGGGGTCGAAGCGGCGCGAGGTGCGCCGGTGCGAGTGGGAGATGTTGTTGCCGAAGCCCGGCTGGGCGCCGGTCAGTTGGCAGTGGGCGGACAAGGTGTTACCTGCCTCTCTTCAGATGGTTTCCTTTTTGGTAATGGAAACCATTGTCATATACTAGCGCCCATGGCTCGCAACGAAGTACGCCCGATCATCAAGCTCCGCTCCACCGCGGGGACCGGCTACACGTACGTCACCCGCAAGAACCGGCGGAACGATCCCGACCGCATGGTCCTGCGCAAGTTCGACCCGATCGCCCGCAGGCACGTCGACTTCCGCGAAGAACGCTGACCTCATCCCCTGCCCTGAAGGACCACGCCATGAAGCCTGGAATCCACCCCCCGTACGGCCCCGTTGTCTTCCGTGACAAGGCCGCCGGCTCCGCCTTCCTCACCCGTTCCACCACCACCAGCGACAAGACGATCGAGTGGGAGGACGGCAACACGTACCCCGTGGTCGACGTCGAGATCTCGAACGTGAGCCACCCCTTCTACACAGGCACCGCCCGCGTCCTGGACACCGCGGGCCGCGTCGAGCGATTCGAGCGCCGCTACGGCCGGCGCGAGGCGAACTGATGCAGAACCAGCCCCGGCTGCCCGTCGTGATCGTCGGAGGGCTCCACTCCGACGCCCGCAAGGAGGTGGTGGACCGTCTCCTGCGAACCGTCCCCGGCAGTGTCGCCCTCCACCATGACCTGGCCTCAGCTGTCGAAGGCACCCTGCGCCGTCTGATCCGCGACTCCTCGGGCCAGCTGTCCTACGGCGATGCCCCGCTCGTCAATGACTGCGCCTGCTGCGCGCTGCGCGAAGACCTGGTCCCGGAGCTGGAGCGCCTGGCCGCCGGCGGTCTGACCCGGCTCGCGATCGTCGAACTGTGGGACTCCGTCGAGCCCAAGGCGATGGCGGAGGTCGTCGTCGCGCACGGTGGCGACGCCCTCGATCTCACCAATGTGATGACCGCCGTCGACCCCGCACTTGTGCTGCCCTACCTGGCCAACGGCGACGACCTGGCCGAGGCCGGTCTCGCCGCTGCCGCCACCGACCAGCGCACGGTCGGCGACACCTGGGCCCGGCAGCTGGAGTACGCACCCGTGCTCGCTCTCGTCGACAGCGAAGAAGCCGACGACGAGGACCGCGCACTCCTCGCCCAGCTCCACCCGACCGCACACCGGGTGCCCGCCGGATCAGGCGAACTCGCCCAACTGGCCTTCGCCGGCTTCGACGTGGAAACGGCAGCCGCCGCACAGCACCCGGCCTGCGCGCGGCTGCCCCAGGAAGCAGACGAAGCCGGGGTCGCCACCCTCGTCTGGCACCGCCGCCGCCCGTTCCACCCCGAACGCCTCTACCAGGCACTGGAAGACCTGTGTTGCGCCGCCGCCCGCAGTCGCGGCCGGTTCTGGCTCGCCGACCGCCCCGACACCCTGCTCGCCTGGGATGCCGCGGGCGGCGCGCTGTGCGTGGAGAACGCCGGTCCCTGGCTGGCCTCCCTGCCGGACGCCGCCTGGGAGATGGTCCCGCCCATACGCCGAGCCGCTGCCGCACTGGACTGGCACCCCGAGCACGGCGACTGTTGCCAGCACCTCGTCTTCACCTCCCCCGGCCTTGACCGCGACGGCCTGGCACAGCTTCTCGAGTCCTGCCTGCTCACCGACGACGAGTACGCCGCCGGCCCCGAGGCGTGGAAGCACCTGCCGCCCGCGTTCGACTCCCTCCTCGACCCCGTCTCGTAACCCCGGCACCAGACACCCATCCGAAATCAGACCGACGAAGGAACACTCATGGCCCGCCGTCACGATCCCCGCAAGCCGCTCAAGTCCCGCCCCAACCCCCTGGAGGCGGCCGGGATCACGTACATCGACTACAAGGACACCAACCTGCTGCGGAAGTTCATCTCCGACCGTGGCAAGATCCGCAGCCGCCGCGTTACCCACGTCAGCGCCCAGCAGCAGCGGCAGATCGCCACAGCGATCAAGAACGCCCGGGAGATGGCGCTCCTGCCCTACGGTGCCCGCGTCGGCGCACAGTAAGCCGGCGATGCTGCGGGGCAGGGTGGTCTTGCCGCAGCCCGAGTGGCCGGGGACGCCGGCCAGGATCTGCAGGGGACGGTGAGGCCCCGCGAGGCCAACCGCGACGAGGCCGGTGGCGAGGGCGACGGACACGGGATGGGCGGCAGTCAGACTCGCCCAAGGCCGCGTCGCGTCCATCAATTCCTTCGGACGAGGTCCTGGCTCAGAGTGTCGATCCCCGAGCCGAGCTGGCCGCGTACCTTCCATTGAAGGGGGCGGCGCCGCACAAGCGTCAGAGGGTCAGGTCGCCCAGGCGATCGTCGATCACAGAGAACCACGGTCACTCATGCCGACATTGTGATCCACACCAGCTTGGCCAAACTCATAGGGGCACGCCCCACACCCCATGGCCCTGCGCGCCCCGTCCCCTCGGGCGCCCGGACTTCGGTGCCCCGCAGCCGCCCCTTCGTGGCTACCGCCTCAACGATCAGGCGGTAGCGAGGCGTCAGCGCCGAAGATCCGAAGTGAGCGTGATCCATCCGTCCGGGATCCAGCCTTCGAGGTAGCCCTCCACAAAATCCCCGAGCTCCGAAGTGCCGAGCGAGGGCAGCCTCCGGACGGCTTGACGCCATGGCACCCACAGCCACGATGCGTAGCAGGAACGTTCAGCGTGCGCCGTGAACAGACGCACCTTTCGATGCGGGGCTGGTCCGTGGGGATAGACATCCAGCCGTGCCACAACCCCACCGAAGCGCAGAGCGGATCCGTCCACGAGGCGGCGCACCGCTTCGCGGTACGACTCCTGTGGTGCGCAGGCGGCTGTCGGAAGACTCAAGGAGTCCCGAGCGTGCCGAACGAGGCCTATCCGCTGGCCGCCATCGAAGCACAGCAGATAGACCTCACGCCGCTCGCTCGGTGCATACATGACCACAAGGAAAAGAATGTGGCACAGCACTCAGGATGCACGCCGGGCAGGCTGAACGGAGTACGAAGCAGCGACTCAGGGCTTCGGCGGGCTCGGCGGCAGAGCCGCCGGCCCGGGCCAGAGCTGAAAGCCGAAGGCCGCCTCGAGGCGGGCCAGCGTGCCCAGGTCCGGCATGACCTTGCCGTTGAGAACCCGGCTGACCGTCGAGTGGGTAAGGCCTGTCGCCTCGGCAAGGCTACGCAACGTATGCCCAGTAGACGCCATGGCTCGCTCCAGATTCCTGGAGAGGGACTGTCCGTAGTAGGCGCTGACCGGCGCATCGGGAGCCAGGGCAGCATGGGGCCAAGTGCCGTCTACGACGTAGTCGCACGGCTGCTTGTCATTGCTGCTCCGGGGCATGCCGAGATCATCCCACGCACCCATGGGCCCGACCCTTCCCCCGCAGGGAATCCCCTCGGAGACTCCAATCGAATGTTGCAAGTACGGAACAGCATAGAGCTTCAGAGCCGACTGCCCGTGTGTTTTAAGGTCATCGCGAGCCGTCAGATGCAGGGATGGCGGCGAAGCCCGACAGAACACCCGAGGAACCATCACGATCACCAGGAGGGCCCACTGGGGTGCCGGTTCGGCTCAGCTGGAGCCGTTGGGCACTGGGCCCCCTCGGAGCGAGCCAGCTTCACTGATATCCCGCGTTGGATGGCCGCACACCCTGCCTAGAACGCTCTAGGGGCGAAGTAGCCTTCGGCTGATACCCCCGGAGGAACGCCTACCAGATCCCTCAACTGGGGTTTGACCATTTTGATTTGACACGTCACCAGGTGCGAGCGAGAAGAAGTGCTTCGAGTGTCGCCATTCCCCTGCGGTGCGAGCTTCGGATCGCTAGCTTGTGCGTGGATCACTCAGGGGGGAGGCGAAGCGTGCACACGAGGGCAAGCAATGCAGAGGACCCCTTCGTCACCCATCTGCGCCAGATCGAGGCCACCGAGCGAGACAAGTGGGTCTCCGCCGACGAGGCTTGCACCAAGGCTGCGTATTACGTGAACGAACTGCGCCAGCGCCTCGTCGAGGCCGAGCGGGAGCTCGCGGCCGCGGAACAGGAGCACACAGTGGCCGCGGAGCGGCTCGCGGTGGTGCGCGAGATCATCGCCGACGCCGAGCGACTTCTCACTCAGCCCGACCGCGACACCACAGGCGGGACTGAAGCAGAACAGCCGGACCAGCCCAAGCCACGGGCCAGCAGTCCGGGCCACTCGACGCATGACGCCGGCCCAGCAGCTGCACCCACCGTGAGGGCACTCGTTCTTGAAGCCCTTGCCGACGGGAAGGCGACCCAGCTCTCCTCGATCAGAGCTCACGTCCAGCGCGGCCGCCCTCAAACACCGCCGAATTCGGTCCGATCGACGATCAGAACGTTGTGCGACCGCGGACAGGTCGCACTCCTCGGCCGCGCGACCTATCGACTGGTGCCATTGGAGGCGCATACGTAGCGGCCGCACTTCATCACGCAGACGAAGAGGCGCCGCCAGGGTCTAGACCACCCCAGCGGCGCCGATGACACGTCAGCTGAGGGCCCACGCATCGCCCCCAGGCTAGGGCATACGTCCATCGCGCATTGGGTCCTCGGCGAATAACGGCACGACATCCTTGATCAAACTGAGGGCCCATCATGACTTTCTGTGCAAGAATGCACCAATCTGCATGGCTTCGAGCATTCGCTCACCACCCTTCTCGCACTCTCCTGCGGGCGGACCGATGAGCGGCGGGACGCCCAACGGACCCGCCCGCGCCAGGATCCTGCCGACCGAGGCGATGGAGCCCCGCCGACAGCTTGAACTGCTGGACGTCACCGCACGCCTGCAGGACAAGGAACGGGACGGGACGCCTGTCGGCGCAGTGAGCGCGGCCATGGGAATCAGCGAGAAGACCATCGCCGGAGCGCACGGCTTTCTGAGGCAGAACGGGCTCCTTGAGCCGGGCGCCCAGATATTCACTCTCACCCCCGCCGGCCAACGGCTGGCGGAGCTGCGGTCTGCGGACTCCGCCCGGGCCCGGCTCCACCTTGGCGAGCTGTGGTCGTCCACGTGGTTCACCACGGACGCCATCCGGCTGCTCGAGCACGGTCCGCAGGAAGCCGCAGTGCTGGCCCAGCACTTGGCCCGTGGATTGAGCAAGCGGATCGAGCGTGGGCTTCATCTGGTGCACTGGCTGGAGTACGCCCTGGTCATCCGCAAGGGCGAAGACGGGCAGATGGAACTGGCGAATGAGGCAGCCCACAGCCGCCCGGCTCCCCCGTTCCTGGGCTCCAGCGAGGCAATCACGGCGCTCCCGCGCGAGCGGTTCCTAGCGGTCATGGACGGCTACCGGACGATCATCGCCGCTCTGGCCTCGACGCCTGAGCCTGCCAACAGCCCTCCCGACAGCCCGCCGCGCACCCAGTAAGCGGGCTACGCCCCGTCGACGGCAGCCTGGACAGGCTTCGCCGCGCCCCGCTCACCCATTCGCACACTCCATGTTGCCGCGGAGATCAACCATGCTCAATGTGTTGCATGTATGGAACACAGCAGATCGTTCGCCTCACCCTGCGCCGGATCGGGGCGGAGTAACCGGTCTGCCCGGTACCGCCCATCGGAGGACGCTCATCGTGGGAACTGACCTCTCCCTCACCCACGGCATCGACCGTGTACTCCAGGTCTGGCAGGACATGGCCGCTCATGACGAAATGTCCGTCCAGACCTTCGACAAGTTCGGCCTGCTGTTCAGGCGACTCGGCCGGTACGCCACCGTGCGAGGCGCGCTGTTGATCAGCGACGTCCGGCCCGGGCTGGTCGAGGACTTCGTCAACGCCAAGGGCCACAGCCGCCACGGTCACGTCTCCGATGCCGCCGTCGCCACGCGGCTGCTGCGGCGCAGCGTCGTACGGGCTGCTTTCCGCACCTTGCGCGAGCTCGGCCTGAGCGACCAGGACCCGACCAGGGACATCGTTCTCCCCGCCCGTAGCCATGAGGGCGTCCGGGCGCTGACCGAGGACGAAATCGTGGACCTTCGCCACCACGCCTCCTTCACCGCCCGCCCCACCCGGCATGCCGCAGCCGCCGCACTGGCCCTCGCCGGCGGGCACAGCGGCGAGATCGGCCACACCGTCGTCGCGGACCTCGACCTGTCCTACAGCAAGGTGTGGATGCACGGCTCCAGCAAGTACGAGCCACGTTGGTGCCGACTCGATGCCTGGGGGCGGCACGTTCTGGCCGAACGCGCCCGTCACGTCAGCGCCCAGCACCCTGAGCCCTCAACGGCGCGCCTCGCAGTCTCGAGCCGTCCCACTTCCGACGCAGCCCTTCAAGCCCGCGCTTGTGTCGCCCTCGGGGACCTCCTGCGCCGTGTCGGGCTCGGCGATGAGCCCGACGTCAAACCCGCCTCCATCACCGCCACCGCCGCCATCGCCGCATTCGAGGCGACCGGCCGCATCGAGGAGGCGGCCCGCAGCATCGGCCTTCGCTCCCTCGACCGCGCCGCCGCCATCATCGGCTACGACTGGCGCTGCGCCCCCGCCTACACCGACGGAGTACCGCCCCGTGCCTGACGACATCTTCGGTGACCCACTGCCCGAGCTGGGCAGGCCCAACCGCAAGCGCCAACTCGCCGACCACCACCAGCGCACCGTCGCCCAGCGCGTTCAGGACTGCCTCGACTACCCCCTGCTGTACGAGATGGCCGAGCTCCTTCCGCCGCCGGCCAACGTGGGCTGTCCGCGCGAGTACCCGGCGATCGTGTACATGCTCCTCGCTGCCTTGACCCCGGTGACGAAGTCGAAACGGTCGGCCGTCGGCCTGCTGGCGTCACCGCGGGAATGGCGCAGCGTGCGTGCGCACATCCGACGCCATCTGGGCCGCGGAACCGCCGCCGCACTTCCGCTGAACGCACCGTCACGCCACCAGTTCCAGGACGCCGTGGACAAGCTGCTGGTCCCGAGCAGCGACGCACTCGAAGAAGCATTCCGCAGCTACGCCGCCAGACAGGCACTGGAACAGGGGCTCTTCCCGTCCGGCGTTCCCAAGGTCTGGAGCCGCCCGGAGCGCCGACAACTCCTCGTGGGCGACGCCACCGTCCCGCGGGCGATCTCGAAAGCAAGAAAGAGTGAAACCGTCGACGAGGGCACAGGCGTGCTCCGCAACCACCGCGTGGACCCCGCCGCCCGCGTCTACTACGAGAACGGCGAGAAGGCCAAACGGGAGGTCCGCGGCACCAAGTGGTTCTTCGCCTCGGGGCGGTCCGATGGCTACTGGACCCGCGTCATCCTCTCCTTCGCCTACGTCGCCGGCGGTGAGTACGAGGACGAAGCAGCGGTGGCCGTGCGCCAGTTCACCATGCTCAAGGATGTCCTGCCGGACTGTATGGGCATCGTCTACGACGGCGCCTTGCGCGGTATCCACCGCGACGCCCTGGCTCGCCGGGGAATGCTGGCCATCAACAAGCAGCACGGCTCGGTGACTCCCGTGTTCTACGAACACATCAAGCCCTGCCGGAGCGGCCACGAGCTCTGGTGCAACGAAGGACGCATCGCCGAAAGCATCTCCCTCGACGACGGCACCCGCTTCCTTGCGCCAGTCCCGATCACCAAGCTGGAGCCCCGCCTCGGTGTCACCAAGAGCCGCTGGTATCACGTCCTGCGCATCGCCTGCCGTCACGGGGACCACACGCACCGCGTCCCCGTCGGCATCACTACCACCCCTGCGGATCGCGCGTTGCGTGAAGCCGACAGCGGGAAACGTCCCAAGAGCGACCGTGAGCGCGGATTCCATCGCGCCGAACTGCTCCAGCAGATCCCCCAGTCCACACTCGCACACCAGCTCGTCTACCCCTACCGCGCGGACTCCGAGTCCGTGCACGCCCAGTTCGACCAGAGTCTCTGGAACCGCCGCATGGTCGCCTATGGCATCGAACGGCAGAAGGTGTTCGTCCTCGGCTTCTCCCTCGCCCAGAACGCGACGAGCCACCAGATCCACCTGGAAGGGCGGAGCAACGCCCAGACTGTGTCTGGGCTGGCCTTACCCTGATCCGCCCATGTCCACACGACGGCTGCGGCCCGTAAGGGCCCGGCCGTCGTGTCCGTCGGGCCTGAAGGGCAGCAGGGCGGGCGTCGTCAGTTCACCAGGGACAGCGCGCGCCGTGGTTCGCGCTCGGTCTGCTCGCCGCCGCCCTCGACCATAGTGATGGTCAGGCCGAAGAGCATCTTGTTCATCTCGTCCACGGTCAGGCCGAGCTCGCCGGCCACGGCGGCGGGCCGCACGCCGCTTGCCCTGAGCCCCCGGAAGACCTTGGTCAGCACCTGCGAGGTCTCGCGCTTCTTCATGCCGTGCGGCTCGTCCTTGCGGTAGCCGCGCTTGCTCAGCTCGGTGCACGCCGACCGGTACTGCCAGTCGGTGAGGAGCCCCAGATCGTGCATGCGATAGGTGAGCGCCATGGCGGAGACCTTCCAGATGCTCTTGGCCTGGATGATCTGGTCGACATGAGCCCCGGACGGCATGTGGCCGAGGACGCTCGACGCTGGCATCAGGAACGCGCTGGCGAAGTCGTTGGCCTGGCGCTCGGCCTCAGGCCCTGAACACTCCCTGTCGCTGCCGTGCATCACGAGGTGGCCGAGCTCGTGCGCGGCATCGAAGCGGCCCCGCTCCACGGATTTCATGGTGCTCAGGAAGACGAACGGGGTGCCGTTCCGCCACACAGCGAAGGCGTCAACTTCCGCGTAGTCGGGAGCGAGGGAGAACACGCGGACCCCGTGGGCTTCGAGCAGATGCACCATGTTGGGCGCCGGTGCGATGCCCAGGTCCCAGCGTGTACGAACCATGCCGGCCGCGGTCTCCGGGTCCGGCTTGCTCAGCGACGGGATGTCGGCGGCCGGGAGGCGGAAGCGCTCGTCGATCCAGTCATACAGCAGTGCGCCGAGAGCGCCGGCCGAGCGGGCGGCGTCCAGTGTCCGCGCCGAGGTCTTGCTGCGTGCGCGCCAGGAGATGCCTTCTGCCGGGAGCTCGTCGAGCTCGGGCCCCTCGAAGAATGCCTCGGGGAAGTCCAGGGCCTTGGCGATACGAGCCGTGGTCGTGCGGCGGGGGGCTGTGCGGCCCGTCTCGTAGTTGGACAGGCTCTGCAGGGAGACCCCCGCCAAGTCGGACAGCTCGGCGAGCGTCATGCCCCGGCGCTTGCGGGCCAGCGTGATGCGGGACGGGGTCACCATGGTGGGGGCTGCCTCAGTGATCGGTGGTGCGTGATGGGGCGGCGTTACCCGTCACCCCACCCTATGGGCCTCAGCGGAAGTCGATCGGAATGTCGATCTCCCCAGGGCCATCTTCGCCCAAAGGTTCGATTCCGTCCATCTCGAGAACAGGGAGCGGGATGCGCCGCTTCCACTCGACCACGAACCCGCGCTCGACCTTCCCAGGCAGGGAAAGTTCACTATGGATCCGCACAGCCCCCTCGACCTGGACACGATAGGAGACCAGGAACCAGATCTGCAGGGCCGACTCCTCGTCACCCCCGAGCCGCACCTCGTCGGGTTCAGTCGGGGCCGGGAACAGCTCCAGCTGCACGCTGTTGTTCTCCGCGGCGCGGGCGGTCGCGGCACCCCGCTTGTGCAGATTGGTCGGGTGCAGGCTCAGGTTCCCCGTAGCCGCGTCACCGATCATCACGCCGATCGCCAGGGCCTGCTCCGGGTTGTAGGCAAGCTCCAGGTGATCGTGCAGAAGTCGCTTCCATCCCGCCTGACGGATGTGCTCCTCGCGTACGACCCGTACATGCTCCTGGTACGCCCGTGTGCCAGCTGCGTTTGCCGGGTGGTTGGGGCTGGCCGTCCGTCGCGCCGCCTCACCGGCATAGAGCGCCGGGTGCAGGTAGTCCAACTTCGTCCCCAAGGACGCCAACTGGGCATGAACGTCACCGGGTTCAGATGCGGGCGCAACGAGGGACAGGGCCATGGAACCTCCGACAGTTGAATGTGGTCTTATAAGGATCCTACCGCAAACGTGGTCCGAAAATTATAAGAAAAGCCATTGCAGGCGAGCCGAGGTCGACGTGACCGCACGCGCCCTGCGCGCGGAGGGGACGGAACGGACATGCCAGTCGACACACCGCACCGCAAGCGCATCCACACCAGGGCCGAGGCGGATCACCTCAGCGCAGGTCAGCGGCTCGATCCCACTCCCGAGCAGTCGTAGCGCCTTATGGGGGCGCACCCGCGCAACACGATCCGCTAGGCTGTCGGCGGTCAGTGGGCCACCAGGTCGCCCGCTCGGGGAAGTGTCCGTGAGGACTCCGCCCCAGCGGCGTCTGTGCGTCAGCTGACCAGGAGGTTTGCCGCACCGGCCGACGATCCCACACTGGGGTTTTCAGCAGGGTTATCCGCAAGCCCCCGCCTCCGTAGCTCAGGGGATAGAGCACCGCTCTCCTAAAGCGGGTGTCGCAGGTTCGAATCCTGCCGGGGGCACCAGCGAAAAGACCCCCAACCGGTCATGGTTGGGGGTCTTTGACATCCACATCTGACATCAGCGGCGGCGTTTCAGCAGCCTGTCCATGTGGCTGATGGCCTCGCGCTGAGTGTCCTGGACGACGTGCGTGTAGACATCCATCGTGATGCTGATCTGGCTGTGGCCGAGGATCTCCATCACGACGCGCGGAGCCACGCCAGCGGCGGTCAGCAGGGTCGCGCAGCCGTGCCGGGCATCGTGCAGCCGGATCACTCGAAGGCCGGCGCCGTTGGCGACGCGGGTGAACGAGCGATACAGGTTCCTCGGCTCGACCGGCCGACCGTTGCGGGTGACGAAGACGTGGCCGGTGATCTCCGAAGCGGTCGCGGCCTGACGCATCCGGTGCCAGCGAAGAGGCGCTATGCACATCGCGGGCAGCGGCACGGCGCGGCGGCGACGTCCCTTGGGATCGTCGTCGTAGAGAACCCCGCGGCGACGCTGTGTCTGCTGCCGGACGTAGAGGACCCGATTGTCGAGGTCGAGGTCTTCCCAGCGAAGGCCGACGATCTCTCCCCGTCGCAGGCCCGTGGCGATGGCGAGCACGAACGCGGCGTAGAGCGGATCCTTTCGAGCGACAGCGAGGAAATCCAAGGTCTCGTCGAGGGTCCAGGGGCTCAGCTCTCGTGTCTTGGCCCGCGGCGGCTCCACGAGCTTGGCCACATTCCGAGCGATCAGTTCCTCACCGCAGGCGGCCGACAGCGCCGTACGCAGCACGCGGTGCGACTCCTTGGCGGTCGCCGCGGTGGTCTTCTTCTCCAGCTGGTTGAGGAACCGCCGGACATCAGCAACACCCAGCGACTCCAGGCGCTTGGTACCGAGCATCGGTGTCAGGTAGAGGCGCACGTGTGCCTCGTACTTGTCGTACGTGCTGAGCTTCCGGCGCGGCTTGACCATGTTGTCGAGCCAGTACGACAGGTACTCCGAGAGCTTGGCTGATCTGGTGGGCACGGGCACGCCCTGGTCCACCTTGTCGAGCAGTGCGCGGCGCTTGGTGTCGCACTCGGCCCAGGTCTTGCCGTAGGCGAACTTCCGGGCGCGGGTGCCGTCCGGCTGGAGGACGTAGACGGCAGCTTGGTAGCGGCCGTCCTTGCGCTTGGTGATCGTGCCTGCCCCGTTGGGGTTGCGCTTGCGCTGGGAGGCCATCAGGCAGCCTCCTCGATCCGGTCGCGGATGTAGTCCTGGAGCGCGATCTCAGGGATTCGGCGGCAGCGGCCTTCGGTGATCGAGACGAGGCGCTTCGAGCGGATCAGGTCGTAGACCTTCGAGCGGCCGAGCTTGAGCCGCGCCATGACCTCGGGCACGGTCAGCAGTTCGGCAGTGGCGGTGGTCATGCTGCGGCTCCTTCCAGGGCGCGTCGGTCTTGCAGCGCTTCGCGGGCGGTTTCGCGGTTGAGCTGGAGATCACGGGCGATGCTGGCGGCGAGGGCGGACTCGCCGGGTGTGTGGCCATGTCCGGCGTACTGCCAGTCGGAGAGGACGAGCACGGTGTCCGGCTCGTCGGCCAAGCCGAGGGCTTCGCGTTCCTGGGCGGCGCGGTAGTCGGCGCGGATCTGCCGGAGGGCTCCCAAGGTGGTCGAGTAGCGACGGGACTTGGTGGAGAAGTGGCCGCGGAAACCGAGCATGTGTGCCCAGGCCGTCAGCTTCCGGTCCGGGTACAGCGCGTCCAGATCGAAGCAGGCTTCGATGAGGCGGCGCGGGTGGTCCGGCACGTCGAGCAGATCGAGGACTTCGCGGTTGCCGATCCGGCGATCCAGGCTGCCGGTGGTCTCGGCTGCCTTGGTGGCGTACTTGGCGACGTAGGCCGCGACCTTCTGTTCGGTGATGTCGTCGTCGCCGAACGCCTTGATGGGTCGGACGTCGAGTTTTCGGCCCCAGCAAAAGGGCCGGCAGGGCTGGTCTCCTGCGGCGGGCGCGGTGACCGTCGTGTACGAGTGCCTGACGGCGGCCCGGATCGCATCGGTGAGCAACTGCAGCGTGGCCCAGGAGGGCGGCGGGGAGTCGGGCCCGTCCGGTCCGTCGAGACGGATCACAGCGTGGAAGTGGATCGCTCCGCGCTTCTGGAACTCGGCGACCTTTCCGTACGAGACCCGGCAGACGTCGGTGAGTTCACGGCGGGAGAGCCCGGCGCGGGCGGCGATCTCGCGACGGAGCCGGGTGGTGAAGCGCTGCCACAGTTCGCCCGCGTGGTTGTTGAAGAGCACCGCGCCCGCGTAGTCGTACGTCTCCGGGTCAAGCGCCGTACCGAGGGCGGGGTCGTCGTCCTGGTGGTGGACGCCGCAGCGGCACGGCCCGTGGTCGGGCTGGTTGTGTACGCGGCCGAACGAGGGTGCGGTGAAGGTGGCGAAGACGCGGGGGTGGTCGCGGACGGTCGCGGGGATGTCCTTGTCCTCATCCCCGGCGAGCCCGGCGCGGATCAGGTGGAAGGTGTCCCCGGCGTACGTGTGGGCGCAGGCGGGGCAGCGGGAGGCGCGGCGGTTGCCGCAGGCGACCCGGAGCCGCCCGCCGGGCTCGGTCTCGGTCGAGTAGTGGCGCAGGCTCTCGCCGGTCGTCTTGTCCTTGGCGAGGGTCCAGCCGGTGAGGTGGATCGGGTCGGCACAGCCGCCGGTACGGCGCACCTGGTCTTGCCAGCGGTCGAAGTCCTGAGAACCGGCCACCCGCAGCGCGTCGCCGAGGGTGGCCGGGTCCAGACCCGTGAAGGTCTCGGTCATGCGCGGCTCCCGGCGCGGACGGTGACGCGGGCCGGGATGGTGCCGATGCCGTGGCAGCCGGTGCAGTGCGCGGTGATCGTGCGCAGGTTTCCGGCGCGGTTGCGGCCGCCGAGGGTGATCGCGACGGAGGCGAAGCCATCACAGTCCGGGCAGATCCGGACCGGGGTCGTCGGGCGGTGGGTCATGCTGGTGCTTCTCCTTCGGTCTTCGGGTCGGAGGGGGCATGGCTTCCGGGGCGGCGCGATGCTTGGCGGCTTGGGCCACCCCGGAGGCCGGTCAGCGATGCAGCTCGTCGCGGACGGTGCGGACGAGGAAGAGCAGGACCACGCCGCTGGCGGCCAGGGCGATGGCCGTGACGGCGACCGCGAGCAGCAACGAGACGGCGACGGCGGCCAGGGCGAGGGTTCCGCCGATGCCTCCGGCGACCACGAGCACGGCAGTCCCGGGTGAGCGCTGGACGAGTGCGGCGAGCCCGTTCCCGGGGGCGGTCGGCGCGGGTGCCGGGGCCGAACTGGTGGGCTGGACCAGTGGTGCAGCCGGGGTACTTGCCTCCAGGCTGGGCTTGTAGGTGTCCGGGGTTGGGTACTTGGGCTTGAACATGGCGTTCTCCCTTCGGAGCTACTTGGTGAGCGGGTCGATGGCGGGGGCCAGGAAGCTGTCGGCGAGGAGGTAGCCGCCGAGCAGCAGAAGGGCGACCAGCCACAGCGGCGGGCGGGCGAGCTTGATGCCGAGGGCGCCGACGATGATCAGGGCGAGCCAGAGCGGTACGTCCATGACGCGATCTCCCTTGTGATCAGCGGGGGTTGCAGCGATGGGCGGAAGCGGCGAGTTCGGCGGCCGGTCGGGAGTGGTAGTCGCCGGACCAGTCGCAGCCGGGGGCGGTGCAGGCGGCGGCATGGGCTTCGCGGCCGTGGCGGTTGATGTAGCTGCCGACCTCGACCGGGCCGATCCGGCGCACATCGCGGAAGCGGTAGCGGGCCATCACTGCTCTCCCTGCTGGCGAAGGCTGCGGCCGGAGAACTCGCGCAGGATGTGAGCGGCTTCGGTCGGGTCGTCCGTGCGGTCGGCGGCCTCTTCGGCGAGCAGCCGGGCGAGCGTGGGGCGACCGGTGTCGGCCATCTCACGAGCAGCGTCGAGGAGATCGGCGCGGGACGGTTCGCGTCCAGCCATGGGTGATCAGTCCTTTCAGGTGAGTTGGGCGGCGATGGCGTCGGCCATCGGGATCGGGACTCCCAGGCGGGTGCGCAGGGTGTCGGTGTCGATCGGGGTGCCGGTGCGGGTGTGGTGTTCGGCGGCGACTTTGCGTGCGTAGGAGAGCAGCGCGTCCGGAACGTTCACGGCCGGAGCCGCGGGAAGTGCCCCCGGCTGATCCGGGGCGGCGATCTCTTCCGGGGCCGGGTCCGGCTCGGGGGCGGAAAAGGCCAGCACACTCACCTGTTCCGCCGGGTCGTGCTCGGTTTCACGGTCAGCGGGTGTGTGGACGAGGAGGGTGCCGCCGAGAAAGGCCAGCGCAGGCCATCCGGCGACCAGGATCCGCAGCCAGGCCGGGACGTTGCTCAGGTCGAGCAGTCCGGCCGTGGCGACGTTCGCTCCGAGCGAGGCGGCCAGGGCGACGGCGAACCACGTCCACGCGGCACGGATCGGCCCTCCCGTACTACGGAGGATGCGTAGCCGTCGCCAGGCAGCAACGAGCAACAGATCCACGCTGATCGGGTAGGCCCAGGCTTTCCAGCCGTCTTGTCCGGCAGCGGCGGCGATGTCGTGCAGGTGGGCGAAGGACAGCGCACCGGCGATCACGGCTTGTACGAGCACGGCGTCCGGGCGGATCGAGCGGGTCACGGTCTTCACCTCCTTCACAGGAATTGGGGCCGGGCCGGGCGGGGCTCACAGGTCCTGCCGCCCGGTCCCAGCCGGGGCTAGTCGGCGGCGGGGTAGCCGTGACCGGGCGGCGGGTAGTACGGCGTGCCCAGGGCCAGTTCGAACGAGATGGTGAGCGCGTCGCCGACGACGTCCGCGAACTCCGGATCGGCGTCAGGACCGGACTCGTAGGCGACCAAATCGCTGAGCAGGTCGTCCGTGCGGGCAAGGTCGATGCAGTGCGGACACATGCGGTTCGCCCTCCTTCGGGCATGGCTCGGGTAGGGACCTGGCGCGAGACGGTCACGCCGACCGGATGGAACGGGGTGGATCAGAAGGCGTCGGCTACCAGCTCGAAGGCCTCGACAGGCGCCGTGGCCGGGTGCGGGCGGAAGGCGGCCAGGGCCGGGATGTCCGGCGTCAGCGCTTCGTGTTCGACGCAGGCCGCGACCGCTTGATCCAGCGAGGTGAACGGGGATCGGATACGGGCCCATCCGCCGGTGAGCAGGCCGACCACAGCGGTACCGGGGCGGGTGGCGGCGATCGAGGTAGCGGCACCCACGGCGCGGATGCTGATGTCCGCGAGCGCCATCTTGGCGGAAGCCTCGTCGTTGACGCGGTGAGCTACACGGCCGCTGAGCTGAGCGCGCAGGGCAGTGGCGCCGGTGCCGAGTTCGGAACCGAAGCGCTGCCCGCAGACTTCGAGATACAGCCCGGCGGCGCGGCCGAGCTGAGCGAGCCGGATGAGCTGGGTGACCATGTGGTCCCGGCGCTTCTCGTCGGCCTTGCTGGAGATCAGGAAGAGTTCGGCGACCTCGTCGACGAAGAGCACCAGGGGCACGGGGCGGATGTCCTCGGGCAGGCCCCAGATGTCCGAGGTGATCGACTCCAGCGGGCTTGCCGGGTCCAAGTGCTGTGCGGAGCGGATCAGTTCGTACCGGCTGGTCATCTCCTCGACCAGGGCGTCCAGCAGTTCGGACGCCTCATCCGGCGTACAGGCAAGAGCGGACAGGCGACGGGCGAACGGCGCCAGCTCCACACCCCACTTGCAGTCGATCCCGACCAGCGCGACCCGCTGAGGAGCCAGCCCCTTGAACAGGCCCCGCAGGTATACGGACTTACCCGACTCCGTCGCACCGATCACCAGCTCATGGGCGCTGGTACGGAAGTCCCGCACATGGAGCCTGCCGTCAGCCCGAAGCGCAACCGGGACCCTCAGGAGCTCAGTCGGGATCTTGCTGGGCATGACGACCTTGCCCAGCACGTCGTGACCGATCAGCCGTACTTCCAGGAAGCCGGGCTTCAGCGCCTTCACATGCACACCGTGAGCCCGCCACGAGTGCCGCAGCCGCTCAGTCGCAGCGTCGAAGTCCTGAACTTCCTGGCCAGGCTGCATCTTGAGCCGCAGCACCAGTCCCGAACGGGTGATCCGCACCCGGCGCACCTTGGGCACCATCCGGGAGGGCTGCCGGTTCCGTGCCGCAGCCACCCAGATCCGCCAGCGCGAGGGCTGCTCAGTCAGCCCGCACGCCTCCATCACCGACCGGAACGTGACCACGATCCGGGTCAGCATGACCAGCCAGCCGAAGCCGAGCCAGTACCAGGCCGGAAGCCGCCAGCGCAGCAGCCCCTGCCCGACAACGACGAGCGCTAACCCGATCAGTGCGGTGAGCTGTCCCCCAGTCATGGCGATCAGCCCTTGCCGCTCGAAGCCAGGCTGTGGGCGGTCACTGCGGCTGCACGGAAGCTGATGCCGTGCCGCTTCTGGCCGTTGAACTCGTTCTCCCACGGCCGGGCCACCAGACCGGTCAGGGCAACCGGAGCGCCCGTCACCATCTCACCGGAGACGTCCGGCTCGGCCACCGTCACGGTCAGCACCTCGGCGTTGCCCATGAGTGACATGAAGAAGAGTGCCTGACTCCTATACATGAGTCAACCCGCTACGACGAGAAACTCGCAGCGGGCTGTGGGGAGTTGAGTGAGCGTCAGTCGGTGGCAGGGATGCGGTAGCTGAAAACGAACTGGTCAGCGGCCATAAGGGTGTCGCAGACCTCGACCACTCGGCCCTCTTCGGTCACCGCCTCGCGGATGAGGTGGACGACGGGTGCACCGGCACTCAGGGCGAGTTCGGAGGACTCGGCCTTGGTGGCCGGACGCGCTTGAAGCGTCTCAACGAACTCAGCGAAGACGTGGCCGTCGCCTTCCAGCCGGGCGTAGATGCCGCCGGGGCCAGGGTTCTCGGCGAACAGTTCCGGGATGTCCTTGACCACGTCCCACGGGAGGTACGACGTAGCGGTCTCGACAGGGGTCCCGTTGCGGAAGTAGAGCCGTCGACGGGCGAGCACTTGGGTGCCGGCCTCAACACCGAGGCGATCGGCGATGTCCTCGGGCGCTTCCATCGGGCCGATGTAGAGGACGCTCACCTTCGCCGTGGCACCGGACTGCGCGGACTCTGCGAGATACGCGGCCTTGCCGCCCCGTCGATGCGAAGCCCGGAACCGGTCCGAAGAGCGCAGCCGCACGGGCGGCCGGTCTTTCACGATCGAGCCCTTGCCATGGCGCGTGTCCACCAGGCCGCTGGCTCTGACCTCCACCATTGCCTTGCGAATCGTGCCGCCGGAGACGCCGTAGCGCTCGACGAGCTCGGACTCGCTCGGCACCATGTCACCAGGCTTCAGCACACCGGCCCGGATCTGCTTGACGATGTCGTCAGCGATCTGCACGTATCGAGGTCCGTTCGTGCTACCTCCTACCGCGGTTCCCATAGTCCTTCTCACTCTCCTATGCTCCTGTACATGAGTAACGGGTCCCAGCAACACAAGTCAACGCCGATGCACTCCGTGTCCGTGGCGGGGGCAGTGGTGCGCGAGGACGGCCGTCTTCTGGCGATCCGCAGGGCGGACAACGGGACTTGGGAACTGCCGGGCGGCATTCTGGAGCTCTCCGAGTCACCCGAAGAAGGCGTCAGCCGCGAGGTCTTGGAAGAGACCGGTGTCCACGTTGAGGTAGTCGAGCTCTCCGGCGTCTACAAGAACACTGCGCGCGGCATCGTCGCCCTGGTCTTCCGCTGCAAGCCCTCCGGGGGCACCGAGCGCACTTCCGACGAGTCCACGGCAGTCCAGTGGCTCACGCCCGAGGAAGTCGCCGAGCGGATGTCCGAGGTCTACGCAGTCCGGCTACTCGACGCCCTCGACGGGAACGGCCCGCACGTGCGAAGCCACGACGGACGCCGCTTGATCCCAGCAGCTGGATAGAACTTTCCCTACTTCATCAAGGGCCCGCGCAAGCGCGGGCGCGCCCCCTTGCTGGCGCCCGGGCCCCTGCCTTCGGCGGCCCAGCCGCCCGCATGGAGCCGCAGCTCCACTGCGGCCCGTATGTAGGAAACCCTCCGGGGCTGGGGCGGTCGGCTCCACGGCTTTAGCCACCTCCCCGATCAGGGTCCCTCGCCGAGCAAGACCAGGGGGCCAATCGGGCACATCAGCGGGCAGGCCAAGGGCTGCCCGATTTCGCTGAGCAGCGTAAGGCCCCCTGATCATGCACGGCCCCAGACCGGGCAGGACACCGGCCAAACCCGCTCCCGCCGACCGCGCTCGAAGGTGCACACAGAGGGACAATCGACTTAGGAGGTTCGCCATGGCTACCTACAAGGTCGAATACAGGGTTCCGAGTGTTCCGCCCATAAAGCAGCATGAAGTGAGTGCTGACGAGTACGAGGTCAAAGGCGACTTCATAGATTTCAAGGCGGACAACGACAAGGTGTTCACGGTCCGAGCAGACGTGGTCATCACCATCGCGCAGAAGCACTAGCCCGTGCCCGATCCGTGCCCGATAAGGGAGGGAGGGCCGCTCAAAATAGACCAGAAGAGCTGTCTCGGCAGGCAGGGGTAAGCCGAGCCTCTGAAGCACGTGGTTTCAGCCGTCTGTCAGTCGCGGCCCGTGCACGTCCGAGAGATGATGTAACAAACCAGGAAAAACAGGGCAACGTAACGGAGGAGGAATCGCGATGCAATTCGTCGTCGTGTCCGAGCACGCCCCGAATCTGTGCCCTACTTCCAATGCGCAGACCCGCGAGTTGATGCGGGAAGGATCCAAGGAGCTACCCACCCTGGCGCAGAAGCTGGGGGTGGAGATCATAACCGTCAGGGTGTACGGCCCCGATCACGTCATCGTGGCGGTGGTCGAGTCGCCGGACATCGAGCCGGTCCGGGAGTTCATCATGCAGAGCAGGCTGATCCAGTGGACCACCACGCAGATTCATGCCACCTGGTCACTCGAGGAAGCACTGGAAAAAGCCGACAAGCTGCCAGCGCTTTTCTGAAGGCGAACTGCGAGGTGCCCTGAGATTCCGGACAGGGTTAACGGATCGCCCGGCGGATGGCCAAGCTCAGGTTACTCGCGACGTCAGTACGGCCTAGCGATCTTATGTGCGTCCAGCGCAGCGGAATAGCGCGTCAGCAGCGCGTCGATGTCGGCCAGGAGGAGGCCGGCGGTTTCGCGGGCCGCGTCTACGTCGCCCTGGTCGAAGGCTTCCACCACCTCAGCGACATCGCCGCGAAGGATGGAAAGCGAGTCGCCCTGGATCAGTAGACCGGGGAACCGTCGACCGGGCAGGCGCACCACAGCGTTGTTGGGTCTTCGAACTTGAGCGGTGCATCTCGTCAGGCATGCTGACTGTTCGTCACGGTGTGTGATGTTCGTGGCTGGACTGGCCCCGGACGCGGGACGCCCGTGGTCCAGGTTGATCATTTCTGTTCTCTACGCAGAAGGATCATTGGGGAGCCACGGGCTTGGTCAACGATACGACGTTGCTGCTCGGTCTCGACGGGGTGTCCGTCGTGCGGGTCGAGTCACTGGCCGACGGGACGCGTCGGGTGCACCTGATCACGACGGACGAGGCGGCGCGGGCCTGCCCGTCCTGCGGGGTCATCGCCTCCCGGGTGAAGGGGCCGGCGGTGACCCGGCCGCGTGATCTGCCCTACGGGGAGCGGAGGGTGGAGTTCTTCTGGCACAAGCGCCGCTGGTGGTGCCGCGAGCCGAAGTGCCCGAGGAAGTCGTTCACCGAGAGCATTGCCCAGATACCGGCCGGGGCGCGGATCACCGCCCGGCTGCGGGAGGCGGCCGGGCACCGGGTGCGCGATGTCGGCTCCACGGTCATCCAGGCCGCCCGCGACCTGCGTCTGTCCTGGCCGACGGTGATGGGCGCCTTCCGCACATCGGCGCGCGAGGTCGTCGACGCCCCACTGCCCGAGGTGAGGGTGCTGGGCATCGACGAGACCCGGCGGGGCAGGACGAAATGGGAGCAGGACCCCGACAGCGGCAAGTGGCACCTGGTGCGGGACCGGTGGCACACCGGCTTCGTCGACGCCCTCGGCACCGGCGGGCTGCTCGGCCAGGTCGAGGGCCGCACCGTCGCCGACGTCCTGGCATGGCTCGCCAGCACATCGCTGACCTGGCGAAAGAGCATCCGCCACATCGCCATCGACATGTCGGCCGCCTACCGCGCGGCGGTCCGCACCGGCCTGCCGCACGCGATCGTCGTCGTCGACCACTTCCACGTCGTCCAACTCGCCAACAAAATGCTCTCCATGGTGAGGCGCCGCACCACCGCGGAGATCCGGGGCCGGCGTGGACGCGCCACCGACCCGGAGTGGAAGGCCAGACGACGGCTCCTGCGCAACCGTCAGGATCTCACCGACGACCAGTTCGCCACCATGTGGAACACCCTGCTCGGTGAGGGGAAGATCGGGCAGACGCTGCTGACGGCGTGGATCGCCAAGGAGAGCCTGCGCAACCTCCTCGCCCTGGCCCGCACCGGGGCCGACCGCCACCAAGTCGGCCATGCCCGCTGGAAGTTCCTCACCTGGTGCGCGGACTCCGACATCCCCGAAGCTCGTACCCTCGCTGCCACCGTCGACAGCTGGTGGACCGAGATCGCCGCGTTCATCGACACCGGCCACAGCAACGCCAAGAGCGAGGGCATCAACCGCGTGATCAAGCTCGTCGCCCGCAACGCATTCGGCTTCCGCAACGCGGCCAGTCAATGGCTACGGACACGCTGCGTCACCACCCGCCGAGCCCGCGGACACCTCCGCAACGCTCAACTTTGAAGACCCACATAAGCGTCATGGTGTTGCGCGTCTGGTCGCGCGAGACGGCCGCGATCTGCACCCACGCCTGCGGGTGGGGGACGCCGACCGGCTGCCCGTCCTCCCAGTGGGAGAAGCGGGAGGGCCCGACGAACTCGACGAGCGAGACCACGGCCAAGAGGGGGTCCTTACCCTCAGCCCTTGAGCCTCTGGAGCACGCCCTTGCGGTAGATGAAGCGGCCGTTATCGTCGACCGCGTACCACCACAGGACGAAACGGAGCTGCTCGCGCGTGAACTTCCAGGGGCCGCAGTCCTCGGCCTTCAGGAACTCGGCGCTCCAACGGGCGATTTGCCAGCCGAGCGTGTGCTCGGGGAGCTTCCAAGAGCCGTCGGGCTCGCGCGCCCAGGCTGGCCCCAGGAAGGTCGGCTCAAGGAGGTTGATCCTCCAGGGTAGGCACTGCTTGTTTAGGCAAGGCCCACCCCCGATCAGGCGTGCGAATGCGATCAAGTCGGGCCGCTGGTACGGTCGTTGTGTCCAGGTCCGTTGGCTTTCCCCATCGGTCCTCCTTCTCCTCTCCCTGAGTGCCCTGAGCCATTGCTCGGGGTGTTGCAACACCAGAGGAAAGGAGGACCGGTGGATGGGCGCTGGATCTTTGCCGCGATCGGTGTCGTGAGTGGCGCGTTTTTCGTGCTGAACACGACGCTTGATCAGATCCCCCGGATGACGCGTCGTTGGGTGAAGGCAGTGCGGGCATTGAAGGCAGCCAAGGCAGCCATCGAGGAGCCGCACGAGAAATAGGAAAGTGATAAACCCCCAACCCCCCGAGACGCGTTAACCATTCCTCGGGGGGTTGCGTCTATTGAGCAGGTCGCGGGCGGCCTGGATGACCGTGGAGCCGACATCGCGCACCCGGTGCCCGGCCGCCTCCCGCAGCCGGGCGGTGATCCGCGCCCCGGCCGGTATCTGGGCAATGCTCTCGGTGAACGACTTCCTCGGGCACTTCGGCTCGCGGCACCACCAGCGGCGCTTGTGCCAGAAGAACTCCACCCTCCGCTCCCCGTAGGGCAGATCACGCGGCCGGGTCACCGCCGGCCCCTTCACCCGGGAGGCGATGACCCCGCAGGACGGGCAGGCCCGCGCCGCCTCGTCCGTCGTGATCAGGTGCACCCGACGCGTCCCGTCGGCCAGTGACTCGACCCGCACGACGGACACCCCGTCGAGACCGAGCAGCAACGTCGTATCGTTGACCAAGCCCGTGGCTCCCCAATGATCCTTCTGCGTAGAGAACAGAAATGATCAACCTGGACCACGGGCGTCCCGCGTCCGGGGCCAGTCCAGCCACGAACATCACACACCGTGACGAACAGTCAGCATGCCTGACGAGATGCACCGCTCAAGTTCGAAGACCCGCGTTGTTCCCAGCGTCCGTGAGCAGCTCGACCTCAACACGTTCCATGAGGCCATCCAACCCGACATCACCAGGTGACATCAACGACAGCAGACAGGAACGGCGTTGGGCGGTCGTGAGCGGCCGGGCCATGCGCGGCCAAGTGCTCTATGAGGCGCACCCGATCGAACCCCTAAAGCGGGTGTCGCAGGTTCGAATCCTGCCGGGGGCACCAGGTCAGAGGCCGAGCACCTACGAATTTTCGTAGGTGCTCGGCCTTTGACGGCACTGGTTGACGGCAGTCGCGTCTCAGGCCGTCGGCAGACGGCGCTTGAGCAGGCGGTCCATGTGGCTGATGGCCTCTCGCTGGGTGTCGTGCACGACGTGCGTGTACACATCCATCGTGATGCTGATCTGACTGTGCCCCAGGATCTCCATGATGACCCGTGGCGCGACGCCGGCCGCCGTCAGCAGCGTGGCGCAACCGTGCCGCGCGTCGTGCAGCCGGACCACCCGCAGCCCCGCGTCAGCCGCAACCCGCGTGAAGGACCGGTAGACGTTCCGGGGCTCCACGGGCCGACCGTTTCGCGTGGCGAAGATGTAGCCGGTCTCGGACCAGGCGACGCTCGTGCGCGCGAACGTCTCCCGCTGCCGGAGCCGGTGCCACCGCAGCGGTGCGATGCACAGTGCGGGCATCGGTACCACGCGGATGCGGCGGCTCTTTGGATCGTCGTCGTACAGCGTTCCCCTGCGGCGCTGCGTCTGTTGGCGGACGTGCACGACGCGGTTGTCCAGGTCCACATCCGACCAGCGGAGGCCCCCCAGCTCGCCGCTCCGCAGCCCCATTGCAATGGCCAGCACGAACGCCGCGTACAGCGGATCGCTGCGCGCGGCTTCAAGGAAGGCCAGCGTCTCCTCCAGCGACCAGGGACGGATCTCCCGCTGCTTGACGCGCGGCGGCTCCACCAGCGACGCCACGTTCCGCGTGATCAGTTCCTCGCGCACGGCCGCCGTAAGCGCAGTGCGCAGCACCCGGTGCGCCTCCTTCGCGGTCGCGGCCGTGTGGGCGTTCTGCACGCGGGTGATGAAGCGGCGTACGTCTGCCACGCTCAGCGACTCCAGCCGCCTTGTGCCCAGCAGGGGCACGAGATAGAGCCGCACCTGCACTTCGTACTTGTCGTACGTGCTGGGCCTGCGGCGCGGTTCGACGTAGTGCTTCAGCCAGTACGGCAGCCACTCGGAGAGTTTGGCGGAGCGAGTGGGGGTCGGAATGCCTTGTCGGTCGCGGAGCACCAGCTCCTGACGCTTCGTGTCGCACTCTTCCCACGTGGTGCCGTAAACGGTCTTGCGCTTGCGGGTGCCGTCTGGCTGAGGGACGTAGACGCGCGCTTCGAAGCGCCCGTCCTTCCGCTGCCAGACACTGCCGGCACCGTTGGGTTCCTCTTGCGGGGAGACATCAGGCGGCTTCGGCGGCCGGTTGCTCGATTGGGCTGGGGATTGGGCTTACCGCGCGGGAGCCAAGTGGCTCAGGCTTGATGCGTGGACGACGAACGAAGGGCTTCAGAACTACTACGTGTGCCAGGGGTTTGAACACGTTCGCACAGTCCGGGAGGGCGTAGCTGTCAATGGCGGCCCACGCGTCTCAGGATGGCTGGCGCAGAGGCCGACGCGGCTGACGAGTCACGGGTTCATCGATGAGACTTCCAGCCCATTGAGTGGAGCCGTCCCGCTGGGTGCTGCCGGCTCAGCCGATGCACCGGGACAGACGGCAGCCAGAAGGCCGAAAAGGGGCCATACGTGACCTGAGCCAGGGCCGCAAGGATCAACTCAGGGACTGCCGAAAGGGGGACCAGCCATACCGGGCCCGGGGGCCAGCGGCCCTCTTGCAGGGCCGCGAAGAAGATAACTGGGTCGGTCAGGTTCGCCGTCGGCTTCTGCGCCAGTGTGTCCGACCGTTCGGTGGGGCGCAGCCCGTCGCGGCGCATGCGTTTCCGCGCCGGCGCGCGGGCAGCCACCCGCCAAACCCCGTACAAAAGGGTTTGCGATCAACATTTAACCGACTAAGTTCGATTGCTTTTGCGGGGTCTCTCTGTCTGTGCTGAACTGAAATCACTACCTTCCAAGAAAGGGTGGAGGTACCGCGACACTTCCTCGCGTTCGAGCCCACTTCAAGGGGTATCACAGCCGCCTATCAACCAAGGGTTGATCATGAACAAAGTAGGCTTTAGTCTCGCGTCGAGGCTCCTCCGCCCTGCCGCCTATGCGGCGTTGGCTACGGTGCTGGCTGCTGGAAGTGGGATATTGAGCACATCAGCAAGCGCGGCACCCGAGAGTTATCCGTATGGGCCGTACGAGTGCGAGCAGGGAAAGGTGTGGCGCGAGGCTTTCCGCGGAGACAATGTCTGTGTTTACCCCGTGGTGCGAAGTGCCGTAGCTCAGCAAACTCGTGACGCCAGCATGTACTGGGCGGGCGGTGGGGCTTACGGGCCTGACACTTGCGTGCAGGGGCGTGTATGGCGCGAAACCCGCCCCGAGGATCATGTTTGCGTGCCTCCCCAGTTCCGGGACTCGTACGCGTTCGACAACCGAATGGCGGCGTATAACGTCGCGGACCCGGCGGAAATTCCCCGCATATCTGAACGGCTTAGGGGCGCAAGCGGCTGGAACAAGCAGAATCATGACCTTTGGGTCTCAGGATCCGGGTTCACGCCTGGCCGCATAGCTGGCGTATATGCCTACGAATACCGCGCCAAGAAGTGGCATCAGAGGAACGAATTCGAGGTCGCTCGGCAATGGGTGAACTCGGAGGGGAAGATGCACCTGCCTGACATCAGCTACGACGTATGCACGGTCGATCAGCCGGGCAAGTACATGGTCATTCTCCTGGTGGATTGGGCGACGGGCGCTCTCATTTCTGCCGACGCGCAGCAGGTGCCGTGTGGGTGGGAGGGGCGGTGACGTGGGTGCAGGTGACTACGGCCCATGCACCCGCGCAGGCGCCTGCACCACCTGCCCCCAGCTCGCCCTGGACAAGCTCCTCGGCCATGGTGTCCTCCTCCACTCGGCGGGCTTGCGAGGAACCATAGAGGCGGACACTGACAACAGGGCTGTCCTGCCGCGTAGTTGGAGGCGGCCTGGTGCGACGTCGGTGGTCTCAGTCGCGGCCATTTCCAGAGCAGTCCAAGGTCGGACAACTCGTAGTGTGCGGGTCTGACGGCAACGTGCGTGCACATAGCCGTACTCGGAGCGACAGCGCGACACTCTGCTAGCTCGTGCGGCCCGGCAACGCCCGCGCCCGGGAGTCGTCGGCCGGAACTCCTAAAGCGGGTGTCGCAGGTTCGAATCCTGCCGGGGGCACAGTGCCTGACCAGCGCGTTCGTCCTTCCGGGGCGGGCGCGCTGTTCGTCGTAGCCATGGCATTAACCATGAATAGGTTCCAGGACCATGGCGACCAAGACATCCAAGCGACGTCAGCGGGGCAGCATCCGGCCCGCTGAGGGCAAGCGCCTGAAGTCCGAGCCCGGCCGCTGACCGACTGTCCCGACCGGCCGTTCGCTACGCATTTCGACGAATGCGCCGTGCCGTTCGGGTGACTACCGTTCGCGCCGCCCCTTTCCGGCGCCCATCGGGGTCCATACCTGACCCCATGGACAGGAAACTGCCGAGGCAAACGGTGCGTGTTGCAGTGCGAGGAGAGAACGTCGGATCCTTTCGGCGTCGCGTCGTCGCCGGGTGCTGTGCTCTGCTGCTCCTGGCCCTGACGCCGGGCGTGGCAGCCCAGGCGGCCTCGTCGCCCGACGACGGCGGTTCCGACCGGCTGGACCCGCGGATCACGGAGATCATGCGGAAGCCGGACTACCCCAACGCCCAGTGGGGTCTGCTCCAGCGCGACCCGGACAGCGGGAGGGTGATCCACAGCCGCTTCGCCGAGCAGCTCTTCATCCCTGGGTCGGTGGCCAAGCTGTTCGGCGTGTCCGGGGCGTGGGACACCCTCGGCGGCGACCACCGCTTCCGGACCCCGGTCTACGGGGTCGGCGAGCGCCGCGGGAGCACCCTGAAGGGCAATCTCGACCTGGTCGCCCAGGGCGACCTCACCATGGGCGGCAGAACCCGCCCCGACGGCACGGTCGCCTATACCGACCTCGACCACACATACGCCAACAGCTTCCCCGGTGCCACGCTCACCCCGGAGAACCCGCTCGCCGGGATCAACCAGATCGCCCAGCAGGTACGGCGTTCCGGCATCACCCGCGTCGACGGCAACGTGATCGTCGACAACCGGCTCTTCCAGCCCGAGCCGATCTTCGTCCCGGTCCCGACCCCGCTGATCATCAACGACAATCTCATCGATTTGCTGACCACCCCCGGCGCCAGGCCCGGCGCGCCCGCACGACTGGACTGGCGGCCCAAGGTCGCCCCGTACCACGTCACGTCGACGGTGCGGACCGTGGCGGCGGGCGAGCCGACCGACATCGAGGTGACGACCTCCGAGAATGGCACCCGGATCCAGCTGTCCGGCACCATCGCGGCCGACTCCGAACCGGCGCTGAAGGTTTCCGACATCGCCGATCCGGCGGCCTTCGGACGCACCGCGCTGATCGAGGCGCTCGGACGGGCCGGGGTGAAGGTCACCGCCAACCCGACGGGAGCCAACCCGGTCGACCGGCTGCCCGACGGGTACGACGGCCGGCCGCGCGTGGCCCAGTACACCTCCCCGCCCTACACCCAGTACGCCAAGCTCATCTTCAAGGTCAGCCACAACCTGGGCGCCAACCTCGCCATCTGCCTGATGGCCGTCGCGAAGGGCAGCCAGGACTGCATGGACGGCTTCCCGGTGCTGGCCGACTTCCTGGACCGCGCGGGCGTCGACCGCAAGCAGATCCAGCTCCTGGACGGCCGGGGCGGCAACCCCGTCGACCGGACCACGCCGAACGCCGTGGTGCAGATGCTGACGTACTGGCATCGCACCCCCGAGGCAGAGGTCTTCCGGAACGCGCTGCCCATCCTGGGCGTCGATGGCCTGCTGGCCGACAACTGCACCGACTGCCCCGCGCGCGGAAAGGTGTTCGCCAAGACCGGCGCCGCCGTCGGTCTTGATGCGCTCAACAACCGCCTGGCCGTCGGCGCCATCACGATCGCTGGCTACCTGGACAAGGGCAACGGCCGCTTCGACGTCTTCTTCGCCGGCGTCAACGGCGCCTCCACCCCGACGACCGACGTCAACGGCGTACTGAGCATCGCCAACGACCTCGCCACGATCTCCGCTTACCTGCAGGAGGCGGCGGCGCGGCGAGAGGACTGAGAGCACTGCGTCGCGGCCGATTGAGGGGATCCGCACACCGCGTGGTACGACCGGCTGTGACACCCGCAAGACGGTGTTACAGCCGGTCGGCTTGCCGACCTCGGTAACCGCAGGCGCCTCCGGCGCCCTCCCCCTTGCACGTACCCGTACCACCTCCGCAACAACCTGCTCGGAATTCCCAAGCTCAGAGCGCGAGTTCGATTCTCGTCCCGCTCAAAGATCTTGGTGAGGTGCTGACAGGATCCCCACATGCAGACAGATGCGTGGCTCAACCAAGACGACGACTTCACGCCGGGCCGAGTGCTGTTCCGCTCTGAACGGACGTTCGATGGCCCGAGGATCGATGTGCTCTTCAAGCCCGTCGTGGCGATACAGACAGGGATGGTCTACGACGGTCTCGTCATCCGATGCGCAACCCCCGAGGAGCGCTCCCGCATCGTGGCGGATGCCGGAGAGTCCGCCCGGAGAAGCCGCGTCCACATCCTTGAGAATTCGGACGGCCGCACGGACTACGTGATCTCCGCCGCTGTCGGCTGGGCTACCGACAACGAAGACTCTGGCGCCCCGAGCAGCCTCGCCTTTTTCTTCGGAGCGACCGATCCGGCGCGCATCTTGCCAACGGAACCGTCGTGAGTCATCCCACCAACAGGACTTGGATGGAGAGAGAGTCGCCCTGAATCCGCGCACCAGGAAACGGCGGCCAGGCAGGTGCACCACCTCGCCACTTCCGGCGGGGTCCACACCGGCCGCTGCTCTGCTGACCACCCTCACCGATCCGTCGGCCCATCCGGCCGCCGAGCTCATCCGGCTCTGCCACGAACTGGTGACGTCCCCGGCCGGCTGACGCGCACAACGACAAGGGCCCCACCCCCGTCCTGGGGTGGGGCCCTTTCGTGTTCAGCGTGCGAATCGCCGCCGGTCGGCCTAGCCGGTGGCGTCCTGTCGCCTGCGGCGCATCCACCACATCAGGGCCGCACCGGCGACGACGACCGCCGCGGCGATGCCGGAGATCAGCCCGATCGGGGTGCTGGAGCCGGTGTCGGCAAGGCCGCCGTCCGGGTCGGGCCTGTTCGCCGACGGGGTCGGCTTCCCGTCGTCGCCCGGGGTGGACGAGTCCGGGGCCGGGGTCGACGGCCGGTCGGTCGGCTTCGGGTCGTCCGTCGGGGTCGGAGTGGGGTCCGGGCCCGGGTCCTCGCCGCCGGCCTCGATGTTGCCGCTGCCGCCAAGGTAGAGGGTGTCGGTGTCCCGGTAGGACACGTCATCCGACTGGAGAGACGTCTTCGTCGTGGTGTCCAGGGTGCGGTGTTCGACGTTGAACCGGGTCTGGGTGATGTTCCGCTTCGGCTGCTTGGAGAAGTCCACACCGCCAACGCCCTGGTTGAAGACCTTGCCGCCGTACTCCAGCTCGAACCACTCGATGCCCTCACGCAGCGACTTCATGTACTTCTGGTACACGTCTTCGCGGGTCCACTTGTCGTGCGGGGCGCGCAGCGGCCAAGCGGAGACGTCGTTGGAGTTGATGATCTTACGGAAGTCGGTCGGCGTCCTGGCATCCTGCTGGCGGATGTACTCGGCCGCGACACGCGAGGTGTAGACGGCGCGCAGGTCGGCGTAGCGCTTGTCATTGTTGACCCGCTCCTCGATGAGGGGAACGACGTTGACGCGGACGCTCGCTTCCATCGACTTCTTCTGCGCGTCGGTCAGGCCCTTGCACTCAGTGCTGCCGGGCGCTTCCCACTCGATGTCGAGCCACTGGGTGGACACCTTCAGGGGCGCGTCGAGGATGTAGATTCCGCCGTCCTGCTCGCGAACCTGGGCAGTCTTGGGCTCGGCCCAGAACCGGACGCCGGGGAAGCACGGAAGACCGTTCTGGCGGGGGGCGGTGTCCCAGTACCGCTTGCCGCCGGCGTGCTTCTTCGGGTTGAGGGCTTCGGCGAAGTCCTCCTTCATCAGGTAGTCGGCCTCAAGCAGGACCCGGCCGGCGTCGGTCTTGCCGAACTTGGCATCCATGATCTTGTCCGGCTGGTCCGGGTTGAGGTTGACCCAGAACTTCTCCGGGGTGAGCGCGAGCCAGGTGAACAGGGCGTCGGAGGAGAGCTGCATGCGCGCCTCGCCGCCGAAGCCGGGGTTCTCGTCGGGGTTGGGCATCTGGTCGGCACGCATGGAGTACTGCATGCCCTTGCCCTTGCCCAGGCCGCCGACGTACCGCAGTTCCAGGGTGGTGAAGTCGACGCCGCCCGGGCCGCCGCGCGGGAGGGTGCCCCGGGGGTCGAGTCGGCGGGCGTCGGCCTGGATCTTCTTGGCCTCTTGCAGGGTCTTCCCGGAGCCGTTGATGCGGTCGTTCAGCGGGCCGCGCGTGCCGCACGAGGACGCGGCAGCGAGCTGCATCCTGCCCTGGCCGCCTTGACAGCCCGGGGCGAACCACCGCTGATAGTCGGAGTATCCCCTGATGGGCTTGGTCCGCGGGACGGGGTTGTAGATCCGCTGGTTACCGCGAACCTGGTTCGTCTGACCGGGCCGAAGCCGGTTGACGTATCGGTTCAGGTTGTCGATCTTCTTGCGCTGGCCCTCGGTGAACGGCTTCGCGCCGGTGAACCGGAACTTGTGGTCCGGCATGAACCGGGCGATCTTCCGGTCCTTCCCGAGCTGCTTGTTCGTCAGCTCCGAGTTCGACTTGAACTCGTTGAACTCCTTGGTCTTCTGGTTGTAGGCGTCGTACCGGCGCGTTTCGACGACGTTGCCCTGTACGTCGATGAGCTCGACGGTGACCTCACACAGCCAGTCCGGCCCGACCAGGCGGAAGTCACGGACGAGCTGACGTTCGAACGCCGAGCCCTTGTGGTTGTTGGTCTGGTTGCGGATGAACCGGTGCTCGAACCAGTGGTCGAAGCTCAGGCCCTCCGTGTTGTGGAAGTACCGGGCGTAGATCTCGAACCTGCGGTCCTCCGGGTCACCGGACTTGTCCGCGGCCTTCTGCCACGCCTTGTAGTTCTTCTCCGTGTCGTTCGAGACCTTCGACAGCGCCTTGGTCTTGTCGGCGGCCGTCGGCGGGTTCACCCCGTCGTACGCCTTGCCGGGCAGGTCGTAGTTGAAGTTCTTCGGGTTGCCCTGCCAGGCGGAGAAGTTCGAGCCGGTGGGGTCGTTGGGGAACCCCGAGTTCGTCGGCGTGCTCTGGTACTGCTTGCCGAGGTTCTTCACGTCGCAGCGCTTCGCGCCGGGCTTGATCCTGGCCGCGACGGCGCGCGGCGCGGCGGCGGCCGTGTCGATCTCGATGCCGGGCAGACCGGTCACGGTGACCGCCGAGGCGATCCCGAACACGGCCAGAACACGGCCTGCCAGACGCCACCGCTTGGGTATGCGCAGTGCTCTATTCAAGTGTGATCTTCCCTCACCTGTGGGGCCTTGAGGGGATACGGGGCGGCGCGTGAGGCCCCCGTGACGTGTACGCGTCGCCCGTTCACCCTAGACCGATCCGCCGACAGGCAAAGAACGGTTAAGGCCGTGTCGGCGTGTCAACCCGGCTTCTGGAAAGGGAAGTTGAGGTGCAATCAGTCGCTGAGGTACAGGGCTTCCATGTGGCTGGTGGCGTGCTCGCTGTGCCGCACCCGCAGTGAGGAGGCGTCCAGGTCGGCCCTCCCCCACGGGTCCGCGCCGGCGAGACAGGCCGTGGCGAGGGCGCCCCAGTCGTTCTGATTCGGTTCGTCGTCCAGGTCGAAGTACACGTCGAGGTCTTCGAGGACTTCCGTCGTGATCCCGAGAGCGGACATCACCGCCTGCGGGTCGCCGGTCACGACGAACGGTTCGTCACCGGGCCAGCCACAGGCATGGAACATGGTGCCGTCCGGCAGCCACACGAGGTCTTCGGTGTGCTCGGCACCGCAGTGCACCTCTACCCGGCCCACGATGCGTGCGTCGGGGAAGCGCTCCCGCAGCCGAGTGGCCTCCGCCAGAAGCGGCATGTCGTTGCCGTCGTCCGCGAACGCCGGATCGGAGATCGACACGAGGTTCCCCCACGCCCCCGCCTGCACGAGGTCCAGATCAGCTCTCGTGGCGACCGTAATCGTGTCGCTCTGCTTACGGGGGCCGAGGTCTGCGATCACGTAGTCGATCGTGCCCAGGGAGCGAGCGAACTCCGCGGCGCGCTCCGGGTCGTTGGGCGGAAGGTCGTCGACCTCGACCGTGAACGGCGGGTGTAGGACGGTCAGTTCGTAGCGGACGCCGCTGCCACGGGTTATGCGGTCGGGCGGGAAGGTCCAGAAGCCGGTGTCAGACATGCCCGTCACCGTAACCGGTTCCCGATCTCCTCGAGGTGCACTCGCCCGCGCCTGGGCCGGACCGCTACGCGTGGTTCCAACACGCGCTCGGCCGCACAGGCGCCGGCGTTTCGTGAACGGCAAGAGGGTTGGCTCGACAGAGCGCGAGGCAGTGTAGGCCTTTTCGCCGCCAACTCCGTCCTGGTGCTGGCCACGCCAGGTCGCCCTGACACGGTCGCCCGCCGGCAGCGCGGCATCGCTTGGGCGATGGCCGTCGGCGGCGGCCTGATATCTGCCGGCCTCGTCAGCTGGCAAAGGCCGCCCGGAGCGCCGAAGGATCAGCAGTCGATCGTGAGCCTGCTCGGCCTTTGATCCGGCCTGGGCAGGCGCACTTGACACGGTGCCGCAGAACAGATCAGCCGGGTTCCTCCCGCTCCCAGCGAAAAGACCCCCAACCGGTCACGGTTGGGGGCCTTTCAACGGACCGGCTCGTTCGAAGCGCCAACGCCTGTTCTCAGTGAGTCACGTGGATGGCGAGTTCGGTGTCCGTGGCGTTCAGGAAGGTTCCACTGATGTGGCCGCGGGCCTTTCGGTACTTCCCGGTGCCACCGGTGATCGCGATGTCGAACTCGGCCTGCCCGGTGGCGGGCAGCCGGATCAGCCCCTGAGCCGCGATCTGCCCCCCGGGCAGCGAGAACGTGGCCGCGCACTGCGACTCGCTCGAACCGTCCGGTTCGACGGTGAGAACCGTGCAAACGCCCCCGTCGTGGCCGACCTTGACGCTGTCACGCAGGAGGTCGTCGGTGAACACCTCCTCGTCACCCTGATCGAAGCCCGGGTCGCCCAGGTCGAGGTCGGTACGCGACGTCAGGCGCGCGAGCAAGTTGATGACCTGGCCGTCACCTCCCGTGCCGAAGTTGCTGGAAGCGGCCGCGGCGGCATCCGCGATCGGAAGGCCGGTGAGGACCGCGGTCAGGCCGGCGACCGCGCCCAGCCTCAGAGCCATGAAACGGCGCACAGTGCGCCCCCTTTGGAATGAGCGGGTGATTTAGTGATGAAACATCATCTAAGGACCATGAATACAACTCACAACCGGGCCACCCCGCCGACGCGCCCGACACCCACGCGCAATGCCGCCCGATCGGTCGCGTCCGTCCGGCTCCGCACCGGCACCCGCACGAAGAGCGCGGCGCCCGACCCGCCCCACTGGCCCGCCCCGGATGCGCAGGCCCGGGATCGCGACGACGATCGGCTGGTGGGCACAGGTGTGCCGACGCGCCAACGAAAGGTGGAAGAGCATGAGGGTGTTGCTGACCGTCGAGATGGACACCGAGAAGGCGAACAAGGCGATCACGGGCAAAACGTTGCCGCAGACCATGAAGTCGGTGCTGGACCGGGTCAAACCGGAGGCTGTGTACTTCGGGGCGCAGGACGGGATGCGTACCGGGTACATCGTCTTCGACCTGAAGGAGGCGTCCGACATCCCCACCGTCGCCGAACCGTTCTTCCAGGAGCTCGGTGCCAAGGTGAGCATCGTGCCGGTGATGACCTTCGACGATGTCCAGGCCGGCCTGCAGAAGTACGGATCGAGCTGAAGGCACGCACGGAGACGGTCTGGGACAGCAGTTCAGAGGCCCTCCCGCCCAGCAGCAGGGCGGGAGGGCTTCCGGCTTGCAGCGGTGGCGTACGCACCACCGTGCGCCGGGGGCTCAGGACCTGCCGAGCCCCAGGTCGCCGATCACTCCGATCCGGATGCCCAGCCACGGATAGGTGTGGTTGTAGAACACGTTGTCCTGCGGTTGCAGTCCGACCGCCGAGGGCCACATCTGGAAGGCCGGCGCGTTGGAGACTCCGCCGTGCAGCCGCCGCCAGACCCGCGCGGAGTTCCGTCCGGAGGGGGGCGCCGTGATGGTGTCGGTCCACTCGACCGCGTTGCCGCCCTGGTCGAGGGTGCCCCACGGCGAGGTGGTCTTCGCCTGGCCGGCCGTGCTGAGGCTGCCCAGGTAGAGATCGGCATACGTGATGGGGTCCAGCCCGATCGGGTTGACGGTGGAGCAGGCGACGGGCTGCAGCTGCGCCGGGCACCAGCTCGGTGCCGGCTGGTCAGAAGCGTGGTACGAGGCCAGTGGTTGGTTCGCCGCGTTGGTGACATCGCCGGTGGTGGGGTTGAGGACGGTGGGGTTGGGTGCGGTCGCGTCGTCGTCGCCGAAGACTCCCGGGTTGGTCGGGTACTTCCAGTAGGAGTAGGTGCCGCCGCCGTTCGGGTCGTAATAGGCCGCCTTGATCCACTCGTCCTGGCTCGGCACGACGAAGCCGGAATCATGGGCTCGGGTCGCATTCCGCCGGGCGAGGTCGTACATTCCGCGCTCGGTCCGCGACGACAGCCTGACCCGGTAGGTGACGTAGTTGAAGTCACCGTTGCTGCTGGACTGCTTGGAGATCAGTCGACCGTTGTAGAGCGAGTTGACGAAGCGCGCCGCCCTCAGGAAGTTCGCGAAACCGTACGGCTTGTTCGCCCATTCCGGAAAAGCCACCGAGTAGTGGCGGCCGTTGCCGGCACCGGCGGAGAGATTGATCTGGCCGTACTTCGGCCACGCCGACGAGCTCTCGGTCTCGTCATAGAGATCAAGGCGATTGCGCCCCTCGGGATCGACCGTGTTCAGGAACGCCACCCACTGTTCGACGGTGACTTCGAGCTGCCCGATCTCGTAGGGATACCTGACGCCGCCGACCGTCAGACAGCCACTCGGCGTCTGCGGGGCGTCGTCGCACGACTGGTAGATGGCGTCCGTGAACGGGACTACGCCCACCGAAGGATTACCGGGCGCGCCGACCTTGGCGGTCGTCACCGTGATGACCGCGCCCCCACGGGAGGGGTCACCCCCGGGGCCATCCGGCTCGGCGGCAGCGGCACCGGAGCCCGCCGTGGCGGACGCGGCGAGCAGCAGCGCCGATACCCCGCACGTCGCTACGAAGGCCCTGCTCAGGCGAGTGCGGCTGGAAACGAAGTGCATGGGCATACCCTCTTCGGCCATGGCAGCCCGCTCCGCGGCAAGGACAGCGCGGAGCGGACCGACGATCACACAACGGTTGACGCCACGCTAACCCGACCCGCTACTCTCCGCTTCCGATGTATTACGCACAGGCAGCGAGTGATGACCCCCAGGGCAGATCACGCAGAGCCGTTCGGAGTACTGGAAATGGGAGTTGGGCTCGTGCAGTGGACCGTCCATGGCGAACGGCAGATCTACAGCAACCCGTGGGTCAACCTCTGGCTCACGGACGTCCAGCAGCCGGACGGCCACCGATTCGAGCATCACGTCGTACGGATGCGGCATCTGGCGGTCGCCGCCGTGGTCGACGAGCGCAAGCGCGTACTGATGATGTGGCGGCACCGGTTCATCACCGACACCTGGGGGTGGGAGCTGCCCATGGGCCTCATCGAGGCGGACGAGACGCCTCAGCAGACCGCCTCGCGGGAGGTCGAGGAGGAGACCGGCTGGCGGGTGAAGGCCATGAAGCCCCTGGTGTACGCGCAGCCCGCGAACGGCATCACCGACTCCGAGCACCATGTCTTCCGCGCCGACGGAGCCACGTACGCGGGCCCGCCCACAGAGATGAACGAGTCGGACCGGATCGAGTGGATCCCGCTGCGGGAGATCCGCGGCCTGATCGACCGCCGGGAGATCGTCAGCGGCGGCAGCCTGGTCGGGCTGTTGTACCTGCTCCTGGACGAGGCCGGTTGATCGCATCAGAAAGGGTCTGCATTCCCCTCTCCCGGACGGCCGTTCGGGCCTAGGGTCTGCCCATGAGTCAGTACGCCACCGCGATACAGGACGCAGCGCAGGAGCTGGACCACTTCGGTCCCAGCGGGCACGACATACGCCAGCCCGTCCGTGTGCACGCCGTTCACTGGCCGGGGCCGGGTGATGAGCACTGGGACGAGGCGCGGACCATGTGCGGGCGTCCGGCGGCCGGGATGGAGAAGGCCGTGCACACGGCTCCCGATCCCACCTTGTGGCATGCGCCCCGGTGGGACCGGCTGACGTGCGACGCCTGCGACGAGGCCGTGAAGGCGGCCACTGCCGCTGCCACTGCCACTGCCCCGCACGATTGACCGCCTCAGGCGCGGCAGATCGCCCGCATCTGGGCCGCCGCGTGGTGCGCGCCGTCGCGTTCGTCGCTGCCCCAGTCCTTGCCGCGGTCCACCAGCTGCACCGCCAGCTGCTGGTTGGTGACCGGGATCTTCTCGACGATCAGGCCGCGGCCCCGCAGTGACGTCTGGTCGATCTCGAAGGACTTGATCGCGCTGTCCTCGTCGTCCGGGTCGGCCAGTACCCGGTACGTCGTCGGGTCGCCCGCCACGTCCTGGTCGCGGTTGGCCTCCGGGATGACGACGGCCACCGAGCACGTCGTGTATCCGCTGCCCACGTACCACGACCAGGTCGCCCTGCCGCCGCTGTCCTTGGTGTCGCTGCCCGACATCGGCACCGCGCTGAAGCGGCCGTCGCAGCCGTCGCCCTTGTGGCCGCCGATGTTCACCGTGTACCAGCCGTCGAAGCCGTCGCTGAAGCGGCCGGTCTCGCGGTAGAGGCCGCCGCCGGTGCACCCCGGGCCCGCCCAGGCGGAGTACGAGGGCCGGGCCGGGGCTTTCGGCGTGGCCGGCTTCTTCGTGGCGGAGCCGCTCGGGCTCGGGGCGGGCTTGGATGTCGACGACGCGCTCGGGGAGGTGCCGGGCAGTGCCGTGGGGACGATGCGCTGCGGCGCGCCGCCGAAGTCGCCCGGGTCGAAGTCCGCGTCGTCGGACGCGTTCGCCTCGGTCGCGGCCGAGTCACCTCCGTACAGCGTGACCGCCGAGACGACCACGGCGAACGCGGTCAGGACAACTCCCCCCGCCAGCAGGATCTTTCCCGTACGGGAGAGGAGGGAGACACGACCCGCCAGTGTCTCGCGGGCCACCCATACCCCACCCATTGCCCGTGTTCCGCACTTCGGGCATCTCATTCCGGGCAGCGAGCCTCTACTGTCGCCCCCGCATCGTTCGCACGCCATGTCACACCTGAACCAGTAGACCAACTGCTCGGTAGGTCAAGGCTGTCCACTATGCATCAGCACGACAGACCGAGGTAGGTGTTAACGCCGGTAAGGGGGGTCAGCGGAGCTCATCAGGGCACTGAGTGCCACGCGGCAGCTGGTACGGAGCCGCCAAGCGGTACACCCCCGGCGCGGGCGCGAGCAGTTCGGTCCACTCGTCGCCCTCCGAGTCCTCCTGCGCCTTGAACAGACAGCCGTGGCGATTGACGAAGGTCTTCGGCTCGTCCTCGTCGTCCCGCTTCTTCGACGCCTCCGTCTCCTGCGGGCCCTTCACCTTCTTGCCGTGCTCGTCGACGATGCTCAGCCACGGCGAGTACGGGATCCGGATCAGCACCCGGCCCGCCGTCTTCACCTGGATCGTGAGCTCGCCCGCACCCGCCCGGTCCACGGTCGCCGGCGGGTCGGCCAGCGGCATCGGGTCCTTCACCTGGAACAGCTGCCAGTTCTCGTCGCTCCAGATCCGCGTCAGATACGGCTGGCCCTCACGCACCAGCTCCGCCTCCTGCTTCGCGCCGCTGGAGTCGGGCGAGCCCTTGGGCAGCACCACGTAGTGGACCGCCCACCGGTCGAGCCAGGCGCGGTAGCCGGCTGCGGTCAGCGTCCTGTCGTCGTCGTAGAAGAGCGGATTGCGCTTCATGTCGGCCTGGCGGTTCCAGCCGCGGGCCAGATTGACGTACGGCGCGAGCGCGGACGCCTCCCGGTGGCTGCTGGCGGGGACCACCTCGACCCGGCCGCGCTCGGCGCGTACCTGCTGGAGCCGGTTGACCAGCGGCGCGAGCTCCCGGCTCCAGGACGCGGCCGGGGCCGTACGCACCATGTCGTCCACGGCCTTGAAGCCGATCCAGAAGTTCAGGCCCGCGAAGGCGAGGACGAGCGCGTACCACTTACGGGACTTCGGCACCGTGTACGGCAGCGCCGCCAGCAGCACCACACCCGCGAAGAGCATCGGGAGCCGCGAGACGTTCGAGCCGATCTGCGAATCGATCAGCCAGGTCAGCAGCGTGCCCAGGGTGTAGACGGCCGCCGCCACGCGGACCGTCAGCCACTCCTTGGGTACGAGGACGAAGACGAGGACCCCGAAGAGGAAGGGGAGCGAGGTCGACCAGAACGACATCGGCTGCGTACCGGAGAAGGGGAACAGCAACGAGGACAGCGCCACGACGGCAACCGGGGCCAGACCGAGGGCGTACGCGCCGGGACGTCGCCGGTTCAGGAACAGCGCCGCCGCGACCACTCCGAGGAACAGACCGGCGACCGGACTCGACGCGGTGGCGATACCCGCGAGCGGGGCGGCCACCGCCGCCTTCGCCCAGCGTTTCATCCGCCACTTGTGCGGCCAGCAGAAGACCGCGGCGACCGCGCCGAGCGCGAACATCATGCCGAGGCCGAAGGTCACCCGGCCGGACAGCGCGTTGCAGAGGAAGGCGAAGACCCCGGCCAGCGCGCAGGCCACGGGATTGCGGACGGCACGGACACGGACCAGGATCAGCGCGGTCAGCGCGGCCGAGACCGTACCGGCGACCATCATCGTCGACCGGACGCCGATCAGCGACATCAGATACGGCGAGACGACGCTGTACGAGACCGGGTGCATCCCGCCGTACCAGGCGAGGTTGTACGCCGAGTCGGGATGGCGTCCGACGAACTCGGCCCAGGCGTCCTGGGCCGCGATGTCGCCGCCGCTGTTGGCGAAGAAGAGGAACCAGATCAGATGGGTGAGCGCGGCGAGAGCCGTCGCCAGAAGCACGGGGTGACGAGACAGCCGGTCCCGCAGGTCGGCGAGGGGACCGGGCTCGGTGCGGCCGGGCGCGGGCAGACGTATTCGCAGCCCGGTGTCGGGGCTGCTGCCGTCCGCCTGTGTCGGCTCAGCGGTGGTCACTGCGGCTCTCTCCGTCTTCCCCGGCTGTGCCGTGGTCCCCCGGCCTGCCTACCTCCGACGTGCTTTTTGCTGCTGTTCATGTTCAAGGACGCCGTCCGGGCACCTTGAAGTTGCCCCGGGACGCTAGCACGCGGGCGCCCCGTCATCTCGGGACGCCCGCGTGACGTGACGTGTCTGGGCGCTGACCTAGCCGAGCCGGGTCAGCTTGTCGCCGAATCCAGGTTCCGCCAGGTCCCGCTGGAGCGCGACCGGGGCGTTCACCTTGCCCGTGCCCGAGCCGACGGAGACCTGGCCGACGACCGTGCCCGCCTTCGCGCTGTGCGGGATCTTGTTGCCGGCGTCGTTGATCGCGATCTGGACCTGGAGACCGGCCCAGCCGACCGCCTTGAGGTCCTTCGTGGCGACAACGGCCACCCGGCCGCCGAGGCCGTCGTCGATATGGCCGACGACCTCACCCTTCTTGATGACGGTCGCCGACGTGACGCCCTCCTGAGCGGCCTTGATCAGGTTGAGGCTGTACGTCTTGACCGCCAGCTTCAGCTTCTCGTGCAGCAGCGTCGCGTTCTGGGCGCCCATCACCGCGCCGACGATCCGGCGCTTCTGGCCGTCGACGACCGTGTTGGCTGTCCACAGGAGATTGCCTCCGGCCGGGGTCGACGAGCCGGTCTTGATGCCGCTCACGCCCGGCTCGAGGAGGATCGTGTTGTTGTTCTCGATCCGCCCTTCGATGCCCGGGATGGTGATGTTGGGCGTGTCGACGATGGCGCGGAAGATGTCGTTCTGCAGCACCGCCCTGGCCAGCTTGAGCTGGTCCTGCGGGGTGGACACGGTGGTGGCCTTCAGGCCGCTCGGGTCCGTGTAGGTGGTGTCGGTCATGCCCAGCTTCTTGGCGGCGGCGTTCATCTTCTTGACGAACTCGGCCTCGGACGTGGAGTCCCAGCGGGCGAGGAGACGCGCGGCGTTGTTCCCGGACGGGATCATCAGCAGCTGAAGCATCTGCTTCTCGGTGAACTGCTGCCCCTTGGAGATCTGAGCGGTCGACTCGTCGTCGATCCTGGACTCGTCCTCCGCCTTCTGATCGACGGTGATCTTCTCGCCGACCTGCTTCCCGGAGATCGGGTGCTCCTGGAGGATCACGTACGCCGTCATCGTCTTCGCGACGCTCGCGATCGGCGCGGGCTTCTGCGCGCCGTACGTGCCGATGCTGCCGACACCCTCGACCTCGACCGCGCCCTGCCCCTCGCCCGGCCACGGCATGTTCAGCTTTCCGCCCTCGAAGGTGAAGGTGGGCTTGGCGGACAGCGAGAGCGTGGGGTCCGGGAGCGGACGCAGAGCCTGTACGACCGCAAAGATGATCAGGAGCAGAACGACGAGCGGCGTCCAGATCTTGATCCGCCGCATGACGGTGCGGACGGGCGTCTGGGGCGGCGGCGGGGTGTTCGTGAGCTCGGCGAGAAGATCGAGCGGCGGCAGCGGGGGCATGGGCTGCTGCTTGGTCCGCTCGGCCTCGGTGAGCGAGGCGGGCGCGGACTCCGATGCGGCTGCTTCGGGCTTGCTCGGGGCGGGCGGCGTCCGTACGTCCTCAGTCCGCAGCGGCACGAAGGTGCTGATCCGCTCGGCGGGGGCCTCGGGGCGGGGCTCCGGGGACACCTTGAGCGCGGTGGTGGGCTGGTCGACGGCGGGCCGCCGGGGGGCCTTGAAGACGGCGGTGGGCTGATCGACGGGGGGCTTGGCCGGGGCGTTTGCTTCCGCGGATTCGGTGGGGGGTGGGGTGGCTTCGGGCTTGCCCTCGTCCTCGCGCTTGCCCTCGTGCTTGCCCTCGCCCTTGCCCTCGCCCTTGCCGGACGGCTTGGTGCCGGGCTTCGCGGCGGGCGCGTCGGCGTCGTCCTTGGCGTCTTCCTCGGCGGATGCGGCGGTGGCTTCGTCGTCGGGCTCGTCGTCGGGGTCGGGTTCGTCGTCGGGGTCGGGCTCGGGCTCGGGGTCCGCGTCGGCCTCGGGCTGTACGTCCGGGGCCTCGTCGGCCTCGTCGGCCGCCGCGGGCTCGGGCTCAGCAGGCGTGGACTTTGCGTCTGCGGACGCGTCCTCGTCGCCCTCAGGCGCCTCCTCGCGCTCCTCGGCATCCGGAACATCGACGTCCGCGTCTTCGGCGACCGGAGGGGCCTCTCCGTCCGCGTCCGCGGCAACCGGAGCCTTGCCCTCGTCCGCGTCATCCCGGACCGGAGCTTCGTCCGCGTCCGACACCTCGGCGTCCGAGTCCTCCGCCACCGGGGTCTCATCAGCGTCCGCATCGTCGGCGTCGGCAACCGGAGCGGCCTGCGCGTCCTCCGCAGCCGGAGCCGCCTCCTCGTCCGGCGCGTCGCCCCCGTCGCCGGCCACCCACGCCGCCACCGCGGCCCGCAGCCTCGCGTCGTTCGCCACGGAACCCGACTCCGTGCCCGGCTCCGCCTCAGGCTCGGAGGCCGTCCGTTCCGCCGGCAGCTTGAAGACCGCCGTCGCCTGGTCCACCTGGGGAGCCGTCGCCCCCGGAGATGCCTGTCGGAACACGGCGAGGCGCGGGTCGCGCTCACCCGGAGTCGTCTCCCCCGACGACTTCCGCTGCTCCGACTTGTCGGGGGACTCGCCCGCCACCGTGCCTCCTCCATGAGTCATGCGTCATGCGTTCCTGGGCCATACGTACGTACTCACAGGCATCCTCACGCGACAGCCCGTGTTGTCCGAACCATCTACCAGTGTCCTGTGTGAGAGCCCTGCTCCCGGGCCTAGACGAGAACGACATACCTGCCGGTTCCCTCAGAAAGCACCCAGGCGCTCTCGACAGACCAATGTGAGAGGGGTCACCCTGTCGTACATCCACGCGGGGAGGCATGGATGGGCAGGAGCCGCAGAACACTTCCGGAGGAGCTTCTGCTGCTCGCTCTGGACCCGGCCACGGGTACCACAGCGCAGCCGCAGTCGCTCGACCTCGGCCTGGCCGGAGCCCAGCTAGTAGAGCTGGCTCTGGCAGGACGGATAGCCCCAGACGGGGATCGTATCGCCGTGGTGATGCCACGGCCGACCGGAGATCCGACTTTGGACTCCGCACTGGAACTGCTGCGCAGACGCGGCAGCCCGGTCCGGGCCGTCCACTGGATTGGCGGGCCCCGACTGGGGCTGCGCCAGATTTACCTCTCGCATCTGGAGCGGTGCGGCATGGTGCATGCCGTGGCGGGCCAGATGTGCGGAGTGCTGCCGACGACTCGCTACCAGGCGACGGACACGGCGATCAGCCGGGACATCAGGGCCCGGCTGGACAGTGCGATCCGCACCGGCGTACCGCCGGACCCGCGGACCGCGGCGCTCGCCGCACTGGCCCACGCGGTCGGACTCGGCAAGCACCTGTACCCCGGCAACGAGGGGCGTTCCTCGAGGTCCCGTCTGCGGGATCTCATCAGGCACGACCCGATGGGCGGCCTCGTGGCGCACGCCGTGATGGACGTCCAGAACGGTGTGGCCGCTCAGCCGCGCCGTAATCCCACCGCGGTGAACGGCACCAGGCAGCCGGCAGCCGTGGCGGCGATGCAACCGCGCCGCGGAACCATGGCCCGCGTCGCCGCGCACTGACACAAAGCAGCAGCAAAAGCACCACCGGTAGAACCGCCGCATCAAACCGCCGCACCGACGTCCCCACTGACCCGGTTCGGGAGCCGCACAGAACGCGCGGGGCAGCCTCATCGCTGCCCCGCGCGTTCGCACATGACGCCTGTGTAGCCATTTCGCAGCGCAGCCACGACCATTGGTGGCAGTCTGCTGAGCGGTAGATACGCTCAGCTACGCAGCCGGAGGTGCAGTTTCCGTGGCGTCCAATGTCAACCCCACCGTCAGGCGACGCCGTTTGGGACAGGAGCTGCGCCGGCTCCGAGAGCTGAAGGGCATGACGGCCGAGGAGGTGGCGGAGCGTCTGCTCGTCTCCCAGTCGAAGATCAGCCGCCTGGAGAACGGCCGCCGTTCCATCAGTCAGCGCGATGTCCGCGACCTGTGCGGAGTGTACGAGGTCGAGGACCACCGGATCGTGGACTCACTGATGCAAATGGCCAAGGACTCCCGCCAGCAGGGCTGGTGGCACGCCTTCGGTGACATCCCGTACAGCGTCTACATCGGCCTGGAGACCGACGCGGCGAGTCTTCGGGTGTACGAATCACTGATCGTTCCCGGTCTGCTGCAGACGCGTGAGTACGCGCAGGCGGTGATCGAGGGGATGTGGCCCGAGGCCACGCCCAGCGAGATCGACAAACGCATCCAGATCCGCCTCAAGCGCCAGGATCGCCTGACGGACCCGGTCAACCCCCTCCGCTTCTGGGCAGTGATCGATGAGGCACTGCTGCGACGCGTCGTCGGCAATCGGCAGATCATGACTGACCAGCTCAACCACCTCGCGCAGTTGAGTGAACAGCCTCACGTCACGCTGCAGGTACTGCCGTACGACGTCGGCGCACATCCTGGCATGTACGGCAAGTTCGCCATCCTTGAGTTTCACGAGGCGATGGACGCAAGCGTCGTCTACCTGGAGGGAGTCACCAGCGATCTCTACTTGGAGAAAGCCAACGACGTCCAGAGTTACGCCGTAATGTACGAGCACCTGCGAGCCAAGGCGTTGAGCGCCGAGCAATCGCGGGAGTTCATTCACAAGGTAGCGGAAAGCTGCAGCTCGTGATCAAGCAACAAGGTTAGGGGCGCGCACCATACACCCGCGCGACCTCAACTGAGAAGATCCCGATGGAATATGCCATCCAGATGGGTGAACGCCGCATGTCTCCAATGATGTTGCGGCGTAGCGTCGCCCGCAGAGCCGCTGCCCTCAGCGGCTGGGCGCACAAGGCCCAACAACTGGCACAACCATCGGAGTCACTATGCTGATTCGGCACGATGCGCTGACGGAATGGACCAAGTCCTCGTACTCCGCCGTCAACGGGGATTGTGTGGAGGTCAAGGCAGTGGGTGCCGCCACAGTCGCGGTCCGCGATTCGAAGGAGCCTCGAAGGGGAGTCCTCGACTTCGCCGCCGAGACGTGGTCGGCGTTCGTCCTTGACGTCGGCCGAACCACGCCGCGCGGTGCGTGACTTGAGCGGTACACCCACCTCGTAACCACAGCCCGAGTCAAGCCCTCTCGACTGGTCCGCCGTCCTGGCCGAGGGGGCTGGTTGCTGTCCGGCCGTCCAGTTGGCCATTGCCATCGATCAGGCTGCGCGTCTCCACCGTGACGGGGTCATTCGCCCCGAGGACACGCTCACACAGAGGCAGATTCTCTCGGGCCAGGGCCTGCGCCTCAGCCAAGTCGCCCGCGGCCGCGAGGCAAGCAGCCAGCCCTGTTCGATTCACGAGCAGATACGGGTGTTCCGGTCCCAGTGCCCGCTCCTGACCAGACACCACCTGGCGCCTGATGGAGATGGACTCCGCGAGCAGTCCGCGCGCGTCGAGGATCCAGCTCAACAGGACTGCGGCTGACAGAGTCAACGCACGGGCGGAACCATGTAGGCGCTCGCGATCCGACAAAGCCCTTCGAGTAAGGGACTCCGCTTGCTCCCACCGGCCGAAACGGTAGAGCCCGTAGGCAAAATTGTGGCGAGCGGTCACTGTGGTAAACGAGGAATTTCCGAGGATCTCTTCGCAGGCGGCCACAGTCGGCGGGCCGATCCTGTCGAATTCTTCGGCCGCATTGGCCACTGCAAAGTATTCGATGAGAAGCGCTCGGACATGAAGTGTGTCGGGATGGGCCTCACCAATGACTTGGGTCCGGATTTCCTCCGTGGCCCGAAGCGTGGCAATGCACTCATCGAGTCTGTTCAACTGCCCTAGCGGCGAGTGAATATCTTATACGCCGTCGGCAAGACACCAGGCAGCCCGCCCGGCCTCAGCGCAGTTGATCGACGTAGCGGTCGGTGCCGGGGACCGTGGGGATGAAGGGAGCCACGAGCTCCACCCGCCCGAGCCCCGATTCGACGACCGCCACGTCGAGGCCTGCGAATGCAGAGTCCCAGCGCTCCCTCGGGTCCTCCTCGAGGAACCACAGCAGCGTCAGCCGGGTGTCCACGCCTTCGACCTGTTTCACGTAGGTCATCCGGTCGCCGGGCAGTGGCGTCGGCCGGAAGACGGTCACCATCGCGGCGCACGATCCGGCCAGTCGCTTGGGCAGATGCTTCGTACGAAGCCACTCGAGGAGCTCCGCCCGCTGCTCGGGCCCCTCGGCGTCGATGACCTCGACGACCAGGCCCGCGTACGGATGGTCCAGCGCGTGATAGTCGCGCGGGCCGGCCGCCCCGTCCCGGTAGACGGTCGCCTCGTGGTCCTGGAAGGCGGTGAAGACGTGCGTACGGTCCTGGTGGACGCGGCCGTCCCGGTTGAGCCGCTTGTTGATCCCGACGGTCCACTTCATGTGGTCGGCGTAGCGTCCGTCGGTGATCCAGTACGTGGAGATGTAGCAGCCCGCGGTGACGGGCTGGGCGACCGCCGACTTCTCCGGGTAGCGCAGCAGTCGGAGGTCCCGCGTGGCGACCCAGCGCCGCCCCGCGTACATCCAGGGCATGGCCATGGCGCCCGCGTAGTAGTGGTCGTCCTCGTACCAGCGGTTGTACGCGTACTCATGGCCCAGGTGCGGTTCGACCATGGTGATCAGGGCGTGGCCGGGGCGCACCCCGTAGGGACCGACGCCCGCCAGCTCCGCGTACACCTCTGACCGAGTGTCCTCGCTCACGACGCTCCCCTTCCTTCCTCCGGTGGAGGCACCTACTCTGACGCTCCGTCAGAAGAACTGCCAGAGCCGGGAGGCGCCCAGATGCTGCTCCAGGGGAAGACCGTGATCGTCTCCGGCGTCGGGGCCGGGCTCGGCCATCAGATCGCCGCGACCGTCGTACGGGACGGGGGCAACGCGGTCCTCGGCGCACGCACCGAGGCCAATCTCGCCAAGTCGGCGCGCGAGATGGACCCCGAGGGTTCACGCACCGCCCACCGCGCCACGGACATCACCGACGAGGCGCAGTGCGAGGCGCTGGCCGCGCTCGCGCTGGAGCGTTTCGGGCAGATCGACGCGGTCATCCATGTCGCCGCCTGGGACAGCTATTTCGGCGGGCTCGCGGATGCCGACTTCGAGACCTGGCGGGGGGTCGTCGACGTCAATTTGCTGGGCACGCTGCGGATGACCCGGGCCTGTCTGCCGGGGCTGAAGGAGCGCGGCGGCTCGGTCGTCATCATCGGGACGCAGTCGGCGGTGGCGGCGCCCACACAGGTGTGGCAGGCGGCGTACGCGGCATCCAAGGGAGCGCTGACCTCCGCGATGTACTCGCTGGCGCGCGAGCTCGGCCCGGACCGGATCCGGGTCAACACGGTGCTGCCCGGCTGGATGTGGGGGCCGCCCGTGCAGGCGTACGTCCAGTTCACCGCGCACACCGAGGGGGTCCCGGAGGACGAGGTGCTCGCGCGGCTCACCGAGCGGATGGCACTGCCGGAGCTGGCCACGGACGGCGATGTCGCACAGGCCGCGGCCTTTCTCGCCTCCGACCGGGCCCGGGCGATCACGGGTCAGTCGCTGCTCGTCAACGCGGGTGAACTGATGCGGTAGCCGCCCTTTTTGACCTCTCCTCCAGTCACAGATGTGAATGGAGGTCATTAACTCGAACAATTTTACCTGCACTTGACCCCTCAGGTCGTTGTCGTGGCCGCGCGCATGGACACACCATGAACGGCGTTCACAAGGCGGACCCCAGGAGGGGGCACATGAACAGTCTCGACTGGACCGTGCTCATCGGATACTTCGGTGTGATGGTCGCGATCGGACTCTGGTCGCACAAGCGCGTCGACAACGTCAGCGACTTCTTCACCGCCGGCGGCAAGATGCCGTGGTGGCTGTCGGGCATCTCGCACCACATGTCCGGCTACAGCGCGGTGATGTTCACCGGTTACGCGGGCATCGCCTACAAGTACGGTGTCACGTCCTTCGTGACCTGGTCCCTCCCGATCGCCATCGGCATCTTCATCGGCGCCAAGCTGTTCGCGCCGCGGCTGAACCGACTGCGCTCCAAGCTGCATGTCGCCTCGCCGCTGGAGTATCTGAAGAACCGATACAACCTCAAGACCCAGCAGGCGCTGGCCTGGTCGGGCCTGCTGCTGAAGATCGTGGACGTGGGCGCCAAGTGGGCCGCGATCGCCACCCTGCTCTCCGTCTTCACCGGTCTCTCGCTCAACCAGGGCATCCTGATCACCGGCATCATCACCGGTGTCTACTGCACGGTCGGCGGTCTGTGGGCCGACGCCCTGACCGAGCTGGGGCAGTTCATCATCCAGCTCTTCGCCGGACTCGCGATGCTCATCGCGGTCATGGGCAAACTGGACGGCTTCAGCACCCTGTGGACGGTCTGGGACAAGCCGGAGCTCCAGGGGCACACGGACGCGACCGCCGGGCCGTACACCGTGACGTTCCTGCTGGCGTTCCTCTTCATCAAGACCTTCGAGTACAACGGCGGCATGTGGAACCAGGCGCAGCGCTATATGGCGACCGCCAACGCCCGTGAAGCCACCCGCTCGGCGCGGCTCTCCGCCATCCTGTGGTTCGTCTGGCCGCTTGTCCTCTTCTTCCCCATGTGGTGCGCGCCGCTGCTCATCGAGGCGAAGAAGCCGGACGCCTCCGACTCGTACGCGCTGATGACCGAGCAGCTGCTGCCGCACGGTCTGCTGGGCCTGGTCATCGTGGGCTTCTTCTCGCACACCATGGCCATGTGCTCCTCCGACGCCAACGCGATCGCCGCGGTCTTCACCCGGGACATCGCGCCGGTCATCTCCAAGAAGGCACGGAGCTGGACCGAGCGGGCCGGGCTGATCGCCGCGCGTCTGTCGACGATCTCGTTCCTGGCGCTGTCGATGGCGATCGCGACCCAGGTCAACTCGCCGACGTTCAAGGACATCATCACCGTCGTGATCAAGTGGGTGGCCGGACTGATGGGCCCGATCGCGATCCCGTTCATGCTCGGCCTGCTGCGTCCGTTCCGTAAGTCCGGACCGACCGCGGCGCTCACCAGCTGGGCGGCGGGCCTGATCGCCTTCTTCTTCCTCAACTACGAGATCGACGGCACCGCCAGGACCGATGTGGCCCTGCAGTACCAGGTCTCCGTACCGCTGGCGATCTCGCTCGTGCTCTACATCGTGATCGGCCTGGTCAAGCCGGAGGACACCCCCGAGCGCGACGCGGTCATCGCCCGGATCAACACGGACGACGACGGGCCGGAGGGTTCCGGGCTCGCCACGGCGAGCGTGCCGGCTCCCGCCGAGCCGGCCGAGGCGAAGGTGCTGGGCCGCGAGGGCGCGGACGGCTGACGCGCCCGCCTTCGTCCTGCGTACCAGGGCCCGGCTCCCCAGGGGTGGCGCCGGGCTCTCGCGCGTCAGCTGCGCGGGTAGCGGGCCAGCCAGCCGGGCGAGGCGACCGTGGGGCCGTGCAGGGCCGGGCCCTGGGTCATCTCCATCGCGAAGTCGTCGGCGAGTTCGATGACGGTGGGGCGGCCCTCCAGCTCGGAGAGCCAGGCGGGCGGCAGGGCCGTCTCGCCGTGCAGGGCACCCAGCAGCGCGCCGGTGACGGAGCCGGTGGTCTCGGCGGGGCCGTCGTGGTTGACGGCGAGCCGCAGGCCGTGCCGGATGTCCTCGCCGACGAGGGCGCAGTAGACGGCGATGGCGAGGGCGTCCTCGGCGCTGTCGCCCGCGCCGATCGAGGCGATCCTGGCCGGGCCCGGAATGCCCTGGCGTACGGTGCCGAGCGCCAGCTGGAGGGCGTCCGTGACGGGCTGGTGCCCGGGCCGCGCGGCCAGCAGGGCGAGCGCGCGCTGCACCGAGCCGTCGAGGGTCTCGCCCCGGGCCAGACCGTGCACGATGACGGCGAACGCCCCCGCCGAGAGATACGCGATGGGGTGGCCGTGCGTCTGCGCCGCGCACTCCACCGCCAGCTGGCACACCAGCTGCGGCTCCCAGCCCACGAGCAGCCCGAACGGCGCGGAACGCACCAGCGCGCCCGCGTCGCACGCGGTCGGGTTCTTCGGCGCTTCGAGGGTGCCCATCGTCTCGTCGCCCAGCCCGATGAGGCAGGCCCTGGCAGCGTTACGGCGGGTGTAGAGCCACTCCTCGCGGGCGAGCCAGCCGTTGTCCTTGCGGCGTTCGTCGGGGCCCCAGTCGCGCTGGGTGGCAGCCCATCTCAGATAGGCGCGGTGCACATCGGTGGGCGGATGCCAGGCGCCGGTGTCACGGCGGACCTGGGCGCGTATGAGCCCGTCGACGGTGAACAGGGTCAACTGGGTGGCGGCGGTGACGGCCCCGCGGCGGCCGTGGGCGGGCACGAGGTCGGCGACGCCCTCGGGGCCGTGGTCCGCCCGTATCTCCTCCAGGGTCAGCTCCGAGACCCCGGCGCCGAGCGCGTCGCCGATGGCGCCGCCGAGCAGGGCACCGCGCACCCGGGCGCGGAAGTCCTGCTGCTCGGCCCGGCCCCACACGGCAGTAGCTGCTGCGCTCACCCCGCGCCCCTCCCCTGGACGTCGAACTATGCCTGGCGAAGCACTGTAATCGACCGGACCAGATCACTTCAGGACCGGAAGGGAGCGCTGAGCGGTATGTGACCGCTCGTCCCTCGGGTCGGATTTGAGCAGCGTTCAGTGCGGGATTCCGGTGGCGTCCCTGCCGCCGGTGTCACCGCGCGGGCGCCGACGGCCCGTACGACTCAGCCTTCGCCGGCACCGGTCAGGGCGTCTTGAGCCGTCCTGACCCCGGCCAGCAGTTCCGCCAGCCGGTCCGCGTCCGCGCCTGGGCATTCGGCGAATTCGGCCAGGGTGTCCCCCAGATCGGCGAGGTCCCCCCACACAGGTCGCTCCGCCAGCACCCGCTCCAGCAACCGTCCGGTCTCGCCCCACTGCCCGAACGCGCAGGACAGGACGAGCCGCTCACACAGGTCCCACGCGTCCGGCACTTGCGGGTCATGGTCGGTGTACTGCTCGTCGAGTTCTCGCCACAGCCCCGCCGCCTGCTGCGTACCCGTCATCCGGCTCGCTGCCATCGCCAGGTGGAAGAGCCCCTCCTCCGCGTCACGCGTCCGCAGCCGCACGGCCGTCTCCCGTGCCTCCTCGAAACGGCCCAGGCGCCGCAGCGTCTCGGCGACGAGCGGCAGCTCGCCGTCCCGGTCCCCGGGGAGCAGGGCATCGAGCGCCTCCATCGCCGCGGCCGGCCGGTCCAGGTAGAGACAGGCAACGGCGCGACGCCCCTGAGTCCAGGCGGGGAAGTAGCCCATGCCCGCACACTGGTCCAGGTCGGCCAGCGCCCGCCGCACCAGACCGGCCGACGTCAGGGCACGCGCCCGCTGCGCCAGCGCCCAGCCGCGGTTCTTCTCGGTGGCGACGAGCCGGTCCAGATCGGCGAACCACCCCTCCCGGTCGCCGAGCCGCCCCCGGACCCACGCTCTGCGGACCCGTGCCCAGCCGTGTTCGGGGTCCAACTCCAAAGCCCTGGTCCAGTCCGCCAGCGCCTCGTCGTAGCGCCGCGCGGACGTGCGGGCACAAGCACGCCGGATCCATGCCCCCGCCTCGGAGGTGTTCTCCACCGCCTCCTCGCACCGGGCCCGCAGCTCCTCGGACCCCCGCAATTCGTCGTAGGCGTCCTCACGCTCCGCCAGCACCCAGGCCGTCTTCGGCAGTAAGGCGGCGGCCCGTTCAAGATCCGTCAGGGCCTCCGGCAGCCGCTTGGCAGCCAGCAGCACCTGGCCACGTACGCCGATGGCCCACCCATACTCCGGTCTCTGCCCGATGGCCCGGTCCAGATCGGCGAGCGCCTCCTCGTACCGCCCGGCACGACGGTGCGCGTCCCCCCGCTCGGTCAGCGCGAATGGGATGCCCTCACCCTGGCCGACCGCCCTGTCCAGATCTGCGAACTGCGCCTCCCGGTCCCCCAGCCGATGGTGGATGTCGGCCCGCCTCACCAGCGCCCAGCTGTAGTCGGGGTCGATCTCGAGGGCCTGGGTGTAGTCCGCCAGCGCCTGGTCGACGTGGCCGAGAGCCGCCCGGGCCGCGGCCCGGCTGCCCAGCGCCCAGGCGTACTCCGGGTCGATGCGCAGTGCCTGGTCCAGATCCGCGATCGCCTCCTCGAAGCGGCCGGCCTGCCTGTGGACATCACCGCGTTCGCCCACCGCCCATGCCGATTCCGGGTCGACCTCCAGGGCCCGGTCCAGGTCGGCGACGGCCCCGGCGTCGTCACCGAGTGCCTGCCGTACCTCCGAGCGCCGGATCAGTGCCCACAGATACTCCTGGTCCAGCTCGATCGCCCGGTCGAGGTCCGTCAGCGCCTCCCGGCTCCGGTCCAGCAGATGCTTGGCGTGGCCGCGGGTGGCGAGCGCCCGCTCGTCGTCGGGTTCCATCGCAAGGACACGGTCGCAGTCGGCGATCGCCTCCTCGTGGTGACCGAGTTGCCGGTGGACCTCGCCGCGTTCCTGCAGGATCCACGCGGTGTCCGGGGAGTGGGTGTCCGCGCGGTTCAGGTCTTCCAGCGCACCTGCCGTGTCCCCCGCCGCCGCCTGGAGCACCATCGCCCGCCCGTAGTACGCCCGGGCGCAGGCAGGGTCGAGGGTGAGCGCCCGCTCGTAGTCGGAACCCGCGCTGCGGTACTGCTCGGCGAAGCGATGCAGCATGGCCCGTACGACCAGGGCCGCCACCTGATCAGCCGGGCCGAATCCGGCGCGTGCCAGCAGCAGCCCCAGCAGCGCGGTGTCCCCGCGCTGCTCGTCCTCCAGCGCGGCCAGCACGTCCCGGCCCCACCTGCGCACCTCCTCGTCGTCGGCGTCCTCCCCCGCCTCGGCCAGCACCCGGGCCCAGCGGCGGGCCGTCGCCCCGCCCTGCTCGCACGCCTCCAGGCCGTCTCGCAGCATCCCGGGCAGCGCGGTGCGCGGCTGTGCGCACAGCCGGTGGTACCACTCCTCCAGGCGCGGCCCCCGCCAGCTCTCCTGCGCCCACAGTTCATCCGGCGCCACGCCTTCGGCCGCCGCCTCGCGCCGGTCGGCGAACGTCTGGGCCAGCCGAGTGTGCGCGGCGCTCCAGCGGCGCGGCGAACTGCCGCGCTGGAGCCGCAGCATGGGACCGCGTACGACGTCGTGGTACTGGGCGCGGCCCTGCCGCATGCTCACGAATGGCAGCCCGCAGAGCCATGCGAACAGCCCGTCCGGGGACCCGTCCGACTGCCCCGGGCCCGGTTCCACCACCGCCCGCAGGATGTCCTCATCGACCCTGCGCGGCAGCGCACACAGCTGTGCGGCGGCCTTGCGCGCCGGGTCCAACTCCCACTTCAGGAACCGCTCCACGGCGGTGGCGCTCGGGTCGTCCCCGGTGCCCGGATTCTCGGCAAGCGTGGAGATGAGCACCGGCAGCCGGCCGGAGATCCGCAGCACGTCCCGTACGACGTCCTCGTCCATCACCCCTTTCGCGGCGAGGAGTTGGCGTGCCTCCGACTCCGTGAAGGGCTCCAGCGGCAGATCGGTGACGATGTCCGCGTAATCGGCCCAGCAGCCGGGGTCGAGGCTGCCCTGGCCGGCGAGGGTGACGACGACGTTGGCGGGCAGGGTGCCGTATCGCTCGGTGGTGATCAGATCGCGCAGCCAGCCGTCCAGGAAAGTGCCGGTGCGTTCGTAGGTGTCGAAGAAGAGGACGATCCAGGGGCTGTCGGCGGCCACACGTTCCAGTTCGGCGATCAGAACCGGCGTGAGGATCCGCAGCGGGTCCATCACCAGCTGGACATCCTCCTGATTGCGGAAGCGGGCGCTGAGCAACGCCTTGAGCCGGTCCGCGCCCTGGGCTACGTGCGCGGGTTCCACCGCGCCGGCCAGCGCCCCTACGCCCGGCAGCAGACCGAGGCCGACCAGTCCGGCCTGCGCAGCCACCATCGAGCCGGCAGACGGGGGCGGCGGCGCACTGCCCGGAGCCTGCTCCGGCTCGGGCGAGGCCGACTCCGCTTCGTAGCGCCGCTGCCGGTAGGTCGCCAGCATCCGGTCCAGCGCCTTCAGGGGACTGTCCTGCTGAGCGAACTGGGCGCCGATCGCCGCCATCGCCTCCGGCACGCTGTTGACCGACTCGTCGAGCGTGGCGGTGAGCGCCTGACGCTCCCGCGCGGTGTGCTCCAGCTCGCGCACGAGCGAGGTCTTACCGACGCCCGCGTTGCCGTGGATGTGGAAGACGAAACGGTGCCGCTCATCCTCGACCGGGACATCGAAGTTCTCGCGAAACAGGGCGAGTTCGCCGCGTCTGCCGACGAACCCGGCACGCCTGCGGCGCCTGATCAGCTCCTGCATCGACGGTCTCGCCCCAGCTCGCTGCCCCATGGGCCCAGTCTCTCAGCCAGGGTCGAGCACCGGCAGCAGCTCGGGCAGATGTCCGTCGGACGCGGTCGCGGCGCGCATGCGCTCGTGTGCCACCTCGCCGTACAGCGTCGTACGCGGCTTCGCCGGCCGACCTGCCGACTCAGCGATGGCGACGAGGTCCTTGATGGAGCGGTACGAGCCGTAACTGGAGCCCGCCATGCGGGAGATGGTCTCCTCCATCAGGGTGCCGCCGAGGTCGTTGGCCCCGGAGCGGAGCATCTCGGCCGCGCCCTCGGCACCGAGTTTCACCCAGCTGGTCTGGATGTTGGTGATGTGGGGGTGGAGCAGGAGCCGGGCCATGGCGGTGACGGCGCGGTTGTCGCGCGCGGTCGGGCCCGGCCGCGCGATCCCCGCGAGATAGACGGGCGCGTTGGTGTGGATGAAGGGCAGCGTCACGAACTCCGTGAAACCACCGGTCTCCTGCTGGATACGGGCGAGGGTGCGCAGATGCCCGAGCCAGTGCCGGGGCTGGTCCACATGCCCGTACATCATGGTCGACGAGGACCGGATGCCGAGCTCATGCGCCGTGCTGACGACCTCGATCCAGGTGGCGGTGGGCAGCTTGCCCTTGGTGAGGATCCAGCGGACCTCGTCGTCAAGGATCTCCGCGGCGGTCCCGGGGATCGAGTCGAGCCCGGCTTCCTTGGCGGCCGTGAGCCATTCCCGGATCGACATCCCGGTGCGGGTCGCGCCGTTGACGACCTCCATCGGCGAGAAGGCATGCACATGCATGCCGGGAACTCTGGCCTTCACCGCCCGGGCGATGTCGAAGTACGCGGTGCCCGGCAGGTCGGGGTGGATGCCGCCCTGCATGCACACCTCGACCGCGCCGACCTCCCAGGCCTGCTCGGCGCGGTCGGCGACCTGGTCGAGCGAGAGCGTGTAGGCGTCGGCGTCGGTACGGCGCTGGGCGAAGGCGCAGAAGCGGCAGCCGGTGTAGCAGACGTTGGTGAAGTTGATGTTCCGCGTGACGATGTACGTGACGTCGTCGCCGACGACGGATCTGCGGAGGTCGTCGGCGATGCCCGTCAGCGCGTCCAGCGCGGGCCCGTCAGCATGCAGGAGGGCGAGGGCTTCCTCGTCGGTGAGCCGGGTCGGATCGTCGGCGGCCTGCTTGAGGGCTGTCTTGACGTCCCCATCGATGCGGGAGGGCACCATGCCGGGCACGGCGGCCTCGCGCAGCGCCTCCCAGTCCCCGTACACCTCGTCGAAGTCGTCGCGCCGGTCGGCGGTCCGGCCTTCGGTGTCGATCGTCCGGTGCAGATCGGTGCGCCCGGTGGAGGTGAAGCCTTCGTCGGGCTCCTGCCACGGGTGTCCCACGACGGGAGCGTCCGCGTTCGCCAGCCCGGTCTCCGGATCGGCGAGCGCGCGCACGTGCGGCAGCAGACGCGGGTCGAGCCAGGGCTCGCCGCGCTGCACGAACTCCGGGTAGACGCACAGGCGTTCTTCGAGCCGGAAGCCCGCCGCCGCCGAACGCTCGGCCAGCTCGTCGATCTGCGGCCAGGGCCGCTCGGGGTTCACATGGTCCGGCGTCAGCGGCGAGACCCCGCCCCAGTCGTCGATGCCCGCCTCGATGAGCCGCGCATACTCGCCCGCCACCAGATTGGGCGGCGCCTGCAGACAGGCGGAGGGCCCCATGATGTGCCGGGCCACGGCGACGGTCGCGACCAGCTCGTCCAGCTCCGCGTCCGGCATCCCGCGCATCGCCGTGTCCGGCTTGGCGCGGAAGTTCTGCATGATCAGTTCCTGGATGCCGTGATACGCACGGGCGATGCGCCGCAGCGCGAACAGCGAATCGGCGCGCTCCTCGTACGTCTCGCCGATCCCGATCAACAGCCCGCTGGTGAACGGCACGGAACTGCGCCCGGCATCCTCCAGCACCCGCAGCCGGACGGCGGGCTCCTTGTCGGGCGACCCGTGGTGCGGCCCGCCCGGCTCGCTCCACAGCCGCGTCGCCGTGGTCTCCAGCATCATGCCCATGCTCGGCGCGACGGGCTTCAGCCGCTGGAAGTCCGTCCAGGTCATGACGCCCGGGTTGAGATGCGGCAGCAGCCCGGTCTCCTCCAGGATGCGGATCGCCATGGCCCGTACGTACGCGATGGTGTCGTCGTACCCCTCGGCCTCCAGCCACTCCCGCGCCTCGGGCCAGCGGTCCTCGGGCTTGTCCCCGAGGGTGATCAGCGCTTCCTTGCAGCCCAGTTCGGCCCCGCGCCGGGCGATGTCCAGGACCTCGTCGGGCGACATGAACATCCCGTGCCCGGCCCGGCGCAGCTTCCCCGGCACGGTCGCGAAGGTGCAGTAGTGGCACTTGTCCCGGCACAGCCGGGTGAGTGGAATGAACACGCTCTTCGAGTACGTGATGACGCCGGGGCGCCCCGCGGCCTCCAGCCCGGCATCCCGCACGCGCGCGGCAGAGGCACACAGATCGACGAGGTCGTCCGCGCGGGCCTGCAACAGCACGGCAGCCTCGGCGACGTCCAGCGCCACCCCGTCCCTGGCTCGCCTGAGGGCGCGGCGCATGGCGTTCTCGGTGGGGCGTCCGGGCCGTCCGTGCTGGTGATCCGTCATGGATCGAGCATACGAGCGCGGGCTGACAGGCCGACCCGGGGCACAGAACCGGCCTGCCCCCTGAGTACCTGCGCCCAGGGCTCGTGAGGATCAGCACGCATGCGCGGCTCCCGGCCGGTGCATAGCGTCGGGCCCCATGAGCGAACTGTCCGACCTCACCGAACTCCCCGAACTCCCCGAATCCCCAGCCACGGCGGTTGTCCGCAGGACACTGGGCGTGGCCTGGTGGATCTTCATCGCGGCGCTGGTGACGCCGGTGCTTCTCTTTGCCGGCCTGTTCGTCACGTACCAGGTGGAGGGGGCGACTCCGGAGGACTATCCACGCGCCACTCCCGAGGCCATGGGTGACCGGGCGGCGCGTCTGTCTCAAGAGGCGTACGAGGTGCTGGGCTTCGACCGTGCCGTGCCGCCGGGGGTTGTGGAGCCCGGGGTGGGCACGGAGAACTCCTTCTCCACGGATGACTGCTACCCGAGTGGACTGGAGGGCATGGCCGACGAGCCGGTGGCCGGCGCGTACCGGCTGTCGCACCACTGGGAACTGGACCAGGTGCCGGAGCGGGAGGCGGTGCCGGGCCTGCGGCGGCTGCATGACCATCTGAGGAAGACGGGCTGGGACATCACGGAGTACCGGGAGTTCCCGTCCGGCCGGGAGTGGTCATTGCGGGCGAAGCGGGACGGGCATGCGGGGGACGGCGGAGACGAAAGGCTCGTCTTCAGCTGGAGGGCGGGAACGCAGAGGTTCGGCGGGGCAAGCACGGTGCCGTGCGCGCACGACCCGGCCGGGGAGAAGGGCGGTAGCTCAGTGAACGAAGTGGAGCCGCCGGAGCTTCGATGAGTGCGCGGATGCCTTCCCAAATGACCACTTAACGGCGTTGCTTGTGAGAATCGGATCGTGTCAGCATGGCGCGTGTGACCAATGACGGGGACGGAATATCGCAGCCGGAGCGCCGTTCGCGGCTGGCTGACCTCGCTGACTCAACGACGATTCCGGTGGTGGCGGCTGCGGGGCCTGCGAAGGCGGCGCCTGAGATCTCTGCGGACGAACAACTCGCTGCAGCCCGCCGAGAGTTTGCGGTGTTGCTCGGGGAATTCCGCCGCACCGCGGTACTGGTGCCGATCGACGCGTACGGCAGCCTGTGGACGGCCGACCAGGGCGGAGTCCGGTGGATCTGCGCGTTCTCCGACGAGGAGGCGCTTGCCCGGTTCGCACGGGCACAGGGCGACGCCGACCGTGAGTGGACGTATCAGACGATCCTGGGCGCGCGCCTGCTGGACGTGATGGTGCCGATGCTGCCCGGACCCGCAGGCGTGGCACTCGACGCGGGCAGTGACGAGGGCATGTTGTTCCCGCCGGTCGAGGGCATCGTGCCCGACGCGGTGGCGGTTGATCTCGGGGGGACGGAATGACCGGAAGCGATCCTGATCTCGCGGCGCCGCCAGTGGCCTTGGCCGCCATTGCGATGGGCATCAACTTGGCGCATGCCGAGTTGAAGGAACTCGGCATGATCGGCGAGGCGTCTACCGGGCGAGGCTTCTCGGATCTCGCCCTGTCGGGACTGGAGTTGGGGCACGGCGGGCTGACGGCGGAGTTCCAGACGTTCTGTGACCGCTGGGAGTGGGGCGTGCGGACCCTCACCATGCGAGGGAACGGGTTCGCGCAAGGGGTTGGCCTGGCAGCAGGCTCGTTCGCCGAACAGGAGCAGTACGTCAAGGACTCGATCAAGATCGGCGTGAACTCCCTGAACGGGAACCCGCACTTGAGCGAGGACGAGGTCAAGGGCATGAGCTGGGACAAGATCAGCACCCAGTCCGCGTTCGACGGTGCGGACTGGAGCGCCGAGTCCTTCTCCGAGGCCCAGAAAGAGGTCAACCAGACCTGGAAGAACACCGGATACGACGTCATGGACGCGCAGATGGACTCGATGGAGCGCTCGGGAATCATCGACCCGAAAGTGCGCGAGAAGATGGACGAGGAGCTGCGCGAGACGTTCGATCCGGATCAAGCGACGATCGATCAGGCTGAACAGCCGCGGTGGGGGGAGCACGGCTGATGCCGGACTGGGGGAAGTGGGTCGACAAGGGCATCGATCTTGTCGACAAGGGTGTCGACAAGGCCAAGGAGAAGGTCGGCGAGGGTGTCGACTGGACCACCGACAAGATCGGTGAAGGTCTTGATCACGCGGGCCAGCACGCGATGGCGGACGTGGTCGAGGACTGGGGCGACGAGACCGCCTCATCGCTCGGCGCGGAAGTCGGTGAGCAGCAGCTCGGCGAGACCGAGGAAGCGAATGAGCTGATCCACGGCAATCCCGGGAAGATCGCCGAGTCGGTGAAGAACCTGCGGGACTTCCAGATGGCGTTCGACCTGGTCGGCGCCGGAATGAAGAGACTCGACTCCAGTCACTGGAAGGGCGAGGCGGCCGACGCGTTCCGCGAGAAGTTCCAGACCCTGCCCACCGACTGGCTGCACGCGGCCGACGCGTTCGAGGACGCCGCGAAGGCACTGGAGACGTACTCCAAGTCGATCACGAGCGCGCAGGGCAAGGCGAAGGAGGCGATCGCCCTGTACAAGGAGGGCGACGAGTCCTCCAAGACGGCCACAGACGCGTACAACAAGAAGGTCGACGCGTACAACGCCGCGCGCAACGGCGATAATCCGCTGCCCAGGCCAGTTGAGCCCCCCGACCCCGGCGAGGCCAAACGCGAGCGGGCGCAGGAGATCCTCAAGGAAGCGCGCCGTCATCGCAACGAAGCCGCCGAGACAGCCAAGACGGCGGTCACCGCGGCGATGGCCCACGCGCCGAAGGAACCCACCGGCCGCGAGAAGCTAAAGCTCGAAGCCATGGACTGGAGCATGGCCCAGGGCTTCGAACTGGCGCATTTCGGCGGCGGCATCGTCAAGGGCACGGCGGGCCTGCTCAACTTCGTCCGGTCGGTCGACCCGATGGACCCGTACAACCTGACCCACCCGGCGGAGTACTACAAGGGCCTCAACATGACGCTCGCGGGGCTGGCGTCCACCGTGGCCAACCCGGACCGTGCGCTGAAGAACGCATGGGAGGCTGCCAAGGGCGACCCGTCGGAGTTCCTCGGCCGACTGGTTCCGGAGCTGATCGGCTCCAAGGGCGCGGGCGGCCTCAAGGGGCTGCTGCGCTCCGGCGCAAAGGACCTTGCCGAACACCCGAAGGGCAAGGGCCGCCACGGTCACGACAAGGACCCTGACAGCGGCGGCAAGAAGTGCAGCGAGACGAAGTGCGACGGAGACCCCGTTGATGTCGCGACCGGGCGGATGCTCCTGCCGCAGACGGACATCGCGCTACCGGCCTCACTCCCCCTGGTGTTCCGGCGCACCTTCGACTCCTCGTACCGCGCTGGCGGCTGGTTCGGCTCGACCTGGGCGAGCACGGTGGACCAGCGCCTGGAGATCGACTCCGAGGGCGTGGTGTTCAGCTGTGACGAGGGCAGCCTGCTGGCGTATCCGCATCCCGCGCCCGGTGTCCCCGTCATGCCCACGCACGGCCGCCGCTGGCCACTGAACCGGGTGGACGACGGCTACACCGTCACGGACCCCGAGAGCGGCCAGGTCTGGCATTTCGTAGACCACACCGCCGAACTGGCGCTCCTCGCCCAGATCGACGACCGTAACGGCCGCTGGATCACCTTCGAGTACGACGAGGACGGCGCCCCGACCGCGATCGTCCACCACGGCGGCTATCACCTGAAACTCACCACCAACGAGGGCAGAGTCACCGCTCTCCATCTGGCGGGCGCGGCCCTGGACGGCACCGACCAGGAGATCCTGCGCTACGGCTACACCGACGGCCACCTCACCGAGGTCACCAACTCCTGCGGCCGTCCATTGCGGTTCGGATGCGACGAGCACGGTCGCATCACGTCATGGACGGACACCAACGCCAGCCGCTACGACTACGTCTACGACGACCTCGACCGTTGCGTGTACCAGACCGGCGCCAACGGCCACGTCGAGTCGCGCTTCACCTGGGACGACACCGACCCGGACACCGGCCTGCGCCTGACGTCGATGACCGACGGGCTGGGCCACGCCAAGCGGTTCCTCATCAACGAACGTGCCCAGGTTGTCGCGGAGATCGACGCGATGGGTGGCGTGACGCGCTTCGAGCGCGATCGCTACAACCGACTGCTGTCGGTGACGGACCCGCTCGGCCACGTCAGCCGATCCACGTATGACGAGTCGGGCCGTCTGACCACGGTGGTGCGCCCGGACGGGCGGGAGCTGTGCGTCGATTACAACAAGCTGGGAATGCCAGTCCGCGTTAGGCGCGCGGACGGGACAGTCACGCGCCAGACGTACGACGAGCGCTGCAACCGCACGTCGGTCACGGATTCTTCGGGTGCGACGACACGCTTCTCGTACGACCAGGCGGGGCACCTGACGTCGGCCACGGACGCTCTTGGCCACAGCACTATCGTGCGTTGTGACAGGGCGGGACTCCCTCTGGAGATGACTGACCCTCTAGGTGCGACGACTCGGTACGAACGCGACGCGTTCGGCCGCCCGGTCACCATCACGGATGCACTCGGCTCGATAACGCGATTCGAGTGGACCGTGGAGGGCAAGGTCTCCAGGCGTATCGACGCGGACGGGAGCGAGCAGTCCTGGGTGTACGACGGCGAGGGCAACTGTCTGTCGCACACCGATGCCTTGGGCGGGGTCTCAACTTTCGAGTACACAGACTTCGACCTGCTCGTGGCCCGTGCCGGGCCGGACGGTGCGCGCTACGAGTTTGACCACGACACCAATCTCCAGCTGATACGAGTCGCGAATCCGCAAGGGCTGACCTGGGACTACGAGTACGACGCGGCCGGGCGGCTCATATCAGAGACGGACTTTGACGGTCGCACGCTCTCTTACACCCACGACGAGGCGAGCCGCCTTACGTCTCGGACCAACGGGCTCGGCCAGACCGTCCGGTTTGAGCACGACGAGCTCGGCCAGGTGATCCGCAAAGACGCGGAAGGCGCTATCACCACCTTCGAGTACGACATCTTCGACGAGCTCGCTGCAGCAACCAGTCCGGACGCGACCTTGGTCCGGCTCCGCGACCGGTTCGGACTCTTGAGGTCCGAGACCGTGAATGGGCGCAAGCTCCGGTTTGACTACGACGTCCTCGGCCGCCGGACAGGCAGAGCAACGCCGACCGGGGCCGTCAGCACGTGGGCGTACGACGCAGCGGGCAACCGCACCGAGCTCACGACCTCGGGCCGCACTCTCACCTTCGAACACGACGCCATGGGCCGGGAACTCGCCCGCTGCTTCGGCGAGAGGGTCACACTTCGGCACGGGTTCGACGCGATGGGCCGCGTGACCGACCAACACGTCATCAGCCAGGGCCGCGATCTTCAACGCCGCGCCTACACCTATAGAGCCGACGGCCATCTAGTCGGCGTCGAGGACGAGCTATCCGGCGTGAGGACCTTCGACCTGGACGTAGCAGGCCGGGTTACCGCGGTCCGTGCAGCTAATTGGACGGAGAGATACGCGTACGACGCGGCTGGCAACCAGACCGAGGCCTTCTGGCCGGCTTCCCATCCAGGCCAGGAGGCCAGCGGTGCGCGCACCTACACAGGCACGCAAATCAACCGCGCCGGACGCGTCCGCTACGAACACGACGCACAGGGTCGGATCGTACTGCGCCAGAAGACCCGTCTCTCGCGCAAGCCCGACACGTGGTTCTACGAATGGGACGCGGAAGACCGACTCACTTGCGTGACCACGCCGGATGGAGCCGTGTGGCGGTACCGGTACGACCCACTGGGCCGCCGAATTGCCAAACAGAGGCTCGCCGATGACGGCCAGACGATTCTGGAGAACGTCTCCTTCACCTGGGTCGGCGCAACTCTTTGCGAACAGACCACCGAGAGCGAGACACTCCCTAACCCGGTCGCGCTCACCTGGGATTACAACCGTCTGCAGCCAATTGCCCAGACAGAACGAATCCTCGCCGCGGACGCCCCACAGCAGTCCATCGACGAGCGCTTCTTCTCGATTGTCACCGACCTGGTCGGAACCCCCAGCGAACTCATCGACGAGTCGGGCGCACTCGCATGGCAAACTCGAAGCACACTGTGGGGTACAACGACCTGGGCAACCACAAGCACGGCGTATACCCCACTACGGTTCCCGGGCCAATACTTCGACCCGGAGACCGGACTCCACTACAACTTCCACCGCCACTATGAACCTGGAACAGCCCGCTACCTCACGGCGGACCCACTGGGTCTAACACCTGACCCTAATCCGGCGACGTACGTCCACAACCCTCACACCTGGACTGATCCGCTCGGTCTGGCACCCTGCTTTCCGCCGGAAACGGTAATCAACACACCAGAGGTCGTTGCTCCGAAGCCCCTAAAGCCTCACCAGGTGATAGACGAATGGGAGAAATTTCTCGGTGATGGCCCCTACACGAACATTCACCCCCGAACAGGTCAACTGGATCCCAACAGGCTGGTTTCCGCCGACGGCACGCGAAGCATCCGTCTAGGCGATCACGAAATGAATAGCAAGCCCACAAAATTCCACTTCCACAAAGAGTCGTGGACCTTCATTTCCCCGTCGAACACGTGGATAGTTGACAATACGATGGTGCGAGTCCCGCTAGGATTGAAGTGAGCGCGTGAGAATTCAAATTACCGAAGTCCTGGACCCCCAAGCAAAAGTCGTCACCTTCGATAGTCCTGCTGGATCGGCATGGGGTTGCTGGCACAGCTCAATGGAACCCGAAGCTGGTGCATACGACGTCGAACTCGAAGTCCCAGACGTAGTCACCTCATGGGCCCTGACCACCGGACCTGATCTAATTGCAGGAGAGTACTCGCGGCGCGAGGTGACCCTTCGCGGCTCCGTTCAGTCTGTGGGCGATGACGCCGTTGTCGCACTTCGCATCGATCGGGACATCGTGCTCGTTGAGGTCGCGGCTGACACCACAGAAGCCTCCATCGGCGATTCGGTTGAATTCACCACGTCGAACGTCTTGCTATATCCCTACACGATTTGACGCCTCCCCAAGTCACGGGCAGTGAGGCGGGAACGTGTCGGCTCACCGCAGCGTCAGTTCGGCCCAGACCGTCTTGCCGACGACGCGGTCGGCAACTCCCCACGTCGAGGCGAGTACCTCGACCAGGAGCAGGCCGCGGCCCGTTTCCGAGTCAAGGGTCGGTGGCCTCGAAGACGGTTCGCCGGTCGCCGCGGGCGCCGGGACCTCGATGCGGAGCGTCAGCGGCCAGAGCGTGAGGCGCAGTTCGAAGTCGCGGCCCTGGACGGGCGTAGCTGGCTGCGTTGGCTATCAGCTCGGCGGCGATCAGTGTCGCCGAGTCGGTGCAGCCGGCGAGCTCTTACAGTACGTGATGCCCCGGGGCCGCCCGGCATCGCGAGGCACACAGATCGACGAGGTCGCCCCCGCGCGCCTGCAACCGCGCAGCAGCCTCGGCGACATCCAGCCCCCCGTCCCTGGCTCGCTTGCGGGCGCGGCGCATGGCGTTCTCGGCGGATCAGGCCATGGCGAGGATCGCCGTCGCAGTGACGAGCTGCAGCGCGAGCTGGGTGACGACGAGCGACTTCCGCACGCGCCTCGCCCAACCAGCCGTCGGGTACACGATCAGCGCCGCGACTCCCGCGGTCGCGCTTCCCCAGAACGCGTACCACGCCACGCTACCCAGCGCGTTGTAGCTCGCTCCGCACCCCTCCCCGTAGGTCAGACAGCGTCCGAAGCGTTCGGACATCAGGACGGCGAGCCACGCGAGAATCGCGGTCGGGAGCAGCGTCATGAGCCCGAGGCAGGCCGGACGGCGCCATTGCCGGTCGCTGGTCCGGGCGGCGATGGCTGGAGCTTCATTCATGCTCTCCAGTTCGCCACAGGCCGCGTCGCCGAAGATCCGTCCAGCTACTCATCCGCGTACTCAACTCGCTTCCCCATCACTCGGCGTAGTCCTTGAGCTTCTGCGTCTCCAGAGTGATCCCGACAGGGTCGGGGAGCTCGACAACGGCGCCGAAGGGGCGCGTGGTGATGCTTCGATACGAGCCGCCCTCGGGTTCGGCATGGACGGTGACCGAGCAGGCGTCGCGGTCGACGAGGAGGTAGACCGGGATACCTGCCGCCGCGTAGCCGCCGGGCTTCTCGACGCGGTCGCGCTGGTCGGTGTCGGGGTCGTGCGAGGTGACCTCGACGGTCATCAGGACGCCACCCGGCTCGGCCCACTCGCCCTGCGGGACGAAGTGGTCGATGGGCGCGAGAGCGCCGTCCGGACGGGCCCGCCCTCTGCGGTACGTCTCGACCTTCAGGCCTTGCTCGGGGTAGAGGCGATGATCAGGGAGGTGCTGCATGCACTGTTCGAGGAGCCACATCATGATGGCTCCGTGGACACCGTCCGGCACGGGCTTGACCTGGACCTTTCCCTGGCTGAACTCCAGCCGCACCATCTCTGGCGAACGGCGGGCGAGTTCCTCGAACTCTTCGACCGACATCTGGGGCCGGGACGGCCGGGGGGTAGTCCTGGGGGTCATGGCGTCGCCTCCTCCCCTCCATGGTGCCCTGACCGGCGCATCGTGCACGCTCATCCGCGACTCCTCGGCGGCAGTCCGGCCGCGACACGCGCGGCGTCGGCGTGCGCAGCCACCTCCGCCGGACGGGGGCCGGGGCGGAACGTGGCCGGGATGTCGTCCTCGTCCTCGCTGCGACAGGCCTCGCACATGCCGTTGATCAGCGGCTCGTCTTCCTCGGTCGTGTCACAGAACATGCAGATCATGACGCTGTGCAGCACGGTCTCGGGCTCACGGGCAGGCTTGGGCGGCATCTTGTCCTCCAGTCGTCGTTTCGCGATCCCCGCCGGGTTGTGGATCGCATCGGGCAGTCCGTCAGTGAGGACACGGATCAGGTGCTGCACGCTCGCGCCGTACGTCAGCCAGGTCGCGGCGAGAGGTTCCAGCCGCTCGCAGTCGGCGGCAGAGAGGGTCATCCGAGGGTTGGTACGGCCGAGGGCGGCAAGGGTCCGGTAGGCAGTGGTGCGCTCCCGTGCGGGCTCGGCGGCTGCCGGCTGGGTCGTCAGGGGCACCGCCCGGGGCGTCGAGCATCACGCCTCGTAGGCTCCGGCAGAACTTTTGCCACCAGTCGGCACTGCGGGCGGTACGCGACCAGTACGTACGCGTCACCCAGCGCTCCCCGTCGTCGCGGACCACTTTCTCCTTGATCCGGCGCAGATGGCCCGCGTTCGTGAGTGCCTTGAGCGCACTACGGATCGCCGCCTGGCGGTAGCCGGCGATGTGTTTGGCAAGGGTCTTGTGGTCCATTGCCGCGCCCTCGGGGAGGCGATCGATGAAGACGGCGACGGCCGCCTCCCGCTCGGGCAGGTGTGCGAAGTCGCCGCTGCGGGAGGGCGATTGATCGGGTGCGGGGCGCTTGCCGTAGCCGGGGCTGGCCATGGGGTGTGCGGGCGTGGGCAGGGCACAGCTAGAGTTGAGGGAAGCCACGAGATCGGTCCTGTCGATCTTGGAGGTCAGACCCCGGCTGGTGCTCGAACACCGGTCGGGGTTGTTCATTGCTGTGAACGCTAGAGGCATATGACAGCGCGTGGCAAGCTGAACACCGAAAGTCAACTCTCGTGGGCATTACGGGCGTTGGGGAGGGTGGGTGGGTTCAATCCACCAACCATTCCTCACAAACAGGGCTCGGAGCTCGGAGCTCAAAGCTTGGAGCTCAAGGGCCTTTTGAGTAGCGGGATGAGTATCCGCGCGGATCTTCCGGGCTCCGACCATGACCTACTGGCGGCATGCACGACGTTTCCCTCCCACCGCATGTGGCTGACGATCGGCGATCGCGGCTGCAAGCCCGGGCCGGTCTTGTGGGCCTCGTCCCCGCCATCGTCATTGCCTGCGCCCTCTGCTCGAGCGCTGCACCAAGGGAGGCTGCACCGGCCTCCATTACTCCCTCGACATCGCCTGGTGGGCCTTCTGGGTCAGTGCAGCGTCCGGCTCGGTCGCCGCGTTCTCGCCCCAGCGGCCGAGTTGGAGCCGAAACTTGCGCCCGTTACTGACCTGGGTACATCTGACGAGGCTGACGATTTCGGTCGGGGGAATCCTGGCGTGGGGAAAATAGTCTTGTGTCAGATTGTCTCCGCATGTAGACCACTCCGGCCACGAGCGGCTGCTCTCCACTCGCTGGGGCTGCCCTGCGAGAATCAACCTACGGGCGCTCACACGGGGCCTTCGATGCGCTGGAGAGAGCTGATCGTGAAGGCGATTCCATTCCTTGTCTCTTTCATCACCACGGGGCGGCTGCACGGGCTGGGGGTCGGATCGACCCTCGGCCAAGTCGACGAAGCGATCCACTGCAAGTTCATCGACGATGCCTGTCGGTCTGGTCTCTCGCTGCGGCGGGACTATGGATTCTTTGAGTTCTCCTTCAACCCGGGCCCTGAGTGGGTGATGGCCAACTGTTCAATCCAATTGCACAGACTGGCGTCGGGCGGCTCCATGCGAAGAGAGTGGCGCAAGAGCATGCGGGTCGACTTCCCGCAGTACCTCGCCTGGGATGAACTGCGGGACGCGCTCTCCAAGACGCCGGAGGCTCCGACAATGAAGGTCACCGACCAAGGTGGCTTCCTCGAGTACCGCGCAGCCGCGGCGGACACGAATGTGTCCGCCATCGTGAACGACGATCACGAAGAGCGTGGACGGTCGCTAGGGCATGGAGATGTGTGGAGCGTCAGCATGTGGGCCGCCGCTCCGACGCAGTAAGTCGGCTCACTCCAGCGATAGTTCCGCCCAGACCGTCTTGCCTACGACGCGGTCGGCCGTGCCCCACTCCGTGGCCAGCGCGTCGACCAGGAGCAGGCCACGGCCCGTCTCCGAGTCGGGGGTCGGTGGCCTCGCGGCCGGTTCGCGGTCGCCGCGGGCGTCCGAGACCTCGATGCGGAGCGTCAGCGGCCAGAGCGTGAGGCGCAGTTCGAAGTCGCGGCCCTGGACGCGGGCATGGGTGACCGCGTTTGCCGTCAGCTCGGCGACGATCAGTGCGGCCGTGTCGGAGAGGTCGCTGCCGTAGGGGATGCCCCAGCCGTCGAGTTGGTGGACAGCGAGGTGGCGGGCCACGCGGGCGCCCCGGCGGGTGGCGCTGAAGCGTTGCGTGAACTCAGCCGTGGGGGTGGCGATTTCGGATTTCATGTCACCGAGCGTGACCGGTTCCCCGTACCCTGACCAGGAGCGTGATCGCGACGCTGGGTAACTGTACGGGTACGGACGGCGGGCTGTGCGGAACGTCGGCCGTGACCCGAGAAGGCGGTACGGCATGACGGAAGAGCGGCCGGAGCGGCCGGCCGAAGTGGACGGGACAGCGCATCTCTTCAGCGCTCTGGGCAAGCAGATCAAGGTGCTGCGGGAGAACGCCTCGATGAGCCAGCGCGAGCTGGGGGTTGCTGCCCATTGCGGGGAGGACCTCATCTCCGCGATGGAGCGGGGCGTGCGGACGCCGCAGCCCGATTTCCTGGTGCGGGCCGATGAGTTGCTGTCGGCCGGGGATGTGCTCAAGGCGGCGGTGGAGGACGTACGGGAGGCCCAGGCGAAGGCGCGGACCCGGCATCCGGACTGGTTCCGGGATTACGCCCGGGCTGAGGCGGAGGCCGTCGCGCTGCACGACTACAGCAACCAGGCCGTGCCTGGGCTCCTTCAGACCGAGGAGTACGCGCGAGCCATCTTCACCCAGCGTCGGCCGCTGCTTGACGAAGAGACCATCGAAAAGCGCGTGGCCGACCGGCTTGCTCGGCAGCAGATCTTCGAACGATGGCCCGCACCGACCTTCAGCTTCGTGTTGGAGGAGGCCGTACTGAAACGGCCGATCGGTGGGCGCACCGTTAATGAGAACCAGTTGCGTCGACTGCTGCGCGTCGGGCGGTTGCGGACCGTGGAGCTTCAGGTGATGCCCCTGGATCGCGAGGAACACCCGAGCCTGGATGGCGCGTTCATCCTGCTGACGCCCAAGGGGCGGCAACAGGTGGCGTATACGGAGATCTACGGACACCCCCGGCTGATCACCGATGCGGAGGAGGTCCGCGTCTTCACCGAGCGCTATGGGATTATCCGGGCGCAGGCTCTCACCCCACGGGAGTCGCTGTCCCTGGTCGAGAAGATGCTGGGAGAACGATGAACACCACTGAGCTCAACTGGTACAAGAGCAGCTACAGCAGCGGCGAAGGAGGCGCGTGCGTCGAGGTCGCCACCACCGCTGCCACCATCCGTATCCGGGACTCCAAGGTCACCGACGGCCCCCACCTCGCCGTCACCCCCTCCACCTGGTCCGCCTTCCTCGCGCACCCCGCGCTGCTCCCTCTGGACTAGCCCGCACGCGTGTCTCCCGGGCTCGGCCCGTCCGTATCGGCAGGCTCGGGGGGCGTGACCACATCACGGCTGATCGCCATCGCTGTACTGACCGCTGCTGTGCCCGCCGCCGCGCTGTTCCCCGCGTACGCCGCCTATGGGCCACGCACCGGGGCGCCCACCGTGCAGGCCCCCGGTGCGGCAGGCGGCCGCACCGACTGCCTGTACGGCAAGCAGCCCGCGGCTGACACCTACTCGGTGTCCTTCGGATGCCGGGTCGACGCCTAGAGATCGTCCTCCGGCAAGGGGCGCATGAGCTGAGCGGTCAGTTCGGGGTCGGCCAGAATCCGGGCCGTCGCACGCCATTCGGCAATGACACGGTGAAAGTCGGCCTGGACGTTGACGTCGACGTCCGTATGCGCCGTTTCGGCGAGTTCCTGCACGAATTGCCGCACCTCGTCGTCGGACAGGTGCCGCACCCAGGGGACGACCGACGGCAGCTCGCGGTGCACGGCCCGCGCCTCGCCGCCCCTCACAGGTACTGCCCGAATTCGTCCAGCACCCGCAGTACCTCCGCCTCCCCCGCCGGGGGCAACTGCAGCACCACCTCCTCCACGCCCAGTTCCGCGTAGTGCGCCAGCTTCCCCGGCGTCGGCAGGACCGCGTACGGGACCACCTGCAGCTTCTCCGGGTCCCGGCCCGCAGCCGACCACACGTCCCGTAGCACCGGGAGCGACTGCGCCAGGCCCCGGCCGCCGATCGGGAGCCAGCCGTCCGCGTAGTCCGCGATGTGCGCGAAGAGCTTCGGGCCCGCGGCTCCGCCGACGAGCGTGCGCGGCGCACCGCCGCCTGGCTTCGGGTAGGCGTACGAGGCCCGTACGGAGCCGAACTCGCCCTTGTACGGGGTCGGTTCGGGGGCCCAAAGTGCCCGCATCAGCCCCATCCGGTCCCGGGTCAGTTCGCGGCGCGTCGTCCATTCCACCCCGTGGTCCGCGGCCTCTTCCCGGTTCCAGCCGAAGCCGACGCCCAGCGTGAAGCGGCCGCCCGACAGGTGGTCGAGGGTGGCGATCTGCTTGGCCAGGTCGATCGGGTCGTGCTCGGCGACGAGCGTGATGCCCGTGCCGAGGCCGAGCTGCGAGGTGACCGCCGCCGCCTGGCCGAGGGCCACGAACGGGTCGAGCGTGCGGCCGTACTCGGGTGGCAGTTCGCCGCCCGCGGGGTACGGGGTCGTGCGTTCCACCGGGATGTGGGTGTGCTCCGGCAGATAGAGCCCGCCGAATCCGCGCTCCTCCAGCTCGCGCGCCAGCCGCACAGGCGTGATCGTCTCGTCCGTGAGGAAGATCGTGGTCGAGATCCGCATACGGAACCTTCCGTCATCGACTCTGGTGACGGCCCAAACGTATGCCGTACGGTGCCCCATGCCGAGAGCTCGGTATCAACGGGGAGGATCCGCATCATGATGCGACTGCGCGTCGCCACCACCGCACTTGTACTGTCCGGGGCTCTGCTCGCCGGGGCGCCCGCCGCCTCGGCCGCGTACACGCCCACCGCGGCCGTCGCCCAGCAGAACACCGCGGCAGCCCGGCCGGAAGCCGGTGCGGCCGTAGCGAAGACGTCGACCACCAGCACGGTGAGCACCGTCAGCAGCAAGGACCGCAAGAAGAGCAAGAAGAAGAAAAAGAAGAAGAGCGGCCTCTCGGCCGGTCTGGTCATCGGCCTGATCATCGGCATCGCGGTGCTCGTCCTCATCGCGATGCTGCTCATGCGGCGGAACCGCAGCACCGACTAGCCACACGCTCGGCCTGCCCGGACAGCCGTCCGGGCAGGCCCCGCCGCACGGAATCATCACGATTCGGCCTAATTCTCGCTCAGGACTAACCAACCGCTTAGCATGATGCCTTCCTGTACGGGTGGCGCCGGCCTCCAAGGCCGGCGGTCGATCTCCGCGCTGCTGGAGGGCCCATGCACACCAGTCCTGTCTCCGTTCTCGCCGTCCCCGATCTCACGGACGCCTCTCCTCTCGACCTCTTCGACCATGCCTGCCGACGCCTCCTTGAGCGCGGCCAGGAGTTCACCGACACCGTGGTGGACAAGATCCGTACCGAGGTGCCGTACTACGCCGATCCCGTCCTCGCGCCCTCCGACCTGCGGCAGTCCGTCGACATCGGCATACGCCACGCGCTGGAGGCCGCCCTGGATCCGGGCCGGATCGTGGACATCGAGCGGTACACCAGAGAGCTCGGCATACGACGTGCGGAGGAGGGCCGCCCCCTCGACGAGGTGCTGCACGCCTACCGTGTCGCAGGCTCGGCGTGCTGGGGCGGAGTCGTCAGCGCGGTGGAGCGGGACGGCGTCGGCGATGTGCGTCAGCTGGTGCATGTGGCCGAGGTGGTGTGGAAACACAACGACCGCGACGCCGTCATGCTCGCCGACGCCTACCGTCAGGTCGCCAAGGGCGTAGCCAGCCGGCACGGGGAACGAGTCCGGCTGATCCTCGCCGCGCTGCTGGAGAGCCGCAACAAACCCGAGTTCACCCGGGACGCCGCGGCGATGCTCGACCTGCCGCTCGACGGACGTTTCGCCGTGGCAGTGGTGAAGGCCATGCCACCGTACGGCCACGTTCCGGACGGCGTCCCGAACGTGCGCGGCATCCGGATCCTGCGCCAGACCCGTGGGCAGCGCGACGTGCTCGTGGCCCACCTCGGCGACCATTCCCTGGACGCGTTCGCCTCCGGTATGGTCCCGGGCCCGGGCCTTCGGATAGGCATCAGCCCGGTCGTCCAGGGCCTCGACAGCCTGCCCCGGGCGCGGGACATGGCAGACCTCGCCGTCGGCACGTGCCGCGCCGACGGTGAGATCGCCCGGCTCGACTCCCGCCTGCCCGACGGGCTGCTCGTCTCGCGGCCCGACCTGTCCGCCGCACTGGCCCACCAGGTGCTGCGGCCCCTGTACGACCTGGAACCCGCCGACCGAGACACGCTGTTCGACACCCTCCGCATCTGGATCGAGAACGGCGGTTCCGCCGCACAGGCCGCCCGGCACATGTACTGCCATCGCAATACCGTGCTCAACCGCCTGCGCCGCTTCGAGCAGCTCACCGGCCTGGTTCTGTCCCGTCCTCGCGATCTGGTGCAACTCACCCTCGCGCTCGACGCCCACCGCCTGTTCGGGCCGAACGCCGCGCTCGGCACCGGCGACAACCTGCTGGCGCCGGCCACGAGTGAATGGGCATCAGCACACTGATCTCGTGGCGGCATTGGGAGCGCTGAACGGCGTGTGCCCAGCGTGTCGACGCGCCGTTTCCCGCGTGTTCTGGTGAGCCCCCAGCACGGGGAACTGCCCACGCCCGCCAGGAGATCGCCATGGCATACGAGCACGCCCACCACCTGCATCAGCGGCCAACGCCGCCACGCCCAGGCAGGTCCTTCGCCCTGGTCAACGGACTGACCCTCGGCGTACATCTGGTGCTCGCCTGCTCCGCCGCCGACTTCCTCGGCAACCGCGTCTGGGGCGAGATCAACGTCGGCGTGCTGGCTCTGCTCCTCCAGGGGTCCCTCCTGATGTGGACGGCGGCGCGATACGACCGCCGCAAGGACGAACGCGTCCCGCACGAGCAGGACGTGGAGCAGTACTGATGAACCATGAAATCCCGCTCGCCGCGTCCGGCCTCCTGGACACCGACACACGCGCCCTGGTCCTCGCGGGCTTCCTGACGTTCATCGTCCCCATCCTGTTCATCTGCGTTCTCAGCGGCCCTGAGAGAGACCGGGTCAACGAGTTCTACACAGCCGGTCGCAGAATGCGTCCGTTCCGGGGGGCTCTCGTCCTGTCCGGCGTGTACCTGTCCGCGGCGACGGTGCTCGGCACCACGGGAAGCGTCGCGGTCTTCGGCTACGACGGCCTGTTCATCGCCCTGTGCACGGTGCTGTCGCTCGGGGTACTCCTCCTGCTCGCCACTCCCCTGCGCGAGCGCGTCGGCTACACCCTGGGAGACACCTTCGCCCTGCGGACCCCGGGGCCCGCCGTGAGGATCGCGGCCGCCGTCGTGACCTTGAGCGCATGCGTGCCGTATCTGGTCGTGCAGCTCTCCGGCGCGGGAGTGACCACCACGACGCTGCTGGGACTGTCCGGTCCGGGCGCCGAACAGACAGCCGTCGTCATGATCGGCCTCCTGGTCGTCTGCGCCACGGTGTTCGGCGGCATGCGCGGCACGGTCGTGATTCAGGTCATCAAGACGGTGGTGCTGCTCGGCGCCGCCCTCGCTGTGACCGCCGTACTGCTCCACCGCTTTCACTGGAACACCGACTCCCTGATCGATGCCGCCGGACGGGGCAGCGGCCGTCCCGACGGCCATATGCGTCCCGGCCTCCGGTTCGCGGGCAGCAGCGACCCAGAAGCCACCCTCGACTTCATCGGCCTGATGATCACCATCGTGCTGGGAGTGGCGTGCCTGCCCCACGTCGCCCTGCAGCTCAACACCGCTCCCGACGCGGCCACCGCGCGCCGCACGGTGCGCCACACCATCGGCATCGTCGGCGGTTTCTGCCTTGCCACGGCGCTGATGGGCCTGGCGGCCGCCGCGCTGATCGGCACCCCGGCGATCATGGCCGCGGATCCTGGGGGCAACAGCACCCTGCTGCTGCTCACCAGCGAGCTGGCGGGCGGCCCGTCCACCGACGCGGACGGAGCATTTCTCGTCGTACTGGTTTCCTCCGCCGTGTTCCTCACCACGCTGGCCGTCGTAGCCAGCGTCACCCTGGCAGCCGCGGGCGCGGTCGCCCACGACCTGTACACACATGTCCTGCGCAAGGGACGCACGACCGAGGGCCGCGAGGTGGCCGCCGCACGTCTGGCATCCGCGGGCATCGGGCTGCTGAGCATCGCCCTGGCGGTCTGGGTCCAGGGATGGAACGTCCTGTTCCTGTCGGCCCTCTCCCTGGCGGTGGCGGCCTCCTGCCTGCTTCCGGCCCTGGTGTACTCCCTGTTCTGGAGCGGCTACACGCGAGGCGGCCTGCTCTGGACGCTGTACGGAGGCCTCTTCAGCGCCATCGGACTCCAGATCTCCGGCCCGGTCTTCTCCGGAAACCCCTTGGCACTCTTCCCCGACTGGCACCTCAACTGGTTCCCGCTCCAGACGGTCGTCCTCGTGTCGATGCCGGCGGCCTTCCTTCTCGGCCTGCTGGGCAGCCTCGTGGGAAGGCGGCGGGTGCGGCCGGTCATGGAGCACGCCGGGGTATGAGTTCGGCAGATCGCGGCCCCAGCGGCTGGAAAACCACCCCGAAAGGCCCGCGCAACCCGCGAACCCCTTTCCCTTGCACGGCAGTTCACGGCTCAATACGAGGGTTTGAGTACACCACTCCTGTCCCCCTCACCCACCCCGGGGAGCCGACGGCATGTGCAACGACGAACACGCACAACACGCGATGGACAGACGAGGACTGCTCGTGACGGGAGCCGCGACGGCGCTTACGTTGGGCACTGTGAGTTTCGCGAACGCCGCACCCAACGACGGCGGGCCGACCGCCGGCGAACCGACCAAGGTCGTGCGCGGCACACTGCCGCCCGGCTCCCCCGACTTCGTCTATCTGCCGGTCGAGATCCCGAAGGGCGTACGCGAGATCCACGTCGCGTACACCTACGAGCGGCCCGTCGTCCCGCCCGGCACCCAGGGCAACGCGCTCGACATCGGCATCTTCGACGAGCGCGGCACCGAGCTGGGCGGCAGGGGCTTTCGGGGCTGGTCGGGCGGAGCGCGAACGGAGTTCTTCATCCGGGCGGACGAGGCGACGCCCGGATACATCCCGGGCCCGGTGCGGCCGGGCACCTGGTACATCGCGCTCGGGCCGTACACAGTCGCGCCGCAGGGTCTCGCGTACGAAGTCTCCATCACGCTGCGGTTCGGCGAGCCCGGCACGACCCCCGGGCCGGTCTATCCGCCGGAGCGGGCCAAGGGGCGCGGCCGTGCCTGGTACCGGGGTGACTGCCATCTGCACTCCTGGTACTCGGACGGAAAGCGCACTCCCGCCGAGATCGCGGAGCTCGCGCGTGCCGCCGGGCTCGACTTCATCAACACCTCCGAGCACAACACACACTCCTCGCACCCCCACTGGGCCGACCAGGCGGGCGACGACCTGCTGATCCTCACCGGCGAGGAGGTCACCACGCGCAACGGCCACGTGGTGGCGCTCGGCATCGATCCCGGGACCTTCGTCGACTGGCGCTACCGGGCCAAGGACAACCGTTTCGGCCACTACGCGCGCCAGATCAGGCGCGCGGGCGGCCTGGTCGTCCCGGCCCATCCGCACGCGACCTGCATCGGCTGCAACTGGAAGTTCGGGTTCGGCGAGGCGGACGCGGTCGAGGTGTGGAACGGCGCGTACACGCCCGACGACGAGGTCTCGCTCCAGGCCTGGGACAACACGCTGGTCGCGGCCGCCCGCTCGGGCAGGCGCTGGACGCCCGCGATGGGCAACAGCGACGCGCACCGCCCGCCGGACCCGGTCGGCACGCCGCAGACGGTGGTCCTCGCCGAGGCCCTGACGCGGGAAGCGATCCTGGACGGCATCCGCGCGGGGCGTTCGTACGTCGCCGAGTCGAAGGCGATCACGCTGTCCTTCTCGGCGGCGGGCGGCCGCGGGCAGCACGCGGGCATCGGCGAACGGCTCCGGGTCGACGACGACACGACGGTGACGGTACGGCTGGAGGTGACCGGCGCGCCGGGCTGCTCGGTGCGCTTCGTCACCGACCAGGGTGTGCTGCACACGGTGGCGCTGCCGCCGGAGGGAGCGGGCACGGTGGAGTGGCGGACGACGCCGGAGTACGCGACGTATGTGCGGGCGGAGGTCCGGCACGCGGTGGTGGTTCCGGGGCTGCCGGGGCCGCTGGCGGCGTTCACGAACCCGATCTTCCTCGGCGGCGTGGGCGGCTGACTTCCCGCGAACTCGTCGGAACGAATCGCCGGTTCGGCTCCTCTGTGGGGTGACGCATTCCGCTCACCCAGGAGGTCGTGATGGAAACGAACCTGCGAACCGGCGCCGCTCGGGCAGTGGCGGCCGTACTGACCGCCGACGGGCTGCTGCACCTGTTCTGGGCGACCGGCAGCCACTGGCCGGCGGACGACACGAAGGCCTTGTCGTACGCGGTGCTCGGCGCCGACGTGCCGTTCACCGTGCCCGTACTCCTGCCGCTCGCCGCGCTGCTGTTCACCGCGGCCGGACTGGTGACCGCACGGGCGCGGCTCGGCCGCGGGCACCGCTGGGGGCGGCTGCTCCAAGCCGGGACCGTGGCGGTCGCCTGCGGTACGGCGGTGCGCGGACTGGCCGGGCTGGCATGGGCGGGCGGGCTGCGCGCGGGGCTCGACGAGGGCGCGGGCAGCACGTTCTACTGGCTCAACCTGGCCCTCTACACTCCGCTGTGCCTGGCTCTGACGGCTGCGGCACTGCGGGTGGCAAGGGGGTGTGCGGCGGGTCAGGCTGGATCAGGGAGCGGCGTCATGCGGCTTCGGATCCAAGGCGGAGGAGGGAGGCATGGCGGAGCCATGCCGACCGACGACAACGCAGGAGACGGAGTCGCAGGGCGTCGCGAGCCCAGCGTGACCCGCCGGACACCCCCTAGGGAGCGGAGTTGAGTGACGACGACGTCGAACGGCTGGTGCGCGCCGCCCAGCGCGGCGACACCATCGCCATGAACGGCCTCCTCGACGCCCTCACCCCGTACGCGGGCCGCATCTGCACCCCGATCGCCCTGACCGACGGCCCGGACGCCGTCCAGGAGACGCTGGTCGCCGTCTTCCGCGGACTGCGTTCCCTGAAGGAACCGGCGGCGCTGTACGGATGGGTGCGGGCGATCGCGTGCCGGGAGGCGGTACGGGTGGCCCGCAGGTCGGCCCGTGCCGTACCGGCCGATCTCACAACCCTCCCCCAGCGGGGCGATCCGCAACTCGCCGCGGACATCGGGGACGTACTGACCCGGCTCTCGCCCGAACACCGGGCGGTCCTCGTCCTGCGGGACATCGAGGGCTTCGACGAACAGTCCGCGGCCGAACTGCTCGGCCTGCGCGTAGGCACCGTCAAGTCACGGCTGCAAGGGGCCCGGGACTCCTTCAGGAAGGCGTGGTCATCATGACAACCGCCAACTGGCCGCCCGCCGCGGACCTCGACCCGGTGCGGCGGCTCCACGCGCTGGCCGCGGGCGTCCCCGGCGCCGTGATCACCGAGGGCGAGATCGAGGCGGACTACGCCGAGGTCTGGCCGCTCCTCGCCGACCTGGACGGCGAACTCGCCCGCCTGGTCCTGGACATGCGCGGCCTGCGGGTGACCCGGATCGACGGCGACCGCGTGGAGGCGGTGGCACGCAGCCGCTTCGGCATGCGGGCTCGCTTCGACGGCGTACTGCGCCCCGGCTGGATCTGGCTCCAGAGCCGCTTCATCCTGATGGGAGTGGCGGCAACCCCGTGCGGCGAGGGCCGCACCCGGGTCGCTTTCACGGGCGGCATCCGCATCCCGGGCCGCGCGGCACTGATCCCGGTGGGGGTGGGGCGCGCGGGGCGCAGGGTGCTGGGGCGGCTGGAGGCGCGGGTGGGTTCCTGGCGAACGGGGTGAGAAGGGACAGGCCCTGCTTGCACCGAAATCGACCTATCGTCCGCGCATCACCGGATCACGGTTCCCTCGTTCCGGTGGACTGCTGCCCGGTGCGGCTCGACGTCCCCCAGCCCCGGTCACTCACACGAGTGATCTACCCCAACTCGGCTGGCGCATATGCCAATTCGCAGTGCAGGCTCGGGCTGGACGACCACCGGCAGCTGCTCGCCGATCGTGACATCCACCGGCCGCTGTGACCGCTGTCATTCGCGCACGAGAGCCCGGCTACTGCCGCGACTGCCGCCCACCGACCGAGCAAGTTTCCCTGACCATCCCGCTCAAAGAAGCGTGAAGTGTACACTTTCGCCATGAACGAGACGCTGCCCATCACCGAAGCCCGCGCCCGCTTCGGCTCACTCGTCCGCCGGGCTTCGCACGCCCGCGAGCGCATCACCATCACCGATCACGGTCAGCCCGCGGCCGTTTTGATAAACCCGCAGGAACTGGCCGACCTGGAGGACGCGTTGGCTCTCGCGGAGTACCGGGCAGAGAAAATGGCCGGTACGTTCGTCGGTGTCCCCCACGAAGAGGTCGGCGCTCGGCTGGGCCTGGGGCGTGAGTGAGCCATCAGATCATCTGGCGTCTACGGGCAACCGACACCGCGACGCGCTTCCTCAAGGACGACCCCGACGGCCCGCGGCAGGTCTACGCCGCAGTTGACCTGTTGGCGGACGACCCACGTCCGTCAGGCTCAGCCGAGTACGGCTCACCGAATCTGCGCCGTCTGCACGTCGGCCAGTACCGCGTGATGTACGAGATCGCTGACGAGACGATCACCATCGTGGTTATTCACCTCGGCCGCGTCAGCTGACCACAGCCCGGGCCCCGGCACAGGTGTCCGGTTCGTCGCCCGAGGCCACTGTCGCCCGAGCCGAGCGCCATCTGCGCGCCGGTTCAGCCCGGCCAGACCACCGCCTGCAGCTCGCTGTACGCGTGCAGCGCGTACGAGCCCACGTCCCGGCCCACCCCGCTCTTCTTGAACCCCCCGAACGGCGCCTCCATGTTCCGGCCGATCGTGTTCACGCCGACCCCGCCCGCCCGGAGCTCCCCGGCGATCCGGAACGCCCGCGCCACGTCCCCCGACCAGACGTAGTCGATCAGGCCGTAGTCGCTGTCGTTCGCCAGCGCGACACCCTCGTCCTCGTCGTCGAAGGGGACCACGACCACCACCGGGCCGAAGATCTCCTCCCGCACCACCCGCATGTCGTTCGTGCAGTCCGCGAAGAGCGTCGGGGCGACGTAGAAACCCTTCTCGAACGCGGGACGTTCGCCGCCGGCGACGAGCCGCGCGCCTTCCTTCTTGCCCAGTTCGATGTACGACTCGACCCGGTCGCGGTGCGCCGCCGAGATCACCGGGCCGACCACCGTGCCCTGTGCCGCCGGGTCGCCGACCTTCATGTACGTCAGATAGCCGGTCAGCTTCTCGACCAGGAGGTCGTAGATCCCGCGCTGCGCGATCACCCGCGTCGGCGCCGTACAGATCTGGCCGCTGTAGAAGGAGAACGTCGTGCCGATGCCCATCACCGCCAGGTCCACGTCCGCGTCGTCGAAGACGAGCGCCGCGCCCTTGCCGCCCAGCTCCATCAACTGGCGCTTCATGCCGCGGCCGCAGACCTCGGCGATGCGCTGCCCGACGGCCGTCGAGCCGGTGAAGCTGACCATGTCGACGTCCGGGGAGTCGACCGCGGCCTCGCCGACGGCCGCTGCGGAGCCGGTCACCACGTTCACGACGCCGGGCGGTGCGCCCGCCTCCGCGAGGGCCTCGGCCATCTTGTAGACGGACAGAGGGTCCTGCGGGGCGGGCTTCACCACCACCGTGTTGCCCATGGCGAGCGCGGGCGCGACTTTGCCCGCCGGGTTGGCCCAGGGGTTGTTGTACGAGGTGATGCACGTGACGACGCCGACCGGGCGGCGTAGGGCGAGCGCCCCGAAGACACCCGCCTTCCCCATCGGTCCGGCGGCGTTGATCTGCGGCGGCAGCCCCTGCTCCACGGGCTCCAGGGCTCCCTTCGCGTACCGCCTGAAGCGCGCCGCACCCACCGCGACCTGCATACCGCGCGCGGTGGCGGTGGTCGCGCCGCTCTCGGCCTGCGCGAGCGCCGCGTACGGTTCGGCCTCGCGCTGGATGACATCGGCGGCCGCCTCCAGGATCCGGGATCGCTCCTCAGGTTTCGTGCGCGACCAGGCGGTGAAAGCCTCGCGGGCGGCGGCGGCCGCGGCGTACACCTGCTCACGGCTCGCTTCGGGGGCCTGCCCGACGACCTCCTCGGTCGCCGGGTTGACGACGTCGTAGTACCCGCCGTCGGGCTCGACCCACTCCCCTCCTATGAACAGCCTCTGCGTCACTGCGTACTCACGGTCCTTGTGTCACGGCCCGACCTGAGCACCGTGCCCGGCACCGCGCCCGTCACCTTGTCGTCCCGTATCGTCTCGACGCCGTTGACGCGCACCGACACGATCCCGATCGCGCGCGAGTCCAATCGGGGGCTGTCGCCCGGCAGATCGTGCACGAGCATGGCCGGGCCCGCCTCGATCCGCTCCGGGTCGAACAGCACGAGGTCCGCGTGCCAGCCCTCCTGGACGCGGCCGCGTTCGCGCAGGCCGAAGAGCTGCGCCGGGTCGTCGGTCAGCATCTTCACGGCTTCCTCCAGGCCGAGCAGCCTGCGGCCGCGCAGACAGTCGCCGAGGAAGCGGGTGGTGTACGGGGCGCCGCACATCCGGTCCAGGTGCGCGCCCGCGTCGGAGCCGCCGAGCATGACGTCCTCGTGCTGCCAGGTCTGCCGGCGCAGCTCCCAGGAGGCGGGGTCGTTGTCGGTCGGCATGGGCCAAAGGACCGTACGCAACTGGTCGTTGGCGCAGATCTCGACGAGGCAGTGGAAGGGTTCCTGGCCGCGCTCGGCGGCGATGTCCTTCACGACGCGTCCGCGCAGGCCCTCGTTCTCCTTGGAGTACGTGTCGCCGATGACGTACCGCCCGAAGTTGGCCAGGCGCCGGAAGACACCGGCCTCCTTGCTGTCGGCCCGGCGCAGCATCTCCTCCCGTACGGCCCGGTCGTGCAGCTTCTCGATCCGCTCGGGGAGGGGCAGGCCGAGGATCTCGCCCCAGCCGGGGATGAGGTTGAGCGCGCAGAACGTGCCGAGCGACATGTTCATGGGGGTGAGGATCGGCATGGTCAGGGCGACGATGCGGCCGCCGGCCTTACGGGCGCGCTCACTCGCCACGAGTTGGCGCGGCACCCGCTCGGGCACGGACGCGTCGACGGTCAGGACGTTCCAGTTCAGCGGCCGTCCGGCGGCCGTGGTCATCTCGACGAAGAGGTCGATCTCCTCGTCGGCGAACTGGTCCAGGCAGCCCGCGACGATCGCTTCGAGCTGGGTGCCCTCGTGTTCGGCGACGGCCCGGGACAGCGCGAGGAGTTCCTCCGGCTTCGCGTGGCGGGAGGCGACCGGCTTACCGTCGCCGTCGGAATGGGTGGACGACTGGGTGGTGGACAGCCCCCATGCGCCCGCGTCCATCGTGTCGTGGAAGAGCCTGAGCATCTCGTCCAGCTGCTCGGGCGTGGGTTGCCCGCCGACGGCATCGGGTCCCATGACATGCCTGCGCAAGGCGCAATGCCCCACCATGAAGCCCGCGTTGACGGCGATCCGGCCCTCCAGGGCGTCCAGATACTCGCCGAACGTGTGCCAGTTCCAGGGCGCGCCCTCCTCCAGGGCGACCAGGGACATGCCCTCCACCTTGGACATCATGCGGCGGGTGTAGTCGGCGTCCTCGGGGCGGTCGGGGTTCAGGGGCGCGAGCGTGAAGCCGCAGTTGCCGCCGGCGACGGTCGTCACGCCATGGTTCATGGACGGGGTCGCATACGGATCCCAGAACAACTGCGCGTCGTAGTGCGTGTGCGGGTCGACGAACCCGGGGGTGAGGATGAGCCCGGACGCGTCCTCGCTGGTCGTGGCCGCCTCGTCGAGGGTCCCGGGGGCGGCGATGACGGCGATGCGCCCGTCCCGTATCCCGACGTCGGCGACGTACGCGGGCGCGCCCGTCCCGTCCACGACGGTCGCCGAGCGGATGAGGTGGTCGAGCATGACGGTCCCTTCAGCGCGGTGTTGGTCGTCCTGGTTGTCTTGGTCGTCGGCCGTCTTGGCCGTCTTGGCCGTTTCATGGCTCCGGCCGGGGGCGCGTGCGGCAGGCCGCTGCCGACGGGCACCCGGCCGGAGCCCGGGGACGGCGGTCCGGGAGGCCGCCGCCGTTCTGTGGGGGCGGGGGTTTTCCCCTCCCCGCCCTCCCCCAGACTCCGTCCGGGGGAGACCCCCAACCTCCCCCTGTGCGACCTTCGGCCGCATGTCCTCAAACGCCGGACGGACTGAAGGTGCGGCCCAGCCGCACCTTCAGCCCCGCCGGCGATTGAGGCGCGGGGTCCGGGGCGGAGCCCCAGTTCGGGAAGGGGCGGGGTGGGGACAAGGCCCGCCGCAGGCGCAGCGCGGCACCCTCAGCCCGCCGCCCCGCGGAAACGCGTCGTCCGGTGCACCGGATCCGTGTCGATCTTCGGGATCACGTGCTCACCGATCAGCCGGATCGACTGCAGCGTGTCCTCCCGGGAGATCCCGATCGGCATCCCGAACGACAACTGGTCCGCCCCCGCCTGCTCCCACCTCTTGCACTGCCGGAAGACCTCGTCCGGATCACCGCAGATCAGCAGCTCCTCCGCGATGAGCAGCTCGATGATCTCCTCGTTGAACTCGGGCAGGGTCTCCGGCCACACGGGGAAGCCCTCGGGCCGCGGGAAGGTGTCGTGGTACCGGAAGACCAGCGACTGCAGGTAGTGCAGCCCGCCGCCCGCCGCGATACGCACCGCCTCCTCGTGTGTCGGCGCGCAGATCGCGGTCGACGTCACCATCACGTTGTCGTTGACGAAGTCCCCGACCGGCTCGGCCTCGATGATCGCCGTCTTGTACTGCTCCAGCACCCACTCCATGTCGGAGACCTTCTGGACGCTGAAGCCGAGCACGCCGAGGCCCTTCTTGGCCGCCATGGCGTACGACGGCGGCGACCCGGCGGCGTACCACATGGCGGGGTGGGACTTCCCGTACGGCTTGGGCAGCACCTTGCGCGGCGGCAGCGACCAGTGCTTGCCCTGGAAGCCGACGTACTCGTCCTGAAGCCACATCTTGGGGAACTCGGCGATGGTCTCTTCCCAGAGTTCCTTGGTGTAGTTCATGTCGGTGACACCCGGTATGAACCCCAGGATCTCGTGCGATCCCGCCCCGCGCCCGGAGCCGAACTCGAAGCGGCCCTCGGAGAGATGGTCGAGCATGGCGACCTTCTCCGCGACCTTCACGGGATGGTTGACGGGTGCCAGCGGGTTGAAGATGCCCGAGCCCAGATGGATCCGGTCCGTCGCATGCGCGAGGTAGCCGAGGAAGACATCGTTGGCCGACAGGTGGGAGTACTCCTCCAGGAAGTGGTGCTCGGAGGCCCAGGCGTACTTGAACCCGGACTTGTCCGCCTGGATGACGTACTCGGTCTCCTCCATCAGCGCCTTGTGCTCGGCGAGCGGGTCGGTCTCGGCGCGCTTGCCGACGTATCCCTGTACAAAGAGCCCGAATTCCAAGGGGGTTCACCACCGTCCTGATGTTTCTGACGAACCGTCAGATCTGGATGTGCCCGACTGTTCCACCGCGCAGGTGAGCCGTCAATAGCTGACGCATCGTCAGGCCCGCTCAGAAAAGGCTCACTCCGGCCAGCCAGCCGCCGTCGATGACGAAGGGCTGCCCGGTGATGTACGAGGAGTCCTCGCCGCTCAGGAAGAGCGCAAGCCGGGCCACCTCCTCCGGCTGCCCGACCCGGCCGAGCGGCACGAGCTTCTCGTACAGCGCGCCCACCGCCGCCGGGTCCACGCCGTCCGGGTTGCTCATCGGGGTGTCCACCGCGCCCGGGCAGACGGCGTTGACGCGTATCTTCTTCGCGGCCAGCTCCAGCGCGGCGACCCGGGTCAGGCCGAGGATCGCGTGCTTCGTCGCGGCGTACGCGCCCACGCCCGCCATGCCCGTCAGGGCCGTGTACGAGGCGGTGTTGACGATCGTCCCGCCGCCGGCGGCCTCGATCTCCGGCGCGAGGGTGCGGATGCCGAGGAAGCAGCCGATCTGGTTGACCTGGATGATCTGCTGGAACTCCTCCAGCGGCGTGGAGACCAGCTCGTTGAAGCGCAGAATGCCCGCGTTGTTGACCAGCCCGTCGATCTTCCCGAACGTGTCCTTCGCGGCGGCGACGGCGGCGGTCCAGTCGTCCTCCCGGCCGACGTCGAGATGGACGTACGCGGCCGTGCCCTCGCCCAGCTCCTTGGCGAGGGCCTCGCCCTGGTCGTCGAGCACATCGGCGAGCACGACCCTAGCGCCCTCGGCCGCGAAGAGCCGCGCTTCCTGTTCGCCCTGGCCGCGCGCCGCGCCGGTGATCAGGACCACGCGTCCGTCGAGCTTTCCCATGCCACTCTCCTCGGTTCAGGTGCGGGGTCGGTTCAGGTGCGGGGTCGGTTCCAGTGCGGGGTCAGTTCAGGTGCGGGGCCACGTCGGCGCCGAACGCCGCGATCTGGTCGGTGAGCTCGGTGCGGCTCCGGCTGCGGAACCGGACCTGGATCTGGTGCACGCCCATCGCGGCGTAGGCGCGGAGCGACTCGGCGATGGCCTCGGGCTTGCCGCTGACGGTGCGGCGTCCGATCTCCCAGTCCGCATCGCCCACATACAGCGGTTCGGTGATCGCCCCGATCTCGATGGGCGCGGTGATGCCCGCCGCTGCTCTCAGGCCCTTCAGCTTGGCGATCTGGTCGGGAAGTCGCGTACGCGGGTCGCCCTGGGGCAGCCAGCCGTCGCCGCGTACGGCGGCCCTGCGCACGGCGGCGGGCGAGGAGCCGCCGACCCAGAGGGGGATCCGGCGCTGGACGGGCCTGGGCCGCTGCCCGAGCCCGCTGAAGGAGAACAGCTCCCCGGCGAACTCGGGAAACTCCTCCTCGCCGAGCGCCGCCCTGAGCGCGTCGATCGTCTCGTCGAGTACGGCCCCGCGCGCGGCGAAGTCGACGCCGAGCGCCTCGAACTCCTCCTGGACATGCCCGGCCCCGACCCCGAGGATCAGCCGCCCGCCGGAGAGATGGTCGAGGGTGGCGTACTGCTTGGCGCTCACGAGCGGGTGCCGCAGCCCCACGACGGCGACATGGCTGAGCAGCAGCACGCGCTCGGTGATCCCGGCGAGGAAGGCGAGCGTGGCGACGGGGTCGTACCAGACGGTGGACATGGCATCCGCGAGCCGCCGCGGGATGGCGACGTGATCGCAGGTCGCCAGGTACGCGAACCCGGCCCGGTCGGCGGCCCGGGCGATCTCGGCGAGATCCTCGGCGCCGGCGGCGGCCTCCCAGGACTCCGCGTAGATGGCGCTCTGCGACTGGACCGGGAGCTGCATTCCGTACGAGAGCCGCCCCTTGGGCAGTACCTGCACGTGCACCGTGCGCCTCCTCCGCCTTGACCTGACGAACCGTCAACCGGCCGGACGGGGCCCATCGTCGTACCTGACGATCCATCAGACAAGAGGTGCGCAGGCGGCAACCGGCCTCAGGTCACGTCGAACCCCAGCGCGGTGGCGATGACGGCGGCCTGCTCCAGGTCGATCTTCGCGCCCGCGAGCTCCACGGTCAGCGGATCGAGCGCGGTGAGGTCGCTGCCCCGCAGATCGGCACCTATGAGCTTCGACCCGTGCAGCAAGGCCCCGGACAGATCGACCCCGATGACGCTCGCCCCCTCCAGCCGGGCGGCGGTCAGATCCGCCTCCCGCATCCGCACACCGTCGAAGACGGCCTTGCGCAGATCGGCACCGGGCAGCCCGACGTACGACCAGTCGCCGCCGGTCACCGAGATGAGGCTGAACGTGCACTGCTGGAAGAGACTCCCGACGGCCTTGCACTGCTCGAAGCGGGTGTCGAAGAAGGAGCACCGTTTGAAGGTGCAGTTCGTGAAGGCGGCATTGGTGTGCCGGGAGGCGTTGAACCGCACCCCGGAGAAGGTGCACTCGTCGAATGTCCCGCCGTCGTTGACGACCTCGGTCCAGTCGGTGTCGTAGAAGGTGTGCCGGGTGAATCTCTGTCCGGACAGATCGCGTCCGTACCAGTCCTCGTCCCTGATGACGAGGTCCTGGCCGGGGGGCTTCTGCGAGAGGTGGTCGGCGTTGGTTCGCTCGCGTCTGTTGGACATGCTTCCGATTCAACACCGGGCCACTGACAACGGCCTCTCAGCCGAGCAGGGCGTAGACCGTGCTTGCCCGCGCGACCACGTCCGGCGACCCTTCGGCGGTCATCGTGATGTCGGCGAACGCCATCCGTTTGCCCAGCTTGGTGATCCTGGCGTCGACCAGCACGTCGGCGTCGAGGACGGCCCGCTGGAAGCTCGTGGACTGCTGCACGGTGGTCATCGGCACGTACGCCCCTCGCGCCGATGCGACCGCGATGACGGTGGCCGTATCGGCTGCGGCCATGAGCGCCTGCCCGGACATGCCCCCGCCCTCGCGGGCCAGCCGGCCGGACCAGGGCAGCCGCAGTACGGCGTGGCGCTCGCCGGTCCCGACGACGGTCAGGCCGAGGTCGAGGACCCAGCGGGCGAAGTTGTCGGCGAGGATCTTTTCGGCGTCGGTAAGGCTCAGCGTCATGTCCTGAATGGTGACGGTGGGGGCGGCGCGCCACAACACCGCGGGCGGAGGCGCCAAGCGCCTTCGGCTGCCTTCTTGATCCGGAGTTGATCTGCCAGGTGGGCGGCTGAAGAAGTGCTACACCTTGCGGCTCTCGATGCGTCGTCGCTCGAGCACGTACGCAAGCGCGTTGAGGGCCAGCATCGTTCCTGCGAGTGGTGGCTGAATGGGGGGTACCCAGTCCCCGTCGACGAGCGCGGTGCCGGGGTAGAGGATCGCCGACAGCTGAGTGATCCAGTACACCGACGCCGCACCGACGATGACTTGAAGCCGGAAGGGTGACCACGCGTCGCGGTGCACCCACAGCAGGTACAGGCCTATAAGCCCGAGCGCGGCTCCCATGCTCATGGTCTGGGCGTTGTGGAACTTGGCATGAGGTGGCCAGTCGGGGTTGTAGATGTGGGTTTCGTTCCAGTCGGCGAAGTACGCGCCGGTCATGGTGACGAGTGAGGTGAGGGTGAGCAGGGCTCGCCCTGGGGTGAGCTTGGGCATGGGGTTCCTCCGCGAGGTGTGTTGTTCCTTCGTTGCCGAGGGACAGTTCAGGTGGCCCCACCTCGGCAACGGGCGCCGGCTTCGGTCAGGCGGCGAGCTGCCGGCCGACCTTCTCGGCCTGCAGGCGGGCCCGCTCGTGTGCATCGGCCAGGGATGCCTGGTGAAGCGGGACGAGATGGGCCAGCGCCGGGGCCACGGGCGCCATCGTCAGCTCAGGAGTCAGTGCGGTCACATCAAGACCGAGAGAGTCTCCGAGGATCAGCTCCAGAGCCGGCACGACGAAGTCCTTGCCGTGATTGGGGGCACCGGGGCTGTAGCCACCGCCGCGGGCGGAGATCAGCAGGGCCGGACGATCGGCCGCCGCAGGCCCTTCCGGGAGCCCAAAGGTGCGGCCCTTGACGATGATCTGGTCCAGCCATGCCTTGAAAACCGAGGGCATCGTGAGGTTGTACATCGGCACTGTGAACAGGTAAGCGCTCGCTCCGAGGAACTCGTCGATGAGTTCGTCCTGTACGGCGGCGGCCTCGGCCTGTTCCGGAGTGTGCCGCGCAGGGTCGGTGCCCCAGACCGATATGCCCGCGGCGCTCAGGTGAGGCACAGGCGAGGCGGCCAGGTCCCGGTGGACGACCGGCCCGTCCCAGGAGCCGCGGAAGGACTGGGCGACCTGGCGCGAGACCGAATCGGCCCCGAGCGAAGAGGAGTCGATGTGGAGCAGGTAGGACATGGTGACCGTTCATGAGCAGGAAGGGAGGACTGGGAAGACGGGCCGCTGCTGTCCGGCCCCGTCGGGGCAAAAGCAGATTTGTGCGGCGGCCGGTCGGAGAGGGTTTCGGCTACGAGGTGCGCTGGTGAGTACTGCCGACGGGCCACCGGCGCGTCGGCGGGTGAGGGTCAACCGCGGCGGGCGCTGCGTGGCCGGTCGCGTACTCGTACGAGGCGGCGATGACTTTCTTGGCCACCTCCAGGTCAGCCCGGCTGCGGGGGGCGTACAACATCACGACGTTGATGCCGAGGTGGTAGAGCGGGTGCTTCTCTCCCCAGCCGGAGGACAGGAACGCGGCGTGGTCGGACGGGTCCAGGGCCAGGTGGAGGCTGCCGTCAGCGTGCAGGTGTGCGAACTCCGCATCACCGCGCGGCGGCAACAGCACGGCGCCCTTTGCGGGGGCGACCGCGTCGAGGAACAGTGCCCGCGAGCTGGGAGCGGAGATCTCGCTGCGGCCCCAGACGGTGCCGGGCAGCGCAGTGTCCATCCACTGCAGCAGCAGTTCCCTGATCCGTGGTGGGCTGGTCTGGGTGAGCTGCAGGTGCGGGACTTCGGGCCCGGTCTCGGGCCGGTCGCCCTCACGCTCGGGCAGTACTGGGAACGTCATGGTGATGCCTCGTCTGTAGTCGCGGGACCTCTCACCTACGCGATGAGCGGGCCGCTCTTCCAGCAGCAACTCCGGCGGGACACCGGGGCCGCTGCCCTGACATCACCAGGGTAGTTTCCTGCGTATAGTGGTTTCCCGTAGGAAAGTGCCCCTTGGTTCGGTGACGACGGGGCCGAGAAGGAGAGGGAGCAGCCGTGACCGATCCCGTGGAGCAGGCGTGCCCGATCAACCCGGTGATCGACCTGGTGTTCAGCCGCTGGACCACCCCCATCCTGTGGGTCCTGGAGCACCACGGCCGGCTGCGCTTCAACCAACTGCAGCGACACCTGCCAACCATCACCCCCAAAGTCCTCACCCAGCGCGTGCGCCAGCTCGAACGCGACGGCCTGATCATCCGCACCTACCACGCCGAGATCCCCCCGCGGGTCGAGTACGAGATCAGCAACCTGGGCCGCACCCTGGTACCCCTCTTCGGCGCCATCACGGACTGGTCCCAAGCGCACTTTCCGCAGGTCGGCGACGCCCGCCGCGCCTACGACGCCGCGCGGCAGGAAGAAGAAGCCTGGGCCGAAGGCTGAGCGGGCGACCAGCCTGACGGCCGCCGGCGCACCCTAAGCCTCCCGACGAGGCCGTAGACGCCGGTGTCGCCGCGCTGAGTGGTGGCGCTGCCCCGACTCACACCCCCGGGCCCGCCCACAGGCCCTCCGGCGTCAGGCCGAGCAGCTCGATCGCGTTGCCCCGCACGATCCGGTCGACCACGTCCGGCGCCAGGTGGCCCATCTGGGACTCCCCGACCTCCTTCGACTTCGGCCAGGTCGAGTCCGAGTGCGGGTAGTCCGTCTCGTACAGGACGTTTGCGACCCCGATCGCGTCCAGGTTCCTCAGCCCGAACGCGTCGTCGAAGAAGCAGCCGTACACATGCTCCGTGAAGAGCTCCGACGGCGGGCGGTGGACCTTGTCCGCGACTCCGCCCCAGCCGCGGTTCTCCTCCCACACCACGTCCGCGCGTTCCAGGATGTACGGGATCCAGCCGATCTGGCCCTCCGCGTACATGATCTTCAGGTTCGGGAAGCGCTCGAACTTGCCGCTCATCAGCCAGTCGACCATCGAGAAGCAGCAGTTGGCGAAGGTGATCGTCGAGCCGACGGCCGGCGGGGCGTCCGCCGAGGTGGAGGGCATCTTCGAGGACGAGCCGATATGCATCGCGATGACCGTGCCGGTCTCGTCGCAGGCCTGGAGGAAGGGGTCCCACTCGTCCGTGTGAATGGAGGGCAGGCCCAGGTGCGGCGGGATCTCCGAGAAGGCCACGGCACGCACGCCGCGCGCCGCGTTGCGGCGGACCTCGGCGGCGGCCAGGTGGGCGTCCCAGAGCGGGATGAGGGTCAGCGGGATCAGGCGGCCCCGAGCGTCGGGGCCGCACCACTCCTCCACCGTCCAGTCGTTGTACGCCCGCACCCCGAGCAGGCCAAGTTCGCGGTCCTTCGCCTCAGTGAAGGTCTGGCCGCAGAAGCGCGGGAAGGTCGGGAAGCACAGGGCCGACTGGACATGGTTGACGTCCATGTCGGCGAGGCGGTCCGGGACGCTGAAGGACCCCGTCCGCATCTGTTCGTACGTGATGACCTCGAGCCTGATCTCGTCGCGGTCGTAGCCCACGGCGGTGTCGAGGCGGGTCAGCGGCCGGTGCAGGTCCTCGTACACCCACCAGTCGCCTATCGGCCCGTCGTCCCCCTGCGCGCCCATCACCGGGGCGAACTTGCCGCCCATGAAGGTCATTTCCTTCAGTGGCGCGCGGACGATGCGCGGGCCGATGTCCCGGTACTTCGACGGGAGCCGGTCCCGCCAGACGTTGGGGGGCTCAACCGTGTGGTCGTCCACCGAGATGATCTTCGGGAAGGTCTCCATGCGCTCCACCGTAGCGCCGATCTGACGATCCGTCAGCTAGCGGACGCCCTTGACGCGCACCGCCGTTGAACCGCACCTCCTTGACGAAGATCACACACGGCCTTCACAGGACCGGGGTTACCCGGCAGTCCGACCGGGGGAGAGCGAGGAGGAGGTGCCCCCGCTGCTGACGGGGCCGCCCCGAACAAGGCAGACTGTCGAGGGCGATTCCGGCAGTACGGGGGCAGGGGGCAGCTATGGACCGTGACAGCGGGCCACGCGTACCGGAGCAGCGCGCTCCGGAGCACAGCGGCGTCGTTGACCTGCGCTTCAGCGTGCTCGGCCCGGTACGCGCCTGGCGCGGCGGGGAGAGCCTGCCGTCCGGCTCGCCCCAGCAGCGGGCGCTGCTGGCCGCGCTGTTGCTGCGCGACGGCCGTACCGCCACCGCCTCCGAGCTGATCGACGCGATCTGGGGCGAGGACCCGCCCTCCCAGGCGCTCGCGGCCGTACGGACGTATGCCTCCCGTCTGCGCAAGGTCCTCTCCGCGAACGCGCTGGTCAGCGAGTCCGGCGGCTATGCGATTCGGGTACGCCGCGACTCCCTCGACCTCGCGGTGGCACAGGAGTTGGCCACCGAGGCGGAGAAGGCGCGGGCCGCCGGGGACCGCTGCCAGGCCAGGGTGCTGATCAACAAGTCGCTGGGCCTGTGGGACGGCGAGCCGCTGGCCAATGTGCCGGGGCCGTACGCCGAGAACCAGCGGGCCCGCCTGGAGGAGTGGCGGCTCCAGCTTCTGGAGACGCGGCTCGACCTCGACCTGGAGGTCGGCTGCCACGCGGAGGCGGTGTCGGAGCTGACCGCGCTCACCGCCGCGCACCCCCTGCGCGAGCGGCTGCGCGAGCTGCTGATGCTGGCGCTCTACCGCAGCGGACGGCAGGCCGAGGCGCTCGCCGTGTACGCCGACACCCGCCGGATGCTCGCCGACGAACTGGGCGTCGACCCGCGGCCCGAACTGTCCAGGCTCCAGCAGCGCATTCTGCAGGCCGACGCGGAACTGGCCCGCCCGAGCGAGGAGCCCGCCCCGGCACCGCAGGTCACCCGTCCCGCGCAACTGCCGGCCACCGTCCCGGACTTCACCGGCCGCGCCTCCTTCGTACGCGAACTGGGCGACCAGCTCGCCACCGCCGAGGGTTCGGTCATGGCGGTCTCCGCGCTCGCGGGCATAGGCGGCGTCGGCAAGACGACCCTCGCGGTCCATGTGGCGCACGAGGCCCGTCCGCACTTCCCCGACGGCCAGCTGTACGTCGATCTGCAGGGCGCGGGCAACCGCGCCGCCGATCCGGAGACGGTGCTCGGCGCCTTCCTGCGGGCCCTCGGCACCGCCGACTCGGCCATCCCGGACTCGCTGGACGAGCGGGCCGCGCTCTTCCGCTCCATGGTCGACGGCCGGCGGGTCCTGGTCCTGCTGGACAACGCCCGCGACGCCGCCCAGATCCGCCCGCTGCTGCCCGGCACGGCGGGCTGCGCGGCCCTGATCACCAGCCGCGTCCGGATGGTCGACCTGGCCGGTGCGCATCTCGTCGACCTGGACGTCATGTCGCCGGAGGAGGCGCTGCAGCTCTTCACCCGGATCGTGGGCGAGGAGCGGGTCACCTCCGAGCGGGACGCGGCGCTCGACGTGGTCGCGGCGTGCGGGTTCCTGCCGCTGGCGATCCGTATCGCAGCGTCCCGGCTGGCGGCCCGCCGCACCTGGACGGTCTCGGTGCTGGCGGCGAAGCTCGCCGACGAGCGCCGCCGCCTGGACGAACTCCAGGCCGGCGACCTGGCGGTGAAGGCCACCTTCGAACTCGGCTACGGCCAGCTGGAGCCCGCCCAGGCCCGCGCCTTCCGCCTGCTCGGCCTGGCCGACGGCCCCGACATCTCGCTGGCCGCGGCGGCGGCCGTACTCGACCTGCCGCTCCAGGACACCGAGGACCTGCTGGAGGCGCTTGTCGACACCTCCCTGGTCGAGTCGGCGGCGCCTGGCCGGTATCGCTACCACGACCTGGTGCGTCTCTACGCGCGTGCATGCGCCGAAAGGGACGAACACCCGCCGGTGGAACGGGAGCTGGCCCTTTCTCGGCTGCTCGACTTCTACCTGGCGACGGCGGCGAAGGTGTTCGCGATCGAGCGTCCCGGCGACCGTCTGGTGGACCATCTGGAGCCCACCGGTCAGGCGGGGCTCGCCCTGACCGACCGGGAGGAAGCACAGGACTGGTTCTACGCGGAGGCGCACTGCCTGCTGGCCTGCGCACGGCAGGCAGCCGGCGGGGCGCGGCTCCGGGCCGCCGTCGACCTGCTGTGGGCTGCGCAGGATCTGGCGGAGTCCGGCGCGAACTCCAAGGTGTACGAGTCGGTCGCCCTGGCGGCACTCGACGCGGCACGCGCCGCTGGGGACACCCGCAGCGAAGGACGCGTCCGGACGTCGCTGACCAACGTCCATCTGGTGGCGGGCCGTTACGAACAGGCGGACGAGGAGGCCAAGCAGGCGGCTGTGCTCGCACTCGCCGCGCATGACCCCGCGCCCGTGTACTGGTCCGACAACGACCGCGGCATCATCGCCTTCATACAGGGACGCAACGAGGAGGCCGAGGCGCACCTGCGCCGGGCGAGGGAGGGATCCTGCGCCGACGGGAACCTGCCCGGTGAGGCCAGTGCCCTGTGCAACCTCTCCCGGATCCACGTCGCCATGGGCCGCACCGCGCAGGGCATCGCACTGGCCGAACAGGGAATCGCGCTCTACGACCGGATCGGACACACGCTCCGGCTGGCCAACGCGCAGTACGCGCTGGGGGTGGCCCTCACCCAGGCGGGTCGCCACGCCGAGGCGCTGGAGCAACTGGCGCAGGCGCTGGAGCGGTTCGAGGCGAACCGGCAGCGGCTGTGGGAAGGCACGGCGCACTTCCGTATCGCCCAGGCGCATCTCGCGGCCCGGCGTCCGGCACGCGCGGCCCAGTCTGCCGAGCAGGCGCTCGCGATCGGCTGCATGGGCGGCGACCGTACCCGCGCCAATGTGCTGGTCACGTTAGGGAAGGCGCTTGAACGCCTCGGCCAGCCGGACCGGGCGCGCGCATGCTGGCGCGAGGCACTGCTGCTGCAGGAGCAGACGGGCGCGCCCGAGGCCGAGGAAGTCCGGGAGTTGCTCACTCCGCTCACCGGTGCGGCTTAGGCCCTGTCCGGTCGATCAGGCCGGATCAGTGAGCGGTCTGGCGATCGGGGCACCTCCCGTGCCCGAAGGACTGCGGGGGGAGTGCGGGCCACGCGCCGCCAGGCAGACGGGACGTTGAAGACAAGACCTATGCGAGGGCGTTCATCGAATGTTTATGCTCGTCCGACATGCTCAACAGCATTCGATCCGTCGCGTCGGGGGGCAGGCGGATCGCCGGGACCGTCACCTCAGCGGAGGGCGGCAGGTCCACTGGCCTTCTGTCCGGCGACCCTCGGGGGAGTCTCCGGGCAGAAGGCCGCCTTCGGTCATGTTGCAAATCCCAAGGGGGACACCATGAGCACCAAAGAGCCGAATCAGGAAGAGATCACCACGATGGGCGACCACCACGCCCCCGCCCCGCCCGCCGACGGCACCATCACCACGATGGGGGACCACCACGCCCCCGTGCCGCCCGCCGACGGCACCATCACCACCATGGGCGACCACCACGCCCCCGTGCCGCCCGCCGACAGCACCATCACGACGATGGGTGACCACCACGCGCCTGTGCCGCCCCAGCTCCTGAGCGACGGTGTGGCCACGACCCAGGGCGACCACCACGCCCCTCTCCCGCCGAAGGGCTGATTCAGGACTTCACTCGACGGGGTGCGGCCGCGGCGGCGCGGAGGGGAAGCCGTCGCGGCCGCAGCATGTCCCCCACTGGGTCACTCCACCGGGTCGCGATGCTCAAGTGACGTGAATCCACCGGATCTTGACCTGCACTCAGACACTTCGGCCATAAGTGGTCTCCCCTCGGACAATTCCAAAAGGATCTTCCCTCAAAGCGGTGCGCGACCGGTCGATGGCAGTGTGTACTGTGCGGGTCCTCCCCCGTACGGACCCACCCCCTTGCCTTCCCCGAGGTCTATTCGATGATCGAGATACCGGACCTGGCCGTCGGCGGCCTGGCCGCCGGGACGCTGTCGGCATTCGTTCTGGGGGGCGGGCTGCTGCACTCCCGTCGTCAACGGGCCCGGCAGCGCGAGGAGATCGCCACCCTGCGCGCCCATCTGGACATCGCGCGGCAGGAGGTCGACCGTGCCGCGCAGGCGTTCACCGCCGAGGTGGTCCATCTCGCGAAGCGGCGTATTCCGGCCGAGGCCACCCGTGCCGCGCATTCGCACGTCCAAGTGCCCGGAACCCTGCACCCGGAGCTCGCCGGGACCGAGCTGGGCGCGGGGATGGACAGCGTCGTGGCAGGGCTGCTGGCCGCGATGGCGCAGGAGCGCAAGCGGGTCGACGCCGCCGCCCGCGCCGGTATGCGCGGTGCCACACGGGAGATCCAGGCCGGGCTCTACCGGCTGCAGGACGTGCTCCGCGGGCTGCAACAGCGCTACGACGACCCCGACTTGGCGCAGACCCTCTTCGAACTCGACCACGAGAACGAGCAGTCCCTGCGCCGCGCGCAGGTCGCCGCCGTGGTCTGCGGGGCCTGGGTGGGGCTGGCCCGTGAGGAGTCGCACCTGGTCGACGCGGTGACCGGCGGACAGTCCCGGCTCGTCGGCTACCACCGGGTCCAGGTCCACAACCACCTCGAAGAGGGCACCGCGCTCGTCTCGCACGCCGTCGAGCCGGTCGCGATCATCGTCGCCGAGCTGCTCGACAACGCGCTGCGGCACTCCTCGCCCGACACCACCGTCGCGGTGAACCTCGAACGCGCCCACCACGGAGTCTCGGTCACCATCGACGACGCCGGTGTCGGGATGGCCTCGGACGAACGGGCCTACGCACAGCGGATGGTGGCCGGACGCGACCCGATTCTGCTCTCCGAACTCGGCGACCCGCCCCGGATGGGCCTGGCCGCGATCGGCCAGCTGACCCGGCAGTTCGACCTGTCCGTCGATCTGTCGACGCCCTCGCCCTACGGCGGCGTACGCGCGGTGCTGCTCATCAAGAACCACCTCCTCAGCCATATCGACCCCACCGAGCGGCCGCCCGCGGCCAGCGCCCCGCGGTCGACCCGCCAGGCCGCCCCCGCCGCCCCCGCCGCGCCCCCCGCACCTCCCGCGCCGGAAGCGCGCCCGGCCCGTACGCCCGCGCCCGTCGCGCGCGACACCGCCCCCATCACCCACGAATCCACCCCCGCGCCCGCGCCCGACGGGGACGAACTCCCCCGGCGCCGCCGCCGGGTCCGCGCCGACGACCTGCCCGCGCAAAGCCCGGCCGCGCACAGCCCGTCCGCAGCGCAGCCCGAGCCCCGGCCCGCGCGCACCCCCGAGGAGGCGGCCGCCGCGCTCGGCGCCCTGCAGTCCGGAACCGCCGCCGCACGATCCGCCACCGATGCCGAAGGGAACGACCCCCGATGACCAGCCGCGACCCCGGCGACACGGCGTGGGTGCTCGATCCGATCCTTCAGATCCCGCACGTACGGGCCGCTGTCCTGCTCACCAGGGACGGCCTCGTCTCCGGATACTCCGACGCGCTCTCCCAGCCCTCGGCCGAACGCGTCGCCGCGATCACCAGCACCGTCCAGGGCGCCTGCCGTACCGCCGCCGCGGCCTTCGCCGACCAGGACAGCGCCCTGCTGCGCCAGGTCGTCATCGAGTCCGACCACGGCTACATCCTGGTCGCGCCCACCGCGCACGGCACCTGCGTGGCCGCCTTCGGCGATCCCGAGGTGCGCCTCGATCTGCTCGGCCACCGGGTCCACTCCCAGGTGGCACGGCTCGGCGAGAAGGCGATGGCCGCCGCACCCCGCGGAGCCGATGGCGGCGCCGAGGCATGACCGGCCGCCGGAGCGACCGCCCCCTGGTCCCCGCCTATCTGTCCACCGGCGGGGTCGCGCGGCCCAGCCGCAACAGCCTGGAGCGCCTCTCGGTGCTGACCGGCAGGGGACCCGTTCCCGCCGAACTCCCCGCCGCCCAGCGGAGCTTGCTGGAAACGCTGGACGGCGGCTCGCTCACGGTGGTGGAGACCGCGGCCCTGCTGGAGCTGCCGGTCTCCGCAGTACGCGTGCTCGCCGCCGCACTGATCGACCAGGGGCTGGTGAACGCCCGCCCGCCGGTCCCCTATGCCGCCCAGCCCGACCCTGACCTGTTGAAGAGAGTCGCCGATGGCCTCCGCGCCCTCAAGCTTCAGTGAGCCCACAAGCTCCAGCGGGCTGCATTTGCCGGACAGCGCCCGCGAGTTGGTGAAGATCCTCGTGGCGGGCCCCTTCGGGGTCGGCAAGACCACGCTGATCGACTCGGTCTCCGAGATCCGCCCGCTGCACACCGAGGAGCAGCTGACCGAGGCGTCCGTCGCGTCGGACGACCTCGCCGGCGTACGGGACAAGACCACCACCACCGTCGCCATCGACTTCGGACGGATCTCGCTGGCGGGCGGAATCGTGCTGTATCTCTTCGGCACTCCCGGCCAGGAGCGATTCCGCTCGCTGTGGGACGACATCGCCTACGGGGCGCTCGGCGCGCTGGTCCTGGTGGACACGCGCCGTATCGACGACTCCTTCGACGTACTGGGCCTGGTGGAGGAGTCGGGAGTCCCGTACGCGGTCGCGCTCAACCATTTCCCCGACTCCAAGCACTACACCGAGGAGCAGCTGCGCCGCTCCCTGGATCTGGAGCCCGGCACCCCGATGGTGACCTGCGACGCCCGCGACACAGGCGCCTCCATCGACGCGCTGCTCGCCCTCGTGACGCACCTCATCGCCCGCAACACCCCGCCCCCGCCGACGGAGACCCGGTGAACACCTACCCCGCCCCCGCAGAAGCGTTCAACCTGTCGGCTCCGGTCCGGCTCTGGGAAGAGGGCTTCGCCGCCGACCCGCACAGCTACTACGCGACGCTCAAGGCGCAGGGACCGATCGGCTGGGCGGAACTGGCCCCCGGCGTCCCCGCGTATGTCGTCACCGACCGCCGCGCCGCCCTCGATCTGCTGCACGATGCCGAGACCTGGTCGCACGACCCCAGGCCCTGGGAGGCCACGGTCGCCGAGGACTCCCCGATCCTCGGCATGATGCGCTGGCGGCCCAACGCCCTCTTCTCCGACGGCGATGCGCACATCCGCTACCGCCGCACCCTCCTCGACGCCTTCGACCTGCTGGAGCCGCACGATCTGCGCGAGCGGGTGCACCGCGCGGTGGACATCCTGGTCTCCCGGTTCGGCCCCGGCGGCCGCGCCGATCTCGTCGCCGACTTCGCCCGCCCGCTGATGGCGCTTGTCTTCAACAACCTCTTCGGCCTCCCCGACAGCGAGAGCGGACGCCTCAACGACGCGCTGGGCCGGATGATGGAGGGCGGCGAGCAGTCCGCGCAGGGCGAGGCCGAGTACGGACGTTATGTACTCGAACTCATCGCCGCCAAGAGCGCCGAGCGCGGTGACGACCTGACCAGCCGGCTGCTCGACCACCCCCTGGACCTCACCCCCGAGGAGGTCACCTGGCAGGTCTTCCTCACCCTGGGCGCGGGCCACGAGCCCACCGCGAACCTCGTCTCCAACGCCCTGTCCCGCATCCTCGGCAACCCGGCCTACTACTCCACCCTCACCAGCGGCTCCCGCCCGGTCATGGACGCCGTCGTCGAGGTGCTGCGCTACGAGACCCCGCTGTCGAACTACGGCATCCACTTCGCCCGCCAGTCCCTGAGCTTCCACGGCGTCTGGGTGCAGGCGGCGGTCCCCGTCGTCGTCTCCTACGGTGCGCTCGGACACTTCGCGGACAAGGAGTTCGACGGCGCCCACCACCCCCACGACGCCTCGCACCTGTCGTGGTCCGCCGGCGAACACGGCTGTCCCGTCAAACAGCACACCCTGCTGATCGCCACCGAAGCCATCGAGCGGCTCACCCAATGGCTCCCAGACCTGGAGCCGGTCACCCCCCGAGAGCGCCTCACCTGGCGCCCGGGCCCCTTCCACCGGTCGCTGACGGCACTGCCCGTCCGCTTTACGCCCCGTATCCCCGACCAGCCTGGAGAACGAGCATGACCGCGTCCACCCCCGTGGCCCTCGACCCGTTCGGCGCCGACATCCCCGCGGAGAGCGCCCGGCTGCGTGCACTGGGCCCCGTGGTGCCCGTCGAACTGCCCGGCGGCATCCCCGCCTGGGCACCCACCGGATACGACACCCTCAAGACCCTGATCCTGGACCCCCGGGTCAGCAAGGATCCGCGCAAGCACTGGTCGCTCTTCCCCGAGATCGGCGAACACCCCTCCTGGGGCTGGATCCTGGGCTGGGTGGGCGTGGTCAACATGCTCTCCACATACGGCCCCGACCACGCGAGGCTGCGCAAGCTCGTCGCGCCCAGCTTCACCGCCCGCCGTACGCAGACGATGCGCGCCCGCGTCGAGCAGATCACCACCGAGCTCCTGGAAGGCCTGGAGAGCGAGGGCGCCTCGGGCGAAACGGTGGATGTACGCGCCGAATTCGCCAACCCTCTGCCGATGCGGATGATCTGCGAACTCTTCGGCGTCCCCGACCACTTGGTCGGCGACACCGGCCGGCTGATCGCCGCCATCATGGACACCTCCGACCCGAGCCCGGAGCACGGAGCATTCGTCCAGGAGCAGATCGGCAGCGTGCTGGGCCGGCTCATCGCGTACAAGAGCAAGCACCCGGGCGACGACATGACCACCGAGCTCATCAAGGTCCGCGACGAGGACGGCGACCGGCTCAGCGACGCGGAACTGCTCTACACACTGCTGCTGGTCATCGGCGCGGGCTTCGAGACGACGGTCAACCTCATCGGCAACGCGGTCGTCGCGCTGCTGACGCATCCCGACCAGCTCGCCGCCGTACGCTCGGGCGAGATCGGCTGGGACGCGGTGATCGACGAGGTACTGCGCGTCCACCCCTCCATCGCCAGCCTGCCGCTGCGGTTCGCCGTCACCGACATCACGATCGAGGGCGTGACGATCCCGGCGGGGGACGCGATCGTCACGACGTACGCGGCGGCGGGGTACGACCCGGCCCACTACGGGGACGACTCCACGGAGTTCGACGCGGCACGCGGCGCGGACGACCACCTGGCCTTCGGTATCGGGGTACACCGCTGCATCGGCGCGCCGCTGGCCCGCATGGAGGCGGCGACGGCGCTGCCGGCGCTGTTCGAGCGCTATCCGGACCTTCGGCTGGCGGCGAAGCCGGATGAACTGCGGCAGGTCCCGTCGTTCATCGCGTACGGCTGGCAGGAGATCCCGGTCCACCTGCGGGGGTAGTTTCCCCCACCCCGCCCCTTCCCGTAACTGGGGCTCCGCCCCAGACCCCGCGCCTCAAACGCCGGCGGGGCTGAATTGTCCGCCGGTCGGCCTGAAAATTCAGGCCGACCGGCGGAAGTTCAAGCCCGTCCGGCGATTGAGGACACGCCCGGAGGGCGTACCGGGGTCTGGGGGCTCGCCCCCAGTTACGGGATGGGGGTACCTCCCACGGCCGCCAGGCCGTAGGGGGAGGGCGGGGTGGGGAACAAGCCCGCCGCAGGCGTCACGCCGCCCGCGCCCGCAGCTCCCCCTTCAGCACCTTCCCGCTCGCATTCCGCGGAAGCTCCCCCACGAACTCCACCACCCTCGGCACCTTGTAATTCGCCATCTCCCGCCGCGACCACGCGATCAGGTCGTCCGCCGTCACCGTCGCCCCCCGGCGCCGTACCGCGTACGCCTTGCCCACCTCGCCCAGCCGCGCGTCCGGTATGCCGATCACCGCGATGTCCGCGATGTCCGGGTGCAGGCCGAGCAGTTGCTCGATCTCCGCCGGGTAGGCGTTGAAGCCGCCAACGATGAACATGTCCTTGATCCGGTCGGTGATCCGGAGATTGCCGCCCTCGTCCAGCACCCCCACGTCGCCCGTCCGCAGCCAGCCGTCCTCCGTGATCGCCTTCGCCGTCTCCTGCGGATCCTCGAAGTAGCCCTGCATCACGTTGTGTCCGCGCACGAGCACCTCGCCGGGCTCGCCGGTGGCCGCCGACACGCGGACCTCGGTGCCGGGGATCGCGCGGCCGGAGGTGGTCGCGATCGTCTCCGAGGCGTCGCCGCGGCGGCACATGGTGACGATGCCGCTCGCCTCGGAGAGGCCGTACGCCGTCAGGACGGTGTCGATGTGCAGTTCACTGCGCAGCCGCTCGACGAGCAGGAGCGGCACGACCGCCGCACCCGTGACGACGAGCCGGAGCGCGGTCAGATCGTGCTGGTCGCGTGCCGGATGGTCGAGCAGGGACTGGTGCAGTGTCGGCGGTCCCGGCAGTACCGAGATGCGCTCTGAAGCGATGTTGGCCAGCACGGTGTCGACGTTGAAGACGGGCTGCGGCACCATCGTCGCGCCGCGGGTCAGACAGGCGATGATGCCCGCCTTGTATCCGAAGGTGTGGAAGAAGGGGTTCACGATCAGATAGCGGTCGCCTTCCCGCAGTCCGGCGAGCTCGCTCCACACGTCGTAGCAGCGCAGGGTCTGCGCGTGGGTGATGACGGCGCCTTTGGGGCGGCCGGTGGTGCCCGAGGTGTAGATGATGTCGGAGGGGGCCGAGGACTGGATCGAGTCGGCCCGGGTGCGTACGTCCGCGGCCGTGACGCCGTCGCCGCCCGCCAGGAAGTCCTTCCAGGTGCGGTAGTCCTCGGGCGCGCTGTCGGCGAGGACCACCACCTGCTCCAGATGCGGCAGGTCCACCTCCGCGCGCCGGAGGGACGCGACGTACGAGGTGCCGAGGAAGGTGCCGGTGACGAAGAGCAGTCTGGCGCGGCTGCGCTGGAGTACGTACGCGGCTTCCGTGCCCTTGAAGCGGGTGTTCAGCGGCACCAGCACCGCCCCGGCCGTCACCGCGCCGAGCGCCGAGACTATCCAGTCGAGGGTGTTGGGCGCCCAGATGGCGACCCGGTCGCCCGGCCGCACACCGGCCGCGATGCACGCGGCGGCGGCGCGTTCGACGCGCTCGCCCAGTTCGGCGTACGAGACGCGGGTGCGGCCCTCGACGACGGCCTCCCGGTCCGCGTACCGTTCGGCAGCGCTCCGTACCAGCCTCGGGATGGTGCCCCACTCCAGGTCGCCGCGCATCGCAAGCCCTCCCGCCGCAGTTCCGCTCGGTAGCCGACTAGTAGCTGACTACCCGTCAGATTAGCTGTACCCTCCCCCTCATGGCGAGCCTCAAGGACGCAGTCGCGATAGCCGGGATCGGACAGACGGCCTTCGCGAAACAACTCCCCGAATCCGAGAAGACCCTGGCCTGCCGGGCCATACTCGCCGCGCTCGACGACGCGGGGATCCACCCGTCGGAGGTCGACGGCTTCGCCTCGTACACGATGGAGGAGACGGACGAGGTCGAGATCGCGAAGTCCGTCGGCGCCGGTGACGTGACCTTCTTCTCCAAGGCCGGCTACGGCGGCGGCGGTTCGTGCGCCACAATCGCCCATCTCGCCGGTGCGATCGCGACCGGACAGGCGAGCGTGGGGGTCGCCTGGCGGTCCCGGAAGAGGGGCTCGGGACCCCGCCCCTGGAAGAACACCGCCGTTCAGCTCCCCACCCCCGCGCAGTGGACCCGGCCCTTCGGGCTGCTGCGCCCCGCGGACGAGATCGGCATGCTCGCGAGGCGCTATATGCACGAGTACGGCGCCACCCGCGACCACCTCTTCAATGTCGCCCTGGCCTGCCGCAACCGTGCCAACCAGAACCCCGCGGCCGTGATGTACGAACGGCCGCTGACCCGCGACATGTATATGACCTCGCGCTGGATCAGCGAGCCGCTCTGCCTCTTCGACAACTGCCTGGAGACGGACGGCGCGCTGGCCTGCGTCGTCGTCAGCGCCGAGCGCGCCCGCGACTGCCGTCACAAACCGGTCTACGTCCACTCCGCCGCCCAGGGCCTGCCCTCCCAGCACCACGGAATGGTCAACTACTGGAACGACGACCCGCTTACGGGACCCGCATGGACGGCCGCCCGCCAGCTGTGGAAGACCGCGGACTTCGGCCCGCAGGACGTGGACGTCGCCCAGATCTACGACGCGTTCACCCCGCTCATACCGCTCTCCCTGGAGGGCTACGGCTTCTGCGGCCGGGGCGAGGGCGCGGCCTTCACCGAGGGCGGCGCCCTGGAGATCGGCGGCCGGCTGCCGCTCAACACCGGCGGCGGCGGGCTCTCCGAGGGGTACGTCCACGGCTTCAACCTCATCAACGAGGGCGTGAAGCAATTGCGCGGCACCTCCACCGCACAGGTGCCGGGCGCCGCGACCTGCCTGGTCACGGCGGGCGAGGGCGTGCCCACTTCGGCTGTTCTGCTGAGGAGTTGAGATGCTCACACCGGTTCTCGACGAGGACGGCGCACCCTTCTGGGAGTACGCCGCGCAGGGCGAGCTGCGCATCCAGAACTGCGCGGCCTGCGGCGAGCTGCGCTTTCCGCCGCGGCCCTGCTGTCCGCACTGCGGGTCCTTCGACAGCGAGTGGCGCAGGATGAGCGGTCGCGGCCGCATCTGGTCCTACGTCGTGCCCCACCCGCCACTGCTGCCCGCGTACGCGGCCCTGGCCCCGTACAACGCAGTCGTCGTCGAGCTGCTGGACGCGCCCCGGATCCGGCTGGTGGGCAATGTGGTCGCCGCGCCGGACGCCCCGCTGGGCTCCGTCGACCCGGCGCGGCTGCGGATCGGCGCCGGGGTGAAGGTGGCGTTCACGAGCCTCGGCGACATCACCGTGCCGCGCTGGCTTCTGGAGCGGGCATGAGCGTGCGCGTCGAGACGGAGAAGGAGACGGGCGTCGCGCTCGTCACGCTGGACCGGCCCGAGAAGCACAACGCGATCGATCTGGGGATGGCGAGCCAACTGGCCGATGTGTGGAGGCAGTTCCGCTTCGACGACGCCGTACGGGCGGTCGTGGTGACGGGCGCGGGAGGCAAGGCCTTCTGCACCGGCATCGACCGCTCGGTGGACGTGCCGCAGCCCTCGTCCCCGTACTCGATCGACGATCCGCTGATCGCGATCGGCCCGAAGGCGAACGACCTGTGGAAGCCGGTGATCGCGGCGGTGGAGGGGATGGCGTGCGGCGGGGCGTTCTATCTGCTCGGCGAGAGCGAGTTCGTGGTGGCCTCGCGGGAGGCGACGTTCTTCGATCCGCACACGACGTACGGCATGGTCAGCGCGTACGAGACGATCTACCTGGCGCAGCGGATGCCGTACGGCGAGGTGGCGCGGATGGCGCTGATGGGGACGGCGGAGCGGACGTCGGCGCGGCGGGCGTACGAGACGGGGCTGGTGTCCGAACTCACCGAGCCCGGTGGGGCGTTGGACGCGGCGCTTGGCTGCGCCCGGACCATTGCGTCGTACCCGACGGGGGCCGTGCAGGGGACGGTGCGGGCGGTGTGGGCGGCGCGGGAGGGGGCGCGGGGGCAGGCGGTGGCGCATGCGCCGCACTTGATTGCCCTGGGGAACGTGCCGCCGGCACAGCAGGCGGAGCTGTTCGAGGGGGGAAGGGGGCGAGGTGGGTACCGGCTGCGGTAGCTCGGGACAGTGCGCCTGCGGCGGGCCTGTTCCCCACCCCGCCCCTTCCCGAACTGGGGCAAGCCCCAGACCCCGAACGCCCTTCGGGCGTGTCCTCAAACGCCGGACGGGCTGAGCACAGCGCATCGATCACTCAGTCGTCGGCCAGGGCCTCCGCCTCGCACTTCGTCACCCGTGCGACCGACTTGGGGCTCTGCATCCTGACCTGCACCGTCCTGGTCTCGCCGCCGTCCAGCGTGACCTTGGTGTATCCGCGGTCGACGACATCGCCCACGGCGTCCAGGAAGACCACGTCGACCTCGTACCGGTGTGAGACGCCCGCCTCCGCGACGACCTTCACCGTGGCGGACGTGTCGGCCTTGCGCGTGCCGCGGGCCTTTTTCACGCAGTCGACGACATACGCGCGCGCGGCGGTGGTGGCCGAGGCCGTCGGCGTGGGGGAGGCGGTGTACGAGTCCGAGCCGGACGAGCCCGAGGACCCGGACGAGCTGTAGTCGTCATCGTCGTAGCCGCGGTAACCGCCGTTCGACTTCTTGGAGTTCGAGCAGCCACCACCGTCGCCCCCGCCGCTCCCCGACCTGCTCTTGCCGCCCCTGCCGCCCTTTCCTGTCGTATGCGAACTCGAGAAGCCTGTCAGTGCGAGCATCACGACAACGAGTACGGCCGCGAGCTTTGCATGCCGGCGCACGATGGCCACCTTCCCCCAGTGCTGCGGTACTTGATGTACCTGACAACAGCGCGCGACACCGTAGCAGTCGCGAATCACCGAAGGATCAGGGGCTCGGTGTGATCCGACTCCGGGCTCGTACGGCCGCTCATCACCACCGCGGCCACCAGAAGCAGTACGCCGCCGCCCACGGCCATGGCGACCCCGTAGCCGAGACCGCCTCCCACGCCTCCGACGGTCAGGGTGCCCGCCGCCTGTCCCTGGCGGACCATCCACAGGACCGAGAAGCCGAGCACGATCACCCCGGACAGCGCGACCAGCAGCCGCGAGCGCAGGACGAGGCCGATCAGGGTCACCAGGGCCGCGAAGGCGAAGGGCAGCAGGAGCGAGCCGAGCAGCTCGGCCTCGGTGTCCGAGATGCCGTTGAAGAGGTCCTGGATCCGGTAGTCGCGCCCGTGACGGCCGTCGTACCAGTCACGGAAGGGGCTCCATACGGCGGCCGTCGCTCCGATGAGGGCGAGGATCGAGCCGATGACGTTGCGGATCATCATCGGCCCTCCCTGCGCCGCTCTCGATCACGACGCTACGCCCGGACCGTGCCCCTCGCCATCGGGACGGCCCCTGTCATCCCGGCGCCCCCCGGCCGGTCGCCGTGCCCTTGACCGCGTCCAGCGCGTACACACAGCGGTCCTTGCTGCACGCGTACACGACACCGCTCTGCGCCACCGGGGAGCCGGTGATCTCACCGCCCGTCGCGAGCTTCCAGCGCAGCTGGCCGCCGCTCGCATCGAGGGTGTAGAGCACATGGTCCGCGGAGCCGAAGTGGACGCGGCCGTCCGCGACGACCGGTGCGCCGATGACCTCGCCGCCCGCGGCGAAGCGCCACATCGGGGTGCCCGTGACGGCGTCCAGGGTGTAGAGCGCGCTGCCGCTGCCGACATGGACGTTGCCGCCCGCGATCAGGACCGGCTCGATGGACTGGCGCGACTCGGTGGCGATACGCCAGCGGTCCTTGCCGGTGGTGGCGTCCAGGGCGTACACCGTGCCGAGGTAGTCGGCGAGATACACGCCGCCGCCCGTCACCGCCGGGCCCGGTGCGAAGACCGGCGGCGAGAGGAAGACCGCGGGGGCCTCGAAGTGCCAGCGCACGAGTCCGTTGGCGATGTCGATGGCGAGGACTCGGGTGCCGGCCGCGACATAGACATAGCCGTCGGACGCGGGATGCACGCGGACCGGCACATTGCCGCAGGACGCCGCGTCCCCGACGGGGTACGACCAGCGCTCGACGCCCGTACGGGCCTCCAGCGCGCGCAGCCTCGCGTCCTGCCACACGTACACCGTGTCGTCGAAGATCGCGGGCCCCGCCTCGGGGGTCTCGAAGTCGCTCTGCGCCCCGCTGGTCTCCCACAGCTTCTCGCCGTTGGAGGCCTCCCAGGCCTGTACGCCGCCGCCGCGCGTCCCGGTGAGGACCGTGCCGCGGTCGACCTTGAGGGAGTACACCCACGCATCCGTCTGGAGCCGCCAGCGTTCGACGCCGCTCGCGGCGTCGAGGGCGTACAGCGAGGGACCGTCGGAGGCGTGGATACGGCCCCCTGCGACGGCCATCGCCCAGGCCACGTCCTTGGTCTTGAACTGGCGGCGGCCGCTGCCCACGTCCAGCGCGTGCACCTCGAAGGAGGTGACGTACAGCAGACCCCCGGCCACCACGGGCGTGCCCCAGACGTCGTTCGACATCCTGAAACGCCAGGGCCGCCAGTGTCCGGTGGCACCGTCCGGGGGTGAGGTGGGCGGTGCGGCCGGGGCCCGGTCGGGGGCCGGTGCCGGTGCGGGGACGGCGCTGGTGGCCGCCTCGGCCCCGTTCAGCCCGCCGGGCGGGCGGACCCAGCCGGTCGCGGGACCGGCCTCGGCGACCGCGCCGCGGCTCGCGTCGAAGACCCGGGGGCCGGGGCCGATCGGGACCTTGGAACCGGGCAGCCGCACGGGCCCGGCGGCCGCGGGCACGGGAGCCCGGGCCGCGACGGGAGACGGCGCGGCCTGTCCCGTACGCGGGTCGCTGCCGCCGCGCCAGGCGGAGTCCCAGTCGGCGCCCTGACGGGGCGGAGGTGCCTGGGGCACGGGCGGGGCGGGCTGGGCAGGGGCCGGGGGTGTGGGCCGTCCGCCGCGGCGCCGCTCGATCATCGCGGTGGCCCGCGAGGGCAGCCACGCGGACGCGGTCCCGCTGTCGTCGCTGCCGGAGGAGAAGAGATGGGGGGAGAGCTGTGCCTGCAGATCCTCGGGCGTGGGCCGCCGCCCGGCCTCCATCTGCATACAGGACTCGATCAGCGGCCTCAGCTCGTCGGGCAGACCCTCCAGGTCCGGGCCCTCGCGCAGCAGCATGAAGACGGTCTCGACCGGGTTCGCGCCGTGGAAGGGCGCATGCCCGGTCGCGGCGAAGACGAGCGTGGAGCCGAGCGAGAACACATCGCTCGCGCCGGTCACGCTGCGGGAGTCGCGCGCCTGCTCCGGCGACATGTACGCGGGTGTGCCCACGGCGACATTGGTCATGGTCAGCCGGGTGTTGGAGACGCCGGACGCGATACCGAAGTCGATGACGCGCGGCCCGTCCTCCACGACCAGGACGTTCGAGGGCTTGAGGTCGCGGTGGACGAGGCCCGCGCCGTGGATGGACTGCAGCGCTTCGGCGATCCCGGCCGCGAGCCAGCGGACCGCCTGGGCCGGCATCGGCCCGCACTCATTCACTATTTCTTCGAGGGAGGGGGCAGGCACGTACGCGGTGGCCAGCCAGGGCACGGCCGCCCGTGGATCGGCGTCCACGACGGCTGCCGTGTAGAAACCGCTGACGGCCCGCGCCGCCTCCACCTCACGGGTGAAGCGGACGCGGAACAGCTGGTCCTCGGCGAGTTCGGTACGCACCGTCTTGATCGCCACCCTGCGACCGGACGCGGACCGGGCGAGATACACCAGTCCCATGCCGCCGGCACCGAGCCGGCCCAGCACCTCGAACGGACCGATCCGTCTCGGGTCATGCTGCGTCAGCTGCTCCATCACTTGCCTGCCACCTCCCCGTACGGGCCCCATAAGAAATGGAGCCCGTCACCTACGGCCCCGTGCAGCGTCTCACCACCGAGCCCTCAGCGGTGCGCACCCTGATTCTTCCTGTCGGAGGCGGCGGTTGCGAACCCGGGGGCGGATCGGGGTGTCTCACCCGTATTCGGGCACGGATCGGGGCCTGAAATGGTTCAGCCGCGCGCCTCCAGGCGTCCGGTGGCCCGCAGGGAGCCTTCGCACGAGATCGAGTCGCTGCCGTCACCCGTGTGCCAGGCCCCGTACAGGGTGGTGACGCGGACCGGCCACTTCGGGTTGCTCACGTCGTCGCAGTCGACGACGAGACGCCAGGTGTAGGAGGAGCCGCTGTAGCAATTGGCGTAGGCGGCGTTGCCGCTGCCGGCGAGGTTGCAGGGCAGGCGGGCGGCGGAGGCGGGGGTCGCGGTGAGCAGTCCGGCGGCGACGGCGGCGCAGGCGGCGAGGCCGAGCGCGGTTCGGGTACGGAACACGGGGGTCCTTCCATGTCGTGGGGGACCCCACTATGGATCAGTAGGCGGGCTCAGGTCTAGACCACTGTTCGTCTCAACTCCCTTAATTTCAGGTCGCTTTCAGGTTGCCGGTTGCCGGTCGCCGGTCGCCGGTCGCCGTCAGGCGGCTTTCGGCTCCGCGAGTACGGCGAAGGTCGCGCCCTGATTGTCGGAGAGCACGGCGATGCGCCCGTAGGGAATGTCGAAGGGCGGGGCCTGGATGCGCCCGCCGAGGCGGGTGACGGCCGCGACGGTGTCGTCGCAGTCCTCGACGCTGAAGTAGATGAGGAAGTGGCCGGGCATCTCGGCAGGGAAGGCGTCGGTGATCACGCTGCGGCCGCCGATCGCGGTGTCTTCGCCGGGCTCGGCGCCTGCGGGCGACCACATACGGAAGTCGACGGAGGAGTCGGGCAGGTCCGTCCCCCCGAAGCCGAAGACCGACTCGTAGAAGGCGTCGACCCGCTCCGGGTCCCGGGTGTACACCTCGGCCCAGCAGAAGGATCCGGGCTCGCCCTGTTTCTCGAAGCCGTCCCTGTCACCCGCCTGCCAGAGCCCGAAGACAGCCCCGCCGGGGTCCGCGGCGACGCTGGCCGTGCCGGAGGTCCCGACCGGCTGGCGGTCGCTGATCACCTGTCCCCCGGCGTCCCTGATCTTGCGGCCCAGCGTGCCTGCGTCGGCGGTGGCGAAGTAGACGCCCCAGACGGTGGGCATCCGGCCGTCGGTCTTGGGCACGAGGGCCGCGACGAGCTTGTCTTCACTGAAGGCGTCGGCCTGCGGGCCGTCACCCTCGCGGAATGTCCAGCCGAACAGCTCACCGTAGAAGCGCTTGCCCGCCACGACGTCGGGGAGCGCTGCGTCCACCCAGCACGGCGTGCCCTCTGGGAATGCGGCCATGGACCTGGTTCCTTCCCTGCGCGGGATATGGGCGTACCTCCCACGGCCGCCAGGCCGTAGGGGGAGGGTGTGGCACCCGTCACACTCAAGCTAGCCGCGCCCGACGCGGGCCGCAGGGCATCGAATCGAACATTTGCCTTATTATCCGGACAATACGGCGCGAAGGCGGCCCGGAATTGTTGAGTTGTCCACGGAAGTTGTCCACAGGCTGTTGATAAGACTATTGCTGCACCCCATTTGCAGTCGGCCGAATCGCGCGCCGATCACCCCTCGGTAAGCTGACGGCATGACAGGACAAGTACGCACCGTCGACGGCCGCGTGGCCGGGCGACGCGGACAGGCGACGCGGCAGAAGCTGCTGGACTGCCTCAGCGAGATGCTCAGCTCCTCGCCGTACCGGGACGTCAAAGTCATCGACGTGGCCCGGAAGGCGGGCACGTCCCCCGCGACCTTCTACCAGTACTTCCCCGACGTCGAGGGCGCGGTCCTCGAGATCGCCGAGGAAATGGCCAAGGAAGGCGCCGGGTTGACCGAACTCGTCTCCGGCCGCTCCTGGGTCGGCAAGGCGGGCTGGCAAACGTCGGAGGAACTCGTCGAGGGCTTCCTCGACTTCTGGCGTCGCCACGACGCGATCCTTCGGGTGGTGGATCTGGGGGCCGCGGAGGGGGACAAGCGGTTCTACAAGATCCGCATGAAGATCCTCAACTCCGTCACCAACTCTCTTACGGACTCGGTGAAGGACCTCCAGTCCAGGGGCAAGGTCGACAAGGACGTCAGCCCGGCGGCGATGGCCGGATCGCTGGTGGCGATGCTGGCGGCGGTGGCGTCGCATCAGAAGGGGTTCACGACCTGGGGTGTGAAACAGGCGGAACTGAAGCCGAATCTGGCGCTGTTGGTGCACTTGGGTATCACGGGCAAGAAGCCGACGAAGTAGCTGCGCTACCTGCACCGAGTCCTGTCACGCCGACGGCGGTCCCTGCCTTGGGGGGCGCCGTCGGCTTTTTTGTTCCCCACCCCGCCCCTTCCCGTAACCAAGGGGCTTCGCCCCCTGGACCCCCTATGCGACCTTCGGCCGCATGTCCTCAATCGCCGGACGGGCTGAATGTGCGGCCCTTGAGGCGCGGGGTCTGGGGCGGAGCCCCAGTTCGGGGAGGGGCGGGTAGGGGACAAGGCCCGCCGCAGGCGCACCGCCCGCACCCCGCACCCCTCACCGCGCCGCGAACAGACCCGCCCGTTCGGCCGCATGCGCGCGCAGCCTGTGGACCGGGCCGAAGAGCAGCTCGTCGGAGGCCGCCCGTTTGAAGTAGAGGTGCGCCTCGTGTTCCCAAGTGAAGCCAATGCCTCCGTGCAGCTGGATCGCCTCGCCCGTCACCACCCGCAGCGCCTGAAGGCACTGGGCCAGCGCCAGCCCGCCCTCGGCCGGGTCCCAGGCCGCGTAGTACGCCGCCGAGCGTGCCACCTGGATACGTACGTACAGGTCGGCGAGCCGGTGCTTGACCGCCTGGAAGGAGCCGATCGCCCGGCCGAACTGCTCGCGGGCGCGGACGTACTCCACCGTCCGGTCCAGCGCGCTCGCCGCCGCGCCGACCGCCTCCGCCGCGAGCAGGGTCGCCGCCCCGGCCCCCACGGCCGCCAGCGCCCCCGGCACATCCGCCGCATCGTCCTCGCCCAGCAGCCGGGCCGGGCAGTTGCGCAGTTCGATGCGCGCCTGCGGCCGCGTCTCGTCCAGCGAGGTCTGCCGGGTGCGCGACAGACCCGCCGCATCCGCCCGGACCAGGAACAGGAGCGTACGGCTGCGGGCGTACCCTCCCGTGTGCGCGGCGATCAGCAGCAGTCCGGCGCTGTGCCCGTCGAGGACCTGCCCGGCCTCCCCGTACAGCAGCCACTCCCCACAGTCCCCGGGCCGCGCCTGTACGCCACCGGCCCGGCCGCCGCCCGCCCACTGCCCCGAGGTGTTGTCGCCGCTCAGTGCGAGCGCGAGCGCCAGGCTGCCGCCGGGCACGGCGAATGCGCAGGTCAGCGAGCCGTCCGCGATACGCGGCAGCAGTTCGCCCCGCTGCTCGGGCGTCCCGAGCGCGGCGATCAGCGGCGCCCCGAGCCCCGCCGTGGCCAGCAGCGGCGAGGGCAGCAGCGCCCGCCCGGTCTCCTCGCAGGCGAGCGCGAGTTCGGTGAGTCCGCAGCCCACGCCTCCGTACGACTCGGGCAGCGCGAGGCCCGGCAGTCCGAGCTGCTCGGACAGCTGCGCCCACAGCTGCGGGTCGTACCCGGCGGCGGTGCGGACGGCGGCCTTGACCTCGTCCGGTCCTGACCGTTTGGCCAGCAGCTCGCGCAGGGTGCGACGGATCTCGTCCTGCTCCGCGGTGAAGGCGGTGTCCATGGGATCCCCTCCGTATCTGACGGCCCGTCATGTTAGGGCGGGAGGATCCAGAAGCACAGAGGTGCGCACACAGACGCACGAGGCCGTGGGTTCAGCAGACCTCGCCCGGCGCCGCCGCGGTCGCCCGCAGCAGATCCCGCACCAGGTCGTAGTCGATCTTCTCGGTCCGCCGGAACCGCAGGCACCCCTTGCCCATGTCCTGGTCAGCCAGCCGCTCCTCGAAGCCTTCCCGGACGTCAGGGCGCATCAGATAGAAGGAGATGTACTGCTTCTGATTGGCGAAGGAGATCTCCGGCTCACCACCCTGGGGGCGATAGCAGGGCATGCCCCACGCCATGACTTCCTCGTAGTCCGCAAGCTCCGTGCGGCACAGCTCCCGGATCCTCACCAGCGCCGTGAGCCGGTCCGGCTCCACCACTTCGGCAAGGTAGCCGTCGACGTCTTCGGCAGTGCTTCTGGGCATACGCTCCACGCCGTCCGAGTTATCTGATGTACCGTCAGATTCATGCCTTCCACCCCGCGAGCTCCGCGCAAGGTCGCCATCGTCGGCATATCCCTCTCGGACTGCGGGCGTATCGATGGTCCCACGCCCTACGCCCTGCACGCCCAGGCCGCGCGCCGGGCACTGTCCGACTCAGGACTCGAACGCTCCGCCATCGACGGCTTCGGCTCGGCCGGCCTCGGCACCCTCGCCCCGGTCGAGGTCGCCGAATATCTGGGCCTGAAACCGCGCTGGGTGGACTCGACCGCCGTGGGCGGCGCCACCTGGGAGGTCATGGCGGCACACGCGGCCGACGCCATCGCGGCCGGTCACGCCAATGCCGTGCTCCTCGTCTACGGATCGACCGCACGCGCCGACATCAAGGCGCGCCGGCGCACCTCCAACCTCTCCTTCGGCGGCCGCGGACCGCTCCAGTTCGAGGTCCCGTACGGGCACACGCTCATCGCCAAGTACGCGATGGCCGCCCGCCGCCATATGCACCAGTACGGCACGACGCTGGAGCAGCTCGCCTCGGTGGCGGTCCAGGCGCGGGCGAACGCCGCGGCCAATCCGGACGCGATGTTCCGCGAGCCGATCACCGTCGACGAGGTGCTGGACGGGCCGGTGATCGCGGACCCGTTCACCAAACTGCACTGCTGCATCCGCAGCGACGGCGGCTGCGCGGTGCTGCTGGCGGCCGAGGAGTACGTGCCGGACACGGCGAAGGATCCGGTGTGGATCCTCGGCACCGGCGAGTACGTCTCGCACACCACGATGTCGGAGTGGGAGGACTTCACCGTCTCCCCGGCGGCGGTGAGCGGACGCCTCGCCTTCGAGCGCGCGGGTGTCACGCCCGCCGACATCGACATCGCCGAGATCTATGACGCCTTCACCTATATGACCCTCGTGACGCTGGAGGACCTGGGCTTCTGCGCCAAGGGTGAGGGCGGCCCGTTCGTCGAGAAGGGCCGGATCGGGCTCGGCGGCGAGCTGCCGGTGAACACCGACGGCGGCGGCCTCTCCGCCTGCCATCCGGGGATGCGCGGGCTGTTTCTGCTGGTCGAGGCGGTACGGCAGCTTCGGGGCGAGGCGGGCGGCCATCAGGTGCGGCGGCGGGACGGAGGGCTGCCACGACTGGCGGTGGCGTCCGGTACGGGCGGCTGGTTCTGCTCGTCCGGAACGGTGGTGCTCGGACGGGACCGATGAATCCCCGCCCGGCCCGCCGGCTTACCGTTGCCGCGGGGATTCAGGAGTCACCGTCCACCGCACCACCGGCCGAGCTACTCGTCCGGCGGCAGCAGCCGCTCGACCAGGGCCGTGATGAGATCGCCCGCCTGCTCCTCGGGGAACACGTCGGGCAGCGTGAGGCGCTCCACCACCAGCCAGTTGGTCGCCAGATAGATCATCCTGACCGCGTCGGCGTCGCCGGGCAGACCGGACGCCAGGTGGGCCGCGACATTCGCCTCGACGTCCTCGCTGACGCGCTCGGTGAGCACCGCCCGCAGCTCGGGGCGGCGGGTGGCCTCCAGGCGCAGTTCGAGCAGGGCGAGATATCCGGTGCGGAACGCGGTGACCCGCTCCACCACCTCGCGGACCAGCTCCGCGGTCCGTGCGCGGGTGGTCGGGCCGTGCAGCATGGCCTGCATCGTCGCGTCGTCCGGGCGCATGCGCTCGTAGATGCGGCCGCCGGCCTGGTTGAGGAGATCGTCGCGGTTGGTGAAGTAGTTGGACGCGGTGCCCTTGGGTACGTCGGCCTCCGCGTCGACGGCCCGGAAGGTGAGGCCGCGGGCGCCCTCGCGGGCGAGGACTTCTATGGACGCGTCCACCAGTGCAGCGCGCCTGGCCAGGTTCTGCCGCATGCGTGTTCCTTCCGCTCGGCTGACCACTCTAGACGGAGTGGTGTTGACTGGCCGTATGGACGGTATGGATCACAGCGACAACGATCAGAACGCGTTCCGTACGCTGCTGCACGCGCAGCGGGTATGGGACACCGAGCTTCCCGAGTTCGACCCGGCCACCGCGCCCGGCAGACCGCTGCCGCTGTTCTACAGGTGGTTCGCGGAGGCCGTGGCCGCCGGTCAGGTCGAGCCGCACACCATGACGCTGGCGACCGTGGACGAGCGGGGGGTTCCCGACGTACGGACGCTGATGCTGCACGACGCGGACGAGCGCGGCTGGCACTTCGCCTCCCACGCCACCAGCGCGAAGGGCCGGCACCTGGCCGCGAACCGCGAGGCCGCCCTGGGCTTCTACTGGGCGGCACAGGGCCGCCAGGTCCGGATCCGCGGACGGGTGAAGGCGGGCAGCTCGACGGAGAGCCGGGCCGATCTGCACGCCCGCTCCACGGGCGCGCTGGCCGCAGCGCTCACCGGCCGTCAGAGTGAAGTCCTCGACTCCCAGGACGAGTTGGCGTACGCCTCGCAGGCCGCATGGGACCTGGCCCAGAGAGAGCCGGACGCTCCCGTGCCGACCTGGACGCTCTATGTGCTGGGGGCGTACGAGGTGGAGTTCTTCCAGGGGGACGGGCAGCGGCGGCACGTCCGGCTGCGCTACCGGCGCGAAGAGGATTCCTGGGTGAGGGAGTTGCTCTGGCCCTGACCCGCCGGCCGGAACACCGGCACCGCCACGCCGTCCCCCTCCGTACCCTCCGTGGCTTCCGTGGCTTCCGTGGCTTCCGTACGGATGGTGACCTCAAGCTCCATGCCGATCAGCAGCTCTGCCTCCGGGCACTCGACGATCTCGGTCATCATCCGCGGACCTTCGGCGAGATCGACGACCGCGGTGGTGTACGGGACGCGCTCGCCGAACGGCGGCAGGTCATTGCGGTGCACGACCGACCACGTGTAGAGCGTGGCGCGGCCGCTCGCCCGCTCCCAGTCGACGTCCTCGCTCCAGCAGTACGGACAGAACTCCCGCGGATAGTGATGAGCCTTCGCGCAGGCGCGGCAACGGCGGATCAGCAGCAGCCCCTCGGCGGCCGCGTCCCAGAAGGGCCGGGTGAAGTCGTCGGACTCGGGCAGGTCGAAGCGGGGGGCCGCGGACATCAGAAGAATCCGATCGCGCTGTCGAGGGACCAGGTCTGCCAGGACATGGCGAAGAGGGCGACGAAGGATATGAGGGCCATCATGGCGTTCTGCCCCTGTTCTGCCCAGTCGTGGATCATCAGGACCAGATAGATCAGGTTGAGCAGCAGGCCGCCGACGAGGGCGATCGGGGTGAGGAAGCCGACGATCAGGCCGAGACCGAGGGCGAGTTCGGCGTAGACGACGATGTACGCCATCGCCCTGGGGCGAGGCTGGACCACCTTCTCGAAGCCGTTCTTCACCACGGGCCATTTGTGCTTGCCCGCGACGTCGGCTGCCCAGGCGATGCCGGTGCCGCGCTCGAACCAGCCCTTCTTGTCCTTGTGGCGCCAGCTCTCCAGCCACCACAGGCCGAGACCGATACGGAGTACGGCAAGCCATTCGGCGCCGGTGAGCCAGACGGTCTCCATCCCGGACTCTCCCTCTCTCGGACTTCTGACGGCACGTCAGTTCAGCGGATCGGGGGCTCGCGCGCAAGGGATGCGGCAGCTTGTGAACAAGTGGTGTGCGGCGTGATGAATTCGCAACCGATTCCCGTCTTGACTGAGACCCATCAAGTAATCGCGCGATTACGCTCACGGTTCATGCCCGACGAAAAGGACATCGCCCTCACGAACGACCGGCCCGTCTACGTCATCGGCGGCGGCCCGGGCGGTCTCGCGGCAGCAGCGGCACTGCGGGAGCGGGGCGTACGAGCGGTGGTGCTGGAGAAGTCCGAGTCCGTGGGCGCGTCCTGGCGCCGCCACTACGACCGGCTGCACCTGCACACCACCCGGCGGCTCTCCGGGCTGCCCGGCCTCGCGATGCCGCGGTCGTTCGGCCGCTGGGTCTCCCGCGACAACGTGATCCGCTACCTGGAGAAGTACGCGGAGTTCCACGAGCTGGAGATCGTGACGGGCGTCGAGGTCTCCCGTATCGAGCAGTCCGGAGCCGACTGGCTGCTCCACGCGACCGGCGGCCGGCAGCTGACCGGACGGGCCGTCGTGGTGGCCACCGGCTACAACCACACCCCGCGACTGCCGGACTGGCCGGGCCGCGAGGCGTACACCGGTGAACTGCTGCACGCGGGCGAGTACCGCAACGCCGCGCCGTACGCGGGCAAGGACGTGCTGGTCGTCGGCGTCGGCAACACGGGCGCGGAGATCGCCGTCGACCTGGTGGAGGGCGGAGCCACCCGGGTCCGGATCGCCGTGCGGACGATCCCGCACATCGTCCGCCGCTCGACGGCGGGCTGGCCCGCCCAGCGCACCGGCATCCTGGTCCGCCGGCTGCCGGTCCGCGCCGTGGACCGGGCGGGCGAGATCATGTGCCGGATCGCCGTGCCCGACCTCGCGGAACAGGGCCTGCCGCGCCCGGACACGGGCCTGTACTCCCGCGTCAAGCAAGGCGCGATCCCGGTCCAGGACGTGGGCCTGATCGACGCGGTACGCACCGGAAAGGTCGAACCGGTCGCGGCGCTCGACTCCTTCGACGCCGACAAGGCGGTCCTCGCGGACGGCACTCGGATCTCCCCGGACACGGTGATCGCGGCGACGGGCTACCGCCGGGCACTGGAAGGCCTGGTCGGCCACCTCGGCGTCCTGGACGAACGGGGACGGCCGGTGGTGCACGGGGGGAGGTCGCCGGGGGCGGCGCCGGGGCTGTACTTCACGGGTTTCACGAACCCGATCAGCGGGATGTTCCGCGAGATGGGGCTGGACGCGCGGCGGATTGCGCGGGCGGTGGCGCGGGGCTGAGCCGCCCTTCAGCCCGTCCGGCGTTTGAGGACATGCGGCCGAAGGTCGCATACGGGGGTCTGGGGGCTTGCCCCCAGTTCGGGATGGGGGTACCTCCCACGGCCGCCAGGCCGTAGGAGGAGGGCGGGGTGGGGACTGGGCCCGCCGCAGGCGCACCGCCGGCACCCCGCACCCCGCACTCCGCACTCCGCGCAGGGAAGGTCGGCTGAATCGAACCGTCTTCCGGGCACCAAGGGCGGGTATGGAATCCCCCGGAGCCGGACCCCGAACCGCCGCCCGCCTCCAGGCTTTGCCCGCAGGAGTGTTCCTGACTGGTCGTCAGGTCTGTAATCTGACTATGCGTCAGTTAACCGCCAACGAGCAGGAGCGGGGCACAGCGATGCTTGGATCTACCCACGGCACCCTCACCTCCGACCTCCGCGCACGTGTGGTGGCCTGCGGGGAACAGCCCCGCAACGCCGTCCATGACACGGCCGCCATCACCGCGGTCGACGGCGATCTGGATGTCAGCGGACGGCCGTTGTACGCGCCGGTGCCTGATCTGGACCGTTTCTTCCGGCCCGCGTCCGTCGCCGTCGTCGGGGCGTCCGACGCCGACGGGCGGCCCAATACCGGTATCACCCGGCAGCTCGTCGACTGGGCCCGGCGCGTCGGCGCGCGGCTGTACCCCGTGCATCCCTCCCGGGAGAGCGTCTTCGGACTGCGCTGTGTGCCCTCCGTCGCCGAGCTGCCCGAGCAGGTCGATCTCGCCGTGCTGCTGGTCGGCGATCCGCTGCCGGTCATCGAGGAACTGGCCGAGGCCAAGGTGAAGTTCGCCGTCGCCTTCGCATCCGGGTATGCCGAGACCGGCCAGGAGGGCGCGGCGGCGCAGACGCGGCTGGCGGCCGCGGTGGAGCGGTCGGGGCTGCGGCTGCTCGGGCCCAACACCAATCTCAACGCCTTCGAGAAGTTCCGGGAGGACCTGGAAGGACCGGCGATCGCGCTGATCACCCAGTCGGGGCACCAGGGACGGCCCGTCTTCGCCCTGCAGGAGCTCGGCATACGGCTCTCCCACTGGGCGCCCACCGGCAACGAGGCCGATCTGGAGACCGCCGACTTCATCTCGTACTTCGCCGAGCGACCCGAGGTCGGGGCCATCGCCTGCTACGTGGAGGGCATCAAGGACGGCCGCTCCTTCCTGCTCGCCGCCGACCGGGCCGCGCAGCGCGGAGTCCCGGTCGTCGCGGTCAAGGTCGGGCGGACCGAGACCGGCGCGCGGATGGCCGCCTCGCACACCGGCAAGCTGACCGGCGCGGACCAGGTGGTGGACGCGGCAATGCGGCAGTTCGGGGTGATCCGGGTGGACGGGCTCGACGAACTCCAGGACACCGCCGCGCTGTTGGCGCGGGCGCGCAGGCCGGTGGCCGACGGCGTCGTCGTCTATTCGATCTCCGGCGGCACGGGCGCGCACTTCTCGGACCTGGCGGCGGCGGCCGGGCTGAAGCTCCCGCGGCTCTCCGAGGCCAAGCAGGCCGAACTGCACACCTGGATACCGGAGTATCTGAGCGTCGCGAACCCCGTCGACAACGGCGGGCACCCGGTGGGCGACTGGCGCGGCCGCAAGATCATCGACGCGATACTCGACGACCCGTCCGTCGGGGTGCTGATCTGTCCCATCACCGGCCCGTTCCCGCCGATGAGCGACAAGCTGGCCCAGGACCTGGTGGACGCCGCGGAGGCCACGGACAAGCTGGTGTGTGTGGTGTGGGGGTCGCCGGTGGGTACGGAGGCGGCGTACCGCGAGACGCTGCTCGGGTCCTCGCGCCTCGCCACGTTCCGTACCTTCGGCAACTGCATCACGGCCGTCCGCGCCTATCTGGACCACCACCGCTTCACCACCGGCTACCTCTCGCCCTTCGACGAGGCGCCGCGCACCCCGTCCCCCTCCTTCCGCAAGGCGCAGGCGCTGATGCGCCCGGGCAAGCAGCTGAGCGAACACGCGGCGAAGTCGCTGCTGCGGGCGTACGGCATCCGCGTGCCGCGCGAACAGCTGGTGACCAGCGCGGCGGCGGCGGTCCGGGCCGCGGGCCTGGTCGGCTACCCCGTCGTCATGAAGGCGTCCGGGACGCAGCTCGCCCACAAGACCGAACTGGGCCTGGTCAAGGTCGGGCTGACCTCGGCCAGCCAGGTACGTGACGCCTATCGCGAGCTGACCGACATCGCACGCTACGAGGACGTGGACCTGGACGGGATCCTGGTCTGCCAGATGGTCGAACGGGGCGTCGAGATGGTCGTCGGCGTGACCCAGGACGCGCTGTTCGGACCGACGGTGACGGTGGGCCTGGGCGGGGTGCTGGTCGAGGTCCTGCACGACGCGGCCGTACGCGTTCCTCCCTTCGGCGAGGACCAGGCACGCGCGATGCTCGGCGAACTGCGTGGGCGCGCCCTGCTGGACGGGGTCAGGGGCGGGCCGCCGGTGGATGTGGACGCGCTGGTGGAAGTCGTGCTGCGCATCCAGCGGATGGCCCTCGAACTGGGCGACGAGCTCTCCGAGCTGGACATCAACCCCTTGATGGTGCTGCCGCGCGGTCAGGGCGCGGTGGCACTGGACGCGCTGGCGGTGTGCCGGTGAGCGGCGATCTGCTGCACCGCGCGGAGGGCGGCGTCTGGTGGATCACCCTCAACCGCCCCGAGGCGATGAACGCCGTCACCCGGGACCAGCGGGAGAGGATCATGGAACTGCTCGACGCCGCGTCCGCCGACCCGGAGGTCCGGGCCATTGTCATCACCGCCACCGGCCGGGGTTTCTGCGCGGGCGCGGATCTGCGCGGCACCGCGCAGACCGGCCGGGAGCGGGTCGCCGGGGACGTCGCGCGGACGATACGGCTGGGGGCGCAGCGGCTGATCGGCGCGGTACTGGACTGCGAGAAGCCCGTGATCGCCGCGGTGAACGGCACCGCCGCCGGCATAGGCGCGCATCTGGCCTTCGCCTGTGATCTGGTCCTGGCGGCCGAAACCGCCAAGTTCATCGAGGTGTTCGTACGCCGCGGCCTCGTCCCGGACGGCGGCGGGGCGTATCTGCTGCCCCGGCTGATCGGACCGCAGCGCACGAAGGAGCTGATGTTCTTCGGCGACGCGCTCCCGGCGGCCGAGGCGGAACGGATCGGCCTGGTCAACCGGGTCGTCGCCGCGGAGGACTTGGAGAAGACGGCCCGCGAGTGGGCGGACCGGCTGGCGGCCGGACCGACGCGGGCTCTCGCGCTCACCAAGCAGCTGGTGAACGCGTCGCTGGAGTCGGACCTGGCCACGGCCTTCGCCGCGGAGGCGGCGGCGCAGGAGATCAACATGACGACGAGGGACGCGAACGAGGGCGTGGCGAGCTTCGTGGAACGCCGGACTCCGCGGTACCGGGGGCTGTAGTCAGCCGCCGTCCACGTCTCCGCGGTAGACGACCATCTCGACACGGCCACCCGCCGACTCGGGACCGCCCGTGCTGAAATACACCTTCGGGTCTCCGAACCGCCCCGTCGTACGGAGGATGCCGTCCGAGCCGGGGAGACACGAAGCCCCATCCACCTGCCCCTGTGGGACGCCGTGGGCTCACGGATAGTTGCTGCTCGGCCGATCCCCTTCCAATCTGACGATGCGTCAGCTTCAATGGCTGATGTGATGGGACATGCAGGGATGGCGGCCACCGCCGTCCGATACCTCAGGTCGGTCGGGGCCCCCACGGCCACCGAGCCGTTCGACGCCCTGCCGCGCCCGGACCTGCGGGCCGTCGGTGACGACGAGCGGCTGCCCGTCGACCCGGGTGAATTCCGGCGCGTACTGGGCCACTTCGCGACCGGCGTCACGGTCGTCACGGCGTACGACGAGATGGGCCCGGCCGGCTTCGCCTGCCAGTCCTTCGCCTCACTCTCACTCGATCCCCCGCTGATCGCCTTCATGGTCGCCCGTACGTCGACGACCTGGCCGCGCATCGCCGGCGCGGGCGCCTTCTGCGTCAACGTCCTGGGCGCGCACCAGGGCGAGCTATGCCGGGGCTTCGCGGTCAGCGGCGCGGACAAGTTCGCCGGCGTCCCGTACGACCGCGCACCGGCCACCGGGTCGCCGCGCCTGGAGTCCGTACCGGCCTGGATCGACTGCACGATCCAGGCCGTGCACACCGGCGGCGACCATCTGATCGTGGTGGGCCGGGTGGCGGCGCTCGGAGCGGCGGACGAGGCCACGCCGCTGCTCTTCCACCGGGGGAAGTTCGGCCGCTTCATCACGTGAGGGCGGCACTCCCCCTCCTCGGTTCTATCTGCTCACCCATGACGCCGGAGGCGGTAGCGGGGTCCTCAAGCAACTTCGAGACCTCCTCGCCCGCTGAACGGCCGAGGCCGGGAGCGGGACCTCCGTGAGCGCCTCCCGTGAACGCGTCAGGCAACCGGGTCCGGCGCACCCTTCACAAGGGAGACCGGCAGCGCCGCCGGCAGCGGGGCCAGGGGTCTGCGGCGGATGACCAGGGCCATCAGTGCCGCCGCCGCGCACAGCGCGCCCGAGGCGTACCAGATCACGTCGTACGAGCCGAACACGTCCCGCGCCACGCCGCCCGCGAAGGCCACCGCCGCCGCGCCCACCTGGTGGGAGGCCAGGACCCAGCCGAAGACGATCGCGCTGTCCTCGCCGTAGTGCTCGCGGCACAGGGCGATCGTCGGCGGGACCGTCGCCACCCAGTCGAGGCCGTAGAAGATGATGAAGAAGAGCATCGGCGGGTGGACGGACGGTGCCAGCAGCATCGGCAGGAAGAGCAGGGAGATGCCGCGCAGCGCGTAGTAGACCGCCAGCAGCCGCCGGGCCTCGAAGCGGTCGGTGAACCAGCCCGACGCGATCGTGCCGACGACATCGAAGACACCGATCACCGCGAGCAGCGACGCGGCCGCCGTGATCGGCATGCCGTGGTCGTGGGCGGCGGGCACGAAGTGGGTTTTGACCAGGCCGTTCGTCGATGCGCCGCAGATCGCGAAAGTGCCCGCGAGCAGCCAGAACGGCCCCGTGCGGGCCGCCCGGAACAGCACCTTGAGCGCTCGGCGGGCCGCGCCAGGAACCGGGCCCGGCTTCGGGGTGAAGCCCTCCGCGCCGTACGCCGCGATCCCCACGTCCGCCGGGTGGTCGCGCAGCAGCAGCCAGACGAAGGGGACGACCGCCAGCGCCGAGAGCGCGACGGTGATCGCGGCCGGGCGCCAGCCGTGGTGCTCGACCAGCCAGGAGAGGAGGGGGAGGAAGACCAGCTGGCCCGAGGCGCCGGCCGCGGTGAGGATGCCGGTGACCAGACCGCGCCGCCGCACGAACCATCTGTTGGTGACCGTCGCGGCAAAGGCCAGCGCCATCGAGCCGCTGCCCAGGCCGACCAGGATTCCCCAGTACAGGACCAGCTGCCAGGACGTCGTCATGAAGACCGTCAGCCCGGAGCCGAGCGCGATGACCGACAGGGCCACGGCGACCACCCGGCGGATGCCGAAGCGGTCCATCAGCGCCGCGGCGAACGGCGCGGTGAGCCCGTACAGCGCGAGATTGACCGAGACCGCGAAGCCGATCGTGCCGCGCGACCAGTCGAACTCCTCGTGCAGCGGCTCGATCAGCAGACCGGGCAGGGACGCGAACGCCGCGGCGCCGATGATCGTCACAAAGGTGACGACGGCGACGAACCAGGCGCGGTGAATACGAGGAGGACGACGGAGGGCGGGCGGGCTGTGGTGCGGGGCGGTTGTCTCGTTCACGTCACTCAGCATCCGGGGGCGGATCCCCGCCATCGAGTGGCCCGAGGGACAGCATTCGATAGGATCGGGCCATGGGTGACGTCACAACGCATCGGATCAAGAGGCATCGGGTGGTCGTGCTGGCCCTGACCGGGCTGCTTCCCTTCGAGCTGGGCATCCCGCACCGGATCTTCGGCCGCGCCAAGGACGCGGACGGCCATCCGCTCTACGAGATCGTCACCTGCTCGCTGCGCCCGGGACCCGTCCGTACAGAGGCCGACTTCGACATCCACGTCGAGCACGGCCCGGAGATCCTCGCCACCGCGGACACCGTCGTCATCCCCGCCTCGTACGAACTGGGTCCCGTCTACGAGGAGGGCCGGCTCACCGAAGAGCTGGCCGGCGCGCTCGCACACATCCGTCCCGGCACCCGCATGGTCTCCATCTGCACCGGCGGTTACGTCCTCGCCGCCGCCGGATACCTCGACGGGCGGCCCGCCACCACCCACTGGTCCTCCGCCGAGCACTTCCAGCGGCTCTTCCCCTCCGTCAAGGTCGACGCCGACGTGCTCTTCATCGACGACGGCGACGTCCTCACCTCGGCGGGCGTCGCCGCGGGCATCGATCTGTGCCTGCACATCGTGCGGCGCGACCACGGCACGGCCGTCGCCAACGACGTCGCGCGCCGCACCGTCGTACCGCCGCACCGCGACGGCGGGCAGGCCCAGTACATCCACCGGCCCGTCCCCGAACCGCAGTTGGCGACCACCACCGGCGCGCGAGCCTGGGCGCTGAGCCGGCTGCACGAGCCGATCCAGCTGCGCGACATGGCCGACCAGGAGTCCATGTCGGTACGGACGTTCACGCGCCGCTTCCGCGAGGAGGCGGGCATCAGCCCCGGGCAGTGGCTGACGCGGCAGCGCGTGGAGCGGGCCCGGCATCTGCTGGAGTCCACGGATCTCTCCGTCGACCAGGTGGCCCGGGACGCGGGCTTCGGCACGGCGCAGTCGATGCGGCAGCATCTGCAGGCGGCGCTGGGGGTCCCGCCGACCGCGTACCGGCGCGCTTTCCGCGCCGCCGCTGAAGGCTGAGGAGCGGCTCAGAAAGTCAGCACGCCGCGCGCCACCCGCCCGTGGTGCGCGTCGTCCGCCGCCTTCGCGAAGTCCTCGACCGGATACGTCTCGGTCACCAGCTCGTCCAGCAGCAGCCGGCCCTGCCGGTACAGCTCGGCGTACAGGGCGATGTCGTGCTGCGGGCGCGAGGAGCCGTAACGGCAGCCCAGGATGGACTTGTCCAGGAACATCGCCGCGGGCACGAAGGACGCCTCCGCCGTCGCCGACGGCATCCCCAGCAGAATCGCCTGCCCGCGCCGGTCGAGGAGCTCGATCGCCTGCCGGATCAGGCCGACGTGCCCGACGCACTCGAAGACATGGTCGGCGCCGGTCGGCAGAATGTCCCGCACCCCGTCGGCCGACGGGAGAAAGTCCGTCGCCCCGAACTGCCGGGCCACGGCCTCCTTCGCCGGGTTCGAGTCGACGGCGACGATCGCGGACGCGCCCGCGATCCGGGCGCCCTGGATGACGTTCAGCCCGATGCCGCCGGTCCCGATGACGACGACGGTGTCGCCGCGCTCCACCTTTGCGCGGTTCAGTACGGCTCCGACGCCCGTCAGAACCCCGCAGCCGATCAGCGCGGCGGACGTCAGCGGCAGCTCGGAGGGGATCTTCACCGCCTGGACGGCCTTGACGATCGTGCGTTCCGCGAAGGCGGAGTTGGAGGCGAACTGGAAGACCGGTTCGCCTCCGCGCGTGAACGGACGGCCGGGACGGCCGATCGCCTTGCGGCACATCGTGGGGCGGCCGCGGTCGCAGTCCGCGCAGGCGCCGCAGTTGGCGAGCGTGGAAAGCGAGACATGGTCGCCGGGCACGACATGGCCGACGCCCGCGCCGACCGCCTCCACCACGCCCGCGCCCTCGTGCCCGAGGACCACCGGCACGGGGAAGGGGATCGTGCCGTCGATCACGGAGAGATCGCTGTGACACAGCCCGGCGGCGGCGACGGCGACCAGCACCTCGCCGGGCCCCGGCTCCCGTATCTCCAGATCGTCGACCACCTGGGGCTGCTTGCCGTCGAAGACGACGCCTCTCATCGGGGCTCCCTCGGTAGGCCGAGCACCCGCTCGGCGATGATGCTGCGCTGGATTTCGTCCGAGCCGCCGTAGATCGTGTCGGCGCGGGTGAAGAGGAACAGGCGCTGGAGTGCGTCGAGTTCGTACGGGCACTTACGGCTCCAGTCGTACGGGCCGATGGCCGCGGCGGCGCCCCGGACGGCCATGGCGAGCTCGCCGAGACGCTGGTGCCAGCCGCCCCAGAGCAGTTTGGCGACGCTGGGGGCGCCGGGGTCGGCGGGATCATCCGAACTGCCCAGCGTGCGCAGGGCGTTCCAGCGCATGACGCGCAGCTCGGCCCACTGGCAGACGAGCCGGTCCGCGAGCACGGGGTCACCGGCGGCGCCGCTCTCCAGGGCCAGCCGGATCACGCGCTCCAACTCCTCGGCGAATCCGATCTGTTGGGTCAGCGTGGAGACCCCGCGCTCGAAGCCGAGCAGGCTCATCGCGACGCGCCAGCCGTTGCCCTCGCCGCCGACGAGATGCTCGGCGCGGGCCTCGGCGCCGTCGAAGAAGACTTCGTTGAACTCGCTCGTGCCGGTCATCTGGCGGATGGGACGTACCTCGATGCGGCCCGGCTGGTCCATCGGGACGAGCAGGAACGACAGTCCGTGGTGGCGCTGCGAGCCGGGCTCGGTCCTGGCCAGTACGAAGCACCAGTCGGCGTCCTGGGCGAGTGAGGTCCAGATCTTCTGTCCGTCGATCCGGTATGTGTCCCCGTCCCGGACCGCGGCGGTCCTGATCCCGGCGAGATCGGATCCGGCGCCGGGTTCGCTGTAGCCCTGGCACCAGAGCTCGTCACCGCGGGCGATCGCGGGCAGGAAGCGCGCCTTCTGCTCGTCGGTGCCGTGCGCGATGAGCGTCGGCGCGAGCAGGTTCTCGCCGATGTGGCCTACGCGGGCGGGGGCGGCGGCGCGGGCGTACTCCTCGGCCCAGACGACCTGCTGCGTAAGGCGGGCCTGCCGGTTGCCGTACCCGGCTTCGGCCCAGCCGATCCCGATCCAGCCGTCGCGGCCGAGCAGGCGCTCCCAGGTGCGGGGGGTGGCGGTGCGGGGCACGTGCGCGGTGAGCCAGGCGCGGGCGTCGTGGCGGAACGCGTCGTCGGCGGGGCCGAACTCGAAGTCCACGTTGTCTCCTAGGAGTTGTGTTTCCCCCACCCCGCCGCTTCCCGTAACTGGGGCGAAGCCCCAGACCCCGTCCGGGGCTTCGCCCCCGAACCCCCGTATGCGGCCTTCGGCCGCATGTCCTCAATCGCCGGACGGGCTGAAATTCAGCCCCGTGGGGGTCCCCCCGGACGAAGTCTGGGGGAGTTTGAGGCGCGGGGGTCCGGGGGCGGAGCCCCCGGTTACGGGATGGGGGTACCTCCCACGGCCGCCAGGCCGTAGGGGGAGGGCGGGGTGGGGTGAAGCCCGCCGCAGGCGACCGAGGCGCGGCCCCGTCACGCGTTCGGGCGGGCGCCCGATTCCGCCGCCCTCGCCATCTCCTCCAGCCGCGCCAGCATCGGCATCGGATCCACCCCCACCGTCCCCGGCAGGAAGTCCGCGATCCTCTCCGGGGTCCAGCCGCCCTCCGCGTACCCCGCCCTCAGTTCCCTCGGCTGCGCCCACACCGCGATCTTCGGGCCCGCGATCGTATAGACCTGGCCCGTGATCCGTTCCTCGCGGGCGGGGTCGGAGAGCAGGTAGACGACCAGCGCCGCCACGTCCTCCGGCTCGCCGATCTCCTTGAGCTCCATGGGGACGTTCGCGGACATGCGCGTACGAGCCACCGGCGCGACCGCGTTCGCCGTGACGCCGTACTTGTTGAGGCCCAGCGCCGCGCTGCGGACGAGCGAGATGATGCCGCCCTTCGCCGCGGAGTAGTTGGCCTGCGCCACGCTCCCCTGGTGGTTGCCGCTGGTGAAACCGATCAGCGTTCCGGCGCCCTGTTTGCGCATCACCGCGGACGCAGCCCGAAAGACCGTGAACGTGCCCTTCAGATGTGTGGCGACCACCTGGTCCCACTCCTCCTCGGACATGTTGAAGAGCATCCGCTCGCGCAGGATCCCGGCCACGCACACGACTCCGTCGATCCGCCCGTACTCGGCGAGCGCGACGTCCACGAGCCGCTGGCCCCCGGCCATTGTGGAGATGTCGTTGGCGACGGCGACCGCTTCGCCGCCCGCCGCGACGATCTCCTTGACGACCGCCGAAGCGATCTCGGACGTCGGCTCGCCGCCGCCGATGGAGACGCCGTAGTCGTTGACGACGACCCGCGCCCCTTCCGCTGCCGCGGCCAGGGCGACGGCCCGGCCGATGCCGCGGCCCGCGCCGGTGACGGCGACGACCTTGCCTGCCAAGAAGTTCCCCACGTCCGGCCCCTTCCCGCGGTTTCTGACGGACCGTTAGATTCTACGGTCAGTCAGATACTCGAGCACAAGCCCCAGGAGGCAGCCCGATGTCACTCCCGGCCGAGTTCCACGAGATCGCCAAACGCGTGAACAACTGGGGCCGTTGGGGCGCCGACGACGAGATGGGCACGCTGAACCTGATCACGGACGAGGTCGTCAGAGCCGCCGCCGAGGCCGTCCGCAGCGGGCGTCGCGTACCTCTCGCCCTCCCCCTCCACCAGGACGGCATCCAGACCGGTGTCATCCCGGGCCGGGTGAACCCCCTGCACACCATGGTCCAGATCAACCAGGAGCTCTTCGGACCCGGCACCGTCGCCACCAGCGACGACGCCGTGACCATGGGGCTCCAGGCCGCGACCCACTGGGACGCCCTGACCCATGTCTCCCACTCGGGGAAGATCTACAACGGCCGTCCCGCCGACACCATCACCCCGCACACCCGCGCGCAGTTCAGCGGCATCGACAAGGCCCCGTACATCGTCTCCCGCGGTGTCCTGCTCGATGTCGCACGCGCCAAGGGGCTGGACCGGCTGCCCGGCGGGCATGCCGTGACGCCCGAGGATCTGGACGAGGCCGCGGAGTTCGGCGGTGTCGCCGTCGGGCCCGGTGACATCGTTCTCGTACGGACGGGACAGATCCAGGTCGTCCTCGGCGGCGACAAGCACGCCTACGGCTATCCGTCCCCGGGCCTGTCGGTCCGCACCCCCGAGTGGTTCCACGCCCACGATGTCGCCGCCGTCGCGAACGACACCCTCACCTTCGAGATCTTCCCGCCGGAGATCGAGGACCTCTGGCTGCCCGTGCACGCCCTCGATCTCGTCGAGATGGGCATGCTCCAGGGCCAGAACTGGAACCTGGAGAGCCTGTCCACAGCTTGTGCGGAGGCGACGCGGTACGCATTCCTGCTGTCCGCGATGCCCGAGCCGTTCGTCGGCGCCACCGGAACCCCCGTTGCTCCGGTCGCGGTCCTGTGAGTCCTACGGGGTGGTGACGAAGCCCCGCACTCCGGGCTCGTACACAGTCCCCGGCGCGCCCTGGTCCACCTCGCACCGGTCCACCTCGCACCAGATGGACTTACCGACGCCCTCGCGCTGCCAGCCCCACCGGTCGGCGAGTCCGTCGACGAGTTCGAGGCCGCGGCCGTTGGTGTCGTCCCCCTCGGCGTGCCGCGGCTGCGGCGGGCAGGCGCTGATGTCGGCGACCTCCACCCGTACCGTCCCGGCCTCGGTCACTCCCGCGCCGAACAGCATGCGCAGGACCGCCGGACAGCCGGTGTGCACGACCGCGTTGGTGACCAGTTCCGAGATCAGCAGGATCAGTGTCTCGGCCAGCGGCTCGTCGTCCCCTATCCCGGACCCTGCGAGCCGCGATCGCGCCCACCTACGGGCTCGTCCCACCTCCGCCGGGTCGGGCCCGACTTCCAACTGAACCAGAAGCACCTGCACCGCTCACACCATCCGAACCGGCGGACACATCGCCTCGCGCATCGACAAGGTCCTCGACCAGGTCACCGAACGTGACTCCGTTACGAGACAGCATGGTTGACGTACAGTCACCGCAACAAGCGCTTCGGGCATATTCCAGCGCGAAGGAGTACCCGTGGTGCATACTGTGCGACGCACGTTGCGGGGAGTCGAACAGAGGCTCGCAGCCCGTACTCGCAGGGGGCGAGCGGCGCGCATTCCCGGGCCCGGAGCCGCCGCACCGGCAACACCGTGACAATCCTGCCTCGGAAGCACTCGCATCCCACGGAGGGTACCGGAGCGTGACCCCGACTCCGGCCCGTGACGAGTCGTCCCAAGGACACAACCCGGTATCGACGCTCAGTGACGCTTCAGAGTGCTGAGGCCAAGGCATCCGCCTGGATCTCCTCCGCCTCCGCGGCGGTCAGCCACATCTGCCCGCGCAGCCAGGCCCGTTTGAGATGCAGATGCACGTCCGCCTCCCATGTGAAGCCCATCCCGCCGTGCACCTGAAGACAGTCGCGGGCATTGCGCACCGCGGCCTCGTCGGCGAGCAGCTTGGCGCCGGCGATCTCGATGAAGTCCTCGGTGAGGGCGGCCGCGTAGACGGCGCTGCGAGCCAGTTCCGTGCGTACGAGCATCTGGGCACACAGATGCTTGACTGCCTGGAAGCCGCCGATGGGCTGCCCGAACTGTTCGCGTTCCCTGGCGTATCGCACGGCCGTCTCCGTGGTGCGGGCGGCGCTGCCGAGCTGTTCGGCGGCGGTCAGGAGCACGGCGTCCGGGCGCGGCGGGGCCTTCGGCGTCCCGTCCGGGATCCGGTGCACCGGAGTGAGCGGGTCCATGGACCGCACGGGACGGGTGTGGGGCAGATCCTTCGGGTCCCGCTTGCGTATCCCGGTGCCGTGGATCACCAGGGCCGCATCCGCCTCGGCGAAGTGCGGGATCAGCGAGCGCAGTTGGGTCGCACAGGTGACGACGCAGGTGCCGTCCGCCGCCTCCGGGATCCGTTCGGCGGCCACATGGGTCGCCACCAGCGGCCCGTTCAGCAGCGCCCGGCCCGCCTCCTCGAAGACCAGGGCCGCCTCGGGCAGCCCGAGCCCGGCACCGCCCTGAGCCTCGGGCAGGCGCAGCGAGAAGAATCCGGCCGCGCCGAGCTCGCGCCACAGCTCACGGTCGACCGTGCCTCCGCGGTCCACGGCGGCCCGCAGCGCCTCGGGCCCGAAGCGGCCCGCCAGCAATTCCCGTACGCCCCTCTGAAGGGCACGCTGGTCGTCGGTCAACCGGAAGTCCATCAGCGCCCCTTCGGCAGGCCGAGGATCCGCTCGGCGACGATGTTCCGCTGGATCTGGGAGGTGCCTGCGGCGATGGTGTACGAGAGCGAGGAGAGCCGGTCGGCGGCCCACTGCCGGTCGAGGTCGAAGGCATCGGGTCCGAGGACCTCGGCGGCCGCCTCGTACAGCTCCTGTCGCGCGTGGGAGTAGCGGAGCTTGAAGACCGAGCCGCCGATGCCGGGTACTCCGCCCGTCTGCTGGGACTCGCTGACGTTCCACTGGATGAGCCGCCACAGCGCGCAAAAATCGGCGCCCAGTCGGCCGAGCCGGCGGCGCAGCACCGGATCGTCCCAGGTGCCGTTCGCCCGTGCGGCGGCGGCCAGTTCGCCGAGCGTACGGCGGCAGGCGACGACCTCGCCGACGAAGGCCGTGCCGCGCTCGAAGGAGAGGGTGACCATGGTGACGCGCCAGCCGTCGTTCTCCTCGCCGACCCGGTTGGCGACCGGCACCCGGACCTCGTCCAGGAACACCTCGGCGAACTCCGCCGACCCGGCCAGTGTCCGCAGCGGGCGGACGGTGACCCCGGGCGTGTCCATCGGCATGGCCAGCCAGGAGATACCGCGGTGCCTGGGCGCGTCCGGATCGGTGCGCACCAGCAGCTCGCACCAGTCGGCGACCTCCGCGTGCGAGGTCCAGATCTTGGAGCCGGTGACGACATAGGCGTCGCCGTCCCGGACGGCTTTCGTACGCAGCGAGGCGAGGTCCGAGCCGGCGTCCGGCTCGCTGAAGCCCTGGCACCAGATCTCGTCGCCGCGCAGTACGGGCGGCAGCCAGCGTTCGCGCTGCCCGGCCGTGCCCTCGGCGGCGATCGTGGGCCCCGCGTGCAGCAGCCCGACGAAGTTCGCGCCCACATAGGGCGCGCCCGCCCGCTCGGTCTCCTCCAGGAAGATCAGGCGCTGGGTGGGGGACGCGTCCCAGTGGACGTCCGCGTAACCGGCGTCGTACAGCATCCGCTGCCACGTGGTGTCGTACGCCCGGCGGCCCGGCCAGTCCAGCGGGTCGGGCCGGGCGGGCAGCTTCGGCAGCGAGAGTTCCAGCCACTCGCGCAGCCGCGCCCTGAAGACCTCTTCCTCCTCGGTGTACGTGAGGTCCATCAACGATCCAGGTCGAGGTCGAGCATGCGGATCGCGTTGCCGCGCATCAGCTTGTAGACCGTCTCGTCGTCCAGGCCCTTGACGTGGTCGAGTGCGACGTCCTTGGTGTGCGGGAAGGTCGAGTCGACGTGCGGGTAGTCGGTCTCGAAGGTGGCGTTGTCACGGCCGACGACGTCGAGGGACGCGATCCCGTGCTTGTCGCGGAAGAAGCAGCAGAACATCTGCCGGTAGTAGTACGTCGAGGGCGGCTCGGGGATCAGATCGCGCACCCCGCCCCAGGCCCGGTGCTCCTCCCACACGTCGTCGGCGCGTTCCAGGGCGTACGGAATCCAGCCCATCTGGCCCTCGCTGTACGCCAGCTTCAGCCGCGGGAACTTCACCAGGACGCCGGAGAAGAGGAAGTCCATCATCGAGGCCATGGCGTTGTTGAAGCTGAGCGAGGCCTGCACGGCGGGCGGGGCGTCCGGGGATGCGGCGGGCATCTGGGAGCTGGAGCCGATGTGCATGTTCACCACCGTGCCGGTCTCCTGGCAGATCGCGAAGAACGGGTCCCAGTAGCCGGAGTGGATCGACGGCAGCCCCAGATAGGTGGGGATCTCGGAGAAGGTCACGGCCTTCACGCCGCGTGCGGCATTGCGCCTGATCTCCGCGACGGCCAGGCCGATGTCCCAGAGCGGGATGATGCACAGCGGGATGAGCCGGCCGCCGCTGTCGCCGCACCACTCCTCGACCATCCAGTCGTTGTAGGCGCGTACGCAGGCGAGCGCGACCTCCTTGTCGTGGGCCTCGGCGAAGGTCTGCCCGCAAAAGCGCGGGAAGGTGGGGAAGCACAGGCTCGCCTCCACATGGTTGAGGTCCATGTCCGCGAGGCGTTCCTTGGGGTCCCAGCAGCCCCGGCGCATCTGAGCGCGGGTGATGCCTTCGAGGGTCATGTCGTCGCGGTCGAAGCCGACGGCGGCGATATTGCGCTTGTACGGGAACTTGAGGTCCTCGTAGATCCACCAGTCGGTCGGGGGGCCGTCGGGATCCATGGTGATCTGGTATTTCCCGGCGACGTACGCGAGCTCGCCGATGCCGGCGGTCAGCGGCTGGGGGCCGCGGTCCCGGTACTTCGCCGGGAGCCAGGTCTCGAAGAGGTGGGCCGGCTCGATCACATGGTCGTCGACGCTGATGATCCGAGGCAGTTCCGTCATGGTGTCCCCTCCGCCGTGCCCGGTGCGGCCGCCGGACAGCGCTGAATCTGATGACCCGTCAGAAATCAGGCTAGCCCCGCACCCCTGGACCGACAAGGCGGTGAGCCCTACGCTCTCGGCACGATCTGACTACCCGTCAGCAATGGAGGGTTACGGACCATGAACGAGACCGCACACGCCCTGGGCGCATCGCGCACCCTCTGGGAACTTCTCCGGCGCAGGGCGGCGCTCACCCCCGACCGGCCCGTGTTCCTCCACGAGAGCCGCAGCCTCACCTTCGGCGAACTGCGGGACCGCTCGGAGCGGGTCGCGGCCGGTCTGTACGAACTGGGCGTGCGGCCGGGAAGCGTGGTCGCCTGGCAGCTGCCGACCCGGATCGAGACGGCGCTGCTCTCCTTCGCGCTCGCCCGCATCGGCGCCGTACAGTCGCCCGTCATCCCCTTCTACCGGGACCGCGAGGTCGGCTTCGCACTACGGGAGTCCAAGGCCGCGTTCTTCGCCGTGCCGGGGACCTGGCGCGGCTTCGACCACGCGGGCATGGCGCACCGGCTCGCGCTGGAACTGCCCGAACCGCCGCTGGTCTTCGCGGCGTACGACACGCTGCCCGACGCCGATCCGGCGGTCCTGCCACCACCGCCGGAATCCGGGACGGACGTGCGCTGGATCTACTGGACCTCGGGCACCACCTCCGAACCCAAGGGCGTGCTGCACACCGACCGTTCCCTCATCGCGGGCGGCGCGTGCCTGGCAGACGCACTGCATCTGTCGGCCGACGACGTCGGCTCGATGGCCTTCCCCTTCGCACACATCGCCGGGCCCGACTACACGGTGATGCTGCTGCTGTACGGCTTCCCCGCGGTGATGTTCGAGCAGTTCGCGCTGCCCGACGCGCTGGAGGACTACCGCAGACACGGGGTGACCGTCGCCGGCGGATCCACCGCGTTCTACTCGATGTTCCTCGCCGAGCAGCGCAAACAGCCCGGGCAGCCGCTGATCCCCAGCCTGCGGCTGCTGGCCGGGGGCGGGGCGCCCAAGCCGCCGGAGATCTACCACGCCGTCGTGCGCGAGATGGGCTGCGGGCTCACCCACGGGTACGGGATGACGGAGGTCCCCATGATCACCATGGGCGCGCCCGACGACACGGCCGACAACCTCGCCACGACGGAGGGCCGGCCGCCCGCGGGCATGGAGATACGCATCGTCGACGGCGAGGTCCGCCTGCGCGGCGAGGCCGTCTGCCAGGGCTACCTGGATCCGGTCCAGTCCGCCGCGGCGTTCGACGGCGAGGGCTTCTTCATCACCGGCGACCTCGGGCATGTCACGGACTCCGGGCATCTCGTCCTCACCGGGCGGCTGAAGGACGTCATCATCCGCAAGGGCGAGAACATCTCGGCGAAGGAGATCGAGGACCTGCTCCACGAGCACGCGGGGGTGGCGGACGTCGCGGTGATCGGGCTGCCGGACGCGGAGAGGGGGGAGCGGGTGTGTGCGGTGGTGGAACAGGTGGCGGGCGCCGAGGAGTTGACGCTCGACGCCGTCACGTCCTATCTGCGGGGGGCGGGGTTGTCGGTGCACAAGCTGCCGGAGCAGCTGGAGATCACGGATGGGTTGCCGCGGAACGAGACGTTGCGGAAGGTGCTCAAGTACAAGCTGAGGGAGCGGTATTCCTGACCGCAGCCGCCGCCCCCTAGAGCCTGCTCAGCGACGCCGCCGCGAACAGCACGTCCCGGATCGCCTCCCGGTCGCCGTCCTGGCCCGCCGCTGCCTCCTCCGGTGAGACGTGCCCCGCCACCAGGCGGCAGAACTCCAGGCCGTCCAGCGCCACTTGAGCCACCGCCTGGTCCGCCGAGGCGACGGCCGCCGGGGAGTCCAGGGCGATGTACCAGTTCCCGCCGCCCGAACCTTCGACCTCCAGATGCAGTGAACGGCCGGGAGCGCCGGCCGCCACCAGATGCCTGGCCGGTCCGGCGAGCCCCGCGCGTCTGCGGTCGGCGAGTGCCGCGGGCAGCAGCCGCGCCGCCAGGTCGATCATCCGGTGCAGATGGGAGCCGCTCGGCGGCTCGTACGGATAGTCCACCGCGTCCGCGATGTCGCCGGCGTGGATCCAGCACTCGAAGGCCCGGTCCAGCAGGGAGTCCCCCAGCGGCAGGGCGAAGTCCCCGTACGACACCGACAGTTCGGCGACGCCGCGGCCCGCGAAGGACACGGTCCTGATCAGGGTGTGGCTCTGGTCGCGCCACGGCTCGCGGACGGCGCGCGTGCGCGGCAGGTCGGTGGTGCGCCAGTACGCCTCGGTGCGATCGGTCGGCACCGTCGGTGCGTTCGCCCCGAGGGGGTCGTCCAGGCCGAGCGCGCTCGCGACCAGGCCGTCGATGGCCATCAGATGCCCGATCACCCCGGCGACGGTCGTCCGGCGGCTCACCTGCCGTTCGTCCTCGAACCACTTGAGGTGCACCGGCGCGTGCCACTCCGACTCGCCGATGTCCCGCAGCAGCGCGTCGAGCCGCGCGGTCTCGGCGTCGTACGGAGTCGCCCAGACGGGCACGGGGATACGCGCGGGCCTGCGCCCCAGGCAGTTCTCCAGCACCCGGAAGCGCAGCAGCGGGTCGAGGTCCAGATCCCGGTCGGTGTGCAGCAGTGCGACGGCGTCGCGCAGCCGCAGGGCCTCTTCCGCGCAGGGCGCGCAGTCGCCGAGGTGCTGCTCGACCGCCGCGGTCTCCTCGGCGGAGCAGGCGGACAGCGCCCACGCGCCGAGCAGCGACTTCAGCACGCTGTGGGACGGCCGTTGGATGGGCGCGGGCGGTACTTCGGGTACGGGCTGCGCCTCGGGCACCGTCTGTGCTGGCTGCTCGGGCACGCCGCGGAGCGGCAACAGACGTGCGGGCGGGTCCAGATCGTCCGCCGCCGGCCGCGGTCCCGGTATGCGCGGACCGCCCCGTACCTCGTCGCGGCCGTCGTCGCCGGAGCGGCCGTTTCCGCGGCCGCCGTCGAGTGGCCCGTTCACAAGGAGCGTCCGTATCGGGGCGGGGAGGAGCCTTGCAGGGAGGAGCCTTCCAGCGGGCGCGTGTTGGCGGTGGACAGCAGCTGGAGGCCGAGCCGCAGCCGGCGCCTGGCCTCGTCCTCGGTGACCCCGAGGTCGGCCGCCGTCTGACGGTAGTCCCGGCGCTGGAAGTACGCCAGCTCCAGTGCGTCCCGCAGGGGCGCGGGCATGGAGGTGACGATGTAGTCGGCGCGGGCGGCGACCGCTGCCCTGCGCACCTTCTGCTCCAGCTCCTCGGTGGTGCCCTCGCCGCCCTGGGCGAGTGCGGCGGCCTCGGTCTGGCGCAGCCGGTGCACGGCCTGGCTGTTGGTGAGCCTGGCCACCCAGGAACGCATCGAGCCGTGCTTGGGGTCGTAGGAGTCGGGGTTCTCCCAGATGTAGCCGAAGACCTCACGCGTCACCTGGTCTGCGGCCTCGTCGTCGTCGAGCACCCGGTGGGCGAGCATGTGCACCAGTGAGGCGAACTTGTCGTACAGCTCTCCGAGCGCGGCGGCCTCTCCCCGTGCCAGCCGCTGCTGCATCCTGCGGTCCCAGCGCGGCGGTGTGTCCTTTGCCATTCGGCCCCCAAGCCTGTCCCCTGTGCCTGTCGCCTCTTCGAATGTAGTGCGCGTTGCTGCGAACGCACGCCCCTTTATGGCAAGTGCGCCCCCGAGGAGCAGGTTCAATGGTAGGGGCGGTCTGCTCCCGCAAGCCTGCCTTGAGCTTCGTGTTTCAGGCGGGAGGAGCGGGGCAGTCGCGTCAGGAAGGGCAGCTTCCGGATGTGTACGGCCGCACTTCAGCGGGCGCGGCACTCCGGATCGGCGTGAGGAGAGGTCCGGACGTGATGCTCAAGGTGGACGAGACCCGGCAGGGCGCATGGACCGTGCTGCACGTCTGTGGAGAGCTCGATCTCGTCTCGTCGCCCACGGTCCGCCAGCACGTCCACGACGCGGTCGCCGTCGGCCGCCGCGATGTGGTGCTCGACCTCTCCGAGGTGCTCTTCTGCGACTCCAGCGGCGTCGGAGTGCTCATCGCCGCCCGCCGCCTGCTGCGCTCCTGCCAGGGCAGGCTGCGCCTGATACTGCCCGCCCACGGCGCCGAGGAGGGCTCACACGTCAACCGGGTGCTGGGCGCCCTGGGGGTGCGGCGCCTGTTCGACGTGTACGCGGACACGCACTCGGCCACCGACGAGGAGGCCCAGCCGCTCTCCGCCTGATTCGGTAGCCGCCGCGCGGTCACCGTGTGACGTTTCGCCGTCACCGGGCGTACCCGCGGATGTCGTCGTGATGTCGTCAGCACGTAAATGGGGGAGTAGTTGCACGCGTCAGCGCTCGGAGTCGTACGCTCGCCCTCATGGACAGCGCAGAATACGAGCGCAAGATCGCTTCCCGCTTCGCCGCCTTCGACCAGGACGGCAATGGCTACATCGACCGTCAGGACTTCAGCGGGGCGACCGCCGCGCTGCTCGCCGAGTTCTCCACCACGGCTCGCTGTGACAAGGGCCAGGCCCTCTACAGCGGTGCGGAGGCGTTCTGGCAGGGCATGGCCGGGATCGCCGATGTGGACGGCGACCAGCGGGTCACCCGCCCGGAATTCATCACGGGCGCGGTGAAGAGACTGCGCGACAACCCCCAGCGGTTCGCCGAGATCGCCCGCCCCTTCCTCCACGCCCTGATCGACATCGCCGACGAGGACGGCTCCGGTGTGACACCGTCCGCCGCCGAGCGCGTGCTGGAGGTGCTGGGCGTCGAACCGACGCTGGCGGCGCGGGTGGCGGTGGGCCTTGACGCGGACGGGGACGGCCGGATCACGGAGGAGGAGATCCTGTCGGGCTTCGCGTCGTATTTCGTCACGCCGGAGCCGTAGCCCTGCCTCCGGGGCTGCGCCCCAGACTCCGCTTCCGCAAACGGCGGACGGGCTTGCCTGGCGATCGAGGGCACGGTCCAGCAAGCCCGTCCGGCCCGAATACCAACCGTGGGCGAGAAGGGCTCGGCCACTGGCCGAGGCCTTCAGCAGCCACTGGAGTGCATCGAGAGGCTGAACGGCGAAGGCCCCAGCTGCCTTTGGATCGGGGCTGCCGGGGCCTGCTTGCTCTGGATGGTCAGGGGCGGCCGAGGGCTCGGTAGGTCCATCCGGCCAGGTTCCCGTGCAGCGCCTACTCTCCGCCCACCGCGACGTTCGGGTTCCCGTCCCGCCCCTGTGGCTTGAGCTCGATCTGGATCGTGTGCGTCGTGTCCCGCGCCGCCGAGCCGCCGCCGCCCGCCGTCAGCACCCCGATGCGCAGCTCCGCACGTCCGCTGCCCTCGCGGCGGACCTGGACCGCGAACTCCAGATTCACCTTCTCCACGCTGAACTTGAGGTCGCGTCCCTCGCCCGCCCGCTGGGCCCGTTCCAGCTCGTCGCGGACCTGTCCGATCACCTCGGCCAGTCCCGCCACAGCGGCATCGTCACGCTCAGCCATCGCGCACCCCGTCTCCCGTAGTTATGGTTGGGAAGTATGAGGGAGCCGTGGCACACGTCCAACTCATCGTCACCCGAAGAGAGTTGGCGGGTCTGTCTGCTTCGTACGCAGGACCGCTCCGGCCGCCCGCTGGGCGCCGGGGTGCTGCTCCCCGGGGGACTGGTGCTCACCTGCGCCCATACGGTGCTCTCCCGGCCCGGAGGCGACGGCACCCGCGCCCCCTTCGACACGGTCTACGTCGACGTGCCCGCCGCCGCGCTGTCCGGTGCTGCGCCGGAACCTCTGCGCGCCCGGCTGCTGCGGGAGTATCTGGTCCTGCCCACCGCGCACTTCAGCGGCGATCTCGCCCTGCTCAAGCTGGACCATGAGCCGCCCGTGCCCCACGCCGTGCTGCACCGCCAGATCCCGGCCCGCAATGAACCCGTGCACTTCACCGGCTATCCCGAGGACCTGCCGGGCGGCGAGCACCTCGACGCCCGGCTGATGGGGCGCGGCGGGCCCGCGCACCGGCCGGAGTGGGTGCAGCTGGACACCGAAGGCTCGCCCTATGTGGTCCGGCACGGCTACAGCGGCGGCGGGGTCGTGCACAGCCGCTCGCGCCGTCTCATCGGCATCGTGGCCCACCAGTTCGGCACCCCGCAGGCACCCGTGCGGCGGGAGCACGCGTACATGATCCCGACCGAGACGGTGCTCAAGCATCTGCCGCTGGAACGGCTCGGTCTGACGGTCACGGGCCCCCGCGCCGTCTCCCGCGATGTCGCCGTGGCACCCGACCGGACCGCGTCCGGCCGCGTCCCCGGTCTGCACCGCAGGCTCACCCGCTGGCTGGACGGTGAGCCGGACACCGACCCCGTCGAGCTGGCCTTCGCCGGTGAGGGCGAACACGCGCTGCTGCACACCATCCGCTCGGTGCTCACCCTCGCCGACCGGGAGCAGAGCCCGCCGTCCGCGTCCGGGAGTCCGGCGGGCGAGCCGCAGGTGGGCAGCATCGACATCGCCGTCGACGCCACCAACCGCACGGCCGGAGAGCTCGCCGTCCACGCCGCCGAGCGGATCGGCCTGGAGGGCGGCAGATCCCACGGCGCGCGTCTGGAGCAGATCGCCGAGGAGAGCCCGCCGCTGATCGCCGCCTTTCTCGCCGTCGACCGGTCCGCCTCCGAGGACGCGGAGATCACGGCCCTGCTGCGCGCCCTGCTCGCGCGGGGCGACAGCCGGCTGCTGCTCGTCTTCAGCGATCCCGGCTCCCCGCTGCTCGCGCGCGTACGGAGCGAACTCCTCGATCCCGGGTGGGCAGAGCGCCGCGCGGACCGGCTCGCCGCGCGGGTGAACCGGCTGGCCGAGTGCGAGCAGCGATTACGGCAGCTCCCCGCGCGTCCGGCCACCGCGGGACGTGCCGCACCCCGCCGCCCCGACGGCCGGTCGCCGAAGCTGCGCCGCGAGCTCGAACAGCTCTGCCGCGGCGGCCCGTTGTACGACTCGCCCGCCCTGCCGCGCGCGCTGTTCCGGCTCGCCGTCGACGTCGAGACGGCGCTGCTGGACGCCGAGGCCGCCGAGCAGGTGATGGCCGGGCCGCTGGGCCCGCACGAATTCGTCGTGGAGCCGCCGGGGGACGGGCTCACCGATCTGCCGGGGGTCGCCGTGCGCGACCCGGACGCGCTCGTCACCGCACCGGCCGGTCCCCATCTGGCGGGCGGCGACCGGCTGCACCAGCAGTACGAGGTGGTGGGCCCGATCGGCCAGGGCAGCCACGGGCAGGTGTATCTCGCCCGCGATCTGCTGCTGGACAACCGGCCGGTGGCGCTGAAGGGAATCCTCGACCCCGGCAATCCGGCGGCGGTCCTCCAGGCCCATCAGGAACGGCTGCGGCTGGTCAGCCTCAACCATCCCTCCGTAATCCGGGTCGTCAACTACGCGCGCCATCCGTCGACTTCGGTGGAGTTCATCGTGATGGAGTTCGCCGACGGGGCGCCGCTGGAGTGGGTCGCGGCCGGAATCGGCCGGCAGCGTCCGCCGTTCTCGGGGCCCCGTGTGCGCGAGTTCATCGTCGTCTACGGGCTGCTGATCCTGGACGCGCTCAGCCATCTCCACGACCAGGAGGGCCTCGTCTATGGCGATCTCTCCCTCACCAACGTCCTGCACTGCGGCAACGGCATCAAACTCATCGACGTCGCGGGCGTCCGCAGACCTGGCACACCGGGACCCGTCAGCCACCGCCCGCCCGAGGCGGGCCCCTCGGGCGAGATGACGACCGCGGGCGATCTGTACACGGTCGGCGCGGTCCTGGACGAACTGCTCGCCAAGGACCCCGTGCCGCCGGCCGACCTCGGCACCCAGTCGCTGGAGCGCGCCCTGCGGCGCGCCATGGCACGCGACCCCAAACGGCGTTACGCCACCGCCCAGGAGATGGCGCTCCAACTGCGCGGGGTGCTGCGCGAACTGCGTTCCCTGCGGCTCGGCGAGGAGACCTTCGAACCGTCGCCGCTCTTCGACCGGGCCGCCACCGCCCTCGACGGGCAGCTGGGCAAGGCCCCGCCGCTGACCCGCTGGCGGGCCGGCGGCAACGGCGGCGACCCGGGGCACGCGAGCCCGGCAAGGCCGGCCGGACAGGACCAGGGCGCGCAGGTGCCGGGCCCTGCCGAGGTCGCGGTGGCCCTGCCCGTGCCCAAGGCGGACCAGCAGGACCCCAACTGGAAGGAGCTGCAGCGCACTTCGTACGCCGACCCGGCCGGTCTGCTCCAGCTCAGCGACGAGTGGCTGCCCTCTCCCGAACTGCACCTGCTGCGCTGCCGCCTCCACTTGGAGCTCGCCCGCGACCAGCTGCGCGGGCGCGACCAGCAGTTGGTCGCCGCGGCGATGGAGCTGGACCGGGCAGGGCGGCTGCTCGGCGACCGGAGGCGCTACGACTGGCGACTCGACTGGCACCGGGGCCTGACCGAACTCGCCCACGGCCATGTGCGCCAGGCGCTGACCTGCTTCGACGAGGTGTACGACGCGATTCCCGGCGAGTACGCGCCCAAGCTCGCCCTCGGCTACTGCCACGAGAAGCTCGCCGACTCCACGTCGGACGCCGAGGTCCGCGAGGGGCACGAGCAGCAGGCCATGCGGTTCTACGACGCGGTGTGGCGGCGCAACCACGCGCTCGGGAGTGCCGCCTTCGGCCTGGCCCGTATCCATCTCGCCCGCCGCAGCCCGGACCTGGCCCTCGCCTCGCTGGACGGCGTGCCGCCCGACTCCCGGCACCGCACCGCCGCCCGTACGGCGATGGTGCGCATCCACGCCGGCCCGCCCGCCGACGGGTCGCCGCCGACCGTGGCATCGGCGGTGCGCGCCTACGCCGCCCTGCGCCGGCTGGTCAGCCACGAGGGCCTCACCGACCGGCAGGCGTACGAACGGCTCACCGCCCAGCTCCTGGAGCTGCTGCTCGAACTGGTCGCCGCCGCACGGGAGAAGGACCCGCTGGCCGAGCTGCGCGGCTCGCTGCCGCCCGGAATCCCGGTACCCGCCGGTGAACGGGAGCTGCGCGAACAGCTCTCCGCCTGCTACCGCAAGCTGGCCGCGCAGGTGCCGCGCACCGACCTCGCCGAGGACGCCGAGCTCGCGGAGGCGCTACTCGACAACGCGTACCGCACGCGTCCCCTCGGCCTGAGACACGACCGGGACGGGCACAGGAACCGGCGCCGCGGCTCCGGCCCAGGCCGCGGGCCTCGGTCCCTGGCGGTGTGGCTGCCGCGCCGGCCCTGGCTGCGCGACTCCGGGGAGGACGCGTGAAGCTTCGCGAGCGGGTCCGGCTCGTCCTCACGCGGCTGCGCCTCGTGGCACCTCGCGCCCTGCCCGCGCTGCGCGGGCTCTTCCCCGCCTTGTGGCAGCGCGCCGTGGGCCGCACCCCCGAGGGCAGCTGCCCCACCGCCGCGTTCCTGCGTCGGCGCATGCTGGTGCTGCCCGTGCTCGCCGTGGTCTCCCTCGCCCTCTCCGCGGCCGCGTACGGCGACATCCACGGCCGTACACAGCGGCTGCGCGACCGGTGCGCACCCGCGCTGGTCGATCTGGCCCAGGCCAGGACCTCCCTCGAACTGGCCCAGGGACAGGCCGATGTGCGGTTGCTGAAGAGCACGACGCCCGGTCTGGTCGAGCTCGGCGAGACCTACCGCTCCCTGCTGACGGAGGCCACGCAGAGCCTCAGCCGGGTCGCCCGGTCCGGGGCCCTGCACAAGGGACAGGAGCAGGAGCTGCGGGTGGTCTCCGGCCTGGTCGTCGCCTACGGGGACAAGATCGCCTGGGCGGAACGGAACCGTACGAGCGATGTCCTGCGCCGGGCCGGGGTCGCCTACGCCGAGGACATGCTGCGCGGCCGGCACCGCGCGGTCACCCCGGGAACCGCGCAGGAACCGATCTCCATCCTCGAACGGCTCCGGGAGCTGGAGCGCCAGCTCCACCGGGAGAACCACGACCTGGCGGCCTGGAGCCCGCTCACGCTGACCGGCGCGGCCGCCGCCGCACTGGCGGCCGTGCTCTTCGCCTTCGTCCTGCTGGGCACGTCGGTGTTCCTGGCGGACCGGCTGCGGCTGATCAGCCTGCAGTTGGCGGTGGCCGCGGTGCCGGTGCTGCTGACTCCCGTACTGCTGGCCTTCGGCGGGTTCGAGGAGCATGGGGCGCAGGAGCGGTCGCGTGCGGCTGTGGGCAGGCTCGAATCCGTGTCCGCGGACGACACGGCCCCGCGCCGGATCGAGTCGGCCGCGCAGGAGGCGGACGCGGCGATGCGCGGGGCTCACCCCGAGGGCTGGTCGCTGACGGCGGGCGTCGTCGTGCCCGCCGGCGGTGTCGGCGCGCTCGCCTGCGGCGTCACGCTTTTCCTCTACGGCCGCCCCTATCCGGCCGTCCGTCCCCGACGAAGGCTCACATGAAGCGCTTGAGGGCACTGCTGGCCTGCTGTCTGCTCACCGCCGCCGCCGTGACGGCGGGCGGCTGCTCGGACGCGGCCGAGGAGCGCACGCTGGTTGTCCTCGGCCCGTGGACGGACGGCGAGGAGCGGCCGTTCGTGGCGGCGCTGCGGCGTATCGGCGAGCGGACCGGGCGCACTTACGTCTACAAGGGCACCCGCTCCCTGCGCGAGACGCTGCTCGCCCAGCTCCAGGCGGACGCGCCGCCGGACCTTGCGATCCTGAGCAGCCCCGGCGATCTGGTCGAGTACGCCCGCACCGGCGACGCGTATCCGCTCCTCGAGAAGGTCGCCGGGGCAGCGGTCCCGCCCTGGGCGCCGACCCTGACCGTCGAGAGCGAGCGGGGCGAGGCCCGTACGCACGCCTACTGGGCGCCCGTGCGGGTGGACCTCAAGTCGCTCGTGTGGAGCCGTGGGGCGAGCGCGGGGAAGGAGCCGGACTGGTGCCTCGGCATGGGCTCCGGCGCCACCTCGGGCTGGCCGGGAACCGACTGGGTGGAGGATCTGCTGCTGCAGCGGATGGGATTCGCGCAGTACGAGAGCTGGGCGACCGGGAAGACCTCGTGGCAGTCGACGAGGCCGGCGTGGGAGGAGTGGGGCAGGCTGCTGGCCGCGAACGGCGACGACGACGGCAAGGCCCTCGGCGCGGAGGGGCTGCGCTCTTCCTTCGAGCTGCTCGGCAACGGCCGGTACGGGCTGCTGAACCGGGGCGACTGCACCCATGAGCACCAGGGTTCGTTCATCCGCCGCCACTACGGCGACGACGTCCTGCCCGAGCCGACCGCCCGCTTCCTCGGGGCCAGGAGCGCGGGCGCGCACGTCTACGAGGTCTCCGGCGACCTGGCAGCCGTCTTCAAGCCCAGCGCCGCGGCGTGGGACCTGCTGGGCCGCCTCACCTCCCGCGAGGCGCGCGAGGACTGGGCGAAGGCGGCGAAGCCCGCGGAGCGGCCGTACTTCCCCGGCGGCACGTTCGGCTCCGTACCGCTGTCGCGCAGCACGCGAGCCGTGCAGGACCTGTTCGACGGGGCGGGCCAGATCTGCCTGGACGCCTCGGACGCGATGCCGCCGACGCTGCGGGACGCGTTCTACCGGGCGGTGCTGGAGTTCCTGGGCGCGCCGCGGAGCAGCGCGCTGCTGACGCGGCTGCTGGAGCAACTGGAGGCGGAGCGGCAGCTGCAGCTGAAGGAGGACGCGTTCCTCCTCGACGACCTGTGCGACAACGCGCCCGGGCAGTCGCCCTAAGGAGGGCTTAGGGCCTGTCGTTTGGATCAGGCCCTAGGCGAAGACGACCGTACGACGACCGTTCAGCAGGATCCGGTGCTCGGCGTGCCATTTCACCGCGCGGGCGAGCGCCTGGCACTCCACGTCGCGGCCTACCGCCACCAGCTGCTCCGGGGTCACCTGGTGGCCGACGCGCTCGACCTCCTGCTCGATGATCGGCCCCTCGTCGAGCTCGGCCGTCACATAGTGCGCGGTCGCACCGATCAGCTTCACGCCGCGCGCGTGGGCCTGGTGGTACGGCTTCGCGCCCTTGAAGCTCGGCAGGAAGGAGTGGTGGATGTTGATGATCCGGCCGCTCAGCTGCTTGCACAGATCGTCCGAGATCACCTGCATATAGCGGGCGAGTACGACAAGTTCGACATTCTCGGCGCGTACCAGCTCCAGCACCTGCGCCTCAGCGGCCGCCTTCGTGTCCTTGGTGACCGAAATGTGATGGAACGGGATGCCGTACGAGGTGACAAGCTCCTCGAAGTCCGTGTGGTTGGCGACGACCGCGGCGATCTCGACCGGCAGCGCGCCCGTCCTCCAGCGGAAGAGCAGATCGTTGAGGCAGTGGCCGAACTTGCTGACCATCAGGATGATCCGCATCGGCTCCTCGGCGGAATGGATCTGCCAGTCCATCCGGAAGGACTCCCCGACGGCGGCGAAGCCTGCCCGCAGTTTCTCCACGGTCACCGGCTCCTCGGCCGAGAAGTGGACCCGCATGAAGAACAGACCCGTGTCCCGGTCCCCGAACTGCTGACTGTCCTCGATATTGCAGCCGGTGATGTAGAGATAGCTCGACACTGCATGCACAATGCCCTTTTTGTCCGGGCAGGAGAGCGTCAGGACGTACTGGTCAGTCATCCTCGTAGACTGCCATATCCGCCGGTCCCGGCAGGGTAGGCGTCCGTCAGGCGGACCGCGTCATGATGCGGAGCACGTCCAGCGAGCGCGGCGGGGCGTCCGGGTCCTCGCCGTCGTTGGCCGAGAGGCGGACGTGCGCCTCACGGGCGGCCCGTACGGCCTCCGGCCAGCCGTGGTGCTCCAGATACGCCGATACGGGAGCGTCCGCACCGACTTGGTGCATGATCCGCAGCACGCGCAGAACGGCGACATCGACCAGCGCGGCCTCGCCCGAGTCGCGGAAGATCGTGCCGACGTACTTCTCGGCGGACCAGTTGTCCAGCCAGGTGTCCTCGACCAGGCGGTACACGGCGTCGGTGACGTCGCCGTACCCCTCGCGGCCGGCGAGCCAGCACTCCTGATGGAAGACGGGATCGGAAAGCATGTGCAGCGCCGAGCGCACGTTGCTGCGCCAGCGCCACCAGGGCATGTCATTGAGCGGCATGCCGCCCATGGTGGATGAGCGACGGCCGCGACGGGAAGAGGGGACCGAACCTTGCTGCACGCCGTCGATCGTACGTTCCCCCGCCGGTCGGTCTGACCGCCCCCTGTAATTCACCTTCCCGTCACCCTTCGTTGAACGACGCTCACTGCGCCGTTACCCGGGAGGCGGAAATGTACTTGACCATGACCGGTTGGCGACGTTCCTCCTCCCCCCGCCCCTCCAGGACCGCAAGGGTTCGCGCCGTTTGGACGACCACCACGGCAGCTGTGGCGGCCGGAACGTCGCTGGTCGCGGCCTGTGGCGTACTCCCTGGTGGCTCGGGGGGCTCCAGGGAGCCCGTCAAGGTGATGACCTTCGCGCCCGAGGACACCCGGGCGACGAACATGCCCGGCATGCCCGCGATGGCGAAGGCCTATGCCAAGTGGGCCAAGACACAGGGCGGCCTGGACGGGCACGAGCTGCGCGTCATCTCCTGCAACGAGGAGAACACCTCGACCGGCGCCGCCGCCTGCGCCCGGCGGGCGGTCAAGGAGGGCGTGGTCGCGGTCGTCGGCTCCTACAGCCAGCACGGCGACGCGTTCATGGCCCCCCTGGAGGCCGCGGGCATCCCCTACATCGGCGGGTACGGGATATCCGGCGAGGAGTTCACCAGCTACCTCTCCTACCCCGTCAACGGCGGTCAGGCGTCCCTCCTCGCGGGCAACGGCCGACAGCTCGCCGACGTGTGCGAGCGGGTCTCGCTGGTACGGCCCAACACCCTCGCGGGCGACGAACTGCCCCAGCTCCTCAACTCCGGCCTCTCCGAGGGCAGCCGGGACAAGTCCACCGACATCCTGGCGGCCGAGGACGCGACCGACTACACCTCGCAGGCCAAGCAGGCCCGCAAGAAGGCGGGGGCAGGTCTCGCGTTCGGGTCGGACCGCCCCGGATGTGTGACGGCGGCGCTCGGAGACCGTACCGAGACCTTCGTCGACTCCTTCCGGCGACTGCCCGAGGACAACCGCAAGATCCGGATCTCCTCCGTCATGGGCAGCGTCGGCCAGCCGCTCATCGACCGCACCGGCGGCCGCAACGGCCCGCTCGAAGGCGCGTACATCACCGGCTGGTACCCGGACGCGGGCGATGCCCGCTGGACCGGGATGGAGCGGGTCATCCGCGCCCACGCCTTCGGCGACAACCGCATCGACCCCGCCGACGCGGGCGTCCAGACCACCTGGATCGCCTACACCGTGCTGCGGACGGTCATCAAGTCGCTCAACGCGGACAGGATCACCCCGGGGATGATCTCGAAGGCCCTGGACAACGGGGTGCAGGTGTCGACCGGCGGGCTCACGCCCACCCTGCGGTGGGAGTACGACGACATGCTCGGCACGGCCAGCTTCCCGCGGATCGTCAACCGCAGCGTGACCTTCCAAGTGGTGCGCGGCGGGCGGCTGGTGGCGCAGAAACCGGGCTTCGTGGACGTCACCAAGACGCTGACGGAATCCTCGACACTCTGAGACCCTCTGGGCCCTCTGGCCCCTGAGGCCCTTTGGCCACCGCGGCCGCTTCTACAGCTGCTCGCTGCGCCGCTTGGTGAGCCCGTACTTGGCGGCGATGTCGTTCCAGAGCCCGGAAGCTTCCTTCTTGGCCTTGCTCGCGTCACCGCTGGCGCGGTTGGCCAGGGCGGTCTGGCCGGTGTTGCGCGCCTTGCCGTCCTTGCAGCCCTTCTTGTCCTTGACCTGCTGGGCCCAGGCCGCGTAGTGGTCGTCCGCCGACGCGGACGCCTGCCAGGCCCTGGTGAGCGCCGAGGTCAACTCGGCGTGGCTGGGCAGCTTGTCGACGGTCAGACCCTGCAGCCGGGTCACCAGACCGCGGCGCTGCTGCGCGGCGCCCTGCAGATCGGTGGTCGCCTGGTCCAGGTTCTGGCACCGCTTGATGTTCTCCACCGAGCGGATCACCACGGAGCGGCTGTTGTTGCTGTCCGCGAGAAGCTTGTCGAGCGCCTCGGCCTGCGCCTTGGCGGGGTCGGCGGCGGACTGGGGGCTGTTGCTCGGGGCGGGGGACGTGGCGGCGACGTTCTGGCCCGTGCCGGAGTCGTCCTTCTTGTCGTCCCCGCTGAACATCACCATGCTCACGCCGAGCCCGAGTACGGCACAGCCGACGACGACCGCCGCGATGACCGGCATGCGCGAGGACTTGCGCGCGTGGGGCTCGGGGTCGAGGTCGTGCGGCTCGTACTGCGGCTGCTGGTACTGCTGTTGCTGCTGCTGTTGCCGCTGCTGGTGTGGCTGCTGGATCTGCACCCGGGGCGCCTCGAAGCGGGGCAACTGCTGGGTGGAGTCGGGAATCCGGTCCGCGGACGCCTCCGTACGGAAGAGGCTGTCGAACTCCGCGGGAGGCTGCCTGTCCCCCGGAGCCCCCGGCCGGATCCCGAAGGGCGCGGCGGTGGGCGCGGGCGGAACCGGCGCGATGTACTGCGTGGCATCGGCGTCGGGCCCCGACGCGGGCCCCAGGCCGGGCACGGCGCCGAGGAACTGCGTCGACTCGGCGGGGTTCTGGCCCGGCAGCGCGCCCGGGGGGACGGGAGGGATGTACTGCGTGGCGTCGGAGTCCGCGCCGGCGGCGGCATGTGGGGGCAGGGCGTCCGGAAGCGGCTGCCGCTGAGGCTGCGCGCCGTACGCCCCCGGCTGCGCGGGCAGCACCTGCGTGCCGTACTCGGCGTCCGGGGCCGGGCCCTGCGGGTATCCACTCGGCGTGCCGGGGCCCTGCGGGGGCAGCGCCTGGCCGCCGTATCCGGCGTGCGGGGCAGGTTCCTGCGACGGCGGCCCGGCGGGAGGCAGCGCCTGACCGCCGTACCCGGCCTGGGCGGGCGCGCCCGGCGCGGGCAGCGGCTGGGCACCGTACCCGTCCTGGGCGGCAGGCTCGTGCGGCGGCAGCGCATGCGTGCCCTGCGGCTGCGCGTGCGCGCCGTACCCCGGCTGAGGCTCCTGCGGCTGACCGCCGTACCCGGGCTGCGGGGCCTGGCCCCAACCGTCCTGTGCACCCTGGGCACCCTGGCCGCCGGACATATCCGGCATACCAGGCGCACCCGGTCCACCCTGCTGCGGTCCCCACGGCTCGCCCCACGGACGGCCGCCCGCCGGAGAGGCCTGAGCCTCGGAGACCCCCGGTATCCAGGGCTCGCTTCCGTCGGCGGGCAGCACGACGCCTTCGTGCGCGGGCCGAGCTGCAGGCTGCTGCTGCTCGTCACCCTGTCCGCTTTGCGTCACCGGGACTCCTACGTGTGGACCTACGGAATCGACGGCTCACGCTACCGGGTGACTCGGCCGCTCCGCACACACCCGTGGGAGCGGTGACAAGACTGCTGCACAAGACGCTGGTATTGCCCGCCGATTCCCCGCGCTCCCCCTCACGCGGCCTGGAGCTCGAGACGCGCCCCGAACTCGCGGACCGCCGGCTCGTCCGCGTACGGCTCCAGCCGCTGCTGGAGATCGTCCAGGTACTCCGAACCCCGGCTGGAGCGCAGCCCGCCCAGCAGCTCCGCCGCGCGCGTGCCCGTGTGGCAGGCCTGCTCGACCTCCCGCTGCTGCACCTGCGCGGTGGCCAGCAGGACGAGCCCGATCGCCCGCCGCCTGGCCCGCGACTCCGGCAGGCCGTCCAGCGCGTCCGCCGCATGCTGTGCGGCCGCCTCCGGCCGGCCGAGGTCGCGGTAGCAGTGCGCCAGCTCGTCCGCGAGATAGGCCTGGTCGAAGTGGGCGATCCAGGCGGGGTCGTCGCCCGCCGACGGCTCGGCCTGCTCCAGCGCGCGCAGCGCCTTCCCCGCCACCTCGTGGCAGGTGCGGGCGTCCCCGAGCAGGGCGTGTCCGCGCGCCTCGGCCGCGAAGAACATCGCCTGGGCCCTCGGGGTGACCCTCCCCCGGGTGCCTTCCTGGGCGGCCCGCGCCAGCTGGGCGATCTCGCGCGGGTTCCCGAGCTGGGCCGCCAGATGACTCATGGAGGCAGCCAGCACATAGCCGCCGTATCCCCGGTCGCCCGCCGCCTGGGCCAGGCGCAGCGCCTGGATGTAGTAGCGCTGGGCGAGACCGGGCTGGCCTGTGTCGACAGCCATATATCCGGCGAGCTCCGTCAGCCGGGCCGCCGCTGCGAACAGTTCACGGCCGACCGATTCGCGGTACGAGCCCGAGAGCAGCCCGGAGACCACACTGTTCAGGTAGTGCACGACGACCGGCCGGACATGCCCGCTGCCGAAGCGGTGGTCCAGCTCGGTGAGCGCCGCCGTCATGGCCCGTACCGCTTCGACGTCCGAGGCCCCCACCCGCGCCCCTGCCGTCCGCGCCACCTGGCTGTCCGCGCCGGTGATCAGCCAGTCGCGGCTCGGCTCGACGAGCGCGGACGCGGCGACCGCGGAGCCGGACAGGAAGTCGCGGCGGCCGACGTCGCTGCGCCACAGCTCGCAGACCTGCTCGATGGCGCCCAGCACGGTCGGCGAGAAGAGCAGGCCGACGCCCGACGCGAGGTTCTTGCCGTTCGCCATGCCGATCTCGTCGATCGTGACCGTACGCCCGAGTTTGCGGCCCAGCGCCTCCGCGATGATTCCCGGCGCCCGGCCGCGCGGCTGCTGTCCGCGCAGCCAGCGCGCCACCGATGTCTTGTCGTAGCGGAGGTCAAGACCCCGCTCGGCTCCCACCATGTTGACTCGACGGGCGAGGCCGGCGTTGGAACACCCGGCTTCCTGAATGAGCGCCTGCAACCGTTCGTTCGGTTGTCGGGCGACGAGAGGCCTGGCTGCCATGATTACCCCCTGAGGCCGCGATGATCGATGAAGTGATCAATGCCCGGCTGATGTCGGACAATGCAGACTTGAGCTGAGTTGGTCAGGTTTCGCCGTCCGCGTGACGTCCACTGCGAGTGGGTACCCGCCCGCCGCGACCCCGCCGCATGCGCGCCCCCGCCCGTGCACCCATGCGCCCCGTGTGCAGGATCGATGCTCCGGGCCCGCCCGAGACCCGCCCGTAACTCAAGGTGATGGCGGTAGTTGAGTGTGTCGTGGAAGAGACCATCGGACTCACGGAAGCCGCACGGATCCCCCAACAGCGAGGTGAGCAGCTGCTTGACAATGCCGTGCGGTACGCGGAAGAGCGGCACTGGGACGTGTTCCCGGGCACCTGGCTGGAGGCGGTGGAGGGCAGGGAACGCTGCTCGTGCGGCGACACAGCGTGCCCGGCGCCCGGCGCCCACCCGGCCAGGCCGGACTGGGCGAATCAGGCGACAGGAAGCGCGGTCGCCGCACGCCGGCTGTGGTCGAAACACTCAAGGGCCTCGATCCTGCTGCCGACGGGCCGCACCTTCGACGCTCTCGAGGTCCCGGAGTCGGCGGGCTTCCTGGCGCTGGCGCGCCTGGAGCGGATGGACCTCCCGCTGGGCCCGGTGACCTGCACCCCCGACCGCCGGATGGTGTTCTTCGTACTGCCCGGAGCGGCACCCAAGATCCCCGACATGATCCGTACCCTCGGCTGGACGCCGAGCGGCATCGACCTGATCGCGCGGGGCGAGGGCCACTATGTGGCCGCTCCGCCGACCCGGATCGGCGGGTACGGCGCGGTGCAGTGGGCGCGCCGCCCCACCCCGGCCAACCGATGGCTGCCGGACGCGGAGGAGTTGATCAGCCCCCTGGCCTACGCGTGCGGGCGGGATGCTGCCGCCGAACGGGCCCGGCGCGGTTAGGACGCGCCGTACATAAGGTGGTCCCCGTACAGACATACCCACGGGGACATCGAAGGGCAGGGGCACCATGCCGGACCAGGCAATTGGAGCCGAGAAGGCGGGCGTAGCGCGAACAGCGCCGCCCGCCGTTCGCGTTGAGGGACTGTGGAAGAGGTTCGGCGAGCAGATCGCGGTCGCCGGTATCGATCTCACGCTCCCCGCAGGCAAGTTCATCGGCCTGGTCGGCCCGAACGGCGCAGGCAAGACGACAACCCTGTCGATGGTGACCGGCCTGCTCCGGCCCGACCAGGGCCGGGTCGAGGTGTCGGGCCACGACGTGTGGCGCGACCCGGTCGAGGTGAAGTCCCGTATCGGCGTACTGCCCGAGGGTCTTCGCCTGTTCGAGCGGCTCTCGGGCCGCGAACTGCTCGCGTACAACGGGCGGTTGCGGGGGCTGCCGGGCGACGAGGTCGACCGGCGCGCGGCGCAGCTGCTTGACGTACTGGACCTGGCGGGCGCGCAGCACAAGCTGGTCGTCGACTACTCGACGGGCATGCGCAAGAAGATCGGTCTCGCGGCGGCGCTGCTCCACAATCCCGAAGTGCTGTTCCTGGACGAGCCCTTCGAGGGCGTCGACCCGGTCTCGGCGCAGACCATCCGCGGGGTACTGGAGCGGTACACCGCCTCGGGTGCCACGGTCGTCTTCTCCAGCCATGTGATGGAGCTGGTGGAGTCGCTGTGCGACTGGGTGGCGGTGATGGCGGCGGGCCGTATCCGCGCGCAGGGCCCGCTGGGCGAGGTACGCGGCGACGCGCCCTCGCTGCAGAGCGCCTTCCTGGAGCTGGTGGGGGCGAACGGCCGGGACACCGGGGCGTCGCTGGACTGGCTCGGCGGCGGTGGCGCCAGGTGAGTACCTCCGCACTCACCCCGGTCTTCGTCAGCCTCAAGCTGTCGCTGCTGCGCAACGGCCTGCGCCAGTCCTCCGGCCGCAGGGCCGCGTACATCTCGTCCGTCGTCATCACGCTGCTCTTCGCGGCGCTCCAGCTCATCGGCCTGATCGCACTGCGCGGAAACGATCACGCGGCGTCGGTGGTCGTGCTGCTGACCGGGGTGCTCGCCCTGGGCTGGGCGGTCATGCCGCTGTTCTTCCCGAGCGGCGACGAGACGCTCGACCCGACGCGTCTGGTGATGCTGCCGCTGCGGCCGCGCCCGCTGGTCTCGGCGCTGCTCGCGGCCTCGCTGGTGGGCATCGGGCCGCTGTTCACGCTCTGTCTGGCCGTCGGCTCCGCGGTCGCGATCGCTCACGGTGCGACGGCGGTTGTCGTGTCCGTGATCGCCGTGCCGCTCACGCTGCTGGTGTGCGTGGCGCTCGCGCGGGCGGTCGCCGCGGCCAACATCCGCCTGCTGACCTCGCGCAAGGGCCGCGACCTGGCCGTGCTCAGCGGACTGGTGATCGCGGTCGGCATCCAGATCGTCAACTTCGGCGCCCAGCGCCTCGGCGACGCGGGCGGCCTCTCGGCACTCGACCCGGTGGCGGCGGTCGTACGGTGGCTTCCGCCGGCGTCCGCGATCGGCGCGGTGGACTCGGCGAGCGAAGGATCGTACGGGGCCGCGGTCGCCCAACTCGCCCTGTCCGCAGTCGCCCTGGCCCTGCTGCTGGGCTCCTGGCAGCGCAGCCTGACGAAGCTGATGACGACCCCGGACGGCTCGACACTGGCGGCGGCGTCCGAGCCGACCCGCAAGGAGTCCGCCTCCGGCTTCCACCATCTGCTGCCCGAGGGCCGTACGGGCACGGTGATGCAGCGCAGCCTGCGCTATGTGTGGCGTGACCCGAAGACCAAGGCGGCCTGGGTGACGGCGCTGGCGATCGGTCTGATCGTGCCGCTGTTCAACGCCCTTCAGGGCACCGGCTCGATCTACTTCGCCTGCTTCGCGGCGGGGATGCTCGGCATCCAGATGTACAACCAGTTCGGGCAGGACACTTCGGCGTTCTGGATGGTCGCGCTGACCATCTCGTCCACGAAGGACGCGTACACCGAACTGCGCGCCCGCGCCCTGGCGTTGCTCGTGATCACCCTTCCGTACACCGCGCTCGTCACGGTGCTCACCGCGTCGCTGCTGGGCAACTGGAAGGCCCTGCCCGAGGCGCTCGGCCTGTCCTTCGCGCTGCTGGGCGCGATGCTGGCGACGGGCGCGGTGGCCTCCGCCCGCTTCCCGTACTCGATCCCGCAGGACAGCGCGTACAAGAACGTTGCCCCGGGGCAGGGCGGGCTCGCCTGGATCTCGATCTTCGGCGGCATGATCTCGGCTGCGGTGCTGTGCGCACCGGTGATCACCCTGGCGATCCTGCTGCACGCGGCGAGCGGCCAGTCGGCGACATGGGTGCTGCTGCCGGTGGGCGCGGCGTACGGTCTGCTGATCGGCTGGGCGGGCGTACGGCTGGCGGCGCCGCGGACGGCGAACCGGCTGCCGGAGATCCTGGCGGCGGTCAGCAAGGGCTGAGCCGCGGAGGGTTGAGGGGGCGGGCGCCCGTGCGTGGCAGCGTGCGGATAGCGTGACGATCATGTCTACGCCGCCCCCGAACCCCTACACGCAGCCGCAGTACCCGCAGTACCCGCAGTACCCGCAGCAGCCTCAGTATCCGCAGAACCCGCAGGGGCCCGGGGGGCCGCCTCCCGGCCCGTACCAGCAGCCCTACCCGGGCGCGGGCGGCCCCGGCGGCTGGGACGGCCTGCCGATGGCGCCGCCCGTCCCGCCGCCGAAGAAGGACCGCACGGTCCAGGTCCTCGGCATCGTGGTGGCGTCCATCGCGGCACTCGTCGCCGTTGCCTGGCTGGTGAACAACGTCATTCGTCCCGCCGGAAACCGGGCCGCGGGCGCGGGCTTCCCGGAGGCGGAGTACCGGCTCACCCTCCCCCCGACGCTGCTCGACGGAAAGTACAAACTCTCCGACGACCAGTCCGGCAAGCACCAGGACGCGTTGGCGGGAACAAGCGAGGCAACCATCCGCGACGCCCGGGCCTCCGTGGCCCAGTACCTGTCGGCGTCCGAGTCCGGAGTCCTGGTCATCTCGGGCCTGTACGGCCGTATCAAGGACCCTGATCTGGCCCGTACGAAACTGCTGGCGGGCGCCGGGCAGTCGGACGGCTCCAGCATCGCCGTACCTGCGGCGGACTTCACTCCGGCCGGCTCGGACGTGCCGGTCAGCTGCCAGGTGGTGGTCACTGAGCAGACCACGGGCGGGAAGGCCACGCTCCCGATGTGCGCCTGGGCCGACGGCAACACCAGTGCGTCGGTGGCCGTCGTGACGCCCGAGACCGCGAAGCAGTCCCCGCAGGAGGTCGACCTCAAGGCCGTGGCGGAGGCGACGGTGAAGGTGCGTACGGAAACCCGCCAGCCGATCGGCTGACGGGCTCCTCCCGCACGGCGGGGCATCGCTCGGTTCCCTCGATGCGCTCCGTCGCTCAGTTCTCGAGCAGCGACTCCAGTATTGCCTCGTCCGGCGGCCGCACCCTCGCATCGACCCCGCTCGGGCACCGCGGATCGAGCCGGAGCCTGGCCAGATCGCGCCCTGCGACGCCCCAGGCGTACCAGGACGTCCGTTCCCAGGCCATCTGCGGCGGGTTGTACCAGCCGTCGCCGAGGCCGCCGAGCGCCACCTGGGGCTCGTCGAGCCCCGGTCCGAGCCGGTAGACCAGCCCGCCGAACACCGAGGCGTACACCTGGCCGCGGTGGACGCTCAGTTCGCCGTAGCTCGGCAGTTTGCCCGTCCGCAGGACCGTACGCGTCTCGAGGTCCATCGCGAACCAGGCACCCGCGAGCCGCTTGTAGACCCCGTACAGCACGCCGTCACACACCTCGATGTGCTGAATGCTCGCGTACCCCTCGACCGGTGCGACCTCCCACAGCACCTCGCGGCGCCGCAGGTCGAAGGCGGCGATCGTCGCGCTCGGCCTGGTGGGCGGCACGCTGCCGCCGCCCCAGGTGTCCCCGGCGAGATACGCGATCGGGCAACCGTGCCGGTCGTCCAGGGCGACCGACATCACGCTCTGGTCGACGATCACGTCCCGGTAGACCTGGAGTCTGCACCGCCAGGTGTCCACCACGGTCAGCGCGCCCTTGAGCAGGCCGACGCCCGGGGCACTCGACAGCAGCAGGCGTTCGTGGCCGAAGCGCGCGAAGTCCGTGGGCCGCTGCTGGTCGTGGTCGATGAAGCCCAGTGACCTGACCCTGCCGCGGTCCGGGTCGAGTTCGATCACTTCGGTGCTCGGGTACATCGCCGCGTACACCTTGCCGTCGATCACCCGCAGCTGTTTCGGCTCGCCCGCGACCCTGACCCGCTTGGGCGTGCCGTGCTCCGGCCGGTGGGTCGTGATCGAGAAGTGCCCGCCGACGTGGACCGCCCCGTGTGACCCGTACGTCATGGACTGCACGGGATCCGGCCCGGACAGGCCCGCGTCGATCAGCTCCAGTATTTCCGACTGACCGCCGGCCACATCGAGCCACCAGAGCCGGCCGCTGCCCGCGCCGCCGAGCAGTGTCCTGCCCCCGTCGAGCGGGATCAGCGCGCGGTGCTCGTCGCCGCTCACCGGCGCGACGACCGGCACAAGCGTGTCGCCGTCCCGCCGGTAGACGGTTCCGGTGGGGCGGCCGACGCAGTACAGCGTGCCGTCCTCCGTCATCGTCATCGCGTCTATCAGCCGCTCGGCCGCGGGCGTCGCGATCACCCGGGCGTCGCTGCCGTCGGGCGCCATGTCGACGAGGTACTTGGTGAGCGCCGCGATCACCCGGCCACCGCGGGCGATCATGGCGGCCGCGCCGCCGTAGGGCGCCGGCGTGAGGTTCGTCTTCGCACCGGTCGTCCGGTCGTACGCGACGACATAGCCGGACGGCAGCGTGCCCGCGTAGACGTACCGGTCGTCGGCGGTGATCGCGCGTACGTACTGCTGGCCGGGCACGGCGTTGCCGAGATTGCGCAGGGTGCCGGTGGCCGGCTTGTACTCCCACACTTCGCCGCGCGGCGACGTGCCCGCGTAGACCGTGCCGTCGGGCGCCGTGGTCAGACACCAGACGAAACCGCCCGACGGGCCCACCGTGCCGATCAGCTTCACCTCGCCGGTGGCGGGGTCGAAACGGTAGATGTCCGGGAACGGATAGGTCCCGAGGTAGACCTGCCCGCCCGATACGGTCGCCGCCCAGCCGCCTTCACCGCGCCCGAGCCGGACGGTTCTGGTGAGGGTTCTGGACGCCAGATCGATCTCGCCGAGGAGCGGCGGGCTCTGACCGCGGGCCAAGACGTACGCGCGGTCGCCGAGAGTTGTCATGCCTACTATCGCGGCCGTCAACGATGCGACGCCGTAGGTCGAGAGGGGAGGGCCCGAACAGTCCTCCACTCCAGTGGTCGTACTCGTGTCACCGGTGGTGCTGGTCGCGCCGGCTCGGCCGGCTGGGTCTGCCGTGCTGGTTGTGCCTGCTGGGTCGGCCTTCGCCGTGCCCGGGACCGCGATCTGCCCCGCCACGGACGCCAGGGCGAACCCGGCCCCGGCATGCAATAACCGCCTGCGTTCCATGCGTCACTCCCTGAGACTCGGAGACCGTACTCAAGGTAGATGCGGAATCAACGGACCGTCAGCGATCTCGCACGGGTCGGATCAGAATGTCTTGCCGCTCGGCGTGTCGGAAGGATTAGCACCCGTATACGTTCCGCCCCGAAAGACGGAACTCACAGCCGACGCAACGCCCCTGACCGAGCGGCAGTTTCCAGACGATGCGGCCTTCTCGCACGGAGAGTCGTCCGCACATCTGCGCAGCTCAGGAGATAGTTTTCTCTTGCACCACCGAAGATCGTCCACATGCTGGACACCCCGCCGCACCCGCTCCGAGCTGCCCGAACGACCATTCGGTCACCACCGAACGAACGTACGCGGCCGGAAACGCGCGATCGATGTGCACTCACTGTCCGCATGCGCAAGACTCCCGACCGCAATCACCCCCCGATCGAAGGAGTTTTCACACATGCGTTACATCCGAAACACAGTCGCCGCAGTCGCCACGGCATCCGCACTTGTGCTGACCGGCACCACGGCGACCGGCGTCGCACAGGCCGCCCAGCCCACGCAGCCCACGCAGCAGCCGGTCCAGGCGAAGAGTCTGTACGCCCCCTCGGCCCTCGTCCTCACCATCGGCATGGGCGAAACCGCCGCGACCGCCACGGTGGAGCGCGCCGTCACCCTGACCTGCGCCCCGCGCCCCGACGGCACGCACCCCTCCGCCAGGGCCGCGTGCACGGAACTGCGCACCGTCGACGGCCAGTTCTCCGCGCTGGCGGAGGAGACTTCGCACAAGATGTGCACCCGCCAGTGGAACCCCGTGGTGATCAGCGCCCAGGGTGTCTGGCAGGGCAAGCGGGTCGACTGGTCGACCGTGTACGGCAACCCGTGCGAGATGGAGGGCAGCATGGGCGACGGCGCGGTCTTCGCGTTCTGACCGGTCCGCTCACCCGACGTTCCACGAGGCTGACAGCGCTCCCCCGCAGCAGACGACCTCGAACCTGAACGTCACGAGGCCGACCTCGCCGACCGCCCAGCCGCTGCCGCCGCGGCTGAAGGCGGTCGCCCTTCCCCGCACGGACTACCCGTAACTCCGGCGCCCCGCCCAGAAGTTCGCGATCCGGCGAGGCGCCTCGCTCATGGCGTCAGGACGCCGTCCAGGAACGGCTCGATCGCCGACCGCCAGCCGTCCGGCTGGTCGTAGTGCACCAGATGGCCGGCGTCCGCCACCTCCCCGTACTCACCCCGCGGCAGGACCCGCACCATCTCCTGGGCCTCCGCGCGGCCCAGCTCGCCGTCCAGGCCGCGGACCACCAGCGTCGGGCACTGGACCTGGGCCAGTTCCTCCCAGTGCGCGTCATGGACCCAGGTCTCGCGGGACCTGAGCATCTGGCGCCGGGAGAAGAGCGGCCGCCAGCCGTCCGCCCGCTCCGCCATGACCTCCGCGAAGAACTCACCGCGGGCCGGATTGTGGCGCTCCACCCACGGGTCGTCCTCGCCGAACCACTTCCGTACGTCCGCCAGCGTCGCGAAGGGGACCGGCCAGGAGCGGAACCAGTCCTCCCATTCGCGCTGCGAGGCCGCCCCGAGCGCCGAGGCCCGCATGTCGCAGATGATCAGGGCCTGGACCAGGTCCGGGCGCTTGGCCGCAAGCTGCCAGGCGGTGAGCGCGCCCATCGAGTGGCCGATCAGGGTCACCGGGGCCAGGCCCAGCTGTTCGACCGCCTCCTCCGCGTCGGCGACGTACGCCTCGCGGGTGAAGGGGCCCTCCGCCGGCTTGTCGCTGCGGCCGTGGCCGCGCTGGTCGAGGGCGACCGCCCGGTGGCGCTCGGCCAGCCAGCGGGCCGTCGATGCCCAGTGCGAGGCACGGCCCATCAGGCCGTGGAGCAGTAATACCCCGGGGGAGCGCTCCGCCTCGCCGCACCCCTTGGGCGGATCCGCGAACTCCCAGGCAGCCAGGCGTACGCCCTCGGCTCCGGTCACATCGATGCGCCGCACCATCTGGCCTGGCACCCCCTTCTCTCCCCCGGTGGTCGAGCTCCGTCTCGTCCTGCCAGACTATCGAACCTTTATTCGAAAACTGGATTCTGGCGCGCAACACCGCTCGTTCGAGTGACCGCGCTCAAGGATTGACTCCCGTGGCCGTGGGGAGATCTTCAGCGGGAGGCGGGCCGCTCGGGGATGAGGGTCCGAGGGGACTGACCTTGAGAGCTCGGGGCTCCGGGTCAGCACAGGGGAGGACAGGCCCCGGCGCCCATGGGCGCCGGGGCCTTCCCTTGAAGAAGAGACGTACGAGTCGTCGAGCGGGACGCTCGGGCTGAGCGCGATGCACAGGCTGTACGCGGTGCACGGGATGTGCTGAGCGCGCTGCGGTGCGCGCGGGGCGTACGACGGGCGCATACCGTGATCCTCCCCCTGGCTTCGCCGGGTGGACCCCCACCCCGGCCACGGGTCATATGCCTCAGCCACAGCCTGGCACGCGATTCGCCCGGGCGCTGCCATTCCGGACGGAAAACGGTTACTGGCGGGTGAATAACAGCTACCGGCCGACGCCGGCGACCGCCCTACTGCTTGGCCACGAAGACATGCGAGGCCACATCCGCCTTCAGCTCCGCCGCCTCCCCACTGCTGCCCACCAGCACTCCGCCCGCGGACTCCGTCACACTGACCACCGAACCGGGCTGCACGCCCGCCCGCCGCAGTGTGTACATCAGCTGCGCGTCCGTCTGGATCGGCTCGCCAATTCGGCGTACGACCACGGTCTTGCCGTCCGCGCCCGGGTCCAGGTCGGCCAGCGAGACCATGCCGTCGTCGAGGAAGGGGTCGGCCTCCGCCTTCTCGCCCAGCTCCTCCAGGCCCGGGATCGGGTTCCCGTACGGAGACTCCGTCGGGTGGCGCAGCAGCTCCAGCACCCGCCGCTCCACCGCCTCGCTCATCACATGCTCCCAGCGGCACGCCTCCGCGTGGACCTGCTCCCACTCCAGGCCGATCACGTCGACGAGCAGACACTCGGCGAGCCGGTGCTTGCGCATCACGCGTGTCGCCAGCCGCCTGCCCTCTTCGGTCAGCTCCAGGTGGCGGTCGCCCGCGACCTGCACCAAGCCGTCCCGTTCCATACGCGCCACGGTCTGGCTCACCGTCGGGCCGCTCTGGTCGAGCCGCTCCGCGATACGGGCGCGCATGGGCACCACACCTTCCTCTTCCAGTTCGAGGATGGTGCGGAGATACATCTCCGTCGTGTCGATCAGTCCGGACATACGTGCCCCTCGATGCTGTGACTAGAAAATCAGTCGTGCGCTGGCCCCGACTCAATTCTTGCGCATCCCACCGACAACCGTGCCGCGCCCGGGGAAGCCGGTCGCTGAGACCGTATTGACAGGGGAATGGTCCAGACCGCAACGTGATCCGCGGCACTGGTATTCCCCCAGCGGCCCGTCCGCGTACTCCTTACGTACCCATCCGCGTTCCCCACCCCACGGAAAGGGCTCGGCGATGAGCGAGAGCAAGCTGGCCGGTCAGTTCTTCGACGCCGCCATCGGTCTGCTGCAGCGCGTACGGGACGAGGAGGCCGCGAACGTCGCCGACGCCGGGGCCGCGATCGCCGACACCGTCGCCGCGGGCGGCCGCCTGTTCGCCTTCGGCGCCGGGCACTCCTCACTCGCCGCGCAGGACGTCGTCTACCGCGCCGGCGGGTTCGCCCTCATGAATCTGCTCGCCGTCCCCGGCGTGGTGGGCGTCGACGTCATGCCCGCGACACTGGGCTCGGCACTGGAACGCGTGGAGGGTCTCGCGGGCGCGGTCCTGGACTCCAGCCCCGCCAAGTCCGGCGACATCCTCGTGATCATCTCCCTGTCCGGGCGCAACGCCCTGCCCGTCGAGATGGCCATGAACGCGCGGGCGCTCGGACTCAAGGTCATCGGCGTGACGTCGGTGGCGTACGCGGAAGAGACCAAGTCCCGGCATGTCTCCGGCACCTTCCTGAAGGACCACTGCGACATCGTCCTCGACTCGAAGATCGCGGTCGGCGACGCGGAGCTCACGCACGAAGGCATCGAGGCACCGTTCGCGCCCGCGTCCACCGTCGTCACCAGCGCGCTGATGCAGGCGACGATGGCGGCGGCGGCCGAGCAGCTCGTGGAGCGGGGAATCGAGCCGCCGCTGCTGCGCTCGGGGAACGTGGACGGCGGGCACGACTGGAACGGGCGCGTGATGACGGAGTACGGGGACCGGATCTTCTTCCGGCACTAGGACGCCAGGGGCCGACGCCGGGGCTCCGGTTCAACGGGAGGCGCGCGCCCCTTACTCCTCCGCCCGCCGCGCCAGGTCCAGCGACGCCGCCGCCAGCACCGCCACACTCTCCGCGTACATCGCGTCCGCCCGCTCGAATGCCGGCCGGCTCGCCCCCCGCAGGAACGTCACCACGCCCAGCGTCCGCCCCCGGCTCCGCAGCACCGTGCACAGCGCGTGCACCGCGTCCCGCGGCCACTGGCGGTCCGCCGCCCAGTCACCCGTCGCCGACGCCGACGCGGGCGCGCTCGCCCGGACCGAACCGTTGCGGTCGGCCGCCTGGAGCGCCGGGTGGCCCGACGGATAGCGGACCGGGAAGCCGCCGCCCGCCACCGGGACGCACGGGCCCGGCGCACCCGACGGGGTCGCCGCCGCGCGGACCAGGCGTTCCCCGTCCGGCTCCATCAGATCGAGCAGCGCATGGTCCGCGAAACCGGCCAGCGCGAAGTCCAGATACGCCGTCGCCGCCTCCATCGGGTCCTCGCACTCCGCCGCGGCCCGCCCGGCCCGGTGCAGCTGGCTCGACCGGAAGCGCAGCCGGTCCGCCTCCTGCTCCGCCAGCTTCGACTCCGTCACGTCGTGGAACAGCCACCCCACCCCGAGCGGCACCGGCTCCTCCGCCAGCGGCGAGGCCAGCCGCAGAAAACCACTCCGCCAGCACCGGCGCCGCTCCCCCTGCGTGGTGCTCAGCGTCACCCACAGTTCCGCGAGGCCCCGCGGCGCACCCTCCGCCAGCACATGATGGAGCGCGCCCTCCAGCTCCTCGACGCCCTGGACGACCAGCTCACCCAGCGGCCGCCCGAGCGGAGACGTACGCCCGGCGCCCAGCGCGCGCGCCGCATAGCTGTTGACGACGGTCGGCCGCAGATCCACGTCGACCAGGACGACACCCCAGGACGCGTCGTCGAACAGCGCCTCGCTCAGCGCGATGGACCGCTCCAGGTCGATCTGGGCATGCACCTCGCTGAACGCGCAGTACACCCCCGCGGGCTTCCCGTCCGCGCCCAGCACCCGCGCCGACTGGGTCCGTACGAGAACCCGCCCGCCGTCCTTGCGCAGCAGCGCGAACTCATGAACCTGCCGCCCGGGAGCGTCCATCGCGGCCATCAGCCGCCCCTGCACCTCCCCGGCATCCGCGGTCCGCACCGCCCACCCGGCGAACCCGCGCCGCCCGACGGCCTCCTCGGAGGACCAGCCGAGAATCCGCTCCGCCTCGCGGTTCCAGTGCGTGATCGTGCCGCCGGCGTCGAAAGCGCACAGGGCGGCATCCATCCCGTCGAGCAGCGCCGCAAGCAACTCCGACCCGGGCACCGGCGCAGAATCGTCCAACCCCGCGCCCTCCCGGTCCGGCTCGTCGGGCCCCAGCGCACTGGTGGTCTCACTCCTGGAAGCACTCATCCTGAACCCCCTGGCAGGACGTGTCCGCGCGAACTGTGCACGTCAGATCATTCAACTGGAACGTGACGCAGGACACACCCTGTTCCCGGAAATCGTTGCATCCCGGAAATTCGCTTGTGAGGTCCCGGACCGCTTCCTAAGGTGTGGGGCACACGCGAAAGGAGGTGTTCCGGAAGTGATTTCTTCTCGGACTCGTGAGGTGGCTGCGGGCTGACGGCCCGTCGTCGCACTCTGTGTGCAGCCGACTGACCGTCGGCCGAAATTCCAAGCAGTCACCGACCCGCGGGCTCGCCGGTATGTCCGGCCGGCTCCTCCGCAAGGAGGGACCAGAGCCCGCGGGTTTCTGCGTATCCGCGCACCCGGGCGTCACGGCGCCAGCCGCTCCACCCGCCACGCCGCCGCCGGAGCCTCCTCCGCCCCCGTACGGACATACCGCAGCCTGTCGTGCAGCCGGTTCTCGTGGCCCTGCCAGAACTCCATCGCCTGCGGTTCGACCCGGTAGCCGCCCCACTCCGGCGGGGCCGGGATCTGTTCGCCCTCGGGGTAGCGGGTTGCCAGCTCCTCGTATCTGCGCAGCAGGTCGTCGCGTGAGCCGATCACCGAGGACTGTTCGCTCGCCCAGGCGCCCAGCTGCGAGCCGTGCGGGCGGCTGCGGAAGTACGCGGCTGTCTCGTCGCGGCCGGTGCGGGCCGCCGTGCCCGTGACGATGACCTGGCGGGCCAGTGGGTGCCAGGGGAAGAGCAGGGAGATGTGCGGGTTGGCGGCGAGTTCCTGGCCCTTGCGAGAGCCGTAGTTCGTGTAGAAGACGAAGCCCTGCGCGTCGTACTGCTTCAGCAGCACCGTGCGCGAGGAGGGGTGGCCGTCGGGTGTGGCGGTGGAGACGATCATGGCGTTCGGTTCGTGCAGACCGGCGAACGCGGCCTCCTCGAACCAGTGGGCGAACTGTTCCATGGGGTCGTCGGCCAGATCCGTCTCCAGGAGCGGTGTGGAGCGGTACTGCTTGCGCATGACGGCGGGGTCGTACGGGAGCGGATCGGGCTGCGGGGCGTCGGGAACCGGGTTCGGGGCGGCGTGGTCGGTCACGGGGCCATATTGCCGCAGGGGCCGAGTTTGCCCGGCACGGAGTGCCGCTAATCCTTCCCGCCCGGAATCGGGCAGTGTGCCGGATGTCACGCTTCCCCGCATGAGGCGGACCCGCCAAAATTTTGGGTCGGGCCACTGTGGCCTCCATACAGCAGGGGATATCGTGCCTGCCTCCCCGGCGGTTGGGTGACCACCTGCCGCACGGGGCATCACCGGAGTGACAGATCCACTCCGACCCTTGCCTCTCGCACCCATCTTGAGGAGCCGCCTGATGTCCGACTTCGTACCTGGACTCGAAGGAGTCGTCGCGTTCGAGACGGAGATCGCCGAACCCGACAAGGAGGGCGGCTCCCTGCGCTACCGCGGTGTCGACATCGAGGATCTTGTCGGCCACGTCGGGTTCGGGAATGTGTGGGGGCTGCTGGTCGACGGCGCGTTCAACCCCGGTCTGCCGGCCGCCGAGCCCTTCCCGATTCCCGTGCACTCCGGTGACATCCGTGTCGATGTGCAGTCGGCGCTGGCGATGCTCGCCCCGGTGTGGGGTCTGAAGCCGCTGCTGGACATCGACGAGGCGCAGGCCCGTGACGATCTGGCCCGTGCCGCGGTGATGGCTCTGTCGTACGTCGCCCAGTCGGCGCGCGGCCAGGGGCTGCCGATGGTGCCGCAGAGTGAGATCGACAAGGCGGAGTCGGTTGTCGAGCGGTTCATGATCCGCTGGCGCGGGGAGCCGGATCCGCGGCACGTCAGGGCTGTGGACGCGTACTGGACCTCGGCGGCCGAGCACGGCATGAACGCCTCCACGTTCACGGCACGCGTGATCGCTTCCACGGGTGCGGACGTCGCGGCGGCGCTCTCGGGCGCGGTCGGCGCCATGTCGGGGCCGCTGCACGGTGGTGCTCCCTCCCGTGTGCTCGGGATGATCGAGGAGATCGAGCGCACGGGAGATGCGACGGCGTATGTGAAGCGGGCGCTGGACAAGGGCGATCGGCTGATGGGCTTCGGGCACCGGGTCTACCGCGCCGAGGACCCGCGGGCGCGGGTCCTGCGCCGTACGGCCAAGGAGCTGGACGCGCCGCGGTTCGAGGTGGCCGAGGCGCTGGAGAGGGCCGCGCTGGAGGAGCTGCACAATCGCCGTCCGGACCGGGTTCTGGCGACGAACGTGGAGTTCTGGGCGGCGATCATGCTGGACTTCGCGGAGATCCCGGCGCACATGTTCACGTCGATGTTCACCTGTGCCCGTACGGCGGGCTGGTCGGCGCACATCCTGGAGCAGAAGCGCACGGGCCGCCTGGTGCGGCCGTCGGCGCGCTATGTCGGTCCTGCGGCGCGGGACCCGCGCGAGATCGTCGGTTACGAGGACATCTCGGGCTGACGCTCCTCGGTCAGCAGGTCCGCGTGGTGGCGGGCGGCGACCAGCGGGTGTGCCCGCAGTTTCCCCTTGAGTTCGTTACGGCCGTACTCCGCGAACAGCGGGTTCGCGGGGTCCGCCGTCACGCCCGGCGCGTTCGCCGCGTACGGGAAGGGCAGCGGTTCGATACGGGCGTCCAGGCGCGGGTTGTAGAAGAACGGCACGGAGTAGCGCTCGACGGCCCCGGGCGGGCTGACCACGCGGTGGTTGGTGGCCTTGAGGTAGCCGTCGGTGGCGACTTCGAGGAGTTCGCCGAGGTTGACGACGAAGGCACCGGGCAGCGGCGGCACCTCGTGGAACTGTCCGTCGCCGCGCTCGACCTGGAGTCCGCCTATCTCGTCCTGGTGCAGCAGGGTGAGGAAGCCGTAGTCCTTGTGTGCCCCGACGCCCTGGCCGCCGTCGGGGCCGCTGCCCGGGTAGCGCACCAGCTTGAGGTGGAGGTGGGCTCGGTCGCCGAAGACGTCGTCGTAGAAGCCGGGGGGCGCACCGATGGCGGCGAGCAGTTCGTGCAGCAGCTTGTCGGCGACGGAGCTGAGCCGGTCGATCCAGGTGAGTGCGGCGGTACGCAGTTGGGGCAGGGCGGCCGGCCACTGGTTGGGGCCCTGCAGCCACCAGTAGCCGGGTTCGCCGGGGCCGGGCACGTGGGCGGGCCGTTCGGCGCCGATGTCGAGCTGGTCGCGCCAGTCCTGGGCGCCGCCGGTGCGTTCGTCGCCGATGCGCGTGTAGCCGCGGAAGTGCGGCGAGTTGATGTTGTCGATGGCGAGCCGGTCGGCTTCGGGCAGCGCGAAGAAGGCTCGCATGGCGCTGGTGAGGGCTTTGGTCTCGGCGTCGGTGACGCCGTGGCCGGTGAGCTGGAAGAAGCCGACGTCGTGGGCGGCGCTGTGCAGCTGGGCGTGCAGCAGGGCCCGGGCCTGGGGGCCGCGGTCGGCGGCCGAGAGGTCGATGACGGGGAGCTGAAGGTACGACATGGATGCATCCGCGGGGTGTACGGGGTCCCATGGGGCCGCAAGGGGTGGGGCGGGGCCAGGGGTGCCGGGTGGAGAGGGGGCTGTGCGCGCTGGGGTCAGACGGAGCGCGGACAGCCCATGCTCGTGACGCGGACGTAGTCCACGTGGCGGCGTCGTACGAGCAGAAGCATTCGCCCAGGGTACTGCCGGGCCCGCCAAATATGCGTGGCACGGGTCACAGGGGCATCGCTGTCAGCCCAGGGCTTCCTCCAGCAGTGCCGCCCACTGCGCCACCACCCGCTTCCGCCGCGCCGCGTCGTCCGTCAGCAGATTCGCCAGGCCCAGCCCGCGGGCCATGTCCAGCAGGCCCTGGACCGTCTCCCGCACCCCGGGCACGGACTCGTCGACCTCCAGCAGCTGGACCGCGATCCGGTGGGTCTCGCGGCCGACTCTGGCCTCCAGTTCCGTGACCCGTGAGCGCAGCTGCTCCTCGTTGGATGCCGCGACCCACAGATGCAGGGCGGCCCGGAACAGCGGGCCCGTGTAGAGGTCGACGAGCGCGGCGAACACCGCCGTGCGGTCCTGCGTGGGGAGCTCTCGCAGTGCCTGCGAGCGCTCTTCCGCGACGTACTCGACGGCCGCCGTGAACAGGTCCTCCCTGGTCGGGAAGTGGTGCTGCGCCGCGCCCCGTGAGACTCCCGCCCGCTCTGCGACCACCGAGACGGTGGAGCCCGCCCAGCCGTGTTCGGCGAGGCAGGACACCGCGGCCTCCAGGAGTCGCTGCCGGGTCGCCCGGCTGCGGTCCTGCTTGGGGGAGGTCACCGCACCCATGCGGGGTCCCGTCGTTCGAGGAAGGCCGTCATCCCCTCGCGGGCCTCGGCGGACGCGAACAGGGACGCCGAGCGCTGCACCAGGTCCTCGGCGTCCCGGTCGAAGGCCTCCAGCACCCTGGCCGCGAGCAGTTCCTTCGATGCGGCGAGGCCCTGCGGGGATGCTCTGCGCAGCCCGTCGAGCACCGGGGCGAGCGCCGCGTCCACGTCGTCGGCGGCGAGGGTGAGCAGTCCGGTGCGGGCCGCCTCGGCCGCGTCGAAGCGCTCACCGGTGAGGTAGTAGCGCTCGGCCGCGCGCGGGTCCATGCGTGGCAGCAGGGGCAGAGAGATGACGGCGGGCGCGACCCCGATGCGTACCTCCGTGAACGCGAAGTCCGCGCCTGTGGCGCCGGCCGCGATGTCGCACGCCCCCAGCAGGCCGAGGCCCCCCGCCCGGACGTGCCCGGTGACGCGGGCGACGACCGGTTTGGGCAGGGTGACGATCTGCCGCAGCAGGCCGACGAAGGTGTACGGGTTGGGCGGGGCCTTCAGGTCCGCGCCCGCGCTGAACGTGGACCCGGTGTGGGTGAGCACCACGGCCCGTACGGACTCGTCCTTGGCGCAGTCCGCCAGCGCCTGCGCCAGCTCGCCGACCAGCCGCGCCGACAGGGCGTTGCGGTTGTCCGGCGAGTCCAGCGTCAGGGTGGCGATGCTGCGTTCGTGTGCGGTGGCGAGAAGCGGCGGGCGTTCCGTCATGCCTTCCGGCAGGCTTTCCGTCACGTGTTCTCCCTCTCCCGGTCCCTCAGTTCACGCCTGAGGATCTTTCCCGACACGGCGCGGGGAACCGCGCCGATGAATTCGACGCGGCGGATCTTCTTGTACGGCGCGACGCGCTCGGCGACGAAGACGATGATGCCGTCCTCGGTGAGGTCTTCGGCGGCCGGCTGCCTTACGACGTACGCCTTGGGGATCTCGTTCCCGTTCTCGTCGTACACGCCGATCACCGCCGCGTCCGCGATGCCCTCGTGGGTGAGCAGCAGCGCCTCCAGCTCGGCGGGCGCGACCTGGAAGCCCTTGTACTTGATGAGTTCCTTGACCCGGTCGACGACGAAGAGCCAGCCGTCGTCGACCCGGCCTATGTCGCCGGTGTGCAGCCAGCCGTCGGCGTCGATCATCTGCGCGGTGTCCTCGGGGCGTCCGAGATAGCCCTTCATCACCTGCGGGCCGCGGATCGCGATCTCGCCCTCCTCACCGGGTGCGGCGTCCTTGCCGGGGTCGTCGAGGGAACAGATCCGCATCTCGGTCGACGCGATGAGTTTGCCGACGGTGCCGGGCGGCGGGTTCTCGGCGCCCTTGGGGACGAGGTGGGTGCCGGGCGAGAGTTCGGTCATTCCGTACGCCTGGCCGATGGGCGGCAGCCCGAGCCGCTTGGAGCAGGCCGCGGCCAGTTCGGCGTCCAGGGGTGCGGCCGAGCTGATGATGTATTCCAGCGAGGACAGGTCGAACGTCGCGACCGCCGGGTGCTTGGCGAGGGCGAGGACGATCGGCGGGGCGACGTAGATCGCGTTGATGCGGTGCTTCTCGATCGCCGCGAGGAAGGTCTCCAGCTCGAAGCGGGGCAGTACGACGACGGTGGCGCCCTGCCGCAGCGGCGCGTTCATCAGCGCGGTGAGTCCGTAGATGTGGAAGAACGGCAGTACGGCGAGGATGCGGTCGCCGGGACCCATCGGCATCAGCGGGTGGAGCTGGGCGAGGTTGGTGGCGATCGAGCGGTGCGTCAGCATCACGCCCTTGGGGATGCCGGTGGTGCCCGAGGAGTACGGCAGGGCGGCGATGTCCTTGGCCGGGTCGATGACGACGTCCGGCTCGGGTGCGGTCCCGCCGAGCATGTCGAGGATGCTCACATGCCCGTCGGCGCGGTCGCAGACGAAGATCTCCTCGATGCCCGCGGCCAGCTCGGCGGCCCTGCGGGCGACTTCGAGCAGCGGTGAGACGGTGACGATCCAGCGGGCGGAGGAGTCACGCAGCTGCTTGGCGAACTCCTCCGCCGTGGCGAGCGGATGGACGGTGGTGACCGAGGCGCCGGCGCGGGTCGCCCCGTAGAAGACGGAGGGGTAGGCGACGGTGTTGGGGCTGTGCAGCGCGAGGACGTCGCCCTTGCGCAGGCCCGCGTCGGCGAGGGCGGCGGCGATGCGCCGGTGGAACAGGTCGAGCTGCGCGTACGTGACGGTGGTGCCGTTCACGCCGTCGATCAGGGCGATTGCGTCGCCGTACTCGGCTGCTCGGCCGAGCACCGCGTCGTGGATCGGCTCGGTGACGGGCGTGACATCTGCGTACTCGCTCTGGAACACCATCGTGGCCCCTCGCTGTGTCCTCCGGGTGGACGCCCAGAATCTCCTTTGTCAGTAGGACTTGGGGAGACCCAGGGACTGGTGGGATACGTAATTGAGGATCATCTCGCGGCTGACCGGGGCGATCCGGGCGACCCTGGCGGCGGTGATGAGGGAGGCGAGGCCGTACTCCCGGGTCAGGCCGTTGCCGCCGAGGGTGTGGACGGCCTGGTCGACGGCCTTCACACAGGCTTCACCGGCCGCGTACTTGGCCATGTTGGCGGCCTCGCCCGCGCCGATGTCGTCGCCGGCGTCGTAGAGGGCCGCGGCCTTCTGCATCATCAGGCGGGCGAGTTCGAGCTCGATGTGGGCCTGGGCGAGGGGGTGGGCGATGGCCTGGTGGGCGCCGATGGGCTCCTTCCAGACCTGGCGGGTCTTGGCGTAGTCGATGGCGCGGGCGAGTGCGTACCGTCCCATCCCGATGGCGAAGGCGGCGGTCATGATGCGCTCGGGGTTGAGCCCGGCGAAGAGCTGGAGGAGACCGGCGTCCTCGTCCCCCACGAGCGCTTCGGCGGGCAGGCGTACATCGTCGAGGACCAGCTCGAACTGCTTCTCCTGGGCCTGCAGTTCCATGTCGATCTGCGAGCGCTGGAAGCCTTCGGCGTCGCGGGGGACGATGAAGAGGCAGGGCTTGAGCTTGCCCGTGCGGGCGTCTTCGGTGCGGCCGACGATGAGGGTCGCGTCAGCGAGGTCCACGCCCGAGATGAAGACCTTGCGCCCGGTGAGCACCCAGCCGTCGCCGTCACGGCGCGCGGTGGTCGTGATCCGGTGCGAATTGGACCCGGCGTCGGGCTCGGTGATGCCGAAGGCCATGGTGAGGCTGCCGTCGGCGAGACCGGGCAGCCACTGCTGCTTCTGCTCCGTCGTGCCGAACCGGGCGATGACCGTGCCGCAGATGGCGGGTGAGACGACCATCATGAGGAGCGGACAGCCCGCGGCGCCCAACTCCTCAAGGACGATGGACAGTTCGGCCATGCCGCCTCCGCCGCCGCCGTGCTCCTCGGGGAGGTTCACGCCGAGATAGCCGAGCTTGGCGGCCTCGGCCCACAGCTGTTCGCGTTCGTAGCCCCGGCCGTGGCGCTGTCCGAGCGCGGCGACGGCGGCGCGCAGTGCGGTGTGTTCCTGGCTCTCGATGGTCATGACGCGGTGTCCTCCTCCTGTGTGGCTTCCGCCATTACTTCGTTGACGACGGCGAGCGGGGCGCCGACCTCGACCTGACGGCCGGGTACGGCGTGGAGCGCGGTGAGGATGCCGGAGGCGGGCGAGAGGATGCGGTGCTCCATCTTCATGGCCTCCAGCCATACGAGCGGCTGCCCCTGGGTGACCTTGGCCCCCGCGGCGAGCCCGTCCCCGACGCGGACGACGGTCCCGGGCATCGGCGCGAGCAGCGATCCGGGCTCGGCCCGGTCCTGCGGATCGGTGAACCGCGGCCGCACGGCGAGCGCGTGCGCGCCGGTGGGGCTGTCGATATGGACGTACCCGTCACCGTGATCGGTGACGTCGAAGGGCCGCACGACCCCGTCGATCTCGAGCCGCACCCGGTCCGGCCGGGCGTCGACGACGCGCACGCCGGGATCGTCGACGAGTTCGAACCCGCCGCCGCGGGTTCGGCGATACCGGACCTCGTGGTCGCCGTAGCCCTTGACCTGCGGCTGCGAGTGCAGATTCCGCCAGGCTCCGGGCCGGGCGGCGGCATCGGCGACAGCGGCCGCGACCGCGGCGTACCGCTCCCCGTCGGCGGGCGCGGTGAGGGCATCGAGGTGCCGCTCGTAGAACCCGGTGTCGAGCCGGGCGCCGGTGAAGTCGGGATGCTCCAGGGACCGCACGAGCAGAGCCCGATTGGTCACGGGCCCGTGCACGCGCGCCCGCCGCAGGGCCTGCGCGAGCAGCCGCACGGCGGCGTCGCGGGTGGGTGCCCAGGCGATGACCTTGGCGATCATGGGGTCGTAGTGCACCCCGATGGAGTCCCCGGCGGCGTACCCGGCATCAACGCGCAGTCCGGGGACGTCCGGTACGTCGAGGGCCCGCAGCACCCCCGTCTGCGGCGTCCACCCCGTCGCCGGGTCCTCCGCGTACAGCCTCGCCTCCACCGCGTGGCCCCTGGCCTCCGGCGGTGTTGACGGGAGCCGCGAACCCTCGGCGACGCGCAGTTGGAGCGCCACCAGGTCAAGGCCGAACACCGCCTCCGTCACCGGGTGTTCGACCTGGAGGCGGGTGTTCATCTCCAGGAAGTGGGCGCGACCCTCCGGGGAGATCAGGAACTCCACCGTGCCCGCGCCCCGGTAGCCCACCGCCCGCGCCGCCGTCACCGCCGACTCGTGGAGCGAGGCGACCAGGTCGGTGGGCAGTCCCGGCGCCGGGGACTCCTCGATGACCTTCTGGTGGCGCCGCTGGAGCGAGCAGTCGCGCGTCCCCAGCGCCCACACCGTCCCGTACGCGTCCGCCAGCACCTGGACTTCCACATGGCGCCCGTGTTCGACGTACGGCTCCAGGAACACCTCGCCGTCGCCGAAGGCCGACGCCGCCTCGGAGCGGGCCGCCTCCAACTCGGCGCCCAGAGAGGACAGTGCGCGCACCACGCGCATGCCGCGCCCGCCGCCCCCCGCCGCCGCCTTGACCAGCAGCGGCAGGTCCGCCTCCGTGACCGTCGCGGGGTCGAGGGGCGCGCCGCCCATCAGTTCCTTCGCGCGCGTCTTGGACGCCATCGCCTCGATGGCCGAGGGCGGCGGCCCGATCCAGACCAGGCCCGCGTCCGTCACCGCCCTGGCGAACTCCGCGTTCTCCGACAGGAATCCGTACCCGGGATGCACCGCGTCCGCGCCCGCCGCCAGCGCCGCCTTCACGATCAGGTCGCCGCGCAGATACGTGTCCGCGGGCGCCGCCCCCGGCAGTCGTACCGCCGCGTCCGCCTCCCGCACGTGCAGTGCCGACGCGTCCGCGTCCGAGTACACCGCGACCGTCGCGATGCCCAGCTCGCGGCAGGTGCGAAAGACCCGGCAGGCGATCTCGCCCCGGTTCGCGACCAGCAGAGTGGAGATCATCAGTGCCTCACATCCGGAAGACGCCGAAGCCGCCGCGCGCGCCTTCGACCGGTGCCGTGTGGATCGCGGACAGGCACAGTCCGAGGACCGTACGGGTGTCGCGGGGGTCGATCACGCCGTCGTCGTACAGCCGCCCGGAGAGGAACATCGGAAGCGACTCCGCCTCGATCTGCTGCTCGACCATCGCGCGCAGCCCCGCGTCCGCCTCATCGTCGTACGGCTGCCCCTTCGCGGCCGCCGAGGCGCGCGCCACGATCGACAGCACGCCCGCGAGCTGCTGCGGCCCCATCACCGCGGACTTGGCGCTGGGCCAGGCGAAGAGGAAGCGCGGGTCGTACGCCCGTCCGCACATGCCGTAGTGCCCGGCCCCGTACGAGGCGCCCATCAGCACCGACAGATGCGGGACCTTCGAGTTCGACACCGCGTTGATCATCATCGCGCCGTGCTTGATGATGCCGCCCTGCTCGTACTCCTTGCCGACCATGTAGCCGGTGGTGTTGTGCAGGAAGACCAGCGGCACATCGCGCTGATTCGCCAACTGGATGAACTGCGCCGCCTTCTGGGACTCCGCCGAGAAGAGCACGCCCTGCGCGTTGGCCAGCACGCCCACCGGATAGCCATGCAGCCGCGCCCACCCGGTCACCAGGCTCGGCCCGTACAGCGGTTTGAACTCGTCGAAGTCCGAGCCGTCGACGATCCGCGCGACGACCTCGCGCGGGTCGAAAGGAGTCTTGAGATCCTCGGGCACGATCCCGAGCAGCTCCTCCTCCGCGTACTTGGGCGGCTCGACGGGCCCCGGCTCGCCGTGCGCCTTGCGCCAGTTGAGGCGGGCGACCACGCGTCGCGCCTGCCGCAGCGCGTCCGCCTCGTCGACCGCGAAGTAGTCGGCGAGTCCGGACGTACGGGCGTGCATCTCCGCGCCGCCGAGCGACTCGTCGTCGCTCTCCTCGCCCGTCGCCATCTTCACCAGCGGCGGCCCGCCCAGGAAGACCTTCGACCGCTCCTTGATCATGATGGTGTGGTCGGACATGCCGGGGACGTACGCGCCTCCGGCAGTCGAGTTGCCGAAGACGACCGCGATCGTCGGGATCCCGGCCGCCGACAGCCTCGTCAGATCCCGGAACAGCGCCCCGCCGGGAATGAAGATCTCCTTCTGGGACGGCAGATCCGCCCCGCCGGACTCGACGAGCGAGATGCAGGGCAGCCGGTTGGCGTACGCGATCTCGTTGGCGCGCAGGGCCTTCTTCAGCGTCCAGGGGTTGGACGCCCCGCCGCGCACGGTCGGGTCGTTGGCCGTGATGAGGCACTCGACGCCCTCGACCACGCCGATGCCGGTGACCATCGACGCGCCGACGGGATAGTCGCTGCCCCACGCGGCGAGCGGGGACAGTTCCAGGAAGGGCGTGTCGGGGTCCAGCAGCAGCTCGATGCGCTCGCGCGCGAGGAGCTTTCCGCGCGCCCGGTGCCGGGCGACGTACTTCTCGCCGCCGCCCGCGAGCGCCTTCGCGTGCTCGGCCTCCAGCTCGGTGAGCCGGCCGAGCATGGCCTCGCGGCGGGCGGCGTACTCGGGCCCCGTGGGGTCGACGGCCGAGGCGAGCACGGTCACAGCAATACCTCCGGGATGTCGACGTAGCGCGAGCGCAGCCACTCGCCGAGCGCCTTGGCCTGCGGGTCGAAGCGGGCCTGCGCGGCGACGCCTTCGCCGAGGATCCCCTCGACGGTGAAGTTCAGAGCGCGCAGATTCGGCAGGACATGGCGTACGACGGTCAGTTCGGCGGTCTCCGGGAGCAGCGCGCGGAAGCGGTTGACGGTCAGCTCGTGGGCGAGCCAGCGCCAGGCTTCGTCGGAGCGCGCCCACACCCCGACGTTGGCGTCGCCTCCCTTGTCGCCGCTGCGGGCGCCGGCGATCAGCCCGAGGGGCGCGGCCCGTCGCGGCCCGTCGGGCAGTTTCGCGGGCAGCCCGCCCTCGTCCGGGACCGGCTCGACGTCCTTCGTGCGTACGGGAGTGGGCACCGTGATCCGGCGCCCGTCGGGCAGTACGGCCGTGTGCGTCACCTCGGCCGCGTCGATGTACTCGGCCTCGAAGACCCCGTACGGCGCGCCCTTGCCGGGCGGGGCCGTCACATGGAAGCCCGGGTAGCTGCCGAGCGCCAGCTCGATCGCCGCGCCGCTCACCGCACGCCCCACCTTGCCGGGGTCACTGTCGCGCACGACGAGGCGCAGATAGGCGCTGGCGCGCTCCTCCGTGTCGCCGTCGGGCCGCTCGGTGCGGGCCAGCTCCCAGCGGACCTCGGCGGGGCGGTGCTTGCCGAAGGCGTCGTCGAGCTGTTCGCGCACCAGGCGGGCCTTGGCCTCGATGTCGAGCCCGGTGAGCACGAACACGACCTCGTTGCGCCAGCCGCCGATGCGGTTGAGGCCGACCTTGAGGGTGGGCGGCGGGGCTTCGCCGCGTACGCCGGAGATCCGCACCCGGTCCTCGCCGTCCTGCGCCAGCCGTACGGTGTCCAGGCGCGCGGTGACGTCCGGTCCGGCATAGCGCGCGCCTCCGGTCTCGTACAGCAGCTGCGCGGTGACCGTGCCGACGTCGACGAGGCCGCCGGTGCCCTCGTGCTTGGTGATGACGCTCGTACCGTCGGCGTGGATCTCGGCGAGGGGGAAGCCGGGGCGGCGTACGTCATGGCCGCTGAAGAAGGAGTAGTTGCCGCCGGTGGCCTGGGTGCCGCATTCGAGTACGTGCCCGGCGACGACCGCGCCCGCGAGCGCGTCGTAGTCCTCGGGCCCCCAGCCGAAGTGCGCGGCCGCGGGCCCGGTGACGAGGGCGGCGTCGGTGACCCGGCCGGTGACGACGACGTCGGCCCCGGCGCGCAGGCACTTCGCGATTGCTGCGCCGCCGAGGTAGGCGTTGGCACTGAGGGCGCCGGGGAAGCGGTCGGCGAGGTCGTCGCCCTCGACGTGGGCGACCTTGACGGGGACGCCGACGCGGTCGGCCAGTTCGCGTACGGCGTCGGCGAGTGAGGCCGGGTTGAGCCCGCCCGCGTTGGCGACGATCTTCACTCCGCGGTCCTGGGCGAGGCCGAGGCTTTCCTCCAGCTGCCGCAGGAAGGTCTTGGCGTAGCCGAGGCGGGGGTCTTTCAGCCGGTCGCGGCCGAGGATGAGCATGGTGAGCTCGGCGAGATAGTCGCCGGTCAGGATGTCGAGGGGCCCGCCTGTGAGCATTTCCTTCACGGCGTCGAAGCGGTCGCCGTAGAAGCCGGAGGCATTTCCGATGCGCAGCACGCTTTACGCCTCCTTCTGTTCGCGCCCCGGTCCTGCTGGACCGGCGAAGGCCTGCGCGATGTCGAGCCACCGGTCGGCGTCGGCGCCCTTGGCGCGTACGGCGAGGTCGGCGCGGTGCGCGCGCTGGGTCACCAGGAGGCAGAAGTCGAGCGCGGGCCCGGTGACCCGCTGGGCGGCGTCCTCGGGTCCGTACACCCACAGCTCCCCGTCCGGCGCGGTCAGCTCGACGCGGAACGGCTCGGCGGGCGGGGTGAGGCCGCGTACTCCGAAGGCGTAGTCGCGTGCCCTGACCCCGATGTACGCGACATGCCGCAGGCGGGGGGTCGGTTCGCGTACGGCGCCGAGCGCGTCGGCGATGTCCTGGCCGTGCGCCCAGGTCTCCATCAGGCGTCCCGTCGCCATCGATGCGACGCTCATCGGCGGCCCGTACCAGGGGAAACGCGCTCCGGCAGGTGCCGCGCGCAGGGTCTGCTGCAGCTGCTCGCGTCCGGCGCGCCAGCGGGCCAGCAGCTCGGCGGGCGGCAGCGCGGCACCCTCCTCGGCGCCCTCGTCGACGAAGTCGTCAGGCGCTTTGAGCGCCTTCTCGACCTGGGCGCCGAAGGCCTCGCGGTCGGTGACGGCGAGCAACGCTGCCGCGTCGGTCCAGGCGAGATGGGCGATCTGGTGGGCGACGGTCCATCGGGGCGCGGGGGTGGGGCGCCCCCACTGCTCGTCGGTCAACTCCCCTACCAGCTGGTCAAGTTGATTGCTCTCGCTGCGCAGATCGTCGAGTACGACGGCCGGGTCGGACACGGTGCGCTCCCTCGGGACACGACGTTGTGTGCCCCGGAGCATGGCAGCGCGAGCGAAAACAAGCAAGCATGCTTGCTTTACTTTTTGAGGTCGCCCGGTGCCTTTCCGGCCACCTGAGTGCGCACCGCGCCCATGCTCGCCGCGATGACCAGCGCGATCGCCAACGCGTCGACCGCGGAAAGGGCTTGATGCAGTACGAGGAACCCGGCCGTCGCCGCGATCGCCGGCTCCAGGCTCATCAGCACCGCGAAGGTCGGCGCGGGCAGGCGGCGCAGCGCGAGCAGCTCAAGGGTGTACGGAAGGACGGACGACATCAGCGCGACGGCGAGCCCCAGCCCGAGCGTGGAGGGCACGACCAGCTTGGACCCGGCCTCCGCGAGCCCCAGCGGCAGACTCAGCACCGCCCCGACCGCCATCGCCAGCGCGAGCCCGTCGGCCTGCGGGAAGCGCCGCCCGGTACGGGCGCTGAAGACGATGTACGCCGCCCACATCGCGCCCGCCGAGAGCGCGAAGGCCGCGCCCACGGGGTCGAGCCGGTCGAAGCCGCCGCCGCTGAGCAGGAGCACACCGCCGAGCGCGAGACCCGCCCAGACGAGATTGACCAGCCGCCGCGACACGATCACCGAGAGCACGAGCGGGCCCAGCACCTCGAAGGTGACGGCCGCGCCGAGCGGGATGCGGTCGGCGGCCTGGTAGAAGAGCACGTTCATGGCGGCCATGACGGCACCGAAGGCGACGACCGTACGCCAGTCGGCGCGCGAGTGCCCGCGAAGCTTGGGCCGGCAGACCACCAGCAGCACGAGGGCGGCGAGGACGAGCCGCAGCGTCACGACACCGAGGGCACCGGCGCGCGGCATCAGCAGCACGGCGATGGCGGCACCGAACTGCACGGAGAGCGCACCTGCGACGACGAGCGCCACGGGCCCCGACGCGCGGCGGGAGCCGGCTGCGGGAGCGCCCGCCTCCAGTGCGGCAGCGGCCTCCGGCTCATTGGCGACGACCACGGCACGGGTCTCGTCCACCGCACACCTCCCAGGCTGAAATCTGACCCCCTCCAAGCTACGGGTCGGTGCGCGAAGGGTGAAATGCGGACTGGGCTGCGGTTTTGCTCCGCACGCATGAGCATCGAGCTGCGCCATCTCCGCTGCTTTCTCGCCATCGCCGAGGAATCCAGCGTGACCAGGGCGGCAGCCAGGCTGCACCTGACACAGCCGGCCGACTCCCGCACGCTCGCGGCCTTGGAAGCGCACCTCGGCAACCGGCTGGTGGACCGCTCCACCCACCATCTCGCCCTGACCGCACAGGGCCACGTCTTCCGCGACAAGGCCGCGGCCGCGGTCGCCGCGTTCGACGAGGCCCCCGACCGGGCCCGCCTGCGCCACTGGCCCCTGCGGCTGGGCTACGCCTGGTCCGCCCTCGGCCCGTGCACCAGCGAGGCGGCCCCAGGTGGCGGCCCCGTTCGAGCGGTGCCTTCACCGCTTGTGGCGCTGGAGGTCCCTCCACACCTGCACGATGTCGGCCGCACACAGCGCCAGGAGCACCAAGGGGGCCCAGAAGCGGTACGAGGCCACGTCGGGACTGCGCAGCTCGTCGCTCCACGCCACGGCGATCAGTGCGGCGAGCAGCCCGACGGCAAGGACCCGTCGCCGCTGGGCCCGCCCCTCGCGGCCCGGACCGCCGGCCAACCGGGATGCGTAGATCTCCACATCGCCGAATTCCCCCTGCGCCGTCAGTTCCGGTGCCGTGGCCAGGTGTGAGCGGGCTTCGGTCACATGCCCGCGCGCATCCTGCGCCGACATCCCGTGACGTCCGCGCAGCAGCCCGTTCAGGCGCCGGAGCCACGCCGCGCTGTCCCCGCCCCGGGCCGGGGCGAACCACCTGTCTGCTGTCCCCTCGGGCAGGCAGAGCGCGCCCGCCATCACCGCTGCCGATGCCGCCACCAGCACCGGCGCGGGCAGCGAGAACAGGGCGTTTTGGGGCAGCAGGGAAGCTGCTGCGATTCCGCCCACCAGCGCCACCGCGAACGCTCCGAGACACGCCCTCATCGCCGCCACGCGGCCCGCGGTGCGCAGAGCGAGCGCGACACAGGCGACCACTGTGGCTGCGGCAAGCGCGCCGACGCCGGTCAGCATGGCCCACGACACGTGGGCCCATATCCCGTCGCGGACCCAGACGATCACGCTCAGCAGGACTCCTGTGAACCCGGCAACCGCGAGCCCGACGGTGAACCGCTCACCGGCCGTCGTACCCGCCAGGTCCACCCTGCTCGTGTGCGCCTCGTCGATGCGTTCGGCCGCGACCGAGGCTGCGTACTGCCGGGGGTCTTCGAACAGGTCCCGCGCCGACCTGCCGGTCTCGGTCACCATCTCGTGGACCTCGGAGAGGGCCTGGTCCGCCAGCCCCTTCTGGGGGTTGTGCTTCAGAACGAGTTCGAGTTCGAAGGCGGCAGCCCACCACTCGTCCTCGTCCCGCGTCCACTGGATGCTGGTGTTCGCCGTCATAGTCCTTTCCCTCCCGTGAGCGCCGTCACTGTGGTGCTGAAGTCCTTCCAGGCCGTGCGCTGGTCCTCGAGGCGCCTTCGGCCCTCTTCGGTGATGAGGTAGTACTTGCGCCCCGGCCCGGCTTCTCCCGCCGCCCACTGCACCTCGACGGCGCCTTCCTCCGCCAGGCGGGCCAGCGCGGGGTAGAGGGTCGCGGGCTTCACTTTGCCGAGGCCGGCCGACGACAGGCGGGTCAGCAACGCGTAGCCGTAGCTGGGCCCTTCGGCTTCCAGGACGCCCAGCAGGCAGAGCTGCAGGCATGCGCGTACCCACGCCGGGTGAGGTACGGCCATGAAGACCAGCCCCCTCTCGAAGTCTCGACTAGTTCGAGAATCACACTAGTCCAGGAAACAGGAAGACCGCTACCTCGCAGGGGCGGGGCAACTGGGGGCGCCGGCGCGGGAGGTGGCCGCGGCGCAGTGAGCTGCCCCCATGTGGGTGACACGGTCCCGGTTTCCCGTTCCCTCAACTGTGATCCCTTGACCCTTGGGTCTCCACCTCGGGAGCATCGAGCAGGACATGCGGCACTGTCGGCAGGGAAGAGGGGAACCCAGACGATGATGGTCTCGAAGCTGATCAGCACGTGCGAACTCAAGGACTGTCCGACGTTGTACGCCACCGACCGGGACACTCTGCTGGTGCAAGGGGAAACGCCCGCCGACCACGGGCTGCGCATTCCTGCGCATGAGACCCTCGTCGAAATTCCGATGGAACTGATTCGGAAGGCGATTCGTGAGCAGCTCATCTAAGACGTTCGCGGGGCTGTTCGACAACTTCGAGCTGGAAGCCTTCCGACTGGAGACTCTGGATGACTACGGCAAGTCCGGAAACGTCATCGCCTACCAGTCATTCCTGGCAGGTGAGCCGCAACCCGAGGCCTACAACGCGGAATGGGTGGCCGAGCTCCAATCGCACGTAAGCAAGGGAAAGCGTGTGTATCGCGTACATATCCTGTCCCGCCCGCTAACTCCCTATCTTCGGTTTGAGCTCGGCTGGGGCTACCAGAAGAACATGAGCGGAGGCGAGGAGTTCTTCATCCTCGACACGACCGAGCAGTCGAACCCTCTTGATGGCGTCCCCGACTTCTGGCTCTTCGATTCGACGGACACAGCGGTACTGGGGTACGACGAGGCCGGGGCGTTCCTCGGCGCAGAAGTCCTCGAGGCAGGGCGAGCACGCGAGTTCGCCGAGTATCGAGAGACGGCGCTGGCCCATTCAGAGCCGTTCAAAGACTGGTGGGCCACGTACGGGGAGTGAACAGAGCGCAGCTTGGAGCAGCCCTGCGGGCACTGCGAGAGGCATCCGGAAAGGAAGCCAAAGCAGTGGCCCGCAGCGCACTCATGTCGCCGTCCAAGCTGTCCAAGATTGAGAACGCGAAACTTCAGCCGAGCACAACTGATGTAGAACGGGTCCTGACCGCCATTGGCGTGTCGGACGAGATAAAGGCGGAGTACACCGAAGCAGCGCGGACTGCGGCCACCGAGACGACGGCATGGCGTCTGTTGAAGCGAGCCGGGATCCATAAGGGCCAGCAAGCGACAAAGGCTCTTGAGGCGCAGATGTCGGTGCTGCGACTGTTCCAACCGGCGCTGGTTCCAGGGCTGCTTCAGACGCCGGAGTACATCAGGGCCGTTCTGCAACGGCACAGCCTGAGCGAAGAATCCCTGACCAGCACTCTCTGCGGAAGACTTGAACGACAGGAAATCCTTTACGACAACACAAAGACCTTGCGGTTCATTGTCACGGAACCTGTTCTCCGCTGGCGGATTGTCTCAGCGCAGATGATGGCTGCACAGCTGGACCGGATCGTCTCCGTCTCCAGGCTCCCCCACGTGGACATCCGCGTAGTTCCCTTGGAAGGGCGACAGCACGACTTCGCCAACCACGCCTTTGTGATCCGGGATGACCGGATGGTCACCGTAGAAACCGTTCACGCCGAGGTGGTCGTGACCGATCCAAGAGACGTTGCTCTCTACGTACAGAAGTACGAGGGCTTCGAGCAAGTGGCCCTGTCCGGCGATGGAATGCGGAGCATGGTCGAAGGCATCCGGGACGGATTCTTGCGGGAACAGGAAACAGACTAGAGCGGCATCTGTGCTGGCCCCACGATGAACCCATGCCGCAGGAGACACCCAACCAGCAGCCCGTTCCCAGGGGTTGGCAAATGGACCCCATTCCAAGTCGCCCCGCCTACAAAGACGAAGACGGGAACATCCGCATTCCCATCTGGCTGACGAAGAACGGTCGGCATGCGGCGGACACGGAAATGGTCCTGCTCCCCTCGGAAGCCGAATTGCTGAACGAGCGGCTGACCAACGCCGTCGGCGACCCGCCGTCGAACCTGCAGGCGCTGCACCACGCCCACGTCGTCGCCCGGGGCCACGGCGTCACGGTGTCCAAGCTCCCCCACTCCACCTGAGGCGGCCGCCCCTCACACCCCCATGACTTCCGCCCGACCAAGGGCGGGGGACGGCCACGCCCTGTGGCCGTCGGACGATCAGGAAGGCATACCCATGCAGACCGGAACCGACCTGTACGCACTCCCCATCGACCGCGCCGCCTTCGCCAAGGCCTGCGGCGGCAACACCCACCCCGACGGCGAGTCCTGCGTGACTCTCGCCCGCATCGGCGAGGACGCCTGGGCTCTGGGTGACAGCAAGCAACCGGGCGTTCAGCCGCTCCGGTTCACCACGGCCGAGCTGGACGCCGCCGGGATCGACCCGGAGCGGTTCGGACTCTCGGCCTAGCGAGCCGCCCCGGCCCCCCTTCCCCCCGGGGCCGGGGCCTCCAACCGCACCGAACGAGGTGACAGTTGCACTTCCACGGCTACCTCTGGACCGGCCCCAAGCAACAGTTCGACCAGGAAGCCCTGCGCCGCCCTACGCACCCCGATCCGCCCCCGCCCGGCAGCAAGCCGGAACTGATCCAGCGGTACCGCGAGGTCGTCGCCGACTTCCCCGTCTCCGATCTGCCACCCCTTGAGACAGCGCACTGGCTCATGAAGCCCGGGACGCTCGTACAGGGCACGTGGGAGGAGGCGAAGAGGGCAGCGGAATGGCTCGGTGAGCGGCTGACCGAGTACGCACCTCGCTTCGCTTCCGCATCGGATCGTGATGTCACGCGCATGACCACATTGATCGACTCAGCTGCTGATCAGGTTGGTTGGGGCGGCGATGTGTCGATCGGCTTCTATCTCGAACGGCCGTCGTTCCTGTCAGTGGCCTTGGTGACGTGCTCACCCAATCGCTCATCGCCCGATCTCAACTGCCCCATTCGCTAGACGAGGGCTAATGCTGTGACCGGAAAGGTTCGCCGGGTTCCCAGCCGGTTCCTGAAGGAAGTCGCTCCCAGCACTCGCGCTACGGTTCCCACCATGCCTCCATCAACCGCCGGACCGTTGCCTGTCACCGCGGACGACCTTGAGCAAGCTGTCCAACTCGCCGTCGCCACTCTCCGGGAGGCGCCCTCGGCGGCCTGGGACCGCAAGGCCGGCTCTCTGGAGTGGGACTGCTGGGAGACCGTCGAGCACCTGAGCGACGATCTCTTCGCCTATGCCGCCCAACTGGGTCCCAAGGCACCGCCTTTGGAGGGCGACGTGCCCTTCGTGTGGGAAAGCCGAAGGCCCGGCGGCCCTGCGAACGCTGTTCACGCAGACCGCGCGGCGGGATCGGCCGGGCTGTTGCAGGTGCTGGAGGCGAGCGGCGCGCTGCTGGTCGCCATGGTGCGTACGACGCCGTCGCGGGTCCGCGCGTACCACGTCTTCGGGGTTTCGGACCCCGTGGGCTTCGCCGCGATGGGGATCGTGGAGACCCTGGTGCACACCCATGATCTGGCAGAGGGGCTCGGGCTCGCCTGGACGCCGCCCGCCGATCTGTGCTCGCGCGTGCTCGCCCGGCTGTTTCCGGATGCCCCATCGACCACGGACCCCTGGCCCACCCTGCTGTGGGCCACCGGACGCGCCGAACTGCCCGGACACCCTCGTCTCACCACATGGCGCTGGCACGGCACGCCCCGGTCATAGCTCTCGGATGCCTTCGCCGGGAAGGTACGCCCGGTTGGCGGTCAGGCCGCCGGCGCCGTCGGGCCTTGCGACGCGGATCGACTTCAGCGCGGCCAGAGTGTTCGCGGCACCCGCCACGACCACCAACCCGGCGAACCTGTGCGGTCACAGCACCAGCTCCCCCGGGCCCTTGTTCACGCAGGCAACCCGGCTCTACGCTCCGTGCTGCGCCCGGCACAGGAGGACCCCCGCGTGAACTTCGTCAGCCTTGTCACCCTTCTGCCCTTAGCTGTGATCTTGTTCTTGCCGGTGATCGTCGTCATCGTCCGCCGCGGAACAGCAACGCGAGGCCGGGCTCACAGGGAGATCGAGTTCAGGAATGCCCTGCCGGCCCGGTCGACGCCGGAGGGGGAAACGGACAGGCTCGCGCTGGGCGCCCTGGACCACCTGTGCAGCACGAGCGGGAGTGTTCCTGACGTGTTCGTCGACATGTCGGGCTACTTCCGGCAGATGGCCTGGAATCCCGCGGATGTGCATCACATCATGGGCAGGCTGGAGGACCTGGGGCTCGCCCATCAGCAGGTGACCGACCACCATCCGTTCAGCCCCGGCCGCTACCGGGCCACCGCAGTGGGAGTCAGAGAGAACGTGGCGAACTACGGCCGCAGGCACGCGCCTTCCGGTGTCACCATCCATCAGACATCGGGCTCCGGCGACAACCACGTCTCGGGGAATTTCAACAGCCCCGGTGCGACCTCCACCACCTATCAGTCCCACAACGAGCAAGGCCGGGTCACTTACCAGGAGTTGGCACAGCAACTGAGGAGAGAAGCCGAGCGCGCTCCGCAGGAGCAGGCCGATGTCGCCGCGAGCCATGCGGATGTCCTCGACGCGGCACTGGCCGACGGCGACGAGCAGGCTCGCGATCAGGCGGTGGGACGGATCCAGCGCTTCCTGCAGACGGCCGGTACCGGATTCGAGGCCACGCAGCGGTTGCTGAGCCTGATCAACTCCTAGCGCCTGCCGCCGCCCTGACCTCAGCTGTTGCCCGCTAGTTTTTCTGCAGGGCGCGAGTGACACCCGCGATGACGGCGGTCGTCAGCACCCAGCCGAAGGCGATCAGGAGGTAGGCCAGCCACTGGAGGCTGTCGTTCGACCAATACCAGGCCGTGCGCTGACCCAAACCACCGATGGGGTGCGCGGTGTTCACGCCCTGGAGGAGCGCCACGATCACAGCGGCCCGAACCGTTCGCCCAGGGCCCCACTGCCCACCCTCGGCGACACGGTCATCCTCAGGCACACCCCTGCGCAGGTCCACGCGGCGTCCCTCGGGAAGAGATCCCACAGCTCACGCTCCGGTGAAGTCAACTCGTCGCATGAGAGCACTCATGCAGAGTAATGATCTTCCTTCGCGCTCGCCCTTGCCCTACCGGGCTCGATGGGTTGCCCATGGGCTATGTTGAACATGTTCAAAATCTGGCGCGCGACGTGGGGGGAGCGGTGTCGACGGAGCAGGTGCCCACGCGCAGAGTAGGGCGCGTGTTCAAGCGGATGGGCCGATGCGTGCTGACGTATGTCCTCATCCACACCGCAGCATGGGTGGCCATCTCTCTGACGGTCTCGTGGGAGGAAACCTTCCTGGAGATCATGACGTTCGGGATGGGCATGCTGCTGATCATCGGCATACCGTCCGTGCTCATTGGTGTTTTCGCGGTAACGGTGCACAACCGCATGGACGTGGTCTGGTTCCGCATGCTGCTCGGCATCCCGCTGGTCCTCTGTGCGTGGCCTGTCATCGCCAGCAGCGCGTCCGAACCGATGCAGTTCCAGGTCACCGCGCAAGTCGCTTTCGCCGTGCTGATACCTGCGCCGCTTTTCCCCGAGGACTGGCTCGGAGAGGAGAGGCTGACCGGTGAGTGAAAGCCAGAGGCAGCCGCTGCCGGCCGCCACGGGGCCCGATGTCGGCCCGGTCCCGCCGGGCCTGCCCAGCCACCCGGCTCCCCCGCACCGCGCGCCGCGCCGCCGCGCCCGTGGTAGGGAGGGCTCATGAACCGCGACGAGCTGATTTGGTTTCTTCGCCGCTACAAGCTCGCCGTCCAGTCGACAGTGACCCCGGACGGCGCGCCCCAGGCCGCCGTCGTCGGATACGCGGTCAGTGACGACCTCGAGATCGTCTTCGACACCGTCGAGACGACGCGCAAGTGGCTCAACCTGCGCGCCGACCCCCGCATCGCGCTCGTGATCGGCTGGGACGACGCGATCACCGCGCAGATCGAGGGCGTCGCCGACTTCCCCACCGGCGCCGAACTGGAGCGCGTTCAGGCGTGCTACTTCACGGCGTACCCGGACGGCCGGGACCGGCTGTCGTGGCCGGGCATCACGCATGTGCGGGTGCGGCCGAGCTGGGTGCGCTACAGCGACTTCACCCAGGATCCGCCCCTGATCGAAGAGCTCACGATCGGGTGATCCCGGGGCCCTCGCCCAGGCCCCGCCCCAACCCCTCCGCCAGCACCTCCGCCAGGTGCCTCCCCCTCCGACCCTCCAGTTGTTCCAGTTGCGTACGGCACGAGAAGCCGTCCGCCAGGATTTCCGTGGACTGAGCCGCCGCCCGCACCGCCGGGAGCAGTTGGTCCTCCGCGCAGGCGACCGATACCTCGTAGTGGCCCTTCTCGAAGCCGAAGTTGCCCGCGAGGCCGCAGCAGCCGCCGCTCAACTCGCCCTCCAGGCCGGCCCGTTCGCGCAGGCGGCGTTCCGCCTCGTCGCCCAGGACCGCGTGCTGGTGGCAGTGGGTCTGGCCCGCCACCGGGCGGTTCAGGCGGGGCGGCTCCCAGTCCGGGGCGCATTCCTCCAGGGCCTGGGCGAAGGTGCGGACCGAGGCCGCGAGGCGGGCCGCCCGCGGGTCGTCGGTCAGGAGTTCCGGCAGGTCCGTCTTGAGGGCCGCCGCGCAGCTCGGCTCCAGGACCACCACCGGGACGCCCAGGTCCAGCAGGGGCTCCACGGTGTCCAGGGTCCGGCGCATGACCGTCCGGGCCCGGTCGAGCTGGCCCGTCGAGACGTACGTCAGGCCGCAGCAGACCCGGCCCGGCGGCAGGGCGATGCCGATGCCCGCCGACTCCATGACGTTCACGGCCGCCCGGCCCACGGACGGCGAGAGGTGGTCGGTGAAGGTGTCCGGCCACAGCACCGCCGTGCGGCTGCGGGTGAAGACCTCCGTACGGGTGGCCAGATGGTCGCCCAGCCAGCTGCGGAAGGTCTGCGGCGCCAGCAGCGGAAGGGCACGTTCGGGGGCGATGCCACCTAGGCGCTTCGCGAGCGCCGCGAGCGGGCGCACCCGCGCCAGCGCGTTGACCAGCCGTGCGTACGGCGCGGCCGCCCGCAGCCACTCCGGCAGCCGGCCCATCGCGTAGTGCGAGGCGGGCCGCACCCGGTGCGCGTAGTGGTGGTGCAGGAATTCCGCCTTGTACGTGGCCATGTCGACGCCCACCGGACAGTCGCTGCGGCACCCCTTGCAGGACAGGCACAGATCGAGCGCGTCCCGCACCTCGTGCGAGCGCCAGCGGCCGTGGACCACCTCGCCCGCGAGCATCTCGTGCAGCAGCCGGGCCCGCCCACGGGTGGAGTGCTGCTCCTCGCCCGTCGCGCGGAACGAGGGGCACATCACGTCCGGCCCCGAACTCGGCCCTGCCACCCGGCACTTGGCGACGCCGACACACCGCCGTACCGCCGCCGAGAAGTCCCCGCCGTCCCCGCCGTCGTGCGGATAACCGAAGGCCACCTCGACGCGTTCGCGCGGCAAGACGGAGAAGCGGAGGTTCGCGTCCAGCCGCGAAGGCCGGGCCAGCATGCCCGGGTTCATGCCGCCCGCGGGGTCCCAGACGTCCTTGACCCGGCCGAAGAGGGCGACGAGTTCGTCGCCGTACATCTTCGGCAGCAGTTCCGCACGCGCCTGCCCGTCGCCGTGCTCGCCCGACAGCGAGCCGCCGTGCGCGACGACCAGGTCCGCCACCTCCTGCGAGAAGTGCCGGAAGGCCCGCACACCGCCGTCGCTCATCAGGTCGAAGTCGATACGGACATGGATGCAGCCGTCGCCGAAGTGCCCGTACGGTGTGCCGCGCAGACCGTGCGCCGCGAGCAGGGCGCGGAAGTCCCGCAGATACGCGCCGAGCCGCGCGGGCGGCACCGCGCAGTCCTCCCAGCCCGGCCAGGCCTCGGCCCCGTCGGCGGTGCGGGTCGCGGTGCCCGCCGCGTCCTCGCGGACCCGCCACAGCGCCCGCATTCCGGCCGGATCGTCCACCACCGCGCCATCCAGCGCGTCGGCCGCCCGCACGATGTCCTCGGCGCGGGCCCGCGCCTCGGCCGCCGTGTCGCCGCCCGTCTCCACGAACAGCCAGGCCCCGCCGCGCGGCAGCCCCCGCTCGCCGCGCACCAGATCCTCTGCCATGCCCTCGACGGTCAGCGGCCGGTGCGTCAGCAGTCCGGCCGCCGCGTCCGCCGCCGCGCTCTCGTCCGGGTAGCCGAGCACGGCGAGCGCACGCGCGCGTGGCGCGTCGACGAGCCGTACGGATGCCTCCGTCAGCACCCCCAGCGTTCCCTCGCTGCCGCAGAACGACCGCGCCAGGTCGACGCCCTTCTCGGGCAGCAGCGCATCCAGCGCGTATCCGGAGATCCGGCGCGGCAGCCCTTCGGGGTACCCGGTCCGCAGGAGGGCGAGATTCCGGTCGACCAGCTCGCGCAACCCCGTCGGCGCAGCGCCGCGAGCACGGGGAGCACCGGGAGGGCCTTCCCAGCCCTGGCCGAGACGCAGCTCGGCCCCGCCGTACGTCACGACGGACAGCGCGCGGACGTTGTCGGCGGTCGTGCCCCACGCCACCGAGTGCGCGCCGCAGGAGTTGTTGCCGATCATCCCGCCGAGCGTGCAGCGGCTGTGCGTGGAGGGATCGGGCCCGAAGGTGAGCCCGTTGGGCCGTACGGCATCGCGCAGCGTGTCCAGTACGACTCCGGGCTGCACCACCGCCGTGCGCGCCTCGGCGTCGACCTCGACGACGGCGTTCATGTGGCGGGTGAAGTCGAGGACGACGCCGATGCCGGTGGCCTGCCCGGCGATGGACGTACCGGCGCCGCGCGGCACCACCGGCACCCCGTGCGTACGGCACACCTCCAGGGCGGCCGCCACGTCCGCCGCGTCGCGCGGCGCGACGACGCCGACCGGCACCCGCCGGTAGTTGGAGGCGTCCATCGTCATCAGGGCCCGGGCCGCCGCACTGAAGTCCACCTCGCCGCGCACCGCCCGCGTGAGCGCTCGCACCAGCTCGCCCGTCTCGCGCCGGCTCCGCACTGCCCCTCGCTGCTCAGCCATGTGTCTCAGGATGCCCCTGTCGCTCACATCACACCGGAACGAAACCTGCCGGTTGCGGGCACCGCGTACCGTCGCCGGAGCGGAAAGCCCGCCCGGAACTGCCCAGTCCGATCGCCAACTCTCCTATAGTGACCACCACTTGATCAGGGAACAAGCGGCTCCAGTTACGCCCTCGCCACCCCGGAAGGCAACACTCGATGACCGGCACCCCGCAGAACCGATGACCCCCGCCACGCGGGCGGTCCCCCCGGCGCAGCTCCACCCCACGCGCGCCGGGACGACCGTCAACGCCCTGAAGATCGTCGTCGTGGGCGGTTACGGGGTCGGCAAGACGACGATGGTCCGCTCCGTCAGCGAGATCCGTCCGCTGCACACGGAGGAGGTCATGGGCCTCGCCGGCACCCGCCCCGGCAGCCCCGGCCCCGACGACACCCGCCGCGTCCGCGCCAAGGGCTCCACGACCGTCGCCTTCGACTTCGGCCGCATCACGATCGACGACCGCAGCATCCTCTATCTCTTCGGCGCACCCGGCCAGGAACGCTTCGGGTTTCTGTGGGATCGCCTCTTCGAGGGAACGCTCGGCGCGGTCGTCCTCGTCGACACCCGCTCGCTGCCCGACGCCTGGTACGCGCTGGACCGCCTGGAGCAGCACGGCACGCCCTTCATCGTCGCCGTCAACGACTTCGGCGGACCCCTGCACAGCGAGGAGCAGATCCGCGAGGCACTGGCGCTGGGGACGGAGGTGCCGCTCGTGGAGTTCGACGCCCGCGACCACTCCTCCAGCAAGTTCGTCCTGCTCGCGCTGGTCGAGCATCTGCACGAGCTGTCCGTACGGGAGCACGAGCAGGCCCTCCAGGACAAGGACTGAAGCGCGACCCCCGACGCGCAGGTCAGGCGGGCGGGAGCCCGTCTCAGCCGCCGGACCGCGTGTCCACCACGGCGCGGGACCGGTATACGCTCCAGAACGTGGCTGAGATCCAGATTCCCGCTGACATCAAGCCCGCCGACGGCCGTTTCGGCGCGGGCCCCTCCAAGGTGCGTACGGAGGCGCTGGACGCCCTGGCCGCCACCGGCACCTCTCTCCTCGGCACGTCCCACCGCCAGGCCCCGGTGAAGAACCTGGTCGGCGCGGTGCGCGACGGCGTACGCGACCTCTTCCAGCTCCCCGAGGGCTACGAGGTCATCCTGGGCAACGGCGGTTCCACCGCCTTCTGGGACATCGCGACGCACGGCCTGATCGAGAACAAGTCCCAGCACCTGACCTTCGGCGAGTTCTCCTCCAAGTTCGCCAAGGCCGCCAAGCTCGCGCCGTGGCTGGCCGAGCCGACCGTCATCACCTCCGAGCCGGGCACGCACCCGGACCCGGAGGCGGAGGCGGGCATCGACGTGTACGCCTTCACCCACAACGAGACCTCGACCGGCGTCGCGGCCCCCATCAAGCGCGTGCCGGGCGCCGACGAGGGCGCACTCGTCCTGGTCGACGCCACGTCCGGCGCGGGCGGCCTGCCCGTCGACATCGCCGAGACGGACGTCTACTACTTCGCCCCGCAGAAGTCCTTCGCCTCCGACGGCGGCCTGTGGATCGGCGTCTTCTCCCCGGCCGCGCTGGAGCGCGCCGCGCGTATCCACGGCTCGGGCCGCCATGTGCCGGAGTTCTTCAGCCTGCCGACGGCGATCGACAACTCCCTGAAGAACCAGACGTACAACACGCCCGCGCTGGCGACGCTCTTCCTGCTCAACGAGCAGCTGAAGTGGCTGAACGGCCAGGGCGGCCTGGACTGGTCGGTCGGCCGCACGGCGACGAGCTCGCGGACGCTGTACGGATGGGCCGAGGCGTCCAAGTACGCGACCCCCTTCGTGGTCGACCCGGCGAAGCGCTCGCAGGTCATCGGCACGATCGACTTCACGGACGACATCGACGCGGCGGCCGTCGCGAAGGCGCTGCGCGCGAACGGCATCGTCGATACGGAGCCGTACCGCAAGCTGGGCCGCAACCAGCTGCGGGTGGCGATGTTCCCGGCGATCGACCCGGCGGACGTCGAGGCGCTGACGGCGTGCATCGACTACGTGATCGAGAAGCTGTAGCGCTGAAGCTGTAGCGCTACGGAGGTGTACGGGAACGGGCCCGGCGGCGTGACGCTGCCGGGCCCGTCCCGTTCCCGGGCCCGCCTGCCTTCGTTCCTGAGCGCGCTGTCTGCCGGATGGACCACCGCAGCGGGCGGGCTCGTCTCCCTGTCCTGATGCTGGTTTCTGTGCACCCGCCACCGTCACCACCCTCAGGAGCGATGCCCGTGTCCCGTTTCCGCTTCCGTACCTGGCTGCTCCCCGCCGCCGTCCTGCTGGCCGTCGGCTGCCTCGCCGGGCCGGTGTCCGCCCCCGCGGTGGCCGGGGAGCCGGCAAGCACCGGTCACGACGACGCACTGCAGGAACGCCTCGAAGAACTGCTCCGGGCACCCGGCGGCCCGCCCGGAATCATCGCCGTACTGCAGCGCGGGGACAAGAAGAAGATCTACCGGGCCGGCGTCTCCGAGCTCGGCACCGACCGGCGGCCGCAGCCGACCGACCACATGCGCATCGCCAGCACGGCCAAGGCCTTCAGCGGAGCCGTCGCCCTGCAATTGGTCGACCGCGGACTGCTCGGCCTCGACGACACGATCGGCGAGCGCCTGCCCGCGCTCCCCGAGGCCTGGCACGCGGTGACGCTCCGGCAGCTGCTCAACCACACCAGTGGCCTGCCGGACTACATCTTGTCCCCGGAACTCCTCGCGATCCTGATGGCCGACCCGCACCACGTCTTCGACTCCCGCCGCCTCCTCGACTTCGTCGCCGACGAACCGCTGGCCTTCCCTCCCGGTTCGCAGTACCAGTACTCGAACTCGGACAACATCGCCGTGGCGCTCATGGCCGAGGCGGTGACCGGCCGACCGTACGAGGAGCTGCTGAAGCGGCTCGTCTACCGCCCGCTGGACCTGCGGAACACCAGCCTCCCGCAGGGCTTCCTGCTCCCCGAGCCCTATCTGCACGGCTACGCCGTCGACCCGCCGGACCCCACGGAGGATGTCAGCACCGCACTCAGCGCGTCCGGCGTCTGGGCGTCCGGCGGCATCGTCTCCACCCCCAGGGACCTGACCAGGTTCATCCGCGCCTACGCGGGCGGCGACCTCATCTCGAAGCCGACGCGCCACCAGCAGCTGCAGTGGCGCGCCGGCGCCTCCGAACCGGCGGGCCCGGGCGTCAACGCCACCGGCCTGGCGATCTTCCGCTACACGACGCGGTGCGGTGTCGTGTACGGCCACACGGGCAACTTCCCCGGCTACACCCAGCTGATGGCGGCGACGCCGGACGGGAAGCGGTCGCTGACGTTCTCGATCACCACGCAGGTGAACAAGGACAACAAGCCGGAGCTGCTGGCGGAACTCCGGTCGGTCCAGGAGGACTTCATCTGCGCGCTGCTGCGCCGTTAGCGCTTGCGGCGGGCTTGTTCCCCACCCCGCCCCTTCCCGAACTGGGGGCAAGCCCCCAGACCCCGTACGCGCTTCGCGCGTGTCCTCAATCGCCGGACGGGCTGGATGTGCGGCAGGGCCGCACATCCAGCCCCGCCGGCGATTGAGGCGCGGGGAGGTTGGGGGTCCCCCCGGACGGAGTCTGGGGGAGGGCGGGGTGGGGGAAAGAACCCCCCGAACGTGACGCGGCGCGCAGAACGTGCATTCATGGAGGTATGAGTACGAGCCCGGGGCTCATCCCCTTCGAAAAACAGTGGGCTGTTCTGCTCACCAGCTACAAACAGGACGGCACCCCCGTCGGTACCCCCGTCAGCATCGTCGTCGACGGCGACCACGCATACGTCCGCACCTACGCCGCATCCGGCAAGGCCAAGCGGATGCGGAACAACCCGGAGATCGAGCTCGCGCCCTGCACGGCGCGCGGCAAGCCGACCGGGCCGGCGATCAAGGCAAGGGTGCGGCTGCTCGACCCGGGCAGCGAGGAGAGCCAGCACGCGTCGAAGATGCTTCTGCACGAGCACCCGTTCATGCACGGCGCGCTGGTCCCGATCGCGCACAAGGTGATGCGGGACAAGACGCTGCACTACGAGGTGCGCCCGCTCTAGCCCGCGCACCGGCCCCCGCCTAGTCGCGCCGCAGCAGCCGCTTGAACCCGAGAACGAGCGCCGTGCCACCGGCGAGGGCGATCAGCCCGTACGTGAAGTTGCCGGTCCCACCGGTTCCACCGCTGCCGCCGCCCGAACTCCCGCTCTTGGAGGGAGACGTGCTGCCCCTGTCCGGCGAGGACTCCTTCCCGAGGGCGACCCGCTGCACGTCGCTCTGCTCGCCCTCCGAGCCGAACATCAGCGCCTTGCCGTCGAGGGTGTACGTCACCGACTCGGCCTGCCCCTGAAGGGGCGCCTTCACGCGGTGGTCGGCGCCGAGGCGGCCGTTCTTCCACTCGTATCCGCGCGCGCTGAAGTAGGAGCGCAGCACCAGTTCCCTGCCGTCGGGCGAGAAGGCCCCGTCGGTCACCCAGGGCACCTCGCCGATCCGCCGGAAGGTGTTCGTGCCCGAGGAGGTGAGCTTGGCGGGCCCCTCGTACAGCCCGCCGCCGTCCTCGTTCTTCGACGCGATGTAGACCCGCCCGGTCGTGGGATGCACCATCAGCGCCTCGGCGTTCCGCGCCCCGTCCTCGTACTTGACGATGTACTGCGTCGCCCGGACGGTCATGTCCTTGAGCGCCTTCGGCTCGGGGAACGCGTAGATCCAGACGTGGTCCCAGCTGCCGTTGAGGTTGTCACCGATGTCCCCGACGTAGACCTTCCCGTCCGGGCCGACCGAGATGGCCTCCATGTCACGGGGCTTCCCGACCCCGCTGAAGGTGATCGTCGCGACGGTCTCGCCGGTCCTGGAATCGACGGCGAAGACGCGCGGCTCGTCCTGGTCGTTGTGCGTCCAGTACACGCCGGGGTGCGCCCGGCTGGCGGCGAGCCCGCTGGACTCCGTGATGCGCGGGTCCTTGATCGTGAACCCGGAGTCGTCGTCGGCGGAGGCGGGGACGGCGGCGAGCACCAGGACCGCGAGGGACGCGGCAACGGCTCCGGCGGCCCCGGTGACGTACGGAAGCGAACGCATGCCCCCCAGCCTGCCACCTCGCCCTTGATGCCTCCGGATCGGCGGCCGTGGTCAGCCTCACATCGCAGGTGCGGGGCTTGATCGGACATGATGACCCCCATGCGTTTCATGTTCGTCGGCGACTCCATGACCATCGGACGCGCCGGCGACTACACCTGGCGCTACCGGATGTGGCAGCACCTTGCCACGACCTTCGAGGGCCCGTACGAGATCGTCGGCCCCAGGACCGAGCTCTACGACACGGCATCGAATGCGCCGGTCTCCCACACCTACGCCGACCCGGCCTTCCCGGCCGAAGCCCGCCGCCATCTGTCCGGCTGGGGCGAGGGCTGGCTCCACATGGCCCCGGTCATCCGCGAGGCGGTCGCCACGCAGCGGGTCGACATCCTGCTGGTCTCGCTCGGCCTGATAGACCTCGGCTTCTACACGGACAGCACCCAAACCGCCCTGAACGCCCACCAGTTCATGGCCGAGGCCCGCGCGGCCAACCCACATGTACGGATGGTCCTGCTGCCGGTCATCCCCAACATACGGGCCCGCTCCGACGCCCCCTTCGCGGCGGAGTGCGACCGCTTCAACGAGCTCCTGGCCAAGGCGGTCGCCGACCTGGACACGGCCTCCTCGCCGATCCTGCTGGCGTCGCCGCCACAGTCGTACGCCCTCGACACGGACACGTACGACGGGACGCACCCGGGCCCGACGGGCGAACACAAACTGGCGGCGGCGTTCGCGGGGGCGATGCATCAGGCGTGGGGGCTCGGCGGGGCGTACGGCGTAACGGCATCGCCGTCAGAGCCGGGCGCTGCACACCATCACCGTCTCGTGTAGCAACTCCGGTTCTACGAACGGAACTTCGGTCGACGGCCGCGGCCGCCACTCCAGCGGCCACGTCAGCCCGTCCAACGCGGGCACCCCGCGAACGCAGTACCCCTTCCGCTCCGGGTGAGCGCCCGCGCGCCCGCAGGCCACGCTGGGACTATGAGCACGGACCTGGAGTGGTTCAAGAGCAGCTACAGCAGCGAAGAGGGCGAGTGCGTCGAAGTCGCGAACCGCGGCCGCGCCATCCACGTCCGCGGCTCCAAGGACACCACCCGCCCTGCCCTCGCCCTCGCCCTCGCCCTCTCCCCCGCCGCCTGGACCGCCCTCATCGAGGCCGTCAGGCGCGCTGCCTGACGGCCGTCAGAACACGAACGGGCCTGGCGTCTGTGCCGACGTGGCGGTGCACGTCACCGTGATGCCGAAGACGACGACCGTCAGCGACTTCCCCTCCAGGCTGTCGCCCGCGGCGACCGTCCCGGTCAGCGGCCCGGTGGACACGTCGCCCCCGGCCGGGATGGCCGGGTTGGAGTTGCCGGTGAACGCCGCCGTGTCGGAGCCGTTCTTGGTGAGGTTGAGGGTCGACTTGACCGACTTCTCCGAGATGGCGATGGGCGACTTGATGGCCGAAGTCGAGACGCTGATGGTCGCGGCCGTGCCGTCCTGAGTGGCCGTGAGCGTTGCCGTGCCGGAGCCGAAGGAACCGCAGTCGAAGGAGAGGGCGGCCGTCTCCGGTGTCACGGCGGTGGCGATGGGTGCCATGACGAGCACGCCTGCGGCGACAGCTCCGCCCAGTAACGCGCCTGTGGTGAATGTGCCGTACTTCATGGGGTCCCGCCTTCATGTGGGGGTTACGGGTTTGGCGTCACCGGCCAGCACATCAGATCCGCGGCTCGGCTCCTGACGAGCAGTCAGCGACACACCGTCATTGCGGCATGGACACCTCAAAATGGCAAGGCGGATTCCGCAGGCTTCGCCGCGCACCGGCCAATTCCGGCCTTCACACGCGCGGAGCCGATCCACCACCCGTGCGACTGCGGCTCGACCATCACGGCCACGTCCTGACGCCCGCCGGGGCGCCCGCCCCCGGGCGCCCCGACGCCCCCCTACGCCCGGGTGAGCCGGTTGGCGAGCGTCGACATCGTGTACGTGCCGATGCCCATGACCACCTCCAGCGCGTTCTGCTCGGTATAGCCGTGCGCGAAGAACGACTTCAGCTCCTCGTCGGCCACGCCGCCCGCCGTACGCAGCGCCTCCAGTGTGAACTGCCGTACCGCTTCGAGCCGTTCGTCGCCGAGCGGCTGCCGCCGCTCGCGCAGCGCGGCGATCAACTCCTCGTCCGCGCCCAGCGCCCGCAGCTTGCCGGTGTGCATCTCGACGCACACATGGCACTCGTTCCGCGTCGCGACCACCATGATGACCACCTCGCGGGCGACCGGATCCAGGGTCGCCTGCTCGAACATCGCGCTGAGCTTCAGGAAGCCGTCCAGCAGTTGCGGCGAGGAGGCGAGCCGCGCGACGGCGGGTGGCAGGTGGCCCAGATGCTTGATCGTGGACTCCATGGCGCGGCGCGAGGCGGGCGGGGCCGATTCCAGGGTGTGTTCGGTGAACATGCGAGAGCCTCCTACAATCGACAACATGGTTGACGATGAAAAGGTAAACCAGGTTGTCGAATCGCGCAACGGTCGTGGTGACACGCCTGGTTACGAGCTGCCCCTGCTCCTGTTCGCCGGGTTCCGCTCCCTCATCGACCGCCTCCACGCCGAGCTGGCCCAGCAGGGCCACCCGGACGTCCGGCCCGCGTACGGCTTCGCGATGCAGGCGATCGGCGCGGGCGGCGCGACCGCCAGCGAGATCGGGCGGCGGCTCGGGGTCTCCAAACAGGCCGCGGGCAAGACGGTCGACCGCCTCGTCACCCTCGGCTATGCGGAGCGCACGGACGACCCGTCCGACGCCCGCCGCAAGCTCGTACGCCTCACCGCGCACGGCATCGACGCGCTGACCCGCTCGGCGGCGATCTTCGACGAACTGCGGGCGGAGTGGGCGGGCGCGGTCGGCGCGGGGCGCGTGCGCGAGATCGAGGAGACGCTGCGTACGGTCGTCCCGGCGGATGCGTTCCGGCTGGACGCGGCGGGGTGGTTCGGCGGCGCGTGACGAGTTCTCGCCACGGTGTGACGTTGTCTCCGTGCGTATCGTTGTACGAGGCGACTGCATGCAACCACGCGGCAGTGGGGAGGAGCGCCACGATGACCGTCGTAGAGAGCGGCAGGATCGACATGGCCGACGACAACGCTGAGCGCTTGGACCAGTGGTTCAAGCGGCTTGAGCAGATGCCCGTCCCCGAGGGAGTCAAGGTCGAGATCGTCGGGGGAAACGTCTTCATGTCGCCGCAGCGGAACGTCCATTGGCAGATCATCCGCAGAATCGTCAGAGCGCTGGAAGACAAGTTCGGCATGGATGTCGAAGTGCTGTCGGACGTGCGCATCGATTTCCCGGGCCATGAGAACGGCCTCTGCCCGGACGTGGCAAAACTCCGCGAGGGAGCACTGCCGGACAGCCAGGACCGCTGGCGCTACGAGGACGTCGAGTTCATCGCCGAGGTCATCTCCCAGGGCACCGGCTTCAACGACTACGGCCCCAAGAAAACCGCCTTCGCCACTGCCGAAGTGCCCGTCTACCTCATCGCCGATCCCTACCAGGGCAAGTGCCACCTCTACACCCGGCCCAAGGACGGCGATTACATCGGCGAACAGACGGTCGCCTTCGGCACGGACGTCGACCTCACCGCCACCCCCCTGGGGCTCACCCTCTCCACCGCCGACTTCCCCCGCGACTGACCCCCTTATCCCCTTGCCTGGAGCGCGCTCCAAGGCGTTGGCTGAATAACCATGAAGTACACACAGCTCGGACGCACCGGACTCAAGGTCAGCCGACTCGTCCTCGGGACGATGAACTTCGGGCCGCAGACCGACGAGGCCGACAGTCACGTCATCATGGACGCCGCGCTCGGCGCGGGGATCAACTTTTTCGACACCGCCAATGTGTACGGCTGGGGCGAGAACAAGGGCCGCACCGAGGAGATCATCGGCTCCTGGTTCGCCAAGGGCGGCGACCGGCGCGACAAGGTGGTCCTCGCCACCAAGGTCTACGCGAACATGGCCGCCGACGGCGACGCCTGGCCCAACCACGACCGGCTCTCCGCGCTCAACATCCGCCGGGCCGTCGACGCCAGCCTCAAGCGGCTGCGGACGGACCACATCGACCTCTACCAGTTCCACCACATCGACCGCCGCACCCCGGTCGAGGAGATCTGGCAGGCCATCGACACCCTGATCGCCCAGGGCAAGATCCTCTACGCGGGCTCGTCCAACTTCCCCGGCTGGAAGATCGCCCAGACCAACGAGATCGCCCAGAAGCGCGGCTCGTACGGCCTCGTCAGCGAGCAGTGCCTCTACAACCTCGCCGAACGCCGCGCCGAGATGGAGGTCATCCCGGCCGCGCAGGAGTACGGACTCGGGGTCATCCCCTGGTCGCCGCTGCACGGCGGGCTGCTCGGCGGCGTGATCAAGAAGGAGAACGAGGGCAGGCGCCGGGCCTCGGGCCGCTCGGCCGACGCGCTCACGAACACCGAGGTACGGGCACAGGTCCAGGCGTACGAGGACCTGCTCGACAAGCACGGACTGGAGCCCGGCGAAGCCGCGCTGGCCTGGCTGCTCACCCGGCCGGGTGTCACCGGTCCCATCGTCGGCCCGCGCACCGCGGACCAGCTGGCCTCAGCGCTGCGCGCCGTGGAGCTGGAGCTGAGCGACGAGGTGCTGTCCGGGCTGAACGAGATCTTCCCGGGTCCGGGGCCGTCCCCGGAGGCCTTCGCCTGGTAGGGATCGGCTGGTAGGGCAGCAGCGACGCGGCCGTGAGGCGGACAGGCTACTAGGGCGTGTTTGAGAAGTTTCGCCTGCCACGCGACGCCTGGCACGCGCACTCGCGGTGTTGTCGGAGTCGCCCAAGTACGTCCAGTACGAGGGCGATCCTCCGCCTTGCGATTGCACGCACCAGACGCCGCGGGGCCCGCCCTGCGGGCGGACGGCGCTACTTCTCAAACACGCCCTAGCCCACCACGGCCGCCACGGCGATGATCGCGAACATCAGCACGAGCACGCCGGCCATGATCTGGTTTCTGGTCTTGGGATTCACCCTTCGAGACTAACCGGCCCGCCCGAGCGGCCAGGCACCGACCGTCTCGTACCGCGGCTGCTCGCCGCGCACCCCGCTCGCCGGCAGATTGCTGCGTACGAGCGCGAGCTCGCCTACCTCCCAGGGCGGGCCCTCGAGGGTCTCCAGCTCCTCGACGAAGGGGCGCAGATCCGCGTCGTCACGGCTGCGGGCGATCGTGAGATGGGCCTGGTAGCGGCGGTGCTCCTCCATAGCGATCCCGGTTCGCCGCGCGGCCGCGTCCGCACGCTCGGCGAGAAGCCGCATCTCCTCCAGGCCGCCCGCCGCACCCGCCCACAGCGCCCGGTGCCCGAAGCGCCCACCGCGGTGCAGCCGCAGCGGGAAGGCAGCGGTCCGATGCGCGGCCCGCCCGAGCCGCTCGTGCAGCTCGGGCAGCAGGGCGTCGTCGACCTCCCCCATGAAGGCAAGCGTGAAGTGCCAGCCGGGCCGGCCGGTCCAGCGCAGGGCGTCCGCGCCGGGGAGAGTTCTCAACCGGTCGATTTCCAGGGCGAGTTCGTCGACGGCGGGGGTGGGCGGGAGTACGGCGGCGAAGAGTCTCATGATCCGAGTCTGACGCAGATGGGGCAGCCTGCGGCGGGGTGCCCCCGGACCCCCGCGCCTCAAACTCCCCCAGAGGGCTGAATGTGCGGCAGGGCCGCACATTCAGCCCGTCCGGCGATTGAGGACACGCCCGAAGGGCGTGTGGGGGCTTGGGGCGGAGCCCCCAGTTTGCGCCGCGAAGCGGGGCGCAGGGGTCTGGGGGCTTGCCCCCAGTTCGGGACGGGGCGGGTAGGGGAACGCCCCGCGCAGCGGCACCCGGCACCCGGCACACCGCATCCCGCACCCGGCGACGCCCTACGCCGCCGTCGCCAACTCCTCCCTCCGCACGAACTCCACATGCCTCCGCCCCCGCCGCAGATCTATTTTCAGGCGCAGCCCGCCCACCCGGGCGAGCATCACGCCGACTCCTATCGCCGCCACCAGCGCCACCGCACCGCCCGCCGCGAAGCCGATCCGCGGTCCGTACGTGTCGGTGATCCAGCCGACCAGGGGCGCGCCCAGCGGCGTACCGCCCACGAAGACCATCATGAACAGGCTCATCACCCGGCCCCGCATGGCCGGTTCCGTCGCCATCTGGATGCTGGAGTTGGCCGTGACATTGACCGTCAGGCCGAACATCCCGATCGGCACCAGCAGCACAGCGAAGATCCAGAACTGCGGCGCGAACGCGGTCACGATCTCCAGGACGCCGAAGAGCATCGCCGCGATCACCAGCACCCGCAGTCGCGAGGTGCCGCGCCGGGCTGCGAGCAGGGCTCCCGCCAGGGAGCCGGCTGCCATCAGGGTGTTGAGCAGCCCGTACGTACTGGCACCGGAGTGGTAGACGTTGTTGACGAAGGCCGAGAGCCAGATGGGGAAGTTGAAGCCGAAGGTGCCGATGAAGCCGACGAGGACGATCGGCCAGATCAGCTCGGGCTGCCCCGCGACGTACTTCAGTCCCTCCCGCAGTTGCCCCTTGCCGCGCGGCGCGCGCTCGATCTTGTGGAGCTCGCCGGTGCGCATCAGCAGCAGGCCGGCGAGGGGCGCGATGAAGGACAGGCCGTTCAGCAGGAAGGCGTAACCACTCCCGACGGCCGTGATCAGTACACCGGCGACGGCCGGGCCGACCAGCCGCGCGGACTGGAAGTTGGCGGAGTTGAGGCTGACCGCGTTGGACAGTTGCTCCGGGCCGACCATCTCGGCGACGAAGGACTGACGTGCCGGATTGTCGACGACCGTGACGAGGCCGAGAAGGAAGGCCGTGAGGTAGACGTGCCAGACCTGGACATGGCCGCTGAGCGTGAGTGCGGCGAGCGCCAGGCCGGTCAGGGCCATCGCCAACTGGGTGGCGACGAGCAACTGCCGCTTCGGCAGCCGGTCGGCGAGCACTCCGCCGTACAACCCGAACAGGAGCATGGGCAGGAATTGCAGCGCGACGGTGATGCCCACGGCGGACGCGGATCCGGTCAGGCTGAGCACCAGCCAGTCCTGGGCAATGCGCTGCATCCAGGTGCCGGTGTTGGAGACGACTTGCCCGGTGGCGAAGAGCCGGTAGTTACGGATCTTCAGCGAGCTGAACATGGTTGTAGGGGCGGGTGCGGGTGCGGAGTGTGCTCCGGGTCCCGGACTCAAAAGTGTTCGCCTCCTTGGCTGTGCGGATCAGAGGTGCGCGAGCTTCTCCAGTACGGGGGCGGCGGCACGCAGCTTCGCCCAGTCGTCCTCGTCCAGACCCTCGGCGAGCGAGGCCAGCCAGGCGTTCCGTTTGCGGCGGCTTTCTTCGAGCATGGCCTCGGCCTGCTCGGTCTGGCTGACGACCTTCTGCCGGCGGTCATCGGGGTGCGGCTCGAGCCGGACGAGTCCCTTGGCCTCGAGCAGCGCCACGATCCGGGTCATGGACGGCGGCTGGACATGCTCCTTGCGGGCCAGCTCACCGGGGGTGGCGTGGCCGCAACGGGCGAGGGTGCCGAGCACCGACATCTCGGTCGGGCTCAGCGATTCGTCGACGCGCTGATGCTTCAGGCGCCTGCCCAGCCGCATGACGGCCGAGCGCAGGGAGTTCACGGCGGCGACGTCGATGTCATCGCCATGGGACAGGTCAGGCATGTTCGTTAGCATAACTCATTACCCAGCCTAAAGACCAGTGGAGGTTACTGCCGAGACGACTTCCTCACTCATATGAGTGAGGTGAGTCCGGAAAGTGACGCAGCTGCGGCGGCGGTCCGGCAACTCTGACTGCCATGGAATCGACTGTGCTCAGCCTCCGCATAGACGATGAGCTCCTCGACCGGCTCAGGCACCATGCCGCCAGACGCGGAATGAGCGTCCAGGACTATGTGGTCCGGACGCTCATCCGCGATGACTTCGACGAACGCTTCAAGGCGGCCGTCGACGAGACAGAGAAGTTCTACGGGCTTACGTGAAGAGGCGAACGTGAAGAGGCGTAAGCGAAGAGGCGTAAGTGAGACGGCTTACGTAAGACCCAGCGCCGGCATCGCGTAGTAGAAGACGAACACCGCCGACACCACATACATGGCGACGGGCACCTCGCGGCCCCGCCCCGCGGCGAGCCTCAGCACGCTGAAGGCGATGAAGCCGATGCCGATGCCATTGGTGATGGAGTACGTGAACGGCATCATCACCATCGCCAGGAAGGCCGGGACGGCGACGGTGAAGTCGTTCCAGTCGATGTCGCGGACCGAGCCCGCCAGGATCAGGAAGCCGACCGCCAGCAGCGCGGGCGTCGCCGCCTGGGACGGGACCATCGTGGCGAGCGGGGTGAGGAACAGCGCCGCCCCGAAGAGCGCACCCGTGACGACCGAGGCGAGTCCGGTACGGGCCCCCTCGCCGACGCCCGCCGTGGACTCCACGAAGCAGGTGTTCGCGGACGACGAGGTCGCACCACCTGCCGCCACCGCGATGCCGTCGACGATCAGGACCCGGTTGATGCCGGGGAAGTGGCCGTCCTTGCCCATCAGCTTGGCCTCGTCGCCGACGCCGAGGATGGTGCCCATCGCGTCGAAGAAGCAGGACAGCAGCACGGTGAAGACGAACAGGGCGCCCGTCAGAAAGCCGACCTTCTCGAAGCCGCCGAAGAGACTGACCTGGCCGACGAGCCCGAAGTCGGGGGACGCGACCGGATTTCCGGGCCACGTGGGCGTGGTCAGACCCCAGGACGGGACGGTGGCGACCGCGTTGACGACCATCGCGACCACCGTCATCACGACGATGGAGATCAGGATCGCGCCCGGCACCTTGCGGATGATGAGCGCGAGCGTGAGCAGCGCGCCGAGGGCGAAGACGAGGACCGGCCAGCCGTCCAGATGACCGCCGGTGCCCAGCTGGAGCGGGACGGTGGTCTTGGCGACGTCCGGGATACGGGAGACGAAGCCCGAGTCGACCAGGCCGATCAGCATGATGAACAGGCCGATGCCGATCGCGATGCCCTTGCGCAGACTGCGCGGCACGGCGTTCATCACGCGCTCGCGCAGACCCGTGGCCACCAGCAGCATCACGACGAAACCGGCGAGGACGACCATGCCCATCGCGTCCGGCCAGGACATCCGGGGCGCGAGCTGGAGGGCGACGACGGTGTTCACGCCGAGTCCGGCCGCGAGCGCGATCGGGACATTACCGATGACGCCCATGAGGAGCGTGGAGAAGGCCGCGGTCAGCACCGTGGCGGTGACGAGCTGGCCGCCGTCGAGCTGGTGCCCGTACATGTCCTTCGCGCTGCCGAGGATGATCGGGTTCAGCACGATGATGTAGGCCATCGCGAAGAACGTGGCGAATCCGCCGCGGATCTCGCGGGGGACCGTGGAGCCGCGCTCGGAGATCTTGAAGAAGCGGTCGAGACTGCCGAGGGGCCCGGAGGGGGCCGGGGCCGGGGCCGTGAGCGCGGAGTCGACCTTGGCGGTGGCCGTGGGGGGCATGCGAGACCTCGTCGATCATTTTTGGCTGGTTTTAGATGTTCCTACGAATAAAACCAGTCGGACGCAAACCGCTTCAGTATGAACGTATAAGGCGGATTGCGGTATCTCCGCGCGTAGACCCCTGAGGTCAGAGGGGTCACGGGGGTGTGAGGGGCCGGGACGGGGCAACCTAGACTGGCCGCATGGCGAAGTGGACCCCCAAGCACGAGGCACCCGAGCCCCTGGAGGGGCCCGTCGTCGCCACCATCACCGGCGGCACGATCCTCTGGTTCGTCCTCTTCCTCGTCCAGATCCCCTTCTACAACTGGTTCGCCGACCGTGACCTGATGTGGTGGGTGTGGACCTGCCTGGCCGGCGCCGGTCTCGGCCTGATCGGCATCTGGTACGTGCGCGGGCGGGACGCGGCGATCAAGCGGGTGCAGGCGGAGTCCGCGGAGACCTCCCCGGACGGGGCGGACGCCGCCACCGCGAGCGACGAAGGCAAGTGACCTTTACGGCACCCGTACTGCCAAGGGACGATTCGCGTCCTGCCCCGGTCTGATCCGCCGCGCACTCGGCGGGTGAACCGGCCGGTCCCGCCGTACCGTCGAAACCATGACGCAGCGGGCGAGGATCGACACGGACGGCCCCGAGCCGGGCGGCCCCGCCATCGACGCGGGAGCCGAGCTGGATCCCGTACATCCCCGAAAGCCGCCGAAGTCCGCGCTCGCGCCACGGGCCGAGGGACTGACGACGGCCGAGGTCGCCGAGCGGGTGGCGCGCGGCGAGGTCAACGACGTACCCGTCCGCTCCTCGCGCTCCACCGTCGACATCGTCCGCGCCAACGTCTTCACCCGCTTCAACGCCATCATCGGCGTGCTGTGGGTGATCATGCTCTTCGTCGCGCCGTTCCAGGACAGCCTCTTCGGCTACGTGATCATCGCCAACACCGGTATCGGCATCATCCAGGAGCTGCGCGCCAAGAAGACCCTGGACTCTCTGGCGCTCATCGGCGAGGCCAGGCCGACGGTACGGCGGGACGGCACCGCCACGGAGATCTCCACCTCCGAGATCGTCCTCGGCGATCTCGTCGAACTCGGCCCCGGCGACAAGGTCGTCGTGGACGGCGACATGGCGGAGGCGGACAACCTGGAGATCGACGAGTCGCTGCTGACGGGTGAGGCCGACCCGGTGATCAAGCACCCCGGGGATCCGGTGATGTCGGGGGCCTTCGTGGTCGCGGGCGGCGGCGCGTTCACGGCGACGAAGGTGGGGCGGGAGGCGTACGCGGCACAACTCGCGGAGGAGGCGTCCCGGTTCACGCTCGTCCACTCCGAACTGCGCAGCGGTATCAGCACGATCCTCAAGTACGTGACCTGGATGATGATCCCGACCGCGATCGGGCTCGTCATCAGTCAGCTGGTCGTCAAGGACAACAACTTCAAGGACTCGGTGGCCAGGACCGTCGGCGGCATCGTGCCGATGATCCCCGAGGGGCTTGTGCTGCTGACGTCCGTCGCCTTCGCGATCGGGGTCATCCGCCTCGGCCGCAAACAGTGCCTGGTGCAGGAACTCCCCGCGATCGAGGGCCTGGCGCGGGTCGACGTCGTCTGCCTCGACAAGACCGGCACGCTGACCGAAGGCGGCATGGACGTCACGGAGCTGCGGCCGCTGGGCGGTGCGGACGAGTCGTACGTACGCAAGGTGCTCGGCGCCCTCGGCGAGTCCGACCCGCGCCCCAACGCCTCCCTGAAGGCGATCATCGACTCGTATCCGGACAGCGAGGACTGGCGGTGCACGGAGTCACTGCCGTTCTCGTCCGCGCGCAAATACAGCGGGGCCAGCTTCAGCGAAGGCAACGGCGAGAGCTCCACCTGGCTGCTCGGCGCGCCCGATGTGCTGCTGCCGCAGGACGACGCGGCCCTCGCGGAGATCGAGCAGCTCAACGAACAGGGCCTGCGGGTCCTGCTGCTCACCCGGGCCGCGGGCGAACTGTACGCCCCGTCCGTCGCCGCCGGGGCACTGCCGACCGCGCTCGTCGTCCTGGAACAACGACTGCGCCCGGACGCTGCCGACACGCTGCGCTACTTCGACGAGCAGAAGGTCAACGCCAAGGTCATCTCCGGCGACAACGCCGTGTCCGTGGGCGCGGTGGCCGGGAAACTCGGCCTGCCCGGCGCCCAGAACACGGTCGACGCGCGCCGACTGCCCGCCGAACAGGCCCCGATGGGTGAGTCCCTGGACGCCCACTCGGTCTTCGGCCGGGTCACCCCGCAGCAGAAGCGCGACATGGTCGGCGCACTGCAGTCACGCGGCCACACGGTCGCGATGACGGGCGACGGGGTGAACGATGTGCTCGCCCTGAAGGACGCGGACATCGGCGTCTCGATGGGCTCGGGCTCGGAGGCGACCAAGGCGGTGGCCCAGATCGTGCTCCTCAACAACAGCTTCGCGACGCTGCCGTCGGTGGTGGCGGAGGGCCGCCGGGTGATCGGCAACATCACGCGGGTCGCCACGCTGTTCCTGACCAAGACGGTCTACTCCGTGCTGCTGGCCGTGCTGGTGGTCTGCTCGCAGGTCGAATACCCCTTCCTGCCACGGCACTTGACGCTGCTGTCCACGCTGACGATCGGCGTACCGGCCTTCTTCCTGGCGCTGGCCCCGAACAAGGAGCGCGCGAAGCCGGAGTTCGTACGCAGGGTGATGCGGTACGCGATCCCGGCGGGGGTGATCGCGGCGGCGACGACATTCGCGACGTACCTGCTCGCGCGCTCCTACTACAGCGGCCCCGGCTCGCTCGACGCGGAAACGAGCGCGGCGACGCTGACGCTGTTCCTGGTCTCGATGTGGGTCCTGGCGATCATCGCCCGCCCCTACACGTGGTGGCGGGTGTGCCTGGTGGCGGCGATGGGGGCGTGCTTCCTGATCGTGCTGATGGTGCCGTCGCTCCAGGACTTCTTCGCGCTGAAGCTGGTGGGAGCGGTCCTGCCGTGGACCGCGGTGGGGATCGCGGCGGCGGGGGCGGTGCTGCTTGAGGTGTCCTGGCGGGCGGTGACCCGGAAGTACGGGGCGTAGCCGACTGGCTCGGCGGGTGTCTGCCGGACCGCTCCTCGCGTCGAGGCCACCGCCGGCGCCCTGCGCCCGCTACGCGACCCGGCGTCTCACGGGGTCTGCTCGTGGCCGGTGAACATGTCGAGCAGGCTGTGGGGTGCGCCTGCTCCGTAGAACATCTCGTGGACCTGGGTGCCTTCGGTGGCGGCCGCGGCGCTGCGGGGGAACATGGCCTGCTCGTACTCGGTGAGCGCGGCCTCGACGTCCTCGGGGTGCGCGGCGAGGGCATTGCCCAGTTCGGCGCCGTCGTACATGGCCAGGTTGGCGCCCTCACCGTTCGGGAGCGAGAGGTGGGCGGCGTCGCCGAGCAGGGTCACCCCCGGCACCCGCTCCCACCGGTGCTCGATGGGCAGGGCGTAGAGGGGCCGCAGGACCGGTGCGGTGTCACCGTCCGCGATCAGCGCGGTGAGTTCCGGTGCCCAGCCGTCAAACTCCTGCGCGATCCGTACGGTGGCCGCGGCGGAATCGGTGAAGTCGATGTGGGCGAACCAGTCCCGCGGCTGGGCGAGCATCACGTAGGTGTGCAGGGTGCCGCCCCTCTCCCGGTGCGCCAGGAATCCCTTGCCCGGAGCGAGCGCGAACAGCGACCCGCCGCCGACCGCTTTCGCGCTGGCCGGGTGCCGGGTGTCGGCGTCGAACAGGCAGGTCTCGACGCCCGACATGCCGCTGTACTCGGGTTCCGCATGGGAAAGCAGTGGCCGGACTCGGGACCACGCGCCGTCCGCGCCGACCAGCAGGCCGGTGGTGACGGTGGTGCCGTCGGCGAAGGTCACCTCGTGGCGGCCCTCGCCGAGGGCGCGGGTACCGCTGACCTTGTGGCCCCACCGGACGGTGCCGGCCGGGAGCGAGTCGAGCAGCATCTGCCGCAGCTCGCCGCGCAGCACCTCGGGGTTGCCACCCGTACCGTCGTCGGCATGATCGAACAGGACGGTCCCGTCCCTGTCGAGAACCCTTATCGACTGGCGGCCCTCCAGGATGAGGCTACGGAACTCGTTCATCAGGCCGGCCGCCTGCAAAGCAGGCTGTCCGCTGTCTTCGTGGATGTCGAGCATCCCGCCCTGCGCACGTGCCGTCGGAGAGACCTCCGCCTCGTAGACCGTGGCCGGGATGCCGTGGACGTGCAGGACGCGGGCGAGCGAAAGGCCGCCGAGTCCGGCACCGATGATCGTGACGTCAGTGGTCATGGTTTTGTTCCTTGCTGTCGCACGCCTGCCGGACGGGCACCCGGCAGGATCTCTTGAAAGGTTCCAGACCCCACCGACACGCCGCCTACAACGGACCGACAGCCACCGACATGCGACCGACGCCGTCCGCATCGCCGCGACTCTCGCTCGACGACTGGGGATCTCGGCCGCCGGCAGTCGCCCGCCCGGCGGCGTTCTGGGCGTCCCGGCGGTCCCGGCCGGCGCAAGGCCCGCCGTACCAGCCGCAAGTCCGTTGTGCGGTCCCATCGTTGGCTGATGCGCACACACCACATTGACCGCCCAGCCGATCTCGACGTGGTACGTGAGTCCTATGATCGGGTGGCCGACAACTACGCCCACATGGTGCTGACGACGGGAGTCGGCGACATCCGTACCCACCCCTGGCTCAAGGCTTCAATCGACGCCTTCGCCGACACCGTGAGCGAACTCGGGCCTGTCCTGGACGTCGGCTGCGGACCCGGAACGGTGACCGCCTACCTGGCCGAACGCGGACTCGACGTGTCCGGGGTAGACCTCTCTCCTCGCATGATCGAGAACGCGCGCCGTCTTCATCCGCAATGCCGCTTCAGCGTCGCCTCTGCCACCGATCTCAATCTTGGTGAAGCATCCCTTGGCGGCGTGCTCGGGTGGTGGTCACTGTTCAACCTCCCCCGCGACGTCCTTCCTCAGGTCCTCGCCCTGTTCGCGCGCGCCCTGAAGCCAGGCGGACACTTCATCACCGCAACACACGTCGGCGACGAAGACGCGGTGCGCACCGAGGCATACGGAGGAGTACCCGTTCGTTGGACGACGCACAAATGGCGGCCGGAACAGCTCGTGGACCTGATCGCGCAGGCCGGGCTGCGCCCGGTCGCCGAACTCCGGCTCCCTGCAGATGAGCAGAGCGGGCCGGGTCTGGTCGTCATGGCCAAACGCCCTGACTGAGGACCAGACACCGTAGGCGGCACAGGGTCTCGGCGGAGGAATCACTGAGCGATCACGGTGAGGAACGGCCGTAGTTCCGGGTCGGAGAACTCCAGGAGGACCCGGGACTCCGTCCAGGGGATCCCGACCGCCTCGTCGAGGATCCGCAGCAGGTGCAATGGGGTCAGCCTGAATTCCTCATCGAGCCTGAGCGTCTCGATCATCGCGAGGAGCCCCGCACCTTCTGCCGCTATCCGCCTAATGTCCTCGGCTGCCTTCTCCACTGTTGCCTCCGCTCTGCGCTACGACCAGCGCCCCCAGAGCTTGCTCAGGCCATCGCCACCTCGGCCCAAACCGTCTTGCCGATGGGCACGCGGGGCGTCGCACCCCAGCGACTGGCCAGCACGTCCACGAGGAGCAGGCCGCGGCCCGACTCGTCGTCGGGAGAAGGCTCGGGCGGACCGGTCGGGGGCCGGTCCGGGGAAGCGTCCGAGACCTCGATACGGATCAGGCACGGCCGCGCATCGAAGCTCAGGCGGAGGTGGAAGTCGCGCCCGGGAACGCGGCCGTGGCATACCGCGTTGGCGGAAAGCTCAGCGATCAGCAGGGCCACGGTGCACGAGAGGTCCGACGTGGGCGGATGCCCCCACTCCTCCAGGCGCCGCACTGCCAGCCGTCGGGCGAGCTGGGCTCCCCGGGCCGACGAGGTGAACTGAGCGGCGAACGTGCGCTCTTCAACCCCGGCGTCGTGGGCCTCCTGTCCGAGCCCCCCTACGGTCGATTCCGTCTCGCGCTCCGGGCCGTCGCCCGACATGGCCATGGTCTTCAGCACGTGCCGTCCATCCCAGTCCGTCGATCCTTCACACGACCCACAGTGCCCACAGCGTGTACGGGTCGTAACATTCCGTGCTCAAGAATCGTCCGCCGCGCCTACGCTCGGAAGGTGACGACGCCTTACATCGCAAGCGGTAAGGAACGGAAGTGAGCCCATGGCCAAAGGAATTCAGCCCGAGGAGTCGATGGCCGCGCTCTTCGGCTCACGTGTCCGCAGACTCCGTACGGCCGCCGGGCTGACCCAGGCCGAACTGGGCGCCAGGACACATGTGGTGAGCACCCGGATCACCCAGATCGAGCGCTCGTCGGGGGCGAAACCGACGCTGGAGCTGGCTCGGGCGCTCGACGCGGCCCTCGGGGCGGACAACCTGCTGGTCGACCTGTGGCCCTACGTCTACCGGGAGGCGTTCCCCGACTGGTCACGGGCGTTCATGGCGCACTCGGCGCGAGCGGTGGCCATCGGCGAGTATGCGGCGCATGTGGTGCCGGGTCTGTTGCAGACAGAGGAGTACGCGCGGGCCGTCCTGAGTGCAGGCCGAACGCTCAGAAGCGACGAGCAGTTGGAGGAGCGCCTTGCCGCCCGAATGCAGCGACAGGAGAGGCTCGCATCGCCCGACCAACCGGACCTGTGGGTCGTCCTGGACGAGGCCGTGCTGAGGCGTCCGGTCGGCGGCCGGGCTGTCATGCGGGAGCAGTTGGCCTGGTTGCTGGCGACAGATATCGATGCGCGCATCACCGTGCAGGTGCTGCCGTTCGACCAGGGCGAGCACGACGCGATGGGCGGATCTCTGACGGTTCTGACGCAGCCGGACGGCTCGGAAGTCGCCTACACGGAGGGCGCCGACTACGGCCAACTCATTGAGGATCCGACAGAGGTCAGGCGCTATACCGTGACCTACGATCGGCTGCGGGCAGTAGCACTGCCCCCGCTCATGTCGCTCGACATGATCCGATCTGTGATGGAGGACGACTACCGTGCAGCGACTGTCCCGTCCCGATCTGAACGCCGCCGCCTGGCGCAAGAGCAGCTACAGCAATCAGGAGGGGGGCAACTGCGTAGAGGTGGCGGACGGATTCCCCGGCGTCGTGCCCGTCCGTGACAGCAAGGCCCCGAACCGTCAGGCCCTGCTCCTCTCGGCAGCCTGCTGGGACTCGTTCATAGGCGAGTTGAAGGCCACCAACCGGGACTGAGTCGGCCGGGAGCCGGGTCCCGCAGCGGCATCCCGTAGCGGCCGGAACCTCGCGCGCTGGGGTCCGGCGGGCCACGAACTCCCCCTAAGAACCTGGGGTAAAGAACCACCTGCCCTCCCTCCCCTCCCGCTCGTCACTCGGAAGGGTGACTGGCTTGCGGGGGCAGGAAGTTGGCGGTTACGTTCGCGGCAACAACCTCAGACATATGACGGCCCCCGGCCAGGACGGCAATCCTGATCGAGGGCCTCACCGATCAGGAAGTAGTGCCTTCCCGATGGCTGAACCGCAGTCTAACGCGCCCCTGCGCGCCCCCGCCGGAGCACCGACCTCCGGCGTGATCCACGTCCGTACCCGGCTCACCGCCGACTTCACGGTGATCGCCAACGCCCTTGCGCAGCGCCGCGGAAGCGCGGTCACGGTTGGCGTCGCGGCCTACATCCTCTCGCTGCCGGACGGCGCACCCGTACGCATCGACGCACTGTGCGAGCACTTCACCGAGGGCGAGATCCTCATCTCCCGGGCCCTGCGGGAACTGGAGGCGGACGGCTACCTGGAGCGACGGCGCGAGCGCGGCCTGGGCGGCGTGCTCCGTACCCGGACGTTCTTCCACGACGTTCCGGTTGGCGAGGAGCCCGAGCCTCCGGTGCCGCCATCGCCACCGCGTCCTCGCCGGTCCGGGCCGCCTTCGCGGGAGCCCGAACCCGAGCCACAGCCCGAGGCGGGTCGTGCGCCGGACACCACAGCAGACGCGGAGTCCTCGCCGCCTCCCGCCACCACGGACCCGGATCCCCGTGCCATCGTGATCCTGGCCTCGCTGCGCATCGTCGACCGCCGACTGCTCCTCTCCCGCCGAGACGTCGACCAGCTCGCCCCGGCCGTCACGCAGTGGCTCGCGCAAGGCGTCAGCCCCGAGGAGATCACCAGCCACCTCACCGCCCGCCTCCCGGACCCGCTGCGGGCACGCCCGGCCCGCATCCTGGCCTATCGGCTCCGCGAACTGCCCCCGCCCCTCCCGCCTCAGGCCGCCGCACCCTCCGTACTGCCCTGGCAGACCTGCGACGGCTGCGAGCGCGCCTTCCGCGCCGCCGAGCCGGGCCGCTGCCGCGACTGCCCACCCGAGGCCGGCGTCGGGGCCGCCGACCCGGTCACGCCTCACGAGGACGCCTGGCCCACGGCATGCTGAGCGGCGCGTGTGGGGCCGCTCCCCTCATGCGAGCCTGGTTGTGCAACGATGCGGGACCTGACAGCAGCGGGAGGTGGCGGAACATGGTCGACAGGTTCACGGACGGGCTTCTCACCCCTACGGAAACGTCTTCCTACCTTGAGATTCCGTCCTCGACCCTCACCTCCTGGCTGAAGGGCACGGCCGCCGGGACGCCTCTGGTGCACCAGGTCGAGCCCGTGCGCAAAGGCCGGCCGTCGGTGCCGTTCATCGCCGTGGCCGAGGCCCACGTCCTCCGTTCGCTGCGCTCTCTCGGTCTGCGGATGAGCGAGATCAGAGAAGCGGCGGCCGCGGTACGGAACGCCTTCGATACGCCGTACGGTCTCGTCTCGAAGCGGATCGCCACCGACGGCGTGGACATCTTCGTCGAGCACGGTTTCGGAGATCTGCGCAGAGCCCGGGACGGACAGGCCCCCATCCACGAAGTGGTGTCCGAATATCTCCGCTACCTGACCTGGGAAGCGGACGACGATTTCCCTTCGAGTCTGCGGCTGAGGCAGTACCCGGATACCGTTCCGGTCGTCATCGACCCGAGGTTCGGACGTGGTCTGCCCGTCATCGCGGCCAACCGCGTCCCGGTCAAGGCCGTCACCGACCTCTGGGAAGCCGGCGAGACCGTCGAGGACATCGCCTACGAGTTCAACATGACCCCTGAGCAGGTTGACTCGCTGTGCCACGCAGTGGTGCGCCTTGCCGCCTGAGTTCTTCCTCGACCGCAACCTCGGGCGGCGTGTCGCAGAGGAGCTCCGGGCGCGGGGCTGGACGGTTCATTGCATCGCCGACGTCTTTCCTACAGGACCGTGAGGCGGTGCTCTTCTACCTCGACAACCAACAACTGCGCAGCATCGAGATGGTCGAACGCCTCGACGCACACCGCAGCGCGATGTACCGGGCCGTCGAGAAGGGCGGCCCCGCCGCCTATGCCGTGCGGCGGGACCGTATCGAGCGCACCTGGCCGTGACTACCAGGCGCGCACCGGCTCGCGGGAGAGCCAGTCGACGGACAGGGCGGCTCAGAGTACTCGTACTCAGGACCGTCACTGGGGCCGCGCCTCATAATCGACGCGCACTGTCCCCATTTCAGCCTGGCCGTACGGGAATTGGAGCGCCTCCGTGAATCGTCCGACTGCCGCCTCGGCCGGTCTGTTCGTGCTGCTGGTCGTGTCCGTGACGGCGGGGTGCGGGACGGAGCGAGCCGTCGACGACACCGCCGCCTCCGCGTCCGCTTCGTACGAAGCACAGCGGAAGGCCGCGGAACGCAAGCACGACCGGCTGTTCCGGGACGTGGCCGCGGTCTGCTCGGACAGGGTGACGACCGCGTCACCGAGCACCGCCGCGCCCGAGCCGACGGACCCCGAGGCGCGGAAGTACGCGGAGAACCACGCGTACAAGCAGCTTCGCCCGCTCCAGGGCGCCGCGCTGTGCCGCGGGCAGGCACACGCGAAGCGGATCACGGCCGCGCTGGAGGCCGTCCACAGCGAGGCGGACCTGCGGTCCAAGCTGACCGCCCTGGGCTACCCCGAGTCCACCGTCGAGGTGTACAGGACGGGAGGCTCCCTGGGCTTCACGTTCAGCGTCCCGGAGGCGGGCCCGTGCATCACGGGCCTGCTGACCTCGCCCGTGAAGGTAGAGGCCCACGGCCACTACATGGAGGTCGGCTGCATGGAACCCAGGGGCGGCCACTGACCTCCCGGCGCCTGCGGGTGTGGTGCCCGTCCTCGCGGGCGGGCACCGTGGCACGACTGCACCTAGCGGACGTCCACGAAGTCACCGGCGGTGGTGACCGCCGGGACCGTGGACCAGCCCGCGAAGGTCCAGCGCCAGTAGCCGTCGCTCGACGCTGTGACCGCGGTCCGCAGATCACCGGTGGAGTTTGTCGTCACCGTCTTCACCGTCGAGTAGACAGAGGTGCCGCTCTTGCGGAACTGCAGCTTCACGGACTGACCGGAGTAACCCCGGTACCTGTTCAGATTCCAGTCGGCCAGCAGCATCCTGCCGGTGACCGTGACCGGCTGGCCCTTCGTCACCGGCTCCGGCCCCGCGTCCACCGTCAGCGATGCTGCCCGCTGCACTCGCACGGTCGGGTAGTCGTTGCTGAAGTAGTCGCCGTCCTTCGCCTGTACCTGCGCGTAGAACTTCCAGTTCCCGCCCGCCACCTTGTTGCTGATGATGTCCGATGCGGGATCGAGGACGAACGACGCCGAGCAGGTCGTCAGGCCGCCCGAAGCCGTGCACGTCCCCGCCTTGTGATGCGAGACGTCGAGCTCACCGTCGGTGCTGTGCCACAGCTCCAGGAACGTGTCGCGGATGCCCGAGTCCTCCCGCACGGTCACGGAGACTGACACGGTCTTCTTGCCGGTGCCCAGGACGATGTTCTTGCCGCCGTTGACGACGACTTTGGTGACCGTCAGGTTTCCCTGAACGGCCTGGGCCGTCGGCGTGCCGAGCGCGGCTGCCGTCAGGGCGCCGGAGACGGCGGCCACGACGAAACGGGTACGCATGGGTGGGTTCCCCCCTCGGGAACGATCGATCCCGCCGCACTCCCCTGCGGCGGGATCTTGAATGGTGCCGAGAGTGTAAGGCCCGTCAGTCGAACCAGCGGTCCCGGGCCAGTTCCTCCGTGCGGGACGGGTCCTCCAGCAGCGCCGCCACCTCGAAGCGCCGGGGCCACTGGCCCGCCGACCAGGCCAGGCCCGCCGCCACGCCCTCCACCGTGGACGCGTGGATCACGCCGTCCGGGGTGCGGCGCCATTCCAGTTCGGTGCCGCCTGCGATCAGTTCGTCGTGTTCGATGTACGTCGACGGGGTGGCCGGGCCGAGCAGGACGTGGACCGACTCAGGGACCTCGTGTTCCTCGCCCTGCGTCGTCACCTCGGCCGTGACCGTCTCGCTCAGCCGGCGGACCTGGAACAGTTCCGCCAGTTCCGCGGCGCGCGACGGCGTCACAGGGAGCAGCGGGAGGCCCGCGGCCAGGGGGAGCAGGTCCGGCGCGTCCGCGACCACCGCGTCCGCCGCGTCGACGACGCGGACCTCGCCGTCCACGACCGCGCGCAGGTCGTCCGGGAGGGTGACCTGCTCCGGGTCGAGATCCGCCAGCGCCGTGTACAGGGCGTGGAGTTGGGCCGCCCGTACCGGGCGCGAAGGGTCGGCCAGGCGGCCGAGGAGTTCCGCCGCGCCGCCCGGCTCGTCGAGAAGTGCGGCGACCGAGGTGCGGACGCCGAGGGCCTGCAGGACCTGGGCGTCCTCGAATCCCGTGGTGTCGGCGGACTCGTACAGGCCCGCGAGCAGCGGGTCCGCGCCCGAGGCCCGCAGGCCCGCCGGGCGGCGGCCGTCCAGGACCGGATGGTCCCGCAGCCACCATGCCGTGTACGGACGGACCGTCTCCGTCGTGCCGTCCGGCAGCAGGATCCGTACGGACTGGGTGAGCGCGTCCCGCAGCGGCGGCTGCGCCAGCAGTGCCAGTGCCTGTGGCCAGCAGTCGTCGTCGACCAGGTCCAGGTCACGGACGGCGACGACCTCCGTGGCGACCGGCGGCACGGGTGTGTCCGGCAGCCGGTCGAGGACGTCCTCGCACCACACGTCGACCGCGTCGAGCAGCCCCGCGTCGTCGGGCTCGGCGAAGTCCCCCTCGCGGGGCTCCAGTTCATCGGGGTCAAGGACCACGTCCGTGGCCCGTACGAGCGCGAAGTTCGCCAGCACACCGCACGCGGCGAGCGGCTGCTCGCCCCAGCGATCGGCCAACTCGGCGTCGCAGAGCGCGAGTTCGTCCTCCCGCATGATCGATACGAACGGGCTGCCGGGCAGCACCAGTTCACCCGCGGGCGCGAGTTCCCCATCCTCGTCGGACAGGGCCAGCGCCCCCAGCCACGGCTCGTCCCCGGGTTCGAGGCCCGCGTCCCGTACGAGCGCGAGCACGGTCTCCGCGAGCTCGTCCGCGTCCAGCGCGGCACCGTCCCCGACTCCGTCGTACCAAACCTCGCCCGCGTCCATCGAGCCCGCCACCGCCGCGCGGACCTGCGGCGTCGTCAGTACGGCGCGCGGTGTCGCGGGCAGGGCGCCCAGCTTCTCCAGGAGGGGGTGCGCGGCGTCGGGGTGGACGACCTTCAGGCCGAGCCGGGCCAGCTGCGGCGGCGTCTCGGCCAGCGGGAGCAGCGTCTGGCGGGGCCCGATCGTCGTACGGCCGTCGGCGAGGGGCACGGGCAGCCCGGACAGCCGGTCGGGGTCGACCCCGGCGAGGCTGTCGTACAGCCGCTGCCACCAGCCGGGCTCGCGCTCAAGACCCGCGAGCCGGTCGACCGCCTCGGTCAGCGGCACCCGCGCGACACCGAGCGTACGCAGCTCGACGCGGCGCTCAAGACCCGCGGGCAGCAGGCTCGGCAGCACCTCGGCCAGCACCTGGACCGTCTCCGTGCCCGCGCCCTCCAGAACCTCCGCCTCGATCGGCCGCAGCCCTGCGGAGATCTCCCGGTCCGGCAGACCGGTGTCCTCGCCGGTCACGTCCCGCGGCGCGGCCGCCTCCAGGAACGCCGTACGCGGAAGACGCTCCAGGATCTCCGCCCGCAGCTTGCCGTCCAGCTCACCCTTGCCGAGCGGGCCCGGCACCAGGTCGATGGTGCCGACGGTCACCGGCTGCCAGCTGCCGAGGAGTTCGGCGTACGCGTCCGCCGCCTTGCGCACCAGGAAGTCGGTGAGCGGCCCGGGCGCCGGGTGGCGGCGGGTGGTGTCCAGCGGGAGGGACGCGATCAGCAGCGCGGGCACGCCGAGGGGTTCGTCGGTGGGCGTGGGCGCGTGCACCACGGGGGCGGTACGCGGCCGGGCCGGCGCGCCCGCATCGTCCACGGGCACGGCCCAGGTGACCGTCCAGTACGGCCGCAGCCGCTCCTCGACCGGCCGGTCCGCGAGCAGCGCGGGCTCGATGCCGCCGCCGTGGCTGACGACGCGCCAGCGCCGGTCGCCCTGGACGCTGTCCTCGATGTGTACATACGCCCCGTGTACGGAGCGCCTCAAGTCCCGTACGCCGCCCGGGGTTTCGACGACGATCTCGGAGAGGCCGGTCAGCGTGAGCAGCAGCGCGTCGTCGATCCCGGCGAGCAGCCGCTCCACCAGGTCGACCGCGGCGCCGTCCCGCAGCGGCAGGACGATCACGGTGTCGTAGCCCTCGGGGGCCGTGCCCTCGGCGGGCAGCGGCAGCCGCAGCAGCGGTACGTGCCCGTCCCGGCGGCGCAGCTCGTCACCGAGGCCGGGGCTCGCCTGGGCCGCCTCCTCGGCCAGTCCCCTGGCCTCCGCGAGGGACCAGCGCACGCCGCCGTGGCGTCCGACGACCGCGGGCTCGTCGCTCACCGCGAGGACGGCCGCGAAGCCGACGCCGAAGCGGCCGACGGCGGACTCGTGGCCCTCACGCTTGGCGCTGGCGCGCAGGGTGCTCAGAGACTCGACGCCGGTCGCGTCCAGCGGCGCGCCGGTGTTCGCGGCGGCGAGGACGGCGGGCTGGTCGCCCGTGCCCGGCCGCAGTGTCAGCCGCAGGCGGCCCGGCACCTTGGCGCGGGCGGCCGCGTCGGCGGCGTTCTGGGCGAGCTCGACGACGAGGCGGTCCCGGTAGCCGCCGAGCGCGAGGTCCTCCTCGGCGTTGGCGTCCTCCCGGAAGCGGGCGGGCGAGGCCCCCCACGCGTCGAGCACCCCGCGCCGCAGCCGCGCCGTCCCGAACGGGTCGGCCCACTCGGTCGTCCTGACGCTCACGCTGTGACTCCGCTCTCTCCGGTTACGGGCGTATGCCGCGCATGCCTGTGCGGCCGAAGGTACCTCGGTGCGGGGGGTTGTGGTGCGGTGCGGGTGCGGGTGCCGCTGCTCGGGGCCTGTTCCCCACCCCGCCCCTTCCCGAACTGGGGGCGAGCCCCCAGACCCCGTATGCGACCTTCGGCCGCATGTCCTCAAACGCCGGCGAGGCTGAAATGCCGCCGGTCGGCCTGAAAATTCAGGCCGACCGGCGGCATTTCAGCCTCGCCGGCGTTTGAGGCGCGGGGGTCCGGGGGCGGAGCCCCAGTACGACTACGAGTGCCCCAGGTCCTCCGACGCGCCGTCCGGCTCGGAGACCGAGCCGCCGTCCCGTGCCGGGCGCAGCGGGAACTCGTCCGCGCCCATCGTGTCCAGCACCGGCGGCGGCGGCACCGGAGGCTTCGGCATCACGGCCGCCTCGGAGTGACCTCCGCAGCCGTACGCCAGGGAGACGACCCGCCCGTCCGCCGGCGAGAACTCGTTCGCGCACACGCCGAAGGCCTGCCGCAGCGAGCCCGCGATCGGGACCAGGAAACCGCACGTCACGCATGCCGCAGGGGCCGCCTGTGCCATCGGGGTCTTCGCGCCGAAGGACTCGTCCCAGCGGTCCGCGGCGATATGCAGCCCGTACCGCGACAGCACTCTCGCCCGGCGCATGCCGAGCTCCTCGGCGAGCGCCGAGATCGAGCCACGGGAGGGGGCCAGCGGCAGCGAGGCCGGCGGGCCCGCGGTGACCTCCGCGTCCTCCGCCTCGACCAGTTCCGCCATCTCCTCCGACACCGCGGAGTTCGGCGGCGGCGCGTCCTCGCCGGAGAAGCCGGGCTCCAGCCGCAGATCGTCCGCCTCGGTGGGCAGCAGATCCCCGGGGCCCATGTCGCCGGGCCGCAGCCGTTCGCTCCACGGCACCCACTCGGGCGCCAGCAGTGCGTCGGGGCCGGGCAGCAGGACGGTTTCGTCGAGGGTGACGACCTTGGCGCGCGAGGCCCGGGCGACGGTCACCGCCCAGCGCCAGCCCCGGTAGCCGATCTCCTTGCACTCGAAGAAGTGCGTGACGACGCGGTCTCCCTCCGAGACGAGGGACACATGCTCGCCGACCACCCCCGGGGCCGCGGCCTCCTCGGCCGCCGCCCGGGCGAGGTCTACCGCCTCGGCGCACAGACGGTCAGGGGTACGGCTTCGCGTCGTCGCAGCACTCACAGGTCTCGCTTCTCTCCTACGCCGTATCACGGGTGCGCCGGCCGATTCGCGAGGTACGGGCCGCAGGCGGAGCGGACCAAGGGGCCGCATCGACGTCCGCGCCCAGACCAACCGTGTCTCGGGCACACCTATCGTCATCCATTCTGCGGGATGCCGAAGAGGCGCGCGGCCGAGAACAACCGCCGGTGGCGCGCTACGCACGCTACCCCCTCCGCCGCCCGCCGCCCACCTGCCCGCCCCAACAAGGGGCTAACAACACGGCATCACCGTTCGCGTGGGCGGCGCTTGGGGCACTATGACGGGGTGGCAGCCGTGCGGTCGTCCGAAGGCGCCGGGCAGCTCAGAAGAGCAGGCCGGGCGGTCGGGCGTGCCCTGCATCTCCCGTTCACGGGCACGGCGCGCGGCATCCGCAAAGCGACGCACGCACACGGCGCGGGCGAGTCCGGCCTCGGCAAACTGATCGAGCTCCACGCCGTGAACGGCGCGGGAGATGTCATGATCACCGTCGCGCTCGCGTCGACGGTTTTCTTCTCCGTACCGACGGACGAGGCACGCGGCCGCGTCGCGCTCTACCTCGCCGTCACGATGCTGCCCTTCACCCTGCTGGCCCCCGTCATCGGACCACTTCTGGACCGTATCCCGCACGGCCGCCGGGCGGCGATGGCGGCCTCGATGCTCGCCCGTGCGGTGCTCGCCATCACGATGTCCGGGGCGGTGGAGACCGGCGGCCTGCAGCTGTATCCGGCCGCACTGGGTGTGCTGGTCGCCTCGAAGGCATACGGAGTGGTGCGCAGCGCGGTCGTGCCGCGGCTGCTGCCGCCGACGTTCTCGCTGGTGAAGGCGAACTCCCGGGTGACGCTGGCCGGGCTGCTGGCGACGGGGATCGCGGCGCCGATCGGTATCGGGCTGCAGAAGGTCGCGCCCCAGTGGCCGCTGTACGCGGCGTGCGCGCTGTTCCTGCTGGGCGCGTACTGGGCGTTCACCATGCCGCACAAGGTCGACTCGGCGAAGGGCGAGCGCAAGGCGCACATGCTGACGCACGGCGAGACGAAGCCGAGTCTGCGCACCGTCGGGCCCTCCGTACTGCACGGGCTGCAGGCCAATGCGTCCCTCCGCGCGCTGTCCGGCTTCCTGATCTTCTTCCTCGCCTTCCTGCTGCGGGAGCATCCGCTGAACGGGCAGAGCCCGGCGGTCTCGCTCGGGATAGTGGGCATCGCGGCGGGCGTCGGCAACGCGCTGGGCACGACAGTCGGAGCGTGGCTGAAGGCCCGCGGGCCGGAGATGATCATCGTGACGGTGCAGGGTGTGGTGCTGCTGGCCGCGATCAGCGCGGCACTGTTCTTCGGCGCGGGCATGGTGGCCGTGCTCGGCGCGACGGCGGGTCTGTGCCAGGCGCTCTCCAAGCTGTCCCTGGACGCGCTGATCCAGCGGGACGTCCCGGAACAGGTCCGCACCTCGGCGTTCGCGCGCTCCGAGACGCTGCTGCAGATGGCCTGGGTGATGGGAGGCGCGATCGGCATCGCGCTGCCGCTGATCGGGACGGTGGGGATGTGGGTGGCGGCGGGGATCGTCGGGCTGGGCCTGGTGTTGTCGGCGCGGGGGCTGCTGGGGGCGGCGCGGCACGGCGGCAGGGCGCCGGCGAAGGTGGCGTAGCCGGGTGCCGCTGCGCGGGGCTGTTCCCCACCCTGCCTCTTCCCGAACCGGGGCTCCGCCCCGGACCCCGTGTGCGACCTTCGGCCGCATGTCCTCAAACGCCGGACGGGCTGAAATGCCGCACCGCCCACCTGGCGGGCGCGACGCGCGGTGGACCCCCGCGTGGCGGGGCCCGGCGCGCCCGATAGCCTCGGGACATGACCGTTGCGTTCTTCTCGGGCAAGCGCCGCCGGGCCGCTGCCGCTCTCGGTGCCGTCTCCGCCGGGCTCCTCGTCCTTTCCGCCTGCGACAAGCCGACCCCGCTCGCGACCGTGACGGTCGGGACGGACTCGGTCCACTCCGAGGCGGCCTGCTACAACGACGGCAAGGCGATCAAGGAATCGCTGCTGCAGGGCTGCCTCACCGGGAAGCCCGCCAAGACCATCAAGGTCGCCCTGGACGACAAGGTCCGTATGGGCGTCGACCCGGAGATCGCCGACCACGGATGGACGCTCCTCTTCGGTGGCCAGCCCGTCGAGCAGGAGCCGTACAAGAAGGGCTACCGGACCATCCCCGGCAACGCCTTCTTCTCCTCGCAGACCGGTGAGCCGACCGACAAGACCGCCGTCAGCGTCCTGGAGACCAGCGGCAAGAAGGTCATCGGTATCTGGCACTTCCAGTTCGAGAAGGAGTCCTGACAAGGACCCCAGTCCGGAGGGCAGGGCTGTGCGCGTACTGGTAGTGACCGCGGTGGCGGCGGAGGCTGACTCCGTCGCCGCGGGGCTCACCGGTACCGGCGCGACGTCCGTCGTGGATGTGCTGGCCGCCGGGGTCGGCCCCGCTGCCGCCGCCGCGACCGCCGCCACCGCGCTCGCCCTCGGCTCGTACGACCTCGTCGTCTCCGCCGGAATCGGCGGCGGTTTCCAGCCACACGCCCCCGTCGGCTCCGTCGTCGTCGCCGACGCGATCGTCGCCGCCGATCTCGGCGCCGACACCCCCGACGGCTTTCTGCCCGTCGACGAACTCGGTTTCGGGCGCAGCGTCCACCTTCCGCCGCCCGAGCTGTCCGCGCGTATCGCCAAGGCTCTCGACGCCGTGTACGCGCCCGTCCTCACCGTCTCCACGGTCACCGGCACCGCCGCCCGCGCCGCCGAGCTGAGCGTCCGTCACCCCCGGGCCGCCGCCGAGGCGATGGAGGGCTTCGGGGTGGCGGAGGCCGCCGCGGCCCACGGCGTACCGGTCCTGGAGATCCGCGCGATCTCCAATCCCGTCGGGCCGCGCGACCGTGCGGCCTGGCGCATCGGCCAGGCGCTGGACTCCCTGCGGTACGCCTTCCAGCTGCTCGCCCCCGTCCTCGAGGAAACGCCGTGACCTTGCAGATCGCCTACTCGCCGTGCCCGAACGACACCTTCGTCTTCGACGCCCTGGCGCACGGCCGGGTCCCCGGCGCGCCCGCCGTCGATGTGAGTTTCGCGGACATCGACATCACCAACGCGATGGCCGAGCGCGGTGAGTTCGATGTGCTGAAGGTGTCGTACGCCGTACTGCCCTGGGTCCTCGACGAGTACGCGCTGCTGCCCTGCGGCGGCGCGCTCGGCCGCGGCTGCGGTCCGCTGGTGCTCACCAAGGAGCCCGGTACGGATCTGACGGGAAAGACCGTCGCCGTGCCGAGCGAGCGCTCGACCGCGTATCTGCTCTTCCGGCTGTGGGCCGCGGACGTCGTGCCCGGTGGGGTCGGCGAGGTGGTCGTGATGCCGTTCCACGAGATCATGCCCGCTGTACGGGACGGCAAGGTCGACGCCGGACTGGTCATCCACGAGGCGCGGTTCACCTATCAGAACTACGGGCTGCACTGCCTGGCCGACATGGGCGAGCACTGGGAGTCGTCGACCGGCCTGCCCATCCCGCTCGGCGCGATCATCGCCAAGCGCTCGCTGGGCGGGGCGACGCTGAAGCTGCTGGCCGATTCGATCCGCATCTCGGTGCGTATGGCCTGGGACGAGCCGGAGGTCTCCCGGCCCTACGTACTGGAGCACGCCCAGGAGATGGACCCCGCCGTGGCCGACCAGCACATCGGGCTCTACGTCAATGAGTTCACGGCGGACCTGGGCGACGAGGGGTACGCAGCGGTGCGCGGCCTGCTGACACGCGCCGCGGCCGAGGGGCTCGTACCTCCCCTCGGCCGCGATGCGCTCGGTTTCGTATAGGCGGCTGTACGCCCCCTAAACGTCCAGCTGGTCCGCCACCGCCCGCAGCAGGCCCGCGATCTTCGCGCCGTGGACCTTGTCGGGGTACCGGCCGCGCTCCAGCATCGGCGTGATGTTCTCCAGCAGGGTCGTCAGGTCCTGCACGATGGACGCCAGTTCGTCGGGCTTGCGCCGCTGCGCCGCCGCCACGGACGGGGCCGGGTCGAGAACCGTCACCGAAAGCGCCTGGTCACCGCGCTGGCCTGCCACCACGCCGAATTCGACGCGCTGGCCGGGCTTGAGCGACTCGACCCCGGCGGGGAGCACCGACGAGTGAACGAAGACGTCGCCGCCGTCGTCGCGGGAGAGAAAGCCGAAGCCCTTCTCGCTGTTGAACCACTTGACCTTGCCGGTAGGCACGTCTGTCCTCGTCCTCGTACTCGTTGGGGCGCTGGGGCACCGGAAATCGGGCACCAACCTGGGCACCGAAAAACGGTCTGGATAGCACTACAGCGGGTCGCCTGACCCGCCACCCCCAAGGCTAATGGTCCAGGGGCCGGTGACAAGACGTTGCCGGATGGTTCCTACGCGCAAGGAACTACCCTGGCCGGATGACTGCTACTCCTCCCGCCGCCGGTGACGGGCTGGTGCGCGTCGGCGCGATCGTCTTCATCGTCGGCGCCGTCGCCACACTGGTCACCGTGGCCCCACTGTTTCTGGGGACCGAACCGTTTCCGCCGATCGCGTACGCGGTGTGCATGCTGATGGGCGTCGGCTTCCTGATCGCCGCGGCGGGTGTGCTGCGCTCGATCGCCTCGCAGCGACGACAGGCCAAATCCGCACTCTAGTTCCGGCTGTAGGCGCGCAGCCACGCCGGGAACGCCGTCAGATCGTCGATGATCACGTCCGCGCCGGCCGCACGCAGCTCCGCCGCGTCGCACGGCCCCGTCGGCACCGCGACCGACAGCGCCTGAGCCGCCCGCGCACCCCGTACGTCCCCGGTGTGGTCGCCGACGTACACACTCGCGCCGTGCTCGCGCAGCGCCTCCGCCTTCGCCTCTGCCCACAGCCAGCCGATGACCTCGTCCGGGGCGATCCCGAGATGGGCGAGGTGCAGCTTGGCGTTCGGCTCGTGCTTGGCGGTGACGACTATGGCGCGGCCGCCGAGCTCCTGGACGGCTGCGACGGCCTCGCGGGCGCCGGGCAGGGCGAGGGTCGGCGTGATCGCGTACGTGGGATAGATCTCGCGGTAGCGGTCGCCCATCCGCTGGATGTGCTCGCCCGGGAACCAGTGCGCCAGCTCCTCCTCCAGCGGCGGCCCCAGCCTCGTCACGGCCAGGTCGGCGTCGATCCACACACCGGTCTCGGCGGACAGCGCGAGATAGGCGGCGTGGATACCGGGCCGGGAGTCGATGAGGGTCATGTCCAGGTCGAAGCCGACGGTGAGCGGGTGCCTTGCGGAGTACGAAGCCGAGTGCGAAGCCATAGGAGCCATTGTGCCCAGCCGGCCGCGGCGGCCGGCTGGGTGCTCAGGGGGTGGGCACCTGGACGCCCTCAGCCGGTGTTACGGCGCGCCCGCCACACCAGGTAGAGCGCGGAGGCGACCGCCGCCCCCTTCACCACCCAGGGCCAGGTCCCGGCCAGAGCGTCGCGCATCCCGTCCTGCGGGATCGGTTCGCCCCAGCGCCCGTTGACCCGGCCCCACAGCCAGACGAGGCCGCCCGCCACGACCGCCCCGGGCAGGCCGACGACCGCCCACTTCGCCTCGGCGCGGGACAGCCTGCGCGAGGCGTAGGCGAGAAGCCAGCCGAGGCCGAGGGCGAGGAACGAGCCGAGGAGGGCGCCCCCGAGCAGCAGAGCGGCGGCGATCAGGAGGAACGGGTTGGCGAACGCGGGCGGTTGTCCGGCCCCTTCCGTACGGCGGCGAAGCCGCGGGAGCCACCGGCGGCGCCCGGTCCCGGCCTCCCCCGCGTCGTCGTCCTCGTACTCCTCCTCGGGCTCCGCCGCGTCCTCGGCGGCCTCCTGCGCCTCCAAGTCCTCCTTGGACGGCGGGGGTTTCAGTATTTCGGGGACCTCCACACCGCCGACGAACCCCGCGACGCTCTCGCCCGCGCCGAACGGCCCGGGCTCGACCCGCCACCAGTCGGGCTCACTGCCCGAGGGGCCGAGCTCGTCCATCCCCGCCAGGTGCGGCGGCGAGGCGCCGGCGGACATCCGGGGCGCCTCCGGCTGTTCCGGAGCAGCTCTGCGCGGCCGCGGGATCCGGCGCCGCGCGCGCTGCTCGGGCACGGCGGCCGGCGACGCGGCCTGGGGCGCGGGCCGCTGCGCGGTGCCGCCGCTCTCCTCGAACGCCGCCGCCACGACCTCGTCCGGCGTACCGAGCCGCCCCAGAATGCGGCGTACCGACGCCGGGCTGTCGGAACCGAACCTCGCCCGCTGCCGGTCGATCTCGCCCCGCAGCGTCGACACCAGCCGCATGCGGGTGCCGGACGGCAGTTGCTGTTGCTGAGCCAGGTCCCCGACACGGCTCAGATAGTCGTAGACGAGCTGATCGCTCTCGATCCCCACCGGCGTTCCCCTGACGTTCCCTGCCCGGCCGCCCTGTCGTCCCGGGCCCGCCCTGTCCCCGACGGTAGCGCTCCAGGGACTAACGTGGTGCGGATGGGGACCATGCCCGAAGGAAGCAGTACGGCCGGCCGCGGCGGTCCGCGCACCCTGGCCGAGGCCCTGCGCACCCGCGGTGACGAGGAGCTGGCCGCACTGCTGCGCGCCCGCCCCGATCTGCTGACCCCCGTGCCGGGCGACCTGACGCAGCTCGCGACGCGGGCCGGTACACGCGCCTCCGTCGTACGGGCACTGGAGCGGCTCGACCGCTTCACGCTGCAGGCCGCCGAGGCACTGGCCGTGGCCCCCGACCCCGCACCGTACGAAACCCTGCGCAGCCTGCTCACCGGCGACGAGGGCGATCGGGGCACCTCCCATGCCGGAACGGCTATGGAGGACATCGAAGCCGCCCTGCCGCACGCGGTGGATGTGCTGCGCAGACAGGCGATCATCTGGGGCGGTGCCGACCGGCTACGGCTGGTGCGCACCGCGCGCGAGCTCCTCGCCCCTTCCCCCACCCGGCCGTCGCCGACCGGCCTCGGCCCGACCGTCGCCGAGGCCACCGCCGGGATGTCGCCGACGCGGCTCCAGGAGATCCTCGCCTCCGCCGGGCTGCCGACCACGCACGACCCGGTCTCCGCGGTCGCCGCGCTCGTCTCGCTGTTCACCGACCGGACGCGGATGGCCGCGCTCCTCGACACCGCACCGCCCGAGGCGCTGACGGTCCTGGACCGGCTGGTCTGGGGTCCCCCGTACGGGGAGGTGACGGCCAGCCCGACCCCGCCCGTGCGGTGGCTGCGCGACCGTGGACTGCTGCTGCCCGCGTCGCCGCGCACGGTCGTGCTGCCGCGCGAGGCCGCGCTGCATCTGCGGGCGGGACGCGCGCACCGAGCGGTCGAGCCGCTGCCGCCGGAGGTCAGACCCGCCGCGACGACGTCGATCACCCAGGGCCGTCCACAGGTTGTGGACAGTACGGCCGCGGGCCAGGCGTTCACCGCGCTCTCCACCGTCGAGGACCTGCTGAAGGACTGGCACGAGGGCGGGCCCGCGGTGCTGCGGTCGGGCGGCCTGTCCGTACGTGACCTCAAGCGCACCGCCGCCGCGCTGGACACGAACGAGCAGATGGCCGGGTTCTGGCTCGAACTCACTTATGCGGCAGGGCTGTTGGCATCGGACGGCGCGGCGGACGAACGGTACGCGCCGACGCCCGCGTACGACGACTGGCTCACCCTCCCCGCGGCCGAACGCTGGGCACGGCTCGCCGCGGCCTGGCTCACCGCGACCCGCACGGCGGGCCTGATCGGCGGCCAGGACACCAAGGGCCGCACCCTCTCCGCCCTCGGCCCCGACCTCGACCGCTCCGCCGCGACCGAAGTCCGCCGCCGGGTCCTCGACCTGCTCGCCACCCTCCCCGCGGGCACCGCGCCCGACCCGGAGTCCGTCCTCGCCCGCCTGCGCTGGGAACGCCCGCTGCGCGGCAGCGGGACGGCGGACCCGGACGCGAACGCGGCACGCAACGCGGCGGCCGTGGGCCCCACCGATCTGCGCTCGCGCATCGCCGCCTGGACGCTGAGGGAGGCGGAAGTCCTGGGCATCACCGGCCGCGGCGCACTGTCGGCACACGGCCGGGCCCTGCTGGGCCACGACACGGCCCCGGCCGACGGAACGGACACGCCGGACGGAACGGGGCTCGCGAGGCAGGCCCGGGCCGAAGAGCTCGCCGCCGACGCCACAGCCGCACTCGCGCCGCTCCTGCCCGAGCCGCTCGATCACGTACTCCTCCAGGCCGACCTCACCGCCGTCGCGCCCGGCCCCCTTCAGCGTCCCCTCGCCGAGACCCTCTCCGTACTCGCCGACGTCGAGTCCAAGGGCGGGGCGACCGTCTACCGCTTCACCCCGGGCTCCGTGCGCCGCGCGCTGGACGCCGGGCGGTCCGCGTCCGACCTGCACACCTTCCTGGCCACACACTCCCGTACGCCCGTGCCGCAGCCGCTCAGCTACCTCATCGACGACGTCGCCCGCCGCCACGGCCATCTGCGGATCGGCGCCGCATCCGCCTACGTACGCTGCGACGACGACGCGGTGCTCGGCGAAATCCTCGCCGACAAGCGGTCCCAGGGCCTGCGGCTGCGCCGCCTCGCACCCACCGTCCTGGCCGCCCAGGCCGACCCCGCGACGCTGCTCGACGGCCTGCGGACCATGGGGTACGCGCCCGCCGCCGAGTCCGCCGAGGGCGACGTCCTGATCACCCGCGCCCACGCCCGCCGCACCCCGCCGCGCACTCCGCCCGCCCCCGTCCCGGACGGCCCGCCCATGCCCGACGCCACGCTGCTCGGCGCGGCGGTCAAGGCGATCCGCGCGGGCGACCTCGCGGCCACGGTCGAACGCAAACCCGCCCCGGAACCCGCGAAGAACGGCGAGCTGCCGCGCACCACTTCCGCCGAGACCCTGGCCACCGTCCAGGCGGCGGCGATGACGGGCGCGGCGGTCTGGATCGGCTACGTCAACGCGGACGGCGCGGCCAGCCAGCGCGTCATCGCGCCGGTGCGGGTGGAGGGCGGCTTCGTGACGGCGTACGACCACACGGCGGACGAGGTCCGCACGTACCCCCTGCACCGGATCACGGGAGTCGCCGAACTCGCGGACGACTCAGCCTGACGGGGCCCTGCGGTGCCTGCCCGCTCAGACCTTCCCCGGCACGTGCGCCTCCATCCCCTCCCGTCCCGGTACTCAGGCCGGATCGACCGGACAACGACCTGATACGCGCCCGTGGCCGCGTACGGCACACTGGAGGTTTGGCCTCACCGAAAGGGCGCAGGTGTGAACGGACCCCTCATCGTCCAGAGCGACAAGACCCTCCTCCTCGAAGTCGACCACGAGCTGGCGGACAGCTGCCGTCGCGCCATCGCGCCCTTCGCGGAGCTGGAGCGCGCCCCCGAGCACATCCACACCTACCGGGTCACTCCGCTCGGCCTGTGGAACGCCCGGGCCGCCGGGCACGACGCGGAGCAGGTCGTCGACGCGCTCGTGGCGTACTCCCGCTACCCCGTCCCGCACGCCCTCCTCGTGGATGTCGCCGAGACGATGGCCCGCTACGGCCGGCTCACCCTCTCCAAGCACCCCACCCACGGACTCGTGCTGACCACCACCGACCGGCCCGTCCTGGAGGAGATCCTCCGGTCCAGGAAGGTCCAGCCACTGGTCGGGAACCGGATCGACCCGGACACCGTGGTCGTGCACCCCTCCGAGCGCGGGCAGATCAAGCAGACGCTGCTGAAGCTGGGCTGGCCCGCCGAGGACCTCGCCGGTTACGTCGACGGCGAGGCGCACAGTATCGAGCTGGACGAGACCGGCTGGGCGCTGCGCCCGTACCAGAAGCAGGCCGTCGAGGGCTTCTGGCACGGCGGTTCGGGCGTGGTCGTGCTGCCCTGCGGCGCGGGCAAGACACTCGTCGGCGCGGGTGCGATGGCGCAGGCCAAGGCGACCACCCTGATCCTGGTCACCAACACCGTCTCCGCCCGGCAGTGGAAGCACGAGCTGGTGAAGCGGACGTCACTGACCGAGGACGAGATCGGTGAGTACAGCGGTACGAAGAAGGAGATCCGCCCCGTCACCATCGCGACCTATCAGGTGCTGACGACGAAGCGGAAGGGGATCTATCCCCACCTGGAGCTCTTCGACTCCCGCGACTGGGGACTGATCCTCTACGACGAGGTGCATCTGCTGCCCGCCCCGGTGTTCAAGTTCACGGCGGACCTCCAGGCCCGTCGGCGGCTCGGTCTGACCGCCACGCTCGTACGGGAGGACGGGCGCGAGTCGGACGTCTTCTCGCTGATCGGGCCGAAGCGTTTCGACGCGCCGTGGAAGGAGATCGAGGCGCAGGGCTACATCGCGCCCGCGGACTGTGTGGAGGTCCGGGTCAACCTCACCGACTCCGAGCGGCTCGCGTACGCCACGGCCGAGACCGAGGAGAAGTACCGCTTCTGTGCCACCACCGCGACCAAGCGGAAGGTGACGGAGGCGCTGGTCCAGCGGTTCGCGGGCCAGCAGATCCTCGTCATCGGCCAGTACATCGACCAGCTCGACGAGCTGGGCGAGCATCTGAACGCGCCGGTCATCAAGGGCGAGACGTCCAACGCGCAGCGCGAGAAGCTCTTCGAGGCGTTCCGGCAGGGCGAGATCTCCGTGCTGGTCGTCTCCAAGGTCGCGAACTTCTCGATCGACCTGCCGGAGGCGACCGTCGCCATCCAGGTGTCCGGCACCTTCGGCTCCCGCCAGGAGGAGGCCCAGCGGCTCGGCCGGGTGCTCCGCCCCAAGGCGGACGGGCACCAGGCCCACTTCTACTCGGTGGTCGCGCGGGACACGATCGACCAGGACTTCGCGGCGCACCGCCAGCGCTTCCTCGCGGAGCAGGGGTACGCGTACCGGATCGTGGACGCGGACGAGCTGCTGGGCTAGCAGGACTGCCGGGCGGACCATCCGGAACGGTCCCCGTGCCCGGATGGTGATCAGCAGGCAGGGGACGAGCAGATACGTGTGGGGGGCCGTTTCGAGCCAGAGGCCGGCGGCGAGGGAGATGAGCACCAGCGGCGGCCGCGCAGAGCGCCTGGCGAACCGGAAGAGGGCGAGAGTGGCTGCGGAGAGTAAACATGGGGTCACGTTCCGGGACTTCACGGGCGCGACCCTACAAGGTCCTGTCCGGTCGATCAGGCCGGATCAGCGGCGGCGGACGCCTGCCTCCTCCGCGTACTCGCCGAGGACGGCGACGCTGAAGACGGCCTGGGCGTAGACCTTGACGACGCGCAGCGCGTTGCCGAGGCGGTGCGGGGAGTGCTCGGTGGAGCCGGTGGCGGTCGCGCCGTGGCTGGGATGGGGGATGTGGGCGCCTGGGGTGAAGGTTGCTGTGCTCATAACTCCATGATGGATTTCCGGCCGGCGTATGGCATCGATCTGCGGTCTGAACCCTGCGGTCGCCGGTGTACGACTCCAGGCATAGGCCGTCCCCTACGGGGAGGATGCGCGGCCTCCACCCGGGCGGGGTCCGGACCGGGCACCGGGAAAACCATTCGCGCCCGGTCCGCGCCCTGACTAAACTCCCCGTCTTCCCCGCCTCCCTCCCAGGAGCGCCGCCGCCCGGACGGAAACCGGCCGGTCCGCCATGTCGTGATCCACCACGCCGTGATCAACCACGTCTTGATCAACCATGCCGTGAACCACGCAGCATCCGTCCGGAGGCAAACCCGTGCCCGCGCACGCACCCGACACCGACCCCCTCGCCCGCGAGAGAGCCCATCTCACCGCGTCCCGCTCCGCGTTGCGCGCGATGCGCGAGGACGTCCAGGCCCTCGACATCCGCGACGTCACCGCGAACTGGGTCAACGCCGCCGTCCTCGAGCGCCAGATCGAGGACCGCATCAAGGCGCTCGCCGACCTCTCGCACACCCCGCTCTTCTTCGGCCGCCTCGACTATCTGCACATGGTCGGCGCGGCGCTGGCCGAGGGCGCGGAGGGAGAGCGCTTCTACATCGGCCGCCGGCACGTCCACGACGCGGACGGCGACCCGATGGTCATCGACTGGCGCGCGCCGGTGTCGCAGCCGTTCTACCGGGCGTCCAGAAAGGACCCGCAGGACGTCGGTCTGCGCCGGCGCTTCGGGTACACGGGCGGCGACCTCACGGCGTACGAGGACGAGCATCTGACCGATCCGGCGGAGCAGCAGCGCACCAGCAAACTGCTCCAGGCGGAGATCGAACGGCCGCGTGTGGGCCCGATGCGGGACATCGTCGCCACGATCCAGCCTGAGCAGGACGAGATCGTACGGTCCGGGCTCGGCGGCACGGTTTGTGTGCAGGGCGGCCCCGGCACCGGGAAGACGGCGGTGGGGCTGCACCGGGTCGCGTATCTGCTGTACGCGCACCGGGAGCGGCTGGCCAAGACGGGGACGCTGGTGATCGGGCCGAACCGTTCCTTCCTGCACTACATCGAGCAAGTCCTCCCGGCGCTGGGCGAGTTGGAGGTCCGGCAGGCCACGGTCGACGACCTGGTCGCGCATGTGGAGGTGCGGGGCACCGACGCGGCGGACGCGGCGGTCGTCAAGGGTGACGCGCGGATGGCGGCAGTGCTGCGGCGGGCCGTCCGCTCCCATGTCACGATGCCGACGGAGCCGCTGATGGTCGTACGCGGCTCGCGCAGGTGGCGCATTCCGGCGTACGAACTCGAGGAGATCGTGCGGGAGTTGCTGGACCGCGAGATCCGCTACGGCGCGGCCCGCGAGGCCCTTCCGCAGCGCATCGCGCACGCGGTGCTCGTCCGCATGGAACAGTCGGGCGAGGCCCCGGACGACCGGGTGCAGGACGCGGTGGCGCGCAACCCCGCGGTCAAGGCGGCGGTGAAGGCGGTCTGGCCGCCGGTGGACCCGGCGAAACTCGTACTGCGGCTGCTGTCCGACCCGGACTTCCTCGCGGCACACGCGGACGGTGTGCTGACCGCTGACGAGCAGAAGACGATCCTGTGGACCAGGCCCGCCCGCAGCGTCCGGGCCGCGACCTGGTCCCTGGCGGACGCGGTACTGATCGACGAGGCGACGGACCTGGTCCAGCGCACGCACTCGCTCGGCCATGTCGTACTCGACGAGGCGCAGGACCTGTCCCCGATGCAGTACCGCGCGGTGGGCCGCCGCTGCACGACGGGCTCGGCGACGGTCCTCGGCGACCTGGCGCAGGGCACGACCCCGTGGGCGACGGCCAGTTGGCAGGAGGCCCTGACCCACCTCGGCAAGCCGGACGCGGCGGTGGAGGAACTGACGGCGGGCTTCCGCGTCCCGCGCGAGGTCATCGCGTACGCGTCCCGGCTGCTCCCGCACATGTCCCCCGGCCTGGCGGAGGTCACATCCGTCCGTGAGTCTCCGGGCTCGCTGTCGGTCCGCGAGGTGGAGGTGTCGGAGCTGGACGCGGCGGTGGTGGCGGCGTGCGAGGAGTCCCTGCGGCACGAGGGCTCCATCGGCCTGATCGCGGCGGACGCGCGGGTCCCGTCGCTGGCCGCGGCCCTGACGTCCGCGGGCCATGCGTACCTCGCGCCGGGCGAGGAGACGACGACGGAGTCCCGGCTGACGCTGGTTCCGGCGTCGCTGGCGAAGGGCCTGGAGTACGACTACGTGGTCCTCGACGAGCCGTCGGCGGTCGTCGACGGCGAACCGGACGAACGCACGGGCCTGCGCCGGCTGTACGTGGCGCTGACGAGGGCGGTGTCGGGGCTGACGGTGGTGCATGCGGTGGGGTTGCCGGGCGAGTTGGGGTAGGGGGTGCGCCTGCGGCGGGCCTGTTCCCCACCCCGCCCTCCCCCAGACTCCGTCCGGGGGGACCCCCAACCTCCCCGCGCCTCAAACGCCGGAGGGGCTGGATGTGCGGCAGGACCGCACATTTCAGCCCGTCCGGCGTTTGAGGACACGCGCGAACCGCGTACGGGGTCTGGGGGCCTGCCCCCCAGTTCGGGAAGGGGCGGGTAGGGGACAAGGCCCGCCGCAGGCGCACCGCATCCCTACGCGTCCAGCGCCGACCTCCACGCCGCCACCGCGCCGGGGTCGACCGGCGCCGACCACCCTTCCGGCCTCGCCGCCCCGCCGATGTGGAACGCGTCCACCCCCGCCCCCCGCAGCACCGGCACGTGGTCCAGGCGCAGCCCGCCCCCCACCAGGATCTGCGGCTCGTAGCCCGGCTCGCCGCGCCTCGCCGCCTCCGCGAGCAGTGTCGGCAGGCCGTCGTCGACGCCCGACGCCGAGCCTGCCGTGAGGTATGTGTCCAGGCCCGGCAGGTCCGCGAGCTGCTTGCGGAGCGCGTCGCGGTCCGCCGCGCGGTCGATCGCCCGGTGGAACGTCCAGCGGCAGCCGTCGAGTTCGGCGAGGAGCCGGTCGACCGTCACCAGGTCGGGCGAGCCGTCCTCGTCCAGGAAGCCGAGGACGAATTCGTCGGCGCCCTCCGCCCGCAGCCCCCGCGCGGCGCGTACGAGCGCGTCGGCGTCGCCCGCCTCGAAGCCGTCCGCGAGGCGCAGCATCACGCGCAGCGGGATGTCCACGGCCGCGCGGATGCTCGCGAACGTCTCCCTGGACGGTGTCAGCCCGTCCGCCGCCATATCGCTGACCAGCTCCAGCCGGTCCGCCCCTCCGGACTGGGCCGCGACCGCGTCCTCCGCGTCGAGAGCGATCACCTCCAGGACTGCACGGTTGCTCATGGAACCCCATTCCTCATACAGGTCTAGTCCAATGCCAAGCCTAATGCGCATGTACCGCACAAGCAGCCGCACGAACCTCCCGCATCGGAATCGAGCCTTGCGCCACATACACCCGGGGGGTATACATGAGGTCGAGAGGTACCCCCCAGGGGTATAGCCCGATACGGGAGGAACCGTGCCACCCACCACCACCCCCACCCACGTCGAACTAGCCATCGGCGGCATGACCTGCGCCTCCTGCGCAGCCCGTATCGAGAAGAAGCTGAACCGCATGGACGGCGTCGAAGCGACCGTGAATTACGCCACGGAGAAGGCGAAGGTCAGCTTCCACGCCGCGGACGTCTCCGTGGACGACCTGATCGCCACGGTCGAGGCGACCGGCTACACCGCCGCCGAACCGGCGTCCACGCCCCCGGAAGCCGGGCACGAGGACGACGAGCTGCGCGACCTCCGCGAACGCCTCACCACCGCCGTCGTCCTCGCCGTACCCGTGATCGCCATGGCGATGGTGCCCGCCCTCCAGATCGAGTACTGGCAGTGGCTCTCCCTCACCCTCGCAGCCCCCGTCGTCACCTACGCCGCCTGGCCCTTCCACCACGCCGCCTTCACCAACGCCCGGCACGGCGCCGCGACCATGGACACGCTGATATCCCTCGGCACTTCGGCCGCGTTCCTGTGGTCCGTATGGGCGCTGTTCTTCGGGACCGCCGGGATGCCCGGCATGGTCCACCCCTTCGAGCTGACGATCTCCCGCGGTGACGGCGCCGGGAACATCTATCTGGAGGCCGCGGCCGGCGTCACGGCCTTCATCCTGGCCGGGCGGTACTTCGAGGCCCGCGCCAAGCGCAAGGCCGGCGCCGCCCTGAAGGCCCTGCTCGAACTCGGCGCCAAGGAGGTCACCGTCCTGCGCGACGGACGTGAAGTCACGCTTCCCACCGCCGAGTTGAAGGTCGGGGACCGCTTCCTCGTACGCCCCGGGGAGAAGATCGCCACCGACGGCACCGTCGTCGAAGGCGCCTCCGCCGTCGACGCCTCCATGCTCACCGGCGAGTCCGTACCGGTGGAGGTCTCCACCGGCGACACCGTCACCGGCGCCACTCTCAACGCGGGCGGCCGCCTCGTCGTCGAGGCCACCCGGGTCGGCGCCGACACCCAGCTGGCCAGGATGGCGAGGCTCGTACAGGACGCGCAGAACGGCAAGGCCGCGGCCCAGCGCCTCGCCGACAGGATCTCCGCGGTGTTCGTGCCCGTCGTGATCGCGCTCGCCATGGCCACCCTCGGCTTCTGGCTCGGTACCGGCGCCGGGCCGGCCGCCGCGTTCACCGCCGCCGTCGCCGTACTGATCATCGCCTGCCCGTGTGCGCTCGGCCTGGCCACGCCGACCGCGCTGATGGTCGGTACGGGCCGCGGCGCCCAGCTCGGCATCCTCATCAAGGGCCCCGAGGTCCTGGAGACCACGCGCCGCGTCGACACGATCGTGCTGGACAAGACGGGCACGGTCACCACTGGCCGGATGACCCTCCTCACGGTCCACACCAGCCACGACGAGGCCGAAGTGCTGTGCCTGGCAGGGGCGTTGGAGCACGCGTCCGAGCACCCGATCGCGCGTGCCGTCGCCGACGCGGCTCTGCACAAGACCGGCACGCTCCCCGCGCCCGAGGACTTCGCGAACATCCCCGGCCTCGGTGTTCAGGGCATGGTCGAGGGCCGGGCCGTGCTGGTCGGCCGTACCCAACTGCTCGACGAATGGGAGATCCGCCTGCCCGCCGCCCTGGAGCGGGCGAAGGCAGGCGCGGAGGCCGCGGGCCGTACCGCCATCGCCGTCGCCTGGGACGGCGAGGCCCGCGCCGTCCTGGAGATCGCGGACGCCGTCAGGCCCACCAGCGCCGAAGCCGTCAGCCGCCTGCGGGCACTCGGCCTCACCCCGATCCTGCTGACCGGCGACAACCGCGCGGTCGCCGAGTCCGTCGCCGCCGAAGTGGGCATCGGGGAGGTCGTCGCAGAGGTGCTGCCCGAGGACAAGGTCACCGTCGTCAAGCGTCTGCAGGCCGAGGGCCGATCCGTGGCGATGGTCGGCGACGGCGTCAACGACGCCGCCGCCCTCGCCCAGGCGGACCTGGGCCTCGCCATGGGCACGGGCACGGACGCCGCCATCGAGGCGGGAGACCTCACGCTCGTACGGGGCGACCTGCGGGCGGCCGCCGACGCGATCCGGCTCTCGCGCAGGACGCTCGGCACGATCCGCTCGAACCTCTTCTGGGCCTTCGCGTACAACGTCGCGGCACTGCCGCTCGCCGCCGCGGGCCTGCTCAACCCGATGATCGCGGGCGCGGCGATGGCCTTCTCGTCGGTCTTCGTCGTGGGCAACTCACTGCGCCTGCGCCGCTTCCGGGCGGCGTAGGCACACAAGCGGTGTGCGGGGCGGCCTCAGCCGCCCAGGCCGCCGCTCCCGAACGCCCCGCCACCCGCGTTCTTCCCGTGCTTCGGCCGCTCGTCGGGGCCCTTGCCGGAGTCGTGAGTGCTGTGGGTCTTCAAGTTGTACGGGAGGAGCCGCCCCTCGTGGGGGAAGTCGTCCTCGTCCTCGTCCCGGACCTCCTCGATGTGCTCACGATGGTCGGGGGTGCTCGGCTGCTCCTCGGGGCGGGGCGGAACCAATTGCTCCCGCCGCCTCGCCTCCCGCCACATGGCACCCCCGAGGAGGGCCACGATGACGATTCCGATGAGGACCAGACCGGCTCCGGCCAGGTGCGCACCCTCCGCCAGCTCGTTACCCGAGCTGCTCTGGGCGATCATCACAGCGTTCATGTCGGCTGCCTCCGCACAGGGAACGGCACGGCACACATGCCCTTTGCTGCCATTATCGCCCGTTGGCGCCACTTCAGCCGAAGTAGACGAGGTCCTTCTCGACGGCCCCCGTGAGCTCGTAGCGCGTCCCGGTCAGCGGGCGGCCCGCCACCAGGCGGATCAGCGTGGCGGCCGGTCCCGTGTACGTGGCGGGGTCAGGGCTGTCCGCGCCGAGGACGAGCGGTGCGTCATGGCCGTCCAGCCGGGCCAGCAGCGGCTGGGTCCTGCGGACCCGGGTCAGCGCGGCCAGCAGCTCCAGCGCGTACGGCAGCCCCTCGCCCTGGTACGCCCCCGGCTCGCCGAAGGCCTCCCGTACATCCCCGGCATGCACCCACTCCCCGAGCGCGATCCCGTCCAACTGTCCGTGCCCCGCCTTCTCGATGACCGGGCCCGCCTCGGTCATGCCGCGCTCCAGCTCGTCCACGACACGGGAGTTGGACCACTCGGCCCGCTCGGCAATGTCACGGTCGTTGGCCTCCGGGCTGAACACCCCCTCCTCGAACCGCCCTTCCACCACCCGCATCAGCGCCGAACCGCAGTGCGCGAGCACATGACGTACGGTCCAGCCGGGGCAGCAGGTACGGAGCGCGAAGTCCTCGTCGGGACGGGCGCGCAGCAACGGGATCAGGGCGTCGCGCTCGGTGCGCAGCAGCCGTCCGGGAAGCTCGGGGTCGCGTACGGATTCCATGGCGCCCAGCCAACCGTATGGAGGCGGCCGCGGACAGCCGCGTGCCCGCCGCTTTAGGCTCGCCGTATGACCGCCGCCTCCGTGGACCTCCGTGACCGCTGGACGAAGACCCTCATCGCCGCCCGCGGCGGCGCGAGCGCGCCGGATCCGGCGCCGTACGCCGAGAATCTGCTCGCCCGCTGGTCTCAGCCGCAGCGCCACTACCACACGGTCGATCATCTGACGGCGATGCTGCACCACATCGACGCGCTGGAGGAGTACGCCGCCGACGCGGACCTGGTCCGCCTCGCGGCCTGGTTCCACGACGCGGTCTATCTCCCCGAACGCTCGGAGAACGAGGAACGCTCGGCCCGCCTCGCCGAACGCGCCCTGGCCGAGGCGGGCCTCCCCCCTGAGAGCACGGCCGAGGTCGCCCGCCTGGTCCGCCTGACGATCACCCACGCCCCCGCGCCGGACGACACCAACGGCCAGGTCCTGTGCGACGCGGACCTGGCGATCCTGGCCTCGGCCCCGGAGCCGTACGCGGCGTACACCGCCGCGGTCCGCGAGGAGTACGTCTTCGTCCCGGCCGACGCCTTCCGCACGGGCCGTGCGGCGGTGCTGCGGCAGCTGCTGGACCTGCCGCGGCTGTTCCACACGCCGTACGGGCAGACGCACTGGGAGGCCGTGGCCCGCGAGAACCTGACGGCGGAGCTGGCGTCCCTGGTCTGACTCTGTGTGGTGATCACACGTTCTCTGTGCGGTGATCACACGTTCGTGGGTCGCTGACGTTCATCGCCTGATCTTCGCCGGGGTGGCCCCTTACACGGGCCGCCCCTTCCGTCTGCGCAGCCCCGCCTTCGTCAGCAGTGCGACCACCTCACGGCTCGACACCTCCACCGCACCCGCCGCCACCGCATCCCCGTACCGGTGCGACGGGACGTCGTAGTGGTCCCGTTCGAAGGCCCGTGCCGGGCAGCCGATCGACGCCGCGAACGCGTGCAGTTCCTCGTGCGATACGTCGCTGACCAGGTGCGACCACATCCGGCCGTGGCCCGGCCAGGTCGGGGGATCGATGTAGAGCGTCACCGAAGGCCGCCGACCGGCGCGACGACGACGCCCGCCTTCGCGCAGACCCAGTGCGGATCCGGCCCCAGTTCCGGTTCGACGTCGAGCGCGTGCGGGTCGCCCGCGTTGCAGACCGGGCAGAGCGGCCAGCGGCCGTGCCGCTCCAGGAGGGCGTCCTGGACGTCCTGGGCGACCAGGCCGGGGAGGAAATCGACGCCCTCCGGCCACTGCTCCACCCACCAGCGGCGGTGTGTCACCGCGTCCTCGACCAGCGAGACCACCCCGGCGTCGGCCACATCGCGGGCTGCCAGGTCGGCGAGGACCAGCGCGCGGGCAGCGTGCAGGGCCTGCTCCAGGGGGTTCGGGTCGTCCATACGCTCATTGTCCCCCAGCTCCCCGGCCGGGTCCCGGGGGCCCGAAGGGTTGACGACCACGGAATGCCGAAAATATCTTTCAAGTGTGACCAATTCAGTGAAGGAAATTTTCAGCGGCGACGCCCCGCCCGCCCCCGCCGCCCTCGCGGCCAAGGTGCGGACCCTCGCGCCGTCCATGACCCGCTCCATGCAGCGGGTGGCCGAAGCCGTCGCCGCGGATCCGGCCGGCTGCGCGGCCCTCACGGTCACCGGTCTCGCCGAGCTCACCGGCACGAGCGAGGCCACAGTGGTCCGCACCGCGCGCCTCCTCGGCTACCCCGGATACCGCGATCTGCGCCTCGCGCTCGCCGGGCTCGCCGCCCACCAGCAGTCGGGCCGCGCCCCCGCCGTCACCGCGGACATCGCCGTCGACGACCCCATCGCGGACGTCGTCGCCAAGCTCGCGTACGACGAGCAGCAGACCCTCGCCGACACGGCCGCCGGGCTCGACACCGTACAGCTGGGCGCGGCCGTCGCCGCCGCGGCGACCGCCCGCCGGATCGATATCTACGGCGTCGGCGCGTCCTCCCTCGTCGGCATGGACCTGGCCCAGAAACTGCTGCGTATCGGCCTCGTCGCGCACGCCCACTGCGACCCCCACCTCGCCGTCACCAACGCCGTGCAACTGCGTTCCGGTGACGTGGCCATCGCGATCACCCACTCCGGATCCACCGGCGACGTCATCGAGCCGCTGCGCGTCGCCTTCGACCGCGGCGCCACGACCGTCGCGATCACCGGCCGCCCGGACGGGCCGGTTTCGCAGTACGCCGACCATGTGCTGACCACCTCCACCGCCCGCGAGAGCGAGCTGCGCCCGGCCGCCATGTCGTCCCGTACGAGTCAGCTGCTGGTCGTCGACTGCCTGTTCATAGGCATCGCACAACGTACGTACGAGACGGCGGCCCCTGCCCTCGCCGCCTCGTACGAGGCCCTGGCCCACCGGCACAGCCCGCGCAACCGCTGAGACGGCAGAGCGCACCGACCCCCCACGCAGACCGAGAAAGCAGAGCCGCTCTCCATGACCTCCACGTCCTCCGCCTCGTCGTCCGGGTCGTCCCCCGGGTCGTCCTCCGGGTCCCCGGATTCCTCCTCCTACGGTGAACTCCGCGCCGAGCTGGCCGCCCTCACCACCGAGGCCTTCCGGCCCGAACTCGCCGACATCGACCGGCTGCCCACGCTCGAAATCGCCCGGATCATGAACGGCGAGGACGAGACCGTCCCCGCCGCCGTCGCCGCGCAGCTTCCGCGGATCGCCGCCGCCATCGACGCCACCGCCGAGCGGATGTCCCGCGGCGGCCGGCTCGTCTATGCGGGCGCGGGCACGGCCGGACGGCTCGGCGTCCTGGACGCGAGCGAGTGCCCGCCCACCTTCAACACCGACCCGGCCGAGGTCGTCGGCCTGATAGCGGGCGGACCCGACGCCATGGTCACGGCGGTCGAGGGCGCCGAGGACAGCAAGGAGCTGGCCGCCGCCGACCTGGACGCGCTGCGGCTGACGGCCGACGACACGGTGGTCGGGATCTCCGCATCGGGCCGTACGCCGTACGCCGTCGGCGCGGTCGAGCACGCCCGCACCCGCGGCGCGCTCACCATCGGTCTCTCCTGCAACGCGGGCAGCGCGCTCGGCACGGCCGCCGACCATGGCATCGAGGTCGTCGTCGGCCCCGAACTGCTCACCGGATCAACCCGGTTGAAGGCCGGTACGGCGCAGAAGCTGGTCCTCAACATGATCTCGACGATCACCATGATCCGGCTCGGCAAGACCTACGGAAACCTGATGGTGGACGTCCGCGCCTCCAACGAGAAACTGCGTGCCCGCTCGCGGCGAATCGTCGCGCTGGCCACGGGGGCGTCCGACGAGGAGATAGAGGCCGCACTCGCCGCGACGGACGGAGAGGTGAAGCACGCGATCCTCACCATCCTCGGCGGTGTCGACGGCCCCACGGCCGCGCGCCTCCTGACCGAGAGCCAGGGCCATCTTCGCGCCGCCCTGCAGTCGGCCCGTACGCACTGAACGTCTCCCGGGCGCTCCCGGGCACCCCCGCACCCCCCACAGCAAGGGCCACGCACATGCCCGACGAGAAGAACAGCGCCATCGCCGCCGCCATCCTCCCCCTGGTCGGCGGCGCCCGGAACATCACCTCCGTCGCCCACTGCATGACCCGGCTCCGCCTCGGTCTGCTCGACCCCTCCCTCGTACGGGAAGAGGAGCTGAAGGCGCTCCCGGCCGTACTGGGCGTGGTCGAGGACGACACGTACCAGATCGTGCTGGGCCCGGGCACGGTCGCCCGCGTCACCCCGGAGTTCGAGGCGCTGGTGGCCTCCGCGCCGGGGACCGCGGAGGATCTGGCCGACCGGGGCGCTGCCATCAAGGCCGCCAGGTCGGCCAGGAACTCCACCCCGTTCAAGCTCTTCCTGCGCCGTATCGCGAACATCTTCGTGCCGCTGATCCCGGCGCTCATCGGCTGCGGCATCATCGCCGGGCTGAACGGCGTCCTGACCAACATGGGATGGCTGCCCGCCGTCGTCCCCGCGCTCGCCGCCATGGCCGCCGGCTTCATGTCGCTGATCGCGGTCTTCGTCGGCTACAACACGGCGAAGGAGTTCGGCGGCACGCCGGTGCTCGGCGGCGCGGTCGCCGCGATCATCGTCTTCCCCGGCATCGCGAACATCGAGGCCTTCGGCCACAAGCTCTCCCCCGGCCAGGGCGGAGTGCTGGGCGCACTCGGCGCGGCGGTCCTCGCGGTGTACGTCGAGAAGTGGTGCAGGCGCTGGGTCCCCGAGGCCCTGGACGTCCTGGTCACACCGACCCTCACCGTCCTGGTCTCCGGACTGGTCACCATCTTCGGCCTGATGTTCGTTGCCGGTGAGGTCTCCACGGCGATCGGCGACTTCGCCAACTGGCTGCTGGCCAACGGCGGCGCGGGCGCGGGCTTCGTCCTCGGCGGCCTGTTCCTCCCGCTCGTCATGCTCGGTCTGCACCAGGCGCTGATCCCGATCCACACGACGCTGATCGAGCAGCAGGGCTTCACCGTCCTGCTGCCGATCCTCGCGATGGCGGGCGCGGGCCAGGTCGGCGCGGCGGCCGCGGTCTACGTCCGCCTCCCGCACAACACCTCGATCCGCAACACCATCAAGTCCGCGCTCCCGGCCGGTTTCCTGGGCGTCGGCGAGCCGCTGATCTACGGCGTCTCGCTGCCACTGGGCCGCCCGTTCATCACGGCCTGCGTGGGCGGGGCATTCGGCGGCGGCTTCGTCGGCCTGTTCAACATGCTCGGCGACACGGTCGGCTCCACGGCGATCGGCCCCTCGGGCTGGGCCCTGTTCCCCCTGCTCGACGGCAACAGGGGGTTGGGCGAGACGGTGGCGGTGTACGCGGGCGGGCTGCTGGTGGCGTACGGGGTTGGCTTCTGCGCGACGTACTGGTTCGGGTTTACGGGGCCGATGCTGGCGGAGCTGAACGCGGAGAACCAGCCCCTCCGGCCTGTAAGGAGCGGGGTCGGGGGCGGAGCCCCCCACGCGGCGGAGCCGCCAAATGTCACAGCGGGAAGGGACGGGTAGGGCTGAATCGATCTGCGGCTCCGCCGCGTGGGCCCACCCGCAGGCGCCCCGCCCGCCGGCCTCGGCCTACCCCGCCCGCGGAGCCCCGCAGTTACGCCGCCCCCGTCGCGGGATCGTGGCCTTCACAGCGTCCCCGCGGAGCTCCTGCGTCGCGCCAGCACCCGTGCGTACAGCAGATGCACCACCGCCTCGCCCGCCACCAGCAGAACAACCAGCCAGGGGGCCAGATGCTCCCCGAAGAGAACGACGAGGACGGGTACGCCGACCCCGGGCACGGCCCAGACCGCGACGCTGCGCACCGGTCGCCCGTAACGCAGCGCGATGCCCGCGTGGGCCGCGTGATAGAGGGCGAGCCCGCCGGCAAGGGCAATGACGGCGCCCTTGGGCAGATGGTCGTGCCCGGCTTCCTCGACGGCGGTGGCGAGCCCGGCGGCCATGCAGATCACCGCCCCCGTGACGAAGAAGTGCAGGAATCCGGCTACGTCACGCGCCAGCAGATACGCCTCACGCCCCCGCACGGCACTGAGCACCAGCTCGGCGGACGCGGCCCCGAACTCGAAGTACGACCACCACAGGGCCGCGAGCAGCACAAAGCCGATCAGCGCCACGACACCGGCCTCGGCCGTCCACGCCTCGTCCGTCGAGGTGATCAGGGCGAGCACGGACTCACCGAGAACGATGATCACGAAGAGTCCGACCCGCTCGACGAGATGCCCGGTGTGCAGCTGACCGGGAACGCCCCGGCCGCGGGCCGAGAGCAGGATGATCATCTCGGCGACGAGGACGGCCGACCACATGACGTACCGCCACGGCGAGGGAACGAGCGCGGAGATGCCCCAGAGCACTCCGGAGCCCAGGCAGTAGCTCAGCGGCCGCCAGCGCGGGACCCGTTCGGGCTCCGGAAAGCGCGTGGCGGGCCACCACAGGCCGAGCAGTACGAGCCGCGTCCCGGCATAGCCGAGGGCGTAGGCGGGCCCCCGGTCACCACCGGCCTCGGGTACGGCGGCCGCCATGACGGCGATACAGAGCATGGCGGTGAGCATGAGCAGCCGCCGCCGCGCACTGTCGTCCTCGAAGAGATTCGCGGACACGGTCAGGTTGATCCACAGCCACCACGGCGGGAAGTACAGCGCGAGGAACACGGCGAAGTCCCGGAGCCCCGGGTCCCCGTGGAGGGAGTGGGAGAACTGCGCGGCCAGCGCGACGAAGACGAGGTCGAAGAAGAGTTCCAGCCACGCGGCATGTCGGCTGTCGTGACTTCCGGTCGTGGGGGTGGTGGTCACGGCCATCGGGCCCTCCCAAGGACTGACGCATTCCGGCCGCCCGCGCGGGGCCGGAGAGCATCAGATCACGGAAGCCCACCGCCCCGAGAGAGCGGCCGCCCCCGGACAGCCGCTCTCCCTGGCCCCTGAAAGGCCGCTCACCCCGCCCGCTGAGCCACCTCAGGAGTCCCGGCCGTCTACAGGCTCAGGGCGTCCTCCGCGTTGCTCATCCAGGCAGTCACGGAGTTCTTGTCGGGCGAGACGTACAGGCCGGGAGTAGACGCCTTGAGCGGCTTCTGCTCCAGGTCGGACTCGGTGTTCATGGTCATCGCGATCGAGTTGACGGTCTTGCCCTTGCCGTCGTTGGCGCCGCCCATGAGCCCGGCATAGGCCGACTCGCCCGGCTTGAGCCTGAGCGCCTCCTCGATACCGGGCGCCTTTCCGCGCTCCGTCGCCGCGCCGTCCAGGTCGCCGAAGGTCACGATCGGGTGGCCCAGCACCTTGCACGGCTTGCCGCTCTTGTTGGTGATCTTCAGCAGGTAGCTGCTCGTCGTGGGCTCCGCCAGGCTCGCGGTGAACTTCACGTCGTACGTGCTGCACGGGAAGACGGCGTAATCGGGGTCGGGCGACGAACCGTCACCGCCGCCGGACGAGCCCTTGTCCGGGGACTTCGACGGGGTTGCCGGCTTCGACGGGGTCACGGGCTTCGTCGGGCTTGCGGTCGGCTTGCCCTTGCCCGCTCCGCCCGCCCCGTCGTCCGAGCCGGCGGCGGGCTCACAGGCCGTCAGGGCCAGTGCCGATACGGCGGCGAGCGCGACGGCGGCTCTGCGAACGTTGGTCCTCATCTGATGTCCCCCCGAGTGAGAAGCGCGAGTGCGCTGAACAGAGCACGAGCTTCCCGTACGACCTTCACGGATTGGTGACGGCGTCTTGCCGAAACCACCACGGAATCCGGGCGCCCGCGACTACGGCTTCGCGGTCGAGCGGGACGGCCAGGGTCGCGCACTCCTGGCGCGGGTCGAGTCCGGTGCCCTGACATTTCTCCCAGCGAACGGCCGTGTCGGGCCGCGGGGTTGCCGCGGCGGAAGGGGGTGCCGGGAGGGCGAGTAGGGCGGTCGCGAGGACGGGAAGGGTGAGGGCCACTGACGTGAAGCCGGGCTTGCGGCTGCCGAGGATTCGCATGGGACGACCCTCTCGCAACCGCGGCCGCTGCCCCACGGGGCCAACTGGCCTGTTCACCCGGGGGTTTGCCCCACCCCGGCCCCGGCCCCGACCGAACAAGAACGAGTCCGATGTTCTCAGAAACCGTTATGGCGTCGTCCTCATCCGCTCTCCCTCATGCCGGACCGACCGGCGGAGTACGGATGAGAGCGGAGACTCCATGCACCACCGAGACGAGGACACCCAGTTCCTGGACCCGGCGACCGGCCGTGACAGCACCCGCGAGGGCCGGGGCGGACGACGGAGAGCGGGCGCGGGGCGCCACGGGCGTCGGGGCCGGGCAGGCGGTCGACCGATGGCCGCAATCGCCGCGGCCGGCACCGTCGCGGTCGCGGTCGTCGCGGGCGGAGTCTTCGCCCTGAGCGGCAGGGACGAAGACTCCGCCAGTACCCGGGCCGCGGCATCCGTGCAGCAGGCGCCGCTGGATGCCTCCGTCGGCGGCCTCTCGAAGGCTTCTCCCACCCCCACGGCATCCGTCCCGCCTTCTGCCGTTCCTTCCGCAACTTCCCGGAAAACAAAGGGCCCTACCGCCAAGCCCAGCGCCGCGGCCCGCCGCACGGCCGGGCCCGGGACCGCTCCCGCTCAGCGCAGGCAGCAGTCCGCCCCGGTCGGTGCGGGCGCGAGCGCCCCCACCGCGGGAACTCCCGCAACCGGCAAGGCCGCCGACTACGTCCAGCGGATCGCCGCCCTGGTCAACGCCGAACGCGCCAAGGCCGGGTGCTCGCCCCTGCGCGTCGACGGCCGGGTTCGGGCCGCCGCCCAGGCGCACGCCGACGACATGGCAGCCCGCAACTACTACGAGCACGTCAGCCCCGAGGGGCGGCATGCCGACGACCGGATGAACGCCGCCGGCTATCCCGCCGGCAAGTGGGGGGAGAACATACACAAGGGACCGAAGGACCCGGTCTCCGCGATGCGTGACTGGATGAACAGCCCCGCGCACCGCGACAACATACTGGACTGCGGGTTCAAGGACCTCGGCGTCGGCGTGAACCTCAGCGCGAACGGCCCCTGGTGGGTTCAGAACTTCGGCGGCTGACCGGCGGACGACCGTCAAAGCACCCTGACGGGCGGTGCGGGTTCAGGCCGGCGTGGCGAGGTTCTGCACCCACACCGTCCCGTCGGGACCGGGTACGGCGGCCACGCCGGTGTCCCGGTACCGGCAGTCGAGCATGTTGTCCTGATGGATCGAGCTGTCCATCCAGTCCCCGACCACCGTCGCGGGTTCGCCGGGACCCTGGTCCAGATTCTCGGCCCACTGGCCCACTTCGTATCCGGCTGCCGAGATCCGCGCGTCGGCATGCCGTCCCTCCGGGTCGGCATGGCCGAAGTAGCCACGCGCCACCATGTCCCTGGCGTGCTTGCCGGCCGCGGCGCTGAGTCGCGGATCGATCCGCAGCGGCCCGCAGCCGGCCTCGGCACGCCGGGAGTTGACCAGGGCGGTGAGGCGTTCCTCGATGCTCGCCGCGGACGGCGAGGGCTTGGGGGGCTTGGGGGGCTTGGGGGGCTTCGGGACGGGTGAGGCGGTGGGGGTCGGCGTGGGTGTCGGACGGGGGCTGCTGGTGGGTTTCGGGGCCGTCGCAGCGGGCGGAGCCGCCACCTGGGCACGGTCGGCCGGGGCCTTCGCCGTGGGCCACACCAGGGCGAGGAGGAGTCCGGCGACCACGACCCCGCCGACCACCGCCGCCACGCGTACTTTCAGCCCTCCGCCTGTAGCTTTCAGCCCGCCGCCTGCCCCGCCGGTCGGGTCCCCGGGCTGCCCCGTCCCGGCGGAGTCCCCGTGGCCGGCCGCGCCGAACTGGCTGTGCGGAACGGGAGGGCAGCCGTCGCGCGGGACCACCATCGCCATGCCGGCCAGCAGTCCCTCTGCCGGTACGAGATTCGACCAGTGCCCCGAGCAGCCGGCGCACACGCGGACGTGCCTGGCGATCCGCTTGCGCCACACCGGCGAGGGCTGCCCGTCCCAGGCCGCGGTGACGTCGGCCAATTCGGAGCAGTACGGCTCGGTGGCCAGCGCACGGGCCACGACGCGGCCCAGTTCCAGCTGGGTCTTCATCCGCTGGATGCGGACCGCGGCGTGCTGCGGAGTGACGCCCAGCGCCTCGGCCAGCTCGGCACGGCTCAGTTGTCCTGCGGCCTCTTGCCACCACAGGGCCAGCAGTTCACGATCGCTCTCGTCCAGCCAGCGGGTGGCCTCGGCGACCTCGCGGCGCTGTCCGGACAGCCCCAGACGCAGGATGGTGAGATCCACGAAGTCACCGGTCGGGTCGGCGGTCTCCGCCACGCGGTCCAACGGGGCTGTCGCCGTCTGCTGCTGGAGCGTCCAGCGCCGACGTATCTGATTCATCGCGATCGCGACCAGCCAGGAGCGGAAACGGGAGGGGTCGCGCAGCCCGCCGAGTCCGTCGAGTGCGCGGAACATGGTCTCCTGCACCACGTCGTCGACGTCCGCATGGCCGTCCAGTGCCCGGCCGACGATGTTGTAGACCAGGGGAAGGTAGTCGGCGACCAACCGCTCCCGGGCCTGCTGGTCCCCCGCCCTCGCCTCCGTCACCAGTTCCGGACGGTATCTGTCGTCGCTGCGCATACGTGCCCTCGCCCATTGCCTGTTCGACCCCGTCGCTCAGGGTCCTGCCCTGAGGAGACCCACCGGCGCCGACCGGATAACACAAACCCGACTCGCCCTCCCCGGGCCCAGATCCTGAAACGCCCGAGGGCGGTACCCCCCTGGGAGTGGGGGTACCGCCCTCGGTCAGGACCGGGTCCGAGCCGTCAGGCTCAGAAGTCCATGTCACCGCCCGGCATGCCGCCCGGAGCGGCGGCGCCCGCCTTCTCCGGCTTGTCGGCGATGACGGCCTCGGTGGTCAGGAACAGCGCCGCGATGGAGGCCGCGTTCTGCAGGGCAGAGCGGGTCACCTTCGCGGGGTCGATGATGCCCTCGGCGATCATGTCGACGTACTCGCCGGTCGCGGCGTTCAGACCGTGGCCGACAGCCAGGTTGCGCACCTTCTCGACCACGACGCCGCCCTCGAGACCACCGTTGACGGCGATCTGCTTGAGCGGGGCCTCCAGCGCGAGCTTCACGGCGTTGGCGCCGGTCGCCTCGTCGCCCTCGAGGTCGAGCTTCTCGAAGACCGAGGAGGCCTGGAGCAGGGCCACGCCACCACCGGCGACGATGCCCTCCTCGACGGCCGCCTTCGCGTTGCGAACGGCGTCCTCGATGCGGTGCTTGCGCTCCTTGAGCTCCACCTCGGTCGCGGCACCGGCCTTGATGACGGCCACGCCGCCGGCCAGCTTCGCGAGGCGCTCCTGGAGCTTCTCACGGTCGTAGTCCGAGTCGGAGTTCTCGATCTCGGCACGGATCTGGTTGACGCGGCCGGCGACCTGGTCGCTCTCACCGGAACCGTCGACGATCGTGGTCTCGTCCTTGGTGATGACGACCTTGCGGGCGCGGCCCAGCAGGTCCAGGCCGGCGTTCTCGAGCTTGAGACCGACCTCCTCGGAGATGACCGTGCCGCCCGTGAGGATGGCGATGTCGTTCAGCATCGCCTTGCGGCGGTCGCCGAAGCCCGGGGCCTTGACGGCGACGGACTTGAAGGTGCCACGGATCTTGTTCACGACGAGCGTGGACAGAGCCTCGCCCTCGACGTCCTCGGCGATGATCAGCAGCGGCTTGCCGGACTGCATGACCTTCTCCAGCAGCGGAAGGAGGTCCTTCACGTTGCTGACCTTGGAGTTGACGATCAGGATGTACGGGTCGTCGAGCGACGCCTCCATACGCTCCATGTCGGTGGCGAAGTACGCCGAGATGTAGCCCTTGTCGAAGCGCATACCCTCGGTGAGCTCCAGCTCCAGACCGAAGGTCTGGGACTCCTCGACGGTGATGACGCCTTCCTTGCCGACCTTGTCCATGGCCTCGGCGATGAGCTCGCCGATCTGGGTGTCGGCGGCGGAGATGGAGGCCGTCGAAGCGATCTGCTCCTTGGTCTCCACGTCCTTGGCCTGCTCCAGCAGGGCGCCGGAGACGGCCTCGACGGCCTTCTCGATGCCACGCTTGAGGGCCATCGGGTTGGCGCCGGCCGCCACGTTGCGCAGGCCCTCGCGGACGAGCGCCTGGGCGAGGACGGTCGCGGTGGTCGTACCGTCACCGGCGACGTCGTCCGTCTTCTTGGCGACTTCCTTGACCAGCTCGGCGCCGATCTTCTCGTACGGGTCCTCGAGCTCGATCTCCTTGGCGATGGATACACCATCGTTGGTGATCGTGGGGGCGCCCCACTTCTTCTCGAGGACGACGTTGCGGCCCTTGGGGCCAAGGGTGACCTTGACGGCGTCGGCGAGCTGGTTCATCCCGCGCTCGAGACCGCGCCGTGCCTCCTCGTCGAACGCGATGATCTTGGCCATGTGAAGTGGTCCTCCCGGACTGGGGTGGATTCTCCGGACCGCGCTGGCGCCCGCGACGGACGGCCTGAGAGCCGTGCGGTTCCTTGCCCCGCCGACCCTTCGGGCCTCACCGACCCGGTCCTAAAGCTGTCACTCTCACCTGCAGAGTGCTAACGCCAATGATTAGCACTCGGCACAGGAGAGTGCAAGCGGCTCGAAGAGCCTCGATGAGGGGTGGTGGTCGGGCGACGGGCGGGCGCAAGCGGCTCCGACACATCGTGGACACTGCCGGGGACGCACGAAGGGCCCGCATCCCCCTAGGATGCGGGCCCTTCGTGCGTGAGTGTGTCGCGTGAGTGCGTCGGTGGCCGATCGCGCCGAGATCAGACGGCGAGCTTGACCATGTCCGCCTGCGGCCCCTTCTGGCCCTGCGAGATCTCGAACTCGACCCGCTGACCCTCTTCAAGGGTGCGGTATCCGTCCATCTGGATCGCGCTGTAGTGGACGAAAACATCCGCACCACCGTCGACCGCGATGAAGCCGTACCCCTTCTCCGCGTTGAACCACTTGACGGTGCCCTGAGCCATGCCTAACTCCCCTATTACTGGCCCTTGCACAGGACCGCACTTCGCGGACCCGGGTCAGACCTCACCCTCCCGACAGGAAGGAGAGTGTGCGCCGGAACGCGTCGACCGCGGCTGAATGTATCTGCCCAACTGCCCTCTGCAACAGGTCAATCAGACGAGAAATCTGGGCACGCGCGATCGGATATTTGAACTGAATTCAAGAAATTCCGGGGCAAGTCGGGCCCGGCAAATGGCACTTAGGAGCGCATTTCGATCGAACACATTGGCTGCTTCTTGATGGGCCAGGGCGCATTCTCATATGCGGTCGGCACAAGCAGCGGAGGGGGCTTCCCCAACTGTACCGCGCTCAACCATAGAGAATTGCCCCCTCCGCTTCTCGCGCGGAGGGGGCACTGTGTCAATGAGCGGCTGACGCCGCGGGTGCTGACGCCGGGTGGCTCAGCCGCCGGCGACGGCGGGAATGATCGAAACGCCCGCACCGTCCGGGGTCGCCGTCTCGAGACCCTGCTCGAAACGGACGTCGTCGTCGTTCACGTACACGTTCACGAAACGGCGCAGCTTGCCCTGGTCGTCCAGGACGCGCGCTGCGATGCCCGTGTGGTTCTTCTCCAGGTCCGCGATCACCTCGGAGAGCGTCGCGCCCTCCGCCGGGACCTCGGCCTGACCGCCCGTGTACGTACGGAGAATGGTGGGGATGCGGACGTTCACGCTCATGGTGTTCTGCCTTCCGTAGGTAGTCAGCGGGCCAGGCCGGCGTCGCGGAACGCCTCGAGGCTCGGGCGGATGGTCGCCGTGGGGCCGGTCGTCGGGGCAACGGCGTCGAGGGTCTTGAGACCGTCGCCGGTGTTGAGCACGACCGTGGTGAGCGCCGGGTCGAGCACGCCCTGCTCGATCAGTTTCTTCGCCACGCCCACGGTCACGCCACCCGCGGTCTCCGCGAAGATGCCCTCCGTCCGCGCGAGCAGCTTGATCGCGTCGACGATCTGCTCGTCGTTGACGTCCTCGACCGCGCCGCCCGTGCGGCGCGCGATGTCCAGTACATACGGGCCGTCGGCGGGGTTGCCGATGGCCAGCGACTTGGCGATGGTGTTCGGCTTCTGCGGCCGTACGACGTCCTGCCCGGCCTTGAAGGCCGTCGACACCGGAGAACAGCCCTCGGCCTGGGCGCCGAAGATCTTGTAGGGCTTGTCCTCGACCAGGCCGAGCTTGATCAGCTCCTGCAGACCCTTGTCGATCTTCGTGAGCTGCGAGCCGGAGGCGATCGGGATGACGATCTGGTCGGGCAGCCGCCAGCCGAGCTGCTCGCAGATCTCGTACGCCAGCGTCTTGGAACCCTCGCCGTAGTACGGGCGGAGGTTGACGTTGACGAAGCCCCAGCCCTCGCCCAGCGGGTCGCCGATGAGCTCGGAGCAGAAACGGTTGACGTCGTCGTAGTTGCCCTCGATGCCGACCAGCTCGCCGCCGTACACCGCGGCCATGACGACCTTGCCCTGCTCCAGGTCGTGCGGGATGAACACGCAGGAGCGGAAGCCCGCCCGGGCCGCGGCCGCGCCCACCGCGCCGGCGAGGTTGCCGGTGGAGGAGCAGGAGAGCGTCGTGAAGCCGAAGGCGCGCGCGGCCTCGACGGCGATCGCGACGACACGGTCCTTGAAGGAGTGCGTCGGGTTGCCGGAGTCGTCCTTGATGTACAGGCCGCCGGTGACGCCCAGCTCACGGGCGAGGTTGTCGGCCTTGACGAGCTTGGTGAAGCCGGGGTTGATGTTCGGCTTCTCGGCCACGTCGGCGGGGACGGGCAGCAGCGGAGCGTAACGCCAGATGTTGTTCGGACCCGCTTCGATCCGCTTCCTCAGCGCCGAGCCATAGGAATCAGACGCAGGGTCCGCCGGCAGGTCGTACGCGACTTCGAGCGGCCCGAAACAGGAGGCACAGGCGAAGATCGGGCCGAGGCCGAAACGCTCTCCGCACTCGCGGCACGAGAGCGCCGCGGCGGGTCCCAGGTCTACGGGGCTGGTGGTGTTGCTTGCGGCAGTCTGCACAGCCATGGTGGCGAGGCCCTTTCTCCTCATCTTCCTCGCGACGCATTTCGCCACGAGACGGAATTGGCACCTTCCCCACCGTGACCTCGCGGTCGGCGGGAGGGTTGCCGGGGCTTCAACGGGCCGTTCCCTCTGCCCCTCTGGATGAGCGGTATTCGATTGTCAGCGTGATGACCCCCGGCATGCGACGGTCATCCGCGTTGTTCAAGACTGTAACCGAAGGCCTGCATGGTTGAGATAGTCGTCCGAACCGCGAGACGGATCACAGGATCTCGATGTCAGAGGGAGACGCGCACGTGCTGGAAGAGGTGGAACGCTGGCTGAGCAGGCGTTCCTGGTCGGTGGCCGACCGCCCGCTCGACCGGCTGATGGCCGCCAAGCGCGGCAGCACCGTCAGCGTCGTCCTGCCGGCGCTCGACGAGGAGGAGACGGTCGGCGAGATCGTCTCCGTGATCCGGCGCGAGCTGATGGAAGCCGTGCCGCTCGTCGACGAGCTCGTCGTCGTGGACTCGGGGTCGAGCGACCGTACGGGCGAGGTGGCCGCGGCTGCCGGCGCGCGCGTGGTGCACCGGGACGCGATCCTGCCCCGGATACCCGCGGTCCAGGGCAAGGGCGAGGTGCTGTGGCGCTCGCTGATGGTCACCAGCGGCGACATCGTCTGCTTCGTCGACGCGGATCTGCGCGAGTTCTCGGCCGATTTCGTCTCCGGGATCGTGGGACCGCTGCTGACCGACCCCGAGGTGCAGTTCGTCAAGGCGATGTACGACCGGCCGCTCGGCGAGACGGCAGGTCAGGGCGGCCGCGTGACGGAGCTGGTGGCGCGGCCGCTGCTGAATCTGCACTGGCCGCAGCTGGCCGGGTTCGTCCAGCCGCTGGGCGGGGAGTACGCGGCACGGCGCTCGCTCCTTGAGCGGCTGCCCTTCCCCGTGGGTTACGGAGTCGAGCTGGGCCTGCTCGTCGACGCGCTGCACACGGTCGGTCTGGACGCGCTGGCGCAGGTGGACGTCGGCTCGCGCAAGCACCGCCACCAGGACGGTCAGGCGCTGGGGCGGATGGCCGCGGCGATCTACCGCACCGCCCAACTGCGGCTGTCCAGGGGCCATTTGGTGCGGCCTGCGCTGACGCAGTTCGAGCGGGCCGAGGGGGGCTTCGTACCCCGGACACATGCGGTGGACACGCAGGAGCGGCCGCCGATGCGCGAGATCGGCGAGTACGCGGCGAGGCGCGCGGCATGAGCACGCAGAGTGGCACAACGAGTGGCGCACCGAGTGGCGCAGTCCGGCCGTACGCACGTTTGAGGGGTTACAGGAAGGGCTAGGTTTCGGCACATGGTCTCCGAGCAGCCTGCCGCCCAGGTCCTAGTCGCCTCGAACCGCGGCCCGGTCACGTACACACGTCAGCAGGACGGTTCGCTGGACGCCCGCCGGGGAGGGGGCGGCGTGGTCTCCGGCCTGTCGGCGATCGACTCCGAGTCGGACTCGGTGTGGGTGTGCGCCGCTCTCGGCGACGGCGATCGCGAGGCCGTACGGCGCGGAGTGGCCGAACCCGGGGTGCGGATGCTCGACATCGACGCCGGGGTGTTCGCCGACGCGTACAACGGGATCGCGAACTCGGTGCTGTGGTTCGTCCACCACATGCTCTACCAGACGCCGCTGGAGCCGGTCTTCGACGCGGAGTTCCGCCGTCAGTGGGCCTCCTACGAGGCGTACAACCACGCCTTCGCCGATGCGCTGGCCGAGGCGGCCGCGCCGGGCGCGGCCGTTCTGGTGCAGGACTACCACCTGGCGCTGGTGCCCCGGATGCTCCGCGCCCACCGCCCGGACCTGCGCATCGGCCACTTCTCGCACACGCCCTGGGCTCCCGTCGACTACTTCCGGATGCTGCCCGACGACATCGCGGCCCAGCTGCTCGGCGGCATCCTCGGCGCCGACCGGGCCGCCTTCCTCACCCACCGCTGGGCCGAGGCCTTCACCGACTGCTGCCACACCGTGCTGGGCCCCGGCATCCCCTCCGGCACCCGGATCGGAGTGCACGGGCTCGGCGCGGACGCGGACTTCCTGCGGGAGCGCGCGCACCGGCCCGATGTGGAGGAACGGCTGGCCGCGCTGCGCGAACAGGTCGGCCCCGGGCGAAAGACGATCGTGCGCGTGGACCGTACCGAGCTGTCCAAGAACATCGTGCGCGGGCTGCTCGCCTACCGGCACCTCCTGGACACCAGGCCCGAGTGGCGCGAGCGGGTCGTCCATGTCGCCTTCGCCTACCCCTCGCGGCAGGATCTGGCCGTGTACCGCGACTACACGGCGCAGGTCCAGCGCATCGCTGACGAGATCAACTCCACGTACGGGACGGCGACATGGAGCCCGGTCGTCCTCCATGTGAAGGACGACTTCGCCCGCTCCCTGGCCGCGTACCGGCTCGCCGACGTCGCCCTGGTCAACCCGATCCGGGACGGTATGAACCTGGTCGCCAAGGAGATCCCGGTCGTCTCGGACGACGGCTGCGCGCTGGTGCTGTCGCGCGAGGCGGGGGCGCACGAGGAGCTGGGTGAGGACGCGGTCACGGTCAATCCGTACGACGTGACGGGCACCGCCGACGCGCTGCACGAGGCGCTGACGATGCCCCACGACGAACGGGCCCGGCGTACCAAGCGGCTGGCGGCCGCGGCGACCGCGCTGCCGCCGCAGCAGTGGTTCCTCGACCAGCTACAGGCGCTGCGCGAGGGCTCCTAGGAATTCGACGACGGCCGCCGGACCCGGCAGCAGCAGGTCCGCGCGGTCCGCGACCTCCGGCACCTCCGCGCTGCCGCTGCACACCAGCAGGCCGGGAATGCCGTCCGAACGGAGCTTCTCCACGGCGGCGAAGGCGGGCAGATCGCCGAGGTCGTCCCCGGCGTACAGGACCGCTTCGGCCTCCACTTCGCGTACGTACTCGGCCAGCGCCACGCCCTTGTCCATGCCCGGCGGGCGCAGCTCCAGGACCATGCGGCCCGGCTCCACGATCAGTCCGTGCCGGGCGGCGAGCTCGCCGAGCGGATCGCGCAGGGCGTCGAAGGCGGCCTGCGGGTCAGCGGCGCGGCGCGTGTGCACCGCGACGGCCTGGCCCTTCTCCTCGATCCAGGCGCCGCGCCAGGCTCCGATGTCGTCGAGGAATCCGGGCAGTTCGGCGCGGGCGGCCGCGACGCCGGGGTGCGCGGCCGGGGTTTTGACCGTGCCGGACACGGCGTCCCAGCGCTCGGCGCCGTAGTGGCCGAGGACCACGAGGTGGTCCAGGCCCGGCACTCCGGCGAAGCCGCCGTAGCGTACGGCAACGCCCGCCGGGCGTCCGGTGATCACGGCGACGGACGCCACACGTGGCGCGAGTGCGGCGAGCGCGGGGACGGCGCCGGGGTGGGCGCGGGCCTGTTCGGGGTCGGGCACGATCTCGGCGAGAGTGCCGTCGAAGTCGAGGCCGACGACGGTTTTGTGCGGCCGGCCCAGAATCGCGGCGAGACCGTCACGGCCGGCGGGGGTGGACGGCGTCGGCAGGGAATGCGCGTACGGGGAGCTGCCCATGCCTCCGACCCTATCGGCGACTTCGTCTGTCGTCCCTGACTCGGCGGAGCCGGTTGACCGTGACGGGGTCGTGGGCGAGGGCGCGCTCGTCGTCGATGAGGGCGTTGAGCAGCTGGTAGTAGCGGACCGGGGAGATGCCGAGCTGCTCCCTGATGGCGCGCTCCTTGGCGCCGGGCCCCGGCCAGGAGCGGTGCTCCATGGCCAGAACGGCGCGGTCGCGCTCGGAGAGCGTCTGGTCGTCGGTCATACGATCCAACATATCGGCGGCCGGTCGATGCGGTCTCTGAACTACCCGGAACTACTCGGAACTACTCGGCGTTCTCGGCGACGGAGGCGGCGCGGCCGATGCGGCCGAGGACTTCCGCCGGGTTGGCGCCCGGCTCCACGGCCTTGCCGATGTTCTTCTTGATGTTCTCGCTCACGGCCGCCCACGAGGTCTTGCCGACCGGCGGAAGCACCGAGGTGGGCAGCTCCTCCAGGAACTCCTTGAGGTCCTTGTGCTCGGGGTCGGCGGCCATCGCCTCGGAGGCGGAGACCGTCACCGGCAGCAGGTCGTTCTGGCCCGCGAAGTCGAGGACGTTCTTGTCGCTGAAGACGAAGTCCAGGAACTTGCCGATCTCGACGCGGTGGCCGTTCCGCTTGAAGCCCATGATCCAGTCGGCGACGCCCATCGCCGCCTTCGGCTTGCCGCTGGTGCCGGGCAGGGCCACCTTGCCGACGTCGATGTTGGCCGCCTCGGCCGCCTGCATCAGGGACGGGTGGCCGTTGAGCATGCCGACCTCGCCGCGCGTGAAGGCGGCGAAGGCGTCCTTGCGGTTCAGCTTGCCGGGGGCGACAGGGCCGGTGAGCTTCTTGTCGACCAGGTTCGTCTTCAGCCAGGTGAAGGTGGCGATGTTCTGGTCGGAGTCGATGCCGTAGTTGCCGGTGGTGTCGGTGTACCCGTCACCACCGCTGAGCAGCCACATCATGGTCTCGGCCTGGGCCTCCTCCGGCCCCAGCGGCAGCGCGAAGGGGTACTTCGCGTCGGTGTTGTCCTTCAGCTTCTCCGCGTCCTCGACCAGGTCGTCCCAGGTCTTGGGGTCGCTCTTGATCCCGGCTTCTTTGAAGAGCTTCTTGTTGTAGAAGAGCAGCCGGGTGGAGGCGACGAACGGGAGTCCGTACTGCACGCGCTTCATCTCGCCCGCGTCCGTGAGCGGTTGGAGGAAGTTGGACTGCACGGGTATGGAGAGCAACTGGTCGGCGGAGTACAGCTTGTCGGCCGCGGCGTAGTCGGCGTACGCGCCGATCTGGGCGACGTCGGGGGCCTTGCCGGCCTTGACCATCTCGCCGACCTTGTGGTCGATGTCGTTCCAGGACTCGATCTGGACGTCGATCTTGATGCCGGGGTTCGCCTTCTCGAACTCGGCGGCGAGGTCGGCCCAGTACTTCTTACTGCTCTGGCCGCCGGAGACGTCGTAGTCCGCCGCAACCAGCTTGAGGGTGACATCGCCGGAACCGCTGGAGGTGCCACAGCCCGAGAGGGCCACCGTCATGCCCAGTGCGGCGAGTGCCGCGGTCAGACCCAAGAAGCGCTGATGCACAGCTCTTCCCCCACCCTCTGCTGTTTGTTTGCCCGTCTTGTCCCAGTCGGTTCCCCGTGACGTCCTGTCGAGATGGGCTGCGATTTTCCACTATCCGGAGGATGAGGTCTACTCCAATCGGTATCGCTTCCGCAACGTCTGTCCCAAGGGGTGCGGGCATTGCCCGGGTACGCCGCGGGCTGCTAAGCACGTCCCTTGGCACGAAGTTGGTCGATGCCGGTCCCGACTTACGCGTACGTCGCGAGGAGCCCAGTCGCATGTCCCGTACCGCAGCAGAGATTGCCACCCAGCCCGCATGCTGGCGACGAGCGGCGAAGGCCGCGGCCGCCTTCCCGGGACTGCCACAGCCGGGCGAGCGGGTCGCCGTCACCGGGTGCGGTACGTCCTGGTTCATGGCGATCGCGTACGCGGCGCTGCGGGAGGCGGCGGGGCAGGGCGAGACCGACGCGTTCGCCTCCTCGGAGTTCCCGGCGGGGCGGACCTACGACCGCGTCGTCGCGATCACCCGCTCGGGCACGACGACCGAGGTCCTGGACCTGCTGACCGCCCTGCGCGGCAAGGTCCCCACGCTGGCCCTGACCGCGGATCCCAAGACCCCGGTCATGGACGCGGCGGACGAGGTGGCGGTGCTGGACTGGGCGGACGAGGAGTCGGTCGTCCAGACCCGTTTCGCCACAACGGCGCTCGCCTTCCTGCGGGCGGGTCTGGGTGACGTCCCCGGCGTGAAGTCGGTCACCGAGGCGGCGGTCGACGCGGAGCTGGCGATCACGGAGCCGCTGCCGGAGGCGGTGGTGGGCGCGGAGCAGTGGACGTTCCTGGGCCGCGGCTGGACGTACGGGCTGGCGCTGGAGGCGGGCCTGAAGATGCGCGAGGCGGCGGGCGCGTGGACGGAGTCGTACCCCGCGATGGAATACCGCCACGGCCCGATCTCCATCACCGGCCCCGGCCGCGTGACCTGGGTCTTCGGCCCACTCCCGGAGGGCCTGTCGGTCGACGTGTCCCGCGTGGGCGGCACGCTGGTGGCCCGCCAGGAGACGGACCCCCTGGCCGACCTGATCCGCGCGCAGCGGCTGGCGGTGACGCTGGCGGAGTCGAGGGGCTTCGACCCGGACAGGCCGAGGAATTTGACGCGGAGCGTGATTCTGGGCTGACGGGGTTTGGGGTTCGGGGCGCGCCGGTGCCGTGGGGCGCGGGTCTGGGCGGTCCGGGGTGCCCGGTGCCGTGGGGTGCGGGTTCCGGGTCGCCTCCGGGCTCGACTCCTCGGCGTCGGCGGCAATGAGGGGTTCGTAAGGGCACCCGGTGTTGGCCGCCAATCGCCTGCGGGGACGACCCTGCACCGCCCCTCCCCACGGGGAGGTGTGTCGCGGCGCGCGGGGGTTCGCCCGCGAGACCCATGCGGGGCGCTACCCCCGCGTCTCGCTCCGCGGCGGAGCCGCCGGAGCTCCGGGGCGTGGGGGCGTCAGCCCCCACTGACCTTCCCCCAAGGGGTCTGGGGGCGCAGCCCCCAGGTTCGGGGAGGGCGGGGTGGGGGACAAAACGTTCCGCCGTTTGTATGGGCGCGCAACAATCCGGCGTAGTGGACTAGACCTTTCCGCCGTCCACCCGCCAGACTGTCCACGTGAGACACGTCATCGCCCTCGATGTGGGCGGCACCGGCATGAAGGCCGCCCTCGTCGCCCCCGACGGCACCCTGCTGTACGAGGCCCGTCGCGCCACCGCGCGTGAGCGCGGGCCCGACGCCGTCGTCGAGTCCATCCTCGGCTTCGCCGGCGAGCTACGCGCGTACGGCCAGGAGCACCTCGGCCAGAGCGCCCTCGCCGCCGGCGTCGCCGTCCCCGGCATCGTCGACGCCGAGAACGGGATCGCCGTGTACGCCGCCAACCTCGGGTGGCGCGACGTACCCCTGCGCGACCTCCTGCGTGAACGCCTCGGCGCCCCCGTCGCCCTCGGGCACGACGTCCGTACCGGCGGCCTCGCCGAGGGGCGGATCGGCGCGGGCAAGGGCGCCGACCGGTTCCTGTTCGTGCCGCTGGGCACCGGGATCGCCGGAGCCATCGGCATCGCGGGTCAGATCGAGGCCGGGGCCCACGGATACGCCGGCGAGATCGGGCACATCGTCGTCCGCCCCGACGGCCCCGCCTGCGGCTGCGGACAGCGCGGCTGCCTGGAGACGCTGGCCTCCGCCGCCGCGGTGACCCGCGCGTGGGCGAGGGCAAGCGGCGACCCGGACGCCGACGCCGCCGACTGTGCGAAGGCCGTCGAGTCCGGCGACGCCCGCGCCCGGGAGGTCTGGCTCGACGCCGTCGACGCGCTCGCCGCCGGGCTCGTCACCGCGCTCACCCTGCTGGACCCCCGCACGCTGATCATCGGTGGCGGTCTCGCCGAGGCGGGGGAAACCTTGTTCACACCGCTGCGGGCCGCGGTCGAGGAGCGCGTCACGTTCCAGAAGCTGCCCGCCATCGTCCCGGCAGCCCTCGGGGACACCGCCGGATGCCTCGGCGCGGGGCTGCTCGCCTGGGATCTGCTCGCCACCGACTCGGAGGTAACCGCCTAATGGCCGACCGCATGGTTCTCACGGGCGCCCGGGTGGTGCTGCCGACCGGGATCGTCGAGAACGGACGGGTGATCGTCGAGGGCGCGAGGATCACCGGCGCCGCGGGCGCCGACGCGCCTGCCCTCGACATCACCGGTCACTGGGTCGTGCCCGGCTTCGTCGACATCCACAACCACGGCGGCGGCGGCGCCTCCTTCACCTCCGGCAGCGCCGAGGACGTTCTGAGGGGCGTACGGACCCATCGCGAGCACGGCACGACCACCCTCGTCGCCTCCACCGTCACCGGCGAGATGGACTTCCTCGCCCACCGAGCGGGCTTCCTGTCCGAGCTGGTCGAGCAGGGCGACCTCGCGGGCATCCACTTCGAGGGCCCGTTCATCTCCCCCTGCCGCAAGGGCGCGCACAGCGAGGAGCTGCTGCGCGATCCCGACCCGGCGGAGGTGCGCAAGCTGATCGACGCGGCCCGCGGTACGGCGAAGATGGTCACTCTCGCCACCGAACTCCCCGGCGGCATCGACTCCGTACGTCTCCTCGCCGAGCACGGCGTGATCGCCGCGATCGGCCACACGGACGCGACGTACGAGCAGACCGTCGAGGCGATCGACGCGGGCGCGACCGTGGCGACGCACCTGTTCAACGCGATGCCCGGCCTCGGTCACCGCGCGCCGGGACCGATCGCCGCGCTCCTGGAGGACGAGCGGATCACGGTCGAGCTGATCAACGACGGCACGCATCTGCACCCCGCCGCCCTCGAACTCGCCTTCCACCGCGCGGGCGCGGCCCGCGTCGCCTTCATCACCGACGCCATGGACGCGGCGGGCTTCGGCGACGGCCGTTACCAGCTCGGTCCGCTCGAGGTCGAGGTCAAGGAAGGTGTTGCCCGGCTGGTGGAGGGCGGGTCCATCGCGGGCTCGACGCTCACGCTGGACACGGCGTTCAGGCGCGCGGTCACCATCGACCAGCTGCCGGTTCAGGACGTCGTCCAGGCCATTTCGGCCAATCCCGCCAGGCTGCTCGGCGTGTACGGCACGGTCGGCTCGCTGGAGCCGGGCAAGGACGCCGACCTGGTCGTCCTCGACGCCGAGTTCACGCTGAAAGGCGTGATGCGCAAGGGCGAATGGGTGATTGAGCCGCAAGTGGGGTGATTTCCATGCAAGTCACTCAAGGCGGATGGCCGGGGGGTCTGGGCCAACCGCCTTCCGTTTGGCATGATCAGGGCCCGTACGAGCACGGCAAGCGCGTTCTGTGGGGTGTGTACTGGTGATCCTGACGGTCACGCTCAACACCGCCCTCGACATCACCTACCGGGTCCCCGCGCTGACCCCGCACGCGAGCCACCGCGTCAGCGAGGTCCGCGAACGCCCGGGCGGCAAGGGCCTCAACGTCGCCCGCGTCCTGTCCGCGCTGGGGCACGAGAGCGTGGTCACCGGTTTCGCGGGCGGGCCCACCGGAGCCGTACTGCGCGATCTGCTGGGCCCGCTCGCACCGCGCGACGCGCTCGTCCCCATCGCCGGGACCACCCGCCGCACGATCGCCGTCGTCGACGACGCGAGCGGCGACACGACCCAGCTGAACGAGCCGGGCCCCATCGTCACCGCCGAGGAATGGGCGACGTTCCTCACCTCGTACGACTCCCTGCTGCCCGGCGCCGACGCCGTCGCCCTGTGCGGCAGCCTGCCGCCCGGCATCCATGTGGGCGCGTACGCCGAGCTGATCCGCAGGGCCCGCGGCGCCGGGGTCCCCGTACTCCTGGACACCAGCGGCGAACCGCTGCGCCGCGGCATCGCCGCCCGCCCCGACCTGGTCAAGCCCAACGCCGACGAGCTCGCCCGGCTCACCGGCTCCCGCGAACCGCTGCGCGCCACCCGCGACGCCCGCCGGCGGGGCGCGCACACCGTCGTCGCCTCGCTCGGCCCCGACGGCCTCCTCGCGGCCACCGCGGACGGCGTCTGGCAGGCGACCCCGCCGGAGCCGGTGAAGGGCAACCCGACGGGCGCGGGCGACTCGGCCGTGGCCGGGCTGCTCTCCGGCCTCGTGGAACAACTCCCGTGGCCGGACCTGCTCGCCCGCGCGGTGGCGCTGTCGGCGGCGACCGTACTGGCCCCGGCGGCGGGCGAGTTCGACGCCGCGGCCTACGAGGAGCTGCTGCCACTCATCGCGGTGACCGAGCTCGCGGCCGCGGCGTGAAAGCCCACACACAGCGCACAATCGGGCCCAGCCGCCCGGGAATTGGGGTGCACCATGCCACTCGTCAGCACCGGTGAACTCGTCTCGGCCGCAGCGGCCGACGGCCGCGGCATCGCCGCCTTCAACGTCATCACCCTGGAGCACGCCGAGGCGATCGCCACCGGCGCCGAGCAGGCGGGCGCGCCCGCGATCCTGCAGATCTCCGAGAACGCCGTGAGGTTCCACGGCGGACAGCTCTCCGCGATCGCCGCCGCGGCGGCCGCCGTGGCCCACGCGTCGACCGCGCAGCTCGCCCTCCACCTCGACCATGTCGTGTCCGTGGACCTGCTGCGGTCGGCGGACGACGAGGGCTTCAGCTCTGTGATGTTCGACGCCTCGAAGCTGCCGTACGAGGAGAACGTCCGGGCCACGGCGGACGCGGTGCGCTGGGGCCACGAGCGCGGCATCTGGATCGAGGCCGAACTGGGCAAGGTCGGCGGCAAGGAGGGCGAGACCCCGCTCGACGCCCACGCACCGGGCGTCCGCACCGACCCGGCGGAGGCGGCGGCCTACGTCGCCGCGACGGGCGTGGACGCCCTGGCCGTCGCGGTCGGCTCCTCCCACGCGATGACGCAGCGCACGGCCGCCCTGGACCACACCCTCATCGCCCGCCTGCGCGACGCGATCCCGGTCCCTCTGGTGCTGCACGGCTCCTCGGGCGTCCCGGACGAGGAGATCCGCCGCGCGGTCGCCTCAGGCATGGTCAAGATCAACGTCGGCACGGCCCTGAACACCGCCTTCACGGGCGCGGTCCGGGCCTTCCTGGAAACGACCGACCCGTCGACGGTGGACCCCCGGAAATACCTCGCCCCGGCTCGCGCTGCGATGGCCGGGACGGTGGCGGGGTTCCTGACGGTCGTCAGTGGCTGATCAGCCTTCCTTGACCTCGAGCCAGTCGAGGATGACGTTGCACTGATTGCCCGCCTCGCAGGAGATCTTGAGCTCGTTCTCGCCCTTGTTCAGGTTGACCGGCGCCCAGGTGGTCTGCCAGTTCTTCTCCCAGGCCGGGTCCGTGGAGTGGATGAAGTTCTTCAGGCCCAGCGGGTTGGAGTTCGCCTTGCCGTTGACCGTCAGCGTGGCGTTGGCGTCCTGCGCGGGGATGGCGTAGCGCACGTACAGCCGGTACTCGCCCGCCTCCGCGATCTTGGCCTTCCAGGTGACCGAGGCGCCGACCGCGTTGAAGCCGGTCACAAACGCGCCGCCCGCACCCTCGGCGCCCTTGATGTCCTTCGCCAGCGCGGCCGGCGCACCCAGCTGCAGCGTCGCCGCGTCCTGCTTCGGCAGGGGCTCCTGCGGATCCTGGGACGTCGAGGGATCGTCGCTCGGCTTGACCGACTGGCCCGCGCTCGTGCCGCCGTCGCCGCCGGACTGGCCGCCCGCCTTGTCGTCCTCGCCGCCGCTGGTGATCAGTGCCGCCGCGATGCCGATCACGACCACCGCGACCACCGCGATCGCGCCGATCAGCAGGCCCTTGGTGTTGGGTCCGCCACTGCGGCCGCCGCCGTGGCCGCCGCCCTCGGGCGGGACCGGGCGGGTGGGGGCGCCGCCGGGGTAGGTCTCGGGTGCCGCGTACTGCGCGGTCGGCTGGCCCTGCTGGGCGTACGCCTGCTGCTGCGGCACCTGCTGGCCGTACTGGCGCTCGCCGACCGTCCGGACCTGGTTGTACGAGGTTCTGGGGACGCCGGGCTGTGCGGCCGGACCCGGATAGCCGTAGCCGCGGCTCTGGCCGGGCGGTGTCGCGCCCGCTGCCCGTCCGTCCTCGTACAGGTAGCCGAACGGATCGTCGTCCTCGGGCGTGCTCGCGCCGTTGTTCGCGGCCGTCATCCCCATTCACTCCTCACCATGTCGTCAGCACATCGCCGACGCGGGCGAGCCTACCCGGTTCGGGGTATTCCATAGGGTGTCGTTGACCTCAGCCGGCCCGCCGGTGCACTTTCGCCCGGGACCGCTTCTCGACGTACATCCGCTGGTCGGCACTCTGCAGGACCTCCTCGACGGACATTCCGCAGCTCGCCCAGCCGATCCCGAAGCTCGCCCCGACCCGCACGCCCCGCCCGCCGACCCTGATCGGCAGGATGATCGCGTTCCGCAGGCGTACGGCCAGGTCAGCGGCGTCCGCCGCGCCCAGGCCGTCGGCGAGCACGACGAACTCGTCACCGCCGAGCCGGGCGACCGTGTCGTTGTCGCGCACGCCGGTGGTGAGCCGGCGCGCGACCTCGACGAGCACGGCGTCGCCCGTCTGGTGCCCGAAGCGGTCGTTGATCGACTTGAAGCCGTCCAGATCGCAGAAGAGGACCGCGAGCCCTTTCGTGCCGTCGTCGACCTCGCTGTCGGGCGCGATCGTGTGCACGTGGTGGTCATAGGGCACGCCGGTGGTCTCGAAGTCGAAGCCGTCGCGGCCGAAGATGCCCTCGCTGTCCGCCCCGTACGCGGCGTCCAGGGCCTCGATGGCGCTCTCCCGCGCGGTCTGCGGCCGCTCGCACAGCCGGGCGCTGAGCCGGGCGCGCAGCTCGGCGCTGTTGGGCAGGCCGGTGAGCGCGTCATGACTGGCCCGGTGCGCGAGCTGGAGCTCGTGCCGCTTGCGGTCCTCGATGTCCTCGACATGGGTGAGCAGGAAACGGGGGCCGTCCGCGGTGTCCGCGACGACGGAGTTGCGCAGCGACACCCAGACATACGTCCCGTCCCGGCGGCCCAGCCGCAGCTCGGCACGCCCGCCCTCGGCGGACGTACGCAGCAGCGTGCCGACGTCCTCGGGATGCACGAGATCGGCGAAGGAGTAGCGGCGCATCGCGGAGGCGGGTCTGGCGAGCAGCCGGCACAGGGCGTCATTGGTGCGCAGCAGCCGGCCGTGCTGGTCGCCGCCCATCTCGGCGATGGCCATACCGCTCGGCGCGTACTCGAACGCCTGCCGGAACGACTCCTCACTCGCGCGCAGGGCCTGCTGCTCACGCTCCAGGCGGACCAGGGCGCGCTGCATGTTTGCTCGCAGGCGGGCGTTGCTGATCGCAATCGCCGCCTGGGACGCGTACATCTGGAGCGCTTCCTGGCCCCAGGGTCCCGGCCGCCGTCCGTTGCGCGGCCGGTCGACGGAGATGACGCCGAGAAGCTCGCGGCCGCCGCCCGATGCGTACATGGGGGCGTAGAGACGGTCCTGCGGGTGCCACTCGTCCTCGAAGCGCGGGTCGGGGCCCTCGGTGTGCCACTGCGGGACGTCGTCCTCTATGAGCACCCAGCCCTCGGTGTGCGGGATGAAGCGCAGCTCGCCCCAGGCCTCGCCCATCGACAGACGGCGTTCCCAGGACGGGCGGGAGCCGACGCGGCCCGTGATCAGGGCTTCTGCGGCGGCGCTGCCGGCGAATGCGGCGACGACGAGATCTCCGTCGGGGCGTACGAGATTGACGCAGGCCAGCTCGTAGCCGAGTCCCGCGACGATTCCGTCAGCGACGGTCTGCAGTGTGTCGGCCAAGCTCCGGGCCGTGTTGAGGTCCGCGACCACCTGGTGCAGCTGCCGCAGGGTCGCAAGACGGACGTAGGGCTCCGACTCGGTCTCCATTGTTCGCTCTCCCCGAGACCTCGACAGCAAACTCCAGGGTTCTCATCGACGTTCTTGTTGCGGTATCACGGTCACTGAATCACAGCGAGCTGCCCACTCGGTACACAGGGTCAACAATTACTGCACTCTGTGACTCAAGTCACAGTGAATGATGATGCGTTGCCTGCGCGAGCTGCAATGACCCTCGCTTTCCTGAACGCAAATATCGGTGGGCCGCCGGTCCCAGGGCTGGCCGTCGGTCCTAGGACCCGGCTGGTCCCCCGGCCCGATGCGGGCACGGGTCGGCCGAGACTAGCGTTCCTCGTGTGTTGCAGACGACCCCCGCCACCGCTCCTGTTGCCATCCCCCATGCTGAGGGGGTGAGCAACGAGGAGTTCCGCGCCGCCATGTCCCGGCTGGCCGCGGGTGTGGTGCTGGTGACCGCGCACGATCCGGACGACGGCCCGCGCGGCGAGGACGTCGGCATGACGGCGACCGCCTTCATGTCGGTGTCACTGGACCCGCCGCTGGTCCTGGTGAGCCTGCGCAACGACTCCCGCATGGACGACCTGCTCGCCGAACAGCCGCTGTGGGCCGTCTCGGTGCTCTCGGAGAGCCAGCGGCACATCGCGGGACGCTTCGCGATGAAGGGCCGGGTCAGCGACCGGCTCCTGTTCGAGGACATTCCGTACACGAGGGGCGAGGTGAGCGGGGCGCTGCTGGTGAGGGGCGCGCTGGCGACGCTCGAGTGCCGTACGGAACAGAGGGTGGTGGCCGGGGACCACACGCTGGTGATCGCGCGTGTGCTGTCGGTGGGCCTGCCGAGCGCGGACGGCGGTCCGCTGACGTACTTCCGGGGCCGCTACCGCCAGTTGGACTGAGGTCCCGCCGCCAACCAGGGCGGGGTACTACCAGTCGCGGCCGCTGCGGCCGCGCTTCGTCTCCGCCCGCTGCTTCTTCTCCCGCAGCCGGCGCTCGTTGATGCCCCGCGGAATCCTCGTCGCCCGGCGCGGCCGCGGCGGCGGCGCCGTCGCCTCGGCCAGCAGGGAGGCCAGCCGCACCGCCGCGGTCTCGCGGTTGCGCCACTGCGAGCGGTGTTCCGACGCGCGGACCGCGATCACACCGCCCACCATGCGGCCGGCCAGGCGCTCCAGCGCGCGGTCCTTCCAGACCTGCGGCAGCGCCTCGGTCCTCGCGAGGTCGAAGCGGAGCTCCACCTGCGAGTCGCTGGTGTTGACGTGCTGGCCACCCGGTCCCGACGACCGCGAGAAACGCCACATGAGCTCGGCCTCCGGCAGGGAGACCGAACCACGGATGATGTAGGGACCGGACATGCGTCCATGGTCGCGTGCCCGCGCCGTCCGCGTCACCCGCTTTTCGGGCGTCCGCGCTCCCCGGTGTCCTCACGAGGCGGCAAAGGAAGCCAGGACGGATGGAACCTGGCAGTCCCCTGCCTGCGTTATGACGGGTGACGGTAGCTTCGGGAGGGCTCGAAGCCCGCACAGTCGACACGAAGGGGACTTCCCAATGGCAGTAAGCCTGTCCAAGGGCGGCAACGTCTCGCTCACCAAGGAGGCACCGGGCCTGACCGCCGTCACGGTCGGCCTCGGCTGGGACGTCCGTACGACCACCGGCACCGACTTCGACCTCGATGCCTCCGCGATCGGTGTGAACCCCGGCGGCAAGGTCGCGTCCGACGCCCACTTCGTCTTCTTCAACAACAAGGCGACGCCCGACCAGACCATCGTCCACACCGGCGACAACCGCACCGGCGAGGGCGGCGGCGACGACGAGCAGATCAACGTCAACCTGGCGGGTCTGCCGGCCGACGTCGACAAGATCGTCTTCCCGGTCTCCATCTACGACGCCGTCAACCGCAGCCAGAACTTCGGCCAGGTGCGCAACGCCTACATCCGCATCGTCAACCAGGCCGGCGGCGCCGAGATCGCGCGCTACGACCTGAGCGAGGACGCCGCCACCGAGACCGCGATGGTCTTCGGCGAGCTCTACCGCAATGGCGCGGAGTGGAAGTTCCGCGCGGTCGGCCAGGGGTACGCCTCGGGCCTGGAGGGCATCGCCCGCGACTTCGGCGTCAACCTCTGACGTACGCGGCGCTGAGCGCGAGGAGCCCCGGGCCGCGCGGCCCGGGGCTCCTCGCGCTCATGGACTCGCGGGTTTGTCCTTGCCGTACAACCAGGTGTCCCAGAGTTCGGTGAGGTCCTTGCCGGACTTCTTCTCGACGTAGGCGGTGAAGTCGTCGGTGGAGGCGTTGGAGTGGCGGTGCTCCGCCGCCCAGCCCTTCACGATCTTGAAGAACGCGTCCTCGCCGACCGCCTGACGGATCTTGTGCAGGACCATCGCGCCGCGGTTGTACACCGGTTCGTCCGAGACCTTCGCCGCGGACGGCGGATCGGCCGGCGGGAAGGCCCAGTTCCTGTCGTCGGCGAAGGCGGCGGCGAAGCTCTCCTTGGCCGGGGTGCCGTCGAAGTCCTCCTGCCAGATCCACTCCGCGTAGACGGCGAAGCCTTCGTTGAGCCACATGTCCTTCCAGGACGTGGGCGTCACGGAATTGCCGAACCACTGGTGGGCAATCTCGTGCACGAGCGAGTCCGGGAGCTCGTTCACCGGGATCACGGGCTTGGTCTGGGTCTCCAGGGCATAGCCGAGGTCGTCCTTGGGCACGACGATGACGCCGGCGGACGAGAAGGGGTACGGGCCGAAGTTCAGCTCCCCCCACTCCACAATCTCGGGGACCTGCGCGATCAGCTGTGCGTATTTCTGCCCCACGGCCGGGTCGACGGCGGTGAGGACCGGCACGCCGCTGGAGGTGCGGGACGGCGTCGTCTTGTAGTCGCCGATGGCGAGCGTGGCGAGGTAACTGGCCATCGGTTGCCTGGACTTCCAGGCGTAGGTGGTGCGCCCGCCCGTCGTGTCCATGTTCATCAGCTCACCGTTGGAGATCGCCCGCAGCCCCTTGGGCACGGTGACAGTGATGTCGTACGTGGCCTTGTCGCTCGGGTGGTTGTTGCTCGGGAACCAGGCCATCGAGCCGCTGGGCTCGCCGACCGCGAGCGCGCCGCCCTCGGTCTGCAGCCAGCCTTCCTCGGACTTGTCCTCGTCGTTGTCGACGATCGTCTCCGGTTCGCCGGAGTAGCGGACGACCGTACGGAACGTCTTGCCCTTGTCGATGTCGCGGTGCGGGCGCAGCGTCAGCTCGTCGCCCGCCCGGTTGGCCGCCGCCTCCTTGCCGTCGACCGTGGCGCCGTCGACCTTCAGCCCGTGGAGGTCGAGGTTGAAGGCGCTCAGGTCCTGGGTGGCGCGGGCGGTGATCTCGGCGGTGCCCTTGAGGTGGCTCGTGTCCGGGTCGTAGGCGAGAGTCAGGGCGTAGTGCTGGACGTCGTACCCGCCGTTGCCGAGCCCGCGGAAGAGCGGATCGCGCACACCCGCGGAGCCCGGCTTGCCGTGCACACCCGCGCCGCTGTCGGTGCAGCCCGTGATCAGGAGCAGCGCGACGGCGGGCGTCAGGGTGCGTACGAGAGTTCGCATATCCACGCAGTTGATCCTAAGCGGGTGATCCTGCGCGGGGCGCGGATCAGCAAATGCGGCCTACTTGTTGAGCGCCGCGACACCCACCGCGGCGTACTGCTCGTCCAGGGCGCCACTGGGCGCGCCCGCCACGCCGATGCCCGTGCCGGTGACCGGGGCCACGACCGCGGCCACGGGCTGCCCGCGATGCGCGCCCGCGTACAGCAGCTTGGCGGCACGCTGACCGTCGAGTCGACGCCGAGCGAGGGCACGGTCCTGTCCGCCGCGATTCCCCTGGAGCGCGCATGACCCCGGTACGGATCCTGCTCTGCGACGACCACGCCGTCGTACGCGCCGGGCTCCTCGCCCTCCTCGGCAGCGAGCCGGACATCGAGGTCGTCGGCGAGGCGGGCAGCGGCGAGGAAGCGGTCGCGACGGCGGCGAAACTCAGCCCGGACGTGGTGCTGATGGACCTCCAACTGGGCCCGGCATCGACGGAGTCGAGACGACCCGGCGCATCGCGACGCCCCAGGTGCATGTGCTGGTGCTGACGACGTACGACACGGACGCGGACATCACGCGCGCGATCGAGGCGGGCGCGACGGGCTATCTGCTGAAGGCGGAACGCCCCGAGGAGCTGTTCGCGGCGATCCGCGCGGCGGCGCAGGGCCGAACGGCGCTCTCGGCCCCGGTCGCGAGCCGCGTACTGCACCACATGCGCGGCACGGGCCGCCCGTCCCTGACGGAACGCGAGCGGGACATCCTCGGCCAGCTGGCACGGGGTCTTGGCAACCGGGAGATCGCGCGGGCGCTGTTCATCAGTGAGGCGACGGTGAAGACGCATCTGGGGCGGATCTACGCGAAGTTGGGCGTGGACACGAGGGCGGGCGCGGTCTCGGTGGCGAAGGAACAACGGCTGTTGCCGTAGCCGCGCCGGGCGCGAGGCGTGGCCGCCGCTGCCGTACTCGCGCCGTGCCCGAAGCGCCGCCACGGCTTCCGGAGCGGCGACCCGCACACGGCTCGCCCCCCACCTCCACGTAAGCCACCCTCCGCATCAACACGCCGCATAGCGGACACACTTGTACGTCTTGCGGACAACTCGCGGTCAAATGTTTGTTGCAGACCTGTCAACAAGGCACTTTCGCTGGCACTCTCTCTGCCGCCACCCCCCACCACCCGGCGAAGGAGCCCGCGTGACCCGCCTGCAGTCCTCGCACCACACCGCCCCCTCCCGCACGCGTGCGCGAACCGCACGTGCCGCCGCACTGATCGCCTCGGCCGCCATGGTCGCCGTCGCTCTCACCAGCGGCTCGGCCAGCGCCCAGGCCGACCGCGAAGAGGGCGCGACCGCTCTCGTGCTGTCCGCCGCACAGCGCACCGCCGCGCTCAAGGACGCCCAGGCCGAGGCGGCCACCACCGCCAGAGCCATCGGCCTCGGGGGCAAGGAGAAACTCGTCGTCCGCGACGTCGTCAAGGACACCGACGGCACCGTGCACACACGCTACGAGCGCACCTACGACGGTCTCCCCGTCGTCGGCGGTGACCTCGTCGTCCACGAGAAGAAGTCCGGCGCCCGTTCCGCCACCAAGGCCACCAACGCCAAGATAGCCGTGGCCAGTACGGCCCCCGTCATATCCGTCGCGAGCGCCAAGAAGTCAGCCCTCGCCGCCTCCGACGCGAAGTCCGAGACCGCCTCTTCCGCCCGCAAGGTGATCTGGGCCGCCACCGGCAGGCCCACCCTCGCCTGGGAGACCGTCGTCACCGGCGTCCAGCAGGACGGCACCCCGAGCGAGCGGCACGTCCTCACCGACGCTGCCACCGGCAAGGAGCTGTACGCGTACGAGGCCATCGAGACCGGCACCGGAAACAGCCAGTACAGCGGCACCGTCACCCTCGGCACCGCGCCCTCGTACACGCTGACCGACACCAGCCGCGGCGGCCACAAGACATACGACCTGAACGGCGCCACCAACGGCACCGGCACCCTCTTCAGCGACCCCGACGACACCTGGGGCGACACAACCGCGGCCAACCGCCAGACCGCGGCCGTCGACGCCCACTACGGCGCCGCGGTGACCTGGGACTTCTACAAGAACGAGCTGTCCCGCAACGGCATCAGGGGCGACGGCGTCGCCGCCTACTCCCGCGTCCACTACGGCAATGCCTACGTCAACGCCTTCTGGTCCGACCAGTGCTTCTGCATGACGTACGGCGACGGCGCCGCCAATCTCAAGCCGCTCACCTCGCTCGACGTGGCCGGCCACGAGATGAGCCACGGCCTGACCGCCTCCACCGCGGGCCTGCGCTACAGCAAGGAGTCCGGCGGCCTGAACGAGGCCACCTCCGACATCTTCGGAACCTCGGTCGAGTTCTACGCGGCCAACGCCACGGACGCCGGCGACTACCTCATCGGCGAGAAGATCGACATCCGCGGCAACGGCACCCCGCTGCGCTACATGGACAAGCCGAGCCGCGACGGCAACTCCGCCGACTACTGGTCACGGACCGTCGGCCGGCTCGACGTGCACAACTCCTCCGGCCCGGCGAACCACTTCTTCTACCTGCTCTCCGAGGGCAGCGGCGCCAAGACGATCAACGGCGTCAGCTACGACTCCCCGACCTACGACGGCTCCACCGTCACCGGGATCGGCCGGGTCAAGGCGTACAAGATCTGGTACAAGGCGCTCTCCACGTACATGACCTCCTCGACCAACTACGCGGGCGCGCGCACCGCGACCCTGCAGGCGACGAGCGACCTGTACGGCGCGGGCAGCGCGGAGTACACGGCGGTCGCGGCCGCCTGGACCGCGATCAACGTGAAGTAGTCACTGGTCACGGGCCGCGCGGCAGTGACCCCGCGCGGCCCGTGACACCATCGACCCGTGCTCGACATCGGCTACTCCCTCTCCCGCCGCTTCCCCGACCCCCCGCAGACGGACTACCGCCGCGCGGACGTCCAGGCCCTGCGGCACGACCTCTTCTGCGGCGACGTCTACGTCGCCGACACCAAGGAGGACCGCGAGGTCTCCACAGCCTGGGGATGGGTGCCGGTCCTCGACTTCGCCTGGGCCCTGTGCGACATCGTCGAGCAGCTCGACCGCGACCCCCTCGGCAGCCGCGCCGCCACACCGCAGCACGCCGAGCTCGACTTCACCGAGTCGGCCGACCGCATGCTCTTCGAGCGGCGCTTCGGCTGGGTCGACGTGGAGGCCGACTGGATGCCCGGCGACGAGCCGCCGCTCACCTTCAACCACGGCGAGCTGCGCCGCGAAGCCCGCGACTTTCTGCACGACCTCATCGCGGACCTGTCCGACATGCACGAGGGCCTCGCCGACAACCCCGTGGTGTGGGACCTCCAGGCCCGTTTCCCCCGCGTCTGACAGCGCCGCCCGCCCCCTGCCCCACTCCCGATCGTCTACGAGCCCAACGAGGCCAGCGCCTCGTCGGTCAGCCGGTACACCGTCCACTCGTCCTGCGGCTTCGCGCCCAGCGAGCGGTAGAAGTTGATCGACGGGGTGTTCCAGTTCAGTACGGCCCACTCCAGGCGCTGATACCCGCGCTCCACACAGATCCGCGCCAGCTCCGTCAGCAGCGCCTTGCCGTGTCCAGCACCGCGCAGCGCCGGACGCACGTACAGATCCTCCAGATAGACACCGCTCACGCCGGTCCACGTCGAGAAGTTGAGGAACCACAGCGCGAAGCCCGCCACCTCCCCCTCGTCGGTCTCCGCGATGTGCGCGAAAGCGGCGGGCCGCTCCCCGAACAGCGCCTCGGCCAGCTGCTCCTCGCGCGCGCGGGCCTCGTCCAAGGCCTTCTCGTACTCGGCGAGTTCGCGGACCATGCGGTGAATCTCCGGGACGTCGGCAGGTGTGGCGATACGAATCATGAAACCAGCCTGCCCGCCCGCCCCTTACCGTGCCAGCAGTTCCGGGCAATGGACAGCTGCTCCCGGCACCTGCTCGCAGCACCTGCTCCCAGCGCGCGAGCGGCAGCCCCGCCCGTGCGGCGACCAGTCCTGCGTACGACGATGAAAGGGTGGGCGAGTACCCTCCCGCCACACGCACTCAGGCTGAGCAGCAGGGGCATCATGAGCACGAGCACCGTCAACGGCGGCATATCGTTCTGGTACGCACAGGAAGGCACCCCCGTCGCGCGGGAGCCCCTCCCCGGCGACGCCACCGCGGACGTCTGCATCGTCGGCGGCGGATACACCGGCCTGTGGACGGCCTACTACCTCAAAAAAGCCGTCCCCTTCCTGAACATCACCGTCCTCGAAGGCAAGTTCTGCGGCTACGGCGCCTCAGGCCGCAACGGCGGCTGGCTCTACAACGGCATCGCCGGCCGCGACCGGTACGCCAGACTCCACGGCCACGACGCCGCCGTCCGCCTCCAGCAGGCCATGAACGACACCGTCGACGAAGTCATCCGCGTCGCGGCCGAAGAGAACATCGACGCCGACATCCACAAGGGCGGGGTACTCGAAGTCGCCCACAGCCCCGCCCAGTTGACCCGCCTCAAGAACTTCCACGCCGTCGAGATCGCCTTCGGTGAGAAGGACCGGGTCCTGCTCGGCGCCCGCGAAACAGCCGACCGCATCCGCGTCACCGGCGCCGTCGCCTCCACATGGACCCCGCACGGCGCCCGCCTGCACCCCGTCAAGCTGATCAAGGGCCTGGCGGCGGCCGTCGAGGCCCTGGGCGTCACGATCCACGAATCGACGCCCGTCACCGAAATCAGGCCCAAGCACGCGGTGACCCCCTACGGCACGGTCCGCGCCCCCTACATCCTGCGCTGCACCGAAGGCTTCACCGCGAACCTCAAGGGCCACAAGCGCTCCTGGCTCCCCATGAACTCCTCCATGATCGCCACCGAGCCCCTCCCCCAGTCCGTCTGGGACACCATCGGCTGGGACGGCCGCGAAACCCTCGGCGACATGGCCCACGCCTACATGTACGCCCAGCGCACCGCCGACAACCGCATCGCCCTCGGCGGCCGCGGCGTCCCCTACCGCTACGGCTCCCGCACCGACAACGACGGCCGCACCCAGCCCGCCACCGTCGAAGCCCTCCGCGACATCCTGGTCCGCTTCTTCCCCACCACCGCGGGCATCCGCATCGACCACGCCTGGTCCGGCGTCCTCGGCGTCCCCCGCGACTGGTGCGCCAGCGTCACCCTGGACCGCTCCACCGGTCTCGGCTGGGCAGGCGGCTACGTCGGCTCGGGCGTGGCCACCACCAACCTCGCGGCCCGCACCCTGCGCGACCTGATCCAACAGGACTCGGGCCAGTCGGGCGGCACCGATCTCACCACGCTCCCCTGGGTCAACCACAAGGTCCGCAAATGGGAACCGGAACCCCTGCGCTGGCTGGGGGTCCAGACGATGTACGCGGCCTACCGCACCGCGGACCGCCGCGAATCAACGGCCCACTCGGCACAGACGGACCGCATAGCCCGGCTGGCGGACCAAATCTCGGGCCGCCACTAAGAGGTCCCCTGAGCCTTGCCCCGGCTTTCAGGGCGACTGGACCGTGCGAGGGGTACCTCGCTGAACGGCACCGGGTGGCCGGGCGCGAGCGCCGCGGCGATCCCGTTCGTGATCGTCTCGGCGGTGTTGCCGTCCGGGGTGCTCTCGCCCGCTCGGCGATCCGCAGCACCTCACGGGCCGGGCCGCCCCTGGGCGGCGGAGGGCTGACACACGGGCGGCTCTCGCCGTGCCCGTCCATGGCGGAGGCGGAGACCGTGAACTGGGTGCTCGCGGCGATGAGCGTCGCGACGCAGAGCCGCGTCGTCATGCGTGTGCGTCTCATGCCCGCACTATGAGCGAGCAAGACCGGCGAACTTGGACATAACAGCCCGAACCATACGGGGATCACTCTTCGGGGCCCTTGCCCCGGTGCCGCTGGAGCGGGAAGGACGAGTGGCCCGGACCTGATGGGTCCGGGCTGGTGTGCCACAGGAGAGCCCCCTGTCGGATTCGAACCGACGACCTACGCATTACAAGTGCGTTGCTCTGGCCAGCTGAGCTAAGGAGGCGCGTTCGAGCAGTCTAACCGGACCGGTTACCGCTCCCGGTCGAAAATTTCCTCACCGTCCCGCTACTGACAGATCGGACAACGCCAGGTAGCGTCACGGAAGGTTCACCGCAGGTGGACTACACCACTCCCTTACTCGGATCGTCCGGCACGTTCCTGCCGGTGAAGGAGAACATCACCATGGCCACAGTCACGTTCGACAAGGCGACCCGGATCTACCCGGGCACCGAGAAGCCCGCCGTCGATCAGCTCGAGATCGAGACGCAGGACGGCGAGTTCCTCGTCCTCGTCGGTCCCTCCGGCTGCGGGAAGTCGACCTCCCTGCGCATGCTCGCCGGTCTCGAGGACGTCAACGCCGGATCCATCCGCATCGGTGACCGCGACGTCACCCACCTGCCGCCCAAGGACCGGGACATCGCCATGGTGTTCCAGAACTACGCGCTCTACCCGCACATGTCCGTCGCCGACAACATGGGCTTCGCCCTCAAGATCGCCGGCGTCAACAAGAGCGACATCCGCAAGAAGGTCGAAGAGGCCGCGAAGATCCTCGACCTCTCCGATTACCTCGACCGCAAGCCCAAGGCGCTCTCCGGTGGTCAGCGGCAGCGTGTCGCCATGGGGCGGGCCATCGTGCGTGAGCCGCAGGTCTTCCTCATGGACGAGCCGCTGTCGAACCTCGACGCCAAGCTGCGCGTCTCGACGCGTACGCAGATCGCCAGCCTGCAGCGCCGTCTGGGCATCACCACGGTGTACGTCACGCACGACCAGGTCGAGGCCATGACCATGGGTGACCGTGTCGCGGTCCTCAAGGACGGTCTGCTGCAGCAGGTCGACTCGCCGCGCAGCATGTACGACCGCCCGGCCAACCTCTTCGTCGCCGGCTTCATCGGCTCCCCGGCCATGAACCTCGTCGAGGTCCCGATCACCGACGGCGGTGTGAAGTTCGGCAACAGCGTCGTCCCGATCTCCCGTGAGGCGCTGTCCGCGGCCGCGGACAAGGGCGACACCACGGTCACGGTCGGCGTCCGTCCCGAGCACTTCGACGTGGTCGAGCTGGGCGGCTCGGCGGCCAAGTCCCTTTCCAAGGACACCGAGGACGCCCCGGCCGGTCTCGCCGTGTCCGTGAACGTCGTCGAGGAGCTCGGCGCCGACGGCTACGTCTACGGCTCCGCCCAGGTCGGCGGCGAGCACAAGGACCTGGTCGTGCGTGTCGGCGGGCGTTCCGTGCCGGACAAGGGTGCCGAGCTGCATGTCGTGCCGCGTCCGGGTGAGATCCACGTGTTCTCGACCTCGACGGGTGAGCGTCTCAGCGACTGATCCCCTGCCGGCTCGGCAGAACCCAACTCGCAACTCGGCAGAACGGCCCCGCATTTCGGTGCGGGGCCGTTTTTTCGTATGTCGACAAATACCCCGGCACACCCCGGCACACTCGGACACATCGGCTATTCCAGGACCTTTTCGAGCCCGTGCGTCAACGCCGGATTCGAAAAGCAGCTTCGAACCATCCCCCGCCCGAGTGACTAAATGTCGCCAAATCATTACTGACCGCTACGCTCGCTCGCGTGACCCACACAGCCCGCCGAATCGGCCGCACTCTCGCCCTCGTTCTGCCCGTCGTCCTGGTGCTTTCCGGAACCCTCGCGGTCACCAGCGTCCCGTGGGCAGGGCACAACACCGAGTCGCAGATGCTCACCGCGTCCTCGGAGAACGTCTCCGTACGCGCCCAGCCGCGCGCTCCGCAGGACATTCTGCGCGACCGCCTCCTCACGGAGCTTCAGGAGAAAGGCGCGAGCTCCGCACTCACCCACCTGCAGCGCACGGTCGAGGAGAGCCCCTCGCTCGCCCGGCACTGCATGTCGCTCGCCCGCGCCCTCGGCCGCGCCGCCGTCGAGAAGTACGGCCCCACGCGCGCGCAGACCTTCTCCCGCCCCGTGTGCGACACCTCCTTCGCGAGCGGCGTCTCCCAGCAGACCCAGGGGAGGTGACCGCGGGGGCGAGGGGTGTGACACCTCCTCGTCCCTCGCCGCATATCGTTCACGGCATGCATACGCCTACGTATCCGACGCAGGCCGTGGTCCTGGCGGGCGGCCAGGGCTCGCGGCTGCGCCCGTACACCGATGACCGCCCCAAGCCGATGGTCGAGATCCCCGGGACCGGGACCCCGATCATCGGCCATCAGCTTGCCTGGCTCGCCGCCGAGGGCGTCACCGACGCCGTCGTCTCCTGCGGTCATCTCGCCGAGGTTCTCCAGGAGTGGCTGGAGAGCGCCGATCTGCCGCTGCGGGTGACCACGGTCGTCGAGACGGAGCCGCTGGGCCGGGGCGGCGGCCTCAAGTACGCCGCCGCCCGTCTCCCGCATCCGGACCAGCCCTGGTACGCCACCAACGGCGACATCTGGACCCGCTTCTCGCTGCGCGAGATGGCCGCCTTCCACGGCGAGCGGGACGCGATCGCCACGCTCGCTCTCGCCCGCCCCCGGATCCCCTGGGGAGCGGTCGAGACGGACACCTTCGGCCACATCACGGACTTCGTCGAGTCCCCGCCCTCGCCGTATCTCATCAACGCGGGCGTGTACGTCTTCTCCGCGGCCTTCACAGCGCTGCTGCCCGACAAGGGCGACCATGAGCGCACCACCTTCCCCCGTCTCGCGCGTGATCGCCGTCTGGCGGGTTTCCCGCTGCCTCAGGGCGCGTACTGGCGGGCGATCGACACCGCCAAGGACCTGACCGAGGCCGCCAAGGAGCTTGCCGCGCAGGCGCGTTGAGGGATCCACGCCGAAGGGGCGGCCACCGTGGTCACGGTGGCCGCCCCTTTCGTCGTACGCGGACTCAGCCGAGCAGTCCGCCGATCACCCGGCCGCCGCCCGAGCCGCCCGAGCTGCTCGAACCGCCGGAGCTGCCGCCGCTGCCGCTGCCCCCACCGGAACCGTCCCCGCCGCCGGAGTCTCCGCCGCTGCCGGTGCCGCCGCTGGACGAGGGACCGGAGCTGCTGGACGGCGGCTCCACGGGCTCGGACTGTCCGGGCGGCTGTTGTCCCGTGCCCTGCGTCTGGCTCGGCTGATCGCCGATCGTGCCGGTCTCGCGGACCGCCACCTCGGAGGGGGTCGCCTTCTCGGCCTCGGGGGTGCTGCTCTCGGACGGTGACGGCGTGCCGTCGTCCCCGCGGGTGCCTGACGAGCTGCGCTCGCCGCTGGGCTCCTGCGGCAGCGGGGATCCGGGAAGGTGGTTGGTCGGGTCCTGGTTGGGCCCGGGCACGGTCACCATGTCGGAGGAGCGCACGGCCCCGCCGAGCACGGAGCCGATCAGCAGGGTGAGGCCGACCACGACGGAGGCGACGACGGTGCCGCGTCGCAGTACGCGCCGGCGCAGTTCCCACAGTTCGGAGCGCGGCCCGAGCTTGCGCCAGGCCTCGCCGGCGAGCCGTCCGTCGACGGAGTACACCGGGGCGCCCGCGATGATCAGCGGGGACCAGGCGGCGAGGTAGATGATGTCGGGCGCGTCGTACGCCGGAACGGTCTTCCAGCTCACTGTGAGGATCAGCGCCGCCGACAGCATCGCGCCGATGACCGCCGCGACCCGCTGCCAGAGTCCGAGCACGGTGAGGACGCCGACGACGACCTGGAGGAAGGCGACGGTGAGGCCCGCCCCGACGGGGTGGGACAGTGCGAAGTCGCGCAGCGGTTCGGCGAGTCCCCACGGGTTCAGGGAGTGGAGCCACTTCACCATCGAGCCGCGTTCGCCGCCGTCGAAATAGACGGGGTCGCAGAGCTTGCCCATTCCGGCGTAGATGGAGATGAAGCCGAGGAACACCCGCATGGGCAGCAGCACCACGCCGAGGTTCATGCGCCGCCCGGGGTAGTAGGCGTGCCGGACGGCGTCTGCGCCGTGCCGTTGTACGGAGCTCTCGCCGCCCCTGCCGGTCTCGAACTCCTCGTCCTCGTACGGCTCCTGGCCGTAGGGGTGGTACGAGTCGTACGCGCCGACGGCCTTCCGCATCGGGGGCAGCAACGGCCTGCCGGAACCGCCGGACCCGGGTCCGCCCACGAGCGGCGTGTGCGCGGTCTCGGTGGCACGGCCGGCCGCGAGGTCGATCCGCGGGATGACCTGCGTCGCGCCGGTGTCGTACGCACCGCCGTCGAAGCCGCCGGAGTCGAACCCGCCCGTGTCGAATGCGTCGGTGCCGTAGGCGTCGCGCTCCGCGGTGGAGTTGCGCACGGCCTGGAGCAGACCGGTCGCGCCGACGTCCCCCGGCGCCGACCTGCCGCTCCACACGACGGGCGCCCGCCGCCGCACCGCGGCGCCGGGGATCCGTGCGGTGTCCGCCAGGGCACGTGCGGGGCGCGGGCTCTGGGCGAGCCGCACCCGGAAGCTGGCGTGGTTCACGATGACCTGCGCGGGATCGCAGTCCACCTTGACCATGCTCAGCGCAGGCTGATCATCGAACCCGGGCCGGGGCGTTCTGGTGTCCACACTCATCTAACCGAGTGACTTGTCTTTAGGACACTGCCCCGAAGGGCCCTATCTGTCCGAGACCCGTCAAGGTCCTTTCCGTCAAGATCATTGCGGTCGACGTGGCCCGTTCGTGGCTGATGCGCCAATTCGTATGACGATCACCGCAGTTGGCAGAAGAATGTGACTCAGCCGTCTCAGAGGGGGATCACCAGTGACCGACCGGGCCGAGTCCGCACGGGCAAGCAATCAACTGACCTTCGGGGACCTCACCGACTATCCCGTGATGGCGCAAGCCCTGGACAACCAGTGGCTGCCACCGGATCTCGCGGCCGCTCAGCAGCGCCCCCACGCCGCAAAGGGCAGCACTCCCAAGGCCGTTGCCGCCGCCTCCGCCGAGCTGCGCCGCTCGCTCGTCAACAGCGGGACGCTCGTGGTCAATCGCGCGTATCTCCTCAACAACGAAGCCCTCTACCGCAACTACTGCCCAGGCATCGAACCCGCCGAGCGCGAGGCCTTCGTCCGGCTGCTCAACGACCGCGCCCTGGTGCCCTACCTCTACCGGGAACGGGATCCGGGCGAGGAGTCCGCCTGGAGCAAGGACAAGCACGTACAGCAGTCGTGGCGTCGGCTGCTCGCCGACGAGGCGGAGCCCGCCTGCGTCCGCTTCGACTGGGACGACGACACCAACAGGGAAGAGACCGACAAGGTCAGCAACTACTTCTCCACGAGCCTGTCCACGCTGCGCCGCCTGAAGATCCCGCAGCTCGCCAAGGACTTAGACATCTCGCAGGAGCGCGCCAGGGCGCTGCGCGAGGGAGTCCTCAAGGACATCTACGACTGGGCGGGCGAGCAGGACCCGGACAAGGACATCACCCGCAGTGCCGTCTACCAGCAGTTCCTCTGCCGTCCGGGGTCCGAGCCGCACGAGCAGCTGTTCCGGGAGGGGGAGGACGTACTCCCCGCGAAGCAGCTGATCGACCTGCTGTACAGCGTGGGCGTGCCCAAGGCCAGCGGTCTGATCGCGCTGACTCCGCCCGATTCGCCGCCGCGCAGTGCCCTGCAGGAGCTCGGTGAGGCCGAGCGGTCGCCGGTGGCCGACCCGGAGGCGCTCGGCAGGCTGCTGCGCGACGTCTTCGCCGACGCCCTGCACCGGGGCGTGGACGGGCCCAACTCCTATGCGGATCTCGGTCTTTCCGACATCACCGCGCTGCGCCGCGAGGAGGAGTGGCGCGCCTACATCGACGCGCTCAACGGTTTCGTGCGGGGTGGCTTCGCGCACGGACGTGTCCCCGATCCCGACGCGTTCACGGGCGCGACCTCCGAAATCGCCGACCTGCACGCGAAGATGCTGCGCAAGGCGCGGAAGATCGGCCGCTCGGGGAAGGGTTTCCAGCGCGAGATCGGGATGGCCCTCGTACTCGAGTCGGCCGGCCTCTCGCTCCAGCTCGCGGGTGACGGAGTGTCGTTGCTGTCGGGCTCGGTCCAGCTGGCGAGCGCGGGCCTCGGCGCCCTGGTCGTCCGGCTGGTCTTCACGGACGGGGGCAGCGCTCTGCGCAGCGGGCTCGGGCACAGCGTGACATTTCCCGCGCTCAGGCTGGGCAGTGTGAAGCGGGACTGGGAGGCACTGCTCGGCGCGTACGGCGAACGGATCACGGAAATCGACGCCCTGCCGCGCAGGAACCAGGCCGACCAGCAGATCCCCGACGCCCCGTAGAGGACCAGCATGAACACGTACGACCGGCTGCGCACCGAGCGCCCCGAACTCTTCGTCAATCCGCCCGGCGGCATCGAGATCCTGAGCGATCCGGAGTCGGTCGCGGCGGCGGGCGGGGTGGTGTACGAGGACCCGTACGTGATGGTCCTCCGCGATCCGGTCAGGTTCCCGGACGGCAGGACCGGCACATACATCCGCTCGATCGGCACCACCGCGGAGCCGGGCTGTGTGGTGCTTCCGCTGCTCGACGGCGAGGTGGTGCTGGTCGAGCACTTCCGGCACGCCACCCGCTCGTGGCTGTGGGAGGTGCCGCGCGGTTTCGGCACGCGGGGGCTGGCCGGTGAGCAGAACGCCGCGAAAGAGCTGCGGGAGGAGATCGGCGCGGATGTCCGTGAGCTGATCCCGCTGGGTGCGGTCCACCCGGACTCGGGAGCAGTCGGCGACCGTGTCCTGCTCTACGCGGCCCGGATCGACGCGATCGGCGCGCTTGCGCTGGGGGAGGGCATACGGCGCACGCTCACCGTCTCTTTCGCTGAGGCGGAGGAGATGGTGGGCGACGGCCGGATCATGGATGCGTTCACCATCGTGGTCCTCAGCCGCGCGAGGCTGGCGGGCGTGACGGGCTGAAGGCTCCGCCCGCCCGGGGGCCTGCCGGGCCCCCGGGTCCGTCAGGATCAGAGGCGCCGCTTGGACGCCTCGTACAGCACCACACCCGCCGCGACGCCCGCGTTCAGCGACTCCGCGCCGCCCGGCATCGGGATGCGGACCAGGTAGTCGCAGGTCTCGCCGACGAGGCGGGACAGGCCCTTGCCCTCGCTGCCGACGACGATGACGAGCGGGCCGCCGAGCGCTTCGAGGTCGCCGACCTCGTGGTCGCCGTCCGCGGCCAGGCCGACGACGGTGAGGCCGGCCTTCTGGTACGACTCCAGGGCGCGGGTCAGGTTGGTCGCGCGCGCGACCGGGGTGCGGGCTGCCGTGCCCGCGGAGGTCTTCCACGCGCCGGCCGTCATGCCCGCGGCCCGGCGCTCGGGCACGACCACGCCGTGGCCGCCGAACGCGGAGACGGAGCGGACGACGGCACCCAGGTTGCGCGGGTCGGTCACGCCGTCGAGCGCGACGATCAGCGGATCCTCGCCCTCGTCGAAGGCGGCGGCCGCGAGGTCCTCGGGGTGCGCGTACTCGTACGGCGGGACCTGGAGGACGAGGCCCTGGTGGTTGAGCCCGTTGGTCATCCGGTCGAGCTCGGGGCGCGGCGCTTCCATCAGGTTGATGTTGCCGCGCTGCCCGGCGAGCTGGAGCGCCTCGCGCACCCGCTCGTCGTTGTCGATGAACTGCTGGACGTACAGCGTCGTCGCGGGCACGCCGTCGCGCAGCGCCTCGAAGACCGGGTTACGGCCGACGACCATCTCGGAGGTGCCCTTGCCGCCGCGGCGGGCGACGGGGCGGCGTGCGGCGGTTTTCCTGGCCTGGGCGTTGGCGACGCGGTTCTTCTTGTGGCCCTTGCGGGCGGACGCGGGCGGGGTCGGGCCCTTGCCCTCGAGTCCGCGGCGTCGCTGGCCACCGCTGCCGACCTGCGCGCCCTTCTTGTTGGACGTGCGGCGGTTCCTGCGCTGGCTGTTCCCGGCCATGACTACCTGTTTCCTGAAGCTTTCGAATGCGTACGTACGTAAGAAAGTGTGCCGCCCGGGAGCCCGGGCGGCACATTTTGGCCGGTCAGCGCGGTCCGAGCGTCCAACGCGGCCCGTCCGGACTGTCCTCGATGACGAGCCCGGACTGCTGCAGCTGGTCGCGGATCGCGTCGGCTGTCGCCCAGTCCTTGCGGGCCCGGGCCGCCTCGCGCTGCTGGAGCACCAGCCGGACCAGGGTGTCGACGACGCCATGGAGGTCTTCGCCGCGGTCGGCCTCGCCCGCCCAGTGCGGGTCGAGCGGGTCCAGGCCGAGGACGCCGAGCATGGCCCGTACCTCGGCGAGGCGGGCGACGGCGGCTTCCTTGTCGTCGGCGGCCAGTGCGGAGTTGCCCTGGCGGACCGCGGTGTGGACGATGGCGAGCGCCTGCGGGACGCCAAGGTCGTCGTCCATCGCCTCGGCGAAGGCGAGCGGCACCTCGGGCGCGGGCTCGACGACTCCCCCCGCCTTCTCGAGCACGCGCTGGATGAAGCCCTCGATCCGCGCGAAGGCGGACTCGGCCTCGCGCAGGGCCTCCTCGCTGTACTCGATCATCGAGCGGTAGTGCGGCGTACCGAGGTAGTAGCGCAGCACGATGGGACGCCAGTGCTTGACCATCTCGGAGACGAGCACCGAGTTGCCGAGCGACTTGGACATCTTCTCGCCGCTCAGGGTGACCCAGGCGTTGTGCACCCAGTACCTGGCGAATTCGTCGCCGAAGGCCTTGGCCTGGGCGATCTCGTTCTCGTGGTGCGGGAAGATCAGGTCGATCCCGCCGCCGTGGATGTCGAAGGCCTCGCCGAGGTACTTGTGCGCCATCGCCGAGCACTCCAGGTGCCAGCCGGGCCGGCCGCGGCCCCAGGGGGTCTCCCAGCTCGGCTCGCCGGGCTTGGCCGCCTTCCACATGGCGAAGTCGCGCTGGTCGCGCTTGCCGCTCTCGCCCTCGCCGGACGGCTGGCGCAGCTCGTCGAGGTCCTGGTTGGACAGCTCCAGGTAGCCGGGGAAGGAGCGCACGTCGAAGTAGACGTTGCCGTCGGCCTCGTAGGCGTGCCCGCGCTCGATGAGGCCGCGCATCATCTCGACCATCTCGGTGATGTGGCCGGTGGCGCGCGGTTCGTAGGTGGGCGGCAGGCAGCCGAGGGCGTCGTAGCCGTCGTTGAAGGCGCGCTCGTTCTCGTATCCGATCGACCACCAGGGGCGGTTCTGTTCCGCCGACTTCCAGATGATCTTGTCGTCGATGTCGGTCACGTTGCGCACGAACGTGACCTCGTAGCCGCGGTACTCGAACCAGCGGCGCATGATGTCGAAATTCAGCCCCGACCTGATGTGCCCGATGTGCGGGGCGGCCTGCACGGTCGCGCCACACAGGTAGATCGAGACGCAGCCCGGCGTGAGCGGGGTGAAGTCACGGATCTGCCGGGCGCTGGTGTCGTGCAGGCGAATAGTCACGTATCAAGGGTAGTGGCCCCGTACCAGTGCCCCGCGCCCCTTGTGGGACGCGCGGACAGGTTTGTGACTTTGTCCGAGACCGATACGAGCCGGACTCGGGCCGGAGTCGGGGATTCCTGGCGACAACTCGCCGTCCGTGCCGGGTATTTCACCCGTCCGCGCGGAACACCAATGCTGTGGCGATCGCGGCAAGACCTTCTGCCCGTCCCGTCAGACCGAGCCCGTCCGTCGTGGTGCCCGATACCGAAACGGGCGCACCGACCGCCGCCCCGAGCGTCTTCTGCGCTTCGTCGCGCCGCTTTCCGATCTTCGGGCGTACGCCGATGACCTGGATGGCGACATTGCCGATCTCGAAGCCCTCTGCCCGTACGATCCGGGCCGCCTCGGTGAGCAGCGTGACGCCGGAGGCGCCGGACCACTCGGGCCGGGAGGTGCCGAAGTGGGCGCCGAGGTCGCCGACGCCGGCCGCCGAGAAGAGCGCGTCGCAGGCGGCGTGGGCGGCGACGTCGCCGTCGGAGTGTCCGGCGAGGCCGTCCTCGCCCTCCCACAGCAGTCCGGCGCACCACAGCTCGCGGCCCGCCTCGAAGGCGTGCACGTCCGTGCCGACGCCGATCCGGGGGACATGACTAGAAGCCATCGTTGGCCCTCCTGCGGGCGAGAACCGCCTCGGCGAGTACGAGATCGAGGGGGCGGGTCACCTTGAACGCCTCCTCGTGGCCGGGTACGACCACGACGGGCTCGCCGAGCTGCTCGACCATGCTCGCGTCGTCGGTGACGTTGTCGGTCACGGTCTCGTGGGCGCGCACGAGGGTCTCCCGGTCGAAGCCCTGCGGGGTCTGTACGGCGCGCAGCCTGGCCCGCTCCGGCGTGGCGAGGACCGGCTCGGGCGAGCCGTCCGGGCGCGGCTCGACCTCCTTGACGGTGTCGGCGAGGGGCAGCGCGGGCACGACGGCCACAGCTCCGTCGCGTACGGCCTCGATCACCGCGTCGACCGTGTCGACGGGCACCAGCGGCCGGGCTGCGTCGTGGACCAGCACGGCGTCGATGCCGGGCGGCAGGGCGTCCAGGCCGAGCTTCACGGACTCCTGGCGGGTGTCACCGCCGGGGACGACCAGGAAGTCGGTCCTGTCCGGAAGTGCATGATCGGCGAGGAGGGACTTCACTTCAGCGGCACCGTCGGGCGGGGCCACCACGACGACGAGCGAGACGGCGCGGGATGCGGCCATGGCTCGTACGGCGTGGATGAGCATGGGCGTGCCGTTCAGCGTACGGAGCGCTTTGGGGGCGCCCGGGCCGAGCCGTACGCCCCGGCCGGCCGCCGGGATCACCGCTGCGGTGCGGAACGAGGGTGATTGGTCAGACATCGGTTGCACTCCGGCAGGTTTGTTTCCTTGGCCGACATGGGTATGGCCACAGCGTGCCGGGCGCGACGCCTTGACCGGACCCTTCCGTGACAACTGGTCTGCGCCAGCCGCCCGGGCCCGGCACACCAAGTGGGGCAGGGTGCCGCGCGTGCGGCAAGTGGGGATTCACGAGCGATACACGACACGAGCGATTCACGAGCGGCGATTCACCAGCGCAGACGAACATGCCGCAGCGCCCGGCGACAGGACTGTCATCACAGCATGTCAGCGGGCACCGCGGCACTTTATTGATTCCAACGCCGGTGCGTCAGGACGCGAGGACCTCGTCGAGCAGAGCCTCGGCCTTGTCTTCGTTGGTGTTCTCCGCGAGGGCGAGCTCACTCACCAGGATCTGGCGCGCCTTGGCGAGCATGCGCTTCTCACCAGCGGAAAGCCCACGCTCCCGCTCGCGACGCCACAGGTCACGCACCACTTCGGCGACCTTGATGACATCGCCGGAGGCGAGCTTCTCGAGATTTGCCTTGTAGCGGCGGGACCAGTTCGTCGGCTCTTCTGCATACGGTGCGCGCAGCACCTCGAAGACCCGGTCGAGCCCGTCCTGACCGACCACATCGCGAACGCCCACGAACTCCGCATTGTCCGCCGGCACGCGAACCGTCAGGTCGCCCTGAGCGACCTTCAGCACCAAGTAGGTCTTGTCCACGCCTTTGATCTGGCGAGTTTCGATGGCCTCGATCAGCGCGGCCCCGTGATGGGGATAGACCACGGTGTCGCCAACCTTGAACGTCATGTGACAGGTACCCCTTCCGTGGCTATCCAGGGTAACACGGATACGGCTTCTTCTGAATGGCGTTTTCGCAGGTCAGAGCATATCTCGGGGCTTGACAACAGCAACACGAACGTGCTGCGGGCGGCTTCCGAAAGGGGGTATTCGCAGGTCGGAGCGGCTGCGCGGGCGGACAGAAACGCGCACGTTACACCCGGCACAAGCCCCTCCAAGGGGGCTGAACGTCCCGATTTGCCGGATTCCAAGCGGTGAACTTCCCGTACTCCGTTCGGCGGTCGGTCACCCGTACGGACGGATCCGCCGCCGAATCCGGAATTGATCACCGGAACGTATTCGGTAAGGAATGCGAGGCCACCGCGGAATTGATCAACATGGTTATGTGAACGGCGCACGAAGAGCGGCGTACGAATCGGAAGGATCGCACTGCGGTGCGCGGCGAGTCCGGAGCGGCGGGAGGAGGCGGCCGGCGAAGGGGCGGGTCGGGTGCGGGGCGGGCGCAGGCGCTCGGTAACCTAAGCGCGAACTGACACGGGCTTAGCGATCTGCATGCCGGTTTCCACGCCAGTTCAACAGCCTGTCCGTAGCCAGTCCGTACGTCCAAGGAGATGCCGCCGCCGTGAGCCGCAGCCTTCGACGCGGCGCCCTCGCCGCTACCGCCATCGTGTTCTCGATCGCCTCGCTCTCCGCCTGCGGTGCGGGCATAGACGCGCAGACCCTTGAAGTCCGGCCGGACAACGCCGAGACGACGGTCGACACCATCAAGATCCAGAACGCGACGGTGCTCACCCAGCCGCAGGCGGAGGCGGAAGGTCCGGCGGTCGTCTCCGCGACGCTCTTCAACACCGGCTCCCAGCCGCAGACGCTCGACGCGATCACGCTGCCGGGGCTGAGCGCTCCGGTGAAGCTGTCGGCCGCGAAGGGCTCGGGATCGATCACGATTCCGGCGCAGGGCTCGATCATCGTCGGCGGCGCGGGGAACGCGGCCGCGGTGATCGAGAAGGGCGAGGAGGCGTCGAAGAACGCGGGAGGCGTGCAGAACGTCGTCTTCCGCTTCAGCGAGACCGGCGACGTGAAGGTGCAGGCGCTGGTCCTCCCGGCGAAGAACTACTTCGAGGCGTACGGGCCGAGCTCGCAGCCGTCGGCGAAGCCGTCCACGGAGCCCACCGGCACGCCGTCGGGCACGCCGTCCGGCACCCCGTCGGGTTCGGCCACGGGCCAATCGGGCGAACCCGGCAACGGCGAGTCCGGCGAGCCGGGCACCCCGTCGGACTCCTCCTCGGCGTCCCAGAACGCGGGCCACTGACACACACGAGGGCGCCCCGCCAGAGCTTCTCTGGCGGGGCGCCCTCGTTTTGTCGCCGGTGCACCATGCCGCGTGCACCGCTCGGCGCCGGAGCGCCTCACGGCCGCGTGGCGGAGCCGCTGATGCCACAGCGGGGCGCTGCGCCGGACTCCGTCCGGCCGTCCCACCCGCAGGCCGGTTTACGGCTCGAACTTGTAGCCCAGGCCCCGCACCGTCACCAGGTAGCGCGGCGCGCCCGGGTCAGGCTCGATCTTGGCGCGCAGGCGCTTCACGTGGACGTCCAGCGTCTTCGTGTCGCCCACGTAGTCCGCGCCCCAGACCCGGTCGATCAGCTGCATACGGGTCAGCACCCGGCCCGCGTTGCGCAGCAGCATCTCCAGCAGGTCGAACTCCTTCAGCGGGAGGTCGACCTTTCCGCCCGAGACCGTGACGACGTGGCGGTCCACGTCCATCCGGACCGGGCCCGCCTCCAGGGCCGCGGGGGTGACCTCCTCCGGCTCGCCGCGGCGGCGCAGGACCGCGCGGATGCGGGCGACCAGCTCCCGCGAGGAGAAGGGCTTGGTGACGTAGTCGTCGGCTCCTATTTCCAGCCCGACGACCTTGTCGATCTCACTGTCCTTGGCGGTCACCATGATCACCGGGACATTCGAGCGGCCGCGCAGCTGGCGGCACACCTCGGTGCCCGGCAGCCCGGGCAGCATCAGGTCGAGGAGGACGAGGTCGGCGCCATTGCGCTCGAACTCGTCGAGACCCTCGGGCCCCGTGGTCGCGATGGCGACCTCGAAGCCCTCCTTGCGGAGCATGTAGGACAGGGCGTCGCTGAATGATTCCTCATCCTCGACGACGAGCACTCGGGTCACGGAAGGACCTCCGGGGCAGGAATTTCGCTGTTCGGATCGGTGTCGTAAGGCCGGTCGTCGTCCTCGTCGACGCGATCCGGTCCGGTGGATGAACGGTCCCGCACGGCTCCCGCTTCGGGAAGCCGCAAGGTGAAAGTGGAGCCCTGTCCCTCGGAGCTCCATACCGTGACTTCCCCGCCGTGCGAGGCGGCCACGTGTTTGACGATAGCCAGTCCCAGGCCGGTGCCCCCGGTGGCCCGGGACCGGGCGGGGTCGACGCGGTAGAACCGCTCGAAGACCCGCTCACGGTCCTTCTCGGAGATGCCGATGCCCTGGTCGGTGACGGCGATCTCGATGAGATCACCGCCGGGCGCGGACACGCGACGTGCGGAAATCCCGACCCGGGTGCGGGACGGGGAGTAGTTGACGGCGTTCTCGACGAGGTTGCCGAGTGCCGCGGCGAGCTGGCCGCGATGACCCCAGATGTGCAGGTCGGCAGTGCCGCCCGCGGCCATGGTGATCTGCTTGGTGGACGCGGGGTGCCGGGAGCGGTCGATGGCCTCGGCGACCAGTTCGTCCACGCGTACAGGTTCGGCGTCCTCCAGCGGGTCGTCGTTCTGCACCCGGGAGAGGTCGATGAGCTCCTGTACGAGATTGGTGAGCCGGGTCGCCTCGATCTGCATGCGGCCGGCGAAGCGTTCCACCGCTTCGGGGTCGTCCGAGGCGTCCATGACCGCCTCGGAGAGCAGGGAGAGCGCGCCGACCGGGGTCTTGAGCTCATGGCTGACGTTGGCGACGAAGTCGCGCCGTACCGCTTCTATCCGGCGGGCCTCGGTGAGATCCTCGACGAGGAGCAGGACGAGCCGGGAGCCGAGGGGTGCCACCCGGGCGGAGACGGCGAGGGCCTCGCCGCGGCCGGTGCCGCGCCGGGGCAGATCCAGTTCGACCTGCCGTATCTCGCCGTCTCGGCGGGTGTCGCGGGCCATGTGCAGCATCGGCTCGACGGCGAGTTTCCCGCCGCGCACCAGACCGAGGGCGTACGCCGCGGAGCTGGCCTTGACGACGGAGTCGCTCTCGTCGAGGACGACCGCGGAGGAGCGGAGCACGGACAGGACTGTGTCGACGCCGGGCGGCAGGACGGCGTCGGTGTGCAGGGAGGTGCGGGTGGGTCTCGCCTGGTCGCGTTCGCTCCAGCGGAACGCCAGCATGGCGATGACACCGGTGCACAACCCGGCGATCGCTGCCGCTGCGGCGACCGCCGCGTTCACGTCCATGCACCCAGGTTATGCGGGGCCGGGGAGATGCTCCCAGCCAAACGGGTGGCACCTCGAACAGTCGTCGCCCAGAGTTCACCAAGGGGATATGGCTGATTCACTTCCGGGGGAGGCTCCGGACGCGTAACGGACAGACCGTGGGAGCGTGGGGGTCCGAAACACACCCCCTGACCTACCCGGACCCCGGTCGCATCAAGAGAGGGACATCCCATGCGGGACGCGTACCACGAGGAACTGGACTCGATCGGCGAGGGCCTGGTCGAGATGGCCCGGCTGGTCGGGTCGGCGATCGGGCGCGCCACCACGGCCATGCTCGACGCCGATCTCAAGCTCGCCGAGAGTGTGATCGCCGCCGATCAGAAGGTCGACGATCTGCAGCACGACCTGGAGGCACGGGCGATCGCCCTGCTGGCGCGGCAGCAGCCGGTCGCGACGGATCTGCGGATCGTGGTGACCTCGCTGCGGATGAGCGCGGACCTGGAGCGCTCGGGCGACCTGGCCCAGCACGTGGCCAAGCTGGCCCGGCTGCGCTTCCCCGACTCCGCCGTACCGCACGACCTGCACGCGACCATTCTGGAGATGGGGCAGCTGGCGCAGCGGCTGATGGCCAAGGCGGCGGAGGTCATCATCACCAAGGACGTCGACCTGGCGCTCCAGCTGGAGACGGACGACGACGAGATGGACCTGCTGCACCGCACGCTCTTCCAGCACCTGATGGACGACCGCTGGAAGCACGGCATCGAGACCGCCGTGGACGTGACGCTGCTCGGCCGCTACTACGAGCGCTTCGCGGACCACGCGGTGTCGGTCGCGAAGCGGGTCGTCTATCTGGTGACGGGCGAGCACGCGGACGAGCTCCAGCCGCCGACGCAGGTCGAGGGCGCGTAGGGGCCTCCGGGGGTGCGGTGTGCCTCCGCGCGCTGTTGATGCGCCCGCGCGAGCGGGCATGCACTGGGCATCGGCGGCACATCTCGTACGCCTATGAGGAGGGACCATGACCCAATCCCCCACGAGCGACCCTCAGCAGGAAACCCCTGTCGAGGTGGAGTTCCTGCCCGTACTCGGCGCCTGCGGCTGCGGCTCGGGCTGCGGCTGCGGCTGCCAGTCGGGCGGACCGTGCCAGTGCGGTGGCTGCTGCGGCTAGGCGATTACTTACGTGCGCGTGCGGTTGAAAGGGCTCCGAATTCCCTTGCGGACGGGGCCCTTTCACATGCGGCCGGCCGTGTTTCCTGCACCAACAACGGCCAGGCGGTCAGCAGCCCAGCTGCACCGGTGGCGGCCTGACGCAGGACACCGAGAACCAGAACCCGGCGGGCCATACCCCCGGTGGGCACAACTAGTAGGGGGACAGCAGCGACAAGCCCCCTGCCCGCGGAACTCGCGGGCAGGGGGCTCACATGCGCCTGGGGGCTACTTTTTGCCCTGGTTCTTGACCGCCTCGATCGCGGCCGCCGCCGCGTCCGGGTCCAGGTACTTTCCGCCCCTGGTGAGCGGCTGGAAGTCGGCGTCCAGCTCGTAGTAGAGCGGGATGCCGGTCGGGATGTTCAGGCCCGTGATGTCCGCGTCGGAGATGCCGTCGAGGTGCTTGACCAGGCCGCGCAGGGAGTTGCCGTGCGCGGCGACCAGGACGGTGCGGCCCGCCAGGAGGTCCGGGACGATGCCGTCGTACCAGTACGGCAGCATGCGCTCGACGACGTCCTTGAGGCACTCGGTGCGCGGACGCAGCTCGCTCGGGATCGAGGCGTAGCGCGGGTCGTCGCTCTGCGAGAACTCCGTGCCGTCCTCGAGGACCGGCGGCGGGGTGTCGTACGAGCGGCGCCAGAGCATGAACTGCTCCTCGCCGAACTCGGCCAGGGTCTGCGCCTTGTCCTTGCCCTGCAGCGCGCCGTAGTGACGCTCGTTCAAGCGCCAGGAGCGGTGGACCGGGATCCAGTGGCGGTCCGCGGACTCCAGCGCCAGCTGCGCCGTGCGGATGGCGCGCTTCTGGAGCGAGGTGTGCAGTACGTCGGGGAGCAGGCCGGCGTCCTTGAGCAGCTCACCGCCGCGGACTGCCTCCTTCTCGCCCTTCTCCGTCAGGTTGACGTCCACCCAGCCGGTGAACAGGTTCTTCGCGTTCCAGTCGCTCTCGCCGTGGCGGAGGAGGATCAGCTTGTACGGTGCGTCGGCCATGCGTACGAGCCTAATGGACGCCGATGTCGGCGTGTCGGTTGACGTCCCCCGTCAATTGACTGGCGGCCGGGACCCCGGCGTATGTAACTTGCGGATGCCTGCCAAGCCACTTACAGCGTCTGCTCCCCGGGGGAATCCACATGTCCATAGGCGGTCTGCGACGTGCCGCGAGAGAGAGCGTCTCGGGGCTGCCCCGTGAGTTCTGGTGGCTGTGGACGAGCACGCTCGTCAACCGGCTCGGAGCTTTCGTCGCGACGTTCATGGCGCTGTATCTGACCGTCGACCAGGGCTACTCGGCCTCGTACGCCGGACTCGTGGCCTCGCTGCACGGACTCGGCGGTGTCGTCTCCTCGCTCGGCGGCGGTGTGATGACGGACCGGCTCGGGCGGCGGCCCACGCTGCTGATCGCGCAGACCTCCACGGCCGTCTCCGTCGCGGTGCTCGGCTTTGTCCAGCATCCGGTGGCGATCGCGGCGGTCGCCTTTGTCGTGGGCATGGCCTCCAACGCCTCCCGGCCCGCCGTGCAGGCGATGATCGCCGACATCGTCCGGCCCGAGGACCGGGTGCGGGCCTTCTCGCTCAACTACTGGGCGATCAACCTGGGCTTCGCCGTCTCCGCGGCGGCCGCCGGATTCGTCGCCGAACACAGCTATCTCGCCGGTTTCCTCGGCGAGGCGGCGATGACGCTGATCTGCGCGATCGTCATCTTCGTCAAGCTGCCCGAGTCGCGGCCCGAGCATGTGGAGACGAAGGGCGCACCGGTGGAGCCGCAGATCAGCATGCGGACCGTCCTGCGCGACGGGCGGTTCATGAGCGTCGTCGGACTGTCGTTCCTGATCGCGCTGATCTTCATGCAGGGGCACGTCGGGCTGCCGCTGGCGATGGGGGCGGACGGTTTCGCCAGCTCGGACTTCGGTATGGCGATCGCGGTCAACGGTGTGCTGATCGTGGCCCTGCAGATCCCGGTCACCCGCTACATCGAGCACCGCGACCCGCGCCGCCTGCTGATCATCTCCTCGCTGCTCGCGGGGTACGGCTTCGGGCTCACCGTCTTCGCCGGATCGATCGCCGTCTATGCGCTGACCGTGTGCGTCTGGACACTGGCCGAGATCGTCAACGCGCCCACCCAGACAGGGCTCGTGGTGCGGCTCTCGCCGCTGCACGGCCGCGGCCGCTACCAGGGCATGTACACCCTGTCCTGGTCGGTGGCCGCGCTGGTCGCCCCGCTGCTCGCCGGTTTCGTCATCGACCGGTTCGGAGCGGAGTGGCTGTGGGGCATGTGCGCGGTCCTCGGCACGGTGGCGGGGCTCGGGTACTGGCTGCTGATGCGCGGCCTTCCGGAGGAGGACGCCCCCGGGGAGGCCGCGTCCCCCGAGGACACCGAGAAGGCGGCGGCGGTCAGCGCCTGAGGGCCCGCTGCGCCTCGTACAGATTGCGGGGATGCACGGCGCCGGGGCTGCCGTACGCCTCCAGGCGGGAGTTCAGCGCGCCGCCGAAGTCCGGGATGTCGGTCTGGTCGAACTCGCGGACCGTGCTGATGGCGACGGTCGCGCTGTACGGAGCGATCTCGTCGATCCTGACCAGGCCCGCGCGTTCGTTGGTGACGGTGACGTTCCAGTGCGTGAAACGGGCGCCGTAGAGGGGTCCCGCTGATGCGTCGCCGCCGTGACGGCCGTTGTTGTTGACCGTGATGTCGGTACGGACGTTCGCGAACGGCATGCCGCGGTGGGTATCGAAGGTGCCCATCTCCATCCGCCCGCGCGACCAGACGTTGTGGCTGGACAGGCCCTCCACATTGATGCCGTGGAGCTGGGTGCCCGCCGGAGCAGGGACGGTGCGCTGCGCGATGGTGAAGTCCTCGACGAGGTTGTCGTGCGAGCCCTCACGGCAGAAGTACGGGTGGTGGGAGCCGCGGCCCTCGACGCGCGTGCGGCGCAGGGTGCATGCGGAGGCGGCGACGAGGCCGAAGCCGTTGTCGACGTGGCGGACGGTGATGTCGTCGGCCCAGCAGTCGTACGCGCACTGGAAGGTGACGCCGTTGTAGCCCTTGTCGAGGAGGTGCTGGGACTGCGGGGTCTCGGTCGCCTCCAGGGTCAGGCCCTCGACACCGGAGCCGGTGAGCGGAGTGACGAGGGTGACGATGCGGGGGTCCCATTCGGGGCGTATGTCGAGCGGCAGAGGGCGCTCGAAGGTGACCTTGTTCCGCCTGACCGCCGCGATCCGTACGGGCCATTCGTAGGGGACGTAACTGGTCAACTTGGTCTTGTCGTCCCAGACATACGCCTCGGGACCCGCGCCGCCGCCCGCCATGTGCTCCAGGAGCGTGTGGCCCCCGTCGTCGGCGAGGCGGAGCAGGACGAGCTGTCCGCGGCGCAGCGCCGTGGCGTCGTCCACGGTGACGGACCAGTCGCCGCGCCGGGCGGGCCGGACGGTGGCGAGAGTGCGCCACTCGTCGCGCTTGTTGCCGGTCCAGCCCTCGAAGGGCCAGGCCCTGGCCTTGATGGCGGTGGTGAGGCTGTCCCAACGGTCCTTCGGACAGAGCCAGATGAGCCCGCCGGCCCAGGACCAGGAGGACTTGTCACCGCCGTAGCGGCTGCCGTAGGGGCCGACGAGCTCGGTGAGGTTCTTGGTCGCGTACAGCGTGGTACGGCCGCTGCCGGCGCCGCGCAGGACGACATTGCTGTGCCCGATGCGGATGAGGTCGTCGATGCGGTAGGTGCCGGCGGGGATGTGAACCGTGCCGCCGCCGCGTTCGCCCACAGCGGCGACGGCACGGTTGATGGCGGGTGCGGCGTCGGCGGAGCCGTCCCGCTCGGCCCCGTAGTCAAGGACGTTGGCCGGCACGGGGCGCCGGGGGAAGTGTTCGACACCGCGGCGGCTGCCTGCTCGTCCGACGTAGGGGATCTGGGGGTGGGTGTACGGGGTGCGGCGGAACTCGGCCCAGAGGGGGGACGTTTCGGCGGCGACGGCGGTGCCTGTGCCGGCGCTGGGGCCGACGATGCCGACTGCGGCGACGGCTGTGGCGCTGCCGAGCAGGGTGCGTCTGCTGATGGCGCGTTGACCGGTCTCCATGAGCCCGCCCCTTCATGGATGTGAACGATGTTCAGGTGTGCGTTGGCGGTGAGCATGCCATGGGTTGCGGGGCGCGGGAAGTGTTTGCGCGGGGGTTCGTGGTTCGGCGGGGGTTGTTCCCCACCCCGCCCCTTCCCGAACTGGGGGCAAGCCCCCAGACCCCGTATGCGACCTTCGGCCGCATGTCCTCAAACGCCGGACGGGCTGAATTTCCGCCGACGCGCCTGAATCTTCAGGCCGACCGGCGGGAAATTCAGCCCCGCCGGCGTTTGAGGCGCGGGGGTTCGGGGGCGGAGCCCCCGCAAGGGTCCGGGGCGGAGCCCCGGTTACGGGAAGGGGCGGGGTGGGGGAAACAACCCCCGGACATCAGCCCTGAGTCAGATGCGTGAACGCATCCAGGTTTCGCGTCGACTCCCCCCGCGACACCCGCCACGCATACTCCTTGCGGATCGCGCTCGCGAAACCCATCTCCAGCAGCCTGTTGAAAGCTCCGTCCGCCGCCTCCAGCACCGTGCCCAGGACGCGGTCCAGCTCCTCCGGGGTGACCACGGAAAGCGGGAGGCGGCCCGCCAGGTAGATGTCGCCGAGGCGGTCGATCGCGTAACTCACCCCGTAAAGACGCAGATTGCGCTCCAGGAGCCAGCGGTGCACCGCCGCGTCGTTCTCGTCGGGGTGGCGGATGACGAAGGCGTTGACCGACAGGGAGTGCTTGCCGACGCGCAGGGAGCAGGTCGTCGACAGCTTGCGGGTGCCGGGGAGTTTGACCACGTACGAGCCGGTTTCCGGGCTCTCCCACTCGAGTTCCGCGTCCTTCAGCGTCTGCTCGATGACCTGCGCCGTCTGCTGTACGTCAGCCATGGTGCGAGCGTACCCGGCGGCGGTGTTCGTACATCGCCGCCGTGTAGACGTCCGCCGTCGCCGATGCCGCGGTGTCCCAGCCGAAGGACTCGGCGTGCCGGGCGGCCGCGGTGCCCATGCGGGTGATCAGGGACGGGTCGGCGATGAAGCGGTGCAGCGCGTCGGCGTAGTGGGCCGGGTTGTGGCCCTGGACGAGGACGCCGGTCTGCTCGTCGCGCACCGCAACCGGCAGGCCTCCGACCGCCGCCGCCACCACCGGGGTGCCGGCCGCCTGGGCCTCGATCGCCACCAGGCCGAAGGACTCGCTGTATGAGGGCATGACGAGCGTGGAGGCGGCCCGGAACCAGTCCGCGAGCAGGTCCTGGCCGACCGGCGGCTGGAAGTGGACGAGGTCCGCGATGCCGAGTCGGGCGGCCAGTTTCTGCAGGCCCTCGGGCTTTGCCAGGCCGGTGCCGCTCGGGCCGCCGACGATCGGCACGAAGAGCCGGGAGCGCAGCGAGGGGTCCCGTTCCAGGAGGAGCGCTACCGCGCGGAGCAGGATGTCGGGGGCCTTCAGCGGCTGGATACGGCCCGCGAAGAGCGGGACGAAGGCGTCCTGGGGCACCCCGAGGCGGGCCCTGGCGGCGGCGCGGCCGTCGGCGGGACGGAAGCGGTCCAGGTTCACGCCGGGGTGAACGACGGCCACCTTCGCCGGGTCGGCCTCGTAGAAGCGGACGAGTTCGTCGGCCTCCTCCGCGGTGTTGGCGATGAGCCGGTCCGCGGCGGCGACGATCTGGGTCTCACCGATGACGCGGGAGGGAGGCTCGGGCGTGTCACCCTCCGCGAGTGCGGCGTTCTTGACCTTGGCCATGGTGTGCATGGCGTGCACGAGCGGGACGCCCCACCGTTCGGCGGCGAGCCAGCCGACATGGCCGGAGAGCCAGTAGTGGGAGTGGACCAGGTCGTAGTGGCCGGGTCGGTGTCCGGCCCAGGCCTGCATCACACCGTGCGTGAAGGCGCACAGCTGCGCCGGGAGGTCTTCCTTGGCCAGGCCCTCGTAGGGTCCGGCGTCGACATGGCGTACGAGCACGCCGGGGGCGAGCTCGACGGCGGGCGCACGCTCGCCCGCGGTCGCCCGCGTGAAGATCTCGACCTCGATGTTGATCGCTGCGAGCCGCTTGGCGAGCTCGACGATATAGACGTTCATGCCGCCCGCGTCGCCGGTTCCCGGCTGGTGCAGCGGGGAGGTGTGGACGCTGAGCATGGCGATCCGGCGCGGCTTGCGATGGCCGCCGGGGAACCTGATGCGCGGAGCCACCAGACCACTGCCGAGGCGGGAGACGTACTGGCTCACGTCGAAGGTCCTCCTCGCTTCGGGCACAGCAAGCTGCGGGCATCAGCAGCCCTTCAGAGCCTCTTCAACAGCGGAGGTCCGCCTTCCATTTCCATCGCCGCCCCCTTTTGCCAAATCATTACCGGCCGGAGGCCGTGTCGCGAGCGCATACCCTCGCTTCCATGACCCGCCCCGTCGGTGCCGCGACCCGCGGGACGACCAACCCCAACCGGCTGCGCCGCATGGACCGCTGGATCGCGGCCACCCACGGCCCGGCGCTGCGCCGCGGTGACGCGCCCGTGGCCGTCGACCTCGGTTACGGCGCCGCCCCCTGGACCGCCCTGGAACTGCTCCAGCGGCTGCGCACCGCCGACCCCCGCTGCGAGGTCGTCGGCATCGAGATCGACCCGGCGCGGGTCGCGGCGGCGAAGCCGTACGAGCGCGAGGGGCTCAGCTTCCTCCACGGCGGCTTCGAGGTGCCCCTCACAGCACGGCCGGCGCTGATCCGGGCGGCGAATGTGCTGCGCCAGTACGACGAGGGCGAGGTCGCCGCCGTCTGGGCGCGGCTGTGCGCCCGCCTGGCACCGGGCGGGCTGCTCGTCGAGGGGACCTGCGACGAGATCGGGCGGCGGCACGTGTGGGTGGCGCTGGGCCCGGAGGGTCCGCGCACGGTCACCTTCGCGACCCGCCTCGGCTCCCTGGAGCGCCCGTCCGACCTGGCCGAGCGCCTCCCCAAGGCGCTGATCCACCGCAATGTGCCGGGCGAGCCGGTGCACGCGTTCCTGCGCGACTTCGACCGGGCGTGGGCGGCCGCCGCTCCGTACGCCTCGCTGGGCGCCCGGCAGCGCTGGATCAGGGCCGTACGGGATCTGGCGGCCGACTGGCCGCTCGCGGACGCGCGGGGGCGCTGGCGGCAAGGTGAAGTCACGGTGAACTGGGCCGCCCTCGCACCCAATTCCAGATGACTCGTGGCCCTCTTCGGATGAACATTCTCGAACACGGGAACGGCCAGGGCGCGTTGTTCGTCCCTGACGGGTGGGGTTGATCCACCAGTCGGCAGAACGCGGCCGGTTGGCCCTGTCGGTTTCGTGGGTGTCGTGGCACCATCGCGACGTCACTCGTAAGTTACTGACGGTAAATCACAAGTCAGGTGTTCCGGCGTCCACCCGGAGCCCGGAGGGGGAGTCGTGAACCGACGCCGCTGTGCCACTGCCGCGATCACTCTGGTCTGCGCTCTGACCGTGCTGGCGTCGCCGAGCCAGGCCTTCGCGGCTCCCGAGCCGCCGCCTGCCACGCCGGGCACGCGCGTGCACAAGAAGTCGCTGGAAGACGTGCGCCTGGAGCTCGACGCCCTCTACCGAAAGGCCGCGTCCGCGACCGACGCGTACAACCTCGCCGAGGAGCAGACCGAAAGGCAGTCGGCCGAGATCGTCAGGCTGGCCCAGGAGATCGTGAAGGGCCAGGCCCGGATCCAGGACCTGAGGAACCGCGCGGGCGCCGCCGCCCGCGCCCAGTACCGCGGCGGCGGCCTGCCGACCGAGGCGCAGCTGATGCTCACCGACGACCCGCAGCTCTTCCTGGACAGCGCGGGCCGGATCGCGCAGGGCCAGAAGGCCACCAAGGACCTCATCGGCGAACTGACCAGGACGCAGGCCGACTTGGCGTCCTACAGCAAGGACGCGAGCACCCAGTGGCAGAAGCTTGAGGCCAACCGCCTCAAGCAGGCCAAGGCGAAGAAGGAGATCAACACCCAGATCGCCGCGGCCAAGTCGATAGAGGACAAGCTGGAGAAGGAGGAGCGGGCGCGGCTCCTCCAGCTGGAGCAGCAGGCGCAGTACAAGGCGCAGACGGCCTGGCTGAGTTCGGGCGTGCTCAAGGAGATCAACGGCAGGTCGAGCGAGCAGGGCAAGAAGGCGGTCCACTTCGCCACGGCCCAGGTCGGCAAACCGTATGAGTGGGGCGCCGAGGGCCCGGGTTCGTACGACTGCTCGGGGCTGACGTCCCAGGCGTGGGCGGCGGCCGGCCGGGGCATCCCGCGCACCTCGCAGGAGCAGTGGCGGCTGCTGCCCAGGATCGACATCAGGGACATGCGGCCGGGCGACTTGATCATCTATCACGCGGACGCCAGCCATGTGGGCATGTACATCGGCGACGGCGCGATCGTGCACGCGCCGCGGCCCGGGCGGAATGTGACGATCGCGGGTGCGGGCTCGATGGCGATTCTCGGAGTCGTACGTCCCGACAAGTGACGCATCGGCGACGCAGGGGTAGCTGGTACGTGACGTTCGTCATGGCTCGCTGAGCAAGTACTGAGCAAGTACCTCCCCATGCGCGGCATATGCCATCGGCCGTGTGCTCCAGAGCATTCCGCTCCGGCGCCAGGTACCGCTATGGTCCCCGTCTGGCAGGGCGTCGATCGTCGCCCTGCCGCCCTCGGGGGGAGGGAAGGAAACCGGAACCGATGCCCGTACCCGTACCGCGACAGAGACCTGTCCCTGCCGCGGAAACCGCCCATGGGAGCTCCGGCCCGAGCATGAGCTCAGGCACGGGCTCCAGCGGCGACCTCACGCTACTGGTGATCGAGGACGACCCGGCAGGCACCCTCTCCGTCCCCGAGCTGCTCGACGCGGCCGGGACCCGGGTCCGTATCCGCAGCGCCCGCAATCTCACCGAGGCGGAGCGGCTGCTCACGGACGACGTCCACTGCATCCTCGTCGACCTCGCGCTGCCCGGCCCCGGCGACGACGAGCTCGGCCCGCTCAACCACGTACTGCGCCTCGCGCCGCGCCACGCGGTCCTCGCCCTGACGACATCGGGCGACGCCGAGCGCGCCGCCGAAGCCGTACGGGTGGGGGCACAGGACCATCTCTTCCGCGACGAGCTCGACGGGCGGCTGCTGAGCCGCGCCATCCGCTACGCGGTGGAGCGCAAACGCGCGGACACGGTCCAGGTGAAACTCGCCGAGTCCCGGCTGCGCGCCCAGGAGAACGCCCGTCTCGAGCGCGGCCTGCTGCCCACTCCCCTGCTCGAGGGCTCGGACCTGCGCTTCGCCGCGCGCTACCGGCCCGGCCGCTCGCGCGCGCTGCTCGGCGGCGACTTCTACGACACGGTCCGCACCCCGGACGGCACGGTCCACGCGATGATCGGCGACGTCTGCGGGCACGGCCCCGACGAGGCGGCGCTCGGCGTGGAGCTGCGCATCGCCTGGCGGGCCCTGACCTTCGCGGGCCTGTGCGGGGACGAGCTGCTCTCCACGCTCCAGCAGGTTCTGGAGCACGAGCGGGAGAGCGAGGAGATCTTCGCGACGCTCTGCACCGTCGACATCGCACCGGACGGCCGGCGGGCGGGCCTGTGCCTGGCGGGCCACCCGACGCCGCTGGTCACCCGGAACGGCCGGGCGGCACAGCTGCTTCCGTACGACGACGGCGGCCCGGCGCTGGGTCTGCTGTCGCGCGCACGCTGGCCGCGCCGCCAGGTGGAGCTGGGGGCCGCGTGGAGCCTGATGATGTACACCGACGGGCTGATCGAGGGACGCCAGGGACCGGGCGAGAAGCAGCGGCTCGGCCAGGATGGAATGCTCGAGATGATCAACCGGCAGCTGGCTGCGGGGCTCGAGGGCGAGGCGCTGCTCGAGTCGGCAGTCGCGGAGGTGCGCGAGCTGAACGGCGGGGAGCTGACCGACGATGTGGCCGTGCTGCTGCTCAGCCGAAACGGTTCTTGCCGCTAGATCCTTGGTTACCGGCCGCCGTTGTACGGCCCGTAGGGACCGTCGCTGCTGGAGCCTTTGCCGCGGCGGCCGCCACCGCCCGAGACCTGCTTGAGGGCGGGCCGTACGTCCACGAAGAAGACGATGGTGGCGATCAGCCCGGCGATCGACAGGAACAGCACGGAGATGAACATGTTCACCGCGACCGTGATGCCCAGGATGATCAGCCAGAAGGACTTGGTCTGCTTGCCGGCCGCGCGGTAGGCGTCGTCGCGGGCGAACGCGGCCATGACCAGCGCAGTTACCGCGGTGACCAGGAAGACCAGGTCCAGCACCAGCCAGAGAGTGAAGTCGAATCCCGCGCGCAACATGCTGAGCACCGCCTAGTGAGTGGTTGGTAGCGCCTCCGCGGCCAAGGTACCGGGAGAACGCGCCGGGCACCCGAAAGGTGCCCGGCCGTTCTGCTCGTACCCGTCCCGCTCGGCCTTACTTCGCCGACGGGGTGGTCTTCTTCGCCACGGGCTTGCGCGCAGTGGCCTTGCGGGCCGCCGGAGCGGGCTTCTTCGTCTCGGCCTTCGGCTCGCTCTCGGCCGCGGGCTGCGCCGTCTCCGGCTCGGGCTCGACGGCCACGGCGATCTCGGCGATCTCCTCGGCGGCCTCGCCGCGCCAGGCCTTCACGGCCTGCTCGCCGTGCTCGGCGACCTTCTCGTACGTCTCACGGGCCTTGACGGCGTACTCGGCGGCCACGCCGACACTGCGCAGCGCCAGGTCCTGAGCACTCTCGCCCAGCTTCTTCAGGTCGGTGTCGAGGTTCCCGATCACCTCGGTGACCTTGGCCTGGACGGTGGCCTGGGCCTCCTTGGCCTGGGTGGTCACCTTCTCCTGGACGGTCTTGGGGTCGGTGTTGCGCACGGCCTCGATACGGCTCGGGGCCTCGGCCTTGAGCTGCTCGATCAGCGCGGGAACCTTCTTCGCCTGCTGAACGGCGAGATCGGCCGTGCCGGCCGCGAAGTAGAGGGGGGTCGGGTCGGTGAGGGTCTTACGCAGGTCATCGGTGATGGCCATGACTGTGGTCCTCCCGGAGCGCAGTTCGGTGTTCAGACTAGGGTTTTGCGGCATCACTACCGTCGGCCGTGCGGGGGCCGTCAGCGGCGGTGTCCTCTCCGTTTTCCTTGCGGAAGGACTCGTAGATCTGCAGCAGCACTTGCTTCTGCCGCTCGTTTATCGAGGGGTCGGCAAGGATGACGGCACGCGTCTCCAGCTCGTCCCGCTCCCGCTCGTCGAGAATCCCGGCCCGGACGTAGAGCGTCTCCGCGGAGATCCGCAGGGCCTTGGCGACCTGCTGCAGGACTTCCGCGCTCGGCTTACGCAGACCGCGCTCGATCTGACTCAGATACGGATTGGACACCCCGGCGGCGTCGGCGAGCTGCCGCAGGGAGAGCTGCGCAGTGCGCCGCTGCTCGCGCAGATACTCGCCGAGATTGCCGACGTTGAGTGATGCCATACCTCGATGGTGCCCGCCATTGCTAACTATTGCAAGCACCTGCTTGCAAAAGTGTTCCAGGCAACACGCGGGAGTGCAGCCGGCGACGACGTGCTGCCTGGGCATCCGGCTGCAGCCTGACGGGGGTTGGCGCGTCTCGCCTCACGGGCTGTCCGACGCGCTCAGCCTCGTGGTTCGACCCGGCCCGGTGCTCGCGCCGCAGGTTCACCGAGCTGGTCGGCGTGCCGCCCACCACTCATCTTCGCCGCGCGCCGTCGTGCGTGGCGAAACAGGTCACCAGACCGGTCAGGAATCGAGAAGCGCCGGCCCCGGGCCACAGCTAGCGTGACCGCCAGGACGAACGGCCAACCGTGAACTCGCCGCCCGGGGCGATCGGCCTGTCGATTTTCCGGACTTCCCCTTCGTCTTCAAGCCAGACGATCCCGACCAGACCCACGACGTCAGGAGCGACCATGACCGGCTCTTCCACCCAGGGAATCAAGACCGTGCTGCATCCCGTGTCCGACCTGGCGACGGCCAAGGAGGTGTACGCCGCCCTGCTCGGCGTCCCGCCGCAGACCGACGAGTCCTACTACGTCGGCTTCGAGGCCGAGGGCCAGCACATCGGGCTGGTGCCGGGCGGTGGACAGCAGGGCATGACCGCACCGGTTGCCTACTGGCACGTGCCGGACATCGAGGCGAAGCTGGCCGAGGTGACCGCCGCGGGTGCCATCGTGAAGGAGCCCGCGCACGACGTAGGTGGCGGCCGCCTGGTGGCCACCGTCACCGACCCCGATGGCAACGTCCTCGGGCTGCTTCAGGACCGATGAGTGCCGACCCCCGCTCCCGCGCTGAGCGTCCTCGCGACACCGAGCAGTTGGTCTGAGGGCTCGGCGGGCACGCCGCGTGGCCCGGGCCCACAGGCGCCGCGGGCCAAGGCGAAGCAGCACCAGACGTACGCTCGAAGCCGGTCAGATCGAGCCAGGCGACCCCGACGGAGACCGCGAACGCGGCTCCGCGCAACGCAGATGGAGACACGATGAGCATGGCCACGAGGACGGACACGCAGTCGCCTGCACTGCACGCTGCCGACAGCCACGATCTGATCCGCGTGCACGGCGCGCGCGTGAACAACCTCAAGGACATCAGCATCGAGATCCCGAAGCGCCGGCTGACGGTGTGCACCGGCGTCTCCGGCTCGGGCAAGAGCTCGCTGGTCTTCGCGACGATAGCCGCGGAGTCGCAGCGGATGATCAACGAGACCTACAGCACCTTCGTCCAGGGCTTCATGCCGACGCTGGCGAGGCCCGAGGTCGACGTACTCGAAGGGCTGACGACCGCGATCATCGTCGACCAGCAGCGGATGGGTGCCGACGCCCGCTCCACGGTCGGCACCGCCACCGACGCCAACGCGATGCTGCGCATCCTCTTCAGCCGGCTCGGGAAGCCGCACATCGGCTCGCCCAAGGCCTTCTCCTTCAACGTCGCCTCGATCAGTGGGGCGGGTGCGGTCACCTTGGAGCGCGGCGGACGGACCGTGAAGGAGCGTCGCGCCTTCAGCATCACCGGCGGCATGTGCCCGCGCTGCGAGGGCCGGGGATCGGTCACCGACTTCGACCTGTCCCAGCTGTACGACGACAGCAAGTCGCTCAACGAGGGTGCGCTCACGATCCCCGGCTACAGCGTCGACGGCTGGTTCGGCCGCATCTTCAGCGGCTGCGGTTTCTTCGACCCGGACAAGCCGATCCGTAGGTTCACCAAGAGAGAGCTGCACGACCTCCTCTACAAGGAGCCGACCAAGATCAAGGTCGACAACATCAACCTGACCTACGAAGGGTTGATCCCGAAGATCCAGAAGTCGATGCTGTCCAAGGACGTCGACGCGCTGCAGCCGCACATCCGGGCGTTCGTGGAGCGGGCGATGACGTTCTCCGACTGCCCTGAGTGCGGCGGCACCCGGCTCAGCGAGGGCGCTCGATCGTCGAAGATCGACGGGATCAGCATCGCCGACGCCTGCGCGATGCAGATCAGCGACCTCGCCGAGTGGGTGCGGGGCCTGCACGAGCCGTCGGTGGCGCCGCTGCTGGCGGCGCTGCAGCAGACGCTCGACTCGTTCGTGGAGATCGGTCTTGGCTACCTCTCGCTCGACCGGTCGTCGGGCACGCTGTCGGGCGGCGAGGCGCAGCGGGTCAAGATGATCCGCCACCTCGGCTCCTCGCTCACCGACGTCACCTACGTCTTCGACGAGCCGACCATCGGGCTGCACCCGCACGACATCCAGCGGATGAACGGCCTGCTGCTGCGGCTGCGGGACAAGGGCAACACGGTGCTGGTCGTCGAGCACAAGCCCGAGGCCATCGCGATCGCCGACCACATCGTCGACCTCGGCCCCGGCGCCGGTACGGCGGGCGGCACTGTCTGCTTCGAGGGGACCGTTGAGGGACTGCGGGCCAGCGGCACCATCACCGGCCGCCATTTCGACGACCGGGCCGCCCTCAAGGAGACGGTGCGAAAGCCCACCGGCACGCTGGAGATCCGCGGTGCCACCTCCCACAACCTGCAGGACGTGGACGTCGACATCCCGCTCGGGGTGCTGTGCGTCGTCACCGGCGTCGCCGGCTCCGGCAAGAGCTCACTGATCCATGGCTCCGTCCCCGCCTCGGCGGGCGTGGTGTCGGTCGACCAGGTTCCCATCCGCGGCTCGCGACGGAGCAACCCGGCGACGTACACCGGACTGCTCGACCCGATCCGCAAGGCGTTCGCGAAGGCCAACGGCGTGAAGCCGGCGCTGTTCAGCGCCAACTCCGAGGGCGCCTGCCCCACCTGCAACGGCGCCGGCGTCATCTACACCGACCTGGCGATGATGGCCGGCGTCGCCACCACCTGCGAGGAGTGCGAGGGGAAGCGGTTCCAGGCAGCGGTGCTCGACTACCACCTCGGGGGCCGCGACATCAGCGAGGTGCTCGCGATGTCGGTGACCGAGGCCGAGGAGTTCTTCGGCGCCGGCGAGGCGCGCACACCGGCCGCGCACCGCATCCTCGGCCGGCTCGCCGACGTCGGGCTCGGCTACCTCAACATCGGCCAGCCGCTCACCACGCTGTCCGGCGGCGAGCGGCAGCGGCTCAAGCTGGCCACCCACATCGCCGAGAAGGGTGGCGTCTACGTCCTCGACGAGCCGACCGCCGGCCTGCATCTCGCCGACGTCGAGCAACTGCTCGGCCTGCTCGACCGGCTCGTCGACTCCGGCAAGTCGGTCGTCGTCATCGAGCACCACCAGGCGGTCATGGCGCACGCCGACTGGATCATCGACCTCGGCCCCGGCGCCGGCCACGACGGCGGCCGGATCGTCTTCGAGGGCACACCCGCCGACCTCGTCGCCGCCCGCTCCACCCTCACCGGCGAGCACCTCGCGGCCTACGTCGGCACCTGACCGAGGCCCTGCGGGACACCGTGAAACGGCCCCGGTACCGCTCAGGTCGACTTCTGGCCGTCGAGCGTCTCGCGCAGGATGTCCGCACTCGGCCCTGACCGCTGCCGGCTTGTTCTGGGCTCGTGGTCATGGCCCGGCCTGGCCGCGAGGCAGCGGCCGCAGCTACTGGAACTCCTCGGTCCGGGTCACCCGAGGCTCTCCCGGAAGCCCTGCCGCCACGACGGATAGCGCAGCTCCCAGCCGAGCTCCCGCTTGGCCTTGGCGTTGGAGAAGCCGCGCCCCTCGGTCATCATCGTCACCACCAATTCCCCGGCCAGCAGCCGGGCCAGCCACTTGGGGACCCGCATCGGCCGCTTCGCCCCCGCGCACTCAGCCAGATAAGGCAGCCACTCGCTGACCGGCGCCGGTTCGTCGTCGACGATATTGAACACGCCCCTCGCCTTTTGCTCCACAGCCAGGACGGTAGCGCTCGCCGCGTCGTCGAGATGCACCCACGAGGTGTACCCGGTGCCGCCCCCGACGAGCGGGAACTGCCGCTTGAGCAGGAGCTCGACCTGGTCGTCGGTGGCGCCCGGCCCGTAGAACCCGCCGTAGCGCAGGGCAGCGCCACCAGCCCTGACGACCGCGTCCTCGAGGTGGAGGATCGCTTCCGCCGCCGTGCGGAACTTCCCCGTCTCCTGGGGCAGCGGGTCCTCCTCGGTCTTCACCCATCCACCCTCGCGGATGCCGTTCCAGATGCCGGCGCTCTGCGCGACGACATGGGGGACGCCGGTCGCCTCGGCCGCGGCCAGCAGGTGATCCGTCCCCTCGGAGCGCAGCCGATTGGTGGTGGCGAAGAACCGGTCGAAGTGCCTCATGTCAGGCTTGCCGGCGTGCGCCGCGGAAATTGCCGTCATCTGGTTCACGATCGTGTCCGGCCGGGCAGCCGCCACGGCTTCCAAGACCGACACCGCATCCAGCCCGTCCATCACGACGCCATCCGCGCCCAGCTGCTCCAGCAAGCCCAGCTTGGCCGCGCTCGTCGTCGTAGCCGTCACCTGGTAGCCCCGGGCCACGAGCTGCGGCACCAGCCGCCGTCCCATGACCCCGGTCCCGCCTGCCACGAACACCCGCATGACCATCACCTTCCTGACTCCAGAATCTCTCTCTGAGACTGGGACGAGACAGCCCGGCCGTCTGTGACATGCGAAGGAAGGGTCATAGCGCCGTCCTCGCCCACCTTCACCGAGACCTGACAGCAGTTGAGAGCATCAGCAACGAAGCACCCCCACGCCGTCGAAGGGAATCCGCAGTGACCGTCGAACGAATCGGCCCGCCCCTCACGGGAGGCGAGCGCGAGACGCTCCGGGCCTTTCTGGACTTCCACCGCGCGACACTCGCCATGAAGTGCGAGGGCCTCACCGACGAGGAACTGCGCAAGCAGTCGATGCCGCCGTCGACGCTCTCGCTGCTCGGGCTGGTGCGGCACATGGCCGAGGTGGAGCGCGCCTGGTTCCGCCGGGTGATCAACGGTGAGGACATACCGCTCGTCTGGTCGGACGAGGACGACTACCAGGTGGCGTACGACGCGAGCGCGTCCACCCGCTCGGAGGCGTTCGACGCCTGGCAGTCGGAGGTCGAGCACGCGCGCCGGATCGAGGCGCGGGCGGAGTCGCTGGAGGTGACCGGCTACCAGGCCAGATGGGGCGAGAACGTGTCGCTGCGGCTGGTGATGCTGCATCTGATCCACGAATACGCCCGCCACAACGGCCACGCCGACTTCCTGCGCGAAGGCATCGACGGAACCGTCGGGGCCTGATCGCGCTACCGGCCCAGTTCCCCCGGCAGCGGGCGGCTGTGCAGAACATCGAGCCGCGACACCGCCCGGGCGTACGCAGCCCGCCACCGGACTGGGGCTTGACCTCAATCGCACATGAGGTTTCAGACTTCCAGCAGTTGTCGACTTGGGGAGCGAACGTCATGCGCGTGGCACTGGTGAAGGAATTCGGCGGCCCGGAGGTACTGGTCACCACAGAGGTACCCGATCCGGTGGCGGGTCCGGGCGAGGTGGTCGTGGTGGTCTCCGCCGTGGACACGATCTTCGTGGAGACGCAGGTCCGGTCCGGCAGCTTCGGCGAGCACTTCCCGGTCCGGCCGCCGTACGTACCCGGCGGCGGCATCGCCGGTACGGTGCGCGCGGTCGGCGAGGGGGTGGACAGTGCGTGGCTCGGCCGTCGGGTGATCACGTCGCTCGGCTTCAGCGGTGGTTACGCCGAGCAGGCGGCGGCCTCCGCGGCCAAGCTCGTCGCCGTCCCCGACGGCCTCGGCCTCCAGGAGGCGGCCGCCCTGGTTCATGACGGTGTCACCGCGGCCGCGCTCATGGAGTCCACCGGCCTCGGCGCGGGCGACCGGGTGCTGATCCTGGGAGCGTCGGGCGGCATGGGCACGCTGCTGGTCCAGCTGGCGAAGGCCGCCGGGGCGATGGTCGTCGGCGTGGCACGGGGAGAACGGAAGACGTCCCTGGTACGGGAGTTGGGCGCGGACGCGGTCGTCGACGCGACGGACCCCGAGTGGCTCGCACAAGCCCGCACGGCGCTGGGTCCGGCGGGCGCGGACGTAATCCTCGACGGCGTCGGCGGCGCCCTCGGCCTGGCGGCCTTCGCGCTGACGGCGGACGGCGGCCGCTTCTCGGCGCACGGGGCGCCCACGGGCGGCTTCGCCCCGGTGGACGCGGAGCGCCGGGGCATCAAACTGCTCGGCATCGGCGATGTACAGCTGACGGACGAGGCGTACGTACGCCTGGCGGCGAAGGCGCTCGGGGAGGCGGCGACGGGCCGCCTGCGGCCGGTGATCGGCGGCACGTTCCCGTTGACGCGGGCGGCTCAGGCGCATGAGGCGATCGAGGGGCGGGGGCTGCGGGGCAAGGTGCTGCTGACGACGTGAGGGGACGGCACCGGTGGCGCCCACGCGATCGCCGGTGCCGTTCAGAGTCCGTACGGCGTGAACGTGTTGCGGCCAACTTGCCTGCCCCGCAGCCGTTCGCGCCGACAGCTTCCTAAGCTCGTGGAGACGCGGACCGATCCGCCGGCAACCGGAACCAGCTCGTGTACGCGGACACCACCTGGCGGAGCGTCGGCACGCTCTTCAGCTCCAGCGGGTCCCTCGCCGCGGCCAGAGCCCGGCGGATCTTCCACGCCGCGCGCGGCAGTGCCCGCCGGTTCGGATCCGTACGCGGGCCCAAGGCTTCCGCCGTGCGGATGACGTCGGTGAAGACGGACTGGGTCCGCTTGTAGGCGAGCAGACGTGGCAGGTCCTGCTGCCACGCTGCCGAGCTTCCCGGGCGCGCGGCCTCCACCTCCTGCGCCCACAGCTCGGCGATACGAGTCTCCTCGCGCGGCGCGTAGCGCATGAGATGGAGATGGGTGGCCAGGTCGTAGAGCGGATCGCCGATCATGGCGAGCTCCCAGTCGATGGTCCACAGGTCGCCGTCGGTGTCGACGATGAAGTTGTGGCGGTGCAGATCTCCGTGAATCAGCGTGAAGGGGCGGCTTGTGAGCAGCTTGGCCGAATCTCCGAGGCCCGCCAGCGCCTCTCTGCGCACGCCGAGTTCCTCGAAGAGCGTGCCGTACTGCTCGGCGTTGTCGTCGTAGACCCTTTGCCCGGTGAAGTCGATCAGCCGGCTCAGGAACGCGGTCGAGTCGTCATCGCACGCCGGTGGCTGCCCGTCGGTGTCGCAGGTGCGCGGCACGTCCTTGAGCTCGTCGACCTTGATGGTGACCAGTTCGCGGAAGAGCCGGCGCAGTTGAAGGACGTGGCCGGCGGAGAGGGAGCGGCCCGGCAGCTGCCGGCGGCCGAGGGTCCTGCCCTCGATGAAGCCCTGCAGAAAGACGTTCTCCGCGACCTCCACGATCTCCGGAATCCGGTCGATCCGCCCCTGGAGCGCCATCAGCAGACGGTCCTCGGAGGTGAAACACCGCCGGTCGAACCAGAGCACCCCGGGGCGCGGCGCACGGAGCTTGCCGCGCGCGTAACGGGCACTCAAGGGGTTCTCATCGGGCAGCGGCAAGGCATACGTCTCGTGGTGGTAGCCCTTGAGTGGCCCCACAACTCCCCGGGCGCCACCGCTCAGCTCGGCGGCTTGCCGGTGAACCTGTGATGCCGTATGGCCTGCCATGGCTGATGCCCTTGGTGTTCCGGATCAGGAAGTGATTCGAGGAAGGTACCCTTCCGGCCGGTGTTTCCGGGGGAGGTTTACGGCGATGTCACTCGCCCACAACCGACTGATCCGCCCTGGGTGACCGGCGCGTTTCGAAAAGTAGCCAGGACTGCTCGAAGACGCCTTGAACGGGCCGCCCCACCGCGAAACTACTGCAGCCGTCCAACTCTCGTCAGTTGGTCGGCAGCATTGGCCAACTTTCGATGGACTCCATGCACTTGGCAGTCAGTCCATACGGTGGGCCGACTCCAGGGCGTCGAGAACCGGCAGCAGCTCCGACATGGTGGCCACGATCGCCTTGTCCTGTGCCCCCGCCCAGCGAAGCGGCCCGCGCTTCGACTCGTCGCGCGCGTATCCGAGGAAGGGGACGCCGAGTGTGGAGGCCGCCCGGCAGTCCGCTGCCGAGTCCCCGATCATCAGGGACTCGGCAGCGGTCGAACCGGTCGTCTCCAGCGCCCGCCTGAGGCAGTCCGGGTCCGGCTTCATGAGTTTCGGATCCGGCTTCCGGCCGTGAATGTGCTCGCCGAAGAGATCCGAAAGGCCGGTGCGCTCGAGATAGCTCCGCACCGCGCGCTCGGAGTTGTTCGTCGTGACGGCGAGCCGGAATCCGGCCGCGCCGAGCCGGCGTATCAGCAGGTCGGCGTCTTCCGTCGGCTCCGCCGTCAGGGTCGCCCGCAACTCCTGCGAGGTCAGCTGCTGCTCCATTTCCTTCACCAGGTCGCTGTCCGGGTACATGAGCGCGGCGGCTCTCAGCAGGGCGAGGGGATCATCGACGGAGCCCGCTTCCACCACCACATCACCCGGGACGTTCTGCGCCGCCCAGATCCGGAGCTCGGCAGCGATCCCGGAGGCCGGATGCCCGTCGAAGAGATGGCAGACCGGCCCGTCGAAGTCGAAGAGAACGCACTTGGCGGCGTCGAAGAGGCCGACCAGGTCCCCGGTCAGGTCAGTCACGTCGGGCACATCGGTCAGGTCGGTCACGTCCGATTCAGTCACGTCGCTCCGTCCGTCGCGGCAGAGGGCGGCGTGCCGGTGCCACCACTCCCCATACTGCCCGCAACCGCCCTCAGCGGTCGGGCAGTTGGCGGGGAGCGAGCGGAAGGCCCACAGGAGTGGCGCCGATCAGCTGCCCAGGGTGATTCCCTTGGCGAGCGTGCCCCACAGCCCGTCGAACCACTCCTGCGCCTGCGTCACGAAGGCCTCGTCCCGTGCCCCTGCGCCCAGCCCGAACGGGAAGAGCATCGAGTTGCTGCCGAGCACGTCGAAGATCTCCAGGGGTGTGTCGTCGATCTGCTCCTCCCGCTTCGTGACGGTGTAGAACGCGAACAGCGCCTCAGAGCCGTTCAGCAGATACAGCTTCACGGGCGGGGTGAACGGCAGCGCCCTGAGCGTCACCTCGACGTCGATGCCGCGGGTGCTGCGCAGGGCGCGCAGGCTGTGGCGCAGGACGGCGCCGTGGTTGTTGCGCAGCGACAGCCAGTGATCGTGGACCAGTTGGCCGTCGCCGGACTCCTCCTCCGCCGGGCGGGGAAAGGCGAGGTCCAGGTCGCGCGAGGGCACCATCACCCGGACCTTCACGGTCTCGGGCGTGATCCGGCCCGAGCGGATGAGCTGGAGCGGCTCGGCGAGTGCCATGTTGAGGGACTCCGCGGTCAGCGAGACCGCGTCGATACGGACATGGGGTTTCTCGAACGCCTCGATGAGGCGGGGCCCCAGCCCGGCGGCCGTCTGCTGGGGCTCCTCCACAGCGGGGTCCGCCTCGGGCGGGAGTGCGATCCGGGCGGGAGCGCCCTTGACGGCAGCGGTGAGCAGACCAGCCTCGCGCAGCAGATCAAGCGCCTGGCGCACAGCGCGTCGCTCCACGCCGAACTCTTCGGCCAGGCTCTCCTGGGTCGGCATCCGCTCACCGCTCTTCAGCCGGCCGGAGCGGATGCGTTCGGTCAGAATCTCTGCCACTTCGGCGGGCGAGGGGCGCTTCCTGACACCGTTCACTGCAGCGTGCTCATGGGTCACAACAAAACGCTACAACTTCTGGCTAACTAGCGGGAGTTCCCCGGAAGTTGTTTATGAACCGCAACCAAGAGGGGACAACTTCATTGAAGTTGGTCGCCAACTCGTCCAACCTGGCGAAGCGCCACCGCACTTCCCTGCTCGCCCGTCCACCGTCGTACGGATGTCGCGCGCGGATCCGTCCGCATCCCTTGTGCCGCTCCACTCCCCACCTTGAGGAGGGATCGCCGTGCCCTTGATCACTCTTGTCATCGAGCAGTACGTGCAGTGGCGCTTCGGCGCCATGGCTGCGCTGGGACTCGCCCTGCTGGCCGCCGGACTGAAGACAGAGAACGCCACCTGCGCAGGAATCGGCGGCCTCCTGCTGGTGGCGCCCGCCGTGAGCGCCGGACCCTGACCGCGCCCTGACCACCCGCCCGGACGTCAGAACACGTCCGGGCACCAGGGCCGCCGCGACGTACGGAACAACGCGTCCGCCACGGCCGCCGCCCCCGGCGTCCCCTCGGCCGCCAGACCCAGTGCCGACAGCCTGACCGCCGACTCGTCACCCAGGTACAGCGCACCCAACTCCCGTACATCCAGCGTCAGATCGGGCGACTCGACCGACGGGGCGCACACCGCCCCCTCCGGTGAGGCGTCCAGCCGGAAGGTGCCGCCCGCCAGGCCCGCGGAGTCCTGGACGTCCAGGACCAGGGTCGCGGCGGCCGCGTACGTGCGCGCCTCCAGGGCCCGTACGACATCCAGGATCCGCACCCACAGGAAGTCCGCGTGCGTCAGGATCCGCGCCGCGCGCGGGTCCGGGAGCAGCAGCGGGAGCAGGTCGTCCGGAGCGCGAAAGCCCGACTTGACCGTGGCTATCCAGTCGACCGAGCAGACGTAGTGCCACAGCGCACGCTCCGCCGCAGGCGTCAGCGCCAGCAACTCGCGCACCGTCGCGGTGTTCAGCGGCTGCTTGGCGTCGCCCCACTTGTCGTCCGCCTCGTAGGCCAGCAGGCCCTCGATCTCCCCGGACGCGGAGCGGTGGACCGCGTAGTACGGCTCCGTCCAGGGCTGGCCGGGCAACTGCACCTGGCCCGTGTTCAGCTGCCACCAGCGCTCGTTGCGGCTCACCACGCCCGGCTGCACGGCCGCCAGCCGCGCATGCAGTTCCGGGCCGAGTTTGCGTACGTCAGCCGCGTCCACCAGGTCGATGCGGCTGCCGTCGGACGGGCCCGACCAGCGAGGGTCGAGGCCCGTGCGCGGGACGTCGACCGCCCATTCGGTCATCCAGGCGGCGGGGCCGAAGCCGTAGCGCCCGTATATCGGGTACTCCGCGGCGATCAGCGTGGACACGACGTCGCCGCGTTCCTTCGCCTCGGCGAGGTCCGCGGCCATCATGCGGCTGAGCAGGCCACGGCGGCGGTGGGTGGGCGAGACCGTGACGTTCGAGACGGCGCTCGCCGGGAGCGCGGCGCCGCCCACGGTCGTGAGCTGCTGCTCGAAGGAGCGGAACGTCGCCACACAGCGGCCTTCGTCGAACGCGCCGCGCACCCGCGCGAGGTCGGTGTGCGGCCGGCGCGATGCGACCTCCTCGTCCGAGATCACCGGCGGCCGCAGAAAGCCGGTGTTCAGTGCCCGCAGCCAGTCGGGGTACTCGGACTCGGTGATGACGCGGGTTTCGACGCTCATGCGGACCACGCTAGGCCGAACGCCGATCGCCCCGCATCCGAGTTTCCACAGCCCCGGTACGACGAGAAGACCGCGCGGATCGCGCCGATCCTGCCGAGCCGGGCTCGGCGAGCACGAGGTGGCGGAAGGGGGGAGCTCATGGCGGCCTTCCGGGGCGTGAGCCCGCTCCCCGGAAGACTCGGTGCGATCAATCGCTTCAGGTGAGCAGGTCGTCCACTTGCGCTTCGCCTTCACGGTACCTGCGGGCGATCTCCGCGCTGCAGTCGTCCGCGGTCCGCTGAAGCAGCTGACGGCGGCGGGAGACCTGCTGTTCGTAGCGGATCAGCTGTCCCATCGCCGCGTGCAGCTCCTCGTCCGTACGGGCATCGAGGTCAGAGAGCTCGACATCGGCGAGCATGTCGGCGGCCAGCCGCCGGTACTCCTCGTTGTGCGGCGTCGAGAGCGTGACATGGCGCGCGGAGGAGCGGTGCCGCGACGGCGCGTCCGCCAGGATCTCCGACAGCCGGTCGACGACCGTGGACTCCGGGACGACCGGGGTCACCGGGTCCCTGCGCCGGGCCAGCTCGGCCCGCAGGATGTCGATCCGTCCCTGCAGCAGCCGTCGTACGTAGCTCAGATCCGCCTCGTCACGATGCGAGTCACGGCGCAGGGTGCGCAGCTCGGGCAGCCGAAGGGCGGGGAGGTCGTACTCCGGGGGCTCCGGCAGGGCGCCGGAGATGCGCTGCATGGGCGGCCGCACCGCACACGTCGTTCCGACTCGAGATGCAGGTGTGGATACGGGACCGGGCAGCGGCTGCCCGGCGCCAGATGTGCTCATATGCGTGTGTCCGTCCCCTCGACCGGTGCATGTGGTCTCCCCGGGCCCGGAGGGCCTGGGGGAAGCACCGCCTTGATGCATCGTGCCACTCCGTGCGCACCTGACGCAGGTGCTCTGCACCCGTTCAGCCCCAGATAGGTTGGTCTGTATGCGTGCGGTGGTGCAGAGGGTGGACGGCGCGAGCGTCGTCGTGGCAGGCGAGACGGTCGGCGAGATCGTCGGCGAAGGACTGTGTGTGCTGGTGGGAGTCACCCACGAGGACACCGGGGAGAAGGCGGCGCAGCTGGCCCGCAAGCTGTGGTCGGTGCGGATCCTGGAGGGCGAGAAGTCCTGCTCGGACGTGAATGCGCCCTTGCTCGTGATTTCGCAGTTCACTCTCTACGGGGACGCCCGTAAGGGCCGACGCCCCACCTGGAACGCGGCCGCGCCCGGTGATGTGGCCGAGCCGCTGGTCGACGAGGTGGTGGCGCAGCTGCGGGCGCTGGGCGCGACCGTGCGGACGGGCCGGTTCGGGGCGGACATGCGCGTCTCGCTCACGAACCACGGCCCGTTCACGGTGATCATCGAGGTCTGAGAGCGTCTTCCGGATCCTCCGAAAGACGCCGGCCAGGAGACGAACCCCTGCCCAGCAGACCTGGGCCACGTGGACGTGCCCAGGTCGGCGTTTCGGGCGACCACTGGGGCCGCCGGGCCGGGGCTGGGGCTACGGCTCGACGACGGGTTCCTGCGCCGCCGCCGTGTCTCCGGCCAGCAGCTCCGCGTCCATCGGCACATTGCGCTTGACCAGCGCCAGCGCGATCGGGCCGAGCTCGTGGTGGCGGGCGGACGTGGTCACAAAGCCCAGCTGGCGACCCTCCGTGCCCTCCGACGCGAGCCGGAGCGGGGTGCCGTGCGGCGGCAGGTGCACCTCGCTGCCGTCCAGGTGGAGAAAGACCAGGCGACGCGGCGGCTTCCCCAGGTTGTGGACGCGCGCGACGGTCTCCTGGCCGCGGTAGCAGCCCTTCTGGAGGTGGACGGCGCTGCCGATCCAGCCCAGCTCGTGCGGGATGGTGCGGTGGTCGGTCTCGAAGCCGAGGCGGGGGCGGTGGGTCTCGATGCGCAGTGCCTCGTACGCCAGGATCCCGGCGGCCGGGCCGTTCTCCGCCGCGTACGACTCCAGGTCGGCGCGCGGCAGAAACAGATCGCGGCCGTGTGCGGTCTCCCGTACGACCACGCCCTCGGGCGCCTTGGCGATGGAGCCGGCGGGCAGATGCACCACAGCGAACTCCTCGGTGCGGTCGGCCACTTCGACCCGGTAGAAGAACTTCATCGTCTCCAGATAGCCGATCAGCGCCTCCTGCGTGCCGGGCTCCACGTGCGCCCAGACCGTCTCGCCGTCGTCGACGAGATACAGCGCGTGCTCGATGTGGCCGTGCGCGGAGAGGATCAGCGCCTCGGTGGCCTGCCCCGGCGGAAGCTCGCTCACATGCTGGGTGAGCAGCAGATGCAGCCAGCTCAGACGGTCGTCGCCGGTGACGGTGACGACACCGCGGTGCGAGAGATCGACGAGGCCGGTGCCGTCCGCGAGGGCGCGCTGTTCGCGGAACAGATCGCCGTAGTGCGCGGCGACTCCTTCGTCATGTCCTTCGGCGGCGACGGCGCCCGGCAGGGACAGCAGAGGGCTTTTCATGCGGTAAGCCTACGACTCGGTAGTCGGCGCCTCAGCGGTGCACGTCTCACAGCGGCCGAAGATCGCGAAGTGCTTCATGTCCGTCTCGAAGCCGAAGGTGTCGCGCAGCTTCGCGGTGAAGTCCGCCGCGACCTCGACATCCGCCTCGATCACATTCGTACAGTCCCGGCAGACCAGGTGGATGTGGTGGTGGCGGTCGGCGAGGTGGTAGGTGGGGGCGCCGTGGCCGAGGTGGGCGTGGGAGACCAGGTCGAGCTCTTCGAGGAGCTCCAGGGTGCGGTAGACGGTGGAGATGTTCACGCCGGACGCGGTCTTGCGCACCTCGGAGAGGATGTCGTCGGGCGTCGCGTGCTCAAGCTTGTCGACGGCTTCGAGGACAAGCTGGCGCTGGGGGGTCAGCCGGTAGCCGCGCTGCCGCAGGTCGCTCTTCCAGTCGGTGCTCACCACGGGTCCAGTGTAGGCGGGGGGCACCACTGCGGACGGGCTGCGTCCACAGAGGCAGCCCCGGCCGCGGGCCAGGGCCACCGGGAAGACGCTGCTGACTACTTGAAGAAGGTGATGCCGTCGTCGGGGAGGTCGCCGAGGTCCTTGGCCCATGCCTCGACCTGCTCCGGGGAGATGACCTTCTTCAGATGCGCCGACATGTACGGCCGCAGCGGG